>NZ_CP160400.1:0-2551068 GCF_040731245.1 Streptococcus sp. ZY19097
CTATTTTATTTTATTTCGAATAGTATCAATTTCAATTCGCAAACTATCGTCTTGGGCAATCATATTTTTGATTTTATTATAGGCATGAAGGACAGTTGAGTGATCTCGTCCTCCAAATTCCTTACCTATTTTAGGCAAACTGTTATCAGTCATTTCTCGGGTTAAAAACATAGCCACCTGACGTGCTAAGACGATATTTTGTGTGCGCTTAGTAGCTTTAATCTCCTTGACAGTTACTCCATAAAATTTGCCAACTTGACTTTGGATTACTTCAATAGGAATAACGGTCATTTTTGGGCTATCTTGCTTCCGAGCTCTGATAGCCTCGGCGGCGATATCAACGGTAATGGTGTTGACTTGCTTAAAATTAGCCACTAGACTAATATCTTTTAGAGCTCCCTCAAGTTCACGAACGTTTGAATTAAATTGTCCCGCTAAATAACTAATAGTATCTGCCGGAAAAATGTAAGGATAATCCTGAATTTTATCTTCTAAGATAGCAACCCGTGTTTCAAAATCAGGAGGGGTAATATCTTGGATAAGCCCCCACCCAAAGCGCGTGACTAAACGCTTTTCAAGATCATTAAGTTGATCAGGAGTACGGTCACTGGTTAAAACAATTTGCTTCCCAGCCTTGTAAAGCGCATCAAAAGTGTTGAAAAATTCCTCTTGAGTACCAGACATACTTTGTTTAGCTAAAAATTGAATATCATCGATAAGTAGAACATCCAGATTGCGGAATTCTTCCTTTAATGAATCCATATCTTTGAGCCTGATATGAGTGATAAATTGATTGATAAAGTTTTCAGTTGTAATGTACTTAACACGCGCAGATGGTGTATTTTTTAACACGGTATTACCAATGGCATTGAGAATATGAGTCTTACCGAGACCTGGTCCACCCCAGATAAAGAAAGGATTATAAATGCCACCTGGGTCATTAGCAACAGCGAGTGCGGCTGCAAATGCCCACTGGTTACCTTTACCTTGAATAAAGTTGTCAAAGCGATATTTAGGGTTTAAATCAGATTTGATAGCAGGTAAAGGTGTCGTAGAAACTGGAACAGAATAATTAGTATCTTGTTCTTCAACGCTGTCAGGAGTAGATTGAGTAGTTTTATCAAATGTATACTCAACTGATATTTCAGCATTGAAAACTTCAAAACCAGCTGTTAGGATAACAGGTTTTAAATTTTTCTCCCAAAACAATTCTTTCATCTTATCAAGATGAATAATAGCAACGTTATTTTCGACTTTTATTAAATAAGCATCAAGCACAAAAAATTCGTAAGTAGCTTGTTTTAATTGACTTTGGGCGAGTTCCAAAATTCTATTCCAAAAAATTTGTTCATTTTTAGTCATAAAAGGTCCTCTTGTGGATAATTCTAGTAACATTCTATCATAAAAAAAAAAAGTTTTCCACAAGGTTAAAAAAGAAAATCCTCAGTGTTAAAAAAAGTTTTCCACAATCTGTGGAAAAGAAAAAAAGCCTTGTCTTTTTGAGGCTTTTTGCAATACATAAGGTGTGGAAAAACATGAAACTAGAAAAAGGAATACCAACAGGCTAATCTAACTTGTTGATAATTCTGTTAAAATCTTCCTCGTTTGAAAAATGAAAAGTGAGTTGTCCCTGTCCACCTTTTTTCTGACTAATAGTAACAGGTAGTCCTAATAATTTTGACAACTCTTTTTCTTTATCTTTTATGAAAAGATTGACTGTTTTGTTAGTTTTAACCTTAGGAGTTTCTTTTAGTAATTTTTCAAGTTGTCTCACACTCAGAGACTCTTTGAGAATGCGCTGATACCAGTATTCTTGTTTATCAGAACTGTCTAAAGTGAGGAGTAGTCGCGCATGCCCTTGAGAAAGGTTATCAGTTTCCAAGGCTTGAATTAAAAATGAAGGAAGGTTAAGTAATCGCAAACAGTTAGTGATATAAGGGCGTGATTTTCCCATATATTGGGCAAGTTCTTCGTGAGTCATCTGATTTTTATCAAGGAGTTGCTGGTAGGCTTTTGCTTCTTCAATAGGATTAAGATTGGAACGTTGTAAATTTTCAACAACGGCCTGTTGCATACTTTCTTGATTGCTTAATTCCTTAACAATAGAAGGAATTTTATCAAGTCCAGCTAATTCGCTCGCCCGTAAACGTCGTTCTCCTGCAATAAGTTCATACCCGAAAATACTGGAAGGCCTAACGATAATTGGCTGGATCAAACCATTTTTCTTAATTGAATTTGCTAACTCCTCAAGATCTTTTTGATTAAATTCCAACCGTGGTTGATAAGGATTTGGAGAAATATCCCTAATGGGTATCAATTCTAATTTTTCAGACATAAAACCTCCTAAAAAATACCTTTACATCATTGTAAAGGTATTTTACACTACTTGTCAAGTTACTCATCAGATAAATCTTTGGTTGTCTTAGTTAGTTCAATCGTTGTTGTTTTTTTCTCTGTCCCACGATAGAATGTGACTTTGATAGAATCATTAATAGAGTGACCATAAAGGATACTTTGGAGATCTGAAGAGGAGGTTACTTCTTTGCCATCAATTTCAGTAATGACATCATACTTTTCAAGTTTTCCTTGAGCAGGCATACCATCAATAACTTTTGCAACGACGACACCATTTGTAATACTGCTAGGAATATTCAGCTGTGAGATAGCATTTGTGGAGAGTTCACTGAGTGCTGCCATTCGAATTCCTAATGCTGGACGTACAACTTCTCCATTTTGTTCAAGTTGATTAATAATCTTTACAACATCGTTTGCAGGGATTGCAAAGCCCATACCTTCTACAGATTCACCAGATTGGCTCGAAGTAGAAGAAATTTTACTTGAGTTAATGCCAATGACTTGTCCTTCAACATTGATAAGAGCACCTCCAGAATTTCCTGGATTGATGGCAGCATCTGTTTGAATAGCATTAGTTGAAATAGTTTCACCATTGCTATTTGTGAGTGTTACAGTACGGCTTAGGCTGGATACGATCCCTTGTGTTACTGAATTTGCATACTCGGTACCCAGCGGACTACCGATAGCAATAGCAGTTTCCCCTACAGTTAATTTATCAGAGTCTGCAAACTCTGCTACTGTTGAGATATTTTTTGAGGAAATTTTGACGACTGCAATATCTGAATAGGTATCTTCCCCAACTAACTCACCGACGACTTTGGTGCCGTCTGAAAGCATAATTTCAATTTGTTTTGCACCTTCAATAACATGTGTGTTTGTGACAAGGTAAGCGGAGTCACCGTCTATTTTATAGATAACTCCAGAACCTTCACTATAGACACTGAGTTCATCTGAAGAAGAACTATCAGATTGATCACCGAACATTTGTGTAGAAAAATTATTTTCGAGTGAACTACTTTGTGATTGATAATTGATTACCGAAACGACAGCCTCCTGCACTTTTTTTACGGCTTCTGTAGTACTCGTTGAGTTTTTATAAGAAACGCTACTAGTGGTTACATTAGAAGAGCTAGATACAGTTGTTTGAGACTTATTTGTTATATTCAAAGCGACTAAAGCTCCTGTTAGACCTGCTAAGAATAAAATAATAACAGCTGCAACAGGTTTCAGCCAATTTTTCATTTTTTTCATTATTGAACCTCCAATATTTTGTAATAGCATATAAAATGTGACTTAATTATACCTTAAAAAAAATGAAAAAGAAAGAAATCCACAGCCTGTGGAAAACTGTTAATAAATTTTGATATTTTGGGCATAAAATGGTAAAAAAAGTAGAAAGGATGAGACTAGTAGCTTGTGGATAAGTTGTGCAATCTATGTGGATATATGTTAAAATATCTCTATGAAAGTTAAATTAATTACTGTTGGAAAATTAAAAGAAAAGTACCTTAAAGAAGGTGTCGCAGAATATGTTAAAAGGCTTGGAAGATTTGCTAAAGTTGAGCAGATTGAATTGGTCGATGAAAAAACACCTGACAATGCTAGTCAGGCGGAAAATCAAAAAATTCTCTCTAAAGAAGCAGAACGTATTTTAGCGAAAATTTCAGATAGAGAATATGTTATTGCTTTAGCGATAGAGGGAGAACAGTTTCCTTCAGAAAAATTCAGTAGGCTTCTTTCAGAGGTTACGCTAAAGGGGTTCTCAGATATCACGTTTGTCATTGGAGGAAGTCTGGGATTATCATCTGAGGTGAAAAAAAGAGCTAATCTATTAATGAGTTTTGGGCTACTTACTCTTCCCCATCAATTGATGCGTCTAGTCTTAGTCGAACAAATTTATCGTGCTTTTATGATACAGCAGGGGAGTCCATACCATAAGTAAACAGAATTGTCACTTCTACTTTATGATCCTTTATACTCTTAGAAAATCAAACTCAGACGTTGTTGCTTTTATTGATGAAGACAACAACATCTGCAACTGTGTCGCTTAGTCTGAGTATAAGTGTTTATCTTTTTGCCATACCTCAGTACAGCTTACAGTTTGCTATCTAATACTAAGAACCTGTATTCACAGTTCAGCACTTCTATCTAAGGTTAGTTTTTTTCAAAATACAGTCAGTATTTTCTCAATAAAGAACCTGCCTTGATTAGCGAAAAACTATCTCTTATCTATAAGCACTTCACTTGTGAATACAGATTCTAAAAACAATCTAATGGTTAACCTGAAATTCCTTCAAAATTTTGGGTACAAAAACATAGTGGAGACAGTAAACAAACAAAATAAAAAGTGCCTGAATAATGTTCAGACACTTTTTATTTTGATCCCAGCAGGATTCGAACCTGCGACAGTTCGCTTAGAAGGCGAATGCTCTATCCAGCTGAGCTATGAGACCACTAACCTATTTATTTTAGCAAAATATCTGTTCTTATGTCAATATATAATTTCATATTTGATAAAATAAAATGGAAAGAATTAAGGGGGTTAGTCTAAATAGTGTATAAGTGTTTTTTCTGTAAGGATATCTGAATAGGTATATGACTCAACGTAGGAGTTGTTAATCGCGCCAGGAACATCAGAATGTTCGTTGTATTCAACGACAAAAAGAGAAGGATATACCTCTGTTAAACGACCAATTTTATTTTTCTCACGTTTGCGGCCATTTTCTAAGGTCAATTCAACTAATTTTCCTTCATGTGCTTTAATTTCTTCTTTTATTTTTTTCATCTTTGCAACATCTGCAAATGCATCACTCATGTATTTTCTCCTTAAATGTAAAAATTAATTTTTTCAATTAGCGTTCTTCAAATTGTGCGATACTGGAAAATTTATTATATTCCTTTTGAAACATTAATTTAACGGTGCCACGTGCGCCAGCACGGTTTTTTTCAAGAATAACTTCAATAGTATTATCTTCCACAGCATCATCATTTTCTTCATCAGTATCTCGTCGGTAATAATCATCTCGATAGAGAAAGGCAACAATATCAGCATCTTGCTCAATTGAACCAGATTCGCGAATATCTGATAAGACAGGTCTTTTGTCTTGTCGTTGTTCCACACCACGGGAGAGCTGACTAAGCGCAATGACAGGAACTTTTAATTCTTTAGCTAAAATTTTTAATTGACGGGAAATTTCTGAAACCTCTTGTTGTCGATTTTCTGGACGGGTTCCTGTAATTAGTTGCAGGTAGTCAATGACAATCAATCCTAGTCCGCCTTCAACCTCTTGAGCAAGCTTTCGAGAACGTGCACGAATTTCTGTAATTTTAATCCCTGGGGTATCATCAATATATATGGGAGCCTCTGCTAGTGCCCCTTGCGCAATGGTCACATTATTCCAATCTTGTTCAGTCAGTTGACCTGTCCGTAAAGCATGAGAATCAACAAGACCTTCAGCAGCTAGCATACGATCAACGAGGCTCTCAGCTCCCATTTCGAGTGAGAATATGGCAACGGGTTTATTTTGCTTAGTTCCTACATTTTGAGCAATGTTGAGTACAAATGCTGTTTTACCCACTGCGGGCCTCGCAGCGAGAATAATAAGCTGATCAGGGTGTAAACCTGTTGTAATTTTATCTAAATCTCTAAAACCAGTAGGTAGGCCAGTGACATCACCTTTTTGTTGGGAACGGATTTCAAGATTTTCATAGTTAACTTTTAAAACATCTGAAATTTTACGAAAACCGGTTCGATTGCTATGTTCATTGATTTGGATAAGTGCTTGCTCTGCCTTAGCCAAAATATCTTCTGAAGTGGTCTCACCATTATAGGCTAGGTTGACACTATCTGTCAACCTAGAAATAATATTCCGCAACATAGCTTTCTCAGCAACAATTTTAGCATAGTAGTCTGCATTTGCACTTGTTGGAACGCTACTAACCAATTCTGCGATATAGGATAGACCACCGATATTTTGTAAATCTCCTTGATCAGCCAGAATTGATCGAACAGTTGCAGCATCAATCGCTTCATTTCGATCACTCAGTGTAATCATCGCTTGGAAAATGACTTTATGGGAGTGTTTATAGAAATCATCTGCCTCAATAAATTCACGGATGGTTATAAGCTTATCAGGGGAGATAAAGAGAGAACCTAAGACAGCCTGTTCTGCGAGAACATCTTGCGGTAAAACTCTTAATTCAGTTACATCAGCCACTACTACACCTCCTATGTAATCAAACTGAATAGGGTTAAGCTTGTTTGATATTAAGTTTTATTTCAGCTGTAACTTCTTTGTGTAGTTTCACAGGTACCTCAATTAAACCTAAAGCACGAATAGGATGTGACAACTCAATGTGGCGTTTATCAAGTTTTACTCCAAACTGTTTTTGAAGTTCTTCAGCAATTTTTTTAGCGGTAATTGAACCAAAAGTGCGTCCATCGGGTCCCACTTTCTCAGTAAATTGAACACGTGTAGTCTCTTTGTCAAGTTCAACTTTGATAGCTTTAGCTTCAGCAAGTAATTCAGCCTGTGCTTTTTCTTCGGACTTTTGTTTTCCTTTTAATTCACTAATAGCTTGGCTTGTTGCTTCTTTAGCTAAATTCTTCTTAATAAGGAAATTTTGAGCATAACCAGTTGGAACTTCTTTAATTTCTCCTTTTTTACCCTTACCTTTTACATCAGTTAAAAAGATAACTTTCATGATTCAGTCTCCTTATATTCGTTTAATTCTTCATTGATTTGTTTTAATAATAAAGCTTGTGCTTTTGAAAGTGATGTGTCAGGAAGTTGACAAGCTGCTAGATTGAAATGACCGCCACCACCAAGTTTTTCCATAATACGTTGAACATTAATCTTACTTCGACTGCGAGCAGATATAGAAGTAAGATTGTTAGGTGTGCGTGTTATAACAAATGTTGCTTCAATTCCCGACATTGATAATAGTGTGTCTGCAGCTTTACTAGAAATAACATTACTGTAAACAGCATTTTCAGCTCCACACGCAATAATAATATTTTCTGTAAATTTTTGACCTCGCAAGATTAACTCATTGATGAGACGGTATTCATCAAAATCAGTAGCTGAGATGTTCTGAATCTTAAGACTATCACTTCCCAAAGTTCTTAGATAACTTGCTACATCAAAAGTCCGACTTGTTACGCTAGCTGTGAAATTTTTGGTATCAAGCATAATACCAGCCATCAAAATACTGGCTTGTGTGCGACTGAGCGTATTTTTAGAACTTTGAAATTGTATGAGTTCTGTCACCAATTCGCTTGCGCTACTAGCTCCACTTTCAATGAAAGTGAGAACAGCGTTTTCAGGAAAATCTTCATCTCGACGATGATGATCAACAACAATGACATCTGTAAACATGCTGTAAAGATCTTTTGACAAAGTTAAAGCAGTTTTTGAATGATCTACCATGACCAACAACGAGTGTGGCGTCACGAGTTCTTTAGCACGTTCATCTGTTATTAACCGAGTATTCTTGTCATCTTTTATTAGATTAATTGCTCTAGAAATATCGGGGCTCATTTCATTTGGGTTATAGACGGCATAGGCATTATCAATGAGATTTCCAGCAAAAAATTGCATACCAATTGTTGCACCTAAGGCATCCATGTCAAGATTACGATGCCCAACAACAAATACGTTGTCAACCATTTTGATACGATCTGAGATAGCAGTCATCATAGCTCTGGTACGAGTTCGTGAACGTTTCACTGTTGATACTGATCCACCACCAAAATACATCGTTTTTTTATGTTCTTCATTCTCACGAACAACCGCCTGATCTCCTCCGCGAACAAGTGCAATATTCAAATTTTCAAGAGCTACTTGACCGATTTGTTGATGGTTACTTTGTCCAAAGGAAATTCCCATACTTAAAGTTAGTGGTAATCCATACTCTTTCGCTTTTAAGCGAAAAGTCTCTAAAATATCGAACTTCGTTTCAACTAAATCATTTAATACAGAGTAGTCGGTAAAAAAGTAAAAACGATCCATATTGACACGACGGTAAAATATATTTTTACTATGTGCAAAATCAGAAATGAAATTAGCAACAAAACTGTTAATTTGTGAAGTTTCCGCATCGGACAAATCATCGGTAACATCATCATAATTGTCAATAGATATGATTCCGATAACAGGTCTTAAAAAGGTAACATCCTCTTTTTGGCGATTTCCCATGAAACCATCAAAAAAGTAGAAGATACCAGATGTCAAATCGAGATATGATGAGTATTTATTTCCGCCAATTTCAAAACTTTGACTAGCGGCCCCATCACGCTTGGATTGAATAATGTCTTGAACAATATTTTCTTCAAAGTCTCCATTTTCATTGGTGAAAATAAGTTCTGCAAAGGGATTGAACCACTCAACTTCGGTTGTCTCTTCATCGAATTGAATAACACCAACCGGCATTTTTTCCAACAAGTGCTTTAGACTTAGCTCTGTTTGATTATTTAGGAGTTCGATTTGATCTAATTCTGATAACTCATAGGCTTCTTTTTGATAATAAAGCAGAGCTACCATAGCAGATAACGCTAAAAAAATCAGTAATAAAAGAATAGTTTGTGAGTGTAATAAACGTACAGAAATTGCTAGAATTCCAAACAAAATTAAACCAATTAAAACCAGATGAATGGTCTCAAAACGAAATCTTTTCATTGAATAACCTCTTAACTCATTATTATACCATAAAACAGCCCTAAGTTATAGGACCGTTAAGGGGAGATTCATTACAGTTTTGTAACACAAACTTGAGATTCTTACTTATTTTTTTGCTTTCCTTCTAGATAAACCATCAAAATAGAAATATCTGCTGGATTTACTCCTGAGATACGACTAGCTTGACCAATGGTTTCTGGATTGATCTTTTTAAACTTCTGGCGAGCTTCTGTTGCGATTGAATCAATATCATCCCAATTAATGTTTTTTGGGATACGTTTTTCTTCCATTCGCTTCATTTTAGCTACTTGCTCAAGTGCCTTATTGATATAACCTTCATATTTGATTTCTGTTTCTAATAGTTCGATAACTTTGCTATCTAGTTTTTCTGCTGCTGGTCCAACAAAGCTTGTAGCGATATCATAATTGATTTCTGGGCGACGCATAAATTCTTTGGCAGAAAGTGCATCTGTGAGTGGTTTAAAGCCAAGTTCCTCAATTCGTTTATTGGTTTCAGTAATGGGTTTTAACTTAATAGTTGACAACCTTGTCAATTCGTTGTCAAATTGACTTTTGCGAATTTTGAAACGCAAATAACGTTCATCGTCAACCAGTCCCACTTGGTGTCCAATTTCTGTCAGGCGCATATCTGCATTATCATGACGCAAAATCAAGCGGTATTCAGCACGGCTAGTTAAGAGGCGATAAGGTTCCAAGGTTCCTTTGGTTACCAAGTCATCAATCATCACGCCGATATAAGCATCACTTCGTTTCAAAATCAATTCAGGTTTTCCCTGAACTTTCAGGGCTGCATTGATACCCGCAACAATACCTTGTCCTGCTGCTTCTTCATAACCTGAAGTTCCATTGGTCTGTCCAGCTGTAAAAAGCCCTGAGATTTTCTTTGTTTCCAAAGTGGCACGAAGTTGATGAGGTAAGACAATATCATATTCGATAGCATAGCCTGTTCGCATCATTTCAGCATTTTCCAAACCTTTAATAGAGTGAATTAAATCTTTTTGAACGTCTTCTGGTAAACTAGTTGACAAACCTTGAATGTAAATTTCTTCGGTTTCACGTCCTTCTGGTTCGAGGAAAAGTTGGTGTCGTTCTTTATCTGAAAAGCGCACAATTTTATCTTCAATGGATGGACAATATCGAGGACCAACACCTTTGACAATTCCTGAAAACATTGGTGCTCGGTAGAGATTTTTATTGATAATATCGTGGCTAGTTTGATTGGTATAGGTCAGCCAGCAAGGAATTTGATTCTCGAGGTAGTCTTGGTCATTTGACATAAACGAAAAATGATTTGGTTTTTCATCACCAGGCTGAATTTCGGTGGCTTCATAATTGATAGAGGAGGCTTTGATTCGTGGAGGTGTTCCTGTTTTGAAACGGCCAATTTCTAAGCCTAATTCTTTCAAGTTGTCAGCTAATCCAATGGAAGCTAGACTATTATTGGGACCAGAGGAATATTTGAGTTCACCAAGGATAATTTCGCCGCGAAGTGCGGTTCCAGTCGTTACAACGACAGCCTTAGCCGAGAAATTTTGATTCGTAGCTGTACGGACACCGACTACCTTTCCATCTTCTACCAAAATTTCTTCAATCATGGACTGGCGGAGTGTTAAGTTTTCCTGTTGTTCAACGGTATGTTTCATAGTGCGGGCATAGAGTGCTTTATCAGCTTGTGCCCGAAGCGCTCGAACCGCAGGACCTTTACCAGTATTAAGCATTTTCATTTGAATATAGGTTTTATCAATATTGCGTCCCATCTCACCGCCCAAGGCATCAATTTCACGAACGACAATTCCTTTTGCAGATCCTCCAATAGATGGATTGCAAGGCATGAAAGCTAACATTTCAAGATTAATGGTTACTAGTAAAGTTTTACAACCCATACGGCTGGCAGCTAGACTAGCTTCAACACCAGCATGCCCAGCTCCAACGACAATTACATCATAATTTTCAGCAAATTCTCGTGTCATTATTTCTCCTTATCTGAATAGATATCAATCAGTCCCCAGAATAACATAATCCGAGTAAAACTTAGGTTACACTCTATTGAAATCATTTTAAAAAGAACATATATACTATACTCTTGATTAAGTTTATTGCGATAGACACTGCAAATGTTCCATGTATGATTTTTTCGCAACAGAGTACCTCCTTTTAATACGCAAAAACAGCCAAAACCCTCGAAAATTGTACGCCGAAAAGACCTACAACTCCCATGAGCTTTGACCATCATGTTTATTGTTACGTTTATTTTATCAAATTCAACCTAAAAGTCAATTCTTAAAAGTGTGTAATCGAGTTAATAGTGCTTGATTATTCCCATATTTAAATAAATAATCGGTAAAATTTTTTCTTTCCAAAACTTTAGAAAGCAATCTTGAGTCTAAAACATCAATAATATCTAAGAAACTTTTTTTAGTTAGTTTATTTAGCTCTAAAAAAAGCTGAACTTCTTGACGTTTTCGGTCAGCTGCTTCTGGTGGATAGCCAATATTAAATTCCCCATGAAAAAGTTCGTTTAAGGTATATTGCAAATTTAATTCACCAGACCAACCAAAATTTAAGCCTAGTGGTAAAGAAACCACATTGCCGTTGTTAATCCGACCAAATAGATAGGCATCCTGAGGTGTTTGCACAAAGCCACAACGTAAACCTGGCAAACTATTGCAAGCCATCATCATTCCTTGTCCAGAAGAACACCCCGTTACAATAAAATCAGCTGCATTTGTTTCAATCAACAGACTAATCATAACAGCTACTTCCACATAGGTGTAGTTTTCTATTTCTTCTGGAAACACGCCTAGATTAACAACATCATGTTGTCCGTCCACTACCTCACAAACTGTGTCAAACAAGAGCTGGTTGATCTCAGTTCTTGTACTAGCTTGAATAACTACAACACGCATTTTCCCCTCCTTTACACATCTGTCAATTAGATTGACAAGCTACTCCTTAATCAAAAATCGAAGACCTTTCGATTTCAAGAACAGTTTTACATCATCTGTCATCAATAACACTGTTCCATCAATCGTTTTTAGATTAGGAAACTGACTCAGTTCTGATTCTGAAATTTTTGTAATATCAAAAAGGTCATCTTCTCTCCCCAATCGCAAAAAATAGCCAAAACTCTCGAAAATTGCAGGACAAAAAAGCCTACAATTCCCATGAGCTTTGACCATCATGATAATTGTTACTCTTATTCTATCAAAAGATTTGTAGAATTTCAAATCTGGTGTTACGTTAACGTTTCAATATATTCTAAGCCCCAAACCTCAACAGCATCCAGCACCGAACGAAATTTTTCACCCATTTCAGTCAAGCTGTACTCTACACGAGGGGGGACTTCTGCATAGACCGTGCGACTAATAATGCGATCCTCCTCCAATTGTCTAAGGTGCCTTGTTAACATGGTTTGAGTAATACCTGGAATCAGTCGCTGTAATTCATTGAAGCGTTTCGTTCCTGTACTGAGTTGGTAGATAATAACCAATCCCCACTTACCAGTCAAGACTTTTTGTGTTGTTGCAAAAGGGCAAATACCATATTCACTAACTTTTTTCAAAAAAATTCTCCTTTATTTATCACAATAGTATCACTTTTGATACCAACCAATGCAAAAGTACCTACTTGCATATTGGAATGCTTCAGCTATAATTGTACTATATCAAAAAAATTGGAGGACATCAAATGTCAACAAACTTGGAAATTTTTAATGCCTATAACAATGCTCTCATCGCTGGTGATTTTGCAGCTCTTTTTGAAACAATGGCAGACGACATTATCTGGCATCAACCCGGAAATCATTCAACATCTGGTGCTAAAATTGGTAAGGAAGTACTCGGAGCACATCTAGCAACTTTCGCTGAAAAAACAAATGGAACATTCAAAGTAGTGACAAACTGGGTATCCGATAATGATACTCTTGTTGCCGCTAACGTAACATTCCTCGGTACTAGAACAGATGGTGAAGAACTAAACATGAATGGTATCGATCTTTTCCGTATGGAAGAGGGCAAAATCAAGGAAGTTTGGCTCTTCTCAGCCGACCAAAAAGCCGAAGATGCTTTCTGGGGATAAGATAAAAAGCTCAGCACGAGGGTGCTAAGCTTTTATTTTTGATTAAATATACTGACAAGCCTCTCCATCTTTATAGGCCATGTCGATCATGCCACCACCCAGACACTCTTGACCGTCGTAGAAAACAACGGCTTGTCCTGGTGTGATAGCCCGTTGTGGCTCTGCAAAGATAACCTCTGCCTTGTCCCCTTTCACCTTGACAGTCACTTGACTATCTGGTTGACGATAACGAAACTTAGCTGTACATTCCAACGTGAATTCTTCAGGCATATCGCGTGTAAAGTGGACTTGACTTGCTTGTAAAGAGGTTGACATAAGAGATTCATGATAGAAACCTTGGCCGACATAGAGAATATTTTGGGATAGGTCTTTTCCGACAACAAACCATGGAGTATTGTCCCCACCGATTTGTCCACCGATACCAAGCCCTCCACGTTGTCCAATGGTGTAATACATCAAGCCTGCATGTTCTCCCATATCACGACCATCAACCGTCATCATACGACCTTTTTGAGCAGGTAGATACTGACTGAGAAACTCTTTAAAGTTTTTTTCACCGATAAAACAAATTCCAGTTGAATCTTTCTTTTTAGCCGTTGCTAAACCAGCTTTCTCAGCAATTTCACGAACTTCAGATTTTTGCAAATGCCCCAAAGGGAACATTGTTTTCTGCAGCTGTTCTTGAGATAGTTGGCTCAAGAAGTAAGTTTGATCTTTGTTATTATCTGCACCACGTAACATATGAACTGTGCCATCTTCGTCACGAGAGATTTGCGCATAATGTCCAGTTGCTACATAGTCAGCTCCGAGTGTCATGGCATAGTCAAGAAAGGCTTTAAACTTGATTTCCTTGTTACACATAACGTCTGGATTGGGTGTGCGTCCTGCCCGATATTCCGCTAGGAAATATTCGAAAACGCGATCCCAATATTCTTTTTCAAAGTTTACAGAGTAGTAAGGAATTCCAATTTGATCAGCTACAGCTGCCACATCTTTATAATCTTCGGTTGCTGTACAAACACCGAATTCATCTGTGTCGTCCCAGTTTTTCATAAAGACACCAATAACGTCGTAACCTTGCTCTTTCAAAAGGAGAGCTGTTACAGACGAATCAACGCCGCCACTCATACCGACAACAACACGTGTTTTTGAATTATCTGTCATGATAATCCTCCCATCAAGATATTTTTAGAACATAGGCTTGAAGGGCCTAGTTTTTCAAAAATCGATTTGAAGGTCGATTTTGAATGCACCGAGGTGCTCATCTATTATAACATGAAATTGATTTTAAATAATAAATTCTCCCTCTGATCACGTTTTCTTTGTTATAATAGGAAAGCAGAAATCCACTTGCAGGAGAAAGTCATGAAACATTTAAAATTTCAATCTGTCTTTGATATTATTGGACCAGTCATGATTGGACCGTCTTCTAGTCATACTGCTGGAGCGGTTAGAATTGGAAAAATTGTCAATTCTATTTTTGGAGAGATTCCAGAAGAAGTTACTTTTCAACTTTACAATTCTTTTGCTAAAACTTATCAAGGACATGGGACAGATAAAGCATTAGTCGCGGGAATATTAGGAATGGATACAGATGATCCTGAGATTAAAAATTCTCTAGAAATTGCTCATCGAAAGGGAATTAAATTATATTGGAATATCCTCAAAGATAGCAATGCTCCTCACCCCAATACTACAAAAATTACTGTTAAAAAAGGCAGTAAGGACATGAGTATTACAGGGGTGTCAATTGGTGGAGGTAATATAGAAGTTACAGAGTTGAATGGTTTCTCTGTTTCTTTAAAAATGAATACCCCAACATTAATTATTGTTCATCAAGACATTCCTGGTATGATTGCCAGAGTAACGGATATTTTATCAGATTATAACATTAATATTGCTCAAATGAATGTTACACGTGAGAAGGCGGGTGAAAAAGCTATTATGATTATTGAAGTAGATTCACGGGACTGTCAAGATGCTGTCAAACGTATACAGGCCATTCCTCATCTCCATAATGTCAATTTTTTTGACTAGAAAGGAAGCTTATGTTTTATAGTATTAGGGAGCTTGTTAATCAAGCAGATGAAAAATTTTCAGGTAATATTGCTGAACTTATGATTGAAACTGAAATCGAACTATCTGGTCGAAGTCGTCAAGAAATTATTTCAATCATGAAACGAAATTTAGAAATTATGAAAAATTCAGTTGTCAACGGATTGACAACTGGAAAATCTATTAGCGGGTTAACAGGTGGAGATGCCTTAAAATTAAATCACTATATGACAAACGGAAAAACCTTATCTGAAAAGAGTGTTTTAACAGCAGTTCGTAACGCCATGGCTGTCAATGAACTGAATGCTAAAATGGGACTAGTTTGTGCAACCCCCACTGCAGGTAGTGCTGGTTGCTTACCTGCAGTTCTGTCAACTGCTATTGAAAAACTAGAACTATCTGAAAAGGAACAGCTTGACTTTCTCTTTACAGCTGGTGCCTTTGGACTTGTCATAGGAAATAATGCATCCATTTCTGGTGCAGAAGGAGGTTGTCAAGCAGAAGTAGGATCGGCAGCTGCTATGTCTGCTGCAGCTCTCGTAAAGGCAGCCGGAGGAACGGCTTTTCAAGCCAGTCAAGCTGTAGCCTTTGTTATTAAGAATATGCTGGGACTAATCTGTGATCCCGTGGCTGGATTGGTCGAAGTGCCTTGTGTTAAGCGTAATGCATTGGGAGCTAGCTTTGCCCTTGTTGCCGCTGATATGGCATTAGCAGGTATCAAATCTCAAATTCCAACGGATGAAGTTATTGATGCAATGTATCAAGTTGGTTCAAGTCTGCCAACAGCTTTCCGTGAAACTGCAGAAGGGGGACTGGCAGCAACTCCAACTGGAAAGCAATTGAGTAAGGAGATTTTTGGGAAATGATTACAACAGTCTATCTTGTGAGACATGCCGAACCCAATTTTTACAACCATAATGATATGGATCGAGAATTAACACCAAAAGGTTTACAAGATTGTCAATTGTTATTAAACTATTTTTCTAAACAAACTATTCATGTGATTTATTCAAGCCCCTATAGAAGAGCTATTGAAACAATTAAATCCACAGCTGAGTTTCATCAAGTGAGTGTCATTAAAAGGGATGCTTTTAGAGAAAGAAAAATTAGTAGCAATTGGATTGAAGATTTCCAAAATTTTGTGCAGAAACAATGGCAGGATTTCTCGTTTAAATTGCCAAGTGGTGAATCTTTGGAAGAAGTTCAAGAAAGAACTATTCATGCTTTAAAGTGTCTATTAAAAGAAAGGCCAGGAGAGCAGATAATTATCAGTTCGCATGGAACAGCTATTTCAACAATTGTAAATTATTTTTATCCTCAATTTGGTTTATCTGATTTTCAAAAACTGAAGCGTCTATTTCCTTTTATCATTAGAATGACATTCGATAAAGAAAGATGCCTATCTATTTATCTTGACAACATCTTTACAGGAGAATCTAATGAAATCTATTCTATTTGACCTTGACGGAACCTTGGTTGATTCCAGTCAAGGTATCTTATCTGCATTCCGCTATACTTTTGAAAAGTTACAACTATCTGTACCCTCTGATAAGGAATTGTCAACCTTTATTGGTCCTCCCTTAGAAGTTACCTTTGGTCACTACTTTCAGGACCAATCTGAGTTAGACAGAGCTATTTCTATCTTTAGAACTTACTACAATAGCAAAGGTGTCCATCAAGTTACTCTCTTTTCAGGAATTATCCCACTATTAGAAAAACTAGATTCTGCAGGTTATCAACTTTTTGTCACGACTAGTAAATATGAGCCAATGGCTGTCTTGATGTTACAAGAACTGGAAATTATTGACTATTTTAAAGCAATTTATGGTTCTCTTACAGGTCGATTTCACAAGGCAGATGTTATTTCTGCTTGTTTAGCTGAACAACAAATTTCTCAAACAGATGCTATTATTATTGGAGATACAAGGTTTGATATCATTGGTGGTAAAAAGGTAGGAATAAAAACACTTGGAGTAACTTGGGGATTTGGTTTACAATATGATTTACAGAAAGTCGGAGCCAATTATATTTGCCATCAACCTCAGGACGTTTTAAAAACGCTAGAATGTTTTTAAAAAACTTTTCACTCAGCTTTATTTAGTTTTAGTTCCAAAAATTGTTATTTTAACATATATTTTTAAGATAAAAAATGTGATGCTCTAATTCAAGTTATATAGCCTTTTAGTTTGTTTTTAGTACTAGGCAACGAGCTGCAGGCTGTACTGGAGTACGGCAAGGCGAGTGAACGAAGTAATAAAAGATAAGCTAGTTGACTATATCAGACAAGAAGTGCTCAACGACACTTATATTTGATAGCTTGTAAACATCTTTTAATGAGCGGTATTTGAATATCGTAAAAATTGTTAAGGAACCTTCCAGTAAAAATTTAGAGATAATTTTTCAAATTCATCATAAAAAATAAAATTTATAACACATAATGCAGTGAGTTGACATAGAAATGTGTTTATGGAATAGCTATATAGACTAGAATAAAAATCAGCATCTAAAATTAATTTTAAATACAGTATCATAAAAAGCCATCAAATGATGACTTTTTTAGTATGATAGGTTCAGCAATTTCTAGCTATTTTAACTCAGTATCCCCAGGCTGATAGCCCTTGTGCTTTATAAGCATTAATAGCAGAATTTACCTGATCTTGAACGGTTGCTGTGGAGCCCCATCCTGGCATTGTTTGGAATAGCCCTGATGCACCAGAAGCATTTGAAATATTTGGGTTACCGTTGGATTCACGTGCAATAATATGTTCCCACGTAGATTGTGGAACTCCGGTTGCTGCAGCCATCTGCGCTGCAGCTTCGGAACCGATTTGACCAGCAGTATTTCCATTACTTAAAGTAGTATTTACTTGAGATGTGGGGGTGTAAGATGTGGTAACAGGAGTATTTGCTTCTACATAGGAGTAATTATCTGTACTAGCATATGTTGTGTAAGCTTGTTCTTCTTCAACCACTGGAGAACTTTCGACAACAGTCACCGCATCAACAGACATTTCGGTTGTTTCTGGTGAAGTGGTACTTTCGATGACAGCGGTACTTGGTTCAGTTGAAGAAGATACAGATGAAGCAGTTTTTAGTTCCTTTGAAGAGGATATAGTATTTTCTTTAGTTGCAACAGATTCAGTGTTGACGTTTGTAGTTGAAAAAACAAAAACTAATGCGATGATACTTGACACTAATGTCAAGCTAAGCAAACTTGTAATAATTTGTTTTCGACGACGAGATTTTGCAATTCTGCTGTAGTTCATAGATTACCTCACATTATTCTACAGTTTACATCATAACTTTTTTTTATTACTTAAAGATGTTTCTTTTGTTAAAATTATTACAACAAAATTGAAATTTAAAGCTCTTTTGTAAATATATTGACAGTTTGTGTAAACCAATGAAAAATTTCGAAAACAAACGAAAAAAGCCTGAAAATATCAGACTTTCTCCTCTTAATACCAACCATTAGCATTCCAGAAGGCAAGGGCAGCAGACCATGAACCATAACGTCCTGCAACGTATGCGTCAGCAACTTTTTCTTGGTTTTCAGGCGATAGATCTCCATTTAAATATGAAAGGGATAATTGATAGCGACCATAGTATTGACCATTTTGAGCGGTATAGCTACCACTTGATTCGCGTTGAGCGATTACTTCTTTAGCTGCTGCATCAGCTGCACTCAATGAAGAAATGTAGGTTGTTTCTGTACTAGCAGTAGTACTGTTAATATCTATTGTTTCAGCTGTTGAAGAATTGATTTCCAATACTTGTCCCACACTGATCAAGTTGATGTTGCTAATTTGGTTACTGTTAGCAATTTCTTCAACACTTGTATTATATTGTTTTGCAATTGCTGAAAGAGTATCACCTGATTTTACAGTATAAGAGTCAGCGTTTATTAGTGTAGGGAGCATTAGGAAAGATAAGACTACAAGTCCAGCAACTCCGATTTTAAATTTTTGTGTTTGTTTAAGCATAAGAAGCCTCTTTCTTTTAAAAATGTATATCTTATCATACCTTCTTTTTATTACTCTAGTTTTTGTTTAAGATTAAAATTATTACAAAGAGATTGATAGCAGATAAAGAAAACGCCCACAAAGAGGCGTTTTAAGCATTCTTTAAGAAAAAAAGAAAGATTCCTAGACTAATAATGACTAAAATAGTCAGACTGTCTTTAGTAGTCCATTTTAATAGTCGATATTTTGTTCGACCATCCCCTCCTTGATAACCACGAGCCTCCATGGCAATTGCTAAGGCATCGGCTCGTTTGAAACTAGATCCAAATAAAGGGATGAGAATTGGAATGATAGATTTTACCTTTTGAATTAAATTTCCTTCTCCAAAGTCAACTCCACGCGCTCGCTGAGCATTCATAATACGGGTAGTGTCATCCATCAATGTTGGGACAAAACGAAGACTGAGAGAGAGCATCAGGCCAATTTCATGCGCTGGAACTTTTAGTCTTTCCAGAGGCTTTAAAAGGGATTCTACAGCATCAGCTAAGCTTAGGGGAGTTGTTGTTAAAGTTAGTAGGGTAGAAAACAATATAATCAGTAAGAAGCGCGTAAAAATCAAGGCAGCTTGGCTAAGACCATAGCTTGTAATTTTGATGATCCAAAGACTGAGAAAAACCTCCCCTCCTTGTGTAAAGAGCATTTGAAAAATTGTTGTAAAAAGAATAATTCCCACCATGGGTTTAATACCATTGAAGAAGAAACTTAATTTAACTTGTGATAAGAAGATAACAACAAGTGTGAAGGTTAACATAATAAGATTGGTAATGAAATTGTTAGCCCAAAAAACAATGATAATGTACAAAATCATTGCAATAAGCTTGCTGCGAGGATCCAATCTATGAATGAGCGAGTTTCCAGGAATATAGCGTCCCAGTATGAGTTTATCCATGCTTCAAGGCCTCCGAAAATTCTTCAATAGTAATAGGCAGAGGATTAATATCTAGGCCACGTTTAACAAGATTATGGGCAAATTTTGTAATTTTTGGCACTCCGAGTTGTTTGCTTTCTAGAAAGTCAACTTGTTGAAAAATGTCAGCTGGCTTTCCGGACATAACAAGTTTTCCAGCTTCCAGAACATTGACTGCATCAGCATAGTTAGCAACATCATCCATTAAGTGCGTTACTAGAACAATTGTCATGCCTTCTTGATGCAAAGTTTTAAAGAGTGTCATGAGTTCACGGCGTCCTTTAGGATCCAATCCTGCAGTGGGTTCATCTAAGACCAAAATATTTGGTTCCATGGCAAGGATACCTGCAATAGCTACACGGCGCATCTGACCACCAGAGAGTTCAAAAGGATTTTTATGGAACAAGTCCTCTGTAATACCTACCAAAGCTAATTTTTGACGAGCTAAATTTTCTGCATCACTCTTGCTCACACCAAAATTTTGCGGACCGAAGGCAACGTCTTTTAAAACTGTTTCCTCAAAAAGCTGGCTTTCAGGAAATTGAAAAACGAGTCCAACTTTTTGACGGACAGATTTGATGTCTTTATTTTTTGAGACTGATGTTATGGCAATATCATCAACAAATACTGTTCCTTTTGTTGGTACATTGAGACCATTTAAAAGTTGCATGATGGTTGATTTTCCAGAACCTGTGTGACCAATGAAGGCAGTGTAGGAGCCGTCTGTTATTGCCAAATTGATATCAAAAAGAGCACGTCCTTCAAACGGCGTCCCTTCTTGATAAGTATAGTCTACGTTTTGGAGAGTAATTCCCATAACTGTTCTTCCAATTCCTTTTCTGTGAGATAATCGTCTTTTATTTGTATTCCTTGAGTCCTTAGTTCTTCAATGAGATTAGCAGTAAATGGGATATCCAGACCGAGCGTCAGTAAATCTTTGCCACGAGCAAATAATTTTCGCGGTGTTGAACTTGATTCCACTCTCCCCTCCTTCATTACTAAGACACGGTCACTTAGTGCAATCTCGTCCAAATCATGTGTAATTGAAATGACTGTTATTCCGTATTGCTCTCGTATATTTTTCATGGTCTTAATAAGATCAAGTCTGCCTTCAGGGTCTAACATGCTGGTTGACTCATCTAAGATGATAATACGAGGACGCAGGGCAACAGCTCCAGCGATGGCTACGCGCTGTTTTTGGCCTCCAGATAAACGTGCTGGTTCTCGATTCGCAAATTTTGACATCCCAACAAGATCAAGGGCATCTTTGACTCGCTTGCGCATCTCTTCTAAAGGTAGTCCTTTATTTTCAAGCCCAAAAGCAACATCGTCTTCAACCGTGGCACCAACAAACTGATTGTCAGGGTTTTGAAAAACCATACCAATCTTGTGGCGAATATCCCAGACATTTTCTTCTGTTAACTCTTGGCCTTCAATAAAAATCTGACCAGATTCAGCTTTTAAAAGCCCATCTATTAGGCGTACAGTGGTTGATTTTCCAGAACCATTATGCCCAATAATAGACAGCCACTCACCTTGTTTCACGTGAAACGAAACACCATTAAGCGTGTAACCTTCTTGTTCTTTGTTATATTTGAATTTTAGATCTTTAATATCAATACTATTTGCCATTATTTGAAGGTATCCTTAAAGAGAAATCCTGCTCCTTTGAAATAATCATATCCAGAATAGATTGTAAAAATTAAGGCTACATAGAGCAAGAGAGTTCCAAAACTTGTCCAATGGAACAGCAAAAAGATAATGGAAAACATTTGTGTAAATGTTTTGATTTTTCCAGGCATAGCTGCAGCCAAGACGGTACCGCCGTTTTCAACTAAAAGGAGACGAAGTCCTGTTACTGCTAGTTCACGGCAGATAATAATAGCTGAAATCCAAGCAGGTACCATTCCCAACTCAACCAACATGATAAAAGCAGTCATTACTAACATTTTGTCGGCTAGAGGATCTGCAAATTTACCAAAATTTGTCACTACTTTCCATTTACGGGCTAGATAGCCATCTAAGTAATCCGTAATACTAGCAATGGCAAAGATAATAGCAGCAAAAATGTGGCCAGCCTGACTTTTCCAAAAACAAAGAATCAGAATGAATAAAGGAATCATAATAATTCTAGCCAGTGTAAGTAAATTTGGAATATTTTCTTTTTTCTTAAAATCAATCATCATAATTATCTCCTACTTGATATTAAGCGTTATGTAGCTGACAGAAGTTGATGCCAAATTTGATAAATCAACAACTTGACCATTGATTGTGACAGTGACACCAGCAGTTACTCCCAAAGTTATTACGGATGAAGTTGTTCCTGAGAGAAGTTTAGTTGTTAAGCTGTTATCATTTGAGGTCAACAAGGTCCCCCCATCGCCAGCTTCTGAATTTGTCACTGATACCCAGCTACTTTCAGCTCCAGCAAGGCTAATTGAAATCTCAACGTCATTATTAGCATTTTCCACGTTGACTGATAGACTATCTCCACTACCCGTTGTAGTAAGTGTTGTTTGATTTTCGCTGCTTGAAGTAGGTGTTTCAGAAGTACTTGATGATTCTTCTGAAACTTGACTAGATGTACTGCTTACAACAGAGTAATCTGAAGTTTTTGTCTGGTTACTTTGCTTGGTCTGTTGCCAGACAGTATAAAAAACAAAAGATAAGATAGCTAATGTTGCAAAGCAAAGGGAAATAATAGGAAGATAAGATGGTTTAGATTCTTTTGTGCGATATCGGCTACTTCGAGTTGAAGTTATCGGAGAAGGACTTGGAGATATTTCCAAAGTCTTTATTGATTCATCTTTTTCCGGTGTTTCAAACTCATGCGTTTTTGGTAAAATTACAGTGTCAATCTTCTCTTCTTGTGTATTTAGTTTTTCTTCTGGTCCTTGCTGTGAGGTCATTAAATCGGCAAGATTTAGCCCAACAGCAGCAGTATAGTCTTTCAAATAAGGATCCAATTTTTCCTGTGGAAGAATATTAAATTGATCTAATTCCATAGCAAGTAAGTAGTGTTGTGGAATTTTTGTTTGTTTCTCAATATCTTCTAAACTTAATTTTTTCTGGACCCGTGCCTCCCTCAGGAGATCACCCATATTTATTTCACTCATGACTCTTCCTTTTTTATATAATCAACTCCATTATAACAAAAATGTGGGAATTTTTCGATTATTTTGGAACAATTGTAAAATCAGTAACTTCAGCTGCGTCAAAAAAAGCATTCCCGATTTCTATTACCTCAGTAAAGGTTAGCTGTCTTAAAATATCAGGAATATCAAAATAAGATTCCTTTTCAGTTAAATAAGACATAAATTGATTAGCAAGATGTTCTGTACTGTCTAAACTTTTAATGAAATCACCGTACATTTCTTTTTTTATAAGCTGAAGATGTTCTTCAGAAATATCTTCGATTTTGTTGCGTCTTTTTATTAGTTGTCGGATTTTATTTGATAATGCAATTGGTTCAAAAGTATCTGAACTTAAAATAATAAATTGAAAATCTGAATTCACTTCGATTTCAATATCAAAAGAATCATCAATTTGGCCAGCATCATACCAATCTTGGTAGCTATTTGAAGTCCAGCCAAGCAGCATGGCAAGCAGTAAACGAAGTGCAATTTTTTGCTTTAAAAGTGATTGCTTAGTTTTAAAATGTCTACCACGGTAAGCAACTGCTAATTTTGGTAAAGCGACATCCATTTGGACAGTTCTCGTTTTAATGACAGGGTTATGGACAATCTGATTTCTAATAGGAAGTTGGAAATTAGGAAATGACAGTTTTTCTTGATCTTTAATGATTTTTTGAATAATCTCATCTTTATTGATGTCACCAACAATTAGAAGTGTCATATTTTTGGGGTGATAAAAGAAATGGTGATTCTCCTTTAAATCTCTTAGCGTAATACGATTAACACTATCTTTATTTCCGGCAATATCTTTGGCGAGAACAGTTTCTGGATATAGATTTTCAAGAATTCCCTGATAGAGCTGATATTCGGGATCGTCTTGATACAGATCAATTTCTTGCCTAATAATATCTTTTTCTTTTTCAACCGAGTCATAGGTAAAATGTGGTGATGCCACAAATGTCTGTAGTAAACTAAGAGCCTCATCAAAATCACTTGTTGATGAAAAGAAATAAGCTGTACGATCAAAGCTAGTAAAGGCATTCAGATCTGCCCCAAGATTTGTGAATTGGATGGCAGCATCTTTATTATTTTCCATTTCAAAAACTTTGTGTTCTAAAAAGTGAGCAACACCCTCAGGATAAGAAAATATTTCCCCTGTCTTTGTTGTAAATGAGTTGTCAAGGGAACCGAAACCAACTGTCAACATACAGACAGTTTCTCTAAAATTTTGCTTCGGAACGAGGATAATTTTGAATCCATTTTCTAGAGTTATAGAGAAAAAATGCTCTTCTATTGTACTGAAGTTGTCTTCTGTCAGTCTCATCACTTACTCTCCTTCTAAGAAATAAAAAACCTGCAATTTAATTTTACCAGCTACTCTTATAATATCCTCTTTACTAACTTGGTTAATATGATTTACCCAGTTGTCAATATCAGGGTTTTCTTTTAAGTACTTACTGTTATAAACTTTTTCAATAGTAGCTTTGGGAGAATCCAATATTGCTTGCCTATTTGTAATCAGCATTTTCTTTGTTTGCTTAACGAGTGTACTTGAAAATCGTCCCAATTTAATATCTGATAATTGCTTATTGATGAGTTTTAAAGTTTTATCTCGATTCTTTTTGTCAATACCAGCGTAAACATTGAGTAAACCCGTTAAACTATTGATTTGACTGTTAATCGTGTAAGCTAAGCCCTCTTTTTCCCTGATTTCAGTAAATAGTTTTGAATGAGGAAAGTTACCAAATAAACCATTAAAGACAAGAAGTGCAAAATAATCTTCATCATGATAAGAAATTGGGTTGTGGTAAGCCAACTGAAGGACTGACTGATTGACTGAACGTTTTTCAATAACTTCAGTGATGATATTCTTGTAGTCTTGTTGGTAAATAAAATTCAATGGTTTCAAGCGGTTCTCAAAAGGAAATTGATGAATCAGACGAACAACTTTATAATCATCAAAATCACCAAGAACAAAAATATCAATCTGATCTTGGCTTAACATGTGTTGAAATTCCTGATAAGCAGTATAGGAATTCTCAGCTTGAACTAAATCAACTTGTCCATATTTCGAAACCTGTAAACTTGGATTGTCAAAAAATAATGTTTTAAGGGCTAGGTGGCTACTGTAAAAACTATCTTCTTTATCAACTTCAAGATAATTGATCAGATTTTTTTTCTCAAGATCAAAGATCTTATGTTGGTATTGAGCGGTGGCTGCAAGTGGTGAAAATAAACATTCTTTTAGAAATATAAGAATGTTTTGAAGTATCTCTTCTCCATTAAAAGTAAGTTCATCACGAATAAAACTAATGTCAATATCAACAATATGAACAAGCCCTTTGGTTGACACTTTAGTTGACAAATTTGCTCCGTAAAGTGCAGCGAGTCTTTGGCGAAACAGCCTTGCGGTAGGATAACTAGCATTTACAGTTGCAAGCATTTGGGCAGCTAGAACTCGTTTGGCAATTGTTCTTTTTGTTAAATCACCTGAAAAGCGGAAAGTAATGTGGTTGGTTTTAAATTGTTTCGTTTTTATTAAATGAAGGTTGACACCTTGAGCAATTTTCATGATTTTTCCTTTATTAAAGACTTAATTCTCTAATTATACCACGAATATGGTATAATTACTTGAAACAAAAAACGGAGAGATATGATGGAATTTAAACTGTTTGATGATTACATTACCTTGCAGGCTCTTTTAAAGGAACAAGGAATTATTCAAAGTGGTGGAGCAATTAAGAGTTTTTTATTAGAGACCATAGTTCTCTTTAACGGAGAAGTTGAGACTCGTCGTGGAAAGAAGATTCGTATTGGAGATGTTATTACATTACCCGAACACAATATTGACATCAGGATTATGGAGCCTACTGAATCAGAAAAGTTAGAGCATTCAGAAAAACTAGCTGAAAAAGAACGCATTGCTAAAATTGTTAAGCAGATGAATCATGAGAATAAGAAGAAACAAAAAGCGAAGCGCCCCAAAATTCCGTTGTCAAAACAGAAAAACAAAACTAAATGTAAGCCTGTTCGCTTTCCAGGAATCTAAGCATGTGGATTAAGGAAATAAGATTAAACAATTATCGAAACTATAAGAATATTTCAGCAACTTTTTCTCCAGGATTAAATATCTTTATTGGAAAAAATGCTCAAGGGAAGACCAATTTTTTAGAGTCTATCTATTTTTTATCGCTAACAAGAAGTCATAGAACACGTTCGGATAGAGATTTAATTCATTTTTCTGAAAATAATCTCACAATTTCTGGAAAGTTGTCACGGGCAAGTGGAAATGTTGATCTCAGCATTTCTTTATCAGAAAAAGGGCGTGTTACTGAAATAAACCATCTGAAACAGGCAAAACTATCGGATTATATTGGTACTATGACGGTTGTTCTTTTTGCACCCGAAGATTTACAATTGATAAAAGGAGCTCCGAGTTTACGTCGTAAATTTCTTGATATTGACTTGGGACAGATTAAACCTCTTTATTTATCTGATTTATCTAATTATAATCATGTATTAAAGCAGCGTAATACTTATCTTAAAACAGCCGAGAAGGTTGACAGTGATTTTCTAGCGGTACTAGATGACCAATTATCAGATTATGGTAGCCGTGTCATGGAACATCGTTTAGATTTTATTATTCAGTTGGAAAAAGAAGCAGATAAGCACCATGCTAGTATTTCTAATGGGTCAGAGCACTTGACAATAAAATACCTCTCTTCAGTGACTTTCTTAGACCGGCAAGATATTCGGAAGGAATTTTTACAACAATTAAGAAGAAACCATCGACGTGATATTCTTAAGAAGAATACAGGAGTAGGTCCTCATAGAGATGATTTAGAATTTTTCATCAATAATGTGAATGCTGATTTTGGTAGTCAAGGACAACATCGTAGTCTTATCCTATCTTTGAAATTAGCTGAAATAGAACTCATTAAATCAGTTACAGGAGACTACCCAATTTTGCTACTTGATGATGTCATGAGTGAATTAGATAATTACAGGCAAACAAAGCTTTTGGAGGGAATTAAGGAGCATGTTCAAACCTTTATTACGACCACAAGTTTAGACCATTTATCACAATTACCAGATAATCTTAAGATTTTTGTGATAGAGCAAGGAGATATTCTTACAGATGAAAGAACAACCTCCAACGATTGATTTCTTCCCATTATCATATCTGTAGCTCATCTTTAAGATAATGAAATAAAAGATTGGCATAAAGGTGCTGATCTTTTGTTTTGTCAACGGACAATTACAACGATGACAATATAAGTTTACAGTTGTGTAAACAAAAAAACTGAGGGGACTGCCTCAGCTTTTTTATAATTAGTGAACAGAGTAATTTGGAGCTTCATTTGTGATTTGAACATCATGTGGATGGCTCTCTTTTAATCCAGCACCAGACATTTCAACAAATTGTGCATTATCACGAAGTTCTTCGAGTGTTCCAGCACCACAATATCCCATACCTGAACGGATTCCACCAATCATTTGGAAGACGATATCTGCGGCAGATCCTTTATAAGCGACACGCCCTTCAATTCCTTCTGGGACAAGCTTGTTGGCTTCATTGACAGATCCTTGGAAGTAACGATCACTTGATCCCTTCTTCATAGCCGCAATTGATCCCATACCACGATAGGATTTGTATTTACGCCCTTGGAAAATTTCAGTCTCACCGGGAGCTTCATCAGTACCTGCAAACATGGAGCCAAGCATAACAGCATTACCTCCAGCAGCAAGAGCTTTGACAATATCACCTGAATACTTGATTCCACCATCAGCGATGATTGTTTTACCATATTCACGAGCAACTCCAGCAGCATCATAAATGGCAGTAACTTGTGGAACACCTACCCCTGCAACAACACGTGTCGTACAGATTGAACCAGGTCCGATACCAACTTTAACAACATCCACCCCAGCTTCATAAAGAGCACGAGCTCCCTCAGCAGTAGCAATATTTCCAGCAATCAAAGTTTTATCTGGGAAGGTAGCGCGGATTTCAGCGATTTTACGAAGAACTCCAGCTGAGTGACCGTGTGCTGTATCAATAACGATAGCATCAGCCCCAGCATCAAAGAGAGCTTTAGCACGTTCAAAGGTATCAGAAGTAACACCAACAGCCCCGGCTACTAGTAAACGACCAAATTCATCTTTAGCTGCGTTAGGGAATTCAATCACTTTTTCAATATCTTTGATAGTGATTAGACCAGACAAACGTCCGTTTTCATCAACTAACGGTAATTTTTCAATACGATGTTCATGTAGGATGCGTTCAGCGGTTTCGAGATCTGTTCCGACAGGAGCAGTAACCAATTCTTCGCTAGTCATGTGATCAGCAATTGGAGTATGGTAATCACTGATAAAACGCATATCACGGTTGGTAATAATACCAACAAGTTTACGATTTTCAAGTGTTTCAACAATTGGGACACCGCTAATACGGTAACGTTGCATGAGTTCTTCAGCCTCAGAAACAGATTGTTCAGGTGTCAAGAAGAACGGATCAATAATAACTCCGTTTTCCGAACGTTTTACCTTGCGAATTTCTTCAGCCTGTTCAAGAATAGACATGTTTTTATGAACAACTCCCAGTCCTCCAGCACGTGCAATGGCGATAGCCATCTTGCTATCAGTAACGGTATCCATGGCAGCTGTTATAATCGGAATGTTTAATGTCAAATTTTTAGCGAGTTTTGTCTGCATGTTGACTTCGTTAGGAAGTACATGACTTTCGGCTGGAATAAGTAGTACATCGTCAAAAGTGTAACCTTTTTTCAAAAATTTAGTGTCCCAATTTGACATTAGTTAGTCCTCTTTTCTATTGTTTTGATGGGATAAAACACCCAGTCTATTTTTATTGTTACTATAATATCACGCTAAAATCATTTGTCAACTCCCTATACATTATTTTTTAGCGCTAACACCTTTATTAGAGAGAGACGTTCGTGTTTTTCTATTAATAAGATATAAAAATTGATTTTTCAGAAAATTCATTCGCTTTTTGAAAAAAACTAGAATGTGGCATAACATTCTAGTTTTGAATTTTAGAAATAGTTAATTCCCATAGCTGCTTTCACTTCTGAGAGCGTTTGGGCTGCAACTGATTGAGCGTGTTTACTACCTTTTTTCAGCATGTTGAAAACTTCTCCCATGTCTTTAGCGTACTCTAAACGACGCTCGCGGATTGGTGCCAATTCACGTTCAAGAATATCAAGGAGATAACGTTTAGTTTTGACATCTCCCAGACCTCCCCGCTGATAGTGTTCTTTCATCTCAGCAATAGTAGTTGCATCTTCCTCGCGACCAAAGATATCAAGGTAGTGGAAGACCATATTTCCTTCAAGTTGTCCTGGATCTTCAACACGAATGTGGTTTGGGTCAGTGTACATGCTCATAACTTTTTTACGGACTGTATCTGCGTCATCTGATAGGAAAATACCATTGCCAAGCGATTTAGACATTTTAGCATTACCATCAAGCCCAGGTAAGCGTCCAGCAGCTTCATTTTCAGGATAAATTCCTTCAGGTTCGACCAAGACGTTGCATTTATATGTATGATTGAAACTACGTGCGATTTCACGTGTTTGCTCAATCATAGGTTTTTGATCGTTTCCAACTGGTACAAAATTAGCCTTGAAGGCTGTAATGTCTGCCGCTTGAGAAATTGGATAAACTAGGAAGCCTGTTGGAATAGATTCACCAAACCCTTTTTGAGCAATTTCTGTCTTGACAGTGGGATTACGTTCAAGGCGAGCAAGTGAAACAAGATTCATATAATACATGGTCAATTCCGCTAATTCAGGAATTTGGCTTTGGATAAAAATGGTAGATTTAGTAGGATCAAGGCCCACAGATAAATAATCCAAGGCAACATTTCCAATAGATTCCTTAATGATTTCAGATTCCTTGGCATGATCAGTCAAAGCCTGCTGATCTGCTAGGAAAACGAACATGTCGTATTTACCCTCGTTTTGTAAAATGACACGATTTTTGAGGCTGCCTACATAGTGTCCCAAGTGCAGTTTTCCTGTTGGACGATCTCCTGTTAAGATAATTGGTTTAGTCATTTGTTTTTCTCCTTAAAATAATGTTCTTTAGTAATGGCGTAGCGTTTGACTGATATGAAAAGATTAGGATTCTTCCAATCTTTTTTGGAATAAGGTTCTTCAGCAATTAAAGTCATGCCCGATTTTTGCATGACCCGACCAGAAGCTAGATTTTCTTTGACATGCTCAGCAATGAGACAATTCATTTCTAAACGTTCAAAGAAAATTTTGATAATTGCTACCAAGACTTCCGATGCATAACCTCGATTCCAATATTTTTTATTCAGAGTATAGCCAACCGTAGCAGTCCCAAGTTCTTCGTTGATATTCATCAAATCAATCGTTCCGATAAATTCATTTGACGATGTTAGTTCAATTCCCCAACGCCCAAGTGGTGAAGCTAGGTAGATGGATGCGATGATATTCTCTGTTTCCTCCAATGAGCGATTAGGAGGAAATGTCCAGCGGATGTTTTCTTCGTCAGAGGCATAGGAATACATAGCCTGAGCATCTGTCAGAGTCACTGGACGAAGTAGTAATCGTTTTGTTTGAATGATACGATGCTTGTCTAATTTTTGATAGATATTTTTCATGTCTATTTCCTATTGATAAAAATAAAAAAGTCCCCACGTAGTAGATTTACGTGAGGGCGTAATGTCAATAATACGCGGTACCACCTCAGTTGACAGGCGTGTTTACACGGGGTTTACACTTTTGTCATCTTTAAGGCACGATAAGGGGTGCTAAACCTGAAACTTATGTGTTTGTTTCACGTGGAACATCAGCCCATTTCATAAAAAGATGCCTCTAGCTCACAGCAACCGCTAGTTTTCTGAACACATCTTGAAATTACTCTTTCTGAATATGGCTTCATTTTATGATAAATTTTCATCTTTGTCAAGTTTCTTTGAAAGCACTAACAAATAACTTGACGAAATCGCCTTACTTTGCCATAATAAATCTTGTTTTTATAAGAAATGAGGGGGAAAATGAAAAAGAGAGTTATTGATTTTAGTCTGGTAACGCTAGGCTCTTTTGTTGCCGCTGTTGGCTTTAATAGCATGTTTTTAGCGAATAATATTGCTTCTGGTGGTGTTGTAGGGCTGGCTGTCAGTTTGCAAAAATTATTAGGATGGAATCCTGGTAATTTTGTCATGTTTACTAATGTTCCCTTACTTTTGTTGTGTTTTCTATTTTTGGGAAGAGAAAGCTTCTTAAAGACCATTTACGGTTCGTGGATCTATTCGTTTTTTGTGAAGTTTACAGAAGATTTACCGACTATTACTAATAATGCTTTATTAGCGGCCATTTTTGGTGGTGTAGTTGTTGGCTTGGGTTTGGGATTGGTTTTCTGGGGAAACTCTTCTACGGGAGGAACCGGAATTATCACTCAAATTCTACATAAATACACACCACTACCCCTTGCTGTGGCGATGGCCGTTGTTGATGGTTTTAGTGTTGCTATGGGACTTGTTGCCTTTGATATAGACACTGTCATGTATTCAATTCTTGCTCTTTTTGTCATTAGCTATGTTGTTAATAGTATGCAAACTGGTTTATCATCTTCACGGAATGTTATGATTATTTCCAAAGCTACTGAGGAGATAAAAAAATATATTGCTAATCAGGCTGACCGCGGTATGACAGAAATTCCAGTAAAAGGAGGCTTTACAGGCAAAAGTCATACGATGTTAATGACGACGGTTTCTATTCAAGAAGTTCCCAGACTTGAAAGGCATATTTTAAAAATTGATGAAACTGCTTTTATTGTTGTTATGCCAGCAACGCACGTTATGGGTAGAGGATTTAGTTTAACGAAGCGTTATCAATTAGATGAAAAAGATATTTTGTTACCTATGTAAAATAAGCCTCCTTTATGTTGAAAAAAGGGGGCTTTTCATGTAAAATGAAGCATAGATAAATAAGGTGAGGTATTAGAATTGCTTACAGTTTCAGATGTGTCACTGCGTTTCAGTGATAGAAAATTATTTGATGATGTTAATATTAAGTTTACAGCAGGGAACACTTATGGGTTAATTGGTGCCAATGGTGCAGGTAAATCAACTTTTCTTAAAATATTAGCAGGGGACATTGAACCATCAACAGGTCACATTTCACTCGGTCCAGACGAGCGCCTATCTGTCCTTCGTCAAAATCATTTTGACTATGAAGAAGAAAGAGCCATCGATGTTGTTATTATGGGAAATGAGCGTCTTTATAATATCATGAAAGAAAAAGATGCTATTTATATGAAAGCTGATTTTTCAGACGAAGATGGTGTGCGTGCTGCAGAATTGGAGGGAGAATTTGCAGAGCTAGGTGGCTGGGAAGCTGAAAGCGAGGCTTCACAACTACTCCAAAATTTGAATATTCCAGAAGAGCTTCACTATCAAAATATGAGTGAATTGGCCAACGGTGATAAGGTAAAGGTTCTTCTTGCTAAAGCGCTTTTTGGTAAACCTGATGTTCTTCTTCTTGATGAGCCGACCAATGGTTTGGATATTCAGTCTATTTCTTGGTTAGAAGATTTCTTGATTGATTTCGAGAATACTGTAATTGTTGTGTCCCACGACCGTCATTTTTTAAATAAAGTGTGCACTCATATGGCTGACCTTGATTTTGGTAAAATTAAACTCTATGTTGGTAACTATGATTTCTGGAAGCAGTCTTCAGAATTAGCTGCACGTCTGCAAGCCGATCGTAATGCCAAGGCAGAGGAAAAAATCAAAGAATTACAGGATTTTATTGCTCGCTTTTCTGCGAATGCTTCTAAATCTAAGCAAGCAACCTCTCGTAAGAAAATGCTTGATAAAATTGAATTGGAAGAGATTGTTCCTTCTAGTCGTAAATACCCATTTATTAACTTTAAAGCAGAGCGTGAGATGGGAAATGACTTTGTAACAGTTGAAAATCTTTCGGTGAAAATTGATGGTGAAACCGTTATTGACAATATTAGTTTCATTTTACGTCCAGGTGATAAGACTGCAATCATCGGACAAAACGATATTCAGACGACGGCACTTATGCGGGCGTTGATGGATGATATTGATTATGAAGGTACTATCAAATGGGGTGTGACAACTAGTCGTTCTTACTTACCCAAGGATAACACAAAAGACTTCGCTTCTGGAGAATCTATTTTAGAGTGGCTTCGCCAGTTTGCTGAGAAAGGTGAAGATGATGACACATTTCTTCGTGGTTTCTTAGGGCGTATGCTCTTTTCAGGAGATGAAGTTAACAAGTCTGTCAACGTTTTATCAGGTGGTGAGAAAGTGCGCGTGATGCTCTCAAAACTTATGCTCCTAAAATCAAATGTTCTGATTTTGGATGATCCAACCAACCACTTGGATTTGGAATCTATTTCAAGTTTGAATGATGGCATCAAAGATTTTAAGGAATCTGTTATTTTTGCCAGCCATGATCATGAGTTTATTCAAACAATTGCAAATCACATTGTTGTCATTTCGAAAAATGGTGTGATTGATCGAATTGACGAAACCTATGATGAATTTCTTGAAAATGAGGAAGTGCAATCTAAAGTTAAAGAACTTTGGAAATAAAATAAAGGCGTTAGCGCCTTTTATTTTTACAGTAACGAGGAGACTACAATGACTACTTTATTAAAAAAATATCAAACGATTATAGTGTTTTTGCTAAGCTTTATGGTACCTGTGGTCATCCTTTTTTTGGTATTTCTATCGCAGAATATCTATTGGAATAGTGAACGGACGATTTTAGCCAGCGATGGTTTTCATCAGTATGTTATTTTTGCGCAGAACCTCCGAAATATTTTGCATGGTTCAGATAGTATTTTTTACACCTTTACAAGTGGGCTAGGGTTGAATTTCTATGCTTTAATTAGCTATTATCTCGGAAGTTTTTTGTCACCATTAGTTTACTTCTTTGATTTAAAAAGTATGCCAGACGCCATTTACATCTTTACGTTAATCAAGGTTGGGTTGATAGGGTTGTCAACTTATTATAGTCTTAGTAAAATGTATTCGAAAATCATCAAGCCATTCATATTAGTTTTATCAACGTCCTATGCGTTAATGAGTTTTACAATAAGCCAAATTGAAATTAATATGTGGTTAGATGTGTTTGTTTTAATTCCTCTGATATTATTGGGATTGAATCGTTTACTAAATCAGCAAAAAATTGTCCTTTACTACATCTGCCTAACTTTGCTTTTTATCCAAAACTATTATTTTGGATTTATGGCTACCATCTTTTTGACACTATATTTTTTAGTACAATTACAAGTGGACTGGTCATGGAAAGTAATTTTTCGGAAAACAATTAACTTTACAATTGTGTCAATATTATCAGGTTTATCAAGTAGTATTATGCTACTACCGACCTTTTTAGACTTATCTACACATGGTGAAGAATTAACTAAGATAACAAAAATCTTTACAGAAGATAGCTGGTACCTAGATTTCTTTGCTAAAAATTTCATAGGAGCCTATGATACAACAAAATTTGGTGCAATTCCTATGATTTCAGTAGGGATTTTACCTCTTATTTTAGCTTTAGTATTTTTTATATTAAAGACAGTAAGGTGGCAGGTGCGCTTGGCTTATGGTGTTTTGATCGCTTTTATTCTGTCAAGCTTTTATTTACAACCTTTGGATCTGTTGTGGCAAGGAATGCATGCCCCAAATATGTTTTTACATCGCTATGCTTGGGTGTTATCAACAATTATAATTTTATTAGCAGCAGAAACTTTGACGCAATTGGATAATATTAAGTTGACACAGGTCTTTTATCCTTTAGGACTTCTGGGACTAGGTTATCTGCTGACTTTTATCTTCAGAAAGCAATATGATTTTTTAACAGATGCACAGTTTATATTGACAGCGATTTTTTTGATTGCTTATCTTATTTTATTGGTAAGTTACTGCAAACATCAGTTGCCTAAAATAATTTTTGTAAGCTTTACACTTATCTTTACAATATTTGAGGTTTCATTAAATACCTATTATCAAATTAGTGCTTTAGGTTCAGAATGGGTATTTCCAACCAGAGAAGGATATGAGAGAAATTTATCGGATATTGACAGTCTTGTCAAATATACGCAAGAGAGTAATACGACTTTTTATCGTATGGAACGTGTATTGGCACAAACAGGAAATGATAGCATGAAATACAACTATAATGGCATTTCCCAATTTTCTTCCATTAGAAATACAACTTCAAGTAGCGTCTTAGATCGACTAGGGTTTAAATCTTCGGGTACAAATCTTAATCTTCGTTATCAAAATAATACAATTCTAATGGATAGTTTATTTGGAATTAAGTATAATCTGTCAGAGACCCCTATTAATAAATTTGGTTTTGATTTACAGAAGACGGTAGGAGCAACTTCCTTGTACCAGAACCAATATTCAGCTCAGATGGCTTTATTGACAAATGACGTTTACAGCGATGTCAATTTTACAGTTAATACTCTTGATAATCAAACAAATTTTATCAATAAAATAACGGGTTTATCGGAACACTATTTTTATCGTCTGAATTCTCAAATTGTAACTGGAGGTAGTTCACTCAATGGTAGAGTTACAACTAATAATCAAAACACTGGGGACGCTAACATAACGTATAGAGTTAACATTCCCAGAGATACTCAACTTTATGTCAGTATGCCGAACATAATATTCACAAATGATAATAGGGAAGATGTCCAAATTACAGTATCTGGAAGAACATCACTTTATACAACAGATAATGCCTACAGCTTCTTTGATATAGGCTATTTTAAGGCTGGACAGACAATTGATATAACTTTTGTTTTTCCAGAGAATAGTCAGGTATCTTTTAATAGTCCGAATTTTTATGAACTAAATATTGAGAGCTTTCAAAAAGCTACAGAAGCTCTCTCTAGTCAAAACGTTAGCGTTAAAACGCAAGGGAATAAAGTAATCACCAAATATTCAGCTACAAAAGACAGCTCTATACTATTCACTCTACCTTACGATAAAGGTTGGCACGCGAGCCAAAGTGGAAAGAAAATAAAAATTTCCAGAGCACAAGGTGGTTTTATGAAGGTTGATGTGCAAAAAGGCAAGGGAGAAGTTACTCTGAGTTTTGTTCCAAATGGTTTAAAAGAAGGAACAATCCTGTCAATTATAGGCCTCATAAGTTTTGTATTATACTCAAGAACTATGAAAAGAAAAGTTATTCGAATTTGAATGATTCTACGTTGAGAAAAAAATTTAATGGAAATACAAGGCTCCCCTTCTTATCAATGAGAAAGGGGAGTCTTGTATTTCCATTATTAACGGTGATGTATATTTTAGGAAAAAATAAAAATCCTAAGAAAACTTAGGATAGTGTCTTATCACTCCGGCAGCAAGACTCGAACTTGCGACATCATGATTAACAGTCATGCGCTACTACCAACTGAGCTATGCCGGATAAAGAAAAAAACTGCTAGGCAGTAATTTATAGTCCGTACGGGATTCGAACCCGTGTTACCGCCGTGAAAAGGCGGTGTCTTAACCCCTTGACCAACGGACCATATTCACTAACAGAACAAAGACTATTCTACCTAAAAATAACACTACTGTCAATACTTTTTTAAAAAATTTTTTCTAGAAATTTAACGGATTTACTTGTCAGTTCAAGTGTCAAATTTTACATTAACTATAGAACTTATATATGTACGTTAAATTTTCAGACTAAGTTCTGTTATTGTCGCAAAAGAAGGTATTCTTAGTGGTTTCGTGGGAGATTTATTGTCAAAAAGTCTGGAAAAGGTAAATTTATAGAAAGAAATGATACATGTGTACGATTTGAGAGTGTTCAATCATTATTTTTCATAGTTTGGTTAAATATCCCAGTAGTAAATTTCTTACTTGTCCATCTCGGAATAATTTTTAGTTTTAGATGCAGCCTAGAACTTACTTTGAGAATTTAGCATTTCTAATTTTTTTGTCAAGTAACTTTACTTTACAAAAAAGATTTGCTATACTATTAAAGTTGGCGAAAGCCGAAACATACATTTGAAAGGAAATAAAGAAAATGGCAGTACCTGCACGTCACACTTCAAAAGCGAAGAAAAACAAACGTCGTACACACTACAAATTGACTGCTCCATCAGTACAATTTGACGAAACTACTGGAGATTACTCACGTTCACACCGTGTATCACTTAAAGGATACTACAAAGGACGTAAAATCGCTAAAGCTGAAGCTAAATAATTAGAAGGGAGATACCATGCGCGTAAATATTACACTTGAACACAAAGAATCTGGTGAACGCTTGTACCTTACTTCAAAAAACAAACGTAACACTCCAGACCGTCTTCAATTGAAAAAATACTCACCAAAATTGCGTAAGCACGTTGTGTTTACTGAGGTGAAATAGGGATTCACTACACGTCAATAGACGGTAGAAACCTTGATTTAATGAGATTTTTGAATTATTGAATTTCATTACATTGCAGTACAAATCAACCGAATCACTACATTTTTCTCTACACTTTTTAGATAATAAAATTTAAGTAGAACATGCAGATAATAAAAGGAACACTTCGTAGGAGGTGTTCCTTTTTAGCTTCTTATTTACCAACTGAAGAAAACCGATACAGTTATTCACCGTCTAAAATATTTTCTAACATTGGTTCGATAGAACTACATTTTAAATCTTCAATGAGCCGACGAGCATGGAAAGAATTTACTTTCAGAACTACATAACGCTAGGAAAAAATTTTATCTTTAGAAATTTTTGTATTTATATTTCATATCTAATTCTTGATAGATATAATTTCTCAGAACTTCTTGAAGAAGCAATTTAGTCTCATACATCTCATGGATACATTTGAGTAATAGGATTTTACTTTTTGAATAATAGTGTTATAGAAAGTAAGCATACGAGATATTTAGCCCTAATAAATCGGTATTCGCTTGTTTATCAAATGGTTTTTTCTTCTTTGGACTTATTATGCTCCTACTTTCCTTCTAATATCTCTGTAAACCGATGTGTAAACTGGGCAGTCATGCCCCAAAGGTTTTCATCACCGATGTCATAGAAAGGGATTCTACGGTCATAATGACTAAATTTATACTTGCGGCCATTTCGAATGCGCTCAAAAGGAAAGTCTCCTGTTGCTTGAACTTCAGTCTCCAGACGATAGTAAGTCGGGGGCTGGTTTTTCAATTTTTCCAAGGGAATAGTGAAAAGGCGTTCGACTTCTTCATTTGGCTGGATACTTTGCCAATTTTCAACAAAAAGTTGACCAACAAAGCAGTGAATGGTTTGTTGATTGCTGACTAAATAGTCAATCTCACCCCAAAGATCAATCTTCTGAGAAGGCAACTTTAACTCTTCCATAGTTTCACGAATGGCGGCTTGCTCAAACGTTTCTCCCTTTTCAACAGCACCACCTGGGAATGCAACTTCTCCTGGTTGCGAAATGCCTTCGCTACGGACTTGATAGAGAACCTCCCAACCTGATTTACCATTCCATATTAAAGGTAAAAACACCGCATAACAACGTTCTTGCCCCAAAGGATGCGGTTCATAGTGGTTTAAAATATTCTTTAAATCTTGCATGTTTTTCCTCGAAAGTTTTTTCTGAAGCTATCATAGCACAATTTCGCTAGAATTTCTGTGCTAATCACTTTTAAAAATATATAAAAATTTTATATATTTTTCCTTGACTTTATCTCAGAATAGGTTTATATTTTATATATAAAATAATTATATATAAAATATAGGGAGGTGAGTCCATGTATTTTCCAACATCTGCTGTATTGATTGAATTTCTAATTTTAGCTATCGTGGAAAAACAAGATTCCTATGGTTATGAGATTAGCCAAACTATCAAATTAGTTGCCAACATCAAAGAGTCAACTTTGTATCCCATTCTCAAAAAATTAGAAAAGGCTGGTTTCTTGACCACTTACTCCCAAGAACATCAGGGACGGAAACGTAAATACTATACCATTACTGATGAGGGAGAGGCACAGCTTATTTTTCTAAAAGGAGAATGGCAGAGCTATAAAGATACTTTAGACGGAATTATTGAAGGGAGATTACGACATGACAAGGACTGAATATCTAGCAAAGCTAGAACATTATTTAAAACGATTGCCACAAGCGGACTATCAGGAAGCTATGGACTATTTTACCGAATATTTTGATGAAGCTGGACCTGAAAATGAAGCACAAGTGATTGCAGAATTAGGAAGTCCCAAAGAAGCAGCAAGTGACTTAATAAATCGTTTGCTAGATGAAAAAATTGTAGATGATACAAAGACACCCCGAAAAACTACTAGAACTGTATGGATTGCTATATTAGCGATTTTAGGAACACCTTTGAGCCTTCCTTTAGTGTTTATACTATTTGCTCTTCTGATTACCATTTTGGCTGTAGGATTTGCTCTTGTTATTACCGTTCTTATGTTAGGCGTTGCTTTTTTAACATCGGGTCTGTATATGCTCTATGATAGTTGGTCGTATCTTAGTATTTCAACTTCAACGACAACATTAGGATTAGGAATTGGCTTATTATCTATAGGGCTATCCATATTGGCTATTATGGCTGCTGTAAGCATCGCTAAACTATCCGGTCAAGGTATCATTGCTCTAGCCAAACATACAGTAAAGAAAAGGAGATAGAAAATGAAAAAATGGGTAAAAGTTCTTTTAGGAATTGGTATCGGCGCTACTTTATTAGGTGCTACATTGGCTGCTTACGGCTTTGCAACTGGAGGAGTCTCTGATTTAACCAATGCCAAAAAAATTTCTACTAAAGTGAACTATAAAAAAATGACATTAGATACCTTTAAAAATATTACTCTTGATAGTGATGTTTCAGATGTCATTATTACTAAAGCTGATATTGACAAACCTTTTATTTCTTACTCAACTGAAACCAAATCACCTTTGACTCATGAAATCAAAGATGGGACTTTAAAGGTAAGTCAGAAAAGTTCACAGTTTCCTAAGAGTCGCACTGTCATTAATTTTTTCGACCTTTCTGACCTTATTGGTTTCACTCAAAACGGCCAAATAACTACCCCCTATACAATCTTGATTTCTGTTCCTCGAGATACTAACTTGAACTCAGTGAAAACCAACCTAAAAGCTGGGAGCCTATCTCTCAGTGATATAAATATAGCTGATGCTAATTTTGAAATTTCTGCGGGTGACCTAGATATTGAAAACACAACCATCAATTCTGGTCATGCCAATATCTCTGCTGGTAGTAGCAGTTTTGACAAGAGTTCTCTCACCAAGTTCAGTCTTACAGCCAACGCTGGTGAAGTTGATTTTGAAAATAGCACTGCTGACCAGTCAAATTTCAAACTAAATATGGGTGATTTTTCTGCCAATGATATGACTTTTAAAGGAACAAATACCCTCAATATTGCAGCTGGTGATACAGATATCACTTTAGCTAGTAAAAACCTAAAAGTTAAACTTGACAATAATCTTGGTGATGCTGATATTACTGATCAACTAAATCAATCAAGTCCAAACACACTGACTATTAAGAGTAGTATGGGTGATATTTCAATTCAATAATAAGGAGACCTCTCATGACAAAAGACGACTTTTTGAATCAACTAAGTTTACACCTCAAAAATATTCCTCAACATGATTATAATGAAATTATGGAACACTTCACCGAGTATTTTGATGAAGCTGGACCAGATAAGGAAGCGCAAATTTGTCAAGAATTAGGCGAGCCCGCTGATGTTGCAGAAGAAATTATTAACACGCTAGACATCAAAAAAATCCAACCAGAAAAAGATTGGACTGATTGGGATGATGACGAACCTATACCAGCTACTTGGATTGAGCAGAAATTCTCTTCGATAACGTCACTTACTTTCCAGCTGTACACCCTGAACCTTGATATTTTTACAGATGACATCGCACAGCCTACACTTTCTTACTACAGCGATGGTGACAACATCACTGTCAATCAGAATGGGGGCAGACTAGACATTATTGAGAATAAACTAGCACAGGAAAATAGCATGATTTTCTCTAACCTCTTCGTTGGACGTTTGTTGGAAAAACGACAAACAATTACTCTGATTTTACCAAAGAACGTCCAATTATCTAGCATTATAGGTGATAGTAAAAATGGCGACGTCTCTCTGAACGAAGTTACATGTGACAGCTTTGTCCTAATTTCTTATAATGGTAATATTGAAGTTTCTTGTCTAAAAAATGCTCACGCAAAAATCAAGAGTAAAAATGGAAATATCAAATTGACTAATTGTCAATTTATTCAGAGCAAACTAGAAACTAAAAATGCAAATCTTAATTGTTTTGAATGTCAATTATCAAACTGTCAAATTGTCAACAAAAATGGAAATATACGAACTATTCAAGGAACTATTCAAGAAACTCAGTTGGAAAATAAAAATGGAAACATTATCATCGAACACACTGAACTTACTGCAAAAATTGACGTTGAAAATAAAAATGGTTTCATTGACATCACGTTGACAGATGATAACCTTAGTCACTGCCAAGTAAAAGCACAAAATAAGAATGGTTTTGTCACTATTAGTAAACAGGCAGGAAAAGCTCTCCCAACTCAGGTTAACCTTAGCCTTACAAATAAAAATGGTGTGATTAGTTTACACTAAAAACTAGTCATGACTCCCTAAAATAGAGGTTCATCAATTACTAGATGAACCTCTATTTTTTTTATAGGAGTGGATTTTTAATTTAAAATAATAAGCTAAGTAGCGCTAAAATAGCTAAGCCACCTTGGGTCAAGATAATTTTCTTATCAGCTGTCAAGCTACCGTAAAGTGCAGCAAAGATTACATTTAACAAGAAAATTGTAACCACAGTTATACTTCCTGTAAACACACCGTAAAGTAAAAAGACTGCAATTAAACCATTGTAAATACCTTGGTTTTTAAAAAGTTTATTAACTGAATCACGTCGTAACTCTTCTTGACTCATGTTGAAAACACGGCTTGTTGCAGCTGATTGGGTTGCAAAAGTCTCCAAATACATAATATAAAAATGCTCCAAAGCAACTAAAGTTGCTAAAATTAAAGTAATAATTGACATAAACTTCTCCTTAAAAATTTATATTTTCTAATCCAGTAACCAATTTGTCAAGTAAAATGGACAAGTTTTGAACTTCTGAATCGCTTAAAATTTGTTGCATTTGTTGCTTTACTTTTTTATGTTCTTGACTCGGATTTACTTGTATTTCTTGAATGGCTTTGTCTGTCACATAAACGATCACCTGACGTTGATTTTTAGGATTTCGTTTCCTTTCAATATAAGCTGATTGCTCCAAAATCCGCAAATGTCGTGTTATCGCCGCTTGATCAATTTGTAAACTATCCTGTAAAGCTATTTGAGTGCATGGAGCCTGTTTCAAAAGCTGAGATAAAATTTCATATCGAGTCAAACTAATTCCCAACCTTTCTTCAAAAAGTTGAGTAATCTTCTGATCACTTCTTTTAAGTTGATACATCAACGAGCTAAGTTCAGTCATGTAAACCTCCTATAATTGACAAATCAATTATTGACTAGTCAATTATATAATATTCTATTTTTGATTTCAAGAAAATTGCTCTAAAATTACGATAATAGTATGCCGTCCCCCTTGAGGCAAATGTTTTAACCATAGAAAATAAAACATTTCTAAATAGAATAAAAAAACGAACATGACAAATCGGTACTATGTCCACACTGGGACAGAAAAAAACACTTTTTATGAGCTTCCCCTTTCTTCTAAAATAGAACCATCCCGCTACAATAGTAAAGGAAGGAGGAAACGGTGAAGAAAATCATTAAGCAACATCAAGAAAGCGGCTTTGTCGTTATTGGCTACGCCCGTGTCAGTTCAACAGTCAACCGCCAAGAACTGGGGCTGGAAGTTCAAAAAGAAGCTCTAAACTTTTGCGACAAGCTCTACATCGAAAAAGAATCAGGCGGCAACCAAGACCGACCGCAACTTCAAAAAGCTATCAAGCTCGCCAAGGATTGCGCTGAAAGTGGCATAGAAACCAGCTTTGTGGTCTATAAGCTAGACCACCTGACCAGAAAAATGCTCCACCTGTCGCTATCATCTCGGAACTAACCAGCTATAATATCCGCCTTCAATCTCTTCACGAACAAATCGAAACGGATTCACTAACAGGTAAATTCTTCTGTCTTATGTTGGGCTATGTGGCAGAGTGGGAGCTTCAAGCTATTTCAGACCGCACCAAAGACGGTCTGCGTAAAGCCAGAGAGCGAGGGGGCAAGTTGGGCAATAAAGGCATATCAAAATCCAAAGAAAAGCAAGTCATTAGAAGTTATCTGGAAGAAGACATGACTATCCGAGACATCGCCAAGCAGCTCCAGATTTCCACTGCCACCATTTATAGTGTTTTAAGGCGCAACAATATCCGAACAAACCGAGAAATTAACCCAAAAATCGTTGACAAAAGCTAGAAAAAACAGTAAAGTAAAATCGTATAATGTTTTAGTAGACGGTCGTTTGTTAAAACAATTAAAGTTATCAATAAAAAATGTTAGAAATGCTGATTTGACGGGTTTTTGAACTTTTGTCAGATTGGCATTTTTTGATTTTTCATTGTTTTAGTTAACGACCGTTAACTAAAACACGCACAAATCCTATTGTAGCAGGGGTTTATTCAAAATAAAAGGAGGGCAAACTAAAAAGGGTTGCGAAAAGGTGAAGAAAATGAAAAAGTTTATTAAATTAGGTGTTGTTTTTGCGTCAGTGACTATTCTTAGTGGCGTAGTCGCACCTGTGGGTGGGTAGTTGCTGAACGCTCCTACTGTTGTTCATGCAGATGAGCAACCTATTACCTATCGCATTCACTATTCCTTGAATGATACAGTGGAGAATGGAGGTGTTCCTTCTTATACGGATATCGCACCATATAAGGAGGGTGTAATTTCGAAGGGTGAAACCATTATAGAAGTGGCGCCACATATTGATGGCTATGTTGTAGATGGTGCTAATAGTATATCAATCACCTATGATTATGTTACTGGTGATAATGTTTGGCATGATGAAGACTGGTATCCTGCGGATGGTTTTCTTTATAATAAGGTTGACACTCCAAGCTCAACCCCCGAAAAACCAGTTCAGCAGCCTAAGACTCTTAATGTCGTTTGGGTCTCTATTGATGGCGACCTAAGTAACACCACTCTCAAAGAAGAAGTTATTACGGTTAATCCAGGTGAAAGCCACACTGTATCGGCGCTTGATTTCTCTGGCTATAGGCTTACAGATGGATCTAAGGTTGGCACATATACCTATGAGACAATGGAAAACAAGACCCACGTCGGTATCTGGTACACACGAGATCATTCGACTCCAACACCGGAACCAACTCCAGACCCTACTGTGACCGAAGAACCGACAACAGCGCCGACACCGACGACGGAAACACCGCAGACGGAGACAAGTAGTACCGAGTCTAGTGCAACCTCAAGCAGCAGCTCTGCTAGCACCACAAGTGGTAAAGCAGACAGCCATCAACAGCAAGCACAGAGGTCACTGAAGCTAAAACAGAGGCGCTAACAACTCAAAAAGAAGAGAAAAAGACCTTACCAAAGACAGGTGAAGAGGCACAAATGCTCCTTAGCCTGACTGGAATAGGAGTGCTAGTTGCTAGCCTACTAGCTTGGAAAGAACGCCGCAATCATTAAGGATAGATAAAAAGAGGTTGAGCAAAAAGTCCAGCCTCGCTTCTCAAAGTTCGTGTCAATATTTCATCGCAGTGGTTGATTGGCAGATTTGTTCGTGTTTCACACTCCAAATCTGACCTAAATCAACTGTGCGGGGGGTGGGAAGACGAACTCTTTTTAGACTTATTGAGTTCTTTCCCACTCCCTTTTTTAGTCCTTGTTTCTCGAATCTTACATCTTATCTGGAGCTTCTACACCAAGGAGTTGGAGGGCTTCTTTGAGGACGGTTGCATAGCTGAGGATTAGGCGGCTATCCTGTTCTGGATTTTCGTCAAGGATACGGATGTGGGCGTAGTATGCTGAAAGTCTGTGTTTGATTGATGGCAAATTTTGCTACGATAGAGGGCTCAAAGTTGTCAGAGATATGGTAGATGACCTTATGGGACTTTCATGCTTTTTCTATTTCGATACAGGATAACTTGGTTACTAACGAATAGGCTTTTCAGCCCATAACAAAACACTCCTCTTTCTAGTTTACTAGATGTCAGTGGGAGTGTTTTTCGTATGTCTTATTTTAGGGGTCAGTGCCGTTTTGATATGTCTTTTAATGCTATTTTGAGTGTTCAATTAATGAACGACTTCCTTTTTTGGTCTATAGATCAGCACAGCCATTACCATAAAAGCAAGAAGGAATGCTGATAAAATACCAACCTCTTTGCTAATGTTCCCAGTCATTGAAATCGTCTGACGTAGCCCAGATACGATATAAGACATTGGTAGATAAGGATGAACCACTTGGAAGAATTTTGGGCTGAGTTCGATAGGATAAGAACCTCCTGCTGATCCAACTTGCAATAAGAGCATTAAGAGTGAAATGAAGGAACCGTAACGGTCATCCCAACCAACTAAAGCTGTAACCAAGGCCATTAATGTCCAGCCGCTCAGAATAATCAGCATTATAGTATGCAGATTATAGTTGGCCTCAAATCCAAGGAATTGAATAGCACCATACAATACTAATGAACCAACAGTTGAAATCAATCCATTAATAAAGAATTTTTGTTTGGCCCATTCAAAACGATTTTTCACTGGGCGTCCTGACAATGAGCTGGCAAAGATAACGTTCGTTGAAAGGGCAACTACCATAAGTGATACCGCAATCATGTAAGGTGCCATACCAATACCATTTACTTTCACGCTGTCATTGTCTGTTTCTTTTGTTGATACAGGATTGGAAACCAACTTGGCGTTCTTATTTGTTACAGAAACAAGTGATAATTGCTTACTTGCATCTGTAAGTGAAGAGGACAATGTTGAAAGACCGCTTGTCAACGTTGTCAATCCACTTGTCAACGTGCCGCTGCCAGCAGCTAACTGACTTGAACCAGAAGCTAATGCTTCTGCACCAGATTGCAATTGAGAAGTACCACTTGTTAGCTGATTATTATTAGCAACCAATTGGTTAGCACCAGAAGCGATTTGCGAAACAGCGTTTGTATAGGTTGTTGCCCCTGTCAACAATTCATTTGCACCACTACTTAATTTTGTGTTAAGCGTTGAGACTGCTGAAGCGATTTGACTACTTCCAGGAACAAGTTGTGTAGTGGTAACTGTATTAACCTTAGTTAAACCAGCAGATAATTTTGTTAAAGCTGCAACAGATCCAGGTAAAGCAATATTTGATTGGCTTGCAATTTGTGAAACTCCCGCCTGCAATTCAGTTACCTTACTTGATAAAGACGATAGTGCTGCTAAAGCCACCTGCATTGCTTTGGCATCTTTTAAAATTTGTTGTGCTTGTTGACTAACACTGTTTCCTGAAGTATTTAATGCATTAACCAGTTCAGCCTGCTGACTTGCATCTAAACTTTGGTAAGCAGCTGTTGCTTGAATAGCAGCTAATCTGTCTGAACTATCCTTTTCCTCTGCTGATAAAATTCCTGTAGCTTGTGAAGCAATATCATTTAAAGCAGTTGAAATTTTCGTAGTGTCAATATTTGAAGATACCTCAGAAACAGAAGTATTTAGTTGCTGAATACCAGCATTTAATTGTGGTAAACCTGAAATTAATGATTGAATATTTTCAGCTTCTTCTGCCGAAAGTGTTGTAGAGGTTGCCAGTTGCTGTAAACCATCTGTTAAACTATTAGCCCCATCAACTAGTCGTTGTACTTGTGTAGAACTTTCTTTCAGCTGAGCGATACCACTGATAAGAGCCGCTGAGTTACTATTTAATTCATTTGCACCACTCGCCAAAGTTGATACACCATTTGTATAAGTTGTTAAACCACTTGAAAGTGTTGCTGTTCCATCTGCTAAAGTTTGGCTGCCTGATGCTGCTGTATTGAGGTTGTCTGTAATAGTTTGACTACCAGATTCAAGTTGTTTACTTCCTGAGAGCAATTCATTACCACCATCACTTGCTTCTTGTAAACCATCTTGTAAACTAGACATACTCTTAAATACAGCCTTTGTATAAGTTGTCGTGATATTCTTAGAAACGGTATCCTTAAGCTTAGTCATTGCAGACTCGCTCATCTTAGAGGCTACAAAGCTACGTCCAACTGTTGTTTGATAATTTATCGTTAATTTTTCAGGGTCATCTGTCAAAAGACTAGCTGCTTTTTCAGACAAGTCTTTTGGCAAAGTGATAACCATATAGTAATCACCGTTTCCTAAACCTTCTTCAGCTTTTTTTTCGCTAACAAAGTGATAATCTAATGCTTTATTTTTAGACATACTGTCCACCATATCATCACCAATTGATAAGGTCTGATTATTAAGCGTTGACGACTTATCTTGATTAACGACTGCTATTGGTAAATTATCCACATTACCGTAAGGATCCCACATGGAACCTAAGAAAGATAAGTTATAAAGTGCTGGAATAAGAGCAACACCAATCATTGTTACCCAAAGTTTGGGACTTTTTATAAGTGCTTTTAATTCTTCTAACATATTTTCTCCTATTTTGGACACATTGTTCAAAAATTGTGATAAAATATATTATACAGAGATATGAAATAATTTCAAGAAAAAGAAGGAGTTTTTGGACACTCTGTCTATAAGTGTTCAAAAGAGTTTTATTATGGTACGTGATAATCGCAGAGCTAATACAAAAAAAGCCATTCAAGAGGCGATGGTAGCTCTCTTAAAAATAGAGAGTTTTGACGACATTACCACCATTAAAATTGCCAAAGAAGCTGGCATCAGCCGCTCAAGCTTCTACACACACTATAAGGATAAATTTGAATTGATTGACTCTTGTCAACAAACTCTTTTTAATCAAGTTGAATATATTTTTGAAAAGCACGAAGGCAATAAGGAGCAAGCATTTTTAGAGATTTTTGAATTTCTAAAACGTGAGCGGTTACTTTCTACCTTAATTTCGGCAAATGGGACACGGGAATTTCAAGCTTTTATTATTAATAAGGTGCGCATCTTTATCAACACTGATTTTCAAAATCGCTTTGGGCGTGAAGAACTTTCCTCTGTTGAAAAAGAATACAGTAGTATCTACTTTGCCTACGCCTTTTTTGGCCTCTGTCAATCTTGGATTGCCAATGGTAAAAAAGAATCTCCGCGTCAGATGACTAACCTAATTCTAAAACTCTTACCTATTTAATTTTTTGACAAAAGTAAAAAGAGTCGCAAGGACTCTTTTAATAATACTTTTAAAATTAAAGTTGTTTGTTGTAGTATTCAACGACAAGTGCTTCGTTGATTTCTGGGTTGATTTCATCACGTTCTGGAAGACGAGTCAATGAACCTTCAAGTTTTTCAGCATCAAATGATACGAAAGATGGACGTCCAAGTGTTGCTTCAACAGCTTCAAGAATTGCAGGAACCTTAGCTGATTTTTCACGAACTGAGATAACTTGACCAACTTCAACACGGTATGATGGGATATCAACACGTTTACCATCAACAAGAATATGACCGTGGTTTACAAATTGGCGAGCTTGACGACGAGTTGTTGCCAAACCAAGACGGTAAACAACATTGTCAAGACGGCGTTCCAAAAGAACCATAAAGTTGAAACCAAGTGTTCCACCTTTGATTTTAGTAGCTTGTACGAACAAGTTACGGAATTGTTTTTCACCCAAACCATATGAGAAACGTAATTTTTGCTTTTCAGCTAATTGCAAACCGTATTCTGAAAGTTTTGAACGGTTGTTTGGACCGTGTTGTCCTGGTACGTAGTTACGACGTGCCAACTCTTTACCTGTGCCTGTAAGTGACAAACCAAGGCGACGTGATTGTTTCCATGATGGACCTGTATAACGTGACATTTTCATGTCCTCCTATAAAAATATAATTTTGTAGGAAATAACGTTTTAAGAAACCCTGATTCGTGCAGGTGTCCTTCGCCTAAACAGCCAAGGTTACTTATAGCAAGACAACTGTTGACGAGCTTCATGTCTCTCTGCTGTTATTTCACACGAAAACCAGTATAACACAAAAAAAAGGCTCTGTAAAGCCTTTTTAGTTGCTAAATCAGGACAAACGCATGAAGAAAATCATTTGTTGAAAAACTTTTGAAAACGTAAAAATGTCAAATTTTAGGTATTTCGAGAGAGTTTACTCAAAAATGGTTGTCTTCTTTTCCCAAAATAGCTCTTGAAAAAATTGCTTTCTGTAACTATTGTTCTTGACACCCTAACTTTTCAGAATAAATTTTTGTATTTCAGAAATTTATTGGAACTTTTTTCTTCATGCGTTTGTTGTGATTGCTAAATTCAGTTATCAGACCATTTCCTGCGGAGTTCTTAATATAAAAACGACCTCCACTAGAAAAATCAAAAATATCCTAAATAATTGTTTACCAGAGGATTTGACTTTTTGAAGTCTTTCTTCCAACTTATTAGAATAAAGAACAGGTAGCGGAGGTTGCATCTTAGACACCACACCAATGCCAATAGTCATACTAATGGTATTGAGTATTCTCGTTTTTATGTTCTAATCCTAATTAAGAGGCTAGGCAAAAAGTCCAGCCTCGCTTCTCAAAGTTCGTGTCAATATTTCTTTCTAGTAAACATGATGGTACGATCGACGTGTTGTGTGAGAGAGCTCAGAAATCTTTCCGATTAGGTCTGTTTTTTGTAAAAGCTCCTCTAATGGCAGATGAATACGATAATTCCAGTTGTTTAATGGATCGCTCGGATCATTAATACGCTCACTGTTGATATCAGCGATAGTTGTCTCTGGAGCTAAAGCAAATAAGTCTTGTAAGGGGACTATAACCAGCATGGCATTTGAGTTAAAATGTCTTCGGATAATTTCACGAATCACATCATGATTAATAGGATGTGGTGCTGGCCCATACCAGTGTAGAACGTTGGAATAATAATTTTGGCTATTTTCGTAGTCTTCTTCCCACCACTGTCTAAGCGTAGCGGTATCATGAGTGGATGGTGTAGCAACGCAGAGGTAATCTAAGTTATCAAGATTTTGAACAAATTGACTAGGATCACTAGGCATGCGTTCCACAGCCAGACTTAAAATTTTCAGCTCATCCATCACCTCTGGGACGGTTGTAGGAACCATGCCTAGATCTTCTCCACAAGCAAGCATATCTGTCGAAGTAACCAAAGCGGGTAATTTTTCGAATGCCTTTTCTTTCCAGAAATGGTTGTTGCGGTTGTAGTAATAGTCATCGTGCATCCATCGCAGTGTTTGTTGAACATTATGGCCAAATTCTGCAAAGGAAATTGTATCCATGAGTTCAATACGTGGGTGATAAAGATTTGGGTTTGCATGGTCTTTGATAAAGACAACATTCTCAGTCAACTGATAGAGACCTTGACGAATATTTTCATCAATATCTAATTCTTGTAACACACGTTGATCTTGGAATTCAGCTTTGATCTCATAATTTTCAAAACCGATGTAGTTGAGGTAATTTTGAATAACCATGTCGCGATTATCGCGACCAAAGATACGATCAATCACCCAGTCCTTAATAAAAGGTTGAGTGAAGCGAGCATCTCCCCCCCAAGAACGATAAGGAATACCAAAATATTCAATTTCCTCGACGGTGAATCCTTTAGCGGGTGTAAAATGACCTAGCAGACCACGAACAGAGGTCTCAGGAATTTCCCAGATACGGAAGAATCCGAGAATATGATCCAAACGGAAGGCATCAAAGTAGGTTGCCATAGTTTTCAAGCGATCTTTCCACCATTGAAAATCAGTTGCTTCAATAGCAGACCAATTATAGGTTGGTAGCGCCCAGTTTTGTCCAGTGGTTGAAAAAGCATCTGGTGGAGCCCCAGCTTGCATGTCCAGATTAAAGAGGTCAGGATTTTCCCATGCATCAACTGAATAGCGTCCAACGCCAATGGCGATGTCTCCTTTTAGAGTAATTCCCAAAGAATGACAATAGTCACTAGCTTCTAAAAGCTGCTGATGGAGCAAATATTGCAAATAAAATTGAAAATTGATGAAGTCGCTGGCCTTGTCATCCTGACAGAGACTTTCAAAAATTTCTTGGCTAAATTTCTCATAACCCGCCCATTGGTCAAAATCTTTCGTTTCAAATGTTTCTAGTAAATAATTGAAGGTGGCATAAGCAGGTAACCAAAATTGTCTGTCTTTAACAAAAGTCTTAAAAGCAATGTCAGTGAGTAGATCCTTTTTTACAGCATCAAAAGCTAGGCGGGCATATTTTAATTTTCCAGTGATAACAGCAGCATAATCTGTTTCGCTAAGTTCATTGAGATGTTTCTTCTCTGCCTCGTAGTTTTTAAGCGTCTTCGTATCTAAATATTTAATAAGAGGTTCCAAATCAAGATAAATAGGATGAAGAGCAAATACCGAGATGGCTGTATAAGGAGAAGAATCCTTAGAAGTTTTTGTTACAGTTGTGTCATTAACTGGCAACAGTTGAATCAGATCAAGCCCAGCCTGATGACAGAAATCGGCTAATAATTTAATGTCACTAAATTGACCAATACCAAAATCACGGTCGCTTTTTAATGAAAAAACAGGTATAGCAGTACCTGTGTGATAAGCCTTTTCTCCATATGGTCTAAATGAAAAATTAGTAGCCATAAAATCTCCCCCAGCAAGCGTTTTCTTTGTTTTAATTATACCCTTTCAGGGTCTTAATTGCAATAGAATTGTAACAGAAGATGAGAATTTCATAAAAATGGCTCACCTACGTTTATAAGATGCTTTTTTTATGTTAAAATAGAAAAGAATTTAAGTGAAAGGTGAGGGTTAAAAGGGTGTTTTTGAGAAAAAACACAGTCTCCACAAGGAAAATACAATCATTATGTAGAAAAATGTTACTGTTTTAGCTAGTAGGAGACATCCTTTATATCATAAAATGAAACTTCAAAAACCTAAAGGAACTCAAGACATTCTGCCAGGACAATCAGAAAAATGGCAGTATGTAGAAAATGTTGCACGTGAAACATTCAAAAAATATAATTATGGTGAAATTCGTACGCCATTATTTGAACACTACGAAGTCATTTCGCGCTCAGTGGGCGATACGACTGACATCGTAACAAAAGAAATGTATGATTTTTACGACAAGGGGGATCGACACATTACCTTGCGTCCAGAAGGAACAGCACCAGTAGTGCGTTCATATGTGGAAAATAAACTTTTTGCACCAGAGGTTCAGAAACCTGTCAAAATGTATTATATTGGCTCGATGTTCCGCTACGAACGTCCGCAAGCTGGTCGTTTACGTGAGTTCCACCAAATTGGCGTGGAGTGCTTTGGTTCCAGCAATCCAGCTACAGACGTTGAAACTATTGCCATGGCTTACCAACTCTTCACAGAACTTGGTATTAAAGATGTAACCCTGCATCTCAATAGTCTAGGGAATACGGAAAGTCGACTAGCTTACCGTCAAGCTTTGATTGACTATTTGACACCGTTGCGTGATTCTTTGTCAAAAGACAGCCAACGTCGCTTGGATGAAAATCCTCTACGCGTGCTGGACTCTAAAGAAAAGGAAGATAAGGTTGCGGTGGAAAATGCTCCGTCAATCTTAGATTATCTTGATGAAGATAGCCAAACTCATTTTGATGCTGTGCGTAGTATGCTAGAAGTTTTAAATATTCCTTATGTCATTGATACCAATATGGTACGAGGTCTAGATTACTATAATCACACCATTTTTGAATTTATCACAAAAGTTGACAAATCTGAACTCACTATCTGTGCTGGTGGTCGTTATGATGGATTGGTAGAGTATTTTGATGGACCAACTACCCCAGGATTTGGTTTTGGACTAGGTTTAGAGCGCCTTCTTCTCATATTGGAAAAACAAGGTATTGAGTTACCGCTTGAGCAAAGTCTGGATGTCTATTTGGCTGTTTTAGGGGATAAGGCTAATAGCAAAGCTTTAGAGTTAGTGCAAGCTATCCGCCATCAAGGGTTCTCAGCAGAGCGTGATTACCTTGAGCGCAAAATCAAAGCGCAATTCAAATCAGCAGATTACTTCAAAGCAAAAACGATTATTACCCTAGGTGAAAGTGAAATTGAGGCTGGGCAAGTAACACTTAAGAATAATAAGACACGTCAAGAGATCACCGTTGGATTTGAAGAAATTAATAGCAATTTTGCTGAAATTTTTAAAACATTAGTATAAAAATCAGCTAGACTTGTTCTAGCTGATTTTTAGTGGTAAAAGCAAATACCGATAAGAAATAGAACTGCGCCAATCACTTCAAAGATAAATGCCGCAATTGCTTTCTTTTTACCTTTTTGAAAGGCTAGAAAGTCATCATCGGAGAACGCCTCTCTGGGATGTTTTTTTCGTGTAAGAAGATAAAGAATAAGCCCTTCGCTATGTTGACCGCTAATAGAAAACCAGGCCCATAATTTAGGTTTCTTGATATGGCGATACTGGGCATCAAGGTAAACGACTTGAAAAACTTGATATGTCAAATAGATACCTGAGAGAATAATAACGCTACAACCAAGACTAACAAATAAAAGCATGTAAATCACCTCTTAAATGCGATTGATAATTTGGTAAAAAAGGAAAGTTGTACTTGCTAAAGCAATTAAGAAGCAGGTGAAAAGCAAAGTAGTATTTTGGGTAATGAGGCTATTAAACAAAATAAATGCAATTAAAATAATGATATTTAAAATAATAGCCGTTAATAAGCGCCGATTACTAGCGACAGTATTAGTACTTTTTGATAAATGTTCAATCATAGCTTTGTCTCCTTTCAGAAGTTGATCAAGGCTAATTTGGTAAAGCTCACTTAGTGTAATAAGGCTAACGATATCAGGATATGACTTATTATTCTCCCAATTAGAAATTGTTTGGCGAGAAACTTGAAGTTGTTGAGCTATTTGTTCCTGTGTTAGCCCTTGTTTGTTACGAGCCATCTGCAGTTTTTGTCCAACATTGATATTTTCTGTCATATTAACCTCTCCTTTTCTCACCCTTAGTGTAAAAGATTTCATCCCGTTTGTCTATCAAATATTGTTGACAACTGTGGTTTTCGAGTGACAAAATTTTTTGACAAGCCTGTTTTAACAAATTAGCTCTGCTATTTCTTTAAAAATCTAAAAAAGTCCCCACAATGGGTGGGGTTTTTGTGTGCTTTCTGCTATAATAGATGGGAATGAATATTTTAGATGGAGAATGTATATCATGGAACGTACAATGTATGCTGGTCGCGTTCGCGCGACACATATCGGACAAGAAATCACGTTGAAAGGCTGGGTGGGTCGTCGTCGAGACCTCGGTGGGCTGGTTTTCATTGACCTTCGTGATCGTGAAGGGATTATGCAGTTGGTCATCAATCCTGAGGAAGTTTCTGCTGATGTTATGGCAACTGCTGAAAGCTTACGTAATGAATTTGTAATTGAAGTAAGTGGACAGGTTGCTGCGCGTGAGCAGGTAAATGCTAACTTGCCAACAGGTAGCGTTGAGTTGAAAGTATCTGCCTTAACTATACTAAATACAGCTAAAACAACGCCTTTTGAAATTAAAGATGGTATGGAGGCTAGTGATGATACCCGTTTACGTTACCGTTACTTAGACCTTCGACGCCCAGAAATGCTCAGTAATTTTAAATTACGTGCAGCCGTAACACATAGTATTCGTAACTACCTAGATGAGTTGGAGTTTATTGATGTCGAAACACCGATGCTGACCAAATCAACACCAGAAGGTGCGCGTGATTATTTGGTGCCAAGCCGTGTTAGTCAAGGTCATTTTTACGCGCTTCCACAAAGTCCGCAAATCACCAAGCAACTTTTGATGAATGCTGGTTTTGATCGCTATTACCAAATTGTTAAATGCTTTCGTGATGAAGATTTGCGTGGAGACCGTCAACCTGAGTTTACACAAGTTGACTTGGAAACATCATTTCTTTCAGAGCAAGAAATCCAAGACATTACAGAAGGAATGATTGCTCGTGTTATGAAGGAAACCAAAGGGATTGATGTTACACTGCCATTCCCACGTATGGTATATGATGATGCCATGAATAACTATGGTTCAGACAAACCTGATACTCGGTTTGATATGCTTTTACAGGACTTGACAGACATTGTCAAGGAAGTTGACTTCAAAGTTTTCTCAGAAGCACCGTCGGTCAAAGCCATTGTTGTGAAAAATAATGCTGATAAGTATTCTCGCAAAGCTATTGATAGATTGACAGATGTTGCTAAACAGTATGGTGCTAAAGGGCTAGCTTGGGTTAAATATAATAATAGTTCCTTAAATGGTCCAATTGCTAAGTTCTTGACAAGTATTGAAGGCAAGTTGACAGCAACTTTACAACTTGAAGAGAATGACTTAGTTCTTTTTGTAGCAGATACGCTTGAAATCGCAAATGCGACACTGGGTGCTTTGCGGACGCGTATTGCTAGAGAGCTCAACATAATTGATGGCTCGAAATTCAACTTCCTTTGGGTTGTAGACTGGCCGATGTTTGAATGGTCAGAAGAGGAAGGACGCTACATGTCTGCCCATCACCCATTCACTTTGCCGCAAGCTGAAACAGCGCATGAGCTTGAAGGTGATCTCGCTAAAGTTCGTGCAGTCGCCTATGATATCGTTTTGAATGGCTATGAACTTGGTGGTGGAAGTCTACGGATAAATCAAAAAGAATTGCAAGAACGTATGTTCAAGGCTTTAGGCTTCTCAACTGAAGCAGCTAATGAACAATTTGGTTTCTTATTGGAAGCTATGGACTATGGTTTTCCACCGCATGGTGGCTTGGCGATAGGTCTTGATCGTTTTGTTATGCTACTTGCTGGTAAGGATAACATCCGTGAAGTGATTGCCTTCCCTAAAAATAACAAAGCTTCTGATCCAATGACTCAGGCACCAAGTGTCGTTTCAGATAAACAGTTAGATGAATTAGCATTATCAATCGATAGCAATGATTAAAAAAGCATCTTTATACAAACGAAGTAAGTTTGTCATTAGCCGATGGGCAAAAAAATTCGGATTGTGGCGTACTCTTCGGAGTATTTCCAAAGAAAAATATGCAGAGAAGTTTTCCGCTTCTCTCTTTTATGGCTTGATGTCGGCAATTGCGGTCAATTTCTTTTTTCAGCCAGGTCATGTCTATTCAAGTGGTGTTACTGGACTAGCACAGGTGGTGTCAGCTCTGAGTCACCATTTGCTTGGATTTACCGTTCCTGTATCGCTGACTTTTTATGCAATCAACCTCCCACTTTTAATTTTGGCTTGGTATAAAATTGGTCATAAATTTACAATTTTCACTTTTATAACAGTAACCATGAGTTCGCTTTTCATCCAAATTATGCCACAGATTACGTTGACAACAGATCCGCTCATCAATGCAATTTTTGGTGGTTTGGTCATGGGAACTGGGATTGGCTATGGCTTAAAATCCCGAATTTCAAGCGGTGGAACTGATATTGTTAGTTTGACAATCCGTAAAAAAACAGGTCGTGATGTGGGAAATATCTCTCTTATGGTTAATGGACTTATCATGATTTTTGCGGGTCTTTTATTTGGTTGGCAATATGCTCTTTATTCGATGGTTACCATCTTTGTCTCTAGTCGTGTGACGGATGCGCTTTTCACCAAACAAAAGAAAATGCAAGCCATGATTGTCACAAGCAATCCAGATCGGGTTACGCGTAAAATTCATAAGCAACTCCATAGAGGTGTTACTTGTATCAATGATGCTGAAGGAACGTACAATCATGAGAAAAAAGCAGTGCTAATCACTATTATTACTCGTGAGGAATATAATGATTTTAAGCACCTCATGTTAAGGGCAGACCCAAAAGCCTTTGTTTCCATAGCTGAAAATGTCCATGTTATGGGACGTTTTGTTGACGTTGATTAGAAATGGTAAGGGAAAATGCAGATTGATTATACATTTCGTCTGAAAAATTTTATCTTCATTGCGTTAGGCGCAGCCATCTATGCCTTTGGCTTTGTTTATTTTAACATGGCAAATAAGGTTGCGGCGAACGGGATTGCTGGTTTAACGCTTGTTTTTCATGCTCTGTTTGGGGTGAATCCAACGTACTCGGGGTATCTTATCAATCTTCCGCTGGTTATTTTAGGAGCTTATCTCTTTGGTCGAAAAGCTATGGTTTACACACTTGAAGGTATCGCTTCGCTTTACTTTTTTATCTGGCTCTTTCAGAAAATTCCTTTAGTCGTTGATTTGCAACAGGATTATTTGGTTGTCTCTTTGATTGCGGGAACCATAGCAGGGCTAGGTGGTGGTATTGTTTTTCGATACGGTGGAACAATTGGTGGGTCTGATATCATTGCTCGTGTCATTGAAGATAAGTTTGGAATCCAGCTTAATCAAGCCTTGCTCGGATTTGATATTTTTGTGATGATACTATCATTGACCTACATTACCATTCCCCAGATGATGTATGCCTTGATTGCTAGTTTTATGTACAGTCAAGTGGTTAATATCATTCAAAACGGTGGCTATTCTGTACGTGGTATGATGATTATTTCAGATCAAGCTCCAGAAATTTCTCAACAGATTATGGAAAAACTTGGACGAGGGGTTACTTATCTTAAAGGTGAGGGAGCCTATTCTGGAAAAGAAAAGCAAGTCATGTATGTGGCGATGAGCCCGCAGGATGTGAGAGAAACCAAGGACATGATACGAGAGTTAGATCCGATGGCTTTTGTTTCTGTCTTTAGCATTGATGAAGTCATGAGTCCAGAGTTCGTGGCTGCTAGGAGCAAATACAAGCGTCCAATAAAAAGATAATAATTAAACCGTGTTAGGCAATGGTCTTTTGTAGTATCTTTATAGTTTTCAGCTTTATTACCAAACTTTAATTGGAAATTGATCTAGAAAAAAACGATTTGAAAAATCATAAAAGCTGAGCTGGGTGACTATAGTTGAAGAATAGTGATAAGGTGAGGTAATATGGAAAAAGAAATTTTAACGAAAACGAAAGAGTTGCTTCTCATTGCTCTGGGGATAGCCATTTATACATTTGGTTTTGTTAAATTCAATATGGCTCACGAACTAGCAGAAGGTGGAGTTGCAGGTGTGACCTTGATTATTCATGCCTTGTACCGTATCAATCCAGCCTACTCTTCTTTGGTTTTTAATATTCCACTTTTTATCTTAGGGGCAAAAGTTCTTGGGAAAAAGTCTTTAGCATTAACGATTTATGGGACGGTACTCATGTCTATTTTTATTTGGATATGGCAGTGTGTCCCAATCGAAATTCCCCTTCGTAACGATATGATGTTAGTGGCTATTGTAGCTGGGCTTTTTTCCGGAGTTGGAAGTGGTTTAGTTTTTCGTTACGGAGCTACAACAGGAGGTACCGATATTATTGGTCGAGTAGCAGAAGAAAAAATGGGCTTTAAACTGGGACAAACTTTACTGTTTATTGATGCTATCGTCTTACTAGCTTCGTTGTCTTATGTAGATTTACAACATATGCTTTACACTTTAATTGCAAGTTTCGTTTTCAGCCAAGTTCTAACAATTGTCCAAAATGGTGGTTACACTGTTCGTGGTATGATTATTATTACGAAAAGGTCTGAAGAAGCTGCAGAAGCAATTCTTAATGAAATAAATCGAGGAGTTACCTATTTAAAGGGACAGGGGGCATATTCGGGAGCGGATTTTAATATTCTTTATGTTGTCCTTAACCCCAGTGAGGTGCGTGATGTTCGGGGAATAATGGCAGAACTTGATCCCGATGCCTTTATTTCTATTATTGATGTTGATGAGGTAGTTTCTTCTGATTTTAAGATTCGACGAAAAAATTATGATAAAAGTTAGAATATAAAAATCCCGAATTCATTTGAATTTGGGATTTTTGAAATATCTTTTATTATTACATCTCATCAGGTGCTTGAACACCAAGGAGTCGTAAAGCTTCTTTTAGAACAGTTGCGGTTGCGTAGCAGAGAGCTAGGCGACTATCACGCTCAGAGCTTTCGTCAAGAATACGAGTATGAGCGTAATATTTGTTAAAGGCCTGTGCTAGGCTGATGGCAAATTTTGCTATGATTGATGGTTCGTAATTGTCAAAGCTACGGTTGATGATGCGTGGGAAGTCTTGAATTAGCTTTATAATTTCCCAACTTTCAGGGTCATTTAAACTGTAAACTTGGTTGACAATTGGTGTAAAGCTGGCTTTTCGTAAAATAGATTGGATACGGGCATGAGCATATTGAACGTAAGGTCCGGTTTCGCCTTCGAAAGATACCATGGCTTCTAAATCAAAGTCATAACCGTTCATACGATCGGTTTTAAGGTCATAAAACTTGATGGCTCCCACTCCAACTGCATGAGCAACGGCTTCTTTATTTACTAGATTTGGATTTTTTCCTTCGATCTGTGCTTGAGCACGGCTGACAGCTTCAGCAATGGTTGGCTCAAGGAGGATAACATTACCCTTGCGGGTCGAGAGTTTCTTACCACCCTTTGTTACAAGCCCAAATGCTACATGGGTCATATCATCTGACCAATCATAGCCCATTTCTTTTAGAACTGCTTTTAACTGTTTGAAGTGAGCAGCTTGTTCGTTTCCGACAACGTATATGGCCTGTGCGAAATCATAAGTACGTTTGCGATAGAGGGCTGCAGCTAAATCACGAGTGATGTAAAGTGTTGCCCCATCTGATTTTTTTATAAGAGCTGGGTGTTCAATGCCGTACTTTTCAAGATTAACCACTTGTGCACCTTGTGACTCTACTAGCAAGCCTTTTTCTTCCAGAAGATTCACTATTTCGTCCATCTTGTCGTTATAAAAGGCCTCGCCATTATAGGAATCAAAGGAGACATCAAGCTCTTTATAAAGACGATTGAATTCAACTAAGCTTTCGTCACGGAACCATTGCCAAAGTTCGGTAGCCTCTTGATCGCCTGCTTCAAGTTTTCGGAACCACTCACGTGCCTCTTCATCAATCGTAGGATCTTTTTCTGCCTCGGCATTGATACGGACATAAAGTTTTAGCAATTCTGAAATCGGATTAGCTTCAACGGCTGCCTTATCACCCCACTTTTTATAGGCTACGATAAGCATTCCGAATTGTTTACCCCAATCACCTAGGTGATTGATACGGACAGGTTTATAGCCAAGTTTCTCAACGACATTAGCCAAACTATCGGCAATGACAGTGGAGCGCAAGTGACCGATAGAGAAGGGTTTAGCGATGTTTGGGCTAGACATGTCAAAGGCGATATGACGTCCCTGTCCTAAATCTTGCTGACCGTAGTTCCGACCTTCTGAGATGACCTGTTTAAGGACATCGGCTGAAACTTTGGATTTATCGAGGAAGAAATTAATGTAAGGACCAACTGCTTGAACCTTTTCAAAAGCAGAGGTATCAATCTTCTCGGCGATTTCAGTAGCAATCATCTGAGGTGCTTTACGTAACACTTTTGCCAGAGAAAAGGCAGGGAAGGCAAAGTCTCCCATATCAGTATTTTTAGGTTTTTCGAGTAGTTTTAAGATATTATCTTGCTCAAGTTCGGGAACAACTTTAGCAATTTCTTGGGCAATGAGTATTTTGGTATCCATGAAAGTCTCCTCATAATAGTGTAGTCATACTATTTTATCATAAAAAAGCAGAGCTGTAGAGCCAGAAAACGTTTAAAAAAGATAAAATTCAAAAAAGTAAACTCTTAGATTTCTAAACCTAAACAAAAATTGTATTTTCTTGTAAGAAGTTGATATTAGGTAGGTAAACATAATTAACGATAAAATAAAAATACTCATACTCTTCGAAAATCAAAATTATCCGTTGTCAACTTGCCTTGATGAACTCAAGTTCTATCGTCGGCTTCGTTTCCTAGGCTACTTTTGATTTTCATTGAGTATCAGACCTTTTCAAAGCTCTTGACCTGATGAAATTTGAAATACAACACGTTGAAATATTGATTTTCTTCGAAGTTACCATTTATACTTTCCGAAGGAAATCAAACTCAGACGGCTGTTGCTTTATTTGATGAAAACAGTTCTATCTGCAATTATGTCGTCTAGTCTGGTTTTGATTTTCATTGAGCATTAGAACTGTTTTTGAAAATTTAGGGTAAGTTTTACGTGACTTCTCTTTTAAAGAACAATAGATAGATGAAAAAAAAGAAAATTTTTGGTATAATTTTAGGGATAATTATACTAAACGAGGAAAATAAATGAATAAAATTAGTCGACAAAATTTGATAAAACGTCTGATTCAGTCGGGACAAATTGGTACTCAAGAGGAAATCAAGAAAAAATTGCATGAGGAAGGAATTGATGTAACTCAGGCAACATTATCACGTGATTTGCGTGAAATAGGTCTGCTCAAGTTGCGTAATGCTGAGGGGAAACTCTATTATAGCCTCGCAGAAACAAGTAATAGTAGTTTTAGTTCGGCAGTAATTCCCTATATTTTGAAGGTTGCGCGCGCAGGCTTTATGCTAGTATTGCACACAAATTTGGGGGAAGCAGACGTCCTTGCTAATGTCATTGATAGTGATGGAGTTCCAGAGGTTCTGGGAACAATTGCTGGCGCAGACACTCTCCTTGTGATTTGCAAAGATGAGGAGATAGCTCAAAAATTTGAGCAGGAGTTATCGGCGACACTATGAGTAATTACGAAGAGGCTGTTTTACGGCTGGCCGAAGCTGTTCAGCATCATGAAAGTGTTCAATCTTTTCAGAAAGTTGAACAAAAACTGAAATCTTATCCAGAATTAAAACATTTAGTACATAAAATGAAAGCTCATCAACAAGATGCTGTGCTATTTAAAAAAATTGATAAGCAAAAGGCAGAACATGAAGCGGATAAGCAAGCGCAGCAAATTCAGAAAGACCTTTTAGAGCTTCCGATTGTTCAGGATTACCGTAGTAAGATGCAAGATGCAAGTGATCTCATCCAGTATGTCACTAAACGTATAGAAGACAGAATTAATGAGGAGTTAGTCAATGGCAAATGACAAAATTTCTCCAGGAATGCAACAGTATTTGGATGTCAAAAAAGATTATCCAGATGCTTTTTTGCTTTTTCGTATGGGGGATTTTTATGAATTATTTTATGAAGATGCGGTTAAGGCTGCTCAGATTTTAGAAATCAGTCTAACTAGCCGAAACAAAAATGCAGAAAATCCAATTCCGATGGCGGGGGTTCCATATCATTCGGCGCAACAATACATTGATGTGCTTGTGGAGATGGGTTATAAAGTTGCTATTGCAGAGCAGGTTGAAGATCCTAAAAAGGCTGTTGGCGTGGTTAAACGTGAAGTGGTACAAGTTATCACACCAGGGACTGTTGTTGATTCTACTAAACCAGACAATGCCAATAATTTTCTTGTGGCTATTGACACTGATGGCCAAATGTTTGGTTTGGCTTATATGGATGTATCAACGGGTGAATTTTTTGCCACAAACTTGAACGATTTTGCAGCTGTTCGCAGTGAAATTCAGAACCTTAAAGCTCGTGAACTTGTTATCGGTTATGATCTATCAGAGGCAGATGAGCAGGTGTTAGTAAAACAGATGAATTTACTTTTATCAGCTGAAAAAGATCGTTTTGACGATGTACACTTGATTGACACTAACTTGACAGAAGTGGAGATCTCAGCAGCTGAGAAATTGCTCTGCTATGTTCATAAAACACAAAAACGTGAACTCAGTCACTTACAGAAGCTTGTTCATTATGAGATAAAAAACTATCTGCAGATGTCTTATGCAACAAAAACAAGTTTGGATTTATTAGAAAATGCAAGGACAGGAAAGAAGCATGGTAGTCTCTATTGGTTGCTAGATGAGACTCAGACTGCAATGGGGATGCGTCTTCTGCGAAATTGGATTGATCGTCCATTGGTAAATTTGGAGAGAATTCTTGAGCGTCAAGACATTATTCAAGTTTTTTTGGATCATTTTTTTGAGCGTAGTGATTTATCGGAAAGCCTTAAGGGTGTTTATGACATTGAACGACTGGCTAGCCGTGTTTCATTTGGAAAAGCTAATCCCAAAGATCTCCTTCAATTGGGAGATACCTTGGCACGAGTTCCCTTGATAAAATCGATATTGGAATCTATCGGCGCACCTGAACTTGATAAGCTTGTCAACCAACTTGATACGTTACCTGAGTTAGAAAGCCTTATTCGTTCAGCCATTGATCCAGACGCTCAAGCGACAATTACTGAAGGAAATATTATTAGGACTGGCTTTGATGATACCCTTGATAAGTATCGAAAAGTATTACGTGAGGGGACAGGTTGGATTGCAGAAATTGAGGCAAAGGAGCGTCAGGCTAGTGGAATTAGCACGCTTAAAATTGATTATAACCGCAAAGATGGATATTATTTTCATGTGACCAATTCTAATCTTTCGTTGGTTCCAGATTATTTTTTCCGTAAGGCTACTTTGAAAAACTCAGAACGGTATGGGACTGCTGAACTAGCTAAGATTGAAGGAGAGATGCTAGAAGCACGTGAACAGTCAGCTAGTTTAGAGTATGATATTTTTATGAGTATCCGTGCACAGGTTGAACGCTATATTACGCGTTTACAAGACCTTGCCAAAGCAATTGCTACTGTTGATGTACTGCAAGGTTTAGCGGTAGTAGCTGAAAATAACCATTATGTTCGGCCAAGTTTTAATGATACCCATCGTATTAAGATTGAAAATGGGCGTCATGCAGTTGTTGAAAAAGTTATGGGAGTGCAGGAGTACATTCCAAATACCATTGTTTTTGATGAGAATACTAGTATTCAGTTAATCACAGGTCCAAACATGAGTGGGAAATCCACCTATATGCGTCAGTTGGCCTTGACGGCTATCATGGCTCAGTTAGGCTCCTTCGTAGCAGCTGACAAGGTTGATTTACCGATTTTTGATGCAATTTTTACGCGTATTGGTGCAGCTGATGATTTAATTTCGGGGCAATCAACTTTTATGGTTGAAATGATGGAAGCTAACCAAGCTATTAAACGCGCCAGTCAAAATTCTTTGATTTTATTTGACGAGTTAGGCCGCGGGACAGCAACTTATGATGGTATGGCACTAGCTCAATCTATCATTGAATATATTCACAATTATATTGGTGCCAAGACGATGTTTGCAACTCACTATCACGAATTGACAGAGTTGTCAACGGAGTTGACGCAACTTGTCAATGTTCATGTGGCAACTTTAGAAAATGATGGCGAAGTGACTTTTCTTCATAAAATTGCAGAAGGTCCAGCAGATAAATCCTATGGTATCCACGTTGCCAAGATTGCTGGTCTCCCTGGAAAGCTTCTTGAGCGAGCAGATTCAATTTTAAGCAATTTAGAATCTAATGCTGTTCAATTACCGATTTTAGAAGATTCTAAGACTTCTTCCTTTTCAAAAGAAATGAATAGAGTGGAGCAATTATCCTTGTTTGAAGAGAATACTGATCAGCAGGTTATAGCAGCCTTAAGAGCTGTTGATTTGATGAATCTAACTCCAATGGAGGCTATGAATACTATTTATGAATTGAAAAAGTTGTTGTGATGATTGACGATAAATTGACAGTTGTGACAAGAACAATGATAAGTTGACAAGGTGGAGAATGGCTTTATGAAAAGTCTCCGCCTTTTATGTTATAATAGGTTTGACATAAAGTGAGGACTACTATGACAAAAATTATTGAACTTCCAGAAATTCTAGCCAATCAAATTGCAGCTGGTGAGGTAATTGAACGCCCAGCTAGTGTTGTGAAGGAGTTGGTGGAGAATTCCATAGATGCAGGGAGCACACAAATTACCATTGAGATTGAAGAATCTGGTCTCAAACTCATTCAAATTACGGATAATGGTGAAGGAATTGCAGCTGATGATGTAGCGCTTAGTTTGCGTCGTCATGCTACTAGTAAAATTAAAAGCCAGTCAGACCTTTTTCGCATTCGTTCACTGGGCTTTCGTGGTGAAGCCATTCCTTCAATTGCTTCTATCAGTTCCTTTACAGTGAAAACAGCAACAGCTGATGAACCACATGGAACCTTATTAGTTGCAAATGGGGGCAAAATTGAAAAACAGGAAGTGACTTCTACACCAGTCGGAACGAAGATTACTGTTAAGAATCTCTTTTTTAATACCCCTGCCCGTTTAAAATACATGAAAAGTTTGCAGGCAGAGTTAGCTCATATTGTAGATGTAATAAATCGGCTTGGTTTAGCTCATCCTGAAGTGGCTTTTACCCTCATTAGTGCTGGACGTGAGTTGACAAAGACAAGTGGAACAGGTGATTTACGTCAGGCTATTGCTGGAATCTATGGGCTCAATACGGCTAAGAAAATGATTGAAATTTCAGCAGCTGATCTTGATTTTGAGGTATCAGGCTATGTCAGTTTACCAGAATTGACACGAGCAAGCCGTAATTATATTACAATCCTTATCAATGGTCGTTACATCAAAAATTTCTTACTTAATCGTGCTATTTTAGATGGCTATGGGTCAAAGCTGATGGTGGGACGTTTTCCTATTGCTGTGATTGATATCCAGATAGATCCATATTTGGCAGATGTCAATGTTCACCCCACCAAGCAAGAAGTTCGTATTTCCAAGGAAAAGGAACTTATGCAGCTAGTTAGTTCTGCGATTGCCCAGAGTCTAAGGGAACAAGACTTGATACCAGACGCTCTTGAAAATTTAGCCAAATCTAGCACACGAGGTTTTCCAAAACCTGAACAGACAACCCTTCCTCTCAAACAAAGCAAACTTTATTATGATAAAGAACGAAACGATTTCTTTATGAAGTCTGATGTGGTTGAGGAGACGACTGCTCAATTTGATAAGGTTGACGCTGTTGTCAACGAAATTGACACTGAGCAACCTACCCAAAACATCAAACATGCCAAGCGCCCAGCAGATGAAGCAGTGGGTGAGCACGAAAGTCTGGATTTTAAAAATAAGGCAAAGATTAACCGGATGCTTGATAATTTGGAAAATGAAGAACAGTCCAGCTTCCCAGAATTGGATTACTTTGGCCAGATGCATGGCACCTATCTTTTTGCTCAAGGAAATGGCGGTCTTTATATCATTGATCAGCATGCTGCACAGGAGCGTGTTAAGTATGAATATTATCGTGACAAAATTGGGGAAGTTGACAGTTCTTTACAGCAGTTGCTAGTGCCTTATCTTTTTGAGTTCTCAGGAGCGGACTTTATTAGTTTGCAAGAAAAGATGCCAATGCTTAATCAGGTTGGCATCAACTTAGAGCCCTATGGCAATAATACGTTCATTCTGCGAGAACACCCTATCTGGATGAAAGAGACTGAAATTGAGGCTGCTGTCTATGAAATGTGTGATATGCTTCTTTTGACCAATGATGTTTCGGTAAAAAAATATCGTGCAGAGTTGGCTATTATGATGAGCTGTAAACGTTCCATTAAGGCTAATCATAGTTTGGATGATTATTCAGCACGTAATTTGCTTGTGCAGCTTGCTCAGTGTAAAAATCCATACAATTGCCCTCACGGTCGTCCTGTTCTAGTCAACTTTTCTAAGTCTGATATGGAAAAGATGTTTCGCCGTATTCAAGAGAATCACACCAGTCTAAGAGAATTAGGAAAATATTAACATGTACGATTATATCAAAGGAAACCTGACTAAGATTACTGCAAAATACATTGTTGTGGAGGCATATGGTCTGGGTTATATCATCAATGTCGCTAATCCCTATAGCTTTTCTGGTCAGATGAATCAGGAAGTGCAAGTTTATCTTCATCATGTGGTGCGGGAAGATGCACAATTACTTTATGGTTTTCACACAGAGGATGAGAAGCAAGTCTTTCTCAACCTCATCTCGGTTTCAGGTATAGGTCCGACAACTGCGCTAGCTATTATTGCTGTGGATGATAACGAAGGCCTTGTTAATGCTATTGATAATAGCGATATCAAATACCTGTCTAAATTTCCAAAGATTGGCAAAAAGACTGCCCAACAGATGGTTTTGGATTTAGCTGGCAAGTTTGTAGAGCTTCCCGTGGAAAATGGCAAAGCTTCTAAGGCTTCTTCAGCTAATAATGAGCAACTAGAAGAAGCTATGGAAGCCCTTCTAGCTCTAGGTTATAAAGCCAACGAACTCAAGAAAATCAAAGCCTTTTTTGAAGGTACCACTGAAACCGCTGAACAATATATCAAGTCCAGCTTGAAAATGCTGATGAAGTGAAGGTATAAGGAGCGTTAAAAGGACAAAGTGACAATGGGAAATCTGACGAAGAGCCAAGAAGTTTTAGAAAGACTTATCTTTTTCACACAGTCCTTAGCTTCGTGTTTAGTTAGTAACGTGCTAAGAAATCTGTAAAGTCCACAAAACTAAAAAGGTGTCCAATTGATAAAATTTGGCTTTATCAATCACCTACCAGCACTGAAGGAAAAAATATCATGACAAAACGTTGTACTTGGGTCAAGCTGACCAACCCTCTATATATCGCCTACCATGATCAGGAGTGGGGGAAACCGCTACATAACGAACATGATTTATTTGAATTGCTATGTATGGAGACCTATCAGGCGGGTCTTTCCTGGGAGACCATTCTTAATAAGCGTCAAGCTTTCAGAGAAGCCTTTCATGGCTATGATCTTAACAAGGTGGCCACTATGTCAGATGCAGAGTTGGATGAGATTTTACAAAACCCCAATGTTATCCGCAATCGTCTGAAAATCTACGCCACCAGAGCTAATGCACAGGCTTTTCTTCAAGTTCAAAAAGACTTTGGTTCTTTTGATCATTACCTTTGGTCCTGGGTAAACTTTACACCGCTTGACAACTCTGTCAAGGATTACAGGCAGGCTCCGGCTAAGACAGATTTGTCTGAGAAATTATCCAAAGATATGAAGAAGCGGGGCTTCAAATTTACGGGGCCGGTCTGTGTCTATTCCTACTTGCAAGCAGCGGGGCTCGTCAATGATCATGAAAATAGCTGTCATTGGAAAACGTCACTGTAAAAGGATTTTGACAATAGTAGTCAAAGGATTTTATCCTGCATCATTTTCAAAAAAGCGTAAACTGGAGAGGTAAGATGACCATTGGTAAAATAATTAAACAGCTAAGAAGTGTACACAGTCTATCCCAAGAAGATTTGGCAGAGCAATTAGGTGTTTCACGCCAAACGATTTCTAATTGGGAGAATGATCGAACGGTGCCTGCCTTAGATTACATGAAAAAACTGTGTGAAGAATATCAGCTATCCTTGGATCAGTTATTTCGCTTAGAGACAAATGAAGTAGGAAAGACCAAGCTGTCTAAGCGACTGCTTTTCTACCTAAGCGTCCTGTTTGCTTTTCTCTTTCTCTTACCATTTTCAGAGAGCAGTCTGTCGTCCTTGATATTTATCTTCACCGCTATCGTGATTGTTTTTGCCTCTTGGGATCTTGCACGATTACTATTCAAAGAGGTGGTATTATGGTACTCCCGAAGAAAGAAACTCTAGTCTTTTTCTTCCTTTATACGTTTATTTTTTTACTGAATGGCTACCAGCTTCTCCCTAGAGCAGTATGGGATCCATTTCAACTTGCTACCTATGTCCTTCTGGCCCTCCTAGGTCTGCATGCATGGAGGAGAGAGTTGGCAGACAAGCTAGGATGGATTGTTCAGCACAAGTGGAAGTCCTGTCTTATTCTGCTTCTTGGCTATGTCTTGGCAATATGCTGTGATGGGATATTTTCTCTGTTTCTGGGCTACTTGCAGGAATTGGCAGGTGGTACAGTAGCTATGATAAATGAAGGGAATATAGGGAAGATACTTCAGCTCTACCCCGCATGGATGATTATTCCTATTGTGGGAATCCTGGGTCCTGTAGTTGAAGAGTTGTTTTATCGGCAATTTTTAGCAAGTTACCTAGAGGATAGGTTTGGTAGGGTAGCGGCAATAAGCCTGTCTGGTTTGCTATTTGCTGCTAGTCATTTGCATAGCTGGGAATTACGGGAAGTGATAGGTTTGCTGGGCTATCTAGGTTCAGGCTTGGTTTACTCAGGTTTATTTTTAAAAACCAATCGGAATATCTATTTTTCAAGTCTGCTACATATTTTTAGCAATACCAGTTTGCTCCTTGTTTATTATCTGCAATAAAGAAGATTTCTTCAAAAAACTTACAAGATAAGGATATAAGAAAGCTACCGCCAAGTTTAATCTCATACTCTTCGAAATCTAACTCGGACGTTGTTGCCTTGTTTTGATAAAGATGATTCTATTTGGGATTGTATCACCTCGTCTGGTTTTCACTGAGTATCAGCGGTAGTTTTTGATTTCTTTTTCAAGCACTTCTAGTAATTGAGTTTCTTCAGTCAGCCGCAGGAGAGCCCTTCCTCTGTCAATCAGAACATCATCTCCACGGCAAATACCGAGATAAATATAAGCGATAGCCATTACATCGTATTGTTTAATATCTTTTGCAACAAGTAACAGTCGGGAACTAATGTCTTCACAGTTATCTTTTCTATCATGATGTAGATAAAGTTTGGCAATGTTAGCTAGCAAATTAACTTCCAATGGTTTAATGTTTCTGTAGTATTGATATTTTTTTAGACTGCGAAGTAACTTATCAGTAACTAAAGGCAGATAGTCAATAGGATAGCTGTAAAGAATAGTTCCTAAAAGCTTAATGTCATTTTCATACCATTCATCTTGTTTTTCAATATAATTCCAAATACGCCGTGTAGCTTCTAAAAATTCTTCACTAGATTTAGAGAGCCCGTGCTTTCGTAGATGGATGACAATAGTCAGCGTATCGTTGATGTGTTGAATTGGAACATCATGGTGTGTTTTTAGATACGTTAGACAATCTTTTTGGATACCTTCTAGTTCTGTGGTGTCAGTTGAGGATGTATGGTTATATATTTTGTTAAAAATAAGCTGCTTTTTACTAGGCTGATAATAATTGCAAATATAGCGGAACTCTTCCAAACTCATATCAATCTGATTAAGTAGAAAAATCATGTTTTCAATGTTTGGCACACGCTCGCAGGCTTCGATTTTTGACAGACTAGTTCGGGAAAGTTGATTACCACAAACTTCTTTTTGTGATAGTCCTTTGGATTTTCTGATTTTCTTGTAAATGGCTCCAAAATCCCAACGCATAAAAACTCCTCCAATAGTGTGACAAAAGATTACATTTTATAAAAACAACTTATTTTTATGCTAGTATTATAGCATAAAATATGGAGGTAGAAAGATGAAAAAATTATTATCGCAGTTTGTGTTGCCTTTATCTGCTGTTGTACTATTTACTAGCTTGCTATCTGAAGATTGGTGGAGATGGCTATGGCCGTTTTAAATTATAATAGAAAAAGGGAGGAGATGAGTCCAATGGGATAGGAAACTTAATATATTGTGTTAATTCAGGATACTGTCTGATTATCCTAGAAAGACAAGTTATAAGAAAAGTCAATAGTTTCGTCTGAAATAATTCTTGTTTCAATTTGGCTAATTTTAGAGTCAGCCAAAGAACCTTTGAAAAAGCCAATTTTTTCAAGGGATTACGTTATTAGCTATCGTTGTTTATCTCACTTTTTCTCATCAATGAGATGTTGCTTTTGAGTAGATGAATATGTCTGGTAAGAATTTTCAACACACGAGATAAAACATCTATGCGTTATCAAACTCATTACCAATTGAAACAAAAAGCTGTGGTTAGAGCCTTTTTGAAATCGTCAAACGATTGGAGCAAAAGAACTAATTCACAGTGGCTTATTCCAAGTGTATCACTTGGACCTTGGCAGTAGCTAACTGCACTAAATATAATATAAGGAGTTAATCATGAAAGTCAGATATAATGTTGTAAAAATTTGCACAGTGATTTTATTGTCTTTAGCAATTGCTCCAGGAGTTCTTGCAGCGCAAAATATTTATGGTGGTGTTTGGTCATACGGTGGACATCATGATCCTAATAATTGGGGAGCTTTTTCTAATTATTACCATCGAACCAGAAGACACTGGTCAAATGTTATCAGAGCTAGCGATTCAAAAGCTAATTATAGCGAAGTAGGGGCGAATGCAACTTCGACAGCTTTTATAAATACTAGTGTAGGTGAGGTAGCCTATTTCAATTGTGGCGTTAAGTAGAACAGTTGTAAATGAGGAGCTATTTCATTAGCTCCTCCGTGGTTATAGGGGGCAAAGATGAGACGAGTTTTTATTTTTCTATCAACTGCTATCATGACCTTATTTTTTGTGTGGGTTATCTCTGAGAGGTCAACTCAGTTGAGATATATGAGCTATCCTTCTGTTACAATCATGGGGACTTTAGGGACTCAAGAGCCCCCTTCTCGCGGAGATTTTGAAAAGGTACTAGAAGACTTAGCTAATGAAACGCATAGCTTGGTTGCTCGACGTATTGCCGAACCACAACGCTCTGGAAAGGCTAATTTTAGTTATGCAACTTACGGACAAGGACGGTTGCCTAAGACGATGCGTCAGGCATCTGTCGCAAGTGCTAAAAGCAGCTCTCTTGCTAATAGCTATTTGATTATCAAGGGAACATTGACTAAGAAAAAGCTTCTTGAGACCTTTACACAACTGGGGTATCAGGCAGTTGATTTTGGTGAACAATCGAATCCCTTATACTTTTTTGTATCCTGTTTGTCTAAAGGAGCACAATTTTTAGCCTTGCTTATTTTTCTCCTAACCTTCTTGGCTTTGACTTTGATTTATCGCGTTAGAGAGTTAAGGTCCGCTGGTATTAGGCTTATTTCTGGTCAGGCACTGTTGGAAATCACGGTTAAAACGGTTAAAAAAGATTTCTTTCTTATTTTACAGGCTTATGTCGCTTCAGTATTATTAGGATTGGGCTTTCTGGGGATTTTAGGATTGTTTGAATCCTACTTTATTCTCTTAATAGCAGGGACAACTCTTTGCTATTCGCTTCTATTAGCTTTCGTATCTCTTTTGTTAAGTGGTGTTTATCTTCTTGGTTTAAAAAAGACCAGTCTGATTGAAGTTATTAAAGGAAAACTTCCTCTGCGGCGTTTAATTATTTTAATGTTGCTGGGGCAACTCTTGGCAGTGGTTATTGTTGGCAATAGTGTCAACCGTATTATTATTTATAATCGAGAACTACAGCAACAATCCTTATCACAAGTAGCGTGGAGAAAAGAGAAAAACTGGTTCAATCTTGGTTTTAATCTTGGTGGACAGCAACCGTATAACAAGAAAGAGCAGGATCGTCGAGAAACTATCTGGTATCAGTTGATTCAAGATGGTGTTACCAATCATGGTACCATGCTTGTGCAGCACAATTTTGCCAACTATATGCTGAGTTCTCAAACTGTTCAAGGTACCAGATTGACAGACTACGCGCCTGAAGGAAACACACTCTTTGTGACACCTAATTATTTTACCAATCAGAAGATTGATGTGCCTAGTCATGTGATGGAGCAACTGACGCAACTCAAAGAAGGTCAATTTGGTCTTATCTTGCCTAAGAAATTATCAAAAGATAGTCAACAATACATTAAAATCTATGAGGACTATTTTGCTAAAATGATGGGGCTGGAGCAGGTAGAAGCGAAGGTTTCCTATCTACCTAATCATCGCTCTTACTTTGTCTTTAATCAAACACCAATTGCTTCACAACAATATGTCACTGATCCGATTTTTTTGGTCTTAACTCCAACTTCAACGGGTAATGGTACTTTAGCGAAGTCGTTTTGGAATAATGCTCTTAACTACTATCTTTTCTTTAATGGTTATGATAAAACGATTGAGATGTTGAAAGACTACGGTACTTACCCTTGGATTTCCTATGTTGAAAATAGCCAAGCCAGTTACGAAATGCAGGTCAGTAATATTCAAACAGAAGTTATCAGCACTTTGGCTGGAAGTGTTCTAGGGGTACTGACGTCTATTTTACTTTTCAACTCTATGAACCTTTTGTATTTTGAGCAGTTTAGAAGAGTTATCTTTATTAAACGTATTGCGGGCATGTCCCCTTTATCCATCCATAGAAACTATTTAGTGGCACAATTTGTGGTTCTTTTAATCGGCTTTGCAACGGTTGTTTTCATGAGTCAGAATTTACTTATAAGTTTAGTTACTTTATTGCTTTTTATTGGCTGCTCGTTGGCTACGCTTGTTTGGCAATTGTCAGCTGAAAATCGCTTAGCTGTTACTGTATTGAAAGGGAAATAAGATGATAGTGATTGAACAATTAACAAAAACATTTGGGCAGCGCAAAATTTTTTCAAATACGACACTTCAGTTTGAAGATGGGAAGGTGTATGCCTTGGTTGGCTCAAGTGGTTGCGGTAAAACTACTCTACTCAATATTCTAGCTAAGTTGGAAACTTACGACAGTGGAAAAATTAGTTACGAGGGTACCGATTTGAGAGAGATAAAATCACGAGTATTTTTCCGAGATTATCTTGGTTACCTTTTTCAAAATTTCGGTTTACTAGAAAGTCAGACGATTCAGGAAAATCTTGATTTAGGTTTGGTAGGTAAAAAGATTAGCAAGACCGAGCGTAGAGCTTTGCAAAAGCAAGCTATTGAAACCGTTGGTCTAGGCTATCTTGATTTATCGCAAAAAATTTTTGAATTATCGGGAGGCGAAGCACAGCGTGTTGCCTTGGCGAAAATTATTTTAAAAGACCCTCCACTAATCTTTGCAGATGAGCCAACAGCTGCTCTGGATCCTAAAACTTCTGAAGAGATTATGAAGATTTTACTATCCTTAAGGAAGAGTGAGAGAATTATTATCATTGCAACCCACAATCCAAGAATTTGGGAATTGGCAGACGAGGTTGTTGATATTCCTAGTGTTGCTAATGTGTAGGAGAAATGCTTTAGGAGGTTCAGGCACACATCATATATGGCAAGCAATGGCATCTCTTGCTTTCAAGTAAAAGTAATTGCTGTCGTCTGAAGTTATGTTATTTTATTCTGAACTGTCGCAAAAACATCTTAAGTCAAACAAGTAGAACTACCTAAGTAGCTTTCATTGTGATTGGTAAAGGTGACCAAATTCTAAGTCTTTGCGAATTTTACTGAGAAAGTCATCATAAGATGGCTTTTTTATTATAGAATTAGGTGGGTTCAAGTCTACGCTTGAAAATCATACTCTTTGGAAATCAGTTCATTTTAGGCCCTTATCCTCAGTTTACATGATATCGTTGTTTCAAAAATACGGCTATTTACTAAAATAAGAGAAGATACCGTGTTTTATAGTTCTAATAAAAGATTTTAAACAACTTTTCAGTGAATTTCTACGTGATTTGGGATTTTTTGTTAAAATAATAGACAACATTACGAATAACTAAGTAGGTGGTAAATATGAAAGCTGAACTGATTGCTGTAGGCACTGAGATTTTAACAGGACAAATTGTCAATACTAATGCCCAATTTTTATCGGAGAAATTTGCAGAGTTGGGAATAGATGTCTTTTTCCAGACCGCTGTCGGAGATAATGAAGAACGGCTCTTGTCTGTTATTGACCTTGCCAGCAAACGTAGTAATCTGGTAGTACTTTGTGGTGGTCTTGGCCCAACCGAAGACGATCTGACCAAGCAGACTTTAGCCAAATATCTAGGGCGTGAGTTAGTTTTTGATGAAGAAGCCATTCAGAAGTTGGATGACTTTTTTGCGACGCGTCCTCAGTATGCACGTACACCCAATAATGAACGGCAAGCACAGATTATTGAAGGGTTTATCCCTCTCCAAAATATCACTGGTTTGGCAGTTGGAGGCCTACAGGAGGTCAATGGCGTAACTTATGTCGTCTTACCTGGTCCACCAAGTGAACTCAAGCCCATGGTCAATGAGTATCTTGTTCCTCTGTTGTCAATTAATCACACCAAGTTGTATTCGCGTGTGTTACGCTTCTTTGGGATAGGTGAGAGTCAGCTAGTGACTGTTTTGAAGGAATTGATTGATAATCAGACAGATCCCACTCTGGCACCTTATGCTAAGACAGGAGAGGTTACGCTGCGCTTATCGACTAAGGCAAAAACACAAGAAGAAGCTGATGCCAAACTGGATGTTTTGGAAACTCAGATTTTATCAGTTAAAACTTTGGAAGGGGTGGAGCTGAGTCAGCTACATTATGGCTATGGTGATGATAATAGTCTTGCACAGGTAGCTTTTGGATTACTTAAAGAGAAGGGGAAAACTATCACTGCTGCTGAAAGCTTGACGGCAGGTCTCTTTCAAGCCAGTCTTGCTGATTTTTCAGGAGCCTCTGAGGTATTCAATGGTGGTTTCGTAACTTACAGTATTGAGGAAAAATCTAAAATGTTGCAGATTCCTTTGGAAGACTTGCAGTCACATGGAGTAGTTAGTGCTTTTACAGCTGAAAAAATGGCAGAGCAGTCTCGCTTTTTAACAAATGCCGACTTTGGCATCGGTTTGACTGGTGTTGCTGGTCCAGACGAACTTGAAGGACATCCAGCAGGAACAGTTTTCCTTGCCATCGCTAGTAGGGAAGAAGTTCGTTCTATAAGGGTTGTTATTGGAGGACGTAGCCGCTCGGACGTTCGTTACATCGCAACTTTATATGCTTTCAATTTAGTACGCCAAGCTTTATTAAATGCTTAAAATTTGATATAATATGCGGAGTATATCTCTCAAAGAGAAGGAGAAAAAATTTGGCTAAAAAAACAAAAAAAATAGAAGAAGTCACTAAGAAATTTGGTGATGAGCGCAAGAAAGCGCTAGACGATGCCCTAAAGGTCATTGAAAAAGACTTTGGTAAGGGAGCGGTCATGCGTTTGGGTGAGCGCGCTGAACAGAAAGTTCAAGTGATGAGTTCAGGTTCGTTGGCTCTTGATATTGCCCTTGGTGCAGGTGGCTATCCTAAAGGACGTATTATTGAAATCTACGGTCCTGAAAGTTCAGGTAAAACAACAGTGGCTCTTCATGCGGTTGCTCAAGCTCAAAAAGAAGGCGGAATTGCTGCCTTTATCGATGCTGAGCACGCCCTTGATCCAGCTTATGCACAGGCTCTTGGCGTTAATATTGATGAATTGCTCTTGTCACAGCCTGACTCTGGAGAACAAGGTCTTGAAATTGCTGGTAAATTGATTGATTCTGGAGCAATTGACCTTGTAGTTATTGACTCGGTTGCTGCTCTTGTACCTCGTGCCGAAATTGATGGGGATATTGGAGATAGCCACGTTGGTTTGCAGGCGCGGATGATGTCGCAAGCTATGCGCAAACTCTCTGCTTCAATCAATAAAACAAAAACCATTGCGATTTTTATCAACCAGTTACGTGAAAAAGTTGGCGTTATGTTTGGAAACCCAGAAACGACGCCTGGTGGACGCGCACTGAAATTCTATGCTTCTGTTCGTCTAGATGTTCGTGGCAATACGCAAATCAAAGGTTCAGGTGACCAAAAAGATAGCAACGTTGGTAAAGAAACTAAGATTAAGGTTGTTAAAAACAAGGTTGCTCCACCATTTAAGGAAGCCTTTGTCGAAATCATGTATGGTGAAGGAATTTCGCGGACAGGCGAACTTGTTAAGATTGCGACTGATTTGGACATTATCAAAAAAGCTGGCGCATGGTATTCCTATAATGGTGAAAAGATTGGCCAGGGTTCAGAAAATGCCAAGAAATATTTAGCTGACCATCCTGAAGTTTTTGATGAAATTGACCACAAGGTGCGCGTGCATTACGGCTTAATTGAGGATGATGCAGCGACTGCAAATGCAACCCAGTCAAAAGAAGTACCAGAAGTTGAGGACAACACCGCTGATCTTGTTTTGGAACTTGAAGATGCTATCGAAATTGAGGAATAGGAATGAGATGTAAGGCTTTTTCGAATGCTAAAGTTTCATGTGTTCGGTGATTAAACATAAAGGAGATAATTCTTATTTAACTTGAATTTGTCTAGAAAGTTTGGAGCTGATCTTGCCTCCAAACTTTTTTACTCTGGTTTTGTGACAATTAGATGACAATGTGTCGTTTTTTAACTTTTTAGTTGACTTTTTTAAAATAGGTCTCTAGACCTATTTTTTACTGGTTAAGCCTATGGTATAATACAAGTATCATGGGATAGAAAGTGAGAATGAACATGATTAAGATTTATACAATTTCAAGTTGTACAAGCTGCAAAAAAGCAAAGACTTGGCTCAATGCTCATCAGCTCCCTTACAAAGAACAGAACCTCGGAAAAGAACCACTGACACGCGCAGAAATTATGGCAATCCTTACAAAAACAGAAAATGGTGTTGAAAGCATTGTATCTTCTAAGAATCGCTATGCTAAAGCCTTAAATTGTGATATTGAAGATTTGAGCGTTAGCGAGGTGATTGATCTCATCCAAGAAAATCCTCGTATCTTGAAGAGTCCGATTTTGATTGATGATAAACGTTTGCAAGTTGGCTACAAAGAAGACGATATCCGTGCTTTCTTGCCACGCTCCATTCGTAATGTTGAAAACGCAGAAGCCCGTTTGCGCGCTGCTTTATAAATTAGTTAGAAATTGAAAAACCATGTGGAACAATTATTTCACATGGTTTTTTGTAGAATTGATTGTAAAACTTAACCGAGCTTAGTATTGATTTCTCGAATATCTTTTTTGATAGCTAGGTAGTTAAAGAGATAAACAACCCCATAAATGCCGCTGATAAGAAGGAGGAAACCTATGAAAGCAGGAAGATTAAGTGAGAACCATTTGAGGTACCAACCAGCCAGCAGTAGAGGCAAGACGATTAGTCCATAGTGGATGCCTGTTAAGGCTAGCAGGCTACGCTTAGCATCAACTTTGCTAAAAATAGAGCCAGCCATTCCTTGCAGAATGCCTAATCCTGCAAAAATCATCAGCTGAACGCCAATAGCTGTCGTTTTATCTGGAAATTGTTCTAGAAAAGCTGGGATAGCAGGAGAAAATCCTTTTCCGATGATAAGACTAGCCAAGTAGGTAGCCAGTGTACCTATTCCCATGCCAATGAAGGTGTAGGCAATCAATTTTTTAAGTGTTTTCATGATTATCCTCCTTTCTTTTAAACCCCCAGCGCTTTCTTAACATTTTTCAAGGAACGCCGAGAGACAAAACTGGTTTGTCCAGTTGTTAAAGTAATTTCAATAGTCCCTTTTAAATTGAGATTAAGTCGTTTAATGTAGTCTATATTCACTATCTCGCTATGTGAAATTCTGACGAAATTTTCAGGGAGTTCTTGCTCTAGTTGGTAGAGGCGAAGTTTGCTAGTATAAACTTTATCGGTAGTTTCTAGACAGACTTTTTTACCGTCTGTATAAATGCGGCTAATATCCTTAGGAGGGAGAAAGTACAGTTTTTCTATCCAAAAGGCACGCACATAATTCGTAGTAGTTGTGCCTTTGACAAGGTCAATTACTTGCTGAGTTTTGTGGTCAATAGGCTGCGCTGTGTAAATTTTAATCAGCGTTTCAGGAATGATCATGTTTTTGAAGATTTCGAGCTTCATAAGAACCTCCCCCTTTCTGATTGTAGTATAACCTAAATCCTCATCTAAAACCATAAATTTGGAATAAGTGGTTATTTTGGAGGGATAAGTGGTCCATGTTTTGAAAAAACAAGGATTTTCAAAAATTTCAAGATTTTTTGTAAGAGTGGTAAGAGTTGGTAAATTCTCAAAGTAAGTTCTAGGTCTGAGTCTCCCAGAAGTTACTATGAGAAAACTGCATAAAACCAACAGAATTTAGTCTCAGACTAAGTTCTGTTTTTGACTAAAATGAGGCTTCAAGGGTGTTTTTGGCTTGAAATTGTTGAAAAAAAGAGTACACTAAAGTTACTGGCTCTGAGACGTCTCAAAGTAAGTTCTAGCTATCTGGAATTTGGGATGGGACAAGTTCCTTTCTATTTTTGATTAATTTTTTTGATAAAAACTAGTGATTATTTAGTAATCGTGGAGATTGAATGACGTTCTCAGGGTCAATTTTAGAGATACCCAAAAGTGTTGCCAATTCCTCACCGTAGGTAAATGTAAAGAGTTCATAAGCCGATTTTCCGTTGAAAGAAGCTCGTTTGACGCTGTTGACATGCGAACAAACCAGGTTGATGTCCTCCTGTGTCAAGTTGTCAAACGAACTGCCTTTAGGAAGAATATCTCTGATAAGTGTGTGATTCTTCTCAATTCTCCCTTTCTGGTCAGAACGATTGGGGTCACAGAAGAATAGCTTTGATTCTCCGCGAACATCCCTTTCGATGTCGTCCACTCTGGCGAATTCACCACCATTGTCGGTCAGAATGACAGGGAATAGTTCGCAGAAGTCTATCTCTTTCTGATGCAGGTCGTTTTTGATAATGTAGAGGTGTTTAGCGACCTCATTAGCTGTTTTATTATCAAGCAATCGAGCGAAAATAAAGTTACAGAAGGAGAGGTTGAAGGTTAGAAGAACTTTTCCTCCAATCCGTCCAGTAACGGTGTCCATTTCCAGCCAATAGCTGATGCCTTCTTTTGTGAGAAAGCGTTGGAAGTCCTCATAGGACCGTCCTTCTTTGGCAGTTTTAGGAATGGGAGGAAGATCTCTTGTTCGACGTTTTCTGAATTTCACGACACGGGGGAAATCAATAGGCTTTGTGGAAAGATATCCTTTTTCAAGGTATCGGTAGATAGAAGCTCTGGATGCCGAAAGTTCGTTTGAGGCGATGATGTGGTTGAGATGTTGTCCCTTTTGTATGGCTGAAGAGACAATCTCGTCCATACGATAGAATTCTTCTTTGTTTAGGGCAACGCCTGTTCTCGACTCCGAGAGCTTAGCTTCATAATCAAGCTGAGCTCTTTTGGCATAGTAGAACTGTTTCTGGTATCCACAGTTCAATCTCTTTTTCGGACAGGCATTACAAACGTAGGGAGCCTTTTTGAGCAGAGGGCAGGCCTCACAATTGGAAGCACTAGAGTTCTCTTTTGTCACCCTATTTCTCCGAACTTCTTTTGAAATTGTGGACGGATCTTTTCCTAACTTAGCTGCTATAGCCGAAAAGGTTTTGAGCTGTTCAATTCCTATTTGAATATCATTGCGATCAGAGAGAGTTAAGTGTTTGTTTTTCATTGTCAGTTACCAACTTGTCCCATAGTAAGTTCTACCTTATTTTTTTGTCTCAGTCTAATTTCCAGCTTTGGGGGTAGACTAGAACTTACTTTGAGAATTTAGGAGTGGTAAGAGTTTACATGAAAAGCAATTGAAATCCTTGTTAAATATCTTTAAATGAAGTATAATAAGGAATAATGGAATTTCAGAAAGTAGGTGTAAGTATGGGATTTACAGAAGAGACTGTGCGCTTCAAATTAGACGACGGCAATAAAAAAGAAATCAGTGAAACACTCACAATGGTTTACCGTTCGCTTGACGAAAAGGGCTATAATCCAATCAATCAAATCGTGGGTTACGTCTTGAGTGGGGATCCAGCTTATGTTCCTCGCTATAATGATGCCCGTAACCAAATTCGCAAATATGAGCGTGATGAAATCGTTGAAGAACTTGTCCGCTACTATCTTAAAGGAAACGGGATTGATTTAAAATGAGAATCATGGGACTAGATGTCGGCTCTAAAACTGTCGGAGTAGCGATTAGCGACCCTCTCGGTTTTACAGCGCAAGGACTTGAAATCATTAAAATCAATGAAGAAGCTGATGAATTTGGCTTTGACCGCTTAGGAGAACTTGTTAAGCAATACAAGGTTGATAAGTTTGTAGTTGGTCTGCCCAAAAATATGAATAATACAGAAGGCCCTCGTGTTGAGGCTAGCAAAGCCTACGGTGAGAAGATTACAACTTTATTTAATCTTCCAGTTGAGTATCAGGATGAGCGTTTGACGACTGTGCAGGCAGAGCGCATGTTAGTTGAACAAGCTGATATTAGCCGTGGTAAACGTAAAAAAGTCATTGATAAATTAGCGGCACAGCTTATTTTACAAAATTATTTAGACAGAATGTTTTAAACAAAAAGGAGAATCTATGGCACATAACCATAATCACGATCATGACCATGATCACGAAGTCATTACACTGGTAGATGAGCAAGGCAATGAAACTTTATTTGAAATTCTTTTAACCATTGATGGTCGCGAAGAATTTGGCAAGAACTATGTTCTTTTGGTACCAGCGGGTGCAGAAGAAGATGTGAATGGTGAAATTGAAATTCAAGCTTACTCATTTACAGAAAATGAAGATGGTACAGAAGGTGACCTTCAACCAATTCCAGAAGACTCGGATGCCGAGTGGGATATGATCGAAGAAGTTTTCAATAGCTTCCTAGATGAAGGTGAATAAGATATAAGAAAGTGGTCTGAAAATGATGCATGTCAGGAAAGTTGACTAAAGTAGGTAAACTTTCCTGTTGTTTAATCTTTTAAGTAAAATCACGATACAAGGAGCTTGGGACATTGCATTGTCCCAGCTTTTTTGTTATCTTAACTTATTTTCGAATAAATAGGTTGGAGGTAACAAATGGCAAAATTATCACTGTTAACCAAGGAAGAGGAACTTTTTTTGGATGACTATCAAAAGCAGACCTATCACCGTTTTAGAGATATTTTATTTTATGCTTTACTTATTGAAAAATTGACTAAATCTTAGTTTCTGATATACTGGAAGTATATTAGTCAAGGAGAAGAGATGTGAATCAAACACCAGAAGAGCTCCTCTTGGAGAAGGATAGTCGTGTAGACTATAGTCGTTCACAACGTCGTCAAGCAGAAAAAAACACGCACCGCGAAGAAACGAAAAAAACAAAGGTGCCACTTGTACATAAATTTCATATTGCTTTTTTTAGTATTTTAACAGCCTGTTTGACAGTTGCTTTACCATTTTTTTCAGATTTGGTAAATAGTCTGCAATCTCAAAATATTTATACCGGTATGATGATGACCAGTGGTCAGTTACCTTTTAGTGATATCTTTGCTACCGGTGGTTTTCTCTATTATGTTTTGATTGCCATAGGGTACTATTTGGGCACAAGTCTCTGGTTGGTTTTGGTCACTTTCTTGGCAACTTACGTATCAGGAATTTATCTTTATAAAATTTTTAATTATTTTACCAATAGTACCAAAATTTCTGCGGCAGCCAATACTATTTTTTATTTGTTGAACATTGCATTAGGGTTTGGTGGTCTATATCCTAGCCAATGGGCCATACCTTTTGTGCTAGTCTCTCTCTGGTTTTTGGTGAAATACTTTGCAGGAATTATTAAGGATGAAGCCTTTATTCTCTATGGCTTTGCAGGAGCTGCTGCCATGCTTTTAGATCCTCGCACCTTGGTTTTCTGGGCTTTGTCTTTCTTAACAATTGGAGTTTATAATATTGGTAAAAAACATGTTGCTAGAGGTTTTTATCAGCTTCTGTGCATCATTTTTGGAACTATTTTAGTCTTTTATACAGCTGGTTTCTTTATTCTCAATTTGCAGATTTTATTGCCTTATCTGAAACAGGCTGTGGTGTACCCTTTTACTTTCTTTGCAGCTGGTAAGGAAAATTTTCTATTAGGAATTGCTTTCCAAATGTTCGCTGCTTTAGCATCGGGATTGCTTCTCGGATTTTTTACTTTCCTTAAGCACATTTCTAAAGGAGAAGATAAAATTGCAAAATGGCTAATTTTTCTCACTGCTATTGTCTATCTTGTTATTGCTTGCCTATCTCAAGATTTTCATTTGTATCACTTGTTAAACTTCTTGCCATTTGGTTTGGTATTGTCTGTTTTGGGGTTAAATCACTATTATCAATCAAGTCGTAGTAAATCTGCCCATCGTAGTAAAAAATCAGGTCGTGAGGGTGCTCGTTTCTTTGAGTTGTATTTGGAACGTCATCTGTATTTCCCTGTTTTCGTCTTTTTAGTAAGTATAGGTTTGTCAGCTTTCCACTATGTCAGTTCACTTGATATTAACGCTCAACGTTCAACAGTCGCCACCTACCTTTCAAGTCAGGTGGCTAGTGATGACAAGGTCTATGTTTGGGATGATTCAGCCAAAATTTACATAGATGGACAATTGAAGAGTAGTACAGAGTTTCCGCTTCCTTCGGTCAACACGATGAAAAAATCGCAGGCGAAGTTATTAGAAGATGAACTTCTTCAAAATAAGTCAGCATTTGTAGTGGTAAATAATGATGAAAAAATTTCTGAGACAATAGAAAACAATCTCAAAGCTAATTACGATCCGCTTTCAGTAGATGGTGTTTCTAGTTTCACGATTTACAAGAAAAAATAATGAAAAATCAATATCTTGTGTTTATTTAAAAAAACTAACACAAGATATTGATTTTTTTCCCTCTCATGATATAATAGTTGAGCGGAGGATTTTATGATGATGACCTTGGAAAAAGAAAAAATAGTGACACGTTCAGACATGAAAGTTATTAAGCGAGATGGCCGCTTAGTGAATTTTGACGCAGATAAAATTTATAGTGCACTCTTGAAGGCAAGCAACAATGTGACCAAAATGTCACCATTGATTGAGGCTAAGTTGGAGGCTATTGCGGATCGTGTCATTGCTGAAATTTATGAACGTTTTCAAAATAATATTAAAATTTATGAAATTCAAAATATCGTTGAACATGAATTATTAGAAGCAAACGAGTATGCTATCGCTAAAGAATACATCAATTATCGGACAAAACGTGATTTTGATCGTGCTAAAGCGACTGATATCAACTTTACTATTGATAAATTACTCAATAAGGATCAAACGGTTGTTAATGAGAATGCAAACAAGGATAGTGATGTTTTTAATACACAGCGTGATTTAACAGCAGGTATCGTTGGTAAATCAATCGGTCTCAAGATGTTACCTGCCCACGTTGCGAATGCTCACCAAAAAGGTGATATTCATTACCATGACCTTGATTACAGTCCATACACACCGATGACTAACTGCTGCCTTATCGATTTTAAAGGGATGTTGGCGAATGGTTTCAAGATTGGAAATGCTGAGGTTGAAAGTCCTAAGTCTATTCAAACAGCAACAGCTCAGATTTCGCAAATCATTGCCAATGTGGCTTCAAGCCAGTATGGCGGTTGTACGGCAGACCGCATTGATGAATTTTTAGCACCATATGCGGAGCTCAATTATCGAAAACATCTCAAGGATGCACAAGAGTGGGTTGCTGAGGATAAGCGTGAAGATTATGCGCGTGCCAAGACTAAAAAAGATATCTATGATGCCATGCAAAGCCTTGAATATGAAATCAATACACTTTTCACTTCAAATGGGCAGACTCCATTTACTTCACTTGGTTTTGGTTTGGGAACTAACTGGTTTGAACGTGAAATTCAAAAGGCTATTTTGGAAATTCGCATCAAAGGGCTTGGTTCAGAGCATCGCACAGCCATTTTTCCTAAACTCATCTTCACGTTGAAGAGTGGCCTCAATAAAGAAGTTGGGACACCAAACTATGACATCAAGCAGCTGGCTCTTGAGTGTGCTACTAAGCGTATGTATCCAGATGTGCTCTCTTATGATAAGATTATCAGTTTGACAGGTTCTTTCAAGGCACCAATGGGCTGCCGTTCATTCTTGCAAGGATGGAAGGATGAAAATGGGGTGGAGGTCAACTCAGGCCGTATGAACCTTGGTGTTGTCACTGTCAACTTGCCTCGTATTGCTATGGAGTCAAACGGGGACTTAAATAAATTCTGGGAAATCTTCGACGAACGTATGGGAATTGCTAGGGATGCTCTTGTTTACCGCGTGGAGCGTGTCAAGGAAGCGACTCCTGCCAATGCTCCAATTCTCTACCAGTACGGTGCCTTTGGTCAACGCCTTGGAAAATATGACAATGTCGATGAACTTTTCAAACATCGTCGTGCTACGGTATCGCTTGGTTATATCGGGCTTTACGAAGTCGCTACTGTCTTTTATGGTGGAAATTGGGAACACAATGCAGAAGCTAAAGAATTTACGGTTTCTATCATTCGTGCTATGAAGAAGTTATGCTCAGATTGGTCTGATGAATACGATTATCATTTTTCGGTTTACTCTACCCCATCAGAAAGCCTAACAGATCGTTTCTGCCGTTTGGATACTGAAAAATTTGGCATCGTGGCTGATATTACGGACAAGGAATATTATACCAATTCATTCCACTATGATGTTCGTAAAAATCCAACGCCATTTGAAAAGTTGGACTTTGAAAAAGTTTATCCAGAAGCAGGAGCTTCAGGTGGTTTCATTCACTACTGTGAGTATCCAGTTCTTCAGCAAAATCCAAAGGCTTTGGAGGCTGTTTGGGATTACGCTTATGACCGTGTTGGTTACTTGGGAACCAACACGCCGATTGATAGATGTTATCAATGTGGTTTTGAAGGAGACTTTGAACCAACCGAGCGTGGCTTTACTTGTCCCAATTGTGGGAATAGCGATCCTAAGACGGTAGATGTGGTTAAACGGACTTGCGGTTACCTTGGCAACCCTCAAGCGCGTCCTATGGTAAACGGTCGTCACAAGGAGATTTCGGCCCGTGTTAAACATATGAATGGTTCAACAATTAAGAACCCAGGAGTTCATCAGTGATATTATGAGGCTGGGACTGAAGTCACCAGCTTCTTGTATTTTATGCTCTTTGAGGCCAATCTCAGATTTTGTCGCCATGATTTGATGAAGCTCTATAGTGCAAGTCATAAAGAAGTTTTTGGAATCCTTGAGCAGATTTTGGAAAGTTAGGCTTTACTTTTTATAGTTGTCCAATTGATGTGTTTTATCATTTTGTACGTCTCTCTAGAACAGAAAGTGATAGAGAAACTTTGAATTTCAAAGGCTATGAAAAGTTTATTTTTTTGTTTTTATCATAGAAGGAGAAGATAGTGGGAAAGTATCAATTAGATTATAAAGGTATGCAGCAAGTGGAACGGTTTCACGAGAAACATTCCAATGTCAAAAGCGATAAGAAAGCACGTGTACAGGCTTTATTAAAAAAAGTTGGGAAGAAGAAATAATGGAACTACGAAGACCAACTTTGGCTGACAAGGAAGCTGTCTTGGATATGATGACTGAGTTTGAAGCGACAGGCTCTAGAACTGATGGTGGTTTTTGGAATACTGAAAATTTTGACTACGAGGAGTGGTTGGTTGGAAATGCTCACGCAGAGATGGGGATTAATATTCCAGATGGTTGGGTGCCAGCTATTCAGTTTGTTTCTTTTGATAATGGCAGAGCAATTGGTTTTTTACATTTGCGGCTTGCCTTAAATGCGACTCTTTTGGAAAAAGGCGGTCATATAGGATATTCTGTTAGACCTAGTGAGCGCCATAAAGGATATGCCAAAGGGCAACTAAGGCAAGGTTTGCGACAAGCAGCTAAAAAAAATTTATCCAAGGTGTTAATTACTTGTGATAAAACCAATGAAGCTAGTCGAAGAACAATCTTGGCTTGCGGTGGTATTTTAGAAGATGTCAGGGAGGGAACTGAACGCTATTGGATAGATACGCTCAATAAATAGGAGGATGCAATGGTAGAGACATGGAATACGCCAAAACCCGGAGAGTGGAAATCAGAAGAACTTAGTCAGGGACGAATTATTGATTACAAGGCCTTTAATTTTGTGGATGGAGAAGGTGTACGGAACTCACTATATGTTGCGGGGTGCATGTTTCATTGTCAGGGATGTTATAATGTGGCTACATGGAATTTCAAAGCGGGCATGCCTTACACACAAGAATTAGAAGAGCAGATTATGGCAGATTTGGCGCAACCTTATGTTCAAGGTCTAACCTTGCTGGGTGGGGAACCTTTTCTGAATACAGGTATTCTTATTCCGCTTGTCAAACGAATTCGTAAGGAACTGCCTGAGAAAGATATCTGGTCTTGGACGGGCTACACTTGGGAAGAGATGATGCTAGAAACGCCAGATAAGTTAGAATTATTAAGTATGGTAGATATTCTGGTAGATGGACGCTATGATCGGTCCAAGCGCAACCTCATGTTGCAGTTTCGTGGCTCGTCAAACCAACGTATCATTGATGTGCAAAAATCTTTGGCTCAAGGTAAAGTCGTTATCTGGGATAAGCTCAATGATGGTGACCAAAATTTTGAGCAAATCAAACGTGACCGTTTAATATAAGTAAACTGGGCTGGGCGAAATGCCCAGTTTTTTAAGAGCGGTAATAGAGTGATTTCAAGGATATTGAAAACCTTTCCTAACTTTCTCGGTTGTCAACTTGTTTGATGTAGGACAACTTAAAAAACTAAATGTGCATTACTAAGCTATTCTGGATTGTCATTGCGTATAGGTTTTACAGAGGTCTGATTTCCACAAGTTATCCCCAGAAATAAGATAGAGTTATCCACAACTTGTGAATAAGTGTGGATAAAGCTGTGGGTTTTAGTAAGAACTAATATCCAAAGAGTGTCTAAATAAGCTTACAAAAAGCATTTTCAAAAAGAGACTTTTCCACAATTCCTGTTCATTTAGAGGAAATCTTGTGGAAAAGTCTTTTTCAATTTATGAAACTACTTTAACAAAAACAAGTTGTTCTTCAGTTGATAGGTCAGGGCGATAGCTAAAACCACCAAATGTTAGGGATTTAATCTCTGTAACAGTCTCTACAGAGGCTTTCACGGCTGCAGTTAAAAATTGTCCGCGTGCTTTTTTTGAAATTGTAGAATGTTTTTTGAGTTGCCCATCCTTTTCTTCCATGAAAATAACATTGACAAAATTTTTGCGAATAGAGGTGGAAAAAACCTCTTCAAACTCACTGGAAAGTAAAGAAATTACTACTTTGTTATTGGTGACGAAATTGTCAAACTCCTTACGCCAAAAGGCTTTTAGGGATTTGCCATCAATCTTAAAAGGCGTGTTGAAGTCTAGTCGGTGCGCAGCAATACTTTCACGCACGGGTATGATCCCGTATAAGGCACTTGTAATAAAAATATGCTCGTCTAAGTAAGCAAGTTCGTCTGTGGATAACTCTTCGCGGACAATGTGCCGATACATAAGACCGTTAAAGAGGTGTAGGGCCGGGTAGTTTGCTGCTTGATTGGTAACAAGAAGAGCCCAACGTTTGGCTTCTTCCTCGGCAGCAGGAAGGCTGAGTTTGTAGCATCTGGCTAGTTCATCTGTGGATAACTTTGCCAGTTCATGGGCAATAGCAGAGCTTTTTGAAGTTAGTGGCTTATGAGAGCTCTGAGTCAGAATTTTCATTTCTTTAGCAGTAGGAATTAAAAAGGTTATCATGCTTTTATTATCAAAAAATGTCTGAAGAATGTCAAGCGAGGAGAAACTGCAAACTTGCTAACAAGCAAGGCAAGTTCATCATTTTTGTAGAGAGTAAAAGTAGAATACTTTTAACTTGATAAAGGTGAAGAGAGGTGTTTTAAACTTTTTGAAATCCAATTCAGCTATTGTTGGCTTGATGAACTTCAATCTTATCTATCTTAGAACCTGTATTCACAGTTCAGTACCTCCATCTAATACTCTTCGAAAATCAAAATTATCCGTTGTCAACTTGCCTTGATGAACTCAAGTTCTATCGTCGGCTTCGTTTCCTAGGCTACTTTTGATTTTCATTGAGTATAAGGCTAGTTTTTGAGCTACTCCTCGTTAGTTTTTTTCAAAATACAGTCAGTATTCCCTCAAAAAACTACCTTGATTAGCAAAAAACTATCTCTTATATAAAAGCACTTCACTTGTAAATACAGGTTCTTAGTGTATGACATTGATTGTCATTGAGTATCGGTTTTTCTCCGAGCAAAATCAATAAATTTAAATTTTTCAAGTTTGTGTCGGCTCTCAGTGAATTGAAATTGCTGATTAGTGGTGAGATAGACTTTTGATTTAACAGAAACGACATGATGTTCAGAGCCGATGTCAAGGAGAATTTTATCTTGTTCAGTAAGTTGATCAATTGTAATTTCTTTTTGGGCATAAGCGATGTCTAAATGCAATTGATTTTCTAAGTAATTATAGATTGAACGCTCTGCTATTTCTCGTGTGAAATTTGGGACAATAGCCTTGCTAAGGTAATCAATATCAAGAACGGAGGCTGTCCCATCAACAACTCTTTGACGCGTTATGCGCCAAACAAGACTGTTAATAGGGAAACCTGTTAAGTCATTTAGTGCCTTGTTGATAATTACTTTATCAATGCTGATAACATTTGTTTTTGAGTTTATTCCCAATTTATTGACAAGTTCTTGGTAACTGGTAAGCTCTGAGACTGGAAAATTGATGTGTTCGTGCTTGATGATTTGAGAACCGGATCCATGGCGTTTTTGGATTAACCCTGCTTCAGCTAGTAGTGATAGGGCTTTACGAATCGTATCGCGACTAGCTTGGTAAATCTGAGTTAGTTCGGATTCGGTTGGGAGGTAGTCTCCAACGAGGTAGCTGCCGTTGTGGATGGATTCTTCGAGTTGTTTAAAGATATGCTCATATTTTTTCATGTTATTTTCCCTGTATAATGATGTCTAAACAAAAAATTAATTTTAAGTTGTTTTTATTTTACCATACAACTAGCTTGATTTAGGGTGAAAAATTATTTTTTTATCACAAACAACTTGCAGACAAATAAGTAAACGATTACAATATAGGTGTAAATCATCCGTACGTAAGATTTCGAGTCAAGTGAGATCAACTCTTGCTAATAAGGGCAAAAGCTCTGCTATTTTATAAAAAAGGAGTCCTATCATGGGAAAATTTGAAAAAGAAGCCCGCGAGCTGTTACAGGCAATTGGCGGTAAAGAAAATGTTGTCGCGGTAACCCACTGTGCAACTCGAATGCGTTTTGTTTTGGGAGATCCAAGTAAGGCTGATGTCAAAACAATTGAGAAAATTTCAGCTGTTAAAGGAACTTTCACAAACGCGGGGCAATTCCAAATTATTATCGGAAATGACGTGCCGATTTTCTACAATGACTTCTCTGCTGTTTCTGGCATTGAAGGCGTGTCTAAAGAAGCGGCTAAGTCAGCAGCCAAATCTAACCAAAACCCAATTCAGCGGGTGATGACCATGCTGGCTGAGATTTTTACACCGATTATTCCAGCCATTATCGTGGGTGGTTTGATTTTAGGATTCCGTAACATCCTCGAAGGGGTTCCGTTTGATTTCTTAGGCGGTAAAACAATTGTTGAGGTTTCCACTTTCTGGAGTGGGGTTAACCATTTCTTATGGTTGCCAGGTGAAGCGATTTTCCACTTCCTTCCAGTGGGGATTACTTGGTCTGTGACGCGTAAGATGGGAACGACTCAGATTTTAGGGATTGTACTCGGGATTTCATTGGTGTCTCCTCAGTTGCTGAATGCTTATGCAGTGGGAAGTACTTCCGCAGCAGAAATTGCGAAAAATTGGGTTTGGGACTTTGGTTTCTTTACCGTTAACCGTATCGGTTATCAGGCACAAGTTATTCCAGCCCTCTTAGCAGGTCTGTCCTTATCTTATCTTGAAATTTTCTGGCGGAAACGCATTCCAGAAGTGGTGTCAATGATTTTTGTTCCATTTCTGTCCTTGATTCCAGCTCTGATTTTGGCGCATACCGTGTTAGGTCCAATTGGCTGGACTATCGGTAAAGGTATTTCCTTCGTGGTTCTGGCAGGTCTGACTGGCCCTGTGAAATGGCTCTTTGGTGCAATTTTCGGTGCCCTTTATGCGCCGTTGGTTATTACTGGTCTGCACCATATGACCAATGCGATCGATACCCAGTTAATTGCGGACACAGCTACTCACACAACTGGCCTTTGGCCAATGATTGCCCTGTCAAATATTGCTCAAGGTTCAGGCGTCTTGGCTTACTACTGGATGAATCGTAAAAATGAACGTGAAGCTGAAATTTCACTTCCAGCAGCTATCTCAGCTTATCTAGGCGTTACAGAACCAGCCCTCTTCGGTGTCAATGTGAAATACGTTTACCCATTTGTGGCAGGAATGATTGGTTCTGGTATTGCAGGCCTTTTGTCAACAACCTTCAATGTTCAGGCTAACTCTATCGGTGTCGGCGGACTGCCAGGCTTCATGGCGATTAACACCAAATACATGATTCCATTCTTTGTTTGTATGGCAGTTGCTATCGCTGTTCCATTTGCCCTGACCATCTTCTTCCGTAAAGCAAATATTTTCACTAAAACAGAAGATGAAGGAAAAGAAGTAGAAGAAGCTTCAGCTGCTTCAACATCAGTGGAAGATGCACAAGTTCCATCAGGAACAAAAGTTATTCTGCAAAGTCCCCTCACTGGTCAAGCGCGTGAACTTAGCACTGCTGTTGACCCAGTATTTGCTCAAGGGGTTATGGGACAAGGCGTCCTTATAGATCCGACAGAAGGTGAATTGGTTGCGCCGGTAGATGGTATTGTTTCGGTGCTTTTCCCAACGAAACATGCTATTGGTCTTGTTTCTAAAGATGGTGTAGAAATTCTAATGCACATTGGTATGGATACGGTTAACCTTGATGGAAAAGGGTTTGAAGCTCATGTTAAACAAGGGGATCATGTCAAGGTTGGTGATAAGTTAATAAGTTTTGATATTTCAGCTATCAAAGAAGCAGGCTATCCAGTCGAAACACCAGTCATCGTGACGAATCAAGACACTTATCTTCCGACAGAAATGGTTTCACTTCCGACAGATATTGAGCGTGGTAGTGAGTTGATGACTGCAATGAAATTGTGATGACTGCTAAGGGTATCTTTTAAATTATTGGTCTAGCTTGTTTTTATCCTAAAAGTCGTTATAATTAGTGTGAAAACATCCATGAGAAAGGAATAGAGAATGTTTGATAGGACTAAAGTTGTGTACCAAATCTATCCCAAATCTTACAAGGACACGACAGGAAATGGTGTGGGGGATTTACGTGGTATTATTGAAAAACTCCCTTATCTTCGTGAGTTAGGGATTGATATGATTTGGCTAAACCCATTTTATCCAAGTCCTCAGCGTGACAATGGTTATGACATTTCAGATTACACTGCGGTGAATCCTGACTTTGGCACCATGGCAGACTTTGAAGAAATGGTGGCGGTCGGAAAAGACTTAGGCATCGAATTCATGCTGGACATGGTTCTCAACCACTGCTCGACAGACCACGAATGGTTCCAAAAAGCCTTGGCTGGCGACAAATATTATCAAGACTTCTTTATCCTTCGTGATCAGCCGACTGACTGGGTATCTAAGTTCGGTGGCAATGCTTGGGCGCCATTTGGTGATACGGGGAAATACTATCTCCATCTCTTTGATGTGACGCAAGCAGACCTTAACTGGCGCAATCCTCATGTTCGTGAAGAACTTTTCAAAGTCGTTAACTTTTGGAAAGATAAGGGGGTTAAAGGCTTCCGTTTCGATGTTATCAACTTGATTGGTAAAGATGAAGTCCTAGAAGACTGCCCTATCAATGACGGCAAACCTGCCTACACCGATCGCCCTATTACGCATGATTACCTCAAGATGATGAATAATGCTACCTTTGGAAAAGAAGAAGGCTTTATGACGGTTGGGGAAATGTCTGCTACGACCATTGAAAATTGCATTCTCTACACGGCTCCTGAGCGTGAAGAGTTGTCTATGGCTTTCAACTTCCACCACTTGAAAGTGGATTACAAAGATGGTCAAAAATGGACTATTATGGATTTTGACTTTGAAGAACTCAAACGTCTCTTCCATACTTGGGGAGAAGGAATGAGTGAAGGCAATGGTTGGAATGCGCTGTTTTACAATAACCACGATCAGCCGCGTGCCCTCAATCGTTTTGTGGACGTGAAAAATTTCCGCAATGAAGGAGCAAGCATGCTGGCGGCCTCTATCCACCTTTCTCGAGGCACACCTTATATCTACATGGGAGAAGAGATTGGGATGATTGACCCAAATTATGATTCTATGGCAGACTATGTGGATGTTGAGAGTCTCAATGCTTATCAAATCATGTTGGACGAGGGCAAATCTAAAGAAGAAGCTTTCAAAATTATCCAAGCTAAATCTCGTGATAACTCGAGAACCCCAATGCAGTGGGATGATAGCCAAAATGCAGGCTTCTCAACAGGGACACCTTGGCTAAAAGCGGGCAAGTCTTATCCAGAGATTAATGTGAAAAATGAGATGAACGGCCCAATCTTTACCTTCTATCAAGACTTGATTCGATTACGTAAAGAGATGCCTTTAATCGCAGAAGGAGACTATAAGGCGGCTTATAAAGATAGTGATAAGGTTTATGCCTTTGAGCGTCAGCTTGGCGATGAAAAACTCCTTGTCTTAAACAACTTCTTTGCTGAGGAAGTAACCCTTGACCTAGCTGATTATGCCTCAGGTCAAGTTTTGATCAGCAACTATAAAGACAATGTCTTAGCAGATCAGATTACCCTCAAACCTTATCAAACCCTTACTATTTTAAAAAAATAAAATGTGTGTTATCCAGTAGTAAGAGTGGAAATAAGATGAGATTTAACTAAAAAGAGAAGGGTTAAGTAATAATATCCTTCTCTTTTTAGTTTCTAATAGATAATATTGTAAAACTCTTCCCCAATCATTTATTTTGGTGGAAGAGTTTTGTGATTTATTCTTCTTCTGGATAGACTAAGCCCCAGTCTTTTCTGAGTTTGGTCATGATAGCCATCACTTCTTGGCTATAAGCCAGGTGCATCTCATTTTCGATACCAGCGACAGCTTTTTCCATATCTTGGACCTCATAGGAGAGGGCTTGACTGGTGTCTCCTGCTTCAATGATATCTTGGTGGCCATCTTCTGTATAGGTGATGATGGCTTTTTGACCACGAGGGTATTCATAAAGTTCAATGTAGCCTTTATCGTAGGCAATGGTACCGCGTTTAGGTTGTTTAGCGTGTAAGGTAAGGGCAATAGTAGCCATTTCTCCTTTGGGATTACTTAATAAAATTCCCACCTGTTCATCAACCCCAGTTGGTGCTAATTTTACTTGAGAGCTGATTTGATCAGGCGTTTCAGACATAAACCAGCGAACAAAAGATAGGGCATAAACCCCAATGTCAAGGAGGGCTCCACCAGCTAGATTTCTATTAAAGAAACGATTGGTCATGTCGTAATCTTTATAGCTTCCAAAGTTCATTTGAATCATTTTTAGATCCCCCAAGGCTTGTGATTGGACCAGTTCGCGGAGACGGTGGTAAATAGGCATATGGAAAATAGTCATCGCTTCAGCAAGAATGACTTGGTTTTCTTCGGCAAGCGCGATAGCCTCTTCCAGTTCCTCTGAATTGAGTGTAATAGACTTCTCACAAAGGACGTGCTTTCCTGCTGACAAGGCCTTTCTTAGATAGTTAATATGGGTATTATGCGGGGTTGAGATGTAAATAATATCTACCTCAGGATCTTCAAATACTTCATCAATGGTTTGATAAACTTTCTGAATGCCATATTTTTGAGCAAACGCTAGACCTTTATCATAGGTACGATTGGCAACGGAGTAGAGGTTGCCACCTAGCGACTGCAAAGCTTGAGCTAATTCATTAGCAATGACCCCAGTTCCTAGGGTAGCCCATTTGTATTGTGTTTTATTCATAAATAAAACCTCCTTGATTTTAGTATAGCATTATTTTTGTAAAAGGGTGTCATCCGCTTTGCAGGAAATACTGATTTTTTTGTGACTATGTTATAATGATTGTATGAATTCAAGAGAAGTGAGCTACTATGAAAATTGAAACATTATTTCCAGAGGCAGTGATTCGTCAAGATAGAGATTTGTCACTGGTTCAGGATTACTTAGAATTATTGTTAGACGAGCAGTATGTTTATTTGCCAAAGGCATCCTTATCAAAACGTGAACAGCTTTTATTAGGACTATCCTCCAAAAGTTTGCTAGGAGAGCCACAGATGGTTGATGCATGGCAGACTTATTTTTTACAAAAGCAGGGAAGAATTCCTCAAAGTTTTGAATGTGTTCAAATGGTTTACATTGAGCACCGACAGCCATTGTCACAGGAACTGAAGGAATTTTTTACTAGTTTATTGGTTAATTTGGAGGCTTTAGTTGATCTGTCTCCAACGCGTACCTTACTTCTACTTAATCAAGAAACATTCTTTGATGTTGAAACACTTGTTCAGGATATTTTACCGACGATTGAGAGTGATTTCGGGATGAAGTTGACGGTATTTTTTGGTAATAGTTGGACAAAACTTAAGGGTGATGAATTGCGGATTTATTTTGACAATGAAAACAGTCTCTTTTCTGAGTTTATTCACTACAAGTCAGACGAAAATCTAATTTCTTTCTCGCAGGCTATTCTTTGGGGACTAGCTCATAGAAGCAATCTCTCAGCTATCAAATCCAAAATTTTGCAAGATATTAATGAGAGTAAAGATATTAGAGACATCATCGTAACGATGTGGGAAGAGCATGGCAATTTAGTTCAGACGGCTCAAAAACTTTTTATTCATCGGAACTCTCTGCAATACAAGTTGGATAAATTTGCCAGCTTGTCGGGACTTAACTTGAAAAAATTAGATGATTTGGCCTTTTGTTATCTCCTCATTTTGACGGATTGATTTTTAGTCACCTTGCACAAAAGACTTTGTCAGGGATGACTATACCATGAAAACGTTATCTTTGTTATAATGAAACCATCAAATAAGAAGCTCTGTTATTTTCCAGAGCAATGAAAAAGGAGCCTATCATGGTTGAATTAAATCTAAATCACATCTTTAAAAAATATCCAAACGCAACTCACTATGCTGTTGAAGATTTTAATTTGGATATTAAAGACAAAGAATTTATCGTTTTCGTTGGTCCTTCAGGTTGTGGTAAATCAACAACACTTCGTATGGTGGCAGGTCTTGAAGATATCACTGAGGGTGAATTGAAGATTGATGGTGAAGTAGTTAATGACAAAGCACCAAAAGACCGTGACATTGCCATGGTTTTCCAAAACTATGCCCTTTACCCACACATGACTGTTTACGATAATATGGCTTTTGGCTTGAAATTGCGTAAATACTCTAAAGAAGATATTGACAAACGTGTGAGAGAGGCTGCTCAAATCCTTGGTTTGACTGAGTTCTTACAACGTAAACCAGCAGATTTGTCAGGTGGTCAACGTCAACGTGTAGCTATGGGACGTGCTATTGTTCGTGACGCCAAAGTATTTTTGATGGATGAGCCTTTGTCAAACTTGGATGCTAAATTGCGTGTATCAATGCGTTCAGAAATTGCAAAAATTCACCGTCGTATTGGGGCAACTACTATCTACGTTACTCACGACCAAACAGAAGCCATGACTTTGGCTGACCGCATTGTCATTATGTCTTCCACTAAGAATCCAGATGGTTCAGGTACTATTGGTCGTGTTGAACAAATTGGATCTCCACAAGAACTTTACAACCAACCAGCTAATAAATTTGTTGCCGGATTTATCGGAAGTCCAGCGATGAACTTCTTTAATGTCACTGTTGAAAAAGATCGTCTTGTTAGCAAAGATGGCTTTACTCTCGCTCTTCCTGCTGGTCAAGCTAAGGTTCTTGAAGGTAAAGGTTATCTTGGCAAAGAAGTTATCTTTGGTGTTCGTCCAGAAGACGTTTCAAGCAATCTTATTGTTCAAGAAACTTATCCAAACGCAACTGTTACAGCAGAAGTCATGGTATCTGAATTGCTTGGTTCAGAAACAATGCTCTATGTTAAAATTGGTGATGCAGAGTTCGCTTCTCGTGTAGATGCACGTGATTTCCACAACCCAGGAGAAAAAGTTTCTCTTACATTTAACGTAGCTAAAGGACACTTCTTCGATATTGAGACAGAACAAGCAATTCGTTAAGGACCTCCTAAAGAATGAAATCCTCAAGCTTTTGGGGATTTTCTTTTCGGGGGAGATGCAAACGATTGCATTTTAAAAGAATTTTTACTAATACTAAAAAAAATTCAGAATCAGGCTAGGCCTCAAAACAAGATAGTACTGGTGTAAGGTACAGAGGGTAAAGCCAACATTTAGGTTGATTTTAGTGGTTTTGAACGTCAGAACAGTATTTTTATACTAATTGCTATTGAATACAAATGTTAACAGAAGAAAGCGAGATAATGTGATGAAAAAACATTGGTGGCATCAAGCGACAATATATCAAATCTACCCTAAGTCTTTTAAGGACTCTAACGGTGATGGTATTGGGGATTTAAAAGGGATTACGAGTAAGTTGGATTATTTACAAAAGCTAGGAATTACAGCTATCTGGTTATCTCCTGTTTATCAAAGTCCGATGGATGATAATGGTTATGATATTTCAGATTATCAGGCCATTGCCGATATCTTTGGTGATATGGCTGATATGGATGAATTACTAGCACAAGCCAATCAGCGAGGCATCAAAATTATTATGGATTTGGTGGTTAACCATACCTCTGATGAGCACGCTTGGTTTGTAGAAGCGCGTGAACATCCAGATAGTGATGCGCGTGATTACTATATCTGGCGTGATCAGCCCAATGATCTGGACTCTATTTTTGGAGGGTCTGCTTGGCAATACGATGACAAATCTGGCCAATACTATCTTCATTTTTTCAGCAAAAAGCAGCCTGACTTGAATTGGGAAAATGCTGCCCTCCGTCAAAAAGTCTATGATATGATGAATTGGTGGATTGACAAGGGGATTGCTGGTTTTCGTATGGATGTTATTGACATGATTGGAAAAATTCCTGATCAAAAGATTGCTAACAATGGTCCAAAACTTCATGATTACTTGAAAGAAATGCATCAAGCGACTTTAGCTGGAAAAGACTTGCTGACAGTTGGGGAAACTTGGGGAGCGACTCCTGAAATTGCTAAAAAATACTCTAGCCCAGCTGAGGAAGAATTATCTATGGTCTTTCAGTTTGAGCACATTGGGTTGCAACATAAGCCAAATTCGCCTAAATGGGATTATGAAAAAGGCTTAAATGTTCCAGCGCTTAAGGATATTTTTAACAAATGGCAGACTGAACTAGAGCTGGGTCAAGGTTGGAATTCGCTTTTCTGGAACAATCATGACCTGCCTCGCGTCTTGTCAATCTGGGGTGATACGGGCACCTATCGTGAAAAATCAGCCAAAGCGCTAGCTATTGCCCTCCACCTTATGCGTGGCACACCTTACATCTATCAAGGTGAGGAAATTGGCATGACTAACTATCCTTTCAAAGATTTGGGAGAACTTAATGACATTGAGTCTTTGAATTTTGCTGCTGAGTCTTTGGAAAATGGCAGAGCGATTTCAGAGATTATGGACAGTATTCGCATGATTGGTCGTGATAATGCTAGAACACCAATGCAGTGGGATGCTGACGCTAATGCTGGCTTTTCTAGCAGTCCTCAGACTTGGCTCCCAGTCAATCCAAACCATACACAAATCAATGTTGAAGCTGCGTTGGCTGATCCAGATTCAATCTTCTACACTTATCAAAAGCTCATCAAGCTTCGCAAGGAGAATGATTGGCTAGTTGATGCTGATTTTGAACTTCAAGAAACTACAGATAAAGTTTTTGCCTATAAACGCGTGACAGCTGATGCTAGTTATCTAGTCGTTATTAATCTTTCTGGAGAGGCTCAACCCTTTGACTTAGATATAGATTACCAAGAAACTATTATAACTAATACCTGTGAATTTGAAGTATTTGAAAAGCTTCAACTTCAACCTTGGGACGCTTTCTGCGTTAAGGTCGGATGAGGCATAAGCAAAGTGGAGTTTTAGTTTGATGATATAGTTTCTCAGCCTATTTTTGATGGCTGTGTTGATTTGCATTTTTGAACGATACACATCTGCAACCCACTACTGTTTCACATTAAAGAAATTGCAAATTGTAAAAAACACGATTTAATTCCATGCAATATGGTAATTAAGTCGTGTTTTTTTGTGAACTTCAAATAATAGAATTTTTATCATCACCTAAATCTCAAAGAAAATCAACATTAGACTAGATAACAGACGTAGGTAGCATTTATGCTAATACTCTTCGAAAATCAAAATTATCCGTTGTCAACTTGCCTTGATGAACTCAAGTTCTATCGTCGGCTTCGTTTCCTAGGATACTTTTGATTTTCATTGAGTATAAGTATAATTACTAAACCTTAGTTAATCCTAATTGGCAAGGGCTGTGACAAATCTGAGAGTTTTACTTAGAGGCGTGATTGATTTTTGTGAATTGGCTGTAGTGGTCAACCTTGTCCTTAGAGATGTTAGAGTCTGTAATAACGCAGTCAAAATTTCTAGTTTCATAAAACACATAGAAGTCATAAGAATCAAATTTATGATTGTCAACTAGAAGGTACTTTTCAATAGATTTGCTTAGGGCAAGCTGCTGGATGAGTCCTTCCGCTTCACTATATGTCGCAACAGCATTTTCAAATACAGCATTAGCACTAATGAAAGCCTTTGAAAATGTTAATGACTGGATATTGTTGCTAGCGAGTGATCCTACAAATGCTCCAGTAATTGGTCGGTATTCACCACCTATGAGTAATAAATCAATATCAGCACAATCCTTTAAAATGTCAAAGACAGGCAAGCTGTTGGTTACAATTCGTATTTTTCTAGTTGTTAATTCTTTTGCCAAGCTTTCAAGTGTTGTACCCGGGCCGATAAAAATTGTTTCACCATCAGTTACTAGTTGGCTAGCAAATTTAGCGATTTCTTTTTTTTCTTCAACCTGTAAGTCGTGTTTTTCGTTATTAGACTTTTCTTGCTTATCTAGAAGCTTGATGCTCTGAGCTCCTCCGTGTACACGAATAAGCTGGTTATTTTTTTCTAGTTCAGCCAAATCACGACGGACGGTCATGTCTGAAATCCCTAGTTCTTTAATGATCTCGTTAACGGTAATGACAGCTTGTTTGTTAAGTTTTTCAAGTATCCAATTTAGTCTTTCTTTTTTTATCATCAGTTCTACCTTACCATTCATACTTTGCTTATATTATAGCATATAAAATAAAATAATAACATTTACAAACAGAAAGAAACAAAAATATATTTGTTTTATTTTGGTGTTTCTTATCAAAAAGTCAATGAAATGGGGGAAAGAATAAAAAAAACGTAATTTTGTATCAAACAAAAATAAACAAAAAACACTTGACAAGGTGTTTGATTTAGTATATTATTATTTTGCAAACAAACAAAAACAAACAAAAGGAGAATGAAAATGACAGTTATTCTTGGTTCAGATGCCGCAGGTGAAACTTTGAAAAATATTATCAAAGATTACTTGCTTGCAAATGATTATGATGTTAATGATGTGACAGATGTGACTAAAGATTTTGTTGATAATACGCTTGCTGTTGCGGCGGGTGTCAATGCGGCTGAGGGCAATCTTGGCATTATGATTGATGCTTATGGTGCTGGTAGCTTTATGACAGCAACTAAAATCAAAGGTATGGTCGCAGCGGAAGTTTCAGATGAACGCTCTGCTTACATGACACGTGCTCATAATAATGCTCGTATGATTACCATGGGTGCAGAAATTGTTGGTGTTGAATTAGCTAAAAATATCGCTAAAGGATTCTTGGAGGGTCACTATGACGGCGGTCGTCACCAAATCCGTGTCGATATGTTGAATAAAATGTGTTAGGAGCGAGGAAGATAAAATGAAAATTGCAATTGGATGTGACCATATCGTAACAACAGAAAAAATGGCAGTGTCAGATTTCTTGAAATCAAAAGGCTATGAGGTTATTGATTGTGGAACATATGACCACACACGTACACATTATCCTATCTTTGGTAAAAAAGTCGGTGAAGCGGTGACAAGTGGTCAAGCTGACTTAGGTGTTTGTATCTGTGGAACAGGTGTTGGGATTAACAACTCTGTCAACAAAGTTCCAGGTATTCGCTCAGCTTTGGTTCGCGATATGACAACAGCGATTTACGCCAAAGAAGAATTAAATGCCAATGTCATCGGTTTTGGTGGCAAAATCACTGGTGAATTGCTCATGTGCGATATTATTGAAGCCTTTATCAAAGCTGAATACAAACCAACAGCAGAAAATAAAGCTTTGATTGAAAAAATGGCACAAGTCGAAACGGTTAATGAGGACCAAACATCACCAGATTTCTTTGATGAATTTCTTGAAAAATGGGACCGTGGCGACTATCACGACTAGGAGAAAATCAGATGATTCTTACCGTAACATTGAATCCGTCAATTGATATTTCTTATCCGCTTGATGAACTAACTTTGGATACGGTCAATCGTGTTTCTGAGGTTAAGAAAACAGCAGGTGGTAAGGGTTTGAACGTCACACGTGTGCTGTCAGAAATAGGTGACAATGTGACTGCGACAGGCTTTATCGGTGGAAAGCTCGGTGACTTTTTAACAAGTAGGCTTGACCAAAATGGTATCCAACATCGCTTTTTCAAAATTCACGGAGAAACCCGCAACTGTATTGCGATTTTACATGAAGGCTTGCAAACAGAAGTCTTGGAAGCAGGTCCGATGATTGACCAAGATGAGGCAGATGGTTTTCTTAATCATTTTCGTTACCTTTGCCCGTCTTATGATGTTATCACGATTTCGGGAAGTCTTCCAGCGGGGCTTGAAAACGGTTATTATCAAAAAGTCATTGGACTTGCTAACTTGCAAGATAAAAAGGTGGTGCTAGATTGTTCTGGTAAGGCTTTGGAAGCTGTTTTAACAGGTGATGATAAACCGTTTGTTATCAAGCCAAACACAGAAGAATTATCACAGCTTGTTGGAAGAGAAGTGAGTGATAATGAGGCTGAGTTAAAAGAAATCTTGCAAGATGATTTGTTTGCAGGGATTGACTGGGTGGTTGTTTCACTAGGTAGCAAAGGGGCTTTTGCCAAACACGGTGACCACTATTATCGCGTTACTATTCCAAAAATCGATGTGGTCAATCCTGTCGGTTCTGGTGATTCAACGGTGGCTGGCATTGCGTCAGCGATTATCCATAATTTCTCCGATGAAGATTTCTTACGCCATGCGAATGCCCTTGGCATGCTTAATGCTCAAGAAAAAATGACAGGTCATGTCAATATGACAAATTACGAAAACTTATTTAATCAAATTCAGGTAGAAGAGGTATAAGAAAAAAATGGTATTAACACAAGAAAAACGCAGATTACTTGAGAAGCTTAGCTGTGATGGCGTGATTTCTGCTTTGGCATTTGACCAACGTGGAGCACTTAAACGCATGATGGCAAACTATCAAACAGAAGAACCAAGTGTTGAACAAATCGAACAATTGAAAGCTTTGGTTTCAGAAGAATTGACACCGTATGCGTCATCTATTCTTCTTGACCCTGAGTATGGTTTGCCAGCAAGTAAGGTTCGTGATGCGAATGCTGGACTTTTGCTTGCTTATGAAAAAACAGGTTATGATGCGACAACGACTAGCCGCTTGCCAGATTGCTTAGTCGAATGGTCTGCTAAACGTCTTAAAGAAGAAGGAGCTGATGCAGTGAAATTCTTGCTTTATTATGACGTTGATGGTGATGAATACGTTAATCTTCAAAAACAAGCTTATATCGAACGCATTGGTGCCGAATGTAAAGCTGAAGATATGCCATTCTTCCTTGAGATTTTGACTTATGATGAAAACATCACTGACAATACAAGCGCAGCATTTGCCAAAGTAAAACCTCACAAAGTTAACGAAGCCATGAAAGTTTTCTCTGACGACCGCTTTGGTATTGATGTGCTCAAGGTTGAAGTCCCTGTCAACATGACATATGTTGAAGGTTTTGCGGACGGTGAAGTGGTTTACACAAAGGAAGAAGCTGCTAAAGCTTTCAAAGACCAAGAAGCAGCAAGTCATTTGCCATATATCTATCTTAGCGCAGGTGTTTCAGCAAAACTCTTCCAAGAAACCTTGGCATTTGCGGCTGAATCAGGTGCTAAATTCAACGGTGTCCTTTGCGGACGTGCTACTTGGGCTGGCTCTGTACAAGTATATATCGAAGAAGGCGAAGCAGCAGCGCGTGAATGGCTAAGAACACAAGGACGCAGGAATATCGAAGAACTCAACGCAGTCCTTACCAAAACAGCCAGCTCATGGAGTGAGAAAGTGTAATATACTATTTCATATAGCGGATCGTGACTATTCAATTAGGCGACACTGCAAAACGAGAGACTATCAGATGCTATAAAAGGTAAATGGTCTCTTTTTGCACCTCGAAACGCCTTTGATTACTAAAAGAAAAAGAATAAGAATAGGAAGGACTATACAATGAATAAAGAAGAAGTGACTATGTTAGGTTTTGAAATTGTAGCATTAGCTGGTGATGCACGTTCAAAAATGTTAGAGGCTTTAAAACTCGCAGAGGGTGGTAAATTTGATGAAGCAGACCAAATGATCAACGAAGCAAATAAGATTCTCGTAGCTGCTCATAATAGTCAAACAGATATGCTGGCAAAAGAGGCTTCAGGTGAAGATATTGCGCTAGGTCTGATTATGATGCATGGTCAGGATCACCTAATGACGACAGTTTTACTTAAAGATTTAATCCACCATTTAATTAATATCTATAAAAAAGGTTAGGAGAGAAAGCTTATGAATGGCTTAGTTAATCAAATTGAAAAAATGAAGCCTTTTTTTGAAAAGGTTTCTAGAAATAAATATTTGCGGGCAATTAAAGATGGTTTTATCGCAGGTATGCCAATTATCATCTTCTCAAGTATTTTTATGTTAATTGCTTATGTTCCTAATATCTGGGGATTTTATTGGAGTGATGAGGTAACGGCACTTATCGTTAAGCCTTATAACTATTCAATGGGGATTTTAGGAATGTTAGTGGCTGGAACTACAGCTAAAAATCTGACAGATTCGTTTAATCGTGACTTACCGGCAACAAACCAAATCAATAATATCGCAACATTGATTACAGCAATTGTTGGTTTCCTACTTCTTTCTTCGGATTCTATAGACGGTGGTTTTGGAAGTGGTTACCTAGGAACAGCGGGCTTGCTTTCTGCGTTTGTTGCAGCTTTTATTACTGTTAACATTTATAATTTCTTTATTAAACGGAACATCACTATAAAAATGCCATCGGAAGTTCCACCAAATATTGCTCAAACATTTAAGGATATTTTCCCTCTTTCAGCAGCTATCCTTATCATGTATGCTATTGATTTGGTAGTTCGCCAAGTTGTTGGAATTAATTTTGCACAAGCAGTTATCCAATTATTTCAACCACTCTTTACAGCCGCAGATGGTTACCTTGGTATAGCAATTATTTATGGTGCCATGGCAATGTTCTGGTTTATTGGTATTCATGGTCCTTCTATCGTTGAACCTGCAATCTCTGCTATTGCTCTGATCAACATTGATAAAAACTTGGCACTTCTTGATGCAGGACAACAAGCTACCAATATTATCACGCCAGGTTTGCAATATTTTGTAGCAACAATGGGTGGTACTGGGGCAACCTTAGTTGTTCCGTATATGTTTATGCTTTTAGCAAAATCAAAACAGAATAAAGCTATAGGTCGTGCGGCAGTTGTACCTACTTCCTTTGGTGTTAATGAACCAATTTTGTTTGGTGCACCTCTTGTTTTAAACCCGGTATTCTTTGTTCCATTTATTGCTGCTCCTATTCTTAACGTGTGGATTTTCAAATTCTTTGTTGAAGTTTTAGGGATGAACAGCTTCTCTTATGTACTACCATGGACAACACCAGGTCCTCTAGGGCTGATTTTAGGAACAGGTTTTGCAGGAATGTCATTTGTGTTAGCGGTAGTCTTGATTGTGGTGGATGTTCTGATTTACTACCCATTCTTTAAAGTGTACGACAATCAAATTTTAGCTCAAGAAGCGGCAGCTGATGCTCAAGTAGTGTCAGATGCAAAAACACAAACAGTCGTAGAACCAGTTGTTGAAAAAGTTGCAGAAGTGAAAGAAGAACCAGTTGTATCAGAAGCTATTCAAACTTCAGATAACTTTAGTAAGAAAGTTCTTGTTCTTTGTGCTGGTGGTGGTACCAGTGGTTTGCTCTCAAATGCTTTAAACAAGGCTGCGAAAGAATATAATGTTGATATTTTATCAGCAGCAGGAGCTTATGGTGCTCATCAAGATATGTTAAAAGACTATGACTTGGTTATTCTGGCGCCACAAGTTGCTTCAAACTACCAAGATATTAAGAAAGATACAGATCGCCTTGGTATTAAATTGACTAAGACTGAAGGTATGGAATACATCAATTTGACTCGTGATCCGAAAGGTTCTCTTGAGTATGTAATGAAACAATTTGAAGATTAGAAGGTCTGATTATTATGAAACAGTTACCAGAAAATTTTATTTTAGGAGGAGCTACAGCTGCTTATCAAGCAGAAGGAGCTACTCAAGAAGATGGCAAAGGTCGTGTAGCCTGGGATACTTATCTAGCAAAAGAGGAGCGCTATACTGGTGATCCCGCTAGCGATTTTTATCATAAATATCCTATTGATTTAGAATTATCGGAACGCTTTGGATTAAATGGTATTCGGATTTCGATTGCTTGGTCGCGTATTTTTCCAAAAGGTTTTGGTGAAATCAATCCAAAAGGTGTTGCTTTCTATCATGATTTAATTGCAGAGTGTCATAAACATCATGTTGAACCATTTGTCACTCTTCATCATTTTGATACACCAGAAGTTTTGTTTGATAATGGAGATTTTCTAAACCGAGAGAATGTCGATCATTTCGTCAATTTTGCTAAATTCTGTTTTGAAGAGTATGGAAATGAGGTCAACTATTGGATTACATTTAACGAAATTCTATCTGTAGCTGCGGGACAGTATTTACTTGGCAAGTTTCCACCAAATGAGCGTTTTGAAAATGGCAAGATGGTGCAATCTATGCACAATATGATGGTAGCTCATGCGCGTGCTGTTCTTGAATATAAAAAGATGGATTTAAATGGTGAAATCGGCATTATTCACATTTTAGAACAACGCTATCCATATAATCCAGAAGATGAAAGGGATAGATTGGCTGCCAAAAAAGATGATACAATGTCAAATCGCTTCTTGCTAGACAGAACATTCTTGGGAGAATTATCACCAGAAACAGATGAAATTGTAGCATCTGTTCTGTCTCAAAATAATAAAACTTACACCGTTTATGATGGAGATCTAGAAGAATTAAAAGCAGCAGCGCCTTTACTTGATTTCTTAGGAATCAACTACTATCAGAGTACCTTTGTTGAGTATTATGAAGGTGAAAGTGCCATCAATCTTAACGGTACTGGTGAAAAGGGAACGTCTTTATATGCTTTCAAAGGTATTGGAGAGTATAAATTTGATATGGACATCCCAAGGACTGACTGGGATTGGTTGATCTATCCGCAAGGGCTTCATGATATGATTATGCGCATTGTACGAGATTATCCGAATTATAAAAAACTTTATATTACGGAAAATGGCATGGGATATAGGGATGACTTCGTTAATGGAACGATTGATGATCAGCCACGTATTGACTATATCAAAGGACATTTAGAAGCTATTGCTCAAACTATCAAAGAAGGCGCTAATGTTCAAGGTTACTTCCTCTGGTCATTAATGGATGTATTCTCATGGGCTAATGGCTATAATAAGCGCTACGGTCTTTTCTACGTAGATTTTGAGACGCAGGAACGTTATCCTAAGAAGAGTGCCTATTGGTACAAACAAGTAGCAGAAACGAAGATTATTGAGTAGTCATTATTCTTCTTAAAAATTTATAACATAAGATAAGAGTGTGGGTTTATACTGACGCTCTTGTTTTGATAAAAGAGGACAAATAATGGTTATTGAATTAAAAAATGATTTCTTAACAGTTCAGTTTAAGGAATTTGGTGGTGCTCTGTCATCCATAAAAGATAAAGACGGCGTCGAATATTTGTGGCAAGGAGATCCAGAGTATTGGAGTTCACAAGCACCAGTATTATTTCCGATTTGTGGGAGTTTGCGTGATGATAAAGCGATTTATCGTTCAACTGTCCGTTCACATTCTACTGGTGTGATACCGCGGCATGGTTTGGTGCGTAAGAAGACTTTTACTTATGAGCCAATATCAGAAAATAGCCTTGCTTTTTCCATTACTCCTGATGCGGAAATGTTGGCAAACTATCCTTATGATTTCGAGTTGAAAATCATTTACACTTTGATTGGAAAGATGATTAGGACAAGATATCAAGTGACCAATCGCGAGAAAGAAAAGGCCATGCCTTACTTTGTTGGTGGGCACCCTGGGTTTAATTGCCCATTGCTTGCTGATGAGTGCTATGAAGATTATTATCTCGAATTTGAAAAAGAAGAGACTTGCACCATTCCAGAATCGTTTCCAGAAACAGGGCTTCTTGATGTGAATAAGCGTACGCCATTTTTAGAAAAGCAAAACATTCTAAATTTGGATTATGCTTTGTTTGCCAAAGACGCCATTACTTTGGATAAATTAGCTTCACGCAGCGTTTCTTTGAAATCTCATAAACACGAAAAAGGATTGCGTTTGGATTTTGAAGATTTTCCAAATTTGATTTTATGGTCAACCGTCAATAAGAGCCCTTTTATTGCTCTAGAGCCGTGGAGCGGCTTGTCAACGTCACTTGATGAAGGTGATGTTTTAGAAGATAAACGTCAAGTAACCTTTGTAGCGAGCGGCGAAATGAGTGAGAAAACCTTTGGAATTACAATTTTTTAAAAATCCCGCGTTGTAAAATGAAGTGCAACAAAAAAGACATGCTCGTCTGATATACTAGAATTCCCCAACTCAGTATAGAAAGCAGATGAACATGTCCACTAATCATTCTACCAAAAAATCGTTATATTCACACCTTTCAGCCTCTGAACGCGGAGAAATCAGCGCCTATCTCAAGATGGGCAAAAACCCCTCTGAGATTGCTCGTCTGCTTGGGCGTCATCGCTCAACCATCAGTCGTGAAATCAAACGAGGAAGTGTTTCTCAGGTTCAAGATAAGAACGGGAAACGAATCTACTCAACGGTTTACTTTCCAGATAGTGGTCAACGTGTTTATGAAACCAATCGTCGAAAAAGTGCCTATCATAAACTATCGTACTGCTCCCAGACCTTCTTCAAGGAACTTGAGAAAGCCCTGAAAACGAAACCTCGCTGTCACAGTGTCGATAGCTTTGTTCAAACTTACCGAGAAAAACATCCACTGGAAGTTATCCCTTCCACCAAGACAGTGTATCGTTACATCAAAGACGGACTGTTGAGGGTTAAACCGATTGATTTACCTAAGATGGTAAGCATCCGAAAACGGTCTAAAGTAACGCCTAAGGCCACGAAGATAATCTTAGGAAAATCCATTGAAGAACGTCCAGAGTGTATCAATGACCGTTCTGAATTTGGGCATTGGGAGATTGATCTCATGCTTGGCAAGAAGACCAGAGGGGAAGCTGTTGTCATGACCCTAGTAGAGCGTCAAACACGATTTGCCATCGCTGTAAAACTGGCTAATAAACAAGCAGAAACCATCAATAGGGCTGTTAAGAGCTTACTATCACAGTACCCTATTCGCTCTATCACATCGGACAACGGCTCAGAGTTCAGTAACTTGTCAGACTTAAAAGGTGTGGAAGTCTATTTTGCCCATCCTTATGCTTCTCATGAAAGAGGAACAAATGAAAATTTCAATGGTCTCTTGAGAGAGTTTCTCCCAAAAGGTGTCTCTCTTAACTCACTAACGACAGAAGAACTCAATCACTACGTCTCTGCTATCAATGACAGACCTAGACGAATTCACAAGTATAAAACCGCAAATATTTTGTTTGGGCTAGCCCAAACAGCTTAACCTCTGGAACTCTAGTTATCAATGAACTTGTTGCACTTGACTTGACAAGTGGGGATTTTTTAAAAATGTTTAAAACAAACAAAAAAACACAAAGAAAGGGTTTACAAAATCGAAATTGTGTGTTATATTATAATCGTAGAAATTAATAGAGTGGATTGTAACTAAGATAATTAGGCAAGACCGCAAATGACCTAGAGGAGGAGGCTCTAGTTTGTTTGCGGTTTTTTATTTGTCAAAATCTTTTAAGGGAGGATATAATGTTTCGGATTATACAAGCGCTCAATAATAATGTTGCTTTAGTGAAAAACGAACAAGATGAACAAGCCGTTGTCATGGGGCTAGGAATAGTCTTTCAAAAGAAAAAAGGTGATTTGATCACTCCAAGCAAGGTCGAGAAAGTTTTCCTTTTGAAAACAGAGGAATCCAAAGAAAACTTTTTAACCCTTTTGAAAAATATTCCGCTTGATATCCTAACAGTGACTTATAACATGATTGATGATTTGGTAGCAAAATATCATTTTCCGGTTCAGGAATACCTATATGTAACCCTTACCGACCATGTTTATTCGGTCTATCAAAAGCTTTTAAAGGGAACTTATCAGGAAAGTCATTTACCAGATATTTCAGCGGCGTATGTTACTGAGTTTCAAATGGCGAAAGAGGCTGTTGTCGTTTTAAGTCAAAAGTTGTCGGTAACTTTTCCAGAAGATGAAGTTGGACGAATGGCTTTACATTTCATTAATGCCAAAGGGGATTACGAAGTTTCTGATAATAACAAAGAGGATGCAACGAAAAAAGTGCTAACTTTGATTGAAAACGAGCTGGCAAAAAATAATATCAAGCGCAGCGCAGAAAATAGTAATCTTTACGACCGTTTGATGATTCATTTAACCTACCTCATTAATCGATTGCAGATGAATCAGCAAGATAATACATCGTTGATTAATTTGGAAGAATATGTGAAATCAGATTATCCGCAAGCCTATCAAATTGGGCAAGCTATTTATGATTTGATTGAACAAGAACTAAACATAGATTTATCGCGTAGTGAACGTGTTTACCTTGTGATTCACATTCAACGCTTATTGAAATAAGGAGAAAATTATGTATCAATTACCAGAAGATTTTATTTTTGGTGGGGCAACAGCAGCCTACCAAGTTGAAGGAGCTACTAAAGAAGGTGGTAAAGGTCCAGTAGCTTGGGACGATTTCTTAGCAGAACAAGGGCGTTTCAGCCCAGATCCTGCTAGTGATTTCTATCATCAATACCCACAAGATATTGAACTTTGTGAAAAATTTGGTGTCAACGGACTTCGCTTATCCATTGCTTGGAGCCGTATCTTCCCAAATGGTACTGGTGAGGTCAACCAAGAAGGAATTGATTATTACCACAAAGTGTTTGCGGAATGTCAAAAACGCAACATCACAGCCTTTGTCACGCTCCATCACTTTGACACGCCAAAAGTTTTGTTTGACAATGGTGATTTCTTAAACCGTGACACGATTGAAGCTTTTGTTAACTATGCAAAATTCTGTTTTGAAGAATTTACAGAAGTTCGTCATTGGAGCACATTCAATGAAATTTACCCAGTAGCAACCAACCAATATTTGCTTGGTATTTTCCCACCAGGAATCAAATATGACCTGTCAAAAGTCATTCAATGTCTGCACAATATGATGTATGCGCATGCGCGTGTGGTTAATTTGTTCAAAGACGGTGGCTACCAAGGTGAAATCGGTGTGGTACATTCTCTTGAAACAAAATACCCAGCAACAGATAGCAAAGAAGATAAACATGCTGCTTTCTTAGATGATGCTCTTTCTATTCGATTCTTACTGGATGCAACTTATCTAGGTTATTATTCAAACGAAACAATGGAAGCGCTTAACGAAATCTGCGCAGCTAACAATGCCAGCTACGACTTCCTTGATAGTGACTTTGAGGAAATGAAAAAAGCCAGTCACCGCAACGATTATCTTGGTATCAATCATTACCAATGTCACTTTGTTAAAGCCTACAATGGCGAAAATGCCATTCATCACAACGGTACAGGTGACAAAGGAACATCTGTTTACAAAGTTAAAGGTATTGGCGAACGCATTTACAAAGAAGGTATTCCAAGAACGGACTGGGATTGGATTATCTATCCAGAAGGTCTGTATGATTTGCTTCTTCGTATCAAAGCAGATTACCCACATTACAATAAAATCTATATCACAGAAAATGGTATGGGCTATAAAGATGAATTTGACGATGGTATCATCATGGACCAACCGCGTATTGATTATTTGAAAGTTTACTTGCAATCTCTTGCCAAAGCAATTGGTGCTGGGGTTAATGTTAAGGGTTATTTCCTTTGGTCATTGATGGATTTGTTCTCATGGTCAAATGGTTATAATAAACGCTATGGTTTGTTCTATGTGGATTTTGAAACACAAAAACGTTATCCAAAAGCATCAGCTTACTGGTACAAACACATTAGCGATACAAAAATTGTAGAATAGGGGATTTAGAAAATGGATAAAAAAGAATTACAAATGTTAGGTTTTGAAATTGTGGCTTACTCAGGTGATGCAAGAAGCACACTTCTTCAATTGCTTAAGGAAGTTCGCTCTGGAAACTTTGATAATGTTGATAAAGCAATTAAAGATGCTGACGAAAATTTGGCTAAAGCTCACAATGCTCAAACACAATTGTTAGCACAAGAAGCAGGTGGCGAAGATTTGGAACTTGGTTTCATCTTTGTTCACGGTCAAGACCACTTGATGACAACCTTGTTGCTACGTGACCTCATTACGGATTTTATTGAATTATATAAAAATCGCTAATTTTGAAAAAAAGAAAGGACATGAACTAGGGCTTGGTAACAGCAAAATCTCCTCTCAATAGTCATTTTTGACATATCCTATTTCTTTTAAAGATGTGTCAGAAATAACTAACCAAGCTTATGTTCTTTGGGAGTTGTATCATGAACAAACTCATTCAACAAATTGAAAAAGGGAAACCTTTTTTTGAAAAAATTTCTCGCAATATTTACCTTGGTGCTATACGTGATGGTTTCTTAGCAGCCATGCCCGCCATCTTATTCTCAAGTATTTTTATCTTGATTGCTGCCTTGCCAGAAGTTGTCGGAATAACACTTCCAGAAGCTTTTTCTACTTGGCTTTGGAAGGTTTACGGTTATTCTATGGGGGTCGTTGCAATTCTTGTTTCGGCAACTACGGCACGCTGTTTGGCAGAATCTGTTAATCGTCAAATGCCAAGCAATAAAAAAATCAATGCGGTTTCTGTTATGCTTGCATCAATTGTTAGTTTCCTTTTGTTGAGCGCAGATCAAATTGATGGTGGTTTGGCAAATGGCTATATGGGGACAAAAGGGATTCTAGCTGCTTTTGTAGCCGCCTTCATCACCGTTAATGTTTACAAATTCTGTGTGTTGCGCGATATCACCATTAAGATGCCAAAGGAAGTGCCAGGGACTATTTCGCAAACATTCCGTGATATCTTCCCATTCTCATTTGCAGTTTTTGCTGCTGTTCTCATTGATACTGCCATCCGTTATTTCTTTGGCACGTCATTTGCAGAAGCAATTATCACACTTCTTCAACCATTGTTTACAGCAGCAGACGGTTACCTTGGAATTGCTATTATCTGGGGTGCTATGGCACTCTTCTGGTTCGTTGGTGTGCATGGTCCATCAATTGTAGAACCAGCTATTGTTGCAGTTATTTACGCTAATGTTGAAACTAACTTACAGTTAGCCAAAGCAGGAGAACATGCTTCAAATGTTCTTACAGTCGGTCTTGGAAACTTTGTTGGTACAATGGGTGGCACAGGTGCTACTTTAGTCGTTCCTTTCCTATTCCTACTCTTTGCAAAATCAAAACAACTAAAGGCTGTTGGTAAAGCTTCATTTATCCCAGTAAGTTTCGCTGTTAACGAACCATTGCTTTTTGCAACACCGATTATTCTTAATCCATATTTCTTTATTCCATTCCTTTTGGCACCAATTGCCAACGTTTGGATTTTCAAATTCTTCGTTGATGTGCTTCAGATGAACAGCTTCATGTATGTTCTTCCTTGGGCAACACCGGCACCAATCGGACTTATTCTTGGTACAGGCGTTAGCCTTCTAGCTGTTGTTCTTGTCCTTGTTTTAATCGTTGTTGATGCGATTATCTACTTCCCATTCATCAAAGCTTATGATGCCTCACTTCTTGAAGAAGAAGCTGAAAATGCTGCGCAAGAAACTGCTGCTGAAAGTGCAACTCCAGTAAAAACTGCAGCTGAAAAAGTTGTTGAGGAAAAACCAGCTGTTAAAGTCACGACTGATAAACCAATCAACGTTTTGGTCCTTTGTGCTGGTGCTGGTACAAGCGCTATGCTTGCTAATGCTCTTACTGAAGGTGCCGCTGCAACAGGTGCTAATATTACAGCATCAGCAGGTGCTTACGGTTCACATTATGAGATTATGAAAGATTTTGACATGATTGTGCTTGCTCCCCAAGTTAATTCATTCTACGAAGATATTAAGAAAGATACTGACGCGCTTGGTATCAAGTTAGCAGCTACAAAAGGTGCTGAATATATTAAATTAACACGTGACCCAGAAGGTGCCGTAGCCTTCGTAATGTCTTACTTTGCCTAACCTATTTTAGAAAAGCTAGGGAGAAAGATTATGAAAATACTAAAAAAGATTTTTTTGACGACTGTTGCCCTTATTGGTCTTGCTGCGCTTGGAAATACCGTGACTAAAGCAGATGAGTTCATCAACGGAGCTGATATTTCGATTCTTGATGAAATGGAACAAAGCGGAGTGATTTACAAGAGTAATGGTACTCAAAAAGACCCGCTGACCATTTTGAAAGAAAATGGTGTTAACTACGTTCGTTTGCGACTCTGGGTTGACCCCTATGATGCAAATGGCAATGCTTACGGCGCAGGAACCAATGACTTAAACAGAACACTCAAATTAGCCAAACGTGCTAAAGATAAAGGCTTGAAAGTCTTAATCGATTTTCATTACAGCGATTTCTGGGTTGACCCCGGAAAACAAAATCTTCCCAAAGCTTGGCAGAATCAATCCTTTGAACAATTAAATTCAACAGTGTATTCTTACACAACTGATGTCCTTAATCAGATGAAGTCACAAGGCATTTACCCTGATATGGTGCAAATCGGAAACGAATTAAACAGCGGTATGCTTTGGCCTTACGGGAAAAGCTGGGGCGGTGATGGAAAGGAATTCACTCGCCTAGCGACTTTCTTAAAATCTGGTGTTCAAGCTGTGAAAGACACGCAGCAAAGCAACACCCCAATTATGCTTCATTTAGCAGACGGCGGTGACAAATCAGCTTTTCAATGGTGGTTGGACGAAATCACTAAGCAATCCGTTGATTTTGATATTGTCGGTATTTCTTATTACCCATATTGGCACGGTACATTAGCGGAACTCTCTGAAAATATGGATAATATCAGCGAACGCTACAACAAAAAAGTTGTTGTGGTTGAAACAGCTTATGCAAATACCCTTGATAATGCTGACCAGAAAACAAATGCCTTTACGGCAACAGAAGAGACTGCTGGTGGTTACAAAGCTAACCAAGATGGTCAGTATGAATTTTTGACAGACTTGGTTGATAAAATTAAAGACGTCAAAAATAACAACGGTCTCGGTTTCTTCTATTGGGAACCACTTTGGTATAATGGCAACGTCTCATGGGCAACACAAGCAGGTATGTCATATCTTGGTGTTTCAGATGTGACGGGTAATGAATGGGAAAATCAAGCGGTCTTTGATTTCTCAGGAAATGCTCTACGCGCCGTCAAAGCCTTTAATTACGCTAACCTAACAAACGTTGTTGCTAATAACAGTTTTGAATGGGACGGTTATACCGAAACCCCATCTTCTTGGAACAAATGGACCAACAGTCAAAATGCAGGTATCAAGACAGAAGTTTACGACGATACACGTTACAAGCTCACTTTCTGGTCAGACACAGCTTTTGAAAGTTCCATTTATCAAACGATTAGCAACCTCGGCTCAGGTACTTACAAATTAAGCATTGACGCCATGGGGGACACTAGCCTTGAGACTGCTCAGCTTTATATCAAAAACTATGGCGGCAGTGAGCAAAACATCTCCCTAAAAGACTCTAGCACATGGAAAACGTACACGATTGATAACATCCAAGTCACATATGGGAAATGTGAAATTGGCATTTACGTCAACGCTTCTGCTAACAAATGGTTAAACATTGATAACGTCAGACTTGTCAAAGTCGCTTAGTTATACATTTCATTTCACCCCCAAGAGCTTAGACTCTTGGGGGATTTTTGTTCCTTAAAAAACGTTAGGTAAGAAGTTCCTAACGTTTTGTTTTATTTCCTAAGTGCTTTTCGGTAATTGCTTGGGCTTTGGCTGAAGTATTTTTTGAAGGCTTTGCTAAATGCGAGACCATCTGTGAAGCCTACGGCGTTTGCGACTTCTGAGATATGAAAAGTAGTGTTGGTAAGTAAATCAGCACTTTTTTCCATGCGAACTTGGACGATGTAATCTTTGATGGCATAGCCAGTTTCTTCTTTGAAAATCTTGTAAAGGTAACTACGGTTAAGATTGAGTTTATCTGCGATTTCTCCCACTTTTAAAGAAGTTCCATATTGTGAATGAATTATTTTTTTAGTTTGTCTAATATAGTTTTGAATAAGAATACTACCATCAGAGGCTGCTTTACTGGGAGATTCTTCAATTAAGTAGGCAAGTAATTTATAAAGTTCAGCAATCAGTTGAAGTTCAGTTACGTCATCGAGTTTTTGGTCGCGAAATTGAGTTAATTTGACGATTTGATCAAGTACTTTGGACTTAAGTGTCGAATGGCAGAAGTATTGTTCTAGTAGCTGAGTTTTACTTAAAATATTTTCAGCTTTTGACCCGCTAAAGCCCACCCAAAGATAGGTCCAAGGGTGTTTGCTATCAGCTTGATAGAAGGTCACTTTTCCTTTGGGAAGGATAAACATATCACCGACACTAAGTTCGGTAGTTTGGCCATCAATAGTAAATTTTCCTTTGCCATCAACAATAAAATGCAAAACAAAATTATCACGAAGGGTTGGTCCAAAAGAGTAATTACCTTCGCAGATTTCAGCACCGTAGTGGTCAACATTTAGATCAAAATTATTGGTATCAAATTCATTATAGGTATTTAGAACGTTCAAATTATCATCTCCTCTATAAGCAACATTTTACCATATTTGTCCAACATCCTACCATTTAACAAAGGGGAATTTGGTGGTAAAATTTTAGTAAACATTAAGGAGAAAGCGTAATGGGAATTATAATTAAAGGAAATCTTTTCTACATTCAGAGTAAAGAGATGTCAATGATTATTGAGAACCGAGAAGGTGATTTGCTTCTTCGTCATATTGGGGGCAAAATCGCTAACTATCACGGTTCAAATGCGATATTGGAGAAAGATCATGCTTTTTCAGGCAATCCGACTCCTGATAATCGTACGTTTAGCTATGATACCCAACGTCAGATTTTCGGGGTACATGGTTTTGGTGATTTTCGTTGCCCATCACTTAAAATCCAACATGATAACAATGAATTAACACAATTTAAGTTAAAAGATAGTCACATTTTACATGGAGTTGTTGAGGCAACAGGATTACCTAGTCCTCATTCTACAGAAAGCGCCGAGACACTAGTGTTTGTCTTAGAAGATGAATTTGCTAAATTGCGTCTGACGCTTTATTACACAGCTTATGCAGACTGTACTAGCATTTCAACTTTTGCTAAGATTAGCAATCTATCTGATAAAGCTGTTGTTATCAATCGTGCCTTATCGACAATGCTTGACGTGCCAGCTAGCAATTATGATGTGATAACTTTGCAAGGCGCTTATGCGCGTGAGAAAACAGTTCGTCGTCAAAAAGTTGAGCAAGGCATCTTTAGCATCGCTTCGAATCGCGGAGCTTCTGGTCACGCTCAGACCCCAGCTATGATTTTGTGTGATGGGACAGCGACGGAGGAGGCTGGTCAGGCTTTAGCTCTTCAATTACTTTATAGTGGTAATTTCCAAGCATTTGTCCAAAAAAATCAATTGAATGAAGTTCGTCTGGGAATTGGCATTAATGATGATAACTTTGCTTGGCAATTAGCAGCTGGAGATAATTTTGAAACGCCAGTGGCTTTGATGACTTATTCGGCAAAAGGTTTGACACATTTAAGCCAAGAAAGCCAGTTATTTGTGCAAAATCACATCATGCCAAAACAATTTGCCCACGTTGAGCGTCCGATTCTTATCAATAACTGGGAAGCGACTTATTTTGATTTCAAGAAAGAAAAATTGCTGGATTTAGCTGATGAAGCAAGTAAACTCGGTATTGAACTCTTTGTTTTAGATGATGGTTGGTTTGGAAATCGATTCGACGATAATCGTGCGCTTGGTGACTGGGTTGTCAATGAAGAAAAACTCGGTGGACCATTGAGTGATTTGATTGATAAAGTTCATGCCAAAGGCTTGAAATTTGGCTTGTGGTTTGAGCCAGAAATGATTTCTGTCGATAGTGACCTTTACCGTGCTCATCCTGATTGGGCTATTCAAGCCGAGGGTCGTGCTCATACTTATTCTCGTAATCAATTGGTACTTAACCTTGCCAACCCTGATGTGGTAGCTTATATTAAATCAGCTATTGACAAGATTTTGACAGAAAATGCTATTGATTATGTCAAATGGGATTATAACCGTAACATCACAAATATCGGAAATGGTGATTCTGCTCTTGCTACCAAGATGCAATCCCATGCTTACATGCTAGGTTTGTATGATTTGGTGTCCTATTTGACTGAAAAACATAGCAATATTCTCTTTGAATCATGCTCAGGCGGTGGTGGTCGAAACGACCTTGGAATGATGCGCTACTTCCCACAAGTTTGGGCTAGTGATAATACAGATGCCATTTCTCGTTTGCCAATTCAATATGGTTCAAGTTATCTTTACCCAATTATCTCAATGGGTTCACATGTCTCAGCAAGCCCAAATCATCAGATGGGGCGTACCACACCAATTGAAACACGTGGAAATGTTGCTATGATGGGAAATCTTGGCTACGAACTTGATTTGACAAGCTTGCCAGAAAGCGATAAAGAAGTGATTGCTGCTCAAGTCGCTCATTACAAAGATATTCGCCCAGTTGTTCAATTTGGGAAGCATTATCGTCTCATCAATCCAGAACAAGGTGCAAATGAAGCGGCTGTGCAATTTGTTTATGAAGGTAAAACTGTTGTAACTTACGTTCGCACACTTTCAACGATTGAAACAATCGAAACAACGCTCAAACTGAAAGGTTTAGAGGAAGCGGCAACCTATCGTCTACAAGAAACAGGACAAGTCTTCTCAGGTGCAGAACTGATGTATGCAGGTTTGACTGTAACTCTCCCGCAAGGCGATTACCTTAGTCAACAATATTATTTCGTGAAACAGTAAGGAGGTTTTCAATGAAATGGTGTAAACGATTGATAACTGCTGGCATAGCAGTTTTAGCTGTCACTGCTGGTTTAACATTGACGGCGTGTTCAAAAGAGGATAACACATCGGCTGATGGCAAGGTAACCATTGAATATTTCAATCAAAAGACAGAAATGGTGGATACGTTAAAAGAGATTATTAAGGATTTTGAAGCTGAAAATCCTAACATCCACGTTAAAATGACAAGCGTTCCAAGTGCTGGAACAGTTCTAAAAACACGTATGCTTGCAGGTGACGCCCCAGATGTCATTAACATTTATCCTCAGAATGTCGATTTTAAAGAGTGGGCAAAAGCAGGTTATTTTGAAGATATGACAGGTAAATCCTACCTCAAGAATATAAAAAATAACTATGCAGAAAACTATGCAGTGAACGGAAAAATTTATAGTGTACCGTTATCTGCCAATGTTTCAGGAATTTACTTTAATAAAACAAAATTTGACGAATTAGGACTTAAAGTTCCAGAAACTTGGGCTGAATTTGAGGCTTTGGTAAAACAAATCAAGGCTGACGGTGAAACACCCTTTGCGCTCGCTGGTAGTGAAGGTTGGACTTTAAATGGTTATCATCAATTAGCCTATATTAGTGTGACTGGTAGTGGTGATAAGGCAAATGATTATCTTCGTTTTTCTCCTGTTAATTCTATTTCAACTTCTGATAGCGAGGTCAAAGAGGTTCTAACGCGTTTGGATTTACTTGCTGATAAAGGCAATCAGCAAACTAACTGGGAAGGTGCTTCTTACAACGATTCCGTTGTGGCATTTGCGACTGAAAAAGCGTTGATGTTACCAGGTGGCTCATGGGTACTAGCAGCGATTAAACAGCAAGATCCTGATTTTGAAATTTCAACCTTTGCCTTTCCTGGTGAAAAAGTTGGTCAAGAAGTTACTGTCGGTGCGGGAGATTTGGCGCTATCAATTTCATCATCAACAAAGCACAAAAAAGAATGTGAAACATTTATTTCCTATATGGCATCAGCTAAAGCTATGCAGAAATACTATGATGTTGATGGCTCACCAGTATCTGTAGAAGGTGTGGTTGAAGATGACAATTCTCCACTTGCACCGCTTTATCAGCTAGCATTTACAGATAAACATTATGTCTGGCTTGGTGAAAGTTGGACAAGTGAAGGAGATTTCTTTAACTTGACAGCTAACTATCTTTTGAATCAAGATGCTAAGCAATACACGAGTGAGTTAAATGCCTTCTTCAACCCAATGAAAGCTGATGTGAAGAAGTAGAGGAGTAGATTATGCGAAAATTTTTAAATAAGTATTGGGGATGGACGTTTCTAATTGTACCTTTGATCTTACAAGCTATTTTCTTCTATTTTCCAATGTTTCAGGGAGCTTTTTATAGCTTTACAAACTGGACTGGTTTGACTTATCATTTTGATTTTGTGGGTGTCAATAACTATAAAATTTTGATGACAGATACTAAATTCTTTAAGGCGCTTGGCTTTACCTTAATTTTAACTCTTGCTTTAATTGTGGGAGAAATTGTCATTGGTATTTGGGTGGCGCGTGCTTTGAATGCTAAAATCAAAGGGAAAACTTTCTTTAGAGCTTGGTTCTTTTTTCCGGCTGTTTTATCAGGGTTGACGGTATCTTTGATTTTCAAACAAGTCTTTAACTACGGTTTACCTGCCATTGGCGAAGCTTTGAACATTGCATTTTTGAAAACAAGCCTTCTAGGAACATCTGGCGGTGCCATTTTTGCAGCAATTTTTGCCATGCTATGGCAAGGTGTTGCGATGCCAATTATTCTCTTCTTGTCTGGACTTCAAACCATTCCAAGTGAAATCACAGAAGCGGCAGCAATTGATGGTGCTAGCAGTAAACAAACTTTCTGGAACATTGAGTTGCCTTATTTGTTACCAAGTATTTCCATGGTTTTCATTATGGCACTAAAATCAGGGCTGACCGCTTTTGACCAAATCTTTGCTTTGACTGGTGGTGGACCAAGTAACTCAACGACTTCAATTGGTCTTTTGGTTTACAATTATGCCTTTTCAAGTAACCAATATGGTTATGCTAACGCCATTGCCTTGATTCTCTTTGCTATTATTGTTTTGGTATCAATGTTGCAATTGAAATTATCAAGTCGTTTCGAAGTATAAATGGAGTGAAATATGAAAAAAGAAGAACGTTATCATACTTTTTGGAAATATGTGCTCTTAGTCACGGGATCAATTTTGATTTTGATTCCATTGCTAGCAACAGTCTTTAGTTCATTTAAGACGACTAAAGATATCATGCAACATTTCTTTGCTTTTCCAAATCCAGTTACATTAAGCAACTATGCACGTTTGCTGGCAGACGGTATCGGACACTATTTCTGGAACTCAACCATTATTACAGTGGTTTCAGTCCTTTTAGTAACCCTATTTATTCCTGCGGCAGCCTATTCCATTGCGCGTAATATGAGCAAAAAACGTGCTTTTAACATTATGTATAGCTTGTTGATTTTGGGAATTTTCGTGCCATTTCAAGTCATCATGATTCCAATCACAGTTATGATGAGCCGACTTGGTTTGACAAATATTTGGGGCTTGATTATCTTGTATCTGACTTATGCTGTACCTCAAACTCTATTCTTGTACGTTGGTTACATCAAATTGAGTGTTCCTGATAGTTTGGATGAAGCTGCTGAAATTGATGGAGCTGATAAATTTACAACATACCGCAAAGTTGTTTTTCCGATGCTAAAACCAATGCATGCCACAACTTTGATTATCAATGCTCTTTGGTTTTGGAATGACTTCATGTTACCCCTCTTGATGTTGAATAAATCTTCAGAGTCATGGTCACTGCCACTTTTCCAATACAACTACACAGGACAATACCTCAGCGATTACGGACCAAGCTTTGCCTCATATGTCGTCGGTATTATTACCATCACAATCGTTTACCTCATCTTCCAAAAGCACATCATCTCAGGAATGAGCAACGGCGCAGTGAAGTAAGGATACAAAGACCGTAAAACGAGTGTAGCAAAAATAGGAATTTTGACGAAGAACGTGTACGTTCTAGGAAACATTATCTTTTTTGCTCTGTTCGTAGGTTGTGTTCAACGATATCACAAAATAAAACAAAGGAATCATTATGGGAATTCAAAACAAAACAATGTTAATCACTTACTCGGATAGTCTGGGTAAGAATTTGAAAGAATTAGCGGATAATCTTGAGAAGTACTTTGGGGAAGCAGTTGGTGGTATTCATCTTTTGCCATTCTTTCCATCAACGGGTGACCGCGGTTTTGCCCCTGTTGATTATGACGAGGTAGATTTTGCATTTGGTACTTGGGATGATGTGAAGAATTTAGGTGAAAAGTATTATCTCATGTTTGATTTCATGATTAATCATATCTCTCGTCAATCAAAATATTATAAAGATTATCAAGAAAAACACGAAGCCAGCGCTTATAAAGATTTATTCCTTAATTGGGATAAATTCTGGCCAGAAAATCGTCCGACACAAGCTGATGTGGACTTGATTTATAAGCGTAAAGATCGTGCACCAAAACAAGAAATTCATTTTGCCGATGGTTCGGTTGAGCATTTGTGGAATACATTTGGTGAGGAACAGATTGACCTTGATGTGACAAAAGAGGTGACCATGGATTTCATTCGAAAGACCATCGAACATTTGGCAGAAAATGGCTGTGACCTCATCCGTCTAGATGCATTTGCTTATGCGGTTAAGAAATTGGATACCAATGATTTCTTCGTAGAGCCAGACATTTGGGACTTACTTGATAAAGTGCGTAGCATTGCAGCAGAATCTGGCACAGAATTGCTTCCAGAAATTCATGAGCATTATTCAATCCAGTTTAAGATTGCTGAGCATGACTATTATGTTTATGATTTTGCACTTCCCATGGTGACGCTTTATAGCTTATATAGCGGCAAAGTTGGCCGCTTGGCGAAATGGTTGAAAATGTCGCCAATGAAGCAATTTACAACGCTTGATACACACGATGGAATTGGTGTGGTTGATGTTAAAGATATTTTGACAGATGATGAAATTGATTATACCTCAAGCGAACTTTATAAAGTTGGTGCTAATGTCAAACGCAAATACTCATCTGCTGAATACAATAATCTTGATATTTATCAAATCAATTCGACTTATTATTCTGCGCTCGGTGATGATGACAAGAGATATTTCTTAGCACGCTTGATTCAGGCTTTTGCACCAGGTATTCCACAAGTTTATTATGTTGGCTTTCTAGCAGGAAAAAATGACCTTGATTTGTTAGAAAAAACAAAAGAAGGCCGCAACATCAATCGTCATTATTACACGAGTGAAGAAATTGCTGAAGAAGTCAAACGCCCAGTGGTTCAAGCTTTGCTCAAACTCTTTACTTTCCGAAATCACTCAGCTGCTTTTGACCTTGATGGCAGTATTGATGTAGAGGTATTAGATGAAAACACGCTTGTAATCACTCGCCGTAATCAAGGTAGCAGTGTGGTTGCAGACGCTACAATCAATCTAAAAGACTTAAGTTATACGGTTAAAGAAAACGGGAAAGAGATTGTCTTTTTATAATCAAAAAGAAGAGAACTCGTCTTCTTTTTAGCGGAATGAAGCCATGCTTGATTATCCTAGACAATGTGGTATTACGGCAATTTGGATCTATTAGGTTTACAATTCCCAATTTGCTTTTTAGGCTCATGAAGAGGTTGGTCAAAACGTAATCCGGCTTTAATAATTTGGACAAGTTTACAGTAAAAAACGCGTAGAATCAATGTTTTTGATAACTTGATTTTATGCGTTTTTACTTTTTCAATAGTTTTGCCCTTGATGAATAACATCATTAACTCGTCAACCACAAAGCCCTCACTAAGATTATACACCTAGTGAGGACTCTATATTCGTTTTCATTATTCTGTGGATGAGGGCGGAGCAATCATGGATGTTTTGCCCGCGTCTTTGTCTCATTCTTTTGTTGATATCTTTTATTTTGTGCTGTCTCGCAATGTTAGTGTGGTTGCGAGTCTTGTCATTGTTGGGATAGTGTTATGGTTGATAAGTTGGCGGTTAAGGATGTCAACGGCAGTCCGTCCCATTTCTTCGGTATAAACAGTGATGCTTGATAGGGCTGGAAAGACTTGTTTCGTTAGTGGAGTGTCGTTAAAAGAGATGAGGCTGACGCGGTCAGGTACGATGACATTAGCTTCTTGGAGAGCGCGAAGCGCACCGATTGCAAGGGTATCGTTGGCAACAAAGAAAGCTTGAGGGAGGTCATTACCAAGTTCGGTAATGGCTTTTTTCATTAATTCATATCCTGCTTGTGCTGAAAAATCTCCGACAAATACGTAGTTAGGATTGTAGAGATTATTTTCATAGGCGTAATTTTTGAAAGTACGGAAGCGTTGGTCAACGATAAGTTCTTGTTGGTCGGTTGTGCGTTCTTCGCCAGCAATCATCCCGATTTTTGTGAATCCTTGGTCCATAAAGTAATCAAGCACCTTGATAACAGCATTATCAAAATCAGTGGTCACGCAAGGGTGTCCTGCATTAAGTGTGTCGCTGTCAACAAAAACAAGATTTTGAGACAATTTTTCGAGCTTTGAAATTTGTGCGCTAGAAAATTTACCAATGGCAATAATACCACAGATGTTTTCAGAAATCGTTAAAATGTCATTATTAAAGTAACGAATAATATCATAGCCCAGCTCTTGAGCGCGTTTTTCGAGTCCGATACGAATGCTGTAATAATAGAGGTCATTGAGTTCTTCTTGCTTGCTGTACCATTGCACAATAGCAATTTTTTGCCGTTCTTGTAAAATATTCGTGCTACGTTTATGCTTTTCGTACCCCAACTCTTCAGCAACGGTTAAAATGCGATGCCGTGTTTCCTCGCTAACAGAAAGGGTAGTATCCTGATTGAGCACCCGAGAAACGGTCGCTGATGAAACCTTTGCCAACTTTGCAATGTCTTTTAATGTAGCCATAAGTCATCCCTTCTTTCTTATCTTTTCTTTAGTATAGCACAAAAAATAACACAAAGAAAATTTTAAGTAAAATTTTAGTAAAATTATTGACTTGGAACATCATCAGGTGTACAATGAAACCGTAATCATAGAAGAAATAAAAAGGAGACCCTCATGAAAGTTACAGAATTAAAAGAAGCCTTCACAGCCGTATTTGGCAATGAAGCAGATGCAACCTTTTTCTCACCAGGACGTATCAATTTGATTGGTGAACATACAGACTACAATGGTGGTCATGTTTTCCCAGCGGCTATCACCCTTGGAACATACGGTGCAGCTCGCAAACGTGATGACCAAACGCTTCGTTTTTATTCAGCAAACTTTTCTGACTTAGGCATTATCGAGGCTGACCTTGCTAATCTTGTCTTTGATAAAAAAGACAGCTGGACCAATTATCCAAAAGGTGTCATCAAATGCTTGCAAGAAGCTGGACATACGATTGCTACCGGCTTTGACCTTTATGTCAATGGGAATATTCCAAACGGTTCAGGCTTGTCATCATCAGCTTCGTTAGAGCTCTTGGTCGGAATTGTTGCTGAAGAATTATTTGACCTCAACTTAGACCGTCTTGACTTAGTAAAAATTGGTAAACAGACTGAAAATGAATTTATCGGCGTTAATTCAGGAATCATGGATCAATTTGCCATCGGTATGGGAGCTGATAAGCAAGCCATTTACCTTGATACCAACACATTAGAATATGACCTTGTACCGCTTGATTTAGGTGACAATGTCATCGTTATCATGAATACTAACAAACGCCGTGAATTGGCTGATTCAAAATACAATGAACGTCGTGCCGAATGTGAAAAAGCCGTTGAAGAACTCAATCAAGTGCTTGATATCAAGACACTTGGTGAACTTGATTTGCAAGCCTTTGATGAATACAGTTATCTCATTAAAGATGCTAATCGTCTCAAACGTGCTCGTCACGCTGTTTGGGAAAATCAACGCACTCTTCAAGCCAAAGAAGCTTTGATTGCAGGTGAACTTGAAACATTTGGTCGTTTGGTCAATGCCTCACATGTATCACTTGAGCATGATTACGAAGTGACTGGTATTGAGCTTGATACCCTTGCTCATACCGCTTGGCAACAAGAAGGTGTCCTTGGAGCTCGTATGACAGGAGCGGGCTTTGGTGGCTGCGGTATTGCCATTGTCGCTAAAGATAAAGTTGATGAATTCACCCAAAATGTCGGCAAGGTTTATACAGAAATCATTGGCTATGCACCAGCTTTCTACATTGCTGAAATTGCAGGTGGATCACGTGTCTTGTCTCGAAATAAGTAAGATTAGAGAAGAAAAATGAAACTTTTAGATACTTTTGTCGCTAAAGTCATTGCAGTTAGCGACTACACAGAAGATGATACTTTTTACCTGCGTAACCGTGTCCTTGCCCTTGTTGGCGAAGAAAGCGCACAGCAAGAAACGAAGCGAACAGAGCTTATTGCCCTCAAAGATGAACTGGTTGACCTAGCTGTGCAAAATGGCAAGGTTGGTGAATTGGCTGAAGAAAAAGAGTGTTTGGGTGCTGAGCTAATGAATTTTATCACGCCTGTCCCAAGTCAGGTGAATCGCGAATTCTGGGATACTTATGCAAAATCTCCTCAGCAAGCTATCGCAGATTTTTACGCCCTTAGCAAACGTAACGATTACATTAAAGTTGCTGCAATCGCAAAAAATATCGCCTTTACAACACCATCACAATATGGTGATATTCAAATCACAATCAATTTATCAAAACCTGAAAAGGATCCTAAAGCTATCGCACAAGCTAAACTGGTCAAAGCTTCTTCATATCCAAAATGCCAGCTTTGCATGGAAAATGAAGGTTACCAAGGTCGGATTAACCATCCTGCCCGCGCTAATCACCGCATTATCCGTATGAATTTGGGTGATGAAAAATGGGGCTTCCAGTATTCACCCTATGCTTATTTCAATGAGCACTGCATTTTCCTCGACACCCAGCATGTGCCAATGGTTATTAGTAAGGATACTTTTGCGCAATTATTGGACATTGTGGATATGTTCCCAGGCTATTTTGCAGGGTCAAATTCTGATTTACCAATTGTTGGCGGGTCAATTTTGATGCACAATCACTACCAAGGTGGCCGTCATGTCTTTCCTATGGAAATAGCAGAGCTAGACCGTGAATTTCACTTCAAAGGTTTTTCTGATGTGATAGCTGGCATTGTCAACTGGCCCATGTCTGTTATTCGTTTGCACAGCACTGATAAAAACCGTTTGGTTGAAGTAGCTGAAACCATTCGCTTGGCATGGCGTGATTATTCTGACGATAGTGTTGATGTTGTCGCTTATACAGGAGACACACCTCATCACACGGTGACTCCAATTGCGCGTAAACGTGATGGAGTCTTTGAACTGGATATTGTTTTGCGTGACAATCACACGACAGCTGAATTTCCAGACGGTGTTTATCATCCGCACGCTGATGTGCAGCATATCAAAAAAGAAAATATCGGTCTGATTGAGGTCATGGGCTTAGCTATTTTGCCGCCAAGGCTCAAAAATGAACTGATAGAAGTTGAAAAATACCTCCTGAACCAGTATAATGAAGTAGCAGACTATCACAGGGATTGGGCGGATACCATCAAGGTTGTCCATCCAGAAGTGGATGCAGATAATGTTTCAGAAATCGTCAGACAGGCTGTCGGGCAAACCTTTGTTCGTGTTTTAGAAGACGCAGGTGTTTACAAACGTGATGAAAAAGGTCAAGCTGCTTTTATGCGTTTTGTAGAAAGTATTGGAGTTATCAATGTCTAAACAGTTGGGAATCAGAGAGTTGCGTCAGCACATCCGTGCCTTATCTGAAAAAGAAAGAGAAGATTTGATTTGCCATCTATATAAGAAAAGTAATGAAGCTAGCCTTTTATTGGAACAACTGTTTTTAGGGCCGGAAGCCAATGAAACGATTGTTAGAGAATTTGATCAAAAACTTGAGAAAATGTATAGGCGTATTCGATCGTTTGAGTTTAAAAATGCCAAAAAACTTTTCAGAGAGACCAAGAAGGTTGTAACAGATGTTACTTTGCTAGCTGAAATCAACCTCAGTTTCGCTTATTATGCGACAGTGTTTACCTATGACTATGGTGATATGTACGAGGATTTTTATGATACAACTGCGAAAGCCTTTATCGCAGCTATGAACGAAGCTGAACGCAATCCAGACTTTGCTCGCAAGCACCAAAAGAGATTTCGTGATATTTACGAAATGGCAAATTGGATGGCTTGGGGTTTCGGTGAAGTTGTGGTTGAAGAGTTTGCCAGAGTTGATTGGGACAATATTTAAATAATAGGAGATAGAAAATGTCAATTTTAGTGCTTGGTGGGGCTGGTTACATCGGTTCTCACATGGTTGACCGTTTGGTTGAAAAAGGAGAAGAAAAAGTCGTCGTGGTTGATAGTTTGGTGACAGGACACCGTGCTGCGGTTCACCCTGATGCGACATTTTATCAAGGCGACCTTGCTGACCAAGATTTTATGCGTAAAGTCTTTACAGAAAATCCTGATATTGATGCGGTTATTCACTTTGCGGCTTATTCATTGGTTGCTGAATCAATGGAAAAACCTTTAAAATACTTTGATAATAATACAGCAGGCATGGTTAAATTGCTTGAAGTGATGAATGAATTTGGCGTGAAATACATTGTTTTCTCATCAACAGCAGCAACTTATGGCCTTCCAGATGAAATTCCAATCAAAGAAACAACACCGCAACGCCCAATCAATCCCTATGGCGAAAGTAAACTCATGATGGAAACCATCATGAAATGGTCTGACCAAGCTTACGGTATTAAATTTGTACCGCTTCGTTATTTCAATGTTGCTGGTGCAAAACCAGACGGTTCAATCGGTGAAGACCATGGTCCAGAAACACATTTGTTACCAATTATTTTGCAAGTGGCACAAGGTGTGCGTGAAAAAATCATGATTTTTGGTAATGATTACAACACGCCAGATGGCACAAATGTCCGTGATTATGTTCACCCATTTGACCTAGCAGACGCGCATTTGCTTGCGGTTAACTATCTTCGTGAAGGCAATCCGTCAACGGCATTCAATCTTGGTTCTTCAACAGGATTTTCAAATCTTCAAATTCTCGAAGCAGCTCGTAAAGTGACTGGCAAAGAAATTCCTGCAGAACTGGCTGACCGTCGCCCTGGTGACCCAGATACTCTTATTGCGTCATCTGACAAAGCGCGTGAAGTCCTTGGTTGGAAACCACAATTTGATGACATTGAAAAAATTATTGCCTCAGCATGGGCATGGCACTCAAGCCACCCAAATGGATATGATGATAGAGGTTAAAGAAAAAAGTTGGATGGAATCATCCAGCTTTTTTGTGCTAAGGGGGATAATATGGCAATTAGATGGCTCTTTTTTGATTTAGGTTCAACTTTGGTTGATGAAAGTTTGGCCTATGAGAATCGTGTTAAGACTTTACTGGCGGGAAGTGAGCTAGACTATCAGGAAACTTGGGAAAGACTTATTGAGGATTATAAAAAGGGGCTACGCGGAGACCTCGCATTGGCAGAACGGCTAAACAAACCTCTGCCTAAATGGACTTTTCAAGATGAACATCTCTATCCAGAAGTTCAGTCAGTTTTAGATTGCCTGTCAGCCCAGTATCATCTAGGTCTAATAGCCAATCAGTTATCGGGTTTAGAAGAACGTTTGGTCAACTTTGGTATTGCTCAATATTTTCAAGTTGTTATCTCCTCTGCCGAAATTGGTTTTGAAAAGCCGGCCTTAGGCATTTTCCAAAAGGCTCTTGGAATGGCCGATTGCTTGCCTGAACAAGCTGTTATGATTGGTGATCGTTTGGATAATGACATTAAGCCAGCAAAACGGCTTGGTATGAAAACTGTTCGTGTGATGAGAGGATTTGGTCAATATTGTCCCGTTACTTCTGAAAATGAGCAAGCAGATGCGACGCTATCTTGTCTGACTGAATTAGTTGATTTCTTATCTGATTGGGAGGAAAAATAATGATTATTTCAATTCAAGGATCTATGGCCGTTGGCAAGACGACCTTATTAGCGAATTTGCAGAAGAAATTTCCAGATGCGGTATTCAGTTACGAAGATGTGACTCCAGTGATAGGTGATATTCAGCGAAAACACCTAGATAAGACGGTTTTTGAAGACTATCTAGCCATTCAAAAACTTTGGATTGCTCATGAAGTGCAGCGTTACCAAAAGGTTAAGGATTATCCCTTAGTTTTTATGGACTTTGGTGCCGAGGAGATTGATTTCTACACACGTTTTTATCCTCAAGCGATTGGTCAGGAGTGGCATGTTCTTTCTTCTTTGAAAAATGAGCTAACGCAGCTTAGCTATTGTCTGCCAGACTATATTATTTTTTTGGAGGCGAGGAACGAGACGCTCAGGAAACGCAAAGCTTCGGATAACACACGTACACGAAATTTCTTTGATTTTCAGTTAGAAAAGCTTCTTCCTCTAAAAAGAAAATGGTTTGCAAAACAGAGAAATGTCATTTTTCTAGAAACGGACAATCTATCAAACGAGGAAGTCGCTCAACAGGCAGCTCAGCTTATTTCACAGATGGTAAAAAAAGGGACCAAACCCAAAAAGCCTCAACAGCGATTTTGAGTATCACCGTGAGGCTTTTATACGTTATTCACAAGTAAAGTACTTTTATCTAAGAGATAGTTTTTCGCTAATTAAGGCAGTTTTTTTGAGGGAATACTGACTGTATTTTGAAAGAAACTAACGATGAGTAGCTTAAAAACTAGCCTTAGATGGAAGTGCTGAACTGTGGATACAAGTTCTAAAGTTGGTTTTAAGCTTTTTGGACAATAATCTCCCAAGAAGCATCACTGATTTGAGCGAAATGAGTAACTGGATATCTCTCATCGGCAGCCCAGTTAGGAATACTCTCAGTTGCTTGAGTGCAGTCAAATCGAATATAAAGTTCGTCTCCGATTTCAAGCTCTGCCATTTTTTGTTTGGCATCAATCAGTGGGAAGGGACACACTAGCCCTCCGGTTTCTAAGGTGTAACGCATGATTTTTCTCCTTATGTTGTGGTTTGACAAAGATAAAGTAGGATGCTGTCCAAACGCCTAAGATGGTGAATAAAAGAGCAATCCATCCTTTGCTACTCATAGCAGATGTAGCGGTGAGACCATTTCCGATTGTGCAACCGCCGGCCCAAGAAGCACCGATTCCCATCAAAATCCCGCCAATAACACTGTTTCTGATAGTTTTAATATCAGGTAAGCGCCATTTAAATTCGTGGCTTCCCTTAGCTGCTAGGTAGGAGCCTAGTAAGATTCCTAAAACAAGAAATACTCCCCAATTTAGCTTGGTTTGATCACCACTAATAATAAAGTGAATCAAATTAGCAGACGGAGTAGTGATACCAAGCCCACCGTTGCGACCAGTAATTTGACTAGCTGGCCAAGCAATAAGTGCAATCAGCCCGATAGCTATACCAGCTCCAAAGGGATGATAACGCTTTTCAAAGAGATAGTGACGCAGCCCAGAATATTTCTGAGGAAGGCTGGCAACCTGACGTTTAGGTTTTCTTAACTCGGTCCAAACTAGGTAGGCTGTCACGATACCCAATATGCCAACTAATAACCAAATCGAAATTCCCAGTTGTCCAGCTAAATTGTCATTGATAACCCATTGGCTGGCAATACTTTGATTAAGTGCTTGAAGAGCTCCATATTTCATTGCAGCGGCACTTAGCATGTAAAGAATTAGAGCAATCCAACTCCCAATTAGGCCCTCGCCTGAACGATACCAAGTTCCAGTTGCACAGCCACCAGCGAGAACAATTCCGATACCAAAAAGATAAGAACCAAGAATTGCGCCAATGACTGAGTAATCTTCATATGGATTTGCGACTATTCCTAATTTAATTAAGCTCACAACTCCGATACTTTGAATAAAGATAGCAATTAAAAAAGCATAGAAGAGGCGATTATTTTTAGTGAGGTACATGTCTCTAAAACCGCCCGTCATACAGAAACGCGTTCGTTGAAGAATAAAGCCAAAGACCAGACCAACTAGACCTCCAGATATCATTGATAATCCCATAGAAACCTCCTTTTGCTTGATTGCTATCTAGCTTATCAAAAAATGAAACGTTTGCATAATCTTGATTTTTTATGGATGGCTATAAAAAAGAGTTATAGCTTAGAATTTATTCAGGTGCAGTAGCTATAAAATTAAGATTATAGCATCCTTGGCTTATTGAGCAGAGCATAGCAAAAAATTGAGCTTTGAATGAAAATCGTGTATGATAGGGCTATCATTAAAAACGAGGTGTGAAATATGACATTTGAACAAGCCGTTAGTGCTTTTGAACCAATCACGGTAGCCGCAGCGCGTGAGCGAATTGAAGCAGGCAACAAGTTTATCCTCTTCATTGGCCGTCCAAGCTGCCCTTATTGCCAACGCTTTGCCCCAAAATTAGCCAACGTTGCGCAGACGACAGGCGCTAAAGTTGCCTATATTAACAGCGAAGATTTAGTGCAAATAGAAGAGATTCAAGCTTTTCGTCGTCGATATGGTATCGCGACCGTTCCAGGTCTTTTTGTGGCTGAAAATGGCACAGCTAAAGTTGTGTGTGACTCCTCTCTTGCAGAAGAAGACATTATAGACTTTATTTCTTAAAAAGCCAAAAGCTTGTACAGGGAGGCTAATTTTGATGGTCTTTCCTTGCCCTGTCATTGAATTTTTGGTATAGTAAGTCTTGACTTTAAAATTTGGAGGAACCTATCTATGCCAATGATTATTATGCTTGTCGTGATGGTTGGGATGATCTTTTTCATGCAACGCCAACAAAAAAAACAAGCGGAAAGCCGTCAAAATCAATTGAATGCCATCCAGAAAGGTGATGAAGTTATCACTATTGGTGGAATGTATGCTCTTGTTGATGAGGTTGACACAGATGCTAAAAAAATCGTTCTAGATGTTGATGGCGTTTATTTGACCTTTGAGTTATCAGCTATTAAGACTGTTGTTAACAAAGCCGCTCAAGCTGTTCCAGCACCAACTGAAGAAGCTGACACAGAAGCCGCTGTTGAAGCAGATGATGTAGGCGATACTGCTATTGAAGAAGACTAACTCAACGACACGATGAAGGTTGGATGTTTAACATCTAGCTTTTTTTGTTACCGTAGAGACAAATGATGTGATTTTTAAGGTTATACTCTTCGAAAATCAAAATTATCCGTTGTCAACTTGCCTTGATGAACTCAAGTTCTATCGTCGGCTTCGTTTCCTAGGCTACTTTTGATTTTCATTGAGTATTAGAATAGGATTGACAGCGGTTTACATTGAATAAAATTCTTGACTTAAAAATAAAAAAGTTTTTTGTCTTAGTCTTGGTCTTAATGAGTAAGATAAACCAATACTCATTGAAGATTAGAGCAACAATGTCTGAATTTGGTATGAATACCAGGTTGAGTATTGCTCTTCCCCTTTGTTTAAGAAATATTTCTAATGTGGCTGGCTATTATTTTATTTGTTACTAAAATATGGTAAAATAAGGAGAATAGTAACGATTTAAGGATTTATATGCTGAAATTATTTAAGAAAACAGAGCAGCCTGTGACTTTGGATAAAATTCCAAATCACATAGGAATTATTATGGATGGCAACGGTCGGTGGGCTAAGAAGCGTTTACAGCCACGTGTGATGGGACATAAGGCTGGAATGGATGCCTTACAAGATGTGACCATTGCAGCTTCTGATTTAGGAGTCAAAGTATTGACCGTTTATGCTTTTTCAACAGAAAACTGGTCACGCCCACAAGATGAAGTAAAATTTATCATGAATTTACCTGTTGAATTTTTCGATAAATACGTTCCCGAACTTCACAAGAACAATGTACGCGTGCAGGTAATTGGAGATATTAGCCGGTTGCCAGAGGAGACTTTTGACGCTATGGAACGTGCGCGGGAGAAAACCAAACATAATTCTGGTCTTATTTTAAATTTTGCACTGAATTATGGTGGGCGAGCAGAAATCACTAATGCTGTCAAAGAAATTGCAAAAGATGTCTTAGATGCCAAATTAAATCCTGGTGATATCACTGAAGATTTAATTGCCAATTATTTAATGACACAGAGTTTGCCTTACTTGTATCGTGACCCAGAGCTTATTATTCGAACCAGTGGAGAGTTACGTTTGAGCAACTTTTTGCCTTGGCAATCCGCTTATAGTGAATTTTATTTCACTTCAACTTTATGGCCGGATTTCAAAAAAGATGGCTTAATTGAAGCAATTAGGGAATTCAATCGTCGCCATCGTCGTTTTGGTGGAGTATAGAAAGAGGAGTTTTATGCAACAACGTGTGATTTGGGGGGCGATCGCCCTTGCTATTTTCCTTCCTTTTCTTTTAATGGGAGGTCTTCCGTTTCAATTTTTTGTTGGCTTATTAGCGATGATAGGTGTGGCTGAAATGCTACGCATGAAAAGGTTGGAATTTTTTTCTTTCGAAGGTGTTCTAGCTATGCTCGCTGCCTTTGTGTTGACAGTTCCTCTTGATAATTATTTATCTTTCTTGCCAGTGGATGCCAGTCTTTCAGTTTACAGTTTAATTGTGTTCTTGATTTTGGCAGGAACGGTTTTGAGTTCTACCTATTCTTTTGATGATGCAACCTATCCTATTGCGGCTAGCTTCTATGTTGGTATCGGTTTTCACAATCTTGTTACTGCACGTATGGATGGCTTAGATAAGGTTGTTTTGGCCCTCTTTATTGTTTGGGCAACGGATATTGGAGCCTACATGATTGGCCGTCAATTTGGAAAGCATAAGTTATTGCCTAAAGTTTCGCCAAATAAGACTATTGAAGGTAGTCTCGGTGGTATTTTAGCCGCAGTTCTTGTGGGAGCTGCATTCATGTTATTTGACAAATCCGTCTATGCACCACATTCGTTTCTAGTGATGCTAGTTCTCATTGTTTTATTCAGTATTTTTGGTCAATTTGGAGATTTAGTTGAAAGTGCCATTAAACGCTATTTTGGTGTCAAAGATTCTGGAAAGCTTATCCCAGGGCACGGCGGTATTCTTGATCGTTTTGATAGCATGATTTTTGTCTTTCCAATTATGCATTTGTTTGGCTTGTTCTAATCCTGTTGACAGATGTTGCTTGGGCTTTGGAGTGTACCAAGGCCTATAATCTTTACCTGAAAGGAACTGCATGTTAGGAATCATAACTTTTATCATTATTTTTGGAGTACTTGTACTCGTCCATGAGTTTGGACATTTCTATTTTGCTAAAAAATCTGGCATTCTTGTGAGAGAATTTGCTATAGGTATGGGACCGAAGATTTTTTCTCATATTGACAAAGAAGGCACTGCTTATACAATTAGAATCCTTCCGCTCGGAGGTTATGTTCGTATGGCTGGTTGGGGTGATGATACCACTGAAATTAAGACAGGGACGCCTGCTAGCCTGACCTTAAATGCTGAAGGGCAAGTTGTTCGTATCAATTTATCACAAAAGCAGGTTGATATGACTAGCTTGCCAATCAATATTCTGACCTATGATTTAGAGGATGCATTAGAAATCACAGGAGTTGTCCTTGATGAAACCAAAACTTACTCGGTAAATCATGATGCGACAATCATTGAAGAAGACGGTACCGAAATTCGCATTGCACCTTTGGATGTTCAATATCAAAATGCTTCTATTTGGGGCCGCTTGATTACCAATTTTGCAGGACCAATGAATAATTTCATTCTTGGAACTCTGGTCTTTATTCTTTTAGTCTTTATGCAGGGCGGTGTTGCTGATGAATCAAGTAATCAGATTCAGGTCGTACCCAATGGTGCTTTGGCAGCAGCGGGTGCTAAGACTGGTGACCGTGTACTCTCAATTGCCAATCACAAAGTTTCAAATTGGGCTGAACTGACCAAAGCAGTTGAAGAAGCGACAACTGGCATTTCTACGGGAGATGAGATTACGGTTGCAATTCAAAAAACTGATGGCACGAAGCAATCGTTAAAAGTCGCTCCTAAAAAGCAGAATGGACAGTTTTACCTCGGAGTTAAGCCAGGTCTTAAAACTGGCTTTTGGGATAAGCTGACGGGTGGTTTCCGCTATGCTTGGCATGCTGCAACGATGATTATTTCTGCTCTAAAAAACTTAATTTCTAGCTTTTCCTTGAACAAACTTGGTGGTCCTGTTGCTATGTATCAGATGTCTAATCAAGCTGCTCAAAATGGTTTTGAAGATGTACTGACTTTGATGGCCATGTTGTCAATGAATCTTGGAATTGTTAATTTGATTCCAATTCCAGCTTTGGATGGTGGCAAGATCTTGATTAACCTTATTGAACTTGTTCGCCGTAAGCCATTGAAACAAGAAACAGAGACTTACATTACGCTTGTAGGTGTGGCTATTATGGTTGTTCTGATGATTGCCGTCACTTGGAACGACATCCTTAGGGTTTTCTTTTAAGTTGTCTGTTCCGCTTTCTTTTGTAAAGGTAAGTCCAGCTTTGCTAGATTTACCTTTTTAGTTTTTTTTGTTATACTTATAGCCAAGGAAACTATGATTATCAAGTTCTAGGAGAGTTTGTCTCCTAGTGAAAATTAGTGAAAGGAAAGTGTTCGCCAATGAACACAGTTCAGTAAAATAATATTTACTGGCTAATAAACTCAATTATGAAACAATCTAAAATGTTAATCCCAACACTTCGCGAAATGCCAAGTGACGCCCAAGTTATCAGCCACGCCCTCATGTTGCGTGCAGGCTATGTTCGACAAGTTTCTGCCGGAATTTATGCTTATTTACCGCTAGCTAATCGCACCATTGAAAAATTTAAAACTATTATGCGTCAAGAATTTGAAAAAATTGGAGCCGTTGAGATGCTTGCACCAGCGCTTCTTACGGCAGACCTTTGGCGTGAATCTGGACGGTACGAAACTTATGGTGAAGACCTTTATAAACTTAAAAATCGTGACCAGTCTGACTTTATCCTTGGTCCGACACACGAAGAAACGTTTACCATGTTGATTCGTGATGCTGTCAAATCATACAAGCAGTTGCCACTAAACCTTTATCAAATTCAATCAAAATATCGTGATGAAAAACGTCCACGCAATGGCTTACTCCGCACGCGTGAGTTTATCATGAAAGATGGTTACAGTTTCCACGCCAATTACGAGGATCTTGATGTGACGTATGAAGACTACCGTAAGGCTTATGAAGCCATCTTTACACGTGCTGGTCTTGATTTCAAAGGTATTATTGGTGATGGCGGAGCTATGGGTGGCAAAGACTCACAAGAATTTATGGCTATCACACCAGACCGTACAGACCTTGAACGCTGGTTGGTTCTCGATAAATCTATTGCTTCAATTGACGAAATTCCAGCTGATGTTTTAGAAAATATCAAAAAAGAATTGGCATCATGGTTGGTTTCAGGTGAAGATACCATTGCTTACTCAAGTGAATCAAGCTATGCTGCTAACCTTGAAATGGCAAGCAATGAATACAAACCTTCAACTAAAGTTGTTTCACAAGAAGAAGTGGTTAAGGTTGAAACGCCAAACTGCAAATCAATCGATGAAGTAGCTGCTTTCTTGCAAGTTGAGGAAGAACAAACCATCAAAACGCTTCTCTTCATAGCTGATAACGAGCCAGTTGTAGCTCTTCTTGTCGGCAATGACCAAGTTAACGATGTTAAGCTGAAAAATTACCTAGGTGCAGACTTCCTAGAACCAGCGACAGAAGAGGACGCAGTTAAAGTTTTCGGTGCTCACTTCGGCTCACTTGGCCCAGTTGCTCTTCCTGAAAATATCCGTATCATTGCTGATCGTAAAGTTCAAGACCTTGCCAATGCAGTTGTTGGTGCTAATGAAGATGGTTACCACTTGACTGGTGTTAACCCAGGGCGTGACTTCAAGGCTGAATACGTTGATATTCGTGAAGTTAAAGAAGGGGAAGTATCACCAGATGGTCAAGGTGTCCTCAAATTTGCTCGCGGTATTGAGATTGGTCACATTTTTAAACTTGGCACACGCTACACTGATAGTATGGGAGCTAATATTCTTGATGAAAATGGCAGAGCTGTCCCAATTGTGATGGGTTGCTATGGTATTGGAGTGAGCCGCATTCTTTCAGCAGTCATTGAACAACATGCCCGTCTCTTTGTCAACAAAACGCCAAAAGGTGACTTCAAGTTTGCTTGGGGAATCAATTTTCCTAAGGAGCTGGCTCCATTTGATGTGCATATAATTACGGTTAATACCAAAGATGACGAAGCTCAAGCTTTGACTGCCAAAATCGAAGCTGATTTGATGGCTAAAGGTTATGATGTTTTGACAGATGACCGCAATGAACGTGTGGGTTCTAAGTTCTCAGACAGCGACCTTATTGGTCTTCCGATTCGTGTGACCGTTGGTAAAAAAGCTAGCGAAGGCATCGTTGAAGTCAAAATCAAAGCAAGTGGTGACACGATTGAAGTGAATGCCGAAAATCTCATTGAAACCCTTGAAATTTTGACGAAAAATTAAGGCTAAATAAATCAATAATTTGAACGTTAGTAATGCAGTAACTGCTCAAATTTTTCAGAAAATAGCTGAAAATCAAATTGACAAATTACCCAACTTAGTTTATAGTATTGCTTGGGCACCTCTTTTTAGAGGTCTGATGAAAAAGTCTCCCTATATTTGGGAGATTTTTTGTTTTTCCTAGTAATATCTATAAGGAGTGTATTTAATGACAAAGTATATTTTTGTTACAGGCGGAGTCGTTTCATCTATTGGTAAAGGGATTGTGGCAGCTAGCCTTGGTCGTCTTTTGAAAAATCGTGGACTTAAGGTGACTATTCAAAAATTTGATCCCTACATCAATATTGATCCAGGAACAATGAGCCCTTACCAACATGGTGAAGTTTATGTTACAGACGATGGTGCTGAAACTGACCTTGACCTTGGCCACTATGAACGTTTCATTGATATTAACTTAAACAAATATTCAAACGTGACGACTGGTAAAATTTACAGCGAAGTTCTTCGTAAGGAACGTAAAGGGGAATACCTCGGAGCAACCGTTCAGGTAATTCCTCATATCACAGATGCATTGAAAGATAAGATTAAACGTGCTGCGCGCACAACCGATTCAGATGTTATTATTACTGAGGTTGGTGGAACCGTTGGTGATATCGAAAGCCTTCCTTTCTTGGAAGCACTTCGTCAAATGAAAGCAGATGTGGGTGCTGACAACGTTATGTATATCCATACCACACTTTTGCCATATCTTAAAGCTGCAGGTGAAATGAAAACTAAACCCACTCAACACTCGGTGAAAGAATTGCGCGGTTTGGGAATTCAACCCAATATGTTGGTTATTCGTACAGAACAACCAGTTGAGCAAGGTATTAAAAATAAATTAGCTCAATTTTGTGATGTTGCACCAGAAGCTGTTATCGAGTCTATGGATGTCGAACATATTTATCAAGTACCACTCAATATGCAGGCTCAAGGTATGGATCAAATTGTCTGCGATCATCTGAAGTTGGACACTCCAAAAGCTGACATGACAGAATGGACAGCAATGGTTGACAAGGTTCTTAACCTCAAGAAAACCACCAAGATTGCCTTGGTTGGGAAATATGTTGAGTTACCAGATGCTTATTTGTCGGTCGTTGAAGCCCTTAAACATTCTGGCTATGTTAATGACTCAGCCATTGATTTGAATTGGGTCAATGCAAATGACGTTACCGCTGAAAATGTTGCTCAACTTCTGGGGGATGCAGATGGTATTATTGTACCAGGTGGTTTTGGTCAGCGCGGTACTGAAGGCAAGATTCAAGCCATTCGTTACGCCCGTGAAAATGATGTTCCTATGCTAGGAGTCTGCCTAGGAATGCAGTTGACATGTGTTGAATTTGCCCGTCATGTGCTTCATTTGGAAGGTGCTAATTCGGCTGAACTTGATCCAGAGACAAAATACCCAATCATTGATATTATGCGTGATCAGATTGATATTGAAGATATGGGTGGAACGCTTCGTTTGGGGCTTTATCCATGTAAATTAAAAGCAGGTTCAAAAGCGGCAGCAGCATACAATAATCAAGAAGTGGTACAACGCCGTCATCGTCACCGTTATGAGTTTAACACATCATTCCGTGAGCAATTTGAAGCTGCAGGCTTTGTGTTTTCAGGAGTATCACCAGACAATCGTCTGATGGAAGTAGTCGAATTACCAGATAAAAAATTCTTTGTAGCTGCCCAATATCACCCAGAACTTCAAAGCCGCCCAAATCGACCTGAAGAACTTTATACTGCTTTTGTAACTGCTGCAGTTGAAAACGCTAAATAAGAGCTACCCTCAGTTTTCAGGAATAGTAAATAATTTACAACTAAGTATGAGAGAGGATCTGATTGAGTTGGTCCTCTCTTTTACTATGGTCAGAGGCATGAGAATTGCTTCATTTCCAAGATCCGTCAGCCTCACCCAGATTGGTGGATTTAGTACTAAAAGCAAACCGAAGGGCTATAAATTGGTATTCTCAAATAACATGAATATGATATCATAACAGGAAATGACACCACCTCTTGTAGCTACTATCAATTCTACTTGCTTGCCAGTAAATAAAAGATAAGGGCATCGTTTATTACATCTTTACGTTTTCTTGATATTTCTCTCGAAATTTTGCTGTTTCTTTTTTTCTTATTTTCTTGTAAAATACTGATATGAAAAAAATAAGATTATCAAAGTTATTTACCCATTTGTTTTTAATTGTACTTCTACTTTCAGTTGGCGCTAGCTTTTATTTTTTCCATGTCGCTCAAATTCGTGAAGAAAAATCATTTATCAATAATTCTGCTCGAAAGAAAGATAACCCCCTCTATGAGTACGAGCAACAATTTAAGCAATTGGATAAGGAAACTCTCTGGATGACAAACCAAGGTGTTAAACAAGATGCCTGGTATGTCCCAGCTAAAGAAAAGACGGGGAAAACGGTCATAGTTGTTCATGGCTTTACAAGTGATAAGGAGGATATGAGTCCTTATGCGTGGCTGTTTCATGATTTAGGTTACAATGTCCTTGTCCCTGACAATATGGCCCACGGGGACAGTGGTGGTCGCATTATCGGATATGGTTGGAATGATCGTCTCAATGTCATCAAATGGGTGGAGCTACTGGTTGAGAGAAATCCTTCAAGCCAAATAACTCTTTTTGGTCTGTCAATGGGGGCTGCGACGGTTATGATGGCAAGTGGTGAGGATAACCTTCCTAAACAAGTTGTTAATATTATTGAAGATTGTGGCTATAGTAGTGTTTGGGAAGAACTTAAGTATCAGGCTAGAGAAATGTACAACCTACCAGCCTTTCCAATCCTGTATGAAGTTTCAGCAATTTCAAAACTTCGTGCAGGCTTCTCTTACGGACAAGCTAGTAGTGTTAAGCAACTTCAAAAAAATCAGCTCCCGGTTCTCTTTATTCATGGTGATGCAGATGATTTTGTTCCGACCTCTATGGTTTATGATAATTACAAAGCCACTCAAGGAGAGAGAGAACTTTATCTAGTAAAAAATGCTAAACATGCAAAATCGTTTGAAACCGATCCGAAAACATATAAGGAAAAGATTTCAGCCTTTTTGAAAAAAACTGAAAAATAATGTTGACAGAGTTCCTATGACTTGATATAATAGTTCATGTTGTTAAGGAACAGCGGGGATGGCGGAATTGGCAGACGCGCAGGACTAAGGATCCTGTGGCCGCTTTAGGCCGTGTGGGTTCAAGTCCCACTCTCCGCAGATTAACTGAACCATGCCAAGGGTTCAGTTTTTTAGTGTCTTTCAAATATGACACTATGCGAAAATAAAGTTGACAGGATGCTGAAAAGGTAAAGTTATCTGATTTTATTGAAAAATTTAGCTTGCTTATTCGAGTGGAATGTGTTAAAATTTTATGGTATGCGGTGTGATACACCCTTAATTCTAAGCAGGAGGACACAGATAATCATGGCTAAAGTTTGTTATTTTACAGGTCGTAAAACTGTATCAGGAAACAATCGTTCACACGCGATGAACCAAACAAAACGTACAGTTAAACCAAATCTTCAAAAAGTAACTGTTCTTATTGATGGTAAACCTAAAAAAGTTTGGGCATCAGCTCGTGCGCTTAAATCTGGTAAAGTAGAACGCGTATAAAAACTAAAGGCCTCTCAGAAGGCTTTTTTTGTTATTTGGGCTGATAGAAGAAAAGGTACAAAAGTTCTGTAAATGCGAATTCATTCCTTCAAATGCTTATATTTTTTTACAAGAAGTCTAAGTTATGATAGAATAAAGTGATAAAAACTTGAGAGGTAGTCAACTATGACTGTAAAAATTAATACAAAAGATGGTCAAATTGAACTATCCGACGATGTGATTGCAACTGTCGTTGGTGGTTCTGCAACAGAAATTTTTGGGGTTGTTGGCATGGCTAGTAAAAGTGCCATTCGTGATAATGTCCAAGCTCTTTTGCGTCGTGAAAACTATGCCAAAGGTGTTGTGGTTAAGGCAGGGGATACAGGAATTACTGTTGATGTCTACACTGTAATGTCTTACGGTGTCAAAATCTCTGAAGTGTCTAAAAACATCCAAGAACGTGTGAAATTTAACCTTGAAAATCAACTCGGTCTAACTGCTGATATGGTGAATGTTTACGTTCAAAACATCAAAGTTGTAGGAGAAAACTAGTGTCAAAAATTACAACAAGTTTATTCCAAGAAATGGTGCAAGCAGCCGCTACAAGACTTGGAAAACAAGCAGAATATGTTAATTCGCTTAATGTCTTTCCTGTACCTGACGGAGATACAGGAACTAATATGAGCATGACCATGGATAATGGTGCTAAAGAAGTCGCTGACAAACCAGCAAGTACTGTTGGTCAAGTTGGTCAGATTCTCTCTAAAGGGGTATTGATGGGAGCTCGTGGAAATTCAGGAGTTATCACCTCACAACTCTTCCGCGGATTTGGTCAATCAATTAAGGACAAAACAGAACTAGATGGCAAGGATTTAGCGCAAGCCTTTCAAACAGGAGTTGAAGTAGCCTATAAAGCCGTTATGAAGCCTGTTGAAGGAACAATCTTAACAGTATCTCGTGGTGCAGCGACAGCCGCTATTAAAAAAGCTGAAGAAACAGAGGATGCCGCAGAAGTGATGCGTGCAGCTCTGGAAGGCGCAAAACGTGCTTTGGCTAAGACTCCAGAGATGCTTCCTGTCTTGAAGGAAGTTGGTGTGGTTGACTCAGGTGGGCAAGGTCTGGTCTTTATTTATGAAGGCTTTTTGTCAGCTCTCACTGGTGACTATATCACCTCCGAAGACTTTAAAGCAACTCCAGCAGTAATGACTGAAATGATTAACGCTGAGCACCACAAATCTGTTGCTGAACATGTCGCAACTGAAGACATTAAATATGGCTACTGTACGGAAATCATGGTGGCACTTAAACAAGGTCCAACTTACGTTAAAGAGTTCAATTATGATGAATTTCAAGGTTATTTGGGTGGTTTAGGAGACTCTCTGCTTGTGGTCAATGATGATGAAATTGTGAAAGTTCATGTCCACACAGAAGATCCTGGGCTGGTTATGCAAGAAGGACTGAAGTACGGTGCACTTATCAAGGTTAAAGTGGATAATATGCGTGGTCAGCACGAAGCTGTTCTTGAAAAAGAAGCTAGTGCTTCTGTACCAGTTCAAGAAGCAAAAGAATTTGGTTTGATTGCGGTTGTTGCTGGTGAAGGATTGGCTGACATTTTCAAATCACAAGGTGTTGACTACATCATCTCTGGCGGACAAACCATGAATCCATCAACAGAAGATATTGTCAAAGCTATTGAAGCTGTTAATGCTAAGAATGTGATTATCTTGCCAAATAATAAAAATATCTTCATGGCAGCACAATCAGCAGCTGACGTGGTTGATATTCCTGCGGCTGTTGTTGAGACGCGAACTGTTCCTCAAGGATTTACTAGTTTGTTAGCCTTTGATCCATCAAACAGTCTTGAAGAAAATATTCAAGCCATGACGGCTAGCTTGTCAGATGTTGTTAGTGGTAGTGTCACTTTGGCTGTTCGAGACACAAGTATTGATGGTCTTGAAATCCATGAAAATGATAATCTTGGCATGGTTGATGGTAAGATTGTGGTGTCAAACCCTGATATGGAAGCTACCTTGAAGGAAACTTTCGCTAAGATGATTGATGAAGATAGTGAAATCGTAACAATTTATGTTGGTGAAGACGGTAATTCTGACTTTGCTCAAGAGATTGCAGACTATCTTGAAGGTACTTACGAGGATATTGAGGTTGAAATCCATCAAGGTGACCAACCAGTCTATCCTTATTTGATGAGTGTTGAGTAGTTTTATAATGATAGAGTCACCTAGCCCATGCTAAGGTGACCTTTTTAGGAGTTAATATGGCAGAGAATATTTTAAATTGGGTAAATATATGTGTCAAAAAAGGTGATGAAGTTCTGTTGTTAAATCGCCAACATGACAATTTTAAAGGGTGGATACAGCCGGGTGGGAAAGTGGAATTTCCTGAGTCCTTCTTTGAAGCTGCTGCAAGAGAATTGAAGGAAGAGACTGGGCTGACTGCTCTTAACCTTCAACTAAAAGGGATTTCTGGTTTTACAAATCCTGATAAGCCTGAACGTTATGTCTATTATGATTTTCTGTGTGAAGATTTTGCTGGTGAACTTAAGGGCAATGATCATGAGGGTGAACCCAAATGGCATAAAATTACGGACATAGATAAAATAGAGATGCAGGATGATATTCGTGATCGTCTGCCACTTTATTGGCGTAGGGGCTCTTTTGAACGCATTCATTACTGGGATGAAGCCAATCACTGCATTGGAGAAACCAAGACAATTTTATATGATTAAGACGGCTGATGATTAAGCTGTCTTTTTTTACTTTAAAAGAGAAAATAGAAATGCCTAGCTCTGCTATTTTCCTAAAAAATAAAAAGCAAAACTTGTGAAAAATCAAACAAAGATAATAGTGGTTCTAAAATACTAAATTTTCTGAAAATTCCTTGACTTTACGCTAGAAAATGTTAACATAGAGTGTAAGATTGAAAGTACGAAGGAGTAACATAAAATGAGAAGTGATATGATTAAAGTTGGTGTTGATAAGGCACCTGCACGTGGTCTGTTATATGCAACAGGACAAGTCAAATCAGCTAAGGATATGCAAAAGCCTTTTATCGCAATTTGTAATTCTTACATTGATATTGTACCTGGGCATGTTCATTTGCGTGAGTTAGCTGATATTGCTAAGGAAGCTATCCGTGAAATGGGAGGCATCCCATTTGAATTTAATACTATCGGTGTTGATGATGGTATTGCCATGGGGCATATTGGGATGCGCTATAGCCTCCCCTCTCGTGAAATCATCGCTGATGCGGCTGAAACAGTTATTAACGCTCACTGGTTTGACGGTGTTTTCTACATTCCAAACTGTGATAAAATTACTCCAGGTATGATTTTAGCAGCTATGCGGACCAATGTGCCTGCTGTTTTCTGTTCGGGTGGTCCAATGAAGGGCGGTGTCGATATGACAGGACACCAAGCGACTCTTTCAAGCTTGTTTGAAGCAGTTGGAACTTACCAAGCAGGGGATATGACAAAACAAGAACTTGATTTCTTGGAACAAAATGCCTGTCCAACCTGTGGTTCATGTTCGGGTATGTTTACAGCCAATTCCATGAATTGTTTGATGGAAGTCATGGGACTTGCTCTTCCTGGTAACGGAACGACTCTGGCTGTTTCTGATGCCCGTCGTGAATTAGTTCGCCAAGCAGCCAAGCATTTGATGGATAACGTTAAAAATAATCTCAAACCTCGTGACATTGTTACGAAAGAAGCTATTGATGATGCTTTTGCGCTTGATATGGCTATGGGTGGATCTACCAATACTGTTTTGCACACCTTGGCAATCGCTCGTGAAGCAGGGATTGATTATAATCTCAAGGACATCAATGAAATTGCTAAGAAAACGCCTTATCTTTCTAAGATTGCACCATCTAGTGTCTATACAATGCACGATGTTCATGAGGCAGGCGGGGTTTCAGCGATTATCAATCAGCTGATAAAAAATGGCTCAATTAAGGGTGATCGCATTACTGTTACGGGTAAAACTCTTAAAGAAAATGTTGCTGGTGCTGAGATTAAAAATGAGAAAATCATTCATCCAATTGAAGCTCCGATTTCACCTGTTGGTGGCCTGTCTATTCTGTATGGTAACATTGCGCAAGATGGTGCTGTTATCAAGGTTGGTGGGGTTGACCCATCTGTTAAAACTTTCCGTGGTAAAGCGATTTGCTGTGATTCGCAGGATCAGGCTCTTGAATTGATTGATAATGGCACTGTTAAAAAAGGTCATGTTGTTGTTATCCGTTACGAAGGACCTCAAGGCGGTCCAGGAATGCCAGAAATGTTAGCACCAACTTCTAAGATTGTTGGTCGTGGTCTTGGTAAAGATGTTGCTCTCATTACGGATGGTCGCTTCTCTGGTGCAACCCGTGGCATTGCTATCGGGCATGTATCGCCAGAGGCTGCCGAAGGTGGCAATATTGCTCTCATCGAAGATGGTGATGAGATCTTCATTGATTTGACTAACCGTACCATTGATTTGATGGTTGATGAAGCTACTTTGTCTGAACGTCGTAAGACCTTGAAGGCGTTTAAACCTAAGATTTCTAGTGGTTGGCTTCGCCGTTACACTGCATTTGCCTCATCAGCTAATTACGGTGGTTCAATGATGACCGAAGAAGAATTCCAAGAACGAAAGGCTGAGCGTGAGGCCTCAGAGGAACATTGACTTATTTCTAAAGTTAATAAGTAGTTTTGCCGAAGAGGATACCACTTTTGGCAAAGCAAAAAAGAATACACTGTAAACGTCAACAATTCTGAATTCCCCTTGCTTTATTTTTAAAAAATGTTATCATAGATGCAAGGTGTTGGAATTTTTCGACAATTTTGAATTTAACTGCAAAGGAGGAGCTAGTGAAACAAGTCAAATTAAGAGAGTCTAAGAATGGTTCTGAACTCGTACTTGAAACCTTGATAGAGCTTGGCGTAGATACTATTTTTGGTTACCCCGGTGGTGCTGTACTGCCACTCTATGATGCCATTTACAATTATAAAGACAAAGGAATTCGCCATATTTTAGCTCGCCATGAACAAGGTGCTCTCCACGAGGCTGAAGGTTATGCTAAATCTACTGGCAAGATTGGTGTTGCTATCGTAACAAGCGGACCTGGTGCCACCAATGCCATTACAGGTATTGCTGATGGAATGAGTGATAGTGTACCCATGCTTATCTTTACTGGGCAAGTTGCCACGCCTGGAATTGGTAAAGATGCTTTTCAAGAAGCGGATATTATTGGCATAACCATGCCGATTACAAAATATAATTATCAGATTCGCGATGTCACAGAAATTCCACGAGTGATTACTGAGGCTATCCATATTGCAACAACAGGCCGCCCTGGTCCTGTCGTCATTGACCTCCCTAAAAATATTACTGAAGTTAAAACAAGCGTTTATCATGATCCAACGATAAATATTCCAAGTTATCAACCAACTATTGAGCCAAATGCCCTTCAAGTTAAGAAGATTTTAGAGCAACTTAAGAAATCCAAGAAACCTGTTATTATTGCAGGTGGTGGAGCCAACTATGCTGGTGCTTCTAAAGAATTGGTCGCCTTTGCTGAACGATACAATGTACCAGTTGTATCAACGCTCCTTAGTTTAGGAGTTATGCCAATTGAACACCCTCTATCGCTAGGTATGGGAGGTATGCATGGTTCTTATGCAGCAAATATGGCAATGAGCCAAGCTGATTTTATGATTAATTTTGGTTCGCGCTTTGCTGATCGGTTGACAGGAAATCCTGCAACTTTTGCCAAAAAAGCGGTGGTTGCTCATGTTGATATTGATCCTGCTGAAATTGGCAAGGTTGTTAAAACTCAAATTCCTGTTGTCGGAGATGCAAAAAAAGCCTTACAAATTTTACTTGAAGCCGATGAGGTTAGAACCAGACATGCAGAATGGACAGAGCAAGTTTTGGCTAACAAGGCCAAGGCACCGTTTGGCTATGACTTTGACGAAACAATCATCAAACCACAACATGCTATTGAAACTATCGGTAAAATCACTAGTGGTGAGGCAATCATTGTTACCGATGTCGGTCAACATCAGATGTGGGCAGCTCAATTCTATCCTTACAAGTACGAACGTCAAATTATCACTTCAGGTGGTTTAGGAACGATGGGATTTGGAATTCCGGCAGCGGTTGGCGCTAAGCTGGCCAATCCAGACAAGGAAGTTATCCTTTTTGTTGGTGATGGTGGTTTCCAAATGACCAATCAAGAATTAGCTATTTTAAATGGTTATGGTGTTCCTATTAAAGTAGTTCTGATTAATAATCACTCGCTCGGTATGGTTCGTCAATGGCAGGAGTCTTTCTATGACGAGCATCGTTCAGAATCAACCTTTGATGATGAACCGAATTTCCAACTCTTGGCGGAAGCCTATGGCATTGCTCATTACCAATTTTCAGATCCTAATACCTTGGAGGAAGATCTGAAGGTTATCACTGAAAACAAGCCGATGCTGATTGAAATTAGCATTTCTAATCGGGAGCACGTTTACCCGATGGTTCCGTCTGGAAAATCAAATGCTGAAATGTTGGGGGTGAAGTTTAATGCGTAGAATGTTAACGGCCAAACTTAAAAACTCAACAGGTGTTTTGAATCGCTTTACAGGAGTCTTATCTCGCCGTCAAGTCAATATTGAATCTATCTCAGTTGGACACACGGTTGAAAAAGACATTTCGAGAATCACCATTATTATTGATGTGGAGAGTATTGAAGAGGTGGAACTTATCATTAAGCAGCTCAATAGGCTAATTGATGTTATCAGAGTTCGAGATATCACTGATATCCCTCACCTAGAGCGTGAAGTTATCCTCGTCAAGTTATCGGCTCCAACAAGCAAGCGCGCAGAGATCTTGGCAGTGATTCAACCTTTCCGAGCTAGCGTTGTTGATGTGGCACCAAAATCAATCACTATTCAAGTAACTGGTGATGCTGATAAGATTGAAGCTCTTATCCGTGTAGTTAAACCTTATGGTATTCAAAATCTTGCTCGCACGGGAGCAACAGGATTTTCAAGAGATTTCTCTTAAATCCTTCCTAAATTTAGTTAATCTTGCCTTTAGGCAAAATTATTGCTTTCTTTTTTGGGAAAGTATTATAAATAAAAATAGAAAAGAGACATATTACTATGGCAGTAACAATGGAATACGAAAAAGACGTCAAAGTTGATGCACTTGCAGGCAAAAAAATTGCCGTTATCGGTTATGGTTCACAAGGACACGCACACTCACAAAACTTGCGTGATTCAGGCTACGATGTGATTATCGGTGTACGTGCAGGTAAATCATTTGATAAAGCTAAAGAAGACGGTTTTGAAACATTTGAAGTGGCTGATGCTGTCAAACAAGCAGATGTTGTCATGATTTTGGCACCAGATGAAATCCAAGCCGACCTCTACGCTACTGAAATCGCTCCAAATCTTAAAGATGGTGCTGCACTTGGTTTTGCTCATGGATTTAACATTCGCTTTGAATATATCAAGGCACCTGAAACAGTTGATGTTTTCATGTGTGCGCCTAAAGGGCCAGGTCACTTGGTACGTCGTACTTATACTGAAGGATTTGGTGTACCAGCACTTTATGCCGTTTACCAAGATGCTACTGGAAATGCTAAAGACATTGCAATGTCATGGTCTAAAGGTGTAGGAGCTGCTCGTGTTGGTCTTCTTGAAACAACCTTTAAAGAAGAAACTGAAGAAGATTTGTTTGGTGAACAGGCCGTTCTTTGTGGTGGTTTAACTGCACTTATTGAAGCTGGTTTTGAAGTACTTACTGAAGCAGGTTACGCTCCAGAATTGGCCTACTTTGAAGTTCTTCATGAAATGAAATTGATTGTTGACCTTATCTACGAAGGTGGATTCAAAAAAATGCGTCAATCAATTTCTAACACTGCTGAATTTGGTGATTATGTTTCAGGACCACGTGTCATCACAGCTCAAGTAAAAGAAAATATGAAAGCTGTTCTTGCTGATATTCAATCAGGTAAATTTGCTGATGAATTCGTATCAGATTACAAAGCTGGTCGTCCACGTCTTGAAGCTTATCGTAAAGAAGCTGCTGAACTTGAAATTGAAAAAGTTGGTGCAGAACTTCGTAAAGCTATGCCATTTGTTGGACAAAACGATGACGATGCGTTCAAAATCTATAACTAATTTTTCAAACTTAGTCTAATAGGAAGCAGGGAGAGTTCTTTCTCTGCTTTTTATAATGAAGCATTTTAGGAATATTTTCAGGAAATTGAGGAAAACTCATAAACCTACATTCAAAACTGACAAAATATGTTATAATACTAAAAAGACAGAAAATTTTGAAAAGAAGGAAAATTTATGCTTACAGCAAAAGATGTTATCAAAGCCAATGAAGTATTAAAAGACGTTGTAGAGCGTACGCCACTTGATTTTGATCGATATTTATCGGAAAAATATGGAGCAACTGTCTATCTCAAACGTGAGAATATGCAGAAGGTACGTTCTTTTAAAATCAGGGGGGCCTATTATGCGATTCACCAATTATCTGATGAAGACAAGCAAAGAGGTGTTGTTTGTGCTTCTGCGGGGAATCATGCCCAAGGGGTAGCATTTACCTGTCATGAGATGAAAATTCCAGCAACTATTTTTATGCCCGTGACAACACCGCAGCAAAAAATTGGACAGGTCCGTTTTTTTGGGGGGTCATATGTTACCATTAAACTGGTTGGAGATACTTTTGATGCTTCGGCTCAAGCAGCTCAAGAATTTACCAAATCTGAAGGTATGACCTTCATTGATCCTTTTGACGATTTTAATGTTCAAGCTGGTCAGGGAACAGTAGCTTATGAAATTTATGAGCAGGCCCAAGAAGAAGGGGTTGATTTTGACCAAATCTTTGTTCCAGTTGGCGGTGGAGGTCTTATTTCAGGTGTGGCAACTTATATCAAAGATGTCTCTCCAGAAATAGAAGTAATCGGAGTGGAAGCATCTGGTGCACGTAGCATGAGAGCAGCTTTTGATAGGGGACGTCCTGTCAAATTGGAAGAAATTGATAAGTTTGCAGATGGTATTGCCGTACAACAGGTCGGTAGGAATACCTACGAAGTGGCTCGTAAGTATGTGGATAAGCTTGTCGGAGTAGATGAAGGTCTAATTTCAGAAACCTTGATTGACATGTACTCTAGACAAGGCATTATCGCAGAACCTGCTGGAGCAGCTTCCATAGCTGCCTTGGAAGTCATGAAGGATGAAATCAAAGGTAAGACGGTTGTTTGCATCATTTCTGGTGGGAATAATGACATTAATCGTATGCAAGAAATGGAAGAGCGGGCACTTATTTACGATGGTGTGAAACACTATTTTGTTGTTAATTTTCCACAACGACCAGGTGCCCTACGTGAGTTTGTAAATAATATCTTGGGACCAAATGATGACATCACGCGTTTTGAATACATCAAACGTGCTAATAAAGGGACAGGACCTGTTTTAATTGGGATTACTCTAGGGGATAAGAATGATTATGAACTCCTTATTGAACGTTTAGCGGCCTTTGATCCGTCCTATATCAACCTTCATGGTAATGAAAGCCTCTATAATTTATTGGTATAATTTAGTCAACAATGGTCAAAGAATTGGAGGCTTGACTCAGGATTTTTCTTGACGAGTTTCAAGAATTGAGTATAATAAATTTATAAATCAATAGAGAACTAAGAGGAGTTTGTCGCTGCAGAGACAGACTCTTTTTCTATATTGGTTTAGTCTTTTTAAGCTTAAAATATCAGACAATGATTGACTTTTGTTTTATTTGATAATATAATTGTACTAAGGAAACGAAACAAAGGAGATCTTATGCCGGTTTACTTTTGGATTTTTGTTTTTATTGCTATTACAGCTGATCTTTGGGGCAGCAAGAAAAAATAAGGAGGAAAGTTTTATGTTTTTCATCGTTTTTGTGATTTTTGTCTTAGTGATTATCCTTTCGGTAATTGCTAGTACTCTCTATGTAGTGCGCCAACAATCCGTTGCTATTATCGAGCGCTTTGGTAAATATCAATTAACTGCTGGCTCAGGGATTCATGTCCGTATGCCTTTTGGCATTGATAAAATTGCTGCGCGAGTGCAATTACGCTTGCTTCAAAGTGAAATCGTTGTAGAAACCAAGACAAAAGATAATGTTTTTGTCACTCTAAATGTTGCTACTCAATATCGTGTCAACGAGCAAAATGTGACTGATGCTTACTACAAACTTATGAAACCGGAAGCTCAGATCAAATCATACATTGAAGATGCTCTACGTTCATCAGTTCCTAAATTGACATTGGACGAATTATTTGAGAAAAAAGATGAGATTGCCCTTGAGGTACAACATCAAGTAGCTGAAGAAATGTCAACATACGGTTACATTATCGTTAAAACTTTGATTACTAAGGTTGAACCTGATGCTGAAGTTAAACAATCCATGAATGAAATCAATGCTGCGCAACGTAAACGTGTGGCAGCTCAAGAATTGGCTAATGCTGATAAGATTAAAATCGTAACAGCTGCTGAAGCCGAAGCTGAAAAAGACCGGCTTCACGGTGTCGGTATTGCTCAACAACGTAAGGCTATTGTTGATGGGTTGGCTGAGTCAATTCAAGAACTTAAAGACGCCAATGTTGGTATGACAGAAGAACAAATCATGTCAATCCTTTTGACTAACCAATACCTTGATACTCTGAATACTTTTGCGGTTAAAGGGAATCAAACAATCTTCTTGCCTAACAATCCAGAGGGTGTTGAAGATATTCGTACACAAATTTTGTCTTCTCTAAAAGCTAAATAATATAAAACCTGCTAGGGAAATTTCTAGCAGGTTTTTGTCTGGCGATTGGAAAAGAATCATACAATGAAGAAGTCCAGAATCTTTCAGATTATTTTTCTAAAAATTCTAGGGTTGGTTAATATTTTTTTCCTTGACGTTTATGCTCATGAATAATTTTCAAGGCACGTTTTCGGGTTTTGATATTTGGGCTCTTCAGTCTACGATAGGCTGAAGATAAGTCTGTTTTTTCAGCCATAAAACCTCCTTTGGTGAGAAATTATTAACGTTAACAAGAAAAGTATAACATAAAATACTTAACCGGTAAAGTAAAAAATAAAGTTATTCGGATATCGTCGATATTTGGTAGAAAACAATCGCTTTTGATATTCAAAATAAAAAAGCTCGTAGAAAATTTTTGAGATTAATTAAGAACCTGTATTCACAGTTCAGTACTTCTATTTAAGGCTAGTTTTTGAACTACTCATCATTAGTTTTTTCAAAATACTGACTTGATTAGCGAAAAACTATCTCTTATCTATAAACACTTCACTTGTGAATAAAGGTTCTAACATTTTCTACGGCTTAAATACAGAAAGGATGGATGGGAGATGAAATTAGAGATAGTTTGAGATATAGTCAATTAGTTTATCTTTTATTACTTTGACGTAAGAGGAAACTCCGTTTCCTTATCTCCAACTTCAAACACTCCACTGGATTGTTTAAACTCGCCTTGCTGTACTTTACGAAAGTGACTTGCTTCGCATGTTTTATTTCCAACCTAGAACAGCCTAGAGGCGTTCTAGCAACCTGCAGCTCGTTGCCTAGTACTAAAAAGCAAACTAAACTAAAAGACTATAATGACATGTTTTTGTTTCCAGTTTTGCAGAAAGAAGTGATAAAAGAGATTTCCAATAGTGAGGCTCAATAGGTTCAGACTAACATCGCCAAGATCAAAAATCCCTAAATGAAATACAAATTGACAGGATTCAATCATGAGGATACCTAAGAATCCTAGTAAGATATTTTTTCTGGACAAAGGGTAGAGGAACCCCAAGGGAATGAACATGAGCAGGTTCATAATCGGTACAAAGCGACTGCCATTTTCAATTTCTCCAATGAAGGACAGCGGATTTAAAGAAAATCCTTGCGTTCCTATGTTTTTTAGGAAAAGAAGATAAACTAGCGAGAAGAAATAGATGAAATAGCAAGAAATTAGGGTGGAACTTTTCATTTGTCTATTTGTACAAAGGTTTAAAAAAACATAAGTAAAGTAGCTGATTATTAAAGTAATAATGATATTGAGGGACAAGGCAAAGTCAACACCATAATTTGAGATATAGTAGGAATATGAAATAAGGTAGCTATCATAAAACCATTTTGAAAGAGAAAAGCAGAGCAAGAAGAGTAATATTTGGAAAATGTAGGGATGTCTCGTCTTTTGCATAGGAAGTTCCTCCTTCTTTTTGTTTTTTCAAGTCTAACATTAAAAACTTAAAGGAAATTGAAGGAAAAAAAGAAGACTAGAAGTTTTGCAAATTAAGCAAACTTTCTAGTCCTTACTCTGATTTTCTATTTCAAGAAACGTTGTAAGAATACTTTGGTACGTTCTTGTTGTGGATTTTCAAAAATTTGTTGTGGTGTGCCTTCTTCAGCAATAACGCCTTGATCCATGAAAATGACACGGTCAGAAACTTCCTTGGCAAATTCCATTTCGTGAGTAACAATGATCATGGTGAGACCTGATTTTGCCAAATCTTTCATAGTTTTAAGTACCTCACCGACCATTTCCGGGTCAAGAGCTGAGGTAGGTTCATCAAAAAGCATAGCTTCTGGATTAACAGACAGGGCGCGTGCAATAGCCACACGTTGTTTTTGCCCACCTGACAGTTGTTTTGGCTTGGCCTGCCAGTATTGCTCAGTCATCCCAACCTTATTAAGGTTTTCTTTGGCAATAGCTTCCGCATCTGTGCGAGAACGTTTGAGAACTGTTGTTTGGGCTACGATGGCATTTTCAAGAACATTAAGGTTTTCAAAGAGATTGAAGGACTGAAAAACCATACCGAGTTTTTCACGATATTCGGTTAAGTTGTAACCTTTGTTAAGAACATTTTGTCCATGAAAGAGAATTTCGCCGCCAGTCGGTATTTCTAAAAGATTGATGGAACGCAGAAGAGTTGATTTCCCTGAACCTGATGAACCAATGATAGAGATAACTTCACCTTTGTTGACGGCAAGTGAAATGTCTTTAAGGACTTCATTTTGCCCAAAAGATTTCTTTAAATGTTTGATTTCTATGATTGTCTGTGTCATTATTTCACCACCTTAGTTTGAATTTGGTTAGCCCCAGTTGTATAAGTATCAGCATCAAAACGCTTTTCAATATAACGGAGGATACGTGTCACGGTAAAGGTGAGCACGAAGTAGATGACTGCTATAATGGTGAAAGTTTGGAAATATTGATAAGTTTGTGTTGCTACGGTATTACCTGAGAAGTAAAGCTCTACAACGGAAATCACATTCAGCACAGAGGTATCTTTGATGTTAATGACAAACTCATTACCTGTAGCTGGAAGAATGTTACGGATAACTTGTGGCAGAACAATTTTACGCATGGTTTGTCCATGACTGAAACCAAGAGCTGTTGCGGCTTCAAATTGTCCTTTATCAACGGCGAAAATACCACCACGAACAATCTCACTCATGTAGGCACCAGTATTGATAGACACGATGAAAATAGCAGCAAGCGTACGGTCGAGTGAAATCCCAAAGGCTTGGGCAGTCCCATAGTAAATAACCATAGCTTGTACAATCATTGGGGTTCCGCGGAAGACTTCAATATAAACGTTAAGGAGCCAACCAAATACTTTTTGTAGAATAGCTAGCACTTTATTGGTAGCTTTGGGAGCGGTACGGTAAACACCAATTAAAAGACCGATAAGTGTTCCGACAATGGTGCCGATGATTGAAATGAGAAGTGTCATTCCAGTACCGCGCAGCAAGGCCTTCCAGTTATTAGTCAGTATTTTTAGAGCTTGAGCAAAGAAACCAGGTGTTTTTTCGCTCGTTTCTTTTTCAATAGGCTGTTTTGGAATAATACTGTCCATCAATTTGGTCTGTTCTTCTTGACTAAAATCAGCAAGAACAGCATTTACTTGGTTGACAAGAGAATCGCCTTTGCGCACACCGATAGCCAACGCTACATCAGATTCGCTAACCTCAAATCCTTCTTTGAGAGAAATCATTTTGAAATCACTGTCAGCAAGTTGAGCCGAGATGCCATCTGGGCGTTCAGAAACATAGGCGTCGATTACTCCTGATTTTAAAGCTTGGCGCATTTGTCCAAAGTCTCCCATTGCCGTTTGTTGATTAACATCAGGGATTTGGCTGATTAGGTTATAGAGATAGACACCTTGTTGAGATGTTACTTTAGCTCCAGAAAAATCAGAGAGTTTAGTAGCATTGGCGTATTTACTGTCTGATTTTACTACAAGAACAGGTTCGCTAGTGTAGTAACTATTGGTGAAGTTAATCTCTTTTTTACGCTCTTCAGTAGGACTCATACCTGCAATGATGAGATCAATTTTTCCTGAAGTGAGTGCGGGAACAAGCCCTTCCCATTTCGTTTTGACTACAAGAGGTTCTTTTCCGAGAGCAGCTGCAATTTTTTTGGCAACTTGGACATCATAACCGTTAGCGTATTGATTTGTCCCCTCAATGGGAACAGCTCCATTAGAATCGTCGTCTTGTGTCCAGTTAAAGGGAGCATAAGCTGCTTCCATACCGACACGAAGGTATTCATCTGCTTGAACTGTAAGACCTGTAAAGGTCATGAGAATAGCAGCGAATAGACTTAAGATAAATTTTTTCATTAAAGTCTCCTGTCTAAATTATATGTTTACATTTTACAGGAAAAAAGTCTTGATTTCAATACAAGCGGCCCTATAATATAGAATATTTATACAGTAAGTAAAATTTGATTAAATCAAAATGGTCGTGATAGGATAAAAAGTATCAAGAGCTCTGCTATTTTTCTCAAAATTTGGTATAATTAGAACGAATACATATTGAGGAGATGCTATGTTAATTATTGAATTGCTCAAGGCTCTTTTTTTGGGGATTATTGAGGGTGTTACAGAATGGTTGCCTGTCTCTAGTACAGGGCATTTAATCTTAGTTCAAGAGTTTATGAAACTCAATCAGTCTAAGGATTTTATTGATATGTTCAATATTATTATCCAGTTAGGAGCGATTTTGGCGGTTATTGTGATTTACTTTGAGCGTCTTAATCCTTTTCAACCGGGAAAATCGGCACGTGAGGTGCGTTTGACTTGGCAACTTTGGCTTAAGGTTGCTATTGCATGTATCCCATCGATTATTATTGCATTGCCTTTTGATAATTGGTTTGAAGCTCACTTTAACTTTATGGTGCCAGTTGCAATCGCATTAATTGTTTACGGGATTGCTTTCATATGGATTGAGAAACGGAATGCGACTGTTGAACCTGCGGTGACTAGTTTAGCAAAAATGTCCTACAAGACAGCTTTTCTCATCGGTCTTTTTCAAGTATTAGCTATTATTCCAGGTACCAGTCGTTCAGGCGCAACCATTTTGGGAGCCATTATTGTTGGAACCAGTCGTTCAGTTGCGGCAGATTTTACCTTCTTCTTGGCGATTCCAACCATGTTTGGGTATAGCGGTCTTAAGGCTGTAAAATTCTTTTTAGATGGTAATGTGCTTAATTTTGGACAAGTGTTGATTTTACTTGTAGCAAGCGTAACAGCTTTTGTGGTCAGTCTTTACTCTATTAAGTTCTTAACGGATTATGTCAAAAAACACGATTTTACCATCTTTGGGAAATATCGTATTGTTCTCGGAACGATTCTTTTGGTTTATGCTTTCATTACTTGGATTTTTTAGACAAATATGAGCGGAGATAGTTTTTATGATTCATAAAAAACTGTCTCTTTTTTTCATTGCTTTAAAAAATTGAAAAAAAAGTATATTTCTTGTATAATGGAATGACTACGCGTGCGAGGTAAAGAAGTATGGAAATGAAACAAATTAGCGAAACAACGCTGAAGATTACGATTAGTATGGAAGACTTGGAAGAACATGGTATGGAGCTTAAAGATTTCTTGTTACCACAGGAGAAAACTGAGGAATTTTTCTATACAGTAATGGATGAACTTGATCTCCCTGACAATTTTAAAAATAGCGGTATGTTGAGCTTTCGAGTAACACCACGCAAGGATCGCATTGATGTCTTTGTGACCAAGTCTGAACTGAATAAGGATTTGAATTTTGAAGATTTGTCTGAGTTTGGGGATGTTTCCAACATGTCTCCAGAAGATTTTTTCAAGACTTTAGAGCAATCTATGCGCTCCAAGGGTGACACTGAGGCGCATGAAAAGCTTGAAAAAATTGAAGAAATGGTGGAAGCGGCTATCAGTGAAACTCAGGCAGATGAAAAGTTGTCTGAAGAAGAGGAAATCAACCCTACAGAGTATGTTCATTACGTCTTGGATTTTGCAAACTTGGAGGATGTTATCTCCTTTTCAAAGGCTATTGATTTTGAAGTAGAGGCTTCTGAACTTTATAAGCAAGCTGATCGTTACCATATGACTATTTTGCTTAGTTTGATTGACAAACCAAGTTATTATGCTAATGTGATGTACGCTCGTCTATTGGAGCACGCCACTCCTGGAACGAAGACACGTGCCTATTTACAAGAACATGGTGTACAACTCCTACTAGAGAATGCTGTTGAAAATTTACGTTTAATTGAATTGGTGTGATATGAACTCATTTACGATTGAATACATAATGGTCTTAATCGGTGCATTTTTGATATCTCTTATCTTAACTCCACTTGTTCGATTTTTATCCTTTCGTATTGGAGCTGTTGATAATCCGAATGCGAGACGTATCAATAAGGTTCCTATGCCAAGCGCAGGTGGACTTGCTATTCTGATTTCTTTTTTGATTAGTACACTGTTTGCTATGCCATTTGTAACTGAAAAGAATGTCTTTGGACAGACCTACTTTGACTTCATTCTGCCGATTGTAGTAGGAGCGGTTATTATTGCTGTGACTGGACTAATTGATGACATTAAGGAGCTTTCTCCCAAGATAAAATTGATAGGGATAATTGCAGGAGCTCTGGTAATTTGGGCTTTTACCGATTTTCATTTTGACAGTTTTAAAATTCCTTTTGGAGGTCCTCTAATTCATTTTACACCTCTATTTACCTTTATTTTTACTATTTTATGGATTGTAGGAATTACTAATGCTGTCAATTTGATGGACGGGCTTGATGGTTTAGTGAGTGGTGTTGCTATTATTAGCCTTTTAACAATGGGAATTGTCTCACAGTTCTTTTTACCAAGCACTAATCAATTTTTGACCTTGACAATATTTGTTCTTATAGCCTCTATTGTGGGATTTTTCCCATATAATTATAATCCAGCCATTATCTATTTAGGAGATACTGGGGCGCTTTTGATAGGCTTTTTAATTTCTGTTTTATCACTTCAAGGATTAAAAAATGCCACTGCTGTAGCAGTTGTGACACCCGTTATCATATTGGGAGTTCCTATTGTTGATACGTTTGTAGCCATTATTCGCAGAACCTTGTCGGGGAAGAAATTTTATGAACCTGACAAAATGCACCTGCATCACCGTCTGCTAGCCATGGGCTTTACCCATCGTGGAGCAGTTTTGGTTGTTTACGGAATTGCTATGCTCTTTTCTTTGACATCGCTTTTACTCAACCTCTCTAGCCGTATTGGTGGACTTCTGCTCATAGTCGGACTTTTATTTGGTATTGAAATTCTGATTGAAGGTATAGAAATTTGGGGAAAAGGACGGACACCGCTTTTTAACGTTCTAAAATTCATCGGAAATAGCGATTACCGTCAAGCTAGTCTCTTAAAATGGCAACAAAGAAAGAAAAAATGATAAACACGAAGAAAGCCATTCTAGGCTTTTTTTGTTATAATATTCTATAAAATAATATAATAGATTATCAGAGCAATGCTCTAGTCTGATAGATTAAGGAGTGGACTATGTCTGTACTTGAAATAAAAAACCTTCACGTTTCGATTGAGGATAAGGAAATTCTCAAAGGTGTTAACCTAACCCTTAAAACAGGTGAAATTGCAGCTATTATGGGACCAAATGGAACAGGAAAGTCAACCCTCTCAGCAGCTATCATGGGCAATCCAAACTACGAAGTTACAGAAGGTGAGATACTTTTTGATGGAGAAAATATTTTGGAATTGGAAGTTGATGAGCGAGCACGTTTGGGACTTTTCTTAGCGATGCAATACCCATCAGAAATTCCGGGGATTACCAATGCCGAATTTATCCGTGCAGCTATGAATGCCGGCAAAGAGGATGATGACAAAATCTCAGTCATGGATTTCATCACAAAATTGGATGAAAAAATGGAACTTTTAGGCATGAAAGAAGAAATGGCAGAGCGCTACCTTAATGAAGGTTTCTCAGGTGGTGAGAAAAAACGTAATGAAATTCTTCAACTCCTCATGCTTGAACCTAAGTTTGCTCTTCTTGATGAAATTGACTCAGGTCTTGACATCGATGCCCTCAAAGTTGTTTCAAAAGGAGTTAACGCTATGCGCGGCGAAGGTTTTGGAGCTATGATTATCACTCACTACCAACGCCTCCTCAACTACATCACACCAGATGTGGTTCACATCATGATGGACGGTCGTGTGGTTCTTTCAGGTGGAGCTGAACTTGCTGCTCGTCTTGAAAAAGAAGGTTATGCCCAATTAGCCGAAGAACTCGGTCTTGAGTACAATGAAGAAGTCTGATTTGTCACTTCTAACAAATGAAAAGAGGTACAAAAGATGACAAAAGATACAATTATAGCTTTTTCACAAGCACATGCTGAACCAAGCTGGTTGCAAGAGCGCCGCTCAGCTGCTTTTGATAAAATTGATGATTTAGAGTTACCAAAAATCGAACGTGTCAAATTCCATCGTTGGAATTTAGGTGATGGTACGATCGCGGAGAGCGAGTATTCGGCAAATGTTCCAGACTTTACAGCATTAGGGGATAACCCTAAGCTGGTTCAAGTTGGTACACAAACCGTCTTTGAACAATTGCCAGCGGACCTAACGGCTAAGGGAGTTGTTTTCACAGATTTCTATTCTGCTTTGGAAGAAATTCCAGAGATAATAGAGAAGCACTTTGGGACAGCTCTTACCTTTGATGAGGATAAATTGTCGGCTTATCACATGGCTTATTTCAATAGCGGAGCAGTTCTTTACGTTCCTGATAATGTCGAACTTGACCAGGCTATTGAAGGAATTTTTTATCAAGATAGCACAAGTGCTGTGCCATTTAACAAACACATCCTCATTATTGTAGGTCGAAATGCTAAGGTCAACTACTTGGAACGCTTTGAGACTATCGGTGATGGTAGTGAGAAAGCGACAGCCAACATTAGTGTGGAAGTTATCGCTCAGGCGGGCAGCCAAGTGAAATTCTCAGCCATTGATCGTCTTGGTGCTAATGTCACAACCTACATCAGTCGTCGTGGCCGTCATGGCAACGATGCAACTATCGATTGGGCTTTGGGGGTTATGAACGAAGGTAATGTCATTGCAGACTTTGACTCTGACTTAATTGGTAATGGTAGCCATGCTAACCTCAAGGTTGTTGCGGCTTCATCTGGTCGTCAAGTACAAGGGGTTGATACACGCGTTACTAATTATGGTTGCAACTCTGTCGGTCATATTCTACAACACGGAGTTATTTTAGAGCGCGGCACCCTGACCTTCAACGGAATTGGTCATATTATCAAGGGAGCTAAGGGAGCAGATGCTCAGCAGGAAAGCCGTGTGCTGATGCTATCTGACCAAGCCCGATCAGATGCCAATCCTATTCTTTTAATTGATGAAAATGATGTCACGGCAGGTCATGCGGCTTCGATTGGTCAAGTAGATCCAGAAGACATGTATTACCTGATGAGTCGTGGCTTGGATAAAGCAACAGCTGAACGCTTAGTGATTCGCGGTTTCCTAGGGACAGTTATTACAGAAATTCCAGTTAAGGAAGTTCGTGATGAAATGATTGGGGTACTCGATAACAAATTGGATGGACGATAAGATGACAGCTTTACTAGATAAAAAAATTCGTCAGGATTTCTCTATTCTTGAGCAGATTATTAATGATGAGCCGTTGGTTTATCTTGATAATGCAGCTACGACACAAAAACCTAAGCAAGTTTTAGAAGTCTTGAATAACTATTATGAAAAGGATAATGCTAATGTGCACCGTGGGGTGCATACTTTGGCAGAACGTGCGACGGCAGCTTATGAAGCTAGTCGTGAAAAGGCGCGTGCTTTTATCAATGCTAAATCAACTAAAGAGGTTCTCTTTACTCGAGGGACTACAACAGGACTTAATTGGGTAACTCATTTTGCAGATGAAGTGCTACAAGAAGATGATGAAGTTATTATCTCTATTATGGAGCATCACTCCAATGTTGTACCTTGGCAAGAGGTTTGTCGCAAAAACGGCGCACACTTAGTTTATGTCTACCTTAAAGATGGCGCTCTAGATATGACTGACTTGCGTAGCAAACTTTCAAGCAAAACAAAATTTGTAAGCATTGCCCACGTCTCTAACGTTTTAGGTTGTGTTAATCCAGTTAAGGAGATAGCAGAGCTAGCCCATGAGGTTGGAGCCTATATGGTTGTGGATGGTGCTCAATCAGCTCCTCATATGACTATTGATGTTCAAGAATTAGATTGTGATTTCTTTACTTTATCTGGTCACAAGATGCTTGGGCCAACAGGTATTGGTGTTCTTTATGGTAGGGAAGAAATTCTAAACCAAATGAGCCCAGTAGAATTTGGTGGGGAAATGATTGATTTTGTTCATGAACAGAAATCTACCTGGACTGACCTACCTTGGAAATTTGAGGCTGGAACGCCGAATATTGCAGGCGCGATTGCCCTTGGTGCTGCTATTGATTATTTAACAGAACTGGGAATGGACAAGGTTCAAGCTCATGAGCATGAATTGGTATCCTATGTTCTACCTAAACTACAAGCTATCGATGGGTTGACAGTTTATGGTCCTCAAGAAGTGAGTAAACACACTGGTGTTATTGCTTTTAATCTTGATGGGTTGCATCCACATGATGTAGCGACCGCCCTTGATTATGAAGGTGTAGCAGTGCGTGCGGGTCATCACTGTGCTCAACCTCTTATTAGTCATCTAGGAATTCATTCTGCTGCCCGCGCTAGCTTTTACATTTACAATACAAAAGAAGACTGCGACAAACTTGTCGAAGCCATTATCAAAACAAAGGAGTTTTTCAATGGCACTCTCTAGATTAGATAGTCTCTATATGGCAGTGGTTTCTGATCACTCAAAAAATCCTCACCATCATGGATTTTTAGAAGGGGTAGAACAAGTTCAGCTTAATAATCCAACTTGTGGTGATGTCATTAGTTTGTCAGTGAAGTTTGATGGCAATCTTATCTCGGATATTGCTTTTGCAGGAGATGGTTGTACGATTTCAACGGCCTCATCAAGCATGATGACGGATGCAGTAATTGGAAAAACAAAAGAAGAGGCTTTAGAACTAGCTGAAATTTTCTCAAAAATGGTTCAAGGAGAAAAAAGTCCTGAACAAAAAAGTCTTGGAGAAGCTAGCTTACTCGCAGGAGTATCAAAATTTCCGCAGCGTATCAAATGTTCAACTTTGGCTTGGAATGCACTAAAAAAGTCAATTGAACGCAGTGAGGAGACTTCTTGAGGAAAAGTTGTCTCTTCACTAATAAAGAACTAGGACAGTAAGCTGTCAGACAGCGTTAGATAGCTAGTACCGTTTACTACTCATTTGAGAATCAATTTCAGATGTGTTGACTTGATATGATGAATTTCAAGTCTATCTGTATCACTGTCGTTTAGTTTTTGATAAAAAGTTATTGAACGTCAAGAAAAAATAGGAAGGGCTGCTATGTCAGAAAACGAAAAAGTAGAACCGAAACCGATTGACCTCGGTGATTATAAATTTGGTTTCCATGATGATGTGAAACCTATCGCAAGTACAGGAAAGGGACCAACAGAAGCTGCAGTTCGTGAAATGTCACGAATAAAAGGTGAACCTGAATGGATGTTAGAGTTTCGATTGAAATCTCTAGAAACCTTCAACAAAATGCCTATGCAAACTTGGGGAGCAGACTTGTCCGATATTAATTTTGATGATATTATTTATTATCAAAAACCGACCGATAAACCTGCACGCTCTTGGGATGATGTACCTGAAAAGATTAAAGATACCTTTGAAAAAATTGGTATTCCAGAAGCTGAACGTGCCTTTTTGGCGGGTGCTTCGGCTCAGTATGAATCTGAAGTGGTCTACCATAATATGAAAGAAGAGTATGATAAATTAGGTATTATCTTTACTGATACTGACTCTGCTCTCAAAGAATATCCTGAGCTTTTTAAAAAATACTTCGCCAAATTAGTACCTCCAACTGATAACAAGTTGGCTGCGTTAAACTCTGCTTTCTGGTCTGGTGGAACTTTTATTTATGTACCAAAAGGTGTAAAAGTAGATATTCCACTGCAAACTTACTTCCGTATCAATAACGAAGGCACAGGTCAGTTTGAGCGTACTCTTATTATCGTTGATGAAGGAGCGAGTGTTCACTATGTAGAAGGATGTACAGCTCCGACTTATTCCACTGCTAGCCTACATGCGGCCATTGTTGAAATTTTTGCCTTGGATGGGGCGTATATGCGCTATTCAACAATCCAAAACTGGTCGGACAATGTTTATAACTTGGTAACCAAACGTGCCAAGGCGATGAAAGACGCTACTGTCGAATGGATTGATGGTAATCTTGGTGCCAAGACAACCATGAAATACCCATCAGTTTACTTAGATGGTGAAGGAGCGCGTGGAACAATGCTGTCTATCGCATTTGCCAACAAAGGTCAACACCAAGATACAGGCGCTAAGATGATTCACAATGCACCACGCACCTCTTCATCTATTGTTTCCAAGTCAATTGCCAAGGGTGGTGGCAAAGTTGATTATCGTGGTCAGGTTACTTTTAATAAAGACTCAACTAAATCAGTCAGCCACATTGAATGTGATACTATCATCATGGACGACTTATCGGCCTCTGACACCATTCCATTCAATGAAATCCACAATTCGCAAGTAGCATTGGAGCATGAGGCTAAAGTTTCAAAAATCTCAGAAGAACAGCTTTACTACCTCATGAGTCGTGGGTTGTCTGAATCTGAAGCGACAGAAATGATTGTTATGGGATTTGTGGAGCCATTTACCAAAGAACTACCAATGGAATACGCCGTTGAGCTTAATCGTCTAATTAGCTACGAAATGGAAGGCTCTGTCGGCTAATATCGTTGAAAAATAGTTTTTCAGTTTATACTCTTCGAAAATCAAAATTATCCGTTGTCAACTTGCCTTGATGAACTCAAGTTCTATCGTCGGCTTCGTTTCCTAGGCTACTTTTGATTTTCATTGAGTATTACCTTGGTTTTCTTGCCTACTCTAAGACGTTTAAGTATAAATAAAATGAGTTGAAAAAACAACTCATTTTTGTTTTGAAGAAAATCAGAAAACTTTATGCTAAAACAAAGCTCATAAATGAATACACTTCATAGTGAGTTATCGAGTTATCTTACTGACTTTGTCACAAAAGTAATGGTTTTTAATTCCACATGTTCCAACGATTTGCAAGCAGTGCTGGATTATTGCATAAAGTTATAAAAGCTCAACTAAAAGATTCTATGATCGTGATTGTCTAAAGGTAATCAGCAGTAGGATAAATAGCAGAGCAATTAGGAAGCCGATAAGACCAATAAGTAAATGGCTATGCTGACTAATAAAAGTCTCAACAGTTTCAAAAAAAGTCTTCTTCTCAGTCTTTTTTATAGTCTTTGTAGTAGAGCGAGGAGCAACGGTCTCGACTTTACTATCTTTCTGTGACGATTTGTTTATTTCCTGAACATCAGCGAAACCTTTTTCTAACAGGGCATTAACAAAGGGGTGGCGATAATATTCACCATTTTGATCAGACCAATCTCCAACTCCCATGACAACAGAAATCAAGCGAGTGTCTCCTCTTTTGGCTGTTACGATACTGTTAAAGGCTGCGCTTGGACTTGAACCAGTTTTTAGACCATCTACCCCTTCAAGAGGGTAGGCGCCCCCAGGAAGAGAATGGTTGTAAGAATGGAAAGTTTCTTCATAAGGAGTTCCTACCATAACACTTACTTCAGATTGATTTGCAAAATTAACAATATTAGGATATTTTTGCATAAAATTGTAAATGAGAATACCTAGATCACGTGCAGTAGTTTTATTTGTTGCACTTAAATCATAGCGTTCAGGGTTATAGTAACCCTGGAAAGCTTCGGCAACAGCTCCGCTGGCATTGCTGAAATAGGTGTTAGTCATACCAAGTGATTTAGCGGTTTTGTTGATAGTATCAATAAAATCTGACGCGTTATTATTAGAAAGGTAGTTCGCAATCATGATTGTTGCCGCATTAGATGAAGGGACAATGGTCATGGTGATAAGATCACGGATAGGATAGGCAACGCCCGCTACGATATTATTGTTAGAAATTTCGTAGATTCGACTGATTGCTTGATCGGTTTCAGTGGCTGTAATTGTAGTATCAAGTGTGATTTTTCCTTTAGCCATCTCTTCAAAAAGCAGATAGAGGGTGAACATTTTGGACATGCTAGCGGGATCGCGAACCTCGTCAATGTTATCTTCCCAGAGAATATTGCCAGTGCTGCCATCAACTACAATTGAAGATTTTGGGCGGTTAATGTCAGAAACATCGTATCCTGCATCACGGGTAATCTGCATGATATCTTTAGTACTAGCGGCGCTGCTGTCTTCTGCGGCAACGACTGAAACAGTAGTAAAAGCCAAAAGGCAAGTCAAAATATATAATAGGATTTTCAAATTTAGTTCCTCAGACAGATTGTATTGTATGATTATATCATAACAAAAAAATCAGTAAATGTCTTTACTGATTCCTAAAGCTAGAAAAATTTTTTAAGAAGGTTTTGAAAAAAGGCTTTAAGGTGACTTTGCCAACTCTGTGTGATTTTTTCAGACGAGTAAAGAGAGATGGATGGTTCTTTAAAGAGATAACCATCACCAATTACATCTGGATCGTTAAAAATTAACCGGCCTATTTTTTGATTTTTAGAAATAGGTGAGGTCAGTTTATTATAAGCTAAGTCAAGTGTGATAGTTTCACTGACATCGCTTCCCTTTCGTCTAACGACAGTTAGGCTATCTTTGACATAAGGGGTCACTTTTTTGGTGCTTTCGTTACTGATTGCCAGTGAATGTAAATGTTGTCCAGAGCTATATAAATCGGTCAACTCAAAAGTTTGATAGAGATAATCTAGCAGTTTATTGGCTTCAGTAAAACGTGCATAGTCATCACTGTCAGCATTGTCTGCATGAAGAATAACAGCTATAATGCGCATGCCATTTTCTTTACTAGTAATAACCAAGGTTTGCCCCGCTAACTCTGTTGTTCCAGTTTTTAGACCATCAACCCCCTGACGCTCCAAAATTTGCCCTGCTAACATTTTATTAGAGGTAGCATAGCTTTCATCTCCCAACTCAACACTAGACTGACTGCTAATGTCTAAAATCTCAGGGAAATCTTGGATGAGATGATAGGCAATGATGGCAACGCTTTTGGCGCTGAGCATGTTTTCATCATTTTCACCAGAATTAGGATAGATATTGCCGTTCAAGGCACTATTGTTTAAGCCACTTGAATTAACAATTTGATAATCTGTAATTCCCCATTCCTCAAGCTTAGCGCGCATCAGATCCACAAAGGCTGGTTCGCTACCGGCAACTTTTTCAGCTAGAGCAATGGCTGCGCTGTTAGCACTGACTACCATGCTGGCATTGACTAATTCACGGACAGTATAGACGCGGTTGGTCATTCCGGGATTGCTGATGGTTGGGTCTTCAACTAATCCATAAGCATAGTCAGACAAACTTACCTCGGTGTCCCAGCTTAATTTTCCTTCATGAATGTTTTCCAAAACCAAGTAAATAGTCAATATTTTACTGATGGAGGCAATATAATTTTTGCTGTCAGCATTTTTATCGTAGAGAACTTTCCCTGTGCTGGTCTCGACAGCAATGACATTTTGAGCAGCGATGTCAGGTTCCTCGGCAGCAACAGCAGAGGTGAAAAACAGGATTAAAAGAAAGCAAAGACTTAGGATGTATTTTTTCATAGCATTATTGTAACAAGTTACCCACGCTTGGTCAAAGGTTTGTCCAAGTAAGTTTGAAGATAGGAATAAGAAAGAAACGGGGGTTGGTCTAATCGTTTTTCTCTTTTTCACAAATGACTGTTATAGTCTTTTAGTTTGCTTTTAGTACAAGGCAACGAGCTGCAGGTTGCTAGAACAGCCTCTAGGCTGTTCTAGGTTGGAAATAAGACATGCGAAGCAAGTCACTTTCGTAAAGTACGACAAGGCGAGTTCAAACAATCCAGTGGAGTGTTTGAAGTTGGAAATAAGGAAACGGAGTTTCCTCTTACGTCGAAGTAATAAAAGATAAACTAATTGACTATAGTTAGATTCTTTTGGTTTGTTTTTCATGACTTTGTTAATCCATTTTGTGGCTTCCAAGCTGAAGCGTGCATGTGTTATTTAGTAGCGAGAGCTAACTGAAATTTCAGGGGAAACTTTTTAGAAAGCTGAAGTTGCAGCCTGCTGGCTGCATTTGTCTCAATTCTAAACTAATTTTTCGTTATGAGTTTAGCCTTCAAAAAGTTCTTAAAGTTCAGAGGTTTTCGTTAACATAGTTAACAAAGTGATTCCACCAAACGGTAAGGAAAAAGTCTCGGTTCACGCTAGTCTTTGTGATAAGTTCTATGCTTGGCTTTTGTTCTAAGTAGCCCTGACCAATCAAAGCAGGGTCTTCAAAACTAGCTGTTCCAACCGTTTGCCCTGCTGCGACAGGAGCAACAAGAGCCTTTGAGTTTAAATTGACTTTAAGTGAGAGTTTGGAAGAGGAAGATTTACTTTTTACCACCTTAAAATCATTTTTGGCAACGCTAGCTACTTGGTTTTCCTGACCATCAATGACCTTGATAGAGCTATTTTGGTAAGTTTTGCCTTTTTTTAGAACGGTTGAAAGTTTAAAATTAGTTTGAATGTAGTTAAGCAATCCATTTGCTGCATCAAAGCTAGCATAGCTGTTGCTCTCAGCACCAGAAGCTCCAAGAATAACTGTCAGCACCTTCATACCATTCTCAGTACTTGTCGTTATGAAAGAATCACCGGCAGTTTTTGAAGTTCCCAATAAAAGCCCATCTACACCGGAACGTTGATAAAGCAAGTCTTTGAGCATATAGTTGTCGTTGTACAAGGTATAGCCTTCAAAGTCTGTGCTTTGTGAACTTGTTATTTTCAAAACTTCTGGGAAATCTTTTACCAAATGATAACTAATGATAGCAAGATCGTAGGCGCTTAATTTATTTTTAGATTTTTTACTAGATCCCGGGTAGATATTATCTCCAAGATAGCTATTTGGTAGTCCAGAAGCATTGATTAACTTAGCATCGGTAATTCCCCACTCTTGAAGTTGGGCCTGCATCATATCCACAAATTTACTTTCACTGCCTCCGATATGCTCAGCTAGGGCAATGGCAGGGCTATTTGCATTAGCGATTAGTGTTACTTTGACAAGTTCTTCAACAGTATATTTCCGAGCGTCCAGAGGCACGTTACTAATAGAGTAATCAGTCGTTAGTGCATAAGCGTAATCGGAAATATCAACAGAACTTTGCCAAGATAATCTACCAGCAGCAATTTCTTTGTAAACCATGTAAATGGTCAAAAGTTTATTTAAAGACGTTACGGACTGCAGAGAGTCGGCGTTTTTTTCATAAAGGATTTTTCCAGTAGTAAGTTCAACAGCTAGAGCATGATTAGCTGCAACATCAAATTCTTCAGCTTTAACCTTTGTACCTATGAGGGTAAGGCAAACAATGAAGAGCGCAAAAAATTTTTTCATATGTATATCAGTGTCCCAAAATCATTTTTCTTCATTATATCACAAGTCTTGTAAAAAAATAAATTAGCGAAATTTTCAGAAAACATAAATAATTCTTAAAAAGTATGATATAATAAAATACAAGCAATAGACCTTCGTTTGAATAAAAATGAAGAAATAGCCTATTGTGATGGATTGGACAATGACATAATATGAATTTTTATTACCGTCTGTTCTAATAAATAGGAGGAACTTTATGACATTGATGAGGAAAAAACTTCTTGTTTTAGGAGTTGCTAGTTTATCTTTTCTGGCTTTGACAGCTTGCGGCAGCAATAAGAATAGTTCAAGTGAGAAAGTGTATCAATACGTTTATGCAACCGATCCAGATTCGCTGGATTATATTGTCAATTTTAATGCGACAACTTCAGATCTCACTACAAATGGAGTTGACGGGTTATTAGAAAATGACCAATACGGAAACTTAGTCCCATCGCTAGCGAAAGATTGGACAGTTTCAAAAGATGGATTGACTTACACCTACAAACTCAGAAAAGGTGTCAAATGGTACACTTCTGAGGGAGAAGAGTATGCTGAAGTTACAGCCAATGATTTTGTGGCAGGTATTAAACATGCAGTGGAGGGGGAATCCTCAGCGCTTTATCTCATTCAAGATTCCATCAAGGGCTTGGACGATTATGTCAAAGGGAAAACGAAAGATTTTTCAACTGTTGGTGTCAAAGCCCTGGATGATTATACCGTTCAATATACGCTAAATAATCCAGAAAGTTTTTGGAATTCTAAAACGACGGCACAGATTCTCTTTCCTGTAAACGAAGAATTTCTCGAATCCAAAGGGAAAAAATTTGGGACAACGGATCCTTCAAGTATCCTATATAATGGTGCCTACTTCTTGAAAAATCTAACTGCTAAGTCTGAAATTTCTTTTGAGAAGAACCCTAATTACTGGGATGCGAAAAATGTTCACATTGACCAAATCAAATTGATTTACAATGATGGTTCTGAAACTGAGTCCATCTACAAAAATTTTGATGACGGGGTGTATTCGGCTCTAAGTTTGAATCCTAATGATTCAAGTTACAAGTCAGCGGCTAAGAAGTATGATAAAAATATTGTTTTTGGACTTCAAGATAGCACTGTTTATTCGCTGCATTTTAATTTGAATCGTACGGCTAACCAATTTACCAAAAAAACATCAGACAGTCAGAAAAATGATACGAAAACAGCTATCTTGAATAAAGATTTCCGTCAAGCAATCGGCTTTGCTCTTAATCGTGAGGCTTTTAATGCTCAAAAGGTTGGAGAACAAGCCGCTAGTAAGTCGCTCCGTAATTTAGTAGTTCCTCCAACATTTGTTCAAATTGGCACCAAAGATTTTGGAACCGCGGTCAAAGAAGAACTTGACAATTATGGAGATGTTTGGAAAGATGTCAATCTTGAAGATGCACAAGATGGATTTTATAATCCAGAAAAAGCAAAAAAATCATTTGAAAAAGCTAAGGAAGTTCTTCAATCAGAAGGTGTTACCTTCCCGATTCACTTGGATATTTCTGTTGACCAAACTTATTCGGTGGGTGTCAATCAAGCAAACTCTCTCAAACAATCCCTAGAAGCTTCTCTTGGGAAAGACAATGTTGTGATTGATATCAATCAGTTGACTACTGATGATTATAATAACACGACCTATTTTGCAAATAATGCAGAGCAAAAGGATTGGGATTTAGCTATTGAGGGTTGGTCAGCAGACTATGATGATCCTTCTACTTTCCTTGATATTTATAGACCAACAGATGGCAGCTACATTCACTATGTTGGGCTAAATCCTGGTCAGAATGCAGATATTGTTCACCAAGTTGGATTGGATGTTTTTGAAGATTATCTGGATGAAGCCGTTAAGGAAACTAATGATCTGCAAAAACGTTATACAATATATGCAAAAGCACAAGCAGCCTTCACAGACAGCGCGGTTATGATTCCAATTTTTACACGTGGCGGAAGTCCAATTGTTACTAAACTCAAGCCTTACTCAAGTGCTTTCTCATGGACAGGGACAAAAGGGAACTCTAGTTTCAAATATAAGAAACTTCTTGATGAACCTGTCACCGCAAAAGAATTTTACAAAGCGCGTGAGAAATGGTTGAAAGAAAAAGCCAAATCAAATGCCAAATATGAAGAAGAACTAGCAGATCACTTAGAATAGTGATATCAACTTCAAGTTGAAGAGAAGAATTGACAAGCTAAAAAAGTTTGTTGACTCTTCCCTTCTTTTTTTGAAGTTCTCCAATGAAAAATCAAAAAAATAGTACACCAGTTTATCTTTGGAGAATGGTCGGTGAGCACGATGAGCTTACGCCAAATGCTAGTTTGAAATGTAACCTAAAGAATGCGACCTGATTTTGAGGAGTAACGTCTTTTTTCAACATAATTGTTAACATAAGAAATTAGATCGGTTGTTTGTAGGAAAGCGCATTCGTAAAGAAAAATTTTATTTTAAAAATTTTTTTGCTCCATAAAAAGTCAGTAATTTCAAGCTTCAAAGCATTTTTTTGAAAAGTTGCGCACAATTTTCAGACAATTTTTTAGCTTTAATCGCTTTTTTTAAGAAAATTTTATGGTATAATAACACACATAAACGTACACGATGAATTGTACGAAAAATGAAAAAATTAGTTTTTAGAGGTACTTTTATGAAGAATAAAAGCAAATGGCTTTTTGCCGCAGGAGTAACATTGCTATCTGCATCTTTCCTTGCTGCATGTGGTAGCAAGAGTTCTGACAGCACTAGTTCATCATCAACTTACAACTACATATATGCATCTGAGCCAGTCTCTCTTGATTACATCAAGATGAACCAAGCAGGGACAAGTGAAATCACTAATAACCTCATTGATGGTCTTTTGGAAAACGACCAATATGGTAACTTGATTCCATCGCTTGCCAAGGATTGGACAGTATCTAAGGATGGTTTGACCTACACTTACAAACTTCGCAAAGATGCTAAATGGTACACTGCTGATGGCGAAGAGTATGCTGATGTTACAGCACAGGACTTTGTTACTGGTCTTAAACATGCCGTTGATTCAGAATCAGAAGCTCTTTACGTTGTCCAAGGCTCTATCAAAGGTCTCCAAGACTATATTGATGGTAAGACTAAGGATTTCTCAACGGTAGGTGTTAAAGCAATTGACGATCACACTGTTCAATATACACTTAACAAACCTGAAACCTACTGGAATTCTAAATTGACTTACAGTATTATGGCTCCAGTCAACGCTGAATTCTTGAAATCAAAAGGCAAAGACTTCGGTAAACAAACTGACCCATCTTCACTTCTTTACAATGGTCCATACCTCTTGAAATCAATCACTGCTAAGTCATCAATGGAATTTGAAAAGAATCCTAACTACTGGGATGCTGACAATGTCCATATTGACAACGTTAAATTGACTTATTATGATGGTTCTGACCCAGACTCACAATACAACAACTTTGACGAGGGTTCCTATGTAACTGCACGCTTGTACCCAACAGCACCAAGCTATAAGACAGCTGTGAAGAAATACGGTGACGATATTGTTTACGGCCAACAAGATGGTTCAACTTTCATGGTTTATTTCAACATGAACCGTACGTTGCATAAAATCTCAGATAAGACTGATGCACAATTGTCAGACTCTAAGAAGGCTATGAACAACAAAGACTTCCGTCAAGCGGTAACCTTTGGCTTTGACCGTGCTTCATACAATGCTCAAGGAAATGGTGAAGAAGCTAAGGATAAGGCTTTGCGTAATACCTTGGTTCCACCAGCATTTGTTCAAATTGATGGTAAAGACTTCGGTGATACAGTTGAGGCCGACCTAGCTTCATATGGTGATGAATGGAAAGACGTTGAACTTTCAGATGCACAAGATGGTCTTTACAATCCAGAAAAGGCAAAAACAGAATTTGCAAAAGCTAAGGAAGCACTTACGGCTGAAGGTGTAACCTTCCCAATTCAGTTGGACTTCCCAGTTTCACAAACAGACGAAATTTCTGTACAACGTGCACAATCGTTCAAACAGTCTGTTGAAAAGAGCCTTGGTTCTGACAATATTCAAATCAACATCAAACAAGTCACTGAAGATGAATGGTTAGCAGCTACTTATCAAGCTGAAACACCAGAACAAAATGACTACGACTTGGCGATCTCAGGCTGGTCACCAGACTACTCTGACCCATCATCATACTTAGACATCTTCGGTACACAGAAAGGTGCTGCCGCAACTTATCGTTTAGGTGTCGCTGATACTGATACAGCTATGATTCAATCAGTAGGTTTGGATAAATACCAAGCAATGCTTGATGAAGCAAATGCGATTACAGACGATGTTAATGCACGTTACGAAGCTTATGCAAAAGCTCAAGCTTGGTTGACAGATAGCGCTGTTATGATTCCAACATTTTCAAAAGGTGCTGTACCAAGTCTTACTAGAATCGTTCCGTTTACAAGAGCTAATTCTTATGTTGGGGTTAAAGGTGACTCAACGACCTATAAATACATGAAGCTTCAAGATAAACCTGTTACGGCTAAAGAGTACGCTAAAGCTCTTAAGAAGTACCAAGCTGCAAAAGAAAAATCAAACGCTAAAGCTGCAGAAGAACTTGCAGATCACGTTGAAAAATAATTAAAATGTTCCTGAAGAACTTTCTCCTTTCATTGGGAAAGTTCTTTTGAACTGTTAGGGAAGAATATGAAGAAATACATTTTTAACCGAATACTGAGATCGTTAGTCTCCATATTTTTAGTGACGACATTGACCTATGCTATCGTCTTCACTCTTGTACCACGGAAGCTGATTTTTAAACAGGATCCGAACTATACCAAGATTGCCGTGACGCCAGATAAAAAGGCTGATTACGAAAATACCATTTATGAAAGAATGGGCTATATTGATTACCTTAGTACTAAGGAATTGGTTGCTGCTACAAAAAAAGTTGATTCAAAAGTTACCAATGAAGGAAGTGCATCTGATAAAAAGGCTTATCAAGCTTACCTCAAATCAGCAGGTGGCAATTGGAAACTTCAAAAGTTTGAATCTGGTCAATATTACGCAACGCGTGAAATTCCTATTTATGAACGTCTTTGGAGTTTTTACTCTAATCTGATTGTCGTTGACCATCCTTGGAAAATTCAAGACTCTTCAAATCCAAATTTGAAACGCTACGTTCGTTTTGAAAATGATCCTGCCGTTGGCCCTGCCCTTGTTGGTTCAGGAACGAAGCATAAATATTTGATTTACTTTAACGGGAAATTCCCATTTATCCATCAAAATATCGTAACTTTTAATTTAGGAACATCTTATCCTACTTTTGCCAATATTCCTGTCTTGCAAGTCATCACTCAAGGTCAAGGGAAAACATTGGCTCAAGAAGTGAAATTCCCAACTGGTCAAACCAAAGTATCATCAATTGATATCTATTCACGGACCTATAAGTCACCTAAACAAGCTGATGCTCGAGACATCTCTAATTTTGGTAAGGGTGATGCCTATACGGCCACACAAAACAATTACTCCGAACCATCAATGATTTCAAACTCATTGAAGGCGGGTCTTATTGGGGTTCTTCTATCTTATATCATTGGTTTGCCAGTAGGTCTGTTGATGGCTCGTTATAAAGATGGAATCTTTGACCGCTTCTCTACTGCGACAGTAACCTTTATGCTTGCTATGCCAAGTATTGCAAGTATTTACGTCATTCGTTTCATTGGTTCTAAACTTTTTGGATTGCCAGATACGTTTCCACTTTTGGGAGCTAGCGATCCTCGTTCTTATGCTCTTCCAGCTATCATTTTGGGGGTTTTGGGAGCACCAGGTATTGCCATTTGGTTCCGTCGTTATATTGTTGACTTGCAAGGAAGTGATTTTGTTCGTTTTGCCCGAGCTAAAGGTTTATCTGAAGCTGAGATTTCACGTCATCACCTCTTCAAAAATGCCATGGTTCCGATTGTCAATGGGATTCCAGGGGCTATTGTTGCAACAATTGCAGGAGCAACATTGACAGAAAAAGTTTTTGCTTTCCCTGGTATGGGTAAAATGCTGATTGATGCTATCGCTGCAGCAAATAATGCCATGGTTGTCGGTCTTGTCTTTATCTTTGCAGTATTGGCAATCTTCGCTCTTCTTGTTGGGGATATCTTGATGACTGTCCTTGACCCACGTATCAAATTGTCTACAAAAGGAGGTAAATAATGGCTACGATTGACAAAAGTAAATTTGAATTTGTCGAATTAGACACTTATGCGTCTGAAACCATTGATGCTCCTACCTATTCTTATTGGAAATCGGTCTTCAGACAATTTTTCTCAAAGAAATCAACGATTTTTATGTTGGTTCTTCTGATTGCTATCATTTTGATGAGTTTTATCTATCCAATGTTTGCGAACTTTGACTTCAACGATGTTAGTGATATCAACGACTTTTCAAAACGTTACATTTGGCCAAATGCGCAGTATTGGTTTGGTACTGATAAAAATGGTCAGTCACTCTTTGATGGTGTTTGGTATGGTGCCCGCAACTCCATCTTGATTTCGGTCATTGCAACATTAATCAATATTGTCCTCGGTATCGTTATTGGTGCTCTTTGGGGTGTGTCTAAGGCGGTTGATAAAGTCATGATTGAGGTTTACAATGTCATTTCAAACCTTCCTTTCATCATGATTGTTATGATTTTGACCTACTCTCTTGGTTCAGGTTTCTGGAATTTGATCTTAGCTTTCTGTATCACGGGTTGGATTGGGATTGCCTATTCTATTCGTGTGCAAGTCATGCGCTACCGTGATTTGGAGTATAACCTTGCAAGTCGTACTTTGGGAACCTCAACGGTTAAAATTGCTATCAAAAATCTCTTGCCACAATTGGTTTCAGTTATCGTAACCTTGGTATCACAAATGCTTCCAGCTTATATCTCTTATGAAGCTTTCCTTTCCGCTTTTGGTATTGGTTTGCCAGTAACAGAGCCGAGTTTAGGACGTTTGATTGCTAATTATTCATCAAACTTGACAACAAATGCCTACCTTTTCTGGATTCCGTTGACAACTTTGATTTTGGTATCCTTGCCACTTTACATCGTTGGTCAAAACCTTGCGGATGCCAGCGATCCACGTACACATAGATAGGAGTAACAATGACTAACACTAATAATGTAATCTTAAGTGCTCAAGATGTGGTCGTGGAATTTGATGTTCGTGACCGTGTCTTGACTGCTATTCGTAATATTTCCATTGATCTCTACGAGGGTGAGGTTCTTGCCGTCGTTGGTGAATCAGGAAGCGGTAAATCTGTTTTGACTAAAACTTTTACAGGAATGTTAGAATCTAACGGCCGTATTGCCAATGGTTCTATCAAGTATCGCGGTCAAGAATTGACAGATTTAAAATCCAATGCAGATTGGGAAAAAATTCGTGGTGGAAAAATTTCTACCATTTTCCAAGACCCAATGACCAGCCTTGATCCGATTCAAACCATCGGAAAACAAATCTCTGAAGTTATTATCAAACACCAAGGTAAAACTAAGGCAGAAGCTAAGGAAATGGCTATTGACTACATGAAAAAAGTTGGTATCCCTGAAGCTGAGAGACGTTATGACGAATATCCTCTTCAGTATTCTGGGGGGATGCGCCAACGTATTGTTATTGCGATTGCCTTGGCATGTAAGCCAGATGTCTTGATTTGTGATGAGCCAACAACGGCGCTTGATGTGACAATTCAAGCACAAATTATTGACTTGCTCAAAAATCTTCAAAAAGAATATAATTTTACAACAATCTTCATTACCCATGACCTTGGCGTGGTAGCAAGTATTGCTGATAAGGTTGCTGTTATGTATGCGGGTGATATTGTCGAATATGGAACGGTAGAAGAAATCTTTTATGATCCAAAACACCCCTACACTTGGAGTCTTCTGTCAAGTTTGCCACAGTTGGCTGATGAAAAAGGTGTCCTTTTCTCAATTCCTGGAACACCACCTTCACTTTATACATCAATCAAAGGTGATGCTTTTGCACCACGTTCTCGCTATGCTATGAAGATTGATTTTGAAGAAGATGTTCCTAAATTTGCTGTTTCTGAAACACACTGGGCTAAGACTTGGTTGCTTCATCCTGATGCACCAAAGGTTGACAAACCAGAAGTTATTCAGGATTTGCACCAAAAAATTTCTCAAAAAATGACCAACTAGGAGGAAGGAAATGACTGAAAAATTAGTCGAAATTAAAGATTTGGAAATTTCCTTCGGAGAAGGAAAAAAGAAATTCGTTGCAGTTAAGAATGCCAACTTCTTCATTAACAAGGGAGAAACCTTCTCACTTGTTGGTGAATCTGGTTCCGGGAAAACGACCATTGGTCGTGCTATCATTGGTTTGAATGAAACTAGTGCGGGGGACATTCTCTATAATGGTAAGCGTATCAACGGAAAAAAAACGCGTGCTGAGCAAAATGAATTGATTTCAAAAATTCAGATGATTTTCCAAGATCCTGCCGCAAGCTTGAATGAACGTGCAACGGTTGATTATATCATTTCAGAAGGTCTTTATAATTTCAAACTTTTTAAAGATGAAGCAGATCGCAAGAAAAAAGTTACAGATATGATGGCGGAAGTTGGGCTCTTAGCTGAACATTTGACACGTTACCCACATGAGTTCTCAGGTGGTCAACGTCAGCGTATCGGTATTGCTCGTGCATTGGTCATGGAACCAGAATTTATCATTGCAGACGAACCCATTTCTGCCTTGGATGTTTCCGTACGAGCTCAAGTTCTCAACCTTTTGAAAAAAATTCAAAAAGAAAAAGGACTAACCTACCTTTTCATCGCTCATGATTTATCTGTTGTGCGTTTTATTTCAGATCGTATTGCAGTTATTCATAAGGGAGTTATCGTTGAGGTGGCTGAAACGGAAGAACTCTTCCGAAATCCAATCCATCCTTACACTCAATCTCTTTTATCAGCTGTACCAATTCCAGATCCAATCTTGGAACGTCAGAAAGAATTGATCGTTTACGATCAAAATCAGCATGATTACTCAACTGATACTCCTGAAATGGTTGAAATCAAACCTGGGCACTTTGTCTGGGGAAATAAAGCTGAAGTGGCTAAGTACCGTGAAAAACTAAACTAATCTGAGAAATCAACTTAGTGTACCTAGGTTGATTTTTTTGGTTCTTCTTGTTTGACTGTGATAGGATGAAAATAACACTCAGAGAAAATCAGATTAATTGATGCAGAAAGAATTGAAATCTATATAGTCAATTAGTTTATCTTTGATTACTTCGTTAACTCGCCTTGTACTAAAAGCAAATTAAAAGACTATAAAATCAAGGCAATGATGATGGAGTTTAATTTTTGAAGAACATAAGGGCCTTGTATTTGAAATTGTTTTTAGGATGAGGTAGCTTATTAAATTTATATCTGGCTAAAAAGCAGTTCATAAATTAACCAGCAACGTTAAAAAATTATCGGCGATTTTGGGGTTAGTTGTCGGGCTTTTCAAGTTTTTGGTTAATTTGCATGAGTACTTCTTCCAATAGAGATTTTTGTTTTAGAAGTATTTCGATTTTATCTTGGCAGGTTTGGATCTCTTCCTCAAAGACTCTCTGATTTTCCAACCATTGTTCCGAAGTTGAACAGGCATTTTCATGTAGGTACTTGATGCGTGAAATAGCACGAAGGGAAAGCCCCATCTGACGTAGTCCTAGAATCGTCTCTAAATCTTCAAGATCCTTTTCTGACCAATCATACTTACCTTTTACTAGTTTAGGAGACAACAGACCTTCCTTGATATAGTGCCTAAGCGTATCGCGTGTAATCATGAAATCTTGTGTAACCTGACCAGTTTTCATCTTTTTCTCCTTGACAGGGGCTTATCCCCTCATGTTTTAATAGCAAATGAAAGGAGGGAAAGCTCATGTTCTTTCTCGTATTAGTTATCGGTTATCTCGGTAGTTTAGCCGTAGCAGCAGTTAGTGTAAAAGAAAATATTTCCCAGTTGTTGTTATTTTGTAATTGTCTTCCTCTGATAATGGGAATTCTATCCTGTATATTGTTACATTATAACATAATTTCGGCAGGAATATTTCAGCTCAGTGTGGCGATTTTACTGATGATGGCAACGACTTTACGTCCGATAAATGGGTATTTTATCTTTAAGAAAGTTCACCTTAACCATTTAATTTTGCATAGCAGTCTGTCTGTTTTACTTTATATTTTATGGATATATTTTGCATAAATTACTATATTATGCGTAAAATGGTGGATATTTTATTTTTTTTGAAAAAATATTCAAAAAAAGATTGACAAATGTCAAAATCGAGAGTATAATTATACACATAGAGTTGATAAAAAAACATCAACAATAAGTTTAAGAAAAGAGAAATTCATATGTCGAAAGAAAAAGTTATTTTAGCCTATTCCGGTGGTCTTGATACCTCAGTTGCCATTACTTGGCTTAAAAAAGATTATGATGTCGTTGCTGTTTGTATGGACGTTGGCGAAGGTAAAGATCTTGATTTTATTCATGATAAGGCTTTGACAGTTGGAGCTATTGAGTCTTATGTTCTTGATGTTAAGGATGAGTTTGCTGAGGAGTATGTTCTTCCTGCTCTTCAAGCACACGCTTACTATGAACAAAAATATCCTCTGGTATCAGCTCTCAGCCGTCCGATTATTTCTAAAAAATTGGTTGAAATTGCGCATAAAACTGGGGCGACAACTATCGCTCACGGTTGTACTGGTAAGGGGAATGACCAAGTTCGTTTTGAAGTTGCCATTGCAGCCCTTGACCCAAATCTTAAAGTTATAGCGCCTGTTCGTGAATGGAAATGGTCTCGCGAAGAAGAAATTGAATATGCTAAGGCAAATGGCGTTCCAGTCCCGGCTGACCTTGATAATCCTTATTCGGTGGATCAAAACCTTTGGGGGCGTGCTAATGAGTGCGGTGTTCTTGAGAATCCTTGGAATCAAGCGCCAGAAGAAGCATTTGGCATTACCAATTCACCAGAATCAGCCCCAGATCAACCTGAATTTGTTGACATTGAGTTTAAAGCTGGTAAGCCAGTTGCCTTGAATGGCAAAGAAATGAAATTGGCTGACCTCATTCAAGAGCTCAACCTTATTGCAGGCAAACATGGTATCGGCCGTATTGACCACGTTGAAAATCGTCTGGTAGGTATTAAATCGCGTGAAATTTATGAATGCCCAGGAGCTATTACCCTCTTGACAGCTCACAAGGAAATTGAAGATTTGACCTTGGTACGTGAAGTGTCACACTTCAAACCAATTCTTGAAAATGAATTGTCAAATCTTATCTATAATGCATTGTGGTTCAGCCCAGCAACGAAAGCCATCATTGCCTACATCAAGGAAACACAAAAAGTGGTTAACGGGACGGCTAAGGTCAAACTTTACAAAGGCCATGCTCAAGTTGTTGCACGTAAATCACCAAATTCACTTTACGATGAAAATTTGGCAACCTACACATCTGCTGACAGCTTTGATCAAGACGCGGCAGTTGGCTTCATTAAACTTTGGGGTCTGCCAACACAGGTAAACTCACAAGTTAACAATAAATAATTTATAGCAGAACAAATTAAAAGAGCTACGTTAGTAGCGCTTCAGTTTCGCACTTTTCGCTGTGGTAAAGAGACAATCAGCAAGAATACTAATTGTCTGGGAAATTTTGAGACTTTGGTTCAAAATTTAGCCATGGAATTTCATAGGAAATCGCTGGTGTCCCTACCATTTAAAAAATTGTAAAAAGGAAAGAAAATTTCAGATAAAAGGGTACAGAGATGCCCATCTGAGACTCTTTTCTTATAACTTACCAATTCTCGTCAAGGTGTTCAGAGAGGCACCTCGAGCTTAAATAATGATATTCAGAGAGAATCATTTAAGAAATTTGTCCTGTGAGACACCAAACAAGTCTGAGGTAGCTCCTTGGGCTTGTTTTATTCAAGCAAGTAAGAAAAGAGAAAGTAGAGCGCAGAGTTGCTCTTGGTGATAAAAAATGACTAAAGAAAATCATAAGCTGTGGGGTGGCCGTTTTGAAGCTGGGCTTGAAAAATGGGTTGAGGAATTTGGGGCGTCCATTTCTTTTGACCAAAAAATGGCGGAATTTGATCTAAAAGGGTCGATTGCCCATGTGACCATGTTAGGTGAGACGGGGATTATTGCCAAGGAAGAGGCTGCACAGATTAAGGCTGGTTTGGAAGAACTTCTTGAGGAGTACAAGGCTGGTCAAATCGAATTCGATGTGTCTAATGAAGACATTCACATGAATATGGAAAGTCTCCTGACTGAGAAAATTGGCCCAGTGGCAGGAAAACTCCACACAGCTCGTTCACGGAATGACCAAGTGGCGACAGACATGCACTTATATCTTAAAGCCAAGCTAGCAGAGGTCATTGAAAAATTACATCATTTACGTAGCAGTCTTGTCACATTGGCAGAGGAGCACACCTACACTATTATGCCAGGATACACGCATCTACAACATGCGCAGCCCATTTCATTTGGACATCATTTAATGGCATATTATAATATGTTTACCCGTGATAGTGAGCGTTTTGAGTTTAATGTTAAACATACGGATATGTCACCACTTGGAGCTGCAGCTTTGGCCGGAACTACCTTTCCTATTGACCGTGAGATGACTGCAGAGCTTATGGGGTTTGCCAAACCTTACAGTAACTCGCTAGACGCTGTGAGCGACCGTGACTTTATTCTGGAATTTTTGTCTAATGCTAGCATTTTGATGATGCATATGAGCCGTATTTGCGAAGAAATCATCAACTGGTGTTCTAATGAATACCAATTTGTAACCTTGTCCGACACTTTCTCAACGGGTTCATCTATTATGCCGCAGAAGAAAAATCCAGATATGGCAGAGCTTATTCGTGGAAAATCTGGTCGTGTTTATGGCAATCTCTTTGGTCTTTTGACGGTCATGAAATCTTTACCTTTGGCTTATAACAAGGACTTGCAAGAGGACAAGGAAGGTATGTTTGATACGGTTGAAACTATCACGGTAGCCCTTGATATTTTGGCAGGTATGCTTAATACCATGACGGTCAATAAGGAGCACATGGCGAAATCTACAGAGAAAGATTTTTCAAATGCTACGGAACTAGCAGATTATTTGGCGGCTAAGGGGTTGCCTTTCCGTCAGGCGCATGAAATTGTTGGTCAGCTGGTCTTGGAGTGTACAAAGAAGGGAATTTATCTGCAAGATGTTCCTTTTGAACGCTATCAAGAAATTTCAGATTTGATTGACCAAGATATCTATGTGACCTTGCAGTCTCACACTGCTGTTGAACGCCGCCATTCATTGGGTGGGACGGGATTTGACCAAGTGACATGGCAAATTAAGCAAGCTCAAACAGAACTGTAACCGAATTGTAAGAAAGGCCGAAATTCCTAGGGGTTGAGGCTTTTTTGCTTTTTGTGGTATAATAGGAGTAATTTAGAATGGAGTTGTGCGGTGAAGAAAAGCTTTCGTGTCAAAAGTGACAAAGATTTTCAGGCGATTTTTGATAAGGGAACCAGTGTTGCTAATCGGAAATTTGTCGTTTATCAGCTAGAAAAAAATCAGAAACATTACCGAGTGGGTATTTCTGCTGGTAAAAAGCTTGGTAACGCTGTCACGAGAAATGCCGTTAAGCGAAAAATTCGTCATGCCATCATGGAGCTTTCCCCTGATTTAACCAACCATGATTTTGTGATTATTGCCAGAAAAGGTGTTGAAGAATTGGATTATCATGAGGTTAAGAAAAATCTTCAGCATGTCTTGAGGCTGGCAAAACTTTATCAGAAAGGTTTAGAGTGTGAAAAAGAAAATTAGTTTTATCAGCCTAGCGAGCGTTGCCTTGCTAGTTTTGTCTGCCTGCGGACGAGGTGAGGTCACAAGTTCGTCTACAAATGGCTGGGAGCAAGTGGTCTATTTCTTTGCTCAGGCAATCCGTTTCTTGTCTTTTGGTGGTTCTATTGGGATAGGGATTATACTGTTTACAATTATTATCCGAGCAATCCTAATGCCACTCTTTAATATACAGATTAAATCTGGTCAAAAAATGCAAGACTTACAGCCAGAATTGCGCGCTTTACAGGCTAAGTATCCTGGTAAAGATACGGATAGTAGGATGGCTCTGGCTCAGGAAAGTCAAGCACTCTATAAAAAATACGGTGTCAATCCCTATTCTAGTTTATTACCACTTCTCATACAGCTCCCAGTCATGTATGCCCTTTTTCAAGCCTTGAGCCGTGTTGCTTTCTTGAAAACTGGAAGTTTCCTTTGGCTAGAATTATCTCAACCAGATCCCTATTTTATTCTTCCTGTTTTGGCAGCCCTTTTTACATTCTTGTCAACTTGGTTAACGAACAAGGCTGCTAAAGAGAAGAATATTGCTATGGTCATCATGACTTATGTTATGCCAGTGATGATTTTCTTCATGGGCTTTAGTCTGGCATCTGGTGTGGTTCTTTATTGGACGATTTCCAATGCCTTTCAGGTTTTTCAAATTCTGCTGCTCAACAATCCTTTTAAAATCATTGCGGAGCGTTTGCGAGTTGAAGAAGAAGAAAAAGAACGCCAAGCAAGAATACGTCGCGCTAAGAAAAGAGCACAAAAGAATAGAAAATAAGGAGTTTAGATTATGGTTATATTCACAGGGTCTACTGTAGAAGAAGCTATTGAAAAAGGGCTGGCAGAGTTACAACTTTCCCGCCTCAAAGCACATATTAAGGTTATCTCTCGCGAGAAAAAAGGTTTCCTTGGTTTTGGAAAACAACCTGCTCAGGTTGATATTGAGGGTATTAATGAAACAACGGTCCACAAGGCTAATCAAAAAGCTGTTAAGGGTGTTCCAGAGGCCATCAACAATCTAAATGAGCCTGTATCTTCAAAATTGGAAGACACCATTGAACTTAGTAAGGTGACTCAAGCTCTTAAAGAAATTGAAGAACAGGGTCACCCTGTCGATGAAGCTGTCAAAGAAGCTCTTCTTGAAAATAAAAAAACGACACAAACTATTCTTGAAGAAACAGGTTACTCGGAAGTTTTGGAACAGTTAGAGCAGAAAACAACGGCCAAAGACCATCAACCTCAAGAGTCAACTCCTGATGAAGTGGCATCATTTGAAGAATTTGTTGCTAATGAGTTTGCTTCGGAAAAGCCAACTTTAAGTAATGATATTGAACAAGCGGCACAGGAAGTTTCTGACTATGTTCAAAAAATTATCTATGAAATGGATATTGAAGCAACGATTGAGACAAGCAATAATCGTCGTCAAATCAATTTACAGATTGAAACACCTGAAGCAGGCCGTGTTATTGGTTATCATGGTAAAGTTTTAAAATCTCTACAACTTTTGGCACAGAATTTCTTGCATGATCGCTATTCTAAGAATTTTTCCGTTGTCCTAAATGTTCATGATTATGTTGAACATCGGACAGAAACTTTGATTGATTTTACACGAAAAGCGGCTGCGCGTGTCTTGGAAACAGGCAAAGATTATGTTATGGATCCAATGAGTAACAGCGAACGTAAAATTGTTCACAAAACTGTTACAGCAATTGAAGGTGTCGAGAGTTATTCAGAGGGAAATGACCCCAACCGCTATGTTGTTGTCAGCCTTCTTCAAGATGAAGAATGATGTATAGAAAGTCAGTCAACTGGCTTTCTATTTTTTTACCGCTTGCCTCTTTCTTTTAACCACTTACCGCAAAAGCGTCCTAGAGAGGCGCTTTTTTTGTTAGGATATAAACGTGGAGGACGAAGTAATGTTAATGAAAACCCAAAATCTCACGAAAATCTACGGTGATAAAACAGTTGTCAATCAGCTTAACTTGGAAATTCCAAAGGGTAGCTTAGTTGCTTATTTGGGAACCAACGGAGCTGGCAAATCAACGACTATCAAGATGTTGACGGGATTGCTGGCCCCAACCTCTGGTAAGGTGATTCTGGCATCCGATTTGAAAATCGGCATTGTCTTTCAGGACAGTGTGCTAGATGAGGAACTGACTGTCAGAGCAAACTTGAAGAACCGTGCAGGGCTTTATCAGCACATTGATAAGACTTGGTTAAATGAATTGGTAGAATTGACAGGTTTGAGTGGTCTTCTAGGGCAAAAGTACGGGACCTTATCTGGCGGTCAGCGCAGGCGCGTGGACATTACACGAGCTTTGCTCAATAAACCAGACCTTCTCTTTCTGGATGAACCAACGACTGGGCTTGATATTCAAACCCGCCAAATGATTTGGCAGCTGCTTTACCGCTTGAAAAAAGAGCAAGGTTTGACCATTTTCTTGACCACTCATTACTTAGAAGAGGCTGAAAATGCTGAAGTCACTTATGTCATTGACCACGGGAAAATTTTAGCACAGGGTACAGCTTTTGACCTTGTTAAGGAATATGCCAAGAGTCAACTGCTCCTCAAGGTTGCAGACCCAACAAGCTTAGCAGCTCTGCCATTTCCCCTAAAAGAAACGGAAGCAGGCTACTTGATAGAGGGGGTGTCATCACAGGAGGTTATTGGTCTACTGGGCAAGTACCGAGAAGCTATAGCAGACTTCGAATTTAAACAAGGCACCATCAATGAAGCCTTTATTGCCATTACAGGAAAGGAGATTAGTTGATGCTAACGACCGTTAAACGCAATTTACAACTTTATTTCAGCAACAAGGCCAGTGTCTTTTTCTCACTGATGGGGGCTTGGATTGCCTTTGTTTTGTACATCATTTTCTTGCAAAAGAATATGCTAGATGCTTGGAGCAGCTTGTCTCATCCTGAAAAATTTTTGGATCGCTGGGTGATGGGCGGTATTTTAGCCGTTACTGGTATTACGACAACTTGGTCGGGGACGGAAAGGTTGGTTCGTGATAAGGAAAGCCAGAAATTCTCTGATTTTCTGCTAACAGATACGACTAATTTCCAATTGAATGTTGGCTATCTGATCAGTGCCGGTGTGATTGGCAGTGTTATGCAGGTTGTTATGTATACCATCATGTCTCTCTATTTTTATTACCAAGATGGTCTGCGTTTTGAGGTGAGTAATTTTCCTTCCATATTAGGAGTGATTGTCTTAAGTTCAGTCATGTCAGCCCTTCTTGCCTTGCTATTGGTTCAATTTGTGAAAACTGTAGAAGTCGCAGAACGTCTGTCAACCATCATTGGAACGGCATCAGGTTTCTTGGTGGGCGTCTACATGCCGATAGGAACGCTTCCCGATGTTGCTCAGAAGATCATTAAACTGGTACCAGGTGCCTATGTAGCCTCAGTCTTTCGTCAAATTTTGGTTGGAGATGATATTCCAAAATGGAAGTCTAGTCTTGACATAAAAGAATACCTTGGTATTGAGTTTAAGTGGGGAGACCATCTGTTGACCTGTCAGCAAAATATCCTTATTATAGCTGCCGTGATTGTTGTCAGTCTTCTTGTCCTTTTTAGCTTTCTTTGGGTAGAAGGACAAGGCAAGACGTGTCTAGGAAAATTAGCAGTAAAGAGCTGATATGGTTAGCCTTGCTTTGTGATAAATGGTTTAGAAGAAAGGAAATGCGACATGATTTCAAAAGGATTTAGTCTTGTAGCCATTCTATGTATTGTAACTTATGGTTACCTAATGGTAGTACTTCATCTTAAAAATAGGGAAATCTATAATCCTATCAAGCATGCGGTTAGTGATTATGGCGTTGGGTCTCATCGAAAATATTTTAAACTGGCAGGTTTGGTCAGTACGGTAAGGACTATCGCATTGATACTAGCCCTATTCTGCTGGTCTTATCCATTTTCTTTTAAGATTAAGGGAATTGAACTGCTAGTCTTGGCCTTAATTGGTTTTGTAGGTGTTGCTATTTTTCCAACGGATCTTGAAGGCGAAAAGCGTACGCTTACAGGTACCCTGCATTTATTGTTTGCTATTTTGCAGTTTACAGCGCTTGCTACTTTTATCTTCAATGTTACCAAAAGCATCGGTCCTATTAACCCAACTATATATTTCATTTGCCACCTCTTGGAGCAATTGGTCAAGGTTGGACTTTACGGTCTTGTTGCAGCCATGATTTTATCTCCGCTTAAACCTTATTTTGGTTTGCTGGAACGGCTATTTCTCTACTCTACTAATATTTATATTCTATGTTTGTGCCTAATGATTTTCCTTGACTAGCCTGTAACTTGCGTGAAGCCTCAAAAAAGGGTACTATAGGGGAAATAAGACTTGGAAAGGATTGTCATGGATTTTCGATTTGAAGAAGTACCGAATCTGACAGCAAAGGAGATTGAAGTATTGGTGCGCAGCCAAAGTTTGACAGCAGAGGTTCAGCGAATCTTGGACTATCTTGCCCAGTATGAGTCTGAGGCGCCAGCTATTATTCCTATTAAGGGCGCTGATAGGATTGAAATGCTCAAGACTGATGACCTCATCTATGTGGATGTAGATGATACAAGTCTGATTTTGGAAACGCTCAAGGGCAGGCGCATTATCTCGGGGCGTCTCTATAAGTTTAAGGAGCGGCTCAACAATCCTGATTTTGTGCAGGTTTCCAAACAAAGTTTACTTAATATTAACCATTTAGAGGCTCTAGAGGCTAGTTTTTCGGGAAATATGCTAGCGCTTTTAACAGGCAAACGTAAGCTACATGTCAGTCGTCGTTACTTAAAAAATCTAGAACAACGTTTGGGCTTGTGAGGAATAGAAATGAAAATAGATATTAGAAAAATTGTAATCTATGCTATTGTTGGTGTTGGTTTCGGAGGAGTTGTATATGTTCTTAGTTTGTTGTCTGGTGGAGTTCAGACGCAAACGGTCAGCCAGATTGTCAATGTTGTTTGGATTAGTGGGTTGATTGGTCTTGTGACCATGATTTATGAATTGGAAAGTCCACCGTTGCTCTGGCAGATTTTATTGCACTTTATCGCAGTTTATGGTTTGATATTTTTAATGAATAAGTTAAATCATCTGGTCAATCCTTTGTCAGTCAATTTCTTTGCAGGTTTTGTAATGACCTATCTTGTTATCTGGTTTGTGGTTTATCTTACTTTTTTCCGTCGCGTTAGTCGGATTAACAGGAAGTTGCAGGAAAATAGAGAAAATAAATCTTGACAAGCTCAGCTATTTCTTATAAAATAATATGGTATGTTTAGTAATGATCACATAGCCGGCTAAACGAATACGAAAATCTATGAGGAGGTATTCATCGTGAAACGTACTTATCAACCAAGTAAAATCCGTCGTCAACGTAAACACGGATTCCGTCACCGTATGTCAACTAAAAATGGACGTCGCGTGCTTGCAGCTCGTCGTCGTAAAGGACGTAAAGTATTGTCAGCTTAATTTGTCTTGATAATAAACTAGAACCAACAGTGCTCGAGGCTGTTGGTTTTTTGTTTTAATATCAGAAAATGAGGCTGTGGTTATAAAGTAATCACAAATGATATTCAGGTATATTGCTATTATAGTGAATTGCTAATTGAGGTTTTGATCGATATGCATAGTCTTTTCAATCTTTTCATGTAATACTGGAAAAAATAAGAAAATTGTGATAGAATGGACATGTAATGGGTTGAACCCCAAAAAATAAATAGGAGGCCTTATAATGGCAATCGTTTCAGCAGAAAAATTTGTCCAAGCAGCTCGTGATAACGGCTATGCTGTTGGTGGATTTAACACAAACAACCTTGAGTGGACTCAAGCTATCTTGCGTGCAGCAGAAGCTAAAAAAGCTCCAGTTCTTATCCAAACTTCAATGGGTGCTGCTAAATACATGGGTGGTTACAAACTTTGTAAAGCACTTATCGAAAACCTTGTTGAATCAATGGGTATTACTGTACCAGTTGCTATTCACCTTGACCATGGTCATTACGAAGATGCTCTTGAATGTATCGAAGTTGGTTACACTTCAGTAATGTTCGACGGTTCACACCTTCCAGTTGAAGAAAACCTTAAATTGGCTAAAGAAGTTGTTGAAAAAGCACATGCTAAAGGTATCTCAGTAGAAGCTGAAGTTGGTACTATCGGTGGTGAAGAAGACGGTATCATCGGTGACGGTGAATTGGCTCCAATCGAAGATGCTAAAGCAATGGTTGAAACTGGTATCGACTTCTTGGCAGCAGGTATCGGTAACATCCACGGTCCATACCCAGAAAACTGGAAAGGTCTTCACCTTGATCACCTTCAAAAACTTACAGAAGCTGTTCCAGGATTCCCAATCGTACTTCACGGTGGATCTGGTATCCCTGATGATCAAATCCAAGCAGCTATCAAACTTGGTGTTGCTAAAGTTAACGTTAATACTGAATGTCAATTGGCTTTCTGCGCTGCTACTCGTGACTTTGTTGCTGAATTCAACGCTAACGAAGCTGAATACATGAAGAAAAAACTCTTTGACCCACGCAAATTCTTGAAACCAGGTTTCGATGCAATCACTGCTGCTGTTGAAGAACGTATCGATGTTTTCGGTTCAGAAGGTAAAGCTTAATCAGCTCTGAAACGTTATTAAATAAAGGTTTGTCCGAAAGGATAAACCTTTTTTCTTATTGTCTCACGAAAACCACTAGCTGTGCTAGTGGTTCCGAAAAGCTTTTAGCGATGTATCAAAAAAGTCCCCCTAAAGTGTTATATTAGATAAGGTTTCCCGACCACTAACTAATATACAAAAGGAGGACCTCTGATGAGACAGGATAATAATAGTTTAGCACATACTACATGGAATTGTAAGTATCATATTGTTTTCGCCCCAAAATATAGACGTCAGATAATCTATGGGAAATACAAAGCAAGTATTGGTCAAATCTTACGGTTATTATGTGAAAGAAAAGGTGTTGAAATTCATGAAGCAGAAGCATGCCCAGATCACATTCACATGTTGGTGAGTATACCACCGAAGCTAAGTATTTCCTCATTTATGGGATATTTAAAGGGTAAAAGTAGCTTAATGATATTCGACCGACACGCTAATTTAAAGTATAAATATGGGAATCGCAAATTTTGGTGTCGAGGGTTTTATGTTGATACGGTTGGGCGAAATCAGAAGCGAATTGAAGAATATATTCGTAATCAATTACAAGAAGACGTGATAGCAGATCAGCTCAGTCTTTTCGAGGAATATGATCCGTTTACAGGTGAGAAGAATAAAAGAAAGTAGTCTTAAAGAGACCCGCTAGTCGGGTCAGCTAGCAAAGGTGGTGCTGAAGGGAAACCATTCGGTAGGCCTTTAGGCCTCGGCCGGTAGCAGAGGCTTTCAGCCGAAGAGCAAACCACCCGTTCTCACGGGTGGTTTTGATTATTGACATTTAAAATCAAAGTGATAAAATAATGAGGTAAGCCGATTTAGCTCAGTTGGTAGAGCAACGCACTCGTAACGCGTAGGTCACAGGTTCGATCCCTGCAATCGGCATAAATAACGCCCGAAAACCCTTGATTTAAAGGGCTTTTTTCGTTTTTGTTCAAAAATACAACATTATTTTAAACTTACTTTGATGGTTTGTAAGATTCTACGAATTTTTTGGGGGATAAGTTTTTCTTTTGCTCAAAAGGTTCTCGGATCCGTGAAATGCTCCTGTTCTGTGTTATAATAAAGTTATGGAAAACAAGAAGAAATTATTATTGATTGATGGGTCGTCTGTTGCTTATCGTGCCTTTTTTGCACTTTATAATCAGATTGATCGCTTTAAAAATCGTGCAGGTTTGCACACGAATGCCATTTATGGTTTCCATCTTATGCTCAATCACCTCATGGAGCGTGTGCAACCCACTCATGTATTGGTTGCTTTTGATGCTGGAAAGACGACTTTTCGTACAGAGATGTTTACGGAATACAAGGCTGGACGTGCCAAAACACCAGAAGAATTTCGAGAGCAATTACCTTATATCCGAGAGATGTTGACAGGTCTGGGAATTAAATTTTATGATTTGGACAACTACGAGGCTGATGATATTATTGGTACGTTGGATAAGATGGCAGAAAACGGTGATGAGTATGATGTGACCATTGTCAGTGGAGATAAGGATTTGATTCAGCTGACAGATAGTAACACTGTTGTCGAAATTTCGAAAAAAGGCGTTGCTGATTTTGAAGAATTTACCCCAGCCTACCTGATGGAAAAAATGGGGATTACACCTAAGCAGTTCATTGACCTAAAAGCGCTCATGGGGGATAAGTCCGATAATATTCCTGGTGTTACTAAAATTGGTGAAAAGACAGGGTTAAAGTTGCTTTTAGAGCACGGTAGTTTGGAAGGTATCTATGCTAATATTGACAGCATGAAGGCTTCCAAAATGAAGGAAAATCTCATTAACGACAAGGAACAAGCCTTCTTATCTAAAACATTGGCAACTATTGATACTAGTGCACCACTCACTATTGGTTTAGATGACATCATCTACGAGGGCCCAAATTTAGAGAAGCTTTTACCTTTTTATGATGAGATGGATTTCAAGCAATTCAAAAAAGCGTTGAATAGTGAAAGCCCTCAGGCGACTTTTGAAGTGGCATTCACCGAGGTTGATCGTCTGAGTCCGGAAATGTTTGAAGATGACCAATTTTTCTATTTTGAGATTTTGGGTGATAACTACCATGTTGAGGACATTATTGGTTTTGCTTGGGGAAATAGCAGAGCTATCTATGCTTCGACGGATGTAAACTTGTTGTCTAAACCTTTGTTTAAACAAGTTTTGTCTCAGTCTATCAAGACCTATGATTTCAAGCGTAGCAAAGTTCTCCTTAGTCATCTAGGTATTGATTTGCCAGCGCCAGCTTTTGACGCTCGTCTGGCCAAATACTTGCTATCAACGGTAGAAGATAATGAAATCTCAACAATTGCAAGCCTTTATACTGATTTGCCGCTAGAGGCAGACGAGGTGGTTTACGGTAAAGGAGCCAAACGTGCCATCCCTGAGAAAACTGCGTTGCTCAGCCATTTGGCCAAAAAAATCAAGGTGCTTGAAGTGGCAGAGCCGGTCATACTGGATAAGTTAGCTCAACATGAACAGCAGGCTCTTCTCTTTGATATTGAGCAGCCATTAGCCGATGTGCTGGCTAAAATGGAAATTGCTGGAATTAAGGTAAAAGGGCAGACGCTTAATGAAATGGCAGTGGAAAATCAGGTGGTCATAGAACGTCTGACGAAGGAAATTTACGAGTTGGCAGGCTGTGAATTTAATATCAATTCACCCAAACAGTTGGGAGAGATTCTCTTTGACAAGATGCAGCTACCAGTAGAATATACTAAAAAGACAAAGACGGGCTACTCAACAGCAGTGGATGTTTTGGAACGCTTAGCTCCGATCTCGCCTATAGTTTCCAAGATTTTGGACTATCGCCAGATTACGAAGATTCAATCAACATATGTACTTGGTCTGCAAGAATATATCTTGGCTGATGAGAAAATTCATACGCGTTATCTACAAGACTTGACCCAGACAGGTCGTCTGTCCTCAGTTGACCCTAACCTACAGAATATTCCAATTCGACTGGAGCAGGGGCGTCTTATTCGTAAGGCATTCGTTCCTTCGAATGACGATGCGGTGCTGCTTAGTTCGGATTACTCACAGATTGAATTGCGCGTGTTGGCACACATTTCGGGAGATGAGCATCTGATTGCTGCCTTTCGTGAAGGGGCTGACATTCACACCTCAACAGCTATGCGTGTTTTCGGCATTGAAAAGGCTGAGGATGTGACACCAAATGACCGTCGCAATGCAAAGGCTGTCAACTTCGGGATTGTTTATGGCATTTCAGATTTTGGTTTGGCTAATAATTTAGGTATCCCTCGGAAATTAGCAAAGCAATACATCGAAACGTACTTTGAACGTTATCCTGGAATCAAAGATTATATGGAAGATGTTGTGCGTGAGGCGCGTGATAAGGGCTATGTAGAAACACTCTTCAAACGCCGTCGTAGTTTGCCAGATATCAATTCTCGAAATTTTAATATCCGCAATTTTGCAGAGCGTACAGCTATCAATTCGCCTATTCAGGGTAGCGCAGCTGATATTCTTAAGATTGCGATGATTAACCTTGATAAGGCTCTGGTTGAGAAAGGTTACAAGGCCAAAATGCTATTACAAGTACACGATGAAATTGTGCTGGAAGTTCCACAAAATGAGTTGAAAGCCGTGAAATCTTTAGTCAAAGATACGATGGAGTCGGCTATAGAACTTTCAGTTCCACTGGTTGCTGATGAAAGCGCAGGCCAAACTTGGTATGAAGCCAAATAAAAAATTAGTTCCGATTAAGTTTTATTTAAGAGAGCTTGGTTATACTATAAACAATCCTAAAACTTTTCTTTTCATAATCTCCTAAAAGAACTAGCTCACCTGCTAGTTCTTTCTTTTTTTGGAGAATCTCTTGATGATTTCCTGATAAAACTGTGTTAGGATTAAACTAGCTTACACATTTTGAACTTGTCTTTTATTATTGGATGACTGACGTGTAAGGGAAGCTTTCAGATGTAAAAATGACTGAATTTTAGGGGAGACTAGTATATGGCTAGGATTTTAGTGGTTGATGATGATGTGGATATTTTAATTTTGATAAAAAATGCCTTGCAGTTACAAGGTTATTTGGTTGATGTCTTTAATCGTGCTCAGGCAGTTGATAAGAGTCAGTTAGGACAGTACGCTGCAATACTTCTGGATATTATGATGCCCGAAATGGATGGTTTAACTTTTTGTCAGGAAATTCGTCCTCTAGTTGATTGTCCTATTATTTTTTTAACAGCTAAGACGGATGAAAGTGATATCGTTTCTGGTTTGGCCTATGGTGCAGATGATTACATCGTTAAACCTTTCGGCGTACAAGAACTTTTGGCGCGTGTTGGTGCTCATCTACGAAGGGAAAATCGTGAGAAACATAGCTACCTAACCTTAGGAGAGGTACACTTTGACCTTTCTGCTAAGTCAGTCAGCGTTGCGGGTTTAGCTCTGCCATTGACTAAATCAGAATATGAACTTTGTGAATTTTTAGCACGGCATAGGGGACAGGTTTTTTCGAAGGAACAACTTTATGATAGGTTAGATGCCTATGCAGAACGGGGAACGCCACAAGCGATAGCAGAGCATATTAAGAACATTCGTGCTAAATTTCGTGAACTTGGTTCAGAGCCTATTGAGACAGTCTGGGGAGTAGGTTACAAATGGGTTTAAAAAAAGGTCAAACATCTCTTAGAGGAATTTTTTTAAAGTATTTCCTGGCAATTATCGGGATATCACTGGTTCAAATAATTGTCTTTTTGCTTTTACTTTTTCCTATCATGGAAAGTGGGCTGGTTTTACCTGCTAATAATGCTGAATTTCAATTGAAAAGCTTGCAAGCCAATTCCAATCAAGCAGTCAGGGTGACAGATTTACCTCTAGGAACTAATTATGCTCTTTTTGATGTGTCACAAATCATAAAGCAATCTGATATGTCTAGTAATTTAAAGAAAGAAGCTCAGCTTTTCTTGAAAAAGGGGAATCAAGCTAGTCAGGGCTATTTTATTAAGATTGAGCGTCAGGAAGGAACATATGTAGTTCATTATGATCTCCGTGTCCACTATGGTCAGGCTTGGTTGGAAGAGCACTTACCTAATTTTGAGTTTGTCTGGGTCACCATGTTTATTATCACCTGGTTTCTGGTTTTTGCGTTAGTGACTATACGATTTGCACACTATGTGAAGCGTCAGATGGCGCCTCTTGTAGAGTTGACGAAAAAAATTGGTCAGCAAGATTTAGAGTTTTCAGTAGCAAACACTCAAATTAAGGAGTTCAATGCTTTGTTGGAGAGCATTAATGGAATGAAGGACTCTTTAAAAGAATCCCTTATGAAAAATTGGTTACTTGAAGAGGAACGCAAGGAGCAGCTATCTGCTTTAACTCATGACCTAAAAACCCCCTTGACGGTTATTAAAGGTAATACGGAGTTGTTGACTTTGACAGATTTATCAGCACAGCAGGCTTCGTATGTACAGTTTAGTTTGAAAAATATTACCAAGGTTGAAGCCTATCTTACCGAACTACGCCAATTGGCTATGACGCAGTCTTTGACAACATTAGAACGTCAACCAGTTAAAGGAGAGTTTTTTCTTAATAAGTTGTCAGAGGAAACAAATGCTTTGGCACTGGCCTGTGGGCGTCAACTTTCTATTGAAAAGATGTGTCGAGGGGATTTTGTACTTGATATTGATATAGCGCTGATGACCAGAGCTGTCATGAATATCGTTTCAAATGCTTTGGATTACAGTGCGAAGAATAGCGATATCCGCTTAATTTTTCAATGTGATGGTGTCTTTTTGAAGTTAGTCTGTGAGAATGAAGGAATTGGTTTTTCGCCAGAGGCCTTGCTAAAAGGAAAGAGGCTCTTTTATCGGGCTGATAGTAGTCGGAGTCAGACTGATCATTTGGGTATGGGTCTATGTATTGCTGATAACATTGTTAGTAAGCATGATGGACACTTAATTTTGGAAAATCACAATAGTGGTGCACGGGTTACGATAACGTTGCCAATAAAAAGGCTAAAAATTTAACTTTCCTTATAAATTCCTTAACTTTTCTTTCTATACTAGGATTAAGGAGGAAAAAATGTTAGGTAAAAAAGGATTAAATAATTTTGATTTAAAGTACTTTGCTTTGTTTTTTATGGTTCTGGACCATATCCACTACTTTTTTGAATTTACGGGAAAAATTCCTCTATGGTTCTCACAAATTGGGCGTTTAGCAGCTCCTTTATTTCTCTTTTGTGTTATTGAAGGATTTGTTCACACGCATAATCGCAAACGCTACTTTTTGCAAATGTATAGTTTGTCAGTAGGGATGGGGCTTGTTCAGTTCGGATTTTACAATGTTTTATCGGAATTTGTTCGTAAAGATGGCTTCTTCCCGCAAAATATGATGCTGTCTTCCTTTGCGATTTTGTTGGTAGTTTTGCAAGGAATTGCTTGGCTTGAAGAGAAAAAATATTTAAGAGGAATTGTGACAACAATTTTACCAATAATTCTACCGTGGCTCTTTATGCCTCTTTATCAAATGGCTAGTCAGTCTGGAAACCAATGGTTATCCTCTCCTCTTAGTCTTATCAATTTTACAATATTACCGCTACATACTACCATCAGTGATGGTGGAACAGCGACATTAATTGTAGGAATTGTTATGTATCTTTGCCGTAAGAGTCTCAAAAGAGAGGTGCTAGGATTTATCTTAGCTTCCTTGCTCGTTGACTTAGGGCGTGTGTTCTTGCTTGTACCCACTATGGGACTGGCGTTGACCCCTGATCTCCTTTTGTTCAAAGCCTTTGAGTGGATGGAAATTTTTGCAGCCCCATTTATGTTGGCTTATAATGGCGAGCGTGGTCGGGGTCCTAAGTGGCTGTTCTATATTTTTTATCCAGCACATATCTACTTGCTCTACGCTCTATCTTTCTTTTTGTACAAGGGATGATAGCCGAATCATGCGTAGTCGTTTGCTTTGTGATATACTAAAGAAAACACTTTCAAGGAGTTGTCTATGTACTCATTTCAAAATCCTAGTCAAGACGTGATTTTTAGTTATATCAAAGGTGCTAAGACCATTGCAGTTGTTGGTCTTTCTAATCGTGAAGAGACGGCGGCCTATCGTGTTTCTAAACTCATGCAAGAAGCTGGCTACACGATTATTCCTGTCAATCCAAAGTTGGCTGGTTCTGAGGTTCTAGGAGAAAAAATTTATGCCTGTCTGCAAGATATTCCTATTCATGTGGACATTGTTGATGTTTTCAGACGTAGCGAGTTTTTGCCTGACGTGGCTAAGGATTTTATCCAAACTGATGCGGACGTTTTCTGGGCACAGCTTAGTTTAGAAAATGAAGAAGCAGAACAAATCCTACGAACAGCGGGTTGTCAAAAGATTGTCATGAATCGCTGTTTAAAGATTGAGTATCTTGAGATGCTTGATGGTGGGAATTAGTCAAGTTTTCTTTCTGTGAAAATGCTAAAAATATGGTATAATTACTTCTGATAATTCACAAAGGAGAGGGGAAATGGACATTCATACTCATCATCACCAAACTTTAGATGCCTATGAAAATGTTCTGGAGCACCTCAGAGAAAAACACATTCGAATTACAGAAACACGCAAGGCAATCATTGCTTATATGGTCAACAGCCGTGAGCATCCAAGTGCGGAAAAAATATATAATGACTTATTGCCAGAATATCCTAATATGAGTTTGGCAACTGTCTATAACAATCTCAAAGTTCTCGTGGACGAAGGTTTTGTAACAGAACTGAAACTCTGCAATTATAGCACAACCTACTATGATTTTATGGGGCACCAGCATGTCAATATTGTCTGTGAGTCTTGTGGAAAAATTGCTGATTTTATGGATGCAGATGTGATTGATGTCTCAAAGGAAGCTCATGAACAGACGGGTTATCAAGTTACTAGAATTCAGTTAACAGCTTACGGAATCTGCCCAGATTGTCAAGCTAAATTGAAGAAAAACCTACCCAATAGCTCTATTAGCAAATTGAGAAAATAAAATGCAGATGGTCGGAGTTGACGAAGCTCGGCCATTTTGCTAAAATATAAGAAGCCTAAAGGCTAGTAACTTCTTCTTGGTTATGGGAACTGCCAAAACCCATCACTCGGATGAAGCATATAAAGGAGAAAATATTATGGCAATCTCAAAAGAGAAAAAAAATGAAATCATCGCTCAATACGCACGTCACGAAGGCGACACAGGTTCAGTTGAAGTTCAAGTAGCTGTTCTTACTTGGGAAATCAACCACCTTAACGACCATATCAAACAACACAAAAAAGACCACGCAACTTACCGTGGTTTGATGAAAAAAATTGGTCACCGTCGTAACTTGTTGGCATACCTTCGCCGCACAGACGTTAACCGTTATCGTGAATTGATTGCTTCACTTGGCCTTCGTCGCTAATCAGACGCAAGAAAAAAGCAACTCAACAGTAAAACGCCCGAAATAAGATTTCGAGGCGTTTTTTGAATGTTACGCCGCAATAACAATCAATCAAACAATTGCAGATAGAATTGAAATTCATCAAATCAATTCATACTCAATGAAAATCAAAAGTAGCCTAGGAAACGAAGCTGACGATAGAACTTGAGTTCATCAAGGCAAGTTGACAACGGATAATTTTGATTTTCGAAGAGTATCAGTCTGAATTAGGGTAAGGTGAACTCAACATGCTAGCATGTTAAGAAGTGCCCAATCAGTGTTGGTTTTTATTAATCATTTGGACAACTATATAAGGACGGTTTAGTTCATAGAAAAAACAATACTTGAAAAGAACACTTAGCTTCTAGCTTTTCTGTTGTTCTTTGACTAGCATTTGGGTTAAGAACCTGTATTCACAAGCGAAGTGCTTATAGATAAGAGATCGTTTTTCGCTAATCAAGGCAGTTTTGTGAGAGAATACTGACTGTATTTTGAAAAAAAGGTTCTAAGCTGTCAGTTCAGATTTGACTTGTGAACAGGCTCTCAGGCTCAATCTTTTAGAGAAAGAGTGTTGCCAAGTAAAGGATTTTCTTATATACTGAAAAGAAAAACTTGAAAGACTTTTATGAAAATTATTCTTGAAAAAATTAGCCTTCTTGGGTTGTCCTTTATGTTGGTTTCAACCTTTGCCATTTCTCCTTTGTTGCCGGAAATGACAGCAGCTTATACAGCAGCAGGGATTTCGCTGAATCAAATTGATTTTTTGTTATCGGTTCCCTCTTTTATGATTATAGCTGTGCTTTTAGCAAGCCCTTATCTCAGTCGCTTTTTGACCGAGAAGTTGATCTTTGTTCTAGGTTTGCTCTGCATTTCACTCGGGGGAAGTTTGCCGGCTCTAACTCAGGATTATCCATTAGTTTTAATGTCCCGTCTGGTCTTGGGACTGGGAATTGGGCTAATCAATGAACGTGCTATTACTATCATTAGTCAGCATTATTCGGGCTCAGAACGTGCTAAAATGTTGGGAATCAGGGGATCAACGGAGGTTTTGGGTTCAGCCACCTTAACCTTTCTAGCTGGGCAATTGCTACGCGGGTCTTGGTCGTCAGGCTTCTTAATTTATCTGCTAGGCTTACCATTGTTAGGATTTTACCTGTTATTTGGAAATGCAAAATCTGATGACAAGTCTAAAGTTGCCAACCATCCTAAAAAAGCAAAAACTGCTTTATCAGCAAGGCAGGTATGGCACATTGTTTTCATGGCACTCTACGCTGGTTCGGTGATTTTAATTAACACTGGAATCACCATCCGCCTACCTATGTTGGTGGAAGAGCTTAAGTTAGGAACAGCTATCGACTCTAGTCTAATTTTGAGTTTGATGATGTTGATGGGGATTTTGGCTGGAACGCTCTTTGCCAGTTTGATGGCTCGCTTTAGGCAGTTCCTGCAACCTTTGGTTCTTTTGGCTCTTGCGCTAGGTTTGGTGCTCATTTGGCTGGCTCCTAATTTAGTATTTTTGGCAATAGGTGCCCTAACAACTGGATTTGTTTACAGTATAGGTGTAACGTCAGTTTTTCACAGGCTTTCAGAAATATTGAGAACTAACCAATTAGCTTTGGGGACTACGCTTGTTTTGTTGGGCTGTAATCTGGGTGGCGGTATGGCTGCATCGGTAGTTTCTTTCTTGTCAGCTATGAGTGGTAGCAATTCAAATCTGTTTTTAACATTGGCAATCTTATGCTTCATTGCAGGACTTGTTCTGCTTTTGCCACTCCTTGTAAAGCGTCAGCCAGATAGGGCAATATAATTAGCTTTGCTATGTTTAAAAAAACGAAGTTAATACTTTTATGGTATACTAAAGAAAAAATGATATAAGGAGAGAGATATGCTTTGGTCAATGTTAATTGGTGTTTTAATTGGAGCGATTGCAGGTGCAATCACCAACCGTGGGGAGTCTATGGGCTGTTTTACCAAGATGTTCGCAGGATGGATTGGTTCATCTGTCGGGCAAGCTTTGTTTGGCTACTGGGGACCATCATTGGCAGGTATGGCGCTTGTTCCATCAGTGCTAGGGGCTATCATTGTCATTGCTGTGGTGGATCTTTTCTTTGGTGATTAGAAGGCCGGTGACTCTCTATGCCTAGACCGACATGTAAAAGTGATTTGCTAGAGGCTTCTCAGGTAAATTTCGCTAAACTTTGGGACTTGTTGGAGTATGTGGAAGCTGAAAATATTACCACTAGACTTGATTTTTCTGATGGGCCTAAGCGTAAGGAAGCTCATTGGGCGCGCGATAAAGATGTTAAGGACGTTCTTATTCACCTTTATGAATGGCATCAGCTTTTGATTGCTTTCGTGATGAATAATCAAGCGGGCCAAGCACAGCCTTTTCTTCCAGAACCCTACAATTGGCGTACTTACGGTGAGATGAATATCAGCTTTGTTAAAAAACATGAAAAGACGACTTTAGAGGAAGCGAAGAGTCTTTTGCAGGACAGTCATGGCAGAGCATTGCAGCTGGTAGAGAGTTTTTCAAATGAGGAGCTATTCACCAAAAATATCTTTGGATGGACAGGGAATAATACATTGGGTTCTTATTTCGTTTCCTCAATGTCTAGTCACTACGATTGGGCTATTAAGAAGTTGAATGCCCATATTAAGAACCTGTATTCATAGTCCGACACTTCTATCTAAGGCTAGTTTTTCAGCTACTCATCGTTAGTTTTTTCAAGATACAGTCAGCATTCTCTCAAAAAACTACCTGGATTAGCGAAAAACGATCTCTTATATAAAATCACTTCACTTGTGAATACGGGTTCTAAGAAACAAAGGCAATAAAGACAGCAATTTTTCGAGTTGCTGTCTTTAGTTATTTGTTAAGTTATTTGGAAAAAATGTTCATCCTATTCACACCGCTCCCATTTTGTATAAAAATCCCTGTTAGAAGCCCTGCTATTCTTGCGAAAATATGGTAAAATAGTGAAGATACGTAGTTTTATGCAAAGACGAGTTTACGAGATTCTTGTAAGTTGGTTTTTGTAGAAAACAGACGTGTCAAAAAAATCAATTTTTAGGAGTTAAAAGATGTCAAAACAAACTTTTGAAATGACCTTTGCGGGAAAACCCCTTGTGGTTGAAATTGGTCAAGTAGCTAAGCAGGCTAATGGCGCAGCAGTAGTGCGTTATGGTGAATCAACGGTGCTTACTGCGGCAGTTATGTCTAAAAAAATGGCAACGGGTGATTTCTTTCCACTACAAGTTAACTATGAAGAAAAGATGTATGCTGCTGGTAAATTCCCCGGTGGCTTCATGAAGCGTGAAGGTCGTCCCTCAACGGATGCAACCTTGACCGCACGTCTCATTGACCGCCCAATCCGCCCAATGTTTGCGGAAGGTTTCCGCAATGAAGTTCAGGTAATCAATACTGTCCTTTCCTACGATGAAGATGCTAGCGCTCCAATGGCAGCTATGTTTGGTTCTTCATTGGCTTTATCTATCTCAGATATTCCGTTCAACGGCCCAATTGCTGGTGTACAAGTGGCTTACATTGATGGAGAGTACATCATCAACCCAACGGCTGCGCAAAAAGAATCTTCGCTATTAGAACTGACCGTGGCGGGGACTAAAGAAGCCATCAACATGGTAGAGTCAGGTGCTAAGGAATTGTCAGAAGACATCATGCTTGAGGCTCTGCTCAAAGGTCATGAAGCTGTTCGCGAATTGATCGCCTTCCAAGAAAAAATCGTCGCTGCAGTCGGTAAGGAAAAAGCAGAAGTAGAACTCTTGCAAGTGGATGCTGAGCTCCAAGCTGAAATCATCGCAGCCTACAACACTGATTTGCAAGCTGCTGTTCAAGTTGAAGAAAAGAAAGCGCGTGAAGCTGCGACCGAAGCTGTCAAAGAACGTGTAACCACTGAGTACGAAGAGCGTTATGCTGAGCATGAAGAACACGACCGTATTATGCGTGATGTGGCTGAAATTTTGGAACAAATGGAACACGCAGAGGTGCGTCGTCTTATTACAGAAGACAAAATTCGTCCCGATGGTCGTAAAGTTGATGAGATTCGTCCGTTGGATGCCGAAATTGATTTCTTGCCAAAAGTACATGGCTCAGGTCTCTTTACACGTGGGCAAACACAAGCTTTGTCTGTCTTGACTTTGGCACCTATGGGGGACACGCAGATTATTGATGGCCTTGACCCTGAGTATAAAAAACGTTTCTTGCATCACTACAATTTCCCACAATATTCTGTTGGAGAGACTGGTCGTTATGGTGCAGCTGGTCGTCGTGAGATTGGTCACGGGGCCCTTGGTGAGCGTGCTCTTGCTCAAGTTCTTCCGAGCTTGGAAGAATTTCCGTATGCTATCCGCTTGGTGGCAGAAGTATTGGAATCTAATGGGTCATCATCTCAGGCTTCTATCTGTGCGGGTACGTTGGCTCTCATGGCTGGTGGTGTGCCAATTAAGGCACCAGTTGCTGGTATTGCTATGGGGCTCATCTCAGATGGTACAAACTATACCGTTTTGACAGATATTCAAGGTTTGGAAGACCACTTTGGTGATATGGACTTTAAGGTTGCTGGTACTCGTGAGGGGATTACAGCTCTGCAAATGGACATCAAGATTGAAGGGATTACACCGCAAATCTTGGAAGAAGCATTGGCTCAAGCCAAGAAGGCCCGTTTTGAAATTCTTGACTTGATTGAAGCAACGATCCCAGCACCTCGTGCAGAATTGGCTCCTACAGCACCTAAGATTGACACCATCAAGATTGATGTGGATAAAATCAAGATTGTTATTGGTAAAGGTGGCGAAACCATCGATAAGATTATCGCAGAAACTGGCGTTAAGATTGATATTGATGAAGAAGGTAATGTAGCTATCTATTCTTCTGATCAGGATGCTATTAACCGTACTAAAGAAATCATCACAGAACTTGTTCGTGAAGCTAAGGTTGATGATGTTTACCATGCCAAAGTTGTTCGTATCGAAAAGTTTGGTGCCTTTGTTAACCTCTTCAACACAACAGATGCCTTGGTTCATATTTCAGAAATTGCCTGGACACGCACAACAAATGTTGAAGATGTTCTTGCTGTCGGAGATGAAGTGGATGTTAAGGTTATCAAAATCGATGACAAAGGGCGCATTGATGCCTCTATGAAGGCTTTGCTTCCTCGTCCACCTAAGGCTGAAAAAGCAGAAGGGGAACAAAAAGAACGTAAAAGTCATCATAAAGACAGAAAAGGTCCTTTTGGCGGACATTTACGTGAACGCAAAGATAAAGAATAAATCTTTACAAAAAAGAGAAACAAATAAGGTAGAAAACATGACAAACACAAATGAACTTGATATTCGCCTACGAGCTTTTATCAATGCCCCAGATAATTTTTTAGATAGTATTGCTCTAGTAAATGCCCTCCATAACAATCCAGTCTGGGCCAGTGATAGGCCTTATGCCCTTGAAATTGATGGGCAACGTGTAACACCTGTATTCACAGATAAGAATGACCTTGAGATTTTTAAAGTTTCTCAGCTGAGTGCCCAAGAACAAAATTGGGTAGAACGTTCGGCCTTGGAAGTTTTAGAGGAAGTTATCGTCAAGGGGCTGACAGGACTGGTTTTCAACCTCAAGAAAACAGGTGATTTTGGCAATTCAACTATCTTCAAAAGCAGCGAGTTTGTCCAATTTTTAAATAGTTTTACGGCAATTTTGAATACATTGATGGGTGATGAAAATCTAAAAGCTGATACGATGGATAAATATTATTTGGTGCCAGCCTTTGTACATCCACGTGAAGATGGCAATTTTGACCGCATGTTCCCAACGATGTCAACACCAGAAGGTCAGAGTTATGTTCCAGCTTTTTCAAACCTTCAAAGTTTTGCCAAGTGGTATAATCATAAGGATTTTGGGACACCTTTTAGAAAAGCCAATGGAACTATTTTGACTTGGAAGGTTGAGGATATTTATCAACCAGGACACGGTGCTAATGATATTGATGAAACGGTTGGCGTTGTTATCAATCCTTTTGATGATCAACAAATTTTGATTAATTGGTCAGAAGTAGAGGTTGATGATTAAATTAAGTAATATTAGTTGTAGTTAGGGATAGGTGTTGGCGTTGTCCTTGGAACTATCCCTTAGGAAGGAGGAGCCGTGGGTTGGTGGAAAGAAAGTATTGATATTGTTAAAGAATTGGATCCTGCGGCACGTTCGGGGTTAGAGGTCATATTAACTTATCCAGGTTTAAAGGCGTTAGCAGCTCATCGCCTTTCGCATTTTTTGTGGAAGCATAATTTTAAGTTATTAGCGAGGATGCATAGTCAATTTTGGCGTTTTTGGACTCAGATTGAAATTCATCCGGGAGCTGAAATTGCCAGTGGTGTTTTTATAGATCACGGTTCGGGTCTGGTTATTGGAGAGACGGCGATTGTTGAGAAAGGTGTCATGCTTTATCACGGGGTTACCCTTGGTGGAACAGGTAAGGATATTGGCAAACGTCATCCGACTGTTCGTGAAGGAGCACTTATTTCGGCTCACGCTCAGGTTATTGGCCCAATTGAAATTGGGAAAAATGCCAAGGTTGGTGCTGGAGCAGTAGTGGTATCAGATGTTCCAGCGGATGTTACAGTTGTCGGGATTCCTGCTAAAGTTGTTCGTGTCCATGGTAAAAAGGATGACTTGGTTATTCATCAGATTGAAGAAGAACGCGAATCACACTATTATACTAATAAGTTAGAGGAGCTGCGGGATCGTAGCCATCGATCGTCAAATCTCTAGGAGGATTGCTTTATGTTGAAGGCGGTAAGTCACCTAACTGATGAAGAGCTGCTAGCTACCAGACAGCTTATTCGTGTCTGTCAGGCACATGATAAGACTTATAGAGATCCGTACCTTTCAAGTATGCTCAACTTTGATCCTGACATGCCCGCCTTCTTTCTCTACTATGAAGGACAGAAGTTGTTCGGCTTGTTGACAGTTTATGCGGATGATGAAAATGCAGAGCTGGCGATATTAGTTCACCCTGATTATCGTCGCAAAGGCATTGCTAGACAGCTCTTTACTCGATTTCAAGAAGAGACCAAGTCCTATCCTATTACATCAATTACTTTCCAAACGGAGCGCGTTTTTTTGGAGAAAAATCCTAAATTGATTGGGCACTGGAATTTGGTAGAAGATACAGAAACCGAGACTTGGTTGGGAAGAGACCGACAGCCTTATGACTTTGAAATACGTTCTGACGTTCACGTTCAACTGGCTGATAATAGTCACCAAGATGCCATTGCGCAGATTCATTTTGAGGCTTTTGCTGAACCTAGTGAGACTAGCGAGGTCAGCCAGCGCTATATCAAGGAAGCTCTGAAAGACCCCAATAGTCTGCTATATGTCTTGTTTAAGGACAATCAGCTAGTGGCCTGCTGTACGGTGGATTTGTCCAGTGATATGAATTACCTTTACGGTTTGGCTGTTGCAGAGGATTTTCGTGGTCAAGGTCTGGGCACCTATCTCGTGCAGAACTTGGTTAATGACCTGATTGACAAAAATACCAAGACTTTCCAAATCGCGGTGAATGATGATAATCGAGGTGCTAAGCGTCTTTATGAAAAGATTGGCTTTACCAAGCAAACTGAAGTAGTTTACCTAGATTCCCCAAAATGAGGAGGCGCTTATGCTATTAACAGAATTCGAATCAGGTCGAGCGGTCATTGAGCCTGAATTAAAAAAGGTGGAATCAGGCTTGTTTGAGGTGTGTGACACGCTTATTTATTCTTTTAATGGCAAGATTGTTGATACAGTAAGTCAGATGGAGCATGTTCGCCAAGGTGGCTACATTTCCGACCTTAATGGAAAACACCCTTGGTATATCTATGAAAAAGACGGATTAACAGTTGCTGTTATGATGGCTATTATTGGTGCTGCCTCTGCGGTGGGCAATCTTGAGGAGTTAAGGGCAGATGGTTTCAAAAACATTATCGTCATTGGTTCCTGTGGGGTTTTGGATAAGAGAATTGAGGCGGATAAGATTCTCATTCCAAGTGTGGCTCTGCGTGATGAGGGGACAAGTTACCACTACGCCCCGGCTAGTGATGAAATCTCTTATAATGAAGCTCTGCTATTGACCATGGAAAAGGCTTTTAATAATGCTGGAATAGAGCATGTCAGAACCAAGACTTGGACAACTGATGCCTTTTTCCGAGAAACAGCTGATAAAGTTAAACGTCGTATGGCAGTTGGTGCAGAGGTCGTTGATATGGAAGCTTCAGCACTCATGGCATGGGCACAATTCCGACAGGCCAATGTTTATCAATTTTTTTATACGGCTGATTACGTTGATCACCATAACGAAGAATGGGATAAGCGACATGAGGAGCGCACAGCTGATGTCATGACTTTTTTTGAGGTAGCATTAGCAATTGCAAAGGAATTATAGAAATGAAAAATTTTTTACTGAAGAATTGGTATTTTATTTTAATGGTGGTGTTGAGTCTTATCAATACGGCTCTGCAATTCGCAGTTGCTCATGTCTTTGAGGGGATTATCTGGTTATTGGCTAGTTTTATCTGGATTATTGTGCTCATTGTTCGTTATCTTTCTTACCGCAAAACGCCTAAAACTTAACTCGCTGAGAGGATTTTAAAATGACAATTAAACTTTATGACACCATGACCCGCAGTCTACGCGAATTTGTGCCGATTCATGATAATACGGTCAACATGTATGTCTGCGGACCAACGGTTTATAACTATATTCACATTGGGAATGCCCGTAGCGTAGTGGCTTTTGATACCATTCGTCGATACTTTGAGTATCGTGGTTACAAGGTGAATTATATTTCCAATTTTACGGATGTTGACGATAAAATCATCAAAGGTGCGGCTGAAGCTGGCATGGACACCAAGTCTTTTTCAGACAAGTTCATTGCAGCTTTTATGGAAGATGTTAAGCAGCTTGGGGTTAAGCCTGCGACTAAAAATCCACGTGTCATTGATTATATGGATGAAATTATTGATTTTGTACAGGTTTTGGTGGACAAAGGCTTCGCTTATGAAGCAGACGGTGATGTTTATTTCCGTGTGGCTAAGTCCAGTAATTATGCCAAGTTAGCCAACAAAACTCTAGCAGACCTTGAAGTAGGTGCTAGCGGTCGTGTGGACGGCGAAGGCGATATTAAGGAAAATCCACTTGATTTTGCTCTCTGGAAATCTGCTAAGCCAGGCGAAGTCTCTTGGTCAAGTCCTTGGGGTCAAGGACGTCCTGGCTGGCATATTGAATGTTCGGTTATGGCGACGGAAATCCTCGGTGATACCATTGACATTCACGGTGGTGGAGCAGACTTGGAATTTCCACACCACACCAATGAAATTGCACAGTCGGAAGCCAAGACAGGCAAGACTTTTGCAAATTACTGGATGCACAACGGTTTCGTCAATGTGGACAATGAAAAAATGTCTAAATCACTTGGCAATTTCGTGACTGTTCACGATATGCTGAAAACTGTTGATGGGCAAGTGCTTCGTTTCTTCCTAGCCACTCAACAATACCGTAAGCCAGTGAATTTTACGGAAAAAGCGGTGCACGATGCAGACGTCAATCTCAAGTATTTGAAAAATACCTACACTCTGCCAGTGGGAGAAGTTACTGACGCAGCCCAATTAGCTCGGTTTGTCGCTGACTTTGAGGCGGCTATGGATGATGATTTCAATACCGCTAACGGTATCACAGTCATTTTTGATCTCGCCAAGTGGATTAACTCTGGTAACTATAATCAGACTGTTAAGGACACCTTTGCCAAACTTTTAGCCGTCTTTGGTATTGTCTTTGAAGAGGAAGTGCTGGAAGCAGATATTGAAGCCTTGATTGAAGAACGTCAGCTAGCTAGAGCAGCGCGTGATTTTGAAACCGCAGATGCTATTCGTGACCAATTAGCTGCGCAAGGCATCAAGCTTCTTGATACCAAGGATGGTGTGAGGTGGACACGTGACTAAGTCAGTTGATGTCAATCTGATTAATGGGATTGCCCTTGCCTTTGAAGGTGATGCTATTTATTCCACTTATATTCGTAAACACCTGATTTTTCAGGGGCTTACCAAGCCCAATCAACTGCACCGCAAAGCGACTCGCTATGTATCAGCCAAGGCGCAGGCCATGCTCATCGCTAAAATGCTGGAAGTACAGCTATTGACCGAAAAAGAAGAAGATATCTACCGTCGCGGCCGCAATGCCAACAGCCATACCAAGGCTAAAAATACCGATGTCGTCACCTACAAGATGTCAACGGGGTTTGAGGCGGTCATGGGCTATCTTCACATGACTAATCAAGTTGAGCGGTTAGAAGAGTTGATTGATTGGTGTATTGAGGTAGTTGAGAATAGTTAAAAAACAGTTTTCATCGAAAACTGTTTTTTAACGACTTGACTATAACCTTACGTCACCCTTTATACTGTTAGGTATAGGAGGAAAATAAATAACCATTCATATGATTCCTTTTTGAAATCAAAAGCCATTTTAGTCCTCCAGTTTCTGTAATTCTTGTTTGATCCAGTCAAGTTCAGCTTCTAGCAGTGTCTGACCAAGATTGAAGAGTTGTTGGGCGATAGGAGCCTTATGCTGCTCCTTACTTTGTTTGTTTTGCATATCTGCAAGATCGTCCTCTAGCTTTTCTTTGCGCTTGAAAAATGCTGCGCGCAGCTCTTTGTCATCTAAAAGATAGGCAGTTGCCAGTCCCGTCATCAGGTGAGCGTTAGCTGGCCTGCGCTCGCTAATGAGTTTCTTAGAATTTGCTTTTAAGGCCTCCAGTCCTTCTTTGGTGATTTGGAATTCCTTTTTCTCCTTTCCTTTGCCGGAAGTAGCAGTTGCCAGTCCTTTTTTCTCCAATTTATCAAGAACATAATAAATCGATGAGAAGCCAACTTCCGTCCATGTGCGCATGCCGCGTTCTTTGATGACTTGCTCAATATGATAGCCGTGTTGTGGCCCCTCAAGCAAAATGCCAAGAATCAATTGTTCGGTCAGTGAAATGGTCATATAAGTCTCCTTTTATTCTAGTGCTAGAATAATGGTATTCTACCACTAGAATGCCATCTTGTCAACTTGAAATCTTTTTTATTAAGCAAGCTCTGCTTTTCATGCTATAATAACATCATGAAAGAAAAACGAATGAATCAAACTGAGAACACTGATATGGTCTATGGCGTCCATGCTGTAACTGAGGCGCTTCAAGCTAATACCGGCAATAAACTGTATATTCAGGATGACCTGCGTGGCAAGAACGTTGAGAAGATAAAGGATTTGGCGGCAGAGAAGAAAGTCTCTATCTCATGGACGCCAAAAAAAATACTTAGTGAAATGACAAATGGTGCTGTGCATCAGGGCTTTGTCTTGCGTGTGTCCGACTTTGCCTATGCTGAACTTGATACGATTTTGGCAAAGGCAGAGCAAGAAGACAATCCCCTCATTCTTATCTTAGATGGTCTCAATGATCCTCATAATTTTGGCTCCATTTTGCGTACGGCTGATGCAACCAATGTAACTGGTATCATCATTCCTAAACACCGTGCTGTTGGGGTGACACCTGTTGTTGCTAAAACCTCAACTGGAGCAGTAGAACATGTTCCCATTGCCCGAGTGACCAATCTTAGTCAAACCTTAGATAAGCTCAAGGAAGCTAACTTTTGGATTTTTGGAACCGACATGAACGGCACCCCATCTCACAAATGGAATACCTCAGGGAAACTGGTGCTTATCATTGGCAACGAAGGCAAGGGCATTTCGGCTAATATTAAAAAGCAGGTGGATGAGATGATTACCATTCCTATGGCTGGTCATGTTCAAAGCCTTAATGCCAGTGTTGCGGCGGCTATTCTTATGTATGAAGTCTTCCGCAACAAACTTTGAGTTGATGGCGTTGGTGCTATGTTTTGATGACTGTCAGCACTATTCTCAACACTAAATAAATTTTACACCTCTACTTGCTCAAGACTAGAAAGGACAATCATGAAAAAAAGAATTTTACTGGTTGATGGTTACAACATGATTGCCTTCTGGCAAGAAACGCGTCACCTTTTTAAGGCTAATCAACTGGATGAAGCACGAGAGGTGCTTTTGCGTAAACTTCATAATTATGCTCATTTTGAGAATATAGAGGTTATCTGTGTTTTTGATGCCCAGTATGTCCCAGGAGTTCGTCAACGTTACGATAGATTTAAAGTAGATGTTGTTTTTACCGAGGAAAATGAGACAGCAGATTCTTATATTGAGCGTACAGCGGCTCAGCTCAACACACCCCTTAATTTAGTTGAAGTGGCAACTAGCGACCTCAACGAGCAATGGACAATCTTTTCTCAGGGAGCTTTAAGGGTTACTGCCAGAGAAATGGAGCAGCGAGTTAATACCGTTAAATCTGATTTAGATAAGTTATCACGTCAGATTGATCTTAGTAAGCCTCCTCTTAGGCCTTGGGATGTTCAACAACTTTCTCAACTCAAAAATTTCTTAGAGGATTTATAATTTTCAAGAAAATTCGCCAAGTGCGTCTTTTTTTGTTATAATAAGTAAAACTTTGGTAATCAAACTAGTTTTGGATAAACGTAAAAGAAATGAGAGACTGATGACATTTAAACTAATAACAGATTCAACGGCAGACTTGGATGAAAATTGGGTAAATGATAATGATGTGGAAATTCTTGGCTTGACCATAACACTTGAAGGTGTCACCTATGAAACAGTTGGAAGTCAACGGCTAACTAGTGATGTCCTGCTAGAAAGTATGAAGAATGGGGGCAAACCAACAACTAGTCAGATTAATGTTGGTCAATTTGAAGAGTCTTTTCGACGTCATGCTGAAAAAGGAGAGGATGTCCTCTATCTGGCATTCTCATCTGTTTTGTCAGGGACTTATCAGAGTGCAGTAATGGCGCGAGACTTGGTTTTGGAGGAATTTCCAGAAGCCGTTATTGAGATTGTTGATACACTGGCAGCAGCTGGTGGTGAGGGTTATCTTTCAATGCTAGCAGCAGACGCACGTGATCAAGGTCAGACCTTGCAGGCGACTAAACTTATGATTGAGGATATTCTTCCACGTCTGAGAACGTATTTCTTGGTAGATGATCTTTACCATCTGATGCGTAGTGGTCGTCTTTCAAAAAGCTCTGCCATTATCGGAAGTCTAGTGAATATCAAGCCGTTACTCTGGTTGGATGCTTCTGGGAAATTGGTTCCCCTTGCAAAAGTTCGTGGTCGTAAAAAAGGCATGAAAGAAATGGTCGCACAGGCAACACAGGACTTAGGTCATAGCACAGCTATTGTGGCTTATGCGAACGACCTTGAGTCGGCTGAAAGCCTGAAAGAACAACTGCTGGCGCAGGATAAAATTGATAATGTCCTCATCATGCCACTTGGACCAGTTATTTCTTCACATGTCGGACCAGATACTTTGGCTGTTTTTACCATTGGAGCAAATGCAAGATAAGTCACCCCCTCCCCAACTAATAGTGATTATACACGTTCTTGATTTTAGTTGAGTATAAGGTGCCTAGATAGAATCATTAGTGAACCCTTCTAGAATGTTGATTAAAAGAAAGCGAATACCTTATTAGCTCTGCTATTTCCTCACTTTCCTTCTCAAAAAATAAGGTCGAAAAATAAGGTAAATTCTCAAAGTAAGTTCTAGGTCTGAGTCTCCCAGAAGTTACTATGAGAAAACTGCATAAAACCAACAGAATTTAGTCTCAGACTAAGTTCTGTTTTTGACTAAAATGAGGCTTCAAGGGTGTTTTTGGCTTGAAATTGTTGAAAAAAAGAGTACACTAAAGTTACTGGCTCTGAGACGTCTCAAAGTAAGTTCTAGCTATCTGGAATTTGGGATGGGACAAGTTCCTTTCTATTTTTGATTAATTTTTTTGATAAAAACTAGTGATTATTTAGTAATCGTGGAGATTGAATGACGTTCTCAGGGTCAATTTTAGAGATACCCAAAAGTGTTGCCAATTCCTCACCGTAGGTAAATGTAAAGAGTTCATAAGCCGATTTTCCGTTGAAAGAAGCTCGTTTGACGCTGTTGACATGCGAACAAACCAGGTTGATGTCCTCCTGTGTCAAGTTGTCAAACGAACTGCCTTTAGGAAGAATATCTCTGATAAGTGTGTGATTCTTCTCAATTCTCCCTTTCTGGTCAGAACGATTGGGGTCACAGAAGAATAGCTTTGATTCTCCGCGAACATCCCTTTCGATGTCGTCCACTCTGGCGAATTCACCACCATTGTCGGTCAGAATGACAGGGAATAGTTCGCAGAAGTCTATCTCTTTCTGATGCAGGTCGTTTTTGATAATGTAGAGGTGTTTAGCGACCTCATTAGCTGTTTTATTATCAAGCAATCGAGCGAAAATAAAGTTACAGAAGGAGAGGTTGAAGGTTAGAAGAACTTTTCCTCCAATCCGTCCAGTAACGGTGTCCATTTCCAGCCAATAGCTGATGCCTTCTTTTGTGAGAAAGCGTTGGAAGTCCTCATAGGACCGTCCTTCTTTGGCAGTTTTAGGAATGGGAGGAAGATCTCTTGTTCGACGTTTTCTGAATTTCACGACACGGGGGAAATCAATAGGCTTTGTGGAAAGATATCCTTTTTCAAGGTATCGGTAGATAGAAGCTCTGGATGCCGAAAGTTCGTTTGAGGCGATGATGTGGTTGAGATGTTGTCCCTTTTGTATGGCTGAAGAGACAATCTCGTCCATACGATAGAATTCTTCTTTGTTTAGGGCAACGCCTGTTCTCGACTCCGAGAGCTTAGCTTCATAATCAAGCTGAGCTCTTTTGGCATAGTAGAACTGTTTCTGGTATCCACAGTTCAATCTCTTTTTCGGACAGGCATTACAAACGTAGGGAGCCTTTTTGAGCAGAGGGCAGGCCTCACAATTGGAAGCACTAGAGTTCTCTTTTGTCACCCTATTTCTCCGAACTTCTTTTGAAATTGTGGACGGATCTTTTCCTAACTTAGCTGCTATAGCCGAAAAGGTTTTGAGCTGTTCAATTCCTATTTGAATATCATTGCGATCAGAGAGAGTTAAGTGTTTGTTTTTCATTGTCAGTTACCAACTTGTCCCATAGTAAGTTCTACCTTATTTTTTTGTCTCAGTCTAATTTCCAGCTTTGGGGGTAGACTAGAACTTACTTTGAGAATTTAGGGTCGAAAAATAAATCAAAAATCTGTTCAAATAACTTGCTTTGTGCGTGTTTTTTTGGTATTATGATAAACGGTATTGTTTACCCCATTTGAAAGGCCCCGGAACCTTCCAAATACCTTTTGGCGGAACGGAACATCCGCCACCCGTAAACAAAAACGAACTATATATAGGAGAACTCATGAACAAAACAACATTTATGGCTAAACCAGGCCAAGTTGAACGTAAATGGTATGTCGTTGACGCAACAGATGTACCACTTGGACGTCTTTCTGCAGTAGTTGCTAGCGTACTTCGCGGAAAAAACAAGCCAACTTTCACACCACACACTGATACTGGTGATTTCGTGATTGTTATCAATGCTGAAAAAGTTAAATTGACTGGTAAAAAAGCGACTGATAAAGTTTACTACACTCACTCACTTTACCCAGGTGGTTTAAAATCAATCACTGCTGGTGAATTGCGTTCTAAAAACGCTGTTCGCTTGATTGAAAAATCAGTTAAGGGCATGCTTCCACACAATACTCTTGGACGTGCACAAGGTATGAAATTGAAAGTCTTCGTAGGTAGTGAGCATACTCATGCTGCGCAACAACCAGAAGTACTTGATATCTCAGGACTTATCTAAGAGGAAAGGAGCAAGAAATAAATGGCACAAGCACAATACACAGGTACTGGTCGTCGTAAGAACGCTGTTGCACGCGTTCGTTTGGTTCCAGGTACTGGTAAAATCACTGTAAATAAAAAAGATGTAGAAGAGTACATCCCACACGCTGATCTCCGTTTGGTTATCAACCAACCATTTGCAGTTACTTCAACTCAAGGTTCGTATGATGTTTTCGTTAACGTTGTTGGTGGTGGATATGCAGGTCAATCAGGTGCGATCCGTCACGGTATCGCGCGTGCACTTCTTCAAGTTGACCCAGACTTCCGCGATTCATTGAAACGCGCAGGCCTTCTTACACGTGACGCACGTATGGTTGAACGTAAGAAACCAGGTCTTAAGAAAGCTCGTAAAGCTTCACAATTCTCAAAACGTTAATTATCAGCGGTATATCAACGTTTCAAAGCACTCAAGAGTTTACCTCATGGGTGCTTTTTTCTATGCTTTTTACGAAAGTTTGCCCTAAAAGTTGCCCTAAATTTACCCTATTTATTTTGAATATGTTGATAGGCGAGAGTACCAGCAGATAGAGGAACAACGTTTGAGGTGTTTACATAGGTTTTTGTTGTGATAGTATCACTATGTGTCAGAGCCTCAGAAATGGCTTCTAGGCTCATTCCTGCCTGTCTAGCAAGTGTAGCACCTGTATGCCTTAGTTTATGTGGTGTGGCATGCTTTAAGCGTGGATGGCGTCTCCTTACTGAGTTCATTTTATTGTTCAGATAATCAACGTGTAAAGGGCTATTGACATTCCCTTTGGTATCGATATAAGTAAATACTAGCTGATCAGGAGTCTGCATAATACCAAATTGTGCTAACTCTTGTTTTTGTTGCATTTTCCACTGGGCTAGGAGCGTTACAAGGTAATGAGGGATTGAAAAAATTGTTTTCTTGTTTCCTTTTGTAGATTTCACGTTTTTATATTTATCAAGAGCATTTTTCAGATTAATTTCTGCCTTGTCTAAATCAATATTTTTCCAATGCAGGGCATAGGATTCGGATTTTCTATCGTTTAGAATAAAGGTTGTAAAAAATAGGACATAGTCTTTCAACGATATTTTGTCATTGTCTAAATCTTCCTTAAATGCTTCAAACCATTCTTGTAACTCCTCGCTAGAAAGATACAATTCCTCTTCTATCTTGGATTCTTGGAGTTTAATTTTCTTAGTTGCCTTGATACGTTTAATAGTTTTAGATAATCTATTGCTTTCGATATATTCAAGTTCCTCAGCCCAATCGAAGATTGAATTTACGTAGCTACGAATGACTTTAAAGTTTGCATATTCTTCGGCTTTAGCCGTCATGAGATTAAGGACAACTTGTTTATTCTGATTGAGAAAATTTATCGAGAAATTTGCAAACATTGGTAAGATATGCCTTCTAAAAACAGTTTCAGTATTGTCAATAGTTACCTGTGTTGGCGGTTTAGTTGTTGAAGTAGTTTGTCCAGCTTTATAAGAGTCCCACCAAACATGCTTATAGAAGTCAGAAAATAAGATGTTTCCATCTTTAGAGAAGACGAGGTTTTCTCCGTTTTCAAGTTGATGTATCTTAGTTAAAATATCAACCTCAGCTTCTTTAGCCTCCTTTCGTGTTTTATAGCGTTTGACAAAGTGAGTTCCTTTTATGCCCATTTTTGAACGGATTTCTTTTGGAATATACACTTTTAAGTTGTAGGTATTACTACTGGTTTTAGTAACAGTCATGATGTTCTCCTTGGTTAGAGTCAGGATATATCATTAGCAATATTATAGCATGCTTTTTTACAAAGCCATCTATCAATCTCATTTTTATTAAAACGGACTGTTTTGCCAATTTTAATTACAGGAAGCCCTTTTTGAATCCAGCTATCTAATGTATTATTTGAAATACCTAGATATTGGCAAGTTTGTACCTTATTGAGATAAGGGCTATCTAATCCCAAATCTTCCTTGAAATGAGAAATCTCATGTTGTAGTAGATTCGCAATCATTGATTGAATTTCTTGTACTTGTTCTGTTGGTAAAATCACTTGCATGTTTCCTTACTCCTTATCAATTTTGATTTTTCGATACTTGACCTTGTTATTTACTAAATGTCCTTTTCTGAAAACTTTACTGTTGTAGGTGCTTTCGTAAAGGATGTCATCAGTTTGGATAAGGTCTTCTACATTTTCATTTGTTAAAAGCTTTATTTCCTCAGGTTGCTTAAGGTTTCTAGAGGAGTAAAAAGCTTTCTTTCCTAAGCTCTCTAATAATTCTTGCCCTATGCCTTTTTCCATGTATTTTGCGACATATCTACCAGCATTGGAAGAATCATCTAGGCTGTCTAATTTGTTTATCCGAACAGCCCCGTGTCCCCAAATCCTTAATAAGTCTTTGTGAGGAACATAAGGGAAATTAAAAAGAAGAATGTGTGCATGCCACGCTCCTCTTTTCTGTCGTTCTAATACTGAGATATATTTTAGTTGCCTTCGTTTAGAATTGTAAATGTAGTAGTTCAATCTTTTGATAAACTTGTCAAACATAGTATTAAATTCTGTTCGGTCTTGAATATTTGCTTTTGTAGTAAGGGTAAGGAAACTTGTTTTATTATCATAATTGCTATCTATTAGTCTTTGAAGTTTCCATTTTGAATTTTTACGTGTTTTTGAAATACGGATTAATCTTTCATCTTGTTCATTAGGTGTAAGTTCATCAAACGTTCTACGTTTTTTCTTATCTTTTAAACTAACTTGATTGTCGTCAATATCAGTATTATCACTTGAGAAAATAGGGGAACTGTATTCCCAAATCTCAAGGTACGAAGAAGTTCGGATAATTTTGCGATTGTAACTCACAAAATCACCTCATTTTCTCGTAACGTTTGCCTATATAATAAATAAACTAGGAGAAGCAAAGCTCCTCCTTACTTCTATCATGTGATCCTAAGCACCGCTCCGCTAAACATGCTTCCAGCTTGCCGACTGCTTGTCGGCAGTTTTGCTTAGGTACATGATTAGAAGTTATAAAAAGTGATATTTTTTGGTAATCATATCAAATGCTAAAACAGGTATAGTTTTACTAAGAAAAACGTGACCATCAATGTAGTAGTGGTTATAGTTGTCAAAGTAAATTTTACCTAGCATATCACTATCTTTCGCAATTTCTTCAGAATAGATGTGTCCTGAAATAATATCTTTATAAAACTTTCCAATACTTGCTGGAAATTTGCTAGTAAATATATCAGGATTAGAATACAGTTTCCAATTTTCTCCGAACTCTTCATCAATTCCAGCATGGACAAATATTTGATTATCAGTCTCATAAAAACGTTCTGAATTAAAATATTTATTTCTAAACCAATCTACTATTTCAGGATATTCAGAAGTAATACAGTCTCTTATTTTCTTGTTAATTTGAACAAGGCATTCTTCATCAGATATAGAAAAATCTGATACAACTGTATCAACGATATTTTTTCGCTTATTCTGACCAATGAAACTAATTATAGTATCATAAGAAGTGTATTTAGAATCTCCGTCTTCCTCAAAGAGCCACTCAGAAAAATATTCTTCATGATTTCCTAATAAAGTGATAACCTGGTCAGGAAACTTCTTTTCTAGTTCGATGATTTTTGAGATAACTTGAAAAGATTGAGAACCACCATCTATGTAGTCGCCAAGCAATATAAGTCGATTGTCCGTATCAGATAAATCCACTTTTGACAGGCTTTCAATAAATTCATCATAATGTCCATGAATATCGGACATGACATAAATTTTAGACATAAAAAATTCCTATTGAATTAACTTTTTTAATGTTTCGTATGTTTCTAAATTTCCCCAATTTGTCGAGATGACTGTTAATTCATTGTGTTTGTCATCATGGATAATCAAATCACCATTTCCGATAACTTGATATTCATGATGGTTATTAAGGTATAATGAAAATGTATCAATTCCAATAATATTATTAGAAGCATCAATATTTTTTTGGGGAGTGTGACCTACAATCTGTTTGGGATGTTTCAAGTTTGTTTTTTCTTTAAGCTCGCTTAAATCTGCCCACAGAGGAGAACCAGTTTCAAATAGTCCTCCTCGTTTTGTTCCAATGCTATCAGCCAACTCTTCTAGTTTGTGAAGATGTCTTGAGGTGATTTTTTCAAAGTGCCAAGGTTCAGGGTTGAAAAGAGTGGTATATCCTGCGTGACTGATAAGAAAATCATTCAATTGATACGCTACTTGTAATCCTAGTTCTTTTAATTGTTCTTTAATAGCAAAAAACACTTCTATATTTTCAACAGAATACTGACTGACGAAATTTATAAGATAATCTGCATCGTGGTTACCGATGATATTGATAACCTCCAAACCATTGGCTTCCATATTCTTTTTCCAACTAAATAAAAATGTGAGGTCACGTGCATAGAGATTTATATTATTTGTTTGACCAGGAAAATCAACATAATCTCCGAGGAAAATAACTCTTTTGACGTTATTATCCTTGATAACATTGTCAACTATTGGCAAAATTAGTTGAGATTTCAGATGTAAATCTCCGACTAGTAATGTTTTCATTTGAGCTCCTATCTTGCATTTACCGCATAATCATAATATAAGTAATTAGCAAATAATGAATGTGAACTGCCATCATATAATCTAAAACTAAAATATATCGGTTGTTATATCATATAAATCCACCTTTAAAAGGTTTCAACAAATTCATCATAATGTCAATGAATATCGGACATGGCAAAAATTTTTGACAAAAACCTCCTACTATAATGGTTTCTTACTCATTTCTTATCCATTCTTGAGTTTGCATCCACTTTAATATATCTTCAATTTGTTGTGGTGTGAACTTATATCCACCTTCCCAACTTAAATCTTCTTCAGAGATACGATGTAAAGAATGAAAGTCAATTTGGTGTGAGAACCTTATATAATTTGTATTTTCCCAATATTTGAGTGGATCAAACCAAATTCGTTTATTATTAGTATGAGGAGTATCATCACTAAAAAATATCATTACTTCTAATAAATCTTTTATTGCTTGTAATTCTGAATCGGAATATTTTCCAGGAGGTTGAGAATAGGAGTTGACATCTTCAATCATTGGTTTCTCCTATCTTGCGTTTACTGCATAGACATAAGTTAAGTAATTAGCAAAATCCCCCATACGTTTTCTATCGTCATGAAATTTATCAAACCAAGAGGTATCTTTGCCATTGATTTGAGCCAACCCTCTAATGAATCTTAGGTTATCTCTAATCCTGTTATGAATATTTGTTCTTGAGTCATCAAGTGCATCTTGTTCTTCTTTTGTAAGAATTCGCCATTTTCCTCTCATTTCAGCATATTTTGCACTATATTCAATTAGCTCTTTCCAGAATCTTTGAAATTCAGGGTCGTAGATGTTTGATGATTTAATAAGTTCATCTAAAATTATTCCAGCTTCTTCAAAAGTAATGATTCCTTTATCTTTTAGAAAATCGTTATAAGTGAAAATTTGCATGGTTTTTCTCCTTTAATAAATAGATTTTTAATTATTATAACATATTATTTTTCTGCTGAGATAACATCAGAGCAAGAAAACCAAAGATTTCCATTGAATTGTCCAATGTTTAAATTGCTTAGAACGACTGGACAAGTCTTTTTGCTTGCCATTTCTTGAATAGAAGCAGTAGGAGTTAATGTATTTACCTTAACTTGTATCATTTCCATAAAGAAATCTGAGTTTTCGTCTTGAATTGATACGTTAAGTCGTAAAGCTACGGGTTTATTTGTTTCTCTGTCTAACACTTCTGTATAACCTTTTACTGCTACAAATTTGTTACCCAGTAATTCTGGCTTTAAAAAATCATTTAGTTTCATAATAGTTTCCTTTCTTGTCATCGCTGAGCGATGAGGAACCGATATTTCTACTGAAAATCTTACGAATTTCAGCAAAAATATCGATTGCAATTAGTTGGTTTCCTTTAAATTTAATTGTAGTTCGCTTATAAAATTAAATTGTTTGGTATCTAAGTAGGGACTTTCCCAGTATTGTGCGTTTTCCTTGCCTGAACCCTGCATATAAAGATAGCCACCTCCCTTTACTTCAATAGGTTTCAAATGGTCAGGAGTAGCAGAGCCAAAGACCATTCTATAACCTTCATTAGAATTGGCACCAAAAGCGATTCTCAATCCCAAGTTATCTCTAAGGTCAGTATTTAAGGTTTCGGCTCTCATTTGTTGGGCTGATACAAGGATAAATATACCTGATTGCCTTCCGAGTAGAATAATTTGTTTAATTCCGTCCATAACTTCGGCAATAGTTTCTCTTGATTTTTTATCTGTCCCTGACGCTTGAAATGCCCCCATTTCATCAAAAATCAGCCATACAGGTTTAAAGCCGTGGTCTGCAAAGTTTGAGCCGTATAGAAAGTTATCACGCATATATTGATAACGTTCCTGCATTTCTTCGACTACTAAACGGACAATGCGAGCGATATTATTAGGAGTGGTTGCTACATATTTTTCTCCAAAGTAATGTGACAAGCTACCTAGGTCAGAGTTTTTAGGGTCTGCTATGTAGATAGTTGATTGTCGCTTGATAAGTTCTAAAATCAAGAAAGTTATAAAGACTGACTTCCCACTTCCTGTACCCCCTGAAACCAAAATGTGAGGGCATTTTACAGGGTCATAAATTATTCCGTATCCTAAGTCTATCTCAAGGCTATCTATCTCTTGTTTTTGATTATTAGATTGAAGAACTAACCTTTCAGGCTTCTTGTAGAAAAAGTGGTATTCTACAAAACTAGGGCGGATAATTTTTTCATCTAATTCAAGTTCGAGAACTCCAGCAAGAACATCATCAAGTGACTGTACTTTTTTGCTAAACTCGTCGCCTGTAATCAGAGCTTTGATAAGAACATGACCTTTTTGCCTATCTAATTCATATTCTAAGGTTGCACTTCTAATAATTTTTTCATACCCTGTACTATCTTTTTGAGCAGTATAAAGTCGGTTGGTATAAAGAACATACAATAAACTTTCTCTAATTATTAAATAAAAATCTAAGTTATACCTGAAAGATTTTAATTTAAGGTGGACTTTATATACCATAAAACCACAAAGCAAGATGAGTGGAATTTGAAGAAAAGCAGGTGCCCTAATATTTACGATAGTAGTAAATAGAGTGCAGACCGAGAGCCCTAGTATTGACCAATGAGTTACTTTTAATCGGTTACTTGAAATAATGTAATTTCTTGTTAAGTCAGCAACTTGCTTTAATTTAAACATAGGTTATTTCTTTCTTTTAAAACGACATGAGTAGTACAACGACTATACATTGTAGGGAGATAAAAATCTAAACAGCTGAACTGCTTAGATTAGTGTTGTTCCTTCCAGTAAGAATATACAACAAGTTTGATAATGTAGCTAAGTCGAGGTAGCCTAGTGGCACCATCTTCTTTCATCAATTCATACCGAAAATCATCGAGTCCAGCAAGTACATCCTCGTCTAAATAAATACGGGGGGTAACTGTGGTTTCTAAGTTAGGATTAACATTTTTTACGTCTGCTTCCATCTGTTGGCGTAGCTTTTGCCATTTGTCAATTGGATAGTGTCTAGTATGTCGATAGGATTCTTCTATGACACTTCCTATAGAGGCTTTCAGAATGATGTTAAATGAAAGACCATTCAATTCATTGTAGTGATCGGTAAGAAGTGTTTTTTCAAGTTTATCTAGAAAATCCACTTTATTTAGTTCTTGAATTTTACGTTCTTTTTCTTGAATCAGTTCATCTATCCATACCTTTGCTTCATACGCAAGTCGAACGCTTTTATATACTCTTGTCATTATGTACTCCGTTCTTAAAATTCATTTGAAAATTTAATTTTATCCATATTTTCAATTTCTTTATAGAAATGATAATCTTTTTGATTTAGTTTATCACAAACTTGTTTGATAATGTATTTTCCACGTTCCTCAATTCGTTCATTAACTTTTTTAAGGAAAATAGGGAAATCATGTCTCTTAGGTAGAATAACATCGTTGTGATTATCCCAAAATAACTCTACTTGATACTCAGTATTAACATAGGGGTGTAAGTAATACATTTCGATAAAATTTATCCATGCTTCAGGGGATAAATTAGTAAGCCATTCTTGAAGGGAAAGCATTGTAATGTCCCAATAATCATTTGAGAACTTGTATCGACCAGTATTCATCCAGTGTGGTAATACAGTGAAATTTCCAATTGTATGTGTTAGCTTTGCAAATAATTCAAATTCTTTTATATTCTTTTGAATAATATCAAACTTTAGGTAGTTTTGATTTTGATAGAGAGTAGAATATGGAATATGCCTATCTCTTGGTTTTTTCCCTAGTCTATTTGCGATTGTATAGTAATCAGAACTATCTTTTATAGCTTCGTTAAAAGTTGTAATAAAGGAATTCATCGTTTCCCCTCTAATAATATCTTCGGTTGTATTTTGCCAACCTAAAATGTTATATAAGTAGAAGGCTTCTTTATCACAATCAGCATCTTCGCCACTTTTTCCTGTTACGCAGAACTTGGTTGGACTATCTAGTTCATAAGACTTGTATTTTAGAATGTTGTAAAGATTATTTGTTGATAAATCATCAGAATAACAATTCTTGAAATCCCATAACCACGGTTTGATATTTTGACTATCGCAGTAGTTAAGCCATTTAATAATTTTTTTGTTTTCCATAGGAACCCTCCTTAAAAATGTGTTAACACAACTATACATATACTATACCACAAATTTAGTAGATTTCAATTATTTTTTTTAAAAAATAAAAAATTTTTTTCTATCCCCACTTGTCAAGTCAAGTGCAACAAGTTCATTGATAACTAGAGTTCCAGAGGTTAAGCTGTTTGGGCTAGCCCAAACAAAATATTTGCGGTTTTATACTTGTGAATTCGTCTAGGTCTGTCATTGATAGCAGAGACGTAGTGATTGAGTTCTTCTGTCGTTAGTGAGTTAAGAGAGACACCTTTTGGGAGAAACTCTCTCAAGAGACCATTGAAATTTTCATTTGTTCCTCTTTCATGAGAAGCATAAGGATGGGCAAAATAGACTTCCACACCTTTTAAGTCTGACAAGTTACTGAACTCTGAGCCGTTGTCCGATGTGATAGAGCGAATAGGGTACTGTGATAGTAAGCTCTTAACAGCCCTATTGATGGTTTCTGCTTGTTTATTAGCCAGTTTTACAGCGATGGCAAATCGTGTTTGACGCTCTACTAGGGTCATGACAACAGCTTCCCCTCTGGTCTTCTTGCCAAGCATGAGATCAATCTCCCAATGCCCAAATTCAGAACGGTCATTGATACACTCTGGACGTTCTTCAATGGATTTTCCTAAGATTATCTTCGTGGCCTTAGGCGTTACTTTAGACCGTTTTCGGATGCTTACCATCTTAGGTAAATCAATCGGTTTAACCCTCAACAGTCCGTCTTTGATGTAACGATACACTGTCTTGGTGGAAGGGATAACTTCCAGTGGATGTTTTTCTCGGTAAGTTTGAACAAAGCTATCGACACTGTGACAGCGAGGTTTCGTTTTCAGGGCTTTCTCAAGTTCCTTGAAGAAGGTCTGGGAGCAGTACGATAGTTTATGATAGGCACTTTTTCGACGATTGGTTTCATAAACACGTTGACCACTATCTGGAAAGTAAACCGTTGAGTAGATTCGTTTCCCGTTCTTATCTTGAACCTGAGAAACACTTCCTCGTTTGATTTCACGACTGATGGTTGAGCGATGACGCCCAAGCAGACGAGCAATCTCAGAGGGGTTTTTGCCCATCTTGAGATAGGCGCTGATTTCTCCGCGTTCAGAGGCTGAAAGGTGTGAATATAACGATTTTTTGGTAGAATGATTAGTGGACATGTTCATCTGCTTTCTATACTGAGTTGGGGAATTCTAGTATATCAGACGAGCATGTCTTTTTTGTTGCACTTCATTTTACAACGCGGGAATTTTTTTCTATAGTAAATAATGTGTTGTAATGAAAAAAGCAATTTTCAATATATAAAAATAGCATTTCATTTAGAATGAAGTGCTTAAACAAGATCTTATAGATATTTTATTTGGAGATATTGTTTTTTATGATTCTTAATTGTAAAATGTTTTTTAAGATGAAGCAACTGGTCTAATTGAATATTTCCAGCAATTATTGCCCCTTCATTTTTTTGACTGATTCCAAAACAGGCGAACCATTCACCATTAGTGGAAGTTGACAGCATATCTGTACTAAAGTATGCTTTATATTCTTCATGATTTGGAAGACAACGAGGGTCAGGAATCACGAGAACATCATTGCTAAAAATATATTCAAAATCATTATCTCCCTCAACCCATTTATCTAGAACTGGAAAAACAAAATCAGATTCTGAATAGTCTAGAAGAGTATTATAAGCTACTACGCTATCATCTTTGATTTTAAAAACTAGGATATTTGGCTTATCTAAAAATGCTATTGAAGTCATAGTTCCTCCTCTCAAGTTTTAATAAAAGATATTTTTAGGATTTTAATATTTACATTGAAAGTAGATATTATTTTTACTATAATTATATCATAAAAGCGCTTGTAATCTAACTGTTTTTTCTCTATACTGATTGGGAAAAAGTATAAAAATAGTTAAAAGGTGGTAGAATATATGTCTGATAATAAATTACAACAAATATGGAGTTCTGCGAAAACTTCAGAAGCATTGATTGAACGTTTAAAGGAAAGTGATTCATTGGAATATATTGATAAAAATAAAATTTTTTCCTGTATAATTTATAAAGAAGCATGGGATGAGGTAGAAAAAACTGGACCTAACGGAATAAGAGAAAATATTAAGACGGCTTTTACGAATAAAGAGCTTTCTGACATAACTGGGTTAGAATCTTCGAATGGTTCTAATATTAATTTTGTATTTATTGGTATTAGTTCTTTCGGTGATATTATTGAAGTTGGAAAATCTAGTGTAGACGGTGACTGGGCAAATAAAATATATTTTGAAAAAGGTGTGTCAAGTGAATACCTTGAGTATATAATGGAAAAAACTTTGGAATCTTCACCCAATTTGGAATCTTCACCCAAAATGAAAGCTAAAGAATTGTTAAATATCCTATCTCTAAACCTGAATAAGTTTTATGAACGTATGATTATACTTCCTATTATCTCTGATCAAAATACAGATGATGATATTGCTATAAAAATGGAAAAAGTTGTAGGTAATCATGTGGTTAGACCGTTTATAAAGGATAATAAGAATATTAAGTTTGTTCGACCAAATAGTCATAATGGTGGAGCGAAAAATACAAAATAATACACTAACTTATCTTTTACCTTTTTTAGTGTGAAGGGAGTCACGCAATAAAAACCTAAAATACCATCCTTACTTTTGAGAGTAGAGATGGTATTTGAATTTACTCATATCAGTTTAGGAAATAGGGCAAATTATTGATATACCTGACTCGTATTATCTTAATTTTATGGTAAAATTGCCCTATTTAGATAAAACTATTTGAAATTCATTAAAAGTTTGTAAGAAAATTTAGACCCAAAATAGCTTAAATAAAGTAATATGAGCTAGTTCAGATATTGGATTAGCCAAACCAGGTCTTAAGAAAGCTCGTAAAGCTTCACAATTCTCAAAACGTTAATCGTTACGATTATATCAACGTTTCAAGACATTCAAGATTTTTATCTTGGGTGTCTTTTTTGCTCTAAAATTTAAAAACTGCCTGAAAAACTGCCTGATAATTGCCTTATTGATTTTTTGGAAGATTTTCTAGAGCAATCTCTCCAACTGTTTTGGGGATAGTGTCAATGACATTGATATAACCTTTAGTGGTCTCTGAATCACTGTGTGTAAGAGCTTCTGAAATTTGACTAAGAGGATACCCAGCCAATTTGGCTAATGAAGCACCTGTGTGACGTAACATATGAGGTGTGCTATGCTTCAAATTCTTGTGACGACGTTCTACTGACTTCATCTTATACTTAACAAAAATCAGAAATAGCGATATATAGTGTTATGACAAAAGAACTTACCCAAACACAAGTCGAAGAATTAAAGCAAGCCCTTAAAGACAAAAACATACTAAGATTAGTAGTGAGGAAATCTCCGACGGGAGAGAGTACTCACTACTTTTTTCATTCTCAAGATGATAAAGTAGAGGTGTCTTGTTAAGTCGTGGGGCTTTTTGACGCTAGACGTCGCAACAAAAACTGGCAAGACACCTGTTTTAGAAAGAATGTTATCAAAGTATGTGGGACGCCAGACGTCGAGTATTGAAAATGACATCTCTAAAACAAGGAATCATTCAAGACAAAGAGGTAATATCATGCGTGCAGTTTTTGGGATTGATGTGAGTAAAGTAAGTTCAGAAGTGGCCATTCTAGTCAACGGCGAGAAGGTTCATGGCTATACCATGCCCAATGATGCCATTGGCTTTGCTCGGCTACTTGGCGATTTGAAAACCGTCCACAAGCCAGAAATCATCTTTGAAGCAACAGGCGTCTATTCTCGTCGTCTTCAAGCTTTTCTGGATGAACATGGCTACGCTTACACACGGCTCAATCCCTTAGAAGCCAAGAAGCAACTGGATAGCTTGCGTGTGCGGAAAACAGATCAAATTGACGCTGAAAAACTGGCTCAGTCCCAGTTTGTGCTGAATCGTAAACCGACCTATGTCCAAGAAGAAGTCTATCAAGACTTGCGGGATCTCAGCCGTTTCTATCAGAATCTGACTGAGGACATTGTTCGGGCTAAAAATCGTCTACACAAGGTCTTACAGGTCACTTTCCCAGAGTTGGAGACTATCTTATCAACGCCAACTGGGGAACAATACTGGAACTTAGTTACTGCGTTTCCTTGCAAGGACTTCGTGCTTGAGTTAAGCAAGGATGAACTCTCAAAGAGCATCCGTCAGTCCACCTCAAAACGTATTTCGGACAAGCGTGTGGCTTACTTAGCAGAGAAGCTGACAGCACTAGCTAATCAATCTTATTGTGCCGTTAAGAAAACCTCTCCAATGCTGGAAGAGGTGCGTTACTATGCAAAAGAATTGCTTAGACTTTCTGAACAGAGACAGGCAGTCTTAGACCAGATGGTGGAAATAGCTCAACCTTTACCAGAGTATGACATTCTGCTTTCTATTCCTGGTATCGCTGAGACGACTGCAACAAGTATTATTGGTGAACTGGGAGATATTCGCCGTTTTCAGTCTGCCAATCAAATCAATGCCTTTATCGGTATTGACCTGAGACACTATGAATCTGGAAACTTCATCGCTAAGGAACACATTACCAAGCGTGGCAACCCCTACGCTAGAAAGATTCTGTTCAAATGCATTCACAATATCGCTTCAGCTAGTCACACCAATCCTTGCCATATTGCAGACTTTTATGAGAAACGAAAAAGGCAATCGCAAACGACTTCAACCAAGCCACACACGATTGCCTCCATACACCGTCTCATTCGGACAATGTATTACCTCATTACGCATAATAAGCTTTACGATTATACTTCTACCCAAAATCGGTAAAACTGTTTATGCCATATTATTGTAACACCTTATTTCAAAAATCACAAAATAAGGTGTTGGTTTTGTATACACTTTTTATGTAAATCTTTAGTGTAAAGTAAGGTCACTTCCCTATTTTGATGACTGTATGAAAATTATTTTTTCTCTAAAACCTTGATAGGCTTGACAAATGGTAGAAAAGAAGCTAAGAAACAGCGGAAAAATATGATTTCTATTTTACGTGGGGTATCTATCCGTATTCCGATGATGATTTACGGTATGGCGGTCGATTTATCAAAAGACATCACCATTCAGGACTTTATCAAGCAGGTGGATGATGAATCGTGGAAAGAGTTCATGCCAAAAGGCTTCACCAAGGGAATGTTTAGTGAGATTACCAAGTATTATGATGCTGAGGTCTTTATCGAAGCGGGTCGTATTATCCGTCAGCGTGCCAAATCATTTGATGACTTGGACTTCATCGAGCGGGCGGAGCAGATTGCAGAGCTATTTGGTACCTTTAAGAATCCTGACAAGGAAACCGTACTGACACCTTGGCGCGTGGTCAATCTACAAGTATCTAAGTCAGTAGGCGGTTTGAATTTCTATGATGATAACTTTGAGTCGGTGACAGATGGTGCGACGTCAAATCTTCACTGGGTAGACAATGAGATTACCTCATCTATTTATCAGAAAGAAACTAAGATTTTAGATATCAACTCGAAGACAGGTCTCTATCCTCTTCATAGCGCCATTAGTTTGTATTATCAACGAATGGCAGAAAATGATGACAACCGTTTTGAAGCTGATCAAGTCTATCAGGAGATTTTAGCGAATAACATCTATGCTATTGCCAAAACACCAATGGCAAAAACCATTACCGAACGTACACTGACAGGCTATCGGAAGTACAAAACCAATGTAACTTACATTGAAAGCTTGACAGATACCCTAAAAACAGATATTGAACAAGGTAAAAAACTAGTCGAGGAGGCATTTAACAAGGTGAAATTTGATGTAGTGATAGGAAATCCTCCGTATCAGGAAAGTGCAACAGAAAAAGAGATGGTTTCTGGTCAGCAGCAAAGGGTTAATAATGTTTTTCAATTATTTCAAAAACTTACTGATAAATTGAATCCTAATCATTCTGTACTTATTTATCCTGGAGGACGCTGGATGCAACAATCTGGTCGTGGAATGAATGAATTCGGAATAGAGCTAATAAACAGTACTAACCTGATCCACTTGATTTATTATCCAAATGCAAATGAAATCTTTGGAGAAGTGGCAATCTCAGATGGTATTTCAATTGTTCATAAAGACTATAGTAAAACATCCGATACATTTGAGTATTCGCTAGTTGAGGGTGGAAAAATTTTGGCTATTCAGAGAAATTATCCAGGCAAGGAGACGTTTGTAATTTATCCTACTGATGAAACGATTGTTCAAAAAATTAAAAAGTTTGTTGCTGATAATAATTTAAATTTTCTGTCATCTTCATCAACGATTAATCAAAAGCTTTTCCAAATTGAAAGTAATTTTGTTGAACTAAATCCTGATAAAGTTGAGATTTACAATGGTCAGGAATTTGATAAAAAAACTCAAATTAAACTTCTTGCAAATGACAAAGCAGGTAAGGCTGGATTGGTTTATTGCACAACGAGAAGTTATTAAAGTTAAGCAAGATTTGATTGATAAATATAAAGTTGTTGTATCTAGCACTAATGCTGGTGGTCAGAAGAGGGATAACCAATTGGCAATATTAGAGCCATATACTGCATTTGGTAGGAGTCGTCTTGCTTTAAAGGCTTTTGATACGAGAATAGAATCTACAAATTTCTATAACTATGTTTCTTCGAAATTCATACGTTTTGCATTCTTATTAACTGATGAAAATCTTTCTTCACTTGCAAAGTTAGTCCCTGACTTATTAGACTATACAGAAAATCAAAAAATGATTGATTTTACTCGGGATATAGATGAACAATTCATAAAAATATTGGATTTGACGAATGAAGAGGTTAAAAGAATTGAAGATAGAGTAGATAATTTACGGTAGCAATTAATTTAAGCTGAGTTAGACGCACTATTCTATCGAAAATGTGGACTTTCGAATGATGAAATGCTGATAAAAAGTCTTTCAATTTAATGTTTTGACATAATTAGCTAGTAGAATAAATCATTTAGTCATTTTGATGAAATTATAGCTGTTTATAACTTTGATACGGCCCTCAAAGATTTATTATTTTCACCATTAGTATCTATTGAAACTTCTATAAAGAATTATATTTTAGATGAGTTGGTCAGTGGTTCGAATCCAACATTTGAAAGTATTTATAGCGAAAAATTAACTGACTACCATCGTTTTAGTGGTCAAGATAAAACGATGATGTTAAACAATCGGTTAAACCTTCAAAAAAATATCCACAGTAGTGTTCATATGAATTATGGTAAGAATAAAATGGTAACACATAAGATTAATTCAGGTGAACCTATTCCGCTATGGGTGATGTTTGAAATTATTTCGTTTGGAAAACTAGGTGATTTTGTAAAACAAATGCATAAAGAGGATCGAAAAGCAGTGCTGACGAATCTGGGGATATATGATTGTATGGATACGAATGCTAATCATTTAACGAATCATATCTTTATTTTGAATGAATTAAGAAATGGTATTGCACATAATCATATTATTTTTGATACCAGATTCAAGAATCGCAAGATAAATAATACTTTATTAAATGATTTGAGGATAAAATTTGGTATTACCAGTATATCATTTAAATCCATTGTCGATTATTTATCTCTTATTATCATGTACCTAGAAGCTTTGGGTTACTCAAAGACGGAACTAAGAAGATTAACAAGAGAATTTAAACGAATTGTCGTCGATTTGAAAAATGTAATTCCAACTAGTGAATTTAATAGAATTTTAGGGACGGATGTTTTCAATAAGCTGGCAAAAATCGATAATTACATTTAAAGAAGTAGAGATAAATAGTTGATGAAAATAATATCAGGTGGTAGAATAGTAGTATTGATGGCGGTGTAGATTGCTAGAGACTACACCTGATGGCTTCTGAATTTATTTCGGGAGCCATTTTGTTTTTGTTATCATCCGGTAAGTTCGTGAGATGAATGAAGGTGTTAAACGGACCTACTCGGAGATGGCATCTGCTTTTCTCCATGAACCAAAATACTCAGCACCTGGGAATAAGGTTGTCTTGACGCTTGAGAATAACATTGTCAGCCGTCATCTGCGCACACGAGACAGTTTGGAAAAACAGTTCTCTGATTTTTATGGATTAACAGCAGATGAGCAATTAATTGTCCACTATATGTATAATTCAGGCGAGAGAATGACAACGGCAAAAGCCATTGAGCTTACAGGTAGGAGTCGATCATTTGTTGTTAAATTACTTCATAATCTTCGTGATCTAGAACTTATTACTTGGTTTGGTTCAAGTAAAAATGACCGCAATCAGTATTATCTTTTAGTTGATAAATGATTGCAGTCAGGATACTATTAGTAATAAGAATACAGTAGGAAACAGTAGGAAACAGTAGGAAACAGTAGGAAACAGTAGGAAACAGTAGGAAACAGTAGGAAACAGTAGGAAACAGTAGGAAACAGTAGGAAACAGTAGGAAACAGTAGGAAACAGTAGGAAACAGTAGGAAACAGTAGGAAACAGTAGGAAACAGTAGGAAACAGTAGGAAACAGTAGGAAACAGTAGGAAACAGTAGGAAACAGTAGGAAACAGTAGAACGCAGTAGAATACAGAAAAGTGGCTATCAACAATCAAGTGATAGCCACTTTTTTCATTATAGGCCTTATTTCAAGGATCGGCTGTGAATATGTCAAATGCGCTTAGGTAGAAAAATCATTTATCCACCAATTCTTTCAATAGTTCATCATATTGGTTCATAGCATTTTCTAATTCTTTGTCAAAGTCAAAAGTTGGCTCATCTTTGAGAATGCTAGTTTCTACATTCGGTTCCTCTTTGCAAACTTTTGTAGTACTGATACTCAGTGGAACATTCATTAGCTACGCCTCCCAATTTTGTAACTATATTATACATAGAATGTGTGAAAATTAAAAGTGAATACTTTGGGGTGGTGCATATTTTAGAATCAAGAGTAAGGTAAACTTTTATATTTTCTGGTTCGATTTTGCTTATTTTGCTTGAAAATTTACCTTATTTTGATGAAATTGGATGAAATTTTGAGTTTTGAAATTGGTTAAAATAAAGGATGCCCCAATCAGGTCTTAAGAAAGTACATAAAGCAGGTCAATTGAGTAAACGTTAGTCTGTTTTTTCGGGTTATCGATAACTCAAGTACTTCTCGATTTCGGGAAGTGTTTTTTGTCTAAATTGACGAAATAGTTGATATAGCTGTTGCGACTTTAGTCGCTTACAGATACGGTTATACAGAAAACAAAATTTTTGTGCCTCAAAACGTTAATATCCAGTTATATCAACGTTTCAAATCACTCAAGAGTTCACCTCATGGGTGCTTTTTTGTGCACTTTTTTTAAAAACTCACCTCAAAATTCACCTTATTTTTACCTTATTGCTTCAAAGAGTTTAAAGCGAATTCTCCAACAGCCATTGGAATGACATTAGAGGTATTGACATAAATTTAGGTTATCAAACTGTCGCTAAGAGTCAGATACCTATTCAGTTTCCCTTTAATTTCTCAAAGTCGTTGAAAAGACAAGCTTATTTCAATAACCTTAGTATGTGCACAGAATGTCAATCAATCGGGAGTACATCAAATGAACTATTATTTTCAATTTTTTGAAACTAACTTGTATGTTAATCAGATACTTCCAAATGAATAGAAAAAATCTTCTAAAATTTTGATTATTTCCGATAGATTGAAAATAATTCACGAGTGTGCTATACTATTTTTGAGGTGAAGCGAATGAAATTGGTTGACAGAACAATATATCTAGACTTTTTAAGACGGCATAAAGACCGTCAAGTGATAAAGGTTATTAGTGGTGTCAGGCGATCTGGGAAATCTGTATTATTTCAATTATTTAGAGAAGAACTCTTGGCATCTGGGATTCCTAACCATCAGATAATAGTTTTGAACTTTGAAGATTTAAGATTTTACGATTTGCGAGATTTTCGCAAGTTGAATGATTACATTGAAGAGCGTTTAGTGTCTGAAGATACTTACTATGTTTTTTTAGATGAGATTCAGCATGTTCCACAATTTGAGTTGGTGGTGGATAGTTTATTTATCAAGCCCAATGTTGACTTATATTTAACAGGATCTAATGCATATTTTATGAGTGGTCAGTTAGCAACTAATTTGACAGGACGCTATGTAGAACTTGAGGTTCTTCCACTATCCTTTAGTGAGTATATCTCAGGAGTGCGTGATGAAGATTCCCTAAAATCTAAGGCTGAGCTGTTTAATGACTATTTATTTAGTGCTTTTCCTTATCTTTTACAGACAAAAAGTTACCAAGAGAAGATTGAGTATTTACAAGGTATTTATCATTCGATTCTCTTAAATGACGTTGTTGCAAGAGCAGGGACACCTAGTCCTGACTTATTAGAGCGATTGGTACGAACCATTTTGAGTAGTATAGGTAGCCAAGTGTCAACGAATAAACTTCGAAATACTTTAGTCAGCCAAGGTGTTAAGATTGCGAATGGAACGCTTGAAAATTACTTAGATGTTTTGACGGATAGTCTTCTTTTTTACTCTGTCCCTCGTTTTGATGTTAGGGGGAGACAACTTTTACAACGATTAGAAAAGTATTATGTTGTTGACTTGGGATTTAGACGATTACTATTGCCTGATCACCAAGAAGATTTAGGACATATACTTGAAAATTTAGTCTATCTAGAATTGAGAAGACGTTTTTCAAAAGTCTATATCGGTAATATTGGGAAGTATGAGGTTGATTTTGTTGTCGTGACAGACCAAGGGACCTATGAATATTATCAGGTTAGTGAAACAACTCTTGCACCTGAAACATTGGAACGTGAACTGCGTCCTTTTCATAGTATTAACGACCAATATCCTAAATACCTTTTGACTTTGGATGTTATCCAACCTACAGCTAATTACGAGGGGATTCAGAAAAAAAACATCATTGACTGGCTCTTGGAAGGTAGGGAAGGAAAATAAGGGCCCCTTGCCCATAAGATAGGTTTACATAGATTACATCAGAGTATTGATGTTTGGTGATTGATTGGAAATTCATAGTCTAGAGAAGTCGCCAACTATTGTAGCATCTATATTGAGTTTTTACTGAGATTGTTCAGATGAATGATCTCATCCAACCTATCTTCATTTATTAATAGTCTGGTGTGAGTTTTTTGTATTAGAACCTGTGTTTACAGTTTAGCACTTCTCTCTAAGGCTAGTTTTTGAGCTATTCATCATTAGTTTTTTTCAAAATACAGTCAGTATTCTCTCCCCCTTGCCTTGATTAGCGAAAAAACTATTTCTTATCTATAAGCACCTCGTTTGTGAATGTAGGTTCTTAGTTAACTCAATTCACGTAGTTTGGTAGCAAAACTCACACTATTCAAATAAAATGAGTTGAAATGGAATGAAATTTCAAGCTTTAAAACTTTAGGAAACGCCGGTTTTAGGTTTTTTCAAAAATGCTTCAAATAAAGGATGCTAAAATCACGGCAAACGCAAAGAAAATTCTGTCTCAGGGTTTGTCGTGAATTGATTTGTATTTTGTTGACAAGGTTGGTATTTTTTCCTATAATAAGGGAGAAAACGCAGACAGAGAAGCCGCTAGGCTTTTTTATAATGCAATGAGGAGGAAATTATGTTAGATTCATTTGATAAGGGCTGGTTTGTCCTTCAAACTTACTCGGGTTACGAAAATAAGGTTAAGGAAAACCTTTTGCAGCGCGCTCAAACTTATAACATGCTTGATAATATCTTGCGCGTGGAAATTCCGACACAAACGGTTAATGTTGAGAAAAATGGAAAAACCAAGGAAATCGAAGAAAATCGTTTTCCGGGTTATGTTTTGGTGGAAATGGTCATGACTGATGAAGCGTGGTTTGTTGTCCGTAATACACCTAATGTTACTGGTTTCGTTGGTTCACATGGTAACCGATCTAAACCGACACCGCTCTTGGAAGAAGAGATTCGCTCTATTCTCATCTCAATGGGGCAAACAGTTGATGTCTTTGATACTAACATTAAAGTTGGTGATGTGGTGCAAATCATTGATGGTGCCTTTATGGGACAAGAAGGCCGTGTCGTTGAAATTGAAAACAACAAGGTTAAAATCATGATTAACATGTTTGGTACAGAAACACAAGCTGAACTTGAATTGTACCAAATTGCTGAATTGTAATAAGTGACGTTAGACTAAGTCCGGTGCCGCTAGCTTAATAGTTTGTAATCTTAATAACCAGTTGAATGATTCTTTTTTAAGATCATCATTCGGCTGGTTATTTTTAGTGCATTAGGGGAAAGATTGGTAAATTCAGTTTTAATTATTTATACTATAACGGTAAAACTTTTAGTAGAATCTATTGTTTCACTATTTTTCACACCGTATTGATACAAACTTGATTTATCTTCAACTTTCAAAACTTTTCTGAGTACTGGAAGCGAGAAATCAAGGGACGAATTTTCATCTTGATAAGCTACTATCTCATTTGAATAGATATCGTTAATGCTTCGTCAATCTTAAATTAATGACATTAGGGTGAGTAATAAAATTTTATCTTTTCTTTCTGGGTTTTATTAAGGTTGGGGTGTCAAGTATGATTTGTCAAGATAAGCTATTTTCTGACAAGTTGACTATGAGTTTGTTATAATGGGGATTAGAAAAAACAAGGAGGAGAGATAGATGTCTGTTGGCTTAGTCTTGGAAGGAGGCGGAATGCGCGGGCTGTATACTGCAGGAGTTTTGGATGTTTTTTTGGATGCTGGCGTTAAAGTGGACGGTATTGTGTCAGTTTCTGCGGGAGCACTTTTTGGAGTCAATTATGTGTCAGGACAGCGCGGAAGAGCGCTACGTTACAATAAAAAATATATCTCTGATCCTCATTACATGGGATTTTGGTCTTGGCTGAGTACTGGAAATATGGTTAATAAGGACTTTACTTATTATAAAGTTCCTATGGAATTAGATGTTTTTGATGAGGAGGCTTTTGAAAAATCAGGGATTCCTTTTTATGCAACCTTGACCAATATAGAAACAGGGAAAGCAGAATATCACAAGATCGATAATGTTTTTAAGCAGATGGAAACTTTACGTGCTAGCTCAGCCTTACCAGTGGTCTCTAAAATTGTTGAAGTAGATGGGAAAAAATATCTGGACGGCGGCCTGTCAGACTCTATCCCAGTTGATTTTGCCAAAAGTTTGGGCTTTGATAAGCTTATCGTTATCTTGACCCGTCCTATTGACTATCGTAAAAAACCATCTAGCGGACGTGTTTATAAACTACTTTATCGGCATTATCCTAATTTTGTAAAAGTTGCTTCAAAACGTTACCAGCACTATAATGATACCGTGGAGCACATCATTGAACTTGAAAAATCAGGTCAAGTTTTTGTCATTAGACCAAGTCAATCCATTGATATAGGACGTTTGGAAAAAGATCCAGATAAATTTGAAGAGGTTTATCAACACGGTGTGGCTGATGCGGAACAAAGTATGGCTGACCTGTCAGTCTATTTAACAACAAATCCTAAGGATTAAGGCAATAATGACACACTTGTTTTTAGACAATAGTTTTATTAAAATAAAATTTATGAAAAGTTATCGTATCGTGTTTGCCAATCTTATTTTTGGGCTTGCCTTCTTTTTTTGTACAAACGCTTTAGCAGAACAAAAACATACTAAGATTAGTAGTGAGGAAATCTCCGACGGGAGAGAGTACTCACTACTTTTTTCATTCTCAAGATGATAAAGTAGAGGTGTCTTGTTAAGTCGTGGGGCTTTTTGACGCTAGACGTCGCAACAAAAACTGGCAAGACACCTGTTTTAGAAAGAATGTTATCAAAGTATGTGGGACGCTAGACGTCGAGTATTGAAAATGACATCTCTAAAACAAGGAATCATTCAAGACAAAGAGGTAATATCATGCGTGCAGTTTTTGGGATTGATGTGAGTAAAGTAAGTTCAGAAGTGGCCATTCTAGTCAACGGCGAGAAGGTTCATGGCTATACCATGCCCAATGATGCCATTGGCTTTGCTCGGCTACTTGGCGATTTGAAAACCGTCCACAAGCCAGAAATCATCTTTGAAGCAACAGGCGTCTATTCTCGTCGTCTTCAAGCTTTTCTGGATGAACATAGCTACGCTTATACGCGACTCAATCCCTTAGAAGCCAAGAAGCAACTGGATAGCTTGCGTGTGCGAAAAACAGATCAAATTGACGCCGAAAAACTGGCTCAGTCTCAGTTTGTATTGAATCGTAAACCGACCTATGTCCAAGAAGAAGTCTATCAAGATCTGCGAGATTCAAGTCGGTTCTATCAGAACTTAACTGAGGACATCGTTCGAGCTAAAAACCGTCTGCACAAGGTCTTACAGGTCACTTTTCCTGAATTGGAAACTATCTTGTCAACACCAACTGGGGAACAATACTGGAACTTAGTTACTGCGTTTCCTTGCAAGGACTTCGTGCTTGAGTTAAGCAAGGATGAACTCTCAAAGAGCATCCGTCTGTCCACTTCAAAACGGATTTCTGACGAGCGTGTGGCCTACTTAGCAGAGAAGCTGACAGCACTAGCTAATCAATCTTATTGTGCCGTCAAGAAAACCTCTCCAATCATGGAAGAGGTCCGTTACTATGCAAAAGAATTGCTTAGACTTTCTGAACAGAGACAAGCAATCTTAGACGAAATGGTGGAACTAGCTCAACCTTTACCAGAGTATGACATTCTGCTTTCTATTCCTGGTATCGCTGAGACGACTGCAACAAGTATTATTGGTGAACTGGGAGATATTCGCCGTTTTCAGTCTGCCAATCAAATCAATGCCTTTATCGGTATTGACCTGAGACACTATGAATCTGGAAACTTCATCGCTAAGGAACACATTACCAAGCGTGGCAACCCCTACGCTAGAAAGATTCTGTTCAAATGCATTCACAATATCGCTTCAGCTAGTCACACCAATCCTTGCCATATTGCAGACTTTTATGAGAAACGAAAAAGGCAATCGCAAACGACTTCAACCAAGCCACACACGATTGCCTCCATACATCGTCTCATCCGGACAATGTATTACCTCATTATGCATAACAAACTTTACGATTACACTTTAACCCAAAATCGGTAAAACTGTTTATGCCATATTATTGTAACACCTTATTTCAAAAATCACAAAATAAGGTGTTGATTTTGTATACACTTTTTATGTAAATCTTTAGTGTAAAGTAAGGTCACTTCCCTATTTTGATGACTGTATGAAAATTATTTTTTCTCTAAAACCTTGATAGGCTTGACAAATGGTAGAAAGAAGCCTGCATCAAAACTTGAAACCTATGTCAGTCAGTTGAAACAGCCTTTATCCACCTCAGAACAGCAGCAATTGGTTCGGCAGTTGGAAACGGACGTCAACGCTCTAAAATCATTTGGTTGGAGTGAAAAATCTATTCAAAAGGTATATTTGAAGGTTCCTTCTAAAAAGAAAAATGTCAGTCAGTTAAAAGTACTTTTTACCAAACGGTCTGACCAAGCTAAGCTGTTTGGTAGTGATATTTTTCAGCAGATGTGGGAATATGATGTTAAGGGAGCTAGTCAATCAAAAGCTAAGAAACTTCTAAAATTGGCTCTCGAAGCAGTGGGAATGCCAGATGAAATTTCAGGGAGTCCGCAGGAAACAGCGGAGCTGATTAGCCATTTTTCAGACGATATTGAGCCAAATGAAAATTTTTGGAAAATCTTTTCAAGAACAGTTCAGTTGGCGTTTCCAGGGAGAAGTTTGGCAAAGCCAGGAGATTTGCAACATCGCCTGCATCAGTTACGTTATGTTATCTCTGCCCAGCAAGCGCAATGGGTTCGAAAAGAATATAGAAGTCAGGGTTTAACAGATGCTCAAGCTCTAGCTCGTTATATGAAAGACATGGATGAATCCAATGCTGTTGTCGAGGGAATTGGCATTAAAGATGATAGATATTATTATAACTATGATTGGGGAGAATCTTCTCGCTTACACAATAAGATTGCCATTTCAAATCAATCCATTTCTAAGATCAAGAAAACTTATCCTGATGGAAAAAACCAAGTTAATTTTAAAATTGTGATGAGCTTTTATACTGAGTTTATCCTTGATGAAGATGGTCATTTTGTCAATGAACTAGATCCCGAAGGCAGTACTGAAAATGGTATCATTAACGGTGCTAGCTATAATTATGCTAATGAGAATAACAAAATGCATCGGTATCTTGATGTTTATCCTGTACTTTTGCATGATCCCCAGTTTCGTAAAAGTGTTCTTCAAAAATATGGAGTTGCTTTTAAATCACCTAATAAGGTCAAAAGCCGAGGGTTAGCCGATCGTCGAACACGCTGGGAATATAGCTATTATAATAAAAAGGGCTACTATGGTAGTGTGGGGCTTAGCTGTGCTCAAAGAGTTGCTAAAGCGGTTAAAGCCTTTAAAAAGTTAGTAGAAGGGAGTCAGCATGAAAAAAAATAGGTGGTTGAAGCGCCTTAGTTTACTTTTTTTAGTTCTAATTGGGGGGCTAGGCTTTCTGATTTGGGATTTTTTTCAGGATGAAACGGTTTCTCAACTTACTATAAACCAAACTTACGATGCCTATAATGAATTTAAACTATTGAAAAATAACCGCTGGGTGATGCTTATTGACAATAGTGATTACGAGTCGCAAGATGAGTTAGAGGACGAACGTGTTGACAACTATCCCGAAGAAGTCTACCCTGAGATGACTTTTTTAGAAGGAATTTATAAAAAAGAGGGTGACAAGTATTATTTTTGTGTACTGAAATCAGCTACTATCACGTTCAAATCGGTCAAGGCTGTCAAAGAAAAGAAAATTTTTAAAAAAGCTATAAAGGTGGAGAAAGAGAAAAATTACATATCAGATCCTATTTTGGTTAAACAAGATGATGTCTATATTTATAGGGATATCTACATTGAACAGGATGAAAATGGTAGAGAGAAAGTAAATGTCGAGGACGTGGAGGTTTATCCGTCAGATAATCATATTCCAAACTCTGTTTCGCAATTCTTGAAACAATTCAAATTGGTTTCAAGCACTAAGTAACGATTAATTGTAGTCAGGGCGTTATTGTTCAATTTTTAACATTCCCACTACGAACAGTTTTTTGCTTTGAAATAACAAAGCTACATCTCAGAGAAGTTTGCTATGTGTCATGGGACATATTTTCTCTGAGGTGTTTTTTTTTATACCCCGAGTGGGTTAACTTCATTTTAGATCTTTCAGTTTGCTTGTCTCGCCAAATTTCATCATATAATTTTTTTGATTTTAAAGAAAAACAGCTTGACAATTGGAAACGATTGCAATAAAATAAAATTAACTTAAACGTTTAAGTTGAGCGAGGTTTTCTTTATTAAAATATTTGTGAGGTATTATCATGAAAAAAGGATTTTACATTTTAACAATTGCAGCACTTTCTTTTACTTTAACTGCTTGTAGTCAAAATTCACAAACTAGTAGTTCTTCTGGAACGAGTACATCAGAAGTTTCATCCAATAAGGTAACTTATTATGATAGTGATGGTACAACTATTTTAAAAACAGCTGAGGTAAAAACGACTGCAGATGCTTTAGAGTACGTTCCAACAAAAGATGGCAAAATTTTTGTTGGTTGGTTTATTAAACCAGATTATTCACGAAAATTGACAGAGAGTAGTAAATTGACAAATAATTTATCACTTTATGCAGGATTCTCAACTTATGAAGAAGATACACGTCAATTTATTGTTGTTGGAAACGGGAATAGTGATGTTTTAAAGGTATCTAATTGGGGAGCTACTGTCAGTGATGAACATAAATTGACTAAAGAAGATAGCGATGATAGTAATCTTTACACTATTACATTGACATTAGAAGAAGGAGATGAGTTCCAATTTGCCATTAATAGCAGTTGGGAAAACCAAAGAGGTTTTGGATATTTAGAAGCTACTAGTATTGATGGTGTGACCTATCTTGAAAATTCAGGTGGTCTAGGAGAAACGTCAAGCAAACGTTCGAATATTAAAGTAGCAAAGGCTGGAACATACACATTTACTTTGACCACACATCCTGCCGAAGACACTTATGATACTGAAAACTCTGAATATGCTGATGATAAGAAGGAGTCCTTCAATATTAATAATTTTGATACAATCACATGGACCTATGAAGAGTAAAAATATAGAGACTAGGATTTATCCTAGTCTCTATACAAGAATGTTATGATTACTAATTTCTGTACGTTGTGAAGCCCATTCAATTGCTTGAAAGACCTTGTCAAATTTTTCTTCAGAAAAATTAGGAATATACAATTTGGTTTCAGAAGATGAAAGTAAATTATTTAAAATTGAATCTATAACTAATATATTTTTATGGTTATTTGAGGTAAGGTCATCTACTGTTTCAATAAAGACTAGAGAGGGAAAAACTTCTTTTAAACGTTCTCTTCTCACACAATCTTCAATAGGTAGACTCAGAAAAGTAAAATTCTGTCCTTTGAAGTAAGTGTTTGCTAGTTCTTTCAATTTTTGAAGGTCAGAATTAATTTGAAAGAAGAGTGGGTCATTGACGAAACTATCAAGCGCAATCAAAGGAGCGAAATTGGCATTACCAATTCTGTAAAAATCATCTTTATTGATATCTAAAGTCAGTATAACATCAGCTAAATCAAACTTTTCGATATGTGGCTCACTCAGACACATTAAATGATAGTTTTTATCATGAAGAAAGTTTGACAATTTATTAATAAAATGAAGTTGTTCAGCTTTTTTTAAATAGGAAGTTGCCTCTTTATAGTATAAAGCGACAATATATGACTTTTGAGTGACGAGTGATTTTGCTGTTTGATTGGGTGTATAGTTGAGAAGATTGATAATTTGTAGAACTTTATTTCGAGTTTCAGGGCTAATTTTTTGATCTTCACGATTATTGATAATGTATGATACGGTAGCCACAGAGACCCCAGCTTCACGAGCGACATCTTTCATAGTAATCTTTTTCATAGATTTGTTATATAAAAAAATGATTAAAAAGTCAAATTATAATTAGCATAGGAGAGTATGAAATGAATGAAGCAGGAATGTTACATATTCCAGATTCACGATACTGTTTTGCATTAAGTAATCATGAGTTGGTCATTAGACTCAGAATGGCAAAAGAAGATAAGAAGACACGTGTTTATCTTCTTTATGGGAAAAAGTACAACTATCATTTTGAACGTAGTAAAGTGGAAATGCCACTAAAATTTGAAGATAAGACCTTTGTCTATTTTGAAATCAAATTAAAACTAGAAGACACTCGATTGGCTTATATTTTTAAATTGGATAGTGGTAATCAACAGTACTATTTCAGTGAAGATGGTCTAACAAAAACATATGATTTTGATAATGGTTTTTATAATTTCTTTCAAATGCCATACATTAATGAGGTAGATATTTTTCCAACTGTTGATTGGATGAAAGAGAGTGTTTTTTATCAAATTTTTGTAGATCGTTTTTCGCAAGGAGATTTTGATAAAAATCAAGATTATATTGATATGAAGTGGGGAGAGAAACCAACTCCTAAAAATTTTGCAGGAGGTGACTTAAGAGGTATTATTAATCATCTTGATTATCTCTCTAATTTAGGAATCACTGCAATCTACCTAACGCCAATCTTTAAGTCCCCATCAAATCATAAGTACGACATCATTAATTACTATTCGATTGATGAACATTTTGGCTCTTTAGGAGATTTAAAAGAGTTGGTTGAAAAAGCTCATCAAAAAGGTATGCGTGTTATTTTAGATGCGGTGTTTAACCATTGTAGTATGGAGTCAAAGGAATTTTCAGATGTTATGACCAAAGGTGTAAATTCTCCTTATTATGATTGGTTTTTGATCAATGGCGATTATCCAGATCCTGAAAGCGTTAATTATGAATGTTTTGCTTCTTGCAACTATATGCCAAAATGGAATACTTCTAATCCAAAAGTTCAGGAATTTTTGATTAATGTCGGCTTATATTGGATTAGAGAAGCAAATATTGATGGTTGGCGATTAGATGTATCAGATGAGGTTTCTCATGATTTTTGGCGTCAATTTAGAAAAGCAATCAAAGCTGAGAAATCAGATTGTGTGTTGATTGGTGAAAATTGGCATGATGCTTATCCATACCTAATGGGAGATCAGTATGATAGCATTATGAATTATGCTTTTACTAAAGCCTGTTTAGATTATTTTGCTTTTGATAACTTCAATGCGTTTGATTTGTCTCATCAATTAAACCAAATTTTGATGAGAAACAAGAGTCAAGTCAATCAAATGAATCTAAATTTACTTGATTCTCATGACACTCATCGGATTTTAACACAAGTTGGAAAATCAAAAGATAAATTATTAGCTGCTATCGCTCTAATGTTTGCTTTTCCGGGGGTTCCTTGTCTCTATTATGGAACAGAAATTGGTCTTGAAGGTGGTTATGATCCAGACTCACGTCGAACGTTTGATTGGGACGAAAAAAATTGGGATAAGGAATTTTTAAATCATATAAAAGCGATTATTTCTATGAAAAAGAATAAATGTATCCAAAATGGTGATGTTTCTATCTCGAGTAAGGATGATTTACTTATCATCAAACGTAAATGGAAACAGAATATTTTGACTTTTCAAGTTAATTTAGGAGCTAAAAAACAAGCAGTCATTTTACCAGAATTTACCTTACTGGATAAAGGATTGCAAGGAAATGGATTTTTATTACCATATGGTTATGTCTTTTATGAAGCATAGGAGAAGATAATGAAACTAAAAACATTAAGTGCTATTTCCCTAACAGTGATTCCAAGTTTAATGTTAGCAAATTTTTGTCATCCTTTTCCTTCAAACCAGACTAATTCTACTGGTGAGAGTAGTATTTTTAACGGTGAGTTAGAAAAAGGAGCTGTTATTAAAGTTCTTGAAAATAATACAGCCATTTCTAAAGGTTACTTTTCTGAGTTAATTGCGGCTTTTAATGAAGCTTATTCGGATTATAATATAACGGCAGTAGATGCTAATACAGACCAATACGTTGATTTGGCTAATGATGGTCCTTATGGTTATGGACCCGATGTTTTATATCAAGCTAATGATGTTATCATGCAATACGCAGAAGATCAGCATATATACCCATTACCTGTGGAAGAGCTAGATGCTTATGATACAACTTCTTCAGCAGCATGGAAGGCCTTTGAGGTTGAGAAAGATGGTACAACTTACACTTGTGGTGTACCCGTTAATGTTCAAACGCCTATGCTCTACTATCGGAAGGATTTGTTACCAAGCGATTGGCAGGAAAATTGGGATGATAATAACAATGATATTCCTGATATGATCGAAACTTGGTCTAGTTTACTAGAATTTTCACAGGAACGTCATGCTGATAATGCTTCCCAATATGGTTACATGGAATCACTTTATGATTCTTATTTCTCAAGTGGTTTTCTCTTTTCTTATGGAGCTTATATCTTCGGTGATGATAACACAGATACTAACGATATAGGTTTTGCGGCTGGTGATGCTGAAAAAGGGGCTAAAATTATTCAACAATTGGCTTCTGCTATGAATGAAGAAAGTATTGACGATACGATTACGACTAGTGCATACAGTAAACTAGCAGATGGAACCTATTTTTCAACTATGTCAACTCCCGATGTTTACTCAACGTTTTTAGATGAGTTAATAAAAACTTATGAAAACGAAGGAAAATCTGAGGAAGAGGCAAAAGAGTTGGCTAGTGAAAATCTTGTAATGGTTAGTCTACCACAATTGCCAGAAAGCGGTGATTTAACGGATGATTCTTCAGAATTGATTGACACCAAAACGATGGGTGGTGTTAATGGTTACGCTATAAGCGCTTATACGAATTATCCGAATGCAAGTCTTGCTTTTATTAATTTTGCTACTAGTTATGAAAATATTGTTAAGCGCTATGAGATGTTGGGTGTAGTACCTACGAGAGAAGATGTGGTAAAAGAAATTGGTGGAGTAACAGATGCTGTATACGAAAATCTTGAAAATGACAACATTGTTCTTATGCCATCAAATGCAGCAGTTTCACAAATTTGGACACCAACACAAACTTTTTTTGCTGATATCACAAAGGATGTTTTTCGCTCTGAATCTGATAAAAAATATAAAACAAATGAAGATCTTAAACAAGGGCTAGAGAAAGTGACACAACAGATTAGCGATGCTATTCACACGTTAGAATAGGAGAAAAGATATGTTTAAGCGAGGAATAAAGGCTTTAAGGGAAACATCTGTTGAAGCTAGGACATCCGTATTTTGTATGGGGTTTGGTCAATTCCTTTATGGACAAAAAGTTAAAGGGATATTATTTTTTGGAATAGAATTAGCATTTTTGAGTTATTTTTTCTTAAGAGGTTTTCAAGATATGGTTGGTTTCTTCACTCTTGGTACTCAAAAAGCTGATACTTGGTTTGGTATAGAGGGTGATAATTCCGTTATCATGTTACTCATGGGGATTTTGAGTTTTATTTTATTAGCACTTGCTTTATACCTATACTACCTCAATGTAAGAGACGCCTTACATCTTGAGCAACTTAGGCGTGAAGGTAAGAAAATACCAACTTTCCGAGAAGAAATTGCAATTATTATGGACAGAGATTTTCCGTTTTTCGTATTGTCTGTACCAGTTTTGGGAATTATGGTTTTTAGTGTTCTACCTATTATTTTCATGATTTTAATTGCATTCACTAATTACGGTGGAAAGATCGTTCCTCCTGAGTTAGTAAGTTGGGTTGGACTGAAGAATTTTGTCAAAATTATTTCTCTTTCTCAATTTGCCCCAACTTTTTTCAAAATACTCAGTTGGAATATTGTCTGGGCAATTTTATCCACGGGACTGAATTATTTTGGTGGTTTAGCATTGGCATTGCTTTTTACGAATAAGCGTGTCAAAGGGAATGCAATCTGGAGAGCTTTTCCAATTTTAGCTTATGCAATACCAGGTTTTATCAGTTTACTAGCTTTTAAATTTATGTTCTCTTATGGTGGACCAATCAACCAAATCATACAAGGTTGGGGACACCAAGCCATAGGCTTTCTTGATGTTGATGCTAAATGGTCAGCGCGTGTTATTGGGCTTTTGGTAAATGCTTGGATTGGGGTGCCGTCTATTATGCTTTTAGCAACTGGGTTATTATCTAATCGAGATGAATCACTTTATGAAGCTGCAGAGATTGACGGGGCGAATAAGTGGGCGCAATTCACAAAAATTACGTTGCCATACATCATCACAGCAACCACTCCTGTTCTTATTGGTCAATTTGTAGGGAATTTCAATAATTTTGGTATTTTTTATTTCTTAAGAGGCGGTCTGTATTTGGATAATTACTTTTTAGCGAGTGATACAGATTTGCTGATTAATTGGTTATACAACCTTTCTATTGATAATAATTATTATAGTATTGGAGCTAGCATTAGTTTGGTTATTTTCCTCTTAACATCAATTGTTTCACTATCAGTTTATGTTCGTTCATCATCATATAAAGAAGGAGGAAATTTCTCATGAAAAAATGGTCAAATATTTTTCAAACATCAGGAATTTATCTCGCACTTCTTTTGGTGAGTTTTATATTTCTGTTTCCATGTTTATGGTTGATATTAGCTTCTTTTTCAAAATCAGGAACTATCTACTCCTTTGAAGGATTTTTTCCAAAATCTTATAGTTTAGATAGTTTTACAACCCTGTTTACAGATACCGATTTATATAACTATCCTAAGTGGTTTATGAACACCCTTTTTATTGCAACAGCGAGTTGTATTTTGGGAACGCTATTAGTCATTTTAACAGCTTTTGCGATATCTAGATTTCAATTCAAGGGGAAGAAAGCATTGATGAAAACAACTATGGTTCTTGGGATGTTTCCTTCCTTTATGGGAATGATTGCGGTTTATTTATTAATGACTCAATTTAACTTGATTAATCAATTATGGGGATTAATTTTAATTTATAGTGCAGCAGCACCAATGGGGTATTTGACACAAAAAGGATTCTTTGACACAATACCTCATAGTATTGACGAAGCGGCAAGGATAGATGGTGTGACAAGCTTTCAAATTTTTTGGCATATTCATTTACCGCTATCTAGACCGATTATTACCTATACAGCTTTGACAAACTTTGCTTGGCCTTGGAGTGATTTTATTCTACCTAAATTATTATTAAAAGAAAAGAATCTTTATACGGTCGCTGTTGGCTTAATGAATTTAGATGAAACTGAGTTTGCTCGTTTTGCAGCAGGAAGTGTCTTTATAGCAGTTCCGATTGTAATACTTTATTTTTTACTTGTTAAAAATATGGTAAGTGGCATGACAGCAGGAGCAGTGAAATGAGGAGAGAAGAATATGAAAAAAGAATTTTAATGCTCTGTTTAGGAGCAGCAACATTAACAGCTTTGATGACTGTATCTTTTCTGCAAAATACTGTTTTTACGGAAAGTTATAATTCTGTAAGTAATAAGGCAGATGTTATCTATCAGATTAGGTCGCTTTTATAGGTAAATTCTCAAAGTAAGTTCTAGGTCTGAGTCTCCCAGAAGTTACTATGAGAAAACTGCATAAAACCAACAGAATTTAGTCTCAGACTAAGTTCTGTTTTTGACTAAAATGAGGCTTCAAGGGTGTTTTTGGCTTGAAATTGTTGAAAAAAAGAGTACACTAAAGTTACTGGCTCTGAGACGTCTCAAAGTAAGTTCTAGCTATCTGGAATTTGGGATGGGACAAGTTCCTTTCTATTTTTGATTAATTTTTTTGATAAAAACTAGTGATTATTTAGTAATCGTGGAGATTGAATGACGTTCTCAGGGTCAATTTTAGAGATACCCAAAAGTGTTGCCAATTCCTCACCGTAGGTAAATGTAAAGAGTTCATAAGCCGATTTTCCGTTGAAAGAAGCTCGTTTGACGCTGTTGACATGCGAACAAACCAGGTTGATGTCCTCCTGTGTCAAGTTGTCAAACGAACTGCCTTTAGGAAGAATATCTCTGATAAGTGTGTGATTCTTCTCAATTCTCCCTTTCTGGTCAGAACGATTGGGGTCACAGAAGAATAGCTTTGATTCTCCGCGAACATCCCTTTCGATGTCGTCCACTCTGGCGAATTCACCACCATTGTCGGTCAGAATGACAGGGAATAGTTCGCAGAAGTCTATCTCTTTCTGATGCAGGTCGTTTTTGATAATGTAGAGGTGTTTAGCGACCTCATTAGCTGTTTTATTATCAAGCAATCGAGCGAAAATAAAGTTACAGAAGGAGAGGTTGAAGGTTAGAAGAACTTTTCCTCCAATCCGTCCAGTAACGGTGTCCATTTCCAGCCAATAGCTGATGCCTTCTTTTGTGAGAAAGCGTTGGAAGTCCTCATAGGACCGTCCTTCTTTGGCAGTTTTAGGAATGGGAGGAAGATCTCTTGTTCGACGTTTTCTGAATTTCACGACACGGGGGAAATCAATAGGCTTTGTGGAAAGATATCCTTTTTCAAGGTATCGGTAGATAGAAGCTCTGGATGCCGAAAGTTCGTTTGAGGCGATGATGTGGTTGAGATGTTGTCCCTTTTGTATGGCTGAAGAGACAATCTCGTCCATACGATAGAATTCTTCTTTGTTTAGGGCAACGCCTGTTCTCGACTCCGAGAGCTTAGCTTCATAATCAAGCTGAGCTCTTTTGGCATAGTAGAACTGTTTCTGGTATCCACAGTTCAATCTCTTTTTCGGACAGGCATTACAAACGTAGGGAGCCTTTTTGAGCAGAGGGCAGGCCTCACAATTGGAAGCACTAGAGTTCTCTTTTGTCACCCTATTTCTCCGAACTTCTTTTGAAATTGTGGACGGATCTTTTCCTAACTTAGCTGCTATAGCCGAAAAGGTTTTGAGCTGTTCAATTCCTATTTGAATATCATTGCGATCAGAGAGAGTTAAGTGTTTGTTTTTCATTGTCAGTTACCAACTTGTCCCATAGTAAGTTCTACCTTATTTTTTTGTCTCAGTCTAATTTCCAGCTTTGGGGGTAGACTAGAACTTACTTTGAGAATTTAGGGGTCGCTTTTATATTGTGGTTTTTTGATATGCTCTCTTTTTTCTATCCGTATTTCGTGCTATAATAATAAGGACTATATTTTTGGGAGAGATTTTCAAAATGGCAACTTACAATCACAAAGACATCGAGCCCAAATGGCAGGAATTTTGGGCAAAAAATCATACTTTTAAGACAGGAACAGATGCAGAAAAGCCAAACTTTTATGCCCTAGACATGTTCCCTTATCCGTCTGGTGCGGGCTTGCACGTTGGTCACCCAGAGGGTTATACTGCGACAGATATTCTCAGCCGTTACAAGCGTGCCCAAGGCTACAACGTTCTTCACCCAATGGGTTGGGATGCCTTTGGTCTGCCAGCAGAGCAATACGCTATGGATACGGGAAATGACCCAGCTGACTTTACAGCAGAAAACATTGCCAACTTCAAGCGTCAGATTAACGCCCTTGGCTTTTCTTACGACTGGGACCGTGAGGTTAATACAACAGATCCTAGCTACTACAAGTGGACTCAGTGGATTTTCACTAAGTTGTATGAAAAAGGCCTAGCCTACGAGGCAGAAGTGCCTGTCAACTGGGTAGAAGAATTGGGAACAGCTATCGCCAACGAAGAGGTCCTTCCTGACGGAACATCTGAGCGTGGTGGCTACCCAGTTGTTCGCAAGCCAATGCGTCAATGGATGTTGAAAATCACAGCCTATGCAGAACGCTTGCTCAACGACCTAGAAGAAGTTGATTGGCCAGAGTCAATCAAAGATATGCAGCGCAACTGGATTGGCAAGTCAACTGGTGCCAATGTGACCTTCAAGATCAAGGATACAGACAAGGACTTCACTGTTTTCACAACTCGTCCAGATACCCTATTTGGTGCGACCTACGCTGTCCTTGCCCCTGAGCATGACTTGGTCGACAGCATCACATCGCCTGAGCAGGCAGAAGCTGTGGCAGAGTACAAACGCCAAGCTTCTCTCAAGTCAGACCTTGCCCGTACAGACCTTGCCAAAGACAAGACAGGTGTTTGGACAGGTGCCTACGCGATTAACCCAGTCAATGGTCGTGAAATTCCGATCTGGATTTCAGACTACGTGCTGGTTAGCTACGGAACAGGTGCTATCATGGCGGTCCCTGCCCACGATGAGCGTGACTGGGAATTTGCTAAACAGTTTGGTTTGGACATCGTTCCAGTTTTGGAAGGTGGCAATGTAGAAGAAGCACCTTATACAGAAGACGGTGCCCACATCAACTCTGATTTCCTAGACGGTCTGAATAAGGAAGAAGCTATTGCCAAAATGGTGGCTTGGTTGGAAGAAATTGGTCTTGGTCAGGAGAAAATTTCCTACCGCCTCCGTGACTGGCTTTTCAGCCGTCAGCGTTATTGGGGTGAGCCGATTCCAATCATCCACTGGGAAGATGGCACTTCCACAGCAGTACCTGAAAATGAGTTACCTCTGGTATTGCCAAAAACCTCAGATATCAAGCCGTCAGGTACAGGTGAATCACCACTTGCTAACTTGACAGACTGGTTAGAGGTGACACGTGAAGACGGCGTCAAAGGTCGCCGTGAGACCAACACCATGCCACAATGGGCGGGATCTAGCTGGTACTACCTCCGCTATATCGACCCACATAACGATGAGAAATTGGCAGACGAGGAGTTTCTCAAAGCTTGGTTACCAGTGGACATCTACATCGGTGGTGCCGAGCATGCGGTCCTTCACTTGCTTTATGCTCGTTTCTGGCATAAGTTCCTCTATGACCTTGGCGTTGTACCGACCAAAGAGCCATTCCAAAAACTCTTTAACCAGGGCATGATTTTGGGAACTAGCTACCGCGATAGCCGTGGGGCACTTGTAGCGACCGATAAGGTGGAAAAACGCGACGGATCCTTCTTCAACATCGAAACTGGTGAAGAGTTGGAGCAGGCACCTGCTAAGATGTCTAAGTCTCTTAAAAACGTGGTTAACCCAGATGATGTGGTTGAGCAATTCGGTGCGGACACCCTCCGCGTTTATGAAATGTTCATGGGCCCACTTGATGCGTCGATTGCCTGGTCAGAAGAAGGTCTCGAGGGCAGCCGTAAGTTCCTTGACCGTGTTTACCGCCTCGTGACGACCAAAGAGATTGTGGCGGAAAATAGCGGAGCGCTTGATAAAGTTTACAATGAAACTGTGAAGACGGTGACAGAGCATATTGAAGACCTGAAATTCAACACGGCTATCGCTCAGCTCATGGTCTTTGTCAATGCCGCCAACAAAGAAGATAAACTCTATGTTGACTACGCTAAAGGCTTTGTCCAACTGATTGCCCCATTTGCACCACACTTGGCAGAAGAACTCTGGCAAGGTCTAGTAAATACTGGTGAATCAATCAGCTACGTTGCATGGCCAACATATGACGAAAGCAAGCTAGTAGAAAGCGAAGTGGAAATCGTTGTCCAAATCAAGGGCAAAGTTCGTGCTAAACTCGTGGTTCCAAAAGATGCCAGCCGTGAAGAGCTAGAAGCACTAGCGCTTGCTAACGATAAAATTAAAGTCGACATCGCAGGTAAAGATATTGTCAAAGTCATTGCAGTACCAAATAAATTGGTTAATATTGTAGTGAAATAGGATATATTAATGTTCTAAGCAGGGGCTTTGTGATTGACGAAGTAAGGCTTAAAACATGAGGAAAAGACTGAAGAAAGGTTGGGACATTTAGCCCAACCTCAGAATGAAGACAAAGTCGTTAGAATTGTATTTCTAACGGCTTTTTCATGCGTAAAGTAATATAATAGAGATAGGAATCCAGTTAATAAGCAGAGGGAGAATCGCTATGTTACACAAAGAAAATCCAGATTACAATCGCGGTCAATTTGGTTTCTACAGTTTAGATGACCTTGTTCCTCAAGATCATCTCCTTCGTCAAATAGAGGAAGCTATTGACTTCTCCTTTATCTATGACTTAGTCGCAGATAGCTATAGCGATGAAACAGGGCGTCCTAGTCTTGACCCTGTTCTGCTCATTAAAATTCCAATCCTTCAGTGTCTCTTCGGCATTCGTTCCATGCGCCAAACCATTAAGGAAATTGAAGTGAACACTGCCTACCGTTGGTTTCTTGGTCTTCGACTGGATGATAAGGTGCCTCATTTCACTACTTACGGAAAGAACTATGTCCGTCGTTTCCAAGATAGACAGGTTATTGAAGGCATTTTCACCCATATCTTAGGGCTCTGTGTCAATGCAGGCTTCATAGATCCAACAGAAATTTTCATTGATGGTACTCATATCAAGGCTGCAGCGAATAACCGTAAATTCATCAATCGTGAAATTGAAAAGCAAGGCAAGTTTATGAGTGATCAGCTAGAGATTGAAATCAATAGGGATAGAGAAAAGCACGCAAAAAAGCCGCTAGGGCTCGCAAAAGAGCCGGAGCCCGTCGCTAAGAAAATTTCCACAACTGACCCAGAAAGTGGTTGGTTTCACAAAGGAGATCATAAAGAGGTGTTTGCCTATACAGCTCAGGTGGCTTGTGACAAGCATGGTTGGGCTCTGGCTTATAGCGTTGAGGCTGGCAATGTCCATGACAGTCAGGCCTTTCCTGCACTCTTCGCTAAACTCCAACCCTTTCAGCCTAGCTTTCTCATTGCCGATTCTGGCTATAAGACCCCAAGTATCGCTCGCTTCCTCCTAGAACAAGAGATTACTCCAGTCTTTCCGTATACACGACCGAGAGGAAAGAAGGGAAAACTGCGGTCTAAGGACTTTGTTTATGATGAATACTATGACTGTTATATCTGTCCTGAGAATCAGGTCTTAACCTATCGCACTACAACCAGAGAAGGTTATCGGGAATATAAGAGTGATCCAGCTATCTGTGCTACATGTCCACTCTTATCCATTTGTACAGAAAGCAAGAACAAGCAGAAAGTGGTAACGCGACACATTTGGAAAGAGGCTTTAGAAACCTGTGAAGAGATTCGACATCGAAAGGGCATGAAGGAGCTCTACCAGAAGCGCAAAGAAACCATTGAACGCCTCTTTGGGACAGCCAAAGAGTACCACAATCTTCGTTATACAAGAGAGAAAGGCAAGTCCAAAATGGAAGATAAAGTTGGACTGACTTTGGCGTGTTTAAATCTAAAGAAATTGGTAAAAATAAGGGCAGGGAAGCCTTTTTATATTGTACAAATACCCTCTATTTTAGTAAAAAGAGGCGATTTAAATTCTATAAACAGAAAAAGACAAACATCAATCGAGATATTTGTCTTCATTCTGAGGTTGGGACATTTAGCCCAACCTTTTTTTTGTCTCACGAAAACCACTAGCTGTGCTAGTGGTTCCGAAAAGCTTTTAGCGATGTATCAAAAAAGTCCCCCTAAAGTGTTATATTAGATAAGGTTTCCCGACCACTAACTAATATACAAAAGGAGGACCTCTGATGAGACAGGATAATAATAGTTTAGCACATACTACATGGAATTGTAAGTATCATATTGTTTTCGCCCCAAAATATAGACGTCAGATAATCTATGGGAAATACAAAGCAAGTATTGGTCAAATCTTACGGTTATTATGTGAAAGAAAAGGTGTTGAAATTCATGAAGCAGAAGCATGCCCAGATCACATTCACATGTTGGTGAGTATACCACCGAAGCTAAGTATTTCCTCATTTATGGGATATTTAAAGGGTAAAAGTAGCTTAATGATATTCGACCGACACGCTAATTTAAAGTATAAATATGGGAATCGCAAATTTTGGTGTCGAGGGTTTTATGTTGATACGGTTGGGCGAAATCAGAAGCGAATTGAAGAATATATTCGTAATCAATTACAAGAAGACGTGATAGCAGATCAGTCAGTCTTTTCGAGGAATATGATCCGTTTACAGGTGAGAAGAATAAAAGAAAGTAGTCTTAAAGAGACCCGCTAGTCGGGTCAGCTAGCAAAGGTGGTGCTGAAGGGAAACCATTCGGTAGGCCTTTAGGCCTCGGCCGGTAGCAGAGGCTTTCAGCCGAAGAGCAAACCACCCGTTCTCACGGGTGGTTTTGATTAACAATGTTTGAAATATTTAGTAAAAATTCACTTAATCCGCTAAGAAATCGTTTACAAGAAAATATGAAAAGAGTAAAATAAAGAAGAAATGAAGGTAAGGGAGAGATTATGAAAATTAAAACTCAACTAATTGAAACTATTGCATCTAAAGCTATTCATAAAATCACATTGGTCAATGATTTCGGAATCGAAGCCTCGTTTTTAACATTGGGAGCAACGTGGCAAGAATTTCTGGTGCCTAGAGCAAATGGTGGGAAGAAAAATCTTATTATTGGTTTTGATCAACCAAGTACTTATTTGACCAACGGTCTTTGTGCTGGTCAGTCAATTGGGCGTGTCGCAGGCAGAATTGATAGTGGTCGTTTTGAAATAGATGGGAAAGTTTTTTTCGTTCCCCAGAATGAAAAAGGAAATTGTCTGCATGGAGGTAATCAGGGCTTTCATAAGCAAGTTTGGGATTATGATGTAGAGGAAAGTAAGGACAAAGTCACTCTCATTATGACCTATGAACCCAAAGAAGCACTTGATGGTTTTCCTGGTGATATGAAAGTAGAGGTGCGGTTTAGCTTGGACAATGCCAACCGTCTAACAATCACTTACAAAGGCTCTCAGGCCAGTCAACCAACACTTTTTAATCCAACTAATCATGTCTATGTCAATCTGTCTGACCGTCAAGATTTGACTAGTCACCATTTGACCTTAGCAGCAGATGCCTACTTAGAAACTCGGGATGATCTGATTCCGACAGGGAAACAGGTGGATCCTACAGGAACAGCCTACGATTTTAGAAATGGCCAAAACCTTGGTCAGTCACTTATGAAAATCGGTGGTTATGATGATGCCTTTGTAGTCAGTCCTAATATGGAAAGTCCTCTTGGAATTCTCAAAGACCAAGACAGTGGTGACCAATTAGCGCTTTATTCGGACAGAAATGCTTGGGTCATCTACACTATGGGTGGTATTTCAGATGGAATTTTTCCATCGCGGGACAAAGGCAGAGCAGCTAAGGAATTTGAAGCTGTGGCTCTAGAGGCTCAATTCCTGCCAGATGCTATCAATCATCAGGGATTTGGCGATATTGTTTTGAGGCCTGGTCAAGAAAAAATCTATCATATTGCCTTTGAGTATCGCAGTTCCAGCTAATTCGCTGTCTCTTCCATTGGCAACTAGGAGTAACGGCAGAATTGACACAGAAAAGACCTTAACATTTTTACTTGTTATATTTTGTGGAAGTGGTAAACTAACGATGTAAGCGATTTCTTTTTTGGATTAAATAATAACAAAGGCTATGCCTGAAAAGAATGGAGGAATTCTAATGTCAGTATTTTATGTTCCAGCAGTCAATCTGATTGGTCGCGGTGTGGTCAAAGAAATCGGCGGTCATATCAAGGAATTAGGGTACAAGAAAGCACTTTTGGTGACTGACCATTTTATTGCCAACAGTGAGATTTTACCAAAAGTAACGGCTCCGCTAGATGCTGAAGGGATTGCTTATGTGATTTTTAGCGACGTGGAACCAAATCCTACTTGTAAAAATGCCTATGATGGCCTAGATGTCTTGAGGAAAAATGATTGCGACTTTATCATCTCAGTCGGTGGTGGATCGCCACAGGATGCGGCTAGTTGCATTTCTATCATGGCAACCAATGATATGACACCACAAGAACTTGAGGGGCTACACAAATCAACCAATAAAGGGCTACCAGTTGTTGCAATCAATACGACTGCTGGTACTTCGGCAGAAATCACCATCAATTATGTTATCACTGATGAAGAACGTAAGGTCAAGATGGTCATGGTTGACAAAAACAGTCTTGCCTTGCTCTCTGTCAATGATCCTGAACTTATGTTATCAAAACCAGCTGCTCTGACCGCAGCTACGGGGATGGATGCCTTAACCCACGCCATTGAAGCTTTAGTTACCCCGGGTGCCTACGATGTGACTAAGAAATTATCTATTGGTGCTATTGAACTCATCAAAGAATACCTGCCTCGGGCTGTTGCAAATGGTCAAGATATTGAAGCTCGAGAAGCGATGGTTAATGCTATCTTTCTTGGCGGTATGGCATTTAATAATGCTGGACTGGGTTATGTGCATTCTATGGCACATCAATTAGGAGCTGTTTACAATTTGCCACATGGGGTCTGCTGTGCCATGATTTTACCAGTTGTGGAAAAAGAAAATGCCAAACGTGTTCCTGAAGCTTTCCGCAATGTGGCTAAAGCTCTAGGACTTCATACAGAAGGAAAAAGCGATCAAGAATGTGCGGCCTATGCCATCTCAGAAATTGAAAAATTGTCTGAAACTGTTGGTATTCCAAAAAAATTAACAGAATTGGACATCAAGGAAGAAGAATTCGACTTTGAATATTTGTCTAAGAATGCGCTGATTGATGCCTGTGCTCCGGGTAATCCCTTTATGCCAACCTTAGAAGAAACCATTGCTTTCTATAAAGAACTTTTTTAATAGTGTAGTAGAAAGATAGAAACCGCAAAGATCATGCTTTGCGGTTTTGATTTGGCTATTGTAAAGGTAATACATTTCAAAAATCAGATTCAGATGTTGTTGACTTAATTGATGAGCCCTAAGTCTACCTCTATCAGCATTTTCTGGTCTGACTTTGTATAGAAACAGAAAGCCGGAGATGAACTTCACTGGGTAAGATAACCTTTTATAGTCAATTAGTTTTTCTTTTATGACTTCGATGAATGAAGAATTTTCGTTTCCTTATTTCAAACTTCAACTGATTCATGATTATTTGAAATCGCCATGCCGTACTCCAGCACTGCCTGCAACTCGTTGCCTAGTACTAATACTCTTCGAAAATCAAAAATATCCGTTGTCAACTTGCCTTGATGAACTCAAGTTCTATCGTCGGCTTCGTTTCCTAGGCTACTTTTGATTTTCATTGGGTATAAAAGCAAACTGAAAGACCTATAAAGGTGGTAAAAAGAAAAAACCTTGATTTAACAAGGTTAATAGCAGTTTGAAAAATCCTCCCTGTAGGGCTCGAACCTACGACCCATGGATTAAGAGTCCACTGCTCTACCAACTGAGCTAAGGAAGGAGTAAGCTGTATTGGCACCGGTGATCCATGTTTTGTATTGAACCCGCGCAATAAAGCAGGTGGGCAACTCGCTCCTCTTAAAGTAGCTTCCGCGTGTAACGGCCTGCAAACTAGAGGAAGACTTTTGTTTCCCTAAAATACAAAAAAATAGTCGGTCAACACATTGGTATGGATTCGTATGCCACAGCAATTTATCTGTACCATTATCATATCATTTTTTGAAAAAATTTCAAGAGGTAAATTCAATTTTTTGCAATCGCTTGCTGAAACATTTTCAGAGTAGTTAGTCAGAAAGTCTGTCAATTCGCTCTTTATTGGCTCCTAATGCTCGTTCATATTTTCCGGTATCACTGGCTTTAAAATAGTTTCTTCCCAATAGCTGATCGGGTAAATATTGTTGTTTGACCCATTTTTCGGGGTAAGCATGAGGATACTTGTAGTCTTGAGCATTGCCTAGTTCTTTACTACCAGAATAGTGACCATCGCGCAAGTGTCTTGGAATGGGTAAGTTGCCCGATTTTCGTAAGTCTGTCAAGGCGGCATCGATAGCTGTATAAGCTGAGTTGGATTTTGGAGATAGAGCCAAATCAATCACTACGTTTGCAATCAGAATGCGTGCTTCAGGAAAACCGATGCGTTGTGCGGCTTCTAAGGCCGTAACCGTGTGAAGTTGCGCATCAGGATTAGCAAGTCCAATATCCTCATAGGCAATCACGGTCAGCCTGCGAGCTAGGCTTGGAAGGTCTCCTGCTTCAATCAAGCGTGCAGCGTAGTGGAGGGAAGCGTTGACATCAGAACCCCGAATAGATTTTTGCAAGGCTGAGAGGATATCATAGTGAGCATCACCGTCTTTATCCATGGTAATATAGCTGCGCTGGAGACTATTTTCCACGGTGTCTAGTGTGATATGTCGGTTACCTTGGTCGTCTGCTTGTGTTGACATCACCGCCAAATCCAAAGAATTAAAGGCTGAACGCAAATCACCGTTGGTTGCTGTTGCGATAAAATCCAGTGCTTCTTCATCAAGATGAACGTCAAAAGCAAAACCACGATCCCGATCCGACAGTGCGGTCTGTAGCGCTTTTTTGATGTCATCAATAGACAGAGGCTCTAGTTCAAAAATTTGTACACGTGAGCGAATAGCTGGTGTCACTGAAAAGAATGGATTTTCAGTTGTTGCCCCAATCATGATAATATGACCATTTTCTAATAAAGGAAGGAGGAAGTCCTGTTTAGTCTTATCAAGGCGATGGATTTCATCTAAGAGTAGGACGAGACCACCTGAGAACTTAGCTTCTTCAGCAATTTCTTGAAGACGCTTTTTGCTGTCAGTCGTTGCATTGAAAGTACGAAAAGCGTATTTGGTCGTCCCAGCAATAGCACTGGCGATGGATGTCTTTCCAATGCCAGGAGGACCATAAAGAATCATAGATGAGAGCATGTTGGCCTCTACCATACGACGGATGATTTTCCCCTCGCCGACCAAATGCTGTTGGCCGATGACTTGGTCAATGACTTTAGGGCGCATGCGAAGCGCGAGATTATCTGGCATAGCTGTCCTCCAAGTTGTAGGTGTAGATTAGATCGTCCACGTAATGTTCATCAATGTAAAATTGATTTTTCAGTCGAGCTTCTTGCTTAAAGCCTAGTTTCTGGTAAAATGGCAGTGCTTTTTGATTGCTAGAGAGGACATGGATGACGACTTTTTTGTAGTTTTCTCTGGCCTGATTCAAAAATACTTCAATCAATTTTCGTCCAACACCAAGACCGCGGCTTTCTTTGGCTACGGCAATGCCAAAAGTGACAATATGGCTACCGCTTGGAAAGAGATAGGCATCCTCATAATTCAGTACTCCTACAATCTCTCCCCCCTCAAGAGCAACTAAAAAATGCGTGTTCATTTCAAATTGTTGAATGATTTTCTCGCGCGATGCCACTGGTAGGGGAGCGGGAGTGGTGTGACTGGTCCAGACCATGTTTTCCAAAGAAACGACTTGGTCAATATCTTCCAGTTCCATTGGTCGAATAATCATAGTTTCTCCTTTTTCGCGAATGTCTTACTGTCATTGTAGCACAAATGTTACTGATAGAGGTGATTTTCCTTGCTTCTTTCACTGCTAGACTATGAGGAGATGATTTTTTGGATTAGTGTTAGGTGTTTTTACCTGATTGCCGGAAATTAGCCTGTTTTTGGAGCAGTAGGGATTACGTGTGACAATTGAACTGTAAAATATCTATCGTGAGAAAAAATCATGTTATAATAGGGTAAATGATTTTTAGAAGAGGATAACAAATGTCAAAATATGGCTTTTTATCAGTAATTGAAGAAGAAATGGATAAGCACTTTGCTTATGACTATGCTATGGATTGGGACAAGAAAAACCACGCGGTAGAGTTGACCTTTGTATTGGAGGCGCAAAATGCTAGTGGTGTTGAAACCATTGATGACCAGGGCGAGGTGTCCAGTGAAGATATTGTTTTCGAGGACTACGTGCTTTTTTATAATCCTGCCAAGTCCACGTTTGATGCGGACGACTACTTAGTGACTATCCCTTATGATCCTAAGAAGGGCCTCTCACGTGAGTTTTTAGCCTACTTTGCCCAAACACTCAACGAGATAGCTACGCAAGGGCTCGATGACCTCATGGACTTCCTGAGCGACGAGACTGCCATTGACTTTGGCCTTGACTGGGACGCGGAGGCTTTTGAAAAAGGCAGAGCAGAGTTGGTGGAAGGGGAGTTTTATCCATATCCGAGGTATTAGGGTGATGTTATATTTTATAGTAAGAAGGAGGTCTGAAGGTGAAAATCGATAAACATCTGTTGGATATTGATAAAAATATATGTAAGAATATTGATTTAATTACTACGAATGGGCAACGTGGATTTTTTTCGCAGAACATTTTAAATGAGTTACGTAACTTTGTCGAACATCTGGCAATAAAAATTTATAATCATGATAATTCTTCTGATTTAGAGTGGGATTATTCTAGTATTAAGAATATTGGTTTACCCTACATTAGAAGTAAATCACAATATAAATTCATTGCAAAATTTCATAGATTACTTCAGCCGTCTGCCTCCCATTATACTCTGGATGAAGGTTGCTCCGAAAGGTTGATGTTGAAATATTACGAGTATCTTTTAAGAATACGGAACTATATGGAGGATACATATGGTTTCAGTCTATTAGAGAATTTAGATAAGTTTCCAATTTATCAGGATACAGTATCTGAAGAGTATTATTCAAAGATTGTAATAGCTATCAATGAACCAAAATCGCCTATATCTTTTAATGAGCGTTACTATATACAAAAGATTAAACCTTTTTTTATTAATCAACGAGTATACTATGAAGTTACATACACCACGACAGAGGATAATTCAAGTAAGTTTGATAGGATTACAGCATATACAGATAAAGACATTTTACCCAATTATGCTACAAAGTTATACATAAGGAGAGGGAGCATCTCTATCTATGGTGAAGAGTTATCAATTTTGGTTATAGCTGATTGGGAAGTATCTGTTAGACCTTGTGAATTTAATAATATGCGAAAAATTTTGAAAATTAGTGGACCAGACGTTTCGGCTTCACATAAAGAGTATCGAATATTAATGGCTTATATGAAGGAATATGGGGCCAACTTGAATGAAATTCTCGATTTGCCTGACAAAGATTATGACAATTTCCGTAGTTGGGTTGGTAGAAATGCCCAGACTTTATATATATTTGAAATTCTCGACACTATTCGTGAAATAACTCGCAAGAAATCGCCGGGAACAAATGTTCTACGCTATCTTCTTTTTCATTTGAATAATAAGGTATTGAAAGAACAGTATAAATATGACAGACATGAACTTAATAGATGTGATGGGGGGAACAAGAAGTTATCAGGGTTTAGACTAGACTGGGGATGTATTCCTTTTGACGAGATGCCTTTCTGTACCTCTCTGAAAAACCACAATCCCAAGTTACATGACTTATTGGAGTGTATTGACTCAGATGGTAGAGATCATGAGTTCCTTGCTAGGAGAGTTCGGAATGCGACTGAGATTGAAGGATGCCTATATACCCCGATAAAAGATCTCGCAGATAAATTTAATAATGTAGAGGGATTAATTAATGAATATAATTCAAAACTAATTCCTCAACATGCTAATCGGCGACTCATTTCTGAGAAGGGACATATATATTTATATGGATATGAAATGCATGCGATAAAAGTTATTGATAAATTGAGAGAGTTTTCGACTAGAAATAATGCAAACCATGGTCAATTTGTTCAATCTTGGCTTGAGAAAGAGGGGAGTAGTGTTGACGACGATTATAAGCGAGAAAAATTAATTTCGTTATTTGAAGATTCGGCAGTATCCCTAATTTACGGGGCTGCCGGAACTGGAAAGACTTATTTTTTGAATCATATTGCCCAACTATTCAATTCCTCTCAGAAACTTTTTTTAGCTGTTACACATACCGCTGTTGAAAATCTTAGACGGCGTATTACAGCTGCAAATTGTGAATTTAATACAGTTGCTAGTGCTACATATTCTCAATCTCAGTGTGATATTTTATTTGTTGATGAATGTAGTACAGTTAGCAATGAGGATATGAGCAAAATTCTTGATGAGACAAATTGTAAATTTTTGGTTTTAGTGGGTGATATCTACCAGATTGAATCGATTCAATTTGGCAATTGGTTTCATTTGGCAAAAACTTTTGTGAAGAAAAGTGCGGTTATTGAGTTGGAGGATATTTATCGTACGGAAGATAAGGATTTGAAGGCTATCTGGTCCAAATTTAGAAAAATAGATGATGATATTTTAGAATATTTGACTCGGTATGGATATACTCATGAGATTGATAATTCTATTTTTCAACGAAGTCATGTGGATGAAATCATATTAAGTCTAAATTATGATGGATTGTATGGTATTAATAATATTAACAGGTTATTACAAGCGGCAAATCCCAATCTAAGCGTTGAATGGAATTCCAAGTTGTATAAGGCGGGTGATCCAATTGTTTTCAATGATTCTACTAGATTTTCAGGATTACTTTACAATAATCTCAAGGGAATCATTAGAAAAATAGAAGAACAATCTGATGGTACAGTTTTATTTGATATTGAATTGATTGATAAGCAATTGAGCGGAATTGATGTCTACGGTCATGATTTGGAACTGGTAGAAGAATATCTTGATACAACTAATTCTGTAGTGCGGTTTAGAGTTAATAAATACAGAAGTACAGATGAAGATATTAGCGATAATAGTACTGTTGTACCTTTTCAGATATCCTATTGTATTTCTATTCATCGAGCTCAAGGTTTGGAATATGAATCTGTTAAAATAATCATTAGCAATGAGATTGACGAACAGGTCACTCATAATATCCTTTATACTGCGATAACTAGAACAAAGAAAAGTCTAAAGATTTACTGGAGTCCTGAAACAGAAAAGAGGATTTTAGAAAATCTAACAAATAAGTGGGATAATAAAGATGGCAACTTTTTACGCCAAAAATTAGAATAAGAGAGTAATAACACATGAACTCATGGCAAGAATTAACGGTTCACGTGCATCGTGATGCAGAGGAAGCAGTTTCAAATCTGATGATTGAAACGGGCAGTCAGGGGGTGGCCATTAGCGACTCAGCTGACTATGTGGGACAGGAGGACCGTTTCGGTGAACTTTATCCCGAGGTGGAGCAGTCGGATATGATTGCGATTACGGCCTATTATCCTGATACCTTGGATATAGAGGAAATCAAGGCAGATTTGGCGACTCGCCTGGCGGCTTTGACTGGCTTTGGCTTGGAAACGGGTCAGGTCAGCCTAGAAAGTCAGGAACTGGCAGAGGAAGACTGGGCAGACAACTGGAAGAAATACTATGAGCCAGCCCGCATTACCCACGATTTGACTATTGTACCGTCTTGGACCGACTACGAGGCGACTGCTGGTGAGAAAATTATCCGCCTGGATCCAGGCATGGCTTTCGGTACGGGAACTCACCCGACGACCAAGATGAGCCTCTTTGCCTTGGAGCAGGTCCTACGTGGTGGCGAAACGGTCATCGATGTTGGCACAGGCTCAGGCGTCCTCTCCATTGCCAGCTCCCTCTTGGGGGCCAAGGAGGTTTACGCCTATGACTTGGACGAGGTGGCGGTGCGTGTGGCTCAGGAAAACATTGATCTCAATGCCCACACTAGCAATATTCATGTTGCGGCAGGTGACCTGCTTCGTGGCGTTGACATTGAAGCGGAAGTCATCGTTGCCAACATCTTGGCGGACATTCTCATTCATCTGACGGACGATGCCTACCGTCTGGTCAAGGACGAAGGCTACCTGATTATGAGCGGCATCATCGCGGACAAGTGGGACATGGTGCGAGCATCTGCGGAGGCGGCTGGCTTCTTCCTCGAAACCCACATGATTCAGGGCGAGTGGAATTGCTGTATCTTCAAGAAAACAGCTGACCGCTCAGGTGTGATTGGAGGCTAGGATGCAGCAGTATTTTGTCAATGGCAGAGCACCGCAGGGCATTTTTCAGATTAGCGATAAGGACACTGCCAAGCATATGTTTTCTGTCATGCGTTTGCAGGCAGACGACCAGATTGTCCTGGTCTTTGATGACGGCATCAAACGCTTGGCACGGGTAGTGGACAGCCAGAGCCAATCTGTTGAAATCATCGAAGAACTGGCAGACAATGTTGAATTACCCGTTTCCGTTACCATTGCCATGGGCTTTCCTAAGGGAGATAAGCTGGAATTTGTCGCCCAAAAGGCAACAGAGTTAGGTATGGCAGCCCTATGGGCTTTCCCAGCTGACTGGTCTGTGGTCAAATGGGACGGTAAAAAATTAGCTAAAAAAGAAGAAAAACTGAGTAAAATCGCCCAAGGTGCAGCTGAACAATCTAAACGCAATGTCATCCCGCAAGTTAAACTCTTTGAGAAAAAAGCAGCTTTTCTAGCGGAACTTGAGCAATTTGACAAGATTTTCGTTGCTTATGAAGAATCAGCCAAAAAGGGCGAGACGGCTGTTCTAGCGCGTGAATTGTCACAAATGAAATCAGGAGAGAAAATTCTCTTCATCTTTGGTCCAGAGGGTGGTATTTCGCCAGAAGAAATTGAAGCATTTGAATCAAAAGGTGGTTTAAAAATAGGTTTAGGACCACGTATCATGCGCGCTGAAACCGCACCACTATACGCTTTATCGAGCACTAGCTATGCCTTGGAATTGATGAAGTAAAAAAGAAGCTGTTGTGATGAACAGCTTCTCAGAATGAAGACAAATATCTCGATTGATGTTTGTCTTTTTCTGTTTATAGAATTTAAATCGCCTCTTTTTACTAAAATAGAGGGTATTTGTACAATATAAAAAGGCTTCCCTGCCCTTATTTTTACCAATTTCTTTAGATTTAAACACGCCAAAGTCAGTCCAACTTTATCTTCCATTTTGGACTTGCCTTTCTCTCTTGTATAACGAAGATTGTGGTACTCTTTGGCTGTCCCAAAGAGGCGTTCAATGGTTTCTTTGCGCTTCTGGTAGAGCTCCTTCATGCCCTTTCGATGTCGAATCTCTTCACAGGTTTCTAAAGCCTCTTTCCAAATGTGTCGCGTTACCACTTTCTGCTTGTTCTTGCTTTCTGTACAAATGGATAAGAGTGGACATGTAGCACAGATAGCTGGATCACTCTTATATTCCCGATAACCTTCTCTGGTTGTAGTGCGATAGGTTAAGACCTGATTCTCAGGACAGATATAACAGTCATAGTATTCATCATAAACAAAGTCCTTAGACCGCAGTTTTCCCTTCTTTCCTCTCGGTCGTGTATACGGAAAGACTGGAGTAATCTCTTGTTCTAGGAGGAAGCGAGCGATACTTGGGGTCTTATAGCCAGAATCGGCAATGAGAAAGCTAGGCTGAAAGGGTTGGAGTTTAGCGAAGAGTGCAGGAAAGGCCTGACTGTCATGGACATTGCCAGCCTCAACGCTATAAGCCAGAGCCCAACCATGCTTGTCACAAGCCACCTGAGCTGTATAGGCAAACACCTCTTTATGATCTCCTTTGTGAAACCAACCACTTTCTGGGTCAGTTGTGGAAATTTTCTTAGCGACGGGCTCCGGCTCTTTTGCGAGCCCTAGCGGCTTTTTTGCGTGCTTTTCTCTATCCCTATTGATTTCAATCTCTAGCTGATCACTCATAAACTTGCCTTGCTTTTCAATTTCACGATTGATGAATTTACGGTTATTCGCTGCAGCCTTGATATGAGTACCATCAATGAAAATTTCTGTTGGATCTATGAAGCCTGCATTGACACAGAGCCCTAAGATATGGGTGAAAATGCCTTCAATAACCTGTCTATCTTGGAAACGACGGACATAGTTCTTTCCGTAAGTAGTGAAATGAGGCACCTTATCATCCAGTCGAAGACCAAGAAACCAACGGTAGGCAGTGTTCACTTCAATTTCCTTAATGGTTTGGCGCATGGAACGAATGCCGAAGAGACACTGAAGGATTGGAATTTTAATGAGCAGAACAGGGTCAAGACTAGGACGCCCTGTTTCATCGCTATAGCTATCTGCGACTAAGTCATAGATAAAGGAGAAGTCAATAGCTTCCTCTATTTGACGAAGGAGATGATCTTGAGGAACAAGGTCATCTAAACTGTAGAAACCAAATTGACCGCGATTGTAATCTGGATTTTCTTTGTGTAACATAGCGATTCTCCCTCTGCTTATTAACTGGATTCCTATCTCTATTATATTACTTTACGCATGAAAAAGCCGTTAGAAATACAATTCTAACGACTTTGTCTTCATTCTGAGAAGCTGTTGTGATGAACAGCTTCTTTGTTTAACTTAACTTAATTTTTCAGGATGTTCGACAAAAAATCGAACAACTGTTCCACAGTTTTTGCAGATTTCTAGGCAGATCGATTGACCTAGACTAGTAGCGCTACCTGAACGTGAGATACCAGCATAACCTTTATTTTGCTTAGCTGTCACAAATTGAGTTTCCCCACAGTAAGGGCAAGTTTGTGTTTTCATGAGCCTTCCTCCTTATTCAGTTGAAAAATATCTTCCACAGGCAGCTGGAAAATCTCTGCGATTTTCAGTGCCATTTCAAGCGATGGGTTGTAACGGTTGTTTTCTAGGTGAACAATAGTTTCTCTGCGGACACCGACTAATTGCGCCAGTTCCTGTTGGCTCATTTTTTTGGCTTTACGCAGTTCTTTGAGATTAGTGACAATATTAGCCATCTTAAGCACCTCTTTTCTCAAAGAGGAAGAAAGCAATATCAAAGACTAAAATCATCACTGCGCCGAAAATTAAAACCATCCCAGCTGTCAGAGTAAATGGGAAAAAGAAGGTGATGACGCTCAAAATCATCAAACAAGCTAACATTAAGGTCAAGGTCAGGCAAGCAGCTTTAGCTAAGTCAGCATAAAAGCGTTCATCAGGTTTTTCGTCTACTTTTTTGAAAGCAAAGTAGACGAAGAAAATAACTAAAATCAGTAAGCCCAAGCCCAAAATGACATGCTTTATCCAGATAGGATTGCTATTTGGAGTAAGGGCCCAAATACCTTTTGTGTAGATGCCCATGGCTGCAAAGAGCGTGACCGTGTAGAGTTTTTCAGTTAGTCCAAAATAGCGGTTTTCTGAGTCTTGAAAGGCTTCTCTACGAATGAACCAAAAAATGCCAGCTTGAACCAGTAACACGATAATGAAAATAATAGATTTTATCCAAGTGGGATGACTTTGTGGCGATAGAAACCACAAGAGTAACATCAGGGGAAGCCAGGAAATGTAGAGCCATTTTTTATTTTTCATTAGTAAGTAACCTTTCTAAGCTTTTTTGTGACGCTTCATCAGCCAAACAGTAGCTGCGAAAATGACAGCTATCAAACCAAACGTGATTCCTAAAATAGCAAACTTGAAACTAATAGGATTTGAGCTGGTCATGACACTAGCAATTAAAATTGGGATAATAGACAAACTTGGTATCAAATAAGTCCAGCGAAATTCTTGTTTTTGCTGAGGCATTTTTTTAATGTTAGACTTAGCAGGTTTATCAGGAAATTTGACGGTATTGACAATTATGAAGATAATGATAACCAAGGCAATTGTGATGCTAAAGGTGACATGTTTAACCCAAACAGGGTTAGAGTCAGCCGAGAAGAGCCAGATGACAAATAGTTGAGGAATAAGAATTGCAAATGGTAAGTGTTTGTAAAGATGTTTTTTCATAAGTCATCCCTTCTTTCTACGATAGACCAAATGTTAATTATTTCTAACTCTTTCTGTTATAAATATATCACTTTTATATAAAACTGTCAATATTTAGGTGAATTATTTTTCTCGTTTCTTCTTTCCCTAAATTCTCAAAGTAAGTTCTAGTCTAACACCCAAACTGGAAATTAGACTGAGACAAAAAAATAAGGTAGAACTTACTATGGGACAAGTTGGTAACTGACAATGAAAAACAAACACTTAACTCTCTCTGATCGCAATGATATTCAAATAGGAATTGAACAGCTAAAGTCCTTCTCAGCTATCGCTGTTAAGCTAGGAAAAGATCCGTCCACAATTTCAAAAGAAGTTCGGAGAAATCGAGTGGTTAAAGAAAATTCTGTGACATCTAATTGTGAGGCTTGCCCTCTACTCAAAAAGGCTCCCTACGTTTGTAATGCCTGTCCGAAAAAGAGAACCAATTGTGGATACCAGAAACAATTCTACTACGCCAAAAGAGCTCAGCTTGATTATGAAGCTAAGCTCTCGGAGTCGAGAACAGGCGTTGCCCTAAACAAGGAAGAATTCTATGAAATGGACGCTATTGTCTCTTCTGCCATCCAAAAGGGACAACACCTCAACCACATCATCGACTCAAATGAACTTTCGGCATCCAGAGCTTCTATCTACAGATACCTTGAAAAAGGCTATCTGTCCAAAAAGCCCATTGATTTCCCTCGTGTCGTAAAATTCAGAAAGCGGAGAACCAGAAACCTCCAACCCATTCCTAAAACTGCCAAAGAAGGACGGTCTTACGAGGACTTCCAACGCTTTCTCACAGAGAAAGGCGTCAGCTATTGGCTGGAAATGGACACCGTTACTGGACGGATGGGCGGAAAGGTGCTTCTCACCTTCAACCTCTCTTTCTGCAACTTTATCTTCGCTCGATTACTTGACAACAAAACGGCCAATGAAGTCGCTAAACACCTCTACATTATCAAGAACGACCTACATCAGAAGGAGATGAGCTTCTGCGAAATATTTCCTGTCATTCTGACCGACAATGGTGGGGAATTCGCCAGAGTAGACGACATCGAAATGGATGTTCGTGGTGAATCAAAGCTCTTCTTCTGTGACCCCAATCGTTCTGATCAGAAGGGGAGAATTGAGAAGAATCATACACTTATCAGAGACATTCTCCCTAAAGGAACTAGCTTTGATAACTTGACACAGGATGACATCAACCTGGTTTGTTCGCATGTCAACAGCGTCAAACGAGCTTCTTTCAACGGAAAATCGGCTTATGAACTCTTTACATTTACCTACGGTGAGGAATTGGCAACACTTTTGGGGATCACTAAAATTGACCCTGAGAACGTCATCCAATCCCCTCGATTACTAGATAAATAATCGCTAGTTTTATCAAAAAATAATTTCAAAATAGAAAGGAACTTGTCCCATCCCAAATTCCAGATAACTAGAACTTACTTTGAGACGTCTCAGAGCCAGTAACTTTAGTGTACCCTTTTTTTCAACATTTTCAACCCTAAAACTCACTATTATCAACATTTTTAGTCAAAAACAGAACTTAGTCTGAGACTAAATTCTGTTGATTTTATGCAGTTTTCTCAGAGTAACTTCTGGAAGGACGGGAACTAGAACTTACTTTGAGAATTTACCCGTTTCTTCTTTCCCTTGACAGGTGGCAGAAAAATGACTATCCTATAACTACTAGAAAATAGAAAGAAGATTTATGGTAACAATTAAAGATGTGGCAAAGTTGGCGGGAGTGTCAACATCTACAGCATCCAGAGCTATGCATGACAGTTCCATTATAAGCGAAGCGACCAAGGAGCGTGTTCGTCAGGCAATGGCGGAATTGGATTATTCGCCAAATTTTTCAGCACAAAATTTGGTTAATCGCAAAACTAACACTATTGGTATTGTCCTTCCAGTGAGAGAAAATCAAGATTCTCTGGGAGATAATCCTTTCTTCATGCAAATTATCCAAGGTATCTCTAGTGTTTGTAGCCAAAATGATTATATGGTCAGTCTTGCTACTGGTCGCAGTGATAGGGAACTTGAAAAAAATACTCAAACGCTAATTCGTAGTGGGAATATAGACAAAATTATTTTTCTTTATTCCAAAAAAGGGGATCCGATATTTACAGCGGTAAAAAAACAGCGAAAGGTATCCAGTGTGGTGGTAGGGCAAGCTTATGATGCACCATCACCCAATATTCACTATGTTGATAATAATAACTATCAAGCAAGTCAAGATGCAACGAAATTTTTATGGGAAAAAGGGTATCGGCATATTGTTTATGCTTACACAGATATGCAGGAACTTGTACAGTCTGACCGCTATGAAGGTTATCGCGCCTATGCCACGCAAAAACAACTCACAGACTATAGTTTACACCTATCACGGACAAATGATGAGGCAAATGTAGCAAAATTGCAGAGCTTCTTAGCAGACCACCCTGAGGTTCAAGCGTTTATTGCCTGTGATGATATTCAAGCTATTCGTCTGCAACGTTTATTTAAAATAATAGATGTTGCTCCTGATCGCTATGCTATTTTTGGATTTAATAATTCTTTGATCACGAAAATTGCTAGCCCAGCGTTAACATCGGTTGATATTTTTCCATATGAATTGGGAGAAAAAGCAGCAACAGTTTTACTGGGACAGGCGGAAAATTCGCAGAACCAAACACTTATCATTCCTCACAAAATTATTGAACGTGAGTCAACGCCTAGTTTAACAGTTAAAACAAATTAAGAAAAAGCATGACTAATTTTGAATTAGTCATGCTTTTAATATCTATAATAAAGAACAACTTCTGTCAGTGATTTGTCGTTGTAACATTTCTCTTAAGGAAGTTGTTCAACTAATTTTTGTGAAAGCAATCTTATGATCGGGGTGCTGTTGGTTAATCATTGTGAACAACAACGGTTATCATTTGTTTCTTTCAATGAGAGTAGGAATGAATATAACTTGACCTATTATAAGATGAATTAGGACTAGAGGCAGTACTAATTGAGTATCTATTGGGATAGGTTGTTATATCTGGTAATAGATTTATTAGTCAACTTTGCCTCCCTCAATGACTAAATCGTCAGCCTTCGCAGCATCACCATAAACAGGGTGGAGTGTTTCTTCATAATCTTTGTGGAAGAGATTCTCTTCACCGAGTTTTTTGATTTCATCATTGATATAATCAAGTAACTCCTTATTTCCTTTTTGAACCGCTGGAGCAATAGTATCAACATTTCCAAGAGAAGTAATACCGACTTCAAATCCCTTATTTTCTAGCGCCCAAGCTAGGACCTCGGTGTTGTCTGTGCTAAAAGCATCCCCACGCCCGTCAAGAAGGGCTTGATAAGCATCACTGTATTGGTCGTATTTTTGGAGTTTTACTTCAGGATAATTTTCTTCAAAATAGGTCTCAGCAGTTGTTCCTTTGCTGACAATCAGGTTTTTTCCATTTAATTGTTCAGGTTTGGTAATGTCCCCATTTTTTGAGACAACTCCCAGCGAAACTTTCATGTAAGGGAGAGCAAAATCAACTTGTTTTGCGCGTTCTTCTGTAACAGTGAAGTTTGCAAGTGTAATGTCAACCTTATTTGAGATAAGATACTCAGCACGGTTTGCGGCATCAACTGGAACATATTTTACTTTGACACCTAAATCTTTTGCCAATTGATTGCCAAAGTAAACGTCATATCCTTGATAATTTCCTTTATTATCAACATAGCCAAATGGTTTTTTATCACTAAATACAGCAATGCGAAGTTCGCCACTCTTTTTAATTTGTTTGATAGTCCGAGCTTTTGAACTGCTAGTAGCCGCCTGACTTGTTTGTGATGCTTGCTTTGTACAAGCTGTCAAAATCAGTGAGAGTGCTAAAATGAGAGCAAGTGAAACTTTGTTTAATTTTTTCATGATAAATCTCCTTGTAAAATAGATGGCAAAGGCGCAAGCCTAAAGTGCTAATTAGTTATGTTAGAAACGCATTTTGGTAAAGTTTACGCAAGAACCTGTATTTACAGTTCAGCACTTCTATCTAAGGCTAGTTTTTCAGCTACTCGTCGTTAGTTTTTTTAAAAATACAGTCAGTATTCCCTCAAAAACCTGCCCTGATTAGCGAAAAAACTATCTCTTATATAAAAACACTTCACTTATGAATAAATACAAGTTCTAAGTTAATTAAATTCACCAAAATTAAAGACTGACAGAAATTCCCAAACTCGTTGAGACTGTGGATTATTGAAAAAGTTGGTGGCAGAACCCTCTTCTAGAATTGTTCCGTGATCCATGAAAATAATACGATCAGCGATGGCACGGGCAAATTGCAATTCATGAGTGACAATAATCATAGTTCGTCCTTCTTTGGCCAGTTCACTAATAAGTTCAAGTACTTCACGGACCATTTCGGGGTCTAGGGAAGCTGTTACTTCATCAAAAAGCAATAGTTCAGGTTGCATAAGAAGAGAGCGGAGAATTGCCACACGTTGTTTTTGACCACCAGATAATTGTCTAGGAAAAGAGTGCTTTTTATCAAGTAAACCGACACGCTGAAGCAAGTTTTCAGCTTCAGAAATAACTTCCTCTTTATTACGTTTTTGAACTTTTGTAGGTCCTAAGATAAGATTTTGCAAAACGTCTAGGTGAGGAAAAAGTTCATAATTTTGAAAAACCATGCTTATTTTTTGGTGAAGGAAGCGTTGGTTTGGTTGATTTGTTACTAAGGACTGTCCGTCTAGACGAATATTGCCAGACTGAATGTTCTCTAACCCATTGATGCACCGTAGAAGGGTACTTTTTCCACAGCCTGATGAGCCTAGAATAACGAGAACTTCTCCTTTTTTTATTTTTAGAGAAATGTTATCGATAATTTTTACTGATCCGAATGATTTATTAATATTTTCAAGTTCAAGTATAGTATCAGGCATGAATTTTACTCCTTCCATGTTTTTTCTAGATAGACAGAAAGTTTTGAAATAGGGAAACAAATGGCAAAGTAGAGGAATAAAATGGTTCCATATATCCAAAGCGAAGCATTTGGAATAGTCAACCGATTACTGTCAATAATTTGCTGTCCTACCTTGACCATCTCGACGACACCTATGAGAACAACCAGAGATGTTGTTTTTATCATACGCGTAACCAAATTGATTGACTGAGGAATCAACCGTCTAAGAATTTGTGGTATGACAATATAGCGATAAAGTTGGAAGGTACTTAGCCCTAGTGATTGACCACTTTCGATTTGATGTTTTGGTAGTGACGTTATGGCACCACGGACCAAATCTCCCATTTCAGCAGTCCCCCAGAGAGTGAAGACAATTACTGCGGAAGTCATTCCAGAAATGTTGATGTTAAAAGCTCTCGCAAGACCAAAATAAATTAGAAAAAGAAGAACTAATTGTGGCATTATTCGGATAAATTCCAAATATATACGAGAGGATAAGCGAATAATTTTTGATTCAGAGGTCATAATAACACCAAAAATAGTTCCAAAAATGAGAGAAAATAGGATGGAAAGTAAAGAGATGCTAATGGTTATTCCCATTCCTTGGAGTAAGCGTAAAAAATTATTTCCCTGAAAGAGTACTTGTATTCCCGAACCCTGCAAAACGCAACCTCCTTTCAATAAGTGAAAATGCTAAAGAAATTGGTAACAATAAAATGAGGTAGGCAATAACTAACATAAACAAAGCTTCATCTGTTTCATAATAAAGTCCAATTAAGTCTTTTGCGACATACATCAAGTCTGCCAAAGCAACAGCGGAAAAAACGGAAGTTTCCTTCAGGAGGAAGATAATATTGGCGCTAAAGGAGGGAAGAGAAATAGCTAAGGCTTGTGGTAAAATGACATAGCGAAAACTTTGTAGCGGAGATAGGCCTATAGAGGTAGCTAGTTCTATCTGGGAGGAGGGAACAGCTTCAAAACCGCTTCGAAAAGACTCAGCCATATAAGAGCCTCCAAGAAAAATTAAACCAATGATGGCGCAGGTCTGAGAGGAGAGAATAATTCCCAATCTTGGAAAACCGAAGTAGAGAAAAAATAATTGGATAAGAAGCGGCGTATTGCGAGAAAACTCAATGTAAATAGTGGAGAGTTGTTGCAAAATAGGGATTCGATAATGCCTGATAACACTGACTAGGAGTCCAACAAAGAAGGCTCCTAGGATTCCCCAAAAAGCGATGATTAATGTCAGTAAGAAGGCTTCTTGATAGAGAGGGATAGATTGCCTAATAAATTCCCAGTTCACATGACTACTCCTTTAACTAAATTTGTGACTATTTTAGCACACGGTAAATAACATGAATAATATGAATTTTCTATCAACTTGATAAGGAAAAGCTATCATATTCAGAAGAATCAATTTTCTAAATGCTTAAAAAAATTTTAGAAACCGCTTTACAAATCAAAAATAAGTGATATAATAAAAATACAAAACGCAAACGTTTGCGTAATAAAACATTAAGGAGATGTCTCATGAAGAAGGCGTTTAAGAACTTAACAAGTTTCGAATTTTGGCAAAAATTCGGGAAATGTTTGATGGTCGTTATTGCCGTAATGCCTGCGGCAGGTTTAATGATTTCCATTGGTAACTCTATTCCCTTGATTAACCAAAACTCTACTCTTTTAGCAACTATCGGAAATGTAGTTGCACAGATTGGTTGGGCAGTTATTGGAAATCTTCACTTGCTCTTTGCTCTTGCTATTGGTGGTAGCTGGGCTAAGGAACGTGCTGGAGGTGCCTTCGCAGCAGGACTATCATTCGTCTTGCTTAACCGTATCACTGGTAGTATTTATGGCATTTCAAGCGAAATGTTATCAGATTCAAAAGCAGTTGTAACTAGTTTCTTAGGAACAAAAATGGTCGTTGCTGACTATTTCACAAGTGTTCTTGAATACCCAGCACTTAACATGGGTGTATTTGTAGGTATTATCGCTGGGTTTGTTGGTGCGACAGCTTATAACAAATACTACAACTACCGTAAGCTTCCTGATGTCCTTTCATTCTTCAATGGTAAACGCTTCGTGCCATTTGTTGTTCTTTTTCGTTCAGCGATTGTGGCTATTATTTTGGCTTTCTTCTGGCCTGTTATCCAATCAGGAATCAATGGCTTTGGTAAATGGATTGCCTCTTCACAAGATACAGCACCATTCTTTGCTCCGTTTGTATATGGTACACTAGAACGTCTGCTTCTTCCATTTGGTCTTCACCATATGTTGACAATTCCAATGAATTATACATCACTTGGTGGTACTTATGAAATTTTGACAGGAGCTCAAAAGGGGGCTCAAGTATTTGGTCAAGACCCACTTTGGTTGGCTTGGGTGACAGACCTTATCAACCTCAAAGGTTCAAATGCATCAGCTTACAATGATTTGTTGGCAAATGTTACACCAGCTCGTTTCAAAGTTGGTCAAATGATTGGTTCTACAGGTACACTTATGGGACTTGCTTATGCTATGTACCGTAATGTTGATGCTGATAAGAGACATAAATACACAGGTATGTTTATCTCAACAGCTGCAGCTACTTTCTTGACTGGTGTAACTGAACCTATTGAGTTTATGTTCATGTTCGTTGCAATGCCACTTTACGCTGTTTATGCAGTTGTTCAAGGGATTACATTTGCTCTTGCAGATCTAGTTCACCTTCGTCTTCACTCATTTGGTAATATTGAATTGCTCACTCGTACACCAATGGCACTTAAAGCAGGTCTTGGTGGCGACCTTATCACATTTGTTATTGTATGTATCTTGTCAGGTGTTGTGATGTACTTCATCGCTGACTTTATGATTAAGAAATTCAATTTTGCAACTCCAGGTCGTAATGGTAACTACGAAGATCTTGATGGTGGAGATGCAACTGCAGCAGGATCAACAGGAGAAACTGCTGATGCTAACTCACAAGTTGTTCAAATCATCAATCTTCTTGGTGGTAAAGCTAATATTACTGACGTTGATGCTTGTATGACACGCCTTCGTGTCACTGTTAAGAACCTAGATGCTGTTGGTTCTGAAGATAATTGGAAAAAAGCTGGCGCTATGGGCTTGATTCTCAAAGACTCTGGTGTTCAAGCTGTTTACGGGCCAAAAGCTGACATTCTAAAATCTGATATTCAAGATTTACTTGATTCAGGTGCAGAAATTCCGGTTGTTGATTTTTCAGCGGATGATGCCAAAAGTGATGATAAAGTAAGCTTTAAGGGTGTTACAGAAGAAGTTATCTCAGTTGTTGATGGGCAAGTTGTTCCAGTAACTGAAGTCAAAGATCCAGTCTTTGCAGGTAAAATGATGGGAGATGGCTTTGCAGTTGAACCAACAGATGGAAATGTTTATGCTCCAGTAACTGGTGTCGTAACTACTGTATTCCCAACAAAACACGCCTATGGCTTGTTGACAGACGATGGTTTGGAAGTTTTGGTACACATTGGACTTGATACGGTTGACTTAGAAGGTAAACCATTTGAAGCCAAAGTTTCTGATGGTCAGCGTGTTCAAGCTGGAGACCTTTTGGCAGTTGTAGACTTTGATGCTGTTAAAGCAGCTGGCAAGGAAACCTCTGTTATTGTGGTATTCACTAACGTTGCCAATATTAAATCAGTTACTCTAGAGAAAACTGGTAAACTTGCTGCTAAAACAGCTGTTGCCAAAGTTGAACTCTAAGACCAAATTAAGATATAAGAGGTTAGGAGTTGAGAATATTCTCAGCTCCTTGCCTGCTATGTAAGGAGTAAAAAATGGTGAAATGCCTAACGCTAAATACCCATTCATGGATGGAATCTGACCCTCTCCACAAGCTACAGGATATTGTGGCACAAATTTTAAAAGAAGATTACGATATTATTTGCCTTCAAGAAATTAACCAAGAGATAGTTAGCCAGCCAGTACAAGAATTGGCGACTTATAGTGAGATAGTTGGAACGCCGACCATTCATCAGGATAACTTTGCTTTGCATCTGGTAAATCTACTTCAAAAGCAGGGCAAGACTTACTATTGGTCGTGGGCCTATAATCATATTGGCTATGATAAATATCATGAAGGCGTAGCCATTTTATCTAAAACCCCGATAAAACCACAAGCTGTTTTAGTTTCAGATGTGGACGATGAATATGATTATCATACTAGACGCGTTCTTTTAGCGGATACGGAGATTGATGGTAGAGCCTTAACTGTTGTTAGCCTACATTTGTCGTGGTATGGCAAGGGGTTTGAAGGGGAATGGAAAAAGCTTGAAGCAGAACTTCAAGGACAAAAAACTCCCCTTATATTGATGGGGGATTATAATAATCCAACTGACGAAGAAGGCTATCAAGTTATTCTTTCAAGCTCGCTAAATCTTAAAGACAGTCACAAGTCTGCTAATATTGTTTCAGGAGAATACACTATCAAGGCTGATATTGACGGTTGGTCTGGGAACGAAAAGAATTTGAAGGTGGACCATGCATTTGTGAGTAAAGAATTAGAAATCTTATCCTCTCAGGTAGTTTTTGATGGAAATGAAACTCCCGTAGTTAGTGATCATTTTGGCTTAGCTATAAGTTTTAAATAAGCAAAATATTTTCCCAACCTTCTCAAAAAGACTTTACAAATAAAGCAAAAATGCTAGAATAACATATATGAACGCAAGCGTTTTCGCTGTCCGTTCGTTGGAAAATGAAAAATTGTAATGCTCAACAAAAATAAAAGACGTTTTTATCTCTAAAGAGACGAGTTGAGAAGAATAGAACGATTTTCGAAAAGTATAAAATTATATGTTTAGGATGATGTGATAATGACAGCTAGGTTTTTAACGTTGAATACCCATTCATGGATGGAAGTCAACTCTCTCAAGAAGCTTTTTGATTTGGGGGAATATATTTTAGAAAAAGACTTTGATGTGGTTTGTTTGCAGGAAATCAATCAAGGTATTGACAGTGAGCTTGCCAAGGCAGCTCCTACTTATCAACCCTTGGAGTCCTCACCAGCTCTTCGGAAGAATCACTTTGCTCTCCAGTTGGTTCAATACTTGAAGTCTCAGGGCAAGACTTATTATTGGTCATGGGCTTATAATCATATAGGCTATGATAAATACCACGAAGGTGTTGCCATTTTGTCAAAGACTCCTCTGCTAGCTAAGGATATTTTAATTTCAGCTACTGATGATGAGACAAATTTCAACACTCGTCGAGCACTTTTAGCTGAAACTGAGGTTAATGGTAAAGTTATTACTGTTGTCAGCGCACATATGTCTTTGCTAGGCAATGGTTTTGAAACAGAGTGGCCACGTTTGGAAGCTGCACTTAGTCATGCTCAAAAACCATTGGTGCTCATGGGAGCGTTCAACAACCCGACTGACGAAACAGGCTATCGTATGATTATGGACAGTCCTTTACAATTACAGGATAGTCATGCGGTGGCTGATAAAGTTGTAGGTCAGCATACTATTATTGAAGATATTGATGGGTGGGAGGATAATACGCAATCACTCAAAGTTGACCATGTTTTTGCTAGTCAGGATATTCGTATTCTTGCTTCAAAAGTTGCTTTTGATGGTGGTGCAGCTCCTATTGTCAGTGACCACTATGGCTTAGAAGTAGAATTTGATTTTTAATGATTTATTGGGAATGCTATGATACGGTTATTTGACGTAAGTCCTATATCTTTGTAATCTCGTTTTATAAAAATAGTATCCCCAAAAAATTAGTTTTTATCTAATTATTTGGGATTGCTTCAAGGTGTGGGTACCTCTCTTTGTTTAGAATAGTATTCTGTAAAAATGAGAATGATACCGAATTAGCCTAGTTACCATTTATAATGTTGTTAGTTTCCCTTACTATATTTAAGTAAAGTCTGCGGATTGCGGCAAAGTGATAAAATTCTGATTTGATTTTCACAAAGCATACCAATCTACATCAACAAAAGACGACTGAATTACTATATCTCAGTCGTCTTTACTTTTTCGTGTTTTTTTATTTGTGTAATGGTTTTGAAATTAAAGAACTGTGCTTTTCAAATAGGCATCTACTAAGTTTTCTGTAGCCCGTACAGAATCAATATGGGTTCGCTCGTAAGAATGGCTTGACTCAATACCTGCACCTAACAGGGCATGTTTAACTTCAGCCCCTGCTCGCATAGCTGCCGAGGCATCGCTCCCATAGTAAGGATAGATGTCTAGTTTGTAAGGGATTTGATGTTGTTCACATAAAGCAACCATGTGCTGGCGAAGCTCATAGTGATAGGGACCAGAGCCGTCTTTGACACAGATAGAAACGGTATATTCATTAGTTGCTTGGTCGTCTCCCATGGCTCCCATATCCACAGCCAGATATTCAACTGTTTTTTCATGAAGGCTAGAATTAGCCCCGTGTCCAACTTCTTCAAAAGCTGAAAAGTAAAAATGGGTTGTGTGTGGTAGCTCAATCCCCTCATTTTTATAGGTTTTGAGGAGTTCAATGAGAATAGCTGCGCTGACTTTATCATCCAAGTGGCGAGATTTGATGAAGCCAGATTCCGTCACTACAACTCTTGGGTCAAACGAGATAAAATCTCCAACCTCAATGCCTAAAGCCCGTGTTTCATCGGCTGTATTCACTTTCTCATCTAAACGAATTTCCATATTAGTTTGATTACGTTCAGCCGTGCCAGCATCACGGTAAACATGGACAGATGTTTGGTGCATGAGAATGGTTCCTGAAATTTCTTTGCCATTTTTTGCTACATGAATGGTGCAATTTTCGCCTTCAATGGCGTTGTAGACAAATCCTCCCACTAAATCCATTTTCAGCCGACCATCAGGCTTGATGGCGCGAACCATGGCACCGAGGGTATCTAGATGGGCGGTGACAACACGGTGTCTATCATCATCTCTACCCGCTACCGAAACCAAGAGACCACCTTTTGCTGTACGAATAGGAGTGTAGCCAAAGCTTTCTAATTCATTTTGAACATAGTCCATAATGCGCGAGGTAAACCCTGTTGGTGACGGGATTTTAGCTAAAGTATTGATGTAATCAAGAGTTGTTTTCATGTTAATGTTTAGAAGCGGGCATGCTTCTCTTCCTTTCTACGGTATCAATTTTATGCTTGTTCATTATATCAAAAAAAGCCCAATAAAGGGCATTTTATATGGAAATAGTAGAGCTAATTTTAAAAGATTATCTTTTCAAGAAGTTTTTATACGTTTCTAAAATTACTGCAGACAATCGTTCAATGTCAGCTTGTGTGCCACGCAATTCAAAATCCCCAATCATAGGGAAACCAAAACGTTTGCTGTATTGTTTAGCCGTTAGGCAGTACTGATGATTAAAATTACGATTCCCAGATCCAATAATCCCAAAGCAGTTTTTGTAGTTGTCATGGGCGGCAATAAAATCTCCAAGTGGGTTGGTTAATATTTCTACATCGCCATCATCAATACCATTTCCTCCCTCAAGATAGGTAGGAAGAACAGCAAGGAAGGGTTCTTTAACAGGAAAAGTCTCATGGTTAAGCTCTTTAACGTTGATTTGGTGTATATCAATATCTTGATTGCTTTTTAAATACTCACTTAGGCGTTTGACAAAACTTTTCGTATTGCCGCTTAGACTGATAAAAACGACAGTTAAATGGGGCATTTGATTCTCCTAAAACTAGATATGGTATGATATACTAAGTTTAGCACAATATATGGTGTTGGACAAGATAAAAAAATTGGATAAATTGAGATAAAGGGTGGTTTCTAATTATCCAAAGGCGTGGAAAGAAGAAATGTGTTAACATTCTTTTATTTTTCGCTTAAAAAGTGATAAAATAAGTACATTATAAGAGCAAGTAAGGGGTCACTATGGCAAAAGAAGTCAATTTAACAGGAGATGAAGTTGTTGCATTAACCGCTAAGTATATGACAGAGGCCGATGTGGCTTTTGTTAAGAAAGCTTTGGATTATGCGATGGCAGCACATTTTTATCAGTTTAGAAAATCTGGAGAACCTTATATCATTCACCCTATTCAGGTGGCTGGGATTTTAGCTGATTTGCATTTAGATGCTGTCACGGTGGCTTGTGGTTTTCTACATGATGTCGTGGAGGATACAGAAAGCAGTCTAGAAGACATTGAAACAGATTTTGGAAAAGATGTTCGTGACATTGTAGATGGGGTGACAAAACTTGGTAAAGTTGAGTATAAATCTCACGAAGAACAGTTGGCTGAGAATCACCGTAAAATGTTGATGGCTATGTCTAAAGACATTCGAGTGATTCTTGTTAAACTGGCAGACCGCTTGCACAATATGCGTACCCTTAAGCATTTACGAAAAGACAAACAAGAGCGTATTTCACGTGAAACAATGGAAATTTATGCTCCCTTGGCTCACCGTTTGGGGATTAGCCGAATTAAGTGGGAGTTGGAGGATTTGTCTTTCCGCTATCTTAACGAAACGGAATTTTATAAGATTTCTCACATGATGACAGAAAAGCGTCGTGAGCGTGAAGCTTTGGTTGATGAAATTGTTGAAAAAATCAAAGATTATACCCAAGAGCAGGGGCTCTATGGTGACATTTATGGACGACCAAAACACATTTATTCCATTTATCGAAAGATGCGTGATAAGAAAAAACGCTTTGATCAAATTTACGATTTGATTGCTATTCGTTGTATTATGGAAACGCAGATTGATGTCTATGCCATGGTTGGTTATATTCATGAACTCTGGCATCCAATGCCTGGTCGTTTCAAAGATTATATTGCAGCACCAAAGGCTAATGGTTATCAGTCCATCCACACCACGGTATTTGGACCGAAAGGACCGATTGAAATTCAAATTCGTACCAAGGAAATGCACGCTGTCGCTGAATATGGGGTTGCTGCCCACTGGGCCTATAAAAAAGGCATGAAGGGTAAGGTTAATCAGAGCGAACAAGCACTTGGGATGAATTGGATTAAGGAATTGGTTGAATTACAAGATGCTTCCAACGGTGATGCGCAAGACTTTGTAGATTCCGTTAAGGAAGATATTTTTTCAGAACGCATCTATGTTTTTACTCCAACAGGGGCGGTCAAGGAATTGCCAAAAGACTCTGGGCCGATTGATTTTGCTTATGCTATTCATACGAAAGTAGGTGAAAAAGCAACTGGAGCAAAGGTCAATGGACGGATGGTTCCTTTGACAGCTAAACTTAAAACAGGTGATACTTGTGAAATTGTCACCAATCCTAATTCATTTGGGCCAAGCCGAGACTGGATTAAACTCGTCAAAACGAATAAAGCCCGAAATAAAATTCGTCAGTTCTTTAAAAATCAAGACAAAGAACTCTCTGTTAACAAGGGCCGCGAGCTTTTGGTGGATTATTTCCAAGAACAGGGATATGTGGCAAATAAGTACCTCGATAAAAAACACATTGAGGCCATCTTACCAAGGCTTAGTGTCCGAAGTGAAGAGGCTCTATACGCAGCGGTTGGTTTTGGAGAATTGAGCCCTGTTAGTGTTTTCAACCGTCTAACTGAGAAAGAACGGCGGGAGGAAGAACGTGCCAAAGCTAAGGCTGAGGCTGAAGAATTGATGAAGGGCGGTGAGGTTAAGCACGAGAATAAGGAAGTTCTGAAGGTTCACAGTGAGAATGGTGTTATCATTCAAGGAGCGTCTGGACTTCTCATGCGCATTGCAAAATGTTGCAATCCCGTTCCAGGAGATCCGATTGAGGGCTACATTACTAAAGGGCGTGGTGTCGCTATTCACCGGTCAGATTGTCATAATATTAAGAGCCAAGAAGGTTATGAACAACGACTCATTGAAGTTGAATGGGATGACGATAATACTCGAACTGACTATGTGGCGGAAATTGATATTTATGGACTTAACCGCTCAGGCTTGTTAAACGATGTCTTACAGGTTTTATCAAATGCGACCAAAAACATTTCGACGGTCAATGCCCAACCGACAAAAGATATGAAGTTTGCTAATATCCATGTTAGCTTTGCTATTGCCAATCTGGCTAGTTTAACGACAGTCGTTGATAAGATTAAGATTATTCCAGATGTTTACAGCGTCAAACGAACCAATGGGTAATTATAAAGACAGCGGGCTGACTTGTTTGGTCCGCTTTTTAAAGAAAGGATTAAAATGAAGATTGTTATTCAGCGTGTGACAGAGGCTTCTGTCTCCATTGAAGGGGAAATGGCTGGTGCTATCAAGCAAGGTCTTTTGCTATTAGTTGGCGTAGGGCCAGATGATACGACCGACGATATGGCTTATGCGGTTAGAAAAATCGTCAATATGCGCATCTTTTCGGATCAAGATGGAAAGATGAATTTATCAGTCCAAGATATCAAGGGGGGTATCTTGTCGGTTTCACAGTTTACACTTTTTGCGGATACAAAGAAAGGAAATCGTCCAGCTTTTACTGGGGCAGCTAAACCAGATATAGCTAGCCAGTTCTATGATGATTTCAACCAAGAATTAAGTCAGTTTGTCCCTGTAGAATGTGGCGTTTTTGGAGCGGATATGCAGGTTAGTCTCGTCAACGATGGCCCCGTGACCATTCTCCTAGACACAAAAAATCGTTAAAAATTTGAGAATGACTTTTAAAACTGCATATATTGGCTATTTTTGGTAAAATAGAAACGATTACACGGAAGAAGGAGACAATAATGACACGTTATCAAGACGATTTTTATAAGGCAGTCAACGGCAAGTGGGCTGAAACTGCGGTTATTCCAGATGATAAACCTCGTACAGGTGGTTTTTCAGACCTTGCTGATGAGATTGAAGAACTCATGCTAACAACGACCGATGGTTGGTTAGCTGGTGAAAAGCTCCCAAGCGATAGCATTTTACAAAACTTTGTCAAATTTCACAAGATGACAGCGAACTATGACAAGCGTGAAAAGGTTGGGGTTACACCAGTTTTACCGCTGATTGAAGAATATAAGAACTTGGGATCATTTGCTGAATTTGCTAGTCGTATGGCTGATTATGAGATGGCTGGAAAGCCTAATCTTTTACCATTTGGAGTGTCGCCGGATTTTATGAATGCACAGCTTAATGTCCTCTGGGCAGAAGCACCAGGTATTATCTTGCCAGACACGACTTATTATGCTGAGGATAATGAAAAAGGTAAGGAACTTCTTGCTGTATGGCGTAGTATGCAAGAAGAATTGCTACCTAAGTTTGGCTTCTCTGATGAGGAAATCAAAGATTTACTGGATAAGGTTATTGAACTGGATGCTAAGGTTGCCAAGTATGTCCTTTCGCGTGAAGAAAGTTCTGAGTATGTCAAGCTTTATCATCCATACGAATGGGTAGATTTTGTCAAATTGGCACCTGAATTACCATTGAACGACATTTTCAAGGCTATCTTGGGTGAGTTACCAGATAAAGTTATTGTGCCTGAAGAACGTTTTTGGGTAGATTTTGCAGCAGAATACTATTCTGAAGGAAATTGGGAATTGCTCAAGGCTGACTTAGTCTTGTCTGCAGCCACTTCATGGAATGCTTATTTAACTGATGAGATTCGTATTTTGTCAGGTGCTTATAATCGTGCTCTGTCAGGGACACCACAAGCGCGTGACAAGCGTAAGGCAGCTTATTATTTAGCAGAAGGACCTTACAGTCAAGCTCTTGGTCTTTGGTATGCAGGTCAAAAATTCTCGCCCGAAGCCAAGGCTGATGTTGAACATAAGGTAGCTACTATGATTGACGTCTATAAATCACGCCTTGAAACCGCTGATTGGCTTGCGCCAGCTACACGTGAAAAAGCCATTACCAAGCTAAATGTCATCACACCCCATATCGGTTATCCTGAGAAATTGCCAGAAACTTATGGCAAGAAGATTATTGATGAAAACCTCTCCTTGGTGGAAAATGCTCAGAACTTGGCAAAAATTTCTATCGCTTATGCTTGGAGCAAATGGAATAAGCCGGTTGACCGTAGCGAATGGCACATGCCAGCTCATATGGTTAATGCTTACTATGATCCACAGCAAAATCAAATTGTCTTTCCCGTAGCTATTTTACAGGCACCATTTTATAGTTTGGAACAAAGTTCATCAGCTAATTATGGTGGAATTGGGGCGGTCATTGCCCACGAAATTTCGCATGCCTTTGATACCAATGGTGCCTCTTTTGATGAAAATGGGAGCCTGAAAAATTGGTGGACTGAAGAGGACTATGCAGCTTTCAAAGAACGTACAGACAAGGTAGTGGCTCAATTTGATGGTTTGGATTCATATGGCGTCAAGGTGAATGGAAAACTCACTGTTTCTGAAAACGTGGCTGACCTCGGTGGTGTAGCCTGCGCACTTGAAGCTGCTAAGAAAGAAGCAGACTTCTCTGTTCGTGATTTCTTCATCAACTTTGCAACAATCTGGCGTATGAAGGCGCGTGATGAATTCATGCAGATGATGGCAAGTATCGACGTCCATGCCCCAGCTGAGTGGCGTACTAATGTCACAATTACCAACTTCGATGAATTCCACCAAGAATTTGGTGTTAAAGAAGGTGATGGCATGTGGCGTGCTCCAGAAAACCGCGTGATTATTTGGTAAAGCTTACTCAAATAAACAAATTTGATATCAATCAAGAGGCTGAGCAAAAAGTTCAGCCTCGCTTCTCAAAGTTCGTGTCAATATTTCATCGCAGTGGTTGATTGGGTTTAACAGTCCAGTGGACTGTTAAAGGTTGGAGATAAGGTTTGCGAAGCAAATCTCAGCAATTCGTGTTTCACACTCCAAATCTGACCTCTACGATTGATGCGAACAGAGTTCGCTTCATTTCCAACCTCAAAAGGTTCACTGAACCTTTTGAGCTGTGCGGGGGTGGGAGTAAAATAGTCCAGTGGACTATTTTAGCCCGAACCTAGATGTTTGGAAGTGAGGAGAACTCTTTTTAGACTTATTGAGTTCTTTCCTACTCCCTTGTCATTATGCGACTTTAGTCCGTCTCGCTCTGAAGGTGTGAGACAAACACCCACCCACTATACGGGTGCGCATCAACCGTTATACAAAAAATCTCCAAACTCAGTACAATAAAGGTGTTCAAACCACCCGTTTGACGGGTGGTTCAGAATGAAGACAAAGTCGTTAGAATTGTATTTCTAACGGCTTTTTCATGCGTAAAGTAATATAATAGAGATAGGAATCCAGTTAATAAGCAGAGGGAGAATCGCTATGTTACACAAAGAAAATCCAGATTACAATCGCGGTCAATTTGGTTTCTACAGTTTAGATGACCTTGTTCCTCAAGATCATCTCCTTCGTCAAATAGAGGAAGCTATTGACTTCTCCTTTATCTATGACTTAGTCGCAGATAGCTATAGCGATGAAACAGGGCGTCCTAGTCTTGACCCTGTTCTGCTCATTAAAATTCCAATCCTTCAGTGTCTCTTCGGCATTCGTTCCATGCGCCAAACCATTAAGGAAATTGAAGTGAACACTGCCTACCGTTGGTTTCTTGGTCTTCGACTGGATGATAAGGTGCCTCATTTCACTACCTACGGAAAGAACTATGTCCGTCGTTTCCAAGATAGACAGGTTATTGAAGGCATTTTCACCCATATCTTAGGGCTCTGTGTCAATGCAGGCTTCATAGATCCAACAGAAATTTTCATTGATGGTACTCATATCAAGGCTGCAGCGAATAACCGTAAATTCATCAATCGTGAAATTGAAAAGCAAGGCAAGTTTATGAGTGATCAGCTAGAGATTGAAATCAATAGGGATAGAGAAAAGCACGCAAAAAAGCCGCTAGGGCTCGCAAAAGAGCCGGAGCCCGTCGCTAAGAAAATTTCCACAACTGACCCAGAAAGTGGTTGGTTTCACAAAGGAGATCATAAAGAGGTGTTTGCCTATACAGCTCAGGTGGCTTGTGACAAGCATGGTTGGGCTCTGGCTTATAGCGTTGAGGCTGGCAATGTCCATGACAGTCAGGCCTTTCCTGCACTCTTCGCTAAACTCCAACCCTTTCAGCCTAGCTTTCTCATTGCCGATTCTGGCTATAAGACCCCAAGTATCGCTCGCTTCCTCCTAGAACAAGAGATTACTCCAGTCTTTCCGTATACACGACCGAGAGGAAAGAAGGGAAAACTGCGGTCTAAGGACTTTGTTTATGATGAATACTATGACTGTTATATCTGTCCTGAGAATCAGGTCTTAACCTATCGCACTACAACCAGAGAAGGTTATCGGGAATATAAGAGTGATCCAGCTATCTGTGCTACATGTCCACTCTTATCCATTTGTACAGAAAGCAAGAACAAGCAGAAAGTGGTAACGCGACACATTTGGAAAGAGGCTTTAGAAACCTGTGAAGAGATTCGACATCGAAAGGGCATGAAGGAGCTCTACCAGAAGCGCAAAGAAACCATTGAACGCCTCTTTGGGACAGCCAAAGAGTACCACAATCTTCGTTATACAAGAGAGAAAGGCAAGTCCAAAATGGAAGATAAAGTTGGACTGACTTTGGCGTGTTTAAATCTAAAGAAATTGGTAAAAATAAGGGCAGGGAAGCCTTTTTATATTGTACAAATACCCTCTATTTTAGTAAAAAGAGGCGATTTAAATTCTATAAACAGAAAAAGACAAACATCAATCGAGATATTTGTCTTCATTCTGAAGCACCCGTTTGACGGGTGGTTTTGATTTTCTCACATCTTTTCAGCTAAATCAAAGCGCTGTTTGATTTTTTGCCCTAGCGTCATGAGCTCTCGCAGTGTCTCACTTGGGCAGATGAACATCACATAGCTGTCGCTGTCAATGTCCATGGCTCCTACGCAAAAGCCCAGTTCGGCCCATTTGTCATCCAAGGTGTGACACCAGACAGGAATGCTGTCTTCCTCCTTGAACCAGTCAGTCTCTAAACTGAGTTGGTATCTGTCTGCCAGAATTTTGATTGACATCAGGAAGTCTGGTAAGTCTGCCTTCCAATCTAGCTCAATGATTTGCTCTCCTGCCAAAAGTTCATCTGTCAATCCCAGCCAGACGATGGTGACTTCACTATCCTGACTGTCAATGCCGCGCTTGTCATAGCGCTCAGCGTATTTATCCAAGTAGCGCTGTGGAGATGCGAAACACAGTTCTAAGTTAGAAAGAATAGTCGGGTCTTTTGTGAGCAACTCTGCTATTTTTCTATAGATCTCTTGGTCAATTCTCTTTGAACTTACCGCCTCCTGAGGTTTCTTTTTCCAAAAATCAAACAGTCCCATAGTTGTCCTCCTAGAGCCCGCCTTTAATAATCAAACCTAATCACCTGCTTGGTCGCATCCACACACGCGTGCACGCCGAAAGGTACGATGGCTCTTGGTGTCGCGTGACCAACATTGAGGTTGAAAAGGATAGGCAGGTCATCGCCGACAATTTCCAACAGGGCTTCTTTATAGTCGCTAGTATAAGTCTCGTCCATAGGTTTGCCGACCAGAAGGCCACTCACGACTTCAAAAATCCCCGTAGCCTTTAAGGCTTGTAGCATTTGTCGGTACAAGGCTGGCGCTGGTTTTTCCTCGCTAGTTTCTAGCAGCAGAATTTTCCCTTCCCAGTCAGATAAGCTAGGAAAGAGTTGGTACTGCTCACAGAGAGTGGTAGTGTCCTCATATCTAGAATTGTCAAAAATATCATAGAGTGACTCCAAGCAGCCGCCCAAAATTTCGCCCTCAAATTGAGCTGCTCCTTGCAGAAGTTCAAAGTCACTATTAGTATGGCTGATGCGCGGTGTTCCCAGAGCCTTCTCACTAAAGTCAGTGCGTTCCTCATACCAGACCTCACTTGGTCTAATTTCTGAAATTTTCCCTGTCTCAATCAGCTCTTTAAAGTAGTGCAGGCTGTAAGGCAGCATTTCTGTGTCCAACTCACAAACATCTGCCAGAAAAGATTGACCGTAAAAGGTTTTGACTCCCAGCTTGTGCAACATGAGGTGGTTCATGGTTGTATCTGAAAAACCAAGGAATATTTTTTGCTTGACCGCCTGTTTCAGCTGGTCGTTGTCAAAAAGGTAAGGCAACAAGCGATAAGTGTCATCCCCGCCAATCGCACACAAAATCATGTCAATGCTGTCATCCGCAAAAGCCGCAATCAAATCTTGCGCCCGCGCTTCAGGGTGTTCCTTAACATAGTCTAGCCCCTTTTGTGCATGCGGTAGAAAAGTGATCTCCAATCCCAAGTCCTTCAACCGCTGCACACCTAAGTCCACCTCGTGCTTAACAAACTCCTCACCAATGATACCACTGGATAGACTCACAATCCCAACAGTTTTAATCATAGCAAAACCTCCATTCTTCTAATTGATACAGTTAATAATTTCGAAAATCAAAATCAGACGTTGTTCACTTGATTTGATAAGTGTTAAGTTCCAGTGAATTTTAACCACCTGTCAGCTGAAAGCTAGAGAGTAGCAGGGCTTATTCTATATACTAATGATACGAACTAGGTTTCCCTATCTCCAATTTAACGGTCTCCCCCAGACTGTTGAAATTAGTCTATCTTGATTTTCATTGAGTATAACATAAGGTTAAGAGTTTAGGCAAATGATAATAAAAATGTTTTTTTGCTTGTCTTTTATGACCTCACTTTCTACTTCCTCAACTCCAAGTATAGATTACATATGCTGTGATGTAAGGATGCAAAATAATTCTAAAGCTAGTAGTAGTTAGATACCCCACTATGGCGACTGCCTTTAGTATTTTTATACTCAATGAAAATCAAAAGTAGCCTAGGAAACGAAGCCGACGATAGAACTTGAGTTCATCAAGGCAAGTTGACAACGGATAATTTTGATTTTCGAAGAGTATTAGCAGTAAAGTTATTGTCACGCCTCGGATTAAAAGACAAGATCATAAGTTTCTCAGTTAAAATCAAAACGAAAGGACGTTGGTTGCTCAACGTCCTCTCTAGGAGATTTATGAAAAAGAAAAGTTTTTACGATAGCCGTTGTAGCTTTGGCTACTTACGGATATCTATGCAAGGTTGTCCCAAGAGTTAGCTTTGCAAAATCGTAACGATTGGCTGACAATCACTGCTAGGAGTCCTATTGCTAGGATGGTTATAGTATAGCTGAGCTAACTTAACTGAGACTTAACGTTTTCTTATAGAAAACTTAATTGCTTACTCAATAATTAGCATGCCTTCTTTGATGGCAAATGGATTTTTCTCATTGATACGGTCGTAGAACATGATGCCATTGGTATGGTCAATTTCGTGTTGGACAACGATGGAATTGTAGCCTTTAAGTTTGATTTTATGTTTATCTCCGTTTTTGTCGAAATATTCAACAGTAACACGGGAATGACGAACGACATACCCTTCGACCAGACGGTCAACGGAGAGGCACCCTTCGCCATCAGCTAGCGCAGCATCTTGCACAGAGTGGGCAACCACTTTAGGATTATACATGACTTCTTGGAGACTATAGGCCTCTTTAGGTGGATTGCCTTCCTCATCTTCAGGGTTTGGTACAAGGACAGCAATAATGCGTTTTGAAATGTCCAGTTGTGGAGCTGCCAAGCCAACACCGCCACGCAATCCCATTTTTTCAGCCATAACAGGATTTTGGGAGTTTTTTAAGAATTGCATCATTTTTTCACCGAGAATGATGTCCTCGTCAGATAAGGGGAAAGTTACATCAGCAGCCACAGCGCGTAATGTTGGGTTTCCTTCCCGAATAATATCATCCATGTCAATTAGATGACTGGGTTTAATCAGTTTACTTTGTACAGACATAATAACCTTCTTTCATTCTATTCATATACCCTAATCATATCACAAATCAGAGTTGAAGGAAAGCGAAGGAATCCTCAGTCTGAGGATAAAATAACAAATGAGACTGTCATTTACTGTCGTCTTTTTCTAACTGTAAACGATGTTCGTAAAAAAGAACATGAGCTGTTGTTGTATAAGGTAGAACGTAAAAATTGAGCAAGCCCAGAGTTAGACCAGACAAGATATGCCAACCGATAAAGCTGATTTCTAGACAGAAAAGTTTCCAGCGATATCCTTTCATTAAGCGGTGACTTTCAGCCAAAAGCTTAACGGCACCAGGATAATTGCCCTCCAATAAATGATCGTAAAGTAGGTAGTCGGCTAGAGTATAACTATACTGTTTTACAATAACAAGAAAGAGTCCAAGAAGGTAAAGTAGCCCACCCAGAACAATCAGGGCAAGGGAAAAAGAATCCATATGATTAGAATTTAGAACGACTGAATGACTACCTAGCTGGATTAAATAATCTCCCAACCTCCAAGTCAGAGACCACGGAAGAAGATAAAGCCAACGTAGCATTAAGGTGGCCAGCAGTTTCCAGAAAATCTCGCTAGAAAAGGTAAGATTGCTGTCGGAAAAACTAACTTGTCGCTGCCTTCCTCGGATAACCTCCAAGACAGTGTAGCCCGCAGACAAGCTAAAGAGGGTCACAAGTAAGCTAATAAGTAAAGGGAAAATACGGGCACTGACTGAGATGCTAGTTCCTTCTATATTGAGCAAGGTTTCACGTAAAGTCAGATAGATTGAAAAAATTGATAGAAAGCTAGGCAGAAAAAAGAGTGCATACTTGCCAGACAGACTTTTTAACAGGTTTCGAGCTTGTTCACGGAATTGATAAGCGCGCATGTGTTCTCCTTAGTCGAAAATATATAGGAACATTATATCACATTCGGGATAAGCTAATGACATTCAGCTTATTTTTTGGTAAAATCAAAAAGGTTAACAACCTGAGATTGGGACAAAAAGTGACAGATAGTTTTTTATGTTGCCCCTCTTAAGGCGGATCAAGAACTCAGGACTGTTTTTCCTGAAGTATAAGGAGTTATATCACAAATGTCAGATTATCCGATTAAGTATCGCTTAATTAAAAAAGAAAAACACACAGGGGCTCGTCTAGGGGAAATCATTACCCCACACGGGACCTTCCCAACACCCATGTTTATGCCGGTGGGGACTCAAGCAACTGTCAAAACACAGTCACCCGAAGAACTCAAAGAAATGGGATCAGGGATTATTCTATCAAACACTTATCACCTTTGGTTGCGTCCAGGTGATGAGCTCATTGCACGTGCAGGAGGCTTGCACAAATTCATGAATTGGGATCAAGCCATTCTGACAGATAGTGGTGGTTTTCAAGTGTATTCTCTAGCAGATAGCCGCAATATTACCGAAGAAGGGGTGACTTTCAAGAACCATCTTAACGGTGCTAAAATGTTTTTATCACCAGAGAAGGCTATTTCCATTCAAAATAATCTAGGATCAGACATCATGATGTCTTTTGATGAATGTCCACAGTTTTACCAGCCTTATGATTATGTAAAAAAATCCATCGAACGCACTAGTCGTTGGGCTGAACGAGGACTCAGAGCTCACCGTCGTCCGAATGATCAAGGCCTTTTTGGGATTGTGCAGGGAGCTGGTTTTGAAGACTTGCGTCGCCAGTCGGCTCAAGATTTGGTCGGGCTGGATTTTCCAGGTTACTCTATCGGTGGCTTAGCTGTTGGAGAAAGCCACGAGGAAATGAATGCTGTGCTGGATTTCACGGTGCCGATGCTACCAGAAAACAAACCTCGTTATCTTATGGGGGTTGGTGCTCCTGATAGCTTGATTGATGGGGTTATCCGTGGTGTCGATATGTTTGACTGTGTTCTTCCAACACGTATTGCTAGGAATGGAACCTGCATGACTTCACAAGGACGTTTGGTGGTTAAAAATGCCCAATTTGCAGAAGACTTTACCCCACTTGACCACGATTGTGATTGCTACACTTGTCAAAACTATACACGGGCTTACATCCGTCATCTGCTCAAGGCGGATGAAACCTTTGGCCTACGCTTGACTAGCTACCACAATCTGTATTTCTTAGTAAATCTCATGAAAAAAGTTCGGCAAGCCATCTTGGATGACAATTTACTTGAATTTCGTGAAGATTTTGTTGAACGTTATGGCTACAACAGTAACAAACGTAATTTTTAAAATGTGGAGCAGTCGTAGTGTCGGCTGCTTTTCTATATTGGTGATGATGAGGAGAAGATGGTTCAGGCTTATATTTCCTACATTCGTTCTAAGATGGGTCATGACAAGATATTCCTGGTTTTTACAGTAGGCATTTAGTAGATGAAAAAGGACGTGTTTTGTCGCAGAAACGTGCTGATAAGGGAATTTTGGACTTTATTGGTGGTTGTATGGAACTTGGCGAAAGTTCGAGAGATACATTTGTTCGTGAATTTCGTGGGGAGTCTGGGATAGAGATTGAATCTTTATGCCTTCTCAATGTTTATACGAATTTTGAGTATTCCTATCCTAACGGAGATATTGCTCAAACCATTGGGCTTGCTGATGAAGTCAAAGCTTTGAGAGACTACGATATGAGCTATTTTCACAACGAGGAGACTTTGGAGCTTGGCTATTTTTCAGGAAGAAGTAGCGAAATTACCTGTTGTAAATGCTCAGCATCAGTTCATTTTAGATAAGTTTTTTGCTCAAAAATTTAGATTGGGGGGTGTTAAATGTTAAGAGAAAATTTACTGCAAGCTCTTGTGGCCTATCTTTCAGATGGCAAGCATCACTGTATTCGTATTTATGGACATGGGGCTTCTGGAAAATCCAGATTTGCTATGGATTTGTATCATCTCTTGGAACAAAGTCAGGTTAATCTGTTGGAAACAGATCCTTATATTATCTCAGGGGAATATCGTAATTTGGTAACTGTTAAAGATTGCCCAGACCAGAAGGTGACGGCTTGTCTTCCTTTGGCTCATGAACTTAGTAGCCTGAAACGTGATATTATAGCCTTATCTTCGGGGATGGATATTCTCACCATTGATGAACCTTGGGCACCCAGTCAACGCTTGTCAGGACAAAAACCGATTTTACTAATTGAAGGGATGTCAGCAGCTTTTTTATCAGAGCATTTATTTGATTTGTCTATCTGCTTTTATACAGACGATGAAACTGAGTTGGCACGGCGTTTGGCACGTGATACCAGTATCAGAAAACGTCATCCTGAATGGATTAAAGTAACTCATAAGGCACGTCGAAAGCAGTATGAAAATTACTATAAACCTTATCAGGCAGCAGCTGATCTACTTATTTGCCAGTCAGGCGACGATTTTATCCTTGAAAAGCAGTCTTCACTTCCTGATGAATTAGGAAATTTGTTATAATAAAAACAGAAAAATCAAAAGAAGGTGTTTATATGAAACTAACAACATTAGGCTGTTGGGGAGCCTATCCCTATCAAGATGAGGGGACAACTTCCTATCTGCTGACAGGCAAGGATGGCTTTCAGCTTTTGATTGATGCAGGAAGCCGCGCCCTTAATGAACTCGAAAAAGAAATCAGTCCTCTGGAATTGGATGCGGTCATTATTTCCCACTATCATCCCGATCATGTAGCCGACCTTGGTGTCTTGCGTCATTATTTTCAACTTTATCCCAAACATCTCTGGGAGCCTAAGGTTCTGCCGATTTATGGACATGATGAAGACCCTTATGAATTCAGCAAACTGACTCTTGAGGGGGTGTCGCAAGGTCTTGCGTATGATGTTAGTCAAGGTCAGCAAATTGGTCCCTTTGACATTACTTTTGTGAAAACAGTTCACCCAGTGCCCTGCTATGCTTTTCGTATCGTTGAGCGTGCGACAGGACAGGTCTTTGTTTTCACAGGTGATACGGGTTATTTTGATGGCTTGGATGAATTTGCCGCAGGCGCTGACCTCTTTTTAGCAGATGTCTATCTTTATGAAGGAAATGAAAATCATATTGCTCATTTGACTACTAAGGAAGCTGGGGAAATCGCTAGCGCAGCCAAAGTAAAACGTCTGGTCTTGACCCATATGCCACCAGTACCGCCAGCAGGTATTGCTCCAGACAATCATCTGGAAGTCTTAAGAAGCCAAACGGAAGTTTACTCAGGCGGTATTCCTGTGGAATTGGCTTCCCCCCATAAATCATGGGAAATTGGTGACTGCTGATGGCAGACTTCACTCAGGAAGAAAAAGAATTTTTCATGACAGAAGCTCTGAAAGAAGCTCAAATTTCCCTGCAAAAAGAAGAGATTCCCATCGGTTGTGTTATTGTTAAGGATGGTCAGATTATCGGCCGCGGGCATAATGCGCGTGAGGAACTGAATCAGGCGATTATGCATGCTGAGATCATGGCCATTAATGAAGCTAATATTGCAGAAGGGAATTGGCGCTTGCTGGATGCGACGCTTTTTGTCACCATCGAGCCCTGTGTGATGTGCAGCGGTGCTATTGGATTAGCTCGCATCCCTCAAGTCATTTACGGTGCAGCCAATCAAAAATTTGGTGGAGCGGGCAGCCTCTATGATATCCTCACTGACGAACGGCTTAACCACCGTGTGCTTGTGGAGCAAGGTGTACTTGAAGAAGATTGCGCAGCTATTATGCAAACTTTCTTCCGCCAGAGCCGCAAACGAAAAAAACTGGCCAAACAAGCAGCGAAAGAAGAGTCAATCTCTCCGCTTGCATAATGAGCAAATTGTGTTATAATGTTTTATGGAGCAACGTTCGTGCGTGAAGTGGGTCAGGGGAGGAATCCAGCAGCCCTAAGCGATGTCGAGCGTGTGCTCTTTTTCTTTTTCAGAAAATATGTCACTTATTTCGGAAAATATATGTCATATTTTTTTGCGAATTTTATCTCAAAATCATTGAAAAAAAGCTGATAAAAGGGTATCATAAAAGGGATAGAATTTATGGAGGATATAAAACTCAATGACACATATTAAATTTGATTATTCTAAAGTATTGGGTGAATTTGTAGGTCAACATGAGATTGATTACTTACAAGGACAAGTGACAGAAGCTGATAAATTACTTCGTGAGGGAACTGGACCTGGTTCTGATTTCTTGGGATGGCTTGAACTTCCTGAAAATTATGACAAAGAAGAGTTTGCACGTATTCAAAAAGCGGCTGCAAAGATCCAGTCTGATAGTGAAGTTCTTGTTGTTATCGGTATTGGTGGTTCTTACCTTGGTGCTCGTGCAGCTATTGATTTCTTGAACAATCACTTTGCAAATCTGCAATCAGCAGACAAGCGTAAAGCACCTCAAATCCTTTATGCAGGTAACTCAATTTCATCAACTTACCTTGCTGACCTTGTTGATTATGTGCAAGACAAAGAATTCTCAGTAAACGTGATTTCTAAATCAGGAACAACAACTGAGCCAGCCATTGCTTTCCGCGTGTTTAAAGAACTTTTGGTTAAAAAATATGGCCAAGAAGAAGCAAATAAACGTATCTATGCAACAACTGATAAAGTTAAAGGGGCTGTTAAAGTTGAAGCTGACGCTAATGGTTGGGATACTTTTGTTGTGCCAGATAACGTAGGTGGACGTTTTTCAGTACTTACTGCAGTAGGTCTTCTTCCAATTGCAGCATCTGGTGCTGATATTACAAAATTGATGGAAGGTGCAAACTCTGCCCGCAAGGAGTTGACTTCAGATAAAATTTCCGAAAATATTGCTTACCAATATGCTGCGGTTCGTAATGTTCTTTACCGTAAAGGTTACATAACTGAAATTTTAGCTAACTATGAACCATCACTTCAATATTTCGGTGAATGGTGGAAACAATTGGCGGGTGAGTCAGAAGGAAAAGACCAAAAAGGTATCTATCCAACTTCTGCTAACTTCTCAACAGATCTCCATTCTCTTGGTCAATTTATCCAAGAAGGATACCGTAATCTTTTCGAAACAGTTGTACGTGTTGAAAAGCCGCGTAAAAATGTGATTATTCCTGAACTTGCTGAAGATCTTGACGGACTTGGTTACCTTCAAGGAAAAGACGTTGACTTTGTTAACAAAAAAGCAACAGACGGTGTGCTTCTAGCACATACAGATGGTGGTGTTCCAAACATGTTTGTAACCCTTCCAGAGCAAGATGAATTTACGCTAGGTTATGTTATCTACTTCTTTGAATTAGCAATTGGTTTATCAGGCTATCTCAATGCTGTTAATCCATTTGACCAACCAGGTGTGGAAGCCTATAAACGTAATATGTTTGCTCTTCTTGGCAAACCAGGTTACGAAGAACTTTCAGCAGAGTTGAATGCACGTCTGTAATAAAATGTAAGGGGCTGGAGTAGACAGCCTCTTCTTTTACTTTTCGAAATTAACCCCAGACCTTGTTGACTTAATGTGATGAGTAAGAGACTTAAAGCGTACTAGCTGAAAACGAAAATAGCAAGGTTCTAGCTACACATTGTCGATATGAGCAATTTTCGGCTATCTCCTAGATGATTGAAGATAGCCTATTACTTTTATATTATTCCCTATAAAGGCTCTGGTCGAATCAAGCATATTATAAAAATACAGTAGTGGAAAACAAATTTTCAATTGATATCTTTGATTAAAAAAGTCAGATTATCTCCCTCCTGTGGCTAAGCCTATGGTTTATCTTGGCTGGATTTTAGGAGAGATGAAAAAAGGATGTGATATTTATATTACATTAGAGAAATTGGATAGTATATTTGCTATCAAGTATATGTAATAAAATGAATCGCTAATAGAATAGAGGAAATATGAAATGAGCAATAAAGTAATTGAACAATATCAAAAACATAATAATCTCGATATTCGAGTAGAATTACATAAGAGGTATTCGAAAAATAAATTTGGGTTTAATAATTGGATATTTTCTAATTACCAAATCACTGAAGACATAAAGGTTCTAGAATTAGGCTGTGGTACGGGTGAATTGTGGAAAAATCAGCTTGATGTTATCGACAAAATGGAACAGTTGATTGTCACTGATTTTTCTAGTGATATGGTAGAAAAACAAAGTCTGTAATTGGTAATAGAGATAATGTTGAGTATAAAATAATGGATATCCAAAATATCTCTTTTGAGAATGAAACTTTTGATATTGTTATTGCTAATATGTTGTTGCATCATGTTGATGATATTGATAAAGCTCTTGATGAAGTGAATAGAGTATTAAAAAAAGGAGGCATTTTTCTACCATTTGTCAAGTCTATCAAGGTTTTAGAGAAAAAATAATTTTCATACAGTCATCAAAATAGGGAAGTGACCTTACTTTACACTAAAGATTTACATAAAAAGTGTATACAAAATCAACACCTTATTTTGTGATTTTTGAAATAAGGTGTTACAATAATATGGCATAAACAGTTTTACCGATTTTGGGTTAAAGTGTAATCGTAAAGTTTGTTATGCATAATGAGGTAATACATTGTCCGGATGAGACGATGTATGGAGGCAATCGTGTGTGGCTTGGTTGAAGTCGTTTGCGATTGCCTTTTTCGTTTCTCATAAAAGTCTGCAATATGGCAAGGATTGGTGTGACTAGCTGAAGCGATATTGTGAATGCATTTGAACAGAATCTTTCTAGCGTAGGGGTTGCCACGCTTGGTAATGTGTTCCTTAGCGATGAAGTTTCCAGATTCATAGTGTCTCAGGTCAATACCGATAAAGGCATTGATTTGATTGGCAGACTGAAAACGGCGAATATCTCCCAGTTCACCAATAATACTTGTTGCAGTCGTCTCAGCGATACCAGGAATAGAAAGCAGAATGTCATACTCTGGTAAAGGTTGAGCTAGTTCCACCATTTCGTCTAAGATTGCTTGTCTCTGTTCAGAAAGTCTAAGCAATTCTTTTGCATAGTAACGGACCTCTTCCATGATTGGAGAGGTTTTCTTGACGGCACAATAAGATTGATTAGCTAGTGCTGTCAGCTTCTCTGCTAAGTAGGCCACACGCTCGTCAGAAATCCGTTTTGAAGTGGACAGACGGATGCTCTTTGAGAGTTCATCCTTGCTTAACTCAAGCACGAAGTCCTTGCAAGGAAACGCAGTAACTAAGTTCCAGTATTGTTCCCCAGTTGGTGTTGACAAGATAGTTTCCAATTCAGGAAAAGTGACCTGTAAGACCTTGTGCAGACGGTTTTTAGCTCGAACGATGTCCTCAGTTAAGTTCTGATAGAACCGACTTGAATCTCGCAGATCTTGATAGACTTCTTCTTGGACATAGGTCGGTTTACGATTCAATACAAACTGAGACTGAGCCAGTTTTTCGGCGTCAATTTGATCTGTTTTTCGCACACGCAAGCTATCCAGTTGCTTCTTGGCTTCTAAGGGATTGAGCCGTGTGTAAGCGTAGCCATGTTCATCCAGAAAAGCTTGAAGACGACGAGAATAGACGCCTGTTGCTTCAAAGATGATTTCTGGCTTGTGGACGGTTTTCAAATCGCCAAGTAGCCGAGCAAAGCCAATGGCATCATTGGGCATGGTATAGCCATGAACCTTCTCGCCGTTGACTAGAATGGCCACTTCTGAACTTACTTTACTCACATCAATCCCAAAAACTGCACGCATGATATTACCTCTTTGTCTTGAATGATTCCTTGTTTTAGAGATGTCATTTTCAATACTCGACGTCTAGCGTCCCACATACTTTGATAACATTCTTCCTAAAACAGGTGTCTTGCCAGTTTTTATTGCGACGTCTAGCGTCAAAAGAAGCATCGACTTAACAAGACACCTCTACTTTATCATAAAGAAAAAGTAGTGAGTACTTTCTCCCGTCGGAGATTTCTTCACTACTAATCTTAGTATGTTTTTATTGTGCTACATTTGGTGAAAATGGAGTTGTCGATTATTTGGCAAGTTTATTTAAAAATGAGATAAATCAAGAGTTGGAAAATAAGACTTTTACTTTGCAAAATGGAAAGAATTATTTGATTAGATATTTTAATAATGTCGAAAAATTAATCTATGATGATGAGCTACAGGTAACAAATATTGATGATCTCGTTCAATACATTCAATCACTGAGAGGAATTTCAGAAATAGGTTCCTTAGACGAAACAATAATCCGTAAAAGATTGGAAATGAAATTTAATAATAGTATGTTAGTCATACCTAAAGAATATGGTATGTTTATTGCCCGAAAAGAAAATTAACTTATTTATACTATGCAAATATTCCTAAAAAATAACGTAAAAATTATTATTACACAAAAATATTTGCCTAAGAAAAGTTAACTTGATTATCTTTTTATGAAAACAAACAGAATTCTTGCATTCTGATAAATTTATGTTATAATAATGGTAAATAATACAAGAAAGGGGCGGAGAAGTATCTTCGCCTCTTGTGTGTATTTTATTTAATGACTTGGCAAGAGCATCAAGGGAGAGGTTGATATTGTTGCTGAAGTTGAAGGAGGGGAGAATCATCGCAAAAAATAATATCATTGACATTGTCACAGAGGTGGTAGCACCAGTGATTGAAGAACCATTTGAGTTGGTTGATGTTGAGTATGAAAAATTGGGTGGAGACTATGTTCTAAGTATTTTAGTGGATAAGCCTGAGGGGATTACTGTAGAAGATACTGTTGTTCTCACAGAACTTATCAGTCCATTGCTAGATACCATCAAGCCTGATCCATTTCCTGAACAGTATATGCTGGAAGTTTCAAGTCCAGGATTAGAGCGCCCTTTAAAAACAAAGGAAGCTTTAGAGAATGCTGTAGGCTCTTATATTAACGTGAGTCTTTATAAGGCTATTGATAAAGTGAAAATTTTTGAAGGTGATTTGAAATCATTTGATGGGAAGACTTTGGCGATTGATTACTTGGATAAGACGCGTCACAAAACAGTCCATATTCCCTATGAAACAGTGGCTAAAGCCCGTATGGCAGTTAAGCTATAAGTTAAGAATTAAATTTTAGGAAAGGAATTGTCCCTAGGACACAACACTATGAGCAAAGAAATGCTAGAAGCCTTCCGTATTTTGGAAGAAGAAAAACACATTAATAAAGACGACATCATTGATGCCGTAAAAGAATCACTAAAATCAGCTTATAAACGTCGCTATGGTCAATCTGAGTCTTGTGCCATTGAGTTCAATGAAAAGACAGGTGATTTTCAAGTTTTCACTGTACGTGAGGTTGTCGAAGAAGTTTTTGATAGCCGCTTGGAAATTAGCCTATCAGATGCCTTGAAAATCAGCTCCGCCTACGAACTTGGTGATAAAATTCGCTTTGAAGAGTCTGTGAGAGAGTTTGGTCGAGTTGCTGCGCAGTCTGCCAAGCAAACTATCATGGAAAAAATGCGTCGTCAAATGCGCGAAGTCACTTATAATGAGTACAAACAACATGAGGGTGAAATCATGACTGGTACGGTAGAACGTTTTGACCAACGTTTTATCTACGTTAACCTTGGTTCTTTAGAAGCGCAGCTTTCTCACCAAGACCAAATTCCTGGTGAAACGTGGAAATCTCATGACCGTATTGAAGTTTATGTGTACAAGGTTGAAAATAATCCTAAAGGGGTCAATGTCTTCGTTAGCCGTAGCCATCCAGAATTTATCAAACGTATCATGGAACAAGAAATTCCAGAAGTTTTCGATGGCACAGTGGAAATCATGAGTGTGTCTCGTGAAGCTGGTGATCGGACCAAGGTTGCTGTACGTTCTCACAATCCAAATGTTGATGCTATCGGTACTATCGTTGGACGCGGTGGTTCAAATATCAAGAAAGTTATTAGCAAATTCCATCCAAAACGATATGATGCTAAAGCTGGTGTTGAAGTACCTGTCGAAGAAAACATTGATGTTATTCAATGGGTAGAAGATCCAGCAGAGTATATCTATAATGCTATTGCTCCTGCAGAAGTTGATATGGTTCTCTTCGATGATGAAGATAGCAGAAGAGCAACCGTTGTTGTTCCTGATAGCAAATTGTCGCTGGCTATTGGACGTCGTGGACAAAATGTTCGTTTGGCGGCTCACTTAACTGGCTACCGTATTGACATCAAGTCTGCTTCTGAGTACGAGGCACTTGAAGCAGAGCGCGAAGCAGTCAAGGCTATTTCACCGGCAGAAGTAGAAGAATCTGTAGTTGATGCTGACTTAGCAGCGGCAGCCGAAGCTTTTGGTACAGAAGCTGAATAATAAAATTAGAAGAAAAGAGGTGTTTCATGGCTAAAACACGTAAAATACCTTTAAGGAAATCAGTTGTTTCGGGAGAAGTGATTGATAAGCGCGACCTTCTTCGTATAGTTAAAAATAAAGAAGGGGAAATTTTCATTGACCCGACTGGCAAGAAAAATGGCCGTGGTGCCTACATTAAGTTGGACAACGATGAAGCTCTTCAGGCAAAGAAAAAGAAAGTATTCGATCGCAGTTTTTCAATGGATGTTCCAGAGGAATTTTATGATGAATTGATTGCTTATGTGGATCACAAAGTTAAAAGAAGAGAGTTAGGTCTTGATTAACCGTGAGAAATTGTCAAATCTAATTGGTCTAGCACAAAGGGCAGGAAAAGTAATCTCTGGTGAAGAATTAGTTATCAAAACTATTCAATCTAGAAAAGCACAACTTATTTTTCTAGCTCATGATGCTGGACCGAATTTGACCAAGAAAATAACTGATAAAAGTAAATATTACAAAGTAGAAGTCTCCACAGTGTTTGATACGCTGGAATTAAGTGCTGCATTAGGGAAACCGCGTAAGGTTATTGCCATTGCAGACACTGGATTTTCAAAGAAAATGAGGACTCTTATGGAATAAACGAATAGGAGGACATCAATTGTCAAAGAAAAGATTACACGAAATTGCTAAAGAAATTGGAAAAACAAGCAAGGAAGTTGTTGAACATGCTCAAGCTCTAGGCCTTCCTGTAAAAAGCCATTCCTCTAGTGTGGAAGAATCTGATGCCAAACGAATTGCGGAAAGTTTTGTAACGCAAAAGATTGAAAAAGCTGTGCCTGCTGAGGTTGAAAAGCCTGTAGAAGCACTTAAGGTAAAAGTTGAACCAGTAACTAAAACTACTGCGCCTGTAGAAGTGACAGCACAACCAGTTACGACTTCACAGCCAACATCGGATGCCAAGCCAAAGCCGCAAAGCCGAAATTTTAAGGCGGAGCGCGAAGCAAAAGCCAAAGCAGAAGCAGAACGCCGTGCTCAAGGAAATAATCGCAACAATGAGCGTAGCACTAAGCGTCAAAATGATCGTCGCAATGAGCATAATCAAAATCGTCAGGATAAGCGTAATCAGAATAATCGCTTGAACGACCGTCAGGGAACTAGTCGCGACCGACAAGTACAAGGACAAAATCGGAACAACGAACGTCGCGATAACCGTCAAAATGACCGCCGCGATGCCCGCAATCAAAATCGACCTCAGCAACCAGCTGCACCGCGGATTGATTTTAAGGCACGTGCAGCAGCATTGAAGGCGGAGCAAAATGCGGAATACTCACGTAACAGTGAGGCACGTTTCCGTGAACAAGAAGAAGCCAAGCAACGTGCAGCTCGTGAAGCAGAAGCAGCCAAACAAGCTGCTCTTAAGGCTCAGGAAGCGGAACGTCAAGCTAAATTAGAAGCGCAAGCTAAGGCTGAAGTTGCTAAGAAGGCAGAGTCTAAGAAGAACACTGTTGTTGTTAAAGCTGCGCCAGCCCCTATTCAAGAGGCATCTAAGGCGCAAGATAATCGTCGTAAAAAGGCCCATTCGGATAAATCACGTGATTTTAAACATGAAAATGAAGATGGTCCTAAACAAACAAAAAATAAGAAAAATTGGAATAGTCAAAACCAAGTGAGAAATCAAAAGAATAGTAACTGGAATAACAGCAAGAAAAATAAAAAAGGTAAAAATAATCGCCAAGATAGTGCCAAACCCGTCACAGAACGTAAGTTCCATGAATTACCAAAAGAATTTGAATATACCGAAGGTATGACGGTGGCTGAAATCGCAAAACGTATCAAACGCGAACCAGCTGAAATTGTAAAAAAACTCTTCATGATGGGTGTTATGGCAACACAAAACCAATCGCTTGACGGAGATACCATTGAACTACTTATGGTGGACTATGGTATTGAAGCCAAGAAAAAAGTTGAAGTTGATAATGCTGATATTGAACGTTTCTTCGTTGATGAAGACTACCTTAATCCTGAAAATATGGTTGAGCGTGCACCGGTTGTAACAATCATGGGACACGTTGACCACGGGAAAACAACCCTTTTGGATACTTTGCGCAATTCGCGTGTAGCAACAGGTGAAGCTGGTGGAATCACTCAGCACATTGGAGCTTATCAAATCATTGAAAATGGTAAGAAGATTACCTTCCTTGACACACCAGGTCACGCGGCCTTTACCTCAATGCGTGCACGTGGTGCTTCAATCACCGATATTACTATCTTGATTGTTGCTGCTGATGACGGTGTCATGCCACAAACGATTGAAGCCATCAATCACTCAAAAGCGGCTGGAGTACCAATCATCGTTGCTATCAACAAGATTGATAAACCAGGTGCTAACCCAGAACGTGTTATCGGTGAATTAGCAGAGCACGGTATCATTTCAACTGCTTGGGGCGGTGACTGTGAGTTTGTTGAAATCTCAGCAAAATTCGGTCAAAACATTGAAGAATTACTTGAAACAGTTCTTTTAGTAGCTGAAATGGAAGAACTTAAAGCTGATCCAACTGTCCGTGCCATTGGTACTGTTATTGAAGCTCGCCTTGATAAAGGTAAAGGTGCAGTGGCAACCCTCCTTGTTCAACAAGGTACCCTTCATGTGCAAGATCCAATTGTTGTCGGAAATACTTTTGGACGTGTTCGTGCTATGGCTAATGACCTCGGTCGTCGCGTGAAATTTGCAGAGCCTTCAACGCCAGTATCTATCACAGGACTGAACGAAGCGCCTATGGCAGGCGACCATTTCGCTGTTTATGAAGACGAAAAAGCTGCTCGTGCAGCTGGTGAAGAACGTGCGAAACGTGCACTCATGAAACAACGTCAAGCTACTCAACGTGTTTCTCTTGAAAATCTTTTTGATACCCTCAAAGCAGGTGAAGTTAAATCTGTCAACGTCATCATCAAAGCCGACGTTCAAGGTTCTGTTGAAGCACTTGCTGCATCACTTCTCAAAATTGATGTTGAAGGTGTAAAAGTTACCGTTGTCCACTCAGCAGTTGGTGCTATCAATGAATCGGACATCACACTTGCGGAAGCTTCGAATGCCGTTGTTATTGGTTTTAACGTCCGTCCTACACCACAGGCACGGACACAAGCAGAAACTGATGGCGTGGAAATTCGTCTCCACTCAATTATCTACAAAGTCATTGAAGAAGTTGAAGATGCCATGAAAGGCATGCTTGATCCAGAATTCGAAGAAAAAATCATTGGTGAAGCTATCATCCGTGAAACTTTCAAGGTATCCAAGGTCGGAACTATTGGTGGATTTATGGTTATCAATGGTAAAATTACGCGGGATTCAAACGCTCGAGTTATCCGTGATGGTGTGGTTATCTTTGATGGTAAACTTGCAAGTTTGAAACACTATAAAGATGATGTTAAGGAAGTCGGAAACGCTCAAGAAGGTGGTCTCATGATTGAAAACTTCAATGATCTTAAAGTTGACGATACTATTGAAGCTTACATCATGGAGGAAATCAAGAGATGATCAAGAAAGGTTCTTAACTCTATTCTTTGTTAATTTTGCTTTGTGTAACACAAGTTATGCTTGCGGATTATTTTCTCGATTAGAGTTACTTACTTCCTTTATCGAAAAGCAATAAAAGCTAGGTCATCTGGCCTAGCTTTTATTAAAAAGGTAGAAAATGGTTGCAGATTACTGATAGTGTCCGTTTTACAAAGCGTTAGGTAATAACATTCTGTGAGATGCTGGTTGTGTCAAAAGAATATAGTCTTTGAAAATCATATTCAACTTTATTGGCTTAACCTGAAACTTCAGTAGAGATTTACAGCCTGCTACGCACAAATAAAAAGTAACAGCGCTTCTAGCTGGATATTGATGATATGAACGTTACTCTCTTCATTTCCGACTTTTCAAAGTCTTTCTGTAGGCTGTTTAAGCTAATCTGATCTTGGTTTTCACTGAGTGTACTTATCAAAACTAAAAACAAATTAAAGAAAGGAAAAACTATGGCTAATCATCGTATTGATCGTGTTGGAATGGAAATTAAACGCGAAGTCAATGAGATTTTGCAGAAAAAAGTACGTGATCCGCGTGTGCAAGGTGTAACCATCACTGATGTACAAATGTTGGGAGACCTCTCAATGGCGAAGGTGTATTACACTATTCATTCAGATTTGGCATCAGAGAGTCAAAAAGCTCAGCTTGGTCTGGAAAAGGCAACAGGAACTATCAAACGTGAACTGGGTAAGAATTTGACCATGTATAAGATTCCTGATTTGACTTTTATCAAGGACGAATCGATTGAATATGGGAATAAAATTGACCAGATGCTTCGCGATTTGGAAAATAGAAAATAAAAAAGGGAACGAGAAAGTACTCCAAAGTAAGGGGAGCTTTCTCGTTCCTATTATTTTTATACTCTTCAAAAATCAAGTTTCATACTCAATGAAAATCAAAAGTAGCCTAGGAAACGAAGCCGACGATAGAACTTGAGTTCATCAAGGCAAGTTGACAACGGATAATTTTGATTTTCGAAGAGTATCAGCTATGCTAGATGAAAAAATAGCAGTGTTCAATTGGTATATGGCTGATATGAACCTTGTCCGCCTTATTTCTGATTATTCAATGTTTTTCAGGACTGTTGAGGCTAATCCGATTGTTCATGGAGTATTCGTTAACTAAGGACCCAGTATGCAACAGAATGGTTGTGACAAGGAAGACTTGACGTTCATTAGAATTTTAATGCATAGTTATTTAGAAGTGTTATTGGGTGTGGGCTTTTGCCCTTTTCCTGTTTGAAGGACGTATTGAGCGATATATTGAAGTACTTGAGTGTTGGTTGGTAAATCTGAATGCTCTGAGGTTGATCCTGTCACCGTAAAGAAAGTGTATTGTTTGACTTGATTTTGATAGATGTACTTACCAGCTTCAACACTTGTGATAGCGACGAGATAGTCACTATTGTAACTGTTACTTCCTGAGATATTATAGACGGTAAGGTCTTTTGGAATATTGCTCTTGTCATCAATCAAGTCTGTCAACATCTGGGTGTGATTGTTCATGTCGGTTACTGTTAGGTATAGGGAGAACCAATGGTCATCAAGGTATTGATTTGGAAGTTGGTATCTGGCCAATAATCTTCTAAAAAGAAGGACCAGACTAAACCACCATTGGAGTGACCAACAGCATTAAATCGGCGAAATCGGTATTTCGTTTGAATCTCAGAGAGTGCTGTATTGAGCCATCCAGCCTGACGTTTAATATTAGCATAGGAATCCGAATTGTCTTCAAAGGCAATAACGATGTAAGGATTATGCTCTCTTGATGAAATCGCTCCTGAGTAGGATAATGTGCCCTTTTTAGATACGGTAATTTTCAAAACTGAATGAGAGTAGCCCATAGAAGCTAATTTTTGAAAAGTGCCATTAAAACGTTCTTGTGTCGCACTAGAACCTGGGACAAATATAGTGGGTTCCATTTGCGAGGTGTAGAGGCGAGTGTTGGTTTTGTAGAAATTATTCATATAGCGCTGCCCTAAGAGTAACATGATGAGCAAGATAAATCCCGTAAGAAGGTAGGGCCATTTGTTGAACAGAGCCTTTAAATCAAGCTTTTTCACTGATGACGTCCTCCTTGTATAATTTTTTGACAAATGGGTAATAGATGGTCGTTGATACAGCAATGACTAGTGGTATTAAAATGAGATATCCTAAGCACGCATTGGAAGCGAGGTAAGCAAAAAGGATATGAGGTGTTCCAGTCGGTACTGTGTACAGGGACGGAAAGACAACTTTGCTATAAATGGCCAAAACCCCGATAGCAATACTAACCAGTGTCGAAAGTAGCATGGGAATAAGCAAGATAGGATTCAGGAGAGTTGGATAAGCCATGAGAAAAGGCAGAGGCTGATTAAAGAGCATGGCAATAACTGACAATGTGTATCGAGCACCTAGTCTTTTACCCTGCTTTTTATGGAAGATATAAATAGAGAGTGCCAAGCCAAAGAGGAAACCCACTCCACCAATAATGGCAAAACTATTTTGTAATGTGTAAAGGGTAAAAGGATAAGGGACTTTTTGCTTACTAAGGACAGCAGTCATGTTGGTTGTTGCGCTGTCTAAATCAGCTGTCGGATTAGACAAGAACTCTGGAATGGGGATTCCTAAAAAGACGCAGACAGGTCCGACCAATGACCAAGCAGCAACGCTGTAATAATGAACAGGTTCCCATGAGACAGCCAAACTCCAAAGTCCTTGCAGATTTGTCAAAATATCACGGAAAGTGAATTTATTAGCCAGAAGCTGCGTCCCATAAATCCCGCCAATAAAAGTAATCCAGTCCATATAAGGTATCTTACTAAAGAAGCGCCGTCCAAGCTTCACAAGAGCTACAATCAAAACACTCGTCCCGATCAATAACATCCAAGCGGGATATGTATATTCTTTTTGTCCCATACCCAGATGTATCGTGCTGTACATGAGCCATGTAAAAAGAAAGGAAAAAATGGTAGGTAAGGGTCGGCTCTTACTGCTTCCGAGGTAGTCGCATACGATGAGAGTGACAAATAAAGAGTACAAGAGACAGAGTATGACGGATGACAAGTCAGATATCAGATGATCTAGCCACCACATCTTTTCGAACCAATCAATTCCCAAGGTCACGGGGAAAAAACTATTAGGTTTTAAGAATAAAGCCACGATGATTTGTAAGAAGGCATGGACCACCGCGAGTGGAAATAAGTCTGAGAGATGTTTATAGATGTGAACACGTAAGGAAATCAAGCGTGGTTTAAAGTTTCTAATCATAAAATTTCCTTTTTCTTTTCATTATATCATAAGCGTAAGCTGCATTGAAGGGGAAGCTAACCACCGAATAAATGGGGTATGCCATTTTATAAATTGACTAATCAGGCCTGTAACTGTCGGTCATGCGGCACTGTTTTTATGCTATAATGAAACATGAAGGCTTGAAGCCACTGTGCGCTTTATTGTCACTTACTTTGGGGAAGTACTGGTGGATTTACAAAAATTTTGAGGAGAATACTTGATGGAAATACGTAAACTTTTTGAGAGCGATCCAGAACTCATGCTTCTATTCAGAATCATAGCAGAGCTGAATTTGCAAGATTGTTGGCTGGCAGCAGGCACCTTGCGTAACTATGTCTGGAATATCCTGACGAACCGTTCGGGATTGGAGGAAGCCAGTGATTTAGATGTGGTTTTCTATGATCCCCGCATTTCTTATGACGAAACACTGGCGTTACAAGCTGACCTCAACCGCCGCTATCCCGCCTACCAGTGGGAAGTGAAAAATCAAGTCTACATGCACAGCCATAATCCTAATACTCAACCCTATCAGTCAGCCACAGACGCTATTGCTAAGTATCCCGAGCGCTGTACAGCCATTGCTGCGCGCTTGAATGAACAAGGACACTTGGACCTTTTTCTTCCTTATGGTACAGCTGACATTGAGCAATTCATCGTGCAACCCACTCCGCATTTTGCAGCTGACCCAGCCCGCATGAAGGTTTATCGTGACCGCATGGCTAAAAAAGACTGGACCAGTAAGTGGCCGCAATTGAGAGTGGAGGGTATAGCATGAGGAAGTATCTGATAAATGTTCCAGGAACGGGTTATACAACAAAGGAAACTTTGTTTCAAAAATTGATAGCCATGTTTGTCAAACACGGTTATCAGTCGCTAGAGATTGATTTTTCAATGATCGATTTTAAGGTCCTTGCATCGGTTGAAGAAAGTATCAGTACAGCCCAAGCAGAACTGACCAGGCAATTATTGGACTTGCAATTGGCACAGGACGACGATATTGTTTTTTTATCGAAAAGTTTGGGAACGGCCTGTTCAGTAAATTGGTGTCTGGAAAACCATTTTAAGGCTAACCATATTTTTTTAACACCTATTAGACCAACTTTGGAAAAGATACCCAACCTACAATCAGTCCTTGCAATGGTTGTAGGTAGTAAAGACCAGACTATACCTTTTGAAGAGGTTTTAAGCGTAGGCAAGGCTTACGACATTCCCACTTTATTGATTGAAGGTGTTCCTCATCATTTAACATCAGAACATCTAACTGAGACAGAAAAAATCAATCACCAGATTGAAGCATTTGTCAGAGAGGTTGTGGTATAATGGGTCTAAGAATCTCAATTTGTAAAAGACAATATTTGGAAGAATATTTTAAAGAACATACTTATTCTTAAAAAATCGGGAAATTTGTGAAGAATCTCTAGGAACTTTACTTGTGAATACAGGTTCCAACCCTAACCCATGAAAACACAGGGAAAATATAACCATTGAAATTCAAAAATCCCATAATATAGCCTATTTGAATACCGTTTGGAAAGGCGAGGAACTAGAAAAAAGAAATGATAAACATTTTTGATACCCATACACACCTAAACGTAGAAAATTTTACAGAAACTGTCGCAGATGAACTAGCCTTAGCTAAGGAGATGGGCGTGACTGCTCACAATGTGGTTGGTTTTGACCATGCCACGATTGAGCGTGCTCTTGAGTTAGCAGATAGCTATCCTGAGATTTATTTGACACTGGGTTGGCATCCGACAGAGGCGGGCTCCTATAGTGATGAGGTAGAGGCTTACCTTCGTGAGAAACTTCAGCATGATAAAGTGATTGCCCTTGGTGAGATTGGCTTGGACTACTACTGGATGGAGGATCCAAAAGAGGTTCAGGCGGAGGTTTTTAAGCGCCAAATGGCTCTGGCAAAGGAGCTAGATTTACCCTTTGTGGTTCACACCCGCGATGCTCTCGAAGACACCTACCAAGTCATCAAAGAGGCTGGCGTTGGGCCTCGTGGCGGTATTATGCACTCTTATTCAGGGTCTTTGGAAATGGCAGAGCGCTTCATCGAGCTTGGGATGATGATTTCATTTTCAGGTGTGGTGACCTTTAAGAAAGCCTTAGATGTCCAAGAGGCTGCACAACATTTGCCATTAGACAAGATTTTGGTGGAAACAGATGCTCCTTACCTTGCCCCTGTTCCTAAACGTGGCCGTGAAAATAAAACGGCTTATACACGCTATGTTGTTGAAAAGATAGCCGAGCTTCGAGGTTTAACGGTTGAGGAAGTGGCGCGTGCCACAACAGAGAATGCAAAGAGGTTATTTGGTCTTGACTGAAAAAATTAAAATCCAAGAAGTGATTGTGGTTGAGGGCAAAGACGATACCGCAAACTTGAAACGCTTTTATGAGGTGGATACTTATGAAACCAGAGGCTCTGCCATTGATGAGGATGATCTAGAGCGGATTGAGCGTCTCCATGATTTGCGTGGGGTCATTGTCTTTACTGACCCAGACTACAATGGCGAGCGCATCCGAAAAATCATCATGCAGGCTATTCCTACGGTCAAGCACGCCTTTTTACAGCGAGACGAAGCAGCTCCAAAGTCTAAAACCAAAGGCAGATCATTGGGAGTAGAGCATGCTAGTTTTGAGGACTTGGAAAAAGCTCTCTCCAGTGTCCGTGGTTACTATGATGACGACAATCAGTTTGACATCACCAAGTCAGACCTCATGCGTCTAGGACTCCTCATGGGATGTGAAAGCCGAAAGCGCAGAGAGTATCTAGGAGAACACTTGCGCATCGGCTATTGCAACGGTAAGCAGTTGCTCAAACGATTGGAGTTGTTTGGGATTAACCTGGCGGAAGTTGAGGAAGTGATGGGGAAATATGAATAAAGCGGGAACTGTCAGCTGGTTTCTGCTTTTTTGAAAATTGCCAGCAATGTCTATTTGTGTTACAATATAGAAAACTAGGAGGTAAACTAGATTGATAACTATAAATAAAGATGCCCAAGTGAATTTCAAAACTGATTCCAGACTTTTAGAAAAAGCCAAGGAAGTATTTGCTATGAACCAGCTGGATTTGACTGCTGGATTTAATCTCTTCTTGCAAAACATTGCTGTAAAAAATGAGTTGCCCATTCTGACAGAAGAAGAGTTGGAAAGAGAAGAGGTGTTTTTACAGCTTCAGAAGGAAATTCAGGAAAACCAGCAGGCAATTGAGGCAGGTCAAGGGATTAGTCTAGAAAGTGTCAAAGAGAAGTATGGAATTTGAGTCTTATTCGGTGATACTTGCTCCTGCAGTGGAGCAGGAATTGGCAGAGATTTACGCCTATTTTTCAGAACATTTCTCTGAAGAAACTGCCAAAAGACGAATTAGCATGATTGTCGAAGCTTTGGAGGGTTTACAAATTTTCCCTGAACGTGGCTTTAATGCCGATAACCGTTTTGGCAAGCAGATAGACCCGCCTTATCTGACCCGAGGTTACGTTATTGGAAAAGATTACATTGCCCTTTATCGCGTAGTAGAAAATGAAGTTCGAATTGGTCACCTTTTTGCGACCAAGAGTGACTATGTGAAGTTGTTGAAGTGAGGGGGAATATGAATTATGAAAAAGATATACATGTATATTCAAGATACAATGGCGGATTGGGAACATGGTTATTTGATGCAGGCATTGACTTTACAAGCTCTTTTACCTGAGAAGAAAGTTTTATTTCAGACAGTAGGTAAAACTTTAAGTCCTGTTGTAACCGCATCAGGTATAAAAATTGTACCGGATATAATGCTAGATGACATGGATTTAGAAAATGTAGGAGCTCTGATCTTAGTTGGTGGCGATACTTGGCTTGGAGGAGAGAATGCGGAAATTTTAGATATTGCAACTTCCCTATTGGAACGAGATACACTTGTTGCAGCAATTTGTGGGGTGACATTGGGGCTGGCAGATCGCGGTGAGTTAAATGAGCGCTTTCATACGAGTAATGCTCCTTTTTATCCAGAAATGACTTCTAATTATACTGGTCAAAAGTATTATAGAGATGATGTGGCTGTTGGTGATGGAAATCTTATCACAGCAAGTTCTGCCGGCTCTATGCTTTGGGCAAAACTTATTGTTGAGAAATTAAATTTGTATTCTAGTGAAACACTTGAAGCTTGGTATGATTATTTCTCTACAGGGGATATTTCAGCCTATGCTAGACTGATGTCTTCGTTATCAGAGTAGGTATCTATAATGAAAAAAGTTGCTCTTTTACGGGGTGTTACCCCTGTTGGAAAGAATAAAATTCCTAAGATGTCTTACTTGGTAGAAATATTGACAGAAGTGGGTTTAACTTCTGTTCAAACCTATATCCAGAGCGGCAATATCATTTGTGAAACAGACTTGCCAGATGATAAACTCAGTCAGCTTATTCATCAAACGATTAAAGAGAAAATTGGTGCAGAATTAGCTGTTATCATTACAAATCAGTTAGAATTGGCACAAGCTATTGCTGAAAATCCTTTTGGAGAAGATTATGATAGTTCTCGTATCCATTTGGTTTTTACTAATAATAAGATAAATAGAGAAAAACTAAACGAATTATTGCATCAAGACTTTGGTGATGAGAAGTTGTGTCAGAGAAGTCAATGCTTATACCTATATCTCCCAAGAGGTGCCCAAAAGAAAAAACTAAATACTAATTTTTTAGAAAAACGTCTGGGGATGACAGCCACTATGAGAAAGTTAAGTGTTATTTCACGATTGAGTGAGATGAAGAATCGATAAGGGTAAAATAAATGAGTAAAATAGATCAAGCATGGGAACTCCTTTTTGAAGGGAAGGTTGAAGAAGCGAAGTTGTTAGTTGAGGAAGGCCACCAAGTAGATACTTGTATGGACTTATCGGCTCTCAATCTATTTGCTTATCTTTATATTGAAGAAAATAACTTTGAAGATGCTTTACTAGCCTGCCAACGCTATATTCAATTAGCTAGAGAGGAACAGAATACTGAACAAGAACATATCGGTCTGCACCAACTTGCCATGGTCTATCGGAGTCAAGGTAACTTTAAGAAGGCTTTGGAGTTAATCGAGGAAGAGGCTAAGTTGCTAGCAACTGATTTTTCAGAAGACAAATTGAAATGGTCGGTTAATGACTATGAACAAGGCTATTTACGATTGCAACTAGGAGAGCTAGACTCTGCTCTGCATTTTATGAAACGAAGTTTAGAGAATGCTTTGATGACAGATGACCTCATTGCTCGGGCTTGTGCTTATCGAGGCTTGGGTGAAATCTATGCTACAAGCAGAATAACTGATTTGGCTGAACAAGTATTTACACAATCCATTACTGCTTTTGAAGAAGCAAATGATGATATTGGGGTGGAAGAGGTTAGAGCATTGATGATAAGTTATCACATTAATTAGAAAGAAAAATAAATGAGAATCGCAGACAAAAACGTTACGCGTGCCGTCCTTGAGCGCCACGGGTTTACCTTTAAGAAATCTTTCGGTCAAAACTTTTTGACCGATACCAATATTTTACAGAAGATTGTGGACACGGCAGAGATTGACCAGAATGTCAATGTTATCGAGATTGGGCCTGGAATTGGAGCCTTAACGGAGTTTTTGGCAGAAAATGCTGCCGAGGTCATGGCCTTTGAGGTTGACGACCGCCTGATTCCGATTTTGGCGGACACCTTGGGTCGTTTTGACAATGTAAAAGTGATTAACGAGGATATTCTCAAATCGGATTTGCAGACGCGTATCAAGGAATTTGCCAATCCTGACTTACCGATCAAGGTTGTAGCCAACCTTCCTTACTACATCACCACCCCTATCCTTATGCACTTGATTGAAAGCAAGATTCCCTTCAGCGAGTTTGTTGTCATGATGCAGCGTGAGGTAGCTGACCGCATTTCTGCCGAGCCAAACACCAAGGCTTATGGGAGCTTGTCTATTGCCGTTCAGTACTACATGACAGCCAAGGTGGCCTTCATCGTGCCTCGCACGGTCTTTGTGCCAGCGCCAAACGTGGATTCCGCGATTTTAAAAATGACACGCCTTGATACCCCTGCGGTAGCGGTGCAAGATGAGGACTTCTTCTTCAAGGTTGCTAAAGCCAGCTTTGTTCATCGTCGTAAGACTCTCTGGAACAATCTGACCAGCCACTTTGGCAAGACAGAAGAGATAAAAATTAAGTTGGAGCAAGCTTTGCAAACTGCAGACATCAAACCTTCTATTCGTGGCGAGGCTTTGTCCATCGCAGACTTTGCCAGATTAGCAGATTCATTGAAAACAGTTGGCTTGAAATGATATAAGAACTTGTATTCACAAGTAAAGTGCTTTTATTAAGAGGTAGTTTTTCGCTAATCAAGTCAGTTTTTTGAGGGAATACTGACTGTATTTTGAGAAAAACTAACGATGAGTAGAATAGAAACTAGCTGTCCTTAGCTGGAAGTTCTGAACGGGGAATACAGGTTCTAAGGTAGGATTACTTGAGTAATTAGCTCTGCTATTTACAAATGAAAAAGAAGGAAGTGAGATGGCATCTAGTTCAGTTGCTGATTTAGGACTTCCTTTTTTCTTTTCTAAAATGTCCAAATTATGGTAGAATAAAAGTTATGACAAAAGATTTTCATCACATCACGGTGCTTCTGCATGAGACGGTTGATATGCTTGAACTTAAGCCAGCTGGCGTTTATGTTGACGCTACACTTGGTGGAGCAGGACACAGTGAATACCTCCTTTCAAAATTAGGACCTAATGGTCATCTTTATGCTTTTGATCAGGATCAAAAGGCTATTGATAACGCTCAAGTGCGTTTGAAAGAATATATTGAAAAGGGCCAAGTGACCTTTATCAAGGACAATTTCAGACATTTGGCATCAAATTTGGCGGCGTGTGGCGTTACTGAAATTGATGGTATTTTGTATGATCTTGGGGTTTCAAGTCCACAGTTGGATGAGCGCGAGCGAGGTTTTTCCTACAAGCAAGACGCTCCTTTGGACATGCGAATGAACCGCGATCAAGATTTGACAGCTTATGAAGTGGTTAATACTTATCAGTACAATGATCTGGTTCGTATTTTTTTCAAATATGGCGAGGATAAGTTTTCAAAACAGATTGCTCGAAAGATTGAGCAAGCTCGTCAGGTCAAACCGATTGAAACTACAACAGAGTTGGCTGAGATTATCAAGTCTGCCAAACCAGCTAAGGAACTTAAAAAAAAGGGACATCCCGCCAAACAGATCTTTCAAGCCATTCGAATTGAGGTCAATGATGAATTGGGAGCAGCAGATGAATCTATCCAACAAGCCATTGATTTGCTAGCAGTGGACGGTCGTATCTCGGTTATCACTTTTCATTCTTTGGAAGATAGACTGACCAAGCAGCTGTTTAAGGAAGCCAGTTCGGTAGAAGTGCCTAAAGGCCTGCCATTCATCCCTGATGACTTGCAGCCTAAATTGGCTTTGGTCAATCGTAAACCGATTTTACCAAGTCAAGAAGAATTGGCTATCAATAACCGTTCTCATTCTGCTAAATTGCGTGTGGCTAGAAAAATTAGGAAATAAGTATGACAAATAATAAGCATAATGAAGTTATTTCAAATGCACTTCAAAAACATATTCGTACCTTTACAAGAACTGAAAAAGTGTTCTATGGAACGATAATTCTGACAGCTATTGTTATGGCCATTAGTATTATTTTTCTTCAAAGTCGAAATTTACAAGTTCAGCAGCAGATTACTGAGCTAAATAGTAATATCACATCTAAGAAGAGTGAACTTGATAATGCTAAGCAAGAAGTTGGGGAATTGACACAAAAAGAGCGCGTAACAGATATTGCAAATCAAGCTGGTCTAAAGGCTGATAATGCTACGATTGCAGAAGTGGAGTAATTGCCTATGAGATGGATTAAGAGATGGGTAAATACCTTTCTGAATTACGTTGTTAAGGATAGACGTACCCCAGAAAAAAACCGTGAGCGTGTTGGACAAAACCTCATGCTTTTAGCGGTATTTTTGTTTTTCATCTTTATCATTAACTTTATTATCATCATTGGAACAGACAGTAAATTTGGTGTTTCTCTGTCTAAAGGAGCTAAAGACGTCTATCAGTCAACCGTGACCGTTCAAGCTAAACGAGGGACTATTTATGATCGTAATGGTAACCCTATTGCAGAAGACTCGACAACTTACAGTGTTTATGCCATTGTGTCTAAATCTTACAAATCTGTTTCTGGAAAAAAACTCTATGTTCAAAGTTCACAGTTTGATACGGTCGCAGAAATTTTCAAAGAACAACTCGGTATGGAAAAGAGTTATGTGCTAGAACAGCTCAAACAGAAGAATGTGTTTCAGGTAAGTTTTGGGACGAAAGGTACGGGGCTGAATTATAGTACAATGAGTGCTATTAAAGAGGCACTAGAAAAAGCTAAGATTGAAGGTGTAGCTTTCACGACTAGCCCGGGTCGGATGTATAAAAATGGAAGTTTTGCCTCACATTTTATTGGTTTTGCGCAACTTCAAGAAGATAAAAATGGTAATAATTTCCTAGTTGGTACTACTGGTATGGAGGCTAGTTTAAATGATATTTTATCTGGAACGGATGGTAAGGTCACTTACGAAAAGGATAAAAATGGCAATATTTTGCTAGGAACTGAAACGACCGTAAAACAAGCGGTCAATGGTCAGGATGTTTACACAACCTTATCTGAACCTTTGCAGACCTACCTAGAGAGCCAAATGGATGTCTTTCAGGGTGAAGCAAATGGGAAGTATGCCAGTGCGACAGTTGTTAATGCCAAAACAGGCGAAATTTTAGCGACAACTCAAAGACCAACTTACAATCCAAGCACACTTGAAGGCTATAATAAAGACAATCTTCATACATGGGACAATCCTCTTTACCAATCAGCCTATGAGCCTGGATCACCCATGAAGGTGATGACTTTAGCCTCTGCTATTGACTCTGGTGTTTTCAATCCTAATGAAGGTATCTCTACAGTGGATGGGATCACTGTCGCTGATACGACCATCAATGACTGGAACGTTAATGAAGGTCAGACTGGTGGTTACATGACTTTGGCACAAGGTTTTGCTTTTTCTAGTAATGTTGCCATGACAACGCTTGAACAAAAAATGGGGGCGGACAAATGGTTAAATTACCTTTCTTCGAAGTTTCGTTTTGGTTATCCAACTCGATTTGGTATGGGGGGAGAATCTGGAGGGATTCTCACAGGGGACAATGAAGTAACGACAGCCATGACTTCTTTTGGTCAAGGGATCAGCGTTACCCAAGTGCAGATGCTTCGCGCCTTTTCAGCTATCTCAAATAACGGAAATATGTTAGAACCACAATTTATTTCAAAATTGGTGGACACTAACAATGGAACTAGTCGTGTTGCGTCAGCAGAAGTTGTAGGAAATCCTGTATCAACAGAAGCTGCTAGTCAGACTCGTGACTATATGGTGACTGTCGGAACAGATCCACAGTTTGGTACTCTGTACTCTAAAACTTATGGTCCGATTATTCAAGTTGGTAACTACTCGGTCGCTGTTAAATCTGGTACAGCAGAGATTGCAGCAGAGGACGGTAGTGGTTATATTGAAGGTGGTCAGACTAACTATATTCTCTCTGTTGTGGCTATGGTACCATCGGATGATCCTAGTTTTATTATGTATGTCACGCTTCAACAGCCTGAACATTTTATGGTAACTTATTGGCAAGACGTTATCAATCCTGTTTTAGAGTATGCGATGCAAATTGAAGAAAGTTTGATAGCTCCAGTAACTACTGATGGTGCTGGCGAAACCGCTTATAGCTTACCCAATTTGATTGGAAAAAGTCCAGGTGAAGCAGCAGTGACCTTACGTCAAAACCTTGTTCACCCGATTATTTTGGGAACTGGAAGCAAAATTAGTAAGGTTTCCCAAAAAGCAGGAACCAACATTACTGCTAATGAGCAAGTCCTTATCTTGACCAATAAACTCAGTGAAGTTCCTGATATGTATGGCTGGAACAAAGAGATTGTTCAACGCTTTTCAAAATGGACAGGAATTAAAATTAGTTTTAAAGGTTCTGAAACTGGAAAAGTGATCAAACAAAGTGTTGATGTTGGAACAGACATTAGCAAAGTGAAAAAAATTACAATTACTTTAGGAGACTAACATGTTTTTAAGTTTATTTGCAGGTCTGTTGGCCTTTGCGCTAACGGTGCTTGCTATGCCGCGGTTCATTCGCTTTTACCAATTGAAAAAAATTGGCGGACAGCAGATGCACGAAGATGTCAAGCAGCACTTAGCCAAAGCAGGGACACCGACAATGGGTGGCACCGTCTTTCTGATTGTTGGTTTGCTCGTTAGCTTGATTTTTAGTCTTTTTGATAAAGGGAATCATGGTCTTGGAGCAACAATTGGTATTTTATCTGTTGTTCTCATTTATGGAATCATTGGATTCTTAGATGACTTTTTGAAAATTTTCAGACAAATCAATGAAGGTTTAACACCGTGGCAGAAAATGGCTCTACAAATCCTAGGAGGATTGATTTTCTATTTTGTTCATGTGCGACCAAGCGGAACAGATGAGCTCAATGTTTTGGGATTTAATCTCCATCTAGGTGTCTTATACATTTTCTTTGTTCTTTTTTGGGTGGTTGGTTTTTCAAATGCTGTTAATTTGACAGATGGTATTGATGGCTTGGCTTCCATCTCTGTTGCTATCAGCTTAGCAGCTTATGGCATTATCGCTTATGTTCAAAATCAATTTGATATCCTACTTATTATCTTAGTGATGATTGGCGCTTTACTTGGCTTCTTTGTTTTCAATCACAAGCCTGCCAAAGTTTTCATGGGAGATGTTGGAAGTTTGGCACTGGGTGGCCTTTTGGCAGCCATTTCGATTGCGCTTCGTCAGGAATGGACACTCCTGATCATCGGTATTGTTTATGTGTTAGAAACTAGTTCAGTCATGCTTCAAGTTTCTTATTTCAAATACACCAAGAAGAAATATGGAGAAGGCCGTCGTATTTTCCGCATGACGCCATTTCATCACCATTTGGAACTTGGCGGTCTTTCAGGAAAAGATGAAAAGTGGTCAGAGTGGAAAGTTGATGCCTTCCTTTGGAGCTTGGGGGCTGTAGCTAGTCTTCTGGTCTTAGCTTTCTTATATTTATAGATGGATATAAAGCTAGCTTAAGTCAATCGTTCTGTTCACGACTTTAGTCAGTGTTTCAGTGTAGCAAGAAATTTGGTAAAGACTTCTAAGCCGAAAAAAGGGTTGATTAAGTATCAAAAACGGTCTGTATAGGGGCCGTTTTATTTTTCTTCAAAGCTTCTGCATTCCTTGAAATCAAATTCAAGTATTATTGCCTTATTTTGATAAAAACAGTTTTATTTACATACTATTATTTTGAATTTTATTGAGTTTTAGTCTTGATTCATACGAAGTGTGGATGGCTATATTTTGCGTAAATACAGGCTTTTGTGTATAATACTAAGAGAAGAAAACGAGGTAAATATGTCATTATTCAAAGATTTTAATTTTAAAGCCTATATTCAAGCGGCTTTGGATGAGCTAAACTTTATAGAACCAACAGAAGTGCAGCAAAGATTGATTCCGGTTGTTCGTTCAGGACGTGATTTAGTTGGAGAATCAAAGACTGGTTCTGGTAAAACGCACACTTTCCTCCTGCCAATTTTTGAAAAATTGGATGAGAATGGAACAGAGGTACAGGTTGTTATTACGGCACCGTCACGTGAATTGGCAACACAGATTTATCAGGCGACTAAGCAAATTGCTGAAAAATCTGAACGAGAAATCCGTGTAGTTAATTATGTAGGTGGAACTGATAAGCTACGTCAAATTGAAAAACTAAAAATTTCACAACCGCATATCGTTATTGGAACACCGGGTCGTATCTATGATTTGGTCAAGTCAGGAGATTTGGCTATTCACAAAGCACACACCTTTGTCGTGGATGAAGCAGATATGACTTTGGATATGGGCTTTCTCGATACGGTAGATAAAATTGCGGGAACTCTGCCTAAAGATGTGCAAATCTTGGTCTTTTCAGCGACTATTCCTCAAAAGTTACAACCTTTTTTGAAAAAATACCTGAACAATCCTGTCATGGAAAAAATCAAGACATCAACAGTTATTGCAGACACCATTGATAATTGGTTGATTTCAACCAAAGGACGCCATAAGAATGAACAAATTTTAGAGATTACAAAAGCGCTCAATCCTTATTTGGCAATGATTTTTGTTAATACCAAGGAGAGAGCTGATGAACTCCATGCTTATTTATCAGGCAACGGTCTTAAGGTTGCAAAGATTCACGGTGGCATTGCCCCGCGTGAGCGCAAGCGTATTATGAATCAAGTGAAAAACTTGCAATTTGAATACATTGTAGCAACTGACTTGGCTGCACGTGGAATTGATATTGAAGGAGTTAGTCATGTTATCAACGATGCTATTCCTAAAGATTTATCATTCTTTGTGCACCGCGTCGGGCGTACTGGTCGTAATGGGCTATCAGGCACAGCTATTACCCTTTACCAACCAAGTGACGATTCTGATATCAGAGAGCTTGAGAAGATGGGCGTAGCCTTTGTTCCTAAGGTTCTTAAGAACGGAGAGTTTCAGGAGACTTACGATCGTGATCGTCGTGCAAATCGCGAGAAATCTTATCAAAAATTGGATACTGAGATGATTGGCTTGGTTAAGAAGAAAAAGAAAAAAATTAAACCGGGCTACAAGAAAAAGATCCAGTGGAAAGTTGATGAGAAACGTCGTAAAGAGCGTCGTGCCGAAGCACGTGCCAAGGGGCGCGCCGAACGCAAGGCTAAAAAACAGACTTTCTAGTCTAGTTGAACTATCACATTTTGGTGATAGTTTTTTCTTATAGTCTCGATAAGAAATTAGTATTAGGCAAGTAATCATTTTCTTGGTAAACTAGTGTCATTACTATCGACTATATTGGAGGTTTGATAATGACAAATATAAGAAAAGTTTTATTGATTTTGGTAGTCTTTGGATTGAGTGTTGTCTGGGGTGTTGTGGTAAAGGCTGATAGTAAAGCTGTGATAAATGTAGCAACAGACTCTGATACAGCTCCTTTTACTTACAAAAAGAAAGATAAGTTTACGGGCTATGACATTGATGTGGTTAAAGCTATCTTCAAAAATTCTGATTACAAGGTGAGCTTTCATACGATTCCGTTTGATTCTATTCTAACAGGGCTTGATGCTGGTAAGTATCAATTAGCAGCCAATGATTTTAATTATAATGATGAGCGTGCTGTGAAATATCTCTTCTCTGATCCTATTTCCAAATCAAATTATGCCATCACAAGTGCCAAGGGCACCAAATACACCAGTCTGGATGATTTATCTGGAAAATCTACACAGGTGCTTTCAGGTTCCAACTACGCTCAAATTCTTGAAAATTGGAATAAGGCCAATTCAGATAAAAAGCCAATACAAATCAATTATGTTTCCGGAACGACAGGTATTACCAGCCGTCTGCAAAACATCGAGAATAAGAAAATCGACTTTATATTGTATGATGCCATTTCTTCAAAGCATATTGTTAAGGATCAAGGCCTTGATTTGACGGTCAATAATGTTAAAGATACTTTAGGTTCTGAGACAGATGGCCTAGAGTACCTGCTTTTCTCGAAAGATGATGAAGGAGCGAAACTTCAATCCTTCGTCAATAAACGCATTGTTGAATTGAAGAAAGATGGCACTTTGGCCAAGCTGAGTAAGAAGTACTTTGGCGGCGACTATGTGTCTTCAATCAAGTAAGGTCTACCAAATGATTGAACAACGTTTTGATACTCTCCAAAAATCAAATTTAGACGTTGTTGACTGGATGTGATGAAGACAGAGTTATCTGTGTCGTCGCTGTCAGTCTGATTTTCATAGGAAATCGATTTTTTCAGGGCAATCAAGAAAATGTTAGACTGTACTGGATTACCGCAAAAGTAAGTTCTAATATTGAATGTGGAAATTCAGAGAACAAAATTTCTTCAGCTATCGAAATCATAAAAGTTAAAGTAATGAAGTGTAACAGGAAGTGACCTATCAGTCGTGATAGGTTTTCTTTATCGCTGTGATAGAAAGAATATAATTTACAGACTAACTATTGACATGTTAGAATACTAAGATAATACTCTTCGAAAATCAAAATTATCCGTTGTCAACTTGCCTTGATGAACTCAAGTTCTATCGTCGGCTTCGTTTCCTAGGCTACTTTTGATTTTCATTGAGTATAAACTAGAGATATAAGGGAATAATATGATCTTTTCAATATTAACATCGGGTTGGGCTTGGTATGAAAAACTTATTAAGCCAATTCCAGAAGGAAAATTATTTAGCTGGCATGCTGTTTTTGATGCTATTCCCAGCATTTTAGAGCATCTACCAACCACGCTAGGCTTAACCTTAGCTGGTGCTGTTTTTGGCTTATTATTAGCTTTGCTTTTTGCGATTGTCAAAATCAATCGAGTAAAAATTCTCTATCCAATCCAAGCTGTTTTTGTCAGTTTTTTACGGGGAACTCCGATCTTGGTACAGCTTATGCTGACTTACTATGGGATTCCTCTTTTCTTGAAATTTCTAAATCAAAAATATGGTTTTGATTGGAATATCAATGCTATACCAGCAGAAATTTTTGCTATCACAGCTTTCGCCTTCAATGAAGCAGCTTACACCAGTGAAACCATTCGAGCAGCTATTCAGGCGGTTAATTCGGGAGAAATCGAGGCTGCGCGTAGTTTGGGAATGACTTCGTTTCAAGTTTATCGTCGCGTTATTATTCCAAATGCAGCGGTCATTGCCACACCAACTTTAATCAATGGCTTGATTGGTCTAACGAAAGGAACATCCTTGGCATTCAATGCTGGGATTGTTGAAATGTTTGCTCAGGCTCAAATTCTTGGCGGCTCGGACTACCGATATTTTGAACGCTATATTTCTGTTGCCTTGATCTACTGGCTAGTCAGCATTATCATTGAAAATATAGGTCGCTTGCTTGAAAAGCGGATGGAGATTACCTCTCCTGACAATATTACTAGCGATGTTCCAGGAGGTGTTCGTTAATGATTTCCATTTCAAATTTAACAAAGGAATTCTCCGGTCAGAAGGTTTTAGACGGTCTGACTCTTAATATCCAAAAAGGAGAAGTGATTGCATTGGTTGGGGCATCGGGTGCAGGAAAATCAACTTTTCTGCGTAGCATGAATTACCTTGAGCAGCCAGATTCTGGAAGTATTCAGATTGATGATTTTAAGGTTGATTTCACTAAGATTAGCAAAGATGACATTTTAACCCTGCGTCGTAAACTTGCCATGGTTTTTCAGCAGTTTAATCTTTTTGAGCGTCGTACGGCTCTTGAAAATGTTAAAGAGGGCCTTAAAGTTGTCAAGAAAATGTCCGACCAAGAAGCGACAGCCATTGCCAAGGAGGAACTGCGCAAGGTTGGTCTTTCAGATCGCGAAAACCATTATCCCCGTCACTTATCTGGTGGTCAGAAACAGCGAGTTGCCTTAGCGCGTGCTCTTGCCATGAAGCCTGATGTTTTGCTCCTAGATGAGCCAACCTCCGCTCTTGATCCTGAGTTGGTAGGCGAAGTTGAAAAATCAATCGCTGATGCTGCTAAATCAGGTCAGACCATGGTTTTGGTCAGTCATGACATGAACTTTGTTTATCAAGTTGCTGATAAGGTCTTGTTCTTAGAAAAGGGAAAAATTCTTGAACAGGGTAGCCCAGATGAGATTTTCAATCATCCCAAAGAAGAACGTACCAAGGAATTTTTTGCTAGTTATGCAAAAACGTACATTTAATGCTAGACTTTTGATATAATGAGAGGAGTTGAGAAATTCTCGCTCCTTTTCTATTAGAGATGGGACGATTGGTAAAGGTGATAAGATGTTTTTAGAAATTTTTGCCGTCTATGTTCAAGGGCTGATATTATCTATTGTGACGGTTTTCATTGTTGGAAGTTTGTGGATGGTTTGGCGAGCCGTTAGAAAGCTAGATAAGACGGTTAAAGCTAGACAGGCAATTTTGTACGAGACACTGATGATTGCTGTGATGACTGCTCCAATTCTTTCCTTTGCTTATATGGCAATTTTACTGATGATGAAGTCGTAATCTTTGCATTATTTGTTTAGATTGGTACAATGAAGAGAGAAAATGTAAGGAGAAAAAAGTAAATGTATGATACTTTAATTATTGGTTCAGGACCTGCTGGAATGACAGCTGCACTTTATGCCGCACGTTCCAATCTCAAAGTTGGGATTATTGAACAAGGGGCTCCAGGTGGTCAGATGAATAACACTTCTGAAATTGAAAACTATCCCGGTTACGAGCATATTTCAGGACCAGAATTGTCTATGAAGATGTATGAGCCCTTGGAAAAATTCAACGTTGAACATATTTATGGTATTGTTCAAAGCATTGAAAACGAAGGACTTATCAAACGCGTTGTGACAGAAGATGAAACTTTTGAGGCAAAAACGGTTATTCTTGCAACGGGGGCTAAGTATCGATTGTTAGATGTTCCTGGCGAGGAGGAGTATACGAGTCGTGGTGTTTCTTACTGTGCAGTTTGTGACGGAGCTTTCTTTCGTAACCAAGATTTACTAGTCGTTGGTGGCGGAGATTCTGCAGTTGAAGAAGCCATCTACTTGACACAATTTGCCAAGTCTGTGACCATCATTCATCGTCGTGACGAATTGCGTGCGCAGAAAATCTTGCAAGATCGTGCCTTTGCTAATGAGAAAATCAAGTTCATTTGGGACTCTGTTGTCAAAGAAATCAAGGGCGGTGATGTCAAAGTTTCCGGTGTGACCGTTGAAAATGTCAAAACAGGTGAAATAAGTGCTCACGAGTTTGGCGGAATCTTTATCTATGTCGGAATGAATCCCGTCTCAAATATGGTGACTGGGTTAGGTATCACAGATGAAGCAGGTTGGATTTTGACAAATAACAAGATGGAAACCAGTCAGTCAGGAATTTATGCTATTGGTGATGTTCGTCAGAAAGATCTGCGTCAGATTGCAACAGCTGTGGGTGAAGGGGCAATTGCTGGTCAAGGAGTTTATCATTATATTACAGAACATTTTTGAAAATAACTAAGAGTATTTGACCGCTTTGGTTATTCAATGAAAATCATGAAAAGAAGTCGTAATTAGAAGGTGTATTCACAAGTTAGGTGCTTTTATATAAGAGATAGTTTTTCGTTAAGCAAGGCAGCTTTTTAGGAAATACTGACTGTATTTTGAAAAAAACTAGCGATGAGTAGCTTAAAAACTAGCCTTAGATGGAAGTGCTGAATGGTGAATACAGGTTTTTAAGGTTTAAGTTCATAAGAACAAGGTGATAAAGTATTGTTTTGATTTTCAAAGAATTGAGGTTCACCCAATAAAACTCTTTTGAGCAGGTTTTGCCTGCTTTTTTTGCTTTTTGCTCTGCGATTTTCCGAAAATATCTGAAAATGTGTTATAATAGTCACAATATTGTGTGAGATACACTTGAAAAAGGAGTTAGCGATGTATAAGGACGACAGTTTAACGCTACACACAGATTTGTACCAAATTAACATGATGCAGGTCTATTTTGAACAAGGCATTCATAATAAACGAGCAGTTTTTGAAGTTTATTTTCGCAAGGAACCTTTCAGTAATGGCTATGCTGTTTTTGCAGGGTTACAGCGTATGGTTGAATATCTTGAAGGACTCAAATTTTCTGAAACGGACATTGCTTATTTAGAAGATTTGGGATATCCCGCAGAGTTTATTGACTACCTAAAACATTTTAAATTAGAGTTAACGGTTCGATCAGCTCAAGAGGGGGATTTGGTTTTTGCTAATGAGCCCATTGTTCAGGTAGAAGGACCATTAGCCCAATGTCAGTTAGTTGAGACAGCACTGCTCAATATTGTTAATTTTCAAACATTGATTGCTACTAAGGCTGCTCGTATCCGCTCGGTAATTGAAGATGAACCTTTGCTTGAATTTGGAACGCGCCGAGCACAGGAAATGGACGCTGCTATCTGGGGAACCCGTGCGGCTGTCATCGGTGGTGCGGATGCCACATCAAATGTTCGCGCAGGTAAAATGTTTGATATTCCTGTTTCTGGAACGCATGCCCATGCTTTGGTTCAAACATATGGTGATGACTACAAAGCCTTCATGGCATATGCAAGCACCCATAAAGATTGTGTCTTTTTAGTAGATACTTACGATACACTCAGACTAGGTGTTCCAGCAGCCATTCGTGTAGCCAATGAATTGGGAGATAAAATTAATTTTCTAGGTGTTCGTATTGATTCAGGAGATATGGCCTACTTGTCTAAAAAAGTCCGCCAACAACTTGACGAAGCTGGTTATCCCAAGGCTAAGGTCTATGCTTCTAATGACTTAGATGAAAATACTATCCTAAACCTGAAGATGCAACACGCTAAAATTGATGTTTGGGGAGTGGGAACAAAATTAATTACCGCCTATGATCAACCAGCTCTTGGTGCAGTTTATAAAATTGTCTCCATAGAAGATGAAAATGGCGTTATGCAGGATACCATTAAGCTTTCTAATAATGCGGAAAAAGTTTCCACCCCAGGTAAAAAACAAGTTTGGCGAATTACGAGCCGTGCCAAAGGGAAATCTGAAGGAGACTATATCACCTTCACTGATGTTGACGTTAGTGAACTCGAAGAACTTTACATGTTCCACCCAACTTATACTTACATCAATAAGACGGTGCATGATTTTGATGCTGTTCCACTTTTAGTAGATATCTTTGACCAAGGAAAATTAGTTTATAAACTTCCTAAGCTGAAGGATATTCAGGCATACGCTCGTAAGGAATTTGACAAACTCTGGGATGAATACAAACGTGTTCTTAATCCTCAAGATTATCCTGTCGATCTTGCGCCAGATGTATGGCAAAATAAGATGGATTTGATTGATCGTATTCGAAAAGAAGCATATGCAAAAGGAGAAGTCAAATGAGTTTACAGGATGAAATTATCGCCTATGAAGGCGTAAAGCCAGTCATAGATGCTAAAGAAGAAATTAGAAAATCCATTGATTTTCTGAAAGGCTATCTTAAAAAGCATACTTTTTTGAAAAGCTACGTTTTAGGTATTTCTGGCGGTCAGGATTCTAGTCTGGCTGGTCGTCTCGCCCAGCTTGCTATTGAAGAATTAAGAGCAGAGACTGGGGACGACAGTTATCAGTTTATTGCGGTTCGCTTACCTTATGGCATTCAAGCTGATGAGGCAGATGCCCAACGCGCCCTTGCTTTTATTCAGCCAGACGTCAGTTTGACGGTGAATATCAAAGCAGCTGTAGATGGTCAGGTTGAAGCTTTAGTAGCGGCAGGTGTTGAAGTTTCTGATTTTAACAAAGGAAATATTAAGGCACGTCAGCGTATGATTACCCAGTACGCCATAGCGGGTCAGTACAGTGGAGCAGTGATTGGAACGGATCATGCTGCTGAAAATATCACTGCTTTCTTTACCAAATTTGGAGATGGCGGAGCAGATATTTTGCCACTTTACCGCCTTGATAAACGCCAAGGAAAACAACTTTTGGCAGAATTGGGAGCTGATAAAGCTATCTATGAAAAGATTCCAACTGCGGATCTTGAGGAAAATAAGCCAGGAATTGCAGATGAAATCGCCTTGGGTGTGACCTACAATGATATTGATGATTATTTGGAAGGTAAAAAAGTTTCATCAGAAGCTAAGACTAAAATTGAAAATTGGTGGCACAAAGGTCAGCATAAACGCCACTTGCCAATCACTCTTTTCGATGATTTTTGGAAATAATACTCTTCGAAAAACAACTTATTGGCTTGGGCCTAGACATATAAATCATTTCTATATTAGATACAGAAAGCAGAAGTTTGGGTTAACTCTGCTTTTTACTTATTTTTAGAAAATACTTGTATAAACAATTTTAAGCGTTATAATAGTAAGCGGATAAAATTTTACGTGGAGGAAAAATATGTCAGAATTATCACAGACATTTACTGATAAATTATTTGCCGAATATGAAGCAAATGCTAAATTTCGGGCACTTGAAAATGCAATCACTCATAATGGCTTACTGAAGTCCTTGGAGACTCGTCAAAGTGAAGTTGAAAATGATCACGTCTTTTCTATTGATTTGACAAAAGATGAGGTAGCTAACCAGAAAGCTTCTGGGCGTTGTTGGATGTTCGCTGCACTCAATACCTTTCGTCACAAACTCATTTCTGACTTCCAATTGGAAAATTTTGAACTGTCGCAGGCGCATACCTTCTTTTGGGATAAATATGAAAAATCAAATTGGTTTTTAGAACAAATCATTACGACAGCAGACCAAGAATTAGGCAGTCGTAAGGTAAAATTTCTTTTGGACACACCACAGCAAGATGGTGGTCAATGGGACATGGTTGTAGCTCTCTTTGAAAAGTATGGTGTAGTACCCAAGACTATCTACCCAGAATCTATATCATCAAGTGCAAGTCGTGAGATGAATCAATACCTCAATAAATTATTGCGTCAAGATGCTCAAATTTTACGTGAATCTATCTCAGCTGGTGCAGATAAGCAGCAAATTCAGGCTAAAAAAGAAGCCCTCCTAAAGGAGATTTTCAACTATTTAGCCATGAACTTAGGCTTGCCGCCACGTCATTTTGATTTTGCCTATCGTGATAAGGAAAACAATTACCACGTTGAAAAACAAATGACGCCACAGGCTTTTTATGAGAAATATGTTGGTCTAAAACTATCTGATTATGTTTCTGTTATCAATGCTCCAACGGCTGACAAACCTTTTGGAAAATCTTACACTGTTGAGATGCTAGGCAATGTGGTTGGAAGTCGTGATGTGCGTTATATCAACTTGCCGATGGCACGTTTTAAGGAATTGGCAATTGCTCAGATGCAGGCTGGTGAAACAGTTTGGTTTGGTTCAGATGTTGGCCAACTGTCAGACCGCCAAAAAGGTATCCTTGCCACAAATACTTATGATTTTAGTTCAGCTATGGATATTGAACTTAGTCAAGACAAGGCGGGACGACTTGATTATAGTGAGTCTCTTATGACTCATGCTATGGTTTTGACAGGTGTTGATTTAGATGACAATGGCAAAGCTGTCAAATGGAAAGTCGAAAATTCATGGGGAGATAAAGTTGGTCAAAAAGGCTATTTTGTTGCTTCTGACACTTGGATGGACGAATTTACCTACCAAATCGTTGTTCGTAAAGAATTTCTTACTGCTGATGAACTCTCTGCCTATGAAGCAACCCCAACAGTTCTCGCTCCCTGGGATCCAATGGGTGCCCTAGCAAATAAATAGTATAAAAGGCTTGTTTTATTATAGAGACCAATTCTTTATCTATAACAAATTGGTTAATTTTACTGGAAAGCATTGTTACTTTTGAAATCTAATACTCAATGAAAATCAAAAGTAGCCTAGGAAACGAAGCCGACGATAGAACTTGAGTTCATCAAGGCAAGTTGACAACGGATAATTTTGATTTTCGAAGAGTATAAGATGGTGTATTATTAACAACACCGCTTATGTCATATAATAAAAAAAACGGGAATCTTACGAATAGCAGTGGGATTCCCGTTTTTTTATTGTAATAATTATTTAATGATTCATTGACGACTATTACAGTTAATAAGTATTTGATGAATAACTTAAACGACTCGGTTGAGCACAAGTTTTAGTTACTCTTGAGAATTGGTAGCGTTATCTGTCTGTGTTTCTGATCCAACAGAAGAGTCAGAAAATGAGTTGTCCTCATTTGAGGATGAGTGATTGGTTGAATTGCTAGAGGATTGGTCAGATGTTTCGCTAGTATCTTGTGAACTTGAGCTATTGCCATAGATGTTACTATAGACAGAGCTAGAACTTGATGAGTAAGTGTAAGGATTTGAACCGCTCAGGTAGGCATAATTTCCACTGAGATAAACTCCACTTGGAGTGGTAAAATCAGTGCTTCCGCTTCCGAAAGTCTCATTTAAGTGGAGTTGCATTGCTTTGTAAACATTTGCTGCAACGTCGAGTCCGCTACCATAAATTGGGGTTGAACGATTCTTATAACCAGTCCAAACAGCCATAGCATATTGATTTGTATAACCAACAAACAACTCGTCTGGGGCCATTGTTCCTACTGAACTATTGTAGAGACCTGTTGCTGCTTCAATTTGAGGCAATTCATCATCTGAATAGTTAGATGTTCCAGTTTTCCCTGCTTGATACATACCTGAAACATAGGCTTCTGTCCCCGTACCATAGGTAAGAACGGTTTTGAGCATTGTAGTCATCATGTAAGCAGTAGTTTCTTTCATAGCACGCTTACCAGTAGATTCGAAAGTCTGTGTCGTACCATCGCTGAATTCTATTTTGTTCACGTACTGTGGTTCGTAATAGATACCGCCATTAGCAAAAGCAGCGTAAGCAGCAGCCATTTTTTCGCTACTAGCACCATATTCTTGGCTGCTATCACTAGTTGAACTTGAAATGGCATTTGAATAATAGAGTTCAGGATAATTGATTCCTAGTCCACTCAAGAAAGATTTAGCTTCGTTAAGTCCGACTGCTTCAAGGGCTTTTACTGCGGGAACGTTACGAGATTGCATAACCGCTTGTTGAATAGTCATCGTTCCATAATATTGACGGTCCCAGTTGTAAAACTGTGTAGAGGTTCCAGGCCAATAGTATTTATTGTCATTGGTTGTAGCGGCAGTACTCTTATAGATACCTTTTTCAATAGCTGGCGCATAGTCAGTGATTGGTTTCATTGCTGAACCCCAATCTCGGTCGGTTAGTACTGCTTGGTTAGTTCCAAGGGAAACAGATGTGTCTTGATTTCTCGCACCCAGTTGAGCAATAACTTTACCGGTATTGACATCAATGACAGTTGAAGCAACTTGTAAATCAGTATCTGGGTAAGAAACGTAGTAATCTGTGTTATAGATATTCCAGAGATACTGCTGGATTTCTGGGTTGACATTAGTATATACTTTCAATCCAGCTGAATAAATGTCTTGCCCTGTTTTTGAATTAACTTGTTCAATAACTTGTTTGATGTAATTGTCAAGATAAGGCTCAAAACTAGAGGAGGAAGTCAGTGGTTGCAGACCGTCGGTAACTGGAGTAGCGATAGCAACATCGTATTCTTCTTTGGTGATGTTTTTATCTTCAAGCATTTCGCTAAGAACAGTATCACGACGACTTTGAGCTGCTTCTGGATTGGTATAAGGGTCATATTGACTTGGAGCTTGAGGAATGCCGGCCAAAAGAGCTAACTGAGCAATAGAGAGGTCTTTTAAATCCTTACCAAAGTAGGACTTAGCGGCGGTAAGCATACCGTAGTTACCATTTCCCATAAAGACCTTATTGATGTAAAAGGTTAAAATTTCCTGCTTGGTATATTTACGCTCCAATTGTAGAGCTAACCATGCTTCTTGTGCTTTACGCTTGAAATTTTGGTCAGCAGTACTTGTGGAGAAGTAAGCTAATTTGATCAATTGCTGGTCTAATGTAGATCCCCCTTGGGTACTTCCTCTAAATATATTGTTGAAAGCTGCACCAATAATACGATAAATGTCAACACCTCGGTGTTTGAAGAAACGCTTGTCTTCAATAGAAGTAATGGCATTAACCAAATTCAAAGGGATATTATCTGCCGAAACATTTTCACGTTTTTCAGAACCCAGATCGGCAATTAAGTTGTTGTTGACATCATAAATCAAACTAGAATTGGTTGATTTGAGTTCTTTTTCGGACAACTTTGGTGCACTGCTAATGTAGTAAGCAAATAGCCCCCCGCCTGCTAATGCAACAATGATAGCAAGGCTAACTCCGGTAATAAGGAGATACTTTAAGACCTTAAGTAGAGTTTCTTTTTTAATTTTAATCACCGCCTAAAAAAATTTTGTCAATAATATCAAGATAAGGAACTTGTGGCAAACGACCGTTTGTCACCATATAGCCATTTTTTTTGATATAATCAAGAGGCATTGATTTTGTCCCTTGATCAATTTGATAAAATGCTACCAAAGCATCGGCAGGGAGAAAATAAGTTTCCTTAAGTGTTGAAAAGTGAAGTAAGACAAAACAAATACCATTTTGCTCAAGAACATTTTCCATATGCTCAATTTGATGGGCGTGGAAATTTTTCATTGGCATGGATGATTTTTGTCGTGTTTCCTTAGCTTCAAAGTCAAGATAGCGTCCTTTATAAACACCAGAGTAGTCAGTTGTAGAGGCTTGTCTAAAATAGGCTTCTACAATCTTCGCACGGCTACGCCTAGGATAGTCGACTTTTACAATCTGGATAGGTGTTGGTTTTTTGTGAACAACTGCCAGATGTCGTGAGAGATAGTAGTCGTTAGTAGCATTGATGGCTGTCTCAAATGACATACCGCGATTGGCAAAATTAACTGATTTTGACTTTGAAGAAGGTTGTTCTGGTTTTCTAATGAGATGATGAGGATAGTTAACCATAGTTCTCCTAACTCCTAGGCTTAATGCAATTTAAGCATTATTATTATACCATATTTTCTGAAAGGGTAACAAATTATGACTGCAATTCTTGTAACAGGTTACAAAAGTTTTGAAGTGGGGATTTTCCAAGATAATGATGAGCGCCTGAAAATTATCAAGCAAGTAATAAAAAAAGAACTCGTAAGATACTTTGATGAAGGAGTGGACTGGCTGATTTTTATGGGAAATCTTGGTTTTGAGTACTGGACGCTAGAAGTCGCGCTAGATTTACAAAAAGATTATGATTTTCAAATTGCGACCATATTTCCTTTTGAAAATCAAGGAAGTCAATGGAGTGAGGCCAATCAAGTAAAGTTAGCAAAATTTAAGACCGTAGATTTTGTAAAATATTCCTATCCAACTTATGAAGGTCCACATCAATTTAGACAATATAACCAGTTTATAGTTGATAATACAGATGGAGCCTATATTTTTTATGATTCTGAAAATGAAACGAACTTAAAATATTTATTACAAAAAATGAGTGAAAAAGAAAACTACCCAATCAACTATCTGACTTTTGATAAATTAAACGACTTTATAGAGAACTTGAGCTAGGGAAATAATAAAATCCCAAGTAAAATACTTGCCTTTTGTTAAGAAATTCTGTAATATAATTAATGATATGTTTAAGTCATTTCAAAGGTAAGAATGAGTATCGAACGATTGGGAGAAGTAAGAATGGCAAGTATTATTTTTAGTCCTAAGGACATTTTTGAGCAAGAATTTAAGACCAGTATGCGCGGTTATGACCGCAAAGAAGTTGATGAGTTTTTGGACGATGTTATCAAAGATTACGAAAACTACATTAGCCAAATTCAGGAACTACGTGCTGAAAATGAGAATTTAAAACAGCAATTGGCGGTTAAACCTAAGGTTGTTCCACAACCTGTTTATACAGGAAGTCAAGTGGCTTCAGAATCAAGTAGGGTTGCACAGTCTGCGACAAATATTGATATTTTAAAACGAATTAGCCGACTTGAAAAAGAAGTTTTTGGCAAACAGATTGTAGAATGATGTTAAAAACGTGCAATTTTTGGATAATCGCGTAGTATTCAAATACTATGAGGAAAGTCCATGCTAGCACTGGCTGCGATGCCGGTAGTGTTTGTGCTAGGCGAAAAAATAAGCCTAGGGGGGTAGTTTTTTCTGCCCTACGGCGAGTAAAATGGCTAAGTCGTAAGATATGTCAGAATAACTCTGAAAGTGCCACAGTGACGTAGTTTTTATGGAAACGTAAAAAATGGAACGCGGTAAACCCCTCAAGCTAGCAACCCAAACTTTGGTAGGGGCATGGGATAGCTGGAAGTGAACAGTCTATCCTGACTGGAAACAGTAGACAGATGATTATCGAAGGAGATGGTACCTAGTCATCTCTGGAACAAAACATGGCTTATAGAAAATTGCATATAGGTTTAAGAGCTAGATAATTTTAGCTCTTTTTCTTGTCTCTCCCCATGAAATTTGGTGTGCGTATGCTATAATGTAGAGGAATAATTTGTAGAGTAAGGAAATGTATGAAAAAAGAATTTAATTTAGTGGCAACTGCAGCATCAGGTATAGAAGCGGTTGTAGGCAAAGAAATACGAAATTTAGGAATTGAGTGTCAAGTTGATAACGGTAAAATACGTTTTAAAGGTGGTGTGGAAAGCATTGCTATGACCAATCTTTGGCTTCGAGCGGCGGATCGAATCAAGATTGTAGTGGGTGAATTTTCTGCTCGTAGCTTTGAAGAACTTTTTCAGGGTGTTTTTGCATTGGATTGGGAAAACTATCTGCCTTTAGGAGCTAAATTTCCAATTTCTAAAGCTAAGTGTGTCAAATCAAAGCTTCACAATGAGCCTTCTGTTCAAGCAATCACAAAAAAAGCTATTGTCAAAAAACTGCAGAAGATTTATCACCGTCCAGAGGGTGTTCCTCTTCAGGAAAATGGTGCGGAGTTTAAAATTGAAGTATCACTCCTTAAGGATAAGGCAACGATAATGATTGATACTACGGGTTCCAGTCTCTTCAAGCGAGGCTATCGTGTTGAAAAAGGTGGGGCTCCGATTAAGGAAAATATGGCAGCAGCCATCATTGAATTATCCAATTGGTTTCCGGATAAGCCGTTGATTGACCCAACTTGTGGTTCGGGCACTTTTTGCATTGAAGCGGCCATGATTGGCATGAATATTGCTCCGGGTTTTAATAGAGACTTTGCTTTTGAAGCATGGCCTTGGGTTGATAAGGATTTGGTTCAAAGAGTACGTGATGAGGCTGATGCTAAGGCTAATTATGACATAGAACTTGATATTATGGGATGTGATATTGATGCTCGTATGGTAGAAATTGCCAAGAAAAATGCGGAGGAGGCTGGTCTTGGAGATGTTATCAAATTGAAACAAATGCGTCTTCAAGACCTCAAAACCGATAAAATCAACGGAGTTATTGTGTCAAACCCGCCGTATGGTGAGCGACTGTTGGATGACAAGGCCGTTGATGTGTTGTATAATGAGATGGGACAGACTTTTGCTCCCCTTAAAACTTGGAGCAAATTTATCCTAACCAGCGATGAAAGTTTTGAAAGCAAATATGGCTCTAAAGCTGATAAAAAACGTAAATTGTATAATGGTACCCTAAAAGTTGATTTATACCAATTTTACGGTGAACGTGTGAAAAGAAATCTAGATTAGAGAGGTAGAAAACGTGTCGGAAGATAAGAAAATTTCAGATTCTGAGCAAGAGTCACCAAGTCTTGATTTTGAAAAGGCTCAGAATATGACTGTCGGAGAAGCTGTTCGTAAGGATAAGGAACTTAAGGCAGGCATCACTGAAAATGATAATGTTTTAGATAAATACATTAAACAGCACCGTGAGGAAGTAGCCTCACAGAAATTCGAAACTAAGTTGTCTGATTTCGAACAATTAGATACTGGTAGTTTAGATGATTTTATCAGGAAGCAGCGTGAGGAACTTGAAAAGACGGGTTTCTTCGAGCCTATCAAAGAAGCTGAGATGTCTGAAGAAATTAAAGAATCTGCTGAGCCAGATTTGACCAAGACAGTTATTTTTGAAGAACCTGTTATTCCTGAGGAAAAGCCTACGGATTTTGTAGATACTCCGAAAGAAGCTGAGGTAAATAGGGTTCCTGTTGATTCTATTGGTTTAGATAAGGATGATGAAATAGCACAGCCATTTTACAAACGAAAAGGTATCATTATTGGTAGCTTGGTAGCTTTGATTGTGGCAATTTTTGGTATTGCCTATGCCATGAACCTACTGAACGGAAAAAGCTCACAAACGGAAGCGTCTTCTTCGACCACTCAGTCAACGCAGTCAACAAGTGTAGATAAAACGGCTAAGGCCAATAAGGCACTTTTTGAGGATTTGTACGCAAGTTTCTTTACTGACGATGAACAAACAAAATTGAAAAACAGTGAATTTGCTAATTTATCTAAACTTGAAGCAGCATTAAAGAAATTAGAAGGAACTGAGTATTATGACAAGTTGCAGTCTAAATATGATAGTCTCAGCAAGCAAATTTCAGCGATTCAAGCAGTAAATGGTCTTTTCCAATCGGATGCTATTGTGGATGGCTCTAAGGTTTCGGCGACGGTAAAATCAGATGCCAACTTTGATAGTCTGTCCAGCGATACCTTAAATACAGGAAATGCTAGTCTGGATACACTTTTACAATCCGTTATTTCTGATGGACGTGATCAGCTGGCGAAAGCAACAGAAAATGCTGCAACTTCAGCACCAGCGGAGACGGCATCGGTCCCTGCTACGGATAATACGCAAGCTGCCCCACAAGAAACAACGACTCCTACAGTTTCAGGTGCAACAAGTTTTGGTATTACGAATTATGATCCTGCTATTTTGCAACGCCAAAAGAGCCGTGTGCCATATGATGATTCGGCGATTGCTGATACATCAAATTCGGCTTGGACATTTGCAGATGGTGTGCTTGAAAAAATCATTGCAACTTCCCAAGCGCGTGGCTATTTCACTGGAAATGACTTCATCTTAGAAAAAGTCAATATTATCAATGGAAATGGTTATTACAATATGTTTAAATCAGATGGAACCTACCTCTTCTCTATCAACTGTAAGACTGGGTACTTCGTAGGGAATGCACCTGGTCGTGCAGATGCTCTAGACTATTAAAAGAACCAGACTGGGCAACATTTTTGGAATAGTAAAAACGCATAAAATCAACGTTTTTGATAACTTGATTTTATGCGTTTTTTATTGCAAATTGTCTCCAAATATTGAGATGAGTTGAGATTTTATCCAGTCTCTTTTAACACTAACTACTACCAGAGAATGATGATTGGAAAAAATGGGAATCACTTTACTGTTGTTTGATGGCGGTATTATCATGATCTATTCTCTGTGGAAAATCGAATTCTTTAGGAAAAAGCTCATTCTATCCTAGTATCACAACGTATTACAACAAATTTTGTTCAATGATATGCGTTGTCCATTGACTCTCTTTTTTATCTTTGTCAAACACAAGATAACCGTCAGCTTTATACTTAAAGTTATTCTTCCATTTTCCGTCTTTGGTTCTTTTATTCTCTATATATGCAATCAGCTCCTTTGTCCTTTCATCCTGCATCATGTTTGTCTTGTTAGCAAATCGCAATAATTCAACCGTATTTAAGTGGTAGGTTTCGGGGAAAGAGATGTCGGTAATATGTTTCGTTATAGGCTTGCCTGTGCTTAAACGCTTGAAAAAATGATGTTCAAGAATATAGGCTGTTCCTTTTATCAACTGTTGGTCGTACTTTGTTTCGCCTGTTTGTTCTTTAAAGTCTTGCAAGGCAAAAACTGATTTTGCTAAACCGATGTAACAAGGAGTCTGCTTGAAACATCCACCATATCGGTCAAAATTAAAGTTTGGGAGTTCAACTTTTTGTCCTCTTTGCATAGGCTGATTTGCATTAATCCACTCAACTGCATTTCGTACCTGTCGGTCGGTAGCCCTGTTCAAGCGACATAAGGCAGAAATCATTATCGCATTGTAACAAGGAAGGAAATATTTCTCATCTCCACTCAAAGAAAAACCAAATGGTGTCGCAAATTTTTCATATACCCTGTCAATCAGATCTTGAGTATATTTTAACCTGTTGCTATATGGAATTTCACTGATACAAATCAGTCGCCACACCAATGCAAGTGGTTTTTCGGGTAGGTATGAGGTAAGCTCAGCTACAAGTTCAGAATGAAGAAGTTTATCCATAATCTGACTGTCAGAAAATGCTTGTCCCTTGTCCAAACCAATTTTGAGTTCTAAGGCTGTATCCATTGATTCTTGCCTCCTTGAATTGTCCTTAATTCTGATGAGGGCCTACATCACATTTCGTTCAAATGGATCATCAGAAATCCCACGTTCCAAGATGATTTTAGCCCATTCTTTAGCTGAGAAAAGACTGTGATCTTTATAATTACCACAGGATTCGATAGTGGTACCGGGAACGTCTTTCCAAGATGTTACGTTAGCAATCTCTTCGAGACTTGATTTGATGACTTTGGCGATCTCGGTGCTACTGTGTTTGCCCCACATGATGAGGTGAAAACCTGTTCGACAGCCAAATGGAGAGCAGTCTATCATACCATCTATGCGTTCACGAATAAGTTTAGCTAACAAATGTTCAATGGTGTGAAGGCCAGCGGTTGGGATGGCGTCTTCATTTGGTTGCACAAGACGCACATCAAAATTGGTGATGCTGTCACCGACAGGACCAAATTCCTCAGAGATCAGACGAACATAAGGGGCTTTAACAGCTGTGTGGTCTAATTCAAAACTTTCAACGATAACATCTTTTGACATAGGTGACTTCCTTTCAGGTTTTTACTTATTGCAATTGCAAGATAAATTATTTTCTGACACCATCATACCATAAATTTCATTAAAACGCTTTACAATTTTGAATTGTGAAAAATGGTTTTTTATGATAGACTAAAAGATGGCTTTCTATTAGGAAATCTAAAAATTATATTGAGGTAGAGACATGTTGAATATTATATTAGCAATCGTCTTTGCCCTCATTGGTTTGATACTAGGTTATGCACTAATTTCGGTTAGACTTAAGTCTGCGAAAGAGGCTGCAGAGCTAACTCTTTTGAACGCTGAACAAGATGCTGTTAATCTGCGTGGCAAGGCTGAATTGGAAGCCAACCATATCAGACAATCGGCAGAGCGTGAAACCAAAGCATATCGCAAGGAATTGCTATTGGAAGCAAAGGAAGAAGCTAGAAAATATCGTGAAGAGATTGAAAAAGAATTTAAGTCTGAGAGACAAGAGCTTAAACAGATGGAAACTCGTTTGACTGAACGAGCGTCTTCTCTTGACCGAAAGGACGAAAATCTGGCTAGCAAGGAAAAAACGCTGGACAGTAAAGAACAAAGTCTGACCGATAGATCTAAACATATTAATGAGCGCGAAGCAAATATTGCAGAATTAGAAGAGCAAAAACAAGTAGAACTTGAAAAAGTAGCAATGATGACCATTGCTGAAGCACGTGAAGTGATTTTGACGGACGTTGAAAATAAGCTAACGCATGAAATCGCAACTCGCATCAAAGAAGCAGAACGTGAAATCAAGGATAAGTCTGACAAGACTGCAAAGAATATTCTGGCACAGGCTATGCAGCGTATGGCTGGTGAGTATGTGACTGAACAAACCATAACTACAGTTCAGCTGCCAGATGATAGCATGAAGGGACGTATTATTGGTCGTGAAGGTCGTAATATTCGTACTCTTGAAAGCTTAACAGGGATTGATGTCATTATTGATGATACACCAGAGGTTGTTGTACTTTCTGGTTTCGACCCTATCCGTCGTGAGATTGCTCGAATGACTTTAGAAGCCTTAATTTCAGATGGTCGTATCCATCCAGCTCGTATTGAAGAGTTAGTTGAGAAAAATCGTCTTGAGATGGATAACCGTATTCGTGAGTATGGTGAAGCTGCTGCCTTTGAAATTGGAGCACCTAATCTTCACCCAGACCTTATCAAGATTATGGGACGTCTTCAATTCCGTACCTCTTATGGTCAAAATGTGCTGCGCCACTCAGTGGAAGTCGGTAAGCTAGCTGGTATTTTAGCTGGTGAACTTGGTGAAAATGTTGATCTTGCTCGCCGAGCTGGTTTCTTGCATGACATGGGCAAAGCTATTGACCGTGAGGTAGAAGGTAGTCACGTTGAAATTGGGACTGAATTTGCTCGTAAGTACAAAGAACACCCAGTCGTTGTTAATACCATTGCCAGTCACCATGGTGATGTTGAGCCTGAAAGTGTTATCGCTGTTCTAGTTGCGGCAGCCGACGCCCTCAGTTCAGCTCGCCCAGGCGCTCGTAATGAATCAATGGAAAACTACATCAAACGTTTACGTGATTTGGAAGAAATCGCTACAAGCTTTGAGGGGATTCAACAAGCATATGCTCTTCAAGCTGGTCGTGAAATCCGCATTATGGTTCAACCAAATAAGGTTTCAGACGATCAAGTAACTGTTTTAGCGCATAAGGTTCGTGAGAAAATTGAAAATAATCTTGATTATCCAGGTAATATTAAAGTCACTGTTATCCGTGAAATGCGTGCTATTGATTATGCTAAATAGGTATATTGAATTAAGAAAGAGGTTAAGATTTCTTCAACCTCTTTTCATTTTCCAAAAATACATTTCAAGGGAGTTGAAAGTTAGAATCTTACTTAAAACTTTGTGTAACGAAGTGCCAGCGGGGAATGGACTTCTTTCTGATAAATACCTTGAAAAAAAGTACTCTTTCTGCTAAACTAGGAAGGAGAAACTTAATTGAGGTCTGATTTGACCTTTTTCTGCATGATAAGGAGAGAAACATGTCTGAACGCGGGTTGTTAATTGTCTTTTCTGGTCCATCTGGTGTGGGCAAGGGGACGGTTCGACAAGAAATTTTTTCAACGCCTGACCATAAATTTGAATATTCGGTTTCAATGACAACACGTCCCCAACGCCCAGGTGAAGTTGATGGGGTTGATTATTTTTTCCGTACGCGTGAGGAATTTGAAGAATTAATTAAAGCGGGGCAGATGCTAGAGTATGCTGAGTATGTTGGTAACTACTACGGTACTCCATTGACCTATGTTAATGAAACTTTAGATAAAGGGATTGATGTTTTTCTTGAAATCGAAGTTCAAGGGGCCCTTCAAGTGAAGCAAAAGGTTCCAGATGGAGTTTTCATTTTCTTAACACCACCAGATTTGGACGAATTGAAAGACCGACTTGTGGGACGAGGCACTGATAGCGAAGAAATTATCGCTCAACGTATTGAACGTGCCAAAGAAGAAATTGCTCTTATGCGAGAATATGATTATGCCGTGGTTAATGATGAGGTTTCACTAGCGGCTGAGCGTGTTAAACGCATTATTGAAGCTGAGCATTTTCGTGTAGATCGTGTCATTGGTCGCTACAACGACATGATTAAGGATATTTAAACTAGTTAGAAAAGAGATAAATGTTATGATGTTAAAACCTTCTATTGACACCTTGTTAGATAAAGTGCCTTCAAAGTATTCCCTTTGTATTCTTCAAGCCAAACGTGCCCATGAATTGGAAGCTGGTGCTGAGCCAACCCAGGAGTTTAAATCTGTGAAATCAACCCTTCGTGCTCTTGAAGAAATTGAGTCTGGAAATGTAACGATTCACCCTGCCCCAGATGTTAAACGTGCGGCTGTCGCTGCCCGTATTGAAGCAGAGCGTCGTGCTAAGGAAGAGGAAGAACGAAAGATTAAAGAACAAATCGCCAAGGAAAAAGAAGAGGAGGGCGAAAAAATCTAATCGCAAAGGGTAATTTCAAAATGATTTTACTCGATAGAATTTCTCTTATTAGCCTTATTGGGCTGTCACAGTCTGTAAAATACAGATGGTTGCTCAGCTAGCTGCCGACGTTTTCACATAAAAACAAGCTGAGGATTCTTAGCTTGTTTTGTTTTTAATCGAATATGAAAGGAGAACTATGCCAATAATTGCCCAAATTATCGTCGATGTGCCACTTATGCAGACAGATAAGCCTTTTTCTTATATTGTGCCTGATGATTTAGTTGATCAGATTTCTCTAGGGTCGCGTGTTCACGTTCCATTTGGACGTGTCAATCGTCTTTTACAAGGTTTTGTGGTTGGGTTTTCTGAGGTTTTGGAAAATGCTAGCGCTGATCTCAAAGAGGTCGTTGGAGTTCTGGATTTTGAACCGGTTTTGAATGAAGAACAATTATTGTTAGCAGAGCAGCTACGTCACACAGTATTCTCTTATAAGATTTCCATCCTCAAATCCATGATTCCAAGCCTTCTCAATTCTCAATATGATAAGTTGTTGTTGCCTACCAAGAAGCTAACGGAGCAGGAATATCAGACTATTTTTGGCGGTAAGGAACGTCAACTCTTTTCTAACCTGACTACAGAGCAGCAACGTCAGTTGGGACGGTTGGTACAGACTGGTAAGATTACTGTTGACTATTTGGCCAAGGACAAAAAAAACGTCAAGACGGAGAAATGGTATCGCCCGAACTTATCCGCCCTGTCTGTGTCAGAAATTACTACACGTGCTAAGAAGCGTTTAGCCCTGCGTGACTATTTGCTGAACCATCAAGAAGATGGAAAGTTATCTGATTTGTACCAGCTTTTTTCACGAGAAGTGGTTAAGTTTTTTATTGATAATGAATTGCTAATCATCACTGAAAGAGAAGTCAGTCGCTCGGAAGATTATTTTGAAGTTGAAACGACAGCCTTTTTAAGTTTGAATGAAGAACAGTCAGCTGTGGTGGAAAGGGTGACGAGTCAAATTGGTCAGAAATCTAAACCTTTCCTACTTGAAGGAATTACGGGTTCTGGAAAGACGGAGGTTTACTTACATATTATTGACAGAGTCTTAAAGATGGGGAAAACGGCCATCGTTTTGGTCCCTGAAATTTCATTGACACCGCAAATGACGAATCGTTTTATTTCGCGTTTTGGAAAGCAGGTTGCAATTATGCACTCAGGCTTGTCAGATGGTGAGAAATTTGATGAGTGGCGTAAAATTAAATCTGGGAAAGCCCGTGTCGTTGTAGGTGCTCGCTCTGCTATTTTCAGTCCCTTAGAAAATATAGGTGCTATCATCATTGATGAGGAACATGAGGCGACTTATAAGCAAGAGTCTAACCCACGCTACCACGCCCGTGACGTAGCGGCTCTGAGAGCTAACTACCATAATGCAGTACTCTTGTTAGGATCTGCAACTCCAGCTATTGAAAGTCGAGCACGAGCAAGTCGTGGTGTTTATAATTTCTTGCAATTGAGCCAAAGGGCAAATCCAAAGGCACGTATTCCAAAAGTCGAGATCATAGATTTTAGAGATTTTGTTGGTAAGCAGGAGGTAAGTAATTTTACACCTGTTTTACTTGATAAGATTCGTGAACGTTTGGCAAGGCAAGAACAAGTAGTTCTGATGCTCAATCGTCGTGGCTACTCCAGTTTTATCATGTGCCGTGATTGTGGTTATGTGGATGATTGTCCTAATTGTGATATTTCATTGACCTTGCATATGGACACTAAGACCATGAATTGTCATTATTGTGGTTTTGAAAAGCCAATTCCCCGCACTTGTCCCAATTGTCAGAGTCGGAGCATTCGCTACTACGGTACGGGAACGCAGAAGGCTTATGATGAGTTACAAGAAGTTCTTCCTGAGGCGCGAATTCTACGTATGGATGTGGATACGACCCGTCAGAAGGGGGCTCATCAGAAAATTTTGGACAAATTCGGTGCTTATGAGGCTGACATTTTACTAGGAACCCAGATGATTGCCAAAGGTCTGGACTTTCCTAATGTTACTCTAGTTGGTGTTTTGAATGCGGATACTTCTCTTAATCTTCCTGATTTTAGAGCCTCAGAGAGAACTTTTCAACTTCTCACCCAGGTTGCAGGTCGCGCAGGTCGGGCTGAAAAAGAGGGAGAAGTGCTTATTCAGACCTATAATCCCCAACATTATGCCATTCAATTGGCGCAACAACAGGACTATGAAGCATTTTATGCTTATGAGATGGGGTTTCGTAGGCAACTTGGTTATCCTCCTTATTATTTTACGGTTGGTTTGACCTTGTCACATAAGGATGAACAGACTGTTGTTCGCAAATCTTTTGAGGTCTTACAAGTGCTACGTAGCCAGTTGTCTGATAAAATCAAAATTTTAGGGCCAACACCAAAGCCTGTGGCGCGGACACACAACCTGTATCATTATCAAATTATTGTCAAATATCGCTTTGAGGATCGTTTAGAAAAAGTACTCAATCAGATTTTAGATTGGACGCAGTTGTCAGAAAACAGGGAATTACGCCTGTTTATTGACCATGAGCCGCAGAGTTTTATGTGAGCACAAGGTCTCTTGAAGGTCAGAAATTCAAGAGCTGTGTTATACTAACAGTAGCACATCCTTTTAGTTTAACTTTTTTGGTAATTTTGAAAACCTTGTGGTTCACACCCTTGTCCTAAAATTAGGCTAGAAGACTATTGGATGGAAACGGGCAGAAAAACTGTCTTGAAAGGAAAAATAGAAATAGTTATGACAAAATTGATTTTTATGGGAACCCCTGATTTTTCAGCAACAGTTCTCAAAGGTCTGCTAGCTGATAAGCGTTACGAGATAGTGGCGGTAGTCACTCAGCCTGACCGTGCTGTTGGTCGGAAGAAAGTTATCAAGATGACGCCAGTTAAAGAGGTCGCTTTAGCCAATAATCTGCCAGTTTACCAACCCGAGAAATTATCTGGTTCGCAGGAAATGGAAGAATTGATTGGGCTTGGAGCAGATGGTATTGTAACAGCAGCTTTTGGTCAATTTTTACCAATGAAACTTATTAATTCTGTGAAATTTGCGGTCAATGTTCATGCTTCGCTTTTGCCCAAGTATCGCGGTGGAGCTCCCATTCATTACGCCATTATCAATGGTGAAAAGGAAGCTGGCGTGACTATCATGGAAATGGTACAAAAAATGGACGCTGGCGATATGGTAGCAAAGACCTCGATTCCAATTACAGATGAAGACAATGTTGGTACGATGTTTGAAAAACTAGCTGTAGTTGGTCGGGACCTCTTACTTGAAACCTTGCCTTCTTATATCATTGGGGAGTTAAAACCGCAGCCACAAGATGAAAGCCAAGCCACTTTTTCTCCAAATATCACACCAGAAGAAGAACGCATTGACTGGGCTAAGTCAGCACGTGATGTCTTCAATCAAGTACGCGGAATGTATCCTTGGCCTGTCGCACATACGCTCTTAAATGGTGAACGTTTTAAAATTTATGAGACAGAGTTAGTAGAAGGACATGGGCAACCAGGTGAAATCATCAAGAGAACTAAGAAAATGCTTGTCGTGGCAACAAATGACGGTGCTATCGCTCTCAAAACGGTTCAGCCTGCCGGTAAGCCAAGGATGGGTATCACAGATTTCTTAAACGGTGTTGGCCGTACGCTTGAAGTAGGTGACGTCCTTGGCAAATAATTGGAAGAAAACGACACGTGGCACAGCACTGCTTGTATTGGAGAATGTCTTTGACAAGGCTGCTTACACTAACATTGCCCTCAACCATGTGTTAAAAAGCTCTGCCGTGTCCTCAAAGGATAAGGCATTAGTGACTGAATTGGTCTATGGAACTGTAGCACGCAAAATTACACTGGAATGGTATCTGGCTCACTATATCGCTGACCGTGACAAGCTAGAGTCATGGGTTTATTACCTGCTCATGGTCAGTTTTTATCAGTTGCTCTACCTGGATAAAGTTCCTGATCATGCAGTGGTTAATGATGCCGTCGCTATTGCCAAAAATCGTGGTAACAAGCAAGGCGCTGAAAAACTTGTTAATGCAGTGCTTCGCCGTGCTTCCAAGGAGCCTCTACCAGATCCATCAAGTATCAAAAGAAAGAATAAGCGGCTGTCAGTTCTTTACTCAATGCCTGTCTGGCTAGTGAAAAAGCTCAGCGAGCAATATGGTGAGGACCGAGCGATTGCTATTCTGGCTAGTCTTTATGTTCGCAATAAGGCTAGTATTCGCGTAACGCATCCTGAAAAGATAGAAGAAATTGCTGCGGCAACAGGAGCAATCCCTTCTCAGTTGTCACCGGTTGGCTTGGTTAAGTCATCGGGTCAGTTTGCAGCGTCAGCATATTTTACTGATGGAGAAATTACTATTCAGGACGAATCCAGTCAGCTAGTTGCTCCAACTCTTGCAATTAAGGGTGATGAGCAAATTTTAGATGCTTGTGCGGCGCCGGGTGGTAAGACTGTGCATATGGCTTCTTACTTGACTAGTGGTCATATTACCGCCCTTGATTTGTATGAGCACAAATTGGAGCTGATTGAGGAAAATGCTCGCCGCCTGCATGTAGCGGATAAGATTAGCACCCAAAAACTTGATGCCAGCACAGTTCATGAAAATTTTGAATCAGATAGTTTTGATAAAATTTTGGTGGATGCACCTTGTTCTGGAATAGGCTTGATCCGCCGTAAGCCAGATATTAAATACAATAAAAATAATCAAGATTTTTCAACTTTGCAAGAAATCCAATTGCAAATTCTTGATAGCGTTTGCCAAACCTTGCGTAAAGGTGGTATAATAACCTATAGCACTTGTACAATTTTTGATGAGGAAAATTTTCAAGTTATTGAAAAATTTTTGGAAACCCATCCTAATTTTGAACAAGTAAAACTGAGTCATCCAGAAGAAAGTATTGTCAAAAATGGCTGTATTGCCATCACACCTGAGCAGTACCAAACAGATGGTTTCTTTATTGGACAAGTCAAACGCATCTTGTAAAATCAAGGAGGAAACTGACACAGTCAGAGGAAAGAATATGAAAATTTCACTTGTTACAGATATTGGGCAACGACGCTCAAATAATCAGGATTTTATTAATCGATTTGATAATAAACAAGGCATTACGCTTATTGTACTGGCGGATGGTATGGGTGGTCATCGAGCGGGTAATATTGCTAGCGAAATGACGGTTACAGACTTGGGGCGTGCCTGGGTTAACACGGATTTTACCGAGCCAGAACAAATTCGCGATTGGTTTTTAGTGACTCTTGAATCTGAAAATAAACATATTTACGATTTAGGTCAAACAGAAGAATACAAAGGAATGGGAACAACAGTCGAAGCTATCGCACTTGTTGGTCAAACAGCTGTATTTGCTCATATTGGGGACTCTCGTATCGGTCTTGTCCGCGATGGTCATTACACTCTCTTGACGAGCGATCATTCCTTGGTGAATGAACTGGTTAAAGCTGGTCAATTGACAGAGGAAGAAGCGGCTAGTCATCCTCAGAAGAATATCATCACACAGTCAATTGGACAAGCCCAGCCTGTTCAACCTGATTTAGGCTATCAAGAATTGGAAGAAGGTGATTATCTCGTTGCTAATAGCGATGGTTTAACCAATATGATTAGTAATTCAGAAATCGTTGGGACTCTGATTGGGCCTGGAACTCCAGATGAGAAGAGTCGGGAACTTGTTAACTTAGCTAACAATCGCGGAGGGCTTGACAATATTACAGTTGCCCTTGTTCATGTCGAAAGTGAGGACTTTTAATGATTCAGATTGGCAAATTATTTGCTGGTCGTTATCGGATCCTCAAATCTATCGGACGTGGCGGTATGGCGGATGTTTATCTGGCTAATGATCTGATTTTGGACAATGAAGAAGTTGCTATTAAGGTTCTTAGGACAAATTATCAGACAGATCAGATTGCTGTGGCTCGCTTTCAGAGGGAAGCGAGAGCGATGGCAGAGCTAAATCATCCTAATATTGTTGCAATCCGAGATATTGGAGAAGAAGACGGGCAGCAGTTCCTTGTGATGGAATATGTTGACGGCGCTGACCTAAAAAAGTATATCCATGATCGTGCACCTTTATCAAATACAGAAGTTGTTCGCATTATGGAAGAAGTCTTATCGGCTATGACACTTGCCCACCAAAAGGGGATTGTCCACCGAGATTTGAAACCACAAAACATCCTCTTAACGAAGACAGGCACTGTCAAGGTTACGGATTTTGGCATTGCAGTTGCCTTTGCAGAAACCAGTCTTACTCAGACAAATTCTATGCTTGGCTCAGTTCATTATCTCTCTCCAGAACAGGCGCGTGGCTCTAAAGCAACTGTTCAGAGTGATATCTATGCTATGGGGATTATGCTTTTTGAAATGCTGACAGGTCATATTCCTTATGATGGCGACTCAGCGGTGACAATTGCACTGCAACATTTTCAAAAACCTCTACCATCCATTATCGCTGAAAATAAGAACGTTCCACAGGCTTTAGAAAATGTTGTGATTAAGGCAACTGCGAAAAAACTTAGCGATCGTTATGCGTCAACTTTTGAAATGAGTCGTGATTTGATGACGGCGTTGAGTTATAATCGTAGTCGTGAACCCAAATTAGTTTTTCAAGACACTGAGAACACTAAGCCCTTACCTAAGGCTGCTCTTGCCAAACCTTCCCAATCAACAGAACAATTATTGGAGAAGCAAAAGGAAAAGAAAGAAAGGCAAATCCCTCCTACACCAGCTAACAAAATAGAGACGGAGCAGTCTCAAAAAGACAAACAGGCTCGAAAACATAACTATTTTAACACCTTTACAAAGGTCTTTGTAGCCTTGTTTTTGTTAGGAGTGGCTATATTTACCTATCTTATCTTAAATAATCCAACTACTGTTAGTGTTCCTGATGTGACGAATGCTAGTCTTGAAGTGGCTAAAACTAAGATTGAAAGTGCAGGCTTAAAGGTTGGCGAAGTTCACGAAACTGCAAGTGATCAGATTGAGAAAAATCATGTTATCAAGACGAATCCGACAGCTGGTACGAAGAAACGTGAAGGTTCAAAAATTGATATATACGTTTCTACAGGAACATCAGGCTTTACAATGCCAAATTATGTGGGCAAGAATTATGAAAATGCTATCCAAGAGTTGACCAAGACCTATGGTGTATCAGAAGATAACATCACAGTTGAAGAGGTATCAACAACTGATTACGAGGCTGGTACAATTATTAGCCAAAGCCCAGAAGCTAAAGCAACAGTTGATCCTGAAAATGCTACGATTAGCTTTACAGTAGCTGTTTCTGGTTCAGTGACGATGCCACTAGTGACAAATCTAACCTATGCTGATGCTGTAAATACATTGACAGCTCTAGGAATTAAATCTTCACGTATTAAGGCTTATGTACCAAGCACCTCATCAGCGAGTGGCTACATTGAAGTACATGAACCAGAAAGTTCGGTATTGGTATCTTCACAAACACCTTATTATGGGACAGAGATAGATGTCACAGACACGAGTAACATTATTCTCTATCTATACGCTACAACAACAGAATCGAGTTCGACCGAGGAATCAAGTTCTGAGTCATCTTCGACTTCAACCTCACAGGAATCCTCGACTGAGACCTCATCAAGTAGTAGTGAGAGTTCATCAACTGAAACAGAATCAAGTTCAACACGATAAAATTTAACTCTCTGCTGAAATCGTAATTGCCAGCAGAGAGTTTTTTTGTTGATGTTGTTCACAAAGTAGCCTTGTCTCTGATATTTGTCAAAAAACTTGAGATATGGTAAAATGATAAGGTTGAATTCTAGTAATAAGAAAGTTTTGAAAGTATGCGAAAAATTATCATTAATGGTGGCAAGCCTCTGACCGGCGAAGTTGCTGTTTCAGGGGCTAAAAATAGTGTTGTGGCCCTCATTCCTGCCATCATCTTAGCGGATGATCTCGTTGTTTTGGATGGTGTCCCTGCTATATCAGATGTGGACAGCTTAATTGATATTATGGCAACTATGGGAGCAAGTATCAAACGTGATGGGGAGACACTTGAAATCGATCCTCGCGGTGTTAAAGATATGCCTATGCCTTATGGTAAAATCAACAGTCTTCGTGCTTCTTATTACTTTTATGGTAGTTTACTTGGTCGTTTCGGACAAGCAGTTGTTGGCCTGCCAGGAGGCTGTGATTTAGGTCCACGACCAATTGATCTTCACCTTAAAGCCTTTGAAGCAATGGGAGCGACTATCTCTTACGAGGGTGAAATGATGCGTATCGCAACGGCTGGGCAACCTTTACATGGGGCACACATCTACATGGATACGGTCAGCGTTGGGGCGACAATCAATACCATGATTGCTGCTACAAAGGCGAAGGGGCGTACCATCATTGAAAATGCTGCGCGTGAACCAGAAATTATTGATGTTGCTACACTGCTTAATAACATGGGAGCGCATATTCGTGGAGCAGGAACCAATGTGATTACGATTGAAGGTGTAGAAAAACTTCATGGAACACGTCACCAAGTCATTCCGGATCGTATTGAAGCGGGAACTTATATCGCTATGGCGGCTGCTATCGGAAAAGGGATTCGTGTGACTAATGTTCTTTATGAACATTTAGAGTCTTACATTTCCAAGTTAGAGGAAATGGGTGTTCGTATGACAGTTGAAGAAGATGCAGTCTTCGTTGAAGAGCAAGGGAAGCTGAAAGCTGTTTCTGTTAAGACATCTCCATATCCTGGATTTGCAACAGACTTACAGCAACCGATTACTCCACTCTTGTTGATGGCACAGGGGCAAGGGAATATCAGTGATACCATCTATGAAAAACGTATCAACCATGTGCCAGAATTAGCACGAATGGGGGCAAACATTTCTGTTTTAGGTGGTCGAATTGTCTATCAAGGGCCAAATCAATTGTCTGGGGCGCCTGTTAAGGCAACAGATTTGCGTGCAGGAGCGGCACTTGTCATTGCTGGTTTAATGGCGCAAGGTACTACAGAAATTACAAATATTGAATTTATTCTGCGAGGTTACTCTAATATCATTGAAAAACTAAGAGAGCTTGGAGCAGATATAACATTAGTGGAAGATTAAGTCAGTAATGACAAATAACCCTTCTCAGTGATTACTGGGAGGGGTGTTTTAGTGTTCAAGCGGTGATAGATTTGCACCAAAGACAGGGAAGCGTTTTCGTTGTTGATGCATAATCTTTTTTTTAAATCCAAAAATGATACCGGTAACAATTTCTCTTATTTTTCTGACAATTAAGTGTTTATCTTGTTTAAAAATGGACAAAAAGACCGATGTAATAGGATTTATCGGGGGGGGGGGGAGTCATTTGAGATGGTTTGCATGATAACATAAAAAGTGCTAATATAATTATGCAACCGATTGCGTTGCTCGTAAAACTGTTTTTCTGCAAGGCTAGTCTTTGCAACGGTTTGGAATAATGAAAGAGAAAAGTTTATGAAATTATTAAGGAAATTGGTTGCGGCAATAGTGGTGGCTATTGTGGTAATCGCCATAGCTCCGCTAGAAGTTTTCGCATACGACCCGTTTAATGATTTTCCTAATCAGACCTTACGTGAGTGGCCTACTAAGGATTACAATAATGTAGCAACGACATTGCCAGATCCTCCAGCGATTCCTAATACGGTAAATATGGCGGATATGTTTAATTATCCGAAGTTAATTTATACTGATACTGGTTCAGTATCTCAGTTTCCTGATCAGACTGCCAAGTTAGCTACGAATCGCTCTTATGTCACCAAAGACGACTCTTCAGTAGCTGTTATCACGCGGGATGCTAGGTGGCAATCTGGGGTAATGTGGAGCTTGGAAGAGAATAAAATTAAGCTCAATGAGCCCTTCCACATGGTCGCTTATGTTTATCTTGGAAACAGAACACAAAATAACAAAAACTTTCATGGACTTGGTGGTGCAGATGGTATCACCTTCACAATGCATAATGACTTAAAACAACCGTCTGATATGCTGGCTGGTACTAAGTTGGCATCGGGTAGTTTAGGAAATACAGGCATTAATGCTTATGGTGCCCTAGGGAATGGTCTAGGGGTGTATGGTTCAAACTTCAGTGCCAATGTAAGTAGTGATAAAAATAACATGGTTGATTTTTGGAGGGGTGTAGAAAACGGAATCACTTTAGAGTTTGATACTTTTTATAACGATAACGACACAACACAACACTCCGATAACGATTTAACGTCTATCATATACAATGAAAACCATGCCAATACACAATACGGTCACATTGCTATAAATTTATTGAATGATTTCAAAGATAACCGGGCTAATTATAATGATACGAAGACTAATAAACATAAAATTAAACTTAGTCTTGGTTGGAATGGTGAGGTAGCAGATAAAACAAATCCTACTAGTTGGAGTGTTCCAAATTGGCCAACAACTAGTCTAGCAGATGGTAAATGGCACCGTTTAGAGGTGACCTGGACACCTAATATTGATACTAATACAGGTAAACTAAACTATACAATTTATAAACAAGGTCATGAGGGGGCACGTAATATTGCGTATAGTGATGATAGTTCAAAAGATGGTACGGGGGTAATCTCATATGACGTACCAATAGGAACAGGTGATTATTCTCTTGAAAAAGTATTTGGTGTCTCAAATCTCAATAACACTGTTTATTGGGGATTCTCTGGCTCGACAGGAGGACAATTGAATAATCAGGCTGTTCAGATGGTTCAATTACCTATCTCGTACTACAACGCTGAACTGAAAAAAGAAGATCAAGAAGGTAATGTTGTTTCAGGGGCAGTTTTTGAACTTGAAAAGCTTGATGCCGCAGGTGAGTGGCAGACACAAGGATTTTATAATCCTCGGACAGGTGATACTGTCACGCAACTTTCTACCACTCCACATCAATCGTATCAAGGTGTTGTCGGAGATAACGGTTCTCTTAAGCTTTCGCAATTAACAGAAGGTACTTACCGTTGGAAGGAGGTTGCAGCCGCAGAAGGATACCAACTGGGTCAGGTTTATTGGCCAAATGTTTCAGGATTCGAGGTTAATTACGCTATCTCTCAACAATCGAATAATCTTATTACAGTAACTGCAACTAATAAAAAATTGTATCAGCTGGAACTGACCAAAACAGATAGTGATACGAAGCAGCCTTTGAATGATGTGCCGTTTATTATTTCAAAAACAGAAAATGCTAAGCAGTATTATTTGAAAGTAAATGCTGACACTACAGGTTTTGAGTGGACAGAAGTTAAAACAGATGCTAAGCAGTTCTTGACTGGAAAGTCCTATTTGTTGGGGCAAGATGGACATGTTGCTGAGCAAGCTGGGGATGCTGGAAAATTGATTGTTAAATATTTCCCAGATGCACCGAACTTGACTTGGAAGGAAGTTTCTGTTCCAACAGGTTATAGTTCAAAAGGAACATTGACAGGAGTGTTTGTTCCAACTGCGGATAATAAGTATGCCTATACGGCTAGTCAAAAAAATACGCGTCTCTATCAAGTAACTTTGGAGAAAAAAGCTTCAGATACTAACGAGGGGCTAAAAGATGCTGTATTTGCTTTACAGCGAAAAGACGGTAATCAGTGGGTAGAGGTCACTTATGACGGAAAATCAGAATTTACTACAAATTCTGAAGGAAAAATCAGTATTCCTAACTTAGAAGCTGGTACCTATCGTTGGGAAGAAAAGAAAGCTCCGACAGGTTATAAGAGTGATCAGCAATATTATCCAAAAGAGGAAGGTTTTGAAGTCGCTTATCATGCTGGGTTGACAATTGATTCAAGTAATCAAAATTATTTGTTTGAAGCAACTACTGCCAAAAATTCGCCACGTGACTTTGAACTAGTCTTAGAGAAGTTGAGTTCGACGTTTAATAGACCTATTGGAGAAGTTGAGTTTAAGCTTTATTCCAATTTGAATGGAACAACTTTCTCAGATGAAATGACTACTCTGAAAACGAACTCAGAGGGTAAAATTGTCTTTGGTAGTGACTTGATTAAAGCTGACAAAACTTATTATTTGGTTGAGACGAAAGCTGCAGATGGGTTCATTGCCTTGAAAGGCTATTTTAAGGTTGTAACATCAAAAACAGATGGTATCAAAGTAAGCTACGTCAAATCTGACGGTGAAACCGATGCAAGTCCATTTGAATTTTCAACTGCGGATGGCAACATCTATAAAGGAAATTTAAAAGTTTATAATAAGCGGAAATCAATCCTACCAATAACTGGTGGAAATGGAATTTTGCAGTATATCACAATTGGTGCTGGTATGATTCTGTTTGCTACGCTGTTCTTCCTTTTGAAAAGAAAAGCTCTCAAGTGGTTTTTGGTATTAGCAATAGTGACAACTGGTTTTGCTGGTTTAGGTTCACACGCTAATAAAGTATTCGCTGACGAACAAGATAAGGTCACACTGGAGGTAAATCGTCTCATTTATCAACCAAGTGACACACAATTTAAATCTGGGACTCCTGTTGAGGGAGCTGAATTAGAAGTTCTTGATGTGACAGATACTTTCTACGACTTTGTCACTAATGACAAATTATCTCGGCAAGCTGCGCAAGAAAAACTGAGTAAGTCGACAGATATTAAGGGGAAGTCGTTAGCGAAAGCAGAGACGGATAATCTTGGGAAGGCCTCCTTCACAGTTGCTAAAACAAGTAACCAGCAGGCGGCAGTTTACTTGATTAAAGAAATGGTAACACCAGTCGCAGTGACCCCCATGGAGCCGCTAGTGGTGGTGCTTCCGATTGTAGATGAGCAAGGAAATGAGAAAGAATTTGTCTCTTTATATCCCAAGTCACACGGCACCTTTACATTTGATAAATCTATTGATGATAAACAAGACAGTTATAATCTTGGGGCACCAATACCTTATAGATTATCTACAGTTATTCCTCAAGATATAGTAAGTCTAGTGACCTATGAGATAGAAGATGTCTATGATCAAGGATTGAACTTTATTCCTGAGAGTTTAGCGATTCTTGTCGATGGTAAAAAACAGTCAGAACTCATTAAAACTGTTACCCCATCGGAGAATCAATTTAGAGTATCGTTTGATGTAGCCCAGTTGGCGCGCTTTGCTGGGAAAAAGATTGAAGTGACCTATAACATGGTCATCAAGGATAGTGCTAGTATCGATCAGCCTTTGGTTAATACTGCCACTCTCTATCCTGGCAATCTAACCCCGCTAGTTGACAAGGAAGAAGTCATCACTGGTGGCTTTAGGTTCATCAAACTAGGAGCTAGTGGTGGAAATACCCCGTTAGCTAATGCAAAATTTGTTATCAAAAAACCTGAAGATAATGCGGTTCTTACCCATAAGGATGGGCATTATCAGTTCGAAAAAGTTGAGACTGACGCAGCTGGAGTTGTCCAGTTAACTTCTGATGCAAAAGGAAACTTTGAGATAAAGGGATTGAGATATGGCGAGTATCTCGTTTGTGAGATACAAGCACCTTCTGGCTATGTCCTAAACGACAAGCCAACTACCTTTACTATTCGTGCTAACAGCTACAAAGATGGACCAGCTTTGACGATTTATAATACCGAAAAGCCGAAAGTCAATCTCCCTAAAACAGGGGTGGTTGAAACATCTATAGCATTGGTAGGGTTGTTTATTTTAGCTTCATCACTTATGATGATTAGGAGAAAAAAAGAAAATTAAGGAGACTTTCGAATGAAAAAGTTTAAAGCTTTTGCGTTACTTGCTACTCTCTTAGTAAGCATTTTTAGCAATTTGTTTGTTCCAGCTGTTTCTGCTGTTTCAGCAGATCCAGATCCAACTGTTACAATCCACAAATTGAAAAATCAAACTGGACCTATTGTTAACACTGGTAAAGAGTTATCAGGTCTTACTGCTTCTGATTTCTTAGATGGTATCACATTTGATGTCTATGATGTGACTGCTGCATACCATACTAAGTACAACGAAGTTTACAAATCAACAACTGCTCAAAAAGCTGATGATGCAGCTCGTGCTTATGTTCAAGGAACTGCGGGTCACAAACCTTCAGTTGTTTCAAGTGCAAAACCTTTGGCTACTAAAGTAACTGAAAATGGCGGAGCTGCAACATTTACGTTACCTAAGAAATCTGGTGGTAAAGATGCAGTCTACGTCTTTGTAGAACAACCTAAAACTGGTATTACTGCTGCTGAAAAGAACTTGGTACTTAGCTTCCCAGTTTATGAGTTGAATTCTGATGGTTCTTACACTGATAAAGAGTTGACAGATATTCACTTGTATCCAAAAAATACAACCGAAACAATCACTCCAGTAAAAGATATTACAACTCCAAATACAGATACTGCTGGACATAACAACTATAATGTTGGTAAGGAAATTGGGTTCAAATTGTCAACACTAATCCCTGCTAATATTGGCATTAAAGAAGTTGATGGCAAAACTCCACACTACAACACTTTTGGTTTAGTCGATATTCATGATACAACATTAGCTTTCGATAAAAACGGTGAACATGAATTGAAAGTTGCTGGAACATCAGTTGTTCTTTCTGAGGGAGAAACAGCTGACTATACTATCGTAGTTGGAGAACCTGCTCCAGCTGAAGGAAAAGCTACCTTCAAAGTGAAATTGACTCAAGCAGGTATTAACAAACTTGCTGAACATGGTGGTAAGACTCTTGAATTCACTTACACAATGAAATTGAATGCGCAAGCAGTAATGGACGAAAAAAATGTCAACCAAGTAACTGTTGAGTATGGTCGTAAGACAAATGATTTCAATGACGTTGTGACAACACCAGGTAACGAAAAAGAAGTTTATACTGGTGGCTACCGTTTCATCAAGACTGACGTTAGCACAAACAAACCACTTGCAAATGCAGAGTTCGTTGTACGTGATGCTGCTTCTGATGGTAAATACTTGAAGATTGATGCTAAATCAAAAGAAATTTCATGGGTAGATAGCTATGATGCTGCAACTAAATTCACAACTGGAGCTGATGGTATCGTTGACATCAAAGGTTTGACTTATGGTACTTACTATCTTGAAGAAACGAAAGCACCAACAGACTACGTGAAATTGTCTAAACGTATTGCGTTCACTGTTGCATTTGATTCATATAAGACTACAACTGCAACTGCACATAACGTTGCTAATACACCTAAAGGATTCCTTCCTTCAACAGGTGGTAAGGGAATCGTTCTCTTTGTAGGTCTGGGTATTGTAATGGTTGCTCTTGCAGGTGCATACTTTGTATCACGTCGTAAAGAAGCATAAGAAACTAAATTAAGAAAAAGGGTGAGAGTATGGCAAAGCCAAAAAAACAAATCAGGCGTAGGCTGTTGGATTTTATGATGTTGACAGTTCTGATTTGTGGGGTTGCTGTACTCTCTTATCCATTTGTCAGAAATTTTCTGAATGATATAATCAATCAACAGATTATCAGCCACTATCAGAAAGAGGCGAACCAAAAAAGTAAAGATGAATTTCAAAAGAGATTGTCAGAAATGGAGGAAAAAAACAAGCAGTTAGCTTATCAGAATATTTCTCCAGGATTTGATCCTTTTTCTGAAGAGGCCAAAAAAGTAGATGAAACAAAAATCATTTACGAAGATCATGTTATTGGTGTCATTTCAATTCCGAAGATCAAGGTTAGGTTACCAATTTTCGATCAGACAACCGAAACTTTCCTTGCTAAAGGGGCTACTTACCTTGAGGGGACATCTTTTCCGATAGGTGGGGATTCTACTCATTCTGTTATCTCTGGTCACCGAGGTCTAACAGAAGCAAAACTATTTACTGATTTACCCAAATTAAAGAAAAAGGATAGATTTTATATTGAACTTGGCGATAATGAAGTTCACGCTTATGAGGTAGATAAAATAAAAGTTGTAAAACCAAGTGATGTGAGTAGCCTGCAAATTGTTAAAGGTCAAGATTACATAACGCTTGTCACTTGTACGCCTTATATGGTCAATAGCCATCGCTTATTGGTTCGGGGGCATCGTGTTCCTTATGTTCCAGAAGAAATGGCAAAAGAAGTGGCTAATGCTAAGACAAATTATTACTTGCTTGGGGTAATTTGTGCTGCAGTGCTGCTGCTCATACTGATTATTCTTTTGATTTTTAGAAAATTTAAAAAACGTCGCAAACTTTCTCCTAAAAAATAATCTTATATCACAATTAGGCGTGTTTATTTTCTAATTTTTACCATTTTTCAAAAATTTTTCCTCCCTATTTTTAAACTATTGTCAATGGAATGCTTGCCTGATAAGACGAGCTGCACATTGATGTTTAAAGAGTATCAGTTTTGAAAAGCATTAAGATTAAAACAACTGATTTGTCTGTAACGGTTAGGGTAGCCTACCGGTTTAGTTTTGATGACTTTGTTAGCTATGTTATAGAGCTTACATCACAAGTTTTGATCACAATTTTGTGCAACTTACTAAGATGTTCGATGTATTTGCAATTAAGTTGGCTAGTACGAAAAACACATTGAAAGGCTGCATTTGGTTAAGCGACATCATTCTTAAAGAAGGACAAAAGTGATTACAGATTCTCTGTTTGAGAGTTGTAATCACTTTTTTATCTATCTACTCAGGCTTTCGTATATTTTGCTATCGCAGAGATGAAATCTGTTCATATTTTTGGTAAAATGGCAGAAAGTATGTGATGAGGAGAGAACATGCGAAAATTTCAATTTTTCTTATTGGTTGAATGCATTTTGCTAGCTTTAGGCATGATGACTATTTTAGCCAATGATCTATCGAGCTTTATTTTAATTTTAGTTCTCATTTTGATAGCACTGCGTTTTTATAATCAGGACACGCGGAATAATTTTTTACTGACCGTCAGTCTTTTGCTGCTGTTCTTAATCTTTATGCTTAATCCATACATTATCGCAGCGGCTGTCTTAGGTGTTGTTTATGTAGTTATCAATCACTTTTCACAGGTGAAAAAGAAAAATCGTTATGCTCTTATTCGTTTCAGAGAAGATGATTTTGAAGTACGTCCTAGTCGAAATCAATGGATTGGTGCTGCTAATTATGAGAGCGATTTTTATGCTTTTGATGATGTCAATATTGTCAGGGTTAGTGGCAGTGATACTTTTGATTTGACCAATGTTATTGTGACTGGAAAGGATAATCTCATCGTTATCCGTAAGGTTTTAGGACCAACCAAAATCTTAGTACCAGTTGATGTGGCCGTCAAGTTGGATGTGTCAACCATTTATGGAACGGTCACTTATTTTGATTGTGAACCTTATGATTTGCGCAATGAATCAATTAAGTTGTGGCGACAGGAAGATCGCAAGGCTATTAAATCTGTTAAGGTTGTTATTAACACCGTTGCCGGAGATGTAGAGGTGGTAAGACAATGAAGAAATATCATTATGGACTCTTGCTGCTTTATTCGAGTGTCATCATTTTGGCCATTGTCTTTGTGACTGTGGATAGCCTGGGTCTGGATTTTGCCAAATTGATAACAGATTTTTGGACTTTCGAGCAGTTTCTTTTTTCAATCATTTTTCTGATTTTTGCGGTTACAATTTTGCTACTTCTTTTGTGGGTTATCCTAGATGATAACAGTAAGCGCAGCATTAACCAAAACCTACGAAGAATTTTAAATAATCAACCTCTGAAACTTGATGAAGACAGTGAAATCAACCTGAACCTCCTGCGTCTTTCAAAGAAAATGAGCCATCTGACGACCAGTCTTCAAAATACAGAAAATGCTCGTATTTTGAAGGGACAGGAAATTGTTAAACAGGAACGTAAACGTATTGCTCGAGATTTACATGATACGGTCAGTCAAGAACTTTTCGCTTCTTCCATGATTTTGTCGGGAGTTTCCATGAATGTGGAGCATCTAGAAACCGAGCAATTGCAAACGCAATTAAAAGCAGTTGAAGAGCTGTTGCAAAACGCTCAAAAAGATTTGCGGATTTTATTGCTGCATTTGCGCCCAACTGAATTGGAAAATCGAACTCTATCTGAGGGATTTGATATGATTCTTAAAGAATTGACCGATAAGAGTGATATTGAAGTCGTCTATCAAAAAAACATAGGGAAATTGCCCAAAGCAATGGAAGATAATCTTTTCCGAATTGCTCAAGAATTTATAAGTAATACGCTTAAACATGCTCAAGCTAGTCGCTTGGAAGTTTACCTTAACCAGAGTGAAACGGAGATTCAGCTAAAAATGGTGGATAACGGTCGTGGTTTTGACATGGATACAACACATGACTTGAGTTATGGTTTAAACAATATCGAAGACCGTGTGGACGACATGGCAGGAACTATTAAGTTACTCAGCCAGCCTGGAAAAGGCGTCAGCATGGATATCCGATTGCCGTTGGTTCAAAAAGAAATGGATGATGATGTGGAAGTAGAAGAGGAGCAAAAATGACAAAAACAAGTATCATTTTGGTTGATGATCATGAAATGGTTCGTCTTGGTCTGAAGAGTTTTTTGAACCTTCAGCCAGATGTTGAAGTTGTCGGAGAGGCTAGTAATGGCAGAACTGGCATTGACATGGCACTTGAGTTGCGTCCTGATGTTGTTGTGATGGACTTAGTCATGCCAGAGATGAATGGTGTTGAAGCAACTTTAGAGCTTCTCAAAGATTGGCCAGAGGCTAAAATCCTTGTTCTAACTTCGTATCTGGACAATGAAAAAATCTATCCTGTTATTGCTGCGGGGGCCAAGGGATATATGCTGAAAACTTCCAGTGCGGCTGAAATACTTAATGCTATTCGCAAGGTAGCTAAGGGTGAATTGGCAATCGAAACTGAGGTTGATAAGAAAATCAAGGCTCACGATGCCAAACCTGATTTGCATGAAGATTTAACAGCACGTGAGCGAGATATTTTAGCTTTGTTAGCCAAGGGTTATGACAATCAGACTATTGCTGATGAACTCTTCATTTCCTTGAAAACTGTTAAAACCCATGTTTCAAATATTTTGTCGAAATTAGAAGTTGATGACCGGACTCAGGCAGTTGTTTATGCCTTTAAACATCATTTAGTCGCACAAGACGATGAATAAATGGTATAATAAAAAAGTGTTTCTAGACTAATGGAGGGGAGAAGCCGACACTAAAGTGTTTTTAGAGTTTCTCGAAAAGATATATGGACGCAAAAACAAAATATAAAGCAAAGAAAATCAAGGCTGTCTTTTTTGATATTGACGATACCTTACGTATCAAAGCAAGTGGTTACATGCCTGCTTCAATCACCTATGTTTTTGAGCAACTAAAGGCCAAGGGAATAATGACTGGAATTGCATCAGGTCGTGCCATTTATGGTGTTGTCCCAGAAATTCGTGCCTTAAATCCAGATGTTTTTGTTACGATAAACGGTGCTCGAGTACTAGACAAAAAAGGTGAGGTTCTGTACAAAAAGCCCATTCCACGCGAAATCACTCAAAAATATGTAGCTTGGGCCAAATCAGTAGGTATTGAATATGGCTTTGCTGGTAAGGACAAGCCAGTTGTTTCAGCTAGAACTAAGTTGATTGATGATGCTATGATTCCTGTATATGGTGTCTGCGATGTAGATCCCGATTTTCACTTGACCAATGATGTTTATCATATGTGGAGTTTCGCTGAAAACAACGCTGATCTTGTTCTGCCAGAGGAATTAGCTGAAGAAATTCGCATGGTGGCTTGGCATCCTCACTCCTCTGATGTAGTTCGTAATGGAACATCAAAAGCGTCAGGTGTAGCACATGTTGCAGAATTAGAAGGTTTGAAACCAGAAAATATCCTTGTTTTTGGGGATGAACTCAATGACATGGAACTCTTTGATTATGCAGGGTTAGCAGTTGCCATGGGAATTTCACACCCAGAACTGCATAAAAAAGCAGATTTTATTACAAAAAAAGTAGAAGAAGATGGCATTTTATTTGCCTTGGAGGAATTAGGTTTGGTAGAAAAACAGTTAAACTTTCCACAAGTTGACACGTCTTTAGTAGAAGGACCAGTTGCAACTATAAAAACAAATCACGGTGATATGAAGATTAAACTCTTCCCCGACCATGCCCCAAAAACAGTCGCAAACTTTGTTGCACTTGCTAAAGATGGTTATTACGATGGTATTATTTTCCACCGCATTATTCAAGACTTTATGATTCAGGGCGGTGACCCAACGGGCACAGGTATGGGTGGTCAATCTATCTATGGCGATAGTTTTGAAGATGAATTTTCAGAAGAACTCTACAATGTTCGTGGTGCGTTGTCAATGGCCAATGCTGGTCCAAACACCAATGGTAGTCAGTTTTTCATTGTCCAAAACAGTAAGATTCCTTACGCTCAAAAGGAATTGGAGCGTGGTGGCTGGCCAGCACCAATTGCTGAATTATATGCTGCAAAAGGTGGGACTCCTCACTTGGATCGCCGTCATACGGTATTTGGTCAATTGATGGATGAAGCTTCTTACAAAGTTCTGGATGAGATTGCCGCAGTTGAAACAGGTGCTCAAGACAAGCCAGTTGAGGATGTAATCATCGAGACCATTGAGGTGGCAGACTAATGAAAATTGGCGACAAAATCACTGGGACGATTACAGGCATCAAGCCTTACGGTGCCTTTGTCGCCCTTGAAAATGGAACAACAGGTCTGATTCATATTTCTGAAATCAAGACAGGGTATATTGACAACATCTACAATGTTTTGACCATCGGTCAAGAGGTTCTTGTTCAGGTGGTGGATTTGGATGAATTTACTCAGAAAGCTAGTCTTTCCTTGCGAACCTTGGAGGAGGAAAATCACCATTTTCCTCACCGTCATCGTTTTTCCAATAGTCGTTACAAAATCGGCTTTAAACCACTGGCTAACAATCTTCCAAAGTGGACTAAGGAAAGTTTGGAGTATTTAAAAGATAGAAAATAACACTAGAGGAGCCTGACACCGTTTGGGCCCTTTTTAGATACTTACTAGTAATAAAGCTCTGCTATTTTTCAAAAAATATGGTAAAATAAGAGGTAAACTATAAATTTTGGAGTAGAAAATAGACCTTGAGTATAGACGATTATAGGCCGACCTTCGTGGTTGAGGCAGTTTATGATTTAAAAGCAGAAGATTTATTACGTCATGGCATTCGTGCGGTTTTAGTTGATTTGGATAATACGCTGATTGCGTGGAATAATCCTGACGGTACACCAGAGGTGCGTGCATGGCTAGATGAGATGACTATCGCTGACATTTCAGTGGTTGTGGTTTCGAATAACAAGCATTCACGTGTGGAGCGAGCAGTCGCCCGTTTTGGTGTGGACTTTGTCAGCCGTGCTATGAAACCTTTTACTCGTGGCATTGATATAGCTATAGAGCGCTATGGATTTGATAAGGATGAGGTGATTATGGTTGGTGACCAACTCATGACTGATATTCGTGCTGCACACCGTGCAGGAATTCAATCAGTTCTAGTCAAACCTCTGGTGACATCGGATGCTTGGAATACTAAGATTAATCGTTGGCGTGAACGACGTGTTTTGGCTAAACTTGAAGAACAATACGGAAAATTGGAATATCAAAAAGGAATTTAATGGAAGAACTAATTTGCATCGGTTGTGGTGCGCATATTCAAACAGAAGACAAGGAAAAAGCTGGCTACACACCTGCCAGTTCTATTAAAAAAGCGGAGGAAAGCGGTGAATTGTATTGCCAGCGTTGCTTTCGCCTACGTCACTACAATGAAATTGTAGATGTCAATATCACAGATGATGAATTTCTCAAGCTCTTACACGAGGTAGGGGACAGTGATGCGCTTGTGGTCAATGTGGTGGATATTTTTGATTTTAATGGTTCAGTTATCCCAGGACTTTCTCGTTTTGTATCTGGTAATGATGTTCTACTTGTCGGTAATAAAAAAGACATTTTACCAAAATCTGTCAAAGATGGGAAGGTGACCCAATGGCTGACTGAAAGAGCTTATGAGGAAGGTCTGCGCCCTTTGGATGTCGTTTTGACTAGTGCTCAAAATCACCAGGCCATCAAGGATTTGATTGATAAAATTGAGAAACTTAGAAAAGGTCGCGATGTCTATGTGGTCGGGGTGACTAATGTTGGAAAATCTACCCTCATCAACGCCATTATCAAGGAAATTACTGGTGAAAAGGACATTATTACGACTTCGCGTTTTCCAGGAACGACCCTTGATAAAATTGAAATTCCTTTGGAGGATGGTTCTTACATTTTTGACACACCAGGAATTATCCACCGTCATCAGATGGCGCATTATTTGACAGCGAAAAATCTCAAATATGTCAGTCCGAAAAAGGAAATCAAACCTAAAACTTACCAGCTAAACCCAGAACAAACCCTTTTTCTAGGAGGACTTGGGCGTTTTGATTTTGTTTATGGAGAAAAGCAAGGTTTCACAGCTTACTTTGATAACAACCTTAAACTTCATCGTACGAAGCTTGAAGGTGCTGATGCTTTCTACGATAGACATGTTGGCGCACTTTTAACACCACCAACAGGCAAGGAAGTCGCTGATTTTCCAAAACTGGTTCGTCATGAATTTACCATCAAAGACAAGATGGATATCGTTTATTCAGGTTTAGGTTGGATTCGTATCCAAGGCAAAGCAGATAATCCTGTCAAAGTTTCCGCTTGGGCACCAGAGGGTGTTGGCGTTTTGATTCGGAAAGCTTTGATTTGATTTCTCAAATTACCAAAAATAGAAGGATAAAAAATGTTAACAAGTAAACAACGTGCTTTTTTGAAATCTCAAGCACACACTATGAAACCAATCATTCAGATTGGGAAGAATGGTCTTAATGACCAAATCAAAACAAGTGTTCGTCAGGCTCTTGATGCCCGTGAACTAATTAAAGTTACCTTGCTGCAAAATACTGATGAGGATCTTCATGAGGTTGCTGAAATTTTGGAGGAAGAAATCGGCTGTGATACGGTTTTAAAGATTGGCCGCATCCTTATCCTTTATAAAGAGTCTAGTAAGAAACAAAACCGCAAGTTATCACAAAAAGTTAAGGCAATGATCAAATAAATCATCCGAATATGGGGAGGCACGATGGCACTCGAACTATTGACACCATTTACAAAGGTTGAACTCGAAACGCAAGTAAAAGATCATAATCGCAAGCAAATCGGCATTTTAGGCGGTAATTTTAATCCAGTCCATAATGCGCACTTAGTCGTTGCTGATCAGGTACGCCAGCAATTGGGATTGGATCAGGTACTTCTCATGCCAGAATACCAACCGCCCCATGTCGATAAGAAAGAAACCATTGATGAAAAGCACCGTCTCAAAATGCTAGAGTTGGCTATTGATGGCGTAGAGGGCTTGGGCATTGAAACCATTGAATTGGAACGCAAGGGTATTTCTTATACTTATGATACTATGAAATTGCTAATAGAGAAGAATCCAGATGTGGACTATTATTTCATCATTGGTGCTGACATGGTGGATTATCTGCCGAAGTGGTATAAGATTGATGAGCTAGTCAAGATGGTGCAGTTTGTGGGTGTGCAGCGTCCTAAGTACAAGGCAGGCACTTCTTATCCCGTCATCTGGGTGGATGTGCCCCTCATGGATATCTCGTCAAGCATGATTCGCCACTTTATCACAGAAGCGCGTACGCCAAACTACCTCCTGCCAAAGATTGTTTTAGATTATATTAGGGAAGAGGGGCTATACCAATGACCTATGAAAGCTACACAGGTTTTTCACGTGAAGAGCTTTTGGAAAAAGTGCAGAGCGTTATGAGCGAGAAACGCTTTAAGCATGTACTTGGTGTGGAAAGGGCTGCTATTCACTTGGCAGAGCTAAATGACTATGACACCGAGAAAGCTGGATTGGCAGGGCTCCTACACGATTATGCCAAGGAATTAACAGATGAGGCTTTCTTAGAGTTGATAGACAAGTACCAGCTTGACCCAGCGCTCAAAAATTGGAACAATAATGTCTGGCATGGCATGGTGGGCATTTATAAAATCCAGGAAGATTTGGGTGTGACGGACAAGGACATCCTACGCAGTATTGAGATTCATACGGTTGGTAGTAGTCAGATGACGCTTCTGGATAAGATTGTTTACGTGGCGGATTATATTGAGCATAATCGCAACTTCCCACTGGTAGCTGAGGCGCGTGTGATTGCGGAGCAATCATTAGATAAGGCAGTAGCTTTTGAAACAGTTCGCACGGTTGAACACTTAGCTCACCAAGCTCTGCCTATTTTTCCACAAACCATCAAGACTTATAATGCATTTTGTAAGTATTTGAAAGAGGACTAGATGGGAACAGCTCTCTTAGTGATTGATATTCAAACAGCCTTGATAGAGGCTAAACCGTATGCTGTTGATAACTGCTTGTCTGTCTGGCAAAAAGCAATCGCCACTTGTCGTGAGAAAAACATAGAGGTGATTTATGTCCGCCACAATGATGATGAACTACTGACAGGAAGTCGTGATTGGGAACTTTACGGAGCTATTGCTCCAGAAGATGGTGAGAAAATCTTTGATAAGCACTATAATAGTGCATTTAAGGAAACTCATTTACAGGCTTATCTAGATAGCCAAGCTATTGAGCGCTTGATTATCATTGGTATGGCTACTAATTATTGTATTGATACGACAATCAAGGTTGCATTTGAATTAGGCTATAATGTGACCGTCATCAAAGGTGGAACGACTACTTTTGATGATATGAAAATCACAGCAGAGCAGTTGGTTGACTATTACGAAAATATCTGGAATGGTCGTTTTGCTCAGGTAGTTGAGTTAGAAAATATGTTAAAAGAGGATTAAATGGATAAAAAAGAATTACTAGAATTAGTTGTTAAGGCCGCTGATGAAAAGCGTGCTGAAGATATTGTTGCCCTTGATTTGGAGGGACTGTCCAGCGTGACAGATTATTTTGTCATTGCTAGCGCGACCAATAGCCGCCAGTTGGAAGCTATCGCTGAAAATATTCGTGAGAAAGTCAAGGAAGCTGGCGGAGACGCTAGCCATGTTGAAGGTGACAGCCGAACAGGTTGGATTCTTCTGGATTTAAACGATGTTGTGATTCATGTCTTTACGGAAGAAGAGCGCCAGCATTACAACCTTGAAAAACTCTGGCACGAAGCACCTCTAACAGATGTGTCAACTTATACTCAATGAAAATCAAAAGTAGCCTAGGAAACGAAGCCGACGATAGAACTTGAGTTCATCAAGGCAAGTTGACAACGGATAATTTTGATTTTCGAAGAGTATTATCTTGCTTAAAAGACGACCTTGCCAAGTGGCAAGGTTTTTGAAAATACAAGACAAATTAACAAGAAAGGATGGGAGTATTCCCCGCAGATAAGATATGGAAAATTACCAAAAATTTGCTGCTGTTTACGATAGCATCATGGATGACTCGCTTTATGATTTATGGACGGATTTTTCGCTCCGCCATTTTCCAAAAAAGAAACATGCCAAACTTTTAGAATTAGCTTGTGGGACAGGTATTCAGTCCATTCGATTTAAGCAAGCGGGCTTTGATGTGACAGGTTTGGATTTGAGTGAGGATATGTTGGATTTAGCGCGTAAGCGTGCCAAGTCAGCGCATCTATCTATTCCTTTTGTGCAGGGCAACATGCTTGATTTGTCGCAAGCTGGGAAATACGATTTGGTGACCTGTTACTCAGATTCCATCTGTTATATGGCTGATGAAGTTGAAGTTGGTGATGTCTTCAAACAAGTCTACGACTGTTTGAATGAGGACGGGGTATTCATCTTTGACGTGCACTCAACTTACCAAACAGACACTGTCTTTCCTGGTTATTCTTACCATGAAAATGCAGAAGACTTTGCCATGGTTTGGGATACTTACGAGGACGAAGCCCCGCATTCTGTTGTACATGAATTGACTTTCTTCTTGCAAGACGAGGACGGACGTTTTACACGCTACGATGAAGTTCATGAAGAACGCACTTACGAAGTCTTAACTTACGATATTCTCTTGGAACAAGCAGGCTTTAAATCATTCAAACTCTACGCCGACTTTGAAGATAAGGAACCAACAGAAACAAGCAGACGCTGGTTCTTTGTGTGTGAGAAATAGGAGAATAACTGATGGCAGTTTTGGAAATCGCCTAATGATTAATCTAAGGAGTGATCTATGTCAATACGTAAACAATTATCACATCTAGTATTACTCATATTAGGAGGACTTATAACAATAAGCTTATCAGCCTGCGGTTTAAACAAAGACAGCCGGGAATGGATTGAGAAAAATCGGGTATCGGATATTTACAAGGTCTACCCTACTAAAAATCCTGAGGATTTGTTTAAGGTATTCCCAGATGGGTTTGGTATAAGACAGTCCTATACTGGTAAGGATGGCGTAACTTATGAGCTAGATGTTTTAGGAAATCCCGACACGAAGGAAATAAAGGGGGAATTGGTTAAGGATCCAGTTGAAGAGAATAAAAAAGTTAGTGATGTGGTTGAAAAAGACGGTCACCTAGTATTTTCAGATCCTAATGTTAAAGAATATTGGCCTTCGGACACCTTCCTTTTTCAACATTGGAGTCTTGATCAGGACTATATCGATAAGTTGACAAACATCGATTATTACTATAATTACATTGAAGGTGTTGGTTTTAGTATCGAGTATAAGTTGGCTGACTCAACTATAGATCATTTTTTAAATTTACAAAATGAAAAAGTTACCAAGTTTGAAATTTCGGGCTCAGAACGTAACTTTGGAGAAAGGAAATTTTCAGCGGATAGGACACTTTCATTTGAATTTAACAATAATGTACATTTTTTTGAAGCTATTCATCAATATAGTAAAAACCGCGAATATAAAGATAGTAGAGAATGGATTGAAGAGAATCGTGTGGCAGATATGTATAAGATTTACCCTACTGAAAATCCCGAGGACTTATTTAAGGTCTTTCCGAATGGGTTTGGTATAAGACAGTCCTATACTGGCAAGGATGGAGTGACTTACGAATTGAATGTAAAAGGAAATCCTGATACGAAGGAAATAAAGGGTGCCTTAGTAAGGAATCCAGATATCGGGAACAAAAAAGTCAGCGATGTCTCAGTTGAAGGAGAACACTATATTTTCTCAGATTCTAAAGCCAAAACTTATTGGCCTATAGATAGCTTTCTTTTCCAGCATTGGGGGCTTAATCAAGATTATATTGATAAGTTACCGAGCATTAACGCCAATTATAGTGATAATGCTGATAAATATAGTTTTAGTATTGAATACAGGTTAACTGATTTAGCCATAGCTAATTTTTTAAATATCAAAGATGAAATAATAATTAATCCAGAGATAGCTAAATTACTTAATCGTGAAGATGAACAAACTATTTGTTTTAAAATTACTGGTTCAAACAGTCACTTTGAAAACAAGGAAAAATCAGTGAAGAGGAGACTTGAATTTGAATTCAGCAATAATATACAATTTTCTGAAACCATTCATCAATACAGCAAGAAAGAATAGTAGGATTGAATGACCTATTTACTATTAACGAATGTCTTATTGGATTAAAATAAATCACATTATGTTATGGTACGATTAACTATATTCACACATTTATACCATGGTGTAGGAGAATAAATATGAAATTAAAGAACTTTTTATCTGTTATATTAGTGATAACATTAGGAGGACTTATCATAATGACTTTATCAGCCTGCGGTTTAAACAAAGACAGCCGGGAATGGATTGAGAAAAATCGGATATCGGATATTTACAAGGTCTACCCTACTAAAAATCCCGAGGATTTGTTTAATATATTTACCAAAGGGTTTAATATTGAGCAATATTATAAAGATGAACATAACAATGAATATAAAATGCATTTTACAGGTAATTCTGATACAAAAACTATCAATGGTGAATTAATTAAATATTATGGTGACGAGGAGAAAAAATTGGCTGACGTCAGTTACCGAGATGGTCATTTAGTTTTTTCAGATTCTTCCGTTAAACAGTATTGGCCGCTTGATGGTTTTCTCTTCCAGCATTTAACGATTGATCAAGCTTATCTTGATAAATTGAAAGAGAAAGAACATAGTTATAATGTTCAAAGTGGTACCTTTAGTATAAGCTATGAAATACAAGATTCTCCGGTAAAACACTTACTGCATAAGGAAAAAGTACATATTACTGATTTTAAAATATCAGGTTATGGAAATAATTATAAATATTATTACGCTAGAACATTAAAATTTAAATTTAATGATTCTTCTGTTTTTAGTGAATCAATTAATAAATTGTATGATTAAGGAGAAGATATTGCTAACAAAACTATCATTAATAATAATCATGGTACAATTTATGCTTCAAAATATACTTACGATGTTGAAAGTTATGTAGTAAAAAACAGCATAGATTTAGAGACTAAGTCAGGACAAAATATGATAAAAGATGCAATACGTAATAAAGATATAGAGGTTCCTGACAATTCCAACCTCAACTACCTTGACAGCTTCTACGACATCTCCACCGGTACCAGCGGGACAGCCTTCAAGGATACTGAGACCGGCGAGGTCATTATCGCTTATACAGGGACCAATGCAAAAGTTAATAAACAGGACATTGTGACCGATATCGTCAGTATCGGCCTTGGCTCGGGCTATCACTATGACAGCGCCTACCAGTTTTATGATAAGATAGCGGAAAAGTATGGTTCGGCCAATCTCACATTGACCGGCCATTCTTTGGGAGGCAATGTCGCTCAGCGGGTGGCGCTGGAGAAAAATGCCAAAAATACGATTGTCTATAATGCCGCTCCGCTCTATATCCCAGCAGCTTCAATCGGCCTGGTGACTCAAAATCCCGCGCTTGCTTTAGCCGTAGCGGTCGGCAGTTCCGACAGTGTGAAGGATATCAAAAACGATCGAAAGACCTTTACGGGAAAAGTGACCCGGCTTAGAACCGAGTGGGACCCATTGAACCATGCGTCCAATATGGCTGGAGGTGTCTATATCGGTGATGATTATGTGATTGCGGATTCAGGCGGTCAGACATCAAAAAACTCTGCTATAATATAAGTTGATTAAAGGACTTAGTCTATTTATATTATCGTATAGGAGAATAATATGAAATTAAAGAAATTTTTATCTGTTATATTAGTGATAACATTAGGAGGACTTATGACAATGAGCTTATCAGCCTGTGGTTTAAACAAAGACAGCCGAGCATGGATTGAGAAAAATCGGGTATCAGATATTTACAAGGTTTACCCCACTAAAAATCCCGAGGATTTATTTAAGGTATTTCCGGATGGGTTTAATGTTACGCAAGCTTATGTGGATGAGGATGGTCAAGCTATCCATATGAACTTAGAAGGAGACCCGAAGACAAAAATGCTTACAGGTGAATTGATTCAAAATCCAAATTTAGAAGGTTCTAAAAAAATAGGTGATGTTATATATAATAAGGGAAAATTTCAATTTTCTAATATGCAAACTACTGTAGATTGGCCAATTGATGGTTTCTTATTCCAAAACTTAACGATTAATCAGAAATTTTTAGATGGTTTGGCTGAGAAAGACCATGGCTATAACAGTCAAAATGGTAGTTTTTATGTTAATTACAAATTAGACGATTCAAAAATTAAATCATTACTGGGCATGAAAAATACTAAAATTACTAATTTTGGAATCACGGGCTATGGAAAAGATTATTTCTCTCGAACAGTATCATTTGATTTTTCAAATGACATAAGTTTTACAGAAACTATTGAGAGATTGAATAAATAAGGAGAAGGTTATGTCTAAAGCAGTTAATAATAATCAAGATACAGCTTATGCTTCCAGTATTACATATGATGTTGAAAGGGTAGCTGTACAAAATAATTTAGACTTATCAACAAAAGTAGGACAGAAAGCGATTAAACAAGAAATCTTAAAAGGAAAAAATATTAAAATTCCCTCCAACCTCAACTATCTTGACAGCTTCTACGACAGCTCCACCGGTACCAGCGGGACAGCCTTCAAGGATACTGAGACCGGCGAGGTCATTATCGCTTATACAGGGACCAATGCAAAAGTTAATAAACAGGACATTGTGACCGATATCGTCAGTATCGGCCTTGGCTCGGGCTATCACTATGACAGCGCCTACCAGTTTTATGATAAGATAGCGGAAAAGTATGGTTCGGCCAATCTCACATTGACCGGCCATTCTTTGGGAGGCAATGTCGCTCAGCGGGTGGCGCTGGAGAAAAATGCCAAAAATACGATTGTCTATAATGCCGCTCCGCTCTATATCCCAGAAGCTTCAATCGGCCTGGTGACTCAAAATCCCGCGCTTGCTTTAGCCGTAGCGGTCGGCAGTTCCGACAGTGTGAAAGATATCAAAAACGATCGAAAGACCTTTACGGGGAAAGTGACCCGGCTTAGAACTGAGTGGGATCCGCTGAATCATGCGTCCAATATGGCTGGAGGTGTCTATATCGGTGATGACTATGTGATTGCGAATTCAGGCGGTCATTTTTTAGATGATATCCTCGGTGACCGTGACCAAATGCAGCAGGTCACAACGATTGTCAGCGAATCCAGCAAGGATCCCAATCTCAGGCTTCAAGAAACCATCCATCATGTTGATGACCAGTTGAAGGCTGTTCAAAAGCTGAAGAACAAATACGCTGCTGGAGGTCTGACAGGCTCTGAAGCCATCTACCTAGACGCCCAGCAAGCAGAAGCTGTTATTCAAGGGCTGACGACCCTTTCTCAGGAAGGGGTCACCCAGGTTGCCGCAGAAAAAGAAAAAGCGCTGAAACGTGCAGAGGACGCCTATGATAAACTGGATGATGTTCCCTTTGGTATGATTTTAACCCCGGATGAAGTTAAAGCAGCTTACGCAGAAGCAGGCTGTACCTATGATAGTATTGTCGGTCATGTTGACAGACATTGTTCCAAAACACAGACCCAGTTTCAGGAATTGGCGGATGATTTTAGTGAACTGCAAGACAGCATTGGGCAGGCCATTGTGACCATGGTAGAGACAGACAGTGAGATAGCAGGTATGATTAATGCAGGATAAGTGGTCTAAAAAGTGGGATGAGGTTAGTGCTCAGCAAAGGCAGGAGCAAGCAGTTCTTGAAGAAATGGAAGATAACTATCGTGCTAAGCAGCGTTCTTTTGAAGAAAGATATAATCGTCTGGAAGATTATAGACAACAGCTGCAATATGGGATTGATGCCCATTACGAAGAAAGCCTAGCAATGCTTCGCCAGCATAGTGACAATCCAAATGTCGAAGAGGCTCATCAAAATTTAGCTCATTTGACTGAAATAGCTATCCAAATTAATCAAGACGAGTTTTCTATTTATCATCAAAAACTAGTAGATGAGGAAGAGGCGTTTGAACAAAATTATAGAAGAGAACATAGGGAACAGGAAGATAAAGTAGATGCTCTATACTGGGAGCTCGTTAAAATTGATCAAGCAGAAAAAGAAGAGAAGGGAATAACATAGATGTCTTGGTATAATAATTGGGGTGATTTTAAAAGTGCCGTGTCAGAGGGATACGATTATGTCAGTGGTGAAATTTCAGACGGTATGGAAAGCACTAAGGAAAATGCGCTAGCAGCTTTAAGAGCCCTAAATAAAGAGTCTATCAAGCATATCCATGCACCTCTGCGTAAAGGAGAACGAGAGGACGCTAAACTTTTTTTCGATGGTTATGTCCAGCAGATTGCCAGTGAGACAAAATCAAATTTAGAGACGGTGGAAGGAAAAATGGACAGCAGTATCAAAGGTAAGTTATCAACCTCGATTCACAAAAGTATGGAAACGAAGACTGCTGAATATGACAAGTTTAGTGAATAATTCATAGAATATCCCCTCTCAAATATCTTATGAATCTTGCCTAGCCATATCAAACCATCTCATTATAAGTCAATAAATAAACACAAATAGAAATAAATTTAAGACGAAAGGTAGAATAGGGGATATTATGACCACAACTGGTATCATCGCTGAATTTAATCCTTTCCACAATGGACACAAGTATCTTTTAAATCAAGCTGACGGTGTCAAAATCGTTGCTATGTCGGGCAATTTTGTCCAACGTGGTGAGCCTGCGATTGTGGATAAGTGGACACGCGCGGAAATGGCTCTGCGAAATGGCGCTGATTTGGTGGTTGAATTGCCATTTTTGGTGGCTGTTCAGTCAGCGGATTACTTTGCACAAGGTGCGGTGGACATTTTAGAGCGTCTAGGTGTGGATAAGTTGGCATTTGGCACTGAAGAAAATCTGGATTATCAACACTTTTCACAGATTTATGAGGATAATCAACAGAAAATGGTGGATTACTTGCAAAGTTTGCCAGATAATTTGTCTTATCCACAGAAAACGCAGAAAATGTGGGAGACTTTTGCTGGTGTGGACTTTACTGGAAACACCCCGAATCATATTTTAGGGCTTTCTTATGCCAAAGCTTGCGCTGGAAAAGCTATTTGGCTGACTCCAATCATGCGTCAAGGAGCAGGTTATCACTCGCTTGAGACTGAAAACTCCTTTGCGTCCGCGACAAATTTGCGTGTCCACAGAAAAGACAAAGCTTTTGTGGATAAATTCATGCCAAATGCGGACCTTTTCCTCAACGCCTCTCAGGTGACTTGGAATGATTATTTTCAATTGCTGAAATATCAAATTCTGATAAATGCTGATTTGACGGGGATTTTCCAAGTTAATGAAGAACTGGCTAGCCGTATCCGCTCTGCTATTAGGAGCGTAGCGACTGTGGAGGAGTTAGTGGATAAAGTTGCTACAAAACGCTATACAAAGGCTCGAATTCGTCGTATTTTGGTTTATATTTTGGTGGGAGCTGTGGAAAAGCCTTTGCCAGAAGCAATTCATGTGCTGGGATTTACGCCAAAAGGGCAGGAACACCTCAAAGCGGTGAAAAAATCTGTGGCTACCGTGGCTCGAATCGGTGCAAAACCGTGGGATGTGGTGACGCAACAAGCTGACCAAGTTTATCAACTTGGCAGAGCAGACATAGGTGAGCAGACCTGGGGACGCGTGCCGGTTCAATTTGATAGCAGATGAAGTCTAGCAGGAGCTAGGCTTTTTTACTTTTGTGTCATAATGAGAGCAGCTATGGTGTAAGGTTAAGTTTTGCTAATGTTTGCTACAATTGATGAATCTCAGATGCTATACTGATTGAAAGGTGGGGCAAATCCATGGGTGAATTCAGTTATAAACATAGTCGGACGTGGCGGCTTTTATTTTACACGTAGTAGTAGGATTTTTATGTCTGTTCTTCTTGTTGTTGGGACAGGTGAGATGATTTTTATCTTTAGTTCTGTTGAGGGAGCTTTTGCAGGAATGAGAACATCTGATGGCTTTAAGGTTGCAGGGATACCGCCTTTGTTTCATTTTTGTATCTGCAGTTATCATTATTTATAGTGCTGGCTTTCTTGGTGCCAGCCTTTATAAAACTCATTTTCCAATAACTGTTGTCACAGTAATGAACAGGAAATGGTAGTAAGAGAAGGATGTTATTTCAAACGTAAGTTATTGCAATGGAATGGTAATTTAACAAAATATTATACACTTAATCAATGTTTTTTGAATAAACACTACATTTTAGGGTAGAAAAGATAACTAAAAAGATCGTAATAGTTTTTACAAAAAAACTTTTGAAATTGATTAAAATCCCAAATTATGTCCATGTATTTTTGGTATAATGAAACCGTAAACAATCATTAGGTTTGAAACTTAGAAAGGTTCATTATGGGACTTCCTTCATTTAGGTTATTAGAATTACATGACCGCCTTAGTAGGGGTGAGCCGTTGGAAAAAGCAAAGATAGTGACAATGCTAGGCATTGATTCTAAGACGTTCCAACGAGATATTGACAAACTTAGGGAATATTACTCAGAAAAAGGTTTAGGTGATATCACCTATGACCGTAATACTCAGTTAAAATCAAAAATAGCGGAAGTCCAGTCTCTATCTACAATTGATTTGAGTTGATAAGCGGTTAAGGTTTGAATAACCTCTTGAAGTTTATCGATTACCTCATTTAAGGTCCTAAATACTTTATTCTTGAAACCAAGTTTACGAATCTCAGCCCAGACTTGCTCAATAGGATTCATTTCAGGTGTGTAGGGTGGAATGAAGGTAAATTCAATATTCTTAGGAATATTTAAGGTCTGAGATTTATGCCAGATGGCATTATCCATGACTAAAATAATATAATCTTCTGGATAAGCTGCCGATAGTTGGCGTAAAAATTCATTCATCCAATCACTATTACATCCGCCTGCTATGATGAAAAACGAGTCGCCTGTATGGGCATCCACAGCTCCATAACAATAGCGGTATTCACGAATGTGATGACTTGCTACGTGAGGACGATAACCTTTTGGAGACCAACACGAACCAAGTTTACTGATACGCCCAAAACCCGCCTCATCTTGATACATAAGGCGGATTTTTTGATATTCTTTTCCATCAATAAAGCGCTTACTCATTCTCTCCTCGAATAAAGATTTTATTTTTAGACGCTAAAATGGTTTCGGCGTCTGCTTTTTTCGGATGTTGGGGACGTGGGCTAACTTTACGCCAACCATGACGTTTCAGGAGAGCATAGAAACCTTCTCGGGTTGTCTTGTGCCCAACTCTCTCTTGATAAGCTTTAAAGAGGGTGTTAACGGTAACGAATTCTCCATTCAAAGAGGAAGAGAGTTGCTCTTTAAGGAAATCTTCTTCCTCCTCATGCGTCATATAGGAGCGGCGGCGACCACCACGATTCTCCTTTAAGAGAGCTTCTAAGCCACCACTTAGATAGCGATTTAATAAGTTGCGGACTGTCTGATGGACAAAGCCTACTGATTTAGCTACAGATGTTAAATTATGGCATTCAGAGTAGAGAATAAGGGCTTGAATTTTTCTATGATGCGGAGCATTATTTTTATCTTTAAGGGCTTGCTTTAATTCTTCGACTTGTGTTTGGGTAAGTTCTTTTGTCATAATACTATTATAACGCTATTTTTGATTTTTGTTAAGTATAAACATAATTGTTACCGATTGGAGAAGAAACCAGATCAGCTCACAAAGAAAGAGATTTTTGCCATTTGCAAAATTTTAATCGAAAGTCGTGCTTTTAACAAGCAAGAATTTACAGAGATAGTCGATAAACTGCTCAAACTTTGCCAAAAAGATGAAGTTAAGCAGGTATATCAAGCTATTATTAACGAAAAAGTGCACTATCTACAGCTTCAACATGGCAAGCCACTCATTGATGACATCTGGAAACTGCGGCAAACCATCACAGAGCAACGTGTGATAGAAATTGCTTATAAGCGGGCAGACAATGAAATAAGGCAACACGAGGTCAAGCCTGTCGGTATCGTCTTTTCTGAATTTTATTTTTACCTTTTAGCTTTTCCGATGGATGACAAGGTAAAATATCCAACGATTTTCAGGGTTGATCGTATTCAAATTATAAAGGTCACGGACCAAACTTTTCCAGTCCCTTATCACCAACGCTTTAGTGAGGCAGAATTTAAGAAGCGAATACAGTTTATGTATTCGGGAGAGCTCAAAACTGTTCGCTTTGCTTTTACAGGTGTTTTGGAAGCACTCTTGGATAAACTTCCAACAGCTCAAATTGAAAAGGAGGTTGAGGGTGGCGTCATAGTCAACGCCGAGGTTTTTGGAAACGGCATTGACATGTGGCTGAGAAGCCAAGGGGATAGGGTGAAATTATTAGAAGAGGAGAGTTATAAATATGGAAATGATACAAAATGAGTTAGCTGAACAAAAGCAGCAGGATAATGATATTAGCTTTGAAGACTTTGACATTGATGCAATGGAAGAATTGTTGAATCAGGATATTGACGAGTTATCAGCTGATTTAGATGCATTAGGCGAGGAGAAAGAGTTAATAACAAATCCTGACGCCTTAGGGAAAGAAATTTATAATTCTATTTTTGATCAACTTGGTGCACAAACTGGGATAGATTTATCTAGTGATACGCTTGTTGAGCAGTATGGGAAGAGTCATAAAGATGAGACATCTCAAAGCGCTGGTGTTAAAGCATTACGAGATGAAAAATATAAGGCTGTGCAAAAAGCTAATACAGCTGCATCAAAAACAAGTGCTGGCGTTAAAGATGCCTATACAGGTAAAATAGTTAAAACAAGTGATGGACATCAGATAAATACAGACCATGTCGTTTCTCGAAAAGAGATTTATGGCGATGGCTTTAAGAAACGATTGAGAGAATTATCTGGTAACGAAGTCAAAGATTTAGCAAATCTTGACGATAACCTTGTTGCTACAAATGAATCATTAAATAAAAGTAAGAGTGATAAATCTGTAAAAGAGTACACCAAAGCACAAAAACAACGGGAGAAAGATCTTAAACTCCAAAATGAAAAAGCCAATAATAAAATTAAAAATGACTCGGCACTTTCTGAATCAGAAAAGAAAAAAAGAATCAAAGAGAACAATAAACGATTACAGGATAAATTGGATGTTGATGCTGATCGAATGAAAGCTACAGATAAAAAAGCAAGGAAGGCAATCAATAAGAAAATAGCAGTTGATGCAACTAAAAATGTAGCAAAGGAAGCTGGCAAAGCAATGTTGAGAGGGTTTCTTATCTCTTCTGCAGTTACATTAGTTAAAAATATCATTGATGGCTGGATTGAATTCTTTAAATCAGTTAAAAAATCTTGGTCTGAATTTAAAGCTAAGATGGAGCAAGCTATTTCAAATTTCTTTAAATCAGTTAAACAGATTATTGGTAATGCAAAATCAGCAGGTGTTGGTTCAATAGTAAATAACATAATGAGTTTATTTGGAGAATCACTTAGCAAAATCTGGGGCGCACTCAAGTCAGGGTATTCTATAATAAAGAGTGCTAAAATTTTAACCGATAAGGATACTCCGTTTAGTATCCGTCTCGCAGAGTTTGGTAAAGCAATTACAGTAGGTTTGGCAGTAGCAAGTACGGCAGTTCTATCTGAAGCCATTAATAAAGCACTGATAGCAGCTTTTCCACCCTTGGAAACAATGACTTTACCAATTATTGGTTCTGTTTCAGGTTTTATAGTTGAAATATTATTGGGGATTCTTAATGGACTAATTGCTGGAATAGTGATACACCAGCTTAATAAATTTATCGTAAACAGACAAAAAAGTGAGATTAGTTCTAAAACTATCGAAAAGCAAAATGAAATCTTACGCACGCAAGAGGTTCAAATTGCTCTTGTGAAAAAAGGAAATGGGGTAAAGAAAGAAAAAGTTCTTAATGAGATTGATAAACGTCATAAAGCAGCAAGTGATGCCACGCGAGAAATCTTGGGAGAAGTATTTACCCCCGTGGCTGAAACAGAGTATAATTTCGATAATATACAGACAGATTTAGAATCATTACTTTAGGAGGAGAATATCATGAGTAAAACAGAACTAATCATTGCAGGTATAGTTGTAGTAGGTGTTGCAGTCTACACTGTTAAAAAGTTAAATAAACGAAATTCTGACGCAAACAAAGTTACTAAGGAAGTAAATAATACATCTGCAGAGCAAGAAGAGTTTGTAAGTAGTGAAGTTGAATTAAACGATGTCAAAGAACAAGTTCAGAAGTCAGGTGAAGAACAAAGTGAGGATATAAAAAATCGACATCAGAAAGCAAATACTGTGATGAAATCATCATTGGAGAATATTTTTAACGATAATACCGAAGCTACCTCATCATCAATTTTTAAAGAAATAGAAAATGATTTGGAAGATTTACTAAACTAAGAGGAAAATATGTCACAAGAAATAAGAGAATACATTCTAAACAATTATGAGGAATTTAAATCTGCTGAAATAGATTCTCAAACAGATTATCCATATGCGGAAATCCCTGAGACGATTGATGAACTTGAGAAAGAAGGAAAAATTGAATGGAGAGCTAATCAAAGAAAATACATTGTCCAAATTTCTTTGGAAAATAATAGTGAGACTAATGAGGTGGCGCTACGTGACTTCGAAAGTAAGAAAGCAGAATTAAAGAAATTTGCAGATTCTGTACCTAATAATATAAAATTAGAATCTTTAGTTGATACTGGCGTTTTTCTTCCAGCTAAGGCTAAAGTTACAGATGTAAATGAGATAACTGAGAAAATTCAGGGCGCCTTAGTAGAACAAAACAATCATCTGAAAGAACTCTATAAAGCTTTTAATAAGGTATATGAGACCTTTAATGGTCTTGATAAAGATTATATTCAACGTATCTTAGTTAACCTTGAAGCAACAAAAGAAGCCAATAAAAAAGCAGTTCAAGGATTGGAAGAAAATAAAAAGATTGTCAAAGGACAACAAACTATCATAGAAGTTCTTAAAAAACATAAAACTGAACTTGATTCATTGCAACACCTCAAAGAAATTGATGCCTTTTATGATGATTATATTGATTTCAAAACATCGCAAGAAGAAACCACTAAAGATTTGTACTCCAATCAAGGGTTAGTAGCGGATAAAATTACGATGCTTTCTGAAGAATATGGAATGTTTAAAGCATCTCAGGAAAATTCTATTGCAGATTTACGTTCAATGCAAGAAATAGCAGAAGGTGAACTAGTGCTTATCCAAGAAGGATATGATGGCATTTTGAAAAAAGAAGATAGTAACCTTGTTGAAACTAAAAATCTTCAAGAACAGCTTTCTAAAAATATCAAATATCTTTGGGCTGGCTTTATTCTGAACTTTGCCATTGTTATTATCTTATTTGTTTTAATCGTTAGTGGGGTAGTGTGATGCATCCAAGCGAATACCGTCAAAAACTTCTTGAAGCCTGTCAACAGTTAGACTTAAAGTTAGCTGAAGATAAAAGATTTGAAAAAATTGCTTTAGAGATTGTTGATGATAATAATGAAAATGCTACATTGATGTTGATCAATCAATTAGGTATTTTAAAAAATCAGCAGAATAAATTTAGCAAAGAACAATCAAGAATTGTTGAGTTACTCTATCTATATCTTGGTTCGGAACAAGTTAATGATATTTACCAAAAGTTGAAAACTTCTTCCAACCAGTCCTTTGATGAGCTCCAAGTCCAGCTTAACGAGTTAGTGGGACTGGATGCTGTCAAAGAACAAGTTAACGATTTAATTATTTTTAATAAAATTCAACAACTACGTGATAAAGAGGGATTAAAAAAGTCAAATAAAACGTTACACATGGCTTTTTTAGGAAATCCAGGAACTGCCAAGACAACTGTTGCTCGGATTGTCGGAAAAATGTATAAATCGCTTGGTTTACTTAGCAAGGGGCATTTTATCGAAGCAAGTCGAACAGACTTAATTGCCGAATATCAAGGACAAACAGCTATTAAAGTAAAAAAACTAGTTAAACGAGCAAAAGGTGGAGTTTTATTCATTGATGAAGCTTATAGCATCACGGAGAATGACAAGAGCGATAGTTATGGCAGAGAAAGTCTGACAGAATTGACAAAAGCTTTAGAAGATTATCGTGATGATTTAGTCGTAATAGTAGCCGGCTACTCTAACTTGATGAATAAATTCTTTGATTCAAATCCTGGATTGAAATCACGTTTTAATACTTTCATTGATTTTCCAGATTATTCGTTAGAGGAATTGATTGATATTTTTAAATTTGATTGTCGTCAGTATGAGTATAATCCTACGGAAGAATCCCTTTTAAAAGTACGAGAGTGGTTTGAGCATAAACTAGAAGAGAAAGATGCTAATTTCTCAAACGGTCGCCTAGTGAGAAACTTTTTTGATGATGTTATATTATCACAATCTAAAAGATTAGCAGAAATGAAAGAGCCATTAAGTAGAGAAAAACTGATTCAAATAATTGAATCAGATATACCTACATATGTTTGAAAATAACAGAGTGATTTACATATATAATCTCCTTCCCTTTCCTCGATAACTCTAACTAAATTATTAGATACGAGCTAGCTGATACCAAATCTAGGATAGTTTTTTATTATCGTGTTATAATGAAGGCAGTTGATAGAGTGGCTTTGTCTGTTCTGATGCTTTCAAAAGATAATACTCAAAAAGGAGAAACAACATGACAAAAATAGCAATCACAGGAGTTACAGGTCATTTGGGTGGTTTTGTTGCTAAGGAATTATCAGAAGCGGGTGTTGCGGCATGTCACTTGGCGCGCTCGCCAGAACGTGCTCCTATACTGTCAGGGGCAACTGTGAAAAAATGCAGTTATGAGTATTCTGATGAAGCTATCGCGGCTCTATCGGGAATTGATGTACTTTTTATGATTTCAGCCAAGGAGAATCCAGAACGTTTGCAACAGCATCTGACTTTTATTGATGCAGCTAAAGCGGCTGGTGTTAAGCATATTGTTTACACTTCGTTTTACAATGCTAGTCCAAATTCAACATTTACTTTGGCACGTGACCATGCGGCAACGGAGCAATATATTAAGGAAAAAGGATTGACTTACACTTTTTTGCGTGATAATTTTTATATTGATTTTTTTGTTGATATGGCATGCCAATATGGTGAAATCAAAGGTCCTGCAGGTAATGGAAAAGTTTCTGCTGTTGTGCGTTCAGATGTTGCCAATGTAGCAGTCGAAATTCTTAAAAATCCTGAAAAATGGGCAAATCAAACCTTAAATATGACAGGACCAGAAGAATTGACTTTATCGGAAATGGCAGAGCAAATCAGTCATTCTCTTGGGAAAACGGTGACGTACGTTGAAGAAACCGTTGAGGAAGCTTATGAATCGCGAAAAATATGGCAAGCAGAGCAATGGGAATACGATTCTTGGGTGTCAACTTATACCGCAATCGCTAAGGGGGAACAAGCAGGTTTATCAGATGATATTGAGCGTGTGCTTGGAAAAGCATCAACGTCCTTGGCAAAGTATTTGCGAGATTTGAACTGAGCTTTAATCGTTTATACACCCTAAAAAGGATTCTTTTTCCTAAAAATGGTTATTTAGTCGATTGTAAGGGATTTAAACACTGTCTCCATTTTACAGCTTTGGCTCAAAGTGCTATAATATTAAGGATTATGAATTTAGCTCTGCTATGTTCAACAAAAAGAAAAACTATAAGAGGTGAATCCCATGGGACGTAAATGGGCCAATATTGTTGCCAAGAAAACTGCTAAAGATGGCGCTAACTCAAAAGTTTACGCTAAATTTGGTGTTGAAATCTATGTTGCTGCTAAGCAAGGTGAGCCAGATCCAGAATCTAACTCAGCTTTGAAATTTGTTTTGGAACGTGCTAAACAAGCGCAGGTACCAAAACACGTTATTGATAAAGCCATTGATAAGGCCAAAGGAAATACTGATGAAACCTTTGTTGAAGGACGTTATGAAGGCTTTGGGCCAAATGGGTCAATGATCATTGTTGACACACTGACTTCAAATGTTAATCGTACAGCTGCTAACGTGCGCACCGCCTATGGTAAGAACGGCGGGAACATGGGTGCTTCAGGTTCAGTGTCTTATATGTTTGATAAAAAAGGAGTCATTGTCTTTGCTGGTGACGACGCAGATGCTATTTTTGAGCAATTGCTGGAAGCTGATGTTGATGTGGACGATGTTGAAGCAGAAGACGGAACAATCACTGTTTACACAGCTCCAACTGATCTTCACAAAGGGATTGAAGCCCTTCGTGCCAATGGTATAGAGGAATTCCAAGTTACTGAACTTGAAATGATTCCACAATCAGAAGTCACACTTGAAGGTGAAGATCTTGAAACTTTTGAAAAACTCATCGATGCCTTAGAAGCAGATGATGATGTTCAAAAAGTTTACCACAATGTGGCAGACTTCTAATACTAACGCAAACAAGCTTGACCCAAGAAGTGGTCAGGCTTGTTTTTCCTTAATGACTCTTTCCGATAGTTTCCTCTTATCACTGTGATAAAAAAGCAGTATTGGGCAAACTCTGACTAAGATGATAAACTGGTGAATAAGGAGGTAGAAGTGATGAAAAAAGTTTTGTTAGGATTTGTTTGTTTAGCACCTTTAGTTTTGACAAGTACGGTGCAGGCGGCGGACAAGAAAGTTGTTGTAGCAACAGCAGGCGATATTAAGCCTTTTTCTTACGAAGATAAAGCAGGGGAGTTGACTGGCTATGATATTGAAGTCTTCAAGGCAGCTAGCAAATACTTGGACGGCTACAAAGTCACTTACAAGCGGACATCTTGGAAGTCTATTTTTGTCGGTTTGGATAGTGGTCACTACCAGATTGCAGCTAATAATCTGTCATATACAAAGGAGCGAGCGGACAAGTATCTCTACTCGCTTCCAATTGCTAAAAATCCATTTGTTCTGGTTGTACCAAAAGATTCAGACATCAAATCATTAGAAGATATTGGAGGCAAAACGACCCAAGATGATACAGGAACCTCGGCGATTCAGTTCGTTTTAGACTGGAATAAAGAACATCCTGATAATCCCTCAAAGATTGAATACTCTGGTGAAGATTTAAGTAAGCACCTTTTGGATTTGGAAAATGGTGAATTTGATTATATGATTTTTGATAAAATCTCTGTCGAAACCGTCATCAAGCAAAAAGGATTTGACTTAACCATTATTCCCATTGAAACAAATCTCAATTCAAATAATTACATTATCTTCTCGGATGACAGCAACGATTTGCAAAAGCAATTCAACAAGGCAGTTAAGAAACTATACAAAAATGGTAAACTCGAAAAACTAAGCCAAAACTATTTAGGAGGCTCTTATTTGCCAGATAAAAAGGAATTAGACTAAATACAGGTTCTAAGATTATCAAACTTGTTTGTCTTTTAATTAATTTTCTCATCAATCACAATAGACTTTGCTTTGGTATCAACAGTTGCTTTTGCACCAATGGTAATGGTAAAAAGAGGTTGGGTATGGGCAAAGTCTAAGTCGTACATGACAGGAATTGTTTTTAAAATGGGGTGTTTGGCCATAACGTAATTAAAAATTTCTGGTGTCATCTCACATTCTTTTGGGAAACGTCCGAAGAGGACAGCTTCTGGTCTAGGATAGGCCTGTAGGATAGCTGCCAGTTCTCTGGCAATTATTTCAGGAGGATACCCTTCGGCGCTTTCCAAGAAAAGAATGTACTTATCAGGCTGTGGTGCGTAAGGCGTTCCACGCAAGAGTGAGAAAGTAGATAAGTTTCCACCGATGATGGTTCCAGAAGCTTTGCCATGGGCATAAACCTTCCATTTAGTCGGAAAAAAATGTCTGGGCTCGTCTGGCAGGAACCAAGCATCGCTGGACCACTGCTCGCTAGGAACTAACTCATAACTAGTCTGGCTTAGTGCTTGTAGCCACATACGTGTCTGATATTCTTGCCCTTCAATCATTTTAATGCTGGGTCTTGAAACAGGGTTAAAAGTTGAAAAAAATATCTATACCTTCTTTGGTCGCCTCAACCCTTGATATTACAAGCTCTACAGCCTGTTTTTGTGTGTCGTAGTCAGCGGTCAGTATGTCTGGGAATGCTAGAAAGGTATCTATTTTTTTGCGTAATTCATCTTCTCTTGTTGTAGCTGACAAGAGTTTTATTTGTTCTTCCATGAACTCATTTTCGTTTAGTAGTGATTTTGATTGCTGTTTTAGATCATCAAGAGTGATAAGGTCATTCAAATATAGGTCGTTCAATTTGGATAGTTTTGAGGAGTTTTGCTTTATCTTTTTTTCATAGGTTGCTATTTTGTTATGCAGCTCATTGTCCTCAGCTGGTTTGATGTCTTTTAACTTTTCAGGATTTTGTTGTAACTTTGCCACCTCATTCAGGATATACCCCTCCAGTACAGATTGTTTGAAACGTGGGTTTGTACACTCTCCTGTACCCCTAGACCGTGTGTTAGGGCAAAAGAACGAGATAGACCGTATGCCAGTAAGTTTATTTTTCTTATCTTTCTCTGACTTTAGGTGTGCTCCACATAGACCACAGTAACAAATTTTAGAGCCGATATATTTTCTTTGAAATGGGCCAAGCCAGTCAGCGTCATGATATTTTGACAACCTCTTTTTTCGTTCAAGCTGAGCAAGTTCAAAAGTTTTTTTATCTATGATGGGTGTGTGTTTAGCTTGGTAAGTTTGCCCCATGTATTTCATCATTCCACAATATACAGGGTTGTCAATGATGACTGTGACAGCGTGATGTTTCCATTCATGATTTTTGCCATGATAACTCATTGAGTTCAGTTTTTGCACAATTTTATTAACAGAGGCCCCTTTTAGGAACTCACTATATATCATTTCAACTATCGGAGCTTTAACCTCATCTAGCTCTAGGTCGCCTGTTTCTTTGTTGTAATCGTAAGCAAAGGGAGGCATTCCCCAAGACATAGCTTTCCCAGCTTTCGCCCTACCGATTTTACCCATCATCATTCTTTCTGCAATATTTGCCCTATCTAGTTCAGCGTATGCTGATAGCATACCAAAAACCATTTTTCCAACTGGGGTAGAGGCGTCAAAGTTCTCAGTAAAGCTGACCAACCTAATTCCATTTGGATTGAAAACATCTTCTACAAGCACAATATTCTCTTTTTGGGAGCGTCCAAGCCGTTTCAAGTCGTATATGAGTACAATATCGAATAATTTTCGTTTGGCGTCTCTAGTGAGTCGTTCTATCTCTGGTCTGTGCATGTTTTTACCAGAAACTCCTGGATCAACATAGACATCATAAAGAGTCCATTCTTTCAATTTGCAGTAGTTTGTCAATAAGTCAACTTGTTCATCAAGTGAATAGCCATCATCTACCTGTCCTTGTGTGCTGACACGGACATAGATAGCTACCTTATTCCTGTCCATCATTATAGTACCTCTTTCAAAATTTCCTAAAAAATGATAAAATGGGTACAAGAAAAAGGGCTTTTTAATGCCTGATTTCTTGTAGTGTAGCCTTATGCTCAAACTTTGGTCGGGGAGAGCATAGGGCTTTTTTTTTATTATTATCTATAATAATCAGAATCAAATTTTTTATATTTTTCTAGGTAATCCTCTATTACATATAAATTTTCTGTAAGGAGATTATTTCTGATAAAAAGAAAGTCTTTTTCATTTAGAAAAATTTTCTTTTTGAATGACTTTATATATTTTTTTGCTACTTCAAACGCTCTATTATAGTCATCTAAATCACAATTTTCAGCACAGTTTCTTAATTCAGTAACGATAAAGCTGTTAGCCATAGGGTATAAGTATATTGGATTCTTGATGTAGTCGTAGTTATTACTAAGACCGGAGCAATCAAGAAGTAACACCTTTATATAATATTCCATTGCTAAATAGTATTCTTTTTTATTTCTATACATTTCAGCAAAAGCATGATTATCATTTCTAACAAGTCCAAATTGTTGTAGATTTACATTTTTAGACATACGGTCATTTAAAATAGACGATTTTATTTCATCGAAATTTAAATTTGGGAACTTACTAAGGTAGTCGCTATATTCTATAGGGGTGATATGCCTATCTTGATGAGCTTTAATCAAATACTGCTTATCATTTAAGACTTGTTTACCCAAGGCGGTAGCACACAGGGAACTTGGAATGACAGTCTCAAAAACTTCAATATTTTCCATAATTCGTTCTATGAGAGTGTCCTTCTTACCAGAAGTTTTAAAATTTTCTTTATTTAAAATTTCTTTTAATTCACTAACTCTGAGTTTTTTTAAACTGCGCTCAGATTTTTGATCTTCTAATAACCCCAAACGAATAAGTTTATTTCTGTGTAGCTGTGGATTTATAAAGTAATCAAATTCAAAGTAAGAGGGAAATCTATCTGTAGAACTAGTATCTAACCAGTGGAGAAGTATAACATCTCCGATTTCAAGCAGATTATCATCAGTCTGTTGTGAAATGTCGGTTGATGTTTTAGTGAAATTCTTAGTAGTTTTCTTAAAAAGCTTATCAAAAAAAGACATGACTAACCCTCTCTATAAATTTCAACCACTTCACCAATAGTCCTGATGTCGTCATCTACTGAAAGAAAAACATCATCATAGTCAGGGTTAAGTGATTTCAAATAAGGTCTACCATTAGATTTGAACTGTTTAACATAGTTTTCACCATTAACTTGGAAAATGGCAATATCGTTGTTATCTACCTGAGGGGTATGCTTGATGAAAAGTAAGTCTCCATCTTTGATTTTAGGAGCCATACTCTCTCCAATAACCTTTGCAACACTGTCAAAATCATCAGGAACCTCACTAGATGGGATTGTGATTTCAGCGTCCACATAGTCATCCTGGATAACTCCATTACCAGCAGATACAAAACCAGTGATATACACCGTGGTCATTTGGATTGGTTTCCTATTTTGTTTATCACGCAAAGCAAGAGCTAAGTCTACTACTTTTTTCTTGTTGAGGTCATTGAGGTCATCATAGATAGATTGAATATCAGAGACGGCAGGTTTATCAACTCCATACAAAATATAATCTGTAGAAGTCCCTAAAATCTGAGCCAGTTGGACTAGCTTTCTGCCGTTTGGGAGATTTTTAGCGCCCTCCCACTTAGAAATAGTGCTTTGTGATTTGTAGCCCATGAGTTCAGCTATATCACTTTGTTCAAGCCCTTTTCTTTCTCTGAGTGTCTTAATTCTATATGAGATTTCTTCATTGGTATTCATATTGCCACTCCTGTTTTTGATAAGTCCATTATATAGTACAAAAGAGAAATAATCAAGTGATATAGAGAAAAAAGTAAAAAAATATGAAAAAAAGTCATTTCAACTATTGACGAATGAGAAAAAATCATATAGAATATAATCAAGCTTGAGAAAGCTTAATATAAAAAATAAAGAAAGAGAGGGGTAGGCATGACCAAACCAAAAATCACTATCGCCGAAATCCGTGCTAAAAACGGTAAAATGACACAGCGTGAATTTGGTGATAGTGTAGGAGTAGCGCCACAGACGGTAAACTCTTGGGAAAAAGACATCTACCGTATAAGCGCAAAAAACCTCATGAAAATCTGTGAGATTTACCATGTGACTTCTAGTGATTTGCTAGGCACTTAAAAAATTTTACCTCTCACATGATTATTTCTCATATAGAAAGGAGACAACATGAATGAACTCATCAACGTAACGCTGAATGATAATCATGAGCCGATTGTGTCAGCTAGGCAGCTACATCAGACACTAGAGGTCAAGAAAAGATTTAGCGCTTGGTTTGAGGTGAACTCTAAATTATTTATAGAGAATGAAGATTTTACAAGTGTTCAAACAGGTACGGTTGTAAATAATGGAGCTGTCAAACCTCTACAAGATTATGCTTTAACTTTAGACATGGCAAAACAGCTAGCAATGATGTCTAGGACAACTAAGGGAGCAGAAGTCAGAGCTTACTTTATCCAGATTGAAAAGGACTATAACAGCCCTGAAAAAATCATGGCAAGAGCCTTACTCATGGCAGATAAGAAAGTACATAAGCTAGAGGCACAGATTGAGGCTGACCGTCCTAAGGTACTGTTTGCAGACGCTGTTAGTGCTAGTAAGTCATCTTGTCTGATTGGTGAACTGGCTAAAATTCTGAAACAGAATGGGATTGATATTGGTCAAAATAAACTCTTTCAGTGGTTACGCTCTAATGGTTACTTAATTAGTCGCCGTGGTGAATCTTGGAACCAACCGACACAGAAAAGCATGCAACTAGGTCTGTTTGAGCTGAAAAAGACAAATATCAATCATGCCGACGGTCACACCACAGTCAATACAACAACTAAGGTCACTGGCAAGGGTCAACAATATTTCATCAACAAGTTTCTCAATCAGGAATACTTGCCAAGCTAGAAAGGAAAGACTATGGAAATTAGACGGAAACCCAGACGTTTTCCATATAGCGGAAAATTAAAAGCCTCAACTATGGATATAGTCAAGGCTTGGGAAAAAGCTTATTCAGCATATCGTGTCAAAGGTCAAAAAAGGCAAGAAAAGGCTGAACAAGAATTATACAAAGCTACACAGAGGATTTATCAGCTATATCATTGAGCATCTTTGTTGCCTTTTCAGTTGTAAGTCTATCAACTTGCATATCTTTGGCAGCTAACAACTTTTCAATGACATCAATAATAGCGGTAGTTGCAACATCAGCTGGATTTTTCTCAATGTACTCAGCAATTAGTTTGTAACTAGCTTTTTTAAGACTTTCAAAGTCATTCATACGCTTATCCTCCTTTCAATAGGATAAGTCAATTATAGCAAAAAAGCCCCTCTGGAACGGCAATTCCATTGAGGGACTAAGTAAAACATTTACGAGGTAATTATATCATGTCAAGAAAAAAAGGACAATGGACACCCAAAGTTACTAGTCTACGCAAGGTAATTGTTGATGGTGAGGAGCAATGGGTAGAGTTTGATCCAGCAACTTATGTCATTCCAGCGGGTCATCCATATTATGACATCATTGTAGGAATGCACAAGCATGAGCTACGGAAAGGAGCTTAGTTTATGAGGTATGCAGTATATTATCAGGAACACTCACGAAAATTACACCGCTATCAATAATGCTTTTACACAAGACAAGCTACTTGAACCTGCCACAATCGGAATTTTGACAGTAATACTAACCAATAAGCCTGATTGGGTCGTGTATCCTGAGGAGATTGCTAAAAGGCTTGGTGTTAGTAGAAGAACGATAAATAGGCACTTTCAAAAATTGGAAGAGGCTGGATACATGAGGACAGTAAAGTATAGTTTTGGTGGAAATAAAGGAGCAAGGACATTTAGATTTTTCTCTGATGTGCCCATAACTGACAGCTATTTTGATTATCTAAAGGACAATCTTGAGAAAGAGTTATCCACAAGCGAAGAATAACACCCATCTTTGCACAAGGCAAAAATTGCCCTGAACAAAATTGCCCTGAACAAAATTGCCCTGAACAAAATTGCCCTGAACAAAATTGCCCTGAACAAAATTGCCCTCTAATAAATACTAACTATACAACAAGTACTAACTTACAATAATCTAAGCCTTACGGCACTAACTTAGTAATAAATACTAATTTACAAAAAACTAGTAGTAATAATAAATAAAGAAAGGGATAACTAAAGTTATCCACAGGTAGAAAAATCATGTTTAGAAAATTTGAAAAACAGCACACTAACAAAAAGAACACTATCATTGATGAAATTGAGAAATTTCAAGAAAAAATCCACATGTCAAGCGTTACAGCTTTAGCACTGATGGATATTGGTATTTTGCCTAAGGATGATATGGCTAAACAAAAAGCCTTACTCACACATGAAATCTCACACGCTATCAAAGACATCTTGAATGGCATGTCAGCACAAGAGGCTATTAACAAGATGATGGAAGATAGTGAGGAGGAAGACTAATGCTAGAGAAATTGAAACGATATTTTGGACTAGATGAACTGGCAAAGGCTGAGCCATCTCAAACCGATAGTACTCTGATTGAGCTAAAAGCCCTCAAATCTGAGAACCGTAGACTTAAAGGACTCATTGACCAAAAAAACGCCATACTACAAGAGCTGTCTCAGGAAAATATGGCTATTGGCCGTGACCGTCAACAAATGGCTGACATCATTGCAAGACAGCAGCGACTGATTGACGCTTATGCAACTCAATCATCTTGAGGAGGTACGGTATGGACGGTACTTACCCATGGTTTGACTATGACCGTGACTATTTACAACCTGAGGAACCAAGACAGGTACATGATCCTGATGAATGGGTGTTCAGAGGCGGTCAATGGATTTATGTAGGAGATAACTAGCCTATGGAAAGAGAACGCTATGAAGACAATGCTTACTGGCGGAAACGTTACCTAGAGCTTTGTTACGAGCTAGGAGAGATTATCAATGAGCAACATGACAAGATAATCTCAATTACCAACGAAAACAGACGCTTAAAGCGTGAAAATTGGAACTTGAAACAGACAAAAAGGAGAAGAAAATGACTACAACAGAATTAACACAAAAACAAATCACCTCAAACGTTTCAACACGAATTGGAGAAATGCAGAATGAGGGGCTAATGATTGCACCGAATTACAGCGTTAGCAACGCACTCAGCTCAGCCTACTATGCTTTGAAAAATTCAAATAGTGGGAACTTGCTTGAAAAATGTACCTCAGAAAGTATCTATAATGCGCTTCTTGACATGGTCACCCAAGGTCTGAGCCCAGCAAAGACCCAGTGTTATTTTGTGCCTTACGGAAACACTGTTAAGCTGACTAGGTCATATTTTGGAACTATGAAGGTGGTTAAACAGTTACCAGAAGTTAAAGACATTTATGCTGAGGTTATCTATGAGGGGGATGATTTTAAAATAAAGAACGAAAATGGTCGCAAGGTTTTCGTTAGTCACGAAACGGATTGGATGAATGCGGACAATCCTATCGTAGGTGCTTATTGCATTATCGAGAAAGAGGATGGCGAAAAGATTTTGACGGTCATGACCAAGAAAGAGATTGATAAATCTTGGGCACAGGCTAAGACTAAAAACGTTCAGAACAACTTTCCTCAAGAAATGGCTAAGCGTACAGTCATTAACCGTGCAGCTAAACAGTTCTTTAATACCAGTGATGACAATGATTTGTTTGTTGACGCAGTGAACCGTACTACTGAGAACGAGTATGACAATGAGCGACGAGTGAAAGAGGCTGAACCAGTGAGAGATGAGGTTGAAACACTAGACGATATCTTAAAAGCCCCTAGCAAGTCCTCAGATGGCGACGATATAATTGACGGAGAATTTGCCGAAGAAAACCAAACAACCCCAAAAACGGCGGAAAAAACATCAAATCCTGACGAGTTAGGCTCTACTGAGTATCCAGCAGAAGAAATTCCCGATTTTGACGAAGAAACAGGAGAAGTTTTAGAGGAAATCAGCTTGTTTGAGGGTAATACAACACAAATTAAGGAGCAAGAATAATGAGAGAACTAACTCAAGAAAACTACTACGAAGATAAAGCCTATCTGACTAATTCACGTTTCAAAAGGTATCAACAATGTCAGGCTAAGGCTTTGGCAGTTGATATTGGTGAATGGGTAGAAGATAGAGATGAGACCCCCTTGCTACTTGGTAACTATGTACATAGTTACTTTGAAAGCCCAGAGGCACACGAGAAATTTTTAGCAGAAAACGGAGACAAGTTACTTGCTAAGACTGGAAAAAACAAGGGCAACCTAAAGTCTGATTTTGTGATTGGTGACAAGATGATTGAGAGCTTGAAAGATGATGATGGCTTCAATAATCTTTACCATGGTTACTCAGATGATGATGTCCAAAAAGAAATGATTGTCTTTGGAGAAATTGAAGGAGTACCAGTCAAAGGTAAATTGGATAGTGTAAATGTAAGCCGTGGCTATTTTGTGGATTTAAAAACCATGAAATCTATTTACTCAGATGAATGGAATGCCGAACTAAGAAAAAGAGTGCCAGCAGCAGTCAACAATATTCTTGGATTTGGTTATCATGGTCAGCTTGCACTTTATCGTGAGTTATTGAAACAGATGACAGGTCGAGAATTTAGACCTTACATTGTGGCGGTTAGTAAGGAAAATGTCCCTGATAGAGATATTCTGAAAATTGATGAAGAATGGCTTGAGGAAGGCCTGAACAAGCTGAAATCTGAAATTGTTGGGGTTTGGAAAGTTATTCAGGGTGAAAAAGAGCCTGAAAAATGTGGACGTTGTGATTTTTGTCGTAGCCAGAAAAAACTAACTGGAGCAATCAAATTAAGTGACTTGATAGGGGAGTAACTATGGAAATTAGACAAGTTTCAGACAATGTGGCTATCTACTCAGACGGTCAACGGTTACAAGTTATTCATGATTTGGGTGATGAGTTCATTTTAGACCTGAAAATAGTAGCAGAGGACGCTTTTAACATTGACGGTCAGGTGCTAGAAGTAATAAATACCATTGAACCTGTATTCAAGGTTAGTGGCTTTTGCTCAAGAAGTGGGGAGGATATGCACCGCCTACGGTGGGCTATCCTACAATTCCAAATATTTGAGAACTACATCAAGGACAATCAGGCTGACTTGCTTGAGTGGTATAGAAATCCAGGAGGGGAAGATGGCAACTAATGAAATTGAAATCAGTAATGAGCAGGCATTGATGGAAACACAATTACAGATTGGTAAACAGGTCATGATGGCGTTGCTTGAATTACATAGTAACAGTAATAAAGGTGGGATAATTCTACCCATAAAACTAAATGACATAGATTTTAATGTCACGATTGAAAGGGACTAAAATGGTAATTTTTGAATTTATTTTATTAGCAGGTTGGACTTTCCTATGGCTATGCCTAGGGTTCCTACTGGGTGAACGCAATGCAGGAAAGGACAAGTCAGATGATTAACAATGTTGTACTGGTTGGAAGAATGACCAAGGACGCTGAACTTAGATACACGCCATCTAATGTAGCGGTAGCAACGTTCACTCTTGCTGTCAATCGTAACCGAAAAAATGAAAATGGTGAGCGTGAGGCTGATTTTATTAACTGTGTCATTTGGAGACAAGCAGCTGAAAACTTAGCAAACTGGGCTAAGAAAGGTGCTCTGATTGGTGTTACAGGTCGTATCCAGACTCGTAGCTATGACAATCAGCAAGGGCAACGTGTCTACGTTACTGAGGTAGTTGCAGAAAGTTTCCAACTCTTGGAAAGTCGTGGGCAACAGAGTCAGGGCAACTCTTTCCAAAATGGAAATAACTCAAACAGTGGTAATTTCCAAAACGGAAATAACCAAGGTTATCAGTCTCCATTTGGCAACTCAAGCCCTATGGACATCTCTGATGACGATTTGCCTTTCTAGGAGGTGCTGATGTCAGATATTAAAATGACCGTCTGGGCATTATTTGACAGTGGTAATGGTAGCTATACTAAAGGTGTGACTACCCTGAATAGTTCGGGGGGGGGCTAACATTGACATCTATCCTGTGGGGATTGACATAGAAAACAAGAACAATCACTTTATAAATTTGAATTTGGCGGACTACGGCCGCCTGTTTGGAGATAACACGCTTTTTAATGAACTAGATAAGTTGCCAAAGCCTGATCTAATTATAGCTAGTCCACCTTGTGAGAGCTGGAGTAATGCAAGTGCAATGTTTGAGGGGAATGCTTGCTGGAAACAGGAAGACCTCTCGGATAGCCTCTTTGTCCCTCAGCGTGAGGCTAGTATGTTTACGGTAAGAAATGCCTCAGACTATGAGAAAGCCTATATCAACTATCAGTATGACCGTCAATTTATGAAAAGGGTCAATGGAGAACTGACAGCTTTCAATACTATCGAGATTATAAAGCGGTACGATCCTAGATATTTCATCATTGAAAATCCTGCTAGTGGTCGATTGTGGAAATACATTGAGGAGGTCATTGGTTTTAAGTTACCCTACCTTAACCTTACTAGGTACAACAATTATGACTATCCACTACAGAAACCCACAAAGTTTGCTAGTAATCTTGATTTGGGATTGAAAAATGACATCATAAAGCAAGAGGTAGAGTGGAAACATTTTTCTAAGTCCTACAATGAACGTTCAAATATACCACAGAACCTAGTAATAGAGATTTTTACCAAAGTTTACAATAAATTTTTACAGGAGAAACAGAATGACAGATAAAATCAATGCAAGTGATAGCTTTGAATTGGAGTTCTCACTCAAAGATAGGACAATCACAGTCCTTGGAAGTGGCAGGAGTAATTGGGATGTTAGTGTAGAGTATCAAAAAGACGATTTTGAGCCTACACTTGACCAAGATGGAGGCATGTTTGAGCCTAAGTACAGGTTAGTTATGATTGCCAAACCTAAAAAGGAAATTTTGCTAGATACACCATCAAAAGCAAGCTCACTGTCTAAAGACGCTGCTGAAATCAAGAAATTGTTTGACTTTATCAAGCTGAACAAAGAGAATTTCTTTGAAAAATTAGGTCTTAAAGGAGTCCTTGAGGAATGAAATTAGTCTTGAATATTGAACCTAAGCCACAATCACGGCCAAGGTTTGCTAGGCGTGGGAGTTTCACCACAACCTATGAAGACAAGGGCATGAAATCATGGAGAGAGCGTTGTAGGTTACTTATTGCCAATCTCTACATGGGGCAGCCTATTCTTGAGGGAGCACTGAGGGCAAAGGTGAGGTTTTTCATCAAGCCCCCTCAGTATATCTCCAAGGTCAAAAAGAACCAGCAGGCCCTCATAGATGAGACTATCCCAGTAGGGAAAAAGCCTGATGTGGACAACTACGAAAAGGCTTTGTATGACAGTATGTCTGGCATAGTCTTTAAAGATGACGGTCAGATTGCTTTGCATGATGTCGGTAAATTTTACAGCCTCAAGCCACGAATTGAGGTAGAAGTGGAGGTCATGGAATGAAAGACTATCAACCATTACTATTTTTTGGAACTTTATGGCTCATCATATTACTTGCGGCAATGTTGAAAATTAGAGAGCTAAGTCATGAAGTGGCTGAATTAAAAGCTAAAGAACCCATTATCATCTACACCGTCGATAATGCAGGCGGTGTGATGGTTGGGCAAATCACAGACAAGGAAATCATAGAGGGACGCTACACAGTCACGGCTGAGGCTTATGGTAAGTTCTTAGTCACAAAAGAACAGTACGAGGCTATCAAGGTTGGCGACCTAATTCCTGATTATCTCAAAAAGAGGGGGAACTGATGTTAAAAATAAGAGTATTTGTAAAAGAGCTATCTAAGATGTTTTTACCTGAGGATATTGTTTATATAGATTATAGCGAAAAACTGTGACAGTTAGAGGCTGCCAACATTCAGATTGTGATACCTGTCTTGATGAGTATAGTTGGGAAAAATGTGAAATAATGCGCTTTACAGATGTTTTGGATAGTTCGGAGCCAAGAAAAGAAATCTTTGAGGGGGATATTGTGAAAGCCACTAGATTTTTTGGCAGAGCTGACGAAACAGGCGGTTTCTATGAGTACGATAAGGAATTGATAGGGATTGTCAAGCAACTTGAGGGAGCTTGGGTAATTGATACAGGACGTGACGCAGTGTATTTGTGGACTGAAATTGATGAAAATGAAGTCATTGGTAATATCTATGAAAACCCAGATTTTATGGAGGCAAGTCATGAACAAGCGACAACGTAAAAAGAAAATCCTGAATGGATTGAGCACAGAAGAAAGATACCATAGAACGCATTGCCCTGTTTGTAAAGAAAAAATCGGAGTATTTGACGAATATTTTAACACATACGGTTTTTGCTCTGAATATTGTGGCTATGAATACTATGGAATTTCAAGATTATAAAACTGAATAATGAAAGGATGGGATTGAAATGACACTATTTGATGAAGTACAGCAATTAAGTTCAGAAAGCTATGACAAGTGGTTTGAACGTTACTTTAAAAAATATGATTTAGAAAAAGTCATTAAGAAATCAGCTATGCAAGGGTATAGTGGCCATCTGATTAGTGTCTTAAAAGTTAAAGATGATTATACGAGACGAAGATTGGATGATGAAAGGACCCTTGAGAAAATCAAGGAATTGTTAGGAGATGGTTTCAAAGTAGAGTATCATTCGACCTATAGTAAAAATATATTTACTGGTGAAGATTTTATAACCAACAAGCAAATTCATATCACATGGGAATAAAAAAAGCCAAGGCACTCTCTGCCTCAGCTAATAGTAATATCGCAAAGACTATTATAACACAAAAGGAGACGAGAGTGAACAAGGCTAAAGAGCTCTTGAATGAGCTACAAAATCTTGATATGGACATTCAAAGCCGTATAGATGAAATCAATGAGCTTGAGGCAGGTTTGCTCTCAAGCCCCAAATGGACAGCAGACAAGGTCAAAGGTGGTCTAGCTAAACAGGTTGATGATGTCTATACCCAGCTGATCGTGATGAAAGAGGCGATTGAACAAGATACCAATGAAATTATTAACAGGAAACTTGAATTAGGTAGATTGATTAACAAGCTGAAAAATCCAAAAAGCAGGTCAGTCCTCAGAATGACTTACATTACTAAGATGTATGTTGATGATGTTTGTGACAAAATGGGTATCAGTAGAACCACTTTCTACACTTGGAGGAATACGGCTATTTGTGAGTTAAATGATGTTTTGGAAAAAATGGAACAAAATTGAACTTTACAAAACCGTACTGAACAAATCAATACTTGTTAGCACAGTTTTGATATTCTGCTAGAATGGTAGTATCAAGAATTAAGGGTAAGGCATTCAAGTCTTACCTATTAGGGAATATAGCTCAGTTGGTAGAGCGTCGGTTTGAAGCACCGAAAGTCACTGGTTCAACTCCAGTTATTCCCATTGTATCTCTGTGAGTAGCTATCACAATAGGGGTACAGGGCGGTAATTAGATTTAGGCTAATTAACCTGTAGGACAGAGATAAAGTAGCGCTATATAAGGCTCTGGTGGGGGAGGCACCCACTTACCGCATACGGTCACTCATTGAGTGGCTTTTTTATATTTCAAAACAAATAAACAGCAGGAGGTTTAGGCTTGGGTAGAGCAAGAGACCCCAACCGAGACAAAGCATTTGAAATCTATTCAGAGAACAATGGAAACATTGAACTGGTTGAGATTGCTGAGCGTTTGGGTGTTTCAGCTGGCACTGTCCGAGGTTGGAAAAGTAAAGACAAATGGGAACCTAAAATAAAAGGAACGTTCCAAAAGAAAAATACGGAACGCTCCAAAAATCCAAGGGGAGCTCCAAAGGGCAGTAAGAACGCTCTAGGACACGGAGCCCCTAAGGGAAACACTAACGCCCTCAAACATGGTTTGTTTGCTAAGTATCTGCCACAGGAGGTGTATGAGATAGCACAGGAGCTATCAGACAAACAGCCAATAGACATACTCTGGGAAAATATCACGCTGACCTATGCTAATTTGTTGCATGCTCAGCGTATTTTATTTGTCCAAGATGTAGAGGATAGCGATACCTTTGTTACTAGCACAGGCAAAGCTGGTACAGGCTATGAACATCATACGGCATGGGATAAGCAAGGGAAAGCCCTAGCTGCAATAGCAAGAGCCCAGTCAGAGCTTAAAAGCATGATTAAGACCTATGATGAGTTGACACGCTCATCACTTGTCACAGAGGAGCAACGCCTAAGAATTGATAACCTCAAGGCTCAGCTAGGCTCAGATGATGAAGATGATACGGTCATTACTGGATTTACGTTTGATAGGAGTGAGTACAATGGCGATACTGAACCTAGCAAAGTTGATTAACCCAGTATTTGATGAGGTGCTCTTTACCCCCAAGAGCCATATTGTGTTAAAAGGTGGGCGTGCCTCTACTAAGTCATCTGTTGTCTCTATTGATCTAGTAAATGACTTTATTAGTGACCCTTTGGGTAATGTGGTAGTCCTACGGAAAGTGGGAAAGTACCTGAGAATGTCTGTCTATGAACAGATAAGATGGGCCATTTATGAGATGGGGCTAGCCAATCAGTTCAAGTTTGGTAAGTCACCGCTACAGATTACCCACAAGAAAACAGGTACAGCCTTTTACTTTTACGGTGTAGATGACCCAATGAAACTCAAATCACAGAAGATAGCCAAGGGCTATGTAATGTCTGTGTGGTTTGAGGAATTGGCAGAGTTTGCAGGGCGTGAGGATATTGATATAGTTGAGGATACCTTTATCCGTCAAGAGTTACCTGATGGCAAACAGGTCAAGGTCTATTTCACATACAACCCACCACGCAATCCTTATGACTGGATAAATGAGTGGGTAGCTGAGAAAGCAAGTGACCCTACCTATCTGATACATCACAGTACCTATCTTGATGACAGGCTAGGCTTTTTGTCTAGGCAGATGAAAGAAAAGATAGAAAGGTACAAGGAAACTGACCCTGACTATTACCGCTGGATGTATCTAGGAGAAGTTATAGGACTTGGTAATCATGTCTACAACATGAACTACTTTAAGCCACTAGACAGCCTGCCTGATGATGACAAGCTGATAGGTATATCATTTGCCCTAGATACAGGACATCAGCAGTCAGCTACTGCCTGTGGGGCTTATGGATTGACTGCTAAAGGTAATGTTATCTTGCTTGATACGTTCTACTATAGCCCAGCTGGCAAGACGATTAAAAAGGCACCCAGTGAGCTATCAGTGATGATCCATGACTTTATAGACAAGGTTATGAAACAGTACAGAGTGCCTAAGCTCAAGATGACTATTGATAGTGCGGAGGGAGCTTTGAGAAATCAATACTTTAAGGACTACGGTGAACGCTGGCACCCAGTGGCCAAGAAGAAAAATCAGACCATGATTGACATGGTTATCAGCTTACTAGCTGAGGGACGCTTTTACTACCTTGACATCCCTGCTAACAGGGTATTTGTTGAAGAGCATAAGATGTATCGCTATGACGACAAAACAATCAATTCTGATGATCCAAAGGTTATCAAAGAAGATGACCACACGGTAGATGAGTTTAAGTATTTTGTCCTGGACAACGCTAGGGAGCTAGATTTGAAAGCCTAAAGGAGCTAACAATGGGAATAGTACAAACTATCAAGAATTTCTTTACAAGGAGTAAGTATGTGATGACCACACAAAACTTAACTAATATCACAGACCACCCTAAAATAGCGGTGTCTAGTGCAGAGTATGACCGTATCAGGGAAAATCTCAAGTATTTTGCAGGGCGTTATCCACAGATTGAGTATAAAGATAGCAACGGCACAAAACAAAAGCGAGATTTTAACCATTTACCAATAGGCAGAACCGCCTCCAAGAAAATTGCTAGCTTGGTTTTTAATGAACAGGCTGAAATCAAGGTAGATGATGAGAAAGCTAATGAATTTATTCAGGACCAGCTACAGAATGACCGCTTTATCAAGAACTTTGAACGTTACCTAGAGAGCTGCTTAGCTCTCGGAGGACTTGCTATGCGGCCTTATGTTGATAAGGACAAGGTAAGGGTGGCATTTATTCAAGCCCCTGTCTTTCTACCTCTCCAGTCAAACACTCAAGATGTTTCTAGTGCTGCTATCATCACTAAGACAATCAAATCAGAGGGTAACAAGCAGAAGTATTACACGCTGATTGAGTTGCATGAATGGAGCAAAGATGACAAGTACACGGTAACCAATGAGCTCTACAAGTCTGATAATCAGAATATTGTAGGAGCTAGGGTGCCATTGGCTGAACTCTATGAAGACTTGGAAGAAGTCGCTGACTTGAACGGTCTGAGCCGTCCATTGTTTACCTACTTGAAGACCCCAGGCATGAACAATAAGGATATTAACAGTCCACTTGGGCTATCTATCTTTGATAATGCCAAGACTACGATTGATTTTCTAAATACTACCTATGATGAGTTTATGTGGGAGGTCAAAATGGGTCAGCGTAGGGTGGCGGTTCCTACTCAGATGATTAAAACTGAGTACAACACGGACGGTGAGAAAGTCACAGTCAAGCGTGAGTTTGAAACAGGTCAGAATGTCTATGAACAGTTTGACTCTGGAGATATGGACAAGGGTATAGGTATCACAGATCTTACAACTCCTATCCGCTCTGATGACTACATCAAAGCAATCAATGAGGGTCTGTCCCTCTTTGAAATGCAGATAGGCGTATCAGCTGGCATGTTTACCTTTGACGGTAAGAGCATGAAGACAGCTACTGAGATTGTCTCAGAGAACTCTGACACTTACCAAATGCGGAACAGTATTGTCAGTCTAGTTGAGCAATCCCTAAAAGAGCTGATTATCTCAATGTTAGAGCTTGGGAAAGCCTACAAGCTCTACAAGGGCAATATCCCTGACATGGACTCTATCAGTATCAATCTTGATGATGGGGTCTTTACTGACCGCAACGCTGAGCTTGATTACTGGATTAAGGTTGTAAACGCCGGCTTTGGTACTGATGTCATGGCTATTGAGAAAGTGCTCAACGTGACACTTGAGAAAGCTAAGGAAATCAAGGCTGAAATTAGTGGCAACGCCATAGATAAGGCAAGTAGTGAGCGTAGCCCTGATGATGTAGGAGTGTATGGAGAGTGATTAGATGGCTGATGACAAGAAGAAACCAATCAAGCTCAATGATGAGCAGCTAATGCTTGACGCTAGTCAGGTTGCAGACATCTATCATCAGCTTACTCTTGATCTATTTGACCAAGTTATAGACCGTATCAAAGAGCGTGGTTCTGCCAGTCTTGATGACAATCCCTATATCTGGCAATTAGAGAAGATGAATGAGATGGGTCTGCTCAATGAGGACAACCTCAAGCTCATTTCAGACCGCTCAGGAATTGCTGAGGAACAGCTAAGGTATGTCATCCAAAACGAGGGATACCAAATCTACAAGAACACCAAAGAGCAACTATTAGAGGCTACTGGTGGTGATTTTGTGGCTAACAGCCTCATACAGACTAATCTTGCAGCTTATGTCAATCAGACCATGGGAGATATTAACAACCTTATCAATACCACGCTACCAAAGAGCGTGAGAGAGGTTTACCAGTCTATCATTGAGGAGGCCACAGCAAAAGTTGTCACAGGTTTAGCAACATCAGACAAGGCTATTTCTGATACGGTCATGAAATGGGCCCAAAAGGGCTTTTATGGCTTTACTGATAGTAAAGGGAAACATTGGAAAGCTGATACCTATGCTAGACAGGTTATCAAGTCAACGGCTTGGCGTGTCTATCGTGAGGTCAGAATGGCTCCAGCTGAGGAATTAGGGATAGATACCTACTACTACTCCAAGAAAGCTACAGCAAGGGAAATGTGTGCACCTCTGCAACATCAGATAGTCACTACTGGAGTTGCTAGAACTGAAAAGGGTGAGCGTATCCTAGCATTATCAGATTATGGATACGGATCAGCTGGAGGATGTCTTGGTATCAACTGTTACCATGAAATCACACCTTTTGTGGTCGGTGCTAACTACAAACCTGATTTACCAGACAATCTCAAGGACTTAACGCCTGAACAGGCTATCGAAAACGCCAACGTACAAGCCAAACAGAGAGCCCTAGAGCGGTCTATCAGACAATCCAAGGAATTTCTGCACGTTGCAGAGAAACTTGGAGACCAAGAACTGATAGACAAGTATAAGAACAAGGTAAGGATACAGCAGGGAGCAATGAGGGACTATCTCAGACAGCACCCATTCCTACACCGTGATTATGCTAGGGAGAAATACTATGATGACCCCTATACCAAAGCTAAGAAAGAAATCAAGGTCAGAAAAGAACTTGAGAAACTTGAAAAGCACAGGGCAGAACAAAAAGAAATGCGTGATAAGTTCAATTCAGCTGTCAAAAGTGGTATAATTAAGACAGAAATTAACAATGAGCATTTTGAAAACCATGTCAGAGGAACTAAGGGATATGACAAATATCTCCAGAAAAACCTTGAAAAAGGAGCGCCTCCGCCAAGTTATCTGACAATCACTAAAGAAGAATGTCAGGCACTTGTAGACAGGTATGCTGGAACAGGGCAATTTAAGTACAATCCCAAATCAAACAAAATGCAAGAAATCATCTCACAAAACAAACCGATAGGAACTTATATAGACCCTAGAACTGGTGAAGTAATTGAGAACGCTACTGATTTCCGTATTCATTACAGTAAAACTGGTTCACATATTGTGCCAACTATCAAAGGGAAAGGAGACCGTAAATGAGTAAGCAACTTTGGAACTACCTACGTTCAACAGTCCAGGTAGTCAATAGTGATGGCGAAATTATCAAAGGACTTGTCACAGATTTTGTTGATGAAATGGATAATGACGAACAAGATGAAATCACTATCCTCATTGACGGCTCAAGTCCTGATGAGCCTACAGAAGTCTCTCTGTATGAGAGCGAGATTGTTTCAATCCAAGTAGTCGCTTAGTGCTTAGTTCAATCTAGGCACTTTTCTTATACCCAAAAAACAGGAGGAAACCATGAATAAACGCATTAAAAAGAAACGTGAACTTGAGGGCAAAGTCAAGTATCTTGAGTCTATGCTTGATTATGCTATTCATGAAATCATTAGGCAAGATAAAGAAATTGAGGAACTGAAACAGATTAGCTCACGCAATGCTCAGGCTACTAACTCAAGATTTGATTATCTTGAGAAAAAGGTAGCTGATAAGGCCTCTAAAAAGTCTTGGCTTAGTCGCAAGTAAGGAGGTGGTCACTCATCTTGACTGGTAGGAAAGACTACTTGAAACTACTCAAAAATACTTAAACCGTCTGGATTTCCAAACGGTTTTTATTTTGCCCTGGATATGGCGTAAAAGTGTCTGTATCTCAGTCCCTCGTGACGTAAAACAAAGGAGTTAAGACATGAGTCTTAAACGTGAGATGTTGGTTGACGCAGGTATCACAGATAACAGCGTGCTAGATAATATCATGCAAGCGTACGGTGCAGGTATTGAAAATGCGAAAGCACAGGCTAAGTCTGAGGTACAGGCAGAAAACGACAGCTTAAAACAACAGCTTGAGCAACAGAACCAAGCTATCAAGGACTTGCAGGCTAAAGAGGGAGCTAGTAAGGAAAGCAAGCAGCAGCTGGCAGACTTACAGGCTCAATTTGACCAGTACAAGACTGATAGTGAGACTAAACTTGCTCAGGTCACAAAAACAAACGCTGTAGCCCTTGCTTTGAAAGATGTGGGAGCTTACAACTCAGAGGACTTGATGAAGTTCATTGACCTAGACAAGATTGAGCTAGGGGAAGATGGAAAGCCTATCTTAGAGGACACAATCAACAACCTCAAAGAGTCAAGCCCTTATCTATTCCAAAGTGGAGATCCACAGCCTAACCCTAAGATTTCTGTTGGAGGCAATCCAGCCGCTGGTAGTGGTGATGATGGTCTTTCAGCAGAAGATAAAGCACTGTTTGCAGGCTTTGATAGCGTGTAAACCCAAAAAAGAAAAGAGGTAATTTTACATGGTAGTAAACTATGCAGCTAAATTTGATAACAAAGTTGATGAACGCTTTGCTAAAGAGGCTCTCTCAACAGGCATTATCAACCAAGATTTTGATTTCACAGGCGTTGATACAGTCAAGGTCTACTCAGTTCCAACATCAGGAATGAACGATTACAAGACTACAGGACAGAACCGCTACGGTACAGCTGAGGAACTTGGTAACACCGTTCAAACTATGGTACTCAAGAAAGACCGTTCTTTCACTTTCACCATTGACAAAAAATCTGAACAAGACACTAATGGTGTCATGGAGGCAGGTAAAGCTCTTGCACGCCAGCTCTCAGAAGTTGTTATCCCAGAAGTTGATACCTACCGCTTTGCAACTATCGTAGCTGGTGCAGCCCCTGAACACATCAAGACAGCAGCAATCACCAAAGATGACGCTTATGAGGCAGTCCTAGATGGTCAGGTAGCTCTTACAGACGCACTCATCCCAACAGCAGGCCGTGTCTTGCATGTATCTCCTAAGTTCTACAAACTTATCAAACTTGACCCAACCTTTGTGAAAAACTCTGACCTTGGCCAAGAAATCACAATCAAAGGTCAAGTAGGTATGATTGACGGCTTGCCAGTTGTCCTTACACCTACATCACGCTTGCCACAAAATGTAGAGTTCATTATTGCTCATCCTGTGGCAACTACATCTCCTGTTAAGTTGGAAGACTACAAGATCCACGACAACCCACCAGGAATTAACGGTAAACTCGTTGAGGGTCGTATCCGTTATGACGCTTTTGTCCTTGACAACAAGAAAAAAGCTATCTACGTTCACAAATCAGCGTAAGGAGGTAAGTAATGGCTAGAAAGAAAGCTGAGGAAACCACAGAGGAAGTGGTGGAAACACAAGAAGTAGCTGAGGAAACCACAGAGGAAGTGGTGGAAACAGTTTCTATCAAAAAGTCAGTCACTTTAACTAAAGATGGGGTATCATTTACCCTGTCTGACCCTATCATGATTTCAGCCTTTGAGAACCAAGGCTATGAAGTGGAGGAATAACGAAAAATGGCAAAATTCAAAGCAACATCAAACGTGGTTTTTGTTATTGATGGCAAAGAAAAGCATTTTGATGAAAATGGTGTATATGACATGGAAGTAAAGACAGCTGAGGAGCTAAATGCTAAAGGGAAACTTACTCACCCCGAACTCAGTCCATTCTTTGAACGTGTCGAAGAAGAAAAAGCAGCAAAGGCGGAGAAATAACACCGCCTTTTTTAATTGGAGGTGGTTACTATCGCTTATTTAACTGAAAAAGAATTTGAGGACTTTGGTTTTGATGAAGTTGAGGACTTTGACAAATTACTAAAGAGAGCTGAGGTGTCTGTCAACCTCTTTCTTAATGGTTTCTATGACTTTGTGGACTTTGAGAAAGAAATTGAGCACAGAAAGCAGGCTGTCAAAATGTCAACAGCTTTCCAAGTGGCTTATCTGGACGCCAGCGGTATCATGACTGCTGATGACAAGCAATCAGTAGCCAGCGTGTCGCTTGGTCGTACCTCTGTCAGCTACAGAGACACTTCTCAGACATCTTTGGAAAGTGCTAGGTATAATTTATCACTTGACGCTCTGAACGCTCTGAAAGGAGCAGGATTTGGCTACAGGGGGGTAGGTTATGACAGACATTGACAAGCGTTTGTTAGTTGATACTGTGACAATCCAAAAGACCACAGAGGAACTAGATGGCTGGGGTAAGGCTGTATTAGCTGACCCAGTCACTCTGAGTCATGTTAGGTTTGATAGACAGTATCAAGTCCAAGGGACGCAAAATAACCGCAAAGAGTCCAAACCTAGCCTTTTGTTTGTGTATCCTAAATATTGCCCAGTAGTCCTAGACAAAACCTTTGAAAATGCCATAGTAAGAGACGGAGAGACAGAGTACAGGGTTACTACTGTAGTTCCTGTCAGCTATCCTCATAATAAGAAAATCTTTTGTTATGAGCTGGAGTGTATCTGATGGGGACTAGCGTTTCTGTCAAAATTGACCTAAAAGGCATTGAGAAAAAGGTATCATCATCAGCCTTGGCCAAAGGTAAGCTAGCTATTGCTAATCAGATGATGATTGACATGCAACCATTTATCCCACGAAAAAGTGGAGAATTAAGTGGTAGCGGTCAAGCAACAAGAGATGGGGTAAGATACCCTGGACCTTATGCAAGAGCCCAATTTTACGGATCTAGCTACAACAAGCGTAGGAGCTTTACTTTTAGCCGTTACACCACTCCTGGAACAGGTAAGCGTTGGGATTTGAAAGCCTCAGCATTACATGTTAAGGATTGGGGTAAGACTGGTCTTAGAGCAATGGGAGTTAAAGCATGAACAACAACGATTTTTCAGAAGTCCTTAGAGATTTCATCAACGCACTAAACCTACCTCTGACTTGTAGACTTGATTACTTGTCAGAGAAAGAGGGCTTAGTCCTCTATCCTTTGCCTGGTGGCAAGGTTGAAAAAGAGTACATGAACGGAAAGCAAGATATTAGTCTTGTATTTGAAGTGGCAATCAAAACCACTGATCACCAAAAGACAAGCTCTATCCTGTGGGCTATCAACTATGCTCTTGCTGATTTCAACCTAGAGCTACCTAGTCAAAATAATTCATATCAATTCAGAGGCCTTGAAGTATCACAGCCATTCCTTAATGACCGTGATGACCAAGGCTTTTATGTTTACATGCTGGATATTACAGCACGTTTAGAAACAAATGGAGGAAATTAAATGCCAAAAATGAAAAACGCCAAGCGTAAACACTATGTAGCGCCTTGGTTATCAACAGCACCAACAACCGAGCCAGCAACTGACGCTTGGAAATGGCTTGCTGACGGTGTCACTACCGCTGAGGTTGAAAGTGACGAAGAAACAGATGATGTAGCGTACTACAACGGTGACGGTACACCAGAAACTACCGTGGTATCTGTCAAATATGGTTATACCTTTGAGGGTGACTACATCAAGGAAGACGCAGCCCAGAAAATCATTGCTGATATGCGTTTCTTAACTGGAGACCAGCGTAAAGTGTGGTTCAAAGTTGTTGACCCAGATGGCAAGACACAGTATTCAGGAGTTGCAACCGTATCTGAAATTAAAATCGGAGGCGGTGAGGCGTCTGAATTTGAGGCTTTTGAATGCACGATCAGCTGGAACTCAGTACCTAAACAATCTGCTGTAGTCGGTGGATAAAGTAGCTTAGGGGAGTGAATGTACTCCCCTTTTTTTAATTTGATTAGTAGGAGAAAACAAATGGTAGTAATTAAAAAGCGTAGCAATGTCATTCCTGTAGAGTTTGATGGTTTTACCCTTGAATTTTTAGCCAATGACAAAAATATCCGCAACATGGAGGCGGTTGGTAAAAAGTTAAAAAACGAAGGTCAGAAAGTAGCGGATACCGAAGATGAGAAAGCCTTTGACGCTTTGCAAACTATGGTAAAAGAGTCATGGGTTGACCTATTTGATGAGGAGGCATACAACAAGGTTTACGCTTACTCTGATGAGTCTACGGTTGACACTATGGTCTACTTGCTAGAAACAATCTCAGGAGTTGTAAGCGAATGGGAAAAACGTAACAACGGTGACGCACTCAAGAAGTATCTAGGTGACTGATATGCTGGACTTATCAAGGAAATTGACAGATGAGTTAGTCCTTGGTGATGATGTGTATCCAATGAATATAGCTTTTAACAAGGTTTTGAAAGTTATGGAGCTGATCAATGATGATGAGTTTGATGACATCTACAAGCCTTATCTAGCTATTCAGATGTTTACTGGTGTTGATTTTACGGAGGCTTTAGCCCCTGAACAAGCAACAGCCATCTTTAAGCTAATTTTTGAAGAACACATCAGAATTATTCCAGCTAAAGAAACCGCCCCAGTGCTTGACCTAGCAGGCAATCCAATCAAGAGTAAGATACGCTCTAAGAGTCAATCAGAAGACGGTGAGCGACTCTTTAGCTTGAAGTATGACGCTGAGTATATTTACTCATCATTCATGCAGGCCTACGGAATTGATTTGATTGACGCTCAGAACAGCTTGCATTGGAAAAAATTCAACGCCCTACTGAATGGGCTACCTAGTGATACTAAGTTTGCTGAGGTGCTCAAAATACGCTCTTATAAGCCACAAAAAGGCGATAGCAAGAAGTATAAAGAGAGCATGAAACGGCTCAAGAAAGAGTATGCACTACCAAAAGATTTTGACTACTAATCAGGAAAGGAGAGAAAACTATGGCAGATGGTTCAGTTACTATCAAGGTTGACCTAGACGGTTCTAGTGCCCAGTCAGGAGTCAGCAAATTAAAAACCTTGTTAGGTGGACTAGAAAGCACAGGCTCAAAAGTTGGGTCTGTTTTTAAGTCGGTTTTAGGAGCTAACCTGATTAGCTCTGCCCTCACTACTGGTATTGGTGTTGTTACTGGTAATATCCAAAATCTCGCAAGAGAGGCTATGTCTGCTAGTGACGGTCTACAAAAATTTGAGTCTACTATGAGTTTTGGTGGATATGATGGCGCAACTATTAAGAAAGCTAGAGCTGATGTCAAAGAATATGCTGACCAAACTGTTTATGACATCAATGATGTAGCTAACACTACAGCTCAATTAGCCTCAAATGGTATTAAAAACTATACAGAACTTACGCAAGCAGCAGGGAACTTGAATGCTGTAGCTGGTGGTAATGCAAATACTTTTAAAACAGTTGGTATGGTTATGACCCAAACAGCAGGGGCTGGAAAACTAACCACTGAAAACTGGAATCAACTTGCAGACGCTATCCCTGGTGCAAGCGGAAAGTTACAAGAGGCAATGCTCAAAAATGGAGCATATACTGGTAATTTTCGTGAGGCTATGGAAAAAGGTCAGATTACAGCGGAAGAATTTAACCAAGCTATTACTGACTTAGGTATGACAGATGTTGCAAAAGAGGCAGCTACTTCTACAGCAACATTTGAGGGAGCAATAGGCAACTTACAGGCGACTATCGTTAGTGGCCTTTTGAACGTCGTTGACAAGGCTAAACCCAAACTAATTGAGCTTATCAATTCTGTCACTTCATTTGCTGGAAAAATAGGTGACGCTCTGGGTAATCTTGATATTGAGGGTATTATCTCTAAAGTCAGCAGCACTATCTCAAATGTGGTTTCTAAGGTTCAGACTTTCTGGACAGCTTTTTCCAATACAGGGGCAGTTACTGCTTTTGTTGGAGCTATCCAGAGTATAGCTGGTGCTTTAGGTCATGTATGGGATAGCTTGACTGCCTCAAGCGTTCTAAACACTTTAGCTAGTGTACTTGGCAATGTGGTCAAGTGGCTTTCACAGGCTGCAACTGTAGCAGCTAACTTTATCAGCTCACTACCTGCTGGAGCAATTCAAGCGATTGTAGGAGGCTTAGTCGGTTTAGTAGCAGGGTTCAAGGCTTTTAATTTCCTGAAATCCTTTAACCCATTCAACCTATTCAAGCAAAATGCCACAAGCGGTGTGAGTGGTGCTACATCAGTTGTTAGGTCAGCTAGTGCAAGCGTGGTCTCAATTATCCGTAGCCTTGGCCAAAGTGTAGCAACTGCTGCTAGAGGAATTGGACAGGGCATAGGTGCCGCTTTTCGTGGTATTGGTCAAGGCTTGGCTATGGTCAATCCTGCCACTATCGCAGCCTTGGCAGTACCTATCTTGGCACTTGGTGCAGCCTTTGCCTTAATGGGTATGCAAGGACAAGGGATAGCTACAATCTTACAAGGTATGGGGAGTGTTATTGTCAGCGTTGGTACGGCTATAGGGACTATCCTCAATCTAGCACTACAAGGCTTGGCTCAGGCTTTGGTTATTGTAGCCCCTGTGTTGCCTACCATTGCCTCAGCTTTTGCTATGCTATCTCCTGTGATTATAGCGGCAGGAGCGGCAATCAGTATGATTGTCAGCTCATTCAGTAGCCTTGCTCCAGTCATCACAGCACTAGGCACAGCATTGAGTCAAGTCATTACTGCTATCAGTTCTGGTATTGCCCAAATTGCTACGGCTGTGACCCCTATTGTGGCAATCATCTCTAATGCCTTTGTGCAGGTCGTGACTGTGGTATCTCAAGCTATAGTCCAAATCATTCAGGCGTTAGCACCATTCATACCAGCTATTACTCAAATGGTTCAAGCGGTCGCTCCAGTATTGCAGTCATTAGTTGAGGCTTTCAATAATCTCATCAGTCAGATTAGCCCTATCATTGATAGTTTGACCCAACTACTCCAAACCTTTGGGGAACAGGTCAGCTCAATCTTAGAGAGTGCTGGTAGTGTGGTAGAGTCTTTTGGCTCTGCTATCCGCAATGTGCTTGATGGAGTGGCTGGCATTTTTGAGAGTATGGGGAATGCGGCCAAAAACGCAGGTCAAGGCGTTAAGTTGATGGCTCAAGGTATCAAGATGTTAGTTGATCTAAAACTAGGGGACTTAGTCGGAACCTTGGCGGCAGTTGCTACTGGTTTGACAGCTATTGCTGGCTCAGGTATTGCCTCAGCAGGACCAGGATTGCAACAAGCAGGAACTGGACTTAGACTAATTGCAACATCAGCACAAGTGGCAAGTGTGGCAATGCAAGCCTTACCTGCTGCTTTTAGTTCCCTGAGCTCAAGCATTGGAACATTACCAAGCGCTATGACTACAGCTGGTTCTGCCATGATGTCTTTTGCAAGTGCAGTCATGGCCTCTTTTGCAGGCTTGGCAGGGTCAACTGCTAGTATCTCTGCTTTGCAAGGTCGATTAACGGCATTGTCAGCCTCAATGATGATGGCACAAACTGGAGCTGCTGCAATGTCAGCAGGTTTTTCAGCAGTATCTGCTGTTATAGGTGCCCTTGGCGGCATACTTGGAACAGTGCCAGCTAGATTTACAGCTATTACCACATCAGCAATGATGGCACGGACATCAATCATGCAACTAGCTACATCAGCTCCTATGGTTGCCTCAGGTTTTGCCAGCATTTCAAGTGCTGCAACATCAGCAATGACTCAGCTAAATTCTGCTGTACGCTCTGCTATGACACAGGCAGTATCTACCATGCGTTCAAGTATGCAACAGATGGTGTCTGTTGTAAGGCAGTCAGCTAGTCAGATGACACAAGCAGGACAGCAAGCAGGGCGTGGCGTTTCAAATGGTGTGACAAATGGTATCCGTTCTGGCATTGGATCAGCTACGGCTGCAATGTCTGCCATGGTAAACGCAATCCGCTCAACAGCAATGGCTGGAGCTGGAGCTATGCGTGGAGTTGGTGCTATGATTGGGCAAGGTTTGGCTCAAGGTATGTATTCAGCTTTGGGAGCTGTAACAGCCGCAGCTAATGCCTTAGTAGCACAAGCCGAGAGAGCAGCACAGGCTAAAGCTAAAATCCATTCACCATCACGCCTGTTTAGGGATAATGTGGGGCGATACATTGCCCAAGGTATCGCTGTAGGTATTGAAAAAAATACCTCTGATGTGACTGACAGCCTTGCCTATGTCCAAAAAGAGATGTCAGCCTTTAAGTTTGGTGCTGAGGAGTTGCTTGGCTTAGGCAATAGTTCTCTGTCTAGTCAATTCAAGCTCAAATCCATCACAGAGCGTGCAGAAATGAGCCAAATTGAGATTATCAGAGATCAAGCAGACCAAGCACTCACCAGAGCTCTTGAAGTTGCTGAGCAAGCCGTCAAGCGTCCTGTTAACATGGTTCTTGATGATGGTACTCTTGTTGCCAAGATTGGACAACCAATGACGAACTACCAAAATGACAAAATTAAGATTGATAACATGATGAGGGGGATTGTCTGATGAATAATGACACTATCACTATTAACGGATTTGACCTCTCTGAGGTTATCCGAATTATTGAAATTATCCGCCCTGTTGGCAATGAGCGTAGCATTGAAACTAATGACGCTCCACTCTTGGGAGTGAACTTGCAAGAAGTAAGAACAGGGGCTAAGTTTATAAAGGTCAAGTTTGCCATGCAAGAAAGAGATGGCATGACACTTGAACAAGCTAAACACACTTTGGCAGGGGTATTCAATACCTCTGAGGCTGTCAGGATTGTTATCTCTGATGAGCCTGATAAGTATTATATGGGACTTGTTACAGGCTCTGTGGATATGGACAATGTGACAAGATGGTTCCAAAAAGGAGAATTTGAGCTACTTATACCTGACGGAGTAGCCCATAGCACCACTTACCGTGTTTTTGATAATGGCACGGTATCAGCTGACAAGATTGTTTTTAACCTAATCAATGATGGCAACGTGCCAGCTTTCCCTGTGGTTACTGTCAAGAATAACGCTGAAAATGGCTACATTGGTTTAGTCAATACCAGCGGTGCTCTTGAGGTTGGTGATCGTGAGGAGGCTGATACTGTACAAGTTAAACAGTCTGAGCTACTCTTTGACTACCGTGACAGTAAAATCACCAATGGTCTTAGTGCAGCCGCAAAGAACGTGGCTATTTTGAATGACACATCACAGAGTTTGAGAGGTACCGTGGCAAGTGTGGACTGGTCAGGACGCAAGCATTTGTTTTTACAAAATGCAGGAGGCACAACTGGAAACAATGCAGGTAGTTTGACATGGAATATCCCAGCGGATAGCTCAGGGGCTACAGGCTCTCTGAATGATTACATCTGGTGGCGTCAAGTTTTTTGGCTTGGTGCCGCTAACCAATACGGCTTTATCAAGCTGACCGTCTCTGATGAACAGGGGCGGTTTTTGTATGGAGTGGAAACCTTTAAGCGTTACAACGGTCTAGGTTGTGAGTATAACTTTATGGCTGCTGACGGTAAAGGTGGATACAACATGATTAAACAGTGGACTTTCACAGGAACTCACCTAGATAGCCAAAATCCATTCAATGAGCCTAGAGGTTGGTCAGACCTCAAGCGAAATGATGACAAGGTAACCGTCTTTTGGTGGGGTTCTTACAATACTTTTGTTATTCCTGAAATCAAGGGTAGAAAGTCAGCTAAAGTCCATGTAGCATTTGGGGCTTTGGGTAATAAACCACTGGTAGCTAGGATGTACTTGGACAGTATTTTTTACAGAAAAGACTTTGTTTCTGTGACAAAGGATATTCCTAACCGTTATCCGATTGGCTCAAACATTATTCTTAATAGCGAGAATGACACAGTTACTGTGGACGGCTTGGAGCGTATTGTGGACATTGTCCACGGCTCCACGTTTCTTACTATTCCACCTGGTAGGTCTACTCTTGAGGTCTATTCCTCAAGTTGGGTCAGGACAAAGCCCACAGTCAAGATAGAATTTGAAGAAAGGTACTTATAGCTTATGTTATTGACAATTCATGACGCAAGTTTGAGAAAAGTTTCTTTTATTGATAATGATAAACAAGCTACGCTGAATTATTTCAACGATACATGGACTAGGTACCTTGAAACAGGTTCTAGTACATTTGATTTCACAGTATTCAAAAAGGCCATCATTTCAGATGTGGGGCGTAAGCGTGCCTACAACTATCTGAATGAGAAAGCCTTTGTTTCATTTCAGTACAAAGGCAAGACTTATCTGCACACGATCCGCAAAATTGAGGAAAATGAGCAAGTTATCAAGTGTTATGGTATCAATCTGAACCTTGAACTTATCAATGAGTATGCAAATCCATATAAAGCACCTAAGGCTATGACTTTCAAAGAATACTGTGACGCTATGGACTTGCTAAACTTTACATTCTTGAAAATTGGAGTCAATGAGATTTCTACTCAGAAAATTTCTGCTGAGTGGGAGGGGACAGATACCAAACTCAACCGTCTACTCAGTCTAGCTAAGAAATTTGGTGCAGAAATTGAATTTGACACTCACCTTAACGCTGATAGCTCCATCAAGTCTTTTGTTGTCAATGTCTATCATGAGAATGATGACGATCATCATGGAGTAGGGCGTGTCAGCCCTACTATTTTGAAGTACGGCAAAAACCTCAAGACACTTACTAGGACAGTAGATAAAACCAATGTCTACAACATGATTAGACCAACTGGGAAAGATGACCAAGGTAACACGGTTACTATCTCAGGTCTTGGTGCATGGTCTGTCAATAACTCTAAAGGTGAACGTGAATTTTATCAGGCAGGAGAGGGGCTATATGCTCCTCTTTCTATGCAGATGTATCCAGCAGCCTTTACAAGTGGCACAATGGGTGACCAGTGGATAAGAAAGGATATGACTGTAGAGAGTTCAAATCCTGAGGTTATCCGCTCAACAGCGTACCGAGAACTTAAAAAGAACTGTTATCCAGCTGTTACTTACGAGGCGGAGGGCTTTGCTGACCTTGAAATAGGGGATACTGTCCAAGTTTATGATGACGGCTTTAGTCCTGTTCTATTGCTTGAAATGAGGGTGTCTGAGCAAACCATTAGCTTTACCAATCCTAAGAACAACAAGACAACCTTTTCAAATGCTAAGGCACTTGAAAATCTCTTGTCTCAGGGTATTCAGGAGCGTCTAGATCGTATGATTGAAGACGCTAAGCCTTATACCGTAAAGGTCTCCACCAATAACGGCACAGCCTTTAAGAATGGGCAAGGACAATCAGTTGTGACACCTACTCTGATGAAAGGCAACAAGGTCATCAATAGTGGCTGGCGTTGGGTTGTCAACGGTGAGATTAAAGCAACTAGCCCTACATATATTGTCAAAGCCGCTGACATCAATCAGACTATGGTGCTGACTATCGCTGCATGGATTGATAATCAAGAAGTAGCCTCTGAACAAATCACATTCCTAAATGCCTCTGACGGTCTAAAAGGTGATAAAGGAGACCCTGGTCGTGATGGTATTGCTGGTAAGAATGGTGTAGGCTTACAATCTACAGTCATTACCTATGCCTCATCTAGCTCAGGAACAAATGCCCCTAGCACAGGTTGGGGGAATACTGTTCCAACAGTTCCTCCTGGTCAATATCTTTGGACTAAGACAGTCTGGAATTATTCAGACAGTACATCAGAGACAGGCTACTCAGTAGCTAGGATTGGTCAAGACGGAAATACTGGGCGTGATGGTATCGCAGGTAAAGACGGAGTTGGTATCCGAACAACTACAGTAGTCTATGCTGGTTCTACATCAGGAACAGTCCCACCTACAAGCGGTTGGTCTTCTCAAATTCCTAGCGTTTCCCCTGGTCAGTACCTCTGGACTAAAACCACATGGAGCTACACAGACAATACTAGCGAGACTGGTTTTTCTGTAGCTAAAATGGGTGAAACTGGTGCAAAGGGGGATAAAGGCGATACTGGACCACAAGGCCCTCAAGGAGAGAGAGGTATAGCTGGTGCGACAGGTGCGACAGGTTCCCCTGGTCCTAAAGGTGCAGATGGTCGGTCAAGTTATATCCACATCAAGTATGCTCCAGTAATCAACCCTACTGATAGTCAGATTACCGATACGCCAAATGCTTATATCGGTGTCTATACTGACTACAATCAGGCAGATAGCACTAGTGCAAGTGCCTACACTTGGTCAAAATGGCAAGGTAAAGATGGTGCAAACGGTGTGGCAGGAGCAAAAGGTGCAGATGGTAGGACTACCTATGTCCACTTTGCCTATGCCAATATGACGCTTGTTGCTACTGAAAACAGTAGCTTTACATTGCCAGAAAGGGCTATTGTCCGTTTTGGGAAAGATGATAATTGGTTATATAAGACATTTGACGCTGGTACCTATACGGCCAATCTTGCTACGTTTGGTAGTGATCCTTATCCTAGAATGCCTAAGGTGGCTGAGGTAGTCAGTGATTTTTCTGTTGAACAGAGTGCAAATAAGACATATGTTGGAGTTTATACGGACTACAACGAGTCTGATAGCACTAACCCAGCTAGCTACAGATGGACCCTTATCAAAGGCGAAAAAGGGGATAAGGGCGACAAAGGTGAGCGAGGCTTACAAGGTTTACAGGGTATTCAAGGTCCCAAAGGTGACCAAGGAATACCGGGAGAAAAAGGAGCTGATGGTCGCACCCAATACACCCACATTGCCTATGCTGATAATGCGACAGGGGGTGGATTTAGCCAGACTGACCAGACAAAAGCTTACATCGGTATGTATCAAGATTTCAATGCGACTGATAGCACAAATCCTACTGCTTACAGGTGGACAAAATGGCGAGGCTCTGACGGAGCGCAGGGTGTACCGGGTAAAGCTGGAGCAGATGGTAGGACACCATTTATCCATTTCGCCTATGCAAATAGTGCAGATGGTCTTACTGATTTTAGTACCACTCAGACAGGCAACAAGCGCTATTTAGGTACATACACCGATTTTACGCAAAACGATAGCACAGACCCTACTAAGTATAAGTGGACGGCACTATTTGATAACACACAGCTTGGTAGCCGTAATTTTGCATTATTGACGGCAGCTCAGACAAACGGAAATCAAGGGCGAATTTACACATTATCAGGAGAGGCTCTCAAGTGGCTAACCACTCAGCAGCTTTTTCTTACGTTTGATTATGTTGCCTCAACTGATGTCAAAGGGTTTAGGCTTAATCGTGTTATCAAATACAACAATGGTACTGGTGACCAGTGGGATTTCACCACTAATGACAAGGTTCTAGGTAAGCAATACATAGACACTAGTTCAGTTAAAAGTGGTACATATTCCCAACCGTGGCAATGGAAATCCTACACGAACTCCAGAACTAGTGACCTCATTAAGGAAATTTTCTTAAATCTCGATTTTGAGAGTGGTTCAAGTGGTACAGTAATCATCTCAAAACTTAGGGTCAACACGGGGACAGTATCAATGGACTGGATACCAGCGGTTGAAGATGTCAGTAATGATATTGACAGCAAAGCTGACCAAGTCCTAACCCAAGAGCAACTTAACGCACTAAATGAGAAAGCAGGTATTATCCAAGCTGAATTAGAGGCTAAGGCTAGTGCTGATACACTGGACAACTGGATTAAAGCCTATCAAGACTTTGTCAAAGCTAATGACACGGCTAGGGCACAGGCAGAAAAGGATTTGATTTCAGCTAGCCAACGTGTTTCCACGATTGCTAAAAACCTTGGAGAACTTTCTGACCGCTGGAATTTCATTGATACCTACATGAGTTCATCAAATGAGGGGCTAGTGATCGGTAAAAATGATGGTAGTTCAAGTATGATGTTCGATCCTAACGGTCGTATTTCCATGTTCTCAGCAGGTGTTGAGGTTATGTATATTTCTCAAGGTGTCATTCACATTGAAAATGGTATTTTCTCCAAAACTATTCAGATTGGACGGTTCAGAGAGGAGCAGTACCATCTCAACGCTGATATGAATGTAATTAGATATGTTGGATAAGGAGGTAAACGATGGCTGAATTTTGGTCAAATAATGATAGAGGTTATCGGATTAGATTGTGGATTGACCAAACCTCACAAAATATCGCAGGGAATAGTAGTCAGGTTAGAGTTAGACTTGCTCTTTTGAATACTACTACAACTTTTGCTCAGTATAATTGCTCAGCATATGTTGACTTAAATGGTCAGAGATTGAATTGGTCAGGTGCTCCAAGCATGACAGGGTATAATTCAACAATCATGCTGATTGACCAGACTATCACAGTTGGGCATAATGCAGACGGTACAAAGAGTTTTGGTTTGATGGCGAGTTTCTCAGGTAGTGGTGGTTGGTCACCGGGCACTCTTACCATTGGTGGTAATGCGTTTACTCTTACTACAATCCCTCGCTCAAGTTCGGTAAGTGTCAGCTCTGGTGTTATTGGTAGTGCAGTTACTATCAATATCAATCGTCAAAGCTCTAGTTTTAAGCACACAGTACGCTATGTTTGGGGCAACAAATCAGGGACAATAGCAAGTAATGTAGACACATCTACTACTTGGACTATCCCTCTTGATTTTGCCAACGATATTCCAAACTCAACAAGTGGGACTGGCACAATCTACGTCGATACTTACTCTGGTTCAACCAAAACAGGGACGCAGTCAACAACACTCACGGCTAGCGTGCCAGCTAGTATGAAACCAACCTTTACAGGGGTTACTTTAGCTGATCATAACACAGCCGCTCAATCCTTGATACCAGGTAATACTTTTATTCAGGTCATTTCTAATATCAAGGTCACTTTTAATGGTGGAGCAGGCTCCTACGGATCAACTATCACAGGCTATAAAGCCGAGATAGTCGGAAAGAACCAAACAACCAACGTGAACGGTGGGACGTTGGGTATCATGAACTACAACGGAACCATCACAGTCAGAGCAAGTGTCTCTGATAGTCGTGGGCGTTGGTCAGATACTAAAGATGTATCTGTGACGGTGCTTGAGTATTTTGCTCCTGCCCTTAGCTTTAGCATTGCAAGGACGGGCTCAACATCAAGCACATTGACTGTCACACGAAATGCGAAAGTAGCCTCTTTGTCAGTAGGAGGCGTCCAAAAAAATACTATGACACTCTCTTTCAAAGTTGCTAGGTTAGGAACAACTACCTACACGGCAGATACAGGCCCAGCAGCTGGTTCATGGACGAGTTTAGCGAGTCTTACCAACTCACAAGCTAACCTATCAGGGAGCTATGTAGCTAATCAGTCTTGGGTTGTCATTGGCACCCTTGCTGATAAATTTACTCAGACTGAGTTTGCTGTAAATGTGGCCACAGAAAGTGTGGTCTTTTCTTATGACCGCTCAGGGGTCGGTGTAAATAAGATTAGGGAGCGTGGAGCACTAGATGTCAATGGAGACATCTATGCTAATAACAATCCAATTCAGCAATACAGAATGACATCTAATGTAGGTGGTGGCATTAGTGTCCCAGCCTCATTTGAAAAAGATCTAAATAATATTCTGACCCCAGGTATTTGGCAAATAGGGGCAGATTTTAACAACAATCCTCTTGGGGCGTTCTGTATTTTAGAATGCTACAAACTACATACATCAAACGAATGTATCCAACGAGTTACCTCTACAAGTGGATTTATGGCAGTACGTGAGTATGGCTATGATAATGTGTGGAGACCATGGAGATACGTTGCTCAAACAAGTAGTGTTCCATCAAAAAACTCTGACCATCCACTATTACAAGAGAAACCTCTCAGGACCGTTACACAAGGTATGCTATATGGCCTGAACGCCACAATAACAAGGAAAGACAATCTAGTAACAATCACACTTAACAGACGAATTACAAATATTGATGTATTTGAATATCGTGAGACGTTAGAAACTATCCCCAGTGGATATAGACCAACCGCAGAAGTTCACATGGTTATTGTGCCAAATTCAGGATCGGTTACAAAATCACCATCTGTATTGCATTTTTCATCTGACGGAAAAATTAGATTTACAAATGGAACTAGCGGACAACATGTGTACACTGGCACTCTAACCTATGTCACTAATGACCCTTATCCATAAAAGAAAGGAAATACCATGAAATTTGAATATGGTTCAAAATCACAAGAATATGATGCTAGTGGTACAGCGTCCGCCACCAAGGTCATGCTAGTCAATTCAGATGGTGCTAGCGTGCCTATTTTTTTAGCTCCTGACAAGATTGACTTATCTAATACGGAGCTACTTGAGTTAGCTCTGGAAGTCATCTATCAGGAAAACTTTCCTATGCGTGCTGAAAATGAGAAGTTCAATGAGATTGGCGAAAAAATCGCTAAGTATGATGAGCTGATTGAGAAGTCTCAAAAGGCAATCAAAGACCTTGAACAAGCCACAGAGGAGGCAAAGCTGGGGACTGTTAAGAATGAGCAGGCGGTCAACAGGGCTGTATCTGAATTGACAGAACTTGTTATGGGTGTCCTTGCTAGTATTTCTCCAGTTGAAGAAGTAGAGGAGGGAACACATGAAGAACTTACTGAGTAACCTAATCTTAGGTACTGCTTTAATCAAGAAAGGAACTTTTACAATGAAATTCACTAAAAAACATCAGATCGTCAAATCTTGGGTAGCTCTTGTAGTTGCTGGAACTTATACCGTTGACCAAGTGCCAAAACTTTTCAATCTACGAGAAGTAGTAGTTGAGGTGCTATCAGAACAAGCTGCTGAACCAAAGGAGGAGTAACATTTGAGACCTGAATACCAAATGCTGATTACCATTGGAGGTTTTGTCATCACGGTATATGGTTTCTATAATGTGTTGAAAGCTAAGAGTATTGAACAAGCTACAAAGGTCAATACTCTTGAGCTTAAAATCTCTTTCTTGGAGCAAACCATCAAAGACCATACACGGCGACTAGATGACCATGATAAACAAAATCAGGCCCTTGTTGCCATGACCGAACAGATGAAGAACTTGACAGAGGATGTCAGAGAGTTAAAGACCATGATCAAAGAAAGGAATTGAAGTGATGAAGATTAACTGGAAATTACGTTTTAAGAATAAAGCTACTCTAGCTGCAATCATTGCCACAGCATTCTTGCTAGCTCAACAGCTGGGCTTGAAATTGCCTGATAACATCAATGATGTAGCCAATACAGCTCTTACCTTGCTTGTGTTGCTTGGGGTCGTATCTGACCCTACCACATCAGGTCTGTCTGATAGTGAGCAAGCCATGAACTACAACGTTCCAAAATAGGAGGTATAGCATGAGGAAATTAGGAAAAATTATCTTGATAATTCTTGGGGCACTATCATTAGTGCCTCTTTCTTTTTTGCTCCTCATGCTTTCCCCTTTTATTCAAATTTTTCTAAAGGAGGAAGACAATGGCAGTAAATATTGAGGCAGCTATTGCATGGATGTCATCACGAGTGGGCAAGGTTACCTACTCCATGGACTACCGTAACGGTCCAGGGTCTTACGATTGCTCCAGTTCTGTCTACTACGCTCTGATGAGCGCAGGAGCTATATCAGCAGGTTGGGCAGTAAATACAGAGTATGAGCATGATTGGCTTATTAAAAATGGCTACAAGTTGATTGCTGAAAATCAGGACTGGGACGCTAAGCGTGGGGATATTTTTATTTGGGGCAAACGTGGACAGTCAGCTGGTGCTGGTGGTCATACTGGTATTTTTATTGACGCAGATAATATCATCCACTGCAACTATGCTAACAACAGCATTACCATCAACAACTACAATCAAACAGCGGCAGCTAGTGGTTGGATGTATTGCTATGTTTACCGCTTGGCTAACCAAAGTACACCCTCAACATCAGGAAAAACTCTTGATACATTGGTTAAAGAGACTCTTGCTGGAAAATACGGAAACGGAGATCAGCGGAAAGCAGCTCTTGGTAATCAATATGAGGCTGTCATGGCAGTCATCAATGGCAAAGCTACGGCACCTAAAAAGACTATTGATCAACTGGCTCAAGAAGTGATCCAGGGGAAACATGGCAACGGTGAAGACCGTAAAAAATCCCTTGGTCCTGACTATGACGCAGTCCAAAAACGTGTAACTGAAATCCTGAAAGGAGGCACATCAGGAAATACCCCTAAAACGTCCTCAGACGCTCCAAAAAGCGAGGTGGTAAATTCCTCCACCGAACCTAAGACAGAGGAAACTGGGGCAACTGGTAAAGTGACAGATACCAAAATCACTAAAGAAGATGGTGACCTGTCCTTTAACGGTGCAATCCTAAAAAAATCTGTCCTTGATGTTATCCTTGCTAAGTGTAAGGAACACAATATCCTACCTAGCTACGCTATCACCGTCCTACACTTTGAGGGGCTTTGGGGTACCTCAGCTGTAGGTGAGGCGGATAACAACTGGGGCGGTATGACATGGACTGGCAAAGGAGAGCGTCCAAGTGGTGTGACTGTCACCCAAGGAACAGCAAGACCAGCTAGTGAGGGAGGAAACTACATGCACTATGCCACTGTAGATGACTTTCTTACAGATTGGTTCTACCTTCTACGTTCAGGAGGTAGCTACAAGGTATCAGGAGCCAAGACCTTTAGCGAGGCTATCAAAGGCATGTTTAAGGTTGGTGGTGCAGTCTATGACTACGCTGCTACAGGATATGATAATTACCTGGTAGGGATGTCAAGCCGTCTGAAAGCTATTGAGGCTGAAAATGGATCACTAACCAAGTATGATACTGCTACCGTCACAGATGTCGGTAGCACAGACAAGATTGAGGTCAACATTGAGGGGATTGAAATTTCTATCAATGGAGTTACCTACACACTTTCAAAAAAACCAGTTTAAGATAAGACACAGAAAGCCCTTAGGACAAAATCCTAGGGGCTTTTTTTCGTGCTCAAGATACAGTAGGAAACAGTAGAATACAGTAAAAATACAGATTTTTAGATATTATTTCCAATTTTCATTCAAAAAACAGACTTTTTTGCGAATTAACAGATAGTAGGTAATAAACTATGTTACATTATGACGAATTAAAACAGGCGATAGATGGAGGATATATTACAGGCGACAAGGTCAACATTGTCAGAAAAGAGGGTAAGGTCTTTGATTTTGTTTTACCTGATGAGTCTGTCAGACCTTGGGAGGTAGTAACCTCTGAAAGCGTGTCAGACATCTTGAACGAATTAAGACAACAAGAAGACCTCTGATTTTTCAGAGGCTTTTATCAATTCCCCTGTTTTATTGCTAAGTATTTTGAAACTCGAATAAGACGGTCCCATATAAGTTTTGATGCCGGTCTTGGAGTAGATGGCATTGAGAAAAGCTGTCGAGTCAGAATAACCACAGATAATCTTTGGGTGTGCAGCAATTAAATCATAATCCAGATAAGGCAGGAGCTCGTTTGAGTTGAAACCACCGATAGTTGCAAGTATAGCATCCACGGAATCATCAAGGAAAGCTTCATGTAAGTCCTCAACACGACTAGCAATTGATGCTGATTCGAAGAGGTCATTTTCAAAATAGTGACTAGAGAAAGAAACCTTAAATTCTAGTTTTTCCAATCTTTCTTTGGCTGAGATATTAGCCTCAAAGCCACCTAGGTGGGCAATGGACGCCGATGGACTGAGAACACGAATATGGTCACCCTTTTGAAGTTTTTTCATAGAATACCTCCCATAAAGTTTTTGATATTGTAACACAAAATGTTTTACCCGCCAACCATATCTAAAAAATATACTTGACGAAGGCTGTCATTTACGGTAAAATATTCTTTGTTATGGCGGTATAGCCAAGTGGTAAGGCACGGCTCTGCAAAAGCTTGATCGTCGGTTCAAATCCGTCTACCGCCTTAATATGCCTGATTTATCAGGTTTTAACCAAATAAAAAGCCCGTAAAATCGGGCTTTTTATTGTAGATTTCTTATCAGAGAAATTTGATAGAAAACAGTAAAAAACTTGCATTTAAATGGATAATTTGTTATAATAACGGGGTTGCTTAGACAACAAATACTCATCTTAAACCGATTGTGGACTTGTTGCCGCAAGGTTGGTCTGCAAGCCGACGTTTGAGAGAGGTTAAAAACATTTTATAAAGGAGAAACTACTCATGGCAGTAATTTCAATGAAACAACTTCTTGAGGCTGGTGTACACTTTGGTCACCAAACTCGTCGCTGGAACCCTAAGATGGCTAAGTACATCTTCACAGAACGTAATGGTATTCACGTTATCGACTTGCAACAAACTGTAAAATTGGCTGACCAAGCTTACGAATTTGTTCGTGATGCAGCAGCAAATGATGCGGTTATCTTGTTTGTAGGTACTAAAAAGCAAGCTGCTGAAGCAGTTGCTGAAGAAGCTACACGCGCAGGTCAATACTACATCAACCACCGTTGGTTGGGTGGAACTCTTACAAACTGGGGTACAATCCAAAAACGTATCGCCCGTTTGAAAGAAATCAAACGTATGGAAGAAGAAGGAGTTTTCGAAGTTCTTCCTAAGAAAGAAGTTGCACTTCTTAACAAACAACGCGCTCGTCTTGAGAAATTCTTGGGTGGTATCGAAGATATGCCTCGTATTCCAGACGTTATGTACGTTGTTGATCCACATAAAGAACAAATCGCGGTTAAAGAAGCTAAAAAACTTGGTATTCCAGTTGTTGCCATGGTTGACACAAATGCTGATCCAGATGATATCGATGTTATCATCCCAGCAAACGACGATGCTATCCGCGCTGTTAAATTAATCACAGCTAAATTGGCTGACGCTGTTATCGAAGGTCGTCAAGGTGAAGATAGCGAAGTTTCTTTCGAAGCAGCTGCAGAAGCAGAATCAATTGAAGAAATCGTTGAAGTTGTTGAAGGCGATAACAACTAAGATTAGTTTTTCGTACGAAAATGAAAACGGGGCAGAAAGCAAACCGCTCTGTCTCGTTCTTTTTTAAATTCTGGCTGCTTGCTAGCTCAAACTGGCTAAAGCAACTAGAATAACTATGTAACTATACTAAGTACGGATGAGGGGATTGATTTTCCAAAGCCCCTGTCATGTGCTTATATGATCTATATTCTTAATTCAAAGAGGAGAAAATCATGGCAGAAATTACAGCTAAACTTGTTAAAGAGTTGCGTGAAAAATCTGGTGCTGGCGTTATGGACGCTAAAAAAGCCCTTGTAGAAACTGATGGTGACATTGATAAAGCAATTGAATTGCTTCGTGAAAAAGGTATGGCTAAAGCTGCTAAAAAAGCTGACCGCGTGGCTGCTGAAGGTTTGACAGGCGTTTACGTTGATGGTAATGTTGCTGCAGTTATTGAAGTAAATGCCGAAACTGACTTTGTTGCTAAAAATGCTCAATTTGTTGACTTGGTAAATGACACAGCCAAAGCTATTGTTGCTGCCAAACCAGCTAACAACGAAGAAGCGTTAGCTATTAAATTACCTTCTGGTGAAACACTTGAAGAAGCTTATGTTAATGCTACAGCAACAATCGGAGAAAAAATCTCATTCCGCCGTTTTGCCTTGGTTGAAAAAACTGACGCACAACACTTTGGAGCATACCAACACAACGGTGGGCGCATCGGTGTTATCACTGTTATCGAAGGTGGCGACGAAGCTCTTGCTAAACAAGTATCAATGCACGTTGCAGCGATGAAACCAACAGTTCTTTCTTACACAGAACTTGATCCACAATTTGTCAAAGATGAATTGGCTCAATTGAACCACACTATTGACCAAGATAACGAATCACGTGCAATGGTTGGCAAACCAGCTCTTCCACACTTGCAATTTGGTTCTAAAGCACAATTGACTGACGAAGTGATTGCCCAAGCTGAAGAAGATATTAAAGCAGAACTTAAAGCCGAAGGCAAACCAGAAAAGATTTGGGATAAGATTATTCCAGGTAAAATGGATCGTTTCATGCTTGACAATACAAAGGTTGACCAAGCATACACACTTCTTGCTCAAGTTTACATCATGGATGACAGCAAGACTGTTGAAGCTTACCTTGACTCAGTAAACGCTAAAGCTGTCAGCTTTGCACGTTTTGAAGTTGGTGAAGGTATTGAAAAAGCTTCAAATGACTTTGAAGCAGAAGTTGCGGCAACAATGGCAGCAGCGCTCAACAACTAATTACAAAAAAAGAAAAGAAGAGGTCAAGGATTCTATCCTAGCCTCTTTTCTTTTTATCATACTTACAAGATGCAGTAGCGGGAAAAATTGTTGACTTTAGTCAATCTAGAATATTTCTGACACATTTATCAGATACGTTAGTACCGATGAGTCACTGGGGAGTAGTCTCTCGACGTTCTTCTAGATAGTTAAAGGTTGAACAATCAATTCCGCGACAACCCTTTTGGGACCAACTTCCCTCCTCTTTTTGTATTCTCTTTTAATGAACTACTTTTTAAGAACTAGTCTTAGATGAAGGGCTGAACTGTGAATACAGGTTCTAATACTCTTCGAAAATCAAAATTATCCGTTGTCAACTTGCCTTGATGAACTCAAGTTCTATCGTCGGCTTCGTTTCCTAGGCTACTTTTGATTTTCATTGAGTATAAGATTTATAAATCAATTTCTAGTACAATTGGTGTGTGGTCTTGGCGTGTACCAGAGTCAATCATGTCAGATTTGGTAATCTTGTTGGCAATGCGTTCAGAGGTGAGCCAGTAGTCAATGCGCCAGCCGGTGTTGTTGATTTTGCTGGTCTTGCTACGTTGTGCCCACCAACTATACACATTTGGAATATTGCCATGTAGGTAGCGGAAGGTATCTGTAAAACCTTTGGCAAGCAGATTGGTGAAACCTTGACGTTCTTCATCGGTGAAGCCTGGTGAACGGCGATTAGAGTTTGGGTTGGCTAGGTCGATTTCTTCGTGGGCAACATTATAGTCACCTGTAGCAAGAACGGGTTTTTGACGATCCAGCTCTGCTAGGTAATTGGCATAGCATTCATCCCAGATTTGGCGATCATTTAGGCGTTTTAAGCCATCGCCTGCATTTGGTGTATAGACTTGCGTAACGAAAAAGTCTTCGAATTCTAGTGTAATGATGCGGCCTTCGCAGTCCATTGTGCTTGGGGCACCGATTTCTGGATAAGAAATGGCTGGTGCTGGTAGGCTATTTTTATAGAGAAACATGGTTCCCGCGTAGCCTTTGCGCGCAGGCTCAATCGAAGAACGCCAAGCGACATTAAAACTAGGGAAAAAATCGTGCAAGATATCAAGGTGTTTTTTGGTTGGGCCTTTAGCAGAAAGCTTGGTCTCCTGAATAGCGATGATATCGGCATCTTGTGCAACCAGCGTGTCAATAACATCACGAGAGAGCTGGGCACGAGGAGAGTCGCTGGTCAAAGCAGCGTTGAGGGAGTCAATATTCCAAGAAATGAGTTTCAAAGTAAGATACCAAATCAATCTAGTAAGCATAGTCGGTTTAGGAGAAGAGTAACATACTATTCTATAGTGTGAACTTACCAGATGGAATTAATTCCTTTCTAATTTTGTTGGAGTTAGAGCAGTGTTTCTTTTATTCTACCAGAAAATACCTGAACAGGCGAGTTTGAGGATTGCAAATAGCGGTTTAAGGGATATAATTACTAGAGAAGGGAGTAAAAAATGATTACATTGTTGATACTTTTAATTTTGTTTCTATTTTTCATTTGGCACTTTATCAGAATGCTTCGCTTGAGAGGAGAGCAGGCAACAACCGAGCCTCTGTGGGTACCTAAGGAAATTGGTTGGGGAGTTTCAATCAATCCCCGAAATCCCTTGGGGTTTTGGGTAATTTTTATCGTTGACATTGCTGTACTTATGACCATCTTGTGCCTCATCTTTGTGCTAGTTTTTGTAGAGGGCATGTGAAAAGCAGTTTGTAGAAAGAGTCGAAGTTGATGATAGTAGTAAAAACAAATGATGATACCTAGAGCCTGTATTTACAGTTCAGCACTTTTATCTAAGGCTAGTTTTTGAGCTACTCATCGTTAGTTTTTTTCAAAATACAGTCAGTGTTCCTTCAAAAAGCTACCTTGATTAGCGAAGAACTATCTCTTATCTAAAAGCATTTCATTTGTGAATACAGGTTTTAGTTAGTGAAAACTTTTATCGTACATTCGATTTTTTAGTCAACTATTTGAGAGAGTAAAGAAATTGCCTGTTAAATTTCTGATGAAATAGCCTTTTTCAGTAGGTTCTGAAAATCAGATTTTCTTTTTTTGAAATCTATTTAGATTTTTTTCTAAATAGTTATTGAATTATGATAAGGAAAGTGTATAATGGTATTTAGAAAAATTTCTAAATAGAAAGAGGTGGCGAAAATGTCAAAGAGAAGGAGTGTGTTCATTTTTGTTGGTCTAGCTTACAGTCTAGCTTGGATGATTTGGTTAGGACTGAGGTTTTGGGGGATTCAGCTAGGTCAGTCATTTGCTCAGCTAGGCACTATGTTTGCCATGTGGACGCCTGCTCTTGCATTTTTTATCTTGAGGGCAATGAAGTCAGCAGATGTGCCTTTACAGGAGGACACGCCAAGTTTTAAGAATAGCTTACGCTATTATCTAACGGCTCTCTGGCTACCTACAATTTTAAGTCTTTTGGGGGCAGGTCTCTATTTCATGATTTTCAGAAATCAATTCAGTCTAGGTTTTGAATATCTTCAAAGTATGTTAGAAGCGACAGGACATTTTAAGAAAAGTATACCGTTGCAACTGGTGGCTGTATCTCAGTTTTTTTCAGCCATGACTTTCGCCCCTGTTTTCAATAGCTTATTAGCCTTGGGTGAGGAGATTGGTTGGCGTGGGTACCTTTATCCAGTTTTGCGTGAACGTTTTTCACTACTCCAGACGCATCTCTTAGTAGGCCTTATTTGGAGTTTGTGGCATCTTCCAATAAATTTGCAGGGCTATAATTATGGTTTGCTCTACTTTGGCTACCCTTGGTTGGGTGTGTTAGCGATGTTTGTTTTTTGTTTTAGTCTGAGTATTTTGTTAAGTTGGGTACGAGAAAAGACAGGATCTATCTGGGCATCGGCCCTGATGCATGGGTCTATCAATGCTAGTGCTGGCTTGGGTTTGCTTTTTCAACTCCCCTCTGAAAAAGTGGAAGGCATGCGCATTCTTGGCCCGTCACCTGCTGGATTTATAGCAGGAGTGCCTCTCTTGATTTTTGCGCTAGTCATTTTACAAAGAGAAAGGAGAACTACCCATGAGCTTCGCACAAACCTTTAAAGCCCTATCCAATCCTGTTCGGCGGGAAATTTTGGATTTACTGAAAGGTGGAAAGCTATCTGCTGGAGAAATAGCAGAGCGTTTTGAGTTGACAGGGGCTACCATTTCGCATCATCTCAGTGTCTTGAAAAAAGCAGATTTGATTTTAGAAACACGGGAGAAAAATTTTATCTTCTATGAGCTTAATACCTCGGTGCTAGAAGATATGCTGGTTTGGCTGACCGATTTGAAAGGAAGTAACAATAATGAAAATTGATAAAAAATTATTGAGCTTAACAAGTGTAGTCATTTTACTACCAATGTTGCTTGGTTGTTTGTTTTGGTCTCAATTGCCGGAATCTGTGGCAACTCATTTCAATTTGTCAGGTCAGGCTGATGGTTTTAGTGGTCGTTTGATGACTGTTTTTGGATTACCAGTGTTCATGCTTTTACTACATTGGTTTTGTCTTTTTGTAACTAGTAAGGATCCTAGAGCTGGTAATGTTAGTCCTAAAATGCGTTCCTTGACCTATTGGATTATTCCTTTGGTGTCAACCTTTGTTATGATATCGATTTATGGACAGGACTTAGGCTACTTTGTAAATCAAATCATGATATTGAACTTGCTTTTAGGTATTATTTTTATGGTTATTGGAAATTATCTACCTAAAACTCGCCCTAATTATACCATAGGCATTCGCCTGCCTTGGACTTTGTATGATGAAGAAAATTGGGTTAAGACACATCGTTTGGCTGGAAAAATTTGGTTATTTTGTGGCATTTTAATTTTCTTCAATGCTTTTATACAGCTTGCAGTTGGCTTCGTTATTATTTTGACTTTAGTGGTGATGTTGGGTGTACCAGTGATGTATTCTTATTGGTTAGGAAAATCAAAACAGCGCTGATTTAGAGATGCGAAAAAGAGTTCACAAAATGTAAAAAGAACACCATTCATTTCAGCGTTGATGGTTTTGGTTAAAAGGTTTTGTGAATCTTTTGAGATTGGGAATATCACTAAGTTGGTAGTAGTGCCATTCTGATTATAGCTATGTAACACAAATGACTTAGCTTCGTGATGTAAAACTGATTTTTATTCAGGCTGTGCGAACTGATTAAGTTTAACCCCTGTCCTGAGAAGCTGTTTTAGTAGTGAAATTCACCGCCCTTGTACTTTTGTGATATAATAAAAATATCATTGAGATAAGGAGATATTCTTATGAAAAGACGTTTTACACCTGTCCTGATTCTTCTATGGTTAGTGGTCATGGCGGTTAGTTACTTATTTTTTCTGCCTGCCCTTAACCCCTTAGATGTCGGTTTTTGGTTTTTTGTCATAGAAGGACTGACTCTGGCAACTTTTGCTGTTAGCCTATTAGCTTTTGGAGAAACTATAAAACGTGCTTCCAGCCAGAAAGTTCCAGGATCGCGTTTGCGTAAGGATGTCAGCATTTCTTCTACCTATAAGAAACCGCTGTTGTATATTTTGAGTGGAATAGCAACTATTTTAGTCCTTTTGGCAGGATTAAATTTTTTTAATTCCCGTATTTTCCGTGCTAAAAGTTATGCTAATGTGATTAAGGTTACTGAAGCTGATTTTACAAAAGATTTTCCAGAAACAGATATTTCAAAATTAGCCCTGCTTGATCGTTCGTCGGCTAAGAAGATTGGAGATACTTACCTTGGTACAATTGACAAGGTCTCTCAATTTGGTATTTCTGATGACTACCGTCAGATTACTATTGGGAAGCAGCCTTACCGAGTCTCACCTTTGGAATACAAGAATTTTTGGAAATGGGTATCTAATCGTAAAGAAGGCATTGGTTATTATGTAAAGGTTAATCAAACGACAGGAAAAGCTGAGCTGGTCAAGTTGAGCCAACCAATGAAGTACTCGGACTCAGAGTACTTTTTCAGAGATACGCTCCGCTATTTACGCCTAAAATACCCGACAACTATTTTTGGCGAACCCTCCTTTGAAGTTGACGATGAGGGTAATCCTTACTATGTGGCAACAACCTACAAACCAAAATTTTTACTATCATCTAAAGATCCAGATGGTGCTATCTTACTTAATGCTGTGACGGGCGAAACTAAGCGCTATGCACTAAATGATGTTCCGAAGTGGGTAGATCGAGTGTTCTCCGCTTCCAATGTTATCAGTCGTGTGGATGATTATTATACTTACCAAAAAGGTTTCTGGAATACAGTCTTTAGCCAAACGGGTGTCAAAAAGACCACTGATAGTTACAACTATATTTCTATTGGATCTGATATTTACCTCTATACAGGAATTACATCGGCAACAGCAGATTCTTCCAATCTAGGGTTTATCTTAGTCAATATGCGGACACGACAAGTAACCAATTACAAGCTGGCGTCGGCCACTGAATCAGCTGCCCAAGAGTCTGCTGAAGGAGAAGTTCAAGAAAAGAAATACACGGCTACCGCCCCAAGCTTGGTCAAACTCAGTGGGAAAGCCTACTATTTGGTTTCACTCAAAGACGATGCAGGATTGATTAAATCTTATGCCCTTGTTGATGCCGAGGATTACCAACAAGTTACCGTTGATAACGATATTGAGGACTTAATCGCCCAATTTACGGACTCAGATACCTCAGTTTTGTCAGGGGCATCAAATAACGCCTCTGGTGAGAAGAAAAAGGAAGCAACTATCATTCAAGGAACGGTTGAGCAGTTGGCTAGTCAAATGATCTCTGGCTCAACAGTTTACTATATCTCGTCATCGGGGCAGATTTATAAGGTTAAAGCCAGCGATGAGACCACTGATGCTCTACCTTTCTTAAAAGTGGGGGATAGCTTTAGCGGACAACTAGAAGAAAATCATTACTTGTCTCATTTTAAGGTTGAGTAGATTTTCCTTAACAAAAATACTAGTTTTTCTTATTTTATCTAATTAAGTAAGCTATAAAAACAGTGGTCTTTGTGCTATAATAATGTATTATCAATAAAGGAGTTTCATTAGCTCCTATTTGAAAGGAAAGAAAATGACTAGTAAACAACCATTTTACATTACGACACCGATTTATTATCCGTCTGGTAAACTTCATATCGGGTCTGCTTACACAACCATCGCTTGTGACGTCTTAGCACGCTATAAGCGCATGATGAACTACGATGTTTTTTACCTGACTGGGCTTGATGAGCACGGTCAAAAGATTCAAGCTAAAGCAGAAGAAGCTGGCATTACACCACAAGCTTATGTTGATGGCATGGCAGTTGGTGTTAAGGAACTTTGGAAACTTTTGGATATCTCATATGACAAGTTTATCCGAACAACTGATGATTATCACGAAAAAGTGGTAGCTGATGTTTTTGAAAAATTGCTGGCGCAGGATGATATTTATTTGGGTGAGTATTCTGGTTGGTACTCTGTCTCTGATGAGGAATTTTTCACGGAGAGCCAATTAGAAGAAGTCTTCCGTGATGAAAATGGTAAGGTTATCGGAGGTATCGCTCCATCTGGCCATGAAGTAGAATGGGTTTCAGAAGAATCCTATTTCTTGCGTCTTGGTAAATATGCTGATCGCTTGGTGGACTTTTTCCATGCCCATCCTGATTTTATCCAGCCTGACGGCCGTATGAATGAAATCATCAAAAACTTTATCGAACCTGGTTTGGAAGATTTGGCGGTTAGCCGTACCTCATTTACATGGGGCGTTAAGGTACCTTCAAATCCAAAACACGTTGTTTACGTATGGATCGATGCTCTGCTCAATTATGCGACAGCCCTTGGTTATGGTCAAGAAAACCATGCTAACTTTGACAAATTTTGGAATGGGACTGTCTTTCACATGGTTGGAAAAGATATTCTACGTTTCCACTCGATTTACTGGCCAATTATGCTCATGATGTTAGACATGAAATTACCTGAGCGCTTGATTGCCCACGGTTGGTTTGTCATGAAAGACGGTAAAATGTCTAAATCTAAAGGTAATGTGGTTTACCCAGAAATGCTTGTCGAACGCTATGGACTTGACCCGCTCCGCTATTACCTCATGCGCTCACTTCCAGTTGGTTCTGACGGAACCTTCACACCTGAAGATTATGTTGGCCGTATCAATTATGAGCTTGCTAATGACCTTGGCAACCTTCTTAATCGTACGGTTGCTATGGTTAACAAGTATTTTGGCGGCGATGTTCCAGCTTACGTTGAAAATGTCACTGCATTTGATGCTGATTTGGCAGCAGTAGTGACTGAAAATCTAGCGGAATATCATAAACAGATGAATGCAGTGGATTATCCGCGTGCGCTGGAAGCAGTTTGGAACATCATTTCGCGTACCAATAAGTACATCGATGAAACAGCTCCTTGGGTTCTTGCGAAAGATGACGCTAAGCGTGATGAACTGGCAGCAGTAATGGCTCATTTAGCAGCTAGTCTTCGTGTGGTGGCACACCTCACTCAACCATTTATGATGACAACATCAAACGCTATTATGGAACAACTAGGTCTAGGAAATGACTTTGACCTTGAAAATCTTACCCTTGCAGGCTTCCCAGAAGGTGTTAAAGTTGTCGCTAAAGGTACACCGATTTTCCCACGACTAGATATGGACGAAGAAATTGCCTACATCAAGGAACAAATGGGTGATGGCTCTGCTATTTCTCAAGAGGAAGAAAAGGAGTGGGATCCAAGCCAAGTTGAGCTCAAGAATGAAAAGAAAGCCATTAAGTTTGACGACTTTGACAAGGTGGAAATCCGTGTTGCCGAGGTTAAGGAAGTGTCTAAAGTTGAAGGTTCTGACAAACTTCTCAAATTCCGTTTGGATGCAGGAGATGGCGAAGACCGCCAAATTCTCTCGGGTATTGCAAAATTCTATCCAAATGAGCAAGAACTCGTTGGTAAAAAATTACAAATCGTTGCTAATTTGAAACCACGCAAGATGATGGGATTGCTTAGTCAGGGAATGATTCTCTCAGCCGAACATGATGGCAATCTGACTGTTTTAACCGTTGACTCAAGCGTACCAAATGGTAGTCAGATTGGATAAAGTGAATAATATTTTAAAGTAGCAAAGTGATTTGCTGCTTTTTCTTAGTGTTGTTTGACCTGTTAGACATTTTGTGATTTTTTATAGTCTTTTAGTTTGCTTTTAGTACAAGGCAACGAGCTGCAGGTTGCTAGAACAGCCTCTAGGCTGTTCTAGGTTGGAAATAAGACATGCGAAGCAAGTCACTTTCGTAAAGTACGGCAAAGTGGGTTCAAACAATCCAGTGGAGTGTTTGAAGTTGGAAATAAGAAAACGGAGTTTCCTCTTACGTCGAAGTAATCAAAGATAAACTAATTAACTATATTTTTGAAACGTATTGATGCTAATTGTATACGTTTCATTTTTAATACTCTTCGAAAATCAAAACTATCCGTTGTCAACTTGCCTTGATGAACTCAAGTTCTATCGTCGGCTTCGTTTCCTAGGCTACTTTTGATTTTCATTGAGTATAAAGTGCTAAATCGAGGTTGCTATTTTTTTGATTGACGTGATAAGATTTTCATATCACGGTGATAAAATTTAAGTATTTGTTAAGGAAGGAGAAAAATGATAAGATAGGCTTTGTTCTAGTTAGGCTTTGACAATTGCTGATAAGTGCTAACGGCTACTATTTATCATTTACGAGGAGAAAATAGATGACATTGAAAAAAATAATTGGTTTTACAGGCGTTGCCCTTGCTTCGACAGTGTTCTTGGCGGCTTGCTCATCACAATCCGACTCTAATACAACAAGTTCATCAAGTAAAAAGGAAGAGGTCGTCTTTGCAACGTCTGGGGCAACAGCACCTTTTGCTTATCAAGAAAATGGTGAGTTGACTGGATTTGACATTGAAGTGGCTAAGGCAGTTTTTAAAGGTTCGGACAAGTATAAAGTGACTTTTAAAAAGACAGAATGGTCATCCATCTTTACTGGTCTTGATTCTGATAAATACCAGATGGCAGGGGTAAACATCAGCTATAGTGACGAACGTGCGGCAAAATATCTTTACTCTTATCCAACTGGTGCAACTCCAACGGTTTTAGTTGTTCCAAAAGATAGCGATATCAAAACATACGACGATATTGCTGGTCATTCAACTCAGGTTGTTCAAGGAACAACAACAGAAGCTCAGTTGAAAGAATTTAATGAAAAGCATTCTGATAACCCTGTTGAACTGAAATACACTAATGAAAATATCACTCAGATTTTAACAAATCTTAACGAAGGTAAAGCTGAATTTAAGATTTTCGATGCTCCAACAGTTAATGCCATTATTAAAAATCAAGGTCTTGATAACCTAAAAACGATTGAATTGGAATCATCTGAGCAACCTTACATTTACTTCTTACTTGGTGGCGATCAGACTGACCTCCAGAAGTTTGTAAACAAGCGTATTAAAGAATTGTACCAAGATGGTACTATTGCAAAATTGGCTGAGCAATTTTTAGGAAGTGCAGATTACATTCCAGCAGAAGCTGATCTTGTCGTACCTGGAAAATAAGGGTTGATAAAGGGTGACAGAAATTTGACATTTTCAAGATTTTAAAAATGTCAGTTAGTTCTATCAGACAATTCGAGTTTGGAGTGATTTTATCCAAACTCGTTTCCTATAACAAATACGGAATTAGTTATAGTTTTAAACTATAGATTTCTACAATTATAAACAATTTGAAACTAGGAACTAGTTGCGATAAAATAATATCAGTTATGAAGAAAAGAGGATAGATATATGAAATTGAAAAAAATACTTGGTTTGGCAAGCATTGCCCTTGCGTCAACAGTGATTTTAGCAGCATGCGGTGGAAAATCAAATTCTGCAAAATCAGATACGACAGAATTAAAAGTTGGTATCATGACTTTGGATGATTCAACTGAGCCACTCTGGGATAAGGTTAAAGAACTTACTGAAAAAGAAGGGGTTACACTTAAGTTGGTTGAGTTTACGGATTATACACAGCCAAACGAAGCCCTTCAAAATGGTGAGATTGATGTGAATGCTTTCCAACATAAATATTTCTTGAATAACTGGAATTCTGAAAATGATGGAACTATTGTTGCAGCAGCAGATACTCTTCTTAGTCCAATTCGCCTCTTCTCAGGAGTTGATGGGGATGGCAAGGCAAAATATACTGATGTAAAAGATATCCCAGATGGAGCTAAGATTTCAGTACCAAACGATGCTTCAAATGAAAGTCGTGCTCTCTACCTTCTCCAAGCAGCAGGTTTATTGAAGCTTGACGTTTCAGGAAAAGAGTTAGCAACTATTAAGAATATTTCTTCAAATCCTAAAAAGTTAGATGTTACTGAAATTAATGCAGAACAAACAGCTTCAACACTGACTTCCGTTGACGCCGCGGTTATTAATAACTCCTACGCTCAGTCTGCAAATGTGGACTATGACACAACTCTCTATAAAGAAGCGGTGGATAAAAATTCTGATCAGTGGGTGAATGTCATTGCGGCTCAAAAAGATTGGAAAAAATCAGACAAAGCTGATGCCATTAAAAAATTGATTAAGGCTTATCAAACAGACGAAGTGGCTAAAGTTATCCAAGAAGCTACAAAAGGTGTTGACATTCCAGCTTGGGAAGGTGCAAAAGTAGATAACTAAGAGATTAAAACTCAACGAAAACAAAGGAAGTTGACAAACTGTCATTTTGATTTTCAAGGAGTCTTAGCTTTTGACAATTATACAAAAGGGCGTGTCGCTACACGTCGCTTTTGTCTTTATGGGGGGTACAAGATGATAACAGATCAAGGTCAGTTAAAAAAATTTAACGAAGATGAGTTAACTCAGTATTATTTTGAGATTTTGAGAGAATTAGTTTCTAAAAAATCAATCTTTGCTCAGCAGGTTGGATTAGTTGAAACGTCTTCTTATCTTGGAAAGATTTTTGAAAACTCTGGCGCTGATGTAACTGTTGATGATAGTTATGCAGCACCTTTTGTTATTGCAAGATTTAACAGTTCCAATCCCAAAGCTAAGAGTTTAATTTTTTACAATCACTACGATGTTCAACCAGCTGACGCTGACCAGCCTTGGACAGCGGAGCCCTTTAAATTGGACATAAGAGATGGTTATATGTATGGTCGTGGTGTTGATGACGATAAAGGACATATCATTGCTCGCCTAACTGCTATTGCTAAGTACCTCAAATCTGCTAGAGATTTGCCTGTTAATATTACTTTTATTGTAGAAGGTGCCGAGGAGTCAGCATCGGTTGACTTTGAGAAATACCTTGAAAAATATGCCACAGAGTTGCGTGGCGCAGATCTTCTGATTTGGGAGCAAGGCATTCGAAATGCTAAGGGGCAAATTGAAATTTCCGGGGGAACTAAGGGGATTGTGACCTTTGATATGCTTGTTGAATCAGCAGATGTGGATATCCATTCTAAGTTTGGAGCAATCATTGATAGTAGCTCTTGGTATCTACTCAATGCTATTGCTAGTCTTCGTGATCAGACTGGTCGTATTGCAGTAGAAGGTATTTATGACCACGTTCAGCAGCCTACCGAGCAAGAATTAGCTTTAGCGAGGGAGAATGCTAATTTGGATTGGGATTCTCTAGTTAATTTGTATCAGTTGAGCTTGCCAAGTTTAGTGAACAATCAGGAAGAATTAGTACAGCGACTTTTCTTTGAGCCAGCCTTGACAATTGAGGGACTAGAGACTGGATATCAAGGTCAAGGGGTTAAGACTATCTTGCCAGCCCAGGCTTCTGCTAAAATGGAAGTGCGCTTGGTTCCTGGTATGGATCCGCAGGATGTACTTGAAAAAATTAAGCGTCACTTGGTTAAGCATGGTTATGATCGTGTAAAATTAGTTTATACGCTAGGAGAGAAGGCTTATCGTAGTGATATGACCGCACCAGCCATTCGCCGTGTAATAGATATTGCGCAGCAATTTTCCCCAGAGGGTGTGTCAGTATTGCCAACAACAGCGGGGACAGGGCCGATGCATCAGGTTTTTGAGGCTTTAGAAGTGCCAATTGCAGCTTTTGGGATTGGGAATCCAAATAGCCGCGATCATGGCGGTGATGAGAATGTCAAACTAGCCGATTATTATACGCATATTGAAATGATTGAGGAGTTAATTAAGAGTTATGAGTAAAACGATGATTCATTTAGAGCATATTGATATCACGTTTCATCAGAAGAAACGAGTGATTGAAGCCGTCAAGGATGTCTCCATTGAAATTAAAGAAGGTGATATCTATGGTATTGTCGGATATTCTGGAGCAGGTAAATCAACCTTGGTGCGTGTCATCAATCTTTTGCAGGTACCAACTTCTGGGAAAGTTACCATTGGTGACGATGTGACTTTTGCTGATGGGAAAGTCCAACTTGCAGGGGCAAGATTGCGGCATAAACGGCAAAAAATTGGAATGATTTTCCAGCATTTCAATTTGATGGCTCAAAAAACTGCTCGACAAAATGTGGCCTTTGCTCTGCGTCATTCTGATTTGAGTAAAGAAGAGCGAGTTAAAAAAGTAGAGGAATTATTGGAGCTGGTTGGTTTGGCTGATCGTGCAGACAACTATCCAGCACAGCTGTCTGGTGGACAAAAACAACGTGTAGCCATAGCGCGTGCACTTGCTAATGATCCTGAAATTTTAATTTCGGATGAGTCAACTTCCGCACTTGATCCTAAGACGACAAAACAGATTTTAACACTTTTGCAGGACTTGAACCGAAAATTGGGCTTAACTATTGTCATGATTACTCATGAAATGCAGATTGTAAAGGATATTTGCCATCGGGTTGCAGTTATGCAAAGTGGTCAACTGATTGAAGAGGGGTCGGTTTTGCAGATTTTTTCAAAACCTCAAGAGCCTCTGACACAGGAATTCATCAAAACAGCTACTGGTATTGATGAAGCTCTGATTAAGATTGAAAAACAAGACATTGTTAAACAGTTGCCATCTAATAGTTTATTGGTACAACTCAAATACGCTGGTCATTCCACAGATGAGCCAATTTTAAATGATATTTACAAGCGTTTTGAAGTGACAGCTAATATTTTATATGGTAATATCGAAATTTTGGATAATACCCCTGTAGGTGAGATGGTGGTTGTTTTATCGGGAGGAACAGGTGCACTTGCAGCTGCGCAAGATGCTATCACATCTTCTGGTATTGAATTGACAGTATTGAAAAGAGGTGCCTAAATGGCTGGATGGATTGAAACAAATTTTCCGAATATTTATAAGATTGGGATGGAAGGGACAAATTCTTGGCCAGATGCCATCTATGCTACCCTTTACATGACCATTATTGCTTTTATTATCGGTGGTTTTTTGGGCTTGTTGATGGGGCTCTTTCTGGTTTTGACTGGACCAGATGGTGTGATTGAAAATAAGCCAGTTTTTCAGATTTTGGATAAAATTACCTCAATTTTTCGTGCGATACCTTTTATTATCCTTTTGGCTATTTTGAAGCCAGCTACTTATTTCTTAGTCGGTACTAATTTGGGGATGACAGCTGCACTTGTTCCTTTGTCTGCTGCAACTTTTCCGTTTTTTGCCCGTCAGGTTCAGGTGGTTCTTTCGGAATTGGATCGTGGTGTGATTGAGGCTGCACAGGCTTCTGGTGCAACACTTTTGGATCTTATCAAGGTCTATCTCAGTGAGGGTCTACCTGACCTTATCCGTGTGTCAACGGTAACCTTGATTTCCTTGGTTGGTGAAACAGCTATGGCAGGTGCTATTGGAAGTGGTGGTCTGGGAACAATTGCTATCAACTACGGCTATCAACGTTCACATACAGATGTTACTCTTTTAGCAACTGTGCTCATTTTGATTTTGATTTTTATCATTCAATTTTTAGGGGATTTCCTAACTAAGAAACTTAGTCACAAATAGAAAATCAAAACCACCAGTTTAAAATGGTGGTTCAGAATGTAAACAAATTCCTAAAAATATAATAATTTGGATAAGCCCATGTGGGATTGTAAGACTCATAGAAACGTTATTATTTTAACATTTCTATGAGTCTTTATTTTGACGACAAAGGAATAAAAATTGACTCTAAAGCTTTTGTCTTTTCACATACTTGTTTATGGTGTGAGCAACTGTGAACGTATCTTTACTCTCTTAGGGCTAATCATCCGCTTCTTGTGCTATTTTATCCTCCATATCCTTAATGAGAGAAGATAAAGTAACTGTTTTTAAGGATTCCACTAACTGATTGTGAATATATTCCAGTTGAGGATCAAGAATGGAATGAACGACGCGTCCGACTTCACAGTCAGGATTGGTATCCTCATGCGGTTTGAAAATGATTTTTGATGATTCTTCGACAGCTTGAAAAATATCCCAAAAAGTCAAATTTTCTGGGTCTTTCAGCAGATGAGCACCACCAATGCCAGCATCAACTTTTACAAGACCTGCTCTTTGTAATTTTCCTAGTAAATTTCGTACTATGACTGGATTTGTTTGAATGCTATTAGCTAGAAAGGTAGAAGTTACTTTTTCCTTATTTTCAAAATGATAAATGGCTAGTAGAATGTGTACAGAAGTAGCTAAACGTGTTGAATAGGGCATTATTCTTCCTCGGTCAATAATATAGTATTAGGTTTGTTTTCTATTACTTCGACGACCGAGAAAATGTGCTTTTCTAATACTCAATGAAAATCAAAATTATCCGTTGTCAAGAGCCTTGATGAACTCAAGTTCTATCGTCGGCTTCGTTTCCTAGGCTACTTTTGATCTTCATTGAGTATAAGAACTTGTATTCACAAGTGAAGTGCTTTTATATAAGAGGTAGTTTTTTAAGGGAATACTAACTGTATTTTGAAAAAACGTTCAAAAGAGGTTGGGCAAGACATCCATGATGGCTTCGCCCTCACCCACAGAATAATGAAAACGAAACAAAGCTCTCACTAGGTGTATAATCTTAGTGAGGGCTTTGTTTGTGGTTGACGAGTTAATGATGTTATTCATCGAGGAAAAAACTGATCCACTCAACTAACGAGCACTCCAAAATATGCGATAGGCATGAGTATAAAAATACGACTAAAATTCGGTAGATAAGCTCTCTAATTTTTAGAAGGAGGGAATTTTTGCATTCTTTTTAGTTTTCGCATAAAAGTCTTAAAAATAAGAAAATAGCTTAGAATTGCGTCATCAGCAATGTTGACTCTAAGCTATTTTTGATTGTCCAAATTTTAATCGAAAGGGTAAAATTTTAGTTTTTGCCCAGCTTCTTTTGCGATGTTGTTAGTTCAATAGTTGATACAGGGCACCAAGCAAGTTTGCATCATTCCCAAAACTGGTTTTGACAATTTTGGGACGTGTTAAAACAGTACTGGTCACAGGATCCTTTGCTAAAATAAGGTCGTATTGACGATTAATTTCCCTTATTAAACTAGGCTGAACACTAATTCCTCCACCAATAGCAAAAATTTCCAAATCCAAAGTTGCATGTAGGTTTAAAATAATGGTCGCGATTGTTTGGCAATAATTTTCAAAGATAGCCAGAGCTTCGGGCTCTTTATCTTGAATAGCTTTAAAAGCTGATAGACCATCTTTATCATTTGAATTTCCAAGTGTTTGATTGATCTTTTTAACCATATTCACCGCTGATCCTAAAGAACCACTCATCTTATCAAACCCTTGGTTGGTAGGGTTTAAAAGCATAAAACTCAGCTCTCCTGCTTGAAAATGCAGACCGCTACGCAATTTCCCATCTAAAATCAGACCGCCACCAACACCAGTCCCCAAGACAATCGTAGCACCGTCTGACACCCCCTTTAGACTTCCTTGCCATACCTCGGCTAAGGCCGCTGCTTTACCATCATTAACTACAGCGGTGGTCAGATTGTACCGTTGTTTAATGCGTTCTTTAACATGGACATCATCTAAGTAAGTTAGTGCGCCACCCAAATAAATAATACCTTTATCAACATCTACACGACCGGGTGAGCTAAAAGCTACTCCTTGGATCTGATTACGATAATTCAAAATGATCTCATCAATGGATGACCAAAAGTCGTCTAAGTTAGAAGGGGACATTACATGATTTTTCTCCAAAATTTTTCCTGAAGCACTCATCAAGGCATACTTGATGTGAGTACCACCAATATCAAAACTTAAATAATTTGCCATTTTATTTTCTCATTGCTCCTCTCTTAATTGGCGAGCAGTCTTTCCAAAATTTGTTTCCAAAGCACGATTCATTGAACGTAGGCCACTAAATCCATGTTCCAAAGCAATATCCGTAAAGCGGTCTTTTGTTTCAATCAAGCTATCACGTGCTTTTTGAGCCCGAATAGTTCCCAGATATTGTCCCAAGGTCACTCCTAGATGTGATTTAAAGAATCGTGCCATATAGGAGCGCGATAGGTGACAGTAATCTGCCAATTCTTCAAGGCCTATATCTTCTTGATAGTTTTGTTGTAAAAAGTTATCTATCTCTTTAATACGCTCAGCAATTTGTAATCGATTATTTTTGTGAAGGTTATCCTTATTATCCACTAAAAATGAAGTGACTAAAATGTCTAAAACTTGTAGAATTCCTAAATTTAATTTCAGATTTTTCTGTGGGTTATCCGTCTGAAAATCTAGAATAATACCTTCTAAGATATCTTGGAGATGTTTGTAAGCCTGCTTTTGTTCTTCTGAAAAAGTTTCTGGATGATTGATGTCAAATTGACAATGGTTAATAGTATTGCATTGACCAACCAGAAAAGGATAGGGGTAGATAATTGTCAATGCTAACTCAGGTTCTTTTTTATAATTCAAAACACGAATACTGTGGACATCCTGTGTATTGACTACTAAAATCTGACCTGAGGTTGTTTGAAAATTTTCACCAGCGATATAGAAATGGTCAATTGATCCCCTAGATGTATAACTTAGCTCAACTGCTCTATGCCAGTGTGGCTCAATGTAAGTTGTTTCCTGCCCATTATGGACGTACAAGAAGGATAGCAAACCCTGATTAGGATTAACCACCTCATGTTGACATACTTCCAAGAAAGACCTCCTATTAGGAAAGAGATTCGTTTTCTAACGAGTCTTATGTAAGATTATTTATGAAGTTTATGCACTTTAATATAATGCACGATTGCATATGCTGTTATGATTGCAAAACCAATAGCTGAAACGAGTAAGGTATTTTTAGCCTCAGAACCAAGGAAACTTGAGAGGCTTCCCATGACTGTTGGAGAGATAAAGCAACCAATATTTACCATGACAAGAACGATTGTTGTTGCTAAATTAACAGAGTTTTGTGGTGCTACCCATCCAAGCCAGTTGTACATATATGGTACCGCAAATCCAAAGCCAACGCCAGTAATAACCATGGATAAAAGTAGGATGGCTAAATTTTGTGAATAGGCCGTTAACAAGAAACCTAAGGTAACTAAAAGAAAACCAAGTGGAAAAATCATATCATGTAATTTCTTAAAGAAGAAACCGAAGCTAGCTCCAATAGGGATACCCACTAATGTTGAAAATCCTGCTACCATAGCAGCCGTCGAAGTAGTACCAATGCTATTTTCCACAATCATGGTTGGTAACTTATAACTCATTGGTAAGTATAGCATGAAAATAAAGAACATCAAAACAGCAATAAGTACGACTTTGCCATTGATTGATTGTTTTTGCTTAACTCCATTTTGACTACCAGACTGAGTAGTTTCTTTTTTTAGTGGGACAAACAAAGTAAATAGAATAAGAGCAGGGATAACAAGAAAATAAATCGCAAAGGCAGCATGCCAGCTAATTGTAACCAAATAACTTACTAAAAAAGAAGACACTGCAGCACCGATACTACTCATAACATTTTGAAAACCAAGCATGGAGGCACGTTCTTCTTCATTATCGATGTAAAAATGAGGAATCAAGCTAACCGCCAACGAATTGAAAAGTCCAATCCCAGCACCTAGTAGAAAACGTGATATTAGAATGGGTGTAAAACTGGTAGCATATATTGGGAAAGTCCCTGCTAATAGGGTAATGACTAAACCTGTCAAAATAGTTGACTTTTGTCCAAGAATACGAATTAAAAATGGACTAATAAACAAGCCAACCATAATTCCAAAATTGGGAATCGTTGATAAGGTTTCAACGCCACTTTGACTTACGCCAGGGAAGGCATGATACATTAGTGGGAGAGCAGCCGAAATTTGTGGCGCAATCATCAAAAAGAGAGAGATAGAGAGTAGAGAAATTTTGAAAGATAATTTATCTTTAACTGGTTTCATGACGAAATCCTCCTGAGTATATGTAATAGCTTAATAGACAGCAAAGTAACCGCTATCAATCTTTTCTTAGCTCTAATTATAACGGCTTGACAGATTTTACAAAATAACAGGAGTTCCCAGAAAAAGGCGCTGAGTGACCTCTTTATATTTCATAAATAGGTCACTAGACGCCCTTTTTTAGATAAGATGATACTAGATTTTTAGTTACTTTTGACCTAAAATCGTAGTATCTACAAAATATATTTAGAAATGAGGTCTCACAAAATGGTAATTAAGAAAGATATTTTAGAGGCGGCTAAAACACTGAATGCCCTTTTTAAAGAAGGGGATGATAAACGTGATGCAGGACTACCGCATGATATTCCCGAAGTAGAACGATTTGATGATATTGCTTATAGTTCTAAAGAAAAGTGGAATCTCTTAGATATTTATCTACCTAAAAAACGTACAGGAAAGGTCCCAACTATTATCAATATACATGGTGGTGGATGGGTTTATGGGACTAAAGAAACTTACCAGTTTTTTGGGCTTAGTTTAGCAAAAGAGGGCTTTGCATTTGTCAATTTCAACTATCAATTGGCTCCTGAGGTTGAATTTCCTGGTGAACTAGACGATGTTAATCGTGCCATGCACTGGGTAGGCAAGCACAGTGATGACTATGATTTAGACTTAAATAATGTTTTCATCATTGGAGATAGTGCTGGTGGGCAGATGGCAGTACAATATTTGACTATTTTAACTAATGATGACTTCCGTCAAAAATTTGGCTATGAAAACCCCAACTTCTCAGTCCGAGCAGCTGCTATCAACTGTGGCGCCTCTTTCCTCAACATTCCTGGAACGATAGAAGGGGCTCCACAAGCTTACTTTACCGATGCTGTTTTAGAAAACAAAATAGATATGCTGCTGACCGAAAATTACATCACTTCAGCTATGCCACCGCTATTTCTTACCACTGCTAATCAAGACTTTATCCGTGACTGCACTGTTCGACTAGATGGTTTCCTACGTGCTAAGCACATTGAGCATGAATTTAGAAGTTTTGGGACACCTGAAGATCCAAAAGGACATATTTTTAATTACAATGTTAAAGATCCTATTGCAACTGCCTGTAATTTAGAAATATTAGATTTTTTCAAACGCTATTTTGTATAATATCGGTTGAGGCTAGCCAGAAACTAGCCTTTTTTAACTTTATGAATGATAAAGCTCAAGAGAAAACCTAGAAGTGCGAAGCTAATCCATCCAAGGTTAAATTGTCCCAGAGGTACGATTTCGGTAAAAAAGGAAACAACTGCAGTTGGTAACCTAAAGAGACCAGTCATCTTAGAAAGCGTAGATAGAGCATCATAGCATGCTGCAATAGCTGTCAAACCAATGGTGATTTGGAAAACTTTGGGATTTCCATTGAAATATTTTTGCCCAAGTACCAGAGCAATAATAACAACGGTTAATGGGTAAAGAAGGTAGAGGACGGGAAGTGACCACTTGATTAATTCGGATAAACCACCAAAGTAAAAAGTCGTGGCAATCAGTGTGAAGATTCCTGCCCAAGTCACGTGAGAAAGTCTTGGAAACAATTTATGGAAATATTCTGCACAGGCGGTGATTAAGCCAGTGGCTGTTGTCAGACAGGCTAGAAAAATGGCTAACGCTAGTACTGCACGACCGATATTTCCCAAATAGAAAAAGGCAGCTTGGCTTAGTACATGACCACCGTCAATAGCGGAATTTTGGAAAGTAAAGTTACCCTTTGAAAAGTCAAATAAGCTCTGGGATGTTGCACCAATTCGTCCTACAAAAATATAGATTAGCGCTAGGAGGGTGATGGCAACGAGTCCTGATTTTAGGGTAATGGTAGCAATTTGGGCTTTGCTAGTGGCACCAAATTCTTTGGCGGCATTGATAACGAGAATAGCAAAAGCCAGCGATGCCAGGGCATCCATTGTTCCATAGCCTTGAATGAGACCTGCCACAAAGGGATAATCTTTAAAAGCATTACTAATATCAGAGGCGGCATTGTGGGGCTGCCCAATATGTCCAGCAGGATGGATAAAAGATGCTATCACTAGAATGGTAATCACCAGAAGAAGAGCAGGTGTCAAGAAGCGTCCGATGGCATCAGCGATTTTATTGGGCTTGATAGCAAGTAGATAAGACAGGCCAAAGAAAATGATGGCATAGATAACTTTTACAGCTGGACTATTGCCAAATATTGGTTCGGTCCCGATGGAGTAGGAAGTGGCTCCTGTTCTTGGAATGGCAAAGAATGGGCCGATAGAAAGGTAGAGGGCGACAGAAAAGAGCAGTGCATACCACTTTGAGATGGGGCGATTAACTATTTCAACATCTGTGGCTCCTGAATAGGCAACAGCCACTACACCTAATAAGGGAAGTGTGACACCAGTTAAGCAAAAACCAAGAATTGCCCAAAAGAGATGACTTCCAGAGTAAATACCTAAAAATGCGGGATAGATGAGATTTCCCGCTCCAAAAAATAGCGCAAAGAGCATAAAACCAATGATGACATAAACATTTTTTTGTGTCATAATATAATCCTTTCTTAGGTGAGATGAGAGATAATTGTATAATATTGAATATAATTGAATACAATAGTATGACAATTACATTATAACTGAGGGCTAAAGAAAGGTCAATAAAAGATGCTTATGAACAAATTACTGATTGGAGAAATTGAAAATGGCTTCTTCTTGTACGTGTACAGCATGTTTTTTGCTTGAACTCAACTTGAACTTTCCTGCTAATCGTGTTATTCTAGTAGTGTTATAGTTTATAATTAGAAGGTGGTAGCCAACTCCGAGCTACCTTTTTTACATTTTATGGAGGATTTAATGTCAACAAAAGAAACTGTTTCAAAGAACACAACTTTATCCATTGTCGCAACTGCTCTATTAGGCTTCGCTGGTATTTTATCTGAAACTAGTATGAATGTAACCTTTCCTACTCTTCAGAAGGTTTTTGGACTTCCCTTATCTAGTTTACAGTGGATTACGACTGTTTATCTTTTAGCGGTTGCCATTTCCATGACCGTTAGTGCCACGTTACAACAAAATGTTAAGGAAAAGAGTATCTTAAATATCGCTCTATTTCTCTTTACTACAGGTACTATCCTAGCCTTTATCACTAATCTCTTTCCTATTATGATTGCTGGGCGTGTCTTGCAGGGGTTAGGGACAGGGATTGGAATGACGTTGATGTTCAACCTAATCTTAGAGCGTGTTCCACTAAGTAAGATTGGGACTTACATGGGAATTGGGGGTCTTATCATGAGTTTAGCCCCTGCATTTGGTCCTACTTATGGAGGTTTTATGATTGCTCATCTTCCTTGGCAATGGATTTTTATTTTCATTTTGCCTGTTCCAGTCATCTGTTTTATACTTAATCAGAGATATATGGAAAATAGTCCAAAAACAGTGAAACGTCCCTTTGATATTTTTGCCTTTAGCTTTCTAGCAGTTGCACTGACCACCTCTCTTCTTGCCATTACAAGCTTAGAAAATGGCAAGGTTAATTGGCCATATCTGGTCATTTTCATTGTTAGTTTGCTTGGTTTTATTGTTCGTAGTTTAAAAACCAAAACACCTTTTCTAGATATTCGAATCTTAAAAGTACCAACTGTTTGGTTGGGGTTGATTCCCTTTTTCATCTATCAATTTTCAAATCTGGGTTCTAATTTTATCATTCCAAACTTTTTGATTGAAGCTAAGGGAGCAAGTTCTACTTTAGCGGGATTTGCACTCTTGCCAGGGACACTATTAGGGGCTCTGCTTGCTCCCCTTTTTGGGAAATTTTATGATTTAAAGGGACCTAAACCTTCTCTTTACATTGGTAATACCCTTTTTGCCTCGGCTTTAGCTATCATGGCTAGTCTGACACAGTCATTGACAGTTTTTAGTTTAGCTCTCAGTTATATCATTTTTACCTTTGGACGAAACATGGCTTTTAACAATACTTTGGCTGTTTCGGTCTCTAAACTGCCTCAAGATAAAAAGGCTGACGCAACTGCTATTTTTCAAATGATGCAACAGTTTGCAGGTGCGCTTGGAACTGCTATTGCTTCGGTATTGGCTAATACTAGCTCTGATTTAACTCAAGGCGTTCAACGTGTCTTTTCGTTGCAACTCTTCCTAGTGCTCACTATTTATATTTTCTTCTTCAATCTATTTAAGCAATTAAATAAATCATAAAAAAACAGTAAGCTAAGTTGTGTTTCCCTTTCTAAAGGATAATTCTAGGACACATAATAATTTACCAACACAACCAGCTTATCTGTAATAAAACGGAAAGGATAAAAAAGCTATGAAATTTATATATGCTACATATAACCAACGCTGCAATAGCATTGATATAACCACTTTTGATAATATGCTTTTACGAATCGACTGCAATAAGGCAGAGGATGGATTGAAGACCACACCTAATTCACAGTGTGCATTAAATGCTCTTGCCATTGACAACCCTATGGAGTATGCCAGGCTGGCTTTGACGGGTGAGATGCAAGATTGGATGAAAAGCAAATCCGCCAACTGGAACGTGCTGTTACAGGATATTTTGATTACATAGAGGATTTGATTGAACGTGAAAATGTCTTTACAATGGAGGAATTTTCAAAAAGTGTGAACGAGTTCCTTGCGTTCCGCAGATATGATATATTGAAAGATAATGGACATATTTCCCATAAGCAGGCAGTAGAGAAAGCATATCAGAAATATGATATTTTTAACAAGACGCAGCCGATAGAATCTGATTTTGATAAGATAGTAAAAGGATTGGAAAAAGCTGATAAATAAACAAAGTTAAATAAAACTGTCAAAATTCAGCAATACAGAAAAAGCGAATTTAGGAAATAGCAATTGTGAAAAAGACGGAACAATATCCGCCTTTTTCTATTGACAGATAATAGGTAATATATTACCATATATAAAGTAATATATTACCTATTGGAGGATGATATGAATATTAAAGATGTGATTCGTAGTGACAAAGTAGATTTTACAGGGATTGATTCATCTTATTTTTTACTGGGATTATTAAGTGCTTTTGATAACAGATTTCAGGCTGTTGCAGATAGCACGATGAAAGAAGTAAGTTGGAAACAGTTTTTTGCAATTATATGTATTAATCTGTGTAAAGGAAAACCAACGGTTAAAGAACTTGCTGAGATTATGGGTAGCTCACATCAGAATGTAAAACAGATTTTATTAAAATTGGAAAAGAAAGGTTTTGTTACTATTATCGTAGATAAAAATGACAAGCGAAAACAGCGCATTGAACTTACTGACTATTGTAGAGATTTCTGTGAAAAAAACGATGAAATGACTATGAGTATTTTGAAAAAAATGTTTGCAGGTGTTTCAGAGGAGCAGCTACAAGTAACAATACAGACGATTATACAAATTGAAGATAATTTGAAGGATTTAGCTTAATTTAAGACAAATGAAAGAAATGGAGAATATTGAGATGAGAAAAGACATTATTGTAATTTATAATTCACAGACTGGATTTACAAAGAAATACGCACAATGGATTAGTGAAGCCCTAGAATGTGAATGTGTTGAGCTTAATGAAGCTGACAAACTGAACTTTGAGCAGTATGATGCGATAATATTTGGCGGCTGGGCATGTGCAGGTGGAATTAGTAAAATCAAGTGGTTCAAGAACAATCTTAAAAAGTGGAACGACAAAAAATTGGCAGTATACTGCGTAGGCGGAAGTCCTATAGAAAATCCTGAAATAGAAGTGGCGATGAAGAATTGGTTTACTGAAGAAGAACATCAAAAGGTAAAGATATTTTATTGTCCGGGTGGATTTAATTATGAGAGAATGTCGGGTACTTCTAAATTAATGATGAAAATGTTTATAAGTGTATTAAAGGCAAAAAAAGATAAGACTGAAGCAGAGAAGATTCAAGCAGAAATGATTTCTAAGTCATACGATATCAGTGACAAGAAATATATTGAACCAATTGTGGACTGGGCAAAGCACATTTGTGATTGATGTGATAAAATTGAAAATTCCAGTAATATGAACTACTCGAAATTTTTGAGTAGTTCATATTTGTAATACCAAACTTTTTTCTAATTCTCCCGAATTATGGGAAAAATTAAAATTTTATAACATTTATAAAAATAGTTCCGATTTCCTTTCGGATTTCTCCTATAAGTGAGACAATAATTATTTTTACACAAACCAGCTTATTCGTGGTAGAATAAAACCACAGATAAGCTGGTTGTTTGTTTTGAAAGGAGAATCTTATGAAAACCAAACAACCGGAACTAAGCAAAATCACTGCACTCTACGAGAGATTATCCCGTGATGATGAGCAAAGCGGTGACAGCAACAGTATCATAAACCAGAAGAAAATGCTGGAGAAATATGCAACTGAACAGGGATTTACCAATCTGCGTCATTATACAGATGATGGCTGGTCGGGAACCAATTTTGACAGACCGGACTGGAAGCGTATGCTTGCGGATATTGAAGATGGCACTGTAGGATGCGTTATTGTAAAGGATATGAGCCGTATCGGGCGTAATTACCTTGAAGTAGGCTTTTATACGGAAGTGCTGTTTCGAAAGAAAAATGTGCGATTTATCGCTATTTCCAACGATGTGGACAGTGCCCTGAACGATGGCAGTAACGAATTTGCCCCATTCCTTAATATTATGAACGAGTGGTATGTAAGAGATACCAGCCGGAAGATCAAATCCGTACTTCATAATAAGGGGATGGACGGAAAGCATCTGACAAGTAATGCAATCTACGGGTACAAGAAAGATCCTGATGACCCAGATCGTTGGATTATTGATGAAGAAGCTGCCGCTGTTGTAAGACGAATTTATCAGCTTATCATAGAAGGAAACGGACCGATGCAGGTAGCAAGGATACTGAAGGATGAAAAGGTTGAAAGACCTTCCTATTATCTTGCAAAGCAGGGACTTGGAACCTGTCGGGGAAGCTGTGACATGAACAGACCATACACTTGGACTGCCACTACGATTTCAGACCTTGTAAGAAAACCTGAATATATGGGGCATACCGTGAATTTCCGCACCAAGAAACTATCCTATAAGGATAAGAATTCTGTGCACAATTCACCGGAGGACTGGATTATTTTTGAAAACACGCAGGAAGCAATTGTGGACGAAGAAATATGGCTTATTGTTCAGAAAATCCGTGAAACCAAGCACCGTCCCACCAAGAAAGGGGACATCAATCCTCTGACCGGACTGGTATACTGTGCTGACTGCGGTGCTAAGATGTTCAACCACCGCACCGGCGGTTATGAAAAGAAGGATAAGGATGGTAATCCAACCGGAAAGTACACCAATGCACAGGACAATTACACCTGCTCCACTTACAGTAAGGCAAAGAGCAAGTTTGAAAACAGATGCACACAGCATCATGTCCGTACGGATGTTATCAGGGATTTGCTTTTGGAAGTCATCAAAGCTACCAGCACTTATGTGATGGAGCATGAATCCGAGTTTATCGAAAAGGTTCGCAGTGCTACGGAGCTTCAACAGGAAAGCGAAGCCAAAGCACTGAAAAAACGTCTTTCCAGAGAGCAGAAACGTATCAAAGAACTAAATACCCTCATCAAAAAAATCTATGAGGACAATGTAAATGGGAAGCTAAGTGACAAGCGGTTTGAAATGCTTTTGGCTGACTACGAAACAGAACAAAGTGAATTGGAATTATCAGTAGATGCTTTAGAAAAGGCTTTGAATGACTATCAGGAGAATGCTGATAATGTAGATAAGTTTATTGAACTGTACACCGATACACAGATTTCACAGAGCTTACTACTCCTATGATTAATGAATTTGTTGATAAAATTGTAGTACACGAAGCGGACAAATCTACCGGTGACAGAATCCAGCAGATTGATATTTATCTCAAGTATGTGGGTAAACTGGATGTCCCAATGCCGGAGCTTACACCCGAACAGATGAAAGAGAACGAACGCAAACGCCGTAAACGTGCTTGGGGGCGTACCTATTGGAGGCGCAGAAAAGAGCGTGAACAGGCGGAACAAGAGGCAAAAGAAAAAGAGCTATCTGAGGCAGTCGGCTAGACTGTCCCCGAAATAACCCTTAGATAATGAAACATGAGTTTGACGGATAGTCATAATTGTATTATCATGATTGAGTATCAAAATGAATGATGAGGAAATTATGACACGTTTTTTTAAAATATGGAATCGGACGCCATTGATTAAGCGGATTGCTATCGGTGTTGTTATTGGATTATTTCTAGGGTTGCTCCTACCCAAGCTTAGTCTTATTGGTCTATTGGGCCAGATGTTTGTTGGCGGTCTTAAAGCGATTGCACCACTTTTGGTATTTGTCTTAGTTGCGAATGCATTATCTCAGCATGAAGAAGGACAAAAATCGAATATGTCAACGGTTATTGGTCTTTATCTTGTAGGTACCTTTTCAGCAGCTTTTGTGGCAGTTTTAGTCAATTATATTTTTCCATTGACCTTGACTCTAACCAAGTCCGCTGAAACGGATTTAGCTGCACCGCAAGGCATTGCTGAAGTTTTTCAGACTTTATTATTGAAATTGGTTGATAATCCTATCAATGCTATCGCAACAGCCAACTATATTGGTGTTTTGACTTGGGCAGTAGTTTTTGGTTTGGCTATGCGGAATGTTAGTCCAGCAACCAAAGAATTGTTACAGACACTCTCTGAAGTAACGTCAAAGGTAGTCACGTGGATTATCAATTTGGCGCCAATTGGGATACTAGGGCTAGTTTTTACTACTATTTCCGAAAATGGCGTAGGAATTTTAGCGGACTATGGTCTTTTGATTGCTGTTTTGGTAGGGACAATGTTGACGGTTGCCCTTGTGGTTAATCCATTAATTGCCTTTATTATGATGCGTGAAAATCCCTACCCTCTTGTTTTTCGTTGTCTGCGGGAGTCTGGACTTACGGCTTTCTTTACACGAAGTTCAGCAGCTAATATTCCTGTGAATATGAAACTTTGTGAAGATTTAGGACTTAACAAGGACACTTACTCAGTTTCTATCCCTTTGGGAGCTACTATCAATATGGCTGGTGCAGCTATTACTATCAATGTTTTGACTTTGGCTGCGGTTAATACTTTAGGGATTTCTATTGATTTTTTAACAGCTCTTTTGCTGAGTGTTGTAGCTGCAGTGTCCGCTTGTGGTGCATCTGGCGTAGCAGGAGGTTCTCTCTTGCTGATTCCTGTGGCATGTAGCCTCTTTGGTATTTCTAACGATCTTGCAATGCAGGTAGTGGGCGTAGGTTTTATTGTTGGAGTAATCCAAGATTCCTGTGAAACAGCTCTCAATTCTTCAACGGATGTTCTCTTTACTGCGGTAGCTGAGAAATCTGTTTGGGGTAAGAAAAAACGTTAATAAGTAAGCGAGGTTGGGCAGTAGCGCAGCCTTTTTTGCAAAAAATAGATAATACTAATAGTTTAAAACTATGGTTGGTTCAAGAAATAAGAATCTTCCAAAACGGTGTTGTTTATGATAAAATAAGACATTGTTAAAAGGAGGTTAGCTATAAGTATGAGTAATAAATTATTAGTGCTGCAGTCAGATTTTGGTTTGGTTGATGGAGCAGTTGCAGCCATGATTGGTGTGGCTTTGCAGGAAGATCCAACGCTTAAAATACATAATCTAACACATGAAATCACTCCTTATAACATTTTTGAGGCTTCATATCGTCTCTTTCAGACGGTAGAATATTGGCCAGCGGGGACTACATTTGTCTCTGTCGTGGATCCAGGTGTGGGCTCTAAGCGTAAAAGTGTGGTTGCTTTAACAGAATTGGATCAATATATTGTGACGCCTGATAATGGGACACTTTCTTATATCAAGAAACATGTAGGGATTAAGGCTATTAGGGAGATTTCAGAGGTAAAAAACCGCCGCAAAAATACGGAGTATTCATATACTTTTCATGGACGTGATGTTTATGCCTTTACGGGTGCTAAATTAGCAAGTGGGCATATTAGTTTTGAGGAAGTTGGTCCAGAATTGCCGATCGATGCTATTTTGGAACTTCCAGTAGTGGAGACGAGCTTTACAGATGAGTCAGTTTGTGGTGCAATTGATATCTTAGATGTGCGTTTTGGTTCCCTCTGGACCTCCATTACACGTGAAGAATTTTATAGCCTAGATCCAGACTACGGTGACCGTTTTGAGGTGACTATTTACAACAATGATATGCTGGTGTATCAAAATCAGGTGACCTACGGCAAGTCTTTTGCGGATGTGCGTATTGGTCAGCCTATTATCTATATCAATTCGCTTTACCGTGTTGGTCTTGCCATCAATCAAGGGTCATTTGCTAAGGCTTACAATGTCGGTGTTGGATCAAACTGGCGCATTGAGATTAAGACGATTTAAGAAACTGTATTCACAGTTCAACACTTCCATCTAAGGCTAGTTTTTGAACTACTCATCGTTAGTTTTTTTCAAGATACAGTCAGTATTCTCTCAAAAAACTGCCTTGATTAGTGAAAAATTATCTCTTATACAAAAACACTTCACTTGTGAATACAAGTTCTAATAATCATAAAGGAGTTATCATGAAAAACAATTCAATCAAAAAAGTTGTCGCAACAGGAATTGGAGCAGCGTTATTTGTAATCATTGGTATGCTGATTAATATTCCTACTTTCGTGCCGAATACCAGCATTCAGCTTCAGTATGCGGTTCTCGCCCTTTTTGCTATTATCTACGGACCAACTGTAGGTTTCTTTTCTGGTTTTATAGGGCATACTCTGAAAGATGCTTTCCAATATGGCAATCCTTGGTGGACATGGATTTTGGTGAGTGGCTTGCTTGGTCTTGCCATTGGTCTTTTGTCTAAGAAAATCAATATTGAAAAGGGTCATTTGACAGTCGGTGACTACCTTTGGTTTAACTTTGTGCAAATTGTTGCCAATGTTGTCGGGTGGGCTGTTGTTGCGCCTTACGGTGATATCTTGATTTACCACGAAGCCTCAAGCAAGGTTTTTGCTCAAGGGCTTTTGTCGGCAGCTGTTAATAGTGTGACTATTGCCATCGGTGGTAGCCTCTTGTTGGCCGCTTACGCTAAGTCTCGTGTGAAGTCAGGTAGTTTAACTAAGGACTAGTTTAATAGTTATAACATTTATGACAAGCTGATATCGGCTTGTCTGCTTTGCTTTAATGCAGAAAGTTAAACATTTTGGTCCGCTTATGGTGAGCGTTGGGGAAGGTTTTACTTTCTACGCACACTTGCTAGGACAACTTAATATTATGGAGAGAGATTATGGCGCCATTTATTCAGTTTAAACAATTTACCTTCAAATATGACGCACAAGCGGCGCCAACTTTGAAGGATATCAATCTGATCATCGAAAAGGGGCAGAAGGTGCTGATTGTTGGACCATCGGGTTCAGGAAAATCTACTCTTGGTCACTGTCTGAATGGAATTATTCCCAATACCTACCACGGAGAGAAATCGGGGACCTTCACCATTGATGGAAAGGATGCTTTTAACTTATCTATTTATGAGAAATCACACTTGGTTTCTACCGTTCTGCAAGATCCAGACGGTCAATTCATCGGCTTAACGGTAGCAGAGGATCTGGCCTTTGCTCTTGAAAATGACGGTATTACTCAAAGTGAGATGGTACAGAAAGTTCACGACTGGGCACAGCGATTAGATTTGTTGAATTTTCTTAATCATCGTCCGCAAGATTTATCTGGAGGGCAAAAGCAGCGCGTTAGTTTGACAGGAGTGTTGATTGACGAGAGTCCCATCTTACTTTTTGATGAACCATTGGCGAATCTTGACCCAAAATCGGGTCAAGACACTATTGATTTGATTGACCGTATCCACCACGAGCAAGAGACGACAACTATCATCATTGAGCATCGTCTGGAGGATGTTCTCTACCGTCAGGTGGATAAGGTCGTGTTGGTCAACGATGGTCGCATTCTCTTTGATGGGACACCTGATGAGTTGTTAAAAACTCAGCTTCTAGCAGATAATGGGATTCGAGAGCCACTCTATGTTACGACTTTACGTGATTTGGGTTTTCCTGTAGAAATGGCAGAGCATCTGTCTGAACTTGATCAGTTAGACTTAGATGGTCTGACTTTTGACAAAACGAGTAGATCAGCTCAGCCATTACCCAAAGAAAAACTCTTGGAGGTCAAAAATCTCAATTTTGCCTATAATGCTGAGCGCCAAATTTTGAAGGGCATCAATCTGACCATCGGCAAAGGGGAACGTTTGGCTATTGTTGGTCGTAATGGTGCTGGAAAATCCACACTAGCTAAGGCTTTGTGCCACTTTATTGAGTCAACTGGTGAGATGCTCTATCAAGGGAAGTCAATTACAGCAGATTCGGTTAAGGAACGGGCGGAGAGGATTGGCTATGTTCTGCAAAATCCTAATCAGATGATTAGTCAGAGTATGATTTTTGATGAGGTGGCTTTGGGCTTGCGTTTGCGAGGGTTTGCTGAAGCTGAGGTAGAAGAACGAGTGCTTAATACGTTGAAAACATGTGGGCTTTACGAGTTTCGGAAGTGGCCTATCTCGGCTCTATCCTTTGGTCAGAAGAAGCGTGTGACCATTGCTTCTATCTTGGTACTTAACCCTGAACTTATTTTGCTGGATGAACCAACAGCAGGTCAAGATAAGAGGAATTATACCGAAATCATGCGTTTTTTGGACAATTTGCATGCAGTGGGCCATACTATTGTCATGATTACGCATGACATGCAACTCATGCTAGAGTATTCAGATCGTAGTGTGGTGGTCAGTGATGGCCAGATTTTGGCAGATTGTTCTCCTGTTGAGCTCTTCGCACAGCCTGAAATTTTGAAGCAAGCGCACTTGAAGCGAACCAGTCTCTTTGATTTAGCTGAAAAAATTAAGGCGGATCCTCTTGCCCTGACTCAATTCTATATCCAAAAAGAAGGAGGAGCCCATGGCTAATCAACTTATCGGTTATCAGGAAAATTCTGGCTTCATTTATCATTTGTCGGGTGCCAGTAAGTTGCTTTTCTTCGTTTTAGTGTCAATTGCCTGCATGACGACTTATGATACACGATTAATTTTGCTTGTGGCCTTGTTTGCGACTTTTTTGCTGAAAATGGCTGGAATTCGTTGGAGTCAGATTTCTTTTGTAATCAAGTTCATTACCGTTTTTGCACTTTTGAATGTTCTCATGGTTTATCTCTTTGCACCAAGCTATGGTGAGAACATTTATGGCGCAAAGACAGTACTTTTGCAGGGCTGGGGACCTTTTTACCTAACCAGTCAAGAAATTTTTTATCTTTTCAATCTGACTCTCAAATATTTTTGTACAGTGCCATTGGCGGTGCTCTTTCTGATGACAACTCACCCGAGCCAGTTTGCCTCCAGTCTTAATCAAATCGGAGTACCTTACAAGGTGGCTTATGCAGTCAGTTTGACGCTTCGCTATATCCCAGATGTGCAAGAGGAATTTTATATGATTCGCATGTCACAAGAAGCGCGTGGATTGGAATTATCCAAGAAGGCTAAGCTACTTGAGCGCATCAAGGGGAATCTTCAAATTGTCATTCCCTTAATTTTTAGCTCGCTTGGTCGTATTGACACCATCTCAACAGCTATGGAGTTGCGCCGTTTCGGGAAAAATAAAAAGCGGACTTGGTACACCCAAAAAAACTTTACTAAACAGGACGTTGCGACAGTCTCTCTTGCCCTTATCATCCTTTTAACGAGTTTAACTCTTTTCTATGTTAACCAAGGTAGATTCTACAACCCTTGGCGGTAATACGTAGCCTATTACAAAAAGCACACCACAGATTATTTTGCGGTGTGTTTTTTTATATATTCTAGTTTTTGTTTTCTATTTTTTTGCTTGAAGTAACTTTCGGCGCTCATAGCTTCTTCTTTGCTGGCGAAGCATTCCGAGTATAGGAGCTTGACGGGGAGTCTAGCTCTGGTATACTTGGCACCTTTGCCTGCGTTGTGGGTTTTGAGGCGGCGGTCAAGATCGGTTGTATAGCCAGTGTAGAGGCTGCCATCTGCGCACTTGAGCACATACATATAAGCTTTCTTAAGACTTGTCTCTGATTTCTTGCTTGTTGCTGTCATATTAGTTTGCTTTGCCGTTTTTGCCAAAATAAATCTCAAAAACTTCATCGGTATAGTCACCATTATCCTTGTGGACATAAAGAGGTGGTAGGATTTTGAGTCCATCAGTTGACCCATCCTTGATAGCCTCGATAAGGAGCATGTTGGCTTCGCGGCCTGCCTTAGGATAGACGAACTGGATACGCTTAGGCGCGAGGTTGTAACTGCGCATGGTGTCGATAATATCGAGGAAGCGGTCAGGACGGTGAACCATGGCTAAGCGGCCATTGGATTTGAGCGCATGGCGGGCGACTTGACAGATTTCTTCCAAATTGGTTGTGATTTCATGCCGCGCTAGTAAATAATGCTCGGACAGATTTTTCTTGGAAGTCTCTGTAGCCTTGAAATAGGGCGGATTGCATAACATGAGATCAACTTGCGAGCGGGGGACGTGGTCCAGCAGATTTTTCAAATCATCATTGACCATCCGCACTTGGTCTTGCAGGTTGTTGAGTCGGATAGACCGCTCTGCCATGTCCGCCAAACGCTCTTGCAATTCAACTAGGGTGATGGGAGCCGAAGTCGCAGTGCTAGCAAAGAGGCCAACAGCACCGTTGCCCGAGCAGAGGTCAACGATCAAACCTTTTTTAGGGATTTTTGGAAAGCGTGACAACAGGACACTGTCAATAGAGTAGCTGAAGACGTCCTTGTTTTGAATAATTTTGACGTCAGTAGAGAAGAGTTGGTCAATACGCTCTCCCTCTTTTAAAATCGGATTTGTCATAGTCTTCATTATAGCAGAAAAAGTGACAATTGAGTTAGAGGAATGACTTTTTGGCCAGCCATTTTGAGAATTGCTTGCCAAGCGTGAGTGCTAAAATTAGATTAACACCGACAATGAGACAGCCAATGATAGAAAAAACAAGCAGCTCCGCCCAACGAACCTGCAACAGCAGACTAACTTTTCCAATAATCCAGCAACTGATAGGAAGGCAGATAAGAGACGTCGCTAGCGAGGGAATGTACTGTCTGAGAAAGAGTGCCTGAAAGATGTGAACCAGTAGGTGGAGGGCATAGGCGATGAAGCCACCTAACCAGATGAGGTAGAGGATTCTATGATGGCCGATAAGAGCGACCAGTGAAAATATTAAGACGGTTATCAGTTCCTCAAAAACGGCTAAAGCAAAGCCTTCCGTTGAAAGGCCATCGTGAAGTTTGAGAAAAAGCGGAGCCTTCTCTTGGAGCAGCTGTTTGTGTTTGTTCATCCAAGGCATGAAGCCGACAATTTCTTCCATATCATGAAAGATAAAGAGTAAAGGGAAAAGCCAGATGTAAGTTACCATATACCATACCTCCTCTATTCATTATAGGCTATTCATTATAGCACGTTTAAAAATGAGTTTCTTCTTTCGTAAATAACCTAATCGTGATACAATGAAAAGAAAGATTAAAAAAGGAGTAAGCTAGTGTTTTATACTTACCTGCGTGGCTTGGTTGTTTTTCTGCTTTGGGTTTTCAATGGTAATGCTCACTACCACAATGAAGACAAGATTTTAAGCAAGGACGAAAACTATATTTTGGTGGCACCCCACCGTACCTTCTGGGATCCCGTTTACATGGCCTTTGCGGCACGCCCTAAGCAATTCATCTTCATGGCGAAGAAAGAATTGTTCAAAAATCGCATCTTTGGCTGGTGGATAAAAATGTGTGGAGCCTTTCCAATTGATCGTGATAACCCTGGTCAACAGGCCATCAAATACCCTGTCAATATGCTAAAAAAGAGCAATCGTTCCTTGGTTATGTTTCCTAGTGGTAGTCGCCACTCGACTGATGTAAAAGGAGGTGTAGCTGTTATTGCCAAGATGGCTAAAGTAAAAATTATGCCTGCAGCCTATAAAGGACCTATGAAATTCAGTGGTCTAATTTCAGGTGAGCGTATTGACATGAATTTTGGGAATCCTATTGATGTGTCGGATATTAGACGAATGAATGATGAAGGAATTGCGGAAGTTGCTCGTCGTATTCAGGCTGAATTTGACAGACTAGATGCTGAAAATGACAGCTACTATGTTGATAAACGTACGAATCCTCTGACATACATTTACCGTTTGCCTTTGGCTATTGTGGCAATTATCGTCGTGCTTTTTACATTGCTCTTTAGCTATCTAGCAAGCTTTGTTTGGGATCCAGATAAACACCGTAATTAAAAAAACTCGTCAATTTTGGCGAGTTTTTTCGTATAGTAAAAGTGAGGTGATAATATGTTGAAAGATTATTTAGAAAAATGTCGTGATATTTTTGAAAAGAATAAACTGTGGTCAGTTCTAATAGGAGGGGGAGTTGTCTTGGGCTTAGGTCTTGTTGTGTGGACACAATTTCTTGCTCCAGTGCAACCAGTTTCAGCTGATTTAGCTTTACCTAGCAGTGCCCAAGGTACAATTTCTAAAAATTCTGAGAAATCAGTATCTACAAGTGAGCCAGAAACTTCTTCATCTAAGACTGATTTAGTTGTAGATGTCAAAGGTGCAGTCAATAAAGAGGGAGTTTATCGCTTGGCAGCAGATAGTCGTGTGACCGATGCCATTAAGGCAGCTGGTGGGCTGACGGCTCAAGCTGATAAGAAATCTATTAATCTTGCCCAGAAAATTAGTGATGAAGAGGTCATTTATGTTGCCAATCAGGGCGAGGATATTAGTGTGATCTCAACTCCTTCTCCAAGTTCAGCAACAACAAATGCGTCAGGTAGCAAAGAAGAGACGACAGAAAAAATCAATCTTAATACTGCTACATTGGCAGATTTACAAACTATTTCAGGAATTGGTCAGAAAAGAGCACAAGATATTATTGACTACCGTGACAACAATGGCGGTTTTAAGTCAGTAGATGACTTGACAAATGTTTCAGGAATTGGTGAAAAAACGCTTGAAAAACTGAAATCAGAGGTGAGTGTTGACTAATTACTTACCTATTAAGCCAATTCATTTGGCTTTTTTGCTAGTCTTACTTTATTTTCTTATTTTTTCATGGACAGTAGCGGGGCTAATTTTATTTATCTTTGCTCTCATTAATTTGTATCGACATTATGGGTCTAAGAAATTCTTTCAAACATTTGGTTGTTTGTTGGTTTTTGGTTTATATTTTGTGACACTGCACTTTAAACAAGAACAGGACTATGCAGCAGCGCCAGCCAGTCTGACTCAGATTGAACTGGTGCCTGATACCATTTCAATTAATGGTGATTTGTTATCTTTTGAGGGTAAATCTAATGGTAGGACCTATCAAGCTTTTTACCAATTCAAGTCGCAAGAGGAGCAAAGCTTTTTCCAAAAATTGGATAAAACTATAATTTTGACAGTTCAAGCGACAACCGAGGAAGCCACACCTCGACGTAACTTCAAGGGATTTGATTATCGGAGTTATCTCAAACGCAAAGGGATTTATCGCATAGTTAAAATCGAGACTATTACAAACATGCAACAAGCAATTAGACTATCTCTAACTGGCTATTTGCATGATTGGCGTAGAAAAGCCATTGTTCACATTCAGCAGAGTTTTCCTTCCCCTATGCAGCATTACATGACAGGCCTGCTTTTTGGATATTTGGATAAGTCTTTTGAAGAGATGGGCAATCTTTACTCTAGTCTTGGGATTATCCATCTTTTTGCCCTTTCTGGTATGCAGGTAGGTTTTTTTCTAGGTATTTTTCGCTTCCTTTTTTTGAGAATGGGCTGGCGCAAAGATTATGTAGATTGGCTACAAATTCCTTTTTCCATTTGTTATGCAGGGTTGACAGGTTTCTCTGTATCAGTTATCCGTAGTCTCATTCAAGCTAGTTTGACAAATTTAGAAATCAAACGTTTGGATAATCTTGCGCTGACGCTGATGATTATGTTCTTTTTCCTACCGCATTACCTTTTGACAACAGGTGGAGTGCTAAGTTTTTCCTATGCGTTTATCTTATCTCTGATTGATTTTGATGGGCTTAGTGAGTATCGTAAGAAACTTGCGGAGACTACTGCCATTACTTTTGGAATCTTACCTGTTTTAATTTTTTATTTTGCAACTTTTCAGCCCGCATCAATTGTGTTGACAGCTGTATTTTCTCTAGTCTTTGATGTTTTTATGTTGCCCGTCTTATCGGTGATATTTCTATTATCACCATTAGTAAAAATCAGTTTTGTTAATGGTATTTTTGAAGGATTGGAAAGAGTAGTGACATGGGTAGAACGATATTTCAATCACCCGTTAGTCTTTGGACAACCTGATTTAACTGTATTTTTATCCATGTTGATTGCCTTAGGATTTCTTTATGATGTTCTAAGGAGAAAAAAGTTGGTGCTACAACTTTGCTTACTTTTGCCTCTGCTATTTTTCATAAGCAAGAACCCACCGTGCAACGAGGTAACGGTGGTTGATATTGGTCAAGGCGATAGTATTTTTCTGCGGGACGTCACTGGAAAGACAGTGCTTATTGATGTGGGCGGGAAGGTCAGTTTTTCATCTCAAGAGAGCTGGCAGGAGCGACAATCAGATAGCAATGCAGAGCGTACGTTAATCCCTTATCTCAAAAGTAGAGGTGTTGATAAAATTGATCAGTTAGTGCTGACTCATACCGAAGTGTGAGTTCTGAAATTGATACAATACAATTTAACTTTTTTTTTGAAAAAAATTCCAAAATTTATTTTGCATTGCGAATATAATAAGTGAGAGCAAGTTGCTTACTTAATAATGATGAAGAGGAAAATTAGAATGACAACAATTTTTTTAACAAGAACAAGCTGCAGCAATTGTGGAAAACAAAGTACATTTGAAAGATTTGATAAAATTTTGTATAATAGGAATTGAAGTTAAATTAGATGCTAAAAATTTGTAATTAAGAAGGAGGGATTCGTCATGTTGGTATTCAAAATGCGTAATGTAGATAAAACATCTACTGTTTTGAAACAGACTAAAAACAGTGATTACGCAGATAAATAAATACGTTAGATTAATTCCTACCAGTGACTAATCTTATGACTTTTTAAACAGATAACTAAAATTACAAACAAATCATTTAACTTCTGTATTTATTTACAGATGTAATCACTTCAGGAGTGATTACATGAACAAAAATATAAAATATTCTCAAAACTTTTTAACGAGTGAAAAAGTACTCAACCAAATAATAAAACAATTGAATTTAAAAGAAACCGATACCGTTTACGAAATTGGAACAGGTAAAGGGCATTTAACGACGAAACTGGCTAAAATAAGTAAACAGGTAACGTCTATTGAATTAGACAGTCATCTATTCAACTTATCGTCAGAAAAATTAAAACTGAATACTCGTGTCACTTTAATTCACCAAGATATTCTACAGTTTCAATTCCCTAACAAACAGAGGTATAAAATTGTTGGGAATATTCCTTACCATTTAAGCACACAAATTATTAAAAAAGTGGTTTTTGAAAGCCATGCGTCTGACATCTATCTGATTGTTGAAGAAGGATTCTACAAGCGTACCTTGGATATTCACCGAACACTAGGGTTGCTCTTGCACACTCAAGTCTCGATTCAGCAATTGCTTAAGCTGCCAGCGGAATGCTTTCATCCTAAACCAAAAGTAAACAGCGTCTTAATAAAACTTACCCGCCATACCACAGATGTTCCAGATAAATATTGGAAGCTATATACGTACTTTGTTTCAAAATGGGTCAATCGAGAATATCGTCAACTGTTTACTAAAAATCAGTTTCATCAAGCAATGAAACACGCCAAAGTAAACAATTTAAGTACCGTTACTTATGAGCAAGTATTGTCTATTTTTAATAGTTATCTATTATTTAACGGGAGGAAATAATTCTATGAGTCGCTTTTTTAAATTTGGAAAGTTACACGTTACTAAAGGGAATGGAGATAAATTATTAGATATACTACTGACAGCTTCCAAGAAGCTAAAGAGGTCCCTAGCGCCTACGGGGAATTTGTATCGATAAGGGGTACAAATTCCCACTATGCGCTCGGGACCCCTTGTAGGAAAATGTCCTAAGTGTGGCAACAATATTGTATTAAAAAAATCGTTTTATGGTTGTTCAAATTATCCTGAATGTAAGTTTACTTTAGCTGAACATTTTAGAAAGAAAAAACTAACCAAAACGAATGTAAAAGAATTACTGGAGGGAAAAGAAACCCTGGTAAAAGGAATCAAAACGAAAGATAGAAAGTCCTACAATGCCAAGGTAATGAAGTAATTAAAGATTAAAGGAGCTAATATTTTATGATAGGACCAGATAAGAAAAAACTTTATCCAAATGAAAATATAAAGACGGTTTGTTTTATAAGCAATCTACCTAAAAGACCCAATGTGGAGATTGGGGAATATACCTATTATAGCGATAATAAAAAAACACCGGAGAAATTTTATGATAATATAGAGCACCATTACGAATTTCTAGGGGATAAACTTATAATAGGAAAGTTCTGTGCAATTGCAGAGGGTGTTAAGTTTATTATGAATGGTGCAAATCATAGAATGGATGGAATTACAACCTATCCCTTTAATATCTTTGGCCATGGATGGGAAAAGGTGACTCCTACAATTGAACAACTTCCTTTTAAGGGAGATACAGTGATTGGCAATGATGTATGGATAGGTCAAAATGTTACCATTATGCCGGGTATTAAAATTGGTGATGGTGCGATTATTGCCGCTAATTCAACAGTAGTGAAAAGTGTTGAGCCATATACAATATATGGTGGGAATCCAGCTAAGTTTATCAAAAAACGCTTTAGTGACGAAAAGATTGAATTCTTGCTAAAGCTACAATGGTGGAACTGGAGCGAAGAGGAAATATTTAATAATCTTGAAATGTTAACATCCAAAGCAGGGTTAGAGCAATTCATGAAAAATTCCTAGACTTGGGGCCTTTCTACCACGGCACAAAAGGGAACTTAAATCTAGGGGGTGCTGGAATCTCGATTTAGCTCTAATTATTGCGAGCTAAAGAAGGCAAGCTTCATCTTTAGCTTTGATTGGAACAATAGACATTATATTATTAGGAGAAATAGCTTTGAGATTTATCACTTATAGATTTAATTTGAACGGAGGGATTACATGGTAAGTAAAACTGATGCCATTGAGATAATAACATATGCTGAAGAAAATGATATTAACATTTGGATAGATGGTGGTTGGGGAGTAGATGCTCTATTAGAAGAAGAAACAAGAGTACACAACGATATTGATTTATTTGTGGAAGAAAGTAATGGTAAAAAGTTTATTGAAATATTAAAAGAATATGGCTTTGCTGAAGTTATCGAAGCATATACCACCACATCTCATACGGTTTATAAGGATAGTAAAGGTAGGATAATTGATCTTCATATATTTAAATTCAACGAACAAGGATACATTGTTTTTGAGGGAGAAGCATATCCTCCAGAAGTCTTTAGCGGCATTGGGAAAATAGGCGATAAAACGGTAAGATGTATCGATGCTGAAAATCAAGTGTTATTTCATCTGGGCTATGAGCATGATGAAAATGATATGCATGATGTAAAACTATTGTGCGAGAGATTTAATATTCCTGTACCGAGTGAATACAAGTAACTGACAAATTCCGATTTAATTAGAATTTAGAGGAGGAAAAGATACGGCACGTTCTATTAAAGATTCCCTTTCTGGATTTGGAAGTGAACTGTTGGAACGAATAAGAGAAGATAGCAATGCAAGGCTAGATGAAGCTGACTTTGAAGAAAGAGTCATTGGGATTTATGCCTTAGCGAAGCAAAGGAATTTTTGCAGCAAGAAAGATACACTGAAGAAAAGTAAAGGATTCCTGTTGTAAACATCCCAAAGATAAATTTAGTTTAACGATACTAATTACATGTAAGGGAATCGACAATACTGTGCACAGATTGTCGGATGGATAAATGCATCCTCTGATAATATTGATGATGAAAGGAGGTTGTTTGATGGATTCTTTAAGAAGTATGAATAATGCATTGGAGTATATTGAAGAGCACTTAACAGAGGAAATTGATTATATTGAAGTATCTAAAATCGCATATTGTTCAGAGTATCATTTCAAGCGGATGTTTTCTTTTTTAGCAGGCATAAGTTTATCAGAATATATTCGGAGAAGAAGACTGACGTTGGCTGCACTTGATTTGAAAGATAGGGATTTGAGAATAATTGATGTAGCCGTCAAATATGGCTATAATTCGGCTGATTCATTTTCCCGTGCTTTTCATTCTCTGCATGGCATTCTCCCTTCTGAGGCAAGGAGTGAGAATACACAATTAAAAGCTTATCCTCGAATGACCTTTCAATTATCAATTAAAGGAGGATGCGAAATGAACTATCGTATTGTTGAGAAAGGACCTTTTAAGTTAGTAGGATTTAAGAAGAGAGTTCCAATTATTTTTGAAGGTGTCAATCCAGAGATTGCAAAAATGACTGAACTTTTAACCATGGATGTTATTAATCAATTAAAAGCAATTTCAAATGTAGAACCTACAGGTATTATTAGTGCTTCCACTAATTTTTCAGAAGGTAGAATGGAAGAGAAAGGAGAATTAGATCATTACATCGGGGTAGCAACATCAAGTAATGAAACTGCAGATTTTGATGTATTAAAAATTGATGCTAGTACCTGGGCTGTATTTGAATCGATTGGACCATTTCCGGAAACACTTCAAAATGTGTGGGGTAGGATATACTCAGAGTGGTTTCCATCTTCAGGATACGAGGCGGTTGAAGGTCCTGAAATTTTATGGAATGAGAGTCCAGACACTGGAAATCCAAAGTATCGAAGCGAAATCTGGATTCCAGTAAAGAAAAAAGACTATTGATTACATTAATGTTTATTATTGAGGGCGCTCCTAGTAAGAGTGCCCTTTTCGTAAACGGTACGATTGGTGGATATGTTCCCGTCTACCGATAGTGCCAAAAACGCAGTGGATATGTTTCCGAGAACGGACACACTTATATGACATTCATTCTGTCCTCTCGAGCCACGTCGAGTGTGTTGCTCTGCTCGTAAAAGACTAGGAACCTTTGAACGAAAGGGATATTGAAAAGCCTTGATTGCAAGTCTTTTTGTATTGAGTGGGTAAGTATCAGAGTGAGTAATTTTTTGGAGGGAGTAGAAGTGATAGCTAGAAATTATCCAATTCTATTTCCATTTACCCTGTGGGTACGTATTTGTTTCCATTGACAAGGAGTTTTTGGGAATAGAAACGTACCCACCTCTATTATCGCCTGAATGGTCGATTGAAGTGTGAGTTCTGAAATTGATACAATACAACTTAACTTTTTTTGAAAAAAATTCCAAAATTTATTTTGCATTGCGAATATAATAAGTGAGAGCAAGTTGCTTACTTAATAATGATGAAGAGGAAAAGTAGAATGACAACAATTTTTTTAACAAAAACAAACTGCACTAATTGCGGAAAACAAAGTACTTTTGAAAGATTTGATACGGTATTTGATGATAAGCTCACTGTTGAATTTAAATCAGGTGTTGAAATAGATATTGAGATATAGGATATCAGAAATGGCGACCAATTGAGAGGTGTTACTTCCTTGATTGGTGGCTTTTCTTATTTACGGATTGACTTTGACTGTGAATATACGTATAATAATATCAACAATGTTGTTGATATTATTATTAATAAGGAGTGGACAACATGATTGATGTAAATGAGCTATTGGAAGAAGCTATTAGAGAAACTGAAAATCTAAATGATGGCGAAGTTTTTCTTGTTAAAGATTTATTCAAGGGATATGTGTGGAATAGGATACCCAGAAAGGATCGACTTCTGCTTGGAACGTTATTTTTAAACCATGTTAGCAAAATGAATGGTAATTTAAAGGCTATTGAAAAGACTTCATCTAATCAGCAGAGGTATAAAAAGACAATTGATAAGTTTTAACTATCTTTTGTGAAATTAAAAAAATTATAAATATGTTGAGTAGAAGCAAAAGATTTGGCTTGGAATTTTTACAGCAGTGAATCGATAAAAGGAGCATGCTTGATGGTAGATAATAATATTAAATCAGTAGCAGAGAAATTATCCTCTCTGTCTTATATAGAAGGTATTGTTTTAGGTGATTCACGTGCAAGGGGCACCCATACAGAGGATTCGGATATAGATATCGGCATCTATTACAATTCAGAATCATTTGACATAAATACTATTAATCAATTCGCTACAAAGCTGGATGATGAGCATAGAAATAACCTTGTTGTACCTCCCGGAGCATGGGGTGATTGGATTAATGGCGGCGGATGGTTAGTCATAAACGGGTATCATGTGGATTTAATTTTACGTGATATTAAACGTGTGGAACAAATAATGAAAGATACAGAGCACGGAATTGTTACTGCCAATTATCAGACTGGGCATCCCCATGGTTATATTAGTGCAATGTATCGAGGAGAATTAGCGATTAGCAAAATACTATATGCTAAGAATGAAAGCTTATGCGAATTAAAAAAACAGGCAGAAACTTATCCCAATGCTTTGCAGAAAAGTTTAGTTAACTTTTTTATGTTTGAAGCAGGGTTCTCTTTAATGTTTGTAAAAGCAAATTCGGGAACAGACGATAAATATTATATTGCGGGTCATGTTTTTCGTATAGTTTCATGTTTAAATCAAGTGTTATTTGCATGTAATAATGCTTATTGTATCAACGAAAAGAAAGCTATAAAACTGCTTGAAACTTTTGAACATAAACCTGAAAAATATACCGAGAAGGTAAATCATATTTTTGAAGTACTCGGTATCTCACTTTTTGAATGCTACGACATGACCGAGAAGCTTTATAATGAAGTGAATGAAATTGTATCGGAGATAAATAACTTTTTAAACGAGGAGAGTTCAGATGAAAGAAAACAAATATGATGATAATATATTTTTTCAAAAATACAGTCAAATGAGTCGCTCGCAGAAAGGACTGGCTGGTGCGGGAGAATGGGAGACTTTGAAAAAGATGCTACCTGATTTTAAGGGTAAGCGTGTGCTTGATTTAGGATGCGGCTATGGATGGCACTGTATATATGCGATGGAAAACGGTGCTTCCTCTGTAGTAGGTGTTGATATTTCTCATAAAATGCTCGAAGTAGCAAAAGGAAAAACCCATTTTCCACAGATTGAATATGAATGCTGTGCCATAGAAGATGTGGATTTCCCAGAGGAGAGCTTTGATGTAATACTAAGTTCGCTTGCGTTTCATTATGTAGCAGACTATGAGAATTTAATAAAAAAGATATATAGGATGCTGAAGGCTGGTGGCAATTTAGTTTTTACAGTTGAACATCCTGTTTTTACTGCTCATGGAACACAAGACTGGTATTATAACGAAAAAGGAGAAATACTGCATTTCCCGGTGGACAATTATTATTATGAGGGCAAACGGACAGCTATGTTTTTGGAAGAAAAGGTTACAAAATATCATAGAACACTGACCACATATCTAAATACACTGCTTTCAAATAGTTTTATAATAAATCAGATTGTGGAGCCACAGCCGCCAGAGAACATGATGGATATTCCGGGGATGGCGGATGAAATGCGACGCCCAATGATGCTGATTGTATCGGCAAAAAAGAAGATGTAATAATATAGAAAAAATAAACGAGGAGTATGTAAATGAGATCAGAAAAAGAAATGATGGATTTAGTACTTTCTTTAGCAGAACAGGATGAACGTATTCGAATTGTGACCCTTGAGGGGTCACGCGCAAATATTAATATACCTAAAGATGAATTTCAGGATTATGATATTACATATTTTGTAAGTGATATAGAACCGTTTATATCTAATGATGACTGGCTTAATCAATTTGGGAATATAATAATGATGCAAAAGCCGGAGGATATGGAATTATTCCCACCTGAAGAAAAGGGATTTTCCTATCTTATGCTATTTGATGATTACAATAAAATTGATCTTACCTTATTGCCCTTGGAAGAGTTAGATAATTACCTAAAGGGCGATAAATTAATAAAGGTTCTAATTGATAAAGATTGTAGAATTAAAAGGGACATAGTTCCGACTGATATAGATTATCATGTAAGAAAGCCAAGCGCAAGGGAGTATGATGATTGCTGCAATGAATTTTGGAATGTAACACCTTATGTTATTAAAGGATTGTGCCGCAAAGAGATACTGTTTGCAATCGATCATCTGAACCAGATTCTACGGTTTGAACTACTTAGGATGATGTCGTGGAAGGTTGGGATAAAGACAGAATTTTCATTAAGTGTTGGGAAAAATTATAAGTATATTAACAAATACATTGATGAAGATCTATGGAATAGATTATTATCTACATATCGCATGGATTCCTATGAAAATATTTGGAAGTCATTATTTATATGCCACCAATTGTTCAGGGAAGTGTCCAAAGAGGTAGCAGAACTACTGGGGTTTGATTATCCAGAGTATGGTAAGAACATAACAAGATATACCGAGGACATGTATAAAAAATATGTTGAAAATGACTATTTTTAAAGATTAGCAAAGATTATTAACCATAAGCAAGGGGTGTAAATGTATGGAAAGTACTGATGTTATAAATGAAATTAGAGGTATATTACCTCGTAACTCAATTGGAAAATATGATTTACTAACTATTTTTACACATAAAACCGTTTTTGATAAAATTGTAAAAGTACTATATGGTTTTTGATATTGATAATTTAAAAGGATTTCTTAATGATACCAGTTCATTTGGGTTTATAGCTAAAGAAAATAATAAAATTATAGGATTTGCATATTGCTATACACTTTTAAGACCTGATGGAAAAACAATGTTTTATTTACACTCAATAGGAATGTTACCTAACTATCAAGACAAAGGTTATGGTTCAAAATTATTATCTTTTATTAAGGAATATTCTAAAGAGATTGGTTGTTCTGAAATGTTTTTAATAACTGATAAAGGTAATCCTAGAGCTTGCCATGTATATGAAAAATTAGGTGGTAAAAATGATTATAAAGATGAAATAGTATATGTATATGATTATGAAAAAGGTGATAAATAAATGAATATAGTTGAAAATGAAATATGTATAAGAACTTTAATAGATGATGATTTTCCTTTGATGTTAAAATGGTTAACTGATGAAAGAGTATTAGAATTTTATGATGGTAGAGATAAAAAATATACATTAGAATCATTAAAAAAACATTATACAGAGCCTTGGGAAGATGAAGTTTTTAGAGTAATTATTGAATATAACAATGTTCCTATTGGATATGGACAAATATATAAAATGTATGATGAGTTATATACTGATTATCATTATCCAAAAACTGATGAGATAGTCTATGGTATGGATCAATTTATAGGAGAGCCAAATTATTGGAGTAAAGGAATTGGTACAAGATATATTAAATTGATTTTTGAATTTTTGAAAAAAGAAAGAAATGCTAATGCAGTTATTTTAGACCCTCATAAAAATAATCCAAGAGCAATAAGGGCATACCAAAAATCTGGTTTTAGAATTATTGAAGATTTGCCAGAACATGAATTACACGAGGGCAAAAAAGAAGATTGTTATTTAATGGAATATAGATATGATGATAATGCCACAAATGTTAAGGCAATGAAATATTTAATTGAGCATTACTTTGATAATTTCAAAGTAGATAGTATTGAAATAATCGGTAGTGGTTATGATAGTGTGGCATATTTAGTTAATAATGAATACATTTTTAAAACAAAATTTAGTACTAATAAGAAAAAAGGTTATGCAAAAGAAAAAGCAATATATAATTTTTTAAATACAAATTTAGAAACTAATGTAAAAATTCCTAATATTGAATATTCGTATATTAGTGATGAATTATCTATACTAGGTTATAAAGAAATTAAAGGAACTTTTTTAACACCAGAAATTTATTCTACTATGTCAGAAGAAGAACAAAATTTGTTAAAACGAGATATTGCCAGTTTTTTAAGACAAATGCACGGTTTAGATTATACAGATATTAGTGAATGTACTATTGATAATAAACAAAATGTATTAGAAGAGTATATATTGTTGCGTGAAACTATTTATAATGATTTAACTGATATAGAAAAAGATTATATAGAAAGTTTTATGGAAAGACTAAATGCAACAACAGTTTTTGAGGGTAAAAAGTGTTTATGCCATAATGATTTTAGTTGTAATCATCTATTGTTAGATGGCAATAATAGATTAACTGGAATAATTGATTTTGGAGATTCTGGAATTATAGATGAATATTGTGATTTTATATACTTACTTGAAGATAGTGAAGAAGAAATAGGAACAAATTTTGGAGAAGATATATTAAGAATGTATGGAAATATAGATATTGAGAAAGCAAAAGAATATCAAGATATAGTTGAAGAATATTATCCTATTGAAACTATTGTTTATGGAATTAAAAATATTAAACAGGAATTTATCGAAAATGGTAGAAAAGAAATTTATAAAAGGACTTATAAAGATTGATTATATAATATATGAAAAGCTATTATAAAAGACATTAGTATTAAATAGTTTAAAAAAATGAAAAATAATAAAGAAAGTGAGTCAAGTCCAGACTCCTGTGTAAAATGCTATACAATGTTTTTACCATTTCTACTTATCAAAATTGATGTATTTTCTTGAAGAATAAATCCATTCATCATGTAGGTCCATAAGAACGGCTCCAATTAAGCGATTGGCTGATGTTTGATTGGGGAAGATGCGAATAATCTTTTCTCTTCTGCGTACTTCTTGATTCAGTCGTTCAATTAGATTGGTACTCTTTAGTCGATTGTGGGAATTTCCTTGTACGGTATATTGAAAGGCGTCTTCGAATCCATCATCCAATGATGCGCAAGCTTTTGAATATTTTGGTTGATCGATATAATCATGAATCAATCGATTTTTAGCCTCACGCGCTAAGTTAATATCTGTGAACTTAAAAATTCCTTTAACAGCTTCTCTGAAAGATTTTGAATTTTTTTTAGGAATGGTGGTAAAGATATTTCTTAGGAAGTGAACTTGGCATCTTTGCCAACTTACGTTGGTGAAGGATTTTCTAATGGCAGAGACTAATCCGGTTCTGTTGCAAAGTTTTAAATCTACTATCAAATAAGGTAGAATAATAGAAAAAGATAGCAGGAGGAATGACGATGAATCATTTTAAAGGAAAGCAATTTCAGCAGGATGTGATTATTGTAGCCGTGGGCTACTATCTTCGTTATAACCTTAGCTATCGTGAAGTTCAAGAAATCTTATATGATCGTGGCATTAACGTTTCTCATACGACGATTTATCGTTGGGTGCAAGAATATGGCAAACTACTCTATCAAATTTGGAAAAAGAAAAATAAAAAATCCTTTTATTCATGGAAAATGGATGAAACGTACATCAAAATTAAAGTAAAATGGCATTATTTGTATCGAGCCATCGATGCAGATGGTTTAACCTTGGATATTTGGTTACGTAAAAAACGGGACACACAAGCAGCCTATGCTTTTCTTAAGCGGTTAGTGAAGCAGTTTGATGAACCGAAGGTTGTAGTCACAGATAAAGCCCCCTCTATTACAAGTGCCTTTAAGAAACTAAAAGAATACGGCTTTTATCAAGGGACAGAACATCGTACCATTAAATACCTGAATAATTTGATTGAACAAGACCATCGTCCAGTAAAGAGACGCAATAAATTCTATCGAAGTTTACGCACTGCCTCTACCACGATTAAAGGTATGGAAGCCATCCGAGGATTATATAAGAAAACCCGAAAAGAAGGCACTCTCTTCGGGTTTTCGGTCTGTACTGAAATCAAGGTATTATTGGGAATCCCAGCTTAAATCATAGATACCGTAAGGGATTTTATTCTTTATTTAAAACTTTGCAACAGAACCCTTTTGTTCCATGAGAAGGTTGTGAGTTAGCTCATCGACCTTCTTTTTGTTTGTCTTGTTGAGTTGTTTGTAGAGGGTGAGGTGGGGATGTTCTTCTTGAAGGTTACTTGCTTCTATATGGAGGACTTGAGCCAGTTCTTTGAGGTGTTTCTTATTAGGGACAGTTTTGCCTGTCTCCCAAGCAGACAGTGTGGCTCTTGTGACCCCTAGTTCGTTTGCGATAGCTGTTTGGGATAGATGATTGGTTAATCGATATTCTTTTAACTTACTGGCAGAAAACATTTTCTCACCCCTTTTGTCATTTTATAGATTGACAAAATTATATCATAGTGTATAATATAAAGCAAGAGTAAAGAGTAGGTATGTTTGTAATTCAAATCTCGATAGCACTATGTTTTAGGAGAACAGGATATGGCGTTTAATTCATTCGAAAAATTGCTTCAATCAAACTATTATAACGATATTTTCAAAGCAGTAGATAATTATATTTACCACCACCGTTCCTATATATCGGTCAAGTCACATACTGTTGAAGACCCAAACTTTAAGAAGTTGGATGATTTTGCGATAAAGAAAGTCTTGTCTCGTAAAGTTAGAGACGGAATAATTGTTTCTGAACTTCAGGTCATTGCTTCTCTTGAAATTAAGGGGCAGACGAAGTATGGCTATGAAATAGATAGTGCCAATCTGTGGTTAAGAATGACGGTTGAGTATGAGTTGAATGAAGGAATACATAATTTTACAGTTCTTCAGGTTAATCCCTTTGATCCAAAAGATTATGATAATAGTGAATTAGGTCTTAGTCCAGAATTTGTTCCATACATTAAAGCTAAGGATATGGATGAGATTGCGGAAGGAATTTTGAAGCAATATTACCCTCAAGCACTAGAAGCTCCCATGGCTTTGCCGATTGATGGCTATCTTGCCAATATCGGATTGACTAAGATGGAGGGTAAGTTAACAGAGGATAGTTCCATTTTTGGAGAGATGGTCTTCAAAGATACAGAAGTTCTATTTTATGATGAGGATACTCCAGAATCAAGACTCGTGAAGAAAAAGACTATTTTAGTAGATCCCGAAGTTATCTGCTTGCGTAATCAAGGGAGTTATAATAATACAATAGTCCATGAATCAGTTCACTGGTTGCTCCATCGTCATCATAATGAGTATAAAATGCTATTTGATCAGAATCATAAACGAAGTAGTAGTCTAAGAGATAACACTATCTCTAGTTCATCAGAGTGGAGAGACTATGACTGGATGGAGTGGCAGGCAAATGGAATTGCTGCTAGAATTCTGATGCCTAAGTCCATGACAAGGCAAAAGGTCAATCAACTCTTTACAGACTACTCCTTAAAATATGCTAGTGATGAGAAATTAACCATGTTTGAAAGAATCATAGATGACCTCGCAGAATTCTTTCAGGTCTCTCGCCTAGCGGCTAAAATTCGGTTACAACAATTGGGCTATCATGAATTTGAAGGCATTTATAATTTCGTTGGAGATGAATATCTACGAAGCTATGGTTGTGAACTTAAAGCTATGACTGAAAACAAAAGCTTCACTATTGCCTTTCCCAACGCTTGTCTGTTGAGTTGGAAGAATGAACAGTTTAGGAAGTTGATGGATTCAGGTCGATATGTTTATGTGGATAACCATTTTTGCTTGAATGATCCTCAATATGTGAACATGGTGGAGTACGGTATTTACGAAATGACAGACTATGCATACAAACATATGGATGAGTGTTGCCTATTGTTTGATATTTTCTATAAGACAGATAAAAATAAGTCTATATCGATCACTATCTTTAATGAGTATGTGATGTATCGTGGAAAATCGACGGTTGAAATAGAGGTGGATTTCTCTGAGTTCACCAATATTGTTAATGGTTCAATAATTCTAGATAGTGGACGAATATTTGAAGAGGTAGTCAGAATCAATGATGAGATGCCGAGTGGCTTTTGTGCCATGCTTATCTACCATCGTACACGCAAAAACATCACTCAAGAAGATCTTGCTGAGGCATCAGGTGTTAGTTTATCTACTATTCAGCGTTTTGAAACTCAAAGAGATGCGAGTAGGAAACTGGAAAAGATGATGGGGATTACTCTTGGAATGAAGCTATATCCTGACTTTAGCTTTAAGTTGATTGAAAAGAGTGGTACAACATTTAGAGATGAGATGCCGACTCATTGTGCTTATAAGATGTTGCTGAGATATTACTATCATTTGGGAGCTTATGAATGCAACCAGAAGTTGATAGAGATGAAGATTCCTGAATTTTGGGAAAAATAATTTTAACGACACCCTTCAAATTTTGAGGGGTGTTTTTTCTACCATTTGTCAAGCCTATCAAGGTTTTAGAGAAAAAATAATTTTCATACAGTCATCAAAATAGGGAAGTGACCTTACTTTACACTAAAGATTTACATAAAAAGTGTATACAAAATCAACACCTTATTTTGTGATTTTTGAAATAAGGTGTTACAATAATATGGCATAAACAGTTTTACCGATTTTGGGTTAAAGTGTAATCGTAAAGTTTGTTATGCATAATGAGGTAATACATTGTCCGGATGAGACGATGTATGGAGGCAATCGTGTGTGGCTTGGTTGAAGTCGTTTGCGATTGCCTTTTTCGTTTCTCATAAAAGTCTGCAATATGGCAAGGATTGGTGTGACTAGCTGAAGCGATATTGTGAATGCATTTGAACAGAATCTTTCTAGCGTAGGGGTTGCCACGCTTGGTAATGTGTTCCTTAGCGATGAAGTTTCCAGATTCATAGTGTCTCAGGTCAATACCGATAAAGGCATTGATTTGATTGGCAGACTGAAAACGGCGAATATCTCCCAGTTCACCAATAATACTTGTTGCAGTCGTCTCAGCGATACCAGGAATAGAAAGCAGAATGTCATACTCTGGTAAAGGTTGAGCTAGTTCCACCATTTCGTCTAAGATTGCTTGTCTCTGTTCAGAAAGTCTAAGCAATTCTTTTGCATAGTAACGGACCTCTTCCATGATTGGAGAGGTTTTCTTGACGGCACAATAAGATTGATTAGCTAGTGCTGTCAGCTTCTCTGCTAAGTAGGCCACACGCTCGTCAGAAATCCGTTTTGAAGTGGACAGACGGATGCTCTTTGAGAGTTCATCCTTGCTTAACTCAAGCACGAAGTCCTTGCAAGGAAACGCAGTAACTAAGTTCCAGTATTGTTCCCCAGTTGGTGTTGACAAGATAGTTTCCAATTCAGGAAAAGTGACCTGTAAGACCTTGTGCAGACGGTTTTTAGCTCGAACGATGTCCTCAGTTAAGTTCTGATAGAACCGACTTGAATCTCGCAGATCTTGATAGACTTCTTCTTGGACATAGGTCGGTTTACGATTCAATACAAACTGAGACTGAGCCAGTTTTTCGGCGTCAATTTGATCTGTTTTTCGCACACGCAAGCTATCCAGTTGCTTCTTGGCTTCTAAGGGATTGAGTCGCGTATAAGCGTAGCTATGTTCATCCAGAAAAGCTTGAAGACGACGAGAATAGACGCCTGTTGCTTCAAAGATGATTTCTGGCTTGTGGACGGTTTTCAAATCGCCAAGTAGCCGAGCAAAGCCAATGGCATCATTGGGCATGGTATAGCCATGAACCTTCTCGCCGTTGACTAGAATGGCCACTTCTGAACTTACTTTACTCACATCAATCCCAAAAACTGCACGCATGATATTACCTCTTTGTCTTGAATGATTCCTTGTTTTAGAGATGTCATTTTCAATACTCGACGTCTAGCGTCCCACATACTTTGATAACATTCTTTCTAAAACAGGTGTCTTGCCAGTTTTTGTTGCGACGTCTAGCGTCAAAAAGCCCCACGACTTAACAAGACACCTCTACTTTATCATCTTGAGAATGAAAAAAGTAGTGAGTACTCTCTCCCGTCGGAGATTTCCTCACTACTAATCTTAGTATGTTTTTGTTTGTTATGCGTGTATTTGAGAGTGGAGGTCATCAAGTTAAGTATGTGAAAGGAAGTTTCAAAAACACTGATTTTAACGATTTTATTGAATGAGGGAAGCTGTTCTACCCCTCATTTTTTGCTGTGTACCATTTCGTTCAATGGTACTATACTAGACTTATCAAGAACACCTTCTGTCAATACGGAGTCATGACGATGACCATAATTTCAGATGTAGAGATGGTGGGAAACTATTTCAGCTTGTGAAATTGGCTGACCGATAACATAGAGGAAAGTAACTATGCGGTCAAGAATATTTTTTGCATGCCTTGATTTGTCATGTGTGCTTTCGGTATTAACTGGAAAGCCAATCAATCATGACAATCAATGTCAACTTTTTCAACTACTGCCAAGCTCAATCTTCATCAACTGGAGTACATCCAACTGAAAGTGAAGTACTAGCACCTATGTTTGTACAGGATTACTACATGACTTCACATCATTCAGGTTTGCTACGTGGCACGTTTCGTCAATGTCGTATCATGGGTATTTCAATACTAACTGCCTTTGTTCCAGTCGCAGAAGAGGACTATGAACAGATGGTCTGGTGGTATAACAACTCAGTTAATGATTATCTCAAAGATTTTCGTAAGCCGAGTAAAAATGCCCCTAAAGTTTCATCCTGGGAAGCATTCACAGAGAAACAAGATTTACCAGTTATTGATGATGGGATTGAGCTTTATCTATTCATGGATCAATTTGAGTTTTTGAAATCAAAACTTGCAGAATCAAACTTTCAAGCACCAGAAATTTTGGAAATGCTATTTGATGGTTATGAGAATAAGGAAATCTTTGAAAAACTAGGAGTTCAGAAATCTGCAGGCTATAAAAAAGTCAATAATACTAAGAAAGAAGGGTTTGAGCTTTACAAAGAATTAAATAAATAACAGAATCGCCATCTCAATTGTGAGGTGGCGATTTTTTGCTAATCTTTCTGATAGAATATGCATTCGTATCCATCGGCACGAAGGTTAATATCAGACATCCAGTCTGGTGCAATCCCCATTAATAATGCAATCTCATCAAGTTTTTGTTCCATTGGGCATTCGATTATTACTTCATCATGTACATGTCCTACAATTTTAAACTCTTTCAGTTGTTTCAAAGAGTATGCAAGAATGTCACGGCTGATAGCTTGTACAATGTTCTCCACAAATTTTGGACCATAACTTTCTAACCTCTCCCAACGTTTAGCAGTTCCAGTTCCCTCATAAGTGACGGACTCTCCACCGAACTGGTTCTCTCCAATTCTTGGTTTAATATATGCTAATTTACGACCAGATGGGAGTGTAATGAATAGAATGCCACTTCTTACTTCAAATTGAATACCGTGAGTAGATGTTGGAATTTGTTCCTTTACAGCAGTCTTTACAGCATTATCGACATCCCACCATAAGAGAACGATATTGGGATTTGCTTGTCGCCAAGAGTTCACTAGTGGTTGGAGTTCTTCCTCCGATAGTCCCATATCAATTGCTCCCATGGCTTTGAGTGCACCGACTGAACCACCATATCCGCAAGCAAGTTCCGCAATTTTCCCTTTTTGTCTCAATTCAGAATTTTGTCCGTGTTTTTCAACTGGTACTCCAAACATCTGAGAAGCGGACATACAGTAGATGTCTTTTCCCAGTTCAAATACCTTACTACGCCATCTCTCCCCTGCCAAGTGGGACAGGATTCGAGCTTCGATAGCTGAAAAGTCGCAAACAATGAATTTCTTTCCTTTACTAGGGACAAAGGTCGTTCGGATAAGTTGAGATAAGGTATCTTGTGTGTCGTAGAGTAGCTCAGTAGCTTCTAAGTCACCTGTTCTGAAAAGTTCTCTAGCTTCCTCTAGGTCAGGAAGATGGTTCTGTGGTAAATTCTGAAGCTGTACCAAACGGCCAGCCCATCGACCTGTACGGTTAGCTCCGTAAAATTGAAACATCCCCCTTGCTCGACCGTCCTTACAAACACAGTTCATCATGGCTTGATATTTGGATACACTTGATTTGGCGGCTTGCTGACGAAGTTTAAGAACTTGAGCAGTCGTATGATCAACCATTTTGAGAAGTTCTTTCACCGCTTTTTTGTCGAGTGAATCTGTAGTTACTCCATGTTCACGTAGCCAGCCAATCATCTGTAGAACAGAGTTGGGATTTTCTAGACTTGTTAAAGCTTTCAGTTCCTCTTGGATTTGAGCTTTGCTCTCTGTATCAATTTTGATTGCTGCTTTAACAAAATCAACATCTATGCCAATACCTCGGTCGTTGATAATCTGATCCTGGAGGTACTCATCCCAAACAAAATCAGGTACTGGGAAGTTTTTCAGTCGTTCCTTGATGGCCAATTCGACCTCAACATCACGTCTGTTGTAATCGATAAAGGTAGCCCACTTGTCAGGCGCGTGATGTGGAAAGTTGCGAATTCGTCCCTCATTGACTTTGGTAGGCTTACAAGGTACGCAGAAGTAGCGAATGAGGTCAGCCCCCTCTCTCATCTTTTTGTCTTTGAGTTTGAGAACTGTTCCAACCCCTTCTAAGGAAAGTGGGAGTCCTAAATATGCGGACCAAATCATGCTACACCGCCATGAATTAGGCGAGAGAAATCCATCTGATAAGAATTCAGGATGATATTTCTTGAGCCAGTTGGATATGCAAATTCGCTCAAATGAAGCGTTGAATGCCCATTTTATGACACTATCATTCACCAAGGCCTCAAGGATATCTTGTGGAAATTTCTCTTTAGTTAAGTCATATACAGTAACTGGTCCATTATCGACAGATACCGCAAACAAAAGGATTTCAAAACTGTCATCTTCCGCATAGCGATAGACACCAGATTTTCGTAAGTCAATTTCACAATAAGTTTCGATGTCTATACTGATCTCTTTAATTGGCATAGTTTGTCCTTTCTGAAAAAGGTGACAGAAGTACTGCCACCTTGAGTTCTATTTGTTTTTTCGACTGAGTGGTGTTTGACTAAGTTTTTCTTTATTTTGCTTTGCCTTTCGTTCCATTTCATTTCGAATGTCATCTCTAATGGTCATATATCCGAAGTATAGTCCGATAAGCACCCAGAGGCTCATAATAGTACAAGTTAAAATAGTATACATCATTAATCTAATTCTCTCTTTCTAGTTCAAAAAGTCATCATCGTCTTCTGTCGCAAAATCATCTTCAGCACGAGTGCGACCACCGAGGGGCTCGCCATCACGCAATTTTTGCAAGTTATTCAAACCGCAAGCAATCCCTTTATTGCCATTGGAATTAAATGCGTAGAAGGTAATAGAAGCACGTCCGTAGATGCCTGAATACAATTCTGATGTATCAATGATTTCTTGACGATTTCCGTCAACCACCCCAGGTTTGTGTGGAGAGTTGGCATTCACAAAGTAAGCATTTTTGTATGCTTCATCATCCGGGCGTTCAAGGTCACCATCACGAAGTGGAGTTTTTAGAGTAGATAATGCAGGTACAGATTTACCGTTGCCCTTGAGTTTTGACTCACCTTCTTTGTATGCTTGCTCAATAGCGGCATTGATTTTGTTAATGGTGACAGTATCCTCTTTTGGGATGATGAGTGAGGCACTGTACTTGGGAATACTACCGTTAATTGACTTGGGCTCATTGGCATTTAAGTAGCTGAAGCGAGTGTTTGGTCCTGTAATTACTTTAGTTGTCATATAGTTATTCCTCTTTAAATTCATGTTTGGCTAGGTTCATCTCTTGACGGCTATCGTCAATTGGAACGAGTGTTGGTTTACCACTTGGCTTTATTATGAGACCACCAAGGAGGTCATTAAAGGTTTTCTTGCCGAGGAGTTTGGTCATGGCAGTGATAGTGAGCAGTTTCTTCTCGTAAGGGTCGAAGCCAGCTTCAATCACAGCTTGACTCACGGCAGCTTCGTCTGAAAATTTACGAACAGAGCGACCTTCAACCAGTTTGTATCCTGGGATGTGATGTCCTTCGGTCGCTTGATTTAAAGCATATGCTTTGATGTCATTTGCCCATGAAATCAACAAATCTAGTTTAGGCAAAATCTCTGCAATGTCCTCGTTATCTAGTGTTTCTGGCTTTGCAAACTCCATCTTAGCTAGTGCCAAATTATCCTCAGCACGTTTGCGACAGACATTCTTGAGTTTGCAGAATTGGCAGTGTTTACCAGACTCCATTTCTCCCTCACCTTTGAATGCAAGTTCAGCTTTTGGAGCGAGTTCATTTTCAGCCCATTCAAGCAACTCAGTCTTTTCTATCTCAAAGGTAGATATGTTATGTTTTCGTGGTTGAAAGATGGTCATGGTGACTTTATCGAAATCATAAAGCCCATCAAACATCTCAAGAGCACCTAGGGCATAACACATCATTTGTGGGTTATGGTCTGCATCAACTAGAACACCAAGTCCGTGCTTATAATCAATAACCTGAAGAAGTCCATCTGCCACAATAAGGCAATCTCCAGTTCCAAATCCTTCAGGTACCCACTTAGAAAAGTCCAGTCGTTGTTCGATAAGAACTGTAGGGTCACGAGAGTAGCCTCTGGCTTTCTCAACTTGCTCCATGACATAGTTGCGGTATTCTTCTGCGCAATTCTGCATGTCATCGTTGTAAAATGCCAAATCCTCAGTTGGATCACGCGCATTCCTACCTAAAGCTTTCTCGACTAGATAAGCACATAACTCGTGAGCATCCGTACCTTCAAGGGCAAACTCAGAGTTTACATCTGGCATATCTTCTGTTAACCGAATGGAAGGTGGGCAGTTCAACCAACGATGTGATGCAGAAGCAGATAGAATGGCGTGGTTAGTCATTACCAATCCCTCCAGCTTCTTCAAGGACTGCCGCAAAGTGTTTAGGGTCAAGAGCTGATAGAGAAGAAGCACCGTATGCATTTAGAAGAGCACGAACCTCATTCTTAAAGCCATCTTTTGCCTTTGTTGCAAGGACTGCACGGACATCCTCCAATTGAATTTCCTTTTGTAGTTCATTTTTTGGTGGATTTGATTTAGGTACTGTTTCATCATCAGTAGATAGGAGTTTTTTGAACTCATCCACCAATCGAAGGTAGTACTTTGCAGTTTCTTCCATATCATGAATTAGTCTATTCAGTTCTTTCATTTTGCTCATTGTTTTCTTCCTCCATAATTTTCCGAGCGAGTAGTTTTGAGATGACGCTGATAGCGATGAGAGTATCAGCTACGTTTTCATCAGGTTTGATGTATGGTTCGTTTACCATATTTGGTCCTCCTATCTTACTAAGTAAGGTTTTGATTAATTTTTCCACTTTGTAAGAGATTTTTTTTAGCCATATCCCTTACACATTACTAAGTAGAACCAAGTGATGTTTTTCCGTTAGATTTGAAAAAATTTTGAGTATCAAAAAAGTTTCCTGTGCAATTTAATAGGAAACTTCTATTTTTTTGAATAATTTTTTCTGAGAGAGCGGAAAGATTTGTCAGATTCTTACTTAGTAAGTTAAGAAGATATATTTCTAAAAATACTGCAAAAATATGGAGGGTGCATAATGCAATTTACCTTATCTCATTCAGGACAGACTGGGGTTCAGACAACCACTGTCTACCCCAATCAAGTAGCTATTACTGATGAAATATCGCTACAAACTGTTGTGCAATTCGACCATGTGGCGGGGCTGTTTTTAAACAATACACGCTCAAATGCCAATTTCATCAAGTCAGATGTACTGGTCATGGATATTGATAATGACCATTCTGAAAATCCAGAAGAGTGGATAGCTGTAGAGAGACTAAAAGAAATCTTTGCGGATTATAACTTTGCCTTGGTAACTAGTCGAAGTCATATGCAGGCTAAGGCAGGAAAAGCTCCAAGACCAAAATTTCATATTTATTTCCAAATCAATGAGGTAACTGATAAAGATATTTATGTAGCCATGAAGGAAGAACTCTGTAATCAATACAAGTTTTTTGATGATCATGCCAAGGATGCGGCAAGGTTTTTCTTTGGAAATCCCAATGCACAGGTTATATGGCATGATTCATGGCTAACTATTGATGAAGATTTGTTTCAAGCTGTGTCTATTGATGATGAGGAAGATTTCGATGCAGACTTCTATACTCCTACAAGTGGACCAATCCAGCAAGGGAGTCGTAATTCAACGATGTCTGTATTTGCAGCTAAGATCCTAAAACGCTTGGGAGTAACGAAAGAAGCAAGAGATGGCTTTGATGAACAAGCTCAAAAATGTGTTCCTCCTCTAGATAAGGCGGAGTTAGACACCATCTGGGGTAGTGCCGTTCGATTCTACAATAATACGATTCAGAACTCCAAAGGCTATGTGGCACCTGATGTTTTCAATAATGAAGCGATGCGTCCAGATGATTTTACTGATATTGGTGAAGCGGGTTTACTAGCTCGTGAGTTTGGAGATAGGATTGCCTTCACACGTGAGACAGATTACCTAGCCTATAACGGAAAATACTGGGTAGAGGATGAGCAATTAGCCATGCGTCAAGTTCATACATTCTTAGATGAGCAGCTAGAGGTTGCGAATGGTGATTTGGAAGATAAAACCAAAAAACTGATTCAGACAGGGATTCCAGAGGAGTTGATTTTTAAAGGGCTTAAGGTACTAGAAAAGGCGATAGACACTCCAGTACAATCATCTGCTTTCAAGGAGTATAAGAGGGCATTTGATTTCCATAAATTTGTCATGAAGTACCGAGATTATCGCAACCTCTCAGCTATTGTCAAAACTGCCAAGCACATGGTTCGGATGAGTGTCTCTGAATTTGATAATAATGAAATGTTGCTGAACACACCTAATGCCACAATCGACCTGTCAAAAGGACTAGCTGGTGTTAAAGACCATGTGTCATCAGATTATTTGACTAAAATGGCGACAGCCTCTCCAAGTGATAAAGGAAAAGGTTTGTGGTTGGAGACGCTTGCCACCTTCTTCTGTGGGGATCAAGAATTGATTGACTACGTTCAGATGGTGGTTGGTATGGCAGCCATCGGTAAGGTTTATCAAGAGCATCTCATTATTGCTTACGGCAGTGGTGCGAACGGTAAGTCTACCTTCTGGAACACTATCGCAAGAGTGCTTGGGAACTATTCAGGCAAACTGTCTGCCGATGCGCTTACTATGAGTGTTCGTCGTAATGTCAGTCCAGAAATGGCTGAACTAAAAGGCAAACGCCTCATCATTGCATCAGAGATGAGTGAGGGCATGAGGTTAAATACCTCCATGGTGAAACAGCTCTGTTCTACTGATGAAATCTTGGCTGAGAAGAAGTACAAAGCACCGTTTCATTTTGTCCCATCTCATACGCTAGTGCTTTACACTAACCACCTTCCTAAAGTTGGAGCGAACGATGATGGGATTTGGCGACGTCTGATTGTCATTCCTTTCAATGCCAAGATTACTGGTCGTAGTGATGTCAAGAATTTTGCGGACTACCTTTACGATGAAGCAGCACCAGCCATCATGACTTGGATTATTGAAGGGGCAGAAAAATCCGTCAAAGCTCACTTCAAGTTTACTTTGCCAAAGGTCGTTCAAGAATCGGTAGCTGCCTACCGTGAAGCAAACGATTGGATGGGGCAGTTCTTGTCAGATTGTTGCGATGTTGACGCTACTTTCACGGAGAAGTCGGGAGAACTATACTCCACTTACCGTACTTATTGCTTAAAGGTAAATGAGTACACGCGCAGCACAACAGATTTTTATACTGCCCTAGCTAACGCTGGTTTCACCAAGAAAAAGACAAGTAAAGGAATGATTGTTCAAGGTTTACGACTGAAAGAAGACGATGATTTTCTTAATTAAGGCGTGACAGTCGGTGCAGATCGTCATACTCACCCAAGGAATAGTAGTGACGGTCGTGATAGGCGAAAAGTAAACTCATTTCAAAATCTTATTTTTATTCTTTTTGAAAACTGTAGAGAGTTTTGAAATGGATTGTCACGACCTGCATTAATGGTCAAAAGTGCAGGTCTAGAAGGTCACATACAAAAGTTGCCATAGGGGATTTTCAAAGTGCAGGTCTAGAAGGTCATTTCTATAACTTGTATATAAGAAAAAATAAAAAGAATAAAAAAATATATAGGAAAGTTAAGGAACTGACTACCTTGACCTGCACTTTTACCTTGGCGATGTTTTGACGAAAGGATCAGTTATGAGAGAAAAAATTGTTGAACAGAAGTTAGTAATTGAAGTGAAAAAGCGTGGAGGGATTTGTCCTAAGTGGGTATCACCATCCTTTTCTGGTGTGCCAGATCGCTTGGTGTTTTTACCCAATGGCAAGTTTGGCTTGGTGGAAGTAAAAGCTCCTGACCAAAAGCCAAGGATGTTGCAAGTGTCAAGGCATAAACTGTTCGAGCGGTTAGGTTTCAAGGTTTACGTTATTGACCGAATTGAGATGATTGGAGAGGTGCTAGATGAAATTGACATTACATAACTATCAGGTAGTCGCCAAGGACTTCATCATAGGTCACCCTTATGCAGCAGTCATCCTAGACATGGGGATGGGGAAGACGGCTACAACATTATCCGCTGTGAATGAATTGATGTTTGATAGATTTGAAGTCACTGGGGTTTTAGTTATTGCCCCACTTCGAGTCGCAAATACAGTATGGAGTGATGAGATTGAGCAATGGGCGGAGTTGCGTCACTTACGGTATTCGAAAATTGTGGGAACTCCCAAGCAACGAAAAGTAGCTCTCCAGAAAGATGCGGATATCTATATTGTCAATCGTGAAAACCTTCCTTGGTTGGTGGAACAATGTAGTCCCTATTTCAAGTGGGATATGGTAGTGATTGATGAATTGAGTTCTTTCAAGTCTTGGCAGTCCAAGCGTTTCAAAGCCTTTATGGCAATGCGTCCTTACATGAAACGTATCGTTGGGTTGACTGGAACACCAAGTTCAAACGGACTAATGGATTTGTTTGCAGAGTTTAAAGTCATTGACGGAGGAGAACGCCTTGGTCGATTCATTGGTGAGTTTCGTAGTCGTTACTTTGAAGAAGGTCGTCGCAACGGAAACATTGTCTATGAATACATCCCCATGGACTATGCGGAGTGTCAAATTCAAGACAAGATTAGTGATATTACCATTTCCATGAAAGCATTAGACTATCTGGATATGCCTGAATTGATTTCAACCAAGAAACTGGTGCGTATGTCAGAAAAGGAAAAAGAAAAGTACAGTCAGTTTAAGAAAGAGTATGTAATGTCAGAGTTAGATGGATTAGAAGTGACTGCCGCCAATGCTGCAAGCCTGACGAACAAGTTAGTTCAGTTGTCCAATGGAGCCGTATATACTGATGATCATACGGTTGTGGCATTACATGAACAGAAACTAGATGCCCTTGAAGATATCCTTGAATCCGCAAATGGAGAACCTGTCTTAGTTGCCTATTGGTTCAAACATGACTTAGCTCGGATTATTAATCGTTTAGAAAAACTCAGGGTAAAGAGTCGGGTGTTGAAAACAGAAGAAGATATTCGTGAATGGAACAAGGGAAATGTCCCAGTTGGCTTACTTCATCCAGCTGGAGCAGGTCATGGGTTGAACCTCCAAAAAGGTGGTCACAACTTGGTCTGGTTTGGTTTAACATGGTCGTTGGAACTATACCAACAAACAAATGCACGACTTTGGCGTCAAGGCCAGGAGGCTGAAACAGTTGTTATCCAACACATTGTGACTGAAGGAACGATTGATGAGGAAATCCTCAAGGCACTAGAAAACAAAGATGCACAACAAGAACGGCTGATTGAAGCTGTAAAAGCACAAGTAGGAGGAGCAGATGGATAAGGCAGAGCACATTCTGACGCATTACAATGAACTTAAAAGTGACTTGGAGATGTTAAAGTATCGTTTGGATCATTTTAAACCAGTGACAGAAAATGAGGTTATTGGTTCGCTAGTTTTTGAGAAATCTGATGAACCTAGGGTTAAAAGTACACCTACCAATCGACGATCAGAGATGATTGCACTGAATTTTCGTGAGAAGATGATTCAGGAAAACGAGGAACAATTGGCAGATTTATCTCAGCGGTATATCCGATTGGCTAATGACCTTGATAATTTTGAGATGGCTTTAAAATTTCTAAAGGGAGATTTGTATGATTTTGCACAATCCATGCTTAAGACAGATAGTAATTGGGATAGCTTGATGAGAGAGTTTCATATTAGCCGAAGTACTGTTAGAAATTGGCGACGTAAGGTCTTAGACCATGTTAGGGAAGTTTATCTGAAAATGGGATTTTCTTTGGAAAAGTAACCTCTCCCTGACCTCTCCCTAACCTACCAGTAACCTACCCCTGCACTAAGTGTGACCCAACATTGACCTCACTTTGTCAAAATTTGTGGTAGAATTGTAAGTGTCAAAATAGATAAAAATCTCCCTCAAATGACTGGATATTCTTTGGCTGATAGGGTAATATACACCTAGAAAAACCAAAGGAGAATAACCATGTGGACTGACGGACGGATTGATTATCAAGGACAAAAAGTGGATTACATTGCCAAGGTTAGTCCCCAACCTTCAGAAGTTGGAATTGACCTTGGATGTGTTTTCAAATTAGATATTGAAGTAGCTGAAGAAACAATCGTTTCTTACGACAGAGGATGGGAAATCTATCCTGAAACAGAAAATCGTGAAGCCATTCTTGAGGCGGTTTTGTTGGTTTTAACTGTTTAAAATATCTTTAAATTAATGCAGAAAAGACTGGATATATCTCCTTTTTAGAGTTAATATGTACACAACAAAAGAAGAGGAGAACAATACAATGACAAAACGCCAAGAAGAAAAACTCAATGCCCTTTTAACAGAGATTGCTAAAGAAGAACTACTAGTTGAAACTTTGGAAAAACGTTGGAGTGACAACCTTGATTTCTACGATGTTTCGGTTTGGGGAATCAAAAGAGCATTGGAGAGAGCCTACGAAGCAGGCCGACAATCAGTAAAATAAACCAAAGCCTAGCCCAAGGGTTGGGCTTTTTGCGTGGAGGAATTATGATTATTTCTAGTGAACAAGTGTCGGTTGGACACCCAGATAAAATCTGTGACCAGATTTCAGATGCCATTTTGACGGAGTGTCTCAAGTATGATAAATCAAGTCGAGTGGCAGTTGAAACCTTAATCAAGGATAACCAAGTTGTGGTAGCTGGTGAAATTTCAACTAGACATTACTTTAATCTCGAGAACATTGTACGTCAGGTTGTCGAGCCACTTGGTATGAAGAATGTTCGGGTAACTAACCTACTTGGACTCCAAAGTTCTGATATTGCCAAAGGTGTTGATAATGGTGGTGCTGGTGACCAAGGAATGATGTTCGGTTATGCGACAGATGAAACACCTGAGTACCTACCCCTTCCTTATGTTCTAGCCACTCGAGTCCTTGAGAAACTGATGTCACTTGGCCACCCCATACTTGGAAAGGACGCTAAGGCACAGGTATCCTACGAATATGAGAAGAAACGGATTGACACCTTCTTAGTTTCCATCCAACATGCAGATACAGTAGACCTAGCCAAAGTGAAGCGAATTGTGACTGAGGCTATGATGGCAGTAGCTCTTCGTTACAATCAGAATCTAGATTTCAACGTTCTAGTCAATCCAACTGGACGTTTTGTTCTTGGTGGTTCATTTGCGGATGCAGGAGTTACTGGACGTAAGATTGTTGCAGATACATATGGTGGTTTCGCACATCATGGTGGGGGTGCCTTCTCTGGAAAAGACCCAAGCAAGGTTGACCGCTCCGCAGCATACATGGCACGAAAGATTGCTAAGGATATTGTACGAGAAGGGTATGCGAAACGATGTGAAGTACAATTAGCCTACGCCATTGGAGTTGCAGAACCTGTGTCGGTGTATGTAGAAACCTTTGGAACGAGTCGCTACACCACAAAACAACTGGAAGGAATGATTCGTGAGCGGTATGATTTAACACCACAAGGTATCATTAAAGAGCTTCATCTCTTGAATGTAGACTACACCAAAACATCTTGCTTTGGGCATTTCACGAAAGACTATCTACCTTGGGAGAAGTAAAATGCCAAGAAGACCAAGCATACCTTGTAAACAAAATGGTTGTCCTAACTTAGTATCTTATGGTCAGAAATATTGTGAGAACCATAAAGCAAACCACCAACTGGATTCCAAGTCAACCAAAGCCAAAGGATACAATGCCCAATGGAATAAAGCACGACTTCGTTACTTAAAAGTTCATCCCCTCTGTGTTCATTGCAAAGCCAAAGGTCAACTGACCAAGGCAACTGTTGTTGACCATATCACACCCCACCGAGGTGACCAAGAACTCTTTTGGAATCAAACCAACTGGCAAGCACTTTGTAAGTCTTGTCATGACAGAAAGACCAATACGACTGACCGATATGTGGAGTATACGTATCGATTTTAGTCTTGGAGTTTCGTTACAAAAGTATCTCATTTTTCACCCATTGGGGGAGGGGGGATGAAATCTCTAAAACCTTGGGAGACTAAGACCGACGCCCCCTCAAACGTGTAATTTCGCAAAATTCGCAAGCGGGTACATTAAAATCGCTCAATTATTACGTTCGTTCCCACCGTTATCACGTTTCTAATGTGGGGATGTAGCGTTCCAAAGTATGTCATTTTGGTAATAAAATAGTGAAAAAGGCTAGAAACAATGTAGAAAATAGTTGTTTTTAGTCCTTTTTTGCTGGAAAGGAAAACAAATGGACGAAAGTCAACGCAAACAAATCTGGAAAATGCGAGCAGAAGGTCTTGGCTATGGCTTAATCGGTAAGGCTACAGGACTGTCTAGAGATTCTGTTAAAAAATACTGTAAACGAAATCCAGCATTGCTTGGTCATGGAGTGGCGACAAAGCAAATGGCAAAAGCCGACCAGAATGACGGACTCCGTTGCCCTCAGTGTTATCAAACACTTAAATTTCATAAAAGAGGAAGACCAAAGAAGTTCTGTTCGGATAAGTGTCGTAAGGTTTGGTGGACAACACATTCTGACGAACACGATAAATCAAAAACCGCATATGAAGATTTGACTTGCCAGCAATGTGGCAGGTCATTTTTATCTTATGCCAATCCAAATAGAAAATATTGTAGCCATTCGTGTTACATCCAATCACGCTTTTATAAAGGAGAAACCAATGACAAGTCAACCAACAATGGAAATTAGAGAGATTCGATTATCTGAACTACACCCAGCCTCCTACAATCCTCGAAAAAAACTCAAAATGGGTGACAAGGAGTATGAAAAGATTAAGCAAAGCCTACTCAAGTTTGGTTACGTTGACCCCATCATCGTCAATAAAGACTTGACGGTAATTGGTGGCCATCAACGATTAACTGTATTGAAGGACTTAGACTATGAAACTGCCAAATGTGTTATTGTCGATTTATCCAAGGAAGATGAAAAGGCCCTAAACATTGCCCTTAACAAAATCACCGGTCAATGGGACGACCAGCTTTTGGCGGATTTGCTTTTGGATTTACAGGAGTCGGATTTCAATCTCGACCTGACTGGTTTTGAACCACCAGAAATTGATGACATTCTCTCCAACATTCATGACAAGGAGTTATCTGAAGATGACTTTGATGTGGACGAGGAGTTGAAGAAACCGACAGTAGCAAGACGTGGGGACGTCTGGCAACTTGGTAAACACCGAGTGATTTGTGGTGACTCAACTAAGGCAGAAACCTACGACCAACTTTTAGGTGATAAGAAAGTCAATCTTGTTGTGACAGACCCGCCGTATAATTGCGATGTTGAAAAGACGGCAGGTAAAATTCAAAATGATAATATGGGTGATTCTGAATTTTATCAGTTTCTTTTAGCTATGTTTACTCAAGTTGAGAACCACATGGAAGTCGACGCCTCAATCTACGTATTTCATGCGGATACGGAAGGATTGAACTTCCGTAAGGCATTTAAGGATGCTGGTTTTTATCTCAGTGGATGTTGCATTTGGAAGAAGAACTCATTAGTGCTTGGACGTAGTCCTTATCAATGGCGACATGAGCCAGTCTTATACGGGTGGCGTCAAAAAGGCAAACACCAATGGTTCAGTGACCGTAAACAGACGACCATTTGGGAATACGACCGTCCTAAGTCCAGCAAAGACCATCCAACCATGAAGCCGATTCAGCTCATGGCTTACCCTATTCAAAATTCATCCATGAGAGGGACTTTGGTATTGGATCCTTTCCTTGGGTCTGGGTCAACCCTCATTGCGGCAGACCAGACAGGACGTATCTGTTATGGGATTGAACTTGATGAGAAGTTTGTGGATGTCATTGTGAAACGCTACATGGAAGCAACGGACAATACAGATGTGACGGTAGTCCGTGAAGGTCAATCAATCAGTTATGAAGAAGCAGTGAAACAGTTAGGGGGGATGTAATGTCTAATGTTCACTATTCATTTATTGGTTCAATTGGTATAGGAACTTTGAAAGATGGCACTCAATTTAGGTTTGATAGAGACAGATTCTCACTTATAGAAGATATTAACTTCTACCGAAATAAAAGTAACGATGAAGATGCAAAGTCGTACATTATTTGTGCGAAAGGCAAATATCTTCATCGTTACTTATTTGGTCATCGCCATGGATATGAAATCGACCACATTAATCTAGATACCTTTGATAATCGTTCTGAGAATATTCGTTTTTGTACGCATCAACAAAACCAAATAAATCAAGGTCTACAATCAAATAATACTTCTGGAGTAACAGGGGTTAGTTATTATAAACCAAGACAAAAATATCGTGCCAGAATCAAAATCTCTCAACGTGATATTCACCTGGGTTATTATGATACATTCCTAGAGGCAACCCAAGCTAGGAATGTTGGCATTGAATTGTTGTTTGGTGAGTACGGTCGTTATAACAAAGTTCCTGAAGTACCAAACTGGATTCGTAATAAAGTTGAGAAAATATGTAGGAATTATAAGTCATTCGCTTTAACAAATTATAGGGAGGAGACGGTATGAGCTTAACCTTTCTTGATTTCTTTGCAGGAGTGGGTGGTTTTCGTCGTGGTTTGGAACTAGCTGGTTTCAAATGTATCGGTTACTGTGAAAAGGATAAGTTTGCACGAAAATCTTATGAAGCAATGTATGACACGAAAGGAGAATGGTTTCATGACGACATCACAAACATTGACCCAACACAACTTCCAAAAGCAGATTTATGGACTGCGGGAAGCCCTTGTCAAAATGTGTCTATCGCAGGGAAGCGAGCAGGACTATACGGTGAACGAAGTGGACTCTTTTTTACATTTGTTGACCTCCTCCAAATCCAAAAGGAAGAAGATAAACCCGAGTGGATACTCCTTGAAAATGTTAAGGGACTTTTATCAAGTGGCGGGGGACGAGATTATCTCGACTATCTCTCTATCTTGGATGAAGCAGGGTACGACCTTGAGTGGCAAGTGTTCAATTCAAAAGACTACGGAGTACCCCAAAATCGAGAACGCATCTATACTCTCGGACATCTTAGAAGCAGAGGTCGACGAAAAGTACTACCTATCAGCGGAGAAAGCGGTAGCCATCTTAAGCAACTTGTAGGTGGTATGCAAAGCTATCGTGTCTACGACCCTAGTGGAATTGCTACAACTCTTGTTGGTGAGGGTGGAGGACTGGGTGCTAAGACAGGTCTTTATCTAATTGACCAATCTTTGACCGAACCAAAGTTGACAGATGAGGCACGTTGTATCACCGCACGATATACTGCTGGAGCTACAAAACGGACTGCGATGAATTCTGGAGTACTCGAAATTCAACCCATTCTGACACCCAATCGAATCAACAAACGTCAAAATGGACGTAGGCTCAAAGAACAGGATGAGCCAATGTTCACATTGACCTCTCAAGACCGCCATGGTGTTCTTGAAGGCATCAAGGTCAGAAATGGTACGAAGCAAGGTTATCAAGTTGCAGAGGTTGGAGATTCGGTAGATTTATCTTATCCCAACTCTCCAACGAGACGAGCAAGAGTTGGGAAGGGAATTGCCCATAACCTCTCCTGTGGTGGTCAAATGGGTGCTGTGGTTTGGAATGATCGAATTGTAAAAATCAGACGTTTAACCCCTAGAGAATGTTTTCGCCTGCAAGGTTTTTCGGATGATTTGTTCGAGAAAGCCCAAGCAGTAAACTCCGATGCCCAACTGTATAAACAAGCTGGGAATGGTGTGACGGTAACAGTTGTCTATGCTATTGGTTGTGCCATTCTAGCAAGCGAAGAAATATCGAAAATATCTTCAAAATAATCGAGAAATGACTGGATATATGTCTCTTTTAGAGTTAATATGTACACAACAAAGGAAGAGGAGAACACATCCATGACAACAACACTTGAAAAACTTTACGAAATCTACCCAGCAACCGCAAGCATCATTCCTTACAAAGATTGGGTCATCGTTGCATCGAATGGGTATAATGGAACAGAAGTTGAGATTTACGAAACGGCTGATAGTCTTGAAGAGTTTGAAAACTTCGAACGCAGATTTGACCGCATTTACCAAGAAGCAGGAAGATTCGAAGACTTTGGACATGCAGTTAAGTGGGCATTTGAAAAGATTGGAGAATAACATAGACGCAAAAATGTTCAATAACCTAAAAACAATCTATCCGGTTGGTACAAAGGTTAAATTAGTAAAAATGGATGACCCACATCCAGTTCCCAAAGGAACACTTGGAACTGTGATTGGAGTAGACGACATTGGTTCAATCTTAGTTAAGTGGGAAAATGGCAGTTGCCTAAATGTTTTGTATGGAATTGATATCGTAGAAAAGGTAATGTGAGATGTGGGAAATTATGAGTCGAACGGTTGGAGACAGACATTACGTCTGTGAGTTTCTACGTGAAGACACAACAGACCCAAGGAATATAGACGGTGCTTGGATTAGAATACTGACTATCAGGAGAGATGGAAAATATATCTACCAATATAGATATGGGAATGAAATAGATAACATGGACGATATTGACAGAACTGTCTGTCAGGCTGTACTTGATAACTTTAATGAACTTTAAGAAAGAACTCGAATTGAGTTCTTTTTTCTTACTCTAAAGGAGGTGAGATTGTGGCAATCAGGGGGCGAAAACCAAAGCCTACGAATATGAAAATACTTGAGGGAAATCCTGGTAAGCGACCACTCCCTACGAATGAAGTCAAACCCAAACAAAAAGCCCCACGTTGCCCACAGTGGCTTGAAGATGATGCAAAGAAGGAGTGGAAACGGATGGGAAAAATTCTCGAACAGCTGGGAATTTTAACCGAAATGGACATGACTGCATTTGCAGGTTATTGTCAAGCTTACGCTCGCTGGAAAGAGGCGGAAGAGTTCCTATCCAAGCATGGCTCCATTATCAAAACTCCGAATGGCTATCTCCAACAAGTCCCTCAAGTCTCTATCAGCCAGACCAACCTCAAAATCATGCTTAAATTCTGTGAACAATTTGGTTTGACACCTTCAGCACGTAACCGTCTGGCAACGATGGATGCGGAAGTTGGTACTGGCGATGAAATGGAAGATTTGTTAGGAGGAATATTATGAGCTATCATTATGAACCAAGTCCATTCATGCTTCCAACCTCACACTATGATAAGGCAAAGGCTGATAGGGCAGTAACCTTTATCAATAATCTTTCCCATACCAAAGGCAAGTGGGCTGGAAAGCGATTTGATTTGTTGCCGTGGCAGGAACAGATTGTCCGTGACCTATTTGGAATTGTCAAGGAAGATGGTAATCGCCAATTCTTGACAGCCTATATAGAAATTCCAAAGAAGAATGGCAAGTCTGAGTTAGCGGCAGCTATCGCTCTTTATCTATTATATGCGGATAATGAAGCCAGTGCAGAAGTTTATGGTGCGGCTTGTGACCGAAACCAAGCGTCAATCGTGTTTGATGTAGCCAAGCAAATGGTGCAGATGAGTCGCCCTTTGGAAAAGCGTTCAAAGATAATGGGTGCTACCAAGCGTATTGTAAATTATTCTAACGCTGGGTTTTACCAAGTTCTTTCTGCAGAGACTGGAACAAAACATGGACTAAACGTGTCTGGCTTGGTCTTTGATGAAATCCACGCTCAGCCTAATCGTCATTTGTATGATGTATTGACCAAGGGGTCAGGAGACGCAAGGGAACAACCCCTCTTTTTTATTATCACAACAGCTGGAACGGATAGAAACTCTATCTGTTATGAGTTACATACCAAAGCATTGGATATTCTGAATGGTAGAAAGAAAGACACTTCATTCTATCCAGTGGTTTATGGTTTATCTGATGAAGATGATTGGAATGATGAAGCTAACTGGCTCAAAGCCAACCCTTCATTAGGGCATACTATTGGGATTGACCGAGTTAGAGAAGCCTACCAGCAGGCACTAGACAATCCTGCAGAAGAGAATGTCTTTAAGCAGCTCCGTCTAAATATGTGGACAAGCTCAAGTGTTGCTTGGATTCCGGAACATGTTTATGCCAAAGGAAATGATCCTATCCAATATGATAGTCTCAAAGGTCGTAGCTGTTATGCAGGTTTAGACCTTTCTAGTACATCAGATATAACAGCCTTAGTTTTGGTATTCCCTCCTAGATTTGAAGAGGAGAACTATATCGTTCTGCCATTTTTCTGGCTACCTGAGGATACATTGGAACTGAGATGTCGACGTGACCACGTTCTATATGATGTTTGGGAGCGTCAGGGTTACATCAAAACTACAGAGGGGAATGTTGTTCACTATGGTTTTATCGAAAAGTTTATTGAAGACTTATCGGAAATCTATCATATTAAGGAGATAGCCTATGACCGTTGGAATGCGACACAGATGGTTCAGAATCTAGAAGGAATGGGCTTGACCATGGTGCCTTTCGGTCAGGGATACAAGGATATGAGTCCACCATCAAAGGAACTCTATAAACTTATGATGGAAGGCAAGATTCAACATGGTGGGCATCCAGTTCTGAAATGGATGGGACAAAACGTAGTCATGAGACAAGACCCTGCTGGCAATATTAAGCCTGATAAGGAAAAGTCAGTCGAGAAGATTGACGGTATTGTTGCACTCATTATGGGGCTGGACCGTTGTATTCGTCACCAAACCGATGAAGGAAGTGTGTATGATGAACGTGGTATATTGAGTTTTTAGGATGAAAATAACCTAAATAGGTTGAATATATCCTAAAAAGTGGTAGAATAGAGAAAAGGAGGATATTACAATGCAAATCAATATTGAAAACTTAGTCTCTATTTCTGAAGCAAATCAAAACTTTTCTAAGGTAGCTCGTATGGTCGATACGAATGGTACTGCAGTAATATTGAAAAATAACACACCAAAGTATGTATTAGTGGACTATCAGAGTCTAATTAAAGAGGAACAGGCAACCCCTACGGTTGTTGAACAATCAACTTTGGATGAAGTCGCGACTTCAGTTTTATCACGCCATCTTGATGCATTTAAGGAATTGGCAAAATGAAAGTATTAACTGTTGAACAGGTTATTGAATTACACACTAGGTTAATTCAAGCTACTGGGGGGTTAGGTGGTGTTAGGGATGTTGGTTTAATAGAATCTTCACTATCTTCAGCTTTTAGTACTTATTTTGGTGTTGAGAAGTATCCAAGTATTGAAGAAAAGGCTGCTAGACTTTGTTATTCGCTAGTTAATAATCATGCCTTCCTTGATGGGAACAAGCGAATTGGAGTGTTTGTCATGATTATTTTCCTAAAATTAAATGGCATTGTATTAAATCAGACTGATGAAGAAGTAGTGAAGCTAGGGCTTGGAGTAGCTTCATCAGAATTAGATTATGATGCAATATTAGAATACATTCGGAATCATTAAAACTTTTCTTATTGAGGATATAACTTCAAGAAAGTGATAGAACATGGTATCTTCTTGAGGAAGGAGAGATGAAAACCATCTAAGAATAAACGAAAAGCACTTCAATTGAGGTGCTTTTTTCGTACTCAAAAGGAGGAAGTATGGGATTACTAGATTTACTGGGACGTAAGCGTGCTAGAGATAAACCACGAAATAGTTATGAAGGTCAGGACTTCTCATATCTGTTTGGACGAACGACCAGTGGGGAGAATGTGGATGAGTTTAAAGCTATGCAGACGACAGCTGTGTATGCTTGTGTCCGTATCTTAGCTGAAGCAGTTGCTTCATTACCCATTCATGTATATGAGAGAACGGCAACTGGAAAGGAGAAGAAGGTGGAACATCCCCTTTATTTTCTCTTACATGATGAACCTAACCCTGAGATGTCATCCTTTGTCTTTAGAGAAACCTTGATGACCCATCTTCTGATATGGGGCAATGCCTATGTCCAGATTATCCGAGATAGGAGTGGACAGGTAATCAGTCTTTACCCACTCTTACCAGATAAGATGTCTGTTCAACGGGACGAAAGCGGAAAGCTCTATTACAAATACAAGCGTCAGTCAGAAGAAAATCCTAACTTTAAGGAAAAGGGTGATGCTATCTTGAGAGCAGAAGATGTTCTCCACGTTCCTGGTCTGGGTTTTGATGGCTTGATCGGTTATTCTCCAATTGCCCTTGCCAAAAATGCTATCGGTATGACATTGGCTACGGAAAACTATGGAGCATCATTCTTTAAAAATGGTGCAAATCCAGGTGGCGTTTTGGAACACCCAGGTATTCTCAAAGATCCAAAACGTGTGAGAGATTCATGGAATGCAGTCTATAATGGGGTAACCAATGCACATAAGGTGGCAGTACTTGAGGAAGGGATGAAATACACTCAAGTAGGCATACCACCTGAAGAAGCTCAGTTTCTTCAGACAAGAAAATTTCAAATCAATGAAATTGCAAGGCTCTATCGCATTCCACCTCATATGGTTGGTGACTTGGAGAAATCCTCATTTTCAAACATTGAGCAACAATCTCTAGAATTTGTTAAATACACCTTAGACCCTTGGGTAGTTCGTCTCGAACAGGCTTTCAAGAGGTCTCTTTTTTTACCTGAAGAAAAGAAAACCTACTTTGTGAAGTTCAATGTAGATGGTCTTCTTCGTGGCGATTATCAGAGTCGTATGAACGGCTATGCGATTGGGAGACAAAATGGCTGGCTATCGACGAATGATATTCGTGAACTTGAGGACTTGAATCTCCTTTCAGATGAGGAAGGAGGCAATCTCTACTTGATAAACGGCAATATGACGAAACTGAAGGATGCGGGTGGCTTTATGAAACAAGCAACGTTAGAACAAGAAACTCAATATGAGGAGGATATGGATGCATAAGTTTTGGAATTTTACAGAAGATGATAGTGGTCGAACACTTCGTATTGAAGGACAGATTGCTGAAGAGACGTGGTTTGGCGATGAAGTCACGCCACAAGTATTTAAAAATGATTTACATGCAGGAAGCGGAGACATCACCCTCTGGATTAATAGTCCAGGGGGTGATGTTTTTGCGGCTGCTCAAATCTATAACATGTTGATGGATTACAAAGGTGATGTCCATGTAGTGATTGATGGATTGGCCGCAAGTGCTGCTAGTGTCATTGCAATGGCAGGTACAACGGTTTCTATGAGTCCAGTAGCCATGATGATGATACACAATCCTTGGACAGTGGCACAAGGTGAAGCCAAAGATATGCAGAAAGTCATTGAAATGTTGGGAGAAATTAAGGAATCCATCATCAATGCCTATGAACTAAGAACAGGACTTTCAAGAACCAAGCTATCACACCTCATGGACTCAGAGTCTTGGTTCAATGCCAAAAAGGCTGTTGAACTGGGCTTTGCAGACAAGATTCTCTTTGACAAACAAGAGGAACATAGAATGGAGACTGAGAGTTATTCTTTCAGTCGAACTGCTGCCCAACAAGATTTACTTGTCAAAATGCAGGCGAAACTTGGAGTCCAACAACCAAAGAAAACAATCCCGATCAATCAGTTGGAAAAACGATTGAATTTGCTTAAATAACGAAAGGAAAATGAACTGATGTCTAAATTACTTGAATTGAAAGAAAAACGTAACCTAGCTTGGCAACAAGCAAAAACCTTCCTTGATTCTGTTCGCTCAGAAGATGGACTGGTATCAGAGGAGGATTCTAAACGCTATGATGACATGGAAGCAAAAATCAACCTCTACAATCAAGAGATTGCCCGGTTGGAGCGACAAGAAAAGATTGACCTTGAACTTTCTCAACCAGCCTCACAGGCTCTAATTGGGCAGCCCACTACAGTTTTGAATGACAAGACTACTGAAGAGGAAAAGAAGGGTGTGGCTTCAGATAGCTATGCCAAGACATTTTGGACAAGTGTCCGTAAGCGTCACTTCTTTGATGTTAAAGACGTCCTTCGAGTTGGGGAAGATACCGAAGGTGGTCATCTGGTTCCTGATGAGTATGAGAAGAAACTAGTTCAAGGATTACAAGAAGAGAATTTCTTCCGTAGCCTTGCGACTGTTATCAAAACATCTAGTGGTGAGCGAAAGATTCCTGTTGTGACTGGACATGGATCAGCCTCATGGATGGATGAAAATGGTTTATATCCAGAAACAGAAGAAACCTTTGGTCAGGTGACACTCGACTCTCATAAGATTGGTACTGCCATTCGTATTTCAGAAGAGTTGCTTAACGATTCAGTCTTTGACCTTGAGTCCTATATGACAGCTGAATTTGCTCGTCGTATTGGAACGGAAGAAGAAAAGGCATTCTTGATTGGTGATGGTTCTAAGAAACCGACAGGTATCTTTACTCAGGCAGAAGTTACAGGTCCAACGACTGCTACAAAGGATATTACCTTTGATGACATGATTGAATTGTATCATTCTCTACCAGCACCCTATCGTAAGAACGCAGTTTGGATTTTACATGATACGACTGTCAAAGCTATCCGTAAACTCAAAGATAATAATGGCAATTACATTTGGCAGCCATCCACTCAAGCTGGACAACCAGATTTGATTCTAAATCGTCCATACTATACATCAACCTTTGCTCCACTTCCTGAAGCAGGAAACAAGGCCATTGCATTTGGTGATTTCTCATATTATTGGATTGCGGACCGTCAGGGACGTACCTTCAAACGTCTGAACGAACTCTATGCCAATAATGGACAGATTGGTTTTCTTGCTTCACAACGTGTTGATGGCAAGTTAGTCCTACCTGAAGCCGTGAAGACACTAACAGTAAAGGCTAAGTAGTCATGGTTAGTTTAGCAGAAGCAAAACAGTATCTTAAAGTGGAACACGAGGATGAGGATGGGCTGATTGAGCAGTTGCTTGAAACCTGTCAACAACTCTGTGAAGATATTCTGCGTCAATCGACCTATTCAGATGTTCTAAAGACGGCAATCCTATATGGGGTTGCCTATCTTTATGAACATAGAGAAGATGCAAATCATAAGGAGTTGAAGGAGACTCTCTATCACTTGTTGTTGGCTGAACGAAAGGATGTGTTCTGATGAAGATTGCACCTCTGAGAGAACGCTTGTCATTTCATGTTCGACAGATTGTTCAAGATGAGATTGGTAATGAAACTTCGACATGGCTCCCTTTATTTGAACGGTGGTGCTCTTGTCGTCCTCTCACCTTGACCGAAAGGGACGGTAGTGTGACGAAACTGGATCAAGAGAAAGTCCAGTTCACCCTCAGGTATGAAAAGGCAATTCTTGGACTTCATTCCTTAACGACTCGCATTCAATTTCGTGGTCAAACCTATGAGATTGAGTCGATTGATGGAGATACAGTGCCACGACAACTAATTTACATCGTCGCCATTAGGGAGGAGAGTTATGACTAGAATTGAACTAGATGCACTAGAAACTGCCATCGCAAATGAGCTGGCAGAATTTGTTGAGGATACAACAGAGGTGATGCGTGAAGTTGTAGAGGAAGTCACAGATGAATCCATTGAAACCTTGAAAGCAATGTCACCTAGAAAGAGTGGTTCCTATGCCAAAGGGTGGAAGAGTAAAGCAACGATTGATACCAGTACAGGTTTAACCAAAACCATTCATAATCGAACGCCAGGCCTGACGCATCTATTAGAAAATGGTCATGCAAAAAGCTCTGGCGGGCGAGTTGAGGGAATTAAGCATATCGCTCCCGTTGAGAAACAAGCGATACGAACCTTAGAAGAAAAGCTGAGAAAGCGAGTGTGATAAGACATGTTACTGAGCGAAATGTACTCCATTCTCAAAGAATTACAGCTCCCCCTCGCTTACCATCATTTTGAAGAAGGGAGTCGTCCAAGACCACCGTATCTGGTTTATTTAGTGACTGAATCAGAAAATCATGGTGCAGACAATTGGACCTATCATAAGCAGAATAATCTGCAAGTGGAACTCTATACTACTAAGAAAGATTTAGCAACTGAACAAAAGGTGGAGTCATTATTTGACAGCCACCTTATTTATTTTGAAAAAGTAGAGACCTATATCTCATCTGAGAAACTCTATCAAATAACCTATTACATCACATTACATGGAGGATAATATGGCTGAAAAGAATAAGGTCACCTTTGGACTACAAGATGTCCATTGGGCAGAAGTTACAAGCGAAGGTTCTGATGGTGCGTTGACATACGGCAATGTAGAACGCCTTCGTGGTGCTGCAGAATTAACCCTAGAACCAACAGGCGACAAGGGTTCTTATAAGGCAGACAATATCAATTTTTATACTACTGAGTCAAACGATGGTTATGAAGGAACGCTAAAAGTTGCTCTTCTAACGCAAGAATTTTTGACTCGAGTCCTTGGAGAACAGTTGGATGCGACGACAAATACCATTTCAGAAATCGCAAACAGCGAAAAGAAAAATTTTGCGTTGATGTTCCGTTTTGAAGGGGATAAAAAAGAAACATTACACGTTTTGTATTATTGTTACGCATCTCGACCGACAGTTGGTTCAAAAACCAAGTCTGGTTCAGATATCAATGAGGTAGAGTTGACCTTTACTGCCAGTCCTCGCCCTCTTGATAAGGTTGTACGTCGACGAACAACGGAGGAAACGAGTGATGAGATTCGTCAAAACTGGTTCAAGGCAGTTTTTGAACCTCGTAAGTAAGGAGTAGGCAATGAGAGAAAGTATTACCATAGCAGGAACAACCTACGAGTTAGCAACCAATGCCTACACACCAATTGCTTATAAAGAGCAGTTTGGTAAGGACTATTTCCAAGATCTCTTTTCTATGGTCAATAGTCAAGCTATCTTGGATAAGCTAGACCAGCTGGAGGAAGGGGAAGAACTCAAGGCAAGTCAGGTTGATGTGTCTATCTTATCTGACTTTGATATGACCTTTTTCCATCGTCTTTTTTGGGTTTTTGCCAAATCTGCCAATCCTCGTGTGAAACCTTTTGTGGATTTCTTCATGGAATTGGAGGAATTTCCAGTTCAGGAAGTAGCCCCTGTCTTGATGAATATGTTGAACCAAGGGATGTCAACCAGAAAAAAGCAGATGAAACAGAAACAGCGAGTGAAGAAATCTTCACAGTAGAGAGTTATTTCTCCTGTTGTAAGGAGACTGGTCTGACCATTGACGATTTAAAACATATCTCTATTGGAATGGCACTTGACTATCAAACGGACTATGTGGAGATGCGTACTCGAGAAACTTCTCAAACACGCCCGGCAACTCAAGCTGATTTTGATAATTTCTGATGGTAGAAAGGAGGGACTATGGCTGGAAACATAAAGGGGATTACAATTGAAATTGGTGGCGATACCCAACCCTTACAAGATGCCCTAAAGGGTGTGAACAAACAAGCATCTGAAGCTACCAAAGAACTAAGACAAATTGATAAGGCTCTCAAGTTTGATACAGGCAATGTCACCCTCCTTACTCAAAAGCAGGAAGTCTTGGCAAAACAAGTCGAGACAACCAAAGAAAAATTGGCAACGCTCCGTCAAGCCCAATCACAGGTGGAAGCTCAATTTAAGGCTGGGGATATTGGGGCAGACCAGTACCGTGCCTTTCAACGTGAGGTGGAAACTACTCAAAGGCTGCTAACGTCCTATGAAACTAAGTTAGCTGATGTGTCATCAACACTTGAGAATCACGGTCGAGCAAGTAGTTCAGCGGCTCAACAATTAGATAAACTCCAAGTGGAGCAGGGGCAGTTAGCAAGTGAGATGAACAAGGTCACGTCTCAATTTGAGTTACAAGAAAGTGCTTTGTCATCCAATAGTTCCGAAGCAGAACGCAATGCCATAGCCCAACAAAAGATCGGAGCACAGTCAGAAATTGTTTCTAAACAAATTTCCAATCTCGAAAAGCAACTAGCCCTGACAAAGAGTGAATATGGTGAGAATTCCATTGAAGCCAATAAGATGGAGGCTGAGTTGAACCAAGCAAAGACCGCTCTCAATAACTTGAACAACGAGATGGATGAGACCAAATCCTCTGCCGATGGTGCTCAAGATGGTATGAAAGCCATGTCTGACACCATTCGGGCTGAGGCACTTCAAGCAACCAGTGAGAAGCTAGCAGACATCTCTCAGAAAATCTTCGAAGTCGGAACAGAGTCCATGTCTGCGGCAGCTCAACTTCAAGCCAGCAATGCCCAATTCTCTACAGTATTTGGGGATATGGAGAATGCTGCTAAGGATGCCCTCAATAAGATTGGGGAAGAGATGGACATTGTTCCAGAGCGTCTTCAAGGCTCCTTCACTCAGATGGCTTCCTTTGCCAAAACCTCTGGAATGGATACGGCTCAGGCTTTGGATCTGACCACTCGTGCCACCAGAGCAGCGGCTGATGGGGCAGCATTTTACGACAAATCCATCGAAGAAGTCACCGAAAACCTGCAGTCCTTCCTCAAAGGAAACTATGAAAATGACGCAGCTCTAGGTATTTCTGCGACAGAAACCACTCGTAATGCAGCGGCGAACAAGCTCTATGGAAAGTCCTTCAATGAACTATCAGAAGCTCAGAAGCAGTTAACCCTCCTTCAAATGGTAGAGGACGGCAATGAACTCTCTGGAGCCTTGGGACAAGCTGCAAGGGAATCAGATGGACTGGAAAACGTTCTGGGTAACTTAAGACAGTCTGGAACTAATGCTCTAGCAGCAATCGGTCAACCGATTCTGGAGATCCTTATTCCAGTCTTCCAAAGTTTGGCAGACATTATTAGTCAACTAGCGACTTGGTTTACCAACTTATCCAGTCCCATCAAGGAAGTCGTCATTATCTTCACAGGTATTTTAGCCGTGGTAGGTATGTTACTTCCTATTTTCTTGGGCTTACAGGTTGCGGCAGCCGCTATGGGGACAACCGTTGTTGGAATGATAACGGCATTTTTGCCGATTGTGGGGATTATTGTTGGTATTGTAGCTGCCATTACCTTACTGATTGTTGGGTTAAAAGAACTCTGGACGAATCACGAAGGCTTTCGAACGGCTGTGACGGAAATCTGGAATAGTATCTATGCCTTTCTGTCCATGATCATCCAGCAGATTTCTAGTTTTGTTATGTCCATCTGGGGAACGCTAACCACATGGTGGACTGAAAACCAGCAATTGATTCTAAATGCTGCAACCACGGTATGGAATGCCATCAATACGGTTATTCAAACGGTGATGACTATTCTTGGACCGCTCATCCAAGCAAGTTGGGAGAATATCAAACTCATCATCACAGCCGCTTGGGAGATGATAAAGATTGTGGTCGAGACTGCTATCAATGTGGTACTTGGTATCATCAAGGCAGTCATGCAGGTTATCACTGGTGATTGGACTGGCGCTTGGGAAACCATCAAACAGGTCTTGTCGATAGCATGGGAGGGCATCAAGTCCCTTATTTCCTTAGCCCTCAATTTCATCGCCCAGTACATCTCAACTGCTTGGACAGGTATCAAGCATACCATCTCAAATGTACTATCTGCCATTAGTTCTGTCATTTCATCTATCTGGTCAGCTATTCAGTCGACAATTTCCAGTGTTATGTCTGCGATTGGTTCAACAGTATCAACCATATGGAATGGTATCAGTAGTACCGTATCCAATATTCTGAATGGGATATCCAATACAGTTTCATCTGTTTGGAACGGTGTGAAAAATACCATTTCAAGTGCTATCAATGGTGCAAGAGATGCCGTGAGTAATGCCATCAATGCCATTAAAAATCTTTTTAACTTCCAAATCAGATGGCCACATATTCCCCTTCCTCATTTTCGAGTATCAGGTTCTGCCAATCCACTCGATTGGTTGAAGGGCGGTATTCCGAGAATCTCCATTGATTGGTATGCCAAAGGTGGAATTTTAACCAAGCCCACTGCATTTGGAATGAATGGCAATAGCCTAATGGTTGGAGGTGAGGCTGGAAAAGAAGCAGTCTTGCCCTTGAATGAACAAACATTGGGTGCAATTGGTCGAGGAATCGCAAAGACCATGACAAGCAATTTACCAACCATTCACATCACCATTACTGGAAATACGATAAGAGAAGAAACTGACCTTCACCGACTAGCGGAGATGGTTGGAGAAAAACTAGTGTATGAATTAGAACGTCAACAAGGATTGAGAGGAGTGAAACCATGATTAAACATAATGCATTAACCATTGGTGGAGTGTCCACGAGTTCTTTTCCTTTTAAGGTAATCGTGGAAGATAGTCCTTCAATCACAGTAAGTGAAAGTAAGACGCAATTGATAGAACACCAAGGCCTGTCAGGAGCGGTTCTTCAAACCAATCCTCGCAGAAGTGTCATGGAACTGAGCTATACACTCTATCTTGTTAAACCTAGTGAAGAACAGTTATTTTCCTTTTTGAAGCTATTTTTGAAAGAAGAATTTTGGCTTGAGAACGCTAGTTTCAAGACCATACGCTTTTGGTGTTACAAGGTTCACCATACTCCAGTTCAAAAGGATAAGCTGGGGGTGTATGAGCTTAAGGTTACCTTTTCTTGTCACCCAACCAAGTGGTTCAAAACGACGACTTCGCAGGTGTTTAGAACCAGTGGTGTTATGCGATGTCAAGGTTCAGCCATCGCTTTTCCAAAGATTACCATAAGTGGCAACTCGACTAGTGAAACTAGCTTTACAATTGGGGAAGATGTCATCCGCTTGGAGCGATTACAAGAAACACTCATTATGGATAATAATCCTAGTCAGCCAAGTTTTAAGACACAAAGAGGTCAGCCTGTAAAATGGTCTGGTGATTTTCTTTCTATAGATGCAGGTAGGAATGACTCAGTTGGAGTTGTCTTAGGTGCGGGCATCACATCATTAACAATAGAAATGAATTGGGGGTGGGCATAGAGTGCTATCATTATTAGACAAAACGGTTCGAACGGCAAAATGGCATGGGAAACCACTCCCAGAGACTATAAAAGCAAGCGTTAAAGAAACCTTGAATGGGGATTTTGTCCTGAATTTTACCTATCCAATCACAGACAGCGGTCTATTTCGAGAGCTAAAAGAGGACTACCTTGTTCGTAGTCCAGTTCCAGTATTGGGACACCAGTTGTTTCGGATAAAGAAAGTAATCGAAGGAGACACCAGTCTTGAAGTTGTGGCCTATCACATATCAGATGACATCATGACTAGGTTGGTATCTCAATTTAGGTGTGAACAGGTTCCCTGTGCAACAGCTCTATCAAGCATGGTCATGGCAAGCAAGTCTCCACTGGGAGATTTTTCATTTACCAGTGACATTGTCAAGAACAGAACCTATACAACGGACAAGGAACAGACGCTGTACTCCAGCCTGATGGATGGTAAACATTCTATTCTTGGAACTTGGGAGGGTGAACTGGTTCGTGATAACCTTGCCCTAACTATAAAGGGTGAGCGGGGACAAGACCGTGGGGTAGTCATCTCTACTCACTACAATTTGAAGAAGTATCAACGAACCAAAGAAAGTACACAGATTATCACTCGTATCCATGCCACTTCAAGCTTTAAACAAGAGGGGCAGGATAGGGAAACTGTACTTCAAGTCACAGTAGACAGTCCGTTGATAAACTCCTATCCTTTCATCAATGAAGTAACCTATACCAATAATAATCTCAAAACTCGACAGGAGTTAATAGAGTGGGCTAGTAGCAAGTTTCGCTTAGAGGGAATTGATAAGCCAAAAGACGCCATCATCATTGAGGCATTTGAGTTAGATGGTCAAACTGTTCATCTAGGCGATACAGTGACTTTAAAAAGCAAGCTACACGGCATTGATGTGAGGAAGAAAGCCATCGCTTATGATTATGATCCTTTAGCTAAGAATTACCGCTCTATCACTTTTGATGATAAGGCAAGTATTGGCACAGGTAAAACTGGTGGGAGCATAACTACACTAGCAAATAATCTCATTGATGGGAATAAGCGGAGTGAGGATGTTGCCGTTGAAATTGCTCTTGAGAATGCCAATAAAGCCTTTGATGCAGAATTTGAGAAACGTCAAGTAGCCATTGATAACGCTATTGAACAGGCTCAAAGTCATGGGGAGGTTTATGCGGATCGATTAAAGGCCAGCATTGATAATGAACTTAGTTCTATTCACCAACAGATGCGGCAACATGAAGAGGAGCAGCAACGTACAACTCGTGATTTAATGGCAAAGGCTGGGGTAAATACCAACCTAGCAACAGAAGCCAAACAAAAGGCGGAACAGGCTCAAACTGGGGCAACTGAAGCTCTCAGAAGGGCAGAACAAGCCAAACTTGATGCCATTCAAGAAGCTAACCGATTGACTTCAACGGAGCGTAGCCAAACAGAGTTAAAGATTGCGACAGCAAAATCACAAGCTATCTCTGAAGCCAGTCGATTGGTTGATGTAGCAAAAGCTCTATTAGGTGGGCAGTTGGCAACTGTAAGTACCAATCTCTCACAAACCAAGGAGGATATAAAACTTCTTGCGAGTAAGCAACTGGTGGATAGTCTGACTGGTCGAGTAACGGGTGCAGAATCCATGATTCAAGTGCAAGCAGACCAAATTTCCCAGCGTGTAAAAACCAGCGATTTTAACCAAGCAAAACAGAGAATCGAAACTGCAGAGTCAACGATTACTCAATTGGGGAATCGTATTACAACTGAAATCAGTCAAGTGGATGCGAAAATTCCAACTAGCCTAGATGGCCTAAATTTGATGACTGGTACTCGTGATTGGTCGAATAAAGGAAATGCCTGGCATTTAGGAAACAATTGGTCTACTGAAACAGAGAATTTCAGAGGACTAGTAGTTCGTTCGACCCAAGCGGGTTATAACGGAAGTCATCAGAATATTGTTGTGAAAGCAGGAGATGTCATTACTTTTAGCTTTTATGCCAAAGCAAATCAGCCACTTTCTTCCATCAAAGTTTCAGCGATTTGGTCCGGTTCGAGTGTCTATCGTGCTCCAGTGGCAAGAGTGAGAGAGTCTGACGATATTATATCTGTCACCAGTGACTGGAAACGCTACTGGAAAACCGTTCATGTATTATCTGATGGATCACTCCAATTTCGGACAGAGTACAATGGCAGTACTATCCCAAATGGCAATAAATTCTATGTGGCAGGATTGAAAGTCGCAAAGACCTCACTAGATACAGGTTATTCAGAAAATCCAGCAGATATAGCTGGTGAATTGACCACCCAACGGACACTCATCACTCAAACGGCTTCTGGTGTAGAGCAGGTTTCTACAAGATTAACCGAGGCGAGTGGAAAGATTTCTAGTAGTGAAACACAGATTCGACAATTAGTTTCGGATGTATCCTCAAAGGTCAGTCAGACGGATTTCAATAACTTGAAACGAACTGTTGAAGGACATACTACATCCATCCAACAGACGCAACAATCTATTTTGCTTAAGGCTGATAAGACCGTTCTTGAAGGGGTCAAAACCACCGCTGACAATGCCTTGGCTAAGGCCAACACAAACGCTAGTCAGATTACCCAAACCAAGGCAGACCTACGGATTGCAAATGACGCTATTTCACAGAAAGTCGCAAAGACTGACTTTAATAGCTTAATCGGTCGAGTAACAAGTGCAGAAACCACTATCCGAACACAGGCTGGGCAAATTGAACAACGACTAACAAGTACGCAAGTTGAATCTGCCATTAACGCAAAAGGCTACCAAACCAAGTCTCAGGTAGATTCCAATATTTCGGGTCGTGGCTATCTTACGAGCAGTTCGTTACAACCTTATGCGACGACAACCAGTGTGCAGAACTTGGTCAAAACAACCTCTGATAGTTTCACTCAACGAATCAGTCAAACGGAAAGCAGAATCCCAACCTCAGTTTCACATCGTAATTTGATAGCTGGTACTTCGGATAGATGGGGTACTTATCAGACGATAAATGCCAATAGCAACTGGATAGCCTCTTTAGGAAGGGTGCAATTTGGAGATGGAAGCGGTATATATGTTGGGTCGAAAGTGCATTTATATGTTCATATCTCAGCGGATGAGATTACCTTTGACCCGGCGGTGACGACTCGTTCTATGAAACTCCAAGGTCCAATCTTGGATAGCCAAAATGCTTGGACATGGACCAACTGGAATTTGTATCACCCTTTCTACAATAAGTGGAGCAGTAATCTGACGACGGGTAACAACTATCGGTTAATTAAACTGACCGCCACAGTCACTCAAGAGATGTACCAACATTCAAAAGGCTTTGAACTTCAAGTCAGAATTGATGGAGTTAAAACAGGTAAGTTCCATGTGAGAGCTTTAATGATATCAACCGGTGATATCTTTCCAGACTATTGGACACCGTCATTAGACGACTTTACGACAGTGAACGCCTTTCATGAAGTGCGGGATACTGTAAGTAGTCACACTCGGACCATTGGAGATCACACCAATCAAATCAGTCAGGTTGTTCAAACGGCTAATGGGATTGTGACACGAGTTGGCAATCTAGAAACAAGTCGAGCGACAACTGCCACAGTAACTGCCATTCAAACGCAGGTTTCAACTCTTGCAGGGGCGTGGTCGGTTCGAAATCTGACCAGTGCAGGGACAGTCCTGAGTCAGCTCAATCTTAATAAGGATGGCACAGTCAAGATTGATGGAAAACTCGTTCAAATTACAGGCACTACCTATATCCAAGATGGTGTGATTGCGAGCGGTAAGATTGCCAGTCTTGATGCAGGCAAGATTACGTCAGGCATCATCTCAGCAGCTCGGATTGGAGCAGAAGCTATTACTGCGGACAAGTTAAAGGTTGACCAGGCTTTCTTTACCAAGTTTATGGCTACAGAAGCCTATCTCAAGCAGTTGTTTGCTAAATCAGCCTTTATAACACAAGTGCAGTCAGTAACCCTATCTGCCAACAAAATTTCTGGTGGTATCTTGTCAGCAATCAACGGAGCCATGAAAATCAATCTGTCACTTGGAAACATCAAGTTCTTTACAAACTCTCCATCCATTTCTCGTGAGGTTAGTGGCTATCCTCACCAATGGGTTTCATTTGAAACAGGTACCTCAAACGGTAAGCCATGTGGTGTAACCATTATCGGTTCTAATCGATGGAACAACTGGAATGCCAATGACGGTGGCTTTGTAGGAATTCGAGCATGGAACGGTACAGATACCGACCAAATTGATGTGGTAGGCGATAAGGTACGTTTAGCTAGTGCTCCATATACCAATCCAGATGGGTGGGAGATTGTAACGTTGCCTAACCGACTGAGTATTGATGCCTTTAAAGCATCCGACCGACCAAGTTCCATCTTGAATATCGGAGATATCCGCATCTATCGAAATGGGACAACCTATGTCAGCTTGAAAGATGTACTTCATCAATTCAATCACAATTTTAAACACTTAGTAAACATCACAGGTCGAGGTGACGTCATCTTGACATGGGATACGATTAAATAAAGGAGTTCACAGATGAATCTAGAACAAATCAACCAATCACTAAAACTAACTATCCAAGAGCTTGTCACAAAGCTCTCTGATGAAATCACCGCTAAGAACCTCATTGCCATCCAATTAGTGGAACGGGATGAGGAACTTAGTCTATTGCGTAAAGAAAAACAGGAATTGACAGAACTGTTAGAAGTTCAGACAAAACCTGAAGAAGGGAAAGGAGAATAGTTATCATGGCACTTCTCAATATTGACAAAGTAACAGAACCATTTGATTTGGAGACAGCTCTCACTTACATGCGTAAGAATGGAGAATTCATTCGTTGTAAGACAGCAGAGCAGGATTTTTACATGTATCTTGAAGAAGTAAGGCGGCCTGCCATTAAAAATGGAAAGCGGCAGTTGGTTACAACAGAAACAGTTTGGGCTTTTAATCAGTGGGGTAGTACGACATTAACTCTGAACCTTTCTGATTTATTCCATGAATGTTTTTATCTGATGCGGTTTGATGAGAACGGTCAACCGGATTGGTCAGACCCTACCATTGTGCAGGAAGGTTCAGTAGAAAGCGAGGTGACCGATGAAGGAACTGTTAACTCTTAATAAGATTTTATTTTCCATGATTGGAGGCTTGATTGGTAGTCTATTTGGAGAGTTGGATGGGATCCTATATGCCCTACTTGTCTTCATTATTATTGACTATCTAACAGGAATTTTTGCGGCGGTTGTAGAGAAACAATTATCGAGTAGTATTGGTTTTCGTGGCATCTTTAAAAAGATAGCCATTTTATTTTTAGTTTCACTAGGTCATTTAATTGATACTGCAATCATCAGGCAGGGTGGAACGATTCGAACCATGGTCATTTTCTTTTATCTCAGTAATGAGGGGTTAAGTATTTTAGAAAATACCGTTCGAATTGGTCTACCAATACCTGAGAAACTACAAGCAATCTTAAAACAAATCAACGAGAGGTGAGAAGATATGGGAAAACATCTAGTCATTTGTGGTCATGGTCAAGGGCGAACAGGCTATGATTCTGGAGCTGTGAATACCAAACTAGGCATCACAGAAGCAGGAAAGGTTCGAGAATTAGCCAAAATCATGTCTAAGTACAGTGGACAACAGATTGATTTTATTACCGAACAAAATGTTTATGATTATCGGAGTATTACTAGTATTGGTAAGGGATACGACTCGATTACTGAATTGCACTTCAATGCCTTTAATGGTAGTGCCAAAGGAACAGAAGTCTTGATTCAATCTTCCTTAGAAGCGGATAAGGAAGATATGGCTATCCTATCTCTTCTTTCACGTTATTTCCAAAATCGCGGCATTAAGAAGGTAGATTGGCTCTATAATGCCAACCAAGCAGCAAGTCGTAGATACACCTATCGTTTGGTGGAAATTGCCTTCATTGATAATGAACAAGATATGGCGATTTTTGAGAACAAGAAAGAGGAAATTGCGAGAGGTCTTGTATCAGCTATAACAGGAGTTGAAGTCAAGACCATTGTTCCCTCGCCCCCCAGTTCAACCGTTGGGAGTTCAGGAACTCCTTCAAAAACAATCTATCTTGTTGGTGATAGTCTTAGGGTGTTGCCTCATGCGACTCATTATCAGACTGGTCAAAAAATCGCCAACTGGGTCAAGGGGCGCACCTACAAAATCCTCCAAGTAAAAAATGTTCACCAGTCCAACAGTAAGAGAGCTTATCTACTTGATGGAATCAAGTCCTGGGTGCTTGAGCAGGATGTAGAAGGAACAACCAAAGGCCATAGTGAGCACACCTATCAAGCTCAGAAAGGCGATACGTATTATGGAATTGCTCGGAAGTTTGGTTTAACAGTTGATGCCCTTCTTGCGGTGAATGGCTTGAAGAAGACGGATATTTTAAGAGTTGGACAAACTCTAAAGGTCAATGCGGCTTCAAGGACAACAACCACTATTCCAACCAGTGTTGCCAGTCGTGTGGTTGCGTCAGCTTTATCTAAGGTCGGTCAAAAGGTGACTGTTCCTTCTAACCCTTATGGTGGACAGTGCGTTGCCTTGGTGGATAAGATTGTTCAAGAACTTACGGATAAGAATATGTCCTATACTAATGCCATTGATTGTTTAAAGAAAGCAAAATCAAATGGTTTCCAAGTAATCTACGATGCTTGGGGTGTGAATCCTAAAGCAGGTGATTTTTATGTCATTCAGACGGATGGTTTGGTATATGGTCACATTGGTGTCTGTGTGACGGATTCAGATGGAAAAAGTATTGATGGTGTGGAACAGAATATTGATGGATATTCTGACCATAATAAGAACGGTATCAATGACCAATTGGAAATTGGTGGTGGTGGAATTACTCGTCGTGTGAAACGTCAATGGATGGCGGATGGCTCACTCTACGATTCAACTGGAACAGTTAAACTCGGTAAAGTTGTAGGTTGGTTTAGAATTTCATAATTATGTTATTAGCCTGGTGGAAACATCAGGCTTTATTTTTTTGCCTTTTTTTCAATAAGTGCGGAAAAATTACTCCCAAACCTACCTAGTAAGGTAGGAGGATAATATGGACGTTCAAAAAATTAATAATGAGATGACCTATCAACTTACAATGATACAAGCAAAGGTACTTCTAAATAAAGGAGCAATCACTATTGAGGAATTTGAGCTTTTTAGGCAATTGATGCTTGAAAAATATCAACCATTTATAAGTCAATTATCGACCTAATAACTGGATATTTTTTTCTTTTAGAGTGATATATAGTAGCGAAAGGAGTGTATTAATTTGAGAACTGTTAGAAGAATACAACCCATAAAATCGCCCTGCAAGCCAAAATTAAAAGTTGCGGCATATGCAAGGGTTTCCGATAGTCGTCTTCATCATTCTCTGTCAACGCAGATTAGCTACTATAACCGTTTGATACAAGCACATCCAGACTGGGAATTGGTAGGGATTTATTATGATGAAGGCATAAGCGGTAAAGAACAAAGTAATCGGCAAGGCTTTCAAAATCTTATAAAGGATTGTGATGATGGAAAGATTGATAGGATAATCACTAAGTCAATCGCTCGTTTTGGTCGAAATACAGTTGAATTACTAACCACTGTTCGACAATTACGTCTGAAAAATATTGGTGTTACTTTTGAGAAAGAAAATATAGATAGTCTTAGCTCAGAAGGAGAATTGATGTTAACCCTCCTTGCCTCAGTAGCTCAAGAGGAGTCTCAAAACCTGAGTGAAAATATAAGATGGCGAATCCAAAAGAAGTTTGAAAAAGGGATTCCGCACACTCCACAGGATATGTATGGATACCGTTGGGATGGAGAACAATATCAGATTGAACCTAATGAGGCAAAAGTTATAAGAAAAGTCTTTAAATGGTATCTGGATGGAGATTCGGTACAGCAGATAGTTGATAAACTCAATCAGGAACAAGTCTTAACAAGGCTTGGTAATCCATTTACCGTAGCAAGCATCAGAGAATTCTTCAATCAAGAAGCATACTTTGGTCGCCTTGTCTTACAGAAGACTTATCGCGAATCATTCTCTAGAAATCCGAAAAGGAATAAAGGGCAACGCAATAAGTACATTATTGAAAATGCACACGAGCCAATTGTTACAAAAGCATATTTTGATTTAGTACTTCATGAGAAGGAGCGAAGATATCAGTTAATGAGTCAAGAAAGCCACTTAAATAAAGGTATCTTTCGTGACAAAATTTTTTGTTCAGAATGCGGATGTTTGATGATTGTTAAAGTGGATTCAAAACAAGTCAATAAAACCGTACGATATTATTGTAGAACACGTAATCGATTCGGAGCATCATCATGTTTATGTAGGACGTTAGGAGAAAAGCGACTTTTGGCATCGTTTAAAAGCAAGTTAGGCATTGTCCCTGATAAAGAGTGGGTTGATATTAATATTAAACAAATTGAATATGACTTTGGTCACCGTATCATTTGGGTAACACCAGTAAAAGGAAGGAAATATCCTATAGAAATTAGAGAGGGGCGATATTAGTGAAGAAAGTAATTACTATTGAGGCTACACCAAGTATTATTAGGTCGAGTTCAGATGATTTCTCTTTGAAGAAGCGTAGAGTTGCAGGCTATGCTAGGGTATCAACTGACCATGAAGACCAAGCAACAAGCTATGAGTCACAGATGCGGTACTACTCTGAATACATTAATGGGAGGGATGATTGGGAATTTGTTAAAATGTACTCTGATGAAGGCATCAGTGGGACAAACACAAAATTAAGAACTGGTTTCAAATCTATGGTGGAAGATGCACTCAATGGCAAAATCGATTTGATTATTACAAAATCTGTTAGTCGATTTGCGAGGAATACCGTAGACTCACTGACTACAGTTAGGCAGTTGAAAGAGGTAGGTGTAGAAATCTACTTTGAGAAAGAAAACATCTGGACTTTGGATTCAAAAGGTGAGCTACTCATAACTATCATGTCTAGTTTAGCACAAGAAGAAAGTAGGAGCATATCCGAGAACGTAACTTGGGGCTTAAGGAAACAATTCGCAGAAGGGAAGGTTCATTTTCCTTATACCAATGTTTTAGGCTTTAAGGCAGGTGAAGATGGGGCAATTGTAGTTGATCAGGATGAAGCCAAAACTGTTAGGTACATCTTTCAGCAAGCACTTATTGGAAAATCACCATATCATATCGCAAAGGATTTGACTGAACAAGGTATATCCTCTCCTAGCGGCAAATCTCATTGGAACGCAACCACAATCAAGCGAATGCTTAGAAATGAGAAGTATAAAGGGGATGCCTTACTACAGAAAACATTTACAATAGATTTTCTGACCAAAAAGAAGAACATCAACAGAGGTGAGTTACCTCAGTATTATGTGGAGAATAACCATGAAGCAATAGTAGATAGAGAGACCTTTGATGCAGTTCAACTAGTGCTCGATAATAAAGGCAGAAAGTCGAGCACAACAATCTTTAGTTCAAAACTGGTATGCGGAGATTGTGGTCATTTCTTTGGTAGCAAGGTATGGCATTCAACTTCCAAATACAGAAGGGTAATCTACCGATGTAACGATAAATATAATGGCAGTAGTAAATGTTCTACCCCTCACGTTACTGAGGAAGAGGTGAAACAGTGGTTTGTCTCAGCAGTTAATCAAGTATTAGATAATAGGCTTGAAGTTATTGACAATCTATCTGTATTACTATCCATTGGAAGCCTTGAGGCAATTGACGAACAGATAAAGATTCTTGAAACTGAAGCAGAAGTTATCAGTCAGTTAGTTGCAAACCTAGTTTCAGAAAATGCCATCATCAGTCAGGACCAAGATAAGTACCTCAATAAGTATAATCAACTGTCCTCAAAGTATGAAGGTATAGTTCAGGAGATTGAATCACTAGAACTCGATAGGTTAAAAAAATCCAAACGGAATAAGGAATTGCAAGATTTCATGGAGACTCTTAACAAACAGGAGGGATTGTTAACAGACTTTGATGAGTTATTGTGGGAAACGATGGTCGAAAGTATCACAATAAATTTGGAGAAAAAGATAATTTTTAAATTTAAAAATGGGGTGGTCGCAACTATTTAAGTTTCGACTGCTTTTTTTTGTTACAATATAAATAGTATAATTTACTAATGTTATATAATGGAGTATTATATTAAAATGAAGGCTGAAATGTATAAAAGTAATATTTTTTTATGGTTGGCAAAAGCAACATTATACTATGTATTACTATTTGGGGAACTTGAACAAGAAAAACTTAAAACGATGATATTATTCTCGTCATTTTGGTTGTTTTTATTTCTATTCACAATATTTAACGAGGATTCGAAAGAAGGATATATTACTATTTTAGATAGTTTTAAAGAAGATTTGTACGTCCAGTTCTTTATATTCTTTCTTAGTTATTTCTTTAAGCCAATTAACTTTATTGATTTAGTTAACAGCTATCTACTATTCTTTTTTAGTGGTATTTCAAACGTTATTCCTCAACAAATGAGGAAATTAAAACATAATTTTCAAACAAGTGTTTATGTAATTTTTTTTATTGCAAGTTGTTATTTGCCTTTATTTATACTAATCTTTTGTAACAAATTAAACATATATATTCTTTTGATTATACAACTAATCTCTACATCGGTATTAAATTTTATTTTTCTGAATATTTTGTGGTGTATCTTGAAAAAGAATGATGAAAACTAATCTAATAATTGTATCAAATATGGAACACATACCGATACTGACCATATTGGGGATATGGAAGTGGTAGCAAAGCATTTTAAAATTGGTGAGGTCTTGGTGAGTCCTGGAAGTCTGACGGTACCTGATTTTGTCAAGCGCCTGCAAAAAATGAAGGTAAGGGTTCGTTCTATCAAAGCAGGGGATAAGCTCTCTATCATGGGAGACAGTCTTCAAGTGCTTTACCCTAGTCGTACAGGTGACGGAGGGAATAACGATTCTTTAGTACTCTATGGAAAACTCCTAGACAAGACTTTCCTTTTCACAGGTGATCTTGAGGAAGAAGGTGAAAAGGAAATAACGTTTAATTATCCCAATTTGCAAGTGGATGTTCTTAAGGCAGGTCATCACGGTTCTAAAGGTAGTAGCAGTTCAGAGTTTTTAAGTCATATCAGCCCAAAAGTTGCTCTCATCTCAGCAGGACAAAATAATCGTTACCATCACCCTCATCAGGAAACCTTGGAAAGATTTGAGAACGTAGATAGTCGTGTATATCGTACTGACCAACAAGGCGCTATTCGTTTTATCGGGTGGCAAAAGTGGAGAATTGAGACGGTAAGGTGAACATTAGCAAATCAGATGGCGAGATATCAATATCGTTTTATCGTTTAGTTTACAAGACACAGCGTCCCATTGAACTCAATACATTGATAAATCAACTTCCATACTGCTACACAAGGCTTCTTTGCTTTTTATATCATCTTTGTTCCATGCACAGAGGAGGCACCTGTCAGTCGAGCTAGTTCTTGACAATTCTCAGTTGTAACACCACCACCAATCATAATTTCGATACGTTGGTCGGCATAATTTACTAGATTTCTAAGATGCTCAAGATTATCAAAAATATTGTTTTCTGAGGAACTACCATGAGTTAAAATGCGAACAAAGCCTAGTTCAATCAAGTCATCTATTGCTTGAAATTGGTCGGACTTTGGAATGGCATCAAAGGCCATATGAAAGACTAATGGCAGACCTTGAGTGGCTGGTAATAGCTGTTCAATGCCATCACGGTCTAGCTGTTTATCCTTAGTCAAAAGACCTAAAACTAAGGCATCAGATTCTAATTCAACCGCTTGAAGAATGTCTTCTTCCATGGCACGAAGCTCCAAGTCGTTGTAAGTAAAATCACCACCCCGTGGTCTAATCATGGTTGCTAGACTGATTCCTTTGTCATGTAGATAGCTGCTAGCCTCTTTGATGACACCATAAGAAGGTGTGGTTCCACCTACTGCAAGATTATCACAGAGCTCAACCCGATTAATATCAGGAGCAGTCAGTTTGGAGAGGTGGCTTAGATTTTCAGCACAAAATTCTTTGATTAGCATAAAATTTCCTCGAACGTTCGTTTTTTACCATTATACCATGAAATTTTAAAAGAATCTTTGTGAAATGTTTGACAAAATCCGCTCAAAAATCTTTACAAAATTCAGAATATTGTGCTATAATTTCTTTAATTAAATTTTGGAGGTGTCTTTTATGACCATTTATAACTTTTCAGCAGGACCTGCTACTTTACCTAAGCCAGTGCTTGAAACAGCACAACGTGAACTCCTTGATTATCAAGGATCCGGTATGTCCGTGCTTGAAATGTCCCACCGTTCTCCAGAATTTGACAAGATTATTAAAGATGCTGAGAGCACACTGCGAGAATTGATGGCTATCCCAGATAATTATAAGGTGTTATTTCTTCAAGGTGGTGCCTCAACACAATTTACTATGGTTCCACTTAACTTAGCCCAAGGCAAAAAGGCCTATTATTTGGTAGGTGGCTCTTGGGGTAAAAAAGCTTATACTGAGGCCGTGAAATTATCAAAAACGATTCCTTTTGAACCAATCCTTTTAGCATCATCAGAAGATACAGTTTATGATCACATTCCGGATTTTGATGCCTCAAGCATTGATCCAAATGCTGCTTATGTTCATCTGACAACCAATAATACTATTGAAGGTACAGCCATCTACGATTTACCAGACACCAATGGTGTACCAATTGTTGCAGACATGTCTTCAAATATTTTAGCGGCACGTTACAACGTTGAAGATTTTGCCCTTATCTATGCAGGTGCTCAGAAGAATATTGGGCCGGCAGGTGTGACGGTTGTGATTATTCGTGAAGACTTCTTGAATGATCAACCACAACTATCTGCTATGTTGGACTATCGTATTCAAGCCGAAGCTGGATCGCTCTATAATACTCCACCATGCTATAGCATTTACATTTCAAAATTGGTCTTTGATTGGGTAAAAAATGAGATTGGCGGCGTTGACAAGATGGCAACAATTGAGCGCGAAAAATCGGGCTTGCTTTATGACTTCATCGAAAAATCAGATTTTTACACTAGCCCTGTGAAATTTGCCAAAGATCGCTCAGTCTGCAATATTCCTTTTGTGACCCCGAGTAAGGAACTCGATGCTAAGTTTGTCAAAGAAGCAGATGCACTTGGTTTCAAGAATATCAAGGGTCACAGATCTGTTGGTGGCATGCGTGCTTCCCTTTACAATGCCTTTCCACGCCAAGGTGTCTTGGATTTAATTGACTTTATGGCAAAATTTGAAGCTGAAAATAAGTAACCCCTTTCTTACCTTTTTAAAGTGACTTTGCTATAATGGTAAAAAAGAATGGAAGAAGGTAAGTAAATGGAAATCAGACAAGCGTTTCCCAATGAAATCGATGCTGTTATGGCGGTTCTTAATTCTGCGAAGCAATTTTTAGCAGTATCTGGTTCTAGCCAGTGGCAAGGTGAGAATGGCTATCCCAATGAAAATGATGTTTTTGAGGATATCTTGAAGGGGCAGGCTTATGTTGCTCTTTTGGAGGGACAGATTGTTGCCTATGCTGCGATGATTGATGGTCAGGATCCAGCCTATAACAAGATTTACGATGGCAAGTGGCGTCACAATAATCACCGCTACATCACCTTCCATCGATTGGCTGTTTTGAGTGATTTTGCTGGTCAAAAAATTGCCCAAACCTTTTTACAAGGTCTCATTGAAAGTCAGCTTGGCCCTGATTTTCGGATTGATACGCATGAAAATAATAAAATCATGCAACATATCATTGAAAAACTAGGCTTCGTCTATTGCGGCAAGGTTCCCATTGATGGAGAGCGCCTAACTTATCAAAAAATAAAACTTAAAAACGAGAAGGCTCTTTATCAAGAAATTGATGAAAAGGCTTATCATGGTTATTAAAAGACAAAAATTGAGAAAAGGAAGGCTGCTTATTTCGGCCTTTGTGTGAAAATAAATGGTTTATAGTGTCAAAACATTTAATAATATTAACCAAATTGGTTTAAAAGAATTGGGAAATAATTTTCAAATTGATGGAGATAAGTCTGACAATCCTGATGCTTATATTATCCGCAGTCAAAACTTGCACGATGTGACATTTCCAACAAACTTAAAAGCCATTGCTCGTGCTGGTGCTGGAACCAATAATATTCCCATTGACGAAGCTACGGCTCAAGGAATTGTTGTTTTCAATACCCCTGGAGCCAATGCCAATGCTGTCAAGGAAGCTGTTTTAGCTTCGATTCTCATGTCAGCGCGGGATTATCTTGCTGCTAATGCTTGGGTTAACACCCTTTCAGGTGATGATGTGCCTAAGCAAGTTGAAGCAGGTAAAAAACAATTTGCAGGAACTGAAATTTCTAAGAAGACTCTTGGTGTTATCGGTCTTGGTGCTATCGGTAGCCGTATTGCTAACTATGCTCAGCGACTTGGGATGGATGTTTATGGCTACGATCCTTATGTTTCTATTGAGACAGCTTGGAATATTTCCCACCATGTTAAGCGTGTGGATGATCTTAAAGATATTTTTGCTAATTGTGATTATATCACTGTTCATGTGCCATTAAATGATAAAACACGTCACACTTTTGACAGCCAAGCTTTTGCACAAATGAAAAAAGATACAGTCATCATCAATTTTGCTCGTGCAGAACTGGTTGACAACGCCGCTCTTTTTGATGCTATTGATACAGGAGTTGTTAAACGCTATATCACTGACTTTGGAAGCGAAGAGTTGCTTAATAAAGAAAAGATTACGGTTTTTCCACATGTTGGGGGTTCAACAGAAGAAGCAGAACTCAACTGTGCTATTATGGCTGGTAAAGAAATCCGTCAATTTATGGAAACGGGAGAAATTACTAACTCAGTGAACTTTCCTAATATGCACCAAGCTTTGGATGCACCTTACCGCATCACCTTGATTAACAAAAATGTTCCAAATATCGTGGCTAAAATTTCAACAGCTGTATCAGATTTGGGAATCAATATTGACAATATCCTGAATCGTTCTAAAGGTGATTATGCTTACACTATTCTTGACCTTGACGAGACAGATAAAAGCAAGATTGATGCTCTTGTTGATAATTTCGAAAACAGTGCAAACATCGTTCGTGTGCGTTTGATTGCCAATACAAAATAATGATAAAGTGCTGAGAAGGATTTCTCAGTACTTTTTGGTATAATAGAGCTATGTTACACAAGCAGATTTACAATTCACCTTTGGGGCAGATGATTTTGTTGGCGGATGACAGCGGACTGCTGGGGGCTTGGTTTGTCGGCCAGAAGTATGCACTTCGTGGTTTTGAGGCTATGGACATAGCAGAGCAGCCGAGTCCGATTTTGACAGCAGCGCAAGTTTGGCTGGATGCCTATTTTGCGGGACGAAAGTCGCAGAGCGGTCCTCCCTTGTCGCCACAGGGCACGGCCTTTCAGAAAAAGGTTTGGACATTATTAACTCGTGTCCCCAGCGGTCAAACCATCACTTATGGGCAAATAGCGGCACAACTCGCCTGCAAGTCGGCACAAGCTGTTGGCGGTGCGGTTGGTAAAAATCCTCTGAGCATTTTCATCCCCTGCCACCGCGTGCTTGGCAGTCAAGGACAACTGACGGGTTACGCTGGCGGTCTGGAGCGAAAATGTTGGCTTTTAGACTATGAAAAAGGAGTAAAGAAATGACCTATATTTTTTATGAATACCCTACTTGTAGCACTTGTAAGAAGGCAAAGGCAGAGTTGGAAACTTTGGGAGTACCCTTTGAGTCTGTTAATATAAAGACTAACCCACCTCAAGTTAAACTCTTGCGCAATCTCTTGGAAAATTCAGGTTTGGATTTGAAAAAATACTTCAATACAAGTGGTCAGTCCTATCGAGCTTTAGGGCTCAAAGATAAATTTGGACAAATGACCGTGGATGAGGCTTTGGCACTATTAGCTGCAGATGGTATGCTCATCAAACGGCCTATACTCATCAAGGATGGCAAGGTTTTGCAAATTGGCTATCGAACGCCTTATGAAGCTTTGAACTTAACGAAGGACTGAGAATGACTTCATGGCTTGGATGTATTCTTTTAGGACTGTTGATCTTTATTATTTTTTATGAATCAGATAAGTGGATATTTGAAGTAAAAAAAGACAAAGTTTATCAAGGAAGACACAACTACAACAATTCAAGGTTCAGAAATTTGTATAAAAAGGTGATATATTTTTTGTCCTATATGACAACACTAGCTTTTATCGTCTTTTTTATCTTTTGTCTATACGGCTGTGTTAACCTTTATTTTTATCATCATGGACGAGAAGGGTTCTTTATTCCTTTGGCAGTTTTTTTCCTAACGCTATTAGTCTATTTTTCTTGGCGTTTGTTTCGCTTAGGAAAGCTTTGGAGCTACTTTTGGGACAGACAAAATCATGACTAATGCAGTTTTGGGGTGTTTTTAGTACGAGGAAAATATGGAAAGGAAAAAGTGGTAGTCGTTCATAAACGAGGAACAACTGCTCTGGTGAACTATCTATTTACCTTATTAGCTTTACTGGTGAAAAAAGTAATGGCTTTTATCTCTTTATGCAGTGGCCGGGCTTACAGAGTCTATTGGAGTCGGGAAAAGAGAATACATGAAGTAAGAGAAAATAACCTAAAAGGGTAAATTATAGTCAATTAGTTTATCTTTTATTACTTCGATGTAAGAGGAAACTCCGTTTCCTTATTTCCAACTTCAAACACTCCACTGGATTGTTTGAACTCACTTTGCCGTACTTTACGAAAGTGACTTGCTTCGCGTGTCTTATTTCCAACCTAGAACAGCCTAGAGGCTGTTCTAGCAACCTGCAGCTCGTTGCCTTGTACTAAAAGCAAACTATAAAAACACTGGAAATAATCATCTGTGATCGTTTCCAGTGTTTTCATTTTTGATTTTCGATAGAAAAAGTAAAGTTTGTGTAAAACCACTTATACCTGTCCATAGCAAATAGCCAGTATGTGATGTGAGAAAGGATGGAAAGATAACTAGATCCTACTTGATTTTGCAAAACCTTATGTTGCTCTGCCATTGATAAAACTTAATGAGCAAAGGTATTAAGACCAAAAATCATTGAAAGTGTTCCCATGATGAGTCCTGCAAGGATAACCCCTAACATTACAGCGATAACACTTGGTTTGAATTTCCAGTCAAGGATAGAAGCTGCTAGAGTTCCTGTCCATGCACCAGTACCTGGCAATGGGATACCAACGAAGAGGAGAAGAGCCCAGAAAATCCCCTTTTCACCAGCAGTCTTTTCTAATTTTTGACCACCACTATGTCCTTTTTTTAGACACCATGTGAAGAAACCGCCTATATAGGGTTTGTCTACCCCCCATTCCAAGACTTTGCGAGCAAAAAAGAAAATAATTGGTACAGGAAGCATATTGCCAATCACTCCGATGAGTAATGCCTGCCACATGGGGATACCTGTCGCAATAGCGTAGGGAACGGCTCCCCGCAACTCAACTAGCGGCACCATGGAGATTAAAAATGTGATGAGATAATTCATTAGATTAGATAAACCTTTCTTTTAGTTCAATCTCCATTTTATCCTAACTTGAAAAGAAACTCAACTAAAATCGTTTTATGATTCATCTGAGGAGAACTCTTTTGTTTAAAAAAGTCTGAAATTCTGATATAATAAGGTCAGTTATAGTCAAAATGGCTGGGAAGGAGTAAGCTAATGGTTACTAAAAATACATCGGATAGTATTGAAGAATACATCAAACAATTATTGTCCCAATCGGGCATTGCCGAAATTAAGCGATCGCATTTGGCAGATACCTTTCAAGTTGTTCCGAGTCAGATTAATTATGTAATTAAAACACGTTTTACAGAAAGTCGCGGCTATGTCGTGGAGAGCAAACGAGGCGGTGGAGGCTACATTCGTATCGCTAAAGTTAGCTTTTCTGATCAACATCATTTATTAGGCAGTTTGATGACTACCATAGGTGATCAGATTTCAGAGCAGGTTTTCACGGATATTATCCAGATGCTTTTTGATGAGAAAATCATCAGTGAATGTGAAGGAAACCTGATTTTAGCTACAGCTTCAGATGATGTTTTGGGGCAAGATGCGCCGCGTATTCGTGCGCGTATGCTTCGCAGAATTTTATATAGATTAGATAGAAAAGGATTTCGTTAATGACTGAATATTCATTTAAGATGCAAGAAGTTTTTAAACTTGCGCAATTTCAAGCAGCTCGCTACGATAGCAGTTATTTAGAAAGTTGGCATCTTTTGTTGGCAATGGTTGCCCTTCATGATTCTATTGCAGGTCTAACTTTTGCTGAGTATGAGAATCGTATTCCTTTTGAGGAGTATGAAGCGGCCGTGATTTTAGCAATTGGTAAAACACCGTCTGATACTGCAGAGACTGTCCAATTTTTAGAACAGTCACATGCCATGAAAAAGGTGCTTCAATTTGCTCAAGCTATTGCAGAGGTGACGGGAAGTAAAGATGTTGGGACAGAACATGTACTTTTTGCCATGTTACTTGACTTGGACTTGTTGGCTAGTCGTATTTTAGAGTTGGCTGGATTTAAAGCTAAAGAAGACGGGGACTCTGTGCGTTTGCTTGATTTACGAAAGACTTTGGAGCGTAATGCTGGTTTTACTAAAGAAAATATCAAGGCCATTCATGATCTACGTAAACCTAAAAAAGCCAAAAGTGGAGCTGCTTTTTCTGATATGATGAAACCTCCTACAACTGTCGGAGACTTGTCAGAATTTACCCGAGATTTGACTGATCTGGCGCGTCAAGGTAAGTTAGAACCAGTTATTGGACGGGACAAAGAAATTTCCCGTATGGTTCAAGTCCTTAGTCGTAAAACTAAGAATAATCCTGTTTTGGTGGGAGATTCTGGGGTTGGGAAGACTGCACTTGCTTACGGCCTAGCCCAACGTATCGTCAATGGAACAATACCTTATGAGTTGCAAGGTATGAAAGTTTTGGAACTTGACATGATGAGCGTAGTAGCTGGAACGCGCTTCCGTGGGGATTTTGAAGAACGCATGAATCGAATCATCGCCGATATAGAGGAAGATGGGCATATCATTCTTTTCATTGATGAACTGCATACCATTATGGGATCTGGTTCAGGGATTGATAGCACCCTAGATGCGGCAAATATCTTGAAGCCAGCTTTGGCACGTGGAACACTACATATGGTAGGTGCAACGACACAGGAAGAATATCAGAAACATATTGAAAAAGATGCTGCATTGTCACGCCGTTTTGCTAAAATTTTGGTTGAGGAACCGAGCCTTGATGATGCCTATCAAATTTTGTTAGGCCTAAAAAAATCCTATGAAGATTACCACAATGTAAGCATTTCAGATGCTACTGTTCTGACAGCAGTTAAGGCAGCTCACCGTTATTTGACCAGCAAACATTTGCCGGATTCAGCCATTGACCTTTTAGATGAGGCCAGTGCTACCGTTCAAGGACTAGTCAAAAAAACTGAACCAGCTTATTTGACACCTGTTGATCAAGCTATTATGAATGGTGATTTCTCACAGGTCTCTAAACTACTGAAACAATCACGCTCTCAGGCTAAGCCAAAACCTATTCCTGTTAGCGAGGATGATATCATGTCAACCCTCAGCAAGTTGTCAGGTATTCCGGTTGAGAAGCTAACTCAGGCAGATAGCAAGAAATACTTGAACTTGGAAAAAGAGCTCCACAAGCGCGTGATTGGTCAAGATGCTGCTGTTTCAGCCATCAGTCGCGCCATTCGTCGCAATCAATCTGGTATTCGCACTGGCAAACGGCCAATCGGCTCTTTCATGTTTTTGGGCCCAACGGGTGTCGGAAAAACAGAACTTGCCAAAGCTCTGGCAGAAGTCCTATTTGATGATGAATCTGCCCTTATCCGTTTTGACATGTCTGAATATATGGAAAAATTTGCGGCTAGTCGTCTCAACGGTGCCCCACCTGGATATGTTGGCTACGAAGAAGGTGGCGAATTGACTGAGAAAGTTCGTAACAAGCCATACTCTGTCCTTCTTTTTGATGAGGTGGAAAAGGCTCATCCTGATATTTTCAATGTCCTTTTACAAGTTCTAGATGATGGAGTTTTGACGGACAGTCGTGGTCGCAAGGTTGATTTTTCAAATACTATTATCATCATGACCTCCAACCTTGGTGCGACAGCGTTGCGTGATGACAAGACTGTTGGATTCGGTGCTAGAGATTTTGCTCATGATCATGTAGCCATGGAGAAACGTATTCTAGAAGAACTCAAAAAAGCTTATCGCCCAGAATTTATCAATCGGATTGATGAAAAAGTTGTCTTCCACAGCCTAACTGAGGACAATATGCGCGATGTGGTGAAAATAATGGTTCAACCATTGATTACAGCATTGGCTGAAAAAGACATTATTCTCAAATTCCAGCCTGCTGCTCTTAAATATTTGGCAACAGAAGGTTACGATGTGGAAATGGGTGCCCGCCCGCTACGTCGCACCATTCAGACACAAGTCGAAGACAAACTTTCAGAATTTATCCTTTCAGGTAATCTATCTAGTGGGCAAACACTGAAAATCGGACTCAATAAAGATAAACTTAAATTTGATATTGTATAGACAGAAAAACCCTCGCATCAAACGGTGCGAGGGTTGTGTTTTATAATAATCCGAGTTTTTCAAGTTGGGCATCGATCAGATCAAAGACGTATTGTAGGTCTTCAACATTATTAACAAAGTCAAGTTTGTTGCCATCAATGCGGATTTTTGGTGAGGCGTCATAGTTATCGTACCAGTTAGGATATTCATCGTGAACTTGTTGGTAGTATTCATATAAATCAGGATTATCTGAGATTTGTTCATAGCTACGCCCACGCTTGGTGATTCGCTCTAGCATTTTTTCAAAAGAAACATCAATGTAAATTAAGAGATCTGGCGATTTCTTAGGCATGTCTTCCAACTCTTCAAGCATATTACTCAAAAGTTCCTTATAGATATCCAATTCTGTCTTAGTGACATTGCCATTCTTATAATTGAGGGTGAGGAAAAGCTCATCTTCAAAGATTGAACGGTCAAGAACGTTGTTGTCGGCCTTATAAGCTTCTTTTATGGATTGGAAACGTTTATTCAAAAAGAAAATTTGCAACAAGAAAGCGTATTTCTTAGGGTCTTGGTAATATAAGTCCAAAACAGGGTTATTATCTACGGCTTCGTAGAAAACTTCTGTGCCTAGGTGTTCGCCGAGTGCGGCTGCTAGAGAGCTTTTACCAGCTCCAATGGTTCCTGCCAATACTATCAACATAATTCTCCTATCTAAGTTGCTTTACTATTTTATACAAAATGTGGCACTTTTTCAAGGCTTAGGATTGAGGAACTTGACAGAGAATTTCTTTTAATACTCTTCGAAAATCAAAATTATCCGTTGTCAACTTGCCTTGATGAACTCAAGTTCTATCGTCGGCTTCGTTTCCTAGGCTACTTTTGATTTTCATTGAGTATAAGGGAGAAAGCTAAAATCGGCTATAATATTTTTTGAAAACTAAAATTAGATGTTGTTACTTGATATAAAGGGATTGAAAGTAAGAATGTCTATAAGAAAGTTTGTTAACAGAAGAAAAGCAATGAAATCTGTAAGTTTCACCGCTTTTGAATAATATTTTAATTTCTGTAGAAAGGGTGGTTGTCTGCTTCAGCACTTTGACCAATTAAGATACTGTCAGAATTTTCCACTTCTCCAGAGTGGACATTGGCTACACCAGCAGGAATAACGATAAAAGCAGCATTGCCATAATCTGTTTCGGGATTGTGGATAGAGCCGAAAAAATTACCGTTGTTGACTTGGCCAGCACCTAAATCATAGGTTTTAGGGTAGTCAGAGCCAGTGGCATGACCGTCAGCACTAATAGTAATTGTTTCGCCAAGGTCATTCGACCAAGTTCCAGCGATACTTGAGTAATCTTGATTTGCTAGAGCGTTGACATCAATACTTGAGTCTACTGTTTGATTTTGGGAGCTATCATTCTGAATTGCAGAAGCAGTACCACTTGCCACTTGAGAATTGTTGGCAGATGTTGCATTTGATTGGTTAGTAGCACCATTGTCGTCTTGACTTGCCTGTTTAGAACTATCAGAAGATGAAGTTTTGGTGTTTTTACTTGAGTTTGATGTGTTGTTTTTCTTAACAACTTTACTGCTTTTTGTCGTTGAAGAAGCTGTTGTCGCCTTCTTGTCGCTTTTACCACAGGCTCCGAGAAGGAAGAGTGATGTGAGCATTAGGACTGTAGCCATTTTCCGACTTGTTTTCATGGGTGATGACCTCTTTTCATAATCTTTTTTTACAATGTCATTATATTACAAAAAAATTACCGTGTAAATAGTTCGTGAAATATTTGTAATAAAAATGAAACAAAACTCAAGCCAATCTATTGACTTGAGTCAGTTTGTTTATCTGAGGGTATTAAAAATTTCCTCAACTTCTTCAATGCTTTCGGCGCGGGAAACGGCTCCGCGGACTTTGGCAGCTCCAGCTGTGCCACGCAAATAGTGGGGAGCTAGACCACGGAATTCTCGGACAGCAATCATTTCGCCCTTGAGGTTTACGAGACGCTTGAGGTGGTCTTCAGCGATGTCCAGTTTCTTGTTAAATGGTAAATCTGGCAGTTCTTCACCAGTTTCGAAGAAATGGTTGATCTGCGTAAAGATGTAAGGATTATTCATGGCCGCACGCCCCACCATAACTGCATCAACACCGACTTCTTGAATCATGTATTTAGCGTCGTGGACGTTTTTAACATCACCGTTTCCGATAAAAGGGATTTTGGTAATGGCCTTGGCTACCTTGGCCAACGTCTCGTGGTCGCAGGTGCCTGTGTACATTTGTTCGCGGGTACGACCATGCATAGCCAGCGCAGCGACACCAGCAGACTCGGCAGCTAGTGCGTTTTCAACTGCCAGTGAATTGTCTGACCATCCGGTACGCATTTTAACCGTCAATGGAATATTAAGGACAGAGGTAACTTCTTTAACAATGTGATAAATTTTGTCAGGGTCTTTGAGCCACTTAGCACCAGCTTCATTTTTTACGACTTTATTGACAGGGCACCCCATGTTGATGTCAACGATGTCAGCCTTGGTATTGCTTTGGATGAAATCAGCTGCGCGTTTAAGACCTTCAGCGTCGCCACCGAAGAGTTGAATAGACATGGGGTGCTCATTTTCATCAATGTGTAGCATGTGAAGGGTCTTTTCGTTGTTGTAGAGGAGACCTTTTTCTGAAATCATTTCCATCACGACCAGCCCAGCGCCAAATTCCTTGGCAATGGTTCGAAAAGCAGAGTTTGTCACGCCGGCCATAGGTGCTAAGACAGTGCGGTGCGGGATTTCTACATTACCAATCATGAAAGAGGTGTTGAGCTTAGGCATTGATGAGATCCTCCAAATCTTTTTCGGTGAAACTGTAGGTTTTACCGCAGAATTGGCAGGTGATTTCAGCACCGTGGTCTTCATCAACCATTGCTTTCAGTTCCTCTTTGCCTAGAGTGACCAGAGCAGCTTCAAAGCGTTCGCGTGAGCAGTCGCAGTTGAAACGAATCTCATCTTCTGCTAGCACTTTGTAGTCGTCTTCACCGTAGATGGCTTTAAGCAGGGCTTCTATGTGGTCATCGGATTCAAGCAGCGTTGAAATAGCAGGCATTTTTTGGATACGTTTCTCATAGCGGCTGATTTCTTCCTCCGACGCACCAGGTAGGACTTGGAGCATGAAGCCTCCAGCTACCTTGACCTTGTTGTCTTCATCTAGCAGAACATTAAGCCCAACAGCTGAAGGAGTTTGCTCGCTTTCAGTCAGGTAGTAAGCTAAATCTTCCCCGATTTCCCCAGAAATTAAAGGGGTAGATGAGGTATAGGGATTTCCTGTGCCGTAGTCAGTGATGACAACAAACTGCCCATTGCCCATGAAAGGTCCAACGATAACTTCGCCAGTTGCGGTCTTTTTCACATCAACACCAGCATTTTGAATGTAGCCTTTAACATTGCCTTTTGTGTCCGCCACGGAAATGATATGTCCAAAGGAACTATCCCCAATGACCTTAACGGTAATCTTGCTGTCTCCTTTCTGATTTGCAGCAAGGATTTGGTTGGCAATGAGTGTGCGGCCCAAAGCCACCGTTGAGCTAGAAAGGGTGTGGTGTTTGTCTTGAGCACTCTTGACCGTCTCTGTACTATCTAGTACGTAGGCGCGGAAAGAGCCTGTTTTTGAAATTGATTTTATAAGTTTATCCATAGTGTCCTTATTATAACATAATAGTTATTTTTTGCATGAAAACTTGGTTCTAAGATTTCAGACGAAGTTATCCTGTTTTGGGCCTCCATTTTTACAATTCGGGATTTCTCAAAAAGTCAACAAAATGCTCAAACCCCCTTGACAAAAGGATCGGGGGGGGGGGGTACAATAGTACTGAGAAGCTATAAGGAGAAAATTATGTCAAGAAAGATTAAAGTTATTTCAAGTTTAGCCCTTGCAACGGCGTTGACCAACGTAGGCAATCTAGTCGCAGCTGATGAACAAACACAATCAGCTAAAGAAGTTTCAACTGCTAATCAACCTGTTGCAGAGCAAGTTGTTTCAGATGCTAAAAGTAAAGCTGATGCAGCGAAACAAGCTCTCAGTCAACAAGAAAACACAGTTAACAAAACTGAGCAAGACCTAGCTCAAAGTCAAAAACAGCTTGAAAATGACCAAGCAGCTCTTGCTCAAGCCGAGTCAAATGCTCAACCAGAAGTCCTTCAAAAAGCACAGGCAGAGGCTAAGGCTACTCAAGAGGCAGTCTCTTTAGCTCAGGAAAACCAAGCGAGTGCTCAAACTTTGGCTGAAAACACACAAAAGCAGTTTCAATCAGAAACAGTATCAAATACTGCAGCTGTTGTGGCTGTTTCAGATGCTCAAACTGCGGTTCAAAAAGCGCAAGACACTCTTGATGCCATGTCAAATAATAGTCTTGACGTTAAAGCAGCCCAAGATGAGCTTTCAAAAAGAGCAGCAGCTGAAAAGGCAGCTCAAGAAGAACTAGCTAAAGCTAACCAAGCAGTAGAGGAAGCAGCTACCGCAGTAACAGAAGTACAAAAAGCGCAGCTTGAGGCAGCTAAACCCTTGACATTACCAGCTACCCCTTATGAAGTACCTGATGATGTTTTGGCTGATATTGAAAAATACTATGAAGTATGGGACATAGATAAGCGTGATAAAAATCTCAAGGCTAAAATCATTAAAAGACTTGATGAGGCCTATCAAAAACAGTACGAGCAAAAACAAAAAGAAGCCCAAGTCGGATTTAATCAGGCTATACTTTCTTCTGAGTGGGTATCAGCTTACAAAGCCTACAAGGCTGCGACAAATTCAGAAGATAAGGCTAATAAACTAAAAAAACTTCAAAGTTTAACCCATAGTGAGCGTGAACTGATTGACCAATCTAATAGCGGGGCTAATACGATTGATTATTTGGCTACACTCTTTAAAAGTTCAACTGAAGAGTATTCCAATCTCGAATTGTTTGAACATGACTTTGATCCGGAAATTCCAACAATTCGAGAGCTAGGGAATCAGTACGCAGCACAACTGATTAACTCTATCCGCCAACAACTTGGTATTGATGGAACTGTAGTAGTCAACCGGGATTCAGTAGCTTTAGCAGAAGCCTTAAAATCGGAAGATATTGATTATAACGGATTTTATGGGGATTACGCTAAACCTTTGAATGGTTCTGATAGGCCTTTCGTAAAAGAAACTTATGAAAAGATGGGCTTAAAAACAGATGGATACCGTGGTGGACAGCATGTCACTGTTATTGGTTCACATTATAGTAAGGGTGCCTATGTAGGGAATCCATTGGGATTGTTCTTAAATAGTATTTTCCATCATATCCTATGGCCGATTTTATGGCATCCAGAGGAAGATACATTCGCATCTGAGTTCTTATTAAATTCTGAAAGGAATCTTCTAGGGCTTTCAGAAACTCCTTTTAACGTTGAAGGTTCATGGGATGGGATTCATCTTGCACTATTATCTGAATCTGATGTAGCCGATTCAAGTAAGTTTGATGTTACTGCCAACTTGACGGCTCCAGTGCCAAGTTTGACAGCAGCTAAAAAAGCACAAGAACAGGCACAGAAAGCTCAGAAGTCTGCTCAAGACGCCTACAAGCAAGCTCAAGAGCAAACAAAAGCAGCTCAAGGAGAAGTAACTAAAGCGCAAACGGCTCAAACTGCAACAGCAGAGAGCATTGCTTTGGCTAAAGAACACTTAGCAGAGCAAAAAGCAAAACTTCAAGCAGCACAAGAAGAATTAACAAAAACAAGTGCTAATTTAGCAAAAGCCAAGGCAAATCTTGAGAGTGCAAAGGGAGCTTTAGAAAAAGCTAATAAAGAGTTAGCAGCAAAACAGGAGGCAGCGACTAGTGCCCAAACCAAACTTGCCGAAGTTAAAGAGGCATCAACTCAAGTTGTGAAGCTCAAAGAAAACGTGTCTAGAGTTCAGGAACACATCATTGCTCAGACAGCTGCTCTTACTAGCGCTAAAGCCGTGATAGCAGACTTGAAAGTTAAAGCAGCCGATGCTCAAGAATACTATCAGCTTGTCAAGGCGATTTATGACCTTCAGCATAAACCATCTGATAAGTCAACGCTTATGACTGGAAAGAACACAAAAGAGCAAGCGACTCCTATCGTTCAAAGCTATAAGCCAAATCGTGAATTGGTGCAAAAATCAAGTGTAGAAGTTAAACAAACCTATTCACGTGTTGCACAGCGCCACTCTCTCCCAAAAACAGGTGATGAGGACTCACTTCTTTATTTAGCTGGGATAAGTCTCTTAAGCTTACTTGGAATCACAATTTCACATAAGAAGAAATTTATGAAATAATCATAAAGCAAATAGTGAAAAGTATTGGAATTGTCAGAACAGGTGACTAGTGTTCAAAGAACTACGCTCGTCTATACAATTCAAAAAATTATAGCAAAGGCAGCAGGTGTTGTTATGGCAGGATTCAGCTTAGCTAGATTCAAAAAACGTGAGGATTAAGCCAATTGACTAGCCCCAGACATTCAGTAGAAAAGATACTCTATTGGATATAAGAGTAACAGTTGGCTTAACAAAGGGAGTTTACGAGCTCAAAAAGATAGCTAAAGATGTGACATATGGTAAACACATGAAGAAATTTCGTTTCAGATGACATTTTTTCATAAAAAGCTATATTTTTATTATGAAGTTACCCGTGGTGCTAGTTAATTTCAAAATACAATAAAAAGCCCAAATGGACTATACTGTAAGTGACGAAACATACAGGAGGTTAGTCCAAATGAGCCACTTACAGTATGCTGCTAAATCTCATCATTTGCAATGGAATGTGCGCCAATTATCACAAATTTGTCATCACTTCTACCAAAATTATTGCCCAGATTCTTTCAAACATCGGCGTAATGTTGGCTTAGTCAAAGTTTCAGATGAATCGCTCCTTGTCTGGCTTTTGTTACAAGCTGAACTAGGCATGACATCACAAGGCCTCTAAACATCTTTGGTTCTACGGCTTCAAGGTTCATATGCTAGTGACCTTATCTGGTTACATTCTGAACTATGTTGTCACTTTGATATCGAACATACATTAACTGGAGGAATAGCTGGACTACAGTTACGACTTGAACAAATTATTCTAGCTCATAATTTACGCTATTTTGAAATTAACTAGCACCATGGGTAAATATACAGTATTGACAGCAGAAATAAATACGTGATACTGTAAATGATCGGTATATTAAAATTTATAATTGGTGGATAATATGAATCAAAAAAATAATATTTATTCTTTTAGAAAAAGTAAAAAGGTATTAATTTCTGTTGCGGTAGCTTCACTAATTTCTTTAGGTGGAAATACTATTGCTAGTAATACTGTTGAGGCAGACGAGATAGAGAATGTAGGTATTACTTTAACAGAGAATAGTAAAAGTACTGACAGTGAAGAAAGGCAGTCATCTGTTATTGATGATACTGCTGATACGTTAAAGGATGTTTATGCTGAATCTGGTAAACAGACTATCAAAGATATGCAAGATTATATTATTAAAGATGTCAATGACACAGCTTCCGATATGTTAAAGGATAAAGATGTTATTAATGATTTTTTAAATAACGCATCTTCAAATAATACTACATCGACTAATGTAGGGACACCGAATAGCTCCAATAATACCACATCGACTAATGTAGGGGCACAAAATAGTTCAAATAATACTACATCAAATAATGTAGGGACACCGAATAGCTCTAATGCAAGTAATAGTTGGAAAGATGATTTAAAAAACGAAATCAAGTCACAGTTGAAAGATAAGTTAGTAGATTATTCAACTCAAGCTTTAAAAACAGGAGCAACAAATGCTGTTCTAGAGTTATATCGTACTATTTTAAATGATGAAAAGTTAGCTGATAAAATAATTTTAACACCGGAACAAATTGATGAAAGCGAAAAATATAAAGAATTATTTAAAGAATTTAATCAGCAAATTTCATTAATTCGATATGGAACTAAATTTTTTAGGCCAGAAGCCTTCTCAGAAGAACTCTTTAGCTATGATAATGTTGAACCGTTTATTGATCAATATATTGATAGTCATCCGAACTTGGAAAATACTGACGTAAAAGAAGTCGGGAAAACTGTACTCGAAAATTTACTTGGTAAACTAAGTGAGGAAATGAGTCAATTCCATGAAACAACTTTTAATAAACTTGGAATCACTCCTATTCAGAGTATTCCTGCTTTTGCGGTAGCTGATGAGTATGTTGATTTTGCTCAAGGTCTTACTAAAACTGCGGTAGTTGCACTGGAAGAGGCTTTTAATTATATAGAACAATTGCAGAATTTATCACAAACTTATATTGATTCTATCAATAGTGAACGTGAATCGGTATTAGATGCTGATAAAAGGATTATTCCTTCTGACTTATTTGCTGATGATGAGAGTCAATTTATTATAAAACCTACAGAAGATTGGAAACATGGTTCAGAGTCAAATCTTTTATTTGAGATAAAGAATCCTATTTCTCAGTTATCTTCAGTATATGTTAATGGTGTAGAGTTACACAAAGACGATTACCTCCTTAGAGAAGGAAGTACGATTATTGAATTAAAGTCAGAATATTTAAATCGTCTATATGATGGTAAGTATACTTTGACTAGTGTATTCAAGGTAGGAAATCAAGAACAATATATTAATACTAATTTTAATGTTCGACGACCTGAGGATAACTATATAATTCCAGAAAAAGAAAAAATTCATATTGTTAAAAACTTGGAAAGTATAGAAACTAATAATTTACACAAGTTAAATCAAATTATTCTATTACTTGATGCCTCTGGAAGTATGAGCGGAGAGGCCCTTGAAAAGGAAAAAGAAGCTACAAAAAAAATAGTAACGGATCTTTTAAAAAAAGGAAACTCTGAAATTGCAATTATTCGATTTGCAGATTATGCTTGGAATTTATCATCATTTTCTTCCGATGAAGATTATTTGAGAAACTCGGTAGACGACTTGTTTGCTTTGGGAGGAACAAACTACTCAGACGCATTAAAATTAGCTAATGATATGTTTAACGAATATGGAAAGACAGATTCAGTAAAATCTATTATTTTTATAACTGATGGTATACCTACTGACGGAATAATAGAAGAGGGAGGTAGATTTTCACAGTCGGACCATTTATATGCGGGATATGCCAATGGAGCTATATCACTAAAAGAAAGTTTTAATAATAGGTATAATATTTATACAGTGGGTTTGTTTAACTCTTTAGAAGTGCTTGATAGTTCCAATAGTTTGGAAGAGGAAAAAAAATATGCTGAGAGTGTTGTAGAGGCGTTATCAACGGTAGATAGCTTCTCAATTGATACATTAGAAGATTTAGAAGGAACTATTAATAAGGTTATCGAATTAAATAACAATTCTGTTGATATGAATTTTGATTATAAACTTATTTCTAATAATAGTGATAATTTGGTTTATAAAATTACAGCACAGATTACTAATCAAAAATTAAAGGATAGTTTAAAAAATAACAAAACACAACTTAAACTACTAACTAAAGGTAAGATTGTCGAAGGAGATGACACTCAGTTAACTAAGCAAATTGACCCTAATACTTCTAAGGTTGTAGAATGGATAGTCAAATTAGTGAAAGATGACTATAACAATACTTCTAAGGTAGAATTTAGTGTTTCTCACAGCGCTGATAATACTAATGAAGTTAGTAAAATAGCATATTTTACTATTAATAATCACAAAATTAAAGACCAATCTATTGAGATTGATATAGAAAAACTGCAATCAGATATTATTAATCCAATTATTGAGAGTGAAGTTAAAAAAAATGTAGATAATTTATTTAAATCAGACTTTTTTGATAGACTTATCTATATAGCAGAGGAAAATAAAATAGGAAATACAGGTTTGCATTCTCTAGCTCCAGAAATTAGCAAAGGAGATGCCGTTCTTAATGAAGAAAAGCCACTATTTGAATTTTCCAAAATCAAATCTCAAATTACTCAAAAGGGTAACCTGTTAGTTCAGAGTAATAAATCGGAATTGAAGATAATTAATAATAGATTATTGGAACAAACAGAAAATCCAATTATTTATTCATCACAAAAATCAAGTGTAGAAGTTAAACAAACCTATTCACGTGTTGCACAGCGCCACTCTCTCCCAAAAACAGGTGATAAGGACTCACTTCTTTATTTAGCTGGGATAAGTCTCTTAAGCTTACTTGGAATCACAATTTCACATAAGAAGAAATTTATGAAATAATCATAAAGCAAATAGTGAAAAGTATTGGAATTGCCTATTTAAAATAATAGTTTGACCCAAGACTTCAAAATCATGCTTCTTGTCCTACTTTAAGTAATAAAAATGATGGAAGAAACTTAGTTTTTACTAGGTTTCTTTTATTGTGAGTTTGTGATGAGATTTTTCCAAGGGAAATAAGTAAACCACCAGCTAAGCTGGTGGCTAAATTAAGCTTAATTATCTGTGTTGGTTAAAGCTGTTTACCATTTTTAATGTTGTTTGTGATGGTGTCTATGGCTTAGACGTCCATACTGGGGAGTCCATCTATGACAAAACCTAGGTGTCAGAGAGAAGCCTTTATTCTGGTGTAACGTCTTCACGTGGACGTTCAACTTCTTCTTGGACACTACGTCCCTCATTTAAGAGTGCTTCTACAATTTTTTGATCACGAAGTTTGACTGAGTCATTGATAGTTTCAGCTGATTTAATGACAGCAGCTTCTAGTTGAGCACGTTGCTTGCGGCCATTATCAATAGCAGCAATAATGCCGTTATTTTGGGCAACTAAGCTCTCAGCTAAGGCTGTGACAGACTTGATGTTCATGGTTGGGCTTTGGGCTGTACGTTCTAGCTGTGGGATGGCTTCTTTGCTGGTTTCGGCCAACATTTGAAGCGCAGCGTTATTAGCATTGACAATGGCATCTGCTGTAACCCCTGATTTGACAGACTGTTGTAAGATGCCTAGCTGTGCGATGGACAGTTTCATCGTTGGAATGGTATTGCGGCGGAGCATACCAAGTTTTTGGCGCATATCTGAGGAAACCTTGACCATGTTACGCATTTGTGGTGTTGTCGTCCAAGCAACGTAGAGGCGGCTCAGATACTCGGTGTGCTGTTGTTCAAGCGTGTTGATAACTTCAGTCATGCGAGCCAATTCTTCAGATTTGTTGTGGTATTCAGGTGTGGCTGGGTCTAAACTGGCTACCTGTGTTTGAAGGCTTTTTGCACGGTCAACCCCTTCTTTCTGAGTTGCTTCAATAAAGGCGATAACACCAACCAAATTTTCAATAGATTTGGTATTGTCTTCAATTAGCATCTCAGCTGAGACGATGTTACGAGCCAAGGTTTCTTCTTGTTTGACCACGGCAGCTGCCATACCATCCATTTTTTGCTCAATATTTTGGGAATCGAAGTAGAACTCTTGAAGGCTATTTTTTCCTTGTTTGAACATTTTTTGCAAGAAATTAGGTTTCTTTTCTAATTCTGCTGGCTTGGCATCTTTGTACTTGGTAATGAAACCGTTGAGTTCGCGGTTGGTGTTTTTGAGAAGTTCGTCAACTTGAGGAATTTCTAATTTCTTTTGCTCGGCCAAAATGTGATTAACTGTTGTGTTGACTTCCTCAACAGCTGATGTCCCAAAATCAAGCAAGGCATTTTGGTCAGCCACAAAGGTATCAACAAGGGCAGGTGCTTTTGCTGTGATAGCAGCCTGCTGTTCAGGAGACAATTTTTCAAAGAAAGAAACCTGACCTGTCGCAGTGTTATCAGTTGAGGCAATGATTTCAGTGGTTTTGTCGGTTTTCACAAGGGCGTTGTTAGCAATTTTGTCAATGTCAAAGTTAAAAGTATCAGCCATGTTTTTCTCCTAGCAAATGGTTTTATAGTTAATAGATGTCACTCATGTTTTCTTCTGCGGCGTAGTCTTTATGTTCGGTGTTCATCATACGTAGACTGACATCGAAGTCTTTGAGGTCGCTTTCGTTCAGTTGGCGAAGAGTTTCATCAAGGTCCAAGTCAAATTTTTCCAAAGCAGACTCGGCTTGTGCTAGACGTTCTTCGGCGTTGTAATAATTATTAGGATTTTCTTTGATTTTCAGGTAACCAGTCAAGATATCATCGAAACGCTTCATGTTGGCTTCATGGAGTGCGAGCAGCTCAGCTTTGTTATCAGCTTGTTCAATTCTTTCCAAAATACTTGCATGGTCGCGTTGGATATTAGTGTAAACTTCTGTTAATTCAGGGGCACGTTTGAGAATATCCTTTTCTTCTGAGCTAGCAGGCGCAGTATTTGGCGAGATATTGAGCTTTTCTAGCTGGAGTTTGATGTCTTCCTCTACTTCCACTGCCTTCTTGACCACACGTTTATAGATTTTTAAATCCATCTTATCTTTGAGGCTAGTTGCCTCACTTTGAATGTTTTGGATTTTTGGCAATAGCTGGCGCGCTACAATTGAATACTGGGTGTAATCTTTTTCATCAAGATAATTGTCTAAGAGCTTGACCTGACGGTCAGCCACTTGAATTTCATCCTTTAAATCTTGTAAGCGTTGTGCTGTGTTAACCTTGTCCAGTCGTGTTTGCCTTGTCGCTAAGTAATAAATGCCATAACCGACACCTCCAAGTACAAGAACAGGAATTAGTAGCTGAATAATCCAGCCTAAAACAGCCAGCAAGATAATTCCTACAAAAACAACGCCCAGCCAAGAATTACTTCGTGGGGGACGACTATAATAAGCCATAATTTTTTCTCAAACTTTCTTCTCGTATATGATTATTATTTTATCGCAAATTGGTGCTATGTGACAAGGGATAACCTTAAAATATTTAAAAAATAAACAAGGAGGGATTTTCATGTTCGAGATTCCTAAATTCCTGATGACCTTCGTAATGAGTGTTAGGCTTGTAAAATCAAGTCTTGTTCGAGATAATAGCGTGTGATTCATCTTCTCCGTCTGTTTGGCTGGTGCTAAGTATTGGGAAGGTATTGAAGGTTTTGGAAAAGCTTATGAAACTTCAGTGCGTCGTATTTTAAAGCTGGAAATGATATTATTTTTCAGGACACTATATAAGGTATCTTTTCGACTCTAGAGACGCAAGTTTTCGGGATACTCGCCTTCATGTGGTCAGAAATGTTTCAGGAAGTTGTGTTACCAATTGAAATATTTCCAAGTTTGGCCAGATGTTTGCTATCTATTGATGGTAAAATCATTATAGAAAATGTTAGTCCATCTCAAAACCTTTGCATATTGCCTCTGTTTAGGCTACAGATTTGAAGATTTGTTATGGTCAAGTTACCACTAACGAAAAGAGCAATAAAATCACGGCTATCCCCGAGTTATTGGATTAGTATTTACAAAAGTGATGCATAGGAACCTAAAAGGGATTGCCCAGAAGACTATCCAGAAACAAGCCGACGTTCAGCTTACTATCAAAGAAATCAGAAGCCGCTATTGGAGATATCCCCACATTTTTGAGATAGATAAAACTGAAATAGTTGGCAGCTATGAAACGGTTGAAAAGGCAGATTGTCAGATTGAGGTTAGACGTTATAAGGTAATCCATGGTGTTGATTGGCTCCATCGGAAAACATATTGAATGGGGCATGTCCCTTGTGTAGACAGTGTAAGTCTTCAGCCAACGATTGGCAAGCTAAGTGAAGAAACGCGTTGATTTATTCCAAAGAGTTTGGTGCATACGTCAGTGGGCATCAGCAGTTAGCGGTCTTATTTCGAGAAGACGAACAGCATTTAATCTAAGAACCTGTATTCACAGTTCAGCACTTCTATCTAAGGCTAGTTTTTAATTTACTCCTCGTTAGTTTTTTTCAAAATACAGTCAGTATTCTCTCAAAAAACTATCTTGATTAGCGAAAAATTATCTCATATCGATAAGCACTTCACTTGTGAGTACAGATTCTAAATGTGATAGATAAATTTTACCCGGCGATTTTGAAGAAGCTTGATGTTGACAAAAAGATGAGGTTGAGATGCAAGAAAATACAATCTCAGTATGGCTTTAGATCAGTATTTGAATAAGTTACTTTGATCAAAAATGGTTAGAAAGAGGAGAATAGCAGGAATTGACTCTCATGCGTTTGGCGTGTAGGAAAGGGGAATTTCTGCCAGAATTTAATAAATATGGTATATTATATAAAAAAGAAACGAGATTAAAATGAAAAAAGAAGAAAAAAGTCTTGGAGACTTAGGTTCGGAGCTAGAACAGAGCATCAAACAAGAGGATATTAGGCGAGATGAGGGCAAGTCATCTGTCAATTTGCTGATACATATTTTGGGGAGTTTGATTCTTATTGTAGTGGTCGTTTTGGTGATTTTCTCTTTTAAGAAAGATTCACCTTTGGTCAAAGAGATAGACTATAACGATACCAATACTTTGAAGGCCTCCGATGCGAGTGATTATCACTTTAATTGGAGTTTTGATAAGTTTAAATACTTAGACTGGAAGATAGAAGGCAAATCCAAAACGCATTTAGATACCATAATCAATGATTTTGGTTTAGCTTCTTCGGCTGAACACAGAAGTATTGCCAATACGGATGGGGCAATACTTCTTACCTATGACCAAGATGCTTTCGCTTCTACCCTGAAGGAGGGTAATCATTTTGTAAAATTAACTTTTGTTAAGTATGGTAATGTCTATATTTTGCAGACCAAGGAGCTTTATGGATTGCCGATTTCCCCTTATACCGATAAAATCTCGACCGCTGCTAATGTCCATAAGTGGACGAGTCAGGAATACCAAGCTTTGAAAGTGGGCTCTTCTTCTGATGGGAATGGTGGAGTTGATTTAGAAAGTATTACTCAGACATACGGTTACCCAACTTCTTACCAGACTTCTGTCTATAACGACAAAGTTACTCTACGTCTGCGTTATTATAGCCTAGAGCAAGGAGAAGATATCTATCTTAGTTTTATTGCCAAGGCAGATAAGATGTCTTTTAAATTAAGCCGAAAGCAAGGAGATATCAATGACTAAGAATAAAAAACACATCCAGAAACTGGAGGATGAAAGTTTTTCCGTATTAGGTGAAGAACTTGAGAAAGCCATTTCAGTAGCTAAAACGCGTGATGCCCTCTTCCAAAGACTGAAAATGGGCTGGTTTTTTATTGCATTAGCCTTGCCCATCTGCTTATTATTAATTATCTTATTTTCTATTATCCAGCCATTAAAAAAAAATGGAATCCGTTCCTCCAAAGTCAACGGTCATTTCAGCTTCTTCCACTAGGGCTGGTGATAAAGGAAAAGCAGCCGCTCAAAGTTTTGTGGATAGAGTCTTATCAGAGGCGGAAACCAAAGATACTTTCAATTGGACTTTAGATAAATATAGGACATTGACGGCTGACTGGGACAATAAAAACAGCGATACTTTTGAAAAAGTTGTTAAAAAGTATGGTAAACCATCTCAGGTTGACGTTCAGTACAACAATGTTGAACACACCGTACCAGTCGTTGTAACTTATGAGGAAGATTCTGATGACCAGAAAATGGTAACCTTGTATTTTCTAAAAAAGGATGGGGATTATCGTCTTTACAGTAAATCGTTTTACAATTTACAAGATTTGGAATTTCAAGAAGCTAGCGGGCAAGACTTTACATTTCGCTGGACCAAGACGGAGTCAGATACGTTATCAGATGAGATTGCTTCAGATAGTAAAAAAATAATTGAACCAAAGGATATCATTGACAAGTACGGCTTGCCAACAAGTGTTTTTAGTGCGGGGCGTGACGACTGGGAGCAACTGACTCTGACCTATCAGAAAGATAATGATCCTACTGCCACAATTAACTCAGTGACTCTTTATTTTGAGAAGGAGACAACTGGATATAAATTGATTAATGTGAAGAGAATTTTTAAGGAGTAGTAATGGCGAAAAGTAGAAAAGTACATCAGAAAAAAGATGACTCCTTTGACCATCTTGCTGAGGCTTTAGAAAAGGAGTCCGAAAAAAATTATAGGTTCTCTTTGCGCTATAAAAGCTATGGTTTATATAGTATCCTGAGTTTACTTGCGTTGATTCTTTTTATTGGATGGTTTGTTTACGGAAAAACTGTTAATGATAAACATTCGGACAACAAGGTTGTCTATAAGGCAAAATTTAGCCAGTCAACTTTACAATCCAGTAGCAGCTCGAGTTCCTATGAAACAGGTTCTTCATTCCGCTATGGTTTACAGACGGATTATACCAAGAGTCTTACGGCTACGAAGCAGGAGTTTAAGTTTGACTGGGATTTAGTCAATTACGAGGCTTTAGAGGTAGGAAATGGTTATGATACTTTTGGAACAGAATTAAGCAAGGTTGTTGCTGAACATGGCAGAGCTTCCAGAGCTTATCAAGACGAATATTCAGAAGACATCAGCTTGGTTTATGCTGAAAGCGAATACGGAGTCTATGACGATAGAAGACGTATTGAATTACATTTTAATAAAAATGGTAAAGAGTACTATTTAACACAAAAAAGAGCCTCGTCCCTTACCGATTCTGCTTTTCCGGCAGTCAGCAAAGAAAAAGGCTCAGCTAACTTCAAATGGACCCAAGAAAAGTTTGACCAAGTTGTAGTTGGAGATGCAGAAACTGGTGAAGGTGGCGAAAGTTACGAGGATATCATCAAAAACTTTGGACTTCCCGTTGAGTCAGAATTGTATATCAATAATACGAGTTCGGAGTTATACCTAAACTACATAGGCGGAGATGCAACGAATTTTAGCCAAGTTGATGTGCGCTTTAAAATGCAAGCTGATGGCACTTACCGTGTTTACATTAAGAATGGTAGCTTTTCTAAGAATTTGATGGAAGATAACGACTGATTGGGGAACATGGTAGATGGAGTTTCTGTGAAAGAAGCTACTCAAGATTAGGTGAGAAAGGCTTGTCCAAAACGTTTCAAACTTATATGAAGCGCTAAGAAAATTCTACCGTGAAGAGTTAAGCGAGGATATGTCATGTTAAATGTATTTATTTTAGAAGATGATTTTTTCAGCAGTCGTGCTTGGAAAAGGCTATTGTGTTGGCATCAAGCATTAAGCTTAAAAAACTGAAAATCTTCGGAAAACCGCAACAGTTGCTAGATGCTATTATGGAAACTGGCAATCAGCAGTTTTTCTTTTTAGATATTGAAATTAAAGGGCAAGAAAAAAGGGAAAATAATGTTATCAAATAACAAAACGAGGCAGAAGGAACTGTCTCGTTCTAGTGTTAGCTAACTTCTGGAAAAAGTTTTGCCAGTATTTTTGGGGTTAAGGCTTGTCCACTTCCTTCTTGACAGTAGGTGTGCATATACATGCAAGGGTTGAAGTTGAGCTCAATACAGGTAGCATTAGGCACTGATTTTCTAGCAGGTTTACTATAATCAGGAATAATCAAGTCTACACCACAAGTCCAAGCTCCCATAGCAGTTGCCATATCAGCCGCCAGTTGCTTATAGGACTGATCCATCTTATCTGTAAAATCAATAGAATCGCCGCCAGTTGAGATATTGGAATTTTCACGCAGATTAACCTTAACTCCTTCTGGTAAAATATCATCTGGCTTGTAGCCCTGTTGAGCCAACATGAGCAGTTCAATATCACCCAAGTTAATGATTTCAAGTGGTGAACGGTGATTGTGGCCACGTAAGGGATTGCTGTTTTTAATAGCCACCAATTCGCGAATACTGTGTTTACCATCACCAAGGACATTGGCAGCCACGCGCAGGAGCACAGCTTCACATTTTCCGTCTAGAATAAAGAAACGATATTCAGTGCCAGCGATATATTCCTCAACCAAGAGGGAATCATCCTCGGAAAAGGCGATATCCAGAGCTTTCTCATAGGAAGTCAGATCCGTCCCATCCTTGAAAATCGAGATACCTAGGCCGTAGTTGGTTGACTTTGGTTTGACCACAATGGCCTTATTTTGGATTTGGAAGAAATAGCGGAGCGCAGTCTCCTTGTCTGCAAATTCTGCGCCAGCAGGTACGGGAAAACCATTTTCAGTCAGAATTTTCTTAGTGACAATTTTATTTTCCATAGCTAATGGGATGATGTAGTTGTCTTTGGCAGTCATGTTGCCATTTTTGACATATTCCACATGGTCGCCATGCCATAGCTTGAGAAATTGATCATTTTCGTCCAAAATCTCAAAATGAATACCCTTCTGAATAACATCAAAAAGCAACATTTGTGTTGATAGCTCCATGGTCTCATAACCCTTGAGTGCATAATGTGCCTGCCAAGCATAATCGTGGTAAGCTTGCCCTTTTTCTTGTCCGAAGGTTTCTAAAGACTGATTGTTAATGTGTTTAAGCAAACGACCGCCGATAGTCAGATGCGGTTGGGCGATTTGAGTTTTGATCTTATCCACCAAGCTCTGATAGTAGTCGGGCAGGGCGAAGTGATTAACCACTGCTTGAAGAGCAGTCATAATCTCATCTACGGGTGCGTCTTCAGGCAGTCTATCAAGTGGATGCCCCAGTGCGATAGTCTCATTAAGCTGGTTTGCTTTTTCAATGTCTTGGTCAATAGCAGAGCTAGCATCGAGCCAGAGCAGAGCTAGTGTAAAAAGATGCACCGTATCAATCGTCTCTTGACTGATCCCTTTGTTATCAAAAGGATTAAGGTCAAAGCATCGAAATTCCAAATAAGTTACACCTTTTTCCAGATAGTCACGATTGTGTTTGCTGCCACGTAAACGAACTGGTGAATAAAATTCCTTTTCAGCAATGAGACGACCATCGGCGACACACCTCTCAATGTCAGCAATGTACTGCTCTAGGTTCTCGTAGGAAACTTTGACATCGTCATGGTTAACATAACCATAGGAACTATTTCTCAGCGAACGGACAGGCTTGTCCAAGGGGGTATCAAGAAAGCCCTGCTCTGCTATTGGCGAAGCCCCGTAAAGGTAGGTCAGCAACCAGCGATAGCGTAGAAAGTTCTGGGCCAGCTTAAGATAGAGATCGTTTTTAAACGAGACCATTGACTGGTACTGGCTTTGCTCAAAAAGTGACTGAACCAAGCTTTTTCCAAGCTCCATGTTGTAATGAATGCCTGACATGGATTGGAGAAGTTTGCCATAGACTTTTGATAGATGTTGGCGGTAGTCACGTTCATACTGACTGTCGAGTTGGGCAATGATGATTTCATCAGCAGTGAGTTTTGGTGGCATGGAGAGTGGCCATAGGTACTCATCTTTCGGAATGGTTCTACCAGCAACATCTGTTATAGCTTCAAGAAAACGCAGGGCTTGTCTGGTTGACTGGGCAATAGGAGTAATCAACTCGACCTGTGCCTCGCTATAATCTGTTTGAATATAGGGGTGGAAAGAACGATTGCCGAGAACTTTTGGATGGGGTGTCTGAGCGACATTATGGCTTGAGTTGTTTATTCGCAAACTTTCCCTTTCGAGTCCAAAAGTAGCCTGAAGAATGGGAAGGTTTGATGGAGCGTTTTGTAACAGTTGATTAAGAGACATAGTTGCCCTCCGTTGATAGTGATGACAACATTGTACCGTAATTTGTTTTCTAAAATCAAGATTTTGCTACGTTTAGACAGCAGATTAAAAAATTTCTATCACCTGATTGTTTTTTCCTATCACCTAAGATTCAATGGAAATGTGCAAAAGGGGATGTATTGTTCTCCGAAAATTAAATGGAGTTGTTCTTGACTTAACGTGATGAAGACGGATTGTCTTGTGTTAGCCTTGCTTATACTCTTCGGAAATCAAAATTATCCGTTGTCAACTTGCCTTGATGAACTCAAGTTCTATCGTCGGCTTCGTTTCCTAGGCTACTTTTGATTTTCATTGAGTATTAGTTGAATTTTATTGAGTATAAAAGCGAAGGTGTACATAGAAACAAAGTTCGTTAAGGTGAACTGGCTAAAATAGTTTGGATATTCAAAAATTCTAACACGGAGAATACTTTGTTATCAAATGTAGTACAATGTTCGGATTTAAATAGTGATAATCCATTTTTCTTAGAAAAGTACTAGAACTTTATATGTTTTAGAAAGTAAAGTTCGGAAAAACCAATATTTTATTATCAAAGATTGAAAAACAATCAGAAATTTCATATAATAGATTGTACGATAAACTTGTGGGTGAAATTCCCACCGTGATACTTATGAAAATCAAAAAACGAGTTTTGCTTGAATTTGCTTCGCTCTACTTATCACTGTGCCCATCTGACTTCCACCGGCATAGTCCTTAATGACTAGAAGAAAAGTTGCTAAACTTTTTGTGATGCAGTAGGTACTTAATAATAATCAATAGCCTCACTTAACTGTAGGATATTGCCTTAATTTTAAGGGGTGAACTTGGACTTTCGCGGTACTTTTTCGCTGTTTATTATGATCTGCCTCTTCGTTGATGATATTACTCATTTTAAAGTAAAGCGTTTTGATGAGGAAAAGATGTTTTTAAAGTGTATAGGTAGTTTTTAGCTAGTTTGGATTTAAACACGATTTAGGTTTGATTTTTTGAGTAAAGTTTTTTCAAGAAAGGATGGGCAGTGCTGTGATTTAGTCTGCCCGCATCGTAAAATATGACATCAGTAGTAGTTGTTGGTACCCAATGGGGTGATGAAGGTAAAGGGAAAATTACAGATTTCCTTAGTCAGGATGCTGAAGTAATTGCACGCTATCAAGGTGGCGATAATGCTGGACATACTATCGTAATTGATGGTAAGAAATTTAAACTACACTTGATCCCATCAGGAATTTTCTTTCCTGAAAAAATTTCTGTTATCGGAAATGGGGTAGTAGTTAACCCAAAATCATTAGTAACAGAATTGGCATACTTGCATAACGAAGGCGTAACGACAGATAGTTTGCGTATTTCAGACCGTGCGCACGTCATCCTTCCTTATCATATCAAACTTGACCAGCTGCAAGAAGATGCTAAAGGTGACAATAAAATCGGGACGACCATCAAGGGGATTGGACCAGCTTATATGGATAAGGCTGCGCGTGTCGGTATCCGTATTGCTGATCTTTTAGATAAAGAAATTTTTGCCGAACGTCTGAAAACAAACTTGGCAGAAAAAAATCGTCTTTTTGAAAAAATGTATGACAGCACACCAATTGCCTTTGAAGATATTTTTGAAGAGTACTACGAATATGGTCAGCAAATTAAAAAATACGTGACAGATACATCTGTTATTCTTAATGATGCTCTTGATGCTGGTAAACGTGTTCTTTTTGAAGGGGCACAAGGAGTTATGTTAGATATTGACCAAGGAACCTATCCATTTGTTACCTCATCAAACCCAGTTGCTGGTGGTGTAACGATTGGTTCTGGTGTTGGCCCAAGTAAAATCAACAAGGTTGTCGGTGTTTGCAAGGCTTATACCAGCCGTGTTGGTGATGGACCATTTCCAACTGAACTCTTTGATGAAGTAGGTGAACGTATTCGTGAAGTGGGGCATGAATATGGCACAACAACTGGTCGTCCTCGTCGTGTCGGATGGTTCGACTCAGTAGTTATGCGCCACAGTCGCCGTGTGTCTGGGATTACTAATCTTTCACTGAATTCTATCGATGTCTTATCAGGACTTGACACGGTGAAGATTTGCGTTGCCTACGATCTTGACGGCCAACGAATTGACCACTATCCAGCTAGTCTTGAACAACTTAAACGTTGTAAGCCAATCTATGAAGAACTTCCTGGTTGGTCTGAAGATATTACAGGTGTGCGTAGCCTTGATGACCTACCAGAAAATGCTCGTAATTATGTTCGCCGTGTCGGCGAATTGGTTGGTGTTCGTATCTCAACCTTTTCAGTAGGGCCAGACCGTGATCAAACTAATATATTAGAGTCTGTTTGGGCAAACATTTAACCATCAGCACTCTCGGATCGGATTTTAGTCCGATCTTTTTGTCTCACGAAAACCACTAGCTGTGCTAGTGGTTCCGAAAAGCTTTTAGCGATGTATCAAAAAAGTCCCCCTAAAGTGTTATATTAGATAAGGTTTCCCGACCACTAACTAATATACAAAAGGAGGACCTCTGATGAGACAGGATAATAATAGTTTAGCACATACTACATGGAATTGTAAGTATCATATTGTTTTCGCCCCAAAATATAGACGTCAGATAATCTATGGGAAATACAAAGCAAGTATTGGTCAAATCTTACGGTTATTATGTGAAAGAAAAGGTGTTGAAATTCATGAAGCAGAAGCATGCCCAGATCACATTCACATGTTGGTGAGTATACCACCGAAGCTAAGTATTTCCTCATTTATGGGATATTTAAAGGGTAAAAGTAGCTTAATGATATTCGACCGACACGCTAATTTAAAGTATAAATATGGGAATCGCAAATTTTGGTGTCGAGGGTTTTATGTTGATACGGTTGGGCGAAATCAGAAGCGAATTGAAGAATATATTCGTAATCAATTACAAGAAGACGTGATAGCAGATCAGCTCAGTCTTTTCGAGGAATATGATCCGTTTACAGGTGAGAAGAATAAAAGAAAGTAGTCTTAAAGAGACCCGCTAGTCGGGTCAGCTAGCAAAGGTGGTGCTGAAGGGAAACCATTCGGTAGGCCTTTAGGCCTCGGCCGGTAGCAGAGGCTTTCAGCCGAAGAGCAAACCACCCGTTCTCACGGGTGGTTTTGATTTGATACTAATAAAAAATCAAAGGAGGTTAAGAATGTCTTGTGTTTTTTGCAACTTATCGGAGGAAAACTGGCTAGCTCACTCTGCTTATTTCTACGCTGTTTGGGACATTGATCCTATCCAAGAAGGACATTTGTTAGTTATTTCCAAGAAGCATCGCATGGCAATAGCAGAGCTGTCAAATGAAGAAAAGCTAGATTTAATTGATTTTCAAAATCAGTTAATTGAAAAAATGGAGAAAAGTTCAACTATTCTTGGTGTTACCTTGATTATTAACAACGGAAAACTAATGGATGCTGGGACACATTTTCATAGTCATCTTATTCCACGTTATGAAGATGATGGCTTTTGGAATGAGGTGAGCCCTAAAAAGCGTGCTTTTCCAAAAAATCAATTATAATAAGAAAAAGCACTTTATTCCTCGTTATTGTGGGATAAAGTGCTTTTTAATATGAATTTAACAATTATGTTTTGATTTAAGCAAACCAGAGTTTCTTTTTTTGGAAAATTTAGTATCCAATAAAAGGAGTCCTAAGACTGAATAAGGAAGCCAGGAGGTTTTTGCAACTGACATGTAGCGTTCCTCCCAAATTGGTGTAAATTTCTTTTTATACTGGTGTAATCCCTCAAATGAATAGAAATGTGTCCCAAAATTATAAAAAAGATAAGCTAGCCGTTCATTGAAAAAACTTTCTTTAACTTGACCAACACCCCATAAAGGTGCCATTCCAAGGTCAAAATAGCGCACTCCCTGCTCTTTAAAATGAATAAAGAGTGATAAGAAAAGGTAATCCATAATGCCATTTGGGATTTTGTCTGCATCGTAACGCATTAAATCAACAGAAATGGTATCTTTTTGGTGGTTAGGCATGATATTGGCAAAGGCGACAATATCTTGATTTTTATCTTTTACCAAGGCAATAGGAGCTTCTTGGAGATAGTTTCTGTCAAAAAAGCCTAATGAAAATCGTCTTTCTTGCTTCTTTTCTAACCATTTGTTTGAAATAATTTCTAAATTATCTAGTAAATCATCAGAGTGAGGATTGGAACGGATTTCAAAGGTGAATCCTTCTTTTTGAACGCGGTTAAGTGCATTTCTGAAAGGCTTATTTTTATTACCTTTGAGATGGAAATTCTCGAGATTCACAAGGGCATTTTCTCCAACCTTCATAAATTCAAAACCATATTCGTGTAAGAAGAGGGTTGTGTCTTGACCAATGCTGTAAAAGACAAGGTCGTAGTTAAGTTGCTCGGCTGCTGAAATGAAATCAATGATGGCAGCTTTGAAACGCTCAGAATTTCCTGCAGGCTCCCCCATAACAATTGCCTTATTGTTAATAATAGAAAATTGAAAGGCGACACTGTCACAGCCACAGTCTTGATACCAGAAAAGACGTTTTTTCTTGATAAAGGCAAGGCCACTATCAGCACTGCCACCATATTCTTCCAACAAAGCTTTGTAGCGCTCATGTTCAAATGTTTCCCCTAACAATTCTTTGGCACCATATAGATACTTGACTAGACAGGCATAAGCGATTGTGACTAGACTGGTAGCTAACAAGATGTGTTTCCATGTTAGAAAATAGTGAGAAAATTCGAGGTGTTTATCCATTTCATAGGCACGGTAAGGGAAAAGAAGACTTGCCAGTGTAAAGAGAATAAAGAGGACAAGGGCAATTAAAATACTGTCCTTTGTTCTAGCTTCCCAAGAATAAATAAATTGCGTTTTATAGAGATGTTTTCTAATGAGAATTCCGCCTACAATCAGAAGGATAATAGAAAGCGACCACTGCCAGCTAAAAGAAGGTATGTTGATGTAAATAAGCGTTGCTAGTAAACCTAAAAGTAAGATAGGCAAGGCACGCTTAACACCATTAGCAATAGCACGGGCGAGTAATATAAAACAGACACCGATCAAAAGGCCAGGGAATTGCCAGACAAGCTGTCTTTGAAGTGGACCAAAAGCATATAACCAACGGAGATGAGATAGCTTTTCAAAAAAGACTGTTGAAAAGACTAGGGAGACACCAAATATTCGAACACCATGTATCATGATGTTGTGCAGACTGCTTGACAGTAGTTCTTTAGGGACTCCCTGATACCTTTGATTAATTCGATGTCCGAGATGTCGAACAAAGAAATAAATACCAGCAAAGAAAGGCAGAATGTAGTAAGCCAAACGATAGAGTAATAGCCATGCCACAACAGTTTCTCTGGGGAGTCCTTCAGCTGCAAAACCCGTGAATAAGACGAGTTCAAAACTGCCAAGACCACCGGGGATAAGTGAGATAATTCCGACGGCACACGCAATGCTAAAGAGGGGTAATGTTTTGTAAATTGGTAAATGAATGCCCATGAGATAACCAATGAAAATAAAGGCTAAGGCTGCACAACTCCATTCAAAGAGTGAGACAATTCCCAGCTGTTTTCTGATTTTTGCAGGCATATTTCCAAAATAATTTCCAGTTTTTCTACCAGAAAACCAGTAGATGAGCGGGAAATATAGTGTCGCTCCCAAAAGAATAATATCGTAGTAATGGACTGTTCGTGCTACTGGAAAAATGTTGATGAGAATCAGAGAAGCTAGACTGATGAAAGACAGACCTGAAATAAGATAAGGTAAGAAGCGTGTTACTTCTTGTAACTCTTTTTCTTCCTCCCCTTCTTTGCCATAAAATGCCAATCGGAGTCCAATATCAATAATACCCCCGAAACCTGTTAAATTATTGAAGGTATTAATACACCAGCTGGTTTGTAAAATGTAGCTTACGCTATGCTTGGTTTTCAATATTTTATTAACAATAAAATCATAACCTGTCGTCGGAAGAACCGCTAAACTACCAATTAAGAAAATCAGGAAAATATTTATCACAGGTATCCCTTGGAAAACATGGTTTAACTCTTTTACGGATATGGTTCGTTTTAAGTTAAACAGTTCAACAACGATTAGTATAATAATTGAAGTGAAAAAGATAATTTTTATCACAGGCATAAAAGCCTTCAATTTTTCAAGAATTTTCTTCACAATAGTCTCCTGTTCAAAAAATTTGATAATAGGCGAAAAAATCAGTTATTTCCGCCTTCATATTATTTGAAAATCAAAAAATTATTAGGTGATTTGACAGTTCCTTGAATTACCTGTAATCACGATTTCACGTTTTTGATTTTCATTAAGTATTGAAATACCGTTAATCATTATATCGAAAACAGTAATTGTTTTCCAGAAAATACTGGAATTGAAAGCTATTATAGTAGTGAAGAAGTTGCCGATGAGGTGAAATACGCCGGATTATTAAAAGGTTACTTTGTCTTTTTAATTTTCGAAACAAGAGTGCTGTTTTTGTTCTAGATAGAGGTATTGAAGTCAAAAATTCAGATGAATACAGCTTTCATGCGGACGCGATACAATGTGACAATCAGTTAAGGCAGAAGCTATCATAGATTTAGAAAATCTAACTTATGTAGTTAAGCAAAAAGGTAAAAAAATAAAAACCTGTATTCACAGTTCGACACTTCTATCTAAGGTTAGTTCTTTTCAAAATACAGTCAGTATTTCCTCAAAAAACTGACCTGATTAGCGAAAAACTATCTCCTATCTATAAGCGCTTCGCTTGTGAATACAGGTCCTAAGTTTTGGATTTTAGCTGGTATTATCTAATAGCTATAAAGGGAGTAAAAAACTTATCTTCATCATCTTTTTCGGATGAATATAAAAGAAAGCTAGGTCAATTTATCCAGTTTTCTATGTTTTTACAGTCATTTTAATTATCTTCTATTATTCGTTATACTCAATGAAAATCAAAAAATAGCAGGTTCAAAGCTTTTATTAGATGTCATCACCTAATTATGGTGATTCGTTTTATAAATTGTGTATTACTGATAATTTTCTCTTTGTATATATTCAAAATTGAAACAGTTGATATCCCGATTGACTAGCAGATTGTTATTTTTTACTTTAAGTGAGTATTAACTCATTCTGCCGTATTTCAGTACTGTCTGTAGCTCGTCTTCTATATTAAAAGCAAACTGGAAGACTAGATTTACAAGATGTAGGAACTGTGAGAAATTCTCTTATCCTTATTCTTACCTCACGCACAGCTTATTAAGTTAGCGATGAAAATTAGCATTTTCTGAAAAATTGAGGATTATGAGACTCAATAGTTCTGTCTCCCACTTTATATGTTCCAAAAAAACTCCCTGTAAATATCAGAGAGTTTGTAAATGATAAGGAAAGGACGGGATTTGAACCCGCGCGTGAACAGAATCCACTTGCCGGATTTCGAGTCCGGTGCCGTACCAAGCTGGGCCACCTTTCCATGATGATAAACACTAAGACGGATAGACAACTAAAAAATGCGGAGAAAGGGATTTGAACCCTCACACTCGTACGAGCACATGCGCCTGAAGCATGCGTGTCTGCCGTTCCACCATCTCCGCAAGAACATTCACATTATACGCCTTTTCTCTCAAAAATGCAAATCAGTTTGAAAACTTTATAAATGATTAAAGAAATAGTCAACAATGGGCGAGTATTTTTGCTATAATAGAACTATTAATCAATAAAGGAAAAACATTTGCAAGGAAGAATTATTAAGTCATTAGCGGGTTTCTATTATGTTGAGACGGCTAATGGTGATATTTATCAAACACGTGCGCGTGGGAATTTTAGGAAAAAAGGTCAGACACCCTATGTAGGGGACTGGGTTGATTTTTCAGCAGAAGAACAGTCTGAAGGCTATATTTTAGCTATTTACGATCGGAAAAATAGTTTGGTTCGTCCACCAATTGTTAACATTGATCAAGCTGTTGTTATCATGTCGGCCAAAGAGCCAGATTTTAATAGCAACCTTTTGGATCGCTTCTTAGTTCTGTTGGAGCATAAAAAAATTCAGCCCATTGTATTTATTTCCAAACTTGATTTGCTTAATAGCAGAGCACAGATGGATGACATTCGTACGCATTATGAACAGATAGGCTACAAAATTTGCTATTCTTTAGAAGAACTTTTACCTCTACTAATGGAAAAAATCACAGTCTTTATGGGGCAAACTGGCGTTGGTAAATCAACCCTGCTTAATAAAATTGCCCCTGATTTGCGGATAGAAACGGGAGAAATTTCTGAAACTTTAGGACGTGGTCGTCACACCACCAGAGCAGTCAGCTTTTATAGTGTTCATGGCGGGAAAATCGCAGATACACCAGGCTTTTCATCTCTGGATTATGAGGTGGATAATGCTGAAGATTTGAATGAAGCTTTTCCAGAATTTCGCAAACTCAGCCATTCGTGCAAATTTCGATCCTGTACCCATACTCACGAACCTTCCTGTGCCGTCAAGCAAGCTTTGGAAGAAAAACAGTTGTGGAAAGTCCGATATGATAACTATCTCCAATTTTTAAGTGAGATAGAAAATCGTCGTGAAATCTATAAGAAAACAATAAAGAGGAAGTAGGAAAACTATGTCAATTAATAAAATTGCCCCATCAATTCTTGCCGCAGATTATGCTAATTTTGCCAGCGAACTCAAGCGTATTGAAGCTAGTGGTGCTGAATATGTCCATATCGATATCATGGATGGTCAATTTGTACCAAACATTAGTTTTGGTGCTGATGTGGTAGCAAGTATGCGCAAACATTCAAAACTTGTTTTTGATTGTCACCTCATGGTGGTTGAACCAGAGCGTTATGTGGATGCTCTAGCTCAAGCAGGCGCTGATATTATGACTATCCATGTTGAAGCAACTAAGCATATTCATGGAGCCCTTCAAAAAATCAAAGCTGCTGGTCTTAAAGCTGGTGTAGTCATTAATCCAGGGACTCCAGTTGAAGCTGTGCTACCTGTTTTAAACTTGGTAGATCAAGTTTTGATTATGACTGTCAATCCTGGATTTGGCGGACAGGCCTTTATTCCAGAATGTTTAGAAAAAGTTGAAGCAGTAGCAAAAATTCGGGATGAGAAAGGTCATAGTTTTGATATTGAGGTAGATGGTGGAGTGGATAATTCAACCATTAAAGCTTGCTATGATGCAGGAGCCAATGTTTTTGTTGCAGGTTCTTATCTTTTCAAGGCAGAGGACTTGACTGCTCAAGTTGAGACCTTGCGTGTGGCTCTTGATGATTAAGGTGGCGCTTTTTGCTGGGGGAGATTTGAGGTATTTTGCGGGTGATTTTGACTACTTTGTTGGTGTTGACCGAGGTAGTTTGTATTTGATTGAGCAAGGGTTTCCTCTGAATCTTGCTGTTGGTGATTTTGACTCTATCTCTGCCGAAGAATTGAAGCAGGTTACTTCACAAGCTGATCGTCTTATTCAAGCACCAGCAGAAAAAGATGATACAGATACAGAATTAGCATTGAAGACGATTTTTAAGGATTGGCCGGAGGCTCAAGTCACAATCTTTGGAGCCTTTGGTGGGCGCTTGGACCATCTTATGTCGAATCTTTTCTTACCAAGTGAGCCAAATCTGATGCCGTTTCTAAGGCAGATAAAACTTGTAGACGATCAAAATATCGTCGAGTTTTATCCCAGTGGTCATCAGGAAATTTCACCACAAAAAGGCATGACTTATGTTTCGTTTATGGCCGATGGTGATGCAGATTTAACCATATCGGGTGCCAAATATGACCTTAGCCCAGCTAATTTTTTCAAGAAAAAAATATATTCTAGTAACGAATTTATCGGGAAGCCCATCAGTGTTACCTTTCAAAGCGGTTATTTGATTGTTATTCATAGCAAAGATAGGAGTTAAGATGGAGATTGTACTATTGATTTTGGCTTTGCTCGGCCTCGTTGTCTTGATAATCTTGTTTTTGAAAATAGCAGAGCTTCAGAGGAATATAAATCACAACTTAGAAGATTTTGCTGATAATTTATCTGACCAAATATCTTATCAGTTGGAGATGGCGAGTAAAAACCAACTCTTAGATTTGTCCAATCAATTAAACCATCTGCAAACTGATCTTTATCAGCAATTAAATGAAGTTCGCCAAGTCCTGCACCAGAACTTGACTGAAAATCGTGACCGTTCAGATCAGCGTTTGGAAATCATTAATCAAAATCTCAATCAGTCTGTAAGGGACATGCAAATATCAAATGAAAAACGTCTGGAAGAAATGCGGCAAACAGTCGAAGAAAAGCTTGAACAGACCTTGCAAAATCGCCTAAAAGCTTCGTTTGAAACGGTTTCTAAACAGCTAGAGTCAGTCAATCAAGGATTGGGTCAAATGAAGTCTGTTGCCCAAGATGTTGGAACCTTGAACAAGGTACTTTCAAACACTAAAACTCGCGGAATTTTGGGAGAATTGCAGCTTGGTCAAATTATTGAAGATATCATGACGAGCAATCAGTATGAACGTGAATTTGCTACGGTTTCTGGCTCCTCAGAGCGTGTTGAATACGCTATCAAGCTTCCAGGGAATACAGATGGCGACTATGTTTATCTACCGATTGACTCAAAATTTCCTTTGGAAGATTATTACCGTCTGGAAGAGGCCTATGAACTGGGCGATAAGGAGCAAATTGAACTATATCGCAAGTCACTTTTGAATAGTATTAAACGCTTTGCCAAAGATATCCAAAATAAATACCTCAATCCGCCAGAAACAACCAATTTTGGCATTATGTTTTTACCAACGGAAGGGCTTTATTCTGAGGTGGTTCGCAATGCAGCCTTCTTTGATAACCTGCGCCGGCAAGAAAATATCGTAGTAGCTGGTCCGTCAACCTTGTCAGCTCTGCTCAATTCCCTATCAGTTGGATTTAAGACCCTTAATATTCAAAAAAATGCCAACGATATCAGTAAAATTTTGGGAAATGTTAAGATTGAATTTGGCAAATTTGGGAATATGCTAGCTAAAGCGCAAAAACAACTAAACACTGCTAATAATACTTTAGAAAGCCTTGTTTCAACACGAACCAATGCTATTATGCGTGCTTTAAGCACGGTTGAAGATTATCAAGATCAAGCCACAAGTAGCTTACTTAACTTGCAACCAATAGAAGAGGAACAAGATGAAAATTAACCAAATGAAAAAAGATGATATATTTGATGGCTTTTATCTGATCAAATCATCTGAAGTGCGAAAGACCCGTGCAGGAAAAGATTACATTGCTTTTACTTTTCAAGATGACAGTGGTGAAATCACTGGAAATTTATGGGATGCACAGCCCTATAACATTGAAAATTTTGTGGCTGGAAAGGTTGTTTACATGAAAGGACGCCGTGAAGTCTATAATGGCAGTCCACAGGTTAATCAAATTACCCTTCGCTTACCTCACGATGGAGAGCCTAATGATCCGCGTGACTTTAAAGAAAATCCTCCTGTTGATTTGGCAAATGTCAGAGATTACCTTGAACAAATGATGTTCAAAATTGAGAACGCAACTTGGCAACGCATTGTACGGGCACTTTATCGCAAATACGATAAAGAATTTTTCATCTATCCTGCAGCAAAAACGAATCACCATGCTTTTGAATCAGGGCTGGCCTATCATACAGCGACCATGGTACGTTTGGCTGACGCTATTGGAGATATTTATCCAAACCTCAACAAAAGCCTGATGTTTGCAGGGATTATGTTGCATGATTTAGCGAAAGTCATTGAATTGACGGGACCTGAAAATACCGAATACACTATTCGAGGGAACCTCATCGGACATATTGCGCTCATTGATGAAGAAATCACCAAAGTTATCATGGAATTAAACATTGATGATAACAAAGAAGATGTTACTGTGTTAAGACACGTTATCCTAAGTCATCACGGACAGTTGGAATATGGCAGTCCTGTCCGTCCGCGCATTATGGAAGCAGAAATGATACATATGATTGACAATATTGATGCAGAGATGATGATGTTAACAACTGCTCTTAACCGAGTTGATGAGGGAGAAATGACCGGTCGCATTTTTGCTATGGATAATCGCTCCTTTTATAAACCTCACTTTAATCAATAAATCACGAAAAAAAGTGGCGAGCATGACGTTAATGTTCGTCTTTTTTTGAAAATATGTTATAATGGAGGGAAATAAGATAAGAATGGTGAAAAAATGAAATTACGACGTAGTGAACGCATGGTTGTTATCTCAAATTATCTCATTAACAACCCTTATAAATTAACGAGCTTAAATACATTTGCGGAAAAGTATCAAGCTGCCAAATCATCAATTTCTGAGGATGTTTCTATTATAAAAAAGGCTTTTGAAGAAGCAGGTATCGGACAAATTGAGACCGTTACTGGAGCAAGTGGTGGTGTCATTTTCACTCCTACAATCGCTAGAGAAGAAGCAGTAGCTATTGTTGAAGAACTATGCGAACGCCTGTCAGAAAGTGACCGTATTCTGCCAGGAGGTTACATCTATTTGTCTGACTTGTTAAGTACGCCGAAAACGTTACAAAATGTTGGACGTATTATTGCCGACGCCTTTCGAAATCAACGAATTGATGCTGTTATGACTGTTGCAACAAAGGGTGTTCCCTTGGCAAATGCTGTTGCCAATATTCTTAATGTACCATTTGTTATTGTTAGACGTGATCTGAAAATCACTGAGGGCTCAACAGTATCAGTTAATTATGCTAGCGCTTCTAGTGATCGCATCGAAAAAATGTTTTTATCTAAGCGTAGTTTAAAACCCAACAGCAGAGTTCTAATTGTTGATGACTTTTTAAAAGGTGGTGGAACAATTACAGGGATGGTTAGCCTTCTCACTGAATTTGATTCAACCCTCGTTGGGGTAGCTGTTTTTGCTGAAAATGCCCAAGAAAAACGGGAAAACATGACATATAAGTCATTGTTGAAAGTTTCTGAAATTGATGTCAAAAATAACAAAGTAACTGTTGAAGTTGGAAATATTTTCGATTAAAAATGTTCCCCGCGTTGTAAAATGAAGTGCAACTAAAAAGGTGGAATTTAGGTGGAATTTAGGAACTAAAAAGGTAAATAAAAATAATTGACACCAAGTACTGCTCTATGTTATTATATTAGACGGTACTTTTTACTTTTGGTCTCTCAAAAGTGTACAGAGACGTGCTGACAATTGTTGCAAAAGTACACCTAGATATGTGCGGTCACCACGTATCATATCAACCAAAAATAAAATTTTACAGGAGAAACAGTAGATGCCTACAATTAACCAGTTGGTACGTAAACCACGTAAGTCTAAAGTAGAAAAACCTAAATCACCAGCTTTGAACGTTGGTTACAACAGCCGTAAAAAAGTTCAAACAAATGTTTCATCACCACAAAAACGCGGTGTTGCAACTCGTGTCGGAACAATGACACCTAGAAAACCTAACTCAGCCCTTCGTAAATTCGCTCGTGTACGTTTGAGCAACCTTATCGAAGTTACTGCTTACATCCCAGGTATCGGTCACAACTTGCAAGAGCACAGCGTTGTTCTTCTTCGTGGTGGACGTGTAAAGGACCTTCCAGGGGTACGTTACCATATCGTTCGTGGTGCGCTTGATACTGCAGGTGTGGCTGATCGTAAGCAAAGCCGTTCTAAATACGGTGCAAAACGTCCTAAAGGGTAAGAAGGGAGATAAGAAAAATGAGTCGTAAAAACCGTGCTCCAAAACGCGAAGTTTTGGCAGATCCATTATATAATTCCCAACTTGTAACACGTCTTATCAACCGTGTTATGCTTGATGGGAAACGTGGTACAGCAGCAACTATCGTCTACGATGCTTTTGAAACAATCAAAGAAGCGACTGGCAACGATGCACTTGAAGTTTTTGAAACAGCTATGGAAAATATCATGCCTGTTCTTGAAGTTCGTGCACGCCGTGTCGGAGGATCTAACTACCAAGTTCCAGTTGAAGTTCGTCCAGAACGTCGTACGACACTTGGTCTTCGTTGGTTGGTAAATGCTTCACGCGCTCGTGGAGAACACACTATGAAAGAACGTCTTGCCAAGGAAATCATGGATGCTGCAAATAACACAGGGGCATCTGTTAAAAAACGTGAAGACACACATAAAATGGCTGAAGCTAACCGTGCCTTCGCTCACTTCCGCTGGTAAGATAGGAAATTTTATCGTTAAACAAATGCTAGCCAAAATAGGAAAAGCAACGAAGAAACTTCAGTTTCTAGGAGATTTTATCTTTTTGATAGACATTTGTAGCTAAAATTCAACTAAAATTAAGATACTAAGGGCGAGCGTACAGGTGAAAAATAGGAAGATGACGTTGGTTGTTTACCACCAAGGAATCTTATCTTTTTTCACTGGCAGGACACTGGCCGGGTTAAATTAGGATGTGAGGACACTAAGAAAGTCCAAGGAAAAATAGGAAATCTGACGCAGAGCTTAAAAGCTCTAAGAAGATTTGTCTTTTTTGCCGAACTTTTGGTCTGAACTCAATCATAAGTTACAGAGACGAAGAGAGTAAGGACAAAATAGGAAAACTGGCGATGAGCTAAAGCTTCTTGTAAGTTTTATCTTTTTGGACTGATTGCTCTCAAGTCGAGTTCAATTAAACTAATAAACATTGGAAACGGGTAGGTCCTGCCTATCCGTTTTTTCTAAATAATGTTATAATAAATCGTAAACAAAAAAATATAGGAGAAAAAACTAAATGGCTCGCGAATTTTCACTTGAAAAAACTCGTAATATCGGTATCATGGCTCACGTTGATGCTGGTAAAACAACTACAACAGAGCGTATTCTTTACTACACTGGTAAAATTCATAAAATCGGTGAAACGCACGAAGGTGCTTCACAAATGGACTGGATGGAACAAGAACAAGAACGCGGAATCACAATCACTTCTGCTGCAACAACAGCACAATGGAAAGATACGCGTGTTAACATCATTGACACCCCAGGACACGTGGACTTCACAATTGAAGTTCAACGTTCTCTTCGTGTTCTTGATGGAGCCGTGACTGTTCTTGATTCACAATCAGGTGTAGAACCTCAAACTGAAACAGTTTGGCGCCAAGCAACTGAATACGGTGTTCCTCGTATTGTGTTTGCCAACAAAATGGATAAAATCGGTGCAGATTTCCTTTATTCAGTACAAACACTTCATGACCGTTTGCAAGCTAATGCTCATCCAATTCAATTACCAATCGGTGCAGAAGATGATTTTCGTGGAATCATTGACTTGATCAAGATGAAAGCTGAAATCTATACCAACGATCTTGGTACTGATATTCTTGAAGAAGATATTCCAGCAGAATACTTAGATCAAGCCGAAGAATATCGTGAAAAATTAGTTGAAGCAGTTGCTGAAACTGATGAAGACTTGATGATGAAATATCTTGAAGGTGAAGAAATCACAAACGAAGAGTTGAAAGCTGCTATCCGTAAAGCTACAATCAACGTTGAATTTTACCCAGTACTTTGTGGTTCAGCCTTCAAAAATAAAGGTGTTCAGTTGATGCTTGATGCTGTACTTGATTACCTTCCAAGTCCGCTTGATATTCCAGCTATCAAAGGGGTAAACCCAGATACTGATGAAGAAGAAACTCGTCCGGCATCAGATGATGAGCCATTTGCAGCTCTTGCCTTCAAGATTATGACTGATCCATTTGTAGGTCGTTTGACATTCTTCCGTGTTTATTCAGGTGTTCTTAATTCAGGTTCTTATGTTTTGAATACTTCTAAAGGCAAACGTGAACGTATCGGACGTATTCTTCAAATGCATGCCAACACTCGTAAGGAAATCGAAACAGTTTATGCTGGTGATATTGCTGCTGCTGTTGGTTTGAAAGATACAACAACCGGTGACTCATTGACTGATGAAAAAGCTAAAGTTATTCTTGAGTCAATTGAAGTGCCAGAACCAGTTATCCAATTGATGGTTGAACCTAAATCTAAAGCCGATCAAGATAAGATGGGTGTTGCTCTTCAAAAACTTGCCGAAGAAGATCCAACTTTCCGTGTTGAAACTAATGTTGAAACTGGTGAAACAGTTATCTCTGGTATGGGTGAACTTCACCTTGATGTCCTTGTTGACCGTATGAAACGTGAATTTAAGGTTGAAGCAAATGTAGGTGCACCTCAAGTATCTTACCGTGAAACTTTCCGCGCTTCTACACAAGCACGTGGATTCTTTAAACGTCAATCTGGTGGTAAAGGTCAATTTGGTGATGTTTGGATTGAATTTACACCAAATGAAGAAGGTAAAGGATTTGAATTTGAAAACGCAATCGTTGGTGGTGTGGTTCCACGTGAATTTATCCCAGCTGTTGAAAAAGGTTTGATTGAATCTATGGCAAATGGTGTTCTTGCAGGCTACCCAATCGTCGATGTGAAAGCTAAACTTTATGATGGTTCATACCATGATGTTGACTCATCTGAAACTGCCTTCAAGATTGCTGCTTCGCTTGCTCTTAAAGAGGCTGCAAAAACTGCACAACCTGCTATCCTTGAACCAATGATGCTTGTTACTATTACTGCACCAGAGGAAAATCTTGGTGATGTAATGGGGCACGTAACAGCTCGTCGTGGACGTGTTGATGGTATGGAAGCACACGGAGCAAGTCAAATTGTTCGTGCTTATGTTCCACTTGCTGAGATGTTTGGTTATGCAACAGTTCTTCGTTCTGCTACTCAAGGACGTGGTACATTCATGATGGTATTTGACCACTATGAAGATGTTCCTAAATCAGTTCAAGAAGAAATCATTAAGAAAAATTCGGGTGAATAATTACCGAGGAGAGGCGTTCTTTTGCAACGCCTTTTTCTTTATGAAAACGCTAATAATATTTGCATTTTTTCTGAAATAGTTATATAATAAAACTGTTAAAAGATGTTGCATTCATTTGCAAGTTATTCTTTTCACAATTGTTGAGAGGATACTCTCGAAATTAAAATATTTGAGATTTTCATAAGGAGGAAATCACTAATGGTAGTTAAAGTTGGTATTAACGGTTTTGGTCGTATCGGACGTCTTGCATTCCGTCGTATCCAAAACGTTGAAGGTGTTGAAGTTACTCGTATCAACGACCTTACAGATCCAAACATGCTTGCTCACTTGTTGAAATACGACACAACACAAGGTCGTTTTGACGGAACAGTTGAAGTTAAAGAAGGTGGATTCGAAGTTAACGGTAAATTCGTTAAAGTTTCTGCTGAACGTGATCCAGAACAAATTGACTGGGCAACTGATGGAGTAGAAATCGTTCTTGAAGCAACTGGTTTCTTCGCTAAAAAAGAAGCAGCAGAAAAACACTTGCATGCTAATGGTGGTGCTAAGAAAGTTGTTATTACTGCTCCTGGTGGAAATGATGTTAAAACTGTTGTATTCAATACTAACCATGATATTCTTGATGGTACTGAAACAGTTATTTCAGGTGCTTCATGTACTACAAACTGTCTTGCTCCAATGGCTAAAGCTCTTAACGATGCATTTGGTATTAAACAAGGTTTGATGACTACTATCCACGCTTACACTGGTGACCAAATGATTCTTGATGGTCCACACCGTGGTGGTGACCTTCGCCGTGCTCGTGCTGGTGCTAACAATATCGTTCCAAACTCAACAGGTGCTGCAAAAGCTATCGGTCTTGTTATTCCAGAATTGAACGGTAAACTTGATGGTGCTGCACAACGTGTTCCAGTTCCAACTGGTTCTGTAACTGAATTGGTTGCCACTCTTGAAAAAGAAGTAACTGTTGAAGAAGTTAATGCAGCAATGAAAGCAGCAGCTACTGAATCATTTGGTTACACTGAAGACCCAATCGTATCTTCTGATATTGTAGGTATTTCATTTGGTTCATTGTTTGATGCTACTCAAACTAAAGTACAAACAGTTGATGGAAATCAATTGGTTAAAGTTGTTTCATGGTATGACAATGAAATGTCTTACACTTCACAGCTCGTTCGTACTCTTGAATACTTCGCAAAAATTGCTAAATAATTTTATTTAGTACAAAGAGGAGGTCTTAGCCTCCTTTTTGTTTTCAAACAAATAATGAGAAGCTATCACTTTTATACTTTTTATGATATAATTAGTGTGTATAAAATTTATAAGGAGTCTAACTAATGGCAAAATTGACTGTTAAAGACGTTGATTTGAAAGGTAAAAAAGTTCTCGTTCGTGTTGACTTTAATGTACCTTTGAAAGATGGCGTTATCACCAACGACAACCGTATCACTGCAGCTCTTCCTACAATCAAGTACATCCTTGAGCAAGGTGGACGTGCAATTCTCTTCTCTCACCTTGGACGTGTGAAAGAAGAAGCTGATAAGGAAGGTAAATCTTTGGCACCTGTTGCTGCTGATTTATCTGCTAAACTTGGACAAGAAGTTGCTTTCCCAGGCGTTACACGTGGTGAAAAGTTAGAAGCAGCTATCGATGCTTTGGAAGATGGACAAGTTCTCCTTGTTGAAAACACTCGTTTCGAAGATGTTGATGGTAAGAAAGAATCTAAAAACGATCCAGAACTTGGTAAGTACTGGGCTTCGCTTGGTGATGGCATCTTCGTTAACGATGCATTTGGGACTGCACACCGTGCGCACGCATCAAACGTTGGTATCTCAGCAAATGTAGAAAAAGCAGTAGCTGGTTTCCTTTTGGAAAACGAAATTGCTTACATCCAAGAAGCTGTTGAAACTCCAGAACGTCCATTCGTAGCAATCCTTGGTGGTTCAAAAGTATCTGATAAGATCGGTGTTATCGAAAACCTTCTTGAAAAAGCTGATAAAGTTCTTATCGGTGGTGGTATGACTTACACATTCTACAAAGCTCAAGGTATCGAAATCGGTAACTCACTTGTAGAAGAAGACAAATTGGATGTCGCAAAAGAATTGCTTGAAAAATCAAATGGTAAATTGATCTTGCCAGTTGACTCAAAAGAAGCAAACGCATTTGCTGGTTACACTGAAGTTCGCGACACTGAAGGCGAAGCAGTTTCAGAAGGCTTCCTTGGTCTTGATATCGGTCCTAAGTCAATTGCTAAGTTTGACGAAGCATTGACTGGTGCGAAAACAGTAGTTTGGAATGGTCCTATGGGTGTATTTGAAAACCCTGACTTCCAAGCTGGTACAATTGGTGTAATGGATGCTATCGTGAAACAACCAGGCGTGAAATCAATCATCGGTGGTGGTGACTCAGCAGCAGCAGCTATCAACCTTGGCCGTGCAGATAAGTTCTCATGGATCTCAACAGGTGGTGGTGCTTCAATGGAACTCCTTGAAGGTAAAGTATTGCCTGGTCTTGCAGCATTGACTGAAAAATAAGATTTTTATTCATTTGTGTTTCTACAAAATTCTTATTTTGGTGAACGATGTAGGAAATAAAATGATGGCAAAAGGAGGGACAGTTTTGGTCTCTCCTTTTTGGATTTTATGACTGTTTTATGCGATGGTAAGGGAGTTACAAGTTATGCCTTTCTAACAAAGGCCATTTCTATTCAGAACATCCTAAAAACCTAAAAAATTTAATTGAGGAAAAAGCAATGTACGCTTTAATTGCAATATTAGATGAAAACACAGAGAAAATCATCAAAAATATTTGGCAAGAGATGAGTGAACAAAATTTATCTCATTATGCTTATGAAGTTTATAACAGAGAACCTCACATTACACTTGCTTCTTTTGAAACAACAAATCTTAAGGCTGTTATTGAAAAATTACGGATTATTTTATCGAAATACTCTTATCAACCAGTGACCTTTAATCATTTATCAACTTTTCTGGGGTCCCGTATGCTTACTCTAAATCCAGTCAAAACTGTGGAATTGAGTCGATTTCATCAAACCATACATCAAGCATTATCTCTTGATGTGGAATTTTCACCGCTTTATATACCCCAAAACTGGGTCCCGCATCTTACTTTAGCGAATCGAATATCTGAGGATAAAATTGCCTTAACCTACAAGTATTGTTTAGAACGATGTATGATTCTCAGTAGTCACATAATTTCAGTTAAAATTATTAAAATTAATCAAACAGGTCAAGTGACTACCCTTTATGATTATCAATTAAAAGAACGTTCTTTTTGTCTATAATAGCAAGTTGCTGAAAAGGTATCTCTAGAGATAAAAATCTTTATATTTAAACTAATTATTAAGCTTTCAAGATTTTATACTGACAAAACTTTGTTCACTTAATTCATGATTGTGAATACGGATTATTTGGCAAGTATATTGAACAATAGTCCAGTGTAAGAATAATAAAAATGAAGAGGTTGGCTAATAAGGCTTATCTAGCTCTATATGCAAAAAGGCTCCATAATTCTGCAACAATTTTAACGCTACAGAATTATGAAGCCTCTATTTAAAATATTACAATCTATTTCGCTTCAATAAGTCCTAAATCACCATCTTCACGACGATAAATGACATTTGTTGTTCCGTCTTCAGCATCTGTATAGATGAAGAAATCATGACCTAGAAGATCCATTTGCAAAAGCGCTTCTTCCACATCCATCGGTTTCAAGCTAACATTTTTGGTTCGAACGATCTTGCGCGCTGGGGTTTCTTCTATTACTTCTGCTTCAAACTCGCTAGTGAAGACTTGTCCTGCGGAGGTTTTTTCACGATTCTTCTTTGCAATTTTTGTTTTATTCTTCCGAATTTGACGTTCAATTTTATCAACAACTAAATCAATTGAGCCATACATGTCCTGTGAGATATCCTCAGCCCTCAAAGTAACTGCTCCAAGAGGAATTGTTACTTCAACTTTTGCGGTTTTTTCCTTATAGACTTTAAGATTAACACGCGCATCCAACTCTTGTTCAACATGGAAGTACTTCTGAATTTTTCCAAGTTTTGATTCGACATAGCTACGGATTGCATCTGTTACTTCAATGTTTTCGCCACGGATACTATATTTAATCATAAAATACCTCTTTCTTGCGCTTAAGCGCTTTCTTTACACTTATATTATATCGCTTTCATGAAAATTTGCAAGTTTTTACCGTGCAATTGAAAAAGTTTTAACATCATCCTTTCCATGTTTACTAAAAAGTGAAACGATATGCTGAAGGGTAGCACCCGTTGTGTAGATATCATCAACTATGAGAACTTTTTCTGGTAAATTGTGATCCGTGTTAATATAAAACAGATTCTTAGCGGTAAGTCGTTCTTGGCGGCTTTTGCTAGATTGCTTGTCAGCATCCTTTCTTTCTAATAAGTTGATGTAAGAAATACCTGCTGCGTCAAGCAATGCACTCACCTGATTAAATTGTCTTTCCCGATATCTTTCCTTTGAAACTGGCACTGGAATAATTGTGTATCCCTTATAAGAGTTTAAAGCTTTTTTTACTTGCTTGGCGAAAACTTTGGAAAGTAGCATGTCACCTTGAAACTTATATTTTGAAAAATAATCTTTCATAGCCTCATTATAGCCGTAAAGTGCACAATGGTTGACCCTATGGCCTTTTTCTTGCCAAGTCTGACAATCTAGACACATTTTATCAATGTTTGGGCGAAAACACGTTGGACAATGTTTGCTACCAATTCTTTCAAACCTCTTTTGACAATCGGTGCATATTGCTTTGCTACTTTTCCTCAAAAAGAAAAGATTACTAAATTTCTCTTTTGAATTAAAGTGCTGACTGCATAATAGGCAAATCACGAAAATCCTCCTTTGATGTTCATTTCTTTTATTTCTCGGATGGCTCTCGCCATCGCCTTAGTTTTGCCATCATGAAGAAAAAGCAGTTCTCCTGTTGGTCGCTCTTTTGCTCTTCCGACTCGACCAGAAATTTGTATAAGAGCACTCTTGCTGTAAAGTCGATGATTTGCTGATACGACAAAGACGTCAACACATGGAAAAGTGACTCCTCGCTCTAAAATTGTTGTTGACACAAGGATAGTAAGCTGATTATTGCGAAATGCATCTACAATCTGTAATCGATTAGTAGTTTGACTTGATACAAAATCTATCTTTTCTTCTGGAAAATAGCTGTGCAGAATTTTGGTAAAAATTTTCCCTTGTTCAATATCGGGAAAAAAGAGTAAAAGAGGAAAATTTGTCAGCCTTTGTTTTTTTATTAAGTTGACTAATTTTACAGGAAGTTTTCCTTTTTTCATCTCTTTTGGAACCCTTCCTAGCCAGACCATTTTCGGAATTACCAAGGGATTTGCATGAAAACGGCGTGCAAGATGTAATTTTTTCAATTCACCCCTCTTGACTTTCTTATCAAGTTCATCTGTTGAAGTGGCTGTCAGAAAAATCTTTACTCCATCTTCTTTCACACAGTTTTCGACGGCGTAATAGAGCGTATTGTTATCCACAAAGGGAAACGCATCGACTTCATCAACAATTAGTAGGTCAAATGCGTGCCGAAACTTGAGGAGTTGATGTGTTGTTGCGATAATCAGAGGTGCTCTCTGATAAGGGTCTGATCCGCCGTGCATTAGGGTGATAGGACAGGAAAAGTCATGTGTCAAACGCTTATAAAGTTCTATGCAGACGTCAATTCTGGGACTTGCGAGACAAACACAGCCACCATCATCAATAACTTTGGCTGTTACTTGATAAATCATCTCAGTTTTTCCTGCACCTGTTACAGCATGAACTAGGAGGTTTTCCTTAAGGGAAAGCCCTGAAAGCAACCCATCAGAGACCTCTTGTTGATAGGGAGTTAATTCCCCTTTCCATATAAGACTATTGGTAGGAGGAAAAACTTTTTGTGGAAAATGATAAAGTTGAGATCGACTAGTATTTCTACCAAAAATCAAACATTCCCTACAGTAGTATTGACCAGTTTGTAGGATTGCTTCCTTGGAAATATTACTTCCGCAACGGTTACAGTAATATTCTCCTAGAGTTTCCGTCATTGCTGGAAAATAATTTGCATGTGTTCTAAATTTCTCTGGAACCTGCTCCTCAATAAATAAGCGGCCATAATAATTGTCTAATTCACTCATCATCTTTTAATTCGAATTATTTTGCCAAAATATCAAAAATCTTGTAAAATTTTCTTATGACTTATAAAACTATCAAAACAGACGGTGTCGCCGAAGAAGAAATAAAAAAATCACGTTTTCTCTGTTATCTTAAACGAGTTGAATCGGAAGAAGAAGGACGGGACTTTATTGCTCAAATTAAAAAGGAGCATTATAAAGCCAACCATTCCTGCTCTGCTATGATTATTGGTGAAAATTCCGAAATCAAACGCTCTAGTGATGATGGTGAACCTAGCGGAACTGCAGGGATTCCAATGTTAAATGTCTTGGAAAAGTTGAACTTAACCAATGTTGTTGCGGTGGTGACTCGATATTTTGGAGGAATTAAGCTAGGTACGGGTGGTCTTATACGTGCCTATTCCGGTAGTGTTGCCAATGCTTGTAAAGAAGTCGGAATTGTTGAAGTTAAAGAGTTGCAAGGAATACGAATTACGCTAACCTATCAACAGTATCAGTCCTTTTCAAATTTTTTGTCGGAAAATAACCTTAAAGAATTTGAGACTGAGTTTCTAGAAAATATCTTAACGAACATTTACATTGATCCTGAAAAAATCGAGATAATTTTAAATCGGTTAGTTGATTTCTTCAATGGAAAAGTGGGTTACGAAAAAATTGATATGAAACTCGTTGAAGTTACCTTGTGATAGCTTTTCTTTATCGCAATGATAAAAAATTAGTATTTTACAGATGACTGGATTCCCGTTATACTTGTAGCCATAAAAGTAATTTGAGGTATAACATTATGGCGACTATTTACAATTCTATTACTGAACTCATTGGAAAAACTCCAATTGTGAAGCTTAACAACATCGTCCCTGAGGGAGCAGCGGACATCTATGTTAAACTCGAAGCCTTCAATCCAGGTTCGTCTGTTAAAGACCGCATCGCCCTTGCAATGATTGAAGATGCTGAAAAAGCAGGAATCATTAAGCCAGGTGACACTATTGTAGAACCTACTTCTGGGAATACAGGGATTGGTTTGGCTTGGGTCGGGGCTGCAAAAGGTTACAAAGTGGTTATCGTCATGCCTGATACGATGAGTATTGAACGTCGTAAAATCATTCAAGCTTATGGGGCAGAATTAGTTCTCAACCCAGGTAGTGAGGGAATGAAAGGTGCTATTGCTAAAGCACAAGAAATTGCTAAAGAGCGTAATGGTTGGGTTCCTCTTCAATTTGCAAACCCATCAAATCCTAAAGTTCACGAAGAAACTACTGGTCAAGAAATCTTGGACGTTTTTGGTACTGATGGTTTAGACGCTTTTGTTGCTGGAATTGGAACTGGAGGAACTATTTCTGGGGTCTCCCACGCTTTGAAAAAAGCTAATCCAAACATCAAAGTTTATGGTATTGAAGCTGACGAATCTGCCGTTCTTAACGGGGATACTCCTGGACCACACAAAATTCAAGGGATTTCAACGGGATTCATTCCTGATACCTTAGATACAAATGCCTATGATGGTGTTGTTCGCGTGCCGTCAGATGATGCTATCTTGACAGCTCGTAATCTTGGTGGACAAGAAGGCTTCTTGGCTGGAATCTCATCTGGTGCTGCTATCTACGCTGCTGTTCAGGTAGCTAAGGAACTTGGAACAGGTAAAAAAGTTCTTACATTGCTCCCTGATAATGGTGAACGTTACCTATCAACAGTTCTGTATGATTTTGAAGATTAACTTAAACTAATAGCTTAGTGACTAAGTAACAGAAAAAGGGATTTTTTGCTCTGGCAACTGAAACTCGTCTTGGACTTGTTGCTCTTATATGATACAGAATAAGTCCGTGCTCTTTCTTACTATGAAATCAAAGAACAATCTATGATGAGATATAGAAGAAAGCTTGCTAGGCTCTATCAGATAAACATAATCAAATCCAGTTTGGAAGAGTTTGTCTTTCATTGTATGATTTCTGAGTACGTAGTCCTAAAACGATGGTCTCTTTGTTTAACTACAATGGTTGATAAATATAATTCTCTAGCTTCTATATAGTATGTGTTATGCTATACTTATGAAAAGTTACGGAATAGATTTTAGAAAACGAGTTATTAATTATGTAGAGGCTGGTCATTCCAAAAAAGAAACGTGTCAGTTATTTGGAATTAGCACTAATACACTGTATCTTTGGGAGAAACAACTCAAAGAACTTGGTCATTTGGAGCGCCAAAAAAGGAAACCAAGCCCTCGCAAATTGCCATTGGATAAGTTAGAAGCCTTTGTTAACCAACATCCGGATGCTTTTTTAAGGGAAATAGCAGAGCATTTTGACTGTAGTATTCCCTCCGTTTGGGCAGCCTTAAAAAAACTGAACATCACTTTAAAAAAAGACGACAACCTATAAAGAACAAGATAGCGACAAGGTTAGACGTTACTTAGATGTTTTAGGATGTTTTCCTAATACACCAATTGTCTATAGTGATGAGACTGACATTGACACCTATCTTTATCGTCACCAAGCCAGAGCTGTACGCGGTCAAAAAGTCTATGACAAGGTCAGTGGACGTCGCTTTGAAAGGCTCTCTGTTGTCGCAGGGCAAATTGGTTCCCAAATTGTAGCACCATTGTTGTATCAGGGAACAATGACAGCAGATCTTTTTATGACATGGTATCAAAAGGAACTATTACCGTGCTTATCAGAGCCACATCTGATTATTATGGATAATGCCACCTTTCATCCTAAAAAGCACCTTGATGAGTGTTCTATAGCTAGCGGGCATTACTTTCTTCCCTTACCACCTTATTCTCCTGAACTCAATCCCATCGAACAGTTTTGGGGTACTCTAAAAAGAAAGGTGACTGAATTGTTAAAAACAGGTCGTTCTGTTCAGTTCGCCTTGAAATACTATTTTAAAACTAAATAACTATGATATAAAAATAAGGAGGAAAAAAATAGTTGACAAAAGCACAAGAAGTTTGCTATACTGACATAGCTGTCAAACAGGAAGTCACTACGGAAGAAAAAAAGTTAAAAAAAGTAGTTGACAAGTTAGAAGAAGTTTGATAGAATAAAGAAGTTGTCTCGAGAGAGGCGAAGACCTTTGAGAACTGAACAAGAAGACGAATCAAACGTGCGGGTTACGGAAGTAACCTGTCAAGAAACAATAAGTCAGCAATGACACGAGCGCAAGCTCAAACTTTTAAATGAGAGTTTGATCCTGGCTCAGGACGAACGCTGGCGGCGTGCCTAATACATGCAAGTAGAACGCTGAAGTCTGGTGCTTGCACCGGATGGATGAGTTGCGAACGGGTGAGTAACGCGTAGGTAACCTACCTCATAGCGGGGGATAACTATTGGAAACGATAGCTAATACCGCATAATAGTCTTTAACTCATGTTAGAGGCTTGAAAGGGGCAATTGCTTCACTATGAGATGGACCTGCGTTGTATTAGCTAGTTGGTGAGGTAAAGGCTCACCAAGGCGACGATACATAGCCGACCTGAGAGGGTGATCGGCCACACTGGGACTGAGACACGGCCCAGACTCCTACGGGAGGCAGCAGTAGGGAATCTTCGGCAATGGGGGGAACCCTGACCGAGCAACGCCGCGTGAGTGAAGAAGGTTTTCGGATCGTAAAGCTCTGTTGTTAGAGAAGAACGTGTGTGAGAGTGGAAAGTTCACACAGTGACGGTAACTAACCAGAAAGGGACGGCTAACTACGTGCCAGCAGCCGCGGTAATACGTAGGTCCCGAGCGTTGTCCGGATTTATTGGGCGTAAAGCGAGCGCAGGCGGTTCTGTAAGTCTGAAGTTAAAGGCAGTGGCTTAACCATTGTACGCTTTGGAAACTGCAGGACTTGAGTGCAGAAGGGGAGAGTGGAATTCCATGTGTAGCGGTGAAATGCGTAGATATATGGAGGAACACCGGTGGCGAAAGCGGCTCTCTGGTCTGTAACTGACGCTGAGGCTCGAAAGCGTGGGGAGCAAACAGGATTAGATACCCTGGTAGTCCACGCCGTAAACGATGAGTGCTAGGTGTTAGGCCCTTTCCGGGGCTTAGTGCCGTAGCTAACGCATTAAGCACTCCGCCTGGGGAGTACGACCGCAAGGTTGAAACTCAAAGGAATTGACGGGGGCCCGCACAAGCGGTGGAGCATGTGGTTTAATTCGAAGCAACGCGAAGAACCTTACCAGGTCTTGACATCCCAGTGACCGTCCTAGAGATAGGATTTTTCTTCGGAACACTGGTGACAGGTGGTGCATGGTTGTCGTCAGCTCGTGTCGTGAGATGTTGGGTTAAGTCCCGCAACGAGCGCAACCCCTATTGTTAGTTGCCATCATTGAGTTGGGCACTCTAGCGAGACTGCCGGTAATAAACCGGAGGAAGGTGGGGATGACGTCAAATCATCATGCCCCTTATGACCTGGGCTACACACGTGCTACAATGGCTGGTACAACGAGTCGCAAGTCGGTGACGACAAGCTAATCTCTTAAAGCCAGTCTCAGTTCGGATTGTAGGCTGCAACTCGCCTACATGAAGTCGGAATCGCTAGTAATCGCGGATCAGCACGCCGCGGTGAATACGTTCCCGGGCCTTGTACACACCGCCCGTCACACCACGAGAGTTTGTAACACCCGAAGTCGGTGAGGTAACCTTTTGGAGCCAGCCGCCTAAGGTGGGATAGATGATTGGGGTGAAGTCGTAACAAGGTAGCCGTATCGGAAGGTGCGGCTGGATCACCTCCTTTCTAAGGAAAATAACGGAAGCACGTTTGGTTGGATCTTGTTTAGTTTTGAGAGGTCTTGTGGGGCCTTAGCTCAGCTGGGAGAGCGCCTGCTTTGCACGCAGGAGGTCAGCGGTTCGATCCCGCTAGGCTCCATTGAATCTACGGATTCAAGTTTGATCATTGAAAATTGAATATCTATCAAATTCCATATAGAAATATATGAAATAGTAACAAGAAAATAAACCGAAAACGCTGTGACAATTTAATGAGTTTTCTAGTTTAAAAAACTAGTTTAATAAGGTTAAGTTAATAAGGGCGCACGGTGGATGCCTTGGCACTAGGAGCCGATGAAGGACGTGACTAACGACGAAATGCTTTGGGGAGTTGTAAGTAAGCGCTGATCCAGAGATGTCCGAATGGGGGAACCCACTAGCTGATGGCTAGTATCCCTACCTGTTAAGGGTAGAGGAAGGAAGACGCAGTGAACTGAAACATCTAAGTAGCTGCAGGAAGAGAAAGCAAAAGCGATTGCCTTAGTAGCGGCGAGCGAAGAGGCAGGAGGGCAAACCAGAGAGTTTACTCTCTGGGGTTGTAGGACTGCAATATGGACTTAAAGAGTATAGAAGAACTACCTGGGAAGGTAGGCCAAAGAGAGTAATAGCCTCGTATTTGAAATAGTCTTTATACCTAGCAGTATCCTGAGTACGGCGAGACACGTGGAATCTCGTCGGAATCTGGGAGGACCATCTCCCAACCCTAAATACTCCCTAGTGACCGATAGTGAACCAGTACCGTGAGGGAAAGGTGAAAAGCACCCCGGGAGGGGAGTGAAATAGAACCTGAAACCGTGTGCCTACAACAAGTTCGAGCCCGTTAATGGGTGAGAGCGTGCCTTTTGTAGAATGAACCGGCGAGTTACGTTTACGTGCGAGGTTAAGTTGAAGAGACGGAGCCGTAGGGAAACCGAGTCTGAATAGGGCGAATGAGTACGTGGACGTAGACCCGAAACCATGTGACCTACCCATGAGCAGGTTGAAGGTGCGGTAAGACGCACTGGAGGACCGAACCAGGGCACGTTGAAAAGTGCTTGGATGACTTGTGGGTAGCGGAGAAATTCCAAACGAACTTGGAGATAGCTGGTTCTCTCCGAAATAGCTTTAGGGCTAGCGTCGACATTAAGAATCATGGAGGTAGAGCACTGTTTGGGTGAGGGGTCCATCCCGGATTACCAATCTCAGATAAACTCCGAATGCCATTGATTTATGGTCGGCAGTCAGACTGCGAGTGCTAAGATCCGTAGTCGAAAGGGAAACAGCCCAGACCACCAGCTAAGGTCCCAAAATATATGTTAAGTGGAAAAGGATGTGGGGTTGCACAGACAACTAGGATGTTAGCTTAGAAGCAGCTATTCATTCAAAGAGTGCGTAATAGCTCACTAGTCGAGTGACCCTGCGCCGAAAATGTACCGGGGCTAAAACATATTACCGAAGCTGTGGATACCTTTTATAGGTATGGTAGGAGAGCGTTCTATGGGTGATGAAGGTGTACCGTGAGGAGCGCTGGAACGCATAGAAGTGAGAATGCCGGTATGAGTAGCGAAAGATGGGTGAGAATCCCATCCACCGTAAGACTAAGGTTTCCAGGGGAAGGCTCGTCCGCCCTGGGTTAGTCGGGACCTAAGGAGAGACCGAAGGGTGTATCCGATGGCCAACAGGTTGATATTCCTGTACTAGAGTATGAAGTGATGGAGGGACGCAGTAGGCTAACTAAAGCGTGCGATTGGAAGTGCACGTCTAATCAGTGAGGTGTGGTATGAGTAAAATGCTTATACCTATAACATTGAGCTGTGATGGGGAGCGAAGTTTAGTAGCGAAGTTAGTGACGTCACACTGCCGAGAAAAGCTTCTAGCGTTGTATCATACTCTACCCGTACCGCAAACCGACACAGGTAGTCGAGGCGAGTAGCCTCAGGTGATCGAGAGAACTCTCGTTAAGGAACTCGGCAAAATGGCCCCGTAACTTCGGGAGAAGGGGCGCTGACTTTAAGTCAGCCGCAGTGAATAGGCCCAAGCAACTGTTTATCAAAAACACAGCTCTCTGCTAAATCGTAAGATGATGTATAGGGGGTGACGCCTGCCCGGTGCTGGAAGGTTAAGAGGAGTGCTTAGCGTAAGCGAAGGTATGAATTGAAGCCCCAGTAAACGGCGGCCGTAACTATAACGGTCCTAAGGTAGCGAAATTCCTTGTCGGGTAAGTTCCGACCCGCACGAAAGGCGTAATGATTTGGGCACTGTCTCAACGAGAGACTCGGTGAAATTTTAGTACCTGTGAAGATGCAGGTTACCCGCGACAGGACGGAAAGACCCCATGGAGCTTTACTGCAGTTTGATATTGAGTAACTGTACCACATGTACAGGATAGGTAGGAGCCTAGGACATCGGGACGCCAGTTTCGATTGAGGCGTTGTTGGGATACTACCCTTGTGTTATGGTTACTCTAACCTAGATAGGTGATCCCTATCGGAGACAGTGTCTGACGGGCAGTTTGACTGGGGCGGTCGCCTCCTAAAATGTAACGGAGGCGCCCAAAGGTTCCCTCAGACTGGTTGGAAATCAGTCGTAGAGTGTAAAGGTATAAGGGAGCTTGACTGCGAGAGCAACAACTCGAGCAGGGACGAAAGTCGGGCTTAGTGATCCGGTGGTACCGTATGGAAGGGCCATCGCTCAACGGATAAAAGCTACCCTGGGGATAACAGGCTTATCTCCCCCAAGAGTTCACATCGACGGGGAGGTTTGGCACCTCGATGTCGGCTCGTCGCATCCTGGGGCTGTAGTCGGTCCCAAGGGTTGGGCTGTTCGCCCATTAAAGCGGCACGCGAGCTGGGTTCAGAACGTCGTGAGACAGTTCGGTCCCTATCCGTCGCGGGCGTAGGAAATTTGAGAGGATCTGCTCCTAGTACGAGAGGACCAGAGTGGACTTACCGCTGGTGTACCAGTTGTCTTGCCAAAGGCATCGCTGGGTAGCTATGTAGGGAAGGGATAAACGCTGAAAGCATCTAAGTGTGAAGCCCACCTCAAGATGAGATTTCCCATGATTTTATATCAGTAAGAGCCCTGAGAGATGATCAGGTAGATAGGTTAGGAGTGGAAGCATGGTGACATGTGTAGCGGACTAATACTAATAGCTCGAGGACTTATCCAAACTAAGTAATGAGAACGTAAAGAAAAGCGTAGGATTTTAGAAAATCAACGCGGAAGTCGTTGAGACTTTAAGGCGATTTGTCTAAATCACTAGCTTTTTAGTTCGAATACAATTCATAAAATTCAACGACGTCAGTATTGACAGCGTACGGTTTTCTTGATAGAGTATAGATATTCAATTTTGAGTGGTCAAACCATTCGATAGTTAAGTGACGATAGCCTAGGAGATACACCTGTTCCCATGCCGAACACAGCAGTTAAGCCCTAGTACGCCTGATGTAGTTGGGGGTTGCCCCCTGTGAGATAAGGGAGTCGCTTAGCAATAGGGAGTTTAGCTCAGCTGGGAGAGCATCTGCCTTACAAGCAGAGGGTCAGCGGTTCGATCCCGTTAACTCCCATAATTAAAAGGTCCCGTAGTGTAGCGGTTATCACGTCGCCCTGTCACGGCGAAGATCGCGGGTTCGATTCCCGTCGGGACCGTCAGTCGGAAGATTGGATAGACTCGTTAGCTCAGTCGGTAGAGCATTTGACTTTTAATCAAAGGGTCGCTGGTTCGAGCCCAGCACGGGTCATAAGAGATGCGGGTTTGGCGGAATTGGCAGACGCACCAGATTTAGGATCTGGCGCTTAACGGCGTGGGGGTTCAAGTCCCTTAACCCGCATTAGAGAAGTTAGCCGGCTTAGCTCAGTTGGTAGAGCATCTGATTTGTAATCAGAGGGTCGCGTGTTCAAGTCATGTAGCCGGCATAAATTGAATAAGTGGGGTTATTTAGGCCACTAAGGACGAGCTAGTAGACTAAATACAAAAAGTTTTCTCGCTCTGATTGTATCATTGGGAGAGAATTTTACCCCCTTTTTTTAGTTTTCGTATAAAAAAGACTAGCCACTCATATATAGTTATGACCACCCGTTTGACGGGGAATTTGAACAATGGCTATAAGCCTACATGACCAGCCAGCGACTAAAGACGCTGGCTTTCACTTTGTTCAAGTTTCACTTCTGCTGACATGCTTTATCCCCGAAAAGTGAAAGCTAAGAAGAAGCAAGCTAATCCTGCCTTTAAATCTGCTGGAAAGTCTATTGAGGAACGTCCAGAGAGTATCAATAAGCGTGAGAATATCGGTGATTTTGAGATTGATACCGTCATTCAGCCACGAGCTAAAAATGAGTGCTTACTGACATTAACCGATAGAAAGAGTCGTTATCAAATTATTCGTCTCATTCCCGATAAGTCTGCATCTTCAGCGAACAAAGAAACTCTCTTCAGAAATTATCAAATTAACTCTATCACAGCTGATAACGGGGCTGAATTCAGTCGCTTAGCAGATGTTTTTGACCCTGAGCACATTTATTATGCCCACCCGTATTCTTCTTGGAAAGGGGAACCAATGAAAATCATAATAGACTCATCCGTCGTTTGTTGCCTAAGGGAAGCAAAAATGCGACCCAAAAACAAGTCGCATTCATTGAAAATTGGATTAACAACTATCCAAAGAAAATACTAGATTACAAATCTCCTAGAGAGTTTTTACAAAATGGCTAACTTAGACTTGAAATTTGGCATCGAACGTAGCTTTTTTGAAATATGACAATATTTTTGAAAAAAGGTTGACAAAAATCGGTATATACCATATACTGAAGATAGAAATTTGGTATATACCAAATAAAATTATCGGTCTATTGAGTCCAATTATTTCTACTACAGTAGTATTTATACTCTTCGAAAATCAAAATTATCCGTTGTCAACTTACCTTGATGAACTCAAGTTCTATCGTCGGCTTCGTTTCCTAGGCTACTTTTGATTTTCATTGAGTATTAGAATTCATTATCATTGAAGGTAAACAAGAGAGTTACTGTTGTGAGTGGAATAGTTTTGGGTGAGAATGGAGCTTTGGGCTGAGTTTAAATGATCAAGGGCGCTTTATTTGATTTTAGGGATATTGAACCATTAGAGCGAAGTGGTTAGAGGTGATTTATATGAAATTAGTTATAGTTAAGAATAAAGAAGAAGGAGGCAAGCTTGCGTTCTCTCTACTCAAAGAAAAACTAGATGCGGGAGCTAAGACCTTAGGGTTAGCGACTGGAAGTACTCCTTTGAGTTTTTACAAGGCAATCACATCCAGTGATATTGATTTTTCAAAAATAACAAGTCTAAATTTAGATGAATATGTCGGTTTGTCGGCTGATAATCCACAAAGTTATGCACATTTTATGCAGGAATATCTCTTTGCAATCAAACCTTTCAAGGAAAGTTTTCTTCCTAATGGTTTAGCTATTGATTTGCAAGCGGAAACGCAGCGTTATGAAGAGCTGATTGGAATGCATCCTATTGATTTTCAGATTTTGGGTATTGGTCGCAATGGTCACATTGGCTTTAATGAACCAGGGACACCATTTAACAGTCTAACTCATGTGGTGGATTTGGCTTATAATACTATCCAAGCCAATAGCCGTTTTTTTGAAAAGCTGGAAGATGTTCCGAAACAAGCTATCTCAATGGGCATTGCTTCCATCATGAAATCAAAAACTATTGTACTCATGGCCTATGGTGCCGAAAAAGCAGAAGCGGTTAACCAAATGTTGCATGGTCCAATCACTGAAGACTTGCCTGCTAGTATCTTACAAACTCATCACGATGTGATTGTTATCGTGGATAAGGCTGCAGCAGGTCAAGAATAAACTAAAACCTCAAGAAAACTTGAGGTTTTATGCTATACTTGTTTTATAAAAAAGCTGAAAAGGAACTTATGGAATACAAAATTTATGGCATGTCTTTTGCTAAAGTTTACCCGATGTTGATTGCAAAGGCTGAGCGAAAGGGACGCAGGCGCGCTGAAGTTGACACTATTACGATTTGGTTAACCGGATACTCTGAGGAAGCAATAGCAGAGTTCTTGAAGTCAGATGTGACCTACGGGGATTTTTTCCGTCAGGCTCCTAGTCTCAATCCTAATCGTCACCTAATTACAGGAAGTGTCTGCGGGGTCAAACTTTCAGAGATTGAAGATCCCCTGATGCAAGATATTCGCTACTTAGATAAGCTGATCGACGAATTAGCCAAGGGAAAAACGATGGAAAAAATTTTGCGAGATTGATGGGCATCGGTTTAGGTTGAAAAATGTGCTGATTTACTAGCGATGTTTATCCTTTCTAAATCAGAGTATAAAATGCAGAGAAACCGCCCTGAAATCGAGGCTTAAGAAACCAGATGTAGGGCGGTTGAGTTTTTTTCTAATATTCATACTCTTCGAAAATCAAACTCAGACATTGGACTTGATTTGATGAATCCCAGTCCTATCTGTATCTACCTTGTCCAGTTTGATTTTGATTTGTATTGAATATCAAAATAACTGCGAAACTAGAGTTGAAGACAAAATTAAAGTTTATTGAAACAAGTTGACAAAACATAGTTTTACTCGTCCAAGAGTATATGAAATTTAGAGATGCCAATCCAATTCGGGTCCCACTGGGATGATACCTGTAGGATTGATAGTTTTATGGCTGCCATAATAGTGTTTCTTGATGTGGTCGAAGTTGACTGTTTCTGCAATTCCTGGCATATTGTAAATGCGTTTGGTGTAATTCCAGAGGTTTGGATAGTCAGTCAGATGTCTGATATTGCATTTGAAATGGCCATAATAAACACTGTCAAAACGGACAAGAGTTGTGAAAAGGCGAATATCTGCTTCCGTGAAATGATTACCAATCAGATAGTTTTGGGAAGATAGTATCACTTCTAATTTATGCAATGCAAAAAAGAGATTTTTAACCTCTTTTTCATACACGGTTTGTGAAGTGGTAAAGCCAGCCTTGTAAACTCCATTGTTGATGTTAGGATAGACGAAGTCATTCATCTGGTCAATGTCAGCTTGCAAATCTGTAGGGTAATAATCTTCAGTATTGCCTGTGATTTCATCAAAGGCACTGTTAAATATGCGCATAATTTCAGCAGATTCATTATTGACAATGGTCTTGGTTTTCTTATCCCAGAGAACAGGGACAGTCACACGTCCAGAATAATCAGGTTTAGCCGCCAGATAGACTTGGTAGAGATAATTGCTATTTAGCTCAGAATCTGCTATGACACCATCAGCTTCTTCAAAGGTCCAGCCATTTTCTAACATTAGGGGATGCACCACTGATAGAGAGATGTGGGTCTCCAAGCCCTTTAACGCACGCATGATGAGAGTTCGCGATGCCCACGGACATGCCAGAGAAATGTAGAGGTGATAGCGGCCAGACTCTGCCTTAAACCCTCCTTTTCCAGTTGGACCAGCAGAGCCGTCTTTTGTAATCCAATTTCGAAATTGGGTTGTTGTGCGGACAAAATTGCCGCCAGTTGACTTTGTATCATACCATTTGTCCACCCATTGTCCATTTTGTAAAAGTCCCATGTAAGTTCTCCGTTTTCGTTTATTACTATATAGTAATAGTTTACCTTTATTTCAGAAAAGATGCAAGATTCTGCTCTGCTATGTTACAATAAGATTATGCGTTTAGATAAATTATTAGGTCAGGCGGGTTTTGGTTCACGTGGTCAGGTCAAAAAACTCATTCGTAGCCGACAAGTCCTGATAGATGGAGAAGTGGCAAAGAATGACGGTCTTAATGTAGATCCAAGTCTGCAAACGATTACCATATCAGGTGAACAGCTCAGCTATTTTGCCGAAGTCTATTACATTCTTAATAAACCTAGCGGTGTTGTATCGGCAGTTTCAGATACTAACTACCAAACGGTAATTGATCTTATTGACCAAGTTGACCGTAAGACTGATCTTTATCCTGTGGGGCGGCTAGATCGTGATACGGAAGGACTGGTTCTCATCACTAATAATGGGCCACTGGGCTTTCGACTTCTTCATCCCAGACACCATGTCAAAAAGACCTATTATGTTGAAGTCAATGGTCGTTTGGAGGCAGATGCGCTTGATTTTTTTGAAAATGGCATAGCTTTTTTTGACGGCACCGTCTGCAAGCCAGCCAAACTAGAGATTATCAATTCTAGTCCAGAAGTCAGCAGCGCTTATGTTACTATTTCGGAAGGTAAATTTCATCAAATCAAGAAAATGTTCCTAGCTTACGGAGTAAAAGTCACCTATCTTAAACGAATTTCTTTTGGACCTTTCAAACTGGGAAATTTACCAGTAGGAGAGTATCGGGAACTGACGGAAGAGGAAAAAGACGAAATGAAGAAGTATTTAAGCTAAGTGATTAGTAAATTGGTAGCAACATCTCACATAAATCTACTTTTATCAATTTATTATGATAATAATCAATATAAAGGTATGATGTGAAGTAAAAACTTCAAAAGTTAGAAATAAAATATTATTTTTGTCCAAAACAACGAATAACAAGAGTGAGTGCAGTTGTAGTGTGAAAAGAAGTATGTTTACCGGCTCGTCTTTAGGCGGGCTTTTCTAATGAAGGGAGCTGTTGATATGCTGGTTGCAAGAGATAAGAATGGTAAGTTGATCAATCTTCTGACTGAACTTCCGATGAAGGCTGATTTCTTTTGTCCTATTTGTCAATCGGCAGTCCGTCTGAAAAATGGCAATGTCATGCGTCCACACTTTGCTCACATAACTTTACAAACTTGTTATTTTAATTCGGAAAATGAGTCCAATGAGCATTTGTCGCTGAAAGCGGAACTTTTTGCTAGTCTGTCAAAGACTGAGAAGGTTGTGGTGGAAGAGGTACTACCTGCATTGGGTCAGATTGCGGATCTTTTGGTCAATGAAAAGCTAGTACTGGAAGTGCAATGCTCACGTTTATCTGAGAAACGGTTGCGGGAACGGACGATTTCTTATCGGCAACATGACTTTCAAGTCTTATGGCTATTGGGCGAGAAACTGTGGCTAGGAAAGCGCTTGTCAAATTTGCATAAGCAGTTGCTTTACTTTTCGAAAAATATGGGATTTCATATCTGGGAACTGGATGCCAAGAAAAGGGAAGTACGGCTTAAGTATTTGATTTATGAGGATATTTTTGGAAATATTTATCATCAAACTAAGACCTGTTCTTTTGATGGGGATCTTATGGCTTTTTTCCGTCTGCCTTATGCCAAACAGGCTGCGACTTATTACAAAGTTGAGCAACGTAGGCAGATTGGATTGTTCATTCAAAAGCAGCTTATGGCAAGAAATTCGCGTTGGCTGCGTCAGCAAGAACTTGCTTATTCACAAGGACGTAATCTGATAGCACAGACAGATACTGAGTTTTTCCCGCAGGTCAGACCACCTGAGGCAAAAGGCGGTTTTTGTCAAATTCAGAACGATTTAACTCTTTTTTGCGAAGCTTTTTTTCAATATTATCAAAATCAAGAAAATAAGACAGTTCAAAACCTTTATCCGCCAGATTTTTATGTTAAAATGGTAAAGAACTTATAAGAAAAGAGGACGCTATATGTCAGATAATCGCAGTCATATTGATGAAAAATATACTTGGGATTTGAGTACCGTTTATGTTACTGATGCAGCTTGGGAAGCTGAAATGGAGGCTTTAACAGCCGACATTGAAGATGCTAAAAAGTATGCTGGTCATTTAGTGGAGTCAAGTAAGAATCTACTTGAGATTACTGAGGCTGAATTGGCTCTGTCACGTCGTTTGGAAAAGGCTTATGTCTATGCTTCTATGAAGAATGACCAAGACACTACGGTGGCTAAGTATCAAGAATTTCAAGCTAAGGCAACGGCGCTTTATGCCAAGTACTCAGAAGTATTTTCATTCTACGAACCTGAGTTTATGACCTTGTCTAAAGAGGATTTTGCAGCTTTTGTAGCAGAAACACCAGATTTGAAAAAGTATGCTCATTTCTTTGAAAAAATCTTCAGACGTCAAGCCCATGTTTTGTCACAAGCAGAAGAGGAATTATTGGCTGGCGCTGGAGAAATCTTTGGTGCTGCTGGTGAAACTTTTGAGATTCTTGACAATGCCGATATCGTCTTTCCTTTGGTAACTGATGAAAAAGGTGAGGAAGTGCAGCTGTCTCACGGAAATTTCATCAGTTTTATGGAATCCAAAAATCGTGATATTCGTAAATCTGCTTATGAAGCTATGTACAGCACTTACGATCAATACCAACATACTTATGCCAAGACTCTGCAAACCAACGTCAAAGTCCATAATTACAATGCCCGCGTTCATAAATTCGCTTCTGCCCGTGAAGCGGCCTTAGCAGCTAACTTTATTCCAGAGAGCGTTTATGAGACCTTGCTTGAAACGGTCAATAAGCATTTGCCACTCTTGCACCGTTATGTTAAGTTACGTCAAACCATTCTTGGACTGGATGATTTGAAAATGTATGATATTTACACGCCTTTGTCTAAGACAGATATGAGTTTCACCTATGAAGCAGCACTTGAAAAAGCAGAGGAAGTCCTGACTGTTTTTGGTAAGGATTATTCTGAGCGTGTTCATCGTGCTTTCACAGAACGCTGGATTGACGTTCATGTCAATAAAGGTAAACGTTCAGGAGCATATTCAGGAGGTTCTTACGACACCAATGCTTTCATGCTCCTCAACTGGCAGGACACACTTGATAATCTCTATACCTTGGTGCATGAGACAGGTCACAGCTTACATTCGACCTTTACCCGTGAAAATCAGCCTTACGTCTATGGAGATTACAGCCTTTTCTTGGCAGAAATTGCCTCTACAACTAATGAAAATATCATGACAGAAACTTTGCTTAAGGAAGTCGAAGATGACAAGCAACGCTTTGCCATTCTCAATCATTACCTTGATGGTTTCAAAGGAACAGTATTCCGTCAAACACAATTTGCGGAGTTTGAGCATTTAATTCATAAGGCTGACCAAGATGGAGTTGTTTTGACTAGTGAATATCTCAATAAACTCTACGCTGACCTTAATGAAAAATATTACGGTTTGGCGAAAGAAGATAACCCAGAAATTCAGTTTGAGTGGGCGCGTATCCCGCATTTCTACTATAATTACTATGTTTATCAGTATGCCACAGGTTTTGCGGCTGCTAGTTATCTTGCTAACAAAATTGTACACGGTACTCAAGAAGATAAGGACAAATATCTTGATTACCTCAAGGCTGGTAACTCAGACTACTCGCTTAACGTTATTGCCAAAGCTGGTGTTGACATGACAACGAGTGACTATTTAGACGCAGCTTTCGAAGTCTTTGAAGAACGTTTGACGGAATTAGAAGATTTGGTTGCTAAAGGTGCTCACAAGTAATACTCAATGCAAAACAAAATCAGCAATGTTTAGATAGAAACGAGGGTTATCAAATCAAGTCAACAATATTTAGGGTTGATTTTTGATGAATATAAGTCTCCGAAAAACATATAAAACTCCCCACCACTTTCAAAGTGATGGGGAGTTTATTGTATCAACTTCACCTTCTGTGTATCGGTATAGCCTGCAATCTGTCATCTAGTTCAAGTAATACTCTTCGAAAATCAAAATTATCCGTTGTCAACTTGCCTTGATGAACTCAAGTTCTATCGTCGGCTTCGTTTCCTAGGCTACTTTTGATTTTCATTGAGTATTAGATTGCAGAATGTCGTTTGAATTTTACAAAATATCAATCAGAGTGTCGGTGTTTTCTGCTGTATAGGATTTATCGTTCCAAAGTAGGCAGTGAAAGTGTTCAAAGTCTTTAGTTTCCAGAACGGTTACGCTAGCATTATCCAGACCGCCGCTATCTCGCAATCTCGCAGGCTCGTAGCCCATCAAAGAGCGGATAGAGGCAGTAAAGTTAGCACCGTGTCCGACCAAAAGGACATTTTTGAAATCTTTGTTTAGTGAGAGGATGAAATTGCGAACACGCTGAGTTGTCTTATGAACGGTTTCAGCTTCAAAGACATCAGCATCAAAACGAGCCAAATTATGACGAAAAGCATGCATTTGTTGGGGGTATATAGAAAGGACAGTTGCAATTTTGCTCCCCTCAAGACGCCCCAGCTTCCATTCTCTCAGAGCAGAGGTGTAGACAATGGGTTTAGGATTATTGTTTTCTTGGATGATAAGCTGAGCGGTTTTGCGAGCACGTTTTAAATCACTGGAATAAACAGCATCGAAATCAATTTCAGATAAGTAGTGTCCCAAAGCGCGAATTTCCTCCAGTGATTCTTGTAGCAGCGGGGAGTCTCCGCTCGCACCTTGAAGCCGACCTTCCAAGTTCCACTCTGTTTTCCCGTGCCTGACAAAAAAGATCTTCATATCCTAGTCCTCAATTAGATCTGCAAATGTGGCACCAACAAAATCAGCTAAAGCTTGGCTGTCAATGCGGATAGAGCGACCAACTTCACCAGCCGAGACAATCATTTGTCCCAATTCTAAAGCTCGCTGATCAATGAAAATCGGAAAAGCATGCTTTTGGCGAATACCGACAGGATTGTTGGCTCCGTGAATGTAACCAGTTGTTTTTTGTAAGTCTTTTTGGGGAATCATGCTGACTTTTTTGTTACCAGAAATTTTAGCCAATTTCTTTTCAGAAAGATGCTCTGTAATCTGCACGATACCAATTACTGGACCAGACTTATCCCCAGTCAGCGCGAGGGTTTTGAAAATTTCCTCACGTTTGATATCGTTGGGAAGTTCACCTTCTAAAGCATTGATTGCGAGACTTTCGTGAACAATTTTTTCCTTATCTAAAATTTGATCAACCAAGGTCTTTTTTAATTTGACTTTTTTCGCCATTGATGTTCTCTCCTTGTTACTAAAAAAGCGATATAAGATTATTATACCACTTTAAAGTAGCCACGGATTAATGATTTGGTTGGAAGAACTGGGGCTGACTTCTCAATAAAATGACAATACTAATGATAACAAAGGCAAGTGTCAATATGCCAGCTGTGCCATTGACCGTGAAAGAATACCACTCTGCGGACATCCCTTTTGGGGCATAAGAGGACCAGAAGATGACACCAGCGATATAGTGCAAAATATAGCGTGTGATGGTCGCTAGACAGGCTCCTACTAAGGCAAATAGCAAAGCTTTCTCTTCTTGATCAGATTTGAGAGCCTTTTGTAGGGGAGTTGTCAGAAAGCCAGCCAATCCCATGCAGGCAAAAGCCAAGACATACTCAATCAGGACTTGTGAAAGACTGAGGTAATAGACTTTCCCCAGAGCAAAGTGCAGCAGCCCCCAAATCAAACCAGCTAAAATCCCATACTTAGAGCCGCGACGGAGTGCAAAAAGTACCAGAGGTACAGCACCAAAAGAGGGTGTGAACCAAGAAGCAAAATCTGGAATAAAGGAAAGTGCCATTGCAAGAGCTGCAAAGATGGCTGCTTCAACAAGTGTACGAACATTTTTTGACATAAAAAACTCCTTTTGTATCACAAAAGGAGTGCAGTACAGCAATGCTATAGTAAAATTTGAAAAGTGCGAAAAAGCGCCTTTCAACTTCTCTACTGACATATCTACTCACAATTCCTCCGCTCGTGCTAACGAGATCAGGTTCTTAGGATTTCGCAAAATGCGATCTCAGCCAAGGCACTCCTTTGTGATATTATTTAATTGATTACATTATAGTCTGAAAACAAAGGCACTGTCAAGACAATTCTGAAAATTTTCCGAAAAAAATCAGCAACTAACAGCTAGCTACTGACTTTTAATTTTGCCAAATAATTTTTCGTAGGTAGATTTGGTATCTTTGGTTACCGCAATCTGATTGAGATCAAGTGGCGAGTCAAATCCATTTATATAGCCTTGTGATGTGTATTGATGGAGGTCGTAGTCAAGTGTCGTATCTGGTGCAGCATCGTAGTAACCAGAATCAGACCCGTAAGTTGGAATCCAGACAGCGTCAAAATCTTTCACAGAAATTTCCTGCTCAGTCATGAAGTATGTGCCAATATAGATACCGACATTTTTAGCACCTAGCTTTTTCAATTCTTTACGAAAGGCTTGAACACCTTTATCCATATCAGCCATAGTTTCTTCCTCAACGTCAATCCAATAGAAAGTGGGCTTATAAGGAGATGCAGCTTTATAGAATGCGCGAGCTTCCTCTTTCATTTCTTTAGTAGAGCTTCCAAGGGCATAGCTATAAACAGCAACAGGCACATTTCTCTTCTGAAATTCTGTGATATGTGTCTTAAATGATTTATCAATCCCAGTGGTGTAGGCGGCATTATTATCTTTGGTAATTTGTGACCCTCCATAGACACGAACAATAGCACCAGAGATATTATTTGAAAGGGTATCGTAGTCAATTTCACTAGGAAGCTGCCAACCTGAGACATCAATAATCGGGTTAAGAACGAATTCCTCTGTTTCTGAACTAGATGAACTTGTCGTACTCTTACTAGTTGCAGAGGGTATTGTTTTCTCTGCACTTGCAAGCTGCTGACTCAGAAGATTGTCTGAGTGGATTTTTCCGATGAAAAACAGCAGAGTTAGTAAGGCAAATAAGACAAGAACAACAATTGGTTTAATTCTTCTCATTAGTCATATTTTAACGTAAAAACCCCTAAAAATCAAAGGAAGCAGACTCTTGTAACGAAACTGTCATATATTTTTACAAAACTATCAAGATAGCGTGTTCCTTTTTTAAAGATAAATGATCAAGATGATGTTATTTAGGGATTTTGAGGAATCACGATTTCATGACGGGGGTGTGATTTTTTTGACTTCTACTTTTAAAGTTTTTGTGATTATGGTAAGATATAATGTGAAAAATAGGACTTAAAAAATAGAAAAGAGAGACTCATGCCTAAACAAACTTTAGTTCTTTTGTATGGTGGACGTTCAGCAGAACGTGAAGTATCAGTTTTATCGGCTGAAAGTGTCATGCGTGCCGTGAATTATGATAAATTTTATGTTAAAACATATTTTATCACACAAAGTGGTGATTTTATTAAGACTCAAGAGTTTTCAAATACGCCGACTGCTGATGAAAAATTAATGACTAATAGCGATGTGGATTTTAGTCGTCAAATTAGGCCAAGTGATATTTATGAAGAGGGAGCAGTGGTCTTTCCAGTCCTTCATGGTCCTATGGGTGAAGATGGTTCCATCCAAGGTTTTTTGGAAGTTCTCAAAATGCCTTACGTTGGTACTAATATTTTATCGTCAAGTGTTGCCATGGACAAGATTACAACTAAACATGTTCTTGAATCTGCTGGTGTACCTCAAGTTGCTTATGTGACTTATGTAGAGGGGGGAGATTTAGAAATGGTTGTTAAGGAAGTTAATGACCAACTTTCTTATCCAGTATTTGTCAAACCTGCTAATATGGGCTCTTCTGTAGGGATCTCAAAAGCAGATAATGAAGAAGAACTTCGCTCTGCTATTTCGCTTGCGCTTAAATATGATAGTCGCATTCTCATTGAGCAAGGGGTAGATGCGCGCGAGATAGAGGTAGGCATTTTAGGAAATGTTGATGTAAAGACCACACTTCCTGGCGAGGTGGTTAAAGATGTTGCTTTTTATGATTACGATGCTAAGTATATTGACAATAAGATTACGATGGATATCCCAGCTAAAATCGACGAGGAAATTATGGAACGAATGCGTGGGTATGCGGCAAGAGCCTTTCGTGCTATTGGCGGTTGTGGATTATCGCGCTGTGATTTCTTTTTGACAAAAGACGGTCATATCTATCTCAACGAACTCAATACTATGCCTGGTTTTACACAGTGGTCAATGTATCCTTTACTTTGGGAGAATATGGGTTTACCCTATAGTGATTTGATTGAAAAGCTTGTTCTTTTAGCACAGGAGATGTTTGATAAACGTGAAAGTCACCTGATTTAATAATTGAATTTTATCAATTGAACTAGAAGAAAAAGTCTTCGTTAAATTTTTCTTGAAAGAGATAACGGAGATCTATATGTTTTGGGCGTATATTTTCTCTAATATTCAGGACAATCGAAATTAGACTAGTTTCAACGATTGGGAAGATTTTATTGAAGTTTGGAAATGGAGAAACGTCGTTCGTATCATAATGTACAGATAGAAACCTACTACCCTTTAGTCTTCGGGTTTAAGATTCAGTGGAACTTGACAGTCATCAATCGAGCCAATATGCCTGATTGGTATTAACCATGTGGTGGAAGAATCATTTAAAGGCTCATGAGGAAAATAGTTGAAGGACTTTAATTTGTGATATAATAGAGAGAGCCAGAAGGCTCTTTTTATAATGGAGAATAACAGAAATGAAAATTACTTTACACGAAGTTGCCAAAGTGGTTGGCGCAAAAAATACAATTTCGGAATTTGATGACGTTCCTCTGCAGAAGATTGAGTTTGATAGTCGTAAAATTGGGGTTGGAGATTTGTTCCTACCGCTCAAAGGCATGCGTGATGGTCATGATTTTATTGAGACGGCTTTTGACAATGGGGCTGCCGCAACTTTTTCCGAACGTGAGATTGCAGGTCATCCCTATATTTTAGTGGATGATTGCTTAGTGGCCTTCCAACAATTAGCGCAGTATTACTTGGTCAAGCAACGTGTCGATGTTATTGCTGTGACAGGGTCAAATGGTAAGACAACGACCAAGGACATGATTGCTGCCATTTTATCTACAGAATACAAGACATACAAAACACAAGGGAATTATAATAATGAAATCGGCCTGCCTTATACAGTTATGCATATGCCGGATGATACTGAAAAAATTGTCCTTGAAATGGGACAGGATCACATGGGGGACATTCATCTTTTGTCTGACTTAGCCAAGCCCCACATAGCGGTGGTGACCTTAATCGGTGAAGCTCATTTGGAATTTTTTGGTAGCCGTGAGAAAATTGCAGAGGGTAAATTGCAAATTGTTGATGGCATGGACTCAGACGGTATTTTGATCGTGCCATCAGATCCAATCATTGATGATTTCTTGCCTGAGAATCAGATGGTGATTCGTTTCGGTGATGGTGCGGAAATTTTTGTGAAAGATTTGCAAGAAAATAAAGAATCGTTGACCTTTACGACAAATGTGATTGATCGTTCAATTACCCTACCTGTACCTGGAAAGTACAATGCTACAAATGCTATGGTAGCAGCTTATGTTGGTAAATTATTAGCTATTTCTGATGATGATATCATTGAAGCACTTGAAACAATTGAGTTAACTCGTAATCGTACGGAATGGAAAACAGCAGCGAACGGAGCAGATATTCTATCCGATGTTTATAATGCTAATCCAACTGCCATGAAGTTGATTTTGGAGACTTTCTCAAGAATTCCAGCCAATAAGGGTGGTAGAAAAATTGCAGTATTAGCTGATATGAAAGAGCTCGGTGAACAGTCTGTTTCCCTCCACACGCAGATGATTATGAGTTTAGCACCTGATGTGATTGATACAGTGATTTTCTATGGTGAGGATATTGCAGAACTGGCTCAGCTATCTAGTCAAATGTTTCCAATCGGAAAAGTTTATTATTTCAAAAAAACAGCACAAGAAGATCAGTTGGAAGAACTTATTAAGTATGTCAAGGAAATTTTGAAACCAGAGGACCAAATTCTTTTAAAGGGCAGCAACTCAATGCAGTTGAGTAAAGTTGTTGAGGAATTGGAGGAATAGATTACTGTGGAGATGTTAAGGTTAAAGGAAGTGTTTAGGACTGAAGAGTCATTTGCAAGGTTTCTTTATCGAGCCTTGTATTTTCTTGAGTTTTGTTTGCTATTTCTAGCTTGGTTCTTGAAACGTTATCCGTTTCCTCTACCGTTTTTCTTATTGATGTCAAGTCTTGCCATTATTGGCGGATTTGCCATGTATTTGTGGAGTTTTTGGCGCTTAGGTTGGTCGATAGAGAAGATTTTAGCAGGGATTTTTGCACTAGCTTTCTTGATTTTATTGCCAATGTCTAATTATCTGGAAACAAACGTTGATGATTTGTCCATGGTTACCTTGTTTTTGTTATCAGCGAGTGTTGATAAGGACGATGAGCGGTTGATGACAGCGATTTTCTACTTCAAGCTGATTGTAGCAATCTTAGTGCTCTTTGCTTACAATAGTCATATTATTTCTGATATGACCATGTATCGAGCTGACAAAGATTTGATTAGGCATTCTTATGGTTTTATGCACCCAAATTCTTTGGGAATGTATCTGGTTGGTTTGTTGTTTGATTTTTCCTTGGTTAGAAAGAGCCGTAAAGCTAGAGCAGGACTGGTCATGTTGCTTGTTTCCTTGTTGATTTTTGCGATTACCAACTCAAGGACAACATTTTTAATTGCTGGGGTCATCATTCTTTGCTATTTTTTGAAACCATTATTACTAAAGTATCAGGTTTCTGGTTCTGTGATTATTCCACTGGTGATTGTGATGTTTGGTTTGGGGTTAGGGCTTCCATATTTCTACAATGGTGATAGTACCATTTATGCAACATTGAATCATTTGTTTTCAGGAAGATTGAGTATCGGACATACGTATTTGCAGCATTTCGGTGTTGATTGGTTGCCACGAAATATCCCAACTTTTACCGAAATAAATGGGCATCCGATGTACGATGATAGTTTTTATATTGATTCATTATTACGTCAGGGAATTTTCCTATTTCTACTGTATCCAATTTTTCTCATTGCACAGTTGAGAGGGAAAAAACTGACACTATTCCATACGATGCTCTTTTTGATAACTTTCTTTATCAATATCATGGAGCACTATGGTGGCAGTCTTTGTATGTGTAGTATTCTCTTAATCAATTATTTTGCAGTTTCTGAGGAGAACACCGTGGGGAAATATTGAAATAGAGTCCACTTTTCGTTATAATAATAGAGTTATGAGTCCCATGACTCTATTTTTTGTATGGCAGAAAAGGAGTGGACCAATGTAGTCACTAAAGATTAGGTGATACGTTTATATAAAGAAGATAATTAAGATTAATAAGGAAATAAAATGACAATTCAAGATGAAATAAAAAAACGTCGTACGTTTGCCATCATCAGTCACCCGGATGCTGGTAAGACGACAATTACGGAACAATTGCTCTACTTTGGGGGAGAAATTCGTGAGGCTGGTACAGTCAAGGGGAAAAAGACTGGGAACTTTGCCAAGTCTGACTGGATGGATATCGAAAAACAACGTGGCATTTCAGTGACATCATCTGTTATGCAGTTTGACTACGCTGGAAAGCGGGTTAATATTTTGGATACGCCAGGGCATGAGGACTTTTCGGAAGATACTTATCGTACCTTGATGGCGGTGGATGCGGCAGTCATGGTGGTGGACTCAGCAAAAGGTATTGAGGCACAAACTAAGAAACTTTTTGAAGTTGTAAAGCATCGGAATATTCCAGTATTTACTTTTATCAACAAACTTGACCGTGATGGTCGTGAACCACTTGACCTTTTGGAAGAATTGGAAGAAGTGCTTGGTATTGCAAGTTATCCAATGAATTGGCCAATCGGGATGGGAAAATCTTTCGAGGGTCTTTACGACCTCTACAATAAACGTTTAGAACTTTATAAGGGTGACGAACGCTTTGCGTCCATTGCGGATGGGGACAAGATTTTTGCTAATAACCCTTTCTATGAACAGGTCAAAGAGGATATTGAACTTTTGGAGGAAGCTGGAAATGAATTTTCCAAAGAAGCTATCCTTGAGGGAAATTTAACCCCTGTTTTCTTTGGTTCAGCCCTGACCAACTTTGGGGTGCAGACCTTTCTTGACACCTTCTTAGAATTTGCTCCAGAACCACATGGACACAAGACGACTGAGGATGAGGTTATTGACCCACTAGATAAGGATTTTTCAGGTTTTGTTTTCAAAATTCAGGCCAATATGGATCCACGCCACCGAGACCGTATCGCTTTTGTTCGCATTGTTTCAGGTGAATTTGAGCGTGGCATGGCTGTTAACCTTGCCCGTACTGGAAAAAGTGTCAAACTCTCAAACGTCACTCAGTTTATGGCGGAATCTCGTGAAAATGTTGAGAATGCTGTCGCTGGTGACATTATTGGGGTGTACGATACCGGAACTTATCAGGTAGGAGACACGCTAACCGTAGGTAAGAAGAAATTTGAATTTGAACCACTGCCAACTTTCACACCTGAATTATTCATGAAAGTGGCTGCTAAAAATGTTATGAAACAAAAATCCTTCCACAAGGGAATTGAGCAATTGGTGCAAGAAGGAGCTATCCAGCTTTATAAAAACTATCAAACTGGTGAATACATGCTTGGTGCTGTTGGTCAATTGCAGTTTGAAGTGTTCAAACATCGTATGGAAAATGAATATAATGCTGAAGTTGTGATGACACCAATGGGGAAAAAGACTGTTCGTTGGATTAAACCAGAAGACCTTGACGAACGTATGAGTTCAAGCCGAAATATCTTAGCTAAAGACCGCTTTGATCAGCCTGTTTTCCTTTTTGAAAACGACTTTGCGCTCCGCTGGTTTGCAGATAAATATCCAGATGTGGAATTAGAAGAGAAGATGTAAGAGCAGTGCGGAAATCAGTCATCAACAAATCTGACTTTCTTTCGCAAGATTAACCTTAGGAAAACTAGAGCGTAGTGCTGTTCGATTAGGTCGAATAATAGATAGGTGCTTGGCAATGTAAGTTTTCAATTGGAAGGAAGAGAGTTTCTCTCTAAGAAATTTTCGACAGGCATAAATAGCCTCTGAAAACAAATCTTATAAGTTTTTTTGAGCTTTGGTGTTTTAGTGGTAACGTGTGAGGTTAGCCATTTACAAACATTAAAATTGATAAAGTGAGCATAGATTTCTTGGAGAATTCCTTCCTTCTTTTTCGTGTGAAAATGAGTCAGACCGATACTGTATTTTAGGTCACGAAAACTGGTCTCTATGCCCCATCTGTAGGCATAGAGATCTTTTAATTTTTCTGGAGAATAATTGGCATCTTAGGAGTAACATCCCTAAAAAGTGCTTTAAAAGCATGATGTTTAATCTGATAACGTCGTTGAACAAAGGCAGATTGAGAGATCGGCAAGTCCAAATCAAGTAACTCGTGGCTAAGGTATTGCCATCCATGGTAAGAATAGCTTGAATCGTGGTTTTCATAGTCAGATGAGTTTTCCGAATAAAATCTTTTTCGGGATGAAGCACAATCTGGTCGGCATCAGAAACAACGTCATTGATATAGTTAATTGAAACAAGAGCAGGACAAAAGTGCCTCAAGAAAAGTATCGCAATTTGGCAATACTTTTCTGAGGTGTTTTTTGTCTCACGAAAACCACTAGCTGTGCTAGTGGTTCCGAAAAGCTTTTAGCGATGTATCAAAAAAGTCCCCCTAAAGTGTTATATTAGATAAGGTTTCCCGACCACTAACTAATATACAAAAGGAGGACCTCTGATGAGACAGGATAATAATAGTTTAGCACATACTACATGGAATTGTAAGTATCATATTGTTTTCGCCCCAAAATATAGACGTCAGATAATCTATGGGAAATACAAAGCAAGTATTGGTCAAATCTTACGGTTATTATGTGAAAGAAAAGGTGTTGAAATTCATGAAGCAGAAGCATGCCCAGATCACATTCACATGTTGGTGAGTATACCACCGAAGCTAAGTATTTCCTCATTTATGGGATATTTAAAGGGTAAAAGTAGCTTAATGATATTCGACCGACACGCTAATTTAAAGTATAAATATGGGAATCGCAAATTTTGGTGTCGAGGGTTTTATGTTGATACGGTTGGGCGAAATCAGAAGCGAATTGAAGAATATATTCGTAATCAATTACAAGAAGACGTGATAGCAGATCAGCTCAGTCTTTTCGAGGAATATGATCCGTTTACAGGTGAGAAGAATAAAAGAAAGTAGTCTTAAAGAGACCCGCTAGTCGGGTCAGCTAGCAAAGGTGGTGCTGAAGGGAAACCATTCGGTAGGCCTTTAGGCCTCGGCCGGTAGCAGAGGCTTTCAGCCGAAGAGCAAACCACCCGTTCTCACGGGTGGTTTTGATTTGATTTGAGCCCATGTTTTCTCAATGGGATTATACTCAGGTGAGTACGGAGGAAGTGGTAAAAGTCTATGCCCCTGCTCCTTGCACAACTCTTTTAGCTTACTCATCCTATGAAACCTTGCATTGTCCATAATGATAACAGCTGGTTTATCTAAAGTGGGGAGTAAGAATATTTTGAACCAAGCCTCGAAAAAGTCACTAGTCATAGTATCTTTGTATGTCATCGGGGCTATAAGCTCACCATTGATGAGACCTGCAACCAAAGATAGCCGCTGGTATCTTCTTCCAGAGACCCGACCTTTTATTAACTGACCTTTCAAAGAGCGACCATATTCTCGATGAAAATAGGTCTCAAACCCTGTCTCGTCAATATAAACAGGAGTCAGGTGGCTTAAGTTATTAAACTCTTTAAGGAACAGATCTACTTTTTCAGGGTCTTGTTCATAGTAGGTACAGCTCTTTTTTTTCGAGTATATCCCATAGCTTTGAGAGCGTAATGAATAGCTGTTGGATGACAGCCAAATTCAGAAGCTATTTCAGTCAAAAAAGCATCTGGATGAGCTTCAAGATAGTTCTTTAATTTTTCTCTATCAATTTTTCTTGGTTTGGTTCCCTTAACTTGGTGATGAAGTTCGCCAGTAGTCTCCATTAATTTTATCCATTGATAGATGGTGTTGCGTGAAATATCGAAAACAACAGATGCTTCAGTAATACTGCCGGTTTTCTCACAGTATGCGAGAACTTTTTTACGAAAATCTAATGAATATGCCATAAATACATTATATCACAAATGTACTATTTGTGTTTCATTTTACTATACTGTTAAATAAATACGATTTAATCGGGTCTAGCATGATTTTTATACTCAGTTAAAATCAAAAATAGCGGAAGTCCAGTCTCTATCTACAATTGATTTGAGTTGATAAGCGGTTAAGGTTTGAATAACCTCTTGAAGTTTATCGATTACCTCATTTAAGGTCCTAAATACTTTATTCTTGAAACCAAGTTTACGAATCTCAGCCCAGACTTGCTCAATAGGATTCATTTCAGGTGTGTAGGGTGGAATGAAGGTAAATTCAATATTCTTAGGAATATTTAAGGTCTGAGATTTATGCCAGATGGCATTATCCATGACTAAAATAATATAATCTTCTGGATAAGCTGCCGATAGTTGGCGTAAAAATTCATTCATCCAATCACTATTACATCCGCCTGCTATGATGAAAAACGAGTCGCCTGTATGGGCATCCACAGCTCCATAACAATAGCGGTATTCACGAATGTGATGACTTGCTACGTGAGGACGATAACCTTTTGGAGACCAACACGAACCAAGTTTACTGATACGCCCAAAACCCGCCTCATCTTGATACATAAGGCGGATTTTTTGATATTCTTTTCCATCAATAAAGCGCTTACTCATTCTCTCCTCGAATAAAGATTTTATTTTTAGACGCTAAAATGGTTTCGGCGTCTGCTTTTTTCGGATGTTGGGGACGTGGGCTAACTTTACGCCAACCATGACGTTTCAGGAGAGCATAGAAACCTTCTCGGGTTGTCTTGTGCCCAACTCTCTCTTGATAAGCTTTAAAGAGGGTGTTAACGGTAACGAATTCTCCATTCAAAGAGGAAGAGAGTTGCTCTTTAAGGAAATCTTCTTCCTCCTCATGCGTCATATAGGAGCGGCGGCGACCACCACGATTCTCCTTTAAGAGAGCTTCTAAGCCACCACTTAGATAGCGATTTAATAAGTTGCGGACTGTCTGATGGACAAAGCCTACTGATTTAGCTACAGATGTTAAATTATGGCATTCAGAGTAGAGAATAAGGGCTTGAATTTTTCTATGATGCGGAGCATTATTTTTATCTTTAAGGGCTTGCTTTAATTCTTCGACTTGTGTTTGGGTAAGTTCTTTTGTCATAATACTATTATAACGCTATTTTTGATTTTTGTTAAGTATTAGTGTAACATAAAAAACTAACCTACCACAAAATGTGATAAGTTAGTTAACTTGATGACATTGGGATTTGAAGTTCCCTTTTTTTCTCGGTCTTAATGACCACGATGTTTTTGATGTCGCTTAGCTTGCTTGCGGGTAAACTTGTTTGCCTTTTCTTCTTCCTTACGCTGGCGCTTGTCAGCTTTACGTTCCTTTTTCAGCGCCTCGTGGGTTTTCTGAAGTTCTAGTTGCGCCTTTGTAGACAAGACAGACTGGTTTTTGGCCTTACTGATTTCTCGCTGCATCCGTTTGGGATTGGTTCGCTTTTTCTTTTTTGGGACAATAGCGGAGCTACTTATTTGTCCTATCAGACGCTCTTGCCTGGTCATGAGACCTTGCAAATCTTGGTGAATAAAGTTCCAGACCTCATGGTTTTTTGGCTCCTTACCAAAAACATGGCGGTAAACCAAATAGGCTTTCCCGCTTTGCCATTCTACCAAAGCTGCCCAAAAAGCCCCATCAAAATAGACTGTCATTTTCATGAAAGTCCCCTCCTAAAGTACAAAATTGATAAAGGACGACCCGGAGGGAAGGTTACTGGCAGCAAATACTCTCTGGTTATATACTGCTTGCAGACTACCAACTGCAACTGTGTTTTTATATCACTGACTATTGTATCACGAATGCTGTCATCATAGAAGGCTAAAATCTGAAAATATTATCTAAGAGAAAGTTTGCTTGTGAAATGGTGATGATTTAGCATTACGACAATAAAATTATACGTTTTTCTTGACTTATAGTTAACTATAAATGGTAGAATAAACTGAGACATCTTAAAGAAAGGGACATAACATCGGAGGAAGAAATCGACACTGTTACTTAGGTGTCTGAAAAATATCATATCTGACTTTGATTTTTGAAGAATATCAAAAAGATTTCTTAAGATGGTAAGTTATTATCAAGACTACAGCGAGGCTGAGCAAAAAGTCCAGCCTCGCTTCTCAAAGTTCGTGTCAATATTTCATCGCAGTGGTTGATTGGGTTTAACAGTCCAGTGGACTGTTAAAGGTTGGAGATAAGGTTTGCGAAGCAAATCTCAGCAATTCGTGTTTTACACTCCAAATTTGACCTCTACGACTGATGCGAACAGAGTTCGCTTCATTTCCAACCTCCAAAGGTTCGGGGAACCTTTGGAGCTGTGCGGGGGTGGGAGTGAAACAACTTGAAACGAGAAATTGTTGACGAATTCTTTTTAGACTTATTGAGTTCTTTCCCACTTCCACTTAAAAGGAGACAACACATGATGAAAATCGATATTTTTGCCCACATTTTACTGCCTGATTTCTATGAAAAAATGCTCATGCTGGATAGGGATCTACCTGCCAAGATGCCCTTTATTCAAAATCCTGTCCTAACTGATATGGAAAAGCGCCGTGCGACCATGCCAAAGAATACCAAGCAGATTATCTCTTATGTCAACGCCAATCCTGAGGATTATATGGCTGGGAAAATGGCTGCACTCCTAGTGCAAAAGGCCAATGAGGAGCTTTTGACTGCGGTGCGAGATAATAGCGATATTTTTGCTGGTGCGGTTGCCATGGTAGCCATGAATAACATTCCAGCTGCTGTTCGAACAATTGAAGACTTTGTTCTGCCAAACAAGGAAGTTCTGGGAATTCAGCTTTTTACTCGGCATCTGGGCAAGTCGTTGGCTGATCCTGACTTTCGTCCTATCTTTGAAGCGGCAGCTAAGCACAATGTACCTATTTGGTTACATCCTGTCTTTGACCCGCGCAAGCCAGATAATAATATTATTTTCAGTTGGGAGTATGAGCAGACTCAGGCCATGCTAGAGATTGTACAAGCTGGTTATTTCCAAGATTTCCCAAATCTTAAAATTATCATCCATCATGCGGGAGCTATGGCACCTTATTTTGCAGGGCGGATTGACCGCATTTTGACTGCTGAGCAAGCAGCGGATTTTCGCAAATTTTACGTTGATACGGCTCTTCTTGGAAATAGCAAAGCTTTGGAACTTTGTGTAGATTTCTTCGGAGTGGATCGTGTGCTTTTTGGGACAGATGCCCCACTGGGCATTCTGCCTGCTGGCGCGACTGATATTATTGAAGAAGCCATAGAAGCTCTGCCATTAACCCAAAGCCAAAAAGACCAAATTTTTTATGGCAATGCTGAGAGATTATTTGGAGGATTATAAGATGACACAACCTATTTTTCGCTTGTTCAAGCTAGGACTAGATTTAAACTACCAAGATGACTATGACAAGGTCGGATACACCAACTTGACAAGCTCTATCCAACAGGAGTCGGGTACATTAGCCATGTTTGTCAATCACGTATCTGGTCACAAAGAACAGCAGGTGGTCGTAGAGGTCTACGCAGATGAAACTGCTTATCAAGAACATGTGGCAGCCGATCATTTCAAGGCTTTTGCAGCCGTAGCAAGTCAAGCCCTGATTAGCCGAGAAGTCATCAGCTTGGACGCCCAAATTTTACTACAAAAACCACAAGCCCTGCGTGTGACAAAGGGAAACAAACTCTCTGTCCGTCTAGCTCATGTGGTTGTCAGAGACAATCAGGCTTTTTCAGATATTGTTCTACCGGAGATGAAAACCAGTATGGCAGTAGAAGATGGTGTCTTACTTATGTACGCAGGCCGTGACAAAGAACAACCAGACCATTGGTATTTCTACGAGATTTACGCTGACCAAGCAGCCTATGACAGCCATTGTCAGACCAAACATTTCAAGGATTACGTTGCGGGCACAGCAGACCTTGTTCGTGAGAAGAACTTGCAAGTATTGATAGGTGATATCCTAGTGACCAAGGGAGATTAAACGTGTGAGTGAGGTAAAAGTACGTGGTTTCTATAGTTTACAGTCAAATTTACATGACGCTATATCTATGAGAAATCCTGTGACTTTAGTCAACCTAGAATTTCTCTGCCTGCTCCATCAGATGATTTAGTACCGATAAACTACTGAAGAGTAGACATTTTGACAAAAACTTACTTTTGCTATTTTTAGTTTTTAAATCCGCTTTTTATTGCTAAGTTCCATTTGACTTTATTCCTAATCTGTTCTATCCTCTTTTAATATCATAGTATCAGTTTCCAAAAGGATAGGAGAGGTTTTGTTGCTTTTTGCGTGATATAGTAAGGGGAGAAATTAATCGGAGGACTGAAAATGCGAAAAATTATTTTCTTGGATGTTGATGGAACTTTGGTGGATTACAATAATCATCTGCCAGAATCTGCTAAGTATGCCATTCAAAAGGCGCGTGAAAATGGTCATTTGGTTTATGCCTGTACAGGACGTTCTCGTGCAGAAATGCCCGAATTTATCTGGGATATTGGCCTTGATGGCATGATTGGTGGCAATGGTTCCTACGTTGAACATCATGGTCAGGTTGTCATGCACCAATTGATTCCAGAAGATGAAGCAAGGCGTATTGTAGATTGGCTTCATGAGCGCGGATTGGAATTTTATTTGGAAAGCAATAATGGTCTTTTTGCCAGCGAACATTTTAAAGAAGCAGCTCGTCCTGTCATGCGCCAATATGCTTTAGGCAAGGGGAAAACGGAAAAAGAAGTTGCAGACCAAGAAGCGGAGGACGTCCTGCATGGGATTGTCTATGGTGGCAATCTTTACCGCGACGACCTCAATAAGGTCAGCTTCATTTTAAAGAGTATAGATGACCATGAGGCATCAAAATTAGCTTTCCCTGACCTCAAGGCTGGTACTTGGGGTGGTGTCGGTGAGACAGCCCTTTTTGGCGACTTAGGTGTTAAGGATATCACCAAGGCGCATGCCATTGATGTCTTGCTCAGCTATCTCAAGGCTGATCGTAAGGATACCATAGCCTTTGGTGATGCTAAGGTAGATATTCCCATGCTTGATTATTGTGATGTTGGTGTGGCTATGGGAAATGGCGGAGCTGAAATTCTTGCTATGGCAGATTTGGTGACAGCAGCTGTTGATGATGATGGCCTTTATAAAGCCTTTGAGACTTTGAAGCTTATCTGAGGAGAAAACGATGAAAATTGAGCACATAGCCCTCTGGACCAAAGATTTAGAAGCCATGAAAGCTTTTTATACAACTTATTTTGGAGCAACAAGCACCCAACGTTATCACAATCCGAAAACAGGATTTTCTTCTTACTTTCTGAGTTTTACTGACGGTGCGCGTTTAGAGCTCTGCTGTCGTCCTGACATCATAGAAGGCAAGAGAGATAGATTTGGCTTTACTCATCTAGCTTTTTCATTAGGTAGTAAAGAAGCAGTTGATTGTTTTGCCTATAAGTTACAGGATGCCGGATATCCGATTCAAAACGGTCCGCGGACTACAGGTGATGGTTATTATGAAGCAGTAATTTTTGATCCTGAAGGGAACCAAATTGAACTGACAGTCTGATACAGCCGATTAACCATAAACATGCTATAATAGAAAGTAAATTTCAAGAAGAGAGATGTTTATGAAAAATTATAAGGTCTTTTATGATCACATTAGTCAGCCTTTTCGCCAACAACCTCGCTACCTTTACTTTCTCAGAACTCTCAATGGTTTTATCACTAAGCTTATGTATGCCAGCTATCCTCTTGTTTTAGCCTTTGTTTTTTGGAAAAATAGCAGAGCGATTTTGGCATTTATTCTAATCCCAGGCCTCTCCTTTATCATCTTGTCCTTGGCCAGAAAAATTATCAATTATCCAAGACCTTACGACACTTGGGAAATCACCCCACTCATTGCTAAAGATAGTAGTGGTCAGTCACTACCTAGCCGACATGTTTTTTCAGCAGCTGTGATAAGCATGTGTCTTATGCGACTGACTGCTCTCCTAGGAGTACCTGCTTTGATTTTATCAGCTGTTTTAGCTGTTTGTCGCGTTGTAGGCGGGGTACATTATCCTAGGGATGTTGTTGTTGGCTACGCATTAGGCCTTGTCTGTGGCGCTTTGCTATTTCTCTTCTAAAAACACGTAGCAATTATTTGCCTTAATAGTTATTTTCACGTAAAATAGCCTTATAAACTAGTAGAAACGGGGAAATATCATGGCACATATCGTAACAGATAAAACATTTGAAGCAGAAACAGCAGAAGGTCTTGTTCTGGTTGACTTTTGGGCAACTTGGTGCGGACCATGTTTGATGCAAGCACCAATTCTTGACCAATTATCAGAAGAATTAAGTGAAGATGACCTTAAAATTGTTAAAATTGACGTTGATGAAAACCCAGAAACTGCACAAAAATTTGGTATCATGTCAATTCCTACCCTCCTCTTCAAAAAAGATGGTCAAGTGGTTAAACAAGTCGCTGGCGTTCACACCAAGGCTCAATTGAAAGCAATTGTTTCAGAATTGAGCTAAGACAAATAGGAAGCTGGAAAAATTCCAACTTCTTTTTCTTTTGTCTTGACTTGAAGTTAACTCCAAGTTATATAATAACGATGTTGATTAAATAATACTTTTTGAAAATTAAACTCAGACCTTGTTGATTTGATGAGCGATACTTAAGGATGGCAGCCGACTACCTGAAAACTAAAAAGTAGTAGTGTTCTACCTGTATTGCTTAGTCTGATTTTGGTTTCCGCTAAGTATGAGTTTTCAGAAATTATGGAGGAAAGAAATGAAAACGGCTATTTTTGAAAAAGCTGGTCTTATGACCATCGAAGAAGTTGAAAAACCAACGTTGCAAGCAGATGATGATGCCATCATCAAAATCGTACGTGCCTGTGTCTGTGGCTCAGATCTCTGGTCTTATTCACACGGAGATGACAAAGCTGCCCATTCAACTAATAGCGGGCATGAGGCGCTAGGAATTGTTGAAGAAGTTGGTTCTGCAATCACAACAGTTAAACCAGGAGACTTTGTTATCGTACCTTTCACACACGGTTGTGGCGAATGTGATGCTTGTCGTTCTGGTTTTGATGGTACTTGTGATAATCACCCCGCTCCTACAAACTGGGGAGGTGGTTTCCAAGCAGAGTATCTTCGATTCCACTATGCGAATTGGGCGTTAGTCAAAGTTCCTGGTCAACCATCAGACTACAGCGAAGGAATGATAAAATCTTTACTAACCTTAGCGGATGTCATGCCAACAGGCTATCATGCAGCGCGTGTGGCTGATGTTCAGCGCGGAGATAAAGTAGTTGTCATTGGTGATGGAGCTGTAGGTCAATGCGCGGTTATTGCGGCAAAAATGCGTGGAGCTTCACAGATTGTTCTCATGAGTCGTCATGAAGATCGCCAAAAAATGGCATTGGAATCTGGTGCAACTGCGGTCGTTGCTGAACGTGGTGAGGAAGGTATTGCTAAGGTTCGTGAGATTCTTGGCGGCGGTGCAGATGCAGCTCTCGAATGTGTTGGGACAGAAGCAGCCATTGAACAAGCGCTGGGAGTCATCCATAATGGTGGACGTGTTGGATTTGTTGGTGTGCCACATTATAATAACCGTCCATTGGGTTCAACTTTTGCGCAAAATATCACTGTTGGCGGCGGCTCTGCTTCTGTAACTACCTATGATAAACAAGTCCTCCTTAAAGCAGTACTTGATGGTGATATCAACCCAGGTCGTGTCTTCACAAATACTTATAAACTTGATGACATTAACCAAGCCTATCAAGACATGGCTGACCGCAAGACCATTAAATCAATGCTAGTTGTTGCTGAATAGGACAATTCTGTAAAATTTAAAAGAGGCTGAAAGATTTCAGTCTCTTTTTGACATTAGTTTTTGAAATATTTCTGAACCATTTTCTTTTGAGGAGCGGCCATAGGATAGTCCTCGAAGTTAGCAGGATCGACCCATCGAAGTTTCTTGCTGTTTAATAGCGGAGCTTTTTTGGCAAATCCTTCTACTAGCTCAATCGTCCATTTTTGATGACTGAAGGTGTGCTTGATAGGTGCAAAATGCTGTTCTGACCAGACAGGCTTAAGTTTATACTCTTGTTCAAAAACTGCTTTTTGCGAAAGAGTTTCTAGCACTGCATCCACATTTTCAAATAAGTCCAGTTGCTTACTAATAAAATCTGTTTCCATGATAGGAAAAGACCAGAAGCCACCTAATAATCGTCCTTCGGTGTTCTTTTCAAGAAGAAACTCACCAATTTCGTTCTGAATGATAAAAGCCTGAATTTGCGTAGGTTTTGGCTTTTTCTTAGGTACCTTGACAGGATATTTGTCATAGGTTCCATGTAAATAGGCTGCGCAAAAGAAGCGGATAGGGCTATCATCAGGCCGAGGACTCTTAGCAGATTCGATATCTGTTCCCAAGTCCATAAGAGCTTGGTTAAAGTCCCCAGGTCGATCAGGGTCAATCAGTTTTTCCATGACAGCTTGAAAAATCTTACGATTTTTAGGATCACCGACATCATAATCGATTTCAAACAAGCGAGCCATAACCCGCATAACATTGCCATCAACCGCAGGCTCAGGAATCCCAAAAGCGATTGAAGCGATAGCACCAGCAGTATAGGGGCCAATCCCTTTTAATTTAGAAATATCTTTGTGTGATGATGGAAATTTTCCATCAAAGTCGGTCATGATTTGCTGCGCAGCTTTTTGCATGTTACGGACGCGGGAGTAATACCCTAAGCCTTCCCATGCTTTGAGTAATCTTTCTTCGGGAGCGTTAGCTAATTTTTCAATGGTGGGAAACCAGTCTAAAAATCGCTCGTAGTATGGGATAACGGTGACTACCTGAGTTTGTTGGAGCATAATCTCTGAAATCCAAATGTGGTAAGGGTCTGTCGTCCTACGCCAAGGCAAATCGCGTTTTTCGGTGTCATACCAGGTAAGAAGAGTGCGGCGAAAGGAGGCAATTTTTTCCTCGTCCCACATCTCAATGCCGTATTCTTTAAAATCTAACATAAGTTTATTTTACAAAATTTCTTTCATTTCAAACAGGTTCGTTTCTTGGTTTACGTGGAAATCTCCCAGCGTAGCAGTTGGTTAATGGTTTGTTCGCATGTTATTTATTAAGAGGAATATATTTCCTTACATTTCCCATCTCAAAAGTTACCTTCTAAATTTGAAGCAATACGGAGACGGAATGAAAAAATCTGAAGGAACTTTTCACTCTGGAAATGTAGCTTACAAGTAGATACCAAAGCAATCTCTTCCTCTGCCTCTTCTCGTCTTACTTAAACAAAAAAATCCGAAAAATAGTCTTTTTCGACATGTCCAAAACGCCGTGCTAAAAATCGAACTGGCATAATTCGGAGAGCGGAATTGTAGTCACGAATCAGGCTATTATAGGTCAACTTGTCTTGAGTGAAACGATCTTCATAACGATGGATTTGACTAACGAGATTTGCCTGTCTGTCATGTTCAGTGGGATCAGGTAAGAGATTTCGTTTTAACTGGCGAAGATGATCGCGCGTGATATCAATGTCATTTTCAAGCTGTAAAATCTCTTGTTTAGTATGATTGAGGTAATCAAGCTGCTTTGTAAAAAATTGCGCATAGGCACTCCCCATCCCTAAAAGTAAGGAGATTCCTGTGGACATATCAGAATCTATATCTAAGATAAGGTCAAAGAGAATAACAAATAAAATCCAAAAACCAGCACTTCGCGCAATAAATGATCCTAAACCAAATTTAGGAGCTTCCTTGATATTCTTTTTCATTATCCCATCCTAACTTTCTTTTTTTTCTAGTATAGCATATTTGTAAAAAAATATTTCCAAAACAGTTTTTTCTTGCAAAAAGTAACCGTTTACATTATAATATAAGTGTAGTTAAGGTAAGAGATGTTAAGGAGGTAAATACCATGGTAAAACTTAATATTTCTAGGTACAAGAATGGAGATTAGTCTCCAAGTAGCAGTAGGCAAAAGTCGACTTACGTGAGGGAAAATCACTTTACCCCTGTCAATGAAATCTTGCAAAAGTAATGAGGTGACGACTTATGTTGATGTTTGATATGGGCCGTTTCAAAAACGGAGACACTGGACTTGTTGCATAAAATAGTAACAAGGGAGTGATACCAATAACTTAAGATAGATGTATTTTTGTCGTAGATGATTAGAAAAAATCGCTAGCGCAGAAAATCCAGAAATCCCGTCTGGCTGTCGCGAGTACACCAGATATTGAAATAGCTTCTAATCTAGTTGTTTATTGAGCTTGATAAGACATTCTGACACGTAGAAAGAAGGTTATGCGAGTTATGAGAACAATGAATATTAGTCGTTATAAGAATGGAGACAATTAACTTTCATAGCAGTCCGAAAAAACTAGAGAAAGCCGGAATGAAACAAAGTAGCGAAGTTTGTTAGAGTTGGGCATCTGTTTTATGTGATTGACTGCTACGCTAATTTCTCGGCCGAGAAAATAATTTTGTAGTTTGTGTTGGTGACGAGTCAATCACCAACATGAAAAGTGTTGTGTTAACTATTTTCAATCATTTTGGAGGTATCTTATGCACATAGCAAGATATAAGAACGGTGACACTAATCTTAGTTGCATAAAATAGCTTAAGAGGTGAATCCAATGTAGTTTGTTGCTAAAAAAGATTGATGAAGTGAGGTAAAGTTTATGTTAATGATGAATTTGAATCGCTACAAAAATGGAGATATTACCGCAAGCTAACTCCTTATGAAAAGTTTGTGGTAGCACAAACACAAATATTTTTTCAAAAGATGGGTCAGGTACCCGTCTTTTTGATTATTCATTTTTTTCTTGCTTTATTATGAAAAGTCATGTATAATAGTATCTTGTGAGTGCACCTCACTTACTCGTAGCGAAGGTTGCGAGTCATTAGACCAAAAGGAGGAAAATATCAATGGCTAAATACGAAATTCTTTATATCATTCGTCCAAACATTGAAGAAGAAGCTAAAAACGCTTTGGTAGCACGCTTTGACTCTATCTTAACTGACAACGGTGCAACTGTTGTTGAATCAAAAGATTGGGAAAAACGTCGTCTTGCATACGAAATCCAAGATTTCCGTGAAGGACTTTACCATATTGTTAACGTTGAAACGACTGACGCTGTAGCTCTTAATGAGTTTGATCGTCTTTCAAAAATCAACGGTGACATTCTTCGTCACATGATCGTTAAACTTGACGCATAAGAAGGTAGTTTATGATTAATAATGTAGTACTTGTGGGTCGTATGACTCGCGATGCAGAACTCCGTTATACACCGTCTAATCAAGCAGTTGCAACTTTCACGCTTGCCGTGAATCGCAATTTCAAGAATCAAGCTGGTGAACGTGAAGCTGATTTTATCAACTGTGTCATCTGGCGTCAGCAGGCTGAAAATTTGGCAAACTGGGCTAAAAAGGGAACATTAGTTGGTATTACAGGACGTATTCAAACACGTAATTATGATAATCAGCAAGGTCAACGTGTTTACGTGACTGAAGTGATTGCAGATAGTTTCCAAGTTTTGGAAAGTCGTGCTACACGCGAAGGTAATGCAGGTGGCTCTTATAATTCAAATGGTTATAACAATAATTCATTTGGTGGGGCATCTAGTACGAATGGTTATTCACAACCTTCACAATCACAAACCCCTAACTTTGCGAGAGATGAAAGCCCATTTGGAAATTCTAACCCGATGGATATCTCAGATGACGATCTTCCGTTCTAATGGATTAAACGAATTAAATTTATAAAGGAGAAAACACATGGCTCAACAACGTCGTGGCGGATTCAAACGCCGTAAAAAAGTTGATTACATCGCAGCTAACAAAATTGAATATGTTGATTACAAAGATACTGAGCTTCTTAGCCGTTTCGTTTCAGAACGTGGTAAAATTCTTCCACGTCGTGTAACTGGAACTTCAGCTAAAAACCAACGTAAAGTAACAACAGCTATCAAACGTGCTCGCGTTATGGCTCTTATGCCATTCGTAAACGAAGACTAATTCGTTGCGGATTTAATCGTGAATTAAATGAAACGACTCTATTTAGGGTCGTTTTTTCTTACCTTGTTTTTAGTCTGTGACTCGAAAATTAGAGCTGCATTTTTATTTTGTTGATATTTTCCCACTCACATTCGGTTAACATAAGTACAAATTTTTCGACAACTGAAAATCTATAACTGCTGAAAAAACCCCGATTTTAGGCATTTATGTACAAATGATTTAAAATCTCCAATCAGTAAAGGGAATCTATAGGATAAAAACTTTTTGTAATATTTGTAAAATAAATGAAATATTTCAAAAAGTTTGATATACTAGTCCAAGAGAATTTTTTAACATGAAAAGCTAAGTACTAGGAGAATTGGATGTTAAATATTTTTGTTTTAGAAGATGATCTTATCCAACAATCTCGGATAGAAAATGCCATAAATAAAGCACTTGTAAAGAACAAGTGGAAAGTGCGTGCGATTAATATCTCTGGGAAACCAGAACAATTATTAGAGGCTGCAAAAGAACGAGGTTGTCATCAATTATTTTTCCTTGATATTCAAATTGATAAAGATGATAAAAGGGGCTTCAAAATGGCTCAGCAAATTAGGAGTAACGACCCGCAAGCAGTTATTGTATTCGTAACAACGCATTCGGAGTTTTTACCCCTAACCTTTCAATACAAGGTCGCGGCTTTGGATTTTATAGACAAATTAGCTGATGAAGAAGAGTATGTAGGACGCATAGAGTCAGCTATTGAAGTAGCTTTAAGTCATATGGGAAATAGCGTAGCTGAAGACTCTTTTACATTTGAAACCTCTCAAGCTGTTATTCAAGTTCCTTTTCATAAAATCCTTTATTTTGAGACATCCGAGACAATTCATAAGGTTATCTTGCACACTAAAAATGAACAGATTGAATTTTATGGGCGATTATCGCAAATTGAAAAAGTAGATGAGCGGCTTTACAAATGCCATAAATCGTTTGTTGTTAATCCAGAAAATATCACTAAAATAGACAAAGAATCTGGAATAGTATACTTTGAAAACGGAGAGAGGTGCTTTGTCTCCAAATTAAAACGGAAAAAATTGATTGAGAAAATGAGGGAGATGCGGTGAACTTAGATATCATTTGGAATAATTTGGACTTTTTTGTCCATGTGATCATTATGATGCTAATCTATCAACAAATTACGGGACATATCTTTGCTAAGAGATGGCTAATAATTGTTCCAACAGTGCTGAGAATACTCTTTTTAATTGTTCCTCCAATAGCTTATTTTTCAACCCTACTATTTTTAGTGGCTTATTCTTTGGTAAAAAATCGCTACAACAACAGGTTGTTAGATGTATTCTACGGTCTATTTCCTGTAATTGTGGAAAGTTTGTTTAGTCGGTTATTGATTTACTATTTTTTTCCAACGATAGGTATAAATGATATTCTTAACAATCAAAATTATTTTTGTGGGCTAATATCAGAATTATTAGTTTTTCCAACCTATTATTTTTTAATGAAGTCTCTAAAAGTTGATTTTAAAAATTTACATAAAGGGTTTTTAAAAGATTTTTCAAAAATATTTATTTTTCTGGCAGATATTTCGATGTTGCTTTATTTTGTTGGGTTACAAATATTACTGCTGTTCGATAGACATATACCATATGCAATGGTGGGAAGGAAGTATCTCATTGCTATTTATGGGATTCTCTTTTTAGTGATGTTGGTCTATATTAACGGTGATTTTAATGAAAAGCTTGAACAAGAAATTTTGCTTCAAAAAGATAGACAAATTACTGATTTAACTGCGTATAGTAAGCAGATAGAATACCTTTACAATGAAATTCGAAGTTTTAGGCATGATTATTTAGGTATCTTATCTAGTTTAAAATCTGGGATTGTAAACAAAGATATCGAAGCAATTGAAACAGTTTATAAAAATGTATTATCCAAGACAGAGCATAGAGTTCAAGGAGAACGGTATGAAATTGCAAATCTAATAAATGTTAAAAATGATGCTATCAAAGGACTGCTTTTTTCAAAAATACTAGAAGCGCAAAGTCAAGGAATTGAAATTCACCTTGAAGTCTTTGAACCTTTTAACACACCTAATATAGAATTGTTGGATTTCATTACGATACTAAGTATATTACTCGAGAACGCCATTGAAGCAGTTCAACCGAATACCAATCAGAAAGTTGTAGTTGCTCTAATTGCTGGGGAACCACAAGTTGTGATTATTGAAAATAGTATTGGTATTGAAAAAGTTGATGTTATTAATATCTATAAGCGAGGTTTCTCGACAAAAGGAGAAAGTAGGGGAATTGGATTAGCGAATGCTAAAAGGATTTTAGAAAAATATCCTAATTGTAGTCTTCGAACAGAGAGTGGAGGTTACAAATTTAAGCAGACCTTAGAATTAAAGTAAAGAAGCTCATAGCCTAGGAGTGCAGTAACAAAACTTAGGTTATGAGCTTCTATTTTTGTTGTTACCCCTTGTGCCAAAAAATATCCCACCAGTTCATTGTTACACCTCCTATTTCAATTTACTTGTCTATTATAGTATAAAATAGCTAAATTAAGCTAAAGTTGTCATAATCGGTACGTTTTTTGTCATTTTTGATGAATTTTCTTTTTTATCTGATTATGACAAAAAACGTACCGATTATGACAATGATGAATTTTTGAGTTGAAATTGTGATATAGTAACTTTTGAAATTATAAGGAGATAAACTATGAAGAATTATTTTTCAAATCAAAACATTCAACGTTTTTCAATTCGTAAGTATTCGTTTGATGTATCCTCTGTGCTTTTAGGAACGCAATTTATGACGCAGGAAATACCGTTAACTATGATAAAGTCCTTTTATCTGACGGACATTATTGGATTAGCTATATAGCTGCTTCTGGAAATCGTCGCTATATCAGTATTACATAATGGGAGATTTGGATTATGAAACAAACAAAAAAATTAATAGCAGCTTTAATTCTGTTACTACTTATAACAGTGCTTGCCTTTCTAATTTTAAAAACATGCAACAATAGAATGATAGATAAGTCTGGCTTTTATGAGCAAACATCTAAGACTAGTCAGTCATCAAAAAGTAGTAAATCATCAACAACGATAAAAAAATCAAGTTCATCATCAGTTACAGATTCCAATTTAGCAAATAGTAGCTCCAAGACTAGTGTAAAAGCTGCAACTGAAAATGGAGGACAAACATCTGGTAATGATACTTCAGGAAGTCAACACTCAGCAACTACACCAGCACAAAGCACATCTGAGCCAGTTCAAATAATCTCGGATTCTATTAATAAATTGGCCAATGGAGATTTTAGTTCAATTGTGGGAACATGGAACAATGATTTAGGTGAATCAATAACAGTGGGTTCTGATGGAAAAGTTACAAATAACACCTCAGGAAATATTTATTCTGTCTCAATGAATACTGTGGATTCTAACGTCTATTTTGGTTCTCTTTCAGGAACTAATCAAACTGACAGTAGCTCCTTCCTTGTTATTCCTGCTGGAACTGAGGATCCCCATATAGGAGGAACTGCGCAAGCGGATAGAATTGTCGTGGGGCAAGATATTAATGGTGATTATCATCCATTTTATCGTAATTAAATTTGATAATTGGATTGAAAAATGAAGTGTGTTGCTAGGATAGAAGGTGTTGGGAGTTCATCAAGGTTCTAAAAAGAGCTTTATTTTGGAAGTGTAGTGTAACCCACACAAGTCTCCTGTTTACTGTAATACAAGACTGTCAAAGAGTACGTTCAAACCCACAACATGACATAAATGTCATGTTGTTTTATGGAAGACTTTGATAAGCTAATCTTATCTTTAAGAAAAAATGGCAGAGATAATATTACGTTTTTATTACGAATATGACATTTTAAAGTTGACAAGCGTTTTCTTAAGGATTATAATTAAGTCGAAAGGACTAGAAAGTAGGATTAATGCGATGAAAAAAGATATTTTTGCACAAGAAAAGCAACGTTTTTCCATTCGTAAGTATTCGTTTGGTGCGGCTTCTGTGCTCATCGGTGCTAGTCTAGTTTTTGCTGGACAGGTAGCTGCTGATGAAACTGGAACGGCAAAATCTAATTCCACAGAGCCTGTAACAGTTCAAGTTAGTACACCAACAACTGAGTCAAGTACAGCTGATCAAACAGCGACTTCAGAAACTCCGGTAGCCCAAGCAGATCATGCAGAAACAACTGTCAAGGCGGTTGAGGCAGCAGTAGGAACAGCTACAAATTCAACAGTTTCCTCTGATAGCTCAGCATCTGCTAAGGCGGAAGTTACAACAAGCACTGATACTGTGACAGATACAGCGAGCACATCAGGAGCTGTTTCAGAAGTATCAACGTCACAAGTGGATTCATCAGTGGCAAGTGAAAAAACAACATCGGAAGATACAGAGGTATCAAGTGATGCAGGACTTGATGCAGCTAAAATTACAGTTTCTAATTCAGCACAAACCAATGTTGCTGTAGAAGATTTATTGAGAGAAGCTAAAGTAGCGACGACGGCTAGTGTTTCAGAGGATAGAGCTGCTGTAGCGGAGAAAAAACTACCAACAACAGGTTATTATACTTACCCTGAACGTACTGAAGTCAAAAACACTCCAACAGTAGCTGCACCTGTTGAATTTTATGTTAATGCTGGAGATAGAGTTTTCTATGATAAAGTTTTAACAAATGATGGCTATCAATGGCTAAGTTATAAATCTTATAGTGGCATCCGTCGTTATGCTGCTATTACCAAGTTAACTGCGGACAAACCGGTGGCTGCGCCAACAGGTCAATTGAGTTTCCAAAATCAAACTCCTCAAGGATTTGACGTTCTTGTTACTAATGTTTCGGATAGTAATGGCATAGCAGCAGTCAAGGTTCCAGTCTGGACAGACAAGTCAGGCCAAGATGATTTGATTTGGTATAATGCTGCCAAGCAAGCGAACGGTGATTATAAGGTAGCTGTCAAAGTCAGCGATCATAAAAATGAACTAGGTGACTACAATGTTCATCTCTATTACATTGAATCTACTGGGAAAATGGTTGGTGTAACAGGAACCAAGACCACTGTAACTAATGAAGTGCCTCAATCTGGTCTTAATCTTCCGAGCCAAGGCAGTTACACATTTACCAGTCGGGTTGAAGTAAAAAGTCAACCAAAAATGTCAGCACCTACGGAGTTCACGTTTGATAAAGGTGAAAAGATTAACTATGACAAAGTGCTTGACGCAGATAGCCATCAGTGGATCTCCTATGTCAGCTATAGTGGCACGCGTCGTTATATCCCGATTGCGCTTAGCACTCAACCTGTCAAACCAGCTATTGAACGCACTGGAAAACTGACTATTGATTCACAAAACAATGGTGATTTTAATGTTGTAGTTTCAGAAGTTTCTGATCCAAATGGCATAGCTGAAGTTAAAGTTCCGGTCTGGACAGACAAATCAGGCCAAGATGACCTTGTTTGGTACGATGCTGCGAAACAAAGCGACGGTACTTACAAGGTAGCTGTCAAGTTGTCAGATCACAAGAATGAACGCGGCATCTATAACGTTCATCTTTACTACATTGATAAGACAGGTAAAATGTCAGGTGTTACAGGCACTCAAACGACAGTAGCTCAACCGAAAGACGAACGTACAGGCACCTTGTCTATTCAAAACCAAAGCAACGGCGACTTCAATGTCATTGTTTCGAATGTTTCAGATAGCAATGGTATAGCTGGGGTTAAAGTTCCGGTCTGGACAGATAAATCAGGTCAAGATGACCTTGTTTGGTACGACGCTACAAAACAAAGCGATGGCACTTACAAGGCAGCTGTCAAGTTGTCAGATCACAAGAATGAACGCGGTATCTATAACGTTCATCTTTACTACATTGATAAGACAGGTAAAATGTCAGGTGTTACAGGCACTCAAACGACAGTAGCTCAACCGAAAGACGAACGTACAGGCACCTTGTCTATTCAAAACCAAAGCAACGGCGACTTCAATGTCATTGTTTCGAATGTTTCAGATAGCAATGGTATAGCTGGGGTTAAAGTTCCGGTCTGGACAGATAAATCAGGTCAAGATGACCTTGTTTGGTACGACGCTACAAAACAAAGCGATGGCACTTACAAGGCAGCTGTCAAGTTGTCAGATCACAAGAATGAACGCGGTATCTATAACGTTCATCTTTACTACATTGATAAGACAGGTAAAATGTCAGGTGTTACAGCCACTCAAACGACAGTAGCACAACCTAAAGACGAACGTACAGGCACCTTGTCTATTCAAAACCAAAGTAACGGCGACTTCAATGTCATTGTTTCGAATGTTTCAGATAGCAATGGTATAGCTGGGGTTAAAGTTCCGGTCTGGACAGATAAATCAGGTCAAGATGACCTTGTTTGGTACGACGCTACAAAACAAAGCGATGGCACTTACAAGGCAGTTGTCAAGTTGTCAGATCACAAGAATGAACGCGGCATCTATAACGTTCATCTTTACTACATTGATAAGACAGGTAAAATGTCAGGTGTTACAGCCACTCAAACGACAGTAGCACAACCTAAAGACGAACGTACAGGCACCTTGTCTATTCAAAATCAAAGTAACGGTGACTTCAATGTCATTGTTTCGAATGTTTCAGATAGCAATGGTATAGCTGGGGTTAAAGTTCCGGTCTGGACAGATAAATCAGGTCAAGATGACCTTGTTTGGTACGACGCTACAAAACAAAGCGATGGCACTTACAAGGCAGCTGTCAAGTTGTCAGACCACAAGAATGAACGCGGTATCTATAACGTTCATCTTTACTACATTGATAAGACAGGTAAAATGTCAGGTGTTACAGCCACTCAAACAACAGTAGCTCAACCTGTTGTCGAAAAAAATAAACTCAGTATTGAAAATAAAACTTCGAAAGGATTTGATGTTATTGTATCTAATCTTTCATTCAGTACTCCTGTGACACAAGTTAAAGTTCCTGTTTGGTCAAGTCAATCTGGACAAGACGACTTAGTTTGGTACGACGCTACGAAACAAAGCAACGGCAACTATAAAGTTTCAGTTAGTGTAAGCAACCATAAAAATACTTCTGGTGAATATAATGTTCATCTCTATTATCTTGATAATACCGGTAAGATGAACGGCATTGCGGGAACCACAACGACGGTTGAAACTTCGAATGCTGAGCCAGTTTTTAATGGATCATATTATAGCATCAAAGGAAAATATGATGATATAATTGTTGTCAATAAAAAATACCCATTGTCTGCGACCTACAATCCTGGTGAAAATGCCACTGCCAAAGAAGCTTTCACAAGATTACGTAATGATATGATTGCTCAAGGCTTAAATGTCGGTTATGGTTATAGCGGTTTCAGAAGTTACAGCACACAAGCAAATCTTTACCAAAACTATGTCAATCGTGATGGTCAAGCAGCTGCTGATCGCTATTCTGCACGACCTGGTTACAGTGAACATCAAACAGGTTTAGCTTATGATTTGACAGACAAAGCTGGCAATCTCCTTGAAGACGCAAGGGCAAGCCAATGGTTAAAAGATAATGCACATAACTATGGTTTCGTTGTCCGTTATCAACCAGGTAAGGAAGCTTCAACAGGCTTTATGGAAGAAGCATGGCATGTTCGCTATATTGGTAAAGAGGCCAAGGAAGTGCATGATTCAGGATTGACGTTGGAAGAATATTTCGGTTTCCAAGGTGGCGATTATGGAAATGTTTCTCCAGCCCAACCAAGTCAACCGACTAATACTGGTAATAACCTTCCAGCTCAAGGAACTTATACCTTTACTAAAAATTGTCCAATCAAAGCGGAACCAAACAATGCTAGTCCTATTATCACTTACTATCCAGCAGGAGATAAGGTAAACTATACAAGTGTTTTGAATAATGACGGACATGTGTGGTTAGCTTATCGTACTTATAGCGGAGTACAACGCTATGTGGCTATTGATTAGCTGAGTCCTAGCTGGCAGTAGTAAAATATAAAAAATCCTATGCTATCAGGAATCAATGTCCCGATGTCATAGGGTTTTTTGCTTTAAATTTTTTCCGATATTGTTTTGGAGTTAATTGAAAACGTTGTTTAAATTGTCTATTAAAGATAGATAGGTTAGAATTTTCATTAAGTTATACAATGGTCTTGAAAAATGATACAATAGAACTGAGATATGGCGTAAAGCGTTTACAAAAAGATAGGGAGTAGTATAATCGTATTATAAAAACAATGTGAAAGAGGTAACAAAATGAAACTAGTTGCTATTGTTGGAACCAACTCTGACCGTTCCACTAATCGAAAACTGCTTAAGTTTATGGCTAAGCATTTTGCGGATAGGGCAGACATTGAAGTGCTTGAAATTAAAGAGTTGCCAGCCTTCAATGAGCCGGAGGACAGGACAGCACCTGCAGCTATTGCTGCTTTCTCAGAAAAGATTGCTTCCGCTGATGGTGTCATTATTGCAACACCTGAGTACGACCACACCATTCCAGCACCTCTGGCTAGCGCTTTAGAATGGATTGCCTACACTAGCCGTGCTCTTATTAATAAACCAACCATGATTGTTGGATGCTCACTGGGAGCTCTGGGGACATCTCGCGCACAAGCGCATCTGCGCCAAATCTTAGATGCTCCAGAGTTGAAGGCTCGCGTCATGCCGGGCTCAGAATTCTTCCTCGGACACTCTGAACAGGTTTTGGATGATGATTTTAATCTTAATGATTTTGAAAAAGTAGCAGAGCTGGAAGAACATTTCTCAGAATTTCAAGATTTTGTGACAATCACAAATCAAATTGTCAAACAAGCAGACACTGATCGAAAAAAGGCATTCGCATGGGAAGTAGGTGAATAGAATGAAAATAGTTGCCATTGTCGGAACGAACGCAAAAAAATCATATAACCGTATCTTGCTACAATTCATGCAAAAACATTTTGCTAAACAAGCAGATATTGAGATTATGGAAATTACGGACGTCCCAATGTTTAATGAGACAGATGACCAAACCGGCTCGGCTATTATCCAAAATTTTAACACAAAAATTACAGAAGCTGATGGGGTCATTATCGCAACACCTGAACATAATCATACCATTCCATCAAGCCTGAATAGCCTTCTCGAATGGTTATCCTTCAACGTGCACCCTCTCGCTGGCAAGCCAACCATGATTGTCGGGGCTTCTTATGATGTACAAGGCTCCTCGCGTGCTCAGTTGCACCTTCGTCAGATACTTGATGCACCTGGTGTTAATGCGACTGTCATGCCAGGTTCAGAGTTTTTACTTGGCCGTGCTCATCAAGCCTTTGATGAAAACGGAGATATTAAATCCCAAGGAACAGTTGATTTCCTAGATTCTTGCTTCTTCAAATTCCTTCGATTTGTAGAAATTGCCAATCAGCTCAACGAACCTGAAGAAGTTCATTTTGAACCGGGGACTTACCAAGTAACGACTGTTGGTCACAACGGTGATTTACCAATGTCTGTTACGTTGTCAGCAGAGCGCATTGAAAGAATTGATATAGATTCTTCAGGTGAAACTGGTGGTATTGCCGATATTGTTTTTACTCGTATTCCAGGTGAAATCATTGAAGGTCAAACTTTAAATGTTGATGCCATCTCAGGGGCTTCAGTTACTTCAAAAGGTGTGCTTGACGGGGTTGCGCGTGCGGTGAAAATGGCTGGTGCTAATCCAGATGCCCTTCGTAGTCGTCCAAAAGCATTATCTGCTCTAGACCATGAAGATAAAATATACGAAACAGATCTTGTCATTGTTGGTGGTGGCGGTGCTGGTCTTGCTGCTGCGGCTCGTGCTTTGCAAGCTGGTAAGAAAGTTATTGTCGTTGAAAAATTTCCAGCCGTAGGAGGTAATACTGTTCGTGCAGGTGGTCCAATGAACGCTCCAGACCCTGCTTGGCAAAATACTTTTGCAGCTAATGCTGGTGAAGCCCATACGCTCCAAGAATTACATGACTTGGACGAAACTGACATTGATCCTGAATACCTTGAAGATTTCCGTGCCTTGAAGCTTGAATTGGAAAATTATCTCAAAGACCCAACCTACCTCTTTGATTCAAAATTGCTTTATCGTATGCAAACCTATCTTGGCGGTAAGCGTGTTGATCTACAGGGGCATGAAATTCACGGAAATTACGACCTCGTCAAAGTTTTGACAGAACGTGCCTTGGAATCTGTACGTTGGCTGGAAAATGTTGGTGTCGAATTTGATCGAAACGAAGTTACCATGCCAGTTGGTGCTCTCTGGCGTCGTGGGCATAAGCCAAAAACGCCAATGGGAGTCGCTTTCATCTCAGTTTTGAAAGATTTTGTTTTGAAAAATGGCGGAGCTATCCTCACAGATACCCCTGTCAAAGAGCTTATTGTAACAGATGGTGTTGTGACTGGTGTAAAAGGAACAGGGCGTAATGGTCAAGCCATCACTGTTAATGCCAAAGCTGTTATCTTAACAACAGGCGGCTTTGGAGCTAATACCAAGATGCTACAAAAATATAATACTTACTGGACTGAAATAGATGATGATATTGCTACTTCAAACACACCAGCTGTAACAGGTGATGGCATTGTCCTTGGCCAGTCAGTCGGTGCGGATCTTGTTGGTATGGGATTCAGTCAAATGATGCCAGTTTCTGATCCTGTAACAGGAGCACTTTTCACGGGGCTGCAAGTACCACCAGCAAATTTTGTAATGGTTAATACTAAGGGAAAACGTTTTGTTGATGAGTATGGCAGTCGTGATAAATTGTCACAAGCAGCCATTGATAACGGCGGTCTTTTCTACCTTATTGCTGATGATAATATCAAGGCGACTGCTTATAATACTAGTCAAGAAAAAATTGACGCACAAGTAGCAGCAGGGACACTCTATCGTGCCGATACCTTAGAGGCATTGGCAGAACAGATTCAAGTTGACCCAGCGATCTTTGTGGATACCATCAATAAATACAATTCTTATGTGGATGCTGGTTTTGACCCAGACTTTAATAAAGGTGCCTTCGACCTCAAGGTTGAAAAAGCACCATTTTACGCAACACCACGTAAGCCAGCTGTTCATCATACTATGGGTGGATTGAAGATTGATACTCACGCTCATGTTATCAATGAAAACGGTCAAGTCATCAGAGGTCTCTTTGCTGCTGGCGAAGTGGCGGGTGGTCTTCATGCTGGAAACCGTCTAGGTGGTAATTCACTTACTGATATTTTCACTTTTGGTCGCATCGCTGCTGATACAGCTATTGAGGAATTCCTTAATTAACCTAACAGCGTTCCTAGATCCTCAACTAGGAGCGTTTTTTTTTGCCATCTAGAAACCAAAAAGAAGCCCATTTGGACTTCTTAAGATTTGCCACCACCGAGAATCGAACTCGGAACGGAGCATTACCATTGCTCTATTATACCATTTAACTATAGCGGCGGTTACTTAAATATATTACTATAAAAACAGTTTGGACGCAAGGGTTTTGATAAATTTTCTATTTATCCCGTGAAATATTCTAATGATTGTATGGAAAATAGAGCATTTCGTAAATTGAAGGATTTTAGAGATAAGTATGCTATAATAAAAGGGAGAAATGAATAGAAGGGGTTATTATGTCATACGAAAAAGAGTTTATGAAGGAATTTGAAACTTGGGTTAAAAATCAAGTGATGATTAACGAAATGGCTATGGATGCTAGTAAAAAGATAATTGAAGAGGATAAGGATGACCGTGCAGCAGACGCCTATATCCGATATGAGAGTAAACTAGATGCTTACCGTTATCTTCTTGGAAAATTTGATAATTATCATAAAGGTAAAGGGTTTCATGATATGCCAGATAATTTATTCGGTCAGCGTCATTATTAAGTGTTTTGTCGAGTCCTAAGGGCTCGCTCTTTTTTATTTATAGTCTTTCAGTTTGCTTCTAGCACTAAGTAACGAATGGCAAGGAATGCTGTGGGATTCAGTAAAACGAGCTAACGATGTAGCAAAGGAAAAACTGAATGGCTATATCTAGTAAAGTGTAGGGGGAAGAGAATCAAGTGGTAAATTCTCAAAGTAAGTTCTAGGTCTGAGTCTCCCAGAAGTTACTATGAGAAAACTGCATAAAACCAACAGAATTTAGTCTCAGACTAAGTTCTGTTTTTGACTAAAATGAGGCTTCAAGGGTGTTTTTGGCTTGAAATTGTTGAAAAAAAGAGTACACTAAAGTTACTGGCTCTGAGACGTCTCAAAGTAAGTTCTAGCTATCTGGAATTTGGGATGGGACAAGTTCCTTTCTATTTTTGATTAATTTTTTTGATAAAAACTAGTGATTATTTAGTAATCGTGGAGATTGAATGACGTTCTCAGGGTCAATTTTAGAGATACCCAAAAGTGTTGCCAATTCCTCACCGTAGGTAAATGTAAAGAGTTCATAAGCCGATTTTCCGTTGAAAGAAGCTCGTTTGACGCTGTTGACATGCGAACAAACCAGGTTGATGTCCTCCTGTGTCAAGTTGTCAAACGAACTGCCTTTAGGAAGAATATCTCTGATAAGTGTGTGATTCTTCTCAATTCTCCCTTTCTGGTCAGAACGATTGGGGTCACAGAAGAATAGCTTTGATTCTCCGCGAACATCCCTTTCGATGTCGTCCACTCTGGCGAATTCACCACCATTGTCGGTCAGAATGACAGGGAATAGTTCGCAGAAGTCTATCTCTTTCTGATGCAGGTCGTTTTTGATAATGTAGAGGTGTTTAGCGACCTCATTAGCTGTTTTATTATCAAGCAATCGAGCGAAAATAAAGTTACAGAAGGAGAGGTTGAAGGTTAGAAGAACTTTTCCTCCAATCCGTCCAGTAACGGTGTCCATTTCCAGCCAATAGCTGATGCCTTCTTTTGTGAGAAAGCGTTGGAAGTCCTCATAGGACCGTCCTTCTTTGGCAGTTTTAGGAATGGGAGGAAGATCTCTTGTTCGACGTTTTCTGAATTTCACGACACGGGGGAAATCAATAGGCTTTGTGGAAAGATATCCTTTTTCAAGGTATCGGTAGATAGAAGCTCTGGATGCCGAAAGTTCGTTTGAGGCGATGATGTGGTTGAGATGTTGTCCCTTTTGTATGGCTGAAGAGACAATCTCGTCCATACGATAGAATTCTTCTTTGTTTAGGGCAACGCCTGTTCTCGACTCCGAGAGCTTAGCTTCATAATCAAGCTGAGCTCTTTTGGCATAGTAGAACTGTTTCTGGTATCCACAGTTCAATCTCTTTTTCGGACAGGCATTACAAACGTAGGGAGCCTTTTTGAGCAGAGGGCAGGCCTCACAATTGGAAGCACTAGAGTTCTCTTTTGTCACCCTATTTCTCCGAACTTCTTTTGAAATTGTGGACGGATCTTTTCCTAACTTAGCTGCTATAGCCGAAAAGGTTTTGAGCTGTTCAATTCCTATTTGAATATCATTGCGATCAGAGAGAGTTAAGTGTTTGTTTTTCATTGTCAGTTACCAACTTGTCCCATAGTAAGTTCTACCTTATTTTTTTGTCTCAGTCTAATTTCCAGCTTTGGGGGTAGACTAGAACTTACTTTGAGAATTTAGGAAGAGAATCAAGTAGGTGAAAAATTCGAGTTCTTACTATAATAATGAGTAAAAATATGTTATAATTAAAGGTATGGATTATCACGATTATATCTGGGATTTGGGTGGAACTTTACTTGATAATTACGAGATTTCCACTCAGGCTTTTGTAGAAACTTTGGCGACTTTTGGCGTAACAGCATCGCATGATGCTGTTTATGAAAAGCTAAAGGAGTCAACGGCTGCTGCAATTGCCTATTTTATTCCACAGGAACTCACTTTTTTAGAGAGCTATAAAGCCAATGAAGCCTTACACTTAGAGCATCCTGTTTTATTCGCAGGAGCAAGAGAGGTCTTAGCAAAGATTGTTGCATCAGGTGGACGAAATTTCTTGGTTTCTCATCGAAATGAACAAGTTTTGTCACTATTGGAAGCGACAGAAATTTTGCCCTATTTCACAGAAGTGGTGACATCTGAAAGTGGATTTGCTCGTAAACCTAATCCTCAAAGTATGCTCTATTTGAAAGAAAAGTACCAGATAAATGACTGTTTGGTCATTGGTGACCGTGATATTGATAGGCAAGCAGGTCAGGCAGCAGGTTTTGATACTTTGCTGGTTGATGGCAGTAAATCCTTAATGGAGATAGTAAAATAAATGACAGAAGAAATAAAAGATTTAGCAGCTTTAGCTCAAGAATATGACGCTAGCCAGATTCAGGTTCTGGAAGGATTAGAAGCTGTTCGTATGCGTCCAGGAATGTATATTGGATCAACTTCAAAAGAGGGTCTACACCACTTAGTTTGGGAAATTGTAGATAACTCTATTGATGAAGCCTTGGCTGGTTTTGCCACCCATATTGAGGTATTTATTGAACCAGATAACTCTATCACAGTTGTCGATGACGGTCGTGGAATTCCTGTAGATATTCAGGAAAAGACAGGACGTCCTGCAGTTGAGACTGTCTTTACTGTACTTCATGCCGGAGGGAAATTTGGCGGTGGCGGTTATAAGGTGTCAGGAGGTCTGCACGGTGTAGGCTCATCTGTTGTTAATGCCCTTTCTACTCAGTTAGATGTCAAAGTTCATAAAAATGGTCAGATCCATTTTCAAGAATATAAACGTGGAGTAGTTGTAGCTGATTTGGCTATCATTGGTGAAACCGATCGTCACGGGACGACCGTTCACTTTACACCAGATCCGGAGATTTTCACAGAAACTACTGAGTTTGACTTTGAAAAATTAGCCAAACGTATCCAAGAATTAGCTTTTCTTAATCGTGGACTGAAAATTTCAATCACTGACAAGCGTGACGGGATTGAACAAAGCAAAGAATTTCACTATGAAGGTGGGATTTCAAGCTATGTTGAATTTCTCAATGGTAACAAGGAAGTTATTTTTGAACACCCTATCTATACTGATGGCGAAATGGATGGTATCTCAGTTGAGGTTGCCATGCAGTACACAACAGGCTACCATGAAATGGTTATGAGCTTTGCGAATAACATTCATACGCATGAAGGTGGAACCCATGAACAGGGGTTCCGCACCGCTTTGACCCGTGTCATTAACGACTATGCTAAGAAAAATAAAATCCTCAAAGAAAATGAGGATAATCTGACTGGTGAAGACGTTCGTGAGGGATTGACAGCTGTTATTTCTGTCAAGCACCCAAACCCACAATTTGAAGGACAGACCAAGACCAAACTTGGGAACTCAGAGGTGGTTAAAATTACGAATCGACTTTTCAGCGAAGCCTTTACACGATTCCTTTTGGAAAATCCACAGATAGCCAAAAAGATTGTTGAAAAAGGAATTTTGGCTTCAAAAGCACGTATTGCAGCCAAACGTGCTCGTGAAGTGACACGTAAAAAGTCAGGTCTTGAAATTTCAAATCTTCCAGGGAAACTGGCGGACTGCTCATCAAACAATGCTGAGATGAATGAGCTTTTCATTGTCGAAGGAGATTCAGCAGGTGGTTCCGCTAAATCAGGACGTAATCGGGAATTTCAAGCTATTCTACCCATTCGTGGAAAAATCCTTAATGTCGAAAAGGCCAGCATGGATAAAATCCTTGCCAACGAAGAAATTCGGAGTCTTTTCACGGCGATGGGAACGGGCTTCGGAGCAGATTTTGATGTCACAAAAGCACGTTATCAAAAACTAGTTATTATGACTGATGCCGATGTTGATGGCGCTCATATTCGTACCTTGCTTTTGACCTTGATTTATCGCTTTATGCGTCCAGTTTTGGAGGCAGGTTATGTTTACATCGCTCAACCACCAATATATGGTGTCAAAGTGGGTTCTGAAATTAAAGAATACATCCAACCTGGTAGCAACCAAGAAGAAGAACTACGTCTAGCTCTAGAGCGCTATAGTGAAGGGCGTTCCAAACCAACCGTTCAACGTTATAAAGGTCTTGGAGAAATGGATGATCACCAACTTTGGGAAACGACTATGGATCCCGAAAATCGTTTAATGGCACGAGTTTCTGTTGATGATGCCGCTGAAGCAGATAAGATCTTTGATATGCTTATGGGAGATAAAGTGGAACCACGTCGTGAATTTATCGAAGAAAATGCTGTGTATAGTACGCTTGATATTTAATCCGAGGAATTAACGAAAAAATAGTGCATACGACTGATAAGTATGTTATAATCGTAATGTTATAGCTAATTTTACGATAAAAAGATCATAATTTAAGGAGATTAAAATGCCTAGCGGAATTATATTGCTAATTGTGGCGATTGTCCTACTGGTGATAGTAGCCTATTTGGCTGGCGTCATTGTTCGCAAACGTAATGATGGTTTAATTGCTAGCCTTGAAGATAGAAAACAAGAACTCTTTTCTCTGCCCATCAATGACCAAATTGAAGAAGTTAAGGCGCTTCATCTTATCGGGCAAAGTCAAACGACCTTCCGTGAATGGAATCAAAAATGGGTAGATTTGTCCCTCAACTCTTTTTCAGATATTGAAAATCATATTTTTGAAGCTGAAAATCTTAATGATACCTTTAAGTTCATTAGCGCTAAACATGAAATTGATAGTGTTGAGAGCCAACTCACTCTAGTTGAAGAAGACTTAAAGGCTATTCAAGAAGCTTTGTCTATTTTGAAAGAGCAAGAGGAGAAAAACAGTGCGCGTGTTACTCACGCATTAGATCTCTATGAAAAATTGAAGGACTCTATTTCTGAAAATGGTGATAATTTTGGCTCAACAATGCCGGAAATTGAAAAACAGCTTAAGAATATTGAAACTGAGTTTTCACAATTTGTTACACTTAATTCAACAGGAGACCCAGTTGAAGCAGCTGAAGTTTTGGATAAAGCTGAGGAACATACCATTGCTTTAGGGCAAATCTCAGAACAAATTCCTGCAATTGTTGCTAAGTTAGAAGATGATTTCCCAGATCAGTTAGATGACCTAGAATCAGGGTATCGTCGTTTATTAGAAGAAAATTATCATTTTTCTGAAAAGAATATTGAAAAACGTTTCCAAGATATTCGCGCAGCTATTCGTGAAAATTCTTCTGAATTGATTACGCTTGATTTGGACCGTGCTCGTGAAGAAAATGATCATATTCAAACAAAGATTGACGCTTTGTATGATATTTTTGAAAGAGAAATTGCTGCTTATAAGCTTGTTATTAAGGATAAGAAGATTATCCCTCGCTATTTGGCTCATACTTTGAATAATAATACAAAATTAGAAGCAGAACTCAAACGCTTGTCTCACAAGTACATTTTGAGCGAGAGCGAAGATTTAAATGTTAAGTCTTTCAGAAAAGTTTTATCAGAAATTGAAACTGCTGTTATTCCTGTTATTGAAGATTTTGATAATCAAGAGAAACCTTTTTCAGAATTGCAAATTCTTTTTGCGAGGACCATTGAACGTTTAACTTCTGTTGAGACAGGTCAAATGCAGGTTTTTGAAGAAATTGAAGGTATTGAAAAAAGTGAGATAAGTGCTCGTCAGAGCTTGGATAGTCATATTGATAGGTTACATGCCATTAAACGCTATATGGAAAAACGTAATCTACCAGGGATTCCTCAAGATTTTCTTAGTCTCTTTTTCACAACAAGTTCTCAACTGGAAGCTTTAATGGATGAACTTAGTCGTGGTCGAATCAATATTGAAGCTGTTTCTCGTTTATCAGAAGTAGCATCATCGGCTATTGCAAGACTTGAAGAAACAACTTATGCTATTGTTCAAAACGCAATTCTGACTGAACAATTACTTCAATACTCTAATCGTTACCGTAGCTTCGAGCCAAGTGTTCAAAATAGTTTTGAACATGCCCTCTACCTATTTGAAAAAGAGAATAATTATCAAGCTTCTTTTGATGAAATCTCCTATGCTCTTGAAACAGTAGAGCCGGGTGTAAGTGACCGATTTGTTTCCTCGTACGAGAAAACGCGTGAACAAATTCGATTTTAAAGAGAATAAACCTGGAACATATAACACCTTAATCTCCTTCCGACTTGCGTGGAAGGAGTTTTTTTCTCAACTTCTGACTTTAGACCTTGTATTCACAGTTCAGTGCTTCCATCTAAGGCTAGTTTTTAAGCTATTCATCGTTAGATTTTTTTAAATTACAAACAGTATTCTCTTGAAAAACTGCCTTGATTAGCGAAAAACTATCTCCTATATAAAAGCACTTTACTTGTGAGTGCAAGTTATTAATACTCAATGAAAATCAAAAGTAGTCTAGGAAACGAAGCTGACGATAGAACTTGAGTTCATCAAGGCAAGTTGACAACGGATAATTTTGATTTTCGAAGAGTATAACATCTAGGAAAATGGTTCCTCGTATTATGGTGTTCTTTTTTGGATTGATAACCATTTGATATTCCTCAAAAATAAAAACTGTCTGGATTTAAATGAGTGTAAAGCTAAACTCTAACTTATCCATCTGCTATATTATGGTCAATTAGTTTATCTTTTATTACTTCGACGCGTTTCCTTATTTCCAACTTCAAACACTCCACTGGATTGTTTGAACTCACTTTGCCGTACTCCAGTACTGCCTGTAGCTCGTTACCTAGTACTAAAAGACTATAAAACTAGAAATTATCAGAGCTCTATCTGCATATTTTTGGTACGAATGATGTTTGCTTTATTTCCAATATTCAGTACTTGAAGATAGTCTAGTCTTGATTTCCATTGAGTATGAGACAATCTTCAAAGAATAATCTTTCTGGATGTTGAAAATAAGTAGGTCATATTTGGAAATTATTTGCTTCTCAGCTGTTGCAAGTCGTTGATATTTTTGGTATGCTATAAGTGTCTTCAGGGCAGGGTGAGATTCCCGACCGGCGGTGACTATTTCTGTTGTATTTTGCCCTAGTTGTTGTTATGTTGAAGTACTTTAAGTAGATATACATCAATTAGGAAAAGTTATTATGGAAATCAGAAGTCCGCGAGCTACAACAGTAGCTGACCTAGTGAGACTCTAGGACCGACAGTATAGTCTGGATGGGAGAAGACCAGGACTTTTGGTATACGCTTTTTTGGCGTAGACAAAAAATCATGGAACTTCTTTCAATTTGTAAAAATTGGAGGATTTTTTTATGACAAACACACGTAAAATGGCTTATATTGCCATTCTTTCAGCACTTTCTTTCTTGTTGATGTATTTTCAATTTCCGTTGATTCCAGCAGCAAGTTTTTTGCAGGTTGATTTTTCAATTTTACCAATTTTGGTAGGATTGTTAATGCTTGACTTGTCAAGTGCTTTCATTATTCTAATTATTAGGACGTTATTGAAACTTTTGCTCAATAATGGTGGTGTAGGGACACTTATCGGTCTGCCTATGAATGTCGTTGCTCTTGCGGTTTTTGTTTGGGCAATGGCTGCACTTTGGAATCAGAAGCGAAGTGATAAAGCCTATATTGTGGCGTCAGCAGTTGGTACTTTGGGACTCACTGTCACTATGTTTGTATTAAATTATATTTATGCTGTGCCACTTTATGCAAAATTTGCTAATTTTGATATTAAAACAATTTTGGGATTAGGGAATTATCTTTTTGCTATGGTTGTTCCGTTTAACCTAATAGAAGGAATTATTTTTTCAGTGACTTTCTTTGTGTTATATAACTGCCTCAAGTCAGTTTTAAAGAAAGTATAAGAATTTATGTTATAATTATTTTATGAAAAATAAGCAAACTTTTTATGTCAAGGCATCTATTGCCCTAGTTCTTTTTGTTTTGTTGGGATATTCGGTCAAATTTTACCCTGAGACATTGACTGATATAGATTCAACTATTCAAGCCATTGTGCGCGGAAATTTACCAAATGTGTTGACAACTTTTTTTAAACTTGTGACACAACTCGGCGGTGAAGTTTTTATTTTTATTTATGTTTTTTTAATAGCGCTAGGTTTTTATGTTCTGAAAAAGTGGAAAGCAGAAGCTTACTTCTTAGCAGGTAATTTACTACTTATGGGGATTTTTTCAACAGGGTTTAAGTACCTCTACAATCGTCCAAGACCAAGTCTCACATATTTGATTCCAAAGCCGATGGGACCATCTTTTCCTAGCTGGCACGCAGCGTCAACTATGGTTGTTGCTCTCAGTTTAGTAGTGATTATTCAGCAACGTCTGACTAGTCAGTATATAAAACGTGGTCTACAAATATTAGTTGTGATAATGGCAATCTTAACAGCAGTATCACGAATTTATCTGGGAGTACACTATCCTAGTGATATTTTAGGTGGATGGCTCTTGGCCTATACAATTGTTGTAGCTGTCTTTCCTTTTTATAATCAGAAACGCTTTGAGTGGCGGTTTCAATCTAAGCAAAAGTAGTGATGATTTGTCGCTACTTTTCTTTTATGCAAAGTGATATAATAGATTCTATGAAAAAACGATACAATGCTTTAAATGATTATTACCGTCAGCTTTTCGGAGAAAAAATCTTCAAAGTTCCTATTGATGCGGGTTTTGATTGCCCTAACCGTGATGGAACAGTGGCTCACGGTGGATGTACTTTCTGTACGGTATCTGGTTCTGGTGATGCTATCGTAGCACCAGAAGCTCCTATTCGTGACCAATTTTACAAGGAAATTGATTTCATGCACCGTAAATGGCCTGAGGTCAAAAAATACCTGGTTTATTTTCAAAATTTTACCAATACACATGACAAGGTAGAAGTACTGAGAGAGCGTTATGAGCAAGCTATCAATGAGCCAGGGGTAGTTGGGATTAATATTGGAACACGGCCTGACTGCCTCCCTGATGAGACTATCCTTTATCTAGCGGAGCTCTCGGAACGGATGCATGTCACGCTGGAACTTGGTCTTCAGACTACTTACGAGAAAACGTCAGTCCTTATCAACCGTGCCCATAGCTATGACCTTTATGTGGAGACGGTCAAGCGTGTAAGAGAGCTGGCGCCTAAGGTCGAGATTGTCTCCCACCTCATCAACGGTCTGCCGGGTGAGACCCATGAGATGATGTTGGAAAATGTGCGTCGCTGCGTGACGGATAATGACATCAACGGTATTAAACTGCACTTGTTGCACCTTATGACCAATACGCGCATGCAACGGGATTATCATGAAGGACGCTTGCAGCTTCTCAGTCAGGAGGAATATGTCACGATTATTTGTGATCAGCTGGAGATTATTCCTAAGCATATGATAATCCACCGTATCACGGGTGATGCGCCACGCGATATGCTGATTGGACCTATGTGGAGTCTTAATAAGTGGGAAGTCCTCAACGCTATTGACAAAGAAATGGAAAGACGGGGATCTTATCAAGGTTGTAGATTAGAAATAAAGGAGCATATGTAATGATCAAACGTCCTCTTCATCTCTCCCACGATTTTTTGGCAGAAGTTTTAGACGCAGATAGCTTAGCTGTTGATGCAACAATGGGAAATGGTAATGATACTGCTTTTTTGGCAAATTTGGCAAAGGAAGTTTATGCTTTTGATGTGCAAGAACAAGCCTTAACGAAGACTCGAAATCGTTTAGCTCAATTTGGCTTTGAAAATGTTCACCTGATTTTGGATGGTCATCAAAACTTGGACAATTACGTGATGGAGCCTATCCGCGCTGCGATTTTTAATTTGGGATATTTACCTAGTGCTGATAAGACCATTATTACAAAACCAAAGTCAACACTTGTTGCCTTGGACAAAATCTTAACTAGACTGGAAGTTGGCGGAAGAGTTTCTATTATGGTATATTATGGACATCAAGGTGGCGATATGGAAAAAGATGCTGTAGTGGATTATGTAAAAAAATTACCTCAAGATTTTTATGCTACCATGCTATATCAGCCTCTCAACCAAATCAATACACCGCCATTTCTTGTGATGATTGAAAAATTAAAACCGTGAAAGAAGGATACAACTCATGCACACTGTGACAGTCAGTGAAAAATTGGACCATATTTATAAAAAATATTTTAATGATAAGGATCAGAAAAGACTCTCCCATCTTTCGAAAGAAGATACAGATCAATTATTGAGTATTAAGAGAAAATTGGCAAGCCTAGAAAAAGAGCGTTGTCTGATGATGCGAGAAAACAAAGATACAACGGTTATCAATCAAAAAATTGCCCGAGAAAAAGAACGCTTTAGCGCATCTTGTCGAAAATAATAAATTAGAGGGGGTGACAGCTTATCGAGAGTTCCATCTTAGTGATAGTATTTTTGCTGATGCTAATCACTTCAAATATCATTAACCGTCTCTACAACAAACTTCCCCTTCCTTTTATCCAAATTATTCTAGGAATTCTGGTTGGCATAATGGCTAAAGGGGAAAGTTTAACCTTAAATTCAGAATTATTTTTGGCTTTGGTTATTGCTCCGCTTAATTTTAGAGAAGGCCAAGAAAGTGATATTACCACCTTTGTCAAATACAAATCCATCGTTGCTTACTTGATTTTGCCGACTGTTTTGGTGACCATGCTGACAGTTGGTTATGTGACTGGGAAATTACTGCCAGTAGATGTGCCATTGGCTGCCAGTTTTGCTTTAGGGGCAGCTTTAGCTCCAACGGATGCGGTTGCCTTTTTATCCATCGCTAAGCGCTTCAAATTTCCGAAACGAGTTGAATCTATTTTAACTGTGGAGGGTTTGTTAAATGATGCGAGTGGCTTGATTTCCTTTCAGTTTGCAGTAGCAGCCTTGGCCACAGGTACGTTCTCTTTACTGACTGCCAGTTTTAGTCTTTTTGTGGCTATTATCGGAGGGATTTTAGTTGGTTTATTATTTACTTTGCTTAACCGAGCCTTGATGTCCTTTCTCGAAAAAATTGATCTTACTGATGTGATTGGAGCGCTTCTCTTAGAACTTTCGCTTCCCATTATTTCTTACTTTGTAGCTAGCCTGTTAGGCTTGTCAGGGATTATTGCCGTGGTCATTGCTGGCCTTTCCCAAGCTAGCCGCTTTAAACGAATTAGGCTTTTTGATGCTGAGCTAGATCGGGTCAGCCAGATTATCTGGGAGACGGTTAGTTTTGTTTTGAATGGCTTTGTCTTTATCGTTTTTGGGTATGAATTAACGCGTATTGTTGAGCCAGCATTGTCAAATCCACTAGTCAATCATTACAGCCTACTAGCAATTGTCCTAATTGTGACGGCTTTGCTGTTTTTAATTCGGTTTGCTATGATTGGACTTTATTATGCCATTCGTTATCGTAGCAGTAAGCGGTCGTATCGGTCATTATTAAGGGAAATCTTACTTCTAACTTTTTCTGGTGTCAAAGGTACGGTTTCTATTGCTACTATCTTGTTGTTACCAGAATTTGATAGTTATACTTATAGCTTGATTTTATTCACTGTAGGAGCGGTTACTTTACTTAGTTTTATAGTAGGTGTCTTGATTCTTCCTCAATTTGCTCAAAGTATAGAAAGCAACCATACGGATGATCATTTGATTGAAATTGCCATTTTAAATGAAGTGGTTAAAACTTTAGAACAAGATCTCAAAGAGACTCAAGATAAGGGACCGCTTTACGCCGCTATTGACAACTACAATGGTCGTATAGAACATTTGATTTTGGAGCAAGAGTCAACCTTGGTCAAAAAAGAGCTAGCCTATCTTCGTCTTATGATTCTTGGAATAGAGAGCGATGGTCTAGAGAGGGCTTACTCAGATGGACAAATTGAACTCTTAGAATACCGACTCTATCAGCGCTATTTGCAAGGAATTGAAAGTCAAATCAATCGAGGTTTTGTTTCAACCTTTACCTACTTTGTGACCATTAGTATCCGTGTTTTACGGCGTTTGATACGAGAAAGACTGAGTTTTTGGCCGACAGTCCGTCGCTTTCTTTCAGGAAAACCCAAGCCAATCAAACTCAGTCAAGCCAACCGTGAGAGATTGACTAACCTTTATTTGAACAACACTGAGTTGGTTTTGGAGGGGCTGCAGGATTTGGATGGAGTTTACAATTCAGAACTTATAGGCTTTTTACAGCGTTCTCGTTTTCAAGAGGCACGGATTATTGAATCAGGTGTTTTTGTTGAGCGAGTTATTGCTCACATAAAACCTGACAACATTGATGAGATGCTACGAGGCTATTATTTGGAACGTAAGGTCATTGCTGAATATCAACAGCGTGGCGCCATAAGTTCTCGCTACGCCACTCAATTGCGGAGAAATGTTAATAAGTTAGAAAGTTATTCTTTAAAGGATGACTTTGGCGCTTTACCCTATGATTTTATCGTTCAAAAAAAATAATACTCTTTGAAAATCAAACACTGACATTGTTGACTTGATAAAGATCAGTCTTATTACATTAGTGTCAAAGTTTGATTTTTCATTGAGTATTGTCCAGAAGAGTCCGTCGCTTTTGGTTTTTTTATGAGTAACCTATAGCTCAGGTTTAATAAAGAAGCGGTCATTATCAATGGGAATGATGGAAACCTGATTGTCAAAGAAGTCAGCCAAGGTTTTTTCAGTGATAATATCTTTTTTAGGCCCTTGGGCAACGATTTCTCCTTTTTTGAGGAGAATAATGTGTTCCATTTTTGCACTGATTTCCTCGGCATGGTGGGTAACGTAGAGTACTGTTGGGGCAGTTGGCAAGTCTGTAATGCGATCAATTTGCTTAAGTAATTTTTCGCGGGCAAATAGGTCAAGACCAACCGTAGCCTCATCTAAAATCAAAATTTCAGGTTCTTCCATGAGGCTACGAGCAATCAGAACTAGCTGTTTTTCTCCTTGGGACAATTCATAGAGGCGACGTCCTAGCAAGTGTCCTCCATCTAGAGATAGTAGCATATGACGTGCTTCGTTTAGCTCTCTATCCCCATATTGCTTATATAGAATGCTAGACTTGTATTTTCCAGTCAAGACAACCTGTTCGGCGCGCAATTGTAGTGAAAGTCTGTCGGTAATGAAACCTGAAACAATACCAATTTTTTTGCGAATCTCGGTAATATCTGTTTTTCCAAAGGATTGACCGAGAACAGAAATTTTACCTGAGGTTGGGAAAAATTCTGCCATGATAAGTTTCAAGAGTGTCGTTTTGCCAGAACCGTTCAAACCAAGGATGGCCCAAGTCTGCCCTTTTTCTACCTGCCAATTAATATTTTTTAGTAAGTCTTTTCCATGCTTACGTAAACTGACATTTGTCATTGAAATAACTGTCATTCTTTCATAGCCTTTCTGTTTTTATAGTCTCTTAGTTTATCTTTTATGACTACTTTACCGTATTCTAGTAAAATCTGTAGCTTGCCTCCTTATATTGAGAGTAATCTAAAAGGTTATATCATGATATTAGTATATCATATTTAAAATATCTAGAGTTTTTTTACGTTAAATAAGCCTAAGAGTTATTTGTAGGGTGTAGGAAATAAATAATTGACGAAACAAGGGGAAAATGTGCTATAATAATGATATTATATTTCTAGGAGTACTCTCATAATGGAAGACCCGAGCAGTCAGAATTTACTGTTACAATTTTTATTATTGCTTATTTTAACTCTTTTAAACGCATTTTTTTCTGCCTCTGAGATGGCACTGGTATCTCTTAATAGGTCTCGTGTAGAACAAAAAGCAGAAGAAGGAGAAAAAAAGTTTATCCGTCTGTTGGCGGTTTTAGAAAATCCCAACAATTTTTTATCCACTATTCAAGTTGGTATCACTTTCATCAGTCTCTTGCAAGGAGCTAGCTTATCTGCTTCTCTCGGAAAGGTTATTGCCAGTTGGTTTGGTAATTTGGCTTGGGCGCAAACAGCAGGATCTGTTATTTCTCTGATTTTCTTAACCTACATTTCAATCGTTTTGGGGGAACTTTACCCTAAGCGTATAGCCATGAATTTAAAAGAAAATCTGGCTGTTTTTTCTGCCCCGGTTATCATTTTTCTTGGAAAGATTGTCAGCCCCTTTGTTTGGCTTCTGTCAGCATCAACAAATCTTCTTTCTCGCATTACCCCAATGCAGTTTGATGATGCTGATGAAAAAATGACGCGTGATGAGATTGAATACATGTTGACCAACAGCGAAGAAACGTTGGACGCTGAAGAAATTGAGATGCTTCAGGGGATTTTCTCATTGGATGAAATGCTTGCGCGTGAGGTGATGGTTCCGCGAACAGATGCTTTCATGATTGACATCAATGATGATATTCATGAGAATATTGAAGGGATTCTTAAGCAGAACTTTTCTCGAATTCCTGTCTATGACGACGATAAGGACAAGATTATCGGTGTTCTTCACACCAAACGACTTTTGGAAGCAGGATTTCGGAATGGTTTTGACAATATCATTTTGACAAAAATTTTGCAGGAGCCGCTCTTTGTTCCAGAAACGATTTTTGTGGATGATTTACTACTTCAGCTTCGTAATACTCAAAATCAGATGGCTATTTTGCTGGATGAATACGGAGGTGTTGCTGGTCTGGTCACTTTGGAAGATTTGCTTGAAGAAATTGTTGGAGAAATTGACGATGAGACCGATAAAGCCGAACAATTTGTTCGTGAAATTGCAGAGCACACGTACATCGTTTTGGGGACCATGACCTTAAACGAGTTTAACGATTATTTTGATACGGAACTTGAGAGTGACGATGTCGATACCATAGCTGGTTTCTACCTTACTGGTGTTGGCGCGATTCCAAGTCAAGAAAATAAGGAAAGTTTTACTGTTGATAGCAAAGATAAACAGATTGAAATCATCAACGATAAAGTCAAGGATGGTCGTGTTACAAAGTTAAAAGTAATCTTTTCTGATATAGAACAGAGTATTGAGGAAGACTAAGCAAAACTTAGTCTTTTTTCTTTGGAAAATGGTATAATGTAAGCAAGAAAAACGGTTACAATTTGGGAGAGGTGAACAGATGGCAGAGATTGATTATAAAAAAGTGACAGGATTGGTTCATTCAACGGAAAGTTTTGGCTCTGTTGATGGACCAGGTATTCGTTTTGTGGTCTTTATGCAAGGCTGCAAGATGCGTTGTCAATATTGCCACAACCCCGATACTTGGGCAATGGAAAGTAATAAAGCGACAGAGAGAACGGTAGAGGATGTCTTAAATGAAGCCCTTCGTTATAAGCATTATTGGGGCAAAAATGGTGGCATTACGGTTTCTGGTGGAGAAGCTATGTTACAGATTGAATTTGTCACTGCTTTGTTTACAGAAGCTAAAAAACTTGGTATTCATTGTACACTTGATACCTGTGGTTTTGCCTACCGCTCTACTCCTGAATATCATGAAATTGTCGATAAATTATTGGCTGTGACAGACTTGGTTTTGCTTGATATAAAAGAAATTAATCCAGCGCAGCACCTTGTTGTGACGCGTCAGCCAAATAAGAATATTTTACTTTTTGCTCAATATCTATCTGATAAGGGAATTCCAGTTTGGATTCGTCATGTCTTAGTCCCAGGGCTGACTGATATTGATGAGGATTTGATTGAGCTTGGTAAATTTGTAGCAACTCTTAAAAATGTTGATAAGTTTGAGATTTTGCCATACCACACACTTGGCGAGTTTAAATGGCGTGAATTGGGAATTCCATATACCCTCGAAGGTGTTAAGCCACCAACTAAGGCACGTGTTCAAAATGCCAAAGACTTGATGCATACCGAAAGTTATACCAAGTACATGGAACGTATTCATGGTTGATGCTTGGAAATTGGTAGTTAGTTGTCTACAGAGCGGATGTAGTTTTAAGCTCTGCTATCATCATGAGAAATAAACATCTTGAGCTTGAACTCAAGATGTTTTTGTTAAATCATTTTGCTATCTTTCTTAAATTTTGCTAAAATAGAATAAATACAATGATGAGGTAATAAACATGTCTAAAATTTTAGTTTTTGGTCACCAAAATCCAGACTCTGATGCTATTGGGTCATCTCTTGCTTTTGCTTACTTAGCCAAAGAAGCTTATGGCTTAGATACTGAGGCTGTTGCTTTAGGAATTCCTAACGAAGAAACAGCTTTTGTCCTTGATTACTTTGGTGTAAAAGCACCTCGTGTAGTTGAATCAGCTAAGGCTGAGGGTGTAGATACAGTCATCTTGACTGACCACAATGAATTCCAACAATCTATCTCTGACATCAAAGATGTGACAGTTTATGGTGTGGTTGACCATCATCGCGTGGCAAACTTTGAAACAGCAAGTCCACTTTTTATGCGTTTGGAGCCTGTAGGTTCAGCCAGCTCAATTGTTTACCGTATGTTTAAAGAAAACAATGTTGCTGTACCAAAAGAATTGGCAGGTCTGATGTTGTCAGGTTTGATTTCAGATACCCTTCTTTTGAAATCACCAACCACTCACGTCACTGACCCACAAGTCGCAGCAGAGTTAGCTGAAATTGCAGGAGTTAACCTTGAAGAATATGGCTTGGCTATGCTTAAGGCTGGGACTAACTTGGCTAGCAAGTCTGCTGAAGAATTGATTGACATTGATGCTAAAACATTTGAACTTAATGGTAATAATGTCCGTGTTGCGCAAGTTAATACTGTTGACATTGCGGAAGTTCTTGAACGTCAAGGTGATATTGAAGCAGCAATTACAGCAGCATCAAAAGCAAATGGCTATTCAGATTTTGTTTTGATGATTACGGATATCATTAACTCAAATTCAGAAATTCTTGCTTTGGGGGCTAATACTGATAAAGTTGAAGCTGCATTTAACTTCACTCTTGAAAATAATCATGCTTTCTTAGCAGGTGCAGTATCTCGTAAGAAACAAGTCGTGCCACAACTAACAGAAAGCTTTAATGCCTAAGAATAGTAAAAAGACGGTTCGCCGTCTTTTTTTGTAGATTCTGACGAGAATGAAAATGATGTAATTTGCGCCCTATTAATTTTAAGAAAAATCTTCTATCTCATTTTATGTTACAATAGAAGTATGAAACTTCAAGACTTAGCAAGCGGGGATCTGCTCTTTACCGCTGATCGATCAGATATGGGACAGGCTATTCAGAATACGACAGGGGCTTACAGCCATGTTGCTATTTATCTGGATGGGATGATTTACGAGGCTACAAAAGAGAATGGTGTTTCTAAGCAAGATTTAGAGAACTTTCTTGGAAGGGAAAATCAGAGAATATGTGTTTATCGTTATGAGAAAATTGATTGTTTAGCTGTTTTAAAGGTTGCAGAGAAGCATCTGGGAAAGCCCTACAATCACAGTTTCTATCCGAATGAAGGTGCTTTTTATTGCTCTCAATATATTGCTGAGATGTTACCTATTTTTGAGACCATCCCCATGTCATTTGGAGATGGCAAGCAGCTTATTTCTGATTTTTGGCAGCATTATTTTGAGAAGTTACAGCTGCCAGTGCCTGTCGGTCAGCCAGGGACCAATCCCAGTCAACTTGCCAAGTCCAAAGACTTAATCTACATAGGAGAACTAGATGATCATTACCTATAACCCTGACAAACTAACGCGCCAGTCTTTTTTTCAAGAGCTGATTAATTATTTGCCAATGCACGATGAAGTCACTTTGCGCCAGATAAAGCGCGATTTTCCAGAAATTCCAAAACTGGACCGTGCCATTGAAGACTATGTGCAGGCAGGCTATGTTGCTCGTCAGGATAAGCGCTATACCTTGACTTTGCCCCTTTTGGAAAAGGCAGAGCAGGTCAGTTTAGATGACATGGTTTTTGTAGATACACATTCCCCTGCTTATGATAATCTCTTGGCATTGACTTTTTATACCCAACTGGCTAATGTAACAAACCAAGTTATTCTAGAAGAGAAGACAGATTTTGCCAGAAGTCAATTGACCATGTCGAACTATTTCCACAAATTGCGGACAACTTTGCCTTTGTCTCCAGACCAAGAAAAACTCTATGCCATCTTGGGGGATGTTAATCAGGAATATGCTCTTAAATATATGACCGCTTTTCTTTTAAAATTTGATCGAAAGGCCGTGGTCAAGCAGAAGCGTCCTGATATTTTTGTGCAAGCCTTAGTACTTTTAGGTTATTTAGAGCAAATAGACGAGCAGAGTTATGGTTTGAAGATGGCTTTTGATAGAGAGAAATTGATTTTCAGTAATGATTTATTTTAAGTTAAGCGAGGCGTTTGACATGATAGAAAGGTTAGATTTTATTTGTCCGACCATTCCTGAAGGTGGAGAATTTCCGCTTGAACATACAGGAAAGGGAGAAGACAGGTCACCTGAATTTTACATTAAGAATCTTTCTCCTCAAGCCCAAACACTTGCTATTACTTTGGAAGATTTGACCCATCCCCTTAAAAAGGAATTTACCCATTGGCTCATCTGGAATCTTCCGGCTTCCAGTCACATTAAGGACAATTTGCCTCAGGGTTTTGAAGTAGCAAACTCTTATGGAGCTAGGCAGGGGATAGCCTACGGCTGGCATCGTTATGCCGGTCCAAAACCACCGCTAGGTCAAAATCATCAATATCGCTTTACGATTTACAGTTTAGACTGTTCCCTGAGTTTGAATCGCTGGACGCGCAAAAGTAGCCTTTTAAGAGCTATGCAGGGGCATATCCTGCAAAAGGGTCAACTAACGGCCTCTTTTGGGAACAAAAAAATCTGGGATCAAAATCCCAGACCGGTTATTGTATGATTAGGTTGGGGATTTAATCCCAGCCACTTTTTATATTCTTAGTAAATCAAACTCAGACATCGTTACTTTTATTTGATGAAGATAGTTTTATCTACATCACTTAGTCGAATTTTGATTTTCATTGGGCATTAGTTTTCTGTAGTTATCATAAGATAAAGGAAATAAGGTGCCCCTATAACGGAAACGACGATACCTGTTGGAATACCCGTACCAACAAGTAGTACTCGCCCGATGGTATCCGCTACAAGTAAGAGGATCATACCGACTAACATAGCAGCAGGTAAACTGATTCGATGGTTATTTCCCATCAAACGTCTGGCGATATGCCCCGCTATCAAACCGACAAAGGTTATATTTCCTACCAAAACAACACTGAGTGAAGCTAGTGCTGTAGCTAATATTAGACTATAAAGGCGTTCACGTTGCAGATTAAGCCCTAATGCCAGAGCTGTTTGTTCATTAAGATTCATGATGTTGAGGGAGTGGCTGCGGCTATAAGTAATGAGCCACAGAATTAGTAAAATGGGTGTGAATGTGGCAAGCGTCTTCCAGTCACCGCCGTTGACTTTACCGCTCAGCCATTCGACAATATAGGTCATTTTAACGTTGTTAATCTGGTTCATAATTGAGACCATGACACCAGACAGCATACTAGAGACGCCAACACCTGTTATGATAAGGCGTGTCGGACTAATGCTATTATTGCGCTTCCGAGCCATGAAATAGACGAGCAAGATAGTCAACATGCCTCCGAACATTGCAAAGACAGGCATGATGGTAAGTACACTAGGTTTAGACATATCAAGGAGACCAACCATGATGGTAATAACCAGCCCAGCACCAGTGTTAATTCCCAAGATTCCTGAGTCAGCCAGAGGATTTTTAGTCAAGGTTTGCAGCAACATGCCAGACATTGCTAGGGAAGTACCACCCACCATACAGGCTATAATACGAGGAAGTCTAACTTTAGTGAGGATAAAAATCATCGCAGAACTAGATTTTCCAAGTATAAGATCAATAAGGTCATAAATTGATGAGTGGGCATATCCTAGAGATAGAGAGACTAAGAAAAGAATAAAGACTAAGCCAAGCAAAAGAGCGAATCTGGACGCTAATTTTTTAGATGATATCATAGATTTCTCCCCCTTCTGATTAGCCAGAGGAAGCAAGGAAGACCGATAATGCTAATAACAGCGCTAATAGGTGTCTCTGTTGGAGGTTTTAAAGTTCGGCAGAAAAGATCAACCCAGAGCATGAAAGTCGCTCCGCTAAGAGCTGTCAGGGGCAAAAGTTGACGATAGTCTTTACCGACAAACATTTTGATGAAATGCGGAATGATAAGTCCCACGAATGAAACTGTTCCGATAATGGCTACTGAAGCAGCAGAAAGAAGGAGAACAAGTGCTAGCAGTCCAAGAGTGACAGCTAGCGTGTTTTGTCCGAGAGATTTTGCAACGGTTTCATCCAAACTGAGAATAGTGAGTTGATGAGATAAAAATTGTGCTAAAATCAGTCCAAATATAATGAGGGGTGCAATCAGAGCAAGCATTTTCCAGTTGACTTGCCCCAGACCACCAGCTTGCCATCCAATAACTGTTGTAGAGAGGTTGAAATAGATAGTGATAGCTTGCCCAATGGCTGAAAAAAGAGTAGAAACCATAGCACCAGCTAAAATGAGACGTATTTGATGATAGCCACGTCTGGGTTGATAGGACAGCCCAAAAATAAGGAATGCTGCTAAACTTGATCCCAACAGACAAAACAACATAATCAAGCTATAATGCATGGCACCGAAGATGGCATAACCTAGAATCAAGGCTAGCCCAGCTCCAGCATTGATTCCCAACAGACCTGGGTCAGCAATAGGATTTCGTGTGACTCCCTGCATGATAGCACCTGCTACTGCCATAGCAGCTCCGACTAAGATCGCAGCTATGGTGCGAGGCAGACGCAAATCGAAAATAACATCCTGAACTGCTGAATTTGTTAATGGATTTTGCAAGATTTTCAGAACTTGACGATGTGTATAATTAATTGCACCAAAACGCAGCCCAAAATACCAGCCTAGGAAAAATAAAATTAGAAGAAAGAGGCAAAGGAGATCCAGCCTATGCCCTTGTCTCTTTTGCCGATTATTGGAATTGTACGGCAACGTGTCTAATTGTTTCGACTTTACTGTCATACTTTGATTAGTTTTTAGGGTGGTAAAAGAGCGATTTTTACCCAAGTCAGACAATTTTTCCTCGCCATTATTATGCTGAGTGAGAAGGTAATCTTTTTGGTTCATGGATAACTAACTCTTTTCTAATAACTTAGTTGTTGACTGTTTTAACTGCTTTAATGAATGCAGGTAATTGTTTATCAAGTGACATTGGATCGGAGAAGTAGAATAGGTTGTAATCTAATTCTAGTACATGACCAGCTTTTACAGCTGGGATGTTTTTCCAAATATCACTTTCTTTGAGAGAGGAAGCTGCTGCCTTAGTACTATCATTGTTATTAACAACAGCATAGTCGCCGATATAATCTCCCAGAACTTCTTGAGATACACCGAACCAGCCATCTTTATTTATGACATCATCTTGGACTTTTTGTGGTGCTTTATAGCCTAGAGCTTGATAAATCAATTCACCACCACGTCCCCAGTTATTACCATAAAGGAAGATATTTTTTTCATAGAAATCCATCACAGTGAAAGTGGTATCCGCTGGTAAAATATCGCTGAGTTCATTACGAGCAGCTGCAGTTTTTTGCTTCCACTCTTTCAACCATTTTTGAGCCTTTTCTTCCTTGCCAAAGACCTTACCAAGATTGGTCATCATTTCTAGGTAATCGCTGGAAGCGAATGTGATAACCAACGTTGGGGCAATTTCTTTCAGTTTGTTGATGTTTTCATCAGTTGAAAAGGCGATAATGAGGTCAGGTTCTTGAGCAGCAATAGCTTCTGTATCGCTAGAAGTCAGTTTTTTAGCATCTTTAAGTTTTTGACCAAAGGCAGGACTATCTTTTTCTAAATCGAGGGAATAACTGGCAACATCAATACCTAATTCCAAAAGATAGCCAGTATAAGAATAAGCAAAGTTAACGACTTTCTTAGGATTTTTCGGAATATCACCATAATAGGTGAAGCCTGTTATTTTTGGCATTTTGGAAATAGCAGAGCTACTTTGAGTGCTAGATTCTTTTTGAGATTGACTGTTGCAAGCTGTCAGAACAAAAACAGCAAACAAAGCTGCAAAGAGGGATAATACTTTTTTCATTTTCTATACTCCTAGAAATAATCTATATTAACTGATAAGTCAGTAGAACGGGACATTTGTTAATGGGATCTTCGATGATTTGTGCCTTGATATTGAAGATATCGGCCACCATTTCAGGTGTCATAACTTGATCTACAGACCCCTGATAGCAGATCTTTCCTTTTTTCATGGCAATCAGTACATCTGAAAAGCGAGCTGATAAATTTAAATCATGAAGAACCATAATAATGGTTTTGTGAGTTTCGCGATTGAGTGTCTGTAGTAACTCCAAAATCTCGAGCTGATGATTCATGTCCAGATAAGTAGTTGGCTCATCCAAAAAAATGGTGTCGGTATCTTGAGCTAGTGCCATGGCAATCCAAACTCGCTGCCGCTGACCACCAGAGAGTGAATCGACATCTACAGTAGCAAACTCAGTTACCTTTGTGACTTCCATAGCCCAGTGGATTTTATCTCTGTCTTGATTGGTAAGGCTACCTAGATACCTTTGATGGGGGAAACGACCGTAGGATACCAATTCATAGACAGAAATGCCTTCTGTAGCTTCCAAAACTTGGGGTAAGAGAGCCATCTTTTGCGCCACAGTTTTAGTTGGCAGACTGGAAATGGCCTGACCATCAATGTAAATGCTACCAGAATGAATTGGTTGAATGCGGGTGAGAGCTTTTAGAAGTGTTGATTTCCCGCAACCATTGGATCCGATGATCGTTGTTATTTTACCATCCAATAATTTAACGGATAGTTGATCAATAATGGTTTCCTTATCATAGGATACCAAAATCATTTCAGCATGTATTTTCGACATTTTTAACCTCCTTTCTTCAAAAAAGTTATTCCATTATAACATAGAAAAAAGGCCCTAAAAAGCCTTTTTAAGAATATTTTTAGAAAATTTTGAATTGGGTGGCACTTATTTAGAATGGTTAGAAATAGTAACTAGAATATTTCTAATTAAAGATATTTTTTAGCTATTTCAAGATCACCATCATAAGCTGCGCGTTCGCCATTGACGATTTGATAGGCATCAGCTCCTTTACCAGCAATAATGACAGCGTCATTTTCGTTTTGGGTTAATAGCAGAGCTTTTTTAATAGCTGTCTCACGATCAATTATGATTGGAACTGTTCGTGTGATGTGACTGGCAATCTCCTCTGAGATGATTTGAGGATCTTCGAAGTTTGGATCGTCAGCAGTTAAGATAACCTCTAACTGAGGATGATCATTGATGACACGGCCAAAGTCAGCACGGCGACTTTCTCCTTTATTACCAGGGGCACCCAGGATGAGAAGAATAGTTCCTTTCTGGTGTTCTTCAACGACAGATAACAGTTTTTCAAGGCTATCACCATTGTGGGCATAGTCAACAAAGACCTTTGCACCGTTAGTTTGGGTGAGTACCTCCATACGACCTGGAACAATTGTTTCGGCAATCCCTTTTTTGATATCGGCTAAGTTAGCGCCTAGACGAAGACAGGCAAGTCCTGCAGCGACAGCATTTTCCTGATTAAAAGCTCCGATAAGCTGTATATCATAATGTCCAGCTATCTTGCCAGTTCCATCAAAGCTAAAAGCTCTGCTCTGTTCAATCCGATTGTCAGACGATTTGCCATAAAAATCATGCGGGATATCGTTCACTTGGTTTGCAACAATTTCAAAATGTTCCATGCCAGCATTGACAACAACGGCTCTGCTATTTGCCATCAAAAGACGCTTGTGATAAAAATAGTCCTCAAAGGTCGGATGCTCAATAGGTCCAATATGGTCAGGGCTAATATTGAGAAAGACTCCGACATCAAAGGTAAGACCGTAGACACGTTTGACCAAATAGGCTTGGCTAGAAACCTCCATGATTAGATGAGTCATGCCATTACTAACGGCCTCGGCCATCATTTTGAAAAGATCAAGACTTTCAGGCGTAGTTAATTTGGATTTGAAAAAATTTTTCCCATCTAATGTGGTATTCATGGTAGAAAACATGGCAGGTTTGTGGTTTTGCTTGAGAATGTTATAAGCAAAATAAGCTGCTGTTGTTTTGCCTTTAGTCCCTGTAAAAGCAAGGATTTTCAATTTTTTTTCTGGGTGATTATAAAATGCCATTGCAATCAGACTCATAGCCTGTTTAATATCGGTTACGATAATAGCAGGAATGCTGACTTCATAATCGATTTGACTGACATAAAAAGTTAAACCAGCAGAGATAGCTTTTTCAAGGTATTCTTTTTTAAAAGCAGCTCCTTTAGCAAAAAAGAGTGTTTGAGAATCTACATCACGGCTATCAAAACTGATTTTATTAAAAGTCGGATTTTCAGCCCATGTCCAATTGTAGCGATTATTGGCGATAATCTCGCGGAAATTTTTATCATTTTTGAGAATGTTTAATGTTTTTTCAAGTGTAATCATACTTTCTATTTTAGTCTTAAAGTTAGCGTTTTACAAGTCTCAATCAAAAGTTTATAATAAATTTATCAAACCTTTGGAAAGATTACTATGACTGAAAACGCAAAAAAATTAACACAGCAAGAGCAAATGATAAAGGGAACAGCTTGGTTGACAGCTGGAAATTTTATCAGTCGATTACTTGGAGCTATTTACATCATTCCTTGGTATGCTTGGATGGGTCAGTACGCGGCTGAAGCCAATGCTCTTTTTGGAATGGGGTATGAAATCTACGCTCTCTTTTTATTGATGTCAACAGTAGGTATACCGGTTGCAGTGGCCAAACAAGTTTCTAAGTACAATACATTGGGAGATCCACAAAAAAGTACCTATTTGGTGCGAAAAATTCTTCACTTTATGTTGGCTCTGGGTGCGTTTTTTGCCTTTATTATGTACATTGGTTCACCGCTTTTTGCTTCCATGAGCCGAGGTGGTCAGGAATTGGTACCTGTTTTAAGAAGTCTGACTTTAGCAGTTTTGGTTTTTCCAGCCATGAGTGTTCTTAGAGGTTTTTTCCAAGGCTTCAATAATCTCAAACCGTACGCCTTAAGTCAAATAGCAGAGCAGGTCATCCGTGTCATCTGGATGTTACTTACAGCCTTTTTCATTATGAAAATGGGTTCTGGAAATTACGTTGATGCGGTCATTCAATCAACTTTTGCAGCCTTTATTGGTATGTTTGCCAGCATTGCTATGCTGATATATTTTCTTTGGCGTTCAGATTTATTATCGGCCTTGTTTGGTAAGAAACCCGAAGATATTGATATTAATGTCAAAGAATTGCTAATTGAAACAGTGAAAGAAGCTATTCCTTTTATTATTACAGGATCAGCCATTCAAGTTTTCAAACTCATTGACCAATTTACTTTTGGGAATACCATGGCTCTCTTTACGAATTATTCTAACAGAGAATTAAAGGTCATGTTTGCTTATTTTTCAAGCAATCCTGGTAAGGTAACAATGATTTTGATTGCAGTGGCTACGGCTATTGCTGGGGTAGGTATTCCTCTCTTAACTGAAAATTTTGTCAAAAAGGATAGAAAAGCAGCAGCTAAACTGGTTGTTAATAATCTGCGAATGCTTTTGATTTTTATTATCCCAGCTATCATAGGTTCGGTTATCTTGGCAAAACCTCTCTATGGTGTGTTTTATCAAGTGCCAAAAGATCAATCGTCATTAGCTTTAGGGCTCTTCGTCGCTTCTTTGTTGCAGACAGTTGTTCTTGCTATTTATACTGTGTTGGCACCAATGCTTCAGGCGCTGTTTGAAAATCGTAGGGCTATCCGCTATTTTGCTTACGGTGTTGTTGTAAAACTTATCTTACAGATTCCGTTTATTTTCTTCTTTCATGCCTACGGCCCAATTATCTCAACGGCCTTAGCACTCCTTGTCCCAATCGTATTGATGTATCTTCGCATTCATGAGATTACAAGATTTAGCCGTCTTGCGATTCGTCGAAGCAGTTTGCTTGTTTTAATTCTAACGACAATTATGGCTATCTTTGTTCTTTTAGCTAATTGGTTAATGGGAGTCGTTTTACCTGATACAAATCGTTTATTCAGCGCATTTCATTTGGTGATTGTGGGAGGAGTAGGTGTAGTAGTCTACGGTTTCTTGGCCTTAGTGACTCGTTTGTTAGACAAGCTAATTGGAAGTAAAGCTGAAGCGCTTCGTCAAAAAATGCATCTATAGGTTAAACGATAAAATTTAATAAGATAAGGGACCTCTAAAAACTAATTTTCTAAAATTTAAAATGTTGATTTAACAAGGCTTTCATAACTCCAAATTGGCAATTTTGGGAGTTTATAGAGGTGCCCATAAGTATCTCATATCTTAAAAACGAGCAATTCCAATTTGGAGATGCTTGTTTTTATTTTCCAATCAAACATAGAAAAAAGATTAAACTAGCTTGTTTTTGAAACCTAAAAATATAGATTATTGACTTATACTCAATGAAAATCAAAAGTAGCCTAGGAAACGAAGCCGACGATAGAACTTGAGTTCATCAAGGCAAGTTGACAACGGATAATTTTGATTTTCGAAGAGTATTAATGGACTTTGTTGCACTTGACTTGACAATTTGAGAAATAATTGTCAAGTGATTTGGCTATAATTTTTTCTTATAGCTGACTATCAAGAAATGGAATACCCATAAACAGCTCAATTAAACAAAATCCATGATAGAATAGTAACATCATACTAGGGGAGAGAAGATATGAGCAAAACACTACGCTTAGAAACTATCTTGGCACATGCAGGAATTAAATCAGATAAAGCAACGGGAGCTTTGGCCTCTCCTATTCATTTTTCAACGACTTATCAACATCCAGAGTTTGGCCAATCTACAGGTTTTGATTATACTCGGACAAAAAATCCTACCAGAGCGACATTAGAGGCAACTTTAGCTGCTATCGAAAAAGCAAAATACGCTTTGGCAACTAGCTCAGGAATGGCAGCTATCGTTTTAACTCTAGAGATTTTTCCGGTAGGTAGCAAGGTTGTAGCTGCTCGTGATTTGTACGGAGGGTCTTTCCGCTGGTTCAATGATCAAGAAAAGAAAGGGCGCTTTAGCTTTACTTACACTAACACTGAGGAAGAAATGTTGGCTGCTATTTCAGATGAAACAGATATCGTTTATATTGAAACACCAACAAATCCTCTCATGATTGAGTTTGACATCGCTAAGATTTCTAAATTAGCCCATGAAAAAGGAGCCAAGGTAATTGTGGACAATACCTTCTATAGTCCTATTTACCAAAATCCCCTTCTACTTGGTGCGGACATTGTTTTGCATTCGGCAACCAAATATTTGTCAGGCCACAATGATGTACTCGCTGGTGTTGTTATGACAAACGATGATACCATTTATGAGAAACTTTTCTATGACCATAATACTACTGGTCCAACACTGTCGCCGTTTGATTCTTATTTACTTATGCGCGGCTTAAAAACCCTGAAACTCCGCATGGAAAAATCAACAAAGAACGCCAAGAAAGTTGTAGAATTTTTGAAAAATGCCCCTCAGGTAAAAGAAGTTCTATACACTGGTAAGGGAGGAATGATTTCCTTTAAGGTTGTAGATAAGGATAAAATTCCTAGCATTATCAACGCTTTAGAGGTTATTACCTTTGCAGAAAGTTTAGGTGGGGTGGAAAGTCTGATTACTTATCCAACAACGCAAACTCACGCGGATATTCCAGCAGATGTTAGAGCTTCTTACGGTTTGACAGATGACTTGCTTCGCCTTTCGATTGGTATAGAGGATGAAGAGGATTTAATAGATGATTTGAAGACGGCATTGGAGGTATAAAATGGGAAAATATGATTTCACAACCAGACCCAATCGTTTGACACAGTTCACTTCTAAGTGGCAAGCTTCTGAAAATAATCCTGACTTACTGCAAATGTGGGTAGCAGATATGGATTTTTTACCAATTCCAGAAATCAAGGAAACCATTATCAACTATGGTCAGGAACATATCTTTGGTTACAATTATTTTAGTCCTGAACTTTACCAAGCAGTTATTGACTGGGAGAAAAATGAACATGGGTATGCTATTGAAAAAGAGGATATTGTCTTTATTGATGGGGTTGTTCCAGCAATTTCGGTTGCGATTCAGGCTTTCACCCAAAAAGGTGATGCAGTCCTAATCAATTCGCCAGTTTATTATCCATTTTCACGAACAGTTAAACTTAATGAGCGCCAGTTGGTTGAAAATTCTCTAAAAGTTATCAATGGACGTTTCGAAATCGATTTTGAACAGCTAGAGCGAGATATCATTGAACATGAGGTCAAACTTTATCTACTTTGTAGCCCTCACAATCCTGGTGGACGAGTTTGGGCAAAAGAGGATTTGGAAAAAATAGCAGAGCTATGCCAAAAACATGGGGTGCTTTTGATTTCGGATGAGATTCATCAAGACCTAGCATTATTTGGCAATAAACACCATTCTTTCAATACAGTGAGAAATTCTAATAAAAACTTTTCTATCATTTTAGCATCGGCAACCAAAACTTTTAATATTGCAGGTACTAAAAATAGCTTTGCCATTATTCAAAATAAAAGTCTGCGTCAGAAGTTTCAGCGCGTACAATTGGCCAATAACCAACATGAGGTGCCAACTATTGGTATGCTTACAACCCAAGCGGCTTTCACCTATGGCAAACCTTGGTTGGAAGAATTACGTAGAGTTATTGAGGAAAATGTCACCTATGCGACGGATTATTTGACTAAAAATACCAAGATTAAGGTAATGAAGCCTGAAGGGACTTATTTGATATGGTTGGATTTTTCTGCCTATGGTCTTGCTCAACCAGATTTGGGTGAAAAGCTTAAAAGAGAAGCTAAAGTGGTTTTGAACGATGGCTCTCATTTTGGCAAAGAGGGGAAATATTTTGCACGATTGAATGTTGCCACACCCTTGGAAACTGTCAAGGAAGCAGTGGCTAGGATTGCGCGTGTTTTTCCAAAATAAAAAAGGTAAAATAAAAAAGTAAATTCTCAAAGTAAGTTCTAGTTCCCGTCCTTCCAGAAGTTACTCTGAGAAAACTGCATAAAACCAACAGAGTTTAGTCTCAGACTAAGTTCTGTTTTTGACTAAAAATGTTGATAATAGTGAGTTTTAGGATTGAAATTGTTGAAAAAAAGAGTACACTAAAGTTACTGGCTCTGAGACGTCTCAAAGTAAGTTCTAGTCATCTGGAATTTGGGATGGGACAAGTTCCTTTCTATTTTCTACCATTTGTCAAGTCTATCAAGGTTTTAGAGAAAAAATAATTTTCATACAGTCATCAAAATAGGGAAGTGACCTTACTTTACACTAAAGATTTACATAAAAAGTGTATACAAAACCAACACCTTATTTTGTGATTTTTGAAATAAGGTGTTACAATAATATGGCATAAACAGTTTTACCGATTTTGGGTAGAAGTATAATCGTAAAGCTTATTATGCGTAATGAGGTAATACATTGTCCGAATGAGACGGTGTATGGAGGCAATCGTGTGTGGCTTGGTTGAAGTCGTTTGCGATTGCCTTTTTCGTTTCTCATAAAAGTCTGCAATATGGCAAGGATTGGTGTGACTAGCTGAAGCGATATTGTGAATGCATTTGAACAGAATCTTTCTAGCGTAGGGGTTGCCACGCTTGGTAATGTGTTCCTTAGCGATGAAGTTTCCAGATTCATAGTGTCTCAGGTCAATACCGATAAAGGCATTGATTTGATTGGCAGACTGAAAACGGCGAATATCTCCCAGTTCACCAATAATACTTGTTGCAGTCGTCTCAGCGATACCAGGAATAGAAAGCAGAATGTCATACTCTGGTAAAGGTTGAGCTAGTTCCACCATTTCGTCTAAGATTGCTTGTCTCTGTTCAGAAAGTCTAAGCAATTCTTTTGCATAGTAACGGACCTCTTCCATGATTGGAGAGGTTTTCTTGACGGCACAATAAGATTGATTAGCTAGTGCTGTCAGCTTCTCTGCTAAGTAGGCCACACGCTCGTCAGAAATCCGTTTTGAAGTGGACAGACGGATGCTCTTTGAGAGTTCATCCTTGCTTAACTCAAGCACGAAGTCCTTGCAAGGAAACGCAGTAACTAAGTTCCAGTATTGTTCCCCAGTTGGTGTTGACAAGATAGTTTCCAATTCAGGAAAAGTGACCTGTAAGACCTTGTGCAGACGGTTTTTAGCTCGAACGATGTCCTCAGTTAAGTTCTGATAGAACCGACTTGAATCTCGCAGATCTTGATAGACTTCTTCTTGGACATAGGTCGGTTTACGATTCAATACAAACTGAGACTGAGCCAGTTTTTCGGCGTCAATTTGATCTGTTTTTCGCACACGCAAGCTATCCAGTTGCTTCTTGGCTTCTAAGGGATTGAGTCGCGTATAAGCGTAGCTATGTTCATCCAGAAAAGCTTGAAGACGACGAGAATAGACGCCTGTTGCTTCAAAGATGATTTCTGGCTTGTGGACGGTTTTCAAATCGCCAAGTAGCCGAGCAAAGCCAATGGCATCATTGGGCATGGTATAGCCATGAACCTTCTCGCCGTTGACTAGAATAGCCACTTCTGAACTTACCTTACTCACGTCAATTCCCAATACTACTCGCATGATATTACCTCTTTGTCTTGAATGATTCCTTGTTTTAGTGATGTCATTTTCAATACTCGACGTCTGGCGTCCCACATACTTTGATAACATTCTTTCTAAAACAGGTGTCTTGCCAGTTTTTGTTGCGACGTCTAGCGTCAAAAAGCCCCACGACTTAACAAGACACCTCTACTTTATCATCTTGAGAATGAAAAAAGTAGTGAGTACTCTCTCCCGTCGGAGATTTCCTCACTACTAATCTTAGTATGTTTTTGATTAGTTTTTATGATAAAAGCTAGCGATTACTTATCTAATAATCGAGGTGATTGGATGACGTTCTCAGGGTCAATTTTAGTGATCCCCAAAAGTGTTGCCAATTCCTCACCGTAGGTAAATGTAAAGAGTTCATAAGCCGATTTTCCGTTGAAAGAAGCTCGTTTGACGCTGTTGACATGCGAACAAACCAGGTTGATGTCATCCTGTGTCAAGTTATCAAAGCTAGTTCCTTTAGGGAGAATGTCTCTGATAAGTGTATGATTCTTCTCAATTCTCCCCTTCTGATCAGAACGATTGGGGTCACAGAAGAAGAGCTTTGATTCACCACGAACATCCATTTCGATGTCGTCTACTCTGGCGAATTCCCCACCATTGTCGGTCAGAATGACAGGAAATATTTCGCAGAAGCTCATCTCCTTCTGATGTAGGTCGTTCTTGATAATGTAGAGGTGTTTAGCGACTTCATTGGCCGTTTTGTTGTCAAGTAATCGAGCGAAGATAAAGTTGCAGAAAGAGAGGTTGAAGGTGAGAAGCACCTTTCCGCCCATCCGTCCAGTAACGGTGTCCATTTCCAGCCAATAGCTGACGCCTTTCTCTGTGAGAAAGCGTTGGAAGTCCTCGTAAGACCGTCCTTCTTTGGCAGTTTTAGGAATGGGTTGGAGGTTTCTGGTTCTCCGCTTTCTGAATTTTACGACACGAGGGAAATCAATGGGCTTTTTGGACAGATAGCCTTTTTCAAGGTATCTGTAGATAGAAGCTCTGGATGCCGAAAGTTCATTTGAGTCGATGATGTGGTTGAGGTGTTGTCCCTTTTGGATGGCAGAAGAGACAATAGCGTCCATTTCATAGAATTCTTCCTTGTTTAGGGCAACGCCTGTTCTCGACTCCGAGAGCTTAGCTTCATAATCAAGCTGAGCTCTTTTGGCGTAGTAGAATTGTTTCTGGTATCCACAATTGGTTCTCTTTTTCGGACAGGCATTACAAACGTAGGGAGCCTTTTTGAGTAGAGGGCAAGCCTCACAATTAGATGTCACAGAATTTTCTTTAACCACTCGATTTCTCCGAACTTCTTTTGAAATTGTGGACGGATCTTTTCCTAGCTTAACAGTGATAGCTGAGAAGGGCTTTAGCTGTTCAATTCCTATTTGAATATCATTGCGATCAGAGAGAGTTAAGTGTTTGTTTTTCATTGTCAGTTACCAACTTGTCCCATAGTAAGTTCTACCTTATTTTTTTGTCTCAGTCTAATTTCCAGTTTTGGTGTTAGACTAGAACTTATACTTAACAAAAATCAAAAATAGCGTTATAATAGTATTATGACAAAAGAACTTACCCAAACACAAGTCGAAGAATTAAAGCAAGCCCTTAAAGATAAAAATAATGCTCCGCATCATAGAAAAATTCAAGCCCTTATTCTCTACTCTGAATGCCATAATTTAACATCTGTAGCTAAATCAGTAGGCTTTGTCCATCAGACAGTCCGCAACTTATTAAATCGCTATCTAAGTGGTGGCTTAGAAGCTCTCTTAAAGGAGAATCGTGGTGGTCGCCGCCGCTCCTATATGACGCATGAGGAGGAAGAAGATTTCCTTAAAGAGCAACTCTCTTCCTCTTTGAATGGAGAATTCGTTACCGTTAACACCCTCTTTAAAGCTTATCAAGAGAGAGTTGGGCACAAGACAACCCGAGAAGGTTTCTATGCTCTCCTGAAACGTCATGGTTGGCGTAAAGTTAGCCCACGTCCCCAACATCCGAAAAAAGCAGACGCCGAAACCATTTTAGCGTCTAAAAATAAAATCTTTATTCGAGGAGAGAATGAGTAAGCGCTTTATTGATGGAAAAGAATATCAAAAAATCCGCCTTATGTATCAAGATGAGGCGGGTTTTGGGCGTATCAGTAAACTTGGTTCGTGTTGGTCTCCAAAAGGTTATCGTCCTCACGTAGCAAGTCATCACATTCGTGAATACCGCTATTGTTATGGAGCTGTGGATGCCCATACAGGCGACTCGTTTTTCATCATAGCAGGCGGATGTAATAGTGATTGGATGAATGAATTTTTACGCCAACTATCGGCAGCTTATCCAGAAGATTATATTATTTTAGTCATGGATAATGCCATCTGGCATAAATCTCAGACCTTAAATATTCCTAAGAATATTGAATTTACCTTCATTCCACCCTACACACCTGAAATGAATCCTATTGAGCAAGTCTGGGCTGAGATTCGTAAACTTGGTTTCAAGAATAAAGTATTTAGGACCTTAAATGAGGTAATCGATAAACTTCAAGAGGTTATTCAAACCTTAACCGCTTATCAACTCAAATCAATTGTAGATAGAGACTGGACTTCCGCTATTTTTGATTTTAACTGAGTATTACTTTGAGAATTTAGGTAAAATAAAAAACGAACGTTTGTCACATTTTGGGCAAGCGTTTTTTGATATTTTTTGGTACAATAGTAGTGATGTAAAAATTATAAAGGAAGTAAAAACATGGGAAAATTTCAAGTTATCTCACATCCACTTATTCAACACAAATTATCTATTCTTCGTCGTACCACAACTTCAACTAAGGATTTTCGTGAACTTGTCAATGAAATTGCAATGTTGATGGGCTATGAAGTGTCACGTGATTTGCCACTTGAGGATGTTGAAATCGAAACACCAATCACACGAACAGTACAAAAGCAATTAGCTGGTAAAAAATTGGCAATTGTCCCTATTCTTCGTGCTGGTATCGGGATGGTTGATGGTTTGCTTAGTCTTGTACCAGCTGCGAAAGTTGGACACATTGGGATGTATCGTGATGAAGAAACTCTTCAACCTGTCGAGTATCTTGTAAAATTGCCTGAAGATATTGACCAACGTCAAATTTTCCTTGTAGATCCAATGTTAGCAACAGGTGGTTCAGCCATCTTAGCGGTAGATTCTTTGAAGAAACGCGGTGCTGCCAACATCAAATTTGTCTGCCTTGTCTCAGCACCCGAAGGTGTGAAAGCATTGCAAGAAGCTCATCCAGATATTGACATTTACACAGCTGCTCTGGACGAGAAACTTAACGAACACGGCTATATTGTACCAGGTTTGGGAGATGCTGGGGATCGTTTGTTTGGAACCAAATAAGTTTTAATGATTGAGTTCAGTAATTGATAATGGCCAGTTTCTTGTTAGCCAGAGCTTGGTTAGTTCAAACTGGGAATAAAACTTTTGAGGCGATTGTTAAAAAAATATATGATTACATGTAGAGAAATTCTAGGTTGGCTAATTAGCTCAACCTAAAATTTTTTCTAACAATTACATCTTGCCATAAAAATAATTAGTATCTAGATATGATTATCTGAATAGATGCTTTAGCACTCATTTTGAAAGAGTGCTAAAAAGTGAGTTTTTCATTTGACCTTTTCTGACTAAAATCATATAATAACTTCAAGAAACAAAAGAAAGAGGAAAAACTATGATTCCTGTAGTTATTGAACAAACGAGTCGTGGCGAACGCTCATACGATATTTATTCACGCCTTTTAAAAGACCGTATCATTATGTTGACTGGTCCAGTTGAAGATAATATGGCAAACTCTATTATTGCTCAGCTATTATTCTTGGATGCTCAAGATAATACCAAAGACATCTACTTGTATGTCAATACTCCGGGTGGGTCGGTTTCAGCTGGTCTTGCCATCGTTGATACTATGAACTTCATCAAGTCTGATGTACAAACTATTGTTATGGGGATGGCAGCGTCTATGGGGACAATTATCGCCTCATCTGGGACTAAAGGAAAACGTTTTATGTTGCCAAATGCTGAATACATGATTCACCAACCAATGGGTGGAACTGGCGGTGGCACACAACAAACAGATATGGCCATTGCTGCTGAACATCTTTTAAAAACGCGTAAAAACTTAGAACAAATTTTAGCAGATAATTCTGGTAAGACTGTTCGTCAAGTTCATAAAGATGCAGAACGTGATTATTGGATGAGTGCTCAAGAAACACTTGAATATGGTTTTATTGATGAAATCATGGCAAACAACTCACTTAAATAATCTTTGGTAAAGAAGCCTCACGGGGCTTCTTTTTTCCTTAGATGAAATATGATATAATGATAGCATGTTAAGCATTAATCAAGAGTTATATGAGATTGACGATGCCATTGACGAAGTTGTGCGAGCATTTTTAAAGTTACCTGTTGTTCAAGAGTATCGCCAAACGAGATTAGCTTTTTTGCAATCAGAGGATATTCAAGCAGCCATTAGTGATTTTCAAAATTGTCAAGAACAGTACGAAGAGGTCAAGGAGTTTTTAGCATTTAGACCAGACGTTGCACAATTGAGGCGTCAGCTTCTTTCAAAAAAAAGAACACTAGATACACACCCTAAGGTGATTGCCTACAGGCAGGCAGAAGTTGCCCTACAGGAGGTTTTAGCTGAACTGTCTAGCTTACTTTCGCAATCAATTTCATCAGATATTTTTGTAGATACTGGACTGCCATTGGCACCAAAACGACCAAAACATGGACATGGTCGTGGAGATAATATTAGAGAGAAGGATTCAAATGTTGGAGAAAACTAGTCGAGTAGGACTTGTTGTCTATCTGTACTATAATCGTGATGCACGAAAAGTTAGCAAATATGGGGATGTCCATTATCATTCTCGACGTTTTCGCTATCTCTTGCTCTATTTAGAACAAGAAAAAATCGATGAGACAATTAAAGAACTGTCTGGTCAAAAATTTGTGAAAGAAGTCGTGCCATCCTACCTTTTGGAAGTTGATACTCATTTTGTCGGCAATCTTCATCGTGAAGAAAGTTTAGAAAAACAGAGATAAAACTCTTGACAATTTTCAGATAATTCAGTATCTTATTTACATATCATTATTCGATCTTTAGGAGAATTAGGAATGAAGAAAAAAATCATACTTTCTGCAGTTGCCTTTTTTAGCGTGGCTGCTTTGGCAGCTTGTGGAGCTGCCCCAAGTTCAACATCTGATGCTACAGGTACCACCATCGGTGATACTATCAAAATCGGTTATAACCTTGAGCTGTCAGGTAATGTAGCCGCATATGGTAATCAAGAAAAAAATGGTGCTGATCTTGCTGTTGAGGAAATCAATGCAGCAGGCGGTGTTGATGGTAAAAAGATTAAAGTTGTCTCTAAAGACAACAAATCTGATAACTCTGAAGCTGCGACGGTATCAACAAGTTTGGCAACAGAAGACAAAGTTAATTTGATTTTAGGTCCAGCGACATCGGGCGCAACTGCAGCAGCATCACCAAATGCTACAAAGGCAGGAGTTCCCTTGTTGACGCCTTCTGGAACACAAGATGATTTAACGTCAAAAGATGGAAAAGTTGAGGAGTATGTTTTCCGTACAACCTTCCAAGACAGCTTCCAAGGTCAGGTTATCGCGCAATATGCTACTCAGGATTTGAGTTCTAAGAAAGCACTTGTTTATTACGATGCTTCAAGTGATTATGCTAAAGGTCTTTATAAGGCTTTTAAGGCTGCCTACAAGGGTGATGTTATTGAAGAAACTTATCAATCAGGGGATAAAGACTTCCAAGCTGCTTTGACAAAAGTTAAAGATAAAGATTTCGATACCATTGTTCTTCTTGGTTATTATACTGAAACAGGTTTGATTACTAAGCAAGCACGTGAAATGGGAATTGATAAGCCAATCCTTGGTCCTGATGGATTCTCAGATGAGAAATTTATTGAAGGTGCTGGTGCAGCTAATGCTACCAATGTTTTCTATGTAGCAGGTTATTCAACATCTGTTAAGCTTTCAGAGAAAAAATCTGATAGCTTTATCAAGGCATATACAGATAAATATGGTGAGGCCCCAAATATGTTTGCTGCGCTTGCTTATGATTCAATTTACATGGCAGCCGAAGCTGCTGAAGGTGCAAAAGACTCAAAAGAACTTGCTAAGAATTTAGCATCACTTAAGGATTTTGATGGTGTAACTGGTAAAATGACTATTGATAAAGACCATAATCCAGTTAAGTCAGCTATTATGGTTGAGTTGGAGAATGGTCAACAAAAATCAGCTACAGCTGTTGAAGTAAAATAAAATGTTAAAAGTCTGGGGGGCATACCACCTCCCAGTTCTTATTATGTTATAGAAAGTTTGGTGAATTTATGCTCCAACAACTTGTCAATGGCTTGATTTTGGGAAGTGTGTATGCATTGCTCGCTCTCGGATATACCATGGTTTATGGTATTATCAAGCTAATTAACTTTGCCCATGGTGATATCTACATGATGGGTGCTTTCATTGGTTATTATTTGATTAATACCTATCATATGAATTTTTTCATCGCTTTGATTTTGACAATGGTGCTTACAGCTATTTTAGGTATGGTCATTGAGTTTCTGGCATATCGTCCTTTACGACATTCAACTCGTATTGCTGCATTGATCACGGCTATCGGTGTTTCTTTCCTCTTGGAATATGGGATGGTTTATTTGGTAGGAGCCGATATTCGTGCCTTTCCGCAAGCACTTGAAACTGTTAAATATAACCTTGGCCCAGTCAGTGTTACGAATGTCCAACTAACCATTTTGGGTGTCTCAATCTTTTTGATGTTAGCTTTGCAATTTATTGTTCAAAAGACAAAAATGGGTAAGGCCATGCGGGCGGTTTCGGTTGACAGTGATGCAGCTGAATTGATGGGGATTAATGTTAATTCGACAATCAGTTTCACTTTTGCTTTGGGATCAGCACTTGCTGGTGCAGCAGGTGTCTTGATTGGTCTTTATTACAATTCTATTGATCCGTTAATGGGGATGACCCCAGGTATCAAAGCTTTTGTTGCGGCTGTTCTTGGGGGAATAGGTATTATTCCAGGTGCCGCTTTGGGTGGCTTTATTATTGGTCTTTTGGAGACATTCTCTATTTCTATTGGGCTATCAAGTTACAAGGATGCAGTTGTTTATGCGATTTTGATTATCATTCTTTTGGTCCGTCCAGCTGGTATTCTTGGTAAAAATGTGAAAGAGAAGGTTTAAGCATGAAAAAAAATATAAAATCAATTTTATCGTGGCTTGCTTTGATTGGGGTGACCTTCGTTTTACTTTCAGTCTTCGTTAGCACAGGAATCCTTCGTGTTTATCATATCCAAATTTTAATGGGAATTGGTATCTCTATGATAATGGCTATGGGAACGAACCTTGTTCTTGGCTTTTCTGGACAATTTCCATTAGGTCAAGCAGGATTTATGGCAATTGGTGCTTATGCAACAGCCATTGTTACAAAGTCTAATCCAACTTATGCTGGCTTTTATTTATCGATGCTTGTTGGTATGGTCGTAGCAGGTCTGGTTGCTGTTATCGTTGGTTTTCCAACACTACGGTTGAAAGGTGATTACCTAGCTATTGCGACTCTTGGGGTTGCCGAAATTATCCGCATTGCTATTGTTAATGGTGGTGATTTGACAAATGGTGCTGCTGGTTTGACAGGGATTTTGCCTTTTACTAGTTGGCAATTGGTTTTTGTCTTTGTGGTTGTTATTGCGCTACTTATGATGAACTATATTCGTAGTTCTGTAGGACGTCAAGTTCTCTCGGTTCGTGAAGATGAGATTGCAGCAGAGGCAATGGGTGTTAATACAACAAAAATTAAAGTCATGACCTTTGCTTTTGCAGCTATGACTGCAAGTATTGCTGGTTCTCTTTATGTAGGTTATATTGGAACTGTTGTTCCTAAAGATTTCACTATCATGCGTTCTATTGATTACCTTATCATTGCTGTTCTCGGCGGTTTGGGCTCAATGACTGGTACAATTGTTGCAGCTGTTGTTCTTGGTGTTTTGAATATGTTCTTACAAAATGTTTCGGAACTACGCATGATTATCTACTCACTAGCTCTTATACTTGTAATGGTGTTCCGTCCAAGTGGTCTTTTGGGGACAAAAGAGTTGATTCTTTCAAAACTATTTTCAAAAAAAGTTAAGGAGGGCAAATAATGGCACTTCTTGAAGTTAAACATTTAACAAAAAATTTTGGTGGTCTAACTGCTGTCGGTGATGTGACTATGGAACTCAACGAAGGAGAGTTAGTTGGGCTTATTGGACCAAATGGTGCAGGAAAGACAACCCTTTTCAACCTTTTAACAGGCGTGTATGAGCCAAGTGAAGGAACTGTTACTTTGGATGGTGTTGTTCTTAATGGTAAGAAGCCAGACAAGATTGCATCACTGGGTTTGTCACGTACTTTCCAAAATATTCGACTTTTCAAGAATATGACGGTGTTGGATAACGTTTTGGTTGGAATGAGCAATCAACATAAATCTCATTTGTTTTCGAGTATGCTACGCTTACCCAAATTTTATCAAAGTGAGAAAGACTTATGTCAAAAAGCAATGAAGCTGCTCGGAATTTTTAATTTAGAGGGTGAAGCTGATACTTTGGCAAAAAATCTACCCTATGGTCAACAACGCCGTTTGGAAATTGTCCGTGCTTTAGCAACTGAACCCAAAATCCTCTTTTTAGATGAACCTGCCGCGGGTATGAATCCTCAAGAAACTGCTGAATTGACCGCTCTTATCCGCCAAATCAAAGAAGAATTTGGTATTACTATCATCTTAATCGAGCATGATATGAGTTTGGTAATGGAAGTGACGGAACGAATCTATGTTTTGGAATATGGCAGATTGATTGCACATGGCACACCTGATGAAATCAAGACAAACAAACGGGTTATTGAAGCCTACCTTGGAGGTGACGCTTAATGGCAATGCTAAAAATTAAGAATCTTTCAGTCAGCTATGGTGCAATTGAAGCTGTAAAAAATGTCAGCTTTGAAGTTAATGAAGGTGAAGTTGTTACCCTGATTGGTGCTAACGGAGCAGGGAAAACATCTATTTTACGAACGATTTCTGGTCTTGTTCGTCCAAGCGAAGGAAGTATTTCTTATCTTGGAAATGACATCCAAAAAGTTCCGGCGCGTAAAATTGTGGCTGAAGGCTTGGCACAGGTTCCGGAAGGTCGTCATGTTTTTCCTGGGTTGACTGTTTTAGAAAATCTTGAGATGGGTGCTTTCTTAAGTAAAAATAAGGAAGAAAACAAACTCAATATGAAGAAGATCTTTGAGCGTTTCCCACGTTTGGAGGAACGGAAAAATCAAGATGCAGCAACTTTATCTGGTGGTGAGCAGCAGATGCTTGCTATGGGGCGTGCACTTATGAGCAAACCCAAATTGTTACTTTTGGATGAACCATCCATGGGACTTGCTCCAATCTTCATTCAAGAAATTTTTGATATTATCCAAGATATTCAAAAACAAGGAACTACTGTGCTTTTGATTGAACAAAATGCAAATAAGGCATTATCTATTGCAGATCGTGGTTATGTTCTGGAGACAGGTAAGATTGTCCTGTCCGGAACAGGACAAGAATTACTCGCTTCTGAGGAAGTTCGCAAGGCTTATCTTGGTGGATAAAACAGCTAAAAAACGAATGATTAACGATTTAAAAGTATCTTTATCGTTTCATTCGTTTTTTTATTATCATTTATGAAATTACTAACCTTTTATTCGATGAAAATCAATATTTGACTAGATGTGAAAATTAATACTGATTAAAAATCAGAAATAGCTATCTGGGAGTGATTGGATATATTCAAAATTGAACGATTACACGATTGATGGAATCTTTTGTCACGGTAAAAGGGTATGGATTCGTGATGATAGTTATAAGTTTGTTATTTTTGATTTTGGTTGAGTATAAGTTGTAGATACAGTCTGTCAGAGTATCTTTGAGATAAGGTATTAGGCATTTATTGAAGATGCTAAAGGGATAACTAAGTAATAGAAGAGTATGGAGTGGAGTTTATTAGTATGGACATATAAAATTTAGTTCAGATTTTCAACGAACATACTTATTTTTTGACTGTCGAGATGGGATGAAGATTTTTTAGGGATAGGTCTAAGATATTTGCGGAGTGGGTAAGAGCACCACTTGAAACATATTGAACATCAAGTTTAGTTAATCTATGGATATTATCTTTGGTTATATTACCAGATATTTCTATTTCTGCTTTTTTATGAATCAAGGCAACAGCTTCCTGAAGTTGTTCATAAGACATATTATCAAGCATAATAATGTCTGCCTTTGCCTCAATAGCTTCTTTTACCATTTGGAGATTTTCAACCTCTACTTCAATTTTTCTAACTCGTGGTGCATAGGCTCTAGCAGAATGAACAGCTTTTGTAATGCTTCCTGCAGCTCCTATGTGGTTATCTTTTAATAAAACTCCATCTGAAAGGTTATAGCGATGATTTTGTCCTCCACCTATTTTTACGGCATATTTTTCAAAAATACGATTATTTGGGGTTGTTTTCCGGGAATCTAATAGAGTAATTGCTGAATCTTGGAGCTCTCTTACAAATGCATTAGTATAGGTGGCAATGCCGCTCATTCGTTGAAGGTAGTTTAGAGCGGTTCGTTCGCCAGAGAGAAGGACACGCATGTCCCCAGTAATACGCCCTAGCGTCTGTCCAGGACTGATAGAATCACCGTCTTTAACAAAGAAATGAAATTGAGTTTTGTTATCAAGTAAGTAAAAGACTCTTTGAAAAATAGGAAGACCACAGATGATACCATCTGCTTTACTAATTAAGTCAACTTCTCCAAGTGTTTCATTAGGAACAACGCTATTAGTACTGACGTCTTCGGAAGTAATATCTTCAGCCAAAGCATTCAAAATTAAGGGGTCTGCATTGAGTTTCAGGGTTATTAAGTCAAACATATTTGTCCTCTTCTCTAGATTTATGGGAGTATTGGTATTTTATTGAGTGGGTAAATGACTAATTATATGCAAGAAAAAATGGAAAAGTAGCAATTGCTAGCTTTGTTTTATTCGTGGGACTACGATTTGAAATAGGGATATTTGTCACAGAAAAGGTAGTAAATAGCCATCAATTGTTTAGAGTAATGATACTGTTTAAAGTTTCCTCGTTTCCTAAGTCGAAATGTGATGGGTTAAAGGTAGTTTCATCACTTTGTTGGTTTAATTTTTATCGTGAAAGCGATAAAAATGCTAAACTCAATGAAAAGTAAAAGTCGATGCGGAGCCGAAGTCGTAGATGAATCTGAAATTCGTTGAGAAAAATTAACAAAGTCTGATTAATTCTTTTTAGACTGTAAAGTTTTACCGTGAGAATGTTTGTGAGAAGTCGCTTTTACCAAAAGGAATAAGAATTTGATAGATGGTTATTCTCTGTCCATATTAGGCAAAGGGATAACAAAGAGAAAATCTGATTGTTAATGAATGTTAAAACAGATTTGAAAGGATAGTCAAATATGGTATTTACGAAAAAAATTTTTTCTGAGTCCATTACTTTGGTTCTATTCTTACCGTTTCTTTTTGAAATTTATCCTCCTGTATTTTGGAAAGAACAAGGCTTCTGTAATATTTTTCAAGCACTTCTTGATTATTGTAAAATGTTTCATCTTTACTCTTTAGGTTTTTGGGAAAGAAATCTAGTGGTGAATAGGTCTCGTTGATATGCTGTGCAGCTCTTTTCGCAAAGACTAAACTTTCTAGTAAGGAGTTACTTGCTAGACGATTTTTACCATGTACACCGTTACAGGCTGTTTCACCCACTGCATAAAGTCTTTTCATTGAGGTTTGACTATTCAAGTTTACCTTGATGCCACCCATAAAGTAGTGCTGTGCGGGGACAACTGGAATACATTCTTCAAAAGGATTGTAGCCCATTTTCTGACAATACGCGACAATCGTTGGAAAATGCTCTATTAATTCCTTCCTAGGAATCGGACGAAGATCTTCCCAGACAAACTCTGTCCCGTCTATTGCCATTTGCTGTAAGATAGCCTGAGTAAGAGTATCTCGCGGAAGGAGTTCATTGACAAAAGGCTCCATGTTTTTGTTATATAATCTAGCGCCCTCACCTCGTACGGATTCAGAAATGAGAAAAGAACGTTCATTGATATCTTTATGGTAGAAAGTGGTAGGGTGTATTTGAATGTAGGACATATCTTTTAGTGCAATATTATGCTGTGCTGCAATCGCTAGTGCATCCCCTGTAAGATGTTTGAAATTGGTGCTGTGTTTATAGAGTCCTCCAAGTCCTCCTGTGGCGAGTATGACAGTGTCAGCCAAAATAGATGTGATTTCACCGTTGGGTAAGCGAATAATTGCACCATAGCAGCTATTATCTTTGGTTAATATGTCTAATAAACATGTGTTTTCGTAGAAATGAATGTTAGGCTGTTTTTTCGCTTGATTGAGGAGATGGCTTGTGATCTCCTTTCCTGTAATGTCCTTATGAAAAAGGATACGGTTTGTTGAATGTGCACCTTCTTTTGTAAATAAAAAATTACCCTGCTCATCTTTTTGGAAATTAACACCAAAGTTGAGGAGGTCAGTAATGATATCTGTTGAGGATTGTATCATGATATCAACAGCTTCTGGTTTGTTTTCATAATGGCCAGCTCTAAGAGTGTCTTCAAAAAATGACAAATAATCATCGGCATTTTTTAGTTTGCAAATACCCCCTTGAGCCAAGAAAGAATCACTGTTTTCAAGTTTATCTTTAGAAATAATGGTAATCTGGAGATCTTTGGAAAGATTTAAAGCGGCATAAAGTCCAGAGCACCCGCTCCCAATAATCAATATTTGTGTTTTTTGATAGTCCTTTTGGTAAAAATTCATATGTGATACGTTCCTCTTTAATGGAGTTTTTCAGAAAATCTAATATCTCTTCGATTGAAGCTATTAGTAAGCAACAATTGGCTAAAACACTTAGTTTAACAGAATTGTGTACTAATTGAAGATGATAAAGAGTGTAAATGACTGTATATGAAACTTGACAGCCTTTCATATAAAAATAATCTTGAAAGAATTTTACCACAAAATTATATATGTGACAAGACAGTTGTAATATTTTTCTTGACATCGAAAAAACACCAACCTATAATAGAATCAAACAAATGTAGGGGAGTTTAAAATGAATACTAGAGAAATGCAAGATGAGATTTTACGATTAAAAAAAGATAAAAATGTTTGTATCTTGGCTCATGCTTACCAAAGTCAAGATATCTGGGAAGTAGCAGATTTTGTAGGAGACTCCTATGCTCTTAGTCGTTATGCGGCAAGTGTTTCTCAAGAAACAGTAATTATGTGTGGTGTGCGTTTTATGGCAGAGACGGTGAAAGTCCTCTCTCCGCAGAAACATGCTATTTTAGCCAATCCTTTGGCAGGTTGCCCTATGGCTCAACAAATTGATCAAAAAATGATTAGTTGGTTAAAGGATAGGTACCCAGAACATACTATTGTTGCTTATATCAATACAACTTCAGCGTTAAAAACAGCTGTAGATGTTTGTGTGACATCCTCATCAGCTGTTCATATCATTAATAATATTCAAAATGATAAAATATTATTTATTCCAGACAAAAACCTTGGGGAGTGGGTAGAAAAACAATGTCCAAATAAACAGTTTGCATTTTTTAAAGGAGGTTGTCCGACACATATGAGAATGAGAAAACGTGATGTAGATCAAGCAAGACAGCTTCATCCAAATGCCAAGTTACTTGTTCATCCAGAATGCTTGAGTGAAGTTACAGAATTGGCAGATTTTGCAGGAAGTACAACTGAAATCATGGCTTATGCTAGGGAAAGTTCCGAAAAGGAATTCATCATTGGAACGGAAAGTAGCATCGTCCAACACTTACAATTTGAATGTCCGGATAAACGGTTTTATCTTCTTTCTAGAGAATGTGTCTGTCATAATATGAAGATGACTACTTTGGCGGATGTTTATCAATGTCTGTTAGGGCGTTCAGGCGAAGAAATTTTTTTAGAAGAGCATGTTATTCAAGGGGCTAAAAGAGCCATTGAAGAAATGATTCGTTTGGGACAATGAGATGACTTATGCATGATGAGCAGTGTAGATGCTTATCGGGTAAGGGACTGAAGTTTTTTGAAGAGTAGAACTTTCACGACATTTTCATTTTTTTAGAGAAATCGTTTCCAACTTGTGCTATAATAAAATCAAGAAATGCTTGGAGGAATTTGTGATGTCAGTAAAAGATTTCATGACAAAAAAAGTTGTGTACGTTTCCCCTGATACAACGGTTGCACATGCGGCTGATATGATGCGTGAGCAAGGGTTACGCCGCCTACCAGTTATCGAAAACGATAAGCTAGTCGGTCTTGTGACAGAAGGAACTATTGCGGAGGCCAGCCCTTCTAAAGCAACTAGTCTCTCAATTTACGAGATGAACTATCTGCTTAATAAAACAAAAATTCGTGATCTTATGATTAAAAATGTTATTACAGTTTCTCAATACGACCGTCTTGAAGATGCTATTTACCTCATGATGAAGCACCATGTTGGTGTCTTGCCAGTTGTTGATAATGAGCAAGTTTATGGTATCATCACAGATAAAGATGTTTTCAAGGCCTTTTTAGAAATTTCTGGTTATGGCGAGGAAGGTGTTCGTGTAGAAATTTTAGCAGAAGACACGGTCGGCATTTTAGCTAAGGTAATTGATACTATCGCTGAAAGGAACTTAAATATCAAGCGAACTATTATTGCAACACGTCAATCGGGCAAGGTAGCTGTGGAAGTGCAGATTGATGGAAAAACTGACATTGAAAATCTAAAGAGTAAGTTGATTGAGAGAGGAATTGATGTCAAAGCTGTAGAAAAAACCGTTGCGAAATCTCTGGACTAAGCGCTTGCAATCACTGGTAAAGTATTTTTTGAGGAGATGCAGATTTGGTTGAATTTCCTTTGACAATAGCAAGCAATCTTGACTAAAAGGATTTTGCTGTAAATATGAGTTCTGAATTTTAAGTGATACCGTCATGATCTGATGGTGTCTTTTTTTGATAAATTTTGATAAAATAGTAGTAATAATATTTTAAGGATGAAACATGAAAAAAGGACTTATCATTTCATTTGAAGGGCCAGATGGTGCTGGGAAGACAACGGTTATCAATCGACTTTTACCGATTTTGTCAGAAAAACTCAATCGGTCAATTGTTAGTACCCGAGAACCTGGTGGAGTAGATATTGCAGAGCGTATTCGCGATGTTATCTTAGATGTTAATCATACGAGCATGGATGATAAGACTGAACTCTTGCTTTATATGGCAGCTCGTCGTCAGCATTTTGTGGAGAAAGTTTTGCCGGCTTTAAAATCTGGGAAGCTAGTCCTTATTGACCGATTTATTGACAGCTCAGTAGCTTATCAAGGTTCTGGTCGAGGCTTGGACAAGCAAGTAATTTCTTGGTTAAATGATTTTGCCACTGATAGCCGCAAACCTGATTTGACCCTTTATTTTGACATTGATTCAGAGACTGGACTTGCCCGGATCGCCAAGAATGCAGAGCGAGAAATCAATCGCCTTGACCTTGAAAAATTAGAAATGCACCAACGTGTGCGCCAAGGCTACCTTGAGTTGGCAGAGCTGGAGAAGAGCCGCGTGGTAACGATTGATGCTTCACAAAACTTAGAGCAAGTTGTTGCTGATGCTTTGAAGGAAATTTTAGACTGCTTGAGTGAAGAGGAGTGATGAATGATGGATTTGGAGCGCTTGCAGCCTAAGTTATTTGCAGAATTTAAAGCCATTTTAGAGACTAAAAGACTAAATCATGCCTACCTTTTTTCAGGAGATTTTGCCAGTCTTGACATGGCACTTTATCTAGCGCAAAGCCGCTTCTGTGAAAGCCCAAAAGACCAACTTCCTTGCGGAAATTGCCGTTCTTGCCAATTAATTGCTAGAAATGAGTTTTCAGATGTCAAGTATCTAGAGCCTGTGGGGCAAATTATTAAGACTGAAACAGTTAAGGAGTTGATGAGCAATTTTTCAAGAACTGGTTTTGAAGGAACATCACAAGTTTTTATCATTCGAGATTGCGAAAAGATGCATCTCAACGCAGCCAATAGCCTCTTAAAGTTTATAGAAGAGCCGCAGAGTGACTCCTATATGTTTCTTCTGACTAGTGATGCCAATAAAGTTCTGCCGACAATTAAGAGCCGCTGTCAGATTTTTAACTTTCCTAAAAATATAAACTACCTTACAGAAGTAGCCGAGAAGGCTGGACTTTTAAAGACGAATGCACAGCTTTTTGCTCAAGTGGCTAAAGACGCTTCGGATTTGGAAAAACTTGTTCAAACTAAAAAAAATCTTGACTTATTACAAGCTAGCCAGAGATTTTATCAAATCTGGCAAAAAAATACTGACCAAGCTTATTTGGAAGTGTCTAGGCTTACCCAAATCGCGACGGATAAAAACGAACAGGAGTTGGTACTTCAATTCTTGATGCTTCTTTTAGGTAAGGGAAGTGTTTCTCAGAAAAAAGTTGTTGATTTACAAAAAATAAATAAAGCACGTCTGATGTGGATTAGCAATGTGAGTTTTCAGAATGCATTAGAATATATGGTGATTTCATGACAGAAGTATTAGGTGTTAAATATGACGATATCGGACAACTCACTTATGTCTTGCCTGATAAAAAATACCGAAAAGACGATCTTATCGTCATTAACAATAAAAAAGGAAATCGTTTAGCTAAGGTGATTTATGATAATTATGATTTAGATGAGCGGAAATTACCCGCTGAACTGGATACCGTCCATGGATTAGCAACCGCTTTGGATATTCAAGCATATCATGATAATTTAAACTATGCCGAGGCGACTTTTGCGGATGTTGAAGAACTTATTTCTTTAAACCAACTCAAAATGAAATTGGTTGATATTGTTTTTCCACTAGACCGCAGTCATGTATTGATTACTTTTGTTGCTGAGGAACGTGTTGACTTTCGTCAATTGCTAAAAGATTTAGCTAGTTTCTACAAGACCCGCATTGAACTTCGGCAAATTAACAGTCGTGAAGAAAGTAAAGTTTATGGTGGCTTGGGGCCGTGCGGTCGAGCTCTTTGTTGCTCTAGCTTTTTAGGAGAATTTCCACCTGTCTCCATCAAAATGCTGAAAAATCAAAGCTTGTCACTGAACTCAGGAAAAACTTCTGGTCTTTGTGGTCGTCTGATGTGTTGTCTTAGCTTTGAGGATGACTTTTACCGTACCTCAAAAGAAAAATTTCCAGATATAGGTACAAAAGTCACTACTCAAAATGGCCAAGGGGTTATTAGTGCAATCAATGTTTTTTCAGATACTGTGAATGTCCGTTTTGAAGAAACTCATACGCAACTAACCTATGCTTTGGAGGAGATTGAAATCAATGGATAAAAAAGATTTATTTGATGCCTTTGATGGTTTTTCACAAAATCTCATGGTAACCTTGGCTGATATTGAAGCCATGAAAAAGCAGGTTCAAAATTTGCTGGAAGAAAATACTAGTTTGAGGATTGAAAACACAAAACTAAGAGAACGCCTTAGTCAATTGGAACACGAAACGGTGTCTAAAACACTTAATCAGGGGAAAGAGCACTTAGAAAATATCTATCTTGATGGTTTCCATGTCTGCAACTCATTTTACGGACAGCGCCGTGAAAACGATGAGGAATGTGTGTTCTGTATGGAATTGTTATATAGAGAGTAGGGGTCATGCAAGTTCAAAAAAGTTTTAAAGGTCAAACAGATTTTGGAACGCTGTATTTGGTCCCAACACCAATTGGTAATCTGCAAGACATGACTTTTCGTGCAGTGGAAGTTCTCAAAGCAGTGGATTTTATTTGCGCAGAAGATACGCGTAATACTGGTCTTTTACTTAAACATTTTGATATTTCAACCAGACAGATTAGTTTTCATGAGTACAATGCTTATGAGAAAATTCCAGATTTAGTGGACTTGCTGAGATCTGGGAAATCGCTGGCGCAGGTGTCAGATGCTGGGATGCCTTCAATTTCCGATCCAGGACATGATTTGGTGAAAGCTGCGATTGCTGAAAATATTTCTGTCGTTGCACTACCAGGCGCCTCTGCAGGGATTACAGCCTTGATTGCAAGTGGTTTAGTCCCGCAGCCTCATATTTTCTATGGATTCCTACCACGTAAGGCGGGTCAGCAGAAAGACTTTTTTGAAAGCAAGAAGAATTACCCTGAGACACAGATTTTCTATGAATCACCTTATCGAGTTGCTGATACACTAGAAAATATGCAGGCAGTTTATGGTGACCGCCAGCTTGTGCTTGTGCGTGAATTGACCAAACTCTACGAAGAATACCAACGTGGCAACATTTCGGAGGTGTTATCCTACATTTCAGAAAATCCACTTAAAGGCGAATGCTTGCTGATTGTGTCTGGTTTTAACAGTCAGGAAGAAATACAAGATTTAGATAAATTAGACCTTGCAAGTTTAGTCAAAAATTTGGTAGAACAAGGGAATAAACCTAATCAAGCCATCAAAAAAGTAGCCAAAGACTTTGGCCTAAGTAGGCAGGAAGTTTATAACATCTATCATGGATTGGCTGAATAGAGATAAAAGACGGACGTTAAGCCCGTTTTTTTGATATAATAAAATCATTAAAATTTTAATACGCAATGAAATCAAAATCAAACTAAACAAGGAAGAGGTAGATAGAACTCAAGTTCATCAAATCAAGTCGACAGTACCTGATTTTGATTTTCGAAGAAGGTAAGGAGAAAACCATGACATTTGAAGAAATTTTGGAAAATGTCTAAGAATGGCTTGAAATAGGTGTTTATAGCCTCTAAATTTGTGGACTTTTTAAAAAAACATAGTTACAAATGACCTTTAATAGTCTCCCAAAGTCCACAAAAAGGGGAGTAAAAAAAGACCTAAAATAGGTCAATAATTTACGAGTTCAGCAGGCAAGAACTAGCGTAGTCATCAGCTACGCTTTTTTAGTTGCTTTTGCTTATCTGATAGGTTTATTATACCAAAAAAGGGAGTGTATGACCTCACGGGCTAACTCTCCCTAATCGGCTAGACTATGCAAGCCTCCAGCTGTGATTATATTATACCACGTTATCGCTCGAATAGATAAACGCTGCGAAGCGCGTGGTTGACAATTTTGTTGACGTCAACGATACTGTTTCATACTGTATCCAATAACGCAAAAACAGACCGAAAACGGTGTCGGTCTGCTAATATTAAGCATGAATTTTTTTATCTGCAATAGCGTCTGTTAAGGTCTGTGAGAAATTCAGGCCTAAATCACGCCCTAAAGTATCCGCCCAACGTGGAATAGTTAGGGTTTTCTTTACAGGCTCCTGACTGCCTAGATACTCAGCAACGTCAACCATTACCATAGATACAAAAGACTTGCTAGGGTCATAAACTAGCTCTATGTCCTTATCATCACGGAAAGGGTTATTATCAGCCAAAGATAAAGCGTTAATAGGGGTAGGAGTGGGGATGTCTCGTCCATTCTCGATATAATCAGCTAGGTTAATGCCTAACCAATCGCTAGCCATTGCCATGGCATCAGCCATATTCTCGCCTTGAGTTGCTGAATGCTCAAAATCTGGGAAAGTTACAAAGTAAGGGGCGTTAGCTCCGTCGGTATCGTCAAAATAAAATAAAGCTGGATAAGTGACAAGCATAGTTTACCTCCAAAATCAAAGACAAGCGGGAGACTGCCTTTATAACAGCCCTGCTTGCTTTTTGATACCCATTTCGGTGTATTTGTTAATTTCACCGTGGGGAATGGTTATAGGTCGCTCGCCTACTTTTTCAAGTTTAACGTGAGACCCCTTACCGCCTTTGGTTTTTGTCCAACCATGGGCGGTAAGTAGTTTAACCATTTCTTTTTGTGTCATAGGCATAGCGCTTTTACCTCCTGACAAGATTATTATATCATACGTATTACACGTATTCAAGTAAAAAGATAATATTTTGTCTAATATCAGTTATCAAAAAAGCACCTAAAATCGTTTCTAAAGGCTTTTAGGTGCTGTATGGTTAAATATCAAATGAGATAAACACTGGCTAAAACATGGCTTTTTCTTTCTCTGTATGAGTTAATAAGTCAGTTAATTCAGCGAGTGCTAATTTCAAATATCTAAAAAATGTTGCCTTACTAACATTCATTATCTCCCCCGCCTCTATATCTACTTTCTGTTGGATATAGTAAAGGCTTAATGCTAACCGATACTTAGGGTTATCTAGTTTATCAATCAGCTTAACAAGCTCCAGACGTTCCTTGGTTAACCTGTTAATTCTACTTGTTATATCTTCCTTAAGTTCTAGCTTAGCAACTAAATATTTTTCTGAACTATTCACCCTGCTAGTCTGTACCCTAGCTTGCGTTAGTGTTGTCTGTTTAAATAGTCCATCTTCCAGATATTGAAGTTCTAGGTATAGTTGACTAATCTCTTTATCAATCCACTTAATGCTGTCTAGCTTTTGTTTTAGCTCCTCTATGGTCATTGTTGCCCCTCCTATGATATAATATTATCAGTTTTTTTATATCGTAGTCGGTACATGTGTGCTGGCGTTTTTTTTTTGCTACTCAATAGTTTTAACTATCAATCTTCAAATGTTAAATCTTTCTTCATGGTCTTTGCTCCTTTCTATTTTGATAAACCAACCTGAATAGATTGAAAAGGTGTTGCAGTTGGTTGTAGCAAAAATATTTCGCTTTTTGCTATGTTTTGAATTTTAACGCAATTATATTTCTATGTCAAGTATTTTTTCGAAGAACTAGCAATTTTTTTTCGCTACTCTGAAAAAATGTGTTATAATCACATTTGAAAGGTGTTGAAATTATGAATAGGTTGAAAGAATTACGAAAAGAAAAAAAGCTAACTCAACAAGAATTAGCTGATACATTTCAAGTATCAAAAAGAACTGTTCAATATTGGGAAAACGGCGAAAGCCAAATCAAACCAGACAAAGCCCAAGCACTCGCTGACCATTTTGGCGTACCTGTCGGGTATCTGTTGGGGTTCACTTCTGAAAGTTCTAAAAGTGTACTGACCGAATTTAAGGAAGGAGAATACTCTCAGATTGAAGAAGATAGGGCAAAAATAGGAATTGATAAGTTATTATTACACTCAACTATAACTGATGCTAAGCAATTCATAGATAGGATGCAGAATAATATTGATATGGACGCCATTATTAGTAAGCTACCTTTACCTGAACTGATGAAGTTAAAAAATCCGAAGGAAAAAGAAAAGTTTACAAGAAAGCAAACAGATTTACTTATCAATGAAATAACAAACTTATCTATAGCGTTGTCTTATTTGACTGATGAAGAAAGTGAATTACTATCTAGATTTTATGTTCTTAACAAACAAGATAAGGAAAGACTTTTACAAATAGCACGTACATTTACAGAAAATTAACCCTACCACAATATTCCACGCTCTCAGGGGCGTTCTGGTGTGCTGTGGGGAGTGGAAAAAAGTTACGATTTGTCACGGGTGAAAAAGTCCGCATAAGTCCGCATTAAAAAACTCAACTTTTCTCAATAGCTAAAAAATGTAAGGTTTTATCAGGTTGTATATTTTAGCAACCCTAGCAAACCCTAGCTTCTATATCGGCGGTGTGTTAGCATTCGGCGCGTGATACTATCATATTCTAATAATCACTAAAGTAATGTAAATCTGCACTATTCTGATACTTTGATACGATTTGACAATTCTAGGGCGTCCTAACGTAATATAATGCCGTTAAACCATTTGACAACTGAATAAGAAAGGGGGTATAATAGCCTTAACAGTGAGAAACGTGTCTAGCATGGCACAACAAAAACCCCCAACGTTGCAGCGTTGAGGGTTTTCTTTTTGGCTCTTAGCTATTTCTAGCTATGCCCTAGGGGTTATTTCTTGCGTGAGTTGAGCCAATACTCAAACAATGCCGTTAGGATAGCAACAAGCAAAGGTGCAAGAAATACGGTGAGAAACAATTCTAGCATAGCTTCACCCCCTTTCTATCCCAAAGGGGCGGTACTATCATATCAGAATATCGCTCGCCCTGTCAAACGCTCTAAAACGCCCAAATTCGCATTTTATGCTCGACTGGTATAAATTCCATACCAAACCAAAACAAACGAAAATAGGGCTATTCTCGTAAGCCCTTGCATGATATAAACCCAAATCAATCTAAAATCCTTTTAATAACGGCTTGCCTGCTGATAGAAAGGTTCATATCATGAAAATTACAGAAGTCAAAAAGAAAAACGGTGCGATTGTGTACCGTGCTAATGTTTACCTAGGTACTGACCAGGTAACAGGGAAGAAAGCTAAAACTAGCGTGACGGGTAGGACAAAGACAGAGGTCAAGCAGAAAGCAAAGCACGCGCAAGATGATTTCATCTCTAATGGCTGTACGGTAACAAAAGTAGTACCTGTTAAAAATTATCAGCAACTAGCTGAATTATGGCTAGAGAGTTACCAACTTACGGTAAAGCCTCAAACATTCATAGCAACTAAGAGAATGCTCTATAATCACCTAATACCTGTCTTTGGTGCTTTGAAACTGACAAAGCTATCTGTTAGCTATATTCAAAGTTTTATCAATGACTTATCAACTCAGCTAGTTCATTACGCTGTGATTCACTCGATAAACAGGCGTGTTTTACAATATGGCGTATCTCTCCAGCTCTTACCATTCAATCCAGCTAGGGATGTCATCTTACCTAAAGCGCCAAAGCAGGAAAACAAGGCCATCAAGTTCATAGCTCCAGATGACTTGAAAGCATTGATAGCTTACATGGAAAAACTGGCCAATAAGAAATTTAGTTATTTCTTCGACTATGTCCTATACAGTGTCTTGCTTGCTACTGGTTGTCGTTTCGGAGAAGTAGTGGCTCTAGAGTGGTCAGATATTGATCTAGAGAACGGAACTATCAGTATCACCAAGAATTACAGTAGGTTGTTAGACTTGATAGGTACGCCAAAGAGCAAAGCAGGGGTTAGGGTCATAAGCATAGACAAGAAAACAATCAATCTGCTACGACTTTACAAGAATAGGCAACGACAATTATTTTTAGAGACTGGGGCGCATGTCTCTGCAGTGGTGTTTGCGACACCCACAAAGGAATATCAAAACATGGCGACTAGACAAGATAGCCTAGACAGGCGGTTTGCTGAAATTGGTATTCCTCGCTTTACCTTCCATGCTTTCCGCCATACTCACGCTAGTTTATTGCTAAATGCTGGCATCAGCTATAAAGAATTACAATACCGCCTAGGTCATGCAACCTTAGCCATGACCATGGATATTTACAGTCACCTTTCAATGGACAAAGAAAAAGAGGCTGTTTCCTATTACGAAAAAGCCATGCATAACTTGTAAGTCCACAAAAAGGTGAACAAATTTATATTTTAGAACTCATAGGCTTATTGAAAAGCCTATTAAATCAACGTTTATAGACAGTAAAGGAGAAAACCATGACATTTGAAGAAATATTGCCTGGCTTAAAAGCTAAGAAAAAGTACGTTCGCACGGGTTGGGATGGTGCTGAAAACTACGTTCAACTTTTTGACATGCTTGAAGTTAATGGCCGTAAGCTTAAAGCGACACCTTATTTTTTGATTAATGTTTCTGGCGACGGAGAGGGCTTTTCCATGTGGAGTCCGACACCTTGCGATATTCTGGCCAATGATTGGATAGAAGTTCATGACTAAAGTTCTCGTAACAGGTGCCTCATCGGGAATTGGGCTAGCACAAGTACGGCTTTTTTTGGAAAATGGCTACGCTGTCTATGGTGTTGACAAGTCGGCTGCACCCGACCTGTCTCACTCAGACTTTCATTTTCTCCAACTTGACTTAACAGGTGATCTAGCTGCGCTTTACGACTTTATCCCATCTGTAGATATCATATGCAACACCGCCGGAATTCTTGACGGTTATAAGCCTCTACTTGAAGTCAGCGATGATGAACTAGAACAGGTCTTTCAAACCAATTTTTTTGCAACAACTAAGATTAGCCGTCACTATTTATCGGCTATGCTCAAGAAAAAATCAGGCATTATTATCAATATGTGCTCTATTGCTAGCTTTATAGCGGGTGGTGGCGGAGTTGCCTATACTAGTTCCAAGCACGCTCTGGCAGGTTTTACGCGCCAGTTGGCTTTGGATTATGCCAAAGATGGTATCCAAATTTTCGGTATTGCACCAGGTGCGGTCAAAACCGCTATGACACAAGCAGATTTTGAGCCTGGCGGTTTGGCAGATTGGGTTGCAAGTGAAACGCCCATCGGACGGTGGAGTTTACCTGAGGAAGTTGCAGAGTTAACTTTGTTTTTGGCATCTGGAAAGGCGGCATCTATGCAAGGAGAAATTGTTAAAATGGATGGCGGATGGAGTTTGAAATAGGAGTATGATATGGCAGAATTTACCGAAAAGATGACCATTGCCGAATTTAGAGAACAGTACTGGTACAAAACTGAGTTAGAAGATATTTGTCGTCAACACCACTTGCCAGCCTATGGCACCAAGGCAGAGCTGACAGCTTATATCCTAGAGTATTTGTCAGGGAAAGCACCAGAGGAAATTTGTCCTGTTAGACGAAACAAACGTTTGAAAAAAACTTTGAGTGCATCTGAAATAACTTTGAATACTAAGCTATTGGATTCAGGATTTTCATTCAATGATGAGGCTAGACAATTTTTCCAAAACTACTTTGGCCTTGATAAATTTTCATTCAAAAAAGCAATGGCGATTAAAATGAGAGAGGTTGAGGCGAGTCAGGATTATTCGGCAACTATCGCTGATTTGATAGCAGTCTTAGAAGTACCGCAAGTGCCCTCGCCTGATAATGCCGAAGAAAAGACCTATCAATGGAACCGATTTGTGAAAAATTTTAACCAAGACCCTTTGAGTAAACAGTTCTATCCACCAATGAAGGTTGCCTCTATTTTATGGCGGCAGGTTAGGGATTCAAGACGTGAAAAAGTCTATCAATCAAGTCTTTTAGAAGAATATGCCGAAGAAATCGCACCCTTTTTGAAAGGGTGAGTTCTTAGATTATGATGTCAAGAAGTGGAGTCTATAATGAAAAAATTTATCGAATTGGGGTATGGTAATACATGGTGGTTGCGCACAGAGTTTGAACATGCGGACGGCAGTGAATTTGAAATGAAAGGGATTGTTGGCAATATTAAGCCGATTTCACTATATATGAGAATTTGGTTGGGAAAAACCGTCTGGGTATGTGATAGCAAGGAAGGGTTTAAAAGGAGAAAGAAAAGCCGCAAAGCTACCAAAGTTATTTTGGGTATTGTATCGGAGGTTTAAATGAGCAGCACAACAAAGTTAGAAGTAATCGTTCTAGTGTTTGATGGTTTTGAACCCTTAGATTTATTTGGACCAATCGAATTGCTATCTTTTTTAGATGAGGTTCGATTTCGCTATGTTTCCGAGTTTGGCGGAAGAATAAAAAATAAGGTTGGTTTAAACCTTGATACAGAGAAAATGAGCCCAGGTGAAAGCTGCGATATTCTACTCATTCCTGGAGGCCAAGGGACTAGAAGCATCTACTTGCAGCCTTCTTTTATTGATTATGTAAAAAGTTATGCTGAGAATGCAAGCTATGTCTTATCTGTATGCACAGGAGCGGTCCTGCTTTCTGAAACTGGACTCTTGAACGGTCGTAGGGCCACCAGCAATAAGCGCTCATTTGATTGGGTCTCTTCCACCAATGCAAAAGTAGATTGGGTTAGACAAGCTCGATGGGTGGTTGATGGCAAATATTACACGTCTTCAGGAGTATCGGCAGGGATGGACATGGTCTTAGGCTTTATTAGCGATCAATTTGGACTAAGTAAGGCCAAGGATATCGCCCACAAGATAGAATACCATTGGCAGTCCGACAGTACTAAAGATGATTTCGCTTAGAGAATTGTTAAGGAGATTACAATGACACCGCAAGAATGTTGGAGTAAATACAAGCGAATCCATCCGGATGTTGGAGATGACATTGACACTTGGCAATTTGGTGCGAAACCAGATTTGCTGGCGGATTTGGTTGTTAAAGGGATCAAGACAGCAACTGCCTAAGCCTATGATTTATATGATATTGATAATGACCCCATTCCGCAAGTTGGTAGCTGTGATGTGATTCTGAATAGTCAAGATGAGACTATCTGTATCGTCCAATTCAAGCAAGTCACGTTTCTGCCGTTTAAAGATGGTTCAGCAGAGCATGCTTACATTACAAAGAGGGAGAAAGAGATAAAAACTTAGCCTGATGGCGTGAAGCACATGAAGATTTTTTCAAACCTTATTTTATAGAATGTGGGTTGACATTCACACCAGAAAGCTTAATCGTTTTAGAAGAATTTGAAGTGGTTTATCCCACAGTTTAGCAAATACGATAGGAGAAAATTCATGAACTTAGCCATTTTAGGAACAGGAAAAATTGTTGACGAAGTGTTACCCGTTTTAAAGGAAATCAATGGCATTGAGTTAAGTGCTATTTTATCGACACCACGAAGTCTTGAAAAAGCACAAAAACTCGCGGAAATTTACGGCATTTCTCAAGCAAGTAGCGATTATGATAGCATTTTGGCAAATCCAGATGTTGACACCGTTTATGTGGCACTTCCCAACCATTTGCACTATGATTATGCTAAAAAAGCACTTCTTGCTGGGAAACACGTCATCTGTGAGAAACCATTTACATTAACTTTAGCGGAATTTGAAGATTTGGTAGCAATAGCAGAGCAGCATCAGCTTTTTCTCCTAGAAGCTATCACCAACCAATATCTAGGAAATTTTTCCTATGTCAAGGAAAATTTATCCAAGTTAGGGGATATAAAAATTGTGGAATGTAACTATTCCCAGTATAGCTCACGCTATGATGCTTTCAAACGTGGTGAGATTGCGCCAGCTTTTGATCCAGAAAAAGGTGGAGGCGCCCTACGTGACCTCAATATTTACAATATTCATTTGGTAGTCGGCCTCTTCGGTAAACCTGAGATGGTTCACTATTTGGCGAATATGGAACGTGGTGTGGACACCTCTGGCATGCTCGTTATGGACTATGGTCACTTTAAGTGTGTCTGCATCGGCGCCAAGGATTGCAGTGCAGATATTCGCTCAACTATTCAAGGTAACAAAGGCTCAGCAACCATCTTAGGTCCGACTAATACAATGCCAGAAGTTAATCTTAGTCTTAACGGTCAAAGTATGCAGCTCGTCAACCAAAATAGTCTCAACCACCGCATGCACGATGAATTTGTTGCCTTTCAAAATATTATTTCCAACCGTGATTACAGCAACCAAAAGGCTGCTCTAGAACATAGCAGAGCAGTTATGGAGGTTTTAGATGCTGCAATCAAGTCTCTATAAATACGAATAAAAGTCTTTCCTTCTCTTACTTGATTAAAATAGGATTTCCCATAATCTAGAGATTTCCAACGAGATGTGCTAAAATGATAGTAGGTTCTCGCAAGCGTCTGAGAACAAAAAAAGAGGAGGGAAAAATGGACGCTTTTAAATACATTACACCAAAATTTTTTAGTTTAATGAAGAATTATACAGGGGCGCAGTTTGTCAAAGACCTTGTTGCAGGGATTATTGTGGCAATTATTGCTTTGCCTCTATCGATTGCCTTAGCGATAGCTTCAGGTGTTAATCCAGAACAAGGTCTCTATACGGCTGTCGTTGCTGGTTTTTTTATCTCATTTCTAGGCGGTAGCCGAGTCCAAATTGGAGGACCAACGGCAGCCTTTGTAGTGATTATTTATGGTATCATTGCGCAGTATGGTATGGCTGGTCTGACGGTAGCAACTTTCTTAGCTGGTTTGATGCTTATTATTATGGGATTGTTGCATTTTGGTGATCTAATCAAGTTTATTCCTAAGACCATTACAGTGGGATTCACTCTCGGGATTGCCGTAGGAATTGTTGCTGGGCAAATCAAGGATTTTTTTGGATTAGACATGGGAGCCGTGCCAGCGGAGTTTGTAGAGAAAATGGTTGCCTATGCTGAAAACATGCATAGCCTAAATTGGCAAACGCTTTTGATTGGAATATTGGCTTTGCTCATTCAGATTTTCTGGCCTAAGATTTCTCAAAAAATTCCAGGTTCCCTAGTTGCTATTCTTGTCACAACGGCCATTGTTGCTTTTGGGAAATTAGACGTTAAAACAATTGGGGACTTATACACAATTAAGGCTGGTTTACCTCATTTCTCTATGCCAGTGTTGTCTTTCTCACTAATTCGACAAATGATTTCCCCAGCCTTTACGATTGCCATTTTAGCAGCTATTGAATCTCTACTTTCAGCTGTGGTTTCTGATGGGATGATTGGTGGGAATCATCGTTCTAATGCTGAACTTGTTGGTCAAGGTGTCGGAAATATGATGTCGGCTTTGTTTGGTGGAATTCCAGCCACTGGTGCAATCGCTCGAACAGCAGCGAATGTTAGAAACGGTGGTCGAACACCCGTAGCGGGGATGATTCATGCGCTTACCTTATTGTTAATTTTACTTTTCTTGATGCCATATGCTTCTCTGATTCCTATGAGTTGTTTAGCAGCTGTCCTGATTATGGTAGGTTATAATATGAGTGGCTGGCGCACATTTGTACATATGGTTCGTACTGCGCCTAAAAGTGATGTTGCTGTTTTAGTAATTACTTTTCTTTTAACTGTATTTTTTGACTTAGTCGTTGCTATTGAATTTGGAATGGTATTAGCAGCTTTTCTCTTTTTAAAACGTATGGCAGATGTGGCTCAAGTGAGACAATGGGTTGAGAAAGATGAACATGATGACTCTGAACTTTCCGAAACCACTGATTTAAAATATGTTCCTCAAAATGCAGTTGTTTATGAACTTTTTGGCGCTCTTTTCTTTGGTGCTGCCAATGACTTTCTAAACATTGAGCACGAAGAGGGTAAGAATGCCTTAATTCTTCGGATGCGTAATGTCCCTGCCATGGACGTTTCTGGTTTGGATGCCTTGGAAGAAACCTTAGAAATTTGTCAAAAACGTGGCATGACTCTTATTTTGTCACACGTAAATGACCAACCTTACCGTGTCATGGAAAAAGCGGGATTTATTGACAAAATTGGTGAAGAAAATCTTTGTGCTAATATTGATTCCTCACTAGCACGTGCTGCTAGTTTAGCTAAAAAATAGCAACTTAATATTGTATGTTAGGCTTTCTCTAGTGGCAAAGCCTAGTATATAGTTTTTTAAAATAAAATTCAGACCTTGTTGCCTTGATTTGATGAACTTCTGTTGTCTGTATGTTGTTGATATGAGTGGATGTCCGCTCCATTTCTAACATTTAGACTCTCACAGACTATTGAAACTAGTCTGGCTATGATTTTTATTGAGTATTAGTCAATAAAGTAATAAAAAATTGAAAAACGTGAACAGATACTTCAATAACTAAAAAATTCAAAGTTTTGGAGTATTTTTTAATTGAAAATGAAAGCGATAAGTTTGTAGCTTTCAGTACTTAGTTAAAATCAAAATAGACAGTTGGTACTGACGAACGATAAGGAGAATTAAAACGATAGGAGAAGCCAATGCGCCACTGAAAAATCCATTGTTCGAGCATCCCTTTCGTGCTATAATAAATCCATGGAGGGACTCATGCAAGACTTAACATACAAGAATTATATCTTTGATTTTTATGGAACTTTGGTAGATATATTGACAGATGAAGAAGACTTAGCTATCTGGCAACAATTGACTTCTCTCTATGCTGCTTATGGTGCAGATTACACACCATATGGATTACGTCAAAAGTATCTAGATTTGATTAAAGCTGAAGAAGAACGACTGTATGAACAGACGGTTTACAAGCATGTCGAAATTGATTTAGTGGCTATTTTTATCAAGCTTTTGACTGATGCAGAAAAAACACACCCAACCGAGAACCACATCAAAGATATGGAAAGTTGGGGAAATTTAATAGCTAATGTGTTTAGAATAAATTCTCGTAAAGTTTTAAAAGCCTATCCTAATACACTTAAGACCTTACAAACGATTAAGGATAAAGGTGGCAAAATTTTTATTCTTTCCAATGCTCAACGTGCCTTTACGCAGCCAGAAATTGAATTAACGGGCTGTGCGGATTTGGTTGACAAGATTTATATCTCATCTGATTTTCAGATGAAAAAGCCACAGCCAGATTTTATGCATCATTTGCTTGAAGAAAACCATCTAGACATTGCTGATTGTGTCATGGTTGGTAATGATTTTACATCAGATATGCTTGTCGCTAGTGCTGTAGGGATGGATGGTATTCTCCTTAATACCTTTCCTTATAGCTCTGAGGAAATAGCAAAACTTAATACTATGAACGCTAAAGTGATTGATGATATAGCTGAATTATTAGATAATATCACTGATTGATGTCTGTTTTTAGTAAGAAAAAGGAGGAATTATGGTAAAAGTTGCAATTCCTGTAGCTGATGACGATACTATTTTTGGGCATTTTGGACTTAGCACACGCTTTAAAATGTACAACCTATCTGAACAAGTAGTTATGACAACTGCATATCTATCACTACCTGAAGAGCATGGCTCTCAAAAATTTAAAGCCCTGTTGGATGAACAAGTTGATGTAGTTATTGTCAATAGTATCGGACCAGGGGTGATGCGAATGTTTGATATGACAGATATAGCTGTCTATGCTGGAGTGTCTGGAAATGCGGATGATGCCGTTCAGATTTATCTTTCGGGAGGCCTGATACATGACACCTCAGCCGTAAAATGTTGTGGAAGGCATTAGGACATATGGAAGATAAATTACATGAAATTCGTGTTTTTGAAAATTTTGAATTGGTGTCTTACGAAGAAGGTCATGTAGTAGTGACGACAGAAGTTGTCGACAAGTCCTTAAATTATTACGGTTTTGCACATGGAGGCTATCTCTTTACACTTTGTGACCAGATTAGCGGACTAGTGTCTATTTCCACGGGGGCTGATGCTGTCACCTTGCAATCTAGCATCAATTACCTGAAATCTGGAAAACTAGGGGATATTCTTTTTATTAAAGGGCAATGTGTTCATAATGGTCGCACTACTAAAGTTGTTGATGTTGATATTACGAATCAAAATAAAGAGTCCCTTGCCAAAGCAACCTTCACCATGTTTGTAACAGGCAAACATGAGTAGTTGTCTGTTTTATACTCAATGAAAATCAAAAGTAGCCTAGGAAACGAAGCCGACGATAGAACTTGAGTTCATCAAGGCAAGTTGACAACGGATAATTTTGATTTTCGAAGAGTATTAGTGAAAAAGTAGCAAAAAAACTCTGCAAAATACATTGCAGAGTTTTTAAGCTTTTTCTTTAACGATATAAACAGGGCGTTTTTTAGTTTCGAGGAAAATTTTGGATAAGTATTTTCCTATTATGCCAAGGCAAAAGAGTTGAATACCTCCAATAAAGAGGATAATAGAAACGGTACTTGCCCAACCAGAAACGGGATCATCAAATAAGAGTTTGCGGACGATGATGAAGAAAATAGCCAGTAGTGAAGCAACAAAACTAATAGTTCCTGTCCAAGTGGCGATAGTCAGGGGCATTTCTGAAAAATTGATAAAACCATCCAAGGAATATTTGAGCAGTCCCCAAAAATTCCAACTAGTTTTTCCAGCTACACGTTCATGATTATCAAATGGGAGATAGATAACATCATAGCCCACCCATGAAAAAATTCCTTTAGAAAAACGATTGACTTCTCCAAGCTCTAAAATGCTATCTACAACTTGACGAGTCATCAGACGAAAATCACGGACACCATCCACCATCTCAGTATCAGAAACAAGATTAATCAGTTTATAAAATAATTTGGAAAGTGCTGAACGAACAATGGGTTCCCCTTTACGATCGGCTCGACGGGTACCAACGACATCATAGCCCTCTAAAATTTTAGCATACATGAGTGGTAGCAATTCAGGTGGGTCTTGTAGGTCAACATCCATAACAGTGACCAAATCTCCCTTAGCTTCCTCTAAACCGGCTAAAAGCGCAGCTTCTTTTCCGAAATTTCGAGAGAAAGATAAGTAGTGGACATTTGGATAGATTTGTGAAACATGTCGTAGGATATTAAGAGTCTGATCTTTTGAGCCATCATTGATAAAGAGATAATCGAAAGTGAGTTCCGACATCATATCCGCTTCGATTTTTTTTGTTTCTTGTAAAAATAGTTGAATGGTATCTTCTTCATTGTAGCAAGGGATGATAATTGAGAGTTGTTGCATATCTTTACTTTCTGTTGAGAATGATTCAGTTAAATGCTGAATTTTTAAAGTTGAGAGATAGGATATTTTTGTAGAGGACTACTATAAGATAGTTTACAAGATTGCTTGGAAACTAGTGGGTACACTCTCCCGTCTGAGTTTTCCTAGCCACTAATATTAGGATGTTTTTGTTGCCCTGTCATTAGGGCGTGATGCCCAACTCTCGTAATTTCTTACTTTCTTGATTGACAAAGTTTTCAAATAAGAAATAATCATGTTTCGTCCAAGATAGATTGATTTTTCTGACTATTTATCCAAAAATTGTTTCAAACGAATGATTTCAATCTTATAACCGTCTGGGTCTGTGATGAAGTAGTACATTTTAGGTTTACCGGGTAGGCCAGATAGTGGGGTAACGGTATAGCCAGCTTTTTCATGAGCAGCGTGACTAGCTTCCAAATTATCTACTCCAACAGCTATGTGGGCATAGCCATTTCCAAGATCGTAAGCCTCATGACCGTAATTGTAGGTCAATTCTAGTTCATAGTTTGGGTCGTCTTCAAGCGCCAAGTAAACAAGTGTAAACTTATATTCTGGGAAATCATTGCGACGCACTTCTTTGAATCCAAGTGCTTCTTGATAAAAGGTGAGTGAGGCATCCAAATCTTTGACGCGGATGCAGGTATGTAAAAATGGCATACATTTTCCTTTCTATATAGATACTATTTGGGATGGCAGAGCTAGTTAGCTAGCCATGTAACAACTTCTTCACGTGGTTTACGTGAGCGAGGGTGCTTTGGATCTTTGAGACGGTAACCAAATGCAATCATCGTGGCAACTGCTTCCTTTTCAATGTCAATCCAGCCTAATTCAGCCAAGCGTTCGTTTAAAACTGTGTGGTTGAAACCTTCAATTGGACAGGAATCTATACCAATCATAGCGGCACTGGTCATCATATTCCCCATGGCTATGTAAGTCTGCTTGGCTGTCCAATCCCAGAGGGCACGCGGATTATCGACCATCTGCATATCTCTTGTTTGGAAAGCTTGGTAGAGGGCAATACGGCTATCTAAATCAGACTGTTCTGTTAAACCGCGGCGTACCAAGCTGTCTTTAATAGATTTGCTGTCATAGCGGGCATTTTTTTCAGCCACAAGCAAGACAAAGTGACTGGCTGTCTCTAACTGGGGTTGGGCACCCCAGGCAATGTCCTTGACAGCAGCACTTAGTTCTGGGATGTGTTTTTTATCCACGACGATAAAACGCCAGCCTTCCAGTCCGACAGAAGAAGGGCTAAGCCAAGCCGTATCTAGGATGAAGTCCATATCCTCCTTACTGATAAGCTGGTCACTATAGACACGAACAGCTACGCGATGGTCAAAGGCATTACGAATTTGTTTTTTGATATCTTCTTTTGACATAGTTTTCTTTCTATTAATTCTTTTTCAAGTGCTTGAATATGCTTAGATAATGTAGATTGTGATATAAAGAGTTCTTCGGCAGCTTCTAGATAATTTTGAACCTCTGCCAGAGTGATAAACTCACGAAGATGATGAATGTTCATTATAGTTTCTCCAAATAAGCCAATAAAAATTGCTCGGCTAAACTGCCATCTTTAATCGCCTCCCTTGCTTTCTCAATACTAAACCAATCCCAATCATCAATCTCATGATTGGGGTTAATCTCTCCCTTGACTGTCACCGCAAAGTTCAGCATAAGGGTGTTGGATTTTTCAAAGTATTGACTTTGGTTAAACTGTAAGGTGGTCACCTCAAGATTGAGTTCTTCTCTGATTTCACGGCGGACAGTTTCCTCAGCACCTTCCCCTTGAGAAATGTAGCCAGCAACTAAGATATAATCTGGTTTGCTATATTGCTTGATAAGAAGAATTTTATCCTTATTTTCATTTTGCACAATCATGCTACAAGCTGTGTTAAAAATGGGAAATCTAAACCGTTGACAATTTGAACAGTAGGGGATGTATCCTTCACCCTCTAAAAAATTATCTGTTAGCATAGTACCGCAGTCAGTACAATAAATCATTTTTTGATAAGTCATATCCTATCCTTCAAAGTAAAGCAATTCTTTTGGTGTTTGCGTAAAGACTTCAAATCCAGACTTTGTGACATGACCACAATCTTCAATACGAACACCAACTTTTCCAGGAATATAAATACCAGGCTCAACTGAGAAACACATACCCTCCTTGATAATCATATCATTGCCGGCCATGATAGATGGAAATTCGTGCACGTCCATGCCCAAACCATGTCCAAGACGATGATTGAAATAGTCACCATAACCAGCTTTTTCAATAACATTTCGAGCAGCTGCATCCACCTCAGCTGCAGTGACACCAGGTTTGATGAAATCTTGAGCGGTTAGTTGAGCCTCTAAGCAAAGTTGGTAAATATCTCTTTTAAATTGGTCAGGCTGACCGACAGCGACCGTACGTGTCATGTCAGATGTGTAGCCATTACTTACAACACCTAGGTCAAATAACAGCAAAGCATTATTTTCAATTTTGTTTGTTCCAGGAATGCCATGTGGGTTAGCAGCGTTGTTACCAGTCAATACCATGGTATCAAATGACATTTGGCTGATACCTTGTCTTTTCATACCGAATTCAATCTGTGCAATAATGTCGGTTTCGGTCACGTCAAGTGAAATATTATCAAAACCAAGTTGCATAGCCTTATCAGCATAGTCGCCAGCAATCATCATTTTCTCAACTTCATCTTCTGACTTAATGAGACGCATGCGTTGAACATAAGGTGTTAAGTTTTCAAAACGCCCATCAAAGACAGTTTGCAATCCCTGAAATTTTGTCACGTTTAAATTGTCAAATTCCGCAAAGATTTTCTTACTTTCTGTCGTTGGAAGAACGGTCTTAATTTTTTTCCAAGGATTTTCAGCATCTTGATAACCAAAAACGGGGAAGTCTAAGAAAGCAGAGGCACGCGAGACTTCAAGTGCTGGAACGAAAAGGACAGGCGCATCATCTGTGTAAACGAACAAAAACATTTGACGTTCATGTGGATCACAGTAAAAACCTGTTAGATAATTAACCGTTACAGGATCAGAAAAAACAGCGATATTAGCTTCTTCTTGATTGAGGTAAGCACGAATTTGTGATAATTTAGACATAAATAGCCTTCTTTCTATTGATTAGAGATGCTCGTTAGTTTAATTTCTAGTTAACACAACACATTTTCGATTACTATTTTTTCACGAAAAAACAAAAAAAGCAAGTTTTGACTAATTTTTTTGAAAACTTTTTCAAAAAATAGTATTTCTGACTTGAAAGTGTTTCCAAAAGGTGATAAAATAAACTTGAAAGCGTAATTTTCAAATAGAAAGGACTAACCAAATGAATACTGATGATACCATTACGATTTACGATGTTGCCCGTGAAGCAGGAGTCTCTATGGCAACTGTTAGTCGAGTAGTCAACGGTAATAAAAACGTCAAAGAAAACACACGAAAAAAAGTTTTGGAAGTGATTGATCGTCTAGATTATCGTCCAAATGCTGTTGCCCGTGGTCTTGCCAGCAAGAAAACTACAACTGTTGGTGTTGTGATTCCAAATATTGCTAATAGCTACTTTTCAATCTTAGCTAAAGGAATTGATGATATTGCAGCTATGTATAAATACAATATTGTTCTTGCCTCAAGCGATGAGGATGACGACAAAGAAGTTAACGTAGTCAATACTTTGTTTGCAAAACAGGTTGATGGCATTATCTTCATGGGGCATCATCTCACGGATAAAATTCGTGCTGAATTTTCACGTTCACGTACACCAATTGTTCTTGCTGGGACTGTTGACCTTGATCATCAATTACCAAGTGTCAATATTGATTATAAAGCAGCAATGACTGATGTAGTTGATATTTTAGCTGAAAATCATGATAAGATTGCTTTTGTTTCAGGACCTTTGATTGATGATATCAATGGCAAAGTTCGTCTCGTTGGCTATAAAGAAGCTCTCAAGAAAAATAAGATTGATTTTAGAGAAGGTCTTGTTTTTGAAGCTAATTACAGTTACCAAGAGGGTTACGATCTTGCACAGCGTGTGATTAATTCTGGTGCAACCGCGGCTATTGTTGCAGAAGATGAGTTGGCAGCAGGCTTGTTGAATGGTCTCTTTGCAGCAGGCAAGAAAGTTCCGGAAGATTTTGAAATTTTCACTAGCAACGATTCGCCAATTACACAGTACACGCGTCCAAATCTGAGTTCAATTAGCCAACCTGTCTATGACTTGGGAGCTGTTAGCATGCGTATGCTGACAAAAATTATGGGCAAAGAAGAGTTAGAGGAAAAAGAAATTTTGCTTAACCACGGAATTAATCGCCGAGGTTCTACAAAATAAGAAAAGTGAAGAAGAATTCCTCTAACGTGAGTATATAGAAGGAGTTATTGCCTTCAATCTCTATGAAATTTATACTTTTTGAAATCAAATTCAGACGCTGTTGACTTAATTTGATTTTAGTGTTATCTGCATCGGAGTCACCTAGTCTGATTTTTATTAAGTATCACTCTTGAAGTTGAACCTTTGTTCAACTTCTTTTTACTATAAGACTTTGGACTGAATTTTATTACAGATAGTGAAAAATGATTTGAAATAGGCTATAATAGATGGTATGAAAGTGCTATTATATTTAGAAGCTGAAAATTATTTGAGAAAATCTGGCATTGGACGTGCCATTAAACACCAAGAACGCGTCTTGAATCTAGTTGGTCAAGACTACACAACCAATCCCAATGATGATTACGATTTAGTTCATATCAATACCTATGGTTTTAAAAGCTGGCAACTGATGAAGAAGGCTAAAAAAGCCGGTAAAAAAGTTATCATGCATGGTCACTCGACAGAAGAAGATTTCCGAAATTCTTTCATCTTTTCCAATCAGATAGCACCTTTGTTTAGGTACTATCTTTGTCATTTTTACCGTCAAGCAGATGCCATCATTACCCCAACGGAGTATTCAAAAAAGTTGATTGAAAATTACGGTATTGAGACTCCTATATTTCCAGTCTCTAATGGTATTGATTTGTCTAAATACGGTTCAAATCCAGATAAAGAAAAAGCCTTTCGAGATTATTTTGACATTCAAGACGGTCAAAAGGTAGTGATGTGCGCTGGACTATACTTCATTCGAAAAGGTATAGATGATTTTGTTAAAGTGGCTGAAAAAATGCCTGATGTTCGTTTTATCTGGTTCGGGGAAACCAGTAAGTGGGTCATTCCGCACAAGGTGCGTCAGATTGTTAAAAAAAATCATCCTTCAAACGTGACTTTTGCTGGTTATATTAAGGGAGATGTTTTTGAGGGAGCAATGTCTGGCAGTGACGCCTTCTTCTTTCCAAGTAGAGAGGAGACAGAAGGAATTGTTGTTTTAGAATCACTTGCTAGCCACCAACATACTGTTTTACGTGATATACCTGTTTATCATGGTTGGATTGATAACGAGTCAGCCGATTTGGCCGCTGATGTAGATGGTTTTGTTGAGGCATTGGAAAATATATTGGCTGGAAAAAGTAATAAAACAGAAGCAGGGTATGCAGTAGCTGAAAGTCGAAGTTTTGATAAAGTTGCTCATCAGCTTGCTGAGGTTTATGAAAAGGTAATGGAGCTTTAATTGAAATGAGAATTGGATTATTCACAGATACTTATTTTCCACAAGTTTCAGGCGTTGCGACCAGTATTCGAACGCTTAAGGAGGAGTTGGAAAAGCAAGGGCACGAGGTTTATGTCTTTACGACAACAGACAAAAAAGTCAAGCGTTATGAAGATCCGACTATTATTCGTCTTCCTAGTGTTCCTTTTATTTCTTTTACTGATCGTCGGGTGGTTTATCGTGGTCTTATTTCTTCTTATAAGATTGCAAAGCAGTACAAGTTAGAACTGATTCATACCCAGACCGAGTTTAGTGTAGGTTTGTTGGGGAAAATGGTTGCAGCTGCCCTACGTATCCCAGTTGTACATACCTATCATACTCAGTATGAAGATTATGTTGAGTATATCGCCAATGGAAAACTCATCAAACCAAGTATGGTAAAGTATATCGTGCGCGGATTTCTAAACGACTTGGACGGTGTGATTTGTCCTTCTCGTATTGTCCTTAATTTGCTGGATGATTATCATATCAAGATTCCTAAACGTGTTATTCCGACAGGGATTAAATTAGAGGATTACTTGCGTGACGATATTAGCCAAAAAGACATAGATAGTTTAAGAGTAGATCTTGGTGTCGCTAACGATGAAACCATGCTTTTGAGTTTGTCACGGATTTCTTCTGAGAAAAATATCCAAGCGGTGCTCAGCCATTTCCCAGAGGTATTAACGGAAAATCCTAAAGTCAAACTAGTAGTAGTCGGAGATGGCCCATACTTGGATGATTTGAAAGTTTTGGCAAAAGAACTTGACATTGAAAGTAAGGTCGTTTTTACTGGTATGGTAAATCATGAGGATGTGGCTGTTTATTATCGCGCTGCAGATTTCTTTATCAGTGCCTCAACCAGTGAGACGCAGGGGTTAACTTATACTGAAAGTCTAGCTAGCGGTACGCCAGTTATTGCTCATGGCAATCCCTATTTGGATGATTTGATTGATGACAAGATGTTTGGTACGCTCTTTTACAGGGAAGAGGATTTGGCTGATGCCATCTTGGACGCTATTGCTGAGACGCCCGTGATGGATGCCAAAAAACATCAGGAAAAACTTTATACGATTTCAGCAGAGCACTTTGGAAAATCTGTCTATGCCTTTTATTTAGATGTTCTCATTTCTGAGAAGAGTAAGAAAAAAGAGAAGTTTTCTTTGACTGTGAAAGGTTCTAAAACAGATCGTTCCATCAAACTAGCAAAGACAGCTATCAGTTTACCAAGTCAAGCTGTCAAGGCAACTGCCATGACTTCTGTGAAAGTCGTTAAGGCTCCAAAACATTTGATAGAAATTGTTCGTGATTTTTTAGATTAAGAGACTGTATACATGAAGAAACTCTTGCAAATTTTGCCTTATCTCATTTTACCTATCTTATCTTTTTGGAGTGCACAAGTTTATTTGTTGTTGACAATGTTAGGGATATTATCCTATGATGCTATGATTTATAAGAACTGTCTTGTTAGCAGTATTCTTTTCTTTAATCCGTTGGTTGTTGCTTCAATCTCCTTTATTTATGGTTTGATAAATGGAGTTAACTGTCTGTTTCCAATCGTTATTATCTTCTCATTTTTACCCACAATGGGTTACTATTACTTTTTTACCAATTCAGCAGGCATTGAAGTTTATCTTTTGATTTATGGTTTGCTTTCCTTATTTGCCCTTTGCGTTGGAGGCTTTATTCATAGTTATCATCAGAAAAAAGCGAAAAAATCTTGAAAAATATTTCTATCATGTTATAATAGCATACGAAGATATGTTGAGTTAAATCACTTCTTTAGAGCGAGCGTCGGTAGGTGAGAAGGACGCAGGTAAATTTAGCTTAATACTCCTTCCAAGTTTTTATGCAAACATAAAACGGTGGCTACGATATAGCCGATCTGAGGTGTCAGTAAGTTTCTTTACAGTACACGAATGAAGGTGGAACCACGTTGCGACGTCCTTTCGGGGAGGTCGCTTTATTTTTTACAAAAAGAGAGGCTTCAATGTTAACAGATGAACTCATTAGTCGCAGCACAGCGATTCGACAGGCTTATCATGAATTAGAAATCAAGCATCATGATTCTAAATGGACGGTAGAAGAAGATCTCTTGGCTCTTAGCAATGATATTGGCAATCTCCAACGTCTAGTGATGACCAAGCAGGGACGTTATTATGATGAAACGCCCTATACTTTGGAACAAAAATTAGCTGAGAATATTTGGTGGCTGCTGGAATTAGCTGACCGTTTGGATGTAGATATTCAGACAGAAATGGAAACTTTTCTGTCTGAGAAGGAAAAGCAGCTGCATATTGACGACTAAGTAAACTAATTATCACTATTTTCACTGAATAATAGGAGCGACAAAGTCTCTAATTGTAGCAACGAAATGGCTTGGTCAGCAGCTGTTTGCATGCCGACCACTAAGAACCTGTATTCACAGTTCAGCACTTTCATCTAAGGCTAGTTTTTTTCGCTACTCATCGTTAGTTTTTTCAAAATACAGTCAGTATTCCTCAAAAAACCACCTTGATTAGCAAAAAAACTATCTCTTATGTAAAAGCACTTTACTTGTGGATACAGGTTCAAGTAAACAGACAAAAATTTATAGAAAGGAACTGAACCCGCTTGGAAAACTCGAAAAAAGATTAACTTCCTAGGAAATCCTGATTTCCTATCAGTTTCTTCTTTTTCAGTCGTTTTCTTGTCGGACTTGGTATCTTAATTATGATAAATATTACTTTCCCAGATGGCGCTGTGCGTGAATTTGAATCTGGTGTAACAACTTTTGATATTGCACAAAGCATTAGCAACTCTCTCGCTAAGAAAGCTTTGGCTGGTAAATTGAATGGTAAATTGATTGACACGACACGTGCGATCACAGAAGATGGCAGCGTTGAGATTGTCACGCCTGACCATGAGGATGCTTTGCCAATCTTGCGTCACTCAGCTGCTCACCTCTTTGCCCAAGCTGCACGCCGTCTTTTCCCCGATATTCATCTGGGTGTCGGTCCAGCTATTGAAGATGGTTTCTACTATGATACGGACAATCAAGCAGGGCAAATTTCTAATGAAGACCTTCCCCGTATCGAAGAAGAAATGAAGAAAATTGTCAAAGAAAACTTTCCTTCTATTCGTGAAGAAGTGACCAAAGACGAAGCGCGTGAGATTTTCAAAAACGACCCATACAAATTGGAACTCATTGAGGAACATTCAGAAGATGAAGGTGGTCTCACCATCTACCGTCAGGGTGAATACGTTGACCTTTGTCGTGGTCCACATGTGCCATCGACAGGTCGTATCCAAGTTTTCCATTTGCTCAATGTGGCGGGTGCTTACTGGCGCGGAAATTCTGACAATGCCATGATGCAACGGATTTACGGAACAGCTTGGTTTGATAAGAAAGATCTTAAGGCTTATCTTCAAAGACGCGAAGAAGCCAAAGAACGTGATCATCGTAAACTTGGTAAAGAACTTGATCTCTTCATGATTTCACAAGAAGTTGGACAAGGCTTGCCTTTCTGGCTACCTAATGGTGCAACTATTCGTCGCACACTAGAACGCTACATTGTGGACAAGGAAATTGCTGCGGGCTACCAACACGTTTATACGCCACCAATTGCCTCTGTTGACCTCTACAAGACATCTGGTCACTGGGATCATTACCGCGAAGACATGTTTCCAACTATGGACATGGGTGACGGTGAAGAATTTGTCCTTCGTCCAATGAACTGTCCACACCACATCGAGGTTTACAAACACCATGTGCATTCTTACCGTGAATTGCCAATTCGTATCGCTGAAATCGGTATGATGCACCGCTATGAAAAATCTGGTGCCCTGACTGGTCTGCAGCGTGTGCGTGAAATGTCTCTTAATGATGGTCATACCTTTGTGACACCAGAGCAAATCCAAGACGAATTCAAACGTACACTACAACTGATTATTGACGTTTACGAAGATTTCAACTTGACCGATTATCGCTTCCGTCTGTCATACCGCGATCCTAAAGATACGCACAAATATTATGACAACGACGAAATGTGGGAAAATGCCCAAGCCATGCTCAAAGCAGCCATGGACGACATGGGATTAGATTACTTTGAAGCAGAAGGCGAAGCAGCCTTCTACGGTCCAAAACTCGATATTCAAGTGAAAACAGCCCTTGGTAATGAAGAAACTTTGTCAACTATTCAGTTGGACTTCTTGCTTCCAGAACGCTTTGACCTCAAATATGTCGGTGCAGATGGTGAAGAACACCGTCCAGTCATGATTCACCGTGGCGTTATCTCAACCATGGAACGCTTTACTGCCATCCTGATTGAAAACTACAAAGGGGCCTTCCCAACCTGGTTGGCTCCCCAACAAGTCACTGTTATCCCAATCTCAAATGAAGCTCACATTGACTATGCTTGGGAAGTAGCTAAAACGCTTCGCAACCATGGTATTAGAGCAGAAGTAGATGAGCGCAACGAAAAAATGCAATACAAGATCCGTTCTTCTCAAACTAGCAAGGTTCCTTACCAATTGGTGGTCGGTGATAAGGAACAAGAAAACGGAGAAGTCAATGTCCGCCGTTATGGATCAAAAGCGACACATACTGAAAAATTAGATGAGTTTGTTACTAATATTTTAGCTGATGTTGAGCGCAAATCACGTCCAATTGACTAATAGTAAAACTGATCAAAACTACCTTTGGAGGTAGTTTTTTGTTATAATCAATTTATGTTAATTGGTGATGAAAAATTTTTGGATTATTGGGAGAATAGCAGATCTAACTTATCTATGTCGTCTGCTAGAGACTTGTTAAAGTGGTTGATGGAATTGGTTGAGATGCCAGCTGAATTGACGGGAAATCTTGTCGAAACACGCTACCTATTAAATCGTTTTTCGCTAGACTTGCATCCTGACCATCCTTTTTGGTTCCAACTATCCCAGCTCGTCCAAGTGGCTTTTCCTAATCAAAGTCTTTCGGAAACTACCTGTTTGGCTCGGCAAGTGCACCAATTCCGCTATGTCATTTCAGCCTTTCAGGCACAATGGGTCCGCCAACATTTTTCTGAAAAAACAGACAGGCAGTCCTTGCTTTGCTATTTGAAAGGAAAAAAGATGAGACGGTTTTGGCGCAGACAGTTTGATTTTGATATGACTGAATCGTCCCGACTGCATAATAAATTACCTAAAGTAGCAATTGAAGGTTACCAATTGCCAGTCAATATGAAAATTGTCATGGGATTTCATACAGAGTTTATTCTAGATAGTTTTGGTCGCTTTGCCAATGAAATTGACCCCCAAGGAGTCAGCCATAATGGCATCATCAACGGTGCAAGTTTTAACTACGCCAATGCTAATGATAAACGTCACCGTGAATTAGATATTTTACCTATTTCGGTGCATGATCCTGTATTTCGAAAGAAAATTTTAGCCAACGATGGTAATGCTTTTCAGGCGCCCAAACTTGCTAGAAGGAAAGATGCTGATTGGGCCTTGAGTTATTTTAATAAAAAAGGGCATTTCGCTAAGAATGGTCGATCGCTCAACAAAGAGGTATCGCGTCATCGTAAAGCCTTTATTAAGGATTTAAAAAAATTATAAATTCCTTTATGTGAAAGAAAGATTGTCTATTTTCATAGATTCTATTTGTCCTCGAATATGGTTTTTCTACATCCGTGTAGAAGTCAAAGTGGTAAGTTATTTTTCAGCAACTTTTCTTGCTAAAGGTCAATTCTATCTTGGTTTTCTAAACATCCACACTTGATAGCATTGTAAATTTTAGATGTCTTACTTGTGAATCGTGGTTAAAAGGTCAGTGCATGTGAATTTTATGAGGAAAATGTACGATATGATGTGGGAACGAGAGTTTCCCATTCAGATGTAAAAATCTATGAAAATAGTTGAAAATGCATGTACTAAAAAAGGATTATATGCACTTTTTGAAGAATGTAACGATATTGAATTATGAACATCTAAGTGTTATAATATTGGTAAATTTTAATTTTAGGAGAATATTTTGGAAAAGAAACTGAGAAAATCATACTTACTAGCTCCTTTAGTTGTGACTGCTTTTTTGAGTTCAGGTATGGTTTTTGCAGACGATGACACGCTTTCAAACGTAGACTCGTCATCAACATTAACAACGACAACGATTGAAGAAACAAGTACATCCTCATTATCAGAGAATGCTTCAGAAATAACAACGAATCCAGAAACGAGCCAATCGTCTTTGCAGGAACAAGCAACAAGCGGAGAACTGAGTCAAGCGTCAACTACTAAAGAGGATGAAAATACTGAAGAATCAACAACGGCAGATGTTTCGACTTTGATTGATACCAAAGTAGATGTAGCGCCTACCCAAACCTCTTCGCAGCAAGTATCATCTGGTTCACCAGTCGGAGAAGAAAATAGTAAAACAACTGTAATGTCTTCTGACGAAGGAGCGAGGCTTCTAAGCAAAGCAGCAGTAACAAAGCAAACAGCACCCAAAGAACCTGTTACTGCAACGCTTGATGATAAAGGAATTAAAATTCAATATAATGCCAAGATTGAAAAGAATGAATCAATCAAGTTTGCAGTTTGGTCAGCCAATAATGGACAAGATGATTTAGTCTGGTATAATGCTGATGCTGCTGGAGCAGCGTATGTGGAATTGTCAAAACATAAAAGTTATGGAGCATATTATATCCATACCTATGCTTTTACCCCAGCGGCTAAGGGACTCAATGCAATGACAATCACTGTACCAGAGCCTCAAGTAACGACAAGTATTTCAAAGGCTAGCGAAGGACATTTTGACATTCTAGTGAAAAATGTGCCTGCAACCATTACTAGTATTTCTGTGCCAGTCTGGTCAGATAAAAATGGACAGGATGATCTTAGATGGTATGGGGCTACCCAAACAGCTAAGGGAACGTTCAAAGTTAGTGTTGCAGTTAAAGACCACCACAATGATCGTGGCCATTTCGCAGCACATATTTATGGTTACAGCACAGTGACTGGAAGCATGATAGGTCTTACAGCTACATCTGGCTTTGACAATGTTGACACTCGACCTAATGCAACCGTCTCAATGGTTGATTATGCTGAAAATAAGACAAACTTTAAAGTCCAAGTAACTGGTACTTCTCAAACTAAGACTATCTCAGCAGTCAATATTGCGGTCTGGTCAGAAAAGAACGGTCAAGATGACCTTAAATGGTATAGCCCATCCGTTAGCAACAACAAGGCAACAGCAACAGTCAATATTGCCGACCTATCTAATACGTCAGATAATTATATTGTTCATGTCTATACGACTTACTCAGATGAGACACGAGTTGGTACAGTTTTAGGAACTTATAAAATCACAAAACCAGTTGAGAAAAATGATGTTAAGGCAGAGTTGACTAAAGATGGGATTGCTCTAAAACTAACTTCTAATACGGTTTCTGATTATAGTAAAGTTAAATTTGCGGTCTGGTCATCGGTTAACGGTCAAGACGACCTCAGATGGTACAGTGCTAATAATGATGGTACAGCACTTGCAGCGTATGAAAATCATAATGGCTACGGTATTTACAATATTCACACCTATTCTTTTGAAAATAACCAAACGAGAGGCTTGAATGCCACAGCAATTACCATTGAAAAACCATCGGTTAAAACAACCTTTAAGCAAGTAAATAGCAGTAGTTTTAGCGTTACTATTTCTGAAATTCCTCAGTACATTACCTCGATTATTCTGCCAGTTTGGTCAGAAAAGAATGGTCAAGACGATTTGAAGTGGACTGAAGCTAAAAAGCAAACTGATGGTAGTTATGTAGCTCTTATTGATAATAAAGACCATAAGTCGGAATTCGGGAAATATGATGTTCATGTCTATGGTAATAGCAAACTTGATAGAGGGCTAGTTGGACTTACGGCTACACCAGGATTTACACTTAATAAACCAGAAGTTGCTAAATCTGTGAAGCCTTCTGAAATGAACTCAGGCACTACAAAGTCAGTTGCTTCCAAAGAAGAAACTGTAGAAAAAACAAAGGTTGCTGTCGAGAACTACGATAGTGAGGATGGATATGTTGATATTGTTGTCACTCAAGGAACAAAAACTCCTGAGATCAGATCTATCCGCGTAGCAGCTTGGTCAGAAGATAACCAAGCGAATCTATATTGGTATGTGAGGGATAATGTTGTTAACGGAAGAGCTACTGTCGAAGTTAGCCCACGTCATCATCAATACAAGAGTGGTGATTATACTATTCATGCTTATGTTGATTATGAGGACAACACTGTCGAAGGATTCAACTTGGGGAAATATAATTTGAAAGCTGAAGCACCATCTTATTTTGTTGACATCAGTAGTCATAATGGTAATATTTCAGTTGATGACTTCTTATCACTAAAACGTCAAGGGATCCAAGGTGTTGTCGTTAAGCTAACAGAAGGGAATTCTTATCAAAACCCTTATGCAAGACAACAAGTTATTAATGCTCAGGCAGCAGGGATAAAGGTTTCAGTTTATCATTATTCACACTTTGTATCGGATGAAGAAGCACGTGCAGAAGCGCAATATTTTGTTAATATGGCAAAAACTCTCAATCTTCCAACAACGACGCTTATGGTCAATGATATGGAAGAAAGCAAGATGCTAGGAAACGTTAACACTACAGTTCAAACATGGGAAAATGAGATGAAGCGTCTAGGTTATAGTAATCTGGTTCATTATACAATGGCAAATTGGCTTGATTTCAGAGGTGGTAAGGTTGATACTAGTAAATTTGGACTAGATAATTTCTGGATTGCTCATTATCCTAAAGGTTATACCTATATGACACAAGAAGAAGCAAGAACTGCGTCTTACTATGAACACTCGGCTGCTTGGCAATACACCAGTGTATCTCCTAAATTGTCGCATAGTCTAGATGAAAATATTGATTACAGTGGAAGATTTACCCTATAGATGACTCCATAATAAGAAGGGTGGAGGCTTGTAATGGCATGTTATGCCCCCACAGGTTCTGCTTTCCACACTGATAAATCCAATGTATTTGTGACATATCTTATGGTTTGTTTTTAATCGTTAGCTCATTTTGCTGCACTTAAGTATAGCTTGCAACTCATAACCTAAAAGATTCTATTTCGAATTGAATGAACTGTTTATACTCAATGAAAATCAAAAGTAGCCTAGGAAACGAAGCCGACGATAGAACTTGAGTTCATCAAGGCAAGTTGACAACGGATAATTTTGATTTTCGAAGAGTATTAGCATGTTGTTGCTGTGCACTTCGTAAAGTGCAGTGAGGGGTGTACGAAGAACGAGAGAATCCTATTGGTTCTCTCGTCAGAATGAAGACAAAGTCGTTAGAATTGTATTTCTAACGGCTTTTTCATGCGTAAAGTAATATAATAGAGATAAGAATCCAGTTAATAAGCAGAGGGAGAATCGCTATGTTACACAAAGAAAACCCAGACTACAATCGCGGTCAATTTGGTTTCTACAGTTTAGATGACCTTGTTCCTCAAGATCACCTCCTTCGTCAAATAGAGGAAGCTATTGACTTCTCCTTTATCTATGACTTAGTCGCAGATAGCTATAGCGATGATACAGGGCGTCCTAGTCTTGACCCTATTCTGCTCATTAAAATTCCAATCCTACAGTGTCTCTTCGGTATTCGTTCTATGCGCCAAACCATTAAGGAAATTGAAGTGAACACTGCCTACCGTTGGTTTCTTGGTCTTCGACTGGATGATAAGGTGCCTCATTTCACTACCTACGGAAAGAACTATGTCCGTCGTTTCCAAGATAGACAGGTTATTGAAGGCATTTTCACCCATATCTTAGGTCTCTGTGTCAATGCAGGCTTCATAGATCCAACAGAAATTTTCATTGATGGTACTCATATCAAGGCTGCAGCGAATAACCGTAAATTCATCAATCGTGAAATTGAAAAGCAAGGCAAGTTTATGAGTGATCAGCTAGAGATTGAAATCAATAGGGATAGAGAAAAGCACGCAAAAAAGCCGCTAGGGCTCGCAAAAGAGCCGGAGCCCGTCGCTAAGAAAATTTCTACAACCGACCCAGAAAGTGGTTAGTTTCATAAAGGGGACCAGTGAAAAGGTTCGGGGAACCTTTTCAGCCTGAGCCTAGAAATAAGAAAGCGAAGGAAGTATTCGCTTATACAGCTCAGGTGGCTTGTGACAAGCATGGTTGGGCTCTGGCTTATAGCGTTGAGGCTGGCAATGTCCATGACAGTCAGGCCTTTCCTGCACTCTTCGCTAAACTCCAACCCTTTCAGCCTAGCTTTCTCATTGCCGATTCTGGCTATAAGACCCCAAGTATCGCTCGCTTCCTCCTAGAACAAGAGATTACTCCAGTCTTTCCGTATACACGACCGAGAGGAAAGAAGGGAAAACTGCGGTCTAAGGACTTTGTTTATGATGAATACTATGACTGTTATATCTGTCCTGAGAATCAGGTCTTAACCTATCGCACTACAACCAGAGAAGGTTATCGGGAATATAAGAGTGATCCAGCTATCTGTGCTACATGTCCACTCTTATCCATTTGTACAGAAAGCAAGAACAAGCAGAAAGTGGTAACGCGACACATTTGGAAAGAGGCTTTAGAAACCTGTGAAGAGATTCGACATCGAAAGGGCATGAAGGAGCTCTACCAGAAGCGCAAAGAAACCATTGAACGCCTCTTTGGGACAGCCAAAGAGTACCACAATCTCCGTTATACAAGAGAGAAAGGCAAGTCCAAAATGGAAGATAAAGTTGGACTGACTTTGGCGTGTTTAAATCTCAAGAAATTGGTAAAAATGAGGGCGGGGAAGCCTTTTTATATTGTACAAATAGCCACTATTCTGGCAAAAAGACGGACTGTCAGACTAATAAACAGAAAAAGACAAACATCTGTCGAGAGGTTTGTCTTCATTCTGACGAGAGAATCCTATTGGTTCTCTCGTTTTTTAGTGAAATTCATTAAATTAAGACAGCAATATCTCATCCTAATTTTCAAAGTGCAAAATAGTATCAGTGATTTCTGAATATTGTCGTAATTTTTATCTATTTTCTGTTGTCATGAAGCTAGAAATTTCCTTGAAAGAACTAAAACAACAAGTCGTGACTGAAAACTTTCAAAAATTTAAACTTAAGGTGATGACATTACACTTAGAAGTTAGTTTTTATGCTATAATATTACTGATTAAAGAGATGGAAGGAAGAGGGCTTTTCTGCTGAATTTTCAAAAGCCCAAGGTTATTAAGTATTTATGTCATATGATAGTTTATTAGAGCGCTTTCTGACTTATGTCAAAATCAATACACGTAGTAATCCAGAGAGTAACACAACGCCAACTACTCAAAGTCAAGTTGATTTTGCACTCAATATATTGAAACCAGAAATGGAAAAAATAGGTCTTAAAGATGTGCATTATCTGGTCGATAATGGCTATCTTATTGGAACTTTGCCAGCAAATGACACTAGTCACACACGAAAAATAGGTTTCATTTCGCATATGGATACCGCAGATTTTAATGCTGAAGGTATTAATCCGCAAATTATCGAAAACTATGCTGGTGGGGAAATTAAACTCGGTCAGTCAGGCTTTTCTCTTTTGCCAGAAGAATTTCCAAATCTTAACCACTATCATGGACAAACGCTAATTACTACAGATGGGACTACCTTGCTAGGATCAGATGACAAGTCGGGTATTGCAGAGATTATGACAGCTATGGAGTACTTGGCATCCCATCCAGAAATCAAGCACGGAGAGATTCGTGTCGGTTTTGGACCTGATGAAGAAATTGGTATTGGTGCAGATAAATTTGATGTTGCTGATTTTGATGTTGATTTTGCCTATACTGTTGACGGTGGTCCGCTTGGAGAACTTCAATATGAAACGTTTAGTGCTGCGGCCTTAGATGTTGATTTTATTGGACGTAATGTTCACCCCGGTACCGCTAAAAATCAAATGGTTAATGCACTGCAGTTAGCTGTGGATTTTCACAATCAACTGCCTGAAGCTGACCGTCCTGAGAAGACCGATGGTTATCAAGGCTTTTATCATCTACATGGTATGAGTGGTAGTGTTGAAAAAGCTTCAAGTTCTTATATTATCCGTGATTTTGAAGACAGTTCATTTGAAAATCGCAAAGCTTTTGTCAAAAAAATTGCTGACAGAATGAATGAAGACTTGGGCAGTCAGCGTGTTGTTATCAGCCTCAAAGATCAATATTACAACATGAAAAAGGTTATTGAAAAAGACATGACACCAATCACATTAGCTAAACAAGTTATGGAAGATCTGGATATCAAGCCTGTTATCGAGCCTATCCGTGGTGGTACAGATGGTTCAAAAATTTCGTTCATGGGAATTCCGACACCTAACCTTTTTGCGGGCGGTGAAAATATGCATGGCCGTTTCGAATTTGTTAGTCTTCAGACCATGGAAAAGGCTGTTGATGTCATTATTGGTATCGTAAAATCTTAAAAAATATGCTAAAATAGAGCTAACAGGAGGTATCTTACATGATAAAATTATTTGGGAAAATGAGATATCACTGGCAACCAGAATTATCATGGTCAATTATTTATTGGTCGATTACATTTGCACCAATTTTCGTTGCTTTATCACTTTTATTTGAACGAACTAAAATACCGAGTCAAGTTTTCATTTTGTTTGGTGTGTTTATTGTTTTATTTGGTTCAGGCTTTCATCGCTACTTTGTTATTGATGAAGATGGTAAACTTCGTATTGTTTCTTTAAACTTTTTTAGAAAGTCAAAATTAGCAATTGCTCAGATTCAAAAGGTAGAAGTAACTAAATATAACATCACTTTAATTATCAAAAATCAACCTAAACGTATTTTTTACATGCGTAAATGGCCGAAAAAGTATTTCCTGGATGCTCTGGCTGTTCATCCTCAATTTAGAGGTTCTGTCGAACTAGTTGATAACTTAACAGGCTTAGACTATTTTGAATTTTATAAGGATGACAAAAAAGCTCCTATAAAATTGTAAGAGCTTTTGTTGGGCAATTTTTTACAGCTGAGATAATCTTAGCATCGCATTCAGGAATGTCTTTGGTCAAGCTATCATCAGTTGTAAATTTGACAATACCATCATCGTGATAGTCAAATAGATCAGAGTAGGTTTGGCAAAGACCACAAGCAATGCATTTTTCTGGAAATAGTGAGATTTTCATAGTAATATTGTAATATGAATAGGTTTATTTAACAAGGGGGTATCATGGCAAAAAAACCATGGGAAGCAAAAATTGTTGAGACAAATGATCAGAGATTAGAGCGAAATTCCAAGAGAACAATCTTGAGTACGCCGCTTTTGACAGCGTTACTAGCTGCTTTCTTTCTTGTCGTTCTAGTAGTTCTCTTTATTGTTTTTTACACGTCGAATGGAGGTAGTAATAAAACAGAGGAGACCTCTGGATTTTATGGTGCCCAAAGCACGAGTGTATCTAGTTCTTCGGTAGAGTCATCTGCTGCTGAGAACACATCATCATCCAGTGAAACAACACAGTCAACTGAAGCATCAACAGATTCAACTGATGATGGAGCAACCATTACAGTCTTGTCAGGAGAAGGAGCAGCCTCTATTGCAGCGCGCGCGGGGATTACTGTTGAACAACTTCAATCACTCAATCCAGATCACATGACCTTGGGGTACTGGTATGCAAATCCTGGCGATGTCGTTAAAATTAAATAGAAATCAGAGGAATTATGAAATCAATTAGAATTGCAATTGATGGGCCAGCTTCTAGTGGAAAAAGTACGGTAGCCAAGATTATCGCTAAAAATCTTGGCTATACTTATTTGGACACTGGGGCCATGTACCGCTCAGCAACTTATCTCGCTTTACAAAAACATTTAACGGAAGCTGACGTTCAGGATATTTTAAAAGAACTAGCTCAAAATCCTATTTCATTCGGTCGGTCAGAAGATGGAACACAAACTGTCTTTGTGGGGAATCAGGATGTGACCTTGGCCATTCGTCAGAATGATGTGACCAACAATGTGTCATGGGTATCAGCACTTCCTGAAATTCGTCAAGAGTTAGTAAATCAACAGCGAAGAATTGCAGAAGGTGGAGCTATTATCATGGATGGCCGTGATATTGGAACCGTTGTGTTACCAGATGCTGAGCTTAAAATTTTCTTGATTGCCTCAGTTGAGGAAAGGGCAGAGCGCCGCTTTAAGGAAAACCAAGAAAAAGGTATTGAGACTGACCTTGAAATCTTGAAAGAAGAAATAGCAGCACGCGATTATAAGGATAGTCATCGTAAAGTTTCTCCTCTGAAGGCTGCTGCTGATGCCATTATCTTTGACACTACAGGGGTTGATATTGATGGTGTTGTCAAATTTATTCAAGAAAAAGCAGAAAAAATCATTGACATGGGGAACTAGCCGTGTTATACTAGGAACAATGAGAAAAGCAGAAGTGAGAACTTCTCGCCTTGCGACTAAGGTTGTCTGGCCCAACATGTCAAAATTCCTCGGGGATATTATGTATGTGTGCGGGCTTGATTTATCAGGTCCGCTTTCGTTTTTCTCTAAAAAAATGAAGAGGTGAAGATCATAGCTAAAAAAGATCTATTCATTAACGACGAGATTCGTGTTCGCGAAGTTCGTTTAATTGGTCTTGAAGGTGAACAATTAGGCATTAAGCCACTTTCAGAGGCTCAAGCTCTTGCAGATAAGGCAAATGTCGACTTGGTTTTAATTCAACCGCAAGCTACACCGCCTGTTGCAAAAATTATGGACTACGGAAAGTTCAAATTTGAGTATCAAAAGAAACAAAAGGAGCAACGTAAAAAGCAAAGCGTTGTTACTGTCAAAGAAGTTCGTCTGAGTCCAGTTATTGATAAAGGTGACTTTGAGACAAAGCTTCGAAACGGCCGCAAATTCCTTGAAAAAGGAAATAAAGTCAAGGTTTCTATTCGTTTCAAGGGACGTATGATTACTCACAAAGAAATTGGAGCAAAGGTTCTTGCTGAGTTTGCAGAAGCAACGCAAGATATTGCGATTATTGAGCAAAGAGCTAAGATGGATGGTCGCCAAATGTTTATGCAACTTGCACCAATTCCTGACAAAAAATAATTGTCGCGTTAATTATATTTTAAGAGGAGAATTCTAAAATGCCAAAACAAAAAACACACCGCGCATCAGCTAAACGTTTCAAACGTACAGGTTCAGGTGGATTGAAACGCTTCCGTGCTTTTACATCACACCGTTTCCACGGGAAAACTAAAAAACAACGTCGTCATCTTCGTAAAGCCGCTATGGTGCATTCTGGAGATTTCAAACGTATTAAAGCAATGCTTACACAAATGCGTTAATTGCCTAGTGTAAAACAGACTAAGAATTTAGAGAATATTTGGAGGAAATATAAATGGCTCGTGTTAAAGGTGGCGTTGTTTCACGCAAACGTCGTAAACGTGTACTTAAATTAGCTAAAGGTTACTATGGTGCTAAACATATCTTGTTCCGTACAGCAAAAGAACAAGTAATGAATTCTTACTACTATGCATACCGTGATCGTCGTCAGAAAAAACGTGACTTCCGCAAACTTTGGATTACTCGTATTAATGCGGCAGCTCGTATCAACGGACTTTCTTACTCACAATTGATGCATGGTTTGAAATTAGCTGAAATCGAAGTTAACCGTAAAATGCTTGCTGACTTAGCGGTTAATGATGCGGCAGCTTTCGCAGCTCTTGCAGATGCAGCTAAAGCTAAACTTGGTAAATAATTAAAAAAGAGACTATAATAAAAGATATCTTAGTCTCAGACTGAAGACAAACTTACTTTCGTAGGTTTGTCTTTTTTGTCAACTGTAGTGGATAGATAAAAAACTAACACCTAGAGAGGACGAAAATCGTTCTCGCTTTCTTTAAGTTCAAAGTAATCAAAATTCGCTTTTAAAAGTTTTCAAAGTTCCTGAAACCAAAGGCATTTCGATTAATGACTTTGATGAGATTGTTGGTAGCTTCTAATTTGGCGTTAGAATAAGGCAATTCTAAGGCGTTGAAAACCTTGTCCTTATTTTTTAGAAATGTTTCAAATACTGTTATGAAGATATGGTTAACAGTAGCTATTTCTTGTTCAATTAAGTCAAAGAAATGGTATGAGTTCTTTTCTTGGAAATGGAATAAGAGAAGTTGATAGAGTTCATATTAAGAAAAAGGAATAAGCGTATGATATTTGGCGAAGAATATAAGTAGATAAACAAAATAAAAAGCAGCTAGAGATTAGATACTCTAGTTGCTTTTTATGATTAGTTGTTATTACCGCTTTCCGAAGAGCTGGATGTTGTTGAATTTTCTGTTGTTTCATGAAGCTTGGCATAGCTTGGAGCTTCAAATAGGTCGCTTGTCGTTTTATTACCATTGAGACTGTATAGGCTCGTTGAATTCTGACCTTTTTCCTTCTCAATCGCCTTTAGAGTCTTCAAAGAGTTGCTATAGGAAATGGTTGATGTATCAACAACATGCAGTCCATTATCGGTATCAAAACGGAGAAGATCTCCAGTCTGGATTTGATCGCTAACAGATAGTTGTTTAGCAACAGCTGTACGAATTTCCTTAGTTGCAGCTGCTGTGGTTTCATCTGGATTGGTGATTTCCTGACCAGTTTGGGTATAGTAGAGATGTCCTCCATAACTAGTATATTCTGGAGTAACATAGGTCCCGGAAGTTCTAAAAGCCACTGTCTGAGTGTTCTCAGGTGAGAGCAAATCTTGGCCCAATTGAACATATTTGCTGGTGTCAACGCCTAAGATATGGAGTAGGGTTGGTAGCGCATCAACTTCTCCACCAAACGTATCGTGTATGCCACCTCCGGTATAGCCAGGAATATGAATCATATAAGGAACGCGTTGTAACATGGCATTGTCATATTCAGTCCAAGTTTCGGAGTCTTTACCGAGTAATTTGGCTAAGCTGGTATTTCGTGAATTTGAAATGCCGTAATGATCTCCATAAAGCACAATGATAGAGTTATCATAGAGTCCAGATGCTTTCAAGTAGTCAAAGAATGATTTCAATGAAGCATCAAGGTAATTGGCAGTCGCAAAGTAACCATTAATGGTCTCATCATCAGTCTTTGCTAATGGGAAACCTTCTTCGTCTGCCTCACCTTTTAAACTTGTATAAGGGTAGTGATTACTAACCGTAATAAACTTAGTGTAAAAAGGCTGCTGCATATGTTCTAAATATTTGATAGAATCAGCAAACATATGTTTATCATTCAGACCGTATTGGAAGGAGTTGCTACTTGTTTGTTCTGAAAAATAGCTTGAATCAAAGAAGTAGTTATAGCCCCATTGTTTGTAGGTGTTATTTCGATTCCAGAAAGAGCCCACATTTCCGTGAAAAACAGCGCTGGTATAACCAGCAGTTTGTCCTAAAATGGTAGGTGTCGCAAATTGTGTATTCTCACCACCATAGTTAACCATGAATGAACCGCTATTAAGACCAAAAAGTGAATTTTCCATAAGGGTTTCGGCATCAGAGGTTTTACCAGCCTTGACCTGATGGAAGAAATTCGAAAAAGCGAGAGTAGAATTTGAATGGTAAAGCGAATTGATGAACGGTGTTACTTCATATTTTTTACCATCGACCTCTAACTGATAATCAATCAGAAATTGCTGGAAACTTTCCAAATGAATAACAATAACGTTCTTACCTTTGGCAATGCCGTAATAGTTAGTGTTTGGAGCGGCATAGTGGTCAGTCACGTAAGATTTAACGTCTGTTAGTTCATCAGCTGTTGCTTGATTTCGTTCTTTTTGAGCTTGATAGGTTTGGTTACCGCTATAAACTGTAAATGCTGGAAGTCCTAGTGCTCTAACCACATAGGTATTTGAAAAGCCACGTGTCAAGAGTTCAGGGCGATCAACTTCTGCCAAAAATAAATTAATAGAAAATAGTAAAGCAGATAGAGCAGTTATAGCAAAACTTGCTCGCTTATTAAATGGTTTTTTATCCATTTTGATAAGTCTTGGTTTTCGTGATTTTTTGATCTTCTTACTTATGAGATATATAAATAAAATAAGGTAATCAAGAATAAACAAAATATCCCAGGCACGTAGTAGGTTTAAGGCAGAATCGCCAAGTCCAGCTGATACCTTAGTACTGGCTAGCATGGCACTAACGGTGATGAAATCAGAAAATTCACGATAGTAAATGGCATTAGAAATGAGTAGCAGGTTGATAAGCGTATAAATAAGCCAAGTAACAATATAAAACGGTCGTGTTTTCTTGATGTATAAACCAAGTCCTAATAAAAGCAATCCAACTGGGATAGGATTAATAATGGATAGAAAAACTTGGTACGGATTTCCTAAATCAAGGCTAAAGTCTGCATGATAAGCCCACATAGTTTTTAGCCAATAGATTAGTAGGAGTGTTATAATGAAACCTAAACGCGTATTAAACGCATGCAAAGCGTATTCTTTTAATTTTTTCACTATAGAATTTCCTTACTGTATATTTCCTAAAAGACAAAATCTCAATCTAAATTATATCATAAAATTGAATTTGTAAGAGATATAAAAGCACTTTCAAGGAAATTTGGCAAATTCTAAATATTTTTGCTATAATAGAGACTATGAATAAACTATATGTTTCCACCTTAGCTGAAAAGAAAATTCGACGGGGTGTTCAACTTTTGGACAGTAAAGATTTTCAAAATCTAGGGGAAATAAACCAGCTGGTTGCTCTCTATGGACAATCAGGAAATTTTCTAGGAACAGCGTACCTTTCTGTTCAAAATAAAGGAATTGGTTGGCTCTTATCAAAAGATAAGATACAACTAACGAAATCTTATTTTGTTAGCTTATTTGAAGAAGCTAGGAAAAAACGTTCGACTTATGAATCCTCTGATTTGACGACTGCTTATCGTCTTTTTAATCAAGATGGAGATAATTTTGGAGGCTTAACCATTGATTTATATAATGATTTTGCCCTCATTTCTTGGTATAATTCGTTTGTTTATGACTTACGATTGCTGATTGTAGACGCTTTTCAGGAAGTTTTTCCAAATGTAAAAGGTGCTTACGAAAAAATTCGTTTCAAGGGTGTGGGTTATGAAAGTTCGCATCTCTTTGGTCATGAAGCGCCAACTACCTTTACGGTTCTAGAAAATGGCGTAAAGTACTCGGTCTTTATGAATGATGGATTGATGACAGGTATTTTCCTAGATCAGCACGAGGTTCGTGATTCTTTGGTCAATGGGCTAGCGCTTGGTAAAACTGTTTTGAATATGTTTTCATATACAGCAGCCTTTTCGGTTGCAGCAGCTATGGGCGGAGCCGCAGAAACGACTTCGGTAGATTTAGCGAAAAGATCTCGTGAATTATCGCAAGCACATTTTGATGCGAATGCGTTACCAACAGACAATCACCATTTTATTGTCATGGATGTCTTTGAGTACTTTAAGTATGCGAAACGAAAAGGACTTTATTTTGATGTAATCATTATTGATCCTCCAAGTTTTGCTCGAAATAAAAAGCAGACTTTTTCAGTAATTAAGGACTACCATAAACTCATTTCTCAAGCTGTAGATATTCTCAGTTCCAAAGGTATCATTATTGCTTCAACCAACGCTTCCAATGTGTCAATTGGACAGTTTAAAGCACAGCTGGAAAAAGGTTTTGGAAATACAAAGCACAGTTATCTTGATCTAAAACAATTACCTAGTGATTTTGCGGTTAACACAGCAGATGAAAACAGTAATTATTTGAAAGTATATACAATAAAGGTAAAAAAATGAAGATAGTAGTACCTATTATGCCTCGTAGTTTAGAGGAGGCTCAGGCCATCGAACTTTCAAAGTTTGATGATGTTGATATTATTGAATGGCGTGCGGATTTTTTATCAAAAGAAGCTATCATGGCAGTTGCACCTGCTATTTTTGAAAAATTTGCCGGGCGGGAGGTTCTGGTTACCATTCGCACAGACAAAGAAGGTGGCAATATTCAGTTAACAGATGATGAATATATTCAATTGCTCAAGGATATCAATGCAATTTTTAATCCTGATTATATTGATTTTGAATATTTTTCTCACATGGATGCTTTCCAGCAAATGCTTGATTTTTCAAATTTAGTGCTTTCTTACCATAATTTTGATGAAACACCTGAAAATCTGATGGAGGCTTTTTCTGAATTGACGGCATTAGCACCACGTGTGGTCAAGATTGCTGTTATGCCAGAAAGTGAACAAGATGTCCTTGATTTGATGAATTACACCCGAGGGTTCAAGACATTAAATCCAGAACAGGAATATGCAACCATGTCAATGGGAAAATTAGGTCGGATTTCACGTTTGTCAGGTGATGTTTTTGGTTCAAGTTGGTCTTTTGCCAGTCTTGAACACGTAAGTGCTCCAGGACAGATTGCACTGGCTGATATGAAGAAAATTCGGGAGGTACTCAATGCAGATTGATGGTCACACAAGACTTGCAGCGGTAGTTGCAAGGCCAATAAAACATTCCATTTCTCCTTTCATTCATAATGCAGCCTTTGACTTGCTGGGAATTAATGGGGTTTATGTTGCCTGGGATATTCCAGAAGAGGATTTAGAGGAGACAGTCAAAAACGTCCGTCGCTATGATATGTGGGGAATCAACATTTCAATGCCTTACAAACAAGCGGTAATTCCTTATATGGATGAGCTGACAGATTCTGCGCAGTTAATTGGTGCTGTCAATACAGTCATCAATCGTGATGGCAAATTGATAGGTCATAATACAGATGGTATTGGTTTTTTCAGAAGTTTAAAAACGTTTGAGAACTTTGATGTCAAAGATAAGGTCATGACGATTTTGGGAGGTGGCGGAGCCGCAACGGCACTAATTGCCCAAGCAGCACTTAATGGTGCCCAAAAAATCAATATTTTCAACCAGACTGTTTTTTTGGAGACTACTAAGACAAAAGCTAAGGAGCTGTCGGACAGAACAGGTGTACCAATTGCTGTTTATCCAGTTGAGGATTTATCTATCATTCAGGATAAAGTTATGGAATCTCAACTTTTTGTTAACGCTACAAGTGTAGGGATGGATGGACAATCAATGATTATTTCACCAACTATGTCTTTCCCAGAAGGATTACAAGTAGCCGACGTGATTTACCAACCTTTTGAAACACCATTTTTGAAGTTGGTTCGTTCTAAAGGACTACCTGCCATTAATGGGCTTGGTATGCTACTGTTTCAAGCAGCAGAAGCCTTTGAAGTTTGGACGGGCAAGCCAATGCCAACCGAAAAAATTTGGACAGAATTGGTGAAAAAATACGATGTAAAAGAGTAGAGGGCTATTATGAAACTTAATGTAAATCTTCCAGACCATCCTTATGACATCATTATTGAAAGAGCCTCTCTTGCAAATGCTGGAGACTGGCTGAAGTCACTTTGGCAACCTCAGAAAGTTGTCATCATCACAGATAATCATGTTGGTGGTTTATATGCTGAAAAGGTGAAACTTAGTCTTCAAGGAGCAGGTTTTGATGTGCTCGTTTTTGATTTTCTTGAGGGAGAAGCTAGTAAAAATTTGACGACTGTCAATAAAGCTTATGAATTCCTCGTAAAAAATGGAATGACCCGCAGTGACGGCATTGTTGCACTGGGCGGAGGTGTTGTTGGTGATTTAGCAGGATTTGTAGCATCAACCTATATGAGAGGTATTCATTTTGTTCAAATTCCGACTAGTCTGACTGCGCAAGTGGATTCTTCCATTGGTGGAAAAACAGGTGTCAATACTCCTTTTGCTAAAAATATGGTTGGGACTTTTACTCAACCTGATGGAGTACTTATTGATCCCGACACCCTTGCTACGCTTGGAAAACGTGAATTAATTGAAGGTATGGGTGAAGTGGTTAAGTATGGTGCTATTGATGATCTTGACCTGTGGCAAGAATTATCAGAAATGTCTGGAAATATTGATAGTATTTTAGATAATGCAGAGGACATCATTTTCCGTTCTTGCAATGTCAAACGTAAAGTAGTAGTTGAGGATGAATTGGACAATGGTGTCCGCTTGTATTTGAATTTTGGGCATACCATAGGGCATGCTATTGAAGCAACAGCGGGTTATGGGAAAGTCATGCATGGGGAAGCAGTAGCCATTGGAATGGTTCAAATATCCCGAGTCGCTGAGAAAAAAGGATTGATGCCTAAAGGAATTACTGAGCAGATTGAGAACATGTGTGCAAAGTTTGGTTTACCAACTTTCTACGAACCGTGGAAGGTTGAGGAATTATACACAGCTTTGACACATGATAAAAAGGCGCGTGGAAATACAATAAAGACGGTAATCGTCCCTGAACTGGGAAGCGCAGCCATTAACCAAATCCCTCTCGAAGAAATGAAAGACTATTTGGAGAAGTAAATGAGATATTTAACCGCAGGTGAGTCACATGGGCCACGTCTAACTGCAATTATTGAAGGTGTGCCAGCAGGTTTACCTCTAACTGCCGAAGATATAAATGAAGATTTGAAACGTCGTCAAGGCGGCTATGGTCGCGGTGGTCGTATGAAAATTGAGTCGGACAAGGTAGTGTTCACCTCAGGTGTCCGTCATGGAAAAACAACGGGTGCACCAATTACTATGGATGTCATCAATAAAGACCATCAAAAATGGTTAGACATTATGTCGGCTGAAGATATTGATGATCGATTAAAAACGAAACGAAAGATTACGCATCCGCGTCCAGGACATGCAGATTTGGTTGGTGGGATGAAGTATCGTTTTGATGATTTGCGTAATTCATTGGAGAGATCTTCAGCTCGCGAAACAACTATGCGTGTAGCTGTTGGTGCTGTTGCCAAACGTATTTTGTCAGAATTAGATATTGAAATCGCTAATCATGTGGTGGTTTTTGGTGGCAAAGAGATTGATGTTCCAGATGGTTTGACAGTTTCTCAGATTAAAGAGCTATCCCGCCAATCTGAAGTTTCCATTGTTAATCGGGAACGTGAGCAAGAAATTAAGGACTATATTGATCAAATCAAGAAGGAAGGTGATACCATTGGAGGTATCGTCGAAACTGTGGTAGGTGGTGTTCCTGTTGGTCTAGGCTCGTACGTTCAGTGGGATAAAAAACTGGATGCTAAGATTGCTGGTGCGGTCGTCTCCATCAATGCCTTCAAGGGAGTTGAATTTGGGCTTGGTTTTAAAGATGGCTATTTGCGCGGTTCACAAGTTATGGATGAAATCCTTTGGAATGAAGAAGAAGGTTACACCCGTCGAACAAACAATTTGGGTGGTTTTGAAGGCGGGATGACTAATGGTCAGCCTATCGTAGTTCGTGGAGTGATGAAGCCTATTCCAACTCTATACAAACCACTCATGTCGGTAGATATCGAGACACACGAGCCTTATAAGGCAACCGTTGAACGTTCAGATCCAACCGCTTTGCCTGCAGCAGGAGTGGTTATGGAAGCTGTTGTTGCTACCGTGGTTGCCAATGAAATTCTCGAGAAATTTTCATCAGATAATATGGAAGAACTTAAGGAAGCTCTTGTTCGTCATCGTGATTACGTCAAGAATTTTTAAAATTATCAGCTGTTTTGAAATGTCTGCACAGAGAGGATTGGAGTGAAGATGGAAGAAAAAATTATCTATATTGCTGGTCTGGGCTTGATTGGTGGTTCAATTGCTCTTGGCATTAAGCGAGATCACCCAAATTATAAAATTCTAGGCTATAATCGTTCTGATAAGTCACGTGAAATTGCTTTGGAACGTGGAATTGTTGATCAGGCGACAAATAATTTTAAGGAATTTGCCCCATTAGCAGATGTCATTATCTTAGCAGTTCCGATCAAACAGACAATTGATTTCATGAAAATCTTGGCTGACCTGGACCTAAAGGACGATGTTATCATTACTGATGCAGGTTCTACCAAAATGAAAATTGTAGAAGCTGCGGAGAAGTATTTATCATCTAAAAAAATTCAGTTTGTTGGCTCTCATCCAATGGCTGGTTCGCACAAGACGGGAGCTATCGCGGCAGATGTTAATTTGTTTGAAAATGCCTATTATATCTTTACTCCATCTACTTTGACAGATGATGCTACTATTTCTGAACTTGAAGCTCTTTTGTCAGGTCTCCATGCCCGTTTTATCCAGATTGATGCAGCAGAGCATGACCGTGTGACCAGTCAGATTTCACATTTTCCCCATATCTTATCAGCCAGTCTCATGGAACAGGCAGGTGATTATGGCAACCAACACGAGATGACAAAACGGTTTGCAGCAGGTGGTTTTAGAGATATGACTCGGATTGCTGAAAGTGAGCCTGGCATGTGGACTAGTATTCTGTTAAGTAACAGAGAAGCCGTCTTAAATCGGATTTCTGATTTTAAAGAACGGTTAGACACTGTTGCTCAGCTAATTTTGGAAAACGATGAAGAGGGCATTTGGCACTATTTTGACAAGGCTCGTCAGACCCGTAAAGAAATGGAAATCCACAAACGTGGTGGTGTTGATAGTAGTTATGACCTTTTTGTAGATGTTCCAGATGAAGAAGATGTTATCTTGCGTATTTTGGAACTACTACGTGGCACCTCATTGGTAAATATTCATATCAATGAAGAAAATCGAGAAGATATCTTTGGTATTTTACAAATTTCGTTCAAGAATGCTAAGGATTTGCAAAGGGCTGAAAGACTAATCAGCCAACACACAGATTATAAAGTTACTATTAAATAAGGAGTTAATCAATGGCCAATATTTATGATTTAGCAAATGAATTAGAACGCGGTATTCGTGCACTTCCGGAGTATCAGACGGTTGTGGATAACAAAGCGAAAATTGATGCGGATCCAGAGGCAAAGGCACTTTTTGAAGAATTTTCAGCTTTCCAAGAAAGTTTATACGCTAAAATGCAATCTGGTCAGATGCCTAGTGAGGAAGACCAGCTAGCTATCCAGGGTATGGGTGTTAAAGTGGAATCTAATCCAACTTTGAAAGCCTATGTTGATGCGCAACAAGCTTTGTCAGTTTACCTAGCAGACATTGAAAAGATTGTTTTTTCACCTTTGAGAGATTTAAATGATTAAAATTTTAAGCCTCTTGTCTGACAGATTATCCTAAAAAAAAACGAATGTTTGATTTGAAGTGTATGCTTCTAAATCAAGCGCTCGTTTTTATTTTGACTCAGAAAACACGATAAACGTAAGGATTGTCTGGTTTCTGAGTGTTGTTAATTTGTTTGATTTGTAGTACGGGGAGGGTTTGTTGTAAACTTTGGTTGTATTCAAGTTTGAGAGTTCCTGTAACAGTCAGCCATGTATTGTCAGAAAAGTGTTGATCGCTTCCAGTGGTTAACAAACCATAAACGCCTGAGTCGGCAATACAGTGAATGATGCCAAATCGAAATAAAAATTGATAACTAGAATTACCAGGTTCGTTGTAAACAAAGCCTGTGTATTGAATATCACGATCCATAAATTCATCGGGATAAAGGTAAATCAGTTCCATGATTTCCATGTAGTTTTCAGTGGTAATCACCAGTTTATCACTTCCCTTATACTTTTGCAGTTCTTTTTTCATTTCACGCTCGTAAGCAGAAGAAGTGAAATAAAGGCTGGTATCAGGTTTCAAATATTGTACCCGCGTACCGTCTTCACTAACGGTACCTGAAGAACCTGCAGCAAGTGGGAAATTGTAACCTTTGGCAGATACGGTTGTTGAATCTAGGCTGACAGTTGGAACAAGAAGCCCTACTAAAACAGGGAATAATAAAATGATGGGGCTAGTTAGCTTTGCAATTTTTCCTGTTAAATGGGTGTGAAGTTTCATATTCTTCATCCAAACGATAAGTTGGACAATTGCCAAAATAAAGGATAAGACCATGGAAATATAGGATAAGTAGGAATAATGCACGTTGATGTAACGATCTAGCTTTCCAGAAAGCTGTAAATACATAGATAGCTCAAAGTAACCTGCTAAAATAAGAAAACGCATCATCTACATCACCCCCATAAACAGACAATATAGGACAATTATAATCGAGGAAACGGAAATAAATTGGACGATAAAGCGTGCTTTGAAAGATTTCACCATCATCATGAGATTTTTAATATCAACCATGGGACCAATCAGCAGAAAAGCCAAAACAGGTGCTATTCCAAAACTTGATAGGAGTGAAGCACCGATGAAGGCATCAGCCTCACTACAAAGAGATAAAATAAAGGCGAGCAACATCATGATTAAGATAGCTGTGATAGGATTGTGCCCAATTGTAGTCAAAATACGAGTAGGTAGGTAGATTTGCATGGCAGAGGCTAATAAAGTTCCAAAAACGAGATAACGTCCAGTATCAAAAACTTCATCGATGGCATGAGCAAATGCAAGGAATAGCTTTTTAGTCCATTTTTCTTTGGAATAGTCATGAAAATGTGTTGGTTGAGCATTTTCCTTGAGAATATTATCGTCAACAACGAAAGCGAGCATAATTCCTAACGTAATGGCAACTAAAATCGCTCCCAACAAACGCAACATAAGAAAACGAAGCGAATTTCCAAAAGCTGAGTAGGTCGCAAATAGCACAATAGGATTGATAATGGGTGCGGTCGCTAAGAAAGGTATTGCGGTATAGCTAGGTACCTTTTTCTCCAAAAAGCGATTGATGATGGGAACAATGCCACATTCACAGGATGGAAATATAAAACCAATAAGGGTTCCAAAAAGGATACGCAGAAATTTGTTTTTAGGGAGAAACTTTTGAACAAGATCTGGCGTAACATAAACTTCAATAAATCCTGATAAAATCGCTCCTAACAGGACAAAGGGTAAAGCTTCAATGATGATTGAAATAAAAATAGCCATCCACTGCAGTACACTGTCTGGCAAATTACTGAGCATACCCATAAGCTACTTAATCTCTTTCTTTTTAGGATTTTTCTTTTTGTCGTCTTCTGGGTCAGCTGCTATTTTTGGTTCTGGAACTTTTGCAAAATTTGCAAACATGCTTTCCAAGTCATCCTGACGTTTGTGAGTGATAGCCATAAAGATACCTTCTTTCTATAAATAATCTCTTTCTATTATACTATCAATTCCTAAAAAAAGGGAAATGAAGTCGGGAATTTTGCAAATAGCGGGGCTGAAAGGCTTTGAATTATCAAACTCAATCGCTGTTGCCTTGATTTGATGAGCGCTCGGCTCCAAAGACTATTGGTTAGAAAACTAGAAAGTAATAGAGTTCTATCTACATTTCGTTGATACAAAGAACGCTTACTTTATTTTTGACCTTCCAAAGTCTCTCTACAGGCTTTTGTATGATAGGCTGAGACAATGAGCATAGGAATTGATTTTATCACTAATTAGTGATAAAATCAAAACAGAAAATCAGAGGAGAATAATTATGGCAATTGAACTTGGTATCACAACGTTTGGAGAAACGACAAAACTAGAAAAGACTGGGCAAGTCATTCCACACGATCAACGAATTCGTGAATTGGTGGAAGAAATTGAATTAGCTGATCAAGTTGGCTTAGATATTTATGGCATCGGTGAACATCATCGAGAAGACTTTGCTGTGTCGGCACCGGAAATTGTTTTAGCAGCTGGAGCGGCTCGCACCAAAAGTATCCGCTTGTCATCTGCTGTCACCATCATTTCTTCAATTGATCCAATTCGTGTCTATCAACAGTATGCGACAATTGATGCTATTTCAAATGGTAGAGCCGAGATTATGGCAGGACGTGGTTCCTTCACTGAATCATTTCCGCTTTTTGGTTACAACTTAACAGACTACGACGAACTTTTTAATGAGAAATTGGATATGTTGTTAACCATCAAAGAAGAGACCACTCTAAAATGGAAAGGAGAGCATACTCAAACTGTCCACAACCGTCCGGTTTACCCACGCGCAGTTCAGGAAGATTTTCCTATTTGGGTAGCCACGGGTGGGAACCTTGACTCAACTGTGCGAATTGCGGAACAAGGACTACCAATCGTTTATGCAACAATTGGTGGAAATCCCAAAGCATTTCGTCAGTTAGTTCGAATTTATAAGGAAATCGGCAGTCGTCACGGTCATGCACCTGAACAACTCAAGGTGGCAGCACATTCTTGGGGGTGGATTGAAGAAGATCACCAGTCGGCTATTGATCACTATTTTTATCCAACAAAACAGACAGTGGATAATATTGCTAAAGACCGTCCTCACTGGATAGAAATGACAAAAGAACAGTACCTTGCCTCAGTTGGTCCAGACGGTGCTATCTTTGTTGGTGATCCAGAGCATGTAGCCGCTAAGATTATTAAGATTATTGAAGATTTGCAACTAGACCGTTTTATGCTCCATCTACCAATCGGGTCTATGCCTCATGAGGATGTTCTTAAAGCTATTAAACTTTATGGTGAAAAGGTTGCACCAATTGTTCGTAATCATTTTAAAAAGAAATAGGTTGTTGGTCTCAGAACACTAGTGTCAGAGGGAAATCAGATATATTTGTGTCCATGTTCTGCGACAATAAAATCAGACTTTGCTGCCTAGATTTGCTTCTCGCTATCTGCATTATCTAATCTAAACACCTGTATTCACAAGTGAAGTGCTTATAGATAAGAGATAGTTCTTTGAGAGAATACTGACTGTATTTTGAAAAAAACTAACGAGGAGTAGCTCAAAAACTAGCCTTAGATGGAAATGCTGAGCTGTGAATACAGGTTCTAACTTTAACTTTCAAAAAAACTGTAGCTAAAAAAGCGTTTAGAAGTCATTTGAGGTGGTTTCTGAACGCTTTTTATACATATTGGAATTAGAGGAGGCTATTAAGTAATGCTTCTAGGCGTGAAATGGCTTCAACGGGGAGAGCTTCTCGTGGATGGTTGCGGTTAAATTCCAATAGAAAATTCAGACGTATTTGGATGCGTTCGCGCAGCAATTGCTTATAAGCAGTATCAAATGGATGAACTGGGTATTGAGTAAGCGCTAAATACTTGAGTCCATCAACAGGACCAAACGGTTGGAAATCGGCTTTTCCATCAACAATCAGTTCGATAATTTCCAAGGACACTTCCTTTGGAATAGATTTTCCCATGTAATAGCCAGTATTGATAATGTAGCAATCTACTCCAGATTTGAATAAGGAGTAAAATTTTTGATAGTCTTCAACTAAAGGATAGATTCTAAAAGGGTTAGCATAGGGTTCAATAACCAAACTTTCTCGGCTATCTTTGGTATTTTCGGCACTAGATCGTTTAGTCATTAAGGTGCAACCCATCGTTGAGGCGATGCGAGGATCGTCAATCTTGATGAGAGGTGGTAGTGAGTCGTCTTTCATAATCCAAAAGATAGCACTGATTGCATCATCAATACGGTCGAGGCGATTTGGGGTGGAAAAGCGAGATTTTACAGTTCTACCGTTTCCATTTCGAATATCTTCGGTGACGAGTTTTTTTCGACCATCTTTGTCAAGGGTAACACCGCAATTTTGAACAGTCACAAAAAAATCTTGTTCAGGGTGACCTGTGGGATAGTCATTGGTTTTGTCAAAGTAGGATGGTTCCAAAGCAATAGAAGAGCCATCTGCTTGGGAAATGATAAAAGCATCATCATGCAAGACTTTGATATCATATTTCCCATGATGTTTGGCATGAGTTAAGGTTGATTTGCCGGAACCCGATAAACCAAAAAATGAAGCTACATAACTATTCTGATCGTGTTTTGACTTGAAGATTTTCAAACCTCCGTGGCAAGCGACATACCCATTTCTTGCCGCTGTTCCCCAAGCCAGGGTGAGTGTAGCTTTTTTTAATTCTCCAAAGTAATTAAGTCCTAAAATAATGACACAGTTGTGCTGTGTGTCGAAATAGGCTAGCCCATCGGGATAGTCTGGATGAGTCCATTTGGGGTCGAAAAAGACGAAAATATCGTTTTCTTCGTACTTCTTTGAGATACGAAGTCGATTTTTGAACTCTTCATCTAAAATTTGAAAGTTTAAAAGCCAAGAATAGAGATTATTGGCTTCTTCTTCGGGAACCATAAGGTGTGCAGTTATCATGAACTCTTCATCCAAGCCGACAACAGCTGCAGCTTTGTAGAATTGGCGACGATGGGATTGGTAAACAGCGCTCCTGACAAGAGATAGCAGCTTTTCGTCTTCCACACTATCCTGACCATAGATTCTTCTAGCTTTGGCTGTACGTCCAACGATAGCACCAGAGTTGGTTAAAAGCACTCGCGCATAGGAAGGGAGTCCTAATTCTTTAGTATGAATAACGGGCATGTCTAAAACGACTGTCCCAAAAGTAGTTGATGCTAATTGGTAAGCTTCCTCTAAAGTTTTTATAGGACGAACCTGATTTTCATAAAATGCTGTCTCTATGATTGTTTTCAAGGGTGAGAAATAAACGGAGCCTTTCCGCATTTCTTCAGGCGTAAAGTGATATCTTGTTACCATGATGCTGTCCTCCTTATTTCATGTAAAATGGTTTACAAAACATTATCAACGCTTTTGCAAACGATTACAATCTCATTTTATCACAATTTTAACATTTTCACTAACAAAAAATGAAATTGATTTACTTTTTCAAAAATTTGATGTGAAGAGGAAAGTTAAAATTTGAAAACAAGAATGGGATATAGGTAAAAACTATAATTCGGTCTAAGTGTATAAGAAAAAACTATACCACAGCATAAAAAGTTAGAATAGGTAAAAGTATTGAAAATAAAGGAAAAATCAGATAAAATTTTAGACACAAAAACAAACTAGATATAGTTTTAAACTAATGGTGATATAGGAGGCAACTATGGTTAAGATTTCAAGTTTGGGATATCCCAGATTAGGTGAACAACGCGAATGGAAAAAGCTGATTGAGGCGTATTGGGCAGGAAATATTTCTCAAGAAGATTTAGAAAAACAAGCTAAAGTACTTCGCTTGACATTTTTAAATAAGCAATTGCAAGCGGGATTGGATTTAATTCCGGTCGGTGATTTTTCACTTTATGATCACATCTTGGACTTGTCAGTACAGTTTGGCATTATTCCTAAACGATTTGCTAAAGAAGAAGTAAATTTGGATCTGTATTTTTCTATTGCGCGTGGGAACAAGGACAATGTTGCCTCATCAATGAAAAAATGGTTCAATACAAATTATCACTACATTGTTCCAGAATGGTCAAAAATTAAACCCAAATTGACGAATACGCGTTTACTGGATTTGTATCTTGAAGCTCGTGAGGTTGTCGGTGACAAGGCAAAACCAGTCATTACTGGACCAGTTACCTATGTTGCCCTTTCTTCAGAAGTCGAAGATTTCACAGCAGCAGTAAAAAGCCTTTTGCCTCTTTACAAACAAATCTTTAAAGAATTGGTTGACGCAGGAGCAACTTACATTCAAGTAGATGAACCAATCTTCGTGACAGATGAGGGCGCTGATTTACTTGAAGCTGCAAAATTTGTTTACACTTATTTTGCTAAAGAGATTCCAGAAGCAAAACTTATTTTCCAAACCTATTTTGAGGCTCTTATTGACTCGGAAAAACTGGCAAAGCTTCCTGTGGCTGCCTTTGGTTTAGACTTTGTTCATGGTTTGGATGAAAACCTAGCTGCTGTGCAAGATGGGCTTTTTGCTGGAAAAGTTATTTTTGCAGGTCTTGTCGATGGTCGTAATGTTTGGGCTGCTGATTTTAACAGGACATCAAGTCTCCTTAAAACGATTGCTGACAATGTTGCAGAAGTAGTCGTTCAGCCATCATGTTCACTGTTGCACGTTCCGGTAACAACGAAAAATGAAACAGACTTAGATCCTGTTCTTAAAAAGGGGCTATCTTTCGCTGATGAAAAATTAGTAGAGATTAAACTCTTAGCTGAAAAATTTGATGGTGTTGAAAATCCAGCTTATGCTGAGCACGTCGCTGATTTTGATGCCTTACAAGCGGCAGATTTCCGTAACGTTGAATTAGAAAATCTCGCTCAAGTACCTACCCAACGTCCACACGATTATAAGATTCGTCGTCAAATTCAGCAAGAACGTCTTCATTTGCCAATTTTACCAACAACAACAATTGGTTCTTTCCCGCAATCACCTGAAATTCGTCGGACACGTTTGGCTTGGAAACGCGGGGATATTTCAAACGAAGCCTATAAAGAATTTATCAATTCAGAAATTGCTCGCTGGATTAAAATTCAGGAAGATTTGGATATTGACGTTTTGGTTCATGGTGAATTTGAGCGTGTGGACATGGTAGAGTTCTTTGGTCAAAAATTGGCTGGTTTTACCACTACCAAATTGGGTTGGGTTCAATCTTATGGTTCTCGTGCTGTTAAACCACCAATCATTTACGGTGATGTGAAGCACATTCAACCACTAACAGTTGCTGAGACAGTTTATGCACAAAGTTTGACTGACCGCCCTGTTAAAGGAATGCTAACTGGGCCTATTACGATTACTAACTGGTCTTTCGAACGTACGGATATTCCGCGTAGCCAATTATTCAATCAAATCGGTCTGGCTATCAAAGATGAGATTAAATTACTAGAAGATGAGGGCATTGCTATTATACAAGTAGATGAAGCTGCCCTTCGTGAAGGCTTGCCATTACGTAAGGCAAAGCAAAAAGCTTACTTAGATGATGCTGTTCAGGCTTTCCGTATTGCAACGTCGTCTGTCAAAGACGAAACTCAAATTCATACGCACATGTGCTATTCAAAATTTGATGAAATCATTGATTCAATTCGTGACTTGGATGCCGATGTCATTTCAATCGAAACAAGCCGTAGCCATGGTGACATTATTGAATCCTTTGAGACAGCTGTTTATCCTTTGGGAATTGGTTTGGGTGTTTATGATATTCATTCACCTCGTGTACCTACCAAAGAAGAAGTTAAGGCCAACATTGAACGTCCACTTCACCAGTTATCTTTGGAACAATTCTGGGTCAATCCAGACTGTGGACTCAAAACACGTCGCGAACCTGAGACACTTGCAGCATTGGAAATCTTGGTTGCAGCTACCAAAGAGGTTCGTGCAAAATATGGAAAAGCCTAGTGTTAAGATAGGTAAAAATAGGGAGGGGTTATGTCAAAATTATTAGACCGTTTAAAATCTGAAATTTTGGTGGCTGATGGAGCCATGGGAACCCTACTTTATGCCAATGGACTGGATAATTGCTATGAAGCTTATAATCTAACGCATCCTGAAGAAATTCTCCGTATTCATCGTGCTTATATTGAGGCAGGTGCGGATATCATTCAGACCAATACCTATGCAGCTAAACGTCATCGTCTAAAAGTATATGGCTATGAAGACGAGGTTAAGCGAGTTAATCAAGCTGGTGTTAAACTTGCTCGGGAAGCAGCCGGTCCAAATACTTTTGTACTAGGAACTGTAGGGGCTTCTCGTGGCCTGAAGCAGTGTCCTTTAAGTTTAGAAGAAATCGTTGACCAAACCGTTGAGCAAGTGACTTATTTGACGGAGTCTGGACAGTTAGACGGTTTACTTTTTGAAACTTATTATGATTTAGACGAACTTGTAGCAGTCCTTAGAGCTGTCAGACCATTAACAAAACTCCCCATCATTACTAATATTGCTTTACACGAAGCTGAGGTGACAGAAAGTGGGAAACCCTTAGTTGAAGTTTTTAGCCAGCTTGTAATGCTCGGTGCAGATATTGTTGGTTTAAATTGTCATTTGGGTCCCTATCACATGATTAAGTCACTTAAGCAAGTGCCACTATTTGCTCAATCTTATTTATCTGTTTATCCAAATGCTAGTCTCTTAACTTTGGCACCAGATGAAACTTCGAAGCGATTTGGATTTAGTCAAAATGCCGATTATTTTGGTAAAAGTGCAGAGCTGTTAGTAGCGGAAGGTGCTAGAATTATCGGAGGGTGTTGCGGAACAACGCCAGATCATATTAGAGCTGTCAAACGTGCGATTAGAGGACTTAAGCCTGTGACACGAAAATTAGTGACACCGCTAGTTCCAGAAGCAGAGCTCATCGCCACCAGTAAAAAAAGCGATACATTAGTTGATAAAGTTAAGCGTGATATTACTGTCATCGCAGAGCTTGACCCTCCAAAAACACTGGATATTTCTAAATTTACAAAAGGGATCAAAGCTTTAGATCAAGTAGGATTAGCGGCTATTACTCTAGCTGATAATTCTTTGGCAAGAACTAGGATTTGTAACGTTAGTCTAGCCTCGTTGCTCAAAAATGATATCTCCACACCATTTGTGCTCCATTTGTCTTGTCGTGATTATAATCTTATCGGACTTCAGTCAAGATTATTAGGAATGGATATTTTGGGATTCGACCATATCCTAGCAGTGACAGGAGACCCTTCAAAAATGGGGGATTTTCCGGGCGCAACTAGCGTTTATGATGTTACGAGTTTTAAATTATTGGGCTTAATCAAGCAGTTAAATAAAGGCATGGGCTACAGTGGAGCAAGCTTAAAAAAGGCTACTAATTTTACTGTTGCCGCAGCCTTTAATCCCAATGTCAAAAATCTGCTTCGATGTGGACGTCTGGTAGAAAAAAAAATTGCTTCGGGAGCTGATTATTTTATTACGCAACCTATTTTTAATGGTGACACCATAGATACCTTGGCTCAGTTGACGAAAAACTATGAACAGCCATTTTTTATCGGAATTATGCCAATTACTAGCTATAACAATGCCATCTTTTTGCATAATGAGGTTCCAGGGATTGAGTTATCAGAAGACTTTTTATCACGTTTGGAAGAGGTTAAAGATGATAAAGCTGCTTGTGAACAGATTGGTTTAGAAGAAAGTAAGCGACTTATCGATCGTGCTTTACAATATTATAATGGCATTTATCTGATTACGCCATTTTTACGCTATGATTTAACAGTTGAATTGGCTGAATATATCAAAGAAAAACGTTCAGCCATAAATGGGCAACTTAAGACCGTAAGTCTCTAATGTTAAAAAATGAAATATAGCAAATCCAAAAAAGAGCTGGGAACAAAAGTTTCCAGCTCTTTTGGTGTACTGTTCTAAGACTTTCAGCATGTTATACTCTTCGAAAATCAAAATTATCCGTTGTCAACTTGCCTTGATGAACTCAAGTTCTATCGTCGGCTTCGTTTCCTAGACTACTTTTGATTTTCATTGAGTATTATACCGTTCCAAAATCAAACTCAGATGTTGTTGGCTTGACTTGATAAATGTCAGCTCTATCTGCCTCGCCCAGTTTAATTTTTGGAGAGTATTGGTAGGGATAGAATTTCCTTCTACTATAATATTCAGTACTATTTATTTATGAATGTACAGCAATTATGATTGTTTGTCTTATTTTCATTATTTTTTAAACTTTATCCTCTAATATCGTCTGCAGTTAGTAGCTTTGTCATTTCTTTCAAGCATTTTTAGAGTATTTTTGCTATACTGATAGTCAAAATGATGATGTTAATTCGAAAGAAGGTGATAGTGGTGGCAAAAAGGCGAAAAATCATTCACAGAAAGTCATATCGTTATCGAAACAAATCGGTTCCACAATGGATGCTAGTGACCATGCTTATTATTGCAGCTATGGGGATTTTATTTGGATTCTTTCGTCAGGGAGGAGCAGAGACAACTCAATTAACTGCTGCAGAAAATACCGAAACAATGACAACACCTGAATTTATTTCAAGCATAGCTGAGACAGCTAGACAAGTGGCTAAGGCTAATGATTTATACGCTTCAGTAATGATTGCGCAAGCTATTTTGGAGTCAAGTAATGGTCAGTCCGCTCTTAGTCAAGCACCTTATTACAATTATTTTGGCATCAAGGGTGACTACAATGGTCAGTCCGTGACTTTACCAACACTTGAAGATGATGGAACTGGGACGACTTACACGATTGATGCCCAGTTTCGTGCTTATGGCAGTCAATTAGAATCCTTGCAAGATTACGCCAATCTTTTACAAGGAGAATTATATCTAGGTGTTCGTAGGTCTAATACAACCTCTTACCAAGAAGCGACAGCGGCTTTGACAGGAACCTACGCCACAGACACGTCTTATAATATTAAACTAAATCACTTGATTGAAGAGTATGGGCTGACTATTTATGACAATTGAAAGCAAAGGATAAGCTAGGAAATACTTAGCTTTTTTGGTATAATGAAAAACATGAAAACATTAACAGAAATATATAGTCAACATGCCGAGATGCCCTATATTGCACCAAAATATGAGGCAGAACTTCTAAGAAAACCTATTCCCAAACGGAATATGCTTAGAACTTCTGAAGGTTTTTTGCCAGGACACATTATTATGCTTTGGCGTATTAATTTTGGAAGTTATACCACGCAGTCAATACATCATAAGTATTTTTACACCACTTATGGGATTGATGCACAAAAAGAACTTGATTGGTTAATTGAAGAAGGCTATGTCAAGGTTGATTCAGCTTTTGATTCACTTAAGCACCTATCTGCAGGGGTTCTTAAAGATTTTTTGAAGGCTAAAGGGGTGGCTAGTTTATCAAAAATGAAGCGTTCAGACTTAGACCAGGCAGTTGCAGCAAACTATACTGAGGAAGAATTGGGGCAACTTTTTGAACTGCGAGGCTACGCCATTTTACCAAAAGGTAAAGAAGTCTTGGAAGCGCACCCAGAGATTGTCGATAAGCACCCCCAGAAGTCTTATTAGTACCTTTGAAATCTCCATTCAATATGCTATAATAGTGCTAACTGTAAAAACGAGGAGAAACTCATGGAATTAGTACGTGAACAAGAATTTGTCAATCAATATCACTATGATGCCCGCAATTTGGAATGGGAGAAAGAAAATGGTACTCCAAAAACAAATTTTGAAGTAACTTTCCAATTGGTCAAAAAAGATCAGGAAGCTAAGGCAACTGTCATCGTTGCAGTTTTGCAATTTATGGTGGTTAAGGATGAGTTTGTGATTAGTGGCGTCGTTTCACAAATGATTACGATTAAAAACCGTATCGTGAACGAGCCTAGCGAGTTTACACAGCCTGAGGTTGAAGGTTTGGCAGCACCGCTTTTGGACATTGTTAAGCGCATGACTTATGAAGTGACTGAGATTGCTCTTGACCAGCCGGGAATTAATTTGGAGTTTAATAGTTAATGAAATTAGCAGTTATTACAGATACCACAGCAGTTCTATCAGAGGATTTAAAAAAGAACAAGGACTTGTTTGTGTTAAATATTCCGATTGCCATTGATGGCGTGTCTTACATTGAAGGTGAAAATCTGACTTTGGACGACTTTTACCGTAAGATGGCAGCCTCATCAGAATTACCCAAAACGAGTCAACCTAGTTTGGCAGAACTTGATGAATTGCTGACGCAGCTTTCAGCTGATGGCTATACACATGTCATTGGGCTCTTTTTGTCATCTGGTATTTCAGGTTTTTGGCAAAATATCCAATTTCTGATTGATGAATACCCTAACTTGTCAGTTGCCTTTCCAGATAGCAAGATTACGTCAGCTCCACTTGGAAGTATGATTAAGCATATTTTTAAATGGTTAGCACAGGGAAATTCTTTTGCTGACATTTTACAAAAATTAGCAATTCAGATTGAGGGAACTAGTGCCTTTATCATGGTTGATGATCTCAATCATCTGGTTAAGGGTGGTCGTTTATCAAATGGTTCTGCTTTATTGGGGAATTTACTGAGTATAAAGCCTATCTTGCACTTTGACGATGAGGGTAAGATTGTGGTTTACGAGAAGGTTCGAACTGAAAAAAAAGCTATCAAACGTTTAGTAGAAGTTTTGGAAGAATGTACTTCTGACCGAGACTATGAAGTTTATATTATTCATTCGCGTGCAGAAGATAAGGCACAACAATTTTATCAATTGCTTGAAAAATCAGGACATACTCAAAATCTTGAGATTGTAACGTTTGATGGTGTTATTGCAACTCACCTGGGTGCAGGTGCAGTGGCTTTTGGTTTCACACCAATTGTTTGATAAGTAAATAAAGAAAGGAAACACCTATGACAATTAAAGTTATTGTTGCAGGATTTAAAGGCCGTATGGGTTCAACAGCCGTGGATATGGTAAAAGGAGATAGCGAGTTAGAATTAGTCGCGCTCCTTGATCCTTTCGCTGCTGAAAAAGAAGTTAATGGAGTGCCTGTCTTCACGGATAAGACTGATTTGGTTGGTTTTGATGCTGATGTCTGGGTTGATTTTACGATGCCAGCTGTGGCTTATGAAAATACCCACTTTGCTTTGGAAAATGGCTTCGCTCCAGTGGTTGGAACAACTGGCTTTACCCCTGAGCAAATCAATGACTTGATTGGCTTGTCCGTTGACAAAAAACTAGGTGGTTTGATTGCGCCAAACTTTGCTATTGGAGCCATTTTACTCATGGAATTTGCAGCTAAGGCTAGTAAGTATTTCCCAGATGTAGAAATTATTGAACTGCACCATGATAAGAAAAAGGATGCGCCATCAGGTACGGCTATTAAGACAGCTGAGTTGATTAGTCAAGTTCGCGAGTCTAAAAAACAGGGAGCGGCTGACGAGACGGAGAGTCTTGCTGGTGCACGTGGTGCTGAGTTTGATGGGATGCGTATCCACAGTGTGCGTCTACCTGGCTTGGTTGCCCATCAAGAAGTTATTTTCGGTGCTCAGGGTGAAGGCTTGACGCTCCGCCATGATTCTTACGACCGTATTTCATTTATGAGTGGTGTCAATCTTGGAATAAAAGAAGTGGTCAAGCGTGATCAGCTTGTCTATGGTTTGGAAAAATTGCTATGAAATTAAACACTCTGCCTTCTGAATTTCAGAAGGCTTTGCCAGTCTTAGAGAAAATAAAAACAGCAGGTTACGAAGCTTACTTTGTTGGCGGCAGCGTTCGTGATGTCCTTTTAAAACGTCCTATTCATGACGTTGATATAGCTACTAGCTCATACCCAGAAGAGACCAAGAAAATTTTTCATCGCACGGTGGATATTGGCATTGAACATGGCACAGTTCTTGTTTTGGCAAACGGCGGCGAGTACGAAGTAACAACATTTAGGACAGAAGATGTCTATATTGACTATCGCCGTCCGAAGACAGTGTCTTTTGTGCGTTCACTAGATGAAGACCTTAAACGTCGTGATTTTACAGTTAATGCCTTCGCTTTGGATGAAACAGGACAAGTCATTGATAAATTCGGTGGTTTGGAAGACTTGGAGAAGAAACTTCTACGAGCAGTTGGAAATCCAGCTGAGCGTTTCAATGAAGATGCCTTGAGAATCATGCGTGGTTTCCGTTTTGCTGCTAGCCTTGACTTTACCATCGAGCCTCAAACTTTTTTAGCCATGAAAGAGCACGCCCCTTTACTTGAAAAAATTTCGGTTGAGCGGTCTTTCATTGAGTTCGATAAATTATTAACGGCTCCACACTGGAAAAAAGGTTTAACTGCATTTATGGATAGCAAAGCTTACGACTATCTGCCAGATTTGGCACATTCTTTGGAAAAATTGCAGAGCTTAAAAGCTACGATAGGTGACGATTATGTGTTTTCAACCTCTGAGCAGGCATGGGCGGCTCTGCTACTGGCTTTAAAAATCAAACAGCCAAAAGCTTTTCTAAAAAAATGGAAGACATCAACTCAATTTCAGCAGGATGTGGATTGGATTGTCTCAATTTTTCGCTTTCGGCTAACTGCTGATATGGATAAACCACAACTGTATCGTTATGGCAAAAATTTGGTATGTCAGGCTGAAGAACTTCGTCAGGCGCAAGGCTTATCAGTGGATTTTGAATTGATTAATAAGCTTGATGCAGACTTAACGATACGTGATAAGCGTGAAATAGTGGTTAACGGCGGTATGTTAATCAAGGAATTAGGCTTCGCTCCAGGCCCTCAGATGGGAGCAGTTCTCAAGGCAGTTGAAGAAGCCATCGTGCTTGGAAGTTTGGCTAATGAACGTGAAGCTATTTTTGAGTTTATAAAGGAAAATTTGCTCAAACAATGAAGGGAGTGGGAAAAACATCTAGGTTCGGGCTAAAATAGTCCACTGGACTATTTTACTCCCACCCCCGCACAGCTCCAAAGGTTCGGGGAACCTTTGGAGGTTGGAAATGAAGCGAACTCTGTTCGCATCAGTCGTAGAGGTCAGATTTGGAGTGTGAAACACGAATTGCTGAGATTTGCTTCGCAAACCTTATCTCCAACCTTTAACAGTCCACTGGACTGTTAAACCCAATCAACCACTGCGACGAAATATTGACACGAACTTTGAGAAGCGAGGCTGAACTTTTTGCTCAGTCTCGGGAAAGGTGAGTCGAGTTAGCCTGGCAAGTATTTGAGTTCCTAAGAATATGTGACTATTTAACTAATAGAAGTGAGTAACTATGTCTGATTTTATCGTTGAAAATTTAACAAAATCCGTTGGTGACAAGACAGTCTTTAAAGAGATTTCTTTCATTGTGCACGACCTTGACCGTATCGGAATAATCGGGGTTAATGGGACAGGGAAGACTACCCTATTGGATGTGATTTCGGGGAAATTGGGATTTGATGGAGATGTTTCACCTTTCTCATCTAAGAGCGGTTATAAGGTAGCTTATCTGACTCAAGAACCAGATTTTGAGGATGATAAGACAATCTTGGATACTGTTTTGTCGTCTGATTTGCGAGAAATGGCTCTGATTAAAGAATATGAAAGACTTATGTCTGATTATTCAGAAGCTAATCAAGGGCGTCTGGAGACGGTAATGGCAGAGATGGATGCTCTAGATGCTTGGACGATTGAAAGCGAAGTTAAGACTGTCCTGTCCAAGTTGGGAATTTCTGACCTGACTCAAAAAGTTGGAGAGTTGTCTGGTGGGTTACGGCGCCGCGTTCAGTTGGCTCAAGTGCTTTTAGGTGCTGCTGATTTAATTCTCTTAGATGAACCGACGAACCATTTGGATATCGAAACCATCACTTGGTTAACCAATTTTTTGAAGAATTCCAAAAAGACAGTTATTTTTATCACCCATGACCGCTACTTCTTGGATAATATTGCTACGCGTATCTTTGAGCTGGCTGATAGCCACCTAACAGAATATCAAGGTAATTACCAAGATTATGTTCGTCTTCGTGCTGAGCAAGACGAGCGCGATGCGGCTTCGCTTCATAAGAAAAAGCAACTCTACAAACAAGAGTTAGCATGGATGCGAACCCAACCTCAGGCCAGAGCTACCAAACAGCAGGCTCGAATTAATCGCTTTAAGGATCTTAAATCTGATTTATCTAGTATCACGAGTTCTGGTGAACTTGAAATCAATTTTGAAACGAGTCGTATTGGTAAAAAGGTTATTCATTTTGAAGATGTGGACTTTGCCTTTTCAGATAAAGCCATTCTGTCTCAATTTAACCTATTGGTTCAAAATAAGGATCGCATTGGCATTGTAGGAGATAACGGTGTCGGCAAATCAACTTTGCTCAATCTTATCAATGGAGACTTACACCCGACATCAGGTAAGTTGACGGTTGGCGAAACGGTGCGTATTGGCTATTTTTCTCAACAGATAAAGGATATGGACGAGAGCAAGCGAGTTATCAACTACCTGCAGGAGGTTGCTGATGAGGTGAAAACTACAGTTGGGACTACCAGTGTAACTGAGCTTTTGGAACAATTTCTTTTTCCTCGCTCAAGCCATGGCACTCAGATTGCCAAGTTGTCTGGTGGTGAGAAGAAGCGTCTCTACTTGCTGAAAATCCTCATTGAAAAACCAAACGTCCTCCTCTTGGATGAGCCAACCAATGATTTAGATATTGCAACCTTGACTGTTCTTGAAAACTTCTTGCAGAGTTTTGGGGGACCAGTCATTACAGTCAGTCACGACCGCTATTTCCTAGATAAGGTGGCTAATAAAATTCTGGCTTTTGAACAAGGGACTGTCCGTGAGTTTTTTGGTAATTATACTGACTATCTGGATGAACTGGCCTTTGAGAAAGAAAGCTCTGCTATGATCCAAAAGAAAGAAATGCCAAAGGTTGAAAAGGGAAAAGATGTTCGTAAACGCATGTCTTATTTTGAAAAGCAGGAGTGGGCGGTTATCGAGGAACAGATTGCAAGCCTCGAGGCTAAGATTGAGGAAATTGAGATGTGCATGCAAGAAAATGCTAGTGATTATGGTCAACTGGCAGGCCTTCAGCAAGACCTCGATGCAGCTAATGAGGAATTACTCGAAAAGTATGAGAGATATGAATATCTGAGTGAGTTGGAGGGATAGGTACCTCACATTTAAGCGGGTGTTATTTATACTGAATAAAATAGCCAGCGGCATGTCGTTAACAAGAAAATTTTTATTCTCGTTAAACACTGTCGCTTTGCTTGTCAAAAAATGAGCCAAGGAAGGCAACACCGGTTTTTCTTAAAATGATTAATTAGACCACGTGACACCGGTGCAGACAGAACCAAAGGTTATTTAAAACCAGTAAGCTACATCTGTATTTGATTGTTGAAGTTGGGTGTTTGTGTTATTGGGGGTACTTGTTGATAGTCATGTCACCTGACTTGATTAAGATTATCAGTGGTTTTAGGAAAACGAATAAAAGTTATGAGAAAGGAAATTTATGAATTATATTTGGTCTTATTTAAAAAAATCACCCAAATGGTTAGCCATGGATGTATTTGGAGCCTTGCTCTTTGTTGTGGTTAATTTGGGGCTGCCAACTGCTCTAGCTCGAATGATTGACCAAGGAGTGACAGCTAAGAACCCTCAAGCCATTTATTTTTGGGCGGGCGTTATGTTTGTCATTGTTATTTTAGGGATTGTGGGGCGTCTGACACTAGCTTATGCGGCAGGGCGTCTGACAACGACTATGATTCGTGACATGCGTAATGACATGTATGATAAGTTGCAGGAGTACTCTCATCACGAGTATGAAAAAATAGGGGTTTCTTCTCTGGTAACTCGTATGACCAGTGATGCTTTTGTGTTGATGCAATTTGCAGAGCAAACTTTGCGTATGGGCTTAGTGACACCCTTGATGATGATTTCTAGTGTCATTATGATCTTGTTAACTAGCCCATCTCTGACTTGGGTAGTAGCTGTCGCAGTGCCTTTTCTTATCTGGGTTGTCGCTTATGTTGCTATAAAGACTAAGCCATTATCGGAAAAGCAACAAAAGACACTGGATAAAATCAATCAATATGTTCGTGAAAATTTGACTGGTTTGCGCGTCATTAGAGCCTTTGCACGTGAGGACTTTCAAGAACAACGTTTTGATAGTAAAAATGATGAGTATGCAGAAACCTCAAGCCGTCTTTTTAAGCTGACTGGATTAACCGAGCCTCTTTTTGTTCAAATTATTATTGCCATGATTGTTTTAATCGTCTGGTTTGCTTTGAAACCTTTGGCACAAGGTCAGATAAAAATTGGTGACTTAGTTGCTTTTATTGAATACAGTTTTCACGCGCTCTTTTCTTTCCTATTATTTGCTAATCTTTTCACTATGTATCCTCGTATGGCGGTATCGGCAAGTCGTATTCAAGAAGTCATGGACATGCCTATCTCTATCAATCCTAATGAAAATGGCGTTAAGGAATCAGATAGTAAAGGTTATTTGACTTTTGACCATGTGACTTTTGCTTATCCTGGTGAAACAGAAAGTCCAGTCCTACATGATATTTCCTTTGAGGCAAAACCTGGTGAAACCATTGCTTTTATCGGCTCTACTGGTTCAGGAAAATCCTCATTGGTTAATTTGATTCCACGTTTTTATGATGTGACCCTTGGGAAAATTTTAGTTGATGGGATTGATGTTAGAGACTATAATCTCAAAGCTTTACGTCAAAAGATTGGGTTTATTCCGCAAAAAGCTTTGCTATTTACCGGAACCATTCAGGAAAATCTCAAGTATGGAAAAGAAAACGCTACGTTGGATGAACTCCGTGAGGCGGCAGATATTGCCCAAGCTAAGGAATTTATCGAAAGTCGCCAAGAACAGTTTGATACCCACTTAGCTGAAGGTGGCAGTAACCTGTCTGGTGGTCAAAAACAGCGCTTATCTATCGCTCGAGCTGTCGTCAAAAAGCCAGATATTTATATTTTTGACGATTCTTTCTCAGCTTTGGACTACAAAACAGATGCCTTGCTGCGTGCTCGCCTCAAGGAAGTTACGGGAGAAAGCACGGTACTTATCGTGGCGCAGCGAGTTGGTACCATTATGGATGCTGATCAGATTATCGTCCTTGATGAAGGTGAAATTGTCGGCCGTGGTACTCATGAAGAACTCATGCAAAACAATGAGATTTATCGTGAAATTGCCAATTCACAGCTCAATAACCGCAGCTTGACAGAAGAATAGGAGGTTAGAATGAAAGAAAATAATGTCTTTTTGCGCTTGTGGAAGTATTTGAAAAAATATAAAACCTCTCTATTTCTAGCTATCTTCCTCAAAGTGTTAGCCAGTTTCATGAATGTCTTAGAACCCTTTATTTTGGGACTTGCAATCACTGAACTGACTGCAAATTTAGTGGACATAGCTAAGGGAGTCGAGGGTGCTCATCTTAACGTATCCTATATAGTCATGATCTTGGTAATTTATTACTTAAGAGGTCTGGTCTATCAGATTGGTTCTTATGGCTCCAATTACTTCATGACTAATGCAGTGCAAAAAGCTATCCGCGATCTTCGCCATGATTTGAGTCAAAAAATCAACCACATTCCTGTGTCTTATTTTGACAAGCATCAGTTTGGTGATATGTTGGGACGTTTTACTAGCGATGTAGAGAGCGTTTCAAATGCTTTACAACAAAGTTTTTTACAAGTGATTAATGCTTTCTTAACCATTATCTTGGCGGTTGCTATGGTACTTTATCTTAATGTTCCTTTAGCTTTGATTGTTGTCGCTTGTGTACCTTTAACATATTTCTCAGCCCAGTTTATTTTGAAAAAATCTCAGCCTTATTTTAAAGCTCAGGCTGATACGCTTGGAGAAATGAACGGATTTGTTCAGGAAAAACTGACAGGTTTCAATGTCTTGAAGCTTTATGGTCGAGAAGAAAGTTCTGCTCAAGAATTTCGTCAAATTACAGAAAAATTGCGCCAAGTCGGTTTTAGGGCTAGTTTTACTTCGGGTATGATGATGCCAACTCTGCATGCTATTTCTGACTCTGCATATTTGATTGTCGCTCTTGTGGGTGGACTGCAGGTTTTGGCGGGCAAACTGACAGTGGGGAATATGCAGGCCTTTGTTCAATACGTTTGGCAAATCAGTCAGCCTATCCAAACTTTAACTCAGTTGGCTGGTATTCTCCAGAGTGCTAAATCATCACTTGACCGAATTTTCCAAGTCTTTGATGAGGCGGATGAACTCAATCAAGCGACAGAAGTTCTTGAACAAGATCTGACTGGGCGTGTCAGTTTTGAACATGTGGATTTTCAATACATTGAGGATAAGCCCTTGATTCGAGACTTTAATTTGGAAGTGGAGCCAGGTGAGATGGTAGCCATTGTTGGACCGACTGGCGCTGGTAAGACAACCTTGATTAATTTGCTCATGCGATTCTACGATGTTACGGAAGGAGTCATCAAGGTTGATGGTCACGATATCCGAAATCTGTCTCGTCAAGAATACCGGAAACAGTTTGGTATGGTTCTTCAGGATGCTTGGCTTTATGAGGGAACCATTAAGGAAAATCTGCGTTTTGGTAATTTGTCAGCTACGGACGAGGAGATTATTGAGGCGGCCAAAGCTGCTAATGTGGACCATTTCATCCGTACCTTACCAGGTGGCTACAATATGGAAATGAACCAAGAATCAAGCAATATTTCCTTAGGTCAAAAGCAGTTGTTGACCATTGCGCGTGCACTACTAGCTGATCCTAAAATTTTGATTTTGGATGAAGCTACTTCCTCAGTGGATACCCGTTTAGAATTGCTCATCCAGAAAGCTATGAAAAAACTCATGGAGGGCAGAACCAGTTTTGTCATTGCCCATCGTTTATCGACTATTCAGGAAGCAGATAAAATTTTGGTACTGAAAGATGGCCAGGTTATTGAGCAAGGCAACCATACTAGTCTCTTGGCAGACAGAGGTTTTTATCATGATCTCTACATGAGCCAATTTAGCAAAGTCCAAGAATGAGTGTTTACAATTACCTTTAAGTATTGCTATTAAGATAACAATACCTTGACGAACTTGCGTAAAAGGCATCGCTTATCAGAGTTTTTGTGTAGCGCTACTTGGAAGATTTATTAAATCTGCTCTTGACTTATACAACTATCGTGAAAGGAGTTCTCCCTATTTTCTACCAGCAAAGGTTTATTGTGTAGAAGTGAGGGAACTCTTTATTTTGATTTCTCCTTATCAGATATCAGCAAGTGCTGTTTGCTGTCTGGTCTGATTTTATAGGGTATAAGTTTTGAGGAAGAAGTGCTATAATAGAGAAATCACCAGTTAATTTCATCTGTTAACAAAGGAGTTTGTATGGCAATCGCAGCATTAGTCTTTCAAAAATTAGTGGTTTTATTTTTAATCATGGGTGTGGGAGTTTATCTGACGCACAAGGAAATTTTTACAAGAGATGTGACTTTTAAACTATCTAAATTTCTGACCACTTACGTTGCTCCCAGCCTTTTTGTCTCTTCTTTTATTCAGCAGGAGTTCTCCCTTCATCGGCTAATTCTTTTATTGGTGATGATTGGATCAGCCTTTTTTCTTTTGTTAACGCGGATATTTTTGGTTAAATTCTTGCTGGCGGATGATCGTAATATGGATAAATATGCCGCTTTGTTTGCTAATGTGGGCTTTATGGGAACACCTCTGGCTGAAGCTGTAGGTGGGGCAAATGCGGTTTTTTTCATTTCAGGATTTGTGGTGGCTAATCAAATCATGCAGTGGACTTATGGGATATTTCTAATTTCTGAAGGTAAAACAACCATAAATTTTCGCTCTGTCTTGACCAACCCAGCTATGATAGCCACGGTCATTGGTTTATTCTTCTTCATATTGCCTTATCAACTCCCCGTTGTGGTGACTGATGCTATTGACACCATAGCTAAACTCAATACACCACTGTCCACCTTGGTTTTAGGGTCTTATTTTTACAAGGTAGATTTTAAGGAAATTTTTTTCTACAAACCTGCTTACTACGCTGCTTTTCTGCGTTTGATTTTGACTTCGGCTATCAGTATTGGTTTAATATGGCTTCTACCTGTACAAGAGCATGATATGAAATTGGCATTAACCATCGCGTCTAGTTCGCCTACTGCCATGAATGCTGCCTTATTGAGTCAGGTTTATGGCGGTGATTACGAATATGGTTCGCGTCTGGTTTTGTTGACTACAGTTTTATCTTTGATTAGTATCCCGCTGATGATGAGTTTGGCTGCGATTCTATACCTCTGATGAAAATGTTATAAAAAATCGTTTGGAAGTTGAGTTATTCCAAACGATTTTTTGTATTAAATTTTGATACTTTATATTTTTCAAAAATCAGACATTGTTGGTTTGATGAAGACAGATTTATACTCAATGAAAATCAAAAGTAGCCTAGGAAACGAAGCCGACGATAGAACTTGAGTTCATCAAGGCAAGTTGACAACGGATAATTTTGATTTTCGAAGAGTATTAGTTGCAAATTGATGATGTAAACTAGATTAGCTCCATTCGAATCTTTCAAAGTCTTTCACCAGACCTTGGAAACTAGTTTGATTTTGATTGAGTATTATATGGCATCTCCATCTCGTTCGCCAGTTCGGATGCGAATAACTTCCTCAACAGGAAAGATGAAAATTTTACCATCACCAACCTCACCTGTACGTACAGCCTTTATGATGATATCAGTGACTTCATCTGCTGATAAATCATGTACAATCATCTCCACCTTAACTTTTGAGAGTAGAGTAGGGACAATTTTTTGTCCACGAACGTGTTCGGCAAAGCCGCGCTGGTTACCATAGCCAAGTACTTGGCTGACAGTCATGCCTTTAGAGTAGCCTGATTTTGCCAAGGAATCTTTCAAATCTTCTAATTTATCGGGACGAATAATGGCTTCAATTTTTTTCATAATAACTCCTCTCTTAAGAATCTAGACCCATAAATGTAGGGTAGGCAGTTTCTTCGTGCTCGCTGTCATCAAGTCCGATTGCTTCAGCGCGATCGGTAACACGAATTGGGGTAAAGAGACTAATAACTTTGATGATGACAAACGTTGCTACAGCAGACCAGACAATTGTGAAGATGATAGCTGCAATAGTTACGATAAGAAGATGAGGATTACCATAAATCAGACCAATATTTCCCTTGTCTAGAGCCAAATCTGGTGTAGTGAAGAGCCCAGTGACAATACCACCGAAGATCCCTCCGATACCGTGACAACCAAAAGCATCAAGGGCATCATCATAACCAAAACGGCGTTTTAAGACAGAAATAGCAAAGTAACAAAATGGGCTAACGAATAAACCAATTAAGAGTGAGCTCCATAGGGAGACAAAACCAGCCCCAGGGGTAATGGCAACAAGACCAGCGACTAAACCAGTTGAAGCACCAACTAGAGACATCTTTCCAGTTTGGAATTTTTCAATCATCATCCAAGAAAACATAGCGGCTGCGGCTGAGATGTGGGTTGTTAAGAAAGCGTGGACAGCAAGTCCATTAGCACCCAAGCTAGAACCAGCATTAAAACCGAACCAACCAAACCAAAGTATAGCTGCACCAAGTAAAACAAAAGGCACATTATGTGGGCGATATTCTAGGCGATCGTAATCACGACGTTTACCCAAAAGTATGGCTAAAACCAAACCAGAAACCCCAGAAGTAATATGGACGACATCACCTCCAGCAAAGTCGATAGTTCCCCATTTGGCCAAAAGTCCTTCATCCCAGACCATGTGAGCGAAAGGGAAGTAAACAACCAGCAACCAAGCTGCGATGAAAATTAATAGCGGTGTAAAACGCATCCGTCCAGCAGCTGCTCCTGTTAAAATAGCTACTGTGATGATTGGAAACATCATTTGGAAGGCGGCAAACAATGCATCTGGGATGTCTAAACCTCTGCTACTAGCTGTCTCACTAACTCCATTAAAGAAGAGGTGAGAAAAGTTTCCGATAATGTCTCCATCTCCTCCAAAAGATAAAGAATATCCTAAAACAATCCACATCACACTGGCAATGGCGATGGGAGCGATACACATCATCATATTGTTAATGACGTTTTTACGCCTACCGAGTCCTCCATAGAAGAAGGCTAAACCTGGCGTCATGAAAAAGACGAGAGCTGAACAAATCAGCATAAAAGCAATACTACCTGAATCCATAAGCAAAACTCCTTTTTGTTTTATGTTATATAATATAACATTGGTTTCAGAAAATGTAAAGTACTTTTTTGAACTTTCTGAATTTTTGTTCACATTTCTGCATAGAGGATAAGACTATAAAGTTTGTGTTCTTAATGGTATTTTAATGGTGAAAGTACTTATGTAGGAAATATTCACCGCTTTATCCTGTAATTTTTATTGTAACTGACCCAGTGATAGTAGTATCTTATTCGTTGATAAAACTACTTTTGGAGGATGTTTAATGATAAAATGGTATGCTAAAAATTCCTTGCTCAGTTTGATGGTTTTGGTGCTATGATTAAAAGAGTGATTATAGATTGGAGAGTCAGAAATACTACCTAAAGTTCTAACTACAGGATTATTGAAGGTTTAAAGGATAAAAAAGAGTAAGTTTATGTAATGTTTTATAACATGAAAAATTATTGTAAAAACAAGGAAAAGACTTGACAAGAATATTCTGAAAATTTATAATATTCTTTGTAATAATCATTACGCAAATTTTTCTGTCGGAGGACTTATATATATGACAACAGGTAAACAGTATGTTGATAGTGTTTTTGAAAAAGTAAAAGCACAAAACGGACACGAAGCTGAATTTCTTCAAGCCGTTGAAGAAGTCTTTGCCTCACTCGTCCCTGTTTTCGATAAATATCCAAAATATATTGAAGAAAATCTTCTAGAACGCCTAGTTGAACCAGAACGTATCGTTTCTTTCCGTGTTCCTTGGGTTGATGATAAAGGTCAAGTTCAAGTTAACCGCGGTTTCCGTGTGCAGTTTTCATCAGCTATCGGTCCATACAAAGGTGGGCTTCGTTTCCACCCATCAGTAAACCAATCCATCATTAAATTCCTTGGATTTGAGCAAATCTTTAAAAACTCACTAACTGGTCAACCGATTGGTGGTGGTAAAGGCGGTTCAAACTTTGATCCTAAAGGAAAATCAGATAATGAAATTATGCGTTTCTGCCAAAGCTTTATGACAGAACTTAGCAAGCATATTGGTGCTGATACTGACGTTCCAGCTGGTGATATCGGTGTTGGTGGTCGTGAAATTGGTTATCTTTACGGTCAATACAAACGCCTTCGTAACGAGTACACAGGCGTTCTCACTGGTAAAGGCTTGACTTGGGGTGGTTCTCTTGCTCGTACCGAAGCAACTGGTTATGGTGCGGTTTACTTCGCAGAGCAAATGCTTAAAGCTCGTGGTGAAAACTTCGAAGGTAAGATTGCGCTTGTATCTGGTGCAGGTAATGTTGCCATCTATGCTGTTGAAAAATTGCATGCGCTTGGTGCCAAAGCTGTGACTGTTTCAGATTCATCAGGTTATGTTTACGATCCAGACGGCATTGATGTTGAACTTTTGAAAGAAATTAAGGAAGTGAAACGTGAACGCATCGTCAAATATGCTGAAGCACGTCCAAATGCCAAGTTTGTTGCAGCAGGTCAGGGATCAGTTTGGGATGTGAAAGCAGACCTTGCTTTCCCATGTGCAACACAAAACGAAATCAACGAGGAACAAGCTAAAACACTTGTTGCCAATGGTGTTATCGCAGTTTCTGAGGGAGCTAACATGCCTTCAACCCTTGAAGCGATTGATGTCTTCTTGAATGCTGGTGTATCATTTGGTCCTGCCAAAGCGGCAAACGCTGGTGGTGTAGCGGTTTCTGCTCTTGAAATGGCACAAAACAGCCAACGTACACCTTGGTCATTTGAAGAAGTTGACGCTAAACTTTACGATATCATGAAAGGTATCTACGAAAATTCAGCTGCCGCTGCTAAAGAATTTGGTCAAGAAGGTAACCTTGTTGTCGGTGCCAACATCGCTGGATTCCTTAAAGTTGCTGAAGCAATGTCAGCACAAGGTATCGTGTAAGACGAAATACAAACTTTTGCCTCTCAATAAAATATTCAAAGAAGCCTAGAGAGGCTTCTTTTTTGGTATAATGAAGTTGTATATTTTAAACTCTTTGGAAATCAAGTTTGTATGGTCTTGGCTATATAATAAAGATAGCTTTATCTGCACTCGTTGATATGAACGATGTTCGCTTTATTTCTGACCTTCAATGGTTTTTCCTTAGCCTATTGAAGCTAGTCTAATTTTGAGTTGTCAGAGTATTTGTTTATCTACAGATTTATTCCTGTGCTTGTGTTTTGATTGGATATTAACATAAAAAATTTACCTATGAGAAAAAAATATAGTGTTGTAGCTGTCATTGAATTTATTCTTTTCTTTGTCATCTGGTCAGTGATATTTAGACTTGGAGCAGATACCCTGTTGCCATCAGGTTTTTGGAAAATTCTCTTGCTTATCGTGATTTTAGATTGTCTTGAATTCATTTATTTTCTGATTTTATTGGCTCCAAGGATCGCTCACAAAAAACAGAGTTTTATTCTCAATGAACTCCTTTTTACAGTTGTTAGTATGCTAGTTGCTTTATCAGTTAGTGGGCTTGATAATTGGTTTCAAGATGGGAAATACGTCTGGTTTTTAGTGGTTACTTTTGTTGGTCTCATTTATGGCACTGTGTTTTGGTTGGGAAATCATCTGATTTTAAGATATTTAGATGATAAATTCTAAAAAATGTACGAAGGTTTATGTAGGTAACGATAGGAAAAGCTGATAAAAATGCTTCGATGATGATAACTTTTTTCCAGCAAGTTGGTGGAAAAAGCAATAATCTTTTTTAGCGAAATGAAGTTGTGTAGAGATTAATGAAAGAAGCTGCCTAATTACTGGTCAATCTGATGGGAGCTTCTTGCTTGTTAAGGAAGAAAATGAGATTTTCGGGAGCTTCTTGATTTCAAAAAATCTTAAGGTGAATAAAAGAAAGCGCATGGTAGCAAGGTTTTATTTATTTTGTTATAATGTTTCTAGTAAAAACGAGGGCTTGATATGGTTATAGTGAGGAATGCTTTGGCTAGTGATGCCGAGGCTATTTTGGCATTTTGCCAGCAGGTTGGTTCAGAAACCGATAATTTGTCCTACGGAGAAGAAGGTTTGAGTGTTTCTGTTGCAGATGAGGGAATGTTTTTAGATGAGATTCAAAAATCTAAGACATCACATTTTTTAGTAGCCGAAGAAACTGGCGAGATAGTAGGGACGTGTAATTGTAGTGCTTTTCGTAAAAAACGATTGGCACATCGTGCAGAAGTTGGTCTTGCGGTGAAAAGAGCTTACTGGAATCAAGGAATTGGGCATCAATTGCTAACGCGATTGATTGCGGTGGCGCAGCAATCAGGCTTAAAAGTTCTCTCGCTTGAGGTGCGATCTGATAATGACCGAGCGATTCATCTCTATGAAAGCCTTGGTTTTCAAAAACTTGGAACATTTAAGCATTTTATGGAAATTAATGGCCAAGTTATTGATTTTGATATTATGGAATTACTATTGGAGCAAAAATGATTAAATCAATTGTAAAAGATACCTTCTTTCTTAGCCAGCCATCTGTTGAGGCGACTAAGGCTGATTTGTACCTAGCTGAGGATTTACAAGACACACTTGAGGCAAACAAGGAGGCCTGTGTTGGTATGGCTGCTAATATGATTGGTGTGAAAAAGCGTGTTATTATTGTGAACATGGGACTAGTCAATCTTGTCATGTTTAATCCTATTATAACAGCTAAATCACTGCCATTTGAAACTGAGGAGTCTTGCTTGTCTCTGACTGGTTCGAGAAAAACGCTGCGCTATCAGCAAATTGAGGTCAGTTTTTGGGATAAATATTGGCAAAAGCGTAGCTTGACTTTGACAGGATTTTCAGCACAGATTTGTCAACATGAAATAGACCATTTGGAAGGTATTATCATTTGAATGGAATAATTTGCCCTATTATACTTGACTTAACGGGGCTTTGTAATAAATCTTAAAAAATTTTTGAAAAAGCCTTTACATCTTTTGTGAAATTTGTTACCATTATGCGTAGATTAAGAGAAAGGAGCAACTAAAAATGAACAACAAAGAATATGGAACAGTTGTCTTTTTTGAAAAACTCCTTTCTGACCGATTGAATTAGCTTGTTTTTTGCTGTCCAAAAAACAATATAAATGAGCCCGCGGTAGGAAGGTAGTCTTATTGCGGGCTTTTTGTGTGCTTTTGAACGAATAGAAAGAGGAATTTTGTGTTTAAGTTAGTTTTAGAGTATGTTAGGAAGAATAAATGGGTTTACTTGCTAGTTGCGGTAACCTTGATTCTTTATGACGCGACCTTGGTAATTCCGACTCAGGTGGTGCAACGTTTGGTGGATGCTATTGGTAGTCATCATTTGACTGAAAAAGGGTTGCTTTTAACGGTAGGTTTCTTGATTTTGTCAACCTTGGTCAATTATGGCACTGCCTTTATTTGGCATTTAAAATTATTTCAGCAGTCTATCCATTTTAAATTTGATATGCAACAGCGTGCTTTTTATAAGTTAGTTACCATGCGGACGCCATTTTATGAAAAATTTCGTTCGGGTGATATGATGACTCGTTTTTCAACGGACGTGGAAATGCTACAGGAGATGGTGGGTTACGGGCTGATGATTATACTTTATGCGGGTGGCATGATTGCATTTATCATTCCTGTCATGTTTATGATTTCTTGGCAAATTGCCCTTCTGGGTATGATTCCTATTGTTATTATGACTTATGGGACTTACAAGGTGTCAAAACCACTGGATGAGAAGGTGGAAGAGGCGCGTGAAGCTATTTCTGAGCTTAGTAATGAAGTTTTAGAAACAGTTGAAGGCATTCGTGTCATTCGGGCCTACAGTAAAAAAGCGAATCAAGCTAATCGTTTTGCGCAAAAGACGGCTGGACTGGCTACTCGTTGGAATGATATTGCGCGTTACCGTGCTCTTTATATGCCTATGTTCAGTTTCATGCTGGGGCTGAGCACAGTTTTAGTTTTAGGTTCTGGTGTTTTCTTTATGCAGAAGGGACAGGTGACATTAGGACAGGTGGTTGCCTTACAACTCTACATTGTCTCTTTAGTAGAGCCATTCTCTATGATGTCAGATTTCATCCTGGTTTACCAGACAGGTAAGACTTCCTTTGATAAAATCAATGAATTGATTGAGACAGGGGATGATATGGAAAAAGATGGGGATCTTGAACTGACAGAGTTAAGAGACATTAGATTCAAGGATTATAGTTTTGTTTACCCGCAGGCCAGTCAGGATAGTCTCAAAGCGATTTCGCTGAACTTGAAAGCTGGTCAAACACTTGGTGTGGTCGGAAAGACTGGGTCGGGTAAGACAACTTTTGTGCGTCAGTTTTTACGTCAGTATCCTGTCGGTCATGGTATTTTTGAGGTCAATGGCAGAGCAGTGACAGATTATTCTCGTCAGTCATTGGAAGCCTTAATTGGTTATGTGCCGCAAGAGCATATTCTCTTTTCGCGAACAGTAGGTGAAAATATCGCTATGGGGAAGGTAGCCGCCAGTCAGGATGATATTCTAACTGCCATTAAGACAGCGGTATTTTCAGAGGACGTGATACGAATGAACAAGGGGATAGATACAACCATCGGTGAACGTGGGGTATCCATCTCGGGTGGACAGAAACAGCGCATTTCAATCGCACGAGCTTTTATCCGAAAACCGCAGTTGTTGATATTAGATGATTCACTATCAGCGGTTGATGCGAGAACAGAGCGTAGCATTATCCAAAATATCCAAAAAGAACGTGCAGGCAAGACCAACATCATCGTCAGTCACCGCTTGTCTGCAGTTAACCACGCTGACTGGGTGATTGTTTTGGATGAGGGACGAATTGTCGAGGAAGGCACGCCTGAACAGCTCTTGGCAGCCAATGGCTGGTATTACGAGCAATATCAACGCCAACAGGCTCAAGGAGAGGAGGAGTAAGATGGCTACGATTTTACAATTAGTGAAAGAATTAAAAGTTGTTAGGAGGCTATTTGCTGTGGGACTCTTATCCTTGTTGTTGGCAACAGCTGGCAATCAGTTGGCTCCCTTGATTTTGCAGCATATTATTGATAATGACTTGACAGGTGTTTCACACGGTTTGGTCTTGCATCAAACTGATTTTTTGATAAAGCTTGCTATGTATATTGCTTTGCTTGCGGTGGCAGGTGTACTGCGCTACGGCTCTTTTCGGATTTTGATTGCTTGTGCTAATCAAATCGTGACAAATTTGCGTAATCGAGCCTATGGTGTCATGCAATGTTTGCCGATTTCATATTTTGATGACAAGCCAGCGGGGAAGATTGCAACGCGAATTGTCAATGACACGGAGACCTTGCGAAATCAATTTTATAATACACTCTTGTCACAGATTTTCATTACTTTGTTGCAAGTTATCTTTATTTATGGAATTTTAATGACTTTGGACATCAAGGTGGGAATGGCTTTGCTCTTATTGGTACCTATTTTTTATGGTCTGCAGGTGCTTTATAAAAAAGCAACGGACAAACCGATGAAGGATTTTTACGATGCTAGAAGCGAAGTCAATACACAGGTCAATGAAACCATGAATGGTGCAAGTATTATTCAGCTCTACCATCAGGAGGGGAGCGTTCTTGAAAATTTTGATAAAGTGGCCAGTCAGATGAGAAATGCTGATAATCGTATTGTTCTGGTGGACTCTGCGGCATCGTGGACGTTGACTGAGTTGCTTAAATACACGGTGATTGCAGGTGTTTTGACTTTTATTGGCTATCAGTTTCTAGGTGGTAATTTGAGTGTTACCGCAGGTCGACTTTTCATTTATATCAACTATGTGACGACCCTTTTTGATTTATTAGGAATGTTAGTGCGTCAGTTGCCAAATATTCAACGCTCACTGGCGACAGGTCGTCGTGTTATGGAATTGCTTGATGAAGAGACAGAAACAGACAGTCAGGATGAACTTGAGGTGACTACTGGTGTGGTTGACTTTGACAATGTTAGTTTTGCCTACGATGGTCAAAACCAGGTACTCAAGAATATTTCTATTCATGCTAATAAGGGGGAGACGGTTGCCCTAGTCGGTCATACGGGTTCTGGGAAGTCTTCTATCATGAACTTACTCTATCGTTTCTATGATCCACAAGAAGGAACAATCAGTATTGATGGACAAAATATTCGTGAGTTTTCACGTGAGAGTGTGCGTGCTCAGATGGGTATCGTTTTACAAGATCCTTATTTATTTACAGGAACTATTGCTTCCAATGTCACAATGGATAGTGACCTATTTTCTGATGAGGAAATCATCGCAGCACTGGAAAAGGTCGGGGCAGGAGAAATGCTTGCTAAATTGGAACGAGGTATTGATGAGATTGTTGTTGAGAAGGGGGCTGCCTTTTCAAGTGGTGAGCGCCAGCTTATTGCCTTTGCTAGAACGCTTATCGCTAATCCTAAAATTCTTATCTTGGATGAGGCGACTTCTCACATTGACACGGAAACCGAGGACATTATCCAAAAGGCCATGGAAGTGGTTAAAGAAGGGCGAACAACCTTTATTATTGCTCACAGACTATCGACCATTCAAAATGCAGATCAAATTCTAGTGTTGGATGCTGGTCAAATTGTTGAGCGGGGAACTCATGACCAATTGATGCAACTCAACGGTCGCTATGCAGAAATGCAGCGTATTCAGCAAAAAGTGTAAGGATAAATAAGAACACCCAAACGTTGAAGTCGCCTTTTTAATATTGCTGAAACACTACATATTGTGATTGGTGTAAATAGATATATAGTTCCAAAAATTTATTCTATATCAAAGTGGATCAGTTTTCGACTTTTGGAAGTGAAGGAGAGCAGCTATATTTTGTACCAGAGCATTTTTCAATTCAGGAGAAAGCTATTTTGAATTGTCGCTTTCGTCTGCGTCACTGTCCTAAAGAGGCTGATCAATTACGTACTTACCTTGAAAAACAACTGCCTGATTTGGAGCACTTAGCACCGCCAGAAATCAGTGTCATTGACACTTTGCTAACGCCTCCAGTGATTCACTAAAAAAACTGACAGAATTGCTCAGTTTTTTTAGTTCTCCTGAGAACGTTTTTCTTGACAATAGTTCTCCTGGGAACTATAATGGTTTCTACAGTCTCAATTTGTCAGGAGGTGAGGTCGTGGAAAATCCAATAGCGGAGGCTAAAAATCTCTTAACTCAGTTTGAACAAGCAGCGGATACTTTTGCTAAAAAAAATGGTATTGAACATCTTGCAGGACCACAAGGTCGCGTCTTATTTTTCCTAGCGAAACAGAAAGATACCGAAATTTTTGTGAAAGACATTGAAAATTATTTACACATTTCAAAGTCTGTCGCAAGTAATCTTGTTAAACGCATGGCACGAAATGGTTTCGTCAAGACAATCCCATCTCGGACAGATAAGCGTTATAAGCAGATTGTTTTGACAGAATTGGGGTGCCAAAAAATAAAACCTCTGCAAGTCTTTCATGATGAAATGCAGTCTGTCTTGTTAAAAGACATTGATGTCGAGGATCTTAAAACTGTTTTACGAGTCACAGAGCAGTTACGGGCAAATCTGAGAGCTTACCGAAAATCCATTGACTGACAAGGACTTTCTTATTTTTACATATTACAAGGAGTAGTGCATGTTAAAAATCTTAAAACGAATGAATGCTAAAGAAGTTACCATGATTATCTTGGCCATTGCATTTGTTTGCTTAAATGTTTTTCTGGATTTAAAAATTCCAGATTATATGTCTGACATTACCAAACTTTTGTCAACACAAGGAACTAAAGCCAAGGATATCTTTGCTTGGAATTTTGATGCACCGGGCATGCGCATGATTTTGCTCTCGTTGGGCAGTTTTGCTTCCTCGGTTATTGTTGGCTTTTTTGCAGCTCGTACAGCAGCAAGTTTTAGTACTCGCCTGCGTGACGATATTTTCCATAGCGTTCTGAATTTCTCAGATGCTGAGATTAAGAAATTTTCAATTCCTAGTTTATTGACTCGTACGACCAACGATATTACACAAATTCAATTGGTCTTTACTATGGGGATTCAGGTTGTAACAAAAGGTCCAATTATGGCAATTTGGGCGATTACTAAGATAGCCAATAAGAATGGTGACTGGTTGTTAGCCTTGATTGTTGCTGTTGCGGTCATGTTCTTAATGATTCTCTTCCTCTTAATAGCAGTTATGCCTAAGCAACGTCTCATTCAAAAATTGACTGACCAATTAAATAGTGTAACTCGTGAGTCTTTATCAGGTATCCGAGTAGTTCGTGCTTATAATGCTGAAGCCTATCAAGATGATAAATTTGCCAAAGCGAATGATGATGTGACTAATCTTAATCTCTTTATCGGTCGTTCTATGGCTTTGTTGTCCCCGGTTATGACAGCAATTTCTAGTGGTTTGACTCTAGCCATTTATTGGATTGGAGCCCACCTGATTGAAGATATTGCCATTCCCAAAGATCCAACCTTGATTGCTGGAGCGATGAAGGATAAAGTTAATCTTTTTTCAGATATGGTTGTTTACTCATCGTACGCCATGCAAGTTGTCATGGGCTTTATGATGATGATTGCTGTTTTCTTCATTTTGCCACGTGCCATTGTTTCATCAGGTCGTGTCAATGAAGTTTTGGAAACTGAGGGGTCAATACCTTATCCCGATAAAAGTCAGGCTCAACCAAGTGAAAAAGGTTCTGTTGAGTTTGATAATGTTTCCTTCCGCTACAGCAAAAATTCAGAAGCAGTCCTAGAACACGTCTCCTTTAAAGCGAAAGCTGGTCAAACGATTGCGTTCATCGGATCAACAGGCTCTGGAAAATCAACCTTGGTTAACCTCATACCACGTTTCTACGATGCGACGGAAGGTACTATTAAGGTTGATGGTGTGGACGTTCGCCAATACGATCACGACACACTTCATAAAATTGTTGGTTATATTCCGCAAAAAGCTGTGCTCTTTAGTGGCGATGTTACCTCTAACATGGACATGGGAATCAGTAACAATTCCCCACTGGATGATGATAAAATCTGGGATGCTCTTGATTTAGCTCAAGGAAGAACATTTATTGAGATGAAGGAAGGTAAGTTGAAAGCGCCAGTTGCTCAAGGCGGTTCAAACTTCTCTGGTGGTCAGAAACAGCGCTTGGCCATTGCCCGTGCTTTAGCACGTAAACCTGAAATTATCATCTTTGATGATTCCTTCTCAGCACTTGATTACAAAACAGACCGAATCTTACGTTCCCGCTTGAAAGAACGTACAGCTGACATGACCAAATTGATCGTTGCTCAGCGGATTTCAACCATTATGGATGCTGATCAAATTTTAGTTCTTGATGAAGGTAAGGTTGTTGGACAAGGAACACACCAAGAACTCCTTGCTTCCAATGCAGTCTACCAAGAAATTGCCTATTCACAACTTTCTAAGGAGGAATTAGAAAATGGAAAATAAGGAAAAAACATCTTTCTATAATCGATTGAAGCCTTACATTAAAGGGTTTCAACTTCCTTTTATCCTTGCTGTGATTGGGGCAATTATTTCTGCCATTATCACAGTTATTGGACCAGATAAACTAAAGGAAATTACAAACTTAATAACTGATGGCTTAAAAATGTCCTCTGACGGAACTTTTCCTGGAATAGATTTGATAGAAGTTGGAAAAGTAGCCATGAACTTAGCTATTCTTTATGCAATAGCTGCTATTGTAGGCTATGTACAAAGTTTTACTGTTGCAACCATTATTCAGCGCTTTTCGCAACGTTTACGTCGAGCTATTCAGACTAAAATCAACAAGGTTCCACTCAACTATTTTGATAGTCATTCCCAAGGTGACACACTTTCTCGAGTGACTAATGACGTTGACCTCTTAGGTCAATCCCTCAACCAAAGTTTGGGGACTTTGGTAATCTCTACCATGCTTCTTTTGGGCTCAATCTACATGATGTTTCACTCAAATGTCACTATGGCTCTGACCGCAATAGGATCTGTTCTTTTGGGATTCGTACTGGTTGTAGTCATCATGGGTTCCTCACAGCCTTTGTTCAAACGTCAACAAAATAACCTTGCTGCGGTTAACGGCTATGTAGAAGAAATTTACTCTGGACACAATGTAGTTACTAGTTATAATGCCTCTGAAGAAACCAGTCAAGCCTTCAAAAAACTTAATACTAACCTCTATCAATCTATGTGGAAATCTCAATTCCTGTCAGGAATTATGATGCCTTTGATGATTTTTGTTGGGAACTTTGGTTATGTTATGGTTTGTGTGGTTGGGGCCATCAAGGTTATTGACGGAGATATCACCATGGGTGATGTTGTTGCCTTTATGACTTACGTTCGTATCTTTTCACAACCATTATCTCAGATCGCGCAAGCCTTTACCCAACTACAATCAGCTTCAGCTGCTATGAGTCGTGTCTTTGAATTTCTTGAAGAAGATGAAATGGAAGACGAAACACATAAACCACAGCAATTGACACAGGTCAAGGGAGAGGTTGCTTTTGACAATGTCTTCTTTGGTTATTCTAAAGATAAAACCATTATCCATGATTTCTCTGCTGTGGCCAAACCAGGTCAAAAAGTAGCTATTGTAGGTCCAACAGGTGCTGGGAAAACAACCATTGTTAACTTGCTTATGAAGTTTTATGAGATTGATAAAGGAACCATTACCATTGATGGGGTGGATACACGGTTGATGAAACGTGAGGAAGTGCATGATCAATTTTCAATGGTACTTCAGGACACTTGGCTCTTTGAAGGAACTATCAAAGAGAACTTGATTTATAATCAAAAGCAGATCACAGATGAGCAGGTTGTGGCAGCAGCCAAAGCTGTTGGTGTCCATCATTTCATTAAGACCTTACCGAAAGGTTATGATACCTACCTGGATGACTCTGTCACCTTATCGGTCGGTCAAAAGCAATTGTTGACCATTGCGCGTGCTCTCTTGAAAGATGCTCCGTTGCTTATCTTGGATGAAGCAACATCATCTGTAGATACGCGTACCGAAGAACTTATCCAAAAGGCTATGGACAAGTTGATGGAAGGGCGTACTAGCTTTGTCATTGCTCACCGCCTGTCAACTATCCGCAATGCGGATTTAATCCTTGTGATGAAAGATGGTAATATCATTGAGCAAGGTAACCATGATGAACTAATGACACAAAAAGGTTTCTATGCCGATTTGTACAACAGTCAATTTACAGAAAGTGCTGCTTAAAGTCAGTCCCCAAGGGTAACTTGGGGATTTTTTGAATTCTTAAATGATATGGGGGAAATAATGATTATTGTGTATCATTATGAGACATTTTAATATTAATTGAAATAGAAGTAAAACATAGTAACTTTTAGTAAAATATTGCAACTAGAGGATACTCATCAGAATTTATACTTTCTTTGCTTCAGTCTACACATATATCAAGGGGAACGGTAAAATCAAATTACTAATAACAAAGAATTACCTTAAACTTCACCTATTACGAGAGTAGGTGATTATTTCATATTTTAAATATCATTATTGCTGGCCGGTTATGGCAAAGGAAGGATTTATGATAATGAATTGTTGTAAATATAAAGCAGTTTTTACGTGTAACCATAAAAATTGTTTATGACTGGGTATAAAAAAAATAGCTTATGCAGGCAGAAAATTTGATGGTATGATAAACAAATACCGATTGAAAAGGGGAGTTAAAATGGCGATAAAAGCACAACGTGGAAACAGTTTGCGAGCAAAAGGCTGGAGGCAGGAAGGATTGTTACGCCTACTGGAAAATGTCTTGGAAAATGGGGAAGACCCAGAAAATCTCATCGTTTATGGGGCTTTGGGAAAGGCGGCCAGAGACTGGTCTTCTTATCATGCCATTGTGGAGAGTCTGCTAAATCTGGAGGAGGATGAGAGTTTGATTGTTCAGTCTGGCAAGCCCATTGCTGTCTTGAAAACCCATCGGGATGCCCCTGTGGTCATTATGGCCAATTCAAATTTGGTTGGTCAGTGGGCAAGGCCAGATTATTTTTATGAATTATATGATAAAAACTTGATTACCTGGGGCGGTCTGACGGCCGGCGATTGGCAATATATCGGTTCTCAGGGTGTGATTCAAGGCACCTATGAGATTTTTCAATCCATTGCCAGACAGGCCTTTGGTGGCAGTCTCAAAGGGCGCTTTATCCTGTCAGCCGGTATGGGTGGCATGGGTGGTTCCCAACCCTTGGCCGGTAAACTGACGGGCGCTGCCATTTTGGTGGTGGATGTCAATGAAGACAACATTGATAAGCGCTTAGACCTGGGCTATGTTGACAAAAAGACGGCTGACTTGGACCAGGCTCTGGGCTGGATAGAAGAAGCCAGACAAAAAGGAGAGTCGCTTTCGGTGGCCTTGGTGGGCAATGCTGCTACGGTCTATCCGGACATTTTAGATAGGGGAATCGTGCCAGATATTGTCACCGATCAGACAGCGGCCCATGATTTGCTCTATGGCTATGTCCCAGAAGGTTTTAGTCTGGACCAGGTGGCCCAGTTAAGAGAGAATCAGCCCCAGGAGCTGGAAGAAGCTGCGGGCAAATCCATTGCTAAGGAAGTCTCGGCCATCCTAGCCTTTCAAGCCAAGGGTGCCCAGGTTTTCGACAATGGCAACAATATCCGCACCCAGGCCAAACGCTTTGGTATTGAGAATGCCTTTGATATTCCGGTTTTCACCGAGGCCTATCTCAGACCCTTGTTCGAGCGAGCTATTGGGCCTTTTCGCTGGATTGCCCTATCTGGTGAGGCCAAGGATATTGAAGTGATTGATCAGTATATTTTGGAGACCTTTCCTGACAATGACATCATCAGCAACTGGATCAAGTTGGCCAGGGAACATGTTCCCTTTCAAGGTTTGCCAGCCCGCATCGGTTGGTTGGGCCATGAGGAAAGAACCCAGCTGGCCTTAGCGGTCAATGATTTGGTGGCATCTGGTCAGCTTTCAGCCCCTATTGCCTTTACCAGAGACCATCTGGATGCAGGGGCCATGGCCCATCCTAATATCATGACAGAGAACTTGAAGGACGGCTCTGATGCGATTGCTGATTGGCCCTTGCTAAACGCCCTGATTGCATCGTCATCCAAGGCAGACTTGGTGGCCATTCATTCTGGTGGCGGGGGCTATACTGGCTTCATGCAGAGTGCAGGCATTACCCTGATTGCAGATGGGAGTCCTGAGGCGGCCGAGCGCATCAAACTAGCCATTACCAATGATACCAGTCTAGGGGTCCTCCGTTATGCGGATGCGGGTTATCCAGCTTCTCTGGATGAAATCGCAAAAAAAGGAATCCGACATATCGCTTTATAAGGAATGGTGGAAGGATATGATTGAATTAAAGAATGTCAGCAAAACGTTTATTGAAAATCATTCTCAAATAGAAGCCGTTAAAGAGGTAAATCTAGTCATTGAAAAAGAGGATATCTTTGGGATAATAGGATTTTCTGGTGCTGGAAAATCTACTCTCATACGTTGTATCAATCTTTTAGAAAAGCCGTCTACAGGTCAAATAATGATTAATAATCTAGACATAACTGCTTTAAAAGGAAAAGACTTACGAGAAGCCAGAAAAAAGATTGGAATGATTTTTCAGCATTTTAATCTCTTTCCTTCTAGGACAATATTTGAGAATGTGGCCTATCCTCTAGGAGATGGCAGTTTCTCGAAGAAAGAGATTAAAGATAGAGTGTACAATTTACTTCATTTAGTAGGTATAGCAGATAAAGCCCATTCGTATCCATCTCAGTTATCTGGTGGACAAAAACAAAGGGTCGCAATAGCTCGAGCTTTGGCTACGGAACCAAGCATCTTGCTTTGTGATGAAGCAACCTCTGCTTTAGATCCTAAAACAACGTGCTCCATTTTGAAGCTTTTGAAAGAATTAAACAAGAAGTTAGGATTGACCATTGTCCTGATTACCCATGAAATGGAAGTCGTTCGCGAAATTTGTAATCGTGTCGCAATAATGGATAAAGGCCAGTTGATTGAAGAAGCAGATATTTTTTCTCTTTTTGCAAATCCTAAACAATTGTTAACCCAAAGCTTTATCAAGACAACATCAAACCTGCACAAGGTTGAGCAACTGATAGAGGAGGGATTGCTTCCTTTGGAATTAGGAAGCGGTGAAGTAGTTGTCCGCTTGACTTACTTAAGAAAAACTGTTTCAGAACCACTCATATCAAAACTCTCCAAGAAATATTGTGTTGATTTCAACATCATATTTGCAGATATTGAGATCATTCAAGGTTCTCCAATCGGAGGAACAGTTGCCATTTTAAGCGGCGAAGAAGAACAGTTTGAGCCGGTATTGGCTGCCCTAGAAAAAGAGAATGTTAGAGTGGAGGTAATAAGGGATGGCAGAAAGTTTAAACAAACTATTTCCTAATATTGTACCTCTATGGTCTGAATTTTTAAAAGCAGTTTATGAAACAGTTCTTATGGTAGTGTGGTCAGGACTAATCTCTTTTATCCTAGGTCTAGCAATAGGAATCGTTCTGATTGTCACTAAAAAAGGAGGTTTGCTGGAAAATCTATCTGTTTATCAAATTTTAGATAAAATCATTAATTTTTTGAGGTCCATTCCCTTCATCATTCTACTGACTTGGGTTATTCCACTATCACGCCTCTTCATGGGAACCTCCATTGGAATTGAGGGAGCTATTGTTCCGCTCATTATTGGGGTCACTCCTTTTTTCTCTAGACAAGTGGAAGCAGCCCTATCTGAAATAGATTGGGGCCTGATCGAAGCCGCAAATGCGATGGGAACACATCCAGTAGACATCATTTTAGGAATTTACCTAAAGGAAAGTATCTCCGCCTTATCAAGGGCAACAACAATTACTATTATTACGTTAATTAATTTAACGGCGATGGCAGGAGTGGTTGGTGCCGGTGGTTTAGGTGATTTTGCCATTCGTTATGGGCATGATAGAAATATGTCTGACATTACTTGGGTTACAGTATTTACAGTTTTTGTTATGGTGAGTATTGTTCAAGTTGTCGGAAATTGGGTAGCTAAGACAAATAGACATTAAAGAATTTTTAGGGAGAAAAATATGAGAAATAAAAAGCTAGTGATTGGTTTAATCGGTATTTTACTATCAGCTATTGCAATTGGACTTTTCTTTAGAGGAAAATCACAGTCATCGGAAACAAGCAAGGAAACTAAAGTAACAGTGAAACTCGGTGTCGTTGGAAGCGTCTATGAGAAGCTTTGGGCCCCTGCTATTGAGGATTTAAAGGCTGACGGAATCAATTTAGAATTGGTACAATTCTCCGATTTTGTTACTCCAAATGATGCGCTGAACAATAAAGAAATTGATTTGAACGCTTTTCAATTTCAAAGTTACCTTGATAATCAGGTGAAAGACCACGGCTATAATATTGAATCAATCGGCTATACCTATACTTCAAGAATGAATCTGTATTCTAAGACAATCAAAAATTTATCAGACATAAAAGAGAATGATATTGTTGCCATTCCGGATGATGTTGTCAATGCTGGTAGGGCACTTAAGGTCTTAGAAAACTCAGGCTTATTAACCTTAAAAAAGGATGCCGGCTCCAATCCGTCAATTGAAGATATAGAAAGCTATGACGTCAATATTGAGCTGAAATTACTAAAATCAAATAGTATCGCACCAGTTATTTCAGATGTAACCGCAGCAATTATTCCAATAAACTACGCCTTAGATTACGGACTGACAGTGAATAATGTCATCTATAAAGATGAGGCAGTTGAAGATAGTAACTATTGGATCGTTATTGCAGCAAATTCGGATCATTTGAAAGATGAAGAGAAAAAAGCTACCTATCGGAAAGTGGTTAAAGCCTTCCAATCTAAAAAAACCGAAACGGTTTTTGATGAGGATTTTGGCGGCAATTACGTTAAAGTTGGTTGGGATAAAGATTTGCTAAATAACTAACATTCATAAATACAGAATAAGAAGGTAAGATATGGTTGTCAAAAAATTAAAACGTAAGGATGTTCTGGCTGCCTGTACAGGTGGCGCTGTTTTGGCCAGTGGCGGAGGTGGCTTTTATGAGCACGGTCTAGAGATGGACTATGCCGCTGTCGCCATCAATGAAGTTCCCTTGCTGAGTCTGGATGAATTGGAAGAGGATGACATTGTCCTCACTCAAACGGCTATCGGAGCGCCAGCAGGGACGACTGATTGGCAGATGTTGGGCCGGGACTATATCAAGGCGGTGCAGCTGATTCTTGAAAAACACCCCCATCCAGAAAAAATCAAGGGGTTGATGACGCCGCAAAACGGGAAATCTAGCTCCACCAACGGCTGGTTAGCAGCCGCAGCCCTGGGCTTGGCTGTGGTCGATGCAACAGGAGACCTCCGAGCCCACCCAACGGGCAAGATGGGCAATATGGGGGTGGCCAATGATCTCAGCTATCAGACCATCCAGGCCGTTTCTGGCGGACGGGAAGACACAGGCCGCCATATTGAATTAGCAGTAACAGGGACCTCTGCCTATACTTCTAAAATTTTACGAATTGCATCGGACCTATCAGGCGGCTTTATCGCCGCAGCCCGCAATCCTTTGAGCGTTGCCTATCTCAAGGAACATGCGGTGGTCGGTGGCCTCTCTTATGCTCTTGATTTGGGCTATGAAATCCTGTCCCATCAAGGGAAATCTGGTCCTGAGATTATTGAAAAAATCGCCGCCTTTACATCAGGTGAGATTTTGGGAACAGGTAAGGTCATCAAAAAGGACATCATCTACACGGATGAGGCTTTTGACATTGGTCAGGTCCATATCAAGGTCGGTCGTAGCACCCTAATCGTACATGTCCAAAATGAATACATGGCTGTCGATACTAAGTCTGGCAAACGTCTAGCGACGTATCCAGATGTGATTAGTCTCTTTCGGACAGCTGATGCCCATCCCTTGAGCACCAATGAGATTGAACTGGACCAAGAGGTAACGCTCTTTAAGATTGATAAGAGCCAATTTCCACTCAGCTCAGGTGTGACAGACCCGTCTGTCTATCCAGAAGTGGAGGAGAATTTAGGTATCAAGCTTTACAATAAAGCATTTGGCGAAAATTAGAAAATGTTGGTTATTTCGTATGGAATTGACAGGATATGGGTTAACAATTAGTGATATTGAGCGGATTGTTTCAGGTGAAAAAGTAAATATTTCTACTCAGGCCTATAAACGAATGAAGGCTTCAAGAAAAGTTGTTTTACAAGCTTTAGAGGGAGAACAGTTAATTTATGGCCTAAACACAGGAGTTGGAAAAAATAAAGATCAAAGAATTTCTTTAGATCAAATAGAAAGTTTTAACCGTCAGCTCATTTATGCTCATTGTGTAGGGATTGAGCCTGAACTTTCAGTGAACAATGTCAGAGCTACTATGCTGATTCACCTTAATAATATGTTAAAAGGGTATTCTGGTGCCCAAGTTGCTATTGCGGAACGGCTGCTCGATTTTCTAAATTTAGGTATCACACCAGTCGTTAATGGTTTCGGCTCAGTTGGGGAAGGAGATATTGGGATTCTTTCTTATATCGGATTAGCTTTAATGGGAGAAGGATTGGTCGACTATAAGAATAAACGTTACCAAGCTAGAGATGTATTCGAATTATTGGGTTTAAATCCGATTCATCTTTATGCTAAGGATGGATTGGCTATTATTAGTTCAAACGCAGCATCTTTTTCGCGATTAGCCCTATTAATTCCTAGACTGGAAAACCTCTTATATTGGTATGACTTGGTATTTGGAATGTCCTTGGAGGCTTTGAGTGGAAATGTTACTCCTCTGGATGAAGTGGTTATTGGAACTAAGCACCACTCCGGACATGTCTTAAGCAGCCGCCATATTTTAAAAGCTCTGGAGGGAAGTTATTTATTTTATAAAAAATCAAGCACGGTTCAGGATCCGCTGAGCTTTAGAAATGCTACCTTAATTCACGGAGCCGCTTATGACAGTCTCTCTTATGTCCAAAAACTCCTCTATAATGAGTTGGAGTCATCAGACGATAATCCAATGGTTGACATTTCAAAAAAACGTATCATTTCTACTCCTCACTTTGAAACGATTAATGTCAGTTTGGCAATTGAAATGTTAAATATTTCTCTAAGCCATGTTTCTAACGCCTCCGTTCAACGTATGTTAAAATTGGGAAATCCAGATTTTACAGGTCTTAGTCGTTTTTTAATAGCCAACAATCAGCAATATTTTGGTTTACAAGCTTTACAGAAGACAGCAGCAACTTTAGATATTGAAATTCATCACTCTTGCCAAATTTTATCCAATATTTATTATCCATTGGCAGGGGAAGTTGAAGATAGGCAAACTAACCTCCCGCTTATTCTTCAAGAATTGGAGATGATTATCGAGAAACTCAAAAATATCCTAGTAATTGAGATTGTTTATGCAACCCAGGCATTGGCTTTGCGTTTTCCTAAAGATAAGGAATTAGGGTGTTTAACGAGTGAACTGTTTCAATTGATTTTTGATAAATATGGAACATTGGAGGATCATCATATGCTTTATGACGTAATCGGAAAGATTTCAAAAGATATAGATAATCTCTGTATTAGAACTCTTTTTCAAAAAGTACTCTGACCTTTCAAGTTTTATCGCTAAGTTAATATTGTTGCTAAAAATCATTGAGAAGCTTTTCTAGTCGTAATGGAGTGATGAGTTTTAAAGTCACTAATAATAGTCAAAATATTTGACTATTAACAATAGATAGTTTACACTAAAAAAGTAAAAATATTTGACTAATTTAGGAGAGGCTATGAAAGCAGTAGTGGTGAGTCGTCCAGGTGGCGTTGATGTTTTAGAAATTAAAGATGTCGATAAACCCCAGCTTAAGGATGGTTGGAGTCTAGTAAAGGTTAAAGGATTTGGGATTAATCATTCTGAGATTTTCACGCGTCAGGGGCTATCTCCTAGCGTGTCTTTCCCGCGTATTTTAGGGATTGAATTGGTTGGGGTGATTGAGGAAACAAGTGAGCCTGACCGCTTTTCAGTAGGCCAACGTGTGGTCGCTATGATGGGAGAACTTGGACGTGCCTATGATGGTGGTTATGCCGAATATGCTTTGGTACCCAACAAGTTTCTCTATCTTGTTGATACAGACTTGGAATGGGCTGATTTTGCCAGTGTGCCCGAAACCTACTATACGGCTTTTGGATCCTTGAAAAATCTTAAAATTGAAGCAAGTGATAAGGTTTTGGTCCGAGCGGGGGCAAGCGGTGTCGGACAGGCCTTTATAAAATTGGCTAAAGGACAATTTCCAAATTTGAATATCGTTGCTTCGGTTCGTCACTTGTCCAAAAAAGATTCATTATTGGCTTCTGGATTTTCAGATGTTATTCTGGAAAAGGATGGTAAATTGCAGACAGCAGAAAACTTTAGTAAGATTTTAGAATTGGTTGGTCCAGCAACCATTTCGGACTCACTGGCCCATTTGCAAGAAGGTGGCATTGTCTGTTCGACAGGCCAGCTGGGAGGTAAATGGTATCTAGAGAATTTTGACCCTATTGAAAAGCTGTGGAACAATGTTTATTTGACCACCTTTGCATCTGGAAATATTACTCAAAGCAAGTTGCAGGAACTGTTTGACTTTATCAAAACCTATGACGTTGCAGTTGGTCCAGAGAAAATTTTTAAACTTGAGGACATTCAGCAAGCTCATGCTTATTTGGAAAGTTCGCATGCCTTTGGGAAAGTTATTGTTTTGAATGAGGAGGAATAAGAGTGGTTACAAATGCAAAAAAATACGCACGTTTGCGCGATGAACAGTTTTCCTTATTTGAAAATTATGCAAGAAAACATGGCATGAATGGTAAGAGTCTTTTGATTTTTTTGTGGATTTATCATAATCCTAACGGGATAACTCAGGAATGGATTGCTAAGCGAACTTTTTCAAGCAAGCAAGTGGTTCAGGCTGTAGTGAAAAATTATCTTGAAAAAGGTTGGCTTTACCTAGAACCTAGTCAAACAGACAAGCGTAAAAAATTGGTTCGATTGAGTAAAGAGGGGCAAGAGAGAGTTGACCGGTTGATTAAGCCATTGGATCGTATTGAAGAGAAAGCCATGGAAAGTCTTTCATTGGAACAACAAGAGTTACTTTTGGTGACTACAGAGGCTTTTTCACGGAAATTTCGGTCTTTATTGGAGGGAGCCGTGGTGAATGATTGAGCAAATTTTTCAGTATTTTTCGGAAAATAGCAGAGCTTACAGTCAAGCCTTACTGGAACACCTTAGCTTGAGTGGGCAGGCACTACTAATTGCCCTTGTCCTAGGATTTCCTTTGGGCTACTTTAGCTCTAATAGACCTAAAATGAAGCAAGTCGCTAGTCTTCTTACTCAGGGGTTGCGTGTTATTCCAAGCTTGGGAATTTTGTTCCTACTCATTCCCTTGATTGGAGTTGGTAAGACTCCAGCTTTGATTGCTTTAGTCGTACTGGGCTTGCCGCCAATTTTACTTAATACGATTGTCGGTTTCAATGAAGTACCGGTCGTCTTGGTAGAAACAGGTGTGGGTCTTGGAATGACCAACTGGCAGCTTTTGAAAAAGGTGACTTTTCCCTTGGCGTTGCCACACATTTTAAATGGTGTTAAATTAGCTCTAGTTGAGATTATTGCTAGTGCTAGTCTGGCTACTTATATTGGTGCTGGGGGCTTGGGAAATTTAATTTTCACTGGTCTGGGGCTTTACCGTTATGATTTATTGTTGATAGGGGGCGGTTCGGTAGCTCTGCTATCTTTTCTCAGTATGATTATTTTCGATGCCATGATAAACCGATTGACCAAGAGATACAGGCATCACGAGGAGAAACAAATGAAGAATAAAAAAGTGATTTTAGGGGCGCTTTTAGCCATTATTTTAGTAATTGTTGGAGCCTTTGTCTGGGCAGGTAATAGTAAAAAGGAAAGTCAAACTAGTCAGACTGACTCAGTTATCCGCATTGGATCCAAGGATTTTACAGAAAATCTTGTGGTTGCTGAAATTTATGCATTGGCTTTGGAAGATAAAGGATATAAGGTGGAACGTGTGGCCAATATTTCCAGTTCTTTGATCCACAATTCCCTTATTAATGATGAAATTGATCTTTATCCTGAATATACTGGAACCGGCTTACTATCCATTCTCAAAGCAGATATGGAAACCGATCCGCAAAAGGTTTATGACAAGGTGAAAAAGGCCTATGAGAAAAAATTCCAAGTGACATGGTTAGACTATGCTCAAGCTAATGACAGTCAGGGATTGGTTATCCGTACTTCTGTTGCTGAGAAATTAGGCATTAAAACCATTTCAGATTTACAAAAACATGCTGGTGAATTGCGGTTTGCTTCACAGGGAGAATTTGACCAACGCGAGGATGGTTTGGCTGGTTTGTCTAAAACCTATGGTGACTTTGTTTGGAAATCTTCGCAAGTCTACGACAACAGCTTGAAATATTCTATTCTGGAAAATGATCAAGCCGATGTGACACCTGCTTACACTACTGAGGGGCAACTGGTTAACACGGACAAGTTCACCTTACTGGAAGATGATAAACAATTTTGGCCACCATATAATTTGGCACCAGTTGTCCGTGACCAAGTTTTAAAAGCTAATCCAGATTTGGCTGATATTCTTAATCAGGTTTCAGCGAAGTTAGACACAACCACGGTTACCCAACTCAATGCCAAAGTTGACGTTGATGGTCAGGATTATGAAGAAGTGGCTAAGGCATTTTATAAGGAAATAAAATAGAAAGAGTTGACATGACAAATATCATTCAGTTTAATAAGGTTAGCAAAGTTTATGGTCAAAAAAAGGTCGTTGATCAGCTGACTCTTAATATTGAAGCGGGAGAATTTATCACCATTTTGGGGACTTCTGGTTCTGGTAAAACCACAACGCTTAAGATGATTAATCGTCTGATTGAACCTACTTCTGGCACGATATTTTTTGAGGGGCACGATGTTTCAACGTTAGATGCGGTAGCTTTACGCCGTAAAATTGGTTATGTTGTGCAGCAAATAGGACTTTTTCCACATATGACTGTGGAAGAAAATATTGCAACGGTCCCTAAGCTTCTCGGGTGGGAAAAAGAGAAGATTGTGGCGAGAAGTCGGGATTTACTAGACCTGATGCAGTTGCCGTATGACCAATATGCTAAACGTTACCCAGAGGAACTTTCGGGCGGTCAGCAGCAGCGAGTTGGTGTTGCGCGTGCCTTAGCAGCAGATCCCGATGTCATGCTTTTTGACGAACCTTTCGGTGCTATTGACGCTATCACTCGAAGTGATTTACAAGAACAGCTCTTGGGAATTCATCAAAAACTTAAAGATAAAACTTTTATTTTTATCACACATGATATTTACGAAGCTTTTAAGTTAGGAACACGGGTGTTGATTATGGATGAGGGAAGGATTGCCCAGTTTGACAGCCCAGAGGCGATTTTGAAAAATCCACAAAATGACTTTGTTAAACGCCTTTTGGAAACTGCTAGGGCTCAAGAAAGTTTATGGAGGAGTGCCAGTGATTGAGTATTTTCAAAAATCTTCTGACAAGTTGCTAACCGCTTTGCTTGAACATATCGAAATTAGCGGGCTCTCCCTACTCTTTGCTCTAATTCTAGCGGCCTTGGTCACGGTTGTATTACTTTTTCGTGTAGAGTTGAGACAGGCGTCAGTATATGTCTTGTCCCTCTTCTATGCCATTCCCTCCTTTGCCCTTTTTGCCTTGCTCATTCCTTTAACTGGATTAGGGAGAACAACGGCTATTATTGTTTTAGTTATCTACGCACAATATACTTTGGTCAGAACCTTTTTAGCAGGATTCACTCAGATTGACAGTAGTATCCTAGAGGTAGCAAAAGGTATGGGCATGACTAGTTGGCAGATATTGACCAAGGTGCAATTTCCTTTAGCACAGCGCTCCATTTTCACTGGTATTCGTCTCGCAGCAAACTCTATCATAGCTATTGCGACCATTGCGGCGACAATCAATGCGGGTGGGCTTGGAACAATTCTCTTTGATGGTCTAAGAACCATGAGCATGCCTAAGCTTCTTTGGGGAATATTGCTAACCGTTGGACTGAGCTTGCTTACCAATATTGTCATTTATCTTGTAGAAGAATTGATAAAACCAGAAAAAGTCAGCTAATACTCTTCGAAAATCAAAATTATCCGTTGTCAACTTGCCTTGATGAACTCAAGTTCTATCGTCAGCTTCGTTTCCTAGGCTACTTTTGATTTTCATTGAGTATAACCTGACTTTTTTGATTTTTATGTCAACCTTTCAATAAGAATCAGTGTTAGATGTTGATGATCTGATTTAATGTAATCCAATACCCCCACAGCACCTTGTCTCGTACTAGAAGTAAACTGAACGATAGTAAATAAAGGATTGAAGAAAATTGTTCCCACTGAACTTTCTGGTATAATAAAGCTATGAACGATTTAATCAAACATAAGCTGGAATTATTACCGGATAGTCCGGGGTGTTATATTCACAAGGACAAAAATGGAACTATTATCTATGTTGGAAAGGCTAAAAACTTAAAAAATCGCGTGCGCAGCTATTTTCATGGTAGCCACGACACCAAAACAGAACTTTTGGTGTCTGAAATTTCCGATTTTGAATACATTGTCACTGAGTCAAATACTGAAGCTCTTCTTTTGGAAATCAATCTTATCCAAGAAAATATGCCTAAGTATAACATTCGTCTCAAGGATGACAAATCCTATCCTTTTTTAAAAATCACCAATGAACATTACCCTCGCTTGGTGATTACACGACAAATCAAAAAGGATGGTGGTCTTTACTTTGGTCCTTATCCTGACTCGGGAGCTGCTACGGAGATTAAACGTCTCTTAGATAGGCTTTTTCCTTTTAAAAAATGTACTAATCCTGCCAACAAAGTTTGTTTTTACTATCATCTAGGGCAGTGCCATGCTCACACTATTTGCCATACTGATAAGGCTTACTGGGAGGAATTAAAGGAAGATGTCAAGAATTTCCTAAATGGTAAGGATGATAAGATTGTGAATGAGCTACGCCAGAAGATGACCAGGGCCTCGGAGCTTATGGAATTTGAACGGGCAGCTGAGTACCGCGACCTGATTGAAGCGGTCGGGCTTTTGCGCACCAAACAACGCGTCATGAATCAGGATATGCAGGATCGAGACATCTTTGGTTACTATGTGGATAAAGGGTGGATGTGTGTTCAAGTTTTCTTTGTTAGACAAGGGAAACTCATCCAACGTGATGTTAATATGTTTCCCTACTACAATGAAGAGGAAGAAGATTTCCTGACCTTTATCGGACAATTTTATCAGGACAAGCGGCATTTTATTCCCAAGGAAATTTTTATTCCCAAGAACATTGACGAAGAATTGGTCAAGGCATTGGTTAATACTAAGATTATCAAGCCGCAGCGTGGCGAGAAGAAGCAGCTAGTTAATCTGGCCATAAAAAATGCTCGAGTTAGTTTGCAGCAAAAATTTGATCTTGTTGAAAAGGATCTAAAGAAAACACACGGTGCTATCGAAAATATTGGTAACTTGCTCAATATTCCCAAACCTGTCCGTATTGAAGCCTTTGATAATTCCAATATTCAAGGAACAAGTCCTGTGGCTGCTATGGTGGTTTTTGTGGATGGCAAGCCAAGTAAGAAAGATTATCGAAAATTTAAAATTAAAACCGTCGTTGGCCCTGATGACTATGCTAGCATGCGTGAAGTGATCTATCGTCGCTATAGCCGTGTGTTAAAGGATGGCTTGACACCACCTGACCTTATTATCATTGATGGAGGGCAAGGGCAGGTCAATGTAGCACGTGAAGTCATTGAAGATAAGCTGGGTCTAGATATTCCCATAGCTGGTTTGCAAAAAAATGATAAACACCAGACTCACGAACTCCTCTTTGGCAATCCCTTGAAAGTGGTGCCCTTACCACGGCAATCTGAAGAATTTTTTCTTTTCCAACGTATTCAGGATGAAGTTCACCGCTTTGCTATTACCTTTCATCGGCAATTGCGTGGAAAAAATTCCTTCTCCTCAAAATTGGATGGTATTTCAGGACTTGGTCCAAAGCGTAAGCAGTTGCTTATGAAGCATTTCCGAAGCTTACCTAATATTCAAAAAGCTAACATTGACGACATTGTTAATTGTGGTATTCCACGTGCTGTGGCACAAGAGGTCAAAGAAAGGTTAGATAGTCTTCAATAAAAATTATGCGGTGTTTACTTAGACTGTTAATCTGAACATGTAGGCTGCTGAAACATTTTCTCATTTCCTGTAAAAAGGTCATATTAAGGTCATAAAGCTGTGCTATACTGCTTTGTGAATGGAGGAAATGTCATATGAAATATGCTTTTAAGGAAATATTGTTCTATAAGAAGAAATATTTCTTAGTAGAAGGTTTAGTAATTCTCATGATTTTTATGGTCATGTTCTTGTCTGGCTTGACTAATGGTCTTGGTCAAGCTGTTAGTTCGGGAATTGAGCAACTAGATGTACAGTATTTTCTCATTAATGAAGATGTTGAGGGGATCATTCCCTACTCAACCTTAACGGAGGCACAGCAAGCGGACATTTTGGATTTAGATTTGTCTGATACTGAGGAGTTAAATATCCAACGTAGCACCTTGACGCTTCAAGGAGAAAAAGACAAGTTGGAAGTGACTTACTTCGTCCTCGGAAATGAGAGTACACTCTTGCCAAAATTAACCACTGGTAAATCATTTAGTAGCAAGTCTAATGGAATTGTCTTAGATGAGAGCTTTAAAGTAGACGGAATTGAAGTTGGTGATAAGGTAAAAGATAAAAATGGCGAAACAAGCTTTGTTGTAACGGGATTTACCAAAGGTTATATGTATGGACATAGTTCAGTTGGCTTTATCAGTCAAGCAAGTTATTCCTCCTTGGTTAAAGTCAGCAATCCCAATTATAGCTTCAGTCCACAGGTCATCATGAGCAAGGATAAGAGTTTAAAAACAGCCACCATTAGCAAGGCAGAGGTTAAAACAAAATCAGGAATTATCAATAAAATTCCAGGATACTCAGCGGAACAATCCACCCTACAAATGATTCTTTGGGTACTCGTTGTGGCTTCTGTGGCTATACTAGCTGTTTTCTTTTACATTATCACTTTAGAAAAGCGCCAGCAATTTGGCGTATTAAAGGCTATTGGTATGCCGATGTCAGCCATTGCAAGTCAGCAAATCAGTCAAGTTTTCTTACTTTCTTTAATCGGGGTCATTTTTGGAGATTTATTATCACTAGCGATGGCTAGGATCTTACCAGTTAAAATGCCGTTTTATCTACAGTGGCAAAATATGGGTATTATTTCACTGGTATTTGTAGTCGTTACCGTTTTGTCTAGTTTGGTATCGATTCATCGCGTTTCTCGTATTGATCCAGTTGAAATTATAAATGGAGGTGAAGAATGATGCCAGCAATTTTAGACTTAAAAGATATCCAAAAAAGCTTTCAAGATGGGGAAGAAAAACGCACTGTTTTAAATAACTTACAACTCGAAGTGGCAGCGGGAGAATTCGTAGCTATTTTGGGACCGTCGGGTTCGGGTAAAAGTACTCTACTATCTATCGCTGGGGTTCTCATGTCAGCAGATAAAGGGCATATTATTTTGGACGGTCAAGACATTAGTCAGGCGACACAAAAAATCTGGACCAGTATTCGTCGTGAAAAAATTGGTTTTGTCTTTCAAAGCCACCAGTTACTTCCTTACCTGACAGTTTATGACCAATTACTCATGGCAGCAAAGATTAGTCGGGTCAAGAATTTGGATCAACGCATAAAAGAGTTGTTAGATGATTTAGGCATTAGTGACTGCGCTAAAAAATTTCCTAAACAATTATCTGGTGGTCAAAAACAAAGGGCTGCGATTGCTAGAGCTTTCTTGGCTAAGCCTGCCTTGATACTTGCTGACGAACCAACGGCTAGCTTGGATGAAGCACGGGGTCGCCAAATTGCTGAATTACTTCAAAAAGAGACCAAGGAAAATCACTCGGCTGCGATTATGGTTACTCATGATGAACGAATTTTGGATGTAGTTGATCACGTTTATCGACTTAAAGAGGGTCAGCTTTTTCAAGAAAAGTAATATGTGAACTCTTTTTCTACCATTTGTCAAGTCTATCAAGGTTTTAGAGAAAAAATAATTTTCATACAGTCATCAAAATAGGGAAGTGACCTTACTTTACACTAAAGATTTACATAAAAAGTGTATACAAAACCAACACCTTATTTTGTGATTTTTGAAATAAGGTGTTACAATAATATGGCATAAACAGTTTTACCGATTTTGGGTAGAAGTATAATCGTAAAGCTTATTATGCGTAATGAGGTAATACATTGTCCGAATGAGACGGTGTATGGAGGCAATCGTGTGTGGCTTGGTTGAAGTCGTTTGCGATTGTCTTTTTCGTTTCTCATAAAAGTCTGCAATATGGCAAGGATTAGTGTGACTAGCTGAAGCGATATTGTGAATGCACTTGAACAGAATCTTTCTAGCGTAGGGATTGCCACGCTTGGTAATGTATTCCTTAGCGATGAAGTTTCCAGATTCATAGTGTCTTAGGTCAATACCGATAAAGGCATTGATTTGATTGGCAGACTGAAAACGGCGAATATCTCCCAGTTCACCAATAATACTTGTTGCAGTCGTCTCAGCGATACCAGGAATAGAAAGCAGAATGTCATACTCTGGTAAAGGTTGAGCTATTTCCACCATCTGGTCTAAGACTGCCTGTCTCTGTTCAGAAAGTCTAAGCAATTCTTTTGCATAGTAACGCACCTCTTCCAGCATTGGAGAGGTTTTCTTAACGGCACAATAAGACTGATTAGCTAGTGCTATAAGTTTCTCAGCTAAGTAAGCCACACGCTTGTCCGAAATACGTTTTGAGGTGGACTGACGGATGCTCTTTGAGAGTTCATCCTTGCTTAACTCAAGCACGAAGTCCTTGCAAGGAAACGCAGTAACTAAGTTCCAGTATTGTTCCCCAGTTGGCGTTGATAAGATAGTCTCCAACTCTGGGAAAGTGACCTGTAAGACCTTGTGTAGACGATTTTTAGCCCGAACAATGTCCTCAGTCAGATTCTGATAGAAACGGCTGAGATCCCGCAAGTCTTGATAGACTTCTTCTTGGACATAGGTCGGTTTACGATTCAGCACAAATTGAGATTGAGCCAGTTTTTCGGCGTCAAGTTGATCTGTTTTCCGCACACGCAAGCTATCCAGTTGCTTCTTAGCTTCCAAGGGATTAAGCCGTGTATAAGCATAGCCGTTATCTTCCAGAAAAGCTTGAAGACGGCGAGAATAGACACCAGTCGCCTCGAAGACAATTTCTGGATTATGGACGGTCTTCAAATCCCCAAGTAGCCGAGCAAAGCCAATGGCATCATTGGGCATGGTATAGCCATGAACCTTCTCGCCGTTGACTAGAATGGCCACTTCTGAACTTACTTTACTCACATCAATCCCAAAAACTGCACGCATGATATTACCTCTTTGTCTTGAATGATTCCTTGTTTTAGAGATGTCATTTTCAATACTCGACGTCTAGCGTCCCACATACTTTGATAACATTCTTTCTAAAACAGGTGTCTTGCCAGTTTTTGTTGCGACGTCTAGCGTCAAAAAGCCCCACGACTTAACAAGACACCTCTACTTTATCATAAAGAAAAAGTAGTGAGTACTTCCTCCCGTCAGAGATTTCCTCACTACTAATCTTAGTATGTTTCTTTTGATTTGATTGTTTAATCTCAGTCAGCACTATTTTTAGAAAACTGTTCGGTGTGTAGGGTAGGAAGGAGATGCTTTGCTTCATATTTTATTGGCAGAAGATGATCAGGTTCTTCAGCATTTACTGGCTACAGTCCTTCGTCAAGAGGGGTATCAGGTTAGCTTAGCTAATGATGGACAAGAGGCTTTGGATATTTTTGAACATGATTTTATTGATTTTTTAATTACAGATGTGATGATGCCCAAAGTGGATGGCTATGAGCTGATTGATAGCCTTAGGTTTACTAAGCCCGACTTGCCTATTTTAATCTTAACCGCTAAGGGTGGTTTGGAGGACAAGGAAAAGGGTTTCGGTTTTGGAGCAGATGACTATATGGTTAAGCCCATCCAGCTTAAAGAACTCATTTTGCGGGTGGAATCGCTTTGTAGAAGAGCTCGACTTCAGACCAGTCAACGACTACAAATTGGAGCTTTGCTATTGGATCAAGAACCTCTAACGGTGACGGATGGCGTCATAAGTACAAGCTTTGCTCCAAAGGAGTTTCAAGTACTTTACAAATTGGTAGGGCACCCAAATAAAATTTTTACCCGACTAGATTTGCTTGATAGTATTTGGGGCATTGAAACTGACCACGATGAGCGGGTTGTTGATGCTTGCATTAAAAAGGTTCGGAAAAAAATTCTTCCCTACTCTCAAGTCTCCATTGAGACCGTCAGAGGATTAGGATACAAAGCTCTTGTCAGGGAGGAGAAGCTTGATGGTTAAAAAGCATTTTCGTTTGCCGCTGAGAACCTATTTCACTTTTTTGTTTTGTGTGATTCTGTTTCTGTCCTGTCTTTTGTCAATTGTCTTGGTTTTGGGCATTTATAGCGTTTTTTATAAGGATATACCAACCAAAGAGAGTTTATATGTGCTGTCTTTCTGTACTTGTCTGCTGACCTTTCTTTTTGGCGCCTTAAGCATGTGGTTTGGGGCTTACCATCTTACTAAACCAATCGTTGAACTTAATCAGGTGGTTAAGGCAGTGGCTCAGGGAGATTACAGTCATACGATTGTGCGTAAACAATCCCTCCGTAAAGATGCTGATTACCTTAATGAAATTGATGAACTGGCTGAAAGTTTCAACAGTATGATCGGTACCTTAAGTCGAACGGACAGGATGCAAAAAGACTTTGTCAGCAATGTTTCCCATGAATTCAAAACTCCGTTGGCCTCACTAGTCAGTATTGCAGAATTGTTAGAAAATGGCGCGCTGAGTGAGAAGGAAGAAAAGACTTTACTCACTTTGCTAAAATCAGAGAGCCTACGTCTGTCCAATCTATCCACTACCCTACTAGACTTGTCCCACTTGGATTATTTGGACAAGATGCCTCTAAATGAGATTGTTAGGATAGATGAACAGATACGCCATGCTCTCATTCTAATTACCGAAAAATGGACGGAAAAAGAGATTGCTTTGACCTTTGATGCTCCAGCTACTAGTATCAGAACAAATGCTGACTGGTTGATGATGATTTGGATAAATCTTATCGAAAATGCGGTCAAGTATAGTAGTGATAGAGTACATTTGGAAATTTGCCTTCGGGATAAGGGAGATTTCGTAGAAGTTGTCATTTCAGACGATGGCATTGGCTTGTCTAAAGAAGAAATAGAACATATCTTTGATCCCTTCTATCAGGCAGATGATTCGCGTCACATTTCAGGAAATGGCCTTGGTTTGGCACTGGTTAAGCGTATCTTGACACTCATGGAAGCTGACATTTCCTACCAAAGCCAAAAAGGACAGGGAACTCAGATTAAACTCTCTCTACCCAAAAAATAGTTTATGGATTAATTCTTTTAAAAGGTTTTGAGATAAAATCCCTAGAAAGATCTGTTTCTATTGAAGGACCTTCTTTCTATATTTCCGAATTTCTATGTTGAGAAAAAGATTGACATATCGAGAAAAAACGATATAATGAACTTATGGAAACAATAGAAATCTTCAAAGCTTTAGCGAATGAACATCGATTGCAAATCTTAAAATGGTTAAAATCTCCCAAGGATTACTTTGTAAATGAAGGACATCCAGAGATAGATGAAGAAAGTGTTGGAGTTTGTGTGGGAGAGATTCAGAAAAAACTGGGTCTGACTCAGTCGACAACTTCTCATTACTTGGCTATCTTGCAGAAAGCAAATCTTCTAACGGCCACCCGTATCGGCAAATGGACCTATTACCGTCGAAATGAGGAAACCATTTCTCAGCTCTGCCATTTGTTAGAAAAAGAGATTTAGAGTCAACTTTGACTCTTCTATTTTAGAATTATATATCGATAAAATTAGATATATCGTTTTGAGGTTCTATATTTTTAGAAAAAGGAGAAAAATTATGACACATCATGTAACAGACACAGTGACTCTTCGCCGCGGGGCTCAACTGACTTCGCGTATTGCCATGGCACCTATGCAAACTCATTCAGGTAAGCGTGGTGGTTTTGTATCGGAAGACACCATTCGCTACTATGAAGCGCGCTCACAGGCGGCAAGTTTATTAATTTCTGAGTTTCACTATGTGAGTGAAAACGGTGGACCAGCTTATGTCCCAGGTTACCCAGAGCAACTTGGGGCTTATTCAGATGAGCACTTAGAAGGCTTGACACGGCTAGCACAGGCCTTGAAGAAAGATGGCAATAAAGCTGTTTTACAAATTCACCATGGAGGTCGTGCTGCTGTTGGGCGTGCAGTGAGTGGAGAAGACGTGGTCGCACCAAGTGCTATTAATTTCTCATTTTTAGACTATCCTGTGCGTGAGTTAACACATGAAGAAATTTTGGAAATTATTGCGGATTTTGGTAGGGCGACCAAGCGCAGGCTTTGATGGCGTTGAGATTCACGGGGCCAATCACTATCTGATTCAACAATTCTTTTCTAGTTTATCTAATCATCGTACAGATGAGTGGGGAGGTAGTCTGGAGAAACGCATGGCCTTTCCACTAGCAGTTGTTAAAGAAGTTAAACGTGTAGTGGCAGAAGCAGGACCAGAAAACTTTATTATCGGCTATCGAATTAGTCCAGAGGAAATTCACGGAGATGCGATTGGTTATACTTATAAAGAGTCCACCCAGTTGATTGCTCAGGTGGTGAAACAGGAGTTGGATTATATCCATCTATCACTTTGGGCAGGCTATGGGTCTGGCCCTGCAGATACAGATAAATCTTATGCTCAACTTTTCAAGGAAGTTATTGATGCCTCAACCAAGCTGATGATTGTTGGTGGTGTCTTCTCAGAAGAAGAGGCTCAAGATGCGGTTGAAAACTATGCGGACTTGATTGCAGTGGCACGTGGGACCTTGGTGGAGCCACAATTTGCTAAAAAAGTCCTAGAAGGTCATGGGGAGGAGATTCTTCATGAAATTAGTCCAGAAAGTTTAGACTATGTGACATGGACACCAGGGCTGAAAGAAGCCTTTAGTCGAGCAGATTCTCTAGGTTTACCAAAAATGCCTGGAGGAGAGAATATCTATCACCTCCACACAGGGCGGTTTGATATGTTTAAAAACTAGTAAGAGCATATAAAACATAAAAAATAAATGTCATGCTAAGTTTATGTTTACTAAACTTGTATATTATCAACGAAGTAAACATTTCGGAAATTAAACTTATTTCAAAAAATCAAAATCGTCTTAGACGTATTTGAGGAAACGGCTTGTAAAGTATTCAAATCTCTCTATTATAACTAGTAATTGGATAATTTGCAGAAGCGTTATGGTAGCAAAAAAAATTGAAAATATCTTGAATTTTACCCCAAATGTTAGAGAAAAATCTAACATTTGGGGTACTTTTCCTATGAAGTTAAACTATGAGAATAAGGTTGACATTAACAACTTAGGGACATTTGATCGGACTTGGTATAGCTTTTAGTCAAAAATTTGGTATTAATGAATTAAATCTAGAATATCTGGTTTGACTGATTGGTAAACATTGGCTAGAGAGTACTTGAAAAGGGGAAATGCTATTCGATAATCACTAAGATTTGCTCTGTATTTATATTAAACGGTGAAAAGGAGTTTTTGAAGAGTCGCTTTTTTCTTGACAGTCTATCTTGTATTTTGTTAATATACTTAACAAAAGGAGATGGCAGATGACTTATGACGATGTAATAGTGACCTTTAATCAATTTTTTAAGAAGTATCAAGAATTAGAATACAGACAGCACAAGATTGATGATTTAAATTTTGCTGAAGTAGAAACATTAGTTTTAATTGCAAGAAATCCCCAACTCACTTTAGCAGAAATTGCTAGAAAAAGACAGACTAGTCGAAGCGCGGTTACTCAACTAGTCAAACGTATGGAGACTAAAAATTATCTCAGTCGTGTTGAGAAAGATTCAAAACAATATACCTTTAACTTAACCAAAATCGGACAAAAAGTATATCAAAGCCACCAATACCAGCATGAGTATTTGGTTGAGCAATTAAATGGGGTTTTAGCTAATTATCCAGATACGTTCTATAGGCAATTATTTAGCCTAATGGCGGAGGTAGAAAAAGTATGGGAGGAATTGCCATGGGATACAAGAAATGTAAGCAAGCATGTCAAGTGATTGTCAAAGATGAAAGTAAACTTGCTGATGTTCCTATGGATATAGTTATAAAAAACTTACCTGTTTTTACAGAGGTTAAGCTTGTTCTTGAATTGGAAAACTATTACTGCATTAATGCTCCTATGAAACTTGATAAATCTGTTAAATGGCAATCATCTGCTGTCTTTTTGACAAGTGCTGATGGTGAAATTATTCTATCTCAAAGTCCAGCAATCAGAGGAGATTATAGGGGAATTAACCAAATGGCATTATTCGAAAGATTGCATCCTGAAAAAATGATAAGATCTTCGACTACCACTAGATTTAATGAAATACCTCTTAATGATTCTTTTGATTGTCAATTATTCGTTTACCAAGATGAACAACTTTTAGGAAAGTGTTCTTTTAAGAGATACTACCTTCAGAAAAATCTTACTTTCCAGAATGTTACCCTTGAAAGGGCTGTTGGTAGAGTATTTTATGGAAAAGAGTGGAAGAAAACACCAGCCATTATTGTACTTAGTGGAAGTGAGGGAGGGATTGAAAAAGCTCAAAATATTGCGCAACTTTTAGCAAGCAGGGGGTATGTAACATTAGCTCTAGCCTATTTTGGTGTAGATGGTTTATCTAATCAGTTAAAGCGGATTCCTCTTGAAATTATAGAGGAAGCATTGAATTATTTGAAAAATTTAAAGTGTGTAGATTCTAATAGAATTGGGCTTTATGGTCGTTCTAAAGGTGCGGAGTTTGGCCTTCTAGCAGCTTGTTATTTTAACGCATTAAAAGTCCTAGTACTCAATGCTCCCACGGATTGTGTTTTTGAAGGTATTAACGGTATCTGGCCATCAGGAACATCTTCATGGACATACAGAGGGCTGGAATTAGCCTATACCAAATTTCAATGGTTACACTATTTGTTCGAGATTTTTACCCGAAAGAGGAAATTACATAAAAATGATGCTAGCCTTTTTCCAGTGGAGAAGTTGACCTCATCAGTTTTGTTTATTGCTTCTATAGCTGATGAGGTTTGGGATGCTTATGGAGCTGTCAAAAACATTAGAAGTAGGGTAGGTAGTGATTGTAAATATGCTTTCTTGGTAACGCCTCATCTTGGGCATATGAACACTGTCAGTTATCAACCAAATTTAAGGTATAAAAAAATGGATCCTGATTTACTTCAAGAGGATACAAGAATTAGTTGGAATGCTACTTTAGAACAGTTTAAGAAATTATAATAGACGTGTGAAGTCACAGTTTATTTTACTATTGTTTATCCCTCAAATTTTTACAGGACAAAAAGGGGTTGTCAGCGCCTGTCAGGGAGTTCTATGAGTCACTCAGTGCTTTTCAAACGACAGAATTAAGAAATAATGAAATTGCCAAGGGGCTTATTGCGTCATCTGGTCTATGGCTATAAGCTTAAAATGTAAGTTATACTCTTCGAAAATCAAAATTATCCGTTGTCAACTTGCTTTGATGAACTCAAGTTCTATCGTCGGCTTCGTTTCCTAGGCTACTTTTGATTTTCATTGAGTATTAGCTCTACTTTTTCTGATATTTAGCAAAGATAGGGTGAATGGCTATATGTTTCATTTTGAGCGAGTGTGAAGTTCAAAAAGCTCCGCTATTTTCCAAGGAAATGATGCGAAAATGCTGAAAACTCTTTCAAAAAATGGTAGAATAGTGACATCAAATGCTTAGAAAGGTTTTCCTATGAAATTCCTCGAATTAAACAAAAAACGTCATGCTGTTAAAGAATTTAATGACAAGCCAGTCGATTACAAAGACTTAAGAACAGCTATTGAAATTGCAACTTTAGCGCCGTCAGCTCATAATGTTCAGCCTTGGAAATTTGTGGTTGTAGATGAGAAAAAATCTGATTTAGCGGTTAATCTTCCAGCTCTTAATAAAAAACAAGTTGAGCAAGCTCAATATGTTGTTGCCATTTTTACAGATACCGATCTCGTTCAAAGGGCACGTAAAATTGCCCGTATCGGACGTAAAAATTTACCAGATGATTTGATTGGCTATTATATGGAAACCTTGCCGCCACGTTTTGCTAATATGGAAACTCAAGAAAAAGGGGAGTATTTAGCTCTCAACGCTGGATTGGTTGCGATGAACCTAGTTTTAGCTCTGACCGATCAAGGAATTTCTTCAAACATCATTCTTGGTTTTGACAAATCAACTACTAACGATGTTCTTGGTATTGACAAGCGTTTCCGTCCAGAATTGCTCATCACAATAGGTTATAGTGACCTCAAACCAGAACCAAGCTATCGCCTACCAGTGGATGAAATTATTGAGGTAAGGTAGTGGCAGCCATCAAAGATTTAAATCAGCTTTTAGCGAGCATGGAGCCTGTTTTAAAAGAAGAGGTTTTTGTGTTTTCGACCTTGACCGCCGCGTCACAACTTCCTTTTAACTTGATTGAGGCAAGTATTAAGGAAGAGGAAGGTTTGTCAGTTCTTGTCACAGAAAAAGTTGCACACGCCTATGGCTTAGAGGCTCAGTTTAGATCAGCTTGGATTACGCTAAATGTTCACTCTGATTTAGCTACGGTGGGTTTAACAGCCGCTTTTGCAAGCGCATTAGGAGAAGTTGGTTTGAGCTGCAATGTGGTAGCTGGTAATTACCATGATCATATCTTAGTGCCATATGATAAAGCGGACTTGGCGATGAGAACATTAAAAGCATTACAAGAAGTAGCACAGAAAGAGAGTTTAGAGAAACATGACAATTGATTTTAAAGCAGAGGTTGACAAACGCAAAGATGCCATGATGGAGGACTTGTTTAGCCTCTTGCGCATTAATTCAGAACGAGACGATTCTCAAGCTGATAGCACACATCCATTTGGACCTGGACCAGTCAAAGCTCTAGAGCATTTTTTGGCAATGGCAGAGCGTGATGGTTATAAAGCCCGCAACATTGATAATTACGCTGGTGATTTTGAATTTGGTGTGGGAGATGAAGTTCTTGGGATTTTTGCCCATTTGGATGTCGTACCAGCAGGCAGTGGCTGGGACACCAACCCTTACGAGCCAGTCATCAAAGATGGCAAACTCTATGCGCGTGGGTCATCAGATGACAAAGGTCCAACAATGGCTTGCTATTATGCTCTTAAAATCATCAAAGAACTTGGCTTACCAGTGTCTAAAAAAGTCCGTTTCATCGTTGGTACCGACGAAGAATCGGGCTGGGGTGACATGGACTATTATTTCACCCACAATGGTCTCAAAGATCCAGATTTCGGCTTCTCACCAGACGCAGAGTTTCCTATCATCAATGGTGAAAAAGGTAACATCACAGAGTATCTTCATTTTGCTGGTGATAATAGCGGAGCATTTACCTTGAATAGCTTTGCTGGCGGACTTCGTGAAAATATGGTACCTGAATCAGCAACCGCATCCTTCACTGCAGATTTTGCGTTAGCAGATTTACAAGAAAAATTGAATGCATTCATTACAGAATATCCAGTGACAGCTGAGCTTAAAGAAGAAGCGGATCAATTTGTCTTGACAGTCTTTGGTAAATCAGCCCATGGTTCAACACCAGAAGCGGGAATCAATGGTGCCACTTATCTGGCCAAATTTCTCAATCAATTTGCTTTTGAAGGTTCTGCCAAAGTTTACCTTGACCTCACCGCAACTGTCCTTCACGAAGACTTTGCTGGTGAAAATTTAGGTGTAGCCTACACAGACGCTAAAATGGGGCCTCTAAGCATGAACGCAGGTGTCTTCAACTTTGTCAAAACTTCTGCTGACAATACCATTGCGTTGAACTTCCGTTACCCACAAGGGACAGATGCTCAAACCATCAAAGTAGGTCTTGAAAAATTAGAAGGCATTAGCAAGGTGACCTTGTCAGAACATGAACACACTCCTCACTATGTGCCTGCAGATGATCCATTGGTGGCAACGCTTTTGTCAGTTTATGAAAAACAAACTGGCCTCAAAGGTCATGAACAAATCATAGGTGGCGGAACTTTTGGACGTCTCTTAAAACGAGGCGTGGCCTTCGGTGCCATGTTCCCAGACTACACAAACACCATGCATCAAGCCAATGAATTCGCTGATGTAGAAGACCTTTACCGAGCCGCAGCCATCTATGCTGAAGCCATTTATGAGTTAATCAAATAATATAAACTAAGAGAGCTAAGACAATGATTTAGCTCTTTTAACTTATATGGTAAGGAGAAAATGATGACCTCACTTGATAAGATTATTTTAGATATTATGGCTGATTCACAAAATCAGTCATTTACTAAGGCTGGTATTGAACCACTTTTTGCAGCGCCTAAGACCGCACGAATAAATATCGTTGGTCAGGCACCAGGTATTCGTGCTCAGGAGTCGCGTCTCTACTGGAATGATCCTTCTGGTGATAACTTGCGAGACTGGCTTGGGGTGGATCGTAAGACTTTTTATGAATCTGGTTATTTTGCAGTTATTCCTATGGATTTCTATTTTCCGGGCACCGGTAAGTCAGGTGACCTCCCTCCACGTAGAGGATTTGCGGAGAAATGGCATGATAGAATCTTGGCAGAGTTGCCAGATATTCAACTGACTATTCTTGTCGGAAGTTATGCTCAACATTATTATCTTCGACAAAAATCATCCATAAAATTGACTGATAATGTTAAAAACTATAAAGAGTTTTTACCAGACTATTTTCCTTTGGTTCACCCCTCACCTCGGAATAATATCTGGCAGAAGAAAAATCCGTGGTTTAAAAATGAGGTCATACCAGAATTAAGACAGCTGGTATGGAAAATTTTAGAGGAGTAAAAGTAGATGAAAAAAGTTACTAGCTTGCTTTCTTTTTTCAATCATATTATAATGAAATGAAAATCAAAATGATAGATGATTCTGAGCTATACTTCAATGAGTTGAGAAAGTATGTTTTGGATTTCGGAGAATATAAGTTATTGGGAGCAGCTAATGAAATTTTTAACGATCATAAAAGCACTGCCCTTGATTTTGATTGCAGGGGCAGTGGTTTATTTTTCAATTTATATTTGTATTGATAACGGTGCATGGGCCTATATTGTAGCACGTTTACTAGGTTTAGAGGAAAAATATGCCAATAACGTTGAATGGATAGCTATCGCAATTCAATCTCTCTTTTTCACATCAGATTGGTTCTATGCTCGTATTAGAGCATTTCTCAATCGACGTTTACAGCGTTCAAAAGGTCTCAATCATCAGATTTATCTAGGTTATAAAGCAGGTATTGAATGTTTAATGGCACTTCCAAAACGGACCATTTTATTCAGTGTTTACCTCATACTGATAGTTGCGGAAAGTCTAGGACTGATTGCTAATGTTAAGGATTATACAGCGGTGATTGTTTTTATCATTGCCGTTGATAGAGTCACCAAGATTTGGCCGGAGGAAAAACAACGTCTCAAAAATTTTAGCAAAAAGGCTGCTAAACGAATCAAGAGTGTTAGTTAAAATAACGGTTTATTCAACAGAAACATGATAACCACGTCTATAAAAAAGTAAAACGGAAACAGTCATAGTCTCCGTTTTATTTTATTTTCCAAGGCAAAATTGACTAAAGAGTTGTGTAATAAGTTCATCTGGTGCGGCATCACCAGTGATTTCTCCCAAGATTTCCCAGCAGCGAGTCAGATCTACTTGAAGAAGATCAACAGGCATGCCTAATTCTAGTCCATCATTCACAGCTTGCAAGCTTTCAATAGCTTTTTCAATCAGAGAAATGTGGCGAGCGTTTGATAAGTAAGTAGCATCCTGTTCAATGATGTTGGCGTTATCAAAAAAGAGTTGATTAATACGTTCTTCAATAAGGTCAATATTTTGGTTTTTCAAAACAGAAATACGGATGACATCACTAGGCAACTCATCAACTTCAATGATTTCTGGTAAATCAGTCTTATTGAGCAAGATGATGCGGTTACTATTTTGACTGAGTTCTAACAAAGTACGGTCTTGTTCAGTGAGCTTTTCTGCTGCGTTGAGGACAAGTAGCACAAGGTCAGCTTCGTTAAGGGCTTTTTTGGAACGTTCAACACCAATTCTTTCAACGACATCATCTGTTTCGCGAATCCCAGCGGTATCAACAAGTTTGAGAGGAACGCCTTTGATATTGACGTATTCTTCGATGATATCACGAGTGGTGCCTTCAATGTTGGTAACGATGGCTTTTTCTTCACGAAGAAGGTTGTTGAGCAGACTTGATTTACCAACGTTTGGTCGGCCAATAATGGCTGTAGAAAGGCCTTCGCGCAAAATCTTACCACGGCGAGCTGTTCGTAGAAGATTTTCCAGAAGAGCCTGAAATTCTTGTGTCTTCTCACGCATGAGAGCAGTCGTCATCTCTTCAACATCATCGTACTCTGGATAGTCAATGTTAACTTCTACTTGAGCCAAGGTATTGAGAATTTCTTGGCGCGTGTTGTCAATCAGTTGCTTAAGTGATCCATCTAGTTGCTTGACGGCAATATTCATGGCTTTGTCTGTCTTTGCACGGATAATGTCCATGACAGCTTCGGCTTGAGTCAGATCTACACGGCCATTAAGAAAGGAACGCTTGGTAAACTCACCCGGCTCTGCCATTCTTGCGCCTTGGCGCAAAACTAGCTGTAAAATTTCATTGGTCACCGCAATACCACCGTGGGTGTTAATCTCCACCACATCTTCGCGTGTAAAAGTTTTAGGAGCCAACATGACACCAATCATCACCTCATCAAGGACTTCACCATTTTGCGGATCAACGATATGCCCATAATTTAAAGTATGAGAAGAAACCTTGCTAAGGTCTTTTCCTTTGAAGATTTTTTTGGTAATGGCTAGCGCATCGCTACCAGAGAGACGGATTATACCAATTGCTCCCTCTCCGAGAGGCGTAGCGATAGCAGTAATTGTATCGAATTCTTTAGTAATCATAGGACTATTGTAACGCAAAAGAACTTTGTAAGCAAGAAATTGAAGAGTGAGTAAACCCTCTATCTAACGAAGGAGGGAGGAAAATGTTTTCAAAAAAGAACTCAAAATGCTATAATATGTAATTGGAAAAAATAATCAAGCTTCACAAGGAGAGACAAATGGAAGAACTAAAAAAACTTGCTGGAGTTACAGCAGCGAAGTATGTTAAAAATGGTATGACGGTTGGTCTTGGCACTGGTTCGACTGCCTATTATTTTGTGGCAGAAATTGGACGTCGAGTTCAAGAAGAAGGGCTTGATGTTATTGGGGTGACGACCTCAAGTCAGACAACTGCTCAGGCTGAGAGTCTTGGTATTCCACTCAAGTCAGTTGACGAAATTGATTGTATTGACATCACCGTTGACGGTGCAGACGAAGTTGATCCAGATTTTAATGGGATTAAAGGCGGCGGCGGTGCACTCCTTATGGAAAAAATCGTGGCAACGCCAACTAAAGAATACATTTGGGTGGTCGATGAGAGTAAGATGGTTGAAAAACTTGGCGCTTTTAAATTGCCAGTAGAAGTGGTTCAATATGGTGCGGAGCGTATCTTCCGTGAATTTGCAGCAAAAGGCTACAAGCCTTCATTTCGTGAGAAGGATGGTCAGCGTTTTGTTACTGATATGAAAAACTATATCATTGACCTTGATCTTGGTGTCATTGAAAACCCTGTTGCCTTTGGTCAAGAACTTAAAGCTATGACAGGAATTGTCGAACATGGTCTTTTTAATGGCATGGTTGATAAGGTTATCGTTGCTGGTAAAAATGGCGTTCAAGTTTTAGAAAAGTAATTTCTTAGTCTTTTTGCTTACTTTTAGTAATAGGCAGTTTGTTGCAAGCGGTGCTTGGATTATATCAAGTAAGCTAAAGCATATATAGGTTCTGGGTGCTAACCGTAACCACCCTTAGAAAGAAAAATAATGTCTAAATTTAATCGTATTCACCTCGTTGTTTTGGATTCTGTTGGGATTGGTGCTGCGCCAGATGCCAACAATTTTGTCAATGCCAGCGTTCCAGATGGTGCATCAGATACACTGGGACACATTTCAAAAACAGTCGGTCTTGATGTGCCAAATATGGCTAGAATAGGTCTGGGAAATATCCCACGAGAAACACCATTGAAAACTGTTCCATCTGAGAGCAATCCAACAGGTTATGCCACTAAGTTAGAGGAAGTTTCACTTGGTAAAGACACGATGACAGGCCACTGGGAAATCATGGGACTGAATATCACAGAACCATTTGATACCTTCTGGAATGGTTTTCCTGAAGAAATCATCACCAAGATTGAAGCATTTTCAGGACGCAAAGTTATCCGTGAAGCTAACAAACCTTACTCAGGAACAGCGGTTATTGATGACTTTGGTCCCCGCCAAATGGAAACTGGTGAGCTGATTATTTACACATCAGCTGACCCAGTTTTGCAAATTGCGGCCCACGAAGATGTCATTCCGCTTGATGAATTGTACAGAATTTGTGAGTATGCACGCAGCATTACCTTAGAACGCCCAGCTCTTCTTGGACGTATTATTGCTCGTCCATATGTAGGAACGCCTGGCAACTTCACGCGTACAGCTAATCGTCGTGACTTGGCTGTTTCGCCATTTGCACCAACTGTTTTAGATAAACTTAATGAAGCTGGTATTGATACTTATGCTGTTGGTAAAATCAACGATATCTTCAATGGTGCTGGTATTAACCATGATATGGGGCACAACAAATCAAACAGCCATGGTATGGACACTTTGATTAAGACCATGAAGTTGGAAGAATTCACTTATGGTTTCTCATTCACGAACCTTGTAGATTTTGATGCTCTTTACGGACATCGTCGCAATGCGCACGGCTACCGTGATTGCTTGCATGAGTTTGATAACCGTTTGCCAGAAATCATAGCAGCTATGAAAGAAGATGATTTGCTGCTCATCACAGCTGACCACGGTAATGACCCGACTTACGCTGGAACTGACCATACCCGCGAATACATTCCCCTTCTGGCTTACAGCCCATCATTTACTGGTAACGGCGTCATTCCACAAGGACATTTTGCAGATATCTCGGCCACAATTGCAGACAATTTTGGTGTGGATACTGCTATGATTGGGGTGTCATTCCTACAGAGCTTAGTATAATCATGGAAAAACTGAGAGTGTATTTCAACCCTGCTTGCAGCAAATGTAAGAAATTACAAGTACTATTAGCCGGACAAGAGATTGAAGTTGACTGGGTCAATTATCTGGAAAATCCCCTTTCAAGACCAGACATGGAGCGACTTCTGGCTAAAATGGAGGTTCGGCCTTCTGCCCTCATCAGATTGTCACTAGAAGAACAGTCCCAATTCTCCGAAGAAGACCTGCTTCAGTTGATGGTTGACAATCCAACCTTGCTCAACAGACCCATTATTGAAAGAGAAGATGCAGCTTTTCTCTGCCGACCACTTGAAATTATCCAAGAAAAAATGCCAGAATATGACTGGTCGGAGTATTTGTAAGGAGGCTACTATGTCAGTGGAAGAAATGGTTGAATTTTGTATAGCTCAAGGGAATAAACTAGCAGGTGCTCAAGTTTATTATCGTGAAGATTGGGATTGTTACTATTTTGATATTGCAGGCAAGTATTTTGGTTTGCTGTCGACCAAGTCTGATGGAAAAAGTTTTATTACCTTGAAAAATTTACCCAAGGTCAATGAAGAACTGCGCGCAACCTATCAAGCTATCCGACCAGGTTATTACACCAATAAAGTTCATTGGAATTCCATTGATTTGAGTTCGGGTGAGATTAGTGAAGAATTGCTGATTTCACTAATCAAAAGCTCCTATCAGCTCGTTGTCAGCAAGTTGCCTAAAAAGGTTCAAGCAAGCTTGTTGGAAAAATGAACAATATTACAAAAATTTTGAAAGGAATGAATGTTTGGTTAAGAGTTTAACTGAACACGCCCTATCAGCTATGCAAGAAAGATGATTTTTGCTTTGCACACTTGAAGGGCTAGGTATCTACACTTATGTCACTATTAGAAAAAATTATGGAAACAAAAGACTTTTTGGTGGAGAAAGGACTCACCGAACCTGAGTTTGGCCTGATTTTGGGGTCAGGTTTGGGTGAATTGGCAGAAGAAGTCGAAAATGCCATTATCATTGATTATGCCGATATTCCAAACTGGGGCAAGTCAACCGTTGTTGGCCATGCTGGAAAGCTGGTTTATGGGGATTTGGCAGGCCGCAAGGTCTTAGCACTACAAGGACGATTCCATTTCTATGAAGGAAATCCCATGGAAGTGGTGACCTTCCCAGTCCGTGTCATGAAGGCTCTAGGCTGTCAGGGTGCCATTGTCACCAACGCTGCAGGAGGTATTGGATATGGACCGGGCACATTGATGGCTATTACAGATCATATTAACATGACTGGTCAAAACCCATTGATTGGTCAAAATCTAGATGAATTTGGCCCACGTTTCCCTGATATGTCAAATGCTTATACAGCTGATTATCGCAAAGTTGCTCACGAAGTGGCTGATAAGATTGGAATCAAATTAGATGATGGGGTTTATCTTGGCGTTTCTGGGCCTTGCTATGAAACACCAGCAGAAATTCGTGCCTTTAAGACACTAGGTGCAGACGCGGTTGGTATGTCAACTGTACCAGAAGTCATTGTAGCGGCTCATTCAGGCCTTAAGGTCTTGGGAATTTCAGCCATCACCAATTTTGCGGCAGGCTTCCAATCAGAACTCAACCATGAAGAAGTCGTTGCGGTTACTCAGCAAATCAAAGAAGATTTTAAGCGCCTTGTAAAAGACATTTTAGCAGCTTTATAGTCTGACACTAAAAAATAGTATTGAAATACTAGGAGTTCTGATGAAGATTCATTTTATCGTACACGAAGTTTTTGAAGCACCTGGAGCCTACTGGGAGTGGGGTAGGAACCGTAGTCATGAACTTAGCCTAACCAAGCTTTATGAGGGAGAGAGTTTGCCAAAGGATTCTTCCGCTTATGACATGTTAATTGTTATGGGTGGTCCACAAAGCCCTAGGACGACACTTGCTGAATGCCCTTATTTTGATGCAGCAGCTGAGATTGCTTTGATACAAGAATTTATCACGGCGGATAAACCTATCATTGGAGTTTGCTTGGGAGCTCAGCTATTGGGCGAAGCCTATGGCGCAAAAGTTGAACATAGTCCTGAAAAAGAAATTGGCAACTTTTCGATTGTTCTTACTGGCTCTGGATTGGCAGATGAGCGACTAAAAACATTTGGACAAGGTCTGACAGTCGGTCATTGGCACGGTGATATGCCTGGTTTGACTGAGACGAGTGAGGTACTAGCGGTCAGTCAAGGCTGCCCGAGGCAGATTGTCAAATACAGTGATAAACACTATGCTTTTCAATGCCATTTAGAGTTTTCAAAACCCATAGTTGAAGCACTTTTGGCAGAAGAGGTTGATTATGATGAACAAGTTAAGACGCATTCATATCTTCAAGCTAAACATGATATTTTAGCCTACGATTATTCAGAAATGAATCATGTTTTAGAACAATTTTTAGATGCTTTCACAGAATAAACAATTTAAAAAGAGGGCTTACTGGTTACGTTTTAGCATTACACTCCTTTTAACTAGTATAGTAGCAGGAGTAGGTGGCATTTTACTTCATGACTTACTAGAATTGGTTGAAGGGATGATTTTTGGTCATGGGAAAAGTACAGGCGAGCAACCTGTAACAAACCTACAATTTACCATCATACTATTAGCTGGTATCATTTCAGCATTTATTTGGTTTATTTTACAAAATAAAAATCGTCAAATTATCTCAATCAAATCACAGCTAAAAGCTACTGATGACAGCAAACGTCCGATACTTTGGATACACTTGATACATATTTTTCTTCAAGTGGCTTCAGTCGGAGCTGGTTCACCTATCGGTAAAGAAGGCGCGCCACGAGAACTTGGAGCTTTAGGAGCAGGTCGTATTTCTGACCGAATGACATTGACTTTGAAAGACCGGAGGCTTGCTATTGTTTGTGGGGCATCAGCAGGGTTGGCAGCTGTCTATCAGGTACCGATTGCCAGTATCTTTTTTGCTTTTGAAATACTCGGTTTAGGGCTATCATTTTTGAACCTTATTTCAGTTTCAGGCACAGTGATTCTAGCTAGTCTCATTGCGGGAACGGTTATTCCAGACACACCACTTTATCAATCGGGACAAGTCGTGCTTGATGCTAAAACATGCGGTCTTGCAGTGCTTCTAGCCATTCTTATCACCCCCTTAGCGCAGCTATTTCGCCACCTCACCCAAAAAGCCCAAGCTAGCAAAGTAACGACTAAAAGCATTTTGTGGAAACTTCCCCTAACCTTTTTACTTCTTGCATGTTTTTCTCTCTATTTTCCGGAGATTTTGGGAAATGGCGGAGTTTTAGCACAAGCTGTTTTTGATGGGATGGGTGTGTGGTATGCCTTAGCTTGCGTGGTTATTAAAGCTGTACTTGTTTTGCTGACGCTGAAAAATGGGGCTTACGGAGGTACTCTGACACCATCATTTTCAATAGGCACCGTCCTAGGATTCTTGATTGCAGTGCTGTGTCAGGTTGCTTTTCCAGAGTTATCGCTAATTTCGGCTATGTTAATTGGCTCAAGTATCTTTTTAGCCATTACCATGAATGCTCCCTTAACAGCTGTTGGCTTGGTTGTGTCGTTTACGGGACAATCTTTCACTGCTCTTCCAATTTTACTTCTTGCAGTCATCGTAGCCTTTGCTACAAAAACGATTATTGAACACATTGAAAGGAACTATTATGTCAATTCATATCGAAGCCAAACAAGGCGAAATCGCAGATAAGATTTTACTTCCAGGAGACCCCTTACGTGCCAAATTTATCGCAGAAAACTTCCTTGAGGATGCCGTATGCTTTAACAATGTTCGGGGGATGCTTGGCTATACAGGAACTTATAAAGGTCACCGTGTTTCTGTGATGGGAACAGGTATGGGAATGCCATCCATCTCTATTTATGCGCGTGAGTTGATTGTTGACTATGGTGTTAACAAATTAATCCGTGTCGGAACGGCAGGTTCTATTGATCCAGATGTCCATGTGCGTGAACTGGTTCTTGCCCAAGCTGCAGCAACGAATTCAAACATCATTCGAAATGATTTCCCAGAATATGATTTTCCACAAATTGCGGATTTCAAACTTTTGGATACTGCCTACCACATTGCCAAAAAACTAGGGATGACAACACATGTCGGTAGCGTCCTGTCATCTGATGTTTTTTACTCCAATATGCCAGAACGTAACATGAAACTAGGAACTCTTGGTGTGAAAGCCATTGAAATGGAAGCTGCCGCCCTTTACTATCTTGCAGCCCAACATCATGTTCAAGCACTTGGTATTATGACTATCTCTGACAGTCTTGTCCACCCAGAAGAGGATACAACTGCCGAAGAACGTCAAACAACTTTCACCGATATGATGACAGTTGGGCTAGAAACGCTCATCGCTGACTGATGTCTCACAACTATGAACACATAGACATCCTCTTGGATGTCTATGCTTATAATCACGCTTGGAAAATCGCAGAGCAAGTTCCAAATTTTCCTGAGCAGAGCCTTTATCTTCTGGAAATGCTGAAAGAGCGCAGAGAGTTGAACATTGACTTTGTTTTTAAACATAGGTTAGAAAATCAAACGATCAAAGACTTTTACAACTTTGAGCTGATTTCTAACGCCTATGAGGAAGAACTTTTAGCCAATTATATCTTTGATCTTGAAGCCAAGGTCAAAAATGGAGAAATCATAGACTTTGTCCGCTCGGTCAGTCCTATCTTGTACAGATTATTTTTTCGCTTAGTGCAAAAAGAAGTACCAGATATCAGACAATTTATTCATGATGCCAAAAATGATCAATATGACACATGGCTTTTCTTGAAAATGAAACAGAGTAACTACCAAATTTTTAATGACTACCTTAAAATTCGCCGTGATGGCAAAGTGACCTCAAAAAGCTTGGCTGATTTCTTACAATTTACTAGCCTTCCTAAACCTATTAAGAAATTAATTTTGGAACTTAGAGACTTTGAAAAATCTGTTCGCAATCCACTTGCTCACCTTATCAAACCCTTTGACGAAGAGGAATTGCATCGGACAACAAACTTCTCATCTCAGGCTTTTCTAAATAAAATCATAGATTTGGCAATCTTTGCTGGAATACATTACGATCGGAAACACTTTTATTTTGACAGAGTTAATGCTATCATCAAAGAGAATCTAGCTATTGATCATTTTTAACAATCTAACATAAACAGAAAGTTATAGTTAATTGAAACAAGGACAGGACAAAAGTGCCTCAAGAAAAGTATCGCAATTTGGCAATACTTTTCTGAGGTGTTTTTTGATTTGAGCCCATGCTTTCTCAATGGGATTATACTCAGGTGAGTAAGGAGGAAGTGGTAAAAGTCTATGACCCTGCTCCTTGCATAACTCTTTTAGCTTACTCATCCGATGAAACCTTGCATTGTCCATAATGATAACAGATGGTCTATCTAAAGTGGGCAGTAAGAATGTTTTAAACCAAGCTTCGAAAAAGTCACTAGTCATGGTTTCTTTGTAGGTCATTGGGGCTATAAGCTCACCGTTTATAAGACCTGCGACTAAAGATATCCGCTGGAATCTTCTTCCAGAGACCTGACCCGTGATCAACTGACCTTTCAAAGAGCGACCATATTCTCGATGAAAATATGTCTCAAACCCTGTCTCATCAATATAAACAGGTGTCTGGTGACTTAAGTTATTAAATTCTTTAAGGAACTCATTTACTTTCTCAGGGTCTTGTTCATAGTAGGTACAGCTCTTTTTTTTCGAGTATATCCCATAGCTTTGAGAGCGTAATGAATAGCTGTTGGATGACAGCCAAATTCAGAAGCTATTTCAGTCAAAAAAGCATCTGGATGAGCTTCAAGATAGTTCTTTAATTTTTCTCTATCAATTTTTCTTGGTTTGGTTCCCTTAACTTGGTGATGAAGTTCGCCAGTAGTCTCCATTAATTTTAGCCATTGATAGATGGTGTTGCGTGAAATATCGAAAACAACAGATGCTTCAGTAATACTGCCGGTTTTCTCACAGTATGCGAGAACTTTTTTACGAAAATCTAATGAATATGCCATAAATACATTATATCACAAAATGTACTGTTTTTGTTTCATTTTACTATATTATAGCATGCCTACACAAGAGACTTTACATCCCTACAAAAAGCGCCATTCCAATTTAGTTGGAGTGGCGCTTATATATTGAAAATGACTTAATTTTTTTCAAAACAAGCCAGTCAGGTAAGGTTTCGAGTTTCAAGGAGGATTAGATTAGTCGGCATCGAATTTAACCTCTTCAAGTAAGTATTCAATAAAGCGTTCTCCCATCTTAGAAAGATTGGCTTTTTCATGACGGATATAGACAATATCAATCATATCTTCAACATCAAGTGGGATAGACACGATATTGTCGCCGTTGAGGTTGCTATTGAGGATGCCGGTTGCAGTTGTGTACCCATCCAGTCCAATCAAAAGATTGAACAAAGTTGCGCGATCGCTCACGACAATAGACTTTTTGTGAGGAATCTGGGACATAATTTCTTCTGAAAAGTAGAAAGAATTGTGAATCCCTTGATCGTAACTCAAATAAGGAAAATCTTCCAAGTCTTCAAGCGAAACCATCTGACGATCAGCTAAAGGATTAAATTTGCTGACAAAAATATGAGGACGTGCCCTAAATAAACTCGTGTAGGTTAAATGACTATCATCGAACAACTTAGTTAGGACATCGCGATTATAACTGTTTAAAAAGAGAACTCCGATTTCTGAACGAAAGTTTTTGACGTCATCAATAATTTCGTAGGTTCGTGTCTCACGCAAAAAAAGCTCATACTGAGACATATCAGTTCCTTGTAACAAGGAAACAAAGGCGTTGACAACAAAAGCATAGTGCTGAGCCGATACGCTGAAAAGTTCGCGCGTAGTCGTCTTACTCTTATAACGCTCCTCCAGAAGTGCTGTTTGCTCGATGATTTGACGAGCGTAGGATAAAAATTCAACACCATCCTTGGTGAGAGTGATTCCCTTAGGATTACGAATAAATATCTCAATTCCCATCTCTCGCTCAAGGTCACGAACGGCATTAGAAAGACTAGGTTGAGTGATAAACAGCTGTTTGGCAGCTTCATTCATACTTCCTGTTTCAACGATTTTTATAATGTAGTGTAATTGTTGGATTCTCATAGCATTAGTTTAGCTCAAAATGCCAATTGTGGCAAGCTTTTAGAACCCTTTTGATAAAAAAGAAGAAATTACATTTGTCATGGAAATGTAACAAAGACTGCCAGAAAGTTTCTAACTTATCATGAAATACTGATTTTAAGGGCTTTTGACAATTGTTTAAAAAATTAAGAAAACTGTAAGAATTTTTAAGGAATTGAAAAAATGTAAGTTAAATGGTATATTATACTGTGGATTAAGATATATTTAAGAAATGGAGACTGTAATGACCAAACGTTCACAAAGTCGAAAGAAGTCGGGTAAAGTATCTACCACTGCCATGATTGTCAATCTTGCCTTGTTAGCACTCTTCACAGTTTTAGGGGGAGTTGTTGTCTATATGACTTATCGGTACAACTTTCTGGCCTTCCATAACATCAATGTTATTTATACAGGAGTTTTGGTTGCTATCTTTATCTTGAGCCTTCTCGCAATCATATTCAAGAAAGCTAAGGTTCTAACTGGAATCGTCCTGGTTTTTTTCACAATTTTGACAGGTGTGACACTTTTTGGATTTAAATCGGCTATTGATGTTACTAGTAAATTTAATGAGACTGCTTCCTATTCAGAAGTTGAGATGAGTGTTGTCACATTAGCCGATAGTTCGCTAAATGATCTTTCAGAAGTAACAAGCTTGCAAGCACCCACAGGAGCTGACAAGAATAACATTGATGAGTTAATGACACAAATTCGTACAGACAAAGGTTTGGAATTGACACCAGAATCTGTAGATTCCTATCAAGTGGCCTATGAAAACTTGAAAAATGGCAGCAGTCAGGCTATGGTTCTCAACAGTGCTTACTCAAGTCTTTTAGAGATGAACTATCCCGACTACGCCTCATCACTAAAAACTCTTTACACTTACAAAATAACTAAGAAAGTGACGACTGATGCCAAACAGGCAAATGCTGACTCTTTCAATATTTACATTAGTGGGATTGATACCTATGGCTCAATCTCTACAGTATCTCGATCAGATGTCAATATCATTATGACTGTAAATATGAATACTCATAAGATTCTATTGACAACGACCCCACGGGATTCATATGTTAAAATTCCAGATGGTGGAGGCGATCAGTATGATAAACTCACACACGCAGGGATTTATGGTGTCGAAACTTCTGAGAAGACACTCGAAAATCTTTATGGTATTGATATTGATTATTATGCACGTATCAATTTCACAACATTCTTAAAGTTAATAGATCTTGTAGGTGGTGTTGAAGTTTATAATGACCAAGCCTTCACAAGTTATACAAACAATAAATTCTCATTTGAGGTTGGGAATATTACTCTGAAGACAGGGGAAGAGGCTTTAGCTTTTGTTCGAGAACGTTACTCACTACAAGGTGGAGATAATGATCGCGGCAAGAATCAAGAAAAGGTCATTGCTGCCCTTGTGAACAAGTTAGCTTCGCTAAATTCAATTTCTAACTTCTCAGCTATTATCAATGGCTTACAAGATTCTGTCCAAACCAACATGCCACTAGATGCAATGATGAGTTTGGCTAACACTCAGTTATCATCTGGAAGTAAGTTTACTGTAACCTCACAAGCTGTGACCGGAACAGGCTCAACAGGTCAATTAACTTCATACGCAATGCCGACAGCTAGTCTATATATGATGCAACTTGATCAAGCCAGTGTCGCAACGGCTTCACAGGCTATCAAGGATACGATAGAAGGAAAATAAGTATGATTGATATTCATTCGCACATTATTTTTGACGTTGACGATGGTCCAGACACACTAGAGGAGAGTCTAGCCCTTATTAAAGAGAGTTACTCACAGGGGGTCAGAACGATTGTCTCAACATCACATAGACGAAAAGGGATGTTTGAAACGCCAGAAGAAAAGATTTTTGCAAATTTTTCAGTCGTCAAAGAAGAAGTCGAAAAAATCTATGATGATCTAACACTCTGCTTTGGTGGGGAACTCTACTACAGCAATGATATCCCAGAAAAATTATCTAAAAACCAAGTACCTCGGATGAATGGGACACGCTTTGCTTTGGTTGAATTTAGTATGACAACACCTTGGAAAGAAATTCATACAGGACTCAGTCAAGTGTTGATGCAGGGCGTGACCCCCATAGTTGCGCACATTGAGCGCTATAATGCTCTGGAATCTAACAAAGAACGTGTCAAAGAATTGATTGATATGGGATGTTATACTCAAATCAATAGTTCGCATGTGCTTAAACCAAAACTTTTTGGAGACAAGTATAAGGTTTTTAAAAAGCGTGCACGCTACTTTTTAGAAGAAGATTTGGTTCATTGTGTCGCAAGTGATATGCACAATACTGGTGAGCGCAAACCTTACATGAAAGAAGCTTATCAGATCATTTTTAAAGAATTTGGCAAAAAACGCGCCCATAATCTTTTTAAAAATAACCCTCAAACTTTGTTAGAAAATAATTATCTGTAAATAGGAGAAACTATGAACACGAAAGACAATGCAAGTATTGAAATTGACGTCCTTCAACTCTTGAAAAAACTTTGGAGCAAGAAATTCTTAATTATTTTTGTTACCTTATTTTTGGGAACACTGTCTCTATTAGGAAGTATTTTTATACTTAAACCATCTTACACTGCAACAACACGGATTTATGTAGTTAATCAATCTGGAGATTCAAACCTTAACCAAGACCTTCAGGCTGGTTCATATTTGGTCAATGACTATAAAGAAATTATCAATTCCCCCGAAGTTTTATCAGATGTCATTACTGATGCAAAGTCAAATCTTTCAACACAACAGTTATCAAAAATGGTTTCAGTGTCAATCCCAACTGACACACGCTTAATTGCCATTTCAGTTGAAAATCAAGATCCCAAGGAAGCAGCAAAATTGGCTAACAGCATTCGAAAGGTATCCTCTGAGAAAATCAAAACCGTTACCAAAGTGCAGGATGTGACAACACTTGAAGAAGCAGAAGTTCCTGATAAACCTTCCTCACCAAACATCAAGCGTAATGCTGTATTGGGGGCATTAGTAGGAGCATTCTTGGCTGTAGTAGGTGTCTTGCTTGGCGAAATCTTGGATGATCGTGTCCGTCGTGCAGAAGATGTTGAGGAAGTTTTAGGTTTGACTTTGCTTGGTATCGTGCCAGATATGAGTAAGATGTAGAGAGGAGATAAATTAATGTCACAATTTGAACTTGTGAGGGCTAAAGCTCAGACAATGCATCAGGCAGAGGAGTATTACAACTCCATCCGAACAAACATTCAGTTTAGTGGTCGTGAACTAAGAGTTTTAGCGCTTACATCGGTACAGCCCGGTGAAGGGAAATCAACAACTTCGGTTAATCTTGCTATTTCTTTTGCTAATGCTGGTTTTCGCACTCTTTTGATTGATGCTGATACGCGTAATTCAGTTTTGTCTGGAACCTTCAAAGCAGATAGCAGTTATCAAGGACTCAGCAGCTACCTTTCTGGTAATGCAGAGTTGTCAGATGTTATTGGTGATACCAGTGTGCCTAATCTGATGATTATTCCAGCTGGTCAGGTACCACCTAACCCGACATCGTTGTTGCAAAACGACAATTTTCATCAAATGATAGAGACTGTCCGTAGTCTATACGACTATATCATCATTGATACACCACCGATTGGTTTGGTCATTGATGCGGCTATTATCGCAAACAATGCAGATGCCAGTATTTTGGTCACTGAAGCGGGTGCTATTAAGCGCAGGTTTGTTCAAAAAGCTGTCGAACAAATGGAACAAAGTGGAACACAGTTCCTAGGGATAATTCTAAACAAGGTGAACAATACTCTTGAACGCTATGGGGCATACGGTAGCTATGGAGACTATGGCAACTATGGTAAAAAATCTAAATAAAATAAGAAAAGCTAAAATGGGAGTTTTATAAGGTGAAGACAAACAATAATATTCTTTATCATACTATCAAAAGATTTCTGGATATTATTATTGGACTCATAGGGACTGTAGTGTTGGTCTTTCCAATTTCTTTTATAATCTTCGTTGTTTATAAAATGAAGGGATACAAAGGGAGTATATTTTTCACACAAGTGAGAAATGGTCAGTATGGAAAAAAATTTAAGATTATTAAGTTTAGGTCTATGGTGGAAAATGCTGAAGAAGTACTAAAGTCAGATGAGGAATTGTATAAAAAATATATTCAAAATAGTTATAAATTGCCAGCCAATGAAGATCCACGGTTGACAAGTATTGGTAACTTTATTCGTAAAACTAGCATCGATGAATTTCCACAATTCGTAAATATTCTAAAAGGTGATATGAGTTTTATTGGACCAAGGCCAATTCTTGATAAAGAGTTGGAAGAGTACACTGCCGAAGAACAGAAAATATTATTGTCTGTTAAGCCAGGCGCTACTGGTTGGTGGCAAGTTTCTGGCCGAAGCGAGGTGTTTTATCCAGAACGTTGTGAACTTGAGCTTTATTATCCTAGAAATCAGTCTTTGGTTTTAGATTTAAAAATTTTCTTTTTGACGATAAAAAAAGTATTTACGCGGGAAGGAGCGCACTAACGATATAATCGAGACTTTTTAAAAGTTTTAAAATGATGTAAGCAAAGTGAATATGTTAAATAAAAATCATTTTCGAAATAATAATTCAATTAAGTTAAATATTGTTATGAATTTCATTCTAACAATATCTAATTTTATTTTTCCTTTAATAACTTTCCCTTATGTTTCTCGTGTCTTATTGCCAGTAGGAACAGGAAAGGTTGCCTTCGCAACATCAATTGTTTCTTATTTTGCTATGGTTGGGATGTTAGGGATTCCCACCTATGGGATTAGAGCTTGTGCGAAGGTTAGAGATAACAAAGAAAAATTATCCAAGACAGTACAAGAAATTATGGTTATCAACACCATAGCAATGACGTTATCGCTGATTACCTACGTATTGGCTATTTTTTTGGTACCTCGTATGACTCAAGATAAAACTCTATTTATGATTAATATTGCTATGTTGGTATTTAATCTAATAGGTTGTGAGTGGCTATACAAAGCACTAGAACAGTATTCATACATTACCATTAGGTCTATTATATTAAAATTTATTTCGCTTATCCTGATGTTTCTTTTGGTTCATCAAAGGAGTGATTATGTCATTTATGGGGCAATTACGATTCTAGCTAGTGTGGGATCAAATTTTTTTAATTTTATCAATTTAAGAAAGTTTTTGCATCTTAAGTGGTATTCTAACCTGAACTTATCTCAACACATCAAACCAATATTTAGTTTTTTTATGATGACTGTGGCAACAACCATTTATACCAATCTCGATTCTGTTATGCTTGGTTTCATGAAGGGAGATGAAGCGGTAGGTTATTACAATGCTGCCGTTAAAATTAAAACGATTCTCGTAAGCTTAGTAACCTCTATGGGAGCAGTGTTATTACCGAGATTATCATTTTATATTAAAGAAGGTAGGGATAAAGACTTTAAAATTTTGACAGTACGATCGTTGCAGTTTGTCTGTTTTATTTCTATTCCTTTGTGGGTCTACTTTACTCTGTTTGCAAAAGAAGGTATTTATTTCTTATCTGGTAATGCTTATACTGGTTCAATTGTGCCTATGCAGATTATTATGCCAACCTTATTTCTAATTGGTATTTCAAATTTACTAGGTATTCAAATACTAGTACCAATGGATAGAGAGAACGACGTCTTAAAGTCTGTTAGTTTTGGAGCAGTTATCAACTTAATTGTAAACGCTATTTGTATTCCTAAATTTGGTGCTTCAGGTGCAGCATTTGGTACATTAGTTGCAGAGTTGTTTGTAACAATATATCAAATTTATGTGTTGCGAGATTTCCTAAGTTTAATTATTTCGGACATTAAAATTTACAAAAATTTATTGGCAACTCTTTTAGCTTCCATTGTTTCTTTGACCGTTAGTATGGTGTTTAAGGGGATGTCAGATTTTCTAGTACTGTTGATTTCAGCAACAGTTTTTGGTACGATTTACGGAATTATAAATTTATTCTTAAAAGAAGATTTTACTATGTACTTAGTGAGATATGTAAAAAAATAGGAGAATGACATGTCAAATTATGATTATTTAGTTGTTGGTTCAGGGTTGTTTGGCGCAATCTTTGCACATGAAGCGGCTAGAAAAGGAAAAAAAATAAAGGTTATTGAAAAGCGTAATCATATTGCTGGTAATATTTTCACCAAAGAAGTTGAAGGTATTCAGGTGCATGAGTATGGTGCACATATTTTCCACACATCTGATAAGGAAATTTGGGACTATATTCAACAATTTGCAGAATTTAACCGCTACACTAATTCACCAATTGCAAACTACAAAGGCGAAATTTATAATCTGCCTTTTAATATGAATACCTTTAACAAACTTTGGGGAGTTGTCACACCTCAAGAAGCACAAGCTAAAATTGAAGAACAGCGTGCAGTTCTAAATGGTAAAATACCTGAAAATTTGGAAGAACAAGCCATCTCATTAGTTGGTACAGATATCTATGAAAAACTGATTAAAGATTACACAGAAAAACAATGGGGTAAACCTTGTACGGAATTGCCATCTTTCATCATCCGCCGTTTACCAGTGCGATTGACATATGATAATAACTATTTCAATGATACCTATCAAGGTATTCCGATTGGAGGCTACACGCAAATTGTTGAAAAAATGTTGGCGCATGATAATATTGATGTTGAGACTGGTGTTGATTTCTTTGAAAACAAGGAACAGTATTTGCAAGATTTTCCTAAAATTGTCTTTACAGGTATGATTGACCAATTCTTTGATTATCAATTAGGTGAGTTGGAATATCGTAGTCTGCGATTTGAAACCGAGACTCTTGATACAGATAACTATCAAGGAAATGCAGTTGTTAACTATACAGACTCGAAGACACCTTACACACGTATTATTGAACACAAACATTTTGAATTTGGTACACAAGAAAAGACTATCATTACCAAAGAACATTCTAAAACATGGGAGAAAGGTGATGAACCTTACTATCCAGTCAACAACGATCGTAACAACCACCTCTATAAGGAATACAAAAAGTTGGCTGAAAAACAAGGGAACGTTATCTTTGGTGGACGTCTTGGACAATATCGCTACTATGACATGCACCAAGTCATTGCAGCAGCACTACAATGTGTGAGAAGTGAAGTGAAATAAGGGGAGATATCCTTGAAAAACGTTAAACTGATTATTGCAACGCATAAGAAATTTCGAATGCCTAAAGATTCTGAACTTTACCTTCCTGTTCATGTTGGACGAGAAGGTAAGGATGATTTGGGATATGTCGGTGATAATACTGGTGACAATATTTCAAACCTCAATCCTTACTACTGTGAGTTGACGGGTTTGTACTGGGCTTGGAAAAATCTTGATTGTGATTATTTAGGTCTAGTGCACTATCGTAGATATTTTACAAAGAAGAGTCAATCTTATAATGAAAACATTAAAATTGACGATGTCGTTTTGTCCCAAAACGATATTGACAAATTATTGAACGAAGCAGATGTCATAGTTCCTAAGAAACGTAAGTATTATATTGAGACACTTTACTCACATTATGCTCATACACATGACTCAAACCATCTAGATCTGACACGAAAAATTGTTAAAGAGTTGTCGCCAGATTATTTAGAGAGTTTTGACGATGTAATGAAACAACGTAGTGGCTACATGTTCAATATGTTTATTATGAAAAAAGAGCTAGTCGATACTTACTGTTCATGGCTTTTTCCAATTATAGATGAACTTTATAAATGTTTAGATATTAGTGGTTACTCAGCATTTGATGCACGATTATTTGGACGCGTGAGTGAGCGTTTGTTTAATGTATGGTTAAAGAAAGAAGATGTAACTATCAAAGAAGTTCCCTTCATGTATATGGAAAATGTTAATCTTTGGAATAAAGGGAAATCATTCCTAGAAGCTAAGTTCCTAGGGAAAAAATATGGTAAGAGTTTTTAGAGTTAAATAAAGACTATTTGCTAAAACGATATAAATAATAAATGTAGGAGGATAGACTTATACTAACAGTAATTATATTGTATGGGCTACTTTTTTGTTGCTTTCCAGTTTTGAGTGCTCCATTAAGTTTTACTTTTATGGTTCTTGATAGGAAAAAAAGTAAGGTATTTCTGACTTTTTTTGCGCTTAGCCTTTCGATTGTTATATTGAGATATTTAACAGATGGACATGATGATTCGAGTTTTCATTATGCGAGTATTATCAATTTTGCAAGATATACAAATCTTCAAGATTTTTGGAAAGCTATGATGGGACATACTGTACAAATTTTTCGATATGATTATTCAGATTACCCTTTATTTGGTGTATTTTTGTACTTTATTTCGAAAACTAGGATATTAACACTTAGCAGTGCAATCGTTGCTTTTTTTACATATTTTTGTCTACTATATCCTGTTGTTGATTTATATAAAAATAAACTTATTAGTCAATTAAATTTTTTGTTAGCATTTTTGACAGTATTTATATTAAATAATTATCGCTATACTATTAGTGGGATGAGATATTGTCTTGTTGTTGCTATCTTACTTCTTTTATTTTATGAAGATAGTAAAAGAAATTTCAGTTTTAGCCCGTTCTTGTTATGGTATTTAATTCCTTATTTCATACATACCTCAGCGTTAATTTATATTATATTAAGATTGTTATATCCAGTTATAAAGAAATCTAAACTGGCCGTGGCACTTCCAATAATCTTACTTTTTCCTATTGGAGTAACATTTATTCCATTGTTGGCAAATTATACAAATATAGGAGTGATTAATTTAATTTCACAAAAAATTATCAGTTATACTAGACCAGATGCATTTTTAGAATTTTTTGGTTTTAAAATTTATTTAAAAATTTACACTGGAACTTTTTTGTCATTTTTATATATTATTATCAATAATTTTTATCAAAAAAATGAGGCTAGTATAAATGAAAAGTTCTATTCTTTTATTAATTTGGGCTATTTTTTCTCTCTCCTTAACGTTGGCATGATACCTTACTATAATCTATGGGACAGACATATTTTTATTCTGTTTCCATATTTGATTATTGCATTATTAATGATGTTTTCTACAGATGTAAGAGGTCTTGGGTTTAATAATAAAAATATTCAACTCTTTTTTATCATTATATGTATTGTAAGTATGATTGTTGGATTAATTTACAATCTTAATTTTAGACCACATGAATTATTAGATTATTCCTATTGGCAGATTTTTACAAGTAATATATTTGAATTTTTTACAAATATCCCAAGAAGGTTTTAGAGGTAAACATGGAAAATAAATATTCACTTACAGTAGTTGTTCCTGCATATAACATTGAACGGTACATTGGAAAATTAATTGAATCATTCAAATATGTTGCTGAAAATTATCAAGGACAATTTGAAGTTCTTATCGTAAATGATGGAAGTGTAGACGAAACTGTAGATATCGCTGAGAAGTTAATTGCAAGTCATCCTTTTGATAACATTAGAGTTATTAATAAAGAAAATGGAGGTCACGGTTCTACAATTAATAGAGGATTGCAAGAAGCAACTGGAAAGTATTTTAAAGTAATTGATGGAGATGATTGGGTTGATAAGTTGGCTTTTGAGAGTCTATTAGACAAGTTGGGGCAGGCAGATCAAGATATGATTATTACAGATTATACTGAACAATATGTACTTGATCATAAGACAAATTTGGTACAACCTATTGCTATTGAGAAAGCTAATCAAGTTCAAAGTGGTATACCAAATCAACGTGTTCCTATGCATAGTATCACATATAAGACAGCTATTCTAAGAGATAATCATATTAGCTTATCTGAAGGGATTTTCTATGTTGATATTCAATACACAATTTTTCCTTTAAAATATGTACAATCATGGATATATTATCCGTTGAATGTTTATCAATATTTATTGGGACGAGCAAATCAAAGTGTTAATATTAATTCCTATATTAAGAATGCGAAACACCATTTGAAAGTTTTGAAAAGTATTTTAGAGTTCTACGACACTATCTATTATGAATCTGATTTAATTCAAGTAGTCAGCAGAACACTGAAACAACTTTTAGATTTACAATGGATTATTTGTTATATGTCAGATGATGACAAAGAATTATTGAAAGATACTTTCCAAGCATTAGAGTACTCCCATTATAAATATGACTTATCCGAAGCTAGAAAATTATCAAAGCTGATTTATTTAGAGCAAAAATATCCAATTATTAAAATCTTTTCAACAAAGTTGATAAAAAGACAATTGAACTTAATTTATGGAAAGTAAAAAGAGTAAAGAGATGAGTAATATTTCAATAATACAGCAAAAAGAATTAGATTTGCTCAAAAATGTAATCTTAATTTGTCAAAAGTATGACATTCAATATTATGCATTAGGGGGAACATTATTAGGTGCAGTAAGGCATCAGGGTTTTATTCCTTGGGATGATGACATTGATATTGGCATGCCTAGAAAAGACTATGAGAAGTTTTTGAAAGTAGCAAGTGAGGAATTACAATATCCATACTCAATTGTTTCAGAAGAGCTAACGAAAGATTATACGAAAGCTTTTGCAGCAGTTCGTGATTTATCTACAAAGATTATTATGACAAGTAGTAATATTCATTCAGAAGAATCAATTTGGTTGGATATTTTTCCAATTGATGGTATGCCATCTGGATTTTTTAAGAAGAAAATACATTCATATAACTATTTATTTTCTCGTATGATGGTTCAACTTTCTCAGTTTGATAAAATAGTAAATCAAGATAAAGATGGTAGACCTTTATTTGAACGTTTGATTATTACAGTAGCAAATGTAATCCATATTGAAAAAATTTTAAAATATTCAACTTGGTCAAAATACTATAAAAATTGTATTACAAAATATGATATGACTGCTTCTTTTGCTGGAAATTATACAGGGGCATATAAGCTAAAAGAAATAGTACCGAGTGATTATTTTTCAGAGCCCACTACTTTAGAATTTGAAGGTATTCCTCTTAAAGTTCCAAAGAGATATAAAGATTATTTGGTTGCAATATATGGTGAAAACTATATGCAATTACCGCCAGAGGAAAAAAGGGTTCCTCATCAATATGAAATAATAACTTTAGGAGATTAAGTTGGTAAAAATTTGTTTGTTAAAATGGAATCTAAATAAAATTGATGGTGGAGTTAAAGTTGCGGTTGATCTAGCAAACGAGCTTTCAAATTTTCACGAGGTGTCCCTAATAAATATTGCATCAAGTCAAATTGATAAGCGAGATGTTCCATTTTCTATTCACAATTCAGTCCAATACAAAGTTTTAATACCACAAAACAAACGAGTACGACAAATATTACTATTTGCTGCACGAGAATTGCGCAATTTTCTAAAAAAGAATGAAATACAAGTGGTAATTTCTATTGGCACTATGCCCAACCTATTTTGGATTATTGCGACACTTGGTTTAAGTGTAAAAGTTGTCTTTTCTGACCATATGAGTATAGACTATAATCAAGATGGGAAGTTATATGCTTTTTCAAGGTATTTAGGAGCAAAATGTGCTGATAAAATTATTACTTTGACAAAAAGCAATGGCGATAATTACATAAGAAAGTTCAAACTTCCTACGGATAAAGTTGATTATATATATAATTGGTATTCAGAAATAGATACTAATTATGGGTATGATCTAAATAATAAAAAATTAATAACTGTAGCAAGATTTAGTAAACAAAAAGGATTTGATTTACTAGCTGAAGTAGCTGGAAAAGTCTTGACACAATTTCCAGATTGGACTTTAGAAATCTATGGTGATGGAAGCCAAGATATAAAAGCAGATTTTCTGGATAGAATAAATAACAAAGGTATTCATAACCAAGTTAAGATAATGGGAAATGTTAAGGGTGTGGAAAAAATATATCCTGGTCATTCTATATATATAATGACTTCTTATTATGAAGGATTACCATTAGTCTTATTAGAAGCACAACAATTTAATTTACCAATTGTAAGCTTTGATTGCCCAACTGGCCCATCTGAGATAATTGAGGAGTCAAAAAATGGTTACCTTGTAAAATGTTACGATAGTAACTTAATGTCTGAAAAAGTTTCAAAATTAATACTTGATGCTGAATTAAGAAAATCTTTCTCTGAGAATTCAAAAATAAATAACGATAAATTTTCAAAACAAACCATTATTATGAAATGGAATAACTTAATAGAAGAATTAGTAGAGGATAAATGATAAATATTAGTATTATAGTTCCAGTATACAATGTAGAAAATTATATTTCTGTTACCATCGAAAGTCTTTTGAACCAAACATATAGAAACTTTGAAATAATCTTAGTAGATGATGGTTCTACCGATAATAGTTCATCTATTTGTAAAGAATATGCCTCAAAATTTGATAACATACATTATTATTTTAAAAATAATGGAGGACTATCGGATGCTAGAAATTTTGGTGTTTCCAAGGCAAATAATGATTGGATTTTATTTTTAGATGGAGATGACTTCTTAGAATCGTATTCAATAGAACTTTTTAGTTTGCTCAATCAAAAATTTGGAGCAGATCTAATCAGTGCTAAATTGGAATCTACATCAAGCTTAGAAACAGTTCAAAAAAGTTTATCTGGTAACTATTTATCTTCTAGTACTGAGGTGTCAAAAACTAGCATACTAGAAGAAATGTACCGTAATCGACGGGCTACTGTTTCAGTTTGTGGGAAGTTAATAAAAAAATCAATTGTAGAGAAATATCCTTTTACAATTGGGATTCTTTATGAAGATTTAGATGTTATTGCTAAGTATGTTCACGAAGCCTCTAAATTAGTCATTAGTGACGAATTGGTATACAACTATTACCAGCGTCCTGGAAGTATTGTGAATTCTGGTTTTAATCTAAAACAACTGGATTTTTATAAAGCTATTGATTCGAATTTTCAGAGTATAAAAAATTTCTATAAAGATAATAACCATCTACGCTCATTAGTCATTACGAAGTGTATTGATGGTTCTTGGAAGTTTGTTAATACTATTGATATAGACAACGTTGACGCTGAAGTTTTAAGTACGATTTTGATGAGAAATCGTTCATATTTTTGGAATTATATTTTACATAAAAATTCTATAAAACATAAAGTAATGTTGACCATTTTTAATATCTCTCCAAAACTTTATTATGGTTTACGTCGCAATAAGAAGAAATAGGTGGAATAATGATTTACGCAGGTATTTTAGCAGGTGGTAAAGGAACTCGGATGGGTATACAAGACATGCCTAAGCAGTTTTTAGAATTGGGAAATCGTCCAATACTAATTCATACGATTGAAAAGTTCTTGTTGGTTCCAGAGATAACTCAAATTTTTGTTGGTGTACATCCTGATTGGGTTACATATGCAGAAGATTTAGTTGAAAAATACTTATCAAATTATGGGAATAAGATAATAATCGTTGATGGTGGTTCTGAAAGAAACGAAACTATTGAGAATATTATTTTATCAATTAAGAACAGTAATGGGCTAACAAATGATGATATTTTAGTTACACACGATTCGGTTAGACCATTTATTTCTATAAAATCAATTAAAGAAAATATAAAGTTAATCCAATCCTCAGATGCGGTAGATACTGTTGTAGAAGCTACAGATACGATTGTCCAAAGTTTAGACAATGTTTTTATTACGGATATACCTGAGCGTCAGTTTCTTTATCAAGGTCAAACTCCTCAAACATTTAGAATGAATGATTTCCTAAATTTATATCATGAGCTAAATGATGAGCAGAAGAAAGTTTTGACGGATGCATGTAAAATTTTCGTATTGAGTGATAAAAAAGTTTCACTGGCTGCTGGTGAATATTCAAATATAAAAATTACAACTGTTACAGACTTGAAAATTGCTCGCAGTATGATTGAGGAAGATTAATATGTTAAATCAAGTTTATCAATTGATAAAACCTAAAAATATATCAATAAAATTTGAAGAAATTGATATAAACAATACTAGCAATGTATTGATTAAACCAAATTATATGGCTATTTGTCATGCAGACCAACGCTACTATCAGGGAAAAAGAGATCCAAAGGTTTTATCAAAAAAATTACCTATGGCTCCAATTCATGAAGCATGTGGGATAGTAGTTGCGGATCCAACAGGTACCTATGAAGTTGGTCAAAAAGTTGTGATGATACCGAACCAACCACCTTGTGCTAGTGATGAAGTATTTTTTGAGAATTATCGTCCTGGTACCTATTTTTTATCAAGTGGTTATGATGGATTCATGCAAGAGACAATTTCTTTACCAGTAGACAGAACAGTACCCTACGATAGTATTCCAGATGCTATTGCCACACTTTCAGAATTCACAAGTGTTGCCATGCATGCTGTTAATCGTTTTGATAGATTAGCTCATCATATTCGCGAAGATGTTTTAGTTCTAGCTGATGGGAGTTTAGCATTTGTTGTAGCCAGTGCCTTACACTATCTATATCCTGAAATACGAATTTCAGTTGTTGGAAGGAACCCTGAAAAACTACGATTATTTAATTTTGTATATGCAACATATTTAACAAATGAAATTCCGTCAGATATAAAATTTGATCACGCTTTCGAATGTGCTGGGGGTCAAGGAAGTGAACCAGCTATCAATGATATTATCGATCTTATAAAACCCCAAGGAACTATAATTTTGATGGGAGTTAGTGATAATAAAATTGCTATCAATACACGAGATATTCTTGAAAAAGGTCTGACTGTGGTAGGATCGTCACGTTCAGGCCGTGAGGATTTTATAAGAGCAGTTGAAATGCTTTCGAATCGTAGAGTACAAAGTCAGATTAGACACATTATTTGTGAGGAATTACCTGTAAGAACGATAGAGGATATTCATAGAGTATTTTCGACAGATTTAACTACGTCATTTAAGACAGTATTTAAGTGGGATATTTAATAAAGAGGAATTAAAATAGTAAGAATTTTAAATTTATTAGGAAGTTGCTATGTTTGATTATGTAATTGTATGGCAGTTTGTTATCGTGTCCTACATAGGTTGTTAGATTAAATATTATTACTATAACGAGAGCAGCTCATTCATTATTGATTGATAAATATTCTGAAGATTGAAACAAGTAAATTAGAAAAATATTCGAGGAAAATATGAAAAAACATGCTTATTTGATAATAGCACATAATAATTTTGACCAGCTATCATTTTTAATTAGTTTAATTGACCATCCCAAAAATGATATTTTTATTCATATTGATAAAAAGGTTAAAGATACTACTTTTGAGTCGCTTAGGAGGAAATTATCTCAACAAGTAAAACATTCAAGAGTTGAATTTACTGATAGAGTAGATGTGATTTGGGGTCACTATTCACTAATAGAATCAGAAATGATTTTATTTGAAGCTGCTAGCGAGGCGGGAGATTACTGCTATTATCATTTAATTTCAGGCAGTGACTTGCCGATAGTCTCACAAGAAACTATACATAATTTTTTTGATAAACATTCTGGAAAAATTTTTCTGACTCTTGTTGATGATGAGATACTTCAAAACAATAATATTTTTGAAAGAGTTAAATACTATCATATTTTTCCAATGATTCATACAAGAAGTAACTTGCCTAACTTACTATTTAAATTTATCAGAAAGTTGCAAAGATTATTTTTGTATTTTCAAAAAGTTTTACATGTAAATCGTTTACGTCGGTACAATGTTCAACTTGGCTATGCTTCTAATTGGGTAAGTTTGGATGATTCAACAGTTAGAGTTTTGCTTTCTGAAAAAGATTGGATTAGAAAAATCTTTAAAAATTCAATTGTTTGTGACGAACTTTTTGTCCCTACGATAATTAATAAAAATAAGTTACAAGATAAAATATACTATTCTGTAGGAGTTACAGACAAGCAAGACGAATTTCAAGGCAATCTTCGCTATATCAATTGGTGGGATGGTTCTCCCTATGAATGGACGGATTCTGAAAAAGACTTAGAGCAGTTGCGCTATGCAGTTTCAAATGGTCATTTCTTTTCTCGAAAATTCGATTTGGAAAAGTATCCTAAATTAAAAGACTTCATTATAAAGTTACAAAATGATGAGTCTTAGAATAATCTAGGTTTGTTCATTTTAGATAAGGAGTTAGACTATGTCTAAAATTTTAGTTACTGGTGGAGCAGGCTTTATCGGCTCACATACTTGTATTGAATTACTGAATGCTGATCATGAGGTTATTATTGTTGATAATCTATGTAATAGTCATGAAAAAAGTCTAGCTATTGTAGAAAGGGAAACGAAACGTAAAGTATATTTCTATAATGTAGATGTTCGTGATGAAGCAGCTCTTGAAGATATTTTTAAGTCTGAAAATATTGATGGAGTTATTCATTTTGCAGGACTAAAGGCTGTAGGAGAGTCAAGTGTGATTCCACTTGATTATTATGATAACAATATATCAGGGACGTTAACTTTGCTTAAAGTGATGAAAAAATACAATTGCAAAAACATTATTTTTTCTTCATCTGCTACAGTATATGGTAGTCCTAAAACTGTACCAATCAAAGAAGATTTTCCTCTATCAGTGACAAATCCTTATGGTCGTACAAAGTTAATGCTAGAAGAAATTTTAACTGACTTATACAATTCTGATACGGAGTGGAACGTTGTCTTACTACGTTACTTTAATCCGATTGGTGCACACGAGTCAGGTGATTTGGGAGAGGATCCAGCAGGTGTTCCGAATAATCTATTGCCTTATGTGACACAGGTTGCAGTTGGAAAACTAGATTATGTCAATGTCTTTGGGAATGATTACGATACCATTGATGGTACTGGAGTTAGGGATTACATCCATGTTGTTGATTTAGCGAAAGGTCATGTTGCGGCGCTTCAAAAAATTGAAAAGGATTCTGGTTTGTCAATTTATAATTTGGGAACTGGAATTGGTTATTCTGTTCTAGAAATTATTCAAAACATGTCTGATGTGGTTGGAAAAGATATTCCGTACAAAATTGTTGAACGTAGACGAGGTGACATCGCAACTTGTTATGCTGATTCGTCAAAAGCTCAACAAGAACTAGGTTGGAAGGCACAGTATGATATTAAGAAGATGTGTCAAGATGCTTGGCATTGGCAAAGTAAACACCCAAATGGATTTCAAGATTGATACTTAATAAAAGGGAATCAATTTTTATTAAGCGGAACCATATTTTTTATGAAGTAGTCAGAAATTGCCTTCTTTCTCTCCAGAAAAACTATAAATAGAGGAAGCTGGAATTATCCAGCTTTTTTGATGATATGTGAAGCTATGTTATAATGAATGTATGACAAGCTAGTATAAAATTTCCATTGTGGTCAATTAGAAAGAATGATTTATGACGATAGATATTGAAAAGTACCATGATTTGGCACAACAAAAGCAAGGAGGGCACCGTAAATTTTTGGCATCTCTGAAGAAAAAGGCTCCCAAAAATCTAAATCAGATTGTCCAGCAAGTCCATGGAGAAGTTTTTAGGGAGATAGATTGCACCCAGTGTGCCAACTGTTGTAAAAGCTTAGGTCCTCTGTTTACCGAGGCAGATATTACCCGCATTGCCAAGCATTTCCGCATGAAATTACCTGTGTTTGAAGAACTTTACTTACGTGTTGATGAAGATGGTGATAAGATTTTTCAATCCATGCCTTGTCCTTTTTTAGGGGATGATAACCTTTGTTCAATCTATGACGTACGACCAAAGGCGTGTCGAGAATTTCCTCACACAGATCGCAAGAAAATCTATCAAATCAATCACTTGACTATCAAGAATACTTTGACCTGTCCAGCAGCTTATCTTTTTGTGGAAAAGCTTAAAGAGAGAATTTGAGGCAAATAGTAAGGAGAATTGGGAATCAAATAGAGGAAACATTTTTAAAATAGCCTCTGCTTGGTTAGTTATCTGAATTTTTCATTGGTAAATCTTACTCATCAAGGAGAACTGACAAAAACAGAGTGATTTTTGGCGAGTATGATATAGTCTTTTAGTTTGCTTTTAGTACAAGGTAACGGGCTGTAGGCAGTACTGGAGTACGGCAAGGCGAGTTCAAACAATCCAGTGGAGTGTTTGAACTCGGAAATAAGGAGACGGAGTTTCCTCTTACGTTGAAGAAATCAAAGATAAACTAATTGACTATACTAGTACAGCTAGGCATTAGGATACAGTGTCATGTGAGTAGGTAATATAAAAAGGAGCCATCAGCGATGTGCTCCTTTTCGCTTGGTCTATTTAACCAAGTTTTGTAATGTTTGTTGCTTGAAGGCCACGTTGACCTTGTTCAACATCAAATGCTACTTTTTCACCCTCGTTTAAGGATTTAAAACCATCGCTTTGGATAGCTGAAAAGTGTGCAAAGACATCAGGACCATTTTCCTGAGAAATAAAGCCAAAACCTTTTTCTGCGTTAAACCATTTTACTGTACCTTGTGACATCTGTATATTCCTCTAAATATTTATTTGTAAAAATTATTAAGAGGAAAACAAAAGATGAAACTGATACTTTAACTCTAAATCATTATTACTTAAGCCATCATAACAGTTTTTACATCATAAGTCAACTAAAAAGGCGATTGTAAAATAAGTCATTCTAATCTGGAAATATGGTATAATGTGGCTAGAGTGTTGTATTATCAATACATTTTTTAGAAAAGGAAAATTATTTTGTCTTACAAATTTCTACTATTCGATCTTGATCACACCTTGCTTGATTTTGATGCAGCAGAGGATGTGGCTTTGACAGAACTTTTGCAAGAAGCGCGAGTCGCTGATGTGCAGGCTTACAAGGACTATTATGTTCCCATGAATAAAGCCTTATGGGATGCCTTATCTTTGAAGCAAATTAGTAAAAAGGAAGTGGTTGAGACACGGTTTTCTAGGCTCTTTGCTCATTTTGGTCAAGAGGTTGATGGTAAGGCCTTTGCGCAACGTTATCAGACCTTTTTAAGTCAGCAAGGACAAACTTTTGATGGTGCCAAGGAACTTTTGGAGAATTTGGATGAACATGGTTATAGAGTTTTAGGTGCGACTAATGGTATCCAGTCTATACAAGAAGGGCGCTTAGCGGTTTCGGAAATTGGTGGATTCTTTGAACGTGTCTTTATTTCCGGAGCAACTGGATTGCAAAAGCCGGATAAAGCTTTCTTTGATTGGATTGCTTCGGATACTCTTGGATTTGACAATAGCAGAGCTTTGATGGTGGGTGACAGCCTTTTAGCAGATATTCAAGGTGGGAATAACGCTGGAATTGACACTGCTTGGTACAATCCAAAGGAAATTAGCAATGATAGCTCTGCCATTCCCACTTATACCATCAAAAATTATCAAGAATTGAAAAATTTGTTAGCACACAATGGAAATCCAAATTAAACTAACCTCAATGGGGGTGGGAAATAGAGCGAACTCGTTCGCAACAGCCGTATAGATCAGATTTGGAGTGTAAAACACAAACAAATATAACAATCAACCACTGCACTGAGTTGTTGACACTAACTCTATGAAGAGGTGTTGGACTTTTGCCTAGTCTCGTTGAAAGTTGAAAATGAAGTGACCCTAGTTCGTATCAATAGAACTTTGCTACTTTTAATTTTCGGTGAGCAAGCATTTAGCGTAACATTCATTCTAAGTCAACGATGTCTGTAGTTGATTTTTAAAGAGTTTCAAGTGGGAAGGATAGATTTTCTTGACCATGTTCCAACTCACAGTATTTTGAAAGTAAAACTATAAAAATACAAGAAGCTAGGGCCTGTGCCCTAGCTTTTACGGTCTAAAAAGGTTGAAAATGTCCTGATACTGTGTTTTAAACTGGCTATTTTTCCGCCAAATAAAAGTGAAATCATGGCTTATCGTCAGGTCTTTGATGGGAACAAGTACTAATTCACCACGGTCCAGTTCTTGTTGAACAACACTCTGATAAACAAAGGTGAGACCTAACTGGTGCTTGACCAGACTTTTAATAGTATTGAGGTTACCAATTTCGATGATTTTGGCAAAATCGTGGACAGTTAAGTTTACCTCTTTTAATGTTAACTCGAGTAATTCCCGAGTACCTGACCCCTCTTCGCGAATGATTAGTGGAAAGGCGAGTAAGTTTTCTAAGGTGACAGCTTTGCCATTGAAATCAAAAGCAGGTGAGGCAACAGCAACGAAAGGTTCTTTACGGTAAGGCAGAAAGTCATATTTATCTTTAGAAAAGAAGCCTTCAATTAAGGCAAAATCAATTTGTCCCTGATCAATGGATTTTAAAAGAGATTCGGTGTTATCAACTAGCATTTTAACGTGAAGGTTTTCATTTTCAGATAATATTTTTAGCAAAAGATCTGTCATGACAAATTCTCCAATGGTTAAGGTGGCTCCAAAATTAAGTGGAATATTTTCTTGTTTTTGCTTCGTTTTGAAATGTTGGAGGTCGTTGTTCATGGTAACAAGCAGATCTAGCAATTCTTTTCCTTGTTTGGTTAGTTGGCATTGTTTTCCCTTAAAGGTAAATAGTTTAAATTGGTAGTCATTTTCAAGGGCTTGGATATGTTTGGTTACTGCTGGTTGAGTGATATGCAAGTCTTTAGCCGCCTGGGTAAAATTCAGAGTTTCACAGACTTTGAGAAAGGTAAAAACACGAAAATCAAGCATAAAATCTCCTAACCATTCTTTTTTGTTATTATATCATAAAAAATCATAATTTTATATTATGATAAGAAATGGTTATAATAGTTAAGAGAGGAGTTATCATGTTATCTATTCAGAAAAAAATTCTTGGAGTTTCCTTGTGCGTTCTTATTGCTGTACCAGCTTGGTTTCTTGGCCAATGGCTTCCATTGATTGGAGCGCCTGTTTTCGCTATTTTTATTGGTATGCTTGTTGGATTAGTTCATACCAAACGTGACCAGACCACAGCGGGAATCGGCTTCACATCAAAATACATCCTACAAACAGCAGTTGTACTGTTGGGGTTTGGACTTAATTTAGCTCAGGTTATGAAGGTGGGGCTATCTTCCTTGCCTATTATTCTTAGTACCATTACCATCTCGCTTCTGGTTGCCTACGGTTTACAAAAAGTCTTCAAGATTGATGTTAATACAGCAACACTTGTTGGTGTAGGCTCTTCAATCTGTGGAGGATCTGCTATTGCAGCGACAGCTCCAGTCATTAAAGCCAAGGATGATGAGGTAGCTAAGGCGATTTCGGTCATCTTCCTCTTTAATATCTTAGCAGCGCTGATTTTCCCAACTTTGGGAGATATGATTGGGCTATCTAATCACGGTTTTGCTATCTTTGCTGGAACAGCGGTCAATGATACTTCATCAGTAACAGCGACAGCGACAGCTTGGGATGCAATTCACCACAGTAACACCCTTGATGGGGCTACCATTGTCAAGTTGACTAGAACTTTGGCTATCATCCCTATTACATTAGGTTTGTCTTTCTATCAGGCCTATAAAGTTTCGGGCAATGGCAGAGCTTCTGAGAAAACTTTTAGTTTTAAGAGAGCTTTTCCGATGTTTGTTCTCTATTTCTTGCTAGCCTCAGTGATAACAACATTTGCCAGTTCGGTCGGCTTAAATACTGCCGTTTTTGAGCAGCTCAAGGTCCTATCAAAATTCTTTATCGTCATGGCAATGGCAGCTATTGGATTGAATACCAATCTGATTAGATTGGTAAAAACAGGGGGCCAAGCAATCGGTGTTGGTGCGGTTTGTTGGTTAGCAATTACAGCAGTCAGCTTGCTCATGCAAGCAATTCTTGGAACCTGGTAGGGTATATGACATCAGGCTGATTAAAAAGTTATTTTTCTATTGCTAGTGCGGTCGATAGAGGAGGTTATCTCTATTTTGTCATTTTTACTGAGAGCGCACGAAAGTGACTTTTCGTTTTATGAGGCCATAGAGCCTCTTTTTTCTTACAAAACTGTAAGGTCGCAAAGCCTTTATTTTCAGTATAATGAAACTGTCATCGGAGTAGTTGTCAGAATGATTAAATTCTTGACAAACTTCTAAAAAGATTTTATACTTGTTCTATAAAATTAATACAAAATTTTGGAGGAGATTATGTCCAGAAGAGAAAAGAAAAAAATGTCTAAAAAGACAAAGGGAATTATTGGTGGTGTTGGTGCTGTCTGTATCTTGGCAGTTGCAGGTTTGCTGTGGATTCAGCAACAACAGTCTAAAGCGTCAGCAACTAAAGTACCATACCAGTCAGAAAATGTTACAGAAGGTACAATAGCCTCATCAACTCTCCTATCTGGGAGTGTAAAAGCCTTGAATGAACAATATGTTTATTTTGATGCAACCAAGGGAGTAAATGCGACAGTAACTGTTGCAGTGGGTGATCAGGTAACAGCTGGTCAACAACTCGTTCAGTACGACAAAACTACTGTTCAGGCTGCTTATGATACGGCTGTTCGTAATTTAAACAAAGTTGGTCGTCAGTTGAATTATTTGAAAACCTATGGAAATCTTCCGCAGACAACAACCTCTACTGACGAAGATACTGGAGAGACACAGACCGTTACTACCCAACCAACTGCCCAGCAGAATGCGGAATATAATCAGCAAGTTCAGGATTTGAACGATGCTTATGCAGATGCACAGGCAGAAGTTGATAAAGCTCAAGATGCAATCAATCAGACAATTATCACTAGCGATGTTTCAGGGACTGTTGTTGAGGTTAATAATGATATTGATCCCTCATCTAAAAATAGCCAAACTCTTGTTCATGTAGCAACAGAAGGACAGTTGCAAATTCAAGGAACTTTGACAGAGTATGATTTGGCAAATATCCATACAGGTCAAGCAGTTAAGATTAAGTCAAAAGTTTACCCTGATCAAGAATGGACTGGAACAATTTCATACATTTCAAATTATCCAAATCAAAATTCGGATTCTCTGAGTTCGGCGACTGGTGCTACTACAAGCACGTCCTCATCTTATGACTACAAGGTAGATATCACTAGCGAACTTGGCAATCTCAAACAAGGATTTACTGTTTCTGTTGAAGTTGTTAATGAAAATAAATTTAAACTCGTTCCTCTATCAGCAGTCGTTTCGAAGAAAGATAAGCATTATGTCTGGGTTTATGATGACAGTACTGGTAAGGTTAAAAAGACTGAGGTGACTTTAGGAAATGCTGATGCAGAAAAACAAGAAGTTTTAACAGGACTTGAAGTTGGTCAAATAGTTATTTCAAATCCTGATAACGATTTGAAAGATGGTACTAAGATTGAAGATGTCCAGACAGCAGATTCAAGTAAAAAGACTAGCACCAAAGAATCTGAGGTGAGTAAGTAGTGACAGATGATCAAAAAGTTTTAATTCAATTAAACGATATTGTCAAGAGCTACCGCAATGGTGATCAAGAACTTCAGGTTTTAAAAGGAATTGATCTAACAGTCTATGAAGGTGAATTTTTAGCAATTATGGGGCCGTCTGGTTCTGGTAAATCAACGCTGATGAATATCATCGGCTTGCTTGACCGACCAACTTCAGGTGATTATGCCCTCAACGGTACTCAGGTTGAGGAACTAAGTGATAAAAAACTTGCTAAGGTGAGAAATGAGGAAATTGGTTTCGTTTTTCAACAATTCTTTCTTCTTGCAAAATTATCAGCTTGGCAAAATGTGGAAATTCCCCTAATCTATGCTGGAGTGAGTGTTCTCAAGCGTCGTCAGCTAGCTGAGCAGTTTCTCAAAAAAGTTGAACTCGGTGAGCGTATGAACCATCTTCCTTCAGAATTATCTGGTGGTCAAAAACAGCGTGTGGCGATTGCGCGTGCTTTGGTTAATAATCCGTCCATTATATTGGCGGACGAGCCAACGGGCGCTCTTGATACTAAGACTGGTGAACAGATAATGGACTTGTTGACTGCGCTAAATAGGGAGGGGAAAACCATTATTATGGTTACTCATGAGCCTGAGATTGCAGACTTTGCGACACGGAAAATTGTCATTCGTGATGGGGTGATTACGGCAGATACAACAGAAAGTGTCAGAATTGATTAGGGAGGAGTTTTATGGAAAATTGGAAATTCGCCCTTAGTTCAATTTGGGCTCATAAGATGCGGTCTATCCTGACTATGCTAGGAATTATCATTGGAGTATCCGCAGTCGTCATTATTATGGGACTTGGGAATTCCATGAAAAAAAGCGTTGCAGACAGTTATACAGGTGATAAAAAAGAAATTCAGCTTTATTATCAAGCAAATGATGCTGAAGATGACCCCTATGCAGCATTTTATGGTTTTGCACAGTCTAGTTCGACCAAGATTAAGATGGAGTGGCTAGATCAGATTGCAAATACAGTTGATGGCATTGATTCTTATTATGTAACAAATAGTGCTTCATCTACCATATCTTATCAAAAGAAACAGGTGAAGGACTCGATGATTACAGGGGTTAGCAAAGATTACTTTAAAGTCAAAGACTATGACATTGTTGCAGGGCGTCAATTTCAAACCAATGACTATAATAAGTTTTCACGTGTTATTATGCTTGATACGGTGAGCGCAGATAGTCTTTTTGGTAAAGGTCAATATAAGGCTGCCCTTAACCAAGTTGTTAATTTGGGAGATAAGGATTATTTGGTTGTTGGCATTTTTAAAACTAAAACCAGTGCCATTTCTATTGGTGGTTTGAGTGGAAGTGCAGTCATGACCAACACACAAGTTGCCTCTGAATTTGGGACGGATGAGGTAGGGCAGATGTTTTTCCATATTACTGATGCTACTCAAAGCGCTACGATTGGTGAAAATGCAGCAAAATTACTGACTACTTTGGCACATGACAAAGACGGTGTTTATAAAGTTCCAGATAACAGTTCAATCTTAAATGAGATTAACACACAGTTTGGCATTATGACAACAGTTATTGGGGCAATTGCAGGTATTTCCCTCTTAGTTGGTGGTATTGGTGTTATGAATATTATGCTAGTATCTGTTACGGAACGCACGCGTGAAATTGGTTTGCGTAAGGCACTTGGTGCCACACGTGGTAAAATTTTGACACAATTTTTGATTGAATCCATTGTGTTGACTATCCTTGGTGGTTTAGTTGGTCTTGGTCTGGCTTACTGTTTGGTTGGCACTCTTGGACAGGCGCTTAGACTTCCAGGCGCAACAGTATCATTGAATGTCGCTGTTGTTGCTATTGCTTTCTCAGCAGGTATCGGTATTATCTTTGGTATTCTACCCGCAAATAAGGCAAGTAAACTTGATCCGATTGAAGCCCTTCGTTATGAGTAATTTTTAGAGCTTGTATTCACAAGTGAAGTGCTTATAGATAAGAGATAGTTTTTCGCTAATCAAGGCAATTTTTTGAGGAATACTGGCTGTATTTTGAAAAAAACTAACGATGAGTAACTGAAAAACTAACCTTAAATGAAAGTGCTGAACTGTGAATACAGCTTTTTAACTTTAAATGGCTTGAAAATCCCAGAATGGAGGTGAGTGTGTGTACGAATTAGGGAGAAAGGTCGTTAAATTTTTCAGCATTTTTTCAATTTTGCTGACAATCGCCTTTTTAGTTTATTTGGTGAGAGGCCTTGATATTCTTCATAATCCGAATGCTCTCGCACATTTATTAAGGAACCATTTATTGGTGGGAACGCTGGTATTTCTGCTTTTACAAATTATTCAAGTTGTTATTCCTATCATCCCAGGAGGAGTGACGACAGTAGTTGGTTTTATGGCATTTGGTCCTTTCCTTGGTTTTATCTTAAATTATGTTGGTATTATTATCGGAAGTATCATCTTATTTGCCTTAACCAGACATTTCGGGAAAATGTTCATCTTATTGTTCATTGACGATAAAGCCTACTATCATTATGAGAGGAAATTATTTAGCCCGACTTATGAAAGATTTTTCATTCTAAATATGCTTTCGCCTATATCTCCAGCTGATATTTTGGTGATGATAACTGGACTAAGCAAAATGTCTTATCGAAAATTTATTCTTATCATTTTGTTAGCGAAGCCAATATCTATCTTAGCTTACAGCTATTTCTGGATATATGGTGGAAAATTGTTTTTTAAATAATTTTTTAGAGAGTTGGGGAGAAGCTTTTGTAGCATTTTAAAAGTTTTACCTCACTCTCTTATTTGTTGTTGAAATTTGTTATAATAAAGCTATGACAATTGTGATAACAACGAGTTTGGGAGAAAATCTCAAACTACAAAAAGAAGCGCAGCTATTAGGTCAAAAATTGGGTTATTCCGTACTGAACCGTCGCAAGCAATCGGTGAAAAGGTTTTTGAAAGTTTATGATCATGTGCTTTTGGTTTACGAGAATAAGTTGGTATTGGTTAACCAAGATGGAAGTCAACTGGCTTTTCATCCAGATACAGCCATGCTTCGGATTAAGAGTGCTCACGACCCACTTTTGGAATTGCTTGGGCAGGAGAAACTATCAATCCTTGACACAACAATGGGATTGGCTAGTGACGCTCTAGTCATGGCTTACGCAGGGCATGAGGTAACAGCGCTGGAAAGTCAACCTCTCATTCACTTGATTGTTTCTAAGGGCTTGCAAACCTTTGAAACAGGAAATACATTACTGGATGAGGCTATGCGAACAATCAAGACAGAATGTATTGACAATATGTTTTATTTGCGAAGACAACCTAGCAAATCAGTTGATATCATTTATTGTGATCCAATGTTTTCAGAAACTATTACTGAATCAACTAACCTTTCTGGACTAAAACCCTTGGCTAATAAGAGTACGATTACTGACGAATGGTTAGTGGAGGCCGTGCGTGTGGCTAGGAAGAAAATCATTGTTAAGGCGCATTTTCGAGATAGTGTTTTTGAAGATTTTGGTTTTGATAGACAGTGCCGTCCTAACCAGAAATTTCATTATGGTGTGATAAAATTGTGAAGGATTGTAAAAACTGGAAAAAACTTTTTATCTGTCAAGATTTTTTCTTGACACCTAGGATTCTTATGTTATAATAAATAAAGTAGTTTGATAGCTTTGCTATTGGACGCAAAGAAATAATAAAAAGAAATGAGATATTTTAAAAAATGGCAGTAAAAATCCGTTTGACTCGTATGGGTTCTAAGAAAAAACCTTTTTATCGTATCAATGTAGCAGATTCGCGTGCACCACGTGATGGACGTTTTATCGAAACTGTTGGAACATACAACCCGCTTGTTGCTGAAAACCAAGTGACACTTAAAGAAGATCGTGTTCTTGAGTGGTTGGCTAAAGGTGCGCAACCTTCAGATACAGTACGTAACATCCTTTCAAAAGAAGGAGTTATGAAGAAATTCCACGAACAAAAATTCTCAAAATAAGAAACTGAAAGCCTATGGATACCATTGAAAATCTTATTATCGCTATTGTGAAACCTTTGATTTCACAACCAGATAATCTTACTATAAAAATTGAAGATACACCTGAGTTTTTAGAGTACCATCTTGACTTAGATGCGCAAGACATCGGTCGTGTTATCGGGAAGAAAGGTCGCACGATTACTGCGATAAGATCGATTGTCTATTCGGTACCTACCCAAGGTAAAAAAGTACGTCTTGTTATTGACGAGAAATAAAAAGTTTGGAGCAGATCTTATGCGATTACTTTGTAATTGTATAAGACCTGTTTCTCTTTTTTATATTTGTAGTTTTTTGAAAACATTATCCCATATTGTTTTAAGTAAGGGAAATTGATAAAAGACAGATCGAAAGAGGACAACAATTTATTTTATGATTGATCCGCAGGGATTATTTTTATGTTCGTCATAATCGCATTCAAGCCTTTATGCATTTATGGAACTAGTCTGAATTGCATTGGTATTTTAACATCACTAGGAGATAATTTCCATAGTAAGATAAAAAAGTAAAAAAAGATATTGACAAGTGTTTTATTTTAGAGTAAAATAGTTTTTGTTCTGTTAATGAATGTGGTCCGTTGGTCAAGGGGTTAAGACACCGCCTTTTCACGGCGGTAACACGGGTTCGAATCCCGTACGGACTATCTTAGCCAGTTGCTGAAAGTGACTGGTTTTTTCTTTCTTATCGTGGTAAAATGTTTAAGATTAAATGTAGGTGGACATAATATGAAGTATTTTAATGTTGGAAAAATTGTCAATACACAAGGTCTTCAGGGTGAAATGCGAGTATTGTCAGTGACTGACTTTGCAAACGAGCGTTTTAAAAAAGGTGCTAAATTGGCACTTTTTGATGATAAAGATAACTTTGTCATGGAAGTTGAAATTGCTAGTCATCGTAAGCAAAAAAACTTTGATATTGTTAAATTTAAGGGTATGTATCATATCAATGCTATTGAAAAATTCAAGGGTTTTACTCTTAAAGTTGCAGAAGATGATTTATCTGAACTTGATGAGGGTGAATTCTACTATCATGAGATTATTGGACTTGAGGTTTATGAAGGAGATGTTCTAATTGGACAGGTTAAGGAAATCTTGCAACCTGGTGCTAATGATGTCTGGGTGGTCAAACGTAAGGGTAAGCGTGACTTACTTTTACCTTATATTCCCCCAGTTATTTTAAATGTAGATATTCCCAACAATCGTGTGGATGTGGAAATAATGGAAGGACTTGACGATGAGGATTGATATTCTAACTCTTTTTCCAGAAATGTTTGCTCCCCTTGAACATTCCATTGTTGGCAAAGCTCAGGAAAAAGGGTTACTAGAAATCAACTACCATAATTTTCGTAAAAATGCAGAAAAAGCTCGTCATGTTGATGATGAGCCATACGGTGGTGGGCAAGGGATGCTTTTGCGAGCGCAGCCTATTTTTGACACAATTGAGAAAATCAACGCTCAGAAGCCACGTGTTATTCTATTAGATCCTGCGGGGCGTAAATTTGATCAAACTTTCGCTGAAGAACTGTCTCAAGAAAATGAATTGATTTTCATTTGTGGACACTATGAAGGTTATGATGAGCGGATTAAAACCCTAGTGACGGACGAAGTTTCTTTGGGTGACTTTGTTTTAACGGGGGGAGAACTGGCTGCGATGACCATAGTTGATGCGACAGTGCGACTTATTCCAGATGTTATAGGAAAGAAAGCCAGTCATCAGGATGATTCCTTTTCATCAGGTTTGCTTGAATATCCTCAGTATACCCGTCCTTACGATTTTCGCGGTATGAAAGTACCTGATGTTCTTATGTCAGGGCATCATGAGAACATTCGTCTTTGGCGCTTGGAGCAAAGTTTGCGTAAGACTTTGGAGCGTCGTCCAGATTTATTAGAAAATTATGTTTTTAGTGAGGAAGAAGAGGCTATTTTTCGAAAGATTCTTGCAGAGAAAGACGTGAAAGCTAAAAATATGTGATATAATAGAAGGCATGCGGATTGTATGTCTCTTTATTTTTGTGGAGGTTTCATGCGGACAAAAGAGGTGATTGTTCTTCCCTACCAAGAGAGTTGGAAAGATGATTTTGAAAAAATTGCGCAAGAATTGCGAACTGTTCTTAGTGAGTTAGCTATCAGAATTGAGCATGTTGGAAGTACAGCTGTTGAAGGATTAGCAGCAAAGCCTATAATTGATATTGACGTTGTCATCTTATCAAAGGATTTTCCAAGTGTTGTTAAAAGCTTGGCTACCATTGGTTATCAGCATGAAGGTAATCTAGGGATTGAAGGCAGGGAAGCTTTTACGTATTCTGGTAAAGAGCATTTGCAAAGCCATCATCTTTATGTTTGTCCTGAAAATTCATCCGAGTTGAAACGTCATCTTGCTTTTCGTGATTATATGCGTAGTCACCCTGCTGCTGTTAAGACTTATGGAGCTATTAAACTGAAAGCAGCGCAGCTATTTCCCAAAGATATCGAGAGCTATATGGCTTATAAATCATCAGTCATTGAAGAAATTTATAAGGAGTTGGAAAAATAAATGTCAGAAAATCGTGAAATATATGATATTACAATTATTGGTGGTGGTCCTGTGGGACTCTTTGCAGCTTTTTATGCTGGCTTACGTGGAATGAAAGTAAAAATTATTGAGAGTTTATCAGAACTTGGTGGACAACCTGCCGTTTTATATCCAGAAAAAATAATTTATGATGTAGCTGGATTTCCCGCTATACCAGCAGGTGAGTTAGTAGAACGACTCATTGAACAGCTCAAACGCTTTGAAGACCGTACTACCATTTGTTTAAAGGAAGAAGTGCTAAGCTTTGAAAAGACAGATAATCTTTTCACTATTCAAACAAACAGAGCGCAACATTTGTCAAAATGTATCATTATTGCCTGTGGTAATGGTGCTTTTACACCACGTCCTCTGGGGGTGGACGGTGAAGAAGACTATGCTGACAATAACCTTTTCTACAATGTCCACAAGTTAGATCAGTTTGCGGGGCAGCGAGTGGTTATCTGTGGTGGTGGTGATTCGGCAGTAGATTGGGCAAATGCCCTTGATAAGATTGCCGATAGTGTAACCCTTATCCACCGTCGTGATGCTTTTCGTGCACATGAGCATAGTGTTGAGTTACTCAAAGAATCAGGTGTTCAAATTCTGACACCTTATGTACCTTTATCATTGAGTGGTGAAAATGGTAAGGTGACTAGTTTGACTGTGCAGAAAGTTAAGTCTGACAAGACAGTTGAACTTCCGTTAGATTCTCTTATTGTTAGTTTTGGCTTTTCGACATCAAATAAAAATCTTAAAAACTGGAATATTGACTACAAACGCTCAAGCATTAACGTGTCTCCGCTTTTTGAAACGAGCCAAGAAGGTGTTTATGCGATTGGTGATGCAGCCGAATACGAAGGTAAGGTTGATTTGATTGCGACTGGTTTTGGAGAAGCACCGACTGCAATCAACCAAGCTATCAAATATATATATCCAGACCGTGATAATCGTGCGGTTCACTCGACCTCATTGATTCAGGACGAAACGGTGAAGGACTGATTTCTTTTGGAAATCGGTTCTTTTTTTCTGAAAATGACATAAAATGATAGAAAATAGAAAAATTGTGAGAGAATTTGATAGAAAATGCTTGACATTGTTAAAAAATATAATATAATATAGCTGTAAACGATTTCAGGAGGTGATATTATTCTTAAGTCAAAACGCAAACAACTGATTATGGAAAAAATTACTGAAGATAGTTTTGTGACTTTAGAAGGGTTAGTTGAACTCTTACAAACATCGGAGTCAACAGTTCGCCGAGATTTGGATGAGTTGGAGGGTGAGCGTAAGCTTCACCGCGTTCATGGGGGGGCTGAACTTCACCACTCTCTTCGTGAAGAACTGACCAACAAACAAAAGTCTATCAAGAACGTTCATCACAAATCTTTGGTGGCTAATAAAGCATCGACTTTAATAAATGATGGAGATGTGATTTTTATTGATGCGGGGACAACAACAGAATTGTTAGTTGATCTTTTATATCAAGAGAATCTTACAGTAGTGACAGATTCTATTCATCATGCCGCCAAATTAGTTGATAAAAATTTTAAAACAATTATTATTGGTGGTTTTGTTAAGAATTCTACAGATGCTAGTATTGGTAGAGTTGCAGTTGAACAAATTTCTCAACTTAATTTTGATAAAGCGTTCATTGGTATGAATGGTGTTGATGAGGAATTTCTAACAACCCCAGATATTGAAGAAGCAGCAATTAAGAGAACTATTATTGAAAATGCACAAAAGTCATATGTCCTCCTAGATGCCACTAAGCTGGGACAAGTTTCTTTTGTCAAGGTAGCCCGGATTGAAGATGTAAGTCTTATTACAACAAAATCTGAGGGAGCCCTTCTAGAAAAAATTAAGGAGAAAACGGAGGTTATTGAAGTATGATTTACACTGTTACTCTCAATCCATCCATTGATTTTATTGTTCGTCTAGATCAGCTTGAGATTGGCGCAGTGAATCGCATGGACAGCGATGATAAATTTGCGGGTGGAAAAGGGATTAACGTCAGCCGTATCTTAAAACGACTGAATGTTGACAACACTGCCACAGGCTTTATCGGTGGTTTTACAGGACGATTTGTCGAAGATGGTTTGGTTGCAGAGTCTATCTCAACTCAGTTTGTCCATGTTGAGGAAGACACTCGTATTAACGTTAAAATTAAGGCAGGGCAAGAGACAGAAATCAATGGTGCTGGGCCAACGATTTCAGGTGAAAAATTAGCTGAATTGGAAGCTATCTTGGCTGGTCTCACTAGTCATGATACAGTAGTATTCGCAGGTTCAGCTCCTGCAAGTTTGGGGAACAAAGTTTACAACACTCTCATCCCAATTGCTAAAAAAGCGGGTGCAGAAGTTGTTTGTGATTTTGAAGGACAAACTTTGTTGGATTCTCTTGCTTATAACCCACTCTTGGTGAAACCAAATAATCATGAGCTTGCAGACATCTTTGGCGTTGAATTAAATGGACTAGCTGATATTGAAAAATATGCCCGAGAAATTCTCGCTAAAGGTGCTAAAAATGTCATTATTTCGATGGCTGGTGACGGAGCTCTCTTAGTTACTCCTGAAGCAGCATACTTTGCCAAACCGATCAAAGGAAATGTGAAGAACTCTGTAGGTGCTGGTGATTCTATGGTTGCAGGTTTTACAGGTGAATTTGTCAAATCTGGTAATCCAGTTGAAGCACTAAAATGGGGAGTTGCCTGTGGGACAGCTACAACCTTCTCAGATGACTTGGCGACTGCTGAACATATCAAAGAAACTTATGAAAAAGTAGAGGTAGAAAAACTATGAAAATTCAAGACCTTTTGAAAAAAGATGTCATGCTTTTGGATTTGAAAGCAACTTCTAAAGAAGCGGCTATTGATGAGATGATTACTAATCTTGTCAATAAAGGAATTGTTAGTGATTTTGATACGTTTAAGGCTGGTATCATGAATCGTGAAGCACAAATGACAACCGGTTTGGGAGAAGGTGTCGCAATGCCTCACAGCAAAAATGCTGCAGTTAAAGAAGCAACTGTCCTTTTTGCGAAATCAGCTAGTGGTGTTGATTATGAAGCGCTTGATGGTGCTCCAGTAGATTTGTTCTTTATGATTGCTGCACCAGATGGGGCTAATGATACTCACTTGGCAGCCTTGGCTGACTTGTCTAAATACTTGTTGAAGGATGGCTTTGCTGACAAATTACGTCAAGTAAAATCAGCTGATGAAGTGATTGCAACTTTTGATGCTGCTGAAGATGATAATAAAGCCGATGCAAACCAAACAACTACTCCAAAAGAAGGTCAAGATTTCATCGTTGCTGTTACGGCTTGTACAACTGGTATTGCACATACTTATATGGCAGAAGAATCCTTGAAAAAAGTAGCTGCTGAAATGGGTGTCGGCATCAAAGTTGAAACAAATGGTGCTTCGGGAGTCGGTAACAAATTGACTGCTGATGATATCAAGCGAGCCAAAGGTGTTATCATCGCCGCTGATAAGGCTGTTGATATGCCACGTTTCAATGGCAAACCGTTGGTATCGCGTCCAGTAGCAGATGGTATTAAGAAAACTGAAGAATTGATCACTATTATCTTAAACGATCAAGCGGATGTTTACGTTGCTAAGGATGGTGCACAAGGTGAGGCTACCTCGGAAGAAAAGTTAACTCTTGGTGGAGCTTTCTACAAGCACTTGATGAGTGGTGTGTCTCAGATGCTTCCATTTGTTATTGGTGGCGGTATTATGATTGCGTTGGCCTTTCTCTTTGATAATATCATGGGTGTTCCAAAAGATCAGCTATCAAATCTTGGATCGTATCATGAACTTGCAGCGATCTTTAAAGGAATCGGTAGTGCAGCATTTGGTTTCATGCTTCCAGTATTTGCTGGTTACGTAGCTTATTCTATCGCTGAAAAACCTGGTTTGGTTTCAGGTTTTGTGGCTGGAGCTATTGCTTCAAGTGGTTTGGCTTATGGAAAAGTTGCTTTCGCTGCTGGTGGAGAAGTAACTGCTAGTCTTGCTGGTGTTCCTTCAGGTTTCTTAGGTGCACTTGTAGGTGGTTTCTTGGCTGGCTGGGTTGTTAACTGCTTGAAAAAATATGTCAAAGTTCCTCGCTCACTGGAAGGGGCAAAATCAATCCTTATCTTGCCGCTTCTTGGTGTTATGATTACAGGACTCTTGATGTTGGCTGTCAATATTCCAATGTCTGCTATCAACACCGCCCTTAATGATTTCTTGACGGGATTGTCAGGAAGTTCCGCTGTCCTTTTAGGCTTGCTAGTCGGTGGTATGATGGCTGTTGATATGGGTGGTCCAGTCAATAAAGCGGCCTATGTTTTTGGGACAGGAACTTTGGCAGCAAGTATTGCTGATGGCGGTTCAGTAGTCATGGCAGCGGTTATGGCTGGAGGTATGGTTCCACCATTGGCTGTATTTGTTGCAACTCTTCTTTTCAAAGATAAATTCACTCAAGAAGAACGTGATTCAGGTTTGACCAATATCGTTATGGGGCTTTCATTTATTACTGAAGGTGCAATTCCATTTGGTGCTGCTGACCCAGCGCGTGCTATTCCTAGCTTTATGGTTGGTTCAGCTCTTGCAGGTGCACTTGTCGGCTTGGCAGGGATTAAACTGATGGCGCCACACGGAGGAATTTTCGTTATTGCACTTACTTCAAATCCGTTGCTCTACATTCTGTTTGTTCTAATTGGAGCTATCGTATCTGGTATTCTTTTCGGAGCTCTACGTAAAGTAAAATAAACTTAGTTTGGGTATAATCGGTTGGTTATCCTATCCAAAATCAGAGACTGGACTTAAGTCCAGTCTCTTTTCTCATAGTCGGTATTTCTATTTTGTCTAGGATAGAACTGAAGTTCATCAAATCAGGACAACAATATCTGAATTTGATTTTCAAAGAGTATAAGCATGATCTCATCAACTATGTAGAAGATGGAAAACCTCTTTTTTTATCGTATCATTATAGGATACAAGCATTATGGTTACTTTGAGTTTCTTCCTAAATGTGCTATAATGAGGGAGTTATGGAAAATTCAAATATTAAAGAAATTGCCCAAAAATTGGGTATCAATGAACATCAAATTGAAAAGGTTTTGGAATTGACGAATGAGGGAAATACCATTCCTTTCATCGCACGTTACCGTAAAGAAATGACGGGAAATCTGGATGAGGTACAGATCAAGACAATTATTGACTTGGATAAGAGTATGACAACTTTGGCGGAGCGTAAAGTAGCAGTCCTCGCCAAAATCGAAGAGCAAGGTAAAATGACTCCAGAACTTCAACGGGCGATTGCCGAAGCTGATAAGTTGGCTGATGTTGAAGAACTCTATTTACCTTACAAGGAGAAGCGTCGTACGAAAGCAACCATTGCACGTGAGGCAGGTCTTTTTCCTCTGGCTCGCCTCATTTTACAAAATAAGCCATCCCTTGAAGCCGAAGCAGCGAGTTATACTAATGAAGCTTTCCCATCAACAGACAAGGCGCTCTCTGGTGCAGTTGATATTTTGGTTGAAGCATTTTCAGAGGATAATAAACTCCGTTCTTGGGTCTATAACGATATCTGGTCGTACAGTTTTATAGTTTCAAAACTTAAAGATGAATCTGCTGATGAGAATAAAACTTTTCAAATCTACTATGATTTCAGTGAAAAAGTTAACGATATTCAAGGATACCGCATACTTGCTCTCAATCGTGGGGAAAAACTGGATATTCTAAAGGTTGGATTTGAGCATAATGTTGAGAAAATGTTACGCTTCATGGGAGCGCGTTTTAAAGATAAAAACGTCTATATTGACGAGGTAATTAATCAAACAATCAAGAAAAAAATTGTACCAGCCATGGAACGTCGCATTCGAACAGAATTGACAGAGAAAGCAGAAGATGGTGCTATCGGTCTCTTTTCTGAAAACTTGCGCAATCTACTCTTAGTTTCTCCTCTCAAAGGAAGGGTGGTACTAGGCTTTGACCCCGCTTTTCGTACAGGTGCAAAGTTGGCTGTTGTTGACCAGACAGGTAAGCTTATGACGACCCAAGTCATCTATCCAGTACCGCCAGCTAGCAGAGTAAAAATTGAACAATCTAAAGTTGATTTAGCAGAACTAATCCGAACATTTGGTGTGGAAATTATTGCTATTGGAAATGGTACTGCTAGCCGAGAAAGCGAGGCCTTTGTGGCAGAGGTGCTCAAAGATTTTCCTCAAGTTAGCTATGTCATCGTTAATGAAAGCGGAGCTTCTGTTTACTCAGCTTCAGAGTTGGCTCGTCACGAATTTCCAGATTTGACCGTTGAAAAACGCTCTGCTATTTCCATTGCTCGGCGATTACAAGATCCTTTGGCAGAACTAGTTAAGATTGATCCAAAGTCTATTGGTGTCGGTCAGTATCAGCATGATGTCAGCCAGAAAAAACTAGCGGACAACTTAGACTTTGTGGTTGATACGGTGGTAAACCAAGTCGGTGTTAATGTCAATACTGCCAGTCCTGCTCTCTTGTCTCATGTATCGGGACTGAATAAGACAATCTCAGAAAATATTGTTAAATATCGTGAAGAAAATGGCCGGATTCACTCCCGTGAAGAAATTAAAAAAGTTCCACGTCTGGGTGCCAAGGCATTTGAACAAGCAGCAGGTTTCTTGCGTATTCCCAATGCTGAAAATATTTTAGATAACACAGGGGTTCACCCAGAAAGTTATAAGGCTGTCGAAAAATTGCTGGGATTACTTGATATCGTTGAATTGGATGACTCAGCTAAGGCAAAACTGCTGGCAATCAATCTTGAGGAGATGGCAGAGCAGTTGCAACTTGGTCAAGAGACACTTAAGGATATTATTGCTGACTTGCTAAAGCCAGGCCGAGATTTACGTGATGAATTTGAAGCACCAGTTCTCCGCCAAGACGTTCTTGATATTTCAGATCTTGAAATCGGTCAAAAATTGGAAGGAACGGTACGAAATGTTGTGGACTTCGGTGCTTTTGTGGACATTGGTCTTCATGATGATGGGCTCGTACACATTTCTCAAATGAGTAATTCCTTTGTCAAGCACCCAAGCCAAGTAGTGTCAGTTGGAGATGTTGTTACCGTTTGGGTGTCGAAAATTGATAAGGAGCGTGGCAAAATCAATTTGTCTTTGGTAGATTTGCGTGAACTTAACTGATTATGTGAAAAAGGTTTCAGAGGAAGATTTTGGTAAGCCGTTTAGGCATCAGGCAGTTTGGAATAGCCGATTACGTTCAACTGGAGGACGATTTTTTCCAAAAGATGGGCATCTGGACTTTAACATCAAACTGTATGAAGAATTTGGCCAAGAAATCTTCAGAAGGATTGTTCGGCATGAACTTTGCCATTATCATCTTTATTTTGAGAAAAAAGGCTACAGACATCAAGATACTGATTTTAAAACACTTTTACAAAAAGTCGATGGGCTTCGCTATGCGCCAAAATCTCAAAAAGAAGAGGCAAGTTACCATATCTACTGTTGTCAAAAATGCGGGCAACAGTATCCCCGAAAACGTCTAGTTGACACCAAAAAATTTCGTTGCGGAAGATGCCTAGGGAAGTTAAAATTGCAATAATGTTAAAATCAGTCGTAAGGCTGATTTTATTTTACCTGAAATGAGTTATACTAGTAACATAGAAATTGTTAGAGAGGATCAAAAGATGAAATCGACATTTTATAAAGTGCGAAAGGGAAAAGTCGTTGGTGGTGTTTGTGCAGGACTAGCGGATAAGTTTGGTTGGGATTTACCTTTGACACGTGTACTAACAGCCCTACTTATGTATTTTACAGGCTTTGGCATTGTTTTATATATCTTACTAGCAATTTTCTTGCCTTACAAGGAAGATATCATTCGAGAGGATTTTGGGACAGGACCACGTCGTCGAAAAGATGCAGATGTTGTTAATGATGACAATAATGACGGTTGGTTCTGGTAAATTTATCTTTACGTCTTAGACTGAGTCTAGCTGTTCTAGGTAATAACAGGAACCTAGTATTGCGTAGCTCTTACTTTTTAAGAATTCTACTCTTCGAAAATCGTCTTCAAACCTTGTTGACTTGGTTTGCTGATTGCAAATCTCCAGCGGAGTCTTGCGACAGTCTGCCCCCCCGAAAACTAAAAAGTGGCAGCATTCTATTTTACACAGGGCTAATATAGATGATATTCGCTCTATTTATAGACTTTGAATGGCTGTCTGGTTTTCACAGAGTAATGACTATCCAGCGCCGATTAAACCGTTTATGATGATAGGATAGGGGCAGGCTCTCTGTCCTTTTTAGCAATATGCTTTTTGTTTTTTTATGTAACGAATTTTATTTTTCTGAAAATTGGTTAGCGCTTTCCTTTGAAGGTATTTATGGTATAATACTACCAAAGGAGAAATTATGGTAGTTACTGTAAAAATGCTAGTTGAAAAGGTCAAACTTTCTGTTATCTATGGTGATGAGGAACTTTTGGCTAAAGAAATTACAACAGCTGATATTTCGCGACCAGGTTTAGAGATGACTGGATATTTTGATTACTATTCCCCTGAACGTTTACAACTTTTGGGGATGAAAGAATGGTCCTATCTCATGAAGATGACGGAACATAACCGTTATCAAGTATTGATAGAAATGTTTAGACCTGAGACTCCTGCAGTTGTGGTTGCACGTAATTTGGATATTCCAGAGGAAATGCATCGTGCAGCGAAGGAAAGAGGATTAGCCATCTTGCAGAGTCATGTCTCTACTAGTCACTTATCCGGAGAGATGTCATGGTATCTGGATTCTTGTTTGGCTGAACGTACGAGTGTTCACGGAGTCCTCATGGATATTTATGGAATGGGAGTATTGATTCAGGGAGATTCAGGTATCGGTAAGAGTGAGACTGGACTTGAATTGGTTAAGCGTGGACATCGTTTGGTTGCAGATGATCGTGTAGATGTTTTTGCCAAAGATGAAGAAACGCTTTGGGGTGAGCCAGCTGAGGTTCTTAGGCATTTATTGGAAATTCGTGGTGTTGGTATTATTGATATTATGAGTCTTTACGGTGCCAGTGCTGTCAAAGATTCTTCACAAGTACAACTCGCTGTTTACTTGGAGAACTTTGAGTCAGATAAGGTCTTTGATCGTCTGGGTAATGGGAATGAGGAAATTGAATTATCGGGTGTTAAGATTCCTCGTATTCGTATTCCAGTTAAAACAGGTCGAAATGTCTCAGTTGTCATTGAGGCAGCAGCTATGAACCATCGTGCTAAACAAATGGGGTATGATGCGACTAAAACATTTGAAGAGCGCTTGACCCAACTAATTAGTCAGAATGAGGCCGCAGATGATTGATCCTATTGCAATTCAATTGGGGCCGTTAATGATTCGTTGGTATGCCCTTTGTATCATGTCAGGTGTAGTTTTGGCAGTTTATCTGGCTATGAGAGAAGCGTCTCGCAAAAAGATTAAGTCGGATGATATTTTAGACTTTATTTTAATAGCATTTCCTCTCTCAATTTTAGGTGCACGTCTTTACTACATTATCTTTGACTGGGATTATTACTCTACCCAACCTTTTATTGAAATGCTTGCTATTTGGCATGGTGGGATTGCCATTTATGGCGGTTTGATTACAGGAGCGATTGTTCTTTTTGCTTTTTCTTACTATCGTGTCATCAATCCAATTGATTTTTTGGATATTGCTGCACCAGGGGTGATGATTGCACAGGCAATCGGTCGCTGGGGTAATTTTATCAATCAAGAAGCCTATGGCAAAGCGGTTAAATCACTAGATTACCTTCCTGATTTTATTCGTAAGCAGATGTATATTGATGGTAGTTATCGAGTGCCCACTTTTTTATATGAGTCCTTGTGGAATATTTTAGGTTTTGTCATTATTCTCATTTTACGACGTAAGCCTCAGCTTCTCAAGCAAGGTGAAGTCGCTTGCTTCTACCTAATTTGGTATGGCTGTGGTCGCTTCGTGATTGAGGGAATGAGAACAGATAGTTTGATGCTTGGTGGTTTACGTGTGTCACAGTGGCTATCAGCAGTATTAGTTTTTACTGGATTTTTGCTAATGGTTTGGCGACGGTATAAAAAGTCTATTCCATATTATCAAAATTAGAAAAAGGAGAATTTATGGTTGGTATTGCTTTATTAATTATTGCGATTGCATTTGCTATTTTAATTGGTGTGTGCATTCCCGTTGTTATTAAATTTCACCGCACAGTAGAGGCTATAAATGAAACTATTGATGAAACAAAGCAAACCTTGAAGGTATTGTCAAGTGACATAAACATCACTCTTCATCAGACGAACGACATTTTAGCCAAGGCTAATGTTTTGGTGGAGGATGTTAATGGAAAGGTCGCAACAATCGATCCACTTTTTGTAGCAATTGCTGACTTATCTGAAAGTGTGTCTGATCTTAACACACAGGCACGCTATCTCAGTAAAAGAGCTACTTCCGCCACTTCAACTGCAGGAAAAGCTAGTGCAGCACTTGCTGTCGGTAGAGTTGCTTCAAAACTATTTTCTAAAAAAGGTAAATCATAGTTTACCGGTTTGAAAGATATTTTTTGTTTGGAGGAGAAAGATGAATAAATTTTTTAAAACAGTTATCGTAGGTGCCGTTTCAGGTTTTGCGGCAGCTTACTTCCTATCAACGGAAAAAGGTAAAGAAATCAAAGAACGAGCTACTAAAGCTTACGAAGCCTATAAAGAGAATCCTGACGAATACCATCAAAAGGCTAAAGAAAAAACCGCAGAATATACTAATTTGGCAACCGATACGTTTAATGACTACAAAGAAAGATTTGAATCTGGTGAGTTGACGGTTGATGACGTGCTTGCCACTGTTAAAACAAAAGGTGAAGATGCCTTGAACTTTATTGCTGAAAAGGTATCTGAGATAACAGAAAATCAGAAACCAAATGATGATGTTACTGTTGATGCCGACTTTGATATTAAAGAAGACAACACTGAAGAAGATATCATTATTGATTACCCATCATCTGAAAGCAAAGACACTGAGAAAGATTCTAGTGATGAAGTTTAGTTAAAAAGAGTCGGGAACAAAATTATCCCCAACTAATGCAAAAGCAACGGTATTAATACCGTTGCTTCAGAATGAAGACAAATATCTCGATTGATGTTTGTCTTTTTCTGTTTATAGAATTTAAATCGCCTCTTTTTACTAAAATAGAGGGTATTTGTACAATATAAAAAGGCTTCCCTGCCCTTATTTTTACCAATTTCTTTAGATTTAAACACGCCAAAGTCAGTCCAACTTTATCTTCCATTTTGGACTTGCCTTTCTCTCTTGTATAACGAAGATTGTGGTACTCTTTGGCTGTCCCAAAGAGGCGTTCAATGGTTTCTTTGCGCTTCTGGTAGAGCTCCTTCATGCCCTTTCGATGTCGAATCTCTTCACAGGTTTCTAAAGCCTCTTTCCAAATGTGTCGCGTTACCACTTTCTGCTTGTTCTTGCTTTCTGTACAAATGGATAAGAGTGGACATGTAGCACAGATAGCTGGATCACTCTTATATTCCCGATAACCTTCTCTGGTTGTAGTGCGATAGGTTAAGACCTGATTCTCAGGACAGATATAACAGTCATAGTATTCATCATAAACAAAGTCCTTAGACCGCAGTTTTCCCTTCTTTCCTCTCGGTCGTGTATACGGAAAGACTGGAGTAATCTCTTGTTCTAGGAGGAAGCGAGCGATACTTGGGGTCTTATAGCCAGAATCGGCAATGAGAAAGCTAGGCTGAAAGGGTTGGAGTTTAGCGAAGAGTGCAGGAAAGGCCTGACTGTCATGGACATTGCCAGCCTCAACGCTATAAGCCAGAGCCCAACCATGCTTGTCACAAGCCACCTGAGCTGTATAGGCAAACACCTCTTTATGATCTCCTTTGTGAAACCAACCACTTTCTGGGTCAGTTGTGGAAATTTTCTTAGCGACGGGCTCCGGCTCTTTTGCGAGCCCTAGCGGCTTTTTTGCGTGCTTTTCTCTATCCCTATTGATTTCAATCTCTAGCTGATCACTCATAAACTTGCCTTGCTTTTCAATTTCACGATTGATGAATTTACGGTTATTCGCTGCAGCCTTGATATGAGTACCATCAATGAAAATTTCTGTTGGATCTATGAAGCCTGCATTGACACAGAGCCCTAAGATATGGGTGAAAATGCCTTCAATAACCTGTCTATCTTGGAAACGACGGACATAGTTCTTTCCGTAGGTAGTGAAATGAGGCACCTTATCATCCAGTCGAAGACCAAGAAACCAACGGTAGGCAGTGTTCACTTCAATTTCCTTAATGGTTTGGCGCATGGAACGAATGCCGAAGAGACACTGAAGGATTGGAATTTTAATGAGCAGAACAGGGTCAAGACTAGGACGCCCTGTTTCATCGCTATAGCTATCTGCGACTAAGTCATAGATAAAGGAGAAGTCAATAGCTTCCTCTATTTGACGAAGGAGATGATCTTGAGGAACAAGGTCATCTAAACTGTAGAAACCAAATTGACCGCGATTGTAATCTGGATTTTCTTTGTGTAACATAGCGATTCTCCCTCTGCTTATTAACTGGATTCCTATCTCTATTATATTACTTTACGCATGAAAAAGCCGTTAGAAATACAATTCTAACGACTTTGTCTTCATTCTGAAGCAACGGTATTAATACCGTTGCTTTTGCGTTAGAGAGCCAGGCCTTTGAATTATCTACGATAAAGCTTATCCTGTTCATAAACGGGGTCAAAGGTGACATTGATTCCGAGTTTTCGAAAGACATTTTTATCTTCTTCAGGTAGGGTAACTGTTGAGTGGGCTTCACTGCCTTTTAAGTTGGCTAATTGATTCATTGCGTGTCTTGCTTCAGGACTTACTTGTGCTGTAATGGCAAGGGCAATTAGGATTTCGTTAGAATGGAGTCTTGGATTTTTACTTCCTAGATAGTTGATTTTCAAATCTTGGATAGGAATGATGTATTCTGGTTCAATTAGCGGTGTTGTTTTATCAATCTGTGCTAAATTTTTAACGGCGTTAATAAGAACTGCAGCTGATGGTCCGAAAAATTCGGATGTTTTCCCCGTAACAATATCGCCATTTGGTAATTGCAGAGCTAGGGCAGCATTTCCAGTGGCTTCTTCCTTGGCACGAGCGGATAGGACCACCTGACGATCCTCAGGAGTGATGTTGATGTCATTCATCAAGAGCTCAATTTTTTTGATGGCTGTTTGAGTGACACGTTCTGCCTTGAAATCTACTAAGGTCTGATAGTAACGGCGAATGATTTCCTGCTTAGAGGCTTCAATAGCAGCTTTCTCATCAATGATGGAGAATCCAACCATGTTTACTCCCATATCGGTGGGAGAAGCATAAGGAGACTTGCCTAAAATGCGTTCTAACATACGCTTGACAACGGGAAAAATTTCGATGTCACGGTTATAGTTTACGGTTGTTTTACCGTAAGTTTCTAAATGGAAAGGGTCTATCATATTGACATCATCAAGATCAGCAGTTGCGGCTTCATAAGCTAAATTGACAGGATGATGCAAAGGCAAATTCCAAACGGGGAAGGTTTCAAACTTGGCATAGCCAGAAGTCACGCCATTTATCTGGTCATGATAGAGATTGGACATGCAGGTGGCTAATTTTCCCGAACCAGGTCCAGGCGCTGTCACAACCACGAGATTTCGGCTAGTTGCGATGTAGTCATTTTTCCCCATGCCTTCTGAGGAAATGATATGATTAATGTCTGTCGGATACCCTTTGATTGGGTAGTGGAGATAAGACGTGATGCCATTTTTTTCTAATTGTTTGCGGAAGTTATCGGCAGCGGGCTGTCCCGTGTATTGGGTGACAACAACTGAACCAACATAAATATCTAAATCTTTAAACTTATCAATAAGCCGAAAAACTTCCTGATCATAGGAAATGCCTAGGTCACCTCGTGTCTTTGAATGTTCAATGTTGTTAGCATTGATAGCAATGACAATCTCGACTTTTTCTTTTAGTTCTTGAAGGAGTTTTATTTTATTGTCAGGTTCATAGCCAGGAAGGACGCGGGAAGCATGAAAATCTTCCAGCATCTTACCACCAAATTCTAGGTAAAGTTTTCCGTCGAATTGATTGATGCGTTCCAGAATGTGATTGCGTTGCAAGTTTAGATATTTTTCAGAATCAAAGGCAATTGTTTTCATGTGACAGAGTGGGCGTGAACCCAAATCTTCCTTTCCAAAGTTAATACCTTATTATATCAAATTCTAAGTTTGATAGAAAATTTTTTAAGTAGCTAATTCAGATCAACGGTATTATAGCAGAATTTTCTCCTAAAAGGGAATGTTTGAATGAAACACACCATTCTGAAAACAAAACTTTTCCATGTCTTTACTGTACAGTTAGTCAGTTTTCAAATATGGTGGAGAAGTAAATGTTTAAAAACAAGGTTTTATGGGAGTGGGAAAGAACTCAATAAGTCTAAAAGAGTTCTCCTCACTTCCAAACATCTAGGTTCGGGCTAAAATAGTCCACTGGACTATTTTACTCCCACCCCCCGTACACCTCAAAAGGTTCAGTGAACTTTTTGAGGTTGGAAATGAAGCGAACTCTGTTCGCATCAGTCGTAGAGGTCAGATTTGGAGTGTGAAACACGAATTGCTGAGATTTGCTTCGCAAACCTTATCTCCAACCTTTAACAGTCCACTGGACTGTTAACCCCAATCAACCACTGCGATGAGATGTTGACAAGAACTCTGAGAAGCGGTGCTGGGCTTTTTGCTCAGCCTCAATTTGGCTTGAGGTTTCTTCGTGCTCCCTTTTTCTTTCTTCTTGTGATATAATAAAATGGTTAGAGATATCGAAAACAAAGGGAAGGAATAAGGATAATCAGTGTCTACAAATTTGTGTAGGCAGTTGATTGAACATGACCACATGCTTGATGATACACCTCAAGCCTAATGTCGTTTTGTGGTTTACGTCCTTATATATTAATTATGTACGTTGAGATGTTTGATGAAACTGGTCAAGTTTCTGAAGAGATTAAGCAGCAGACGTTGGACTTGCTGAATTTTGCTGCTGAAAAGTTAGGCAAACAAAACAAGGAGATGGCTGTGACTTTTGTGACCAATGAGCGGAGCCATGAATTAAATTTGGAATACCGTGATACGGATCGTCCGACAGATGTCATCAGCTTGGAATACAAACCTGAAGTACCATTTGCCTTTGATGAAGAAGAGTTGAAAGATAATCCTGAACTGGTAGAGATGCTTGCTGAATTTGACAGCTATATCGGTGAACTTTTTATTTCTATTGACAAAGCGCGCGAACAGGCCAATGAATACGGTCACTCTTTTGAACGTGAAATGGGCTTTCTAGCGGTGCACGGCTTTTTGCATATCAACGGTTATGACCATTATACTCCCGAAGAAGAAAAAGAAATGTTCACCTTACAGGAAGAGATATTGACTGCTTATGGACTTACGCGACAATAATCCACAAAAAAAGTGGAAGAATAGAGATCTAGTCGCCAGTATGGAGTTTGCTATTACTGGTGTGATTACAGCCTTTAAGGAAGAAAGAAACATGCGTAAGCATGCTATTTCGGCGATTTTGGTTACAGTTGCTGGAGCGATTTTTCAGATTACAGCCATTGAATGGCTCTTTCTACTCTTAGCTATTTTTTTGGTTATCACCTTTGAAATCATCAACTCTGCTATTGAAAATGTGGTTGACTTAGCTAGTAACTATCATTTTTCGATGTTGGCTAAGAATGCTAAAGACATGGCTGCTGGTGCGGTTCTAGTCATTTCTGGCTATGCTGTGGTGACAGGCTTAATTATTTTTGTTCCGAAAATTATTGCCATGATTTTTGGACAATAGCATAGCTGATAAGAAAAAAGACTTACTATATACAGAAAAGAGATTATATGACATTTAAATCAGGATTTGTAGCGATACTTGGTCGTCCCAATGTTGGGAAATCGACTTTTTTAAATCACGTCATGGGACAAAAAATTGCTATCATGAGTGATAAAGCACAAACGACTCGTAATAAGATTATGGGCATTTACACGACGGAGACCGAGCAAATCGTCTTTATTGACACCCCGGGCATCCACAAGCCTAAGACGGCTCTGGGTGATTTTATGGTAGAGTCGGCCTATTCAACTTTGCGTGAAGTTGAGACAGTGCTTTTTATGGTACCTGCCGATGAAAAACGCGGTAAAGGCGACGATATGATTATGGAACGCCTCAAGGCTGCTAAAATTCCAGTTATTCTGGTTATCAACAAAATTGATAAGGTGCATCCAGATCAGTTGTTGGAGCAGATTGATGACTTCCGTAGTCAGATGGATTTCAAGGAAGTTGTTCCAATCTCGGCACTGCAAGGTAACAATGTTGAAACTCTGATGACCATTCTCAAGGATAATCTGGAAGAAGGCTTCCAATATTTCCCAGAAGACCAAATTACTGATCATCCGGAACGTTTCTTGGTATCTGAAATGATTCGTGAGAAGATTTTGAAACTAACTGAACAAGAAGTGCCACACTCTGTTGCCGTTATCGTTGACTCTATGAAACGCGATGAAGAGACCGATAAGGTCCATATCCGAGCAACGATCATGGTTGAGCGTGACAGCCAAAAAGGTATCATCATTGGCAAGCAAGGAGTTATGCTCAAGAAAATCGGCAAGATGGCTCGCCGCGATATTGAACTCATGCTGGGTGACAAGGTCTACCTCGAAACTTGGGTTAAGGTCAAGAAGAACTGGCGTGATAAGAAACTGGACCTTGCTGACTTTGGATATAATGAGAAGGAGTATTAAGAATTCATTTAATCGGAGGAGTTCATGTACCAACATCATGACATCAATCTTGAGAGGGAGATGGACAAGGCGTTTATTTTTCTAGCAGAAAATATGTCAAAATCTGGACATGATCCGAAGCCAGTTGTCACGTACAGTATTATGGTAGCAACAATACTTTATGAGTTAAACTATTCTAGAAACATAGTTATTGCTGCAGTTTTACATGATTTGTATAGAAGATAGTGATGTGACCGAAAAAGAGATTGAAGCTGGTTTTGGAAAGGAAATATCAGATTTGGTGTCAGCGCTCTCTTTTGATCCAAAGATTGAGGATAAAAGAGAGCAAACTCAAGAGCACTTCAACCGCATTAGAACTTTTGGAAAATCTGCTGCATTGATTAAGACAGCAGATTTGTACTGCAATTTACCTTTTGTGAATTATGTGAACGATTTTAACACACACAGTTATTTGCAATACAAATATCAAATTTTTCAGGATATGTTTGCTGACTTATTGCACAACGATCCTATGTATCAAGCGTTCCAAGAACGTTGTAAAGGAATTTTGGGAGAAATCAAATGAACCAAGACTACATTTCCTACATCCGCTCAAAAGTCGGGCATGACAAGGTCTTGCTGACTTTTGCGGGTGGTATTTTGTCAGATGATGAGGGGCGTGTGCTCCTGCAGCTACGCGGTGATAAAAAGACCTGGGCCATTCCAGGCGGGGATTGTGTCATAATAATGACAGGTGCTTAAAACGCTGTTAAATCAAGGATTTGAGCGTTCTACAATCTGTCATTAAGGAGGAATTTTTTAGATTTTATAAATAATATCGCTTTAGCGAGAACATTTTAATAAGTGTTCTCGCTTTTTTTGTTTCAGGAGGAAAATCATGCAAAAGGAAGAACAGTCATCACGGCAAATTGTGATGTGCCATCTCATGGCTATCATGGGAATAAATATTGAGAAAGCAACTCAGTTAATTGCTGAAATGGAAGAGTCAGGGCTAATTCAATTTGATGAGTTAGGAAATGTTGGTCTATTAGTGTTGGAGGGACAATCATGAAACGTATCACCGCAAATCACTATCAAACGTCAGAGCGTTATTATAAGCTCCCTAAACTCTTATTTGAGAGCGAACGCTACAAGGATATGAAACTTGAGGTTAAGGTTGCTTATGCTGTTCTAAAAGACCGTTTGGAATTGTCATTAAGTAGAGGGTGGATAGATGAAGATGGGGCTATCTATTTGGTCTATTCCAACTCCAAACTCATGGCACTACTTGGCTGTTCCAAATCTAAGTTACTTGCTATCAAGAAAACGTTACGAGAGTATGGCTTGATAGATGAAGTCCAACAATCTTCCAGTGAAAAAGGACGAATGGCCAATAAGATTTATTTGGGGGAGTTGGAACATGAACCTACCCAAGTCTCAAATTCAAACGGGGGTAGTGTTCAAAAAATACCAGGGGGGTATCAAAATCAGCCGGGGCCAGTCTTAAATTCAGCCACTAGTGAGACTGAAGTTAGTGAGACTGATAGGAGTGAAACTAAAGAGAGTGAGTCAGTCGTTGAGGACGAGGAGGAGAAAGAAAGTCTAACAAGTAAGAAAAATGACAATGACAATTTTCAACGTAAAGTAGACCGAGTCACAAGATACGACAAAGACTACATTTGGGGCTTGGTTCATGACCAGTTGAGACAAGTTGGTCTTTCACAGGCTGCTAGTGATTATGCTATGATTTATTTTGATCATCGGTATCAGTACGCTTTAGAGAATATGAGGTTTGCGGACAGAACAGAAACGATAGCGGAATATGTCTTTAATGGCGTCTTATCCGAATGGACCAAGGTCCAACGCTTAAAAGAACTAAAAGGGGGTGAGTAAGATGTTTTGGTGGATATTATTAGGTATTTGGGGATTAGGAATGATTTGGTTCATTTTTGAACTTATCACTGACCCAGAAATGGAAGATCATTGTTAAGCAAGGACGTTACGCAAGAAGTAAGGTCCTTTTTAATTTTGTCAGAAAGGAATGAGAGACATGAAGTTTTTAGATTTGTTTGCAGGAATTGGAGGCTTTCGACTGGGGTTAACTCGTCAGGGCCATGAGTGTATTGGCTTTTGTGAGATTGATAAGTTTGCGAGGAAATCTTACAAGGCCATCTATGAGACCGAAGGAGAAATAGAATTTCATGATATTAGACAAGTCACAGACCAAGACTTTAGACAACTTAGAGGGCAAGTGGACATCATCTGTGGGGGATTCCCTTGCCAGGCATTTTCACTCGCAGGCAGACGATTGGGATTTGAGGATACTAGGGGAACTTTGTTCTTCGAGATTGCTCGAGCGGCCAAACAGATCCAACCACGTTTTTTATTTCTCGAAAATGTCAAGGGCTTACTCAGTCACGACAAGGGAGAGACATTTCGAACAATCCTCACCACATTGGATGAGTTGGGGTATGATGTTGAATGGCAGGTGCTTAACAGTAAAGATTTCCAAGTGCCGCAAAACCGTGAAAGAATTTTTATTATCGGACATTCTAGAAGATACCGTCCCCGATTCCTATTTCCTCTCAGAGGAGAAAACAGCTCAGCTGGTCTTGAACGATTAGGAAATGTCAATCCGTCAGGCAAAGGGATGAATGGAGAAGTCTATTTATCACGTGGGCTAGCACCAACCTTAACAAGAGGAAAAGGAGAAGGAACTAAAATTGCCATTCCAGTTTTAACCCCTGATAGGCTAGAAAAACGCCAACATGGGAGACGTTTTAAAGGGAACGATGCTCCAATGTTTACTTTAACTAGCCAAGATCGGCATGGTGTAGTTGTCGCAGGAACTTTACCAACTTCTTTTATCCAAACTGGACGTGTCTATGACCTTTCAGGGCTTTCTCCAACGTTGACAACCATGCAAGGAGGGGATAAAGTTCCTAAGATTCTCTGTCGTGAGGAAGCACCGCATTTGAAAATTAGGGAAGTGACCAAACTAGGCTATGCCAAGGCAATAGTGGGAGATTCTGTCAACCTTGCTTACCCAGAGTCTACCAAACGCAGAGGACGAGTGGGAAAGGGAATTTCAAATACTTTAACCACTTCTGACAATATGGGAGTGGTTGTTGCTGCTTTGGAGTACCGTAAGGACAAGTGGTATGAAGTGACTGGAATAATCCTAGATGGAAAACTGTATCGTTTGAGAATCAGACGCCTAACCCCAAGAGAATGTTTTAGACTTCAGGGGTTTCCTGATTGGGCTTTTGACAGAGCTGAGAACGTATCCAGTAAAAGTCAGTTGTATAAACAAGCAGGCAATAGCGTGACCGTCACTGTTATTGAAGCCATTGCTAGAGAATTTAGAAAGATTGAAGAGGAAGAAAAACATGAAATTATTACATAGTAAAAGTATTAGGAACTGTACGGAGCTAGAAGAAGCCATACATCAAGCAGAAGTAGAGAGATTTTCGGAAATGATTGCTTCTTTACCCAATTATGATTGTGACATTGATGTCACTTTTGAAGATAACTACCACAAAGAAATGAATTATCCGTTAGCTTATGAGTCCAACTTACATCGTATTTTTGAATTTATTGAAACCCAAGACATCAAAAATGGTGTTGATACTTATCTAACGGATGAGAACAATCTCGCCTTTAGGGCATATGGGCAAGGCTATTCTTGGAATGATAAGAATGATGTCGTCACCACATTAATAACAGTGAAGTGCTTCGGTGAAGGTCGGTCACCCATCGATATGAGTAAGGTGTTTACTCCACCAACTCAAGCATTAGAGAAGGAGCTATCTGTGTAGGAGGAAGCGATGTTAGAAATCTATTTAAGTCGAAATAACAGTCGGAATCAGAAACTCCTATCTTTTTGTGACTCACATGGTATTTCCTACTCCAGTAAAGAAGTAAGTAACCTGTCACGTGAAGACTTATTGGGCTTGTTTACCAAAAGCAGTGATTGTTTCACGCTCTTATCACCCTCGCTACAGCGATTAAAAGGTCATAGAGAGATGAAATTGAGTGAGTTAGTGACGTTGGTTCTACGGAAACCTGACCAGAATCTTCGTCTCCCAATTGTGGTTTGTGAGGATAACGTGTATCCCGATATGAGTTTAGAAGAAGCGAGAACCTTTCTTCCGAGAAGTCAAAAAGTGGTTTCCTTTCGTGAACATCTTTTTAAGGACTTGGCGACATAAGGAGGAGTTATGAACGACCGTTTTTGGGAAAATTTGGAAATTATCGTTATGGAAAAAGGGCTGTCATGGGCTGACCTTGCTCGACAGATGTTTAAGGGGCAATACGTTTACCCTAGTGAGTTTAAGCGCCTCTACCAAACCTTTCGTCACTACAAATCCCATCGTCTCATGCCACAAGGCAAATGGGTGGAGAAAATAGTGACCGTTTTAGAGATTGACTATGAAGACTTGTTTAGGAGATAGCGATGAAACGACTAGTAGTGATGTACGGAGCCATTCATGTCAATGTACTCCTAGTGAGTTTGTACCTGGTTGGTTGGCTAAATGGGGCATGGTTACCTGTTTTACAAGTGACGTTTCTAGCCCTGCTATTGTGGAGCTGGAAAAGGGACCAGATACCTAAAAGAAACCTATCCTTTAAGGAGAGAGGGCTTTGGGTACTTGGCAGTCTTGGTGTCATGGTAAGTATTGCTCTTATTATGAGTGCTCTATTTTCAGGAAGCGAACCAAACCAAGAAACGTTAGTGACTGTTCAAAACCAGATTCCTGTTCTGTCCTTTATTCTTTTTCTCCTTAATGCCAGTGTTGTGGAAGAAGTCTTTTATAGAGAGGTGTTGTGGGGAGTCTTGTCTCAACCAGTGGTTCAAGTTTTGTTAACGAGTTTTCTCTTTGCCTTAGCCCACCACCCCTCTAGTTTATTCACTTGGGTGCTTTATGGGAGTTTAGGTCTCATACTTGGTATAGTGCGATGGCAAACGGACTGCTTGAACTCAACTCTCGTTCATCTATCTTGGAATGGAATCGTCTTTTTCCTATCTTTATTGTGATACCAAAATCAAGGGTGCTTTCGTATCATGAAAGCACCCTATTGTTTTGATGGGGAATCACATAAAGGAGGAAATGATGTCATCCGAACAACAGGAACGCCAAGCGATTCAATATGCGGAACGGAGTGCTATGTTTACGGTGAAGGTCCTTCTCAAACTCTTAGAGTGGTCAGCCAGACACGCCCTAGCACAAGACTCGGCTTATAAAGTTGGGGTTCAAAAGTTAGAAGAACTCCTTCAAAGTCCTTATGCCATTGAGTCGCTGAATATCTCAAAAGACATTTTGGATAAACCCGTTGATGTCGAGAAATTTAAGGAATTGGTGGAATCAGAAAACCTCCCTATTGCCATTAGTTGGCAAGGAGACTACCTGCATTTCTATGCTAAGGATAAGTCGCTCTTAGACAAGCACCTAGATGAGTTACTTCAGAAGTTGATTTCCAATCCAGAAAAGCTGAAAGGGCTCACTATGGATAAAACTCTTGATGAGGAAATCGCACAAGCCAAGGAACAGATTGTGATGTCAGAACCCTCTGCTGTGAAAACAAAGGAGGTCATTCTCTAATGGTCTCAGGGAAAAAAGTTTTTATCTTTGGTATTTTAGGGCTTGCCTTTGGGTATTTCTGTCATCGGCTAGTCTTGCTTTACGATAGTTTACCTAATCAACCGCCCTTGGAACGCCTTGCCTATCTTTTAGGCGAAGGACAGAATCAGGTCTTAAATCCCTTGTGGAATGGCAACTTTACAGGTAAATCAGTTTTGGGCTTTTGCTTTGGATTTGTGACGATGGGCCTAGTCTATCTTTATGTCTCAACTGGTCAAAAGGTTTACCGAGAAGGGGCTGAATATGGCTCTGCTCGCTTTGGAAACAATCGTGAGCGTAAATCCTTTCTCAGTAAGAATCCCTTTAATGACACCATTTTGTCACGAAACGTTAGGCTAACCCTGTTAGAAAAGAAAGCCCCACAGTTTGACCGAAACAAGAACCTTGTGGTCATCGGTGGGTCTGGTAGCGGGAAGACCTTTCGGTTTGTCAAACCCAATCTGATTCAGCTCAACTGTTCTAATATTGTCGTTGACCCTAAGGATCACTTAGCTGAAAAGACAGGGAAGCTCTTTTTAGAAAATGGCTATCAGGTCAAGATCTTAGACCTCGTAAACATGACCAACTCAGATGGCTTTAACCCTTTTCGTTATGTGGAGACGGAGAATGATTTGAACCGTATGCTTACGGTCTATTTCAATAATACCAAGGGCAATGGCAGTCGCAGTGATCCCTTTTGGGATGAAGCGTCCATGACCTTAGTCAGAGCCATTTCCTCTTACTTGGTGGATTTTTACAATCCTCCAGGTAGTACAAAGGAAGAAGCAGACAGTCGCCGTAAGCGAGGCCGCTACCCCTCTTTTTCTGAAATTGGAAAACTCATCAAGCTCTTATCCAAAGGAGAAAATCAAGATAAGAGTGTCTTAGAAGTGATGTTTGAGACCTATGCCAAGACATATGGGACAGAAAACTTCACTATGCGTAACTGGGCAGACTTCCAAAACTACAAGGATAAGACCTTAGATTCGGTAATTGCCGTCACAACAGCTAAGTTCGCCCTCTTTAATATCCAATCCGTCATTGATTTAACCAAACGTGACACCTTGGACTTAAAAACATGGGGAACGCAGAAAACCATGGTATATCTCGTTATTCCAGATAATGACACCACCTTTCGCTTTCTCTCAGCCCTTTTTTTCTCCACTGTCTTTTCAACCTTAACCAGACAAGCTGATGTGGACTTCAAGGGACAATTGCCTATTCACGTCAGAAGTTACTTGGATGAGTTTGCGAATGTCGGTGAAATTCCAGACTTTGCGGAACAAACCTCAACAGTTCGCTCACGGAACATGAGTCTCGTACCCATTCTTCAAAACATTGCCCAACTTCAAGGGCTCTATAAGGAGAAGGAGGCTTGGAAAACCATTCTAGGAAACTGTGACAGCTTGCTCTATCTTGGTGGCAATGATGAAGAGACCTTCAAGTTCATGAGTGGTCTCTTAGGCAAACAAACCATTGATGTGAGAAGTACCAGTCGGTCGTATGGCCAAACAGGGTCTGGGTCAACTTCCCATCAAAAAATCGCAAGGGATCTCATGACCCCTGATGAAGTCGGAAACATGAAACGTGATGAATGCTTGGTGAGAATTGCAGGGATCCCAGTCTTTAAGGAAAAAAAGTATTTCCCCTTGAAACACAAGAACTGGCAATACTTAGCGGATAAGGAGTCAGATGAACGTTGGTGGCATTACCACATTGACCCCCTCAAAACAGAGGAAGTTCCGTTTGAACCATCAGACCACAAGGTTAGGGATTTAAGCACAGAAAGCACACTACACTAATAGAAAAGAGGAATCGTATGAACCAAAAATTAACAGGCTTTGTTTATGGCGTGGACGCCAGTTCCATGTTTGCCCAAGCCATGGCGCTCTTACAAAAAGGAATGGTTGCGACAGGAGCCTTTCTTGTCGTCATGGGCATTATTAACCTGTCAACCAATATCAAAGATGGTGGACCTGGTGTCCGAAATGCCATCTTAGAAATTGTGGGTGGTGTTATGGTAGGTGCCGCTGGTGCCTTTATCACTCAAATTACCATTTAGGAGGGCTAAGTATGACATGAACAACACATTACCTTCAGCTTTTGTCTTTCTAGCCTCGGAGAAAATTTCAAGCGATAGCCTATTTGAAGGCTTTAACGTGGACTTAGAATCGACGGCCAACTTGGTTAAATCCCTTGCGGATTATAACCCAACCGTGTGGTCTTATATGTCAGCTGTCACAAAAGGAGTGATGCAACCCCTGGGAGTAGCTATTTTAGCCGTTGTGTTAGTCCTTGAGTTTTCTAAGATGGCTAAGAAAATCGCCAACTCAGGTGGTGCCATGACCTTTGAAGCTATTGCTCCTATGATTGTCTCTTATATCATGGTGGCTGTGGTCATTACCAACACCACCGTGATTGTGGAAGCCATTTTAGCCGTTGCTTCTCATATCATTGAAGGCGTAGCTGGTGTCGTTTCTCATGGGGGAACGACTTATGAGACCATTTCAGGACTTAAAGGGTCAGGAATTATTGGAAAACTGATTGTTGGTTTCTTTGCCATTCTGATATGGTTAGTGCGATTGGTTAGCGTGATGGTGGTGAATCTCCTTATTACTATTCGCTTTATCCAACTTTATCTCATGATTCCATTTGCGCCTCTAACGATTCCGACCTTACTCAGTGATGACTGGCGAAGTGTTGGGATTGGCTACCTGAAAAACATCATGGTCTATGCCCTTCAAGGGGTCTTGATTTTCTTAATCATCTCCCTTGTTCCCCTCTTTGAATCAGCTGGGAAATTGGCTCTCTCAAATGGTGCGGGAGTGATGGAGACGCTAGCAACTGCCTTTGGTAGCTTAGTTCAGGCTATTTTGTTAATCATTGCCTTGGTGGGTAGTCAACGGACTGCCAGAAGTATCCTAGGCATGTAAGGAGGATTGGGAAGGACGTTCCTCCCAATCTTTTTTCATCTTCATCTTAGATTGGAGTCTTATGAATACACGTGTTTTTAAGGACATCACAAAAGTCCAACATAGGGCTTGGCTAGGCTTTACCACACGACAAGTTATCTTTGTCTTGCCAGCCATTGCCATTACCATCCTGATTTTAGGGTTAAACCTCTTTTATTGGCAATTTGGGGATTGGTTTGTCTATGGTCTTATCTTTACCTTTACCATTCCCCTCATGTTATTTGGGGTCTATCGCCCTAATGACTTACCTTTTGAAACGTATCTTAATTATAGATGGCATTATGAAATGACCATACCAGACCGTACACTAACTGGACAGAAAGGAATACAACGTGAAAAAAACAAATCGCTCAATGAAACCAAAGACCTCTTCTAAACACAAGAAGACACGTAAATCAAAAGAAGAAGTACTGCCAACAACTGTTAATACGCTTCTTTACCAAGGCCTTTTTCCTAATGGACTCATGCAGGTCACCCCAGATTATTTTTCCCAGTCCTATCTTCTAGGAGATGTCAATTACCAGACGGTGGGACTTGAAGATAAGGGAGCGATTATGGAAACCTATTCGGACTTGATTAACAGTTTGGATGACAAGACCAATTTCCAACTTACTATTTTTAACCAAAGGGTCAATTTGGATAAGTTTAGAAAAAGTGTCTTATATCCTTTTCATGAGGATGGCTACGATACCTATCGTGAAGAACTCAATCGTATCATGGAGAATAACTTAGAAGCTGGAGAAAATAACTTTTCAGCGGTTAAGCTCATTTCTTTTGGGAAGTCAGACCAAAATCCGAAACTCGCTTATCGCTCCCTGTCTCAGATTGGAGAATACTTCAAGAGTGGTTTTTCGGAAATAGATGCTGGGTTTACCCTCCTCAGTGGAGAAAGCCGTGTGAACCACTTGGCTGATATGTTGCGAGGGGAAAATCATTTGCCCTTTACCTATCATGACCTGGTACGTTCAGGACAAACAACTAAGCACTTTATTGCCCCAACCAGTCTGTCTTTTAAGCACAAAAATCATATTGAAATGGATGATAGACTGCTTCAGATTGTCTATGTTCGTGACTATGGGATGGAGTTGGGAGATAAGTTCTTACGAGAACTCATGCAGTCGGATTTAGAAGTGATGATGAGCCTACATGCTAAAGGGTCAGCCAAGTCAGAAGCCATGACCAAGCTTCGCACCAAGAAGACTTTGATGGAATCGCAAAAAATTGGGGAACAACAAAAGATGGCAAGAAGTGGCGTCTATTTGGAAAAGGTTAGTCAAGTCCTAGAAAGTAACATCGATGAAGCTGATGATCTGATTAAAACCATGACGCAAACAGGCGATAAGCTCTTTGATACCCTCTTTTTGATTGGGGTCTTTGCGGAGGACGAAGACCAATTGAAGCACTCCCTTGACATTATCAAACAAGTGGCAGGTTCTAATGACCTTGTGATTGATAATCTGACCTATATGCAAGAAGCAGCTTTTAATAGCCTGCTTCCTTTTGGGAAGAACTACCTTGATGGTGTGTCACGGTCTCTTTTGACCTCAAACATTGCCGTGAACTCCCCATGGACATCTGTAGACCTTCAAGATAAGGGAGGGAAATTCTATGGAATAAACCAGATTTCAAGTAATATCATCACCATTGACCGTGGGAAACTCAATACCCCATCAGGTTTGATTTTAGGGACATCAGGTGCTGGTAAAGGGATGGCGACTAAGCATGAAATCATCTCAACCAAGTTAAAAGAAGACGAGAGTAATACCGAAATCATAATTGTAGACCCTGAAAATGAGTACAGTATCATTGGTCAAGCCTTTGGTGGGGAGAGCATTGATATTGCGCCTGACTCTACAACATTCTTAAACGTTTTAGACTTATCCGATGACAATATGGATGAAGACCCTATTAAGGTCAAATCTGAATTTCTATTGTCTTGGATTGGGAAACTCTTGGACCGGAAAATGGACGGTCGAGAAAAGTCCCTAATTGACCGTGTGACACGGTTGACCTATAAGCATTTTGAGACACCATCTCTCGTGGAATGGGTCTTTGTTCTCTCTAAACAACCTGAACAAGAAGCCAAGGACTTAGCCCTTGATATGGAGCTTTATGTGGAAGGCTCACTCGATATTTTCTCACACCGCACTAATATTAAAACGGATAGCCATTTCCTCATTTACAATGTTAAAAAGTTAGGGGATGAATTGAAGCAAATTGCCCTCATGGTCATCTTTGACCAGATTTGGAATCGTGTGGTTAAAAACCAAAAACTTGGCAAGAAGACCTGGATTTACTTTGATGAAATGCAGCTTCTGTTGTTGGATAAGTACGCTTCAGACTTCTTCTTTAAGCTCTGGAGCCGTGTCCGTAAGTATGGAGCCATTCCAACAGGCATTACTCAAAACGTAGAAACTTTATTGCTTGATGCCAACGGCAGACGCATTATCGCTAATAGCGAGTTCATGATACTTCTAAAACAAGCTAAGAGTGACCGAGAAGAGTTGGTCCATCTCTTGGGTCTATCTAAGGAGCTTGAGAAATACTTGGTTAACCCAGAAAAGGGAGCTGGATTGATTAAGGCAGGCTCAACGGTTGTTCCCTTTAGAAATAAAATCCCACTTCAAACTCAACTCTTTGACATCATGAGTACCGATCCAGAAAAGATGAGGGGTGAATCATGACAAGAGAGCAACAGAAGGTCAAGGTGGCCCGTAAAACCTTTCAGAGTAGTTTAAAGGCTAGTCGTATCCATTACCGCAGGGAGAAGAAGGGGCTGAAACGCTCTTTTCCGAAACGACGCTTTATCATGCGCCGAGCTGAGAAAGCTGAAACAAGGGAACAACGTCAGACTCTGAAGCAAACCTATCAGGAGGAAAAAGACCTAGCGACAGATACCTTTAAGGAAGCGATTGCCTATGTGTCTCCCAGATGGTTAAAAAGTAAGGAAATTAAGAAGTATCGGCTTCCTCAAGCCAGACAGCGCCTAGCAGTAGCGAGAAAACACTTGGCAGAGGTCAAGATGGCCGAAAAAGAGGAGGCTGTTACCTCTAAGGTTACCGATCAGAAAAAGCCAACAGAATCAAAAACGTCACGGTTTCAGTTTCAAAAAGAAAAACCTCTTGAACGCCTTCAGGCAGAAAAAGAGGTGAAATCAGCGAAGCGTGACGTGAAACAACTGAAAAAAGCACATCAGTTTAAGAACCCCTCGACCAAGGTCAAACGAGGGTTACGCTATGTTGCTTCAGAATCACTTGATGTAGTCGCTCAAGATGATGACTTGGAGGGAATTAGAACCCTAAAAGAGTCTGTGATTAAAGGAAGACGCTATGGGAGATTGACTTATCAGTCAGGGAAACTCCTTGTCAAAAGTGGGCAGACTGGTCTTCGGTTTACTAAGACGAAAGTCGCTCATAGTAAGGAGCTGTATCAGAACTTTAAAAAGGGGAAAAGGTTCACCCGACAGAAGCCCTTAAAACCAAGAAGACGTTACCAGACCTTTCTCAAACAAGCTAGAAAACAGAGTGTGTCAGGAATAACAAAGGTTATTCAAGCGATTAAGAATAGCCTGACCTTCTTTTCATCGATTGCCCTTAATCCTATGACTTGGGTCGTGTCAGGCCTCTTGTTTTTCTTGCTTTTGATGATGAGTTTTGTGATAGGAATTTCAGGAACTACTCTCATTCAACAGGATGAGAGTGAACTGACAAAAGCCTATACGCACATGACGTGGGAAGATGCGGAAAACACCCGAACCAATCCCACTGGCATTACCTACTACACCAAGATTGATGACGTCATGGGCTTTATGAATCTCAAGTATCAAGATTATGCTTTAGATGAGGTCATGGAAGAAGGGGATAAAACTTATCAAGCCTATTTGAGTCAACTTTGGCAGGACTTAAACGGTGGGGATTCTTTAAAATCCATGTTTGAGTTGACCAAGGAGCCTGCCTATAAGCTCTTTGATGACGATAGAGAAGACTTAAAGGAATTAAGTGAGGAAGGCACCTACCTTGCCCTCCAAGAATTGGACAATCCTTTTCAAGATCAGACTGAAGACGATGCGCTTACCATGACAGTTCGTTATGGTTATGAGGTGATTGATGACAAGCCAACGCTTCATCACCATATCATTCTAGAAGCCAAAGAAAATCAAGTGATTGTGGCTCCCATGGATGGTAAGGTTTCCCTAGATGGAGAGAACATTATCATCACGTCAGGTAAGGGACTAAACAAGTCTCAATTGACCTTGTTTAATATCCATACTGGTCGAGTGAGCGATGGCCAAAAAGTCCAAGCAGGAGAAGTGATTGGTCAAACCAAGGATGGTGCTGGTCTAAAAGTGACCTATCAAAAGGTTGACGATGATTCAGAGAAACTGGTTTACGTCAATCCAGCCTTTTACTTTCCTAAAGTCATTCAACTCCAAACGACCATTCTACCTACCATTGGTCAATTTGGAGGCAATGAGTTTGCGAGAGCCAAAGCTATCTATGAGTATTTGAAGAGTCAAGGGGCGACTAATCAAGCGATTGCGGCTATTTTAGGAAACTGGTCAGTAGAATCCTCAATCAATCCCAAACGAGCTGAAGGTGATTACTTATCGCCTCCTGTTGGGGCAACGGATAGTTCTTGGGACGATGAGGGCTGGTTGTCCCTTAATGGTCCAGCTATCTATAATGGCAGGTACCCGAATATTCTAAGACGTGGCTTAGGCTTGGGGCAATGGACAGATACAGCAGATGGGTCACGCAGACATACCTTATTATTAGAGTATGCCAACCGAAAAAATCAGAAGTGGTATGACTTAGGCTTACAACTGGATTTTATGCTCAATGGGGACAATCCTTACTATACCAACTGGTTAAAAGACTTTTTCAGAAATTCAGGTAGCCCAGCCAGTCTTGCCCAAGTCTTTCTCATTTATTGGGAGGGAAATAGTGGTGATAAGCTCCTAGAACGTCAAACCAGAGCCACCGAGTGGTATTACCAAATTGAGAAAGGCTTTAGCCAACCAAATGGTGGAACCGCCCAGAGTGATCCAAAAGCGCTGGAAGCGGTTCGAGGAGACCTTTATGACAACTCCGTTCCAGGTGGAGGTGACGGTATGGGCTATGCCTATGGGCAATGTACTTGGGGAGTTGCCGCTCGGATTAACCAATTGGGCTTGAAACTCAAAGGACGAAATGGTGAGAAAATCCCAATCATTAGTACCATGGGGAATGGTCAAGATTGGGTGGCAACAGCAGCACGTCTTGGTGGAGAAACAGGTAAGCTACCAAAAGCAGGAGCGATTATTTCCTTTGCGGGAGGAGGTCATGGATCGCCAACAGAATACGGTCATGTCGCCTTTGTCGAGAAAGTTTACCCAGATGGATCTTTCCTTATCTCAGAAACCAATGTTAATGGCAATCCTAACTATACCTTCCGTAAGTTATCAGGAGTCGATGGTACGATTAGTTTTGCCTATACGACGAAATAAAAAAATATTAGAATGCTTGTCTTCTTGTCCCAAATGTTGTATGATATTTGGGACAAAGTAATCATCTCATCTAAACTTTAAGCGTGAACATAGGAGTTGACAAATAAGGAATTATCCCGTATAATAATAGTAAATAAAGGTTATAAATTACTTGTGGGCTAGTGGATATGGTCTGCACCCGCCTGTGGGCTCCGCACTCAGTTCAAACTGTTTGTTGAGAAAAAGAATAGCAGGACCGCCTACCCTTGAGGAATAGATAGGGCATATCTAGCGTGAGGTGAAACTCAATACGTGGAAGAGAAGGAAGCACCTGCTTCCTTCTCTTTTTTAGGAGAAAAATAGAATGACATATACTTTGGAATGGCTCGAGACCTTTGATGGAGAAATTGATATTCTCAATGTCGATATGTCCTGTCTAGCCAATACTATTGAGAAATATGTTTCTCAGTACAAATACGTTTATCAGACAAATATGGAGGACTATCCCGAAATTGTTCTTTCTGTCCCAAATTCCTCTATTCCCCATTTATTAGGATTATCAAGAGATCATCATGTTAATTTACCAACTAATAACGCAGGGAGTATTTTTGAAGGATTAAAGGATGATTGGACATTGGAGCGTCTAAATAAGGCTGATAATGGTTGGTTTAACGAAAATAAATTCAAAATCGTTGGAACATTATTACTTTATCAAATGTTACATGTGATGGAATGTAAATTCTACACAACGGATGGTATTTTGAATAGAAAAGTTGGCAAACGATTTAGAAGAGATAATATTTATTTTGTGGTCTTCAAATTAAGTAATGGTATTAGTTATACAGTTGAATTATCGCGTGAACAAGGGAACCAATACTTTCCAAGAAGTCTTAAAATCAATGACACCTTAATTACAAATTGTAGAGAAATAGAGTTGAAACTTGTTGATAAGAAACGCTTTAAGACTGCTAAAGCTAGAAAGGTTAATTGGCCGTCTTAATGTAAAAATTGATATGCTGATAATCAGGTCATCCACTTTTTGTGGGTGGCTTTTTTCTTTGTCCTTCTTTGATGTGATACCAAAATCAAGTCGTCTTTTTTATGATGGGGAGAGAGTGACAGATTGTTGCTACTTATCAAAAGAAAAGAAGGACTTTTTTATGACCAAACAATGTCATCATCACTTTTTAGTCAATCAGGAAAAAGCAGAAAAACACGTCTTCCGTAAAAGTAAGAAGTACCGTACGCTTTGTTCGGTAGCACTTGGAACTATGGTGACAGCTGTTGTTGCTTGGGGTGGCCAAGTAGCACAAGCTGACGAAGTGGTAACATCCTCGCAAGGTAAAACCGTTCAGTTGACAGAAAATCCTGCGACAAATTTACCAGAAGCTCAGCCCACTCCAGTTGCTGAACAAACTGATAGTCTTGCGTCAACTGGTCAATCAGATGGGGCTATCACAGTTACGGTTCCTCATGATGTTGTGACACAGGCTGTCAATCAAGCAACTACTGAAGGGGTTACTACCATTCAGGATAAACCTATGGATTTAGGGAACACAACCTCTGCGAGTGAGACCAGTAAGCAATTAGATAAAGCGGAAGCGGATGCTGCTAAGCAGGCTGAAGCCATCACTCAGGTGACTAATACCTATAAAGCAGATAAAGCCGCCTATGAACAAGATAAAACTCGTGTTGAACAAGGGAATACTGCGTTGGCTTCTAGTCATAAAGACGCCACTCAAGCAGGAAAAGCCTTGAATCATTCAGTGGATAGCACAGTTTCAAAAATCAAAGGCCAAGATCAGTCGGCTAATGTGACCGTTACAACTCAAACCGTAACATCAGGAGATGGTTCAACGGTTTCAGGCTATCAGGATTATACCTCTGCGGTAGCTGCTATTGATAAGCAAAATAAGGACAATCTATCTGAATACGAATCAAAGAAAAAAGATGCAGATGCCATTGTCGCAAAGAACTTAGTGACTCAAAAGGAAAATGAAGCGGGTCTTGCTAAAGCAAAAGCTGATAATGAAGCAATTGATAAACGCAATCAAGCCGGACAAAAAGCAGTGGATGATAAAAATAAAGCCGGTCAAGCTGCTGTTGATGCCTATAATAAAGACCAACAGAAATTAGTCACAGACCGTGAAGCTGAGATTGCTGCTATCACGAAAAGCAATAAGGAAAAAGAAGAAGCAGCCAAGAAAGAAAATGCTACCATTGACGCCTATAACACCAAGGAAATGGAGCGTTATAAACGTGATTTAGCTGAGATTGCAAAAGGTGAGGAAGGCTATATCTCTCAAGCTCTTGCTCAGGCTTTAAACTTGAACAATGGAGAACCTCAAGCCCGTCATTCCGCGGATACAAGAAACCCAAATCGCATCATTGCTAAGGGTGACGCCATGCTTGGTGGGTATTCTAAAATCCTAGATTCTACTGGTTTCTTCGTCTATGACACCTTTAAAACTGGGGAGACCCTTTCCTTTACTTATCAAAACCTTCAAAATGCTCGCTTTGATGGTAAGAAAATCACAAAAGTAGCCTATGACATTACAAACCTTGTTTCTCCAGCTGGAACTAATGCCGTGCAGTTGGTTGTACCAAATGACCCAACAGAAGGCTTTATTGCCTACCGTAATGATGGGACAGGTAATTGGCGAACCGATAAAATGGAGTTTCGTGTCAAAGCCAAGTATTTCTTAGAAGATGGCTCACAAGTGAACTTCACCAAGGAAAAACCAGGTGTCTTTACCCACTCCTCACTCAACCACAATGACATCGGTTTAGAGTATGTAAAAGACACATCAGGTAAGTTTGTCCCTATCAATGGCTCAACCATTCAAGTGACTAACGAAGGTTTGGCTCGTTCACTTGTGTCAAACCGTGCCAGTGATTTGAAGCTTCCTGAAGAATGGGATACGTCATATAGTAAGTATGCCTATAAGGGAGCGATTGTCTCAACGGTTACATCAGGCAACACCTATACAGTGACCTTTGGTCAAGGGGATATGCCCCAAAATGTTGGGCTCTCTTATTGGTTTGCCTTAAATACCCTTCCAGTTGCACGGACGGTCAAACCTTATAGTCCAAAACCTCATGTGACACCAAAGTTAGAGCCAATTCCAGAACCCGTGAAGGTTGTGCCGAAAACCTTTACCCCAAAGACCTTTACGCCAGAGCCACCTGTGAGCTTTAAGGAAAAACCATTAGAGAAAGTTACTCAGCCTAGCCTAACACTTACCAAGGTGACCTTGCCTAAAGACCCTACGCCAGAACCGTTACCAAAAGCACCACAAGTGCCAACGGTTCATTATCACGACTATCGTCTGACAACGACTCCTGAAATTGTTAAGGAAGTTATCAATACCGACCAAGTGAACCTTCATGACAAAACGGTCGCAAAAGATTCAACGGTCATTTACCCTTTAACCGTAGACGTTTTTTCTCCAAATCGAGCCAAAACCACTAGCCTTACATTTGAAGATTACCTTCCAGCAGGCTATGCCTTTGACAAGGAAAAAACGCAGGCAGAAAATAGAAATTATACCCTTACCTTTGATGCTGTTAAGAACTTTGTTACCTTGACCGCCAAGGAAGTCTTGCTTCAAGAGGTCAACAAAGACCTCACCAAGTCTTACCAACTGGTGGCTCCGAAACTTTACGGTAGCCTTCAAAATGATGGGGCAACCTATTCCAACAGTTATCAGCTCCTTATCAATAAGGGAACCCCAAATGCCTATACAGTGACTTCTAATGTTGTGACAGTGCGTACGCCTGGTGATGGAACGACCACTAGCCGTATTGAGCCGCAGAAGAAAAATGAAAATGAAGATGGTGTGGTCATTAACGATACGGTAGTGGCCTTAGGAACAACTAATCATTACCGTTTGACCTGGGATTTAGATCAATATAAAGGCGATAGGTCTTCTAAAGAGACGATTGCTCGTGGTTTCTTCTTCGTAGATGATTACCCAGAAGAAGTGTTGGACTTAGTAGACAAGGGAACAGGTATCACCACTCCTGATGGCAAAGCCGTATCAGGGATTATTGTTAAGGCTTTTGCGTCGCTGTCAGAAACTCCTAAAGACCTTCAAGATAAACTCGCTCATGCTAAGATTTCTCCAAAAGGGGCTTTCCAAGTCTTTATGCCTAATGACAATCAGGCTTTTTATGACCAGTATGTTAAAACAGGAACCTCTTTGAAACTTGTCACCAAAATGACGGTCAAAGATAGTCTTTATGGTCAGACGAAGACTTATCGAAACAAAGCCTACCAAGTGGATTTTGGCAATGGCTATGAAACCGATGAGGTGACGAATACCCTTGTAAGCCCAGCACCTAAAAAACAAAACCTAAATAAGGATAAGGTGGATATCAATGGCAAACCTATGGTAGTCGGTTCACAAAACTACTATACCTTGTCATGGGACTTGGACCAATACCGTGGCATTAAAGCCGATAAGGCTCAAATCGCACGGGGTTTCTACTTTGTGGATGATTATCCCGAAGAAGCTCTATTACCAGATGAAGCAAGTATTCAACTTGTGACAACTGACGGCAAAGCTGTCACAGGTGTTACGGTAAAAACTTATACGAGCTTATCAGAAGCTCCTAAAAACCTACAAGTAGCTCTTTCAAAACGCAAGATTGCACCTAAAGGAGCCTTCCAAGTCTTTATGGCAGAAGATCCGCAAGCCTTCTATGATTCTTATGTAACGCAAGGTCAAAACATCACCATCGTTACTCCTATGACTGTCCGTGAGTCTATGCTTAATTCAGGAAAGTCTTATGCCAATGTAGCTTATCAAGTAGACTTTGGACAAGCCTATGAAACCAATATGGTAACGAATCACGTGCCAAAAGTAACACCACATAAAACTAATACTAATAAAGAAGGCGTGTCTATTGATGGCAAGACCGTTCTTCCAAATACCGTCAATTATTATAAGATTGTTCTTGATTACAGTCAGTACAAGGATTTGGTAGTGACGGAGGATGTTCTTACAAAAGGTTTTTACATGGTGGATGATTACCCTGAAGAAGCGCTTAGCGTAAATGCAGATGGTGTCCAAGTGATGGATAAGGCAGGAAATCTTGTCGAAGGGATTTCGGTGAAAGCCTATGCCTCATTGTCAGAAGCGCCTAAAGTGGTTCAAGACTCTATGGCCAAACGCCAGTTCACCCCCAAAGGAGCCATTCAAGTTTTAAGTGCTGAAGATCCAAAAGCGTTCTACGAGTCTTATGTTAAAACTGGTCAAACCTTAGTGGTGACCCTTCCAATGACCATTAAGAATGAGCTGACAAAGACTGGTGGGAAGTATGAAAACACCGCTTATCAGATTGACTTTGGTTTGGCTTATGTGACAGAGACTGTGGTTAATAATGTGCCAAAACTGGACCCACAAAAAGATGTGGTGATTGATTTGTCACAAAAGGAGAACAGTCTTGATGGAAAAGAAGTTGCCTTGAATCAGGTCTTTAACTACCGCTTGGTGGGAGCACATATTCCTGGTAATCGTGCGACACCACTCATCGAGTACCACTTTGACGATGATTACGATGAAAGCCATGACGACTATAATGGTGTTTACAAGGCTTATACCTTAGTAGATGTGACTCTAAAAGATGGAACGGTTTTACCAAAAGGGACAGAAGTGACTAAGTACACGCTACAACAGGTCGACACGTCAAAAGGAACCGTAGCTATTAGTTTTGATAAGGAATTCCTTGAAAAACTAGCAGAAGAATCCGAGTTTCAGGCTGATGTTTACTTGCAGATGAAACGGAGTGCTTCAGGTGAAGTAGAAAATACGGTACTACATACCGTGAATGGCTACACCATCAGCTCAAATACGGTTAAGACAACTACTCCTGAACCAGAGCCACCAACTCCAACTCCGACTCAACCAACCCCACCCCAACCACCTATTCCAACGCAAGAAGCACCAGTTCCTGCTAGCGTTCTTCCAAATACAGGGGAGAGTCAATCCCTCTTGGCACTTGTCGGTGGAGGACTTCTTTTAGGCCTAGCTTACGGCCTTTCTAAACGCAAAATGGAGGACAACTAAATGGAACCCAAAAACATTTACACAATGGATTCAGACCAAGATGGTCTAACGGATGCTCAGGAGTTAGCTCTAGGCACCAATCCTTTTAGTAGCGATTCGGATAGTGATGGACTGACAGACCTTGAAGAAGTCCAACAAGGCTTGAATCCAATTCAACAGCGTAAGGAGAACAGTTATGGCTTGGAATTATGACACGATTTCAAAAACTCTCTCTGAGATGGCACGAGAAAACTATGAAGACATGGTCAAAGCCTTGTTAGCCATGGAATTGAGTATCAAAAACAAGTCACTTCTTGATACGCTCTATCAAGACTTTAGGGGCATTGATGACTTGTCTTTAGTTAGTGATGACTTACGTCTAAGAGCAGACGGTTATCAGGAACAGCTACAAGAAGAAGTGACGGACCTCTTGGATAAACTCTATCGAACAGGTGAGGGAGCTAGTTTCATTATGGAAGTGATTGCGTCTAACAATATTTCTGCTTCCCTTGCTCAGTATGAGGTTTTGAATGAGGAGGATTACTCATCTCTCACCTTAGAGACCTTGCAGGATATTATCCAAAAGGAGTTGTCTTTAACGAGTCAAGATTATTTTGGAGATGTGACCTATCTCGCCTTGCAGAAAGATTTGTTAGACCAGAAAAGCCATTTCTTACAACAGTATGTGTCAACTTTGATGGATAAGTTGCCACAAGAAAAAGACCAAAGAGACTTGGTCCTAGACTAAAGCAGTGGGCTGAGAATATCTCTCAGCTCCTTTTTTAATTGGAGGAACATATGACTCAAGAACAATTACTTGAGATGTTGCGGGCGAGATTGCCACGTGACCAGATTCTTTTGGAATCCTTTTTACGCTATCAAGCAGTCCATTTTGATGAGGATTGGGATAGCCTTATCCAAAATTTTACAACCCAAAGAGGAGTAATCACCTCACCTGTTCAAGTGGTTCGCTTTGAAACAGAAGTTTCTGCTTTTGTAGAGGCAAGCCCCTTTAACGAAGCGACAGACCTAAGCAGCTACACACAGACCTTTGGTCAGGCTGGCTTAAAGAAGTTACCTCAGTTAAACAATGATGAGAAAGCCTTGGTGATTGAAGTAGCCCTCTTTAACCTAGCCACTCGCTTTCAGCTCTTAGACCAAGAGGGCGCCTATCAGTCCATTTCGGTAGCTTCTCTTTTGGATAAAGGCAAAGCTGCTAATTTGGTTAATGTCTACCGAGTGGCCAATAATTTGTCTGACCGAATTAGTCGTGATATTGAACAGTTTCTTCTCACTTATGAACCTGAACGGGTAAGTCCCCAGGAAACGGTAGAGGAAAGAGAGGGTGCAGCTGAAGAAAAAGTAGTTCCAGAACCTCCTCAAGACATCACCTTTCGTGAAGAAGGGGGTATCGTCATTGCAAGTCTTGAGGAAGATTTATCACAACTCGATTTACGAACAGGGCAAACAGAACATTTATCGGCTTATGAACATCTAAACTTGTCCCAAAAATTTGAGATATTAAGTCACTTTGACCAAGTGCGAAATAGCCGTCCAAAACTACCAAACTTGAGACGTGGGGAGTTTGACCATGAAATGGAAATGACGCCAATCTATGCGGACAATGAGCTATTAACCTATTTAGAAGCAGATGGGACAGCCTATGACTTACAACGTCCTCTAACACCTCAAGAAGAAGTAATCTTAACTGAAATGGGTCAAACCATTTTGGCTGAAAATACCGAAAAATTGACCAATTTAGGGATAGACTTAGCTGATGTTGATGAGCAGCAACGTGGGATACTGATAGATGCTGCAGGGCGTTTTCATTTGAAGAATGCCGACCTAGCCTTACTAGGGGGCTATCCTAAAGCAACCGTTACTCAATTAGCTCTTGCGACAGAATTGCTTCAGATGGGACTTGCTTATGACAAGGCAGAATTTTTCTTGACCAGTCAGCTAGACTTAGAAGAAGCAAGACCCATTGCCTACGCCTTCTTGCATGAAGACCTCACTCTTGAAGAAGCAAGAACCTTTGAAAGAGACAAACTGTCCCAATCAGACCTATCCTTTAGAGAATGGCGAGAACACCTATCGCAAACAGAAACTGAAATCATCACGCCTCCATCAACCCCTCAAAATCCTATCGTAGAAGAAGCCCTTAAACGCTATCCGATTGCTTCGATTGTGACTTATAAGGGGCAAGAGTTTCAGGTAATGGCCATTGAGGAGTCAGGCGTTAATAACCTGATTCGGATTGAATTACAAAATGATTTCACAGATGTGATTGAACAAAATCCAGTTCTTTTCTTACGGACACTAGAAGACATCACTCAAGCTCTTCATGTTCCTTCTGTCGAAGAAAAAGAGGAAGTGGAAGAACCTATCCAAGAATTAGACCTCTTTTCCTTTATGGATGATGACCATCAAGACATTATTTCCCAAGAACCAGTCACAGAAAGTGAAGCAGAAAAAGCTGAAATATTTGAAACGGAGGGTGAGCCAGAACTTTCTGAAGTCATTAAGACACCCCCAACCACTGATTTTTACTTTCCAGAAGATTTGACAGACTTTTACCCTAAGACAACAAGGGATAAGGTTGAAACCAACGTGGCTGCTGTTCGTTTGGTGAAAAAGCTTGAATCTGAACACCGTCAAGCCACACCAAGTGAACAAGAACTGCTTGCCAAATACGTGGGCTGGGGAGGCTTAGCTAACGAGTTCTTTGACGAGTATAACCCAAAGTTTTCTAAGGAACGTGAGGCATTAAAAACACTAGTCACCGATAAAGAGTATTCAGATATGAAACAATCTTCTTTGACAGCTTATTACACAGACCCTGCTCTTATTCGACAGATGTGGGAGAAGTTAGAACGTGATGGCTTTGCAGGAGGTAAAATTCTAGACCCTTCGATGGGAACGGGGAATTTCTTTGCGGCAATGCCTAAACACCTGAGAGAAAATAGTGAGTTGTATGGTATAGAGTTAGACACGATTACAGGGGCAATTGCTAAACACCTTCATCCAAATAGCCATATTGAAGTAAAGGGCTTTGAGACTGTTGCCTTTAATGACAATAGTTTTGATTTGCTTCTCTCAAATGTGCCTTTTGCCAATATCAGGATTGCGGATAGTCGCTATGACAAACCCTATATGATTCATGATTATTTTGTTAAAAAATCCCTTGATTTGGTGCATGACGGTGGACAAGTGGCCATTATTTCCTCCACAGGAACCATGGATAAACGGACAGAAAACATCCTCCAGGACATTCGTGAGACGACTGATTTTCTTGGTGGTGTGCGTTTACCAGATAGCGCTTTTAAGGCCATTGCAGGCACCAATGTCACAACGGACATGTTGTTCTTCCAGAAGCATATGGATAAGGGATATGTGGCAGATGATTTAGCTTTTTCAGGTTCTATTCGCTATGACAAGGATGACCGTATTTGGCTGAACCCTTACTTTGACGGAGACTACAACAGTCAGGTTATTGGGAGCTATGGGGTTAGAAACTTTAACGGTGGGACACTTTCTGTGAAAGGCACTTCTGATAACCTAATAGAAGCTGTACAGACAGCTCTTAAACAGGTTAAAGCGCCTAGAAGTGTTGACCCTTCTGACATCCTTATCACTCCTGATGTGATGAGAAGACAGGTCATTGATACCTCGATTCCTTCTGACATCAGAGAAAGCTTAGACCAATATAGTTTTGGTTATAAGGATTCTACGGTTTACTACCGAGATAATAAGGGAATCCGTGTTGGGACTAAGACTGAGGAGATTAGCTACTATGTGGACGAGGAGGGGACATTTAAGGCTTGGGATACCAAGCATTCGCAAAAACAGATTGACCGCTTTAATGACCTCGAAGTCACCGATAGCACCGCTCTTGATGTGTATGTGACCGAAGAAGCCACCAAACGTGGGCAGTTTAAGGGCTATTTCAAAAAGACGGTTTTCTATGAAGCTCCCTTGTCAGAGAAAGAAGTGGCACGGATTAAAGGGATGGTTGATATTCGGAACGCCTACCAAGAGGTGATTGCCATTCAGCGATACTATAACTATGACAAAGACGAGTTCAATCACTTGTTAGGACATCTCAATCGGACCTATGATAGTTTTGTGAAACGCTTTGGGTACTTGAATAGTGCTGTAAACCGTAACCTCTTTGATAGTGATGATAAGTATTCGCTCCTTGCGAGTTTAGAAGATGAAAGCCTTGACCCGAGTGGGAAGACAGTTATTTATACCAAGTCTCTGGCTTTTGAGAAAGCCCTAGTTCGTCCTGAAAAGGAAGTAACGGCAGTTTCTTCTGCCCTTGACGCTCTCAATTCTAGTCTAGCAGATGGTCGTGGAGTAGATTTGGATTACATGATGTCTATTTATCAGACGGATTCTAAAGCGACTTTGATTGAGGAATTAGGAGACGCTATTATTCCAGACCCAGAACGCTATCTAAACGATAGGGAAGTGGTCTATGTATCTCGGCAGGATTTCTTATCAGGGGATGTGGTGACTAAGTTAGAGGTTGTGGACTTACTCATTAAAGAAGACAACTCTGATTTTCCTTGGGTCTATTATCAAGGTCTCTTAGAAGAAGTGAGACCGCCACGTGTGACCTTGGCTGATATTGATTATCGGATTGGTTCACGATGGATTCCTCTAGACGTTTATGGGAAATTTGCCCAAGAAACCTTTATGGGACAAACTTTTGACTTGTCTGATCAAGAAGTATCAACTGTTCTTGAAGTTAGTCCAATAGATGGGATGATGTCCTACCAATCCAAGTTTGCCTTTAGATATTCAACCGCAACGGATAGAAGTTTAGGTGTGCCTGGGTCTCGGTATGATAGTGGTCGTAAAATCTTTGAAAACCTGCTTAACTCCAATCAACCAACCATCACCAAACAAGTGGAAGATGGGGATAAGAAAAAGCATGTGACGGACGTGGAGAAGACAACGGTTCTTCGTGCTAAGGAAACTGAGCTTCAAGAACTTTTTCAAGACTTTGTGGCTAGTTACCCAGAGGTGCAACAGATGATTGAAGAGACCTATAATAGCCTTTATAATCGTACAGTTTCAAAAGTCTATGATGGCAGTCATTTAACCATTGATGGGCTTGCCCAGAATATTTCCTTACGCCCTCACCAAAAGAATGCCATTCAACGGATTGTGGAAGAAAAAAGAGCGCTTCTAGCTCATGAAGTGGGTTCAGGTAAGACCTTAACCATGCTTGGGGCAGGATTCAAACTGAAAGAATTGGGTATGGTGCATAAGCCTCTTTATGTGGTGCCATCAAGTCTGACTGCTCAGTTTGGCCAAGAAATCATGAAGTTCTTCCCAACCAAGAATGTCTATGTGACGACCAAGAAAGATTTTGCGAAAGCCAAACGCAAGCAGTTTGTCTCACGGATTATCACAGGGGACTACGATGCCATTGTCATTGGGGATTCCCAGTTTGAAAAAATCCCTATGAGCCATGAAAAGCAGGTGACTTATATCCAAGATAAGTTACAACAACTCCGTGACATCAAGCAAGGCAGTGATAGTGATTATACGGTCAAAGAAGCAGAGCGTTCCATCAAAGGTTTGGAACACCAATTAGAAGAACTCCAAAAACTGGAACGTGATACCTTTATTGAATTTGAAAATCTAGGCATTGACTTTCTCTTTGTGGACGAGGCTCACCATTTTAAGAATATCAGACCCATTACAGGCCTTGGGAATGTGGCTGGAATTACCAACACGACTTCTAAAAAGAACGTGGATATGGAAATGAAGGTCAGACAGGTTCAAGGAGAACATGATTATCGTAACGTGGTTTTTGCGACAGGAACTCCAGTCTCTAACTCCATTAGTGAACTCTATACCATGATGAGCTATATTCAACCAGATGTCTTAGAACGGTATCAAATCTCAAACTTTGACTCATGGGTTGGAGCTTTTGGGAATATCGAAAACGCTATGGAACTAGCACCGACAGGGGATAAATACCAACCTAAGAAACGCTTTAAGAAGTTTGTGAACCTGCCTGAACTCATGCGGATTTATAAGGAAACAGCTGATATTCAGACCTCAGATATGCTTGATTTACCTGTACCTGAAGCTAAAGTTATTGCGGTGGAGAGCGAATTGACAGAAGCTCAGAAATACTACCTTGAAGAGTTGGTTGACCGTTCAGACGCTATCAAGTCAGGCAGCGTTGACCCTAGTGTCGATAACATGTTAAAGATAACTGGGGAAGCTAGAAAACTAGCTATTGACATGCGTCTCATTGACCCAGCCTATACCTTATCGGACAATCAGAAGATTCTTCAAGTAGTGGACAATGTGGAACGCATTTATCGTGAGGGAGAATATGATAAAGCTACCCAGATGATTTTCTCAGATATTGGAACGCCTAAGAATAAGGAAGAGGGCTTTGACGTTTACAATGAATTGAAAGACCTCTTAGTGGATAGAGGGATTCCCAAAGAAGCAATTGCCTTTGTCCATGACGCTAATACGGATGACAAGAAAAACTCTCTGTCACGCAAGGTCAATAGTGGAGAAGTACGGATTCTCATGGCTTCTACGGAAAAAGGGGGAACAGGATTAAACGTCCAATCACGTATGAAAGCAGTCCACCATTTAGATGTTCCTTGGCGTCCCTCTGATATTGTGCAGCGAAACGGTAGGTTGATTCGTCAAGGTAATATGCACCAAGAGGTAGATATTTACCATTACATTACGAAAGGGAGCTTCGACAACTACCTCTGGCAAACTCAGGAGAATAAACTCAAATATATCACGCAAATCATGACCTCTAAAGACCCAGTACGGTCGGCAGAAGACATTGATGAACAAACCATGACTGCTTCAGACTTTAAGGCTTTAGCGACAGGTAATCCTTATCTCAAACTAAAAATGGAACTAGAGAATGAGTTGACGGTATTGGACAATCAAAAGCGTGCCTTTAATCGCTCCAAAGATGAGTATCGCCATACTATTTCTTACTGTGAGCAGAACCTCCCTGCCCTTGAGAAACGCCTTAGTCAATATGACCGAGATATTGCCCAATCCTTAGGAACTAAGTCACAAGATTTTGCCATGCGATTTGATAATCAGATGATGGATAACCGTGCAGAAGCTGGAGACTATCTACGTAAACTCATTACCTATAACCGTTCTGAAACCAAAGAAGTAAGAACGCTTGCGACCTTTAGAGGGTTTGAGCTTAAAATGGCAACCAGAAGTCCTAGTGAGCCCTTACCAGATATGGTGTCTTTAACCATTTCAGGTAGCAACCAGTATTCTGTCTCTTTAGACTTGAAATCAGACGTGGGAACGATTCAACGCATTACCAATGCCATTGACCATATCTTAGAAGACCAAGAAAAGACAGAAGAAATGGCTAATAACCTTAAAGATAAGTTAGCAGTCGCAAGGGTTGAAGTAGAGAAGGTCTTTCCAAAAGAAGAAGATTATCAGCTGGTTAAAGCCAAATATGACATCCTTGCCCCTTTGGTTGAACAAGAAGCAGAGGTTGAGGAAATTGATGCAGCCCTAGCTAAGTTCAATGAAACGATACAACCACAACAGGACCAACAACTTTCGCTTGATTTTTAAGAAAAAGGCTGACAAAAAATAATGAACGCGGTAAAATGAAGTCAAGAAATCATCAAAGGAGAATTGATTATGACCCAGACAGTAGAAGAATTAAGATACCAACTAGAAGAATGGCTAGCACAAGGTTTTACAAGCCCTGAAGATAGAGCTAACTATCAAGCCTTAAAGGAACAGTATGAGGATGAAACCCTTGATTACAGTTTTTCAAAGCGAGAAATTATTGGTCAATTAGAAGTTATCATCACGACTCGAGAGAATGACTTTCCAGACTTAGATGAAGTAACTAAAGAAGAGTATCTTGACCTAGTTGCCCAACTGGATGACCTAGACAAGGGGAAGGCAGATTATTATCGTAAGCAATTAACGTAGAAAGTGGTGTAGATATGTTAGAACAAATCATTCAAAGTCTTTTGATTATCGCAGCAACAGGACTAATTTTACTTGTCCTTTACCAGATTGCGAAAATACTTGGAAGCTTATTTGTCATTGGATTAATCGGATTTTTAGCTTTTACAGAAGTCTATGGGGTTTACCTCTTTTTTACAGAAAGATACCTCTATGTCGAAGATTTAGCAACTAATGGTATGTTGAGCTTTACCACTTTCTATATTATTTTTAATCTTTTACTTGTCTTTGGACTTGTTAGAAAAGTTGTTAGAAGTCGGATGACATAAATATATCAAGTATAGGAAAAACTTTATAAAGCAGTAAAAGGCATATAATCATATGTTATCAAAACATTGATTATATGCCTTTTTAGAGTATTAATTGTTCAAAAATAGAACTGATACTGAGTGCATTTCAAAATCTGAAAATGCGGATCTTACTGTATAGTGCAAGATAGGGCGAGTTCTTGTTATAGAAATGTGATTCTTCTCGAAATGAAGATTGCTATCGAGACTAGGAGCCTATTCAGATTTTGATGTTAAATGAGTATGAAATTAGTTCTTTTGGTTTAATAACAATATATTTTTCAGTTATGAACAGAAGCGATAGGGTTACAAGAAGTCAATATTTCCTTTTGTTTCGACTGTGAGACGTGAGTATAAATTTGAGTGATGGAGATAGAACTATGGCCAAGTATCTGCTGGATATATCGAATATCCACATCGTTATCTAAAAGCATTGTTGCAAAACTATGCCTGAACATATGAGGAGTGATGGCAGTAGCGAGGTTCATTTGTTCTCGTACTGTTTTTAAAACAAGGCGAACGCTTTGTTCTGTCAGAGGCTTCTGAGAGAATTTGCCTGGGAAAAGATACTTATCTGATTGATTACAGTAGTTTGCCAGATACGTTTTTAGTAGTAGAACTGTTGTTTCATCGCCTAAAAAAATAATACGCTCTTTTTTTCCTTTTCCGAAAATATGGAGTGTTTGATTTTGAAGATTGATATTTTTTATTTGAATGTGACAAAGTTCGGAAATTCGAATGCCTGTTGAAAGTAAAATAGAGACTATTAGAAGATTTCTTTCAGCTTTTTGGCGTTGAAAGTTTGTTTTAGAGGTGATGACTTTTTGCTTAAGGTAAGCATAAAGATTTTTTAAAATATTGTGGGGGATTATTTTAGGTAGTGTTTTTTCTGTTCGAAATTGAAAACGTAATTGATTAAATGGATTTTCAGAGATGATATTTTGTGTCATTAGATAACTATAAAAAACTTTTAAACTAGCGATTTTACGTCTCAAGGTATTGGTTTTGATAGCTGAATTTGTCAAGTATTCGATATAACTTACTACACAATCGTGGTCTGAATTACAAAACTGTATAAGATCATTTTTGTAAGCCCGAAGTGTATGCGAACTCAAACGTTTATGGGTTTTGCAATAATCTAAGTAAGTAGAAATAATAGTGTAATCCATGAAGATCTCCTTTATCAATAATTACGCTATTATAGACTGATTTAGTCAATTTGTATAGTGATAATAAGTAGTTATCGGGAGAGTGAGTGCTTGAGAAATTTACCAGAAATTGTATTAACTAAAAAAGAGAAGGGCTTCCTATTTGAAATTGATTCTAGGATAAAAGCATTATTACTAGAGCTACCAAAACAGTACCATGATATTTTACAAGTAGTGAATGGTAATCGCTTTCGTCCTTTGTTAACCTACTACGGGTATACATTATACTCTAATGAATTGAATGAAACGATTTACCATTCTGCTACTGCGATAGAGTTGATTCATAAAGCATCAATTATCATTGATGATATTATTGATCAGGATGAAAAAAGGCACGGTTTGCCAACGGTTCATCAGCAATATTCTATAAATGAAGCTTTAATTATAACAGTATTTTTATTGGGGAAATGTATAGAATTATTATCGAATATTGATGATTCGACCATTCGGTTGTTTAGTCAAATGATTAGTAAGATGTGTCAAGGAACACTAAGTGAGTTAAATATTGATGATAACGTAACTCTTTCAGAAGTCAAATACATTCTAGACAATCAAACATCTCAAGTTATCCAAAACAGTTTGATAATTGGTATGAAATCATATGATGACTCTATTTATAATCAGTATTTAGAGACAATAGGTTATAAATTAGGCTACTTATTTCAGTTGTTAAATGATTGCGAAGCTTACTTTAACCCAAAATTTGCAATGAAATATAAAGGAAATGCTAATTTAGATATTAATAAACAACGTAAAAATTTATGCTTTTCATATTTGGAACAATTTCTAAATTATAAAGAGAAAATAGAACTTAATAATGGGAATTACTCTATTTTAAATCATCTACTTAAAAAGTATCAAATACTAGATTATGTGAGGCAAGAAATTCATTGCATAGAGTTGGATATACAGTCCCATTTAAATCATTTAGGAGAAGAGCTTAATACAGATCGCTTAACACTTTTTATTCGTTATGCCATCAATTTGGCTAAAGCAAGAGCTAATTTTTAATAAAGAAAAGAACCTCGAAACAATCAATAATTGCGAGGTTCTTTTATATCGTTATTTTTGAGATAAAAAGGGAGCGATGACTTTATATGCATTTATTATCAGAGGAATATAGCCTAAGGGATTGATGTATTTTTCATTAAAAAGCACAGGAAAATCAGGTACAGTTTTATACCAATTAAAGAGTTCTAAATAGTTCGAATCTAGCTGCGTCTGGTTAGAAGAGGCTACTTCGCAATCTAATAATCTTTTACGTTTTATTTTTCTAATGATAATCTTGATGTAGGTCTTCCACATACAATCAAACAGTATGTAGCCCAAACCAATCAATACAACGATAATTCCCCAAGTTATTACGAAGGCAATATTATTAGGTGTGTCTATCCTTAATCTATTATTTGAAAATGATATGGCTGATAAAGGAGTGGTTAAATAGAATAATAATGTGTAGGCAATGCCAAGTACTCCAAAGTAATTACTGAAACTATTCATATTTTCTGTAAATCTAACTATCCAATCAGCTTCAGAGGGATTATGGAGAGAAATCGGAGTGAATGTAGTAAAATCTAATTTAGAAATTTTCCTTAAAGTTAAAATATAAAATATGTACTTTAAATACAGTTGTATTGCGATAAATACTGTAAAAATTAAGGTAAGGCTACCGTAACTTGTAATCATCTGATTCCAAGTTAATACTTTCAATAAAAGCAATGAAGCAACATAAACAATTCCAATTATGAAAGAGAAAGCAATACTATACCACTGTTGTAAATGAGCTCCAAATCTGCTAACTATTGAAAATATTGGATATCCACTAACAGTAACCCCTGAAATTGAAAATGAGAGGTTACTCTCCTTATTCATTAAATTATGGTAGGTTATAACTTGTGCAAATAATAAAGTATTTACACCAAGGACATAAACATAATTATTTTTGAGTGATGTATCAAAGATTGATAGGATAATTCCTACAAACATCCAACACGTTAAAAAAATTGTCCATAGACATTTTTTTGAAAGAATTTTATCAACTATCCATATGTGCAATTTCATTTTCTCCCGATAACTACTTATTATCACTAGTATACCACAAATTACTATTAAATATATTTTTCTTGTGATAACTTTTTCAAGTCCATCTTGTTATCATGGTGCTATCTTATGGAAAAAGGAGATAGCACTAGTGATGTTAAATAAAATGAAGGCTCGACTTTTGATTGGTCTCGGTGGTCTAGCTGTAACTAGCTTTATGGTGATGATGGGCTACACTATTGGTTCTCAGTCTGTAACCAATCACACGCAGAAACAAATCCAGTCCGAGGCTCAAAAATTGCTGACCAAAGAGAAAGAAAAAGAGAAGGCAAGTGTTCTCTCTGACGAGTTAGTCAAGGAATTTCTCACGCAATACTATACCAAGGAAAAGCTGGGCGAGAACAACAACCGTATCAAGCCCTATATGACAGATTCTGCCTTTAAGGAAGAGGTATCTCGTCAAGAAGATTCCATTAATCAAGTCTATAAAGACTATATGTTGGATTATCGCTTTGAGTCTGCCAATATCTATGTCAATACAGAAGAAAATGAAGCTTTTGCGGAAGTATCTTATCAGGTTGTTTACGTGTCAGATGTCAGTGATAAGGCTCAGAAAAGCACACAGACAGAAACCACCTCTCTTAAACTATCTTATGCCAAATTGTCAGATAAACTCCTTGTCAATCAGGTAACCATTTGTAATGGGAAGCTAGAGGACTTGAAAGAGTCATCTGATGAAGTAAATTCAAGCATTCCAAAGATTCAAGGCACTACTACAAGTGAGACCAACTAGCAGGAGTTCATCTTCTGCTTTTTTTGATAAGGAGATGGCATGACAAGAATTGAAAGAGTAAAACAAAAGGCGATTTTAGAGGTGGCAGAAAGTCTAGGTTATTCTTTTAAACGACTATCAGGGCAAGTCTATGAACATCCAGAACACGATTCCTTTAGGATTTTTGCGGACACCAATACCTTTAAATGGTTTTCACGTGACGTACAGGGAGATGTGATTGATTTTGTTCAGTTAATGACAAGAGTGTCTTTTAAAAAAGCCCTGTCTTACCTTGAAACTGGAGACTTTGAACAAACTAAGATCGTCGAAGAGACTTACCAACCCTTTCGTTATTATCTAAGAGAAGAACCATTTGACCAAGCACGAACTTATTTAAATGATATTCGTGGTTTAAGTGATGACACTATCAATGCTTTTGGCAGACAAGGTCTATTAGCACAGGCTCATTACCAGACAAAGACCTTTCAGGAATCAGTTCTTGTCTTTAAGAGTTACAATCATCTTGGCCAACTCGAGGGGGCAAGTCTTCAAGGGCTTGTCAAAGATAATCAGAGACATGATCGAGGTTACCTCAAGAAAATCATGAAAGACTCTCATGGCTATATAGGGATGAGCTTTGATATTGGAAAACCGAAACGCCTTATCTTTTGTGAATCGGTGATTGATATGATGAGTTATTATCAACTCCATCAGAAGCAGTTATCAGATGTTCGTTTGGTTTCTATGGCAGGATTAAAACTCTCTGTGATTGCGTATCAGACTTTACGATTAGCAGCTGAGGAACAAGGCAAACTTGAGTTTTTAGATACTGTCAAACCAAGTCGATTAACGCATTACCTTCATGCTATACAAGAGACGACTACCTTCTTTCAGACGCACCCAGGCTTATTAACCTTGGCTGTTGACAATGATGAAGCAGGGAGAGATTTTTGTCAGAAATTATCTGAGAAAGGACTTCCCACTGAAACAGACTGTCCACCATTACAGGAACTGGAAACTAAAGCAGATTGGAATGATATTGTAAAATATCAAAATAATTATTCTCTAAAAGATGTGATCCAATCGGCCAAGTTACAAGTTATCCGAAGCAATCCTCCGCCTAGAAAAAATACCGCTTTAGAGTTGTGATAACAAAATCAAGTTTCTTAGATTAATCTAGAAAGTGATAAGGAGGACACCCTATGAGTGTGATTGAACGCTTAGCTGAAAGAGTAGCTAGGCAAGAAGAAAAAGTTGCGAAAGAAACGGAAAAATTAGAAACTTATCGCAGTCAATTACAAACAGCGATGTATCAAGCCTTTATCAAACGCCAACAAAGTAGTCCCTGGACGTTTGATGAAGCATTGACGCAGGCCTTTGGCCAAGATGAACAAGAACTAAAACTATCAGACACTAGAAATGAGGAATAACACATGACAAAAGATTGGACCTTTGACCAACCCTTAGATGATAACACACCGACATCTTCCACAGAAGAACGTGCGAAGATTGCGGCACTATTTCATAAAGAAAACCAAGAGGGCGCTGAAGACGTTGATTATGTGGCAGCCTTTGAAATGGAACAACAAAAGTCTAAAAATCAGATGGCTCCACAGCAAAAACCTCAAGAGCAATCCACACCAAAAGAGGTGTCCTCCTCTAACATTACAAACGACTACAAGCAACATCTAGCTGATGTGATGGCTCAGAATAATGAAGACATTCTTCAAAGTCAGAAGAAAATCGAAGAGTTGCACCAGTTGATTGACGAAAAGAATAAGCACAATAAAAAATTACAAGCCATTTCAGCGGCTATTGATGACTTGTAAGAACGAGCAGTCCTTAAGAGGGCTGCTTTTTATGGGGGAAGAAAATGAAGTTATTCAAAAAGCAAACGCAAAATCAAGATAGTTTTAAATGTCTCATTCATCGCTTATCAGGAATGTCTGAAGCCGACTTACATAAGGTCAACCAATTATTGGATGTCGTTTTTGACGCTACAAGTCAAACTATCCGAGATGAAAAAAAGTCTCCTGAAACTTTGCCAAAAGAACCTATCCTAGATGAGACCATAACCGAAGCTAAGAATACACTGAAGACTGAGCAACTTGAAAAGCGGATAGAGCAGTTTAGGCAGGCGAAGAAACCTAAAAATGAGTAAAAAAGATTAGGCATTGTTGAATGTCTAATCTTTTTGTCTGATGCTTGTTGTTCGCTGATACACATATTTTTTTGTCAATTTACTATCATTTAGGTTTTCTATGTCAAAGATGAAATAATGATCACGATTGTCTTTAGCATTTTCTTTATTGAGCTTGAAATAGTTTTTAGCAGATTTCGCCATTGCTAACATGATATCATCTGTTAGAAAAGTCAGTGGTGTATCAAGTGCTGAGTAGCGATAGAAGTCACTTTCAAATTTACGGTAATTTTCACTGAAGTAGTCCATCTGTAATTCGTTTTTATAAAAGTCAAGCTGATTCATGGTAGACCTACTCAACTAATGTGATAGCCATAATATCTTCTAAAGCGATAGCGATATGTCCGTCATTGGTTTTTAGAATGACTTCATTTGTTGATAGTGTCGGAATGGTTCCGATAATAGTTTGATAGTCATTTTTCTGTTTTCTAGTCACCTGTATGGTCAATTGATTAGCGTAACTCTGACTGAGTAACATTAATTTTTGATTCAGCGATAGGTCAGAAAGGTAGCTGACTTGCTTATCATCATCTGATAAGGCAGAGGTATGTTCCGATAAAAAGAACCCCATCCACTTTTGCATGTTAACGTCTTGATAGTCTCTTGCGGATTGAAATGGTAAGTATGATCGATCAATCATTGTAATCCCTCCAAGCCACCTGCTGAGTGGCCTCCTATTAGTTTACTTCTTGCAATATTCCTGGAACTGTCTAAGAGGGCAGTTCCTTTTTGAACCGCTAAAAAACCGAATTGGTCTCTAATATGGTCAATAGTTTGTTGTAACTTTTCTTCTTTTTCGGTTGCTTCGATATCATCAAATAATGAGATTAAGGCATAACTTTCATCAACAAAGCCTGAGTAATTGACTGCAATACCCCGAACGGCTCCTGACGTGTATTTTTTACGAAAAAGCGTTAATACGGTATCGGTAAGCAGTCGTGTATGATTAGTGGGTTCTATCTTCATTTGAGCGTTGATTGGTTGTTTCATTTCTGTTTTAGAGTAGGTCACAAAGATGGAAACAATAGTAGCTTTCTGATGTTCTCGCCTCATTCGGATAGCAACTTGTTCAGCCATTTCACTAAGAACAATCTCAATATCACGTTGTTTGACATAGTCACGAGGTAGTACCTGAGAGTTGCCAAGCCCGTGTGATTTTGGTTTATAGGGCTGATGAACATTACTCTCGTCAACACCATTAGCATGAAACCACAACTGTACCCCAACCTTCCCAAATTCTTTTTTCAATCGATCAGGATTGCTATTGGCTAGTTCCTTGATAGAGGTAATCCCTAGTTTGTGAAGGCGCTTCTCTGTTCTAGAACCAATACCCCAAAAATCAGTTAGGTTAGGAATTGACCAAACTTTTGTTTCTACATCTTCGTAGGACCAATTGGCACGCATAGTAGGTGTTCGTTTGGCTTCATTGTCTAAAGCGAGTTTGGCCAATAATGGGTTAGCGTTACTCATACCAATGGTAGAGTAGATACCAGTCTTTTGCCAGATGTCATGTTGTAGTTTGGCAGAGACCACATCTAATTTTGCCTTTCTATCCATCTGTTTATCACTTACAAAGTAATTGAGCGAGGAGGTTAAATCAATATACCCTTCATCAATGGAGTAGGGGAGAATATCTTCAGGAGCCGCATAATCTTGGAAAATATGATGAATATCAATATTCTTTTTGATGTAGCGATCCATACGTGGTGGAACAATAAGCGTTCGCTTAGCCCAATGTTCAATATAGGAAACATAGCGCGGTGATATGTCTAAGCCTTGACGTTTGGCATTATAGTAGTCAAATTTTCTTGTGCTGATGTCAAAAGGTAAATCGTAGGCACGTCCAACATTATTTTTTCCAAAAACTTTTTTGAACATAGGAGAAGAGGCTAAAATTAAGCCTCCAGCGTTATCTGCTCGACTCATGACACAGAGAGAGGTATGGAGGGGATTCAATCCTCTATCCACACATTCAACCGAAGCATAGAATGATTTCATATCAACGAAAGCTATATCAGACTGAGGTTCTCTTGAGTAATCGATATAGCCCATCATCTTAACCCCTTTTAAGCATTTCTAATTCTTCCATCAGTTCCTGAATATGATCAGTAATGTCATACTCTTTGAGGTAGGGTGTAAAATAGATACGGTTGTCCCGGAGATAAATCATTTCTTTAACATTAACTGTCATGCTTAGGCTCCTATAACTGGCATAAAGTGACTTACAACAAGCCCTACGATACGAGGATTATCTTCATAAGGAATCCATTTATCCGGGTAGTTATCGTTGAGTGATACCATTCTAAATCCATTTTCTTCTCTATATAGTTTTTTGATATAGACAGAGTCATTCCAGGATAGGGCGTAGACAGCACCATCATAATCAAAACCACTAGCACGAATAAGGGCTACTTCACCATCAAGGTAGATGGGTTCCATAGAGTCTCCTTTAATCCAGGCAGCAATATCATAACCATACTGTTCTTCCTCAGAATAGACGGTTTCTGTCTCGTATTCCTCAAAGAGCGATTCCCCCAGACCAGCAGAAAGTGAAACATCAGATAAGACCTCAACTGCAAAAAGAGGAATTACTTTCTCTTGTGATTGTTGTTTTTGAAGTAACTCATCAGCATACTCATCAACCTTTCCTTGATTTTCTGATGAGAGCTTGAGGTAAGTATTGACTACATTGTACTCAGATTCAAAATAAGTTTCTGAAACCTCCAAGATAGTCGCTAGTTGTCTGAGATTATTTTGATTTGGCTTCGTTTTTCCATTCTCCCAGTTGAAGTAGGAGGAACGATTGATATGAAGTTTATCTGCCATAGCAGATTGTGAATAACCTAAAACTATTCGTCTTTCTTTTAAACGTTTTCCTGAGAACATACAACCTCCTAATCTATTTGTTGCTTTATAAACTAACAAAATTATATCAAAAAAATTTAAAGTTGCAACAGAAAATATCACTTCCTAAGTCACTAATATTTTAATAATTATAAATAAAGTAGACAACGCACCATTTTTGGTGCGTTGTTTATTTTTTATGATATAATAAATCTTAAATAGAGGAGGTCTTTTATGATTGGAGATAATATCAAATCCTTACGTAAAACCCATGATTTAACACAACCAGAGTTCGCAAAGATTGTGGGAATTTCACGAAATAGCCTTAGTCGCTATGAAAATGGAACAAGCTCGTTATCAACAGAGCTCATAGACCGTATCTGTCAGAAATTTAATGTATCATATGTTGATATTGTAGGAGAAGAAAAAATGTTAACACCAGTGGAAGATTATCAATTAACCTTAAAAATTGAAGTTATCAAAGAGCGTGGCGCAGCGATTTTGTCCAAACTATATCGCTATCAAGATAGTCAAGGAATTACTTTTGATGATGAGACTAGCCCTTGGATTTTGATGAGTGATGATTTGTCTGATCTTATCAATACCAAGATTTACCTTGTCAATACTTTTGATGAAGTGGAGCGTTACAATGGTTATTTAGATGGTATTGAGCGAATGTTGGAGCTTGCTCATCATCAGGTGGTGGCTTAATGCGGTTAGAAGAATTTAGCAAAGATGACTTTGACTTAGCCTTAAAACGAACTATTCGTTCCTTAACTCGTGGTAAAACGACATCAGTTACCCCAAAAGCCATCTTACTTGGTGGGCAAAGTGGAGCAGGAAAAACAATGATACACCGTATCAAGCAGAAAGAGTTCCAAGGTAATATTATCATTATTGACGGTGATAGCTACCGCTCTTTACACCCGAATTATCTAACTTTACAAGAAGATTACGGGAAGGATATCGTGGATTATAACAAAGGTTTTGCAGGAAAAATGGTGGAACAGCTTGTGGATGAACTCAGTAAACAAGGTTATCATTTGTTAATCGAAGGAACTTTGAGAACGACAGAAGTCCCACGAAAAACAGCACGGCTATTGGAAGCGAGAGGTTATCAAGTCTCATTAGCTTTGATAGCAACCAAGCCTGAATTGTCTTATCTCAGCACCTTAATCCGCTACGAAGAAGTCTATGTGGTTAATCCAAACCAAGCTAGAGCAACTCCTAAAGAACATCACGATGGTATTGTAGAGCATTTAGTTGATAACTTACGAGAATTAGAAGCTGATAAACTCTTTGACCGGATTCAAATATATCAAAGAGATAGAACATGTGTCTATGACTCAGAAACTGACATGGGGTCAGCCGCAGATGTCCTACAAGACTGTCTTTTCGGAAAGTGGAGTAAGGTAGAGGAAGAGATGTTGAAGGTGGGACAGGAACAGTTGAGGGAAGTAGGTAGAAGGAATGAAAAAGATGCATAGTTACATAAAGTATCTAACTCAAGAAGATCCAATCATCACTGATGAAGGTAAGCAGATAGAGGTTTTTCACCTAGATATTAAAGATGAACCAGAGATTTTTGAAGAGTGGGCAAAACAATTTAGAAGAAATTATTGTTCGGATGATGAGCTTAATGAAATGATATTAGCTATGAATACTTCCTCTAAAGAATATCTTAAAAATTTTAAATTACCCTCGGATAGTGGAATTGGTCTTTCAACGATGTCAGGTGATTTTGGAGAAATATTAGTATCTGATTATCTTCAGTATATTGAAGAATATGTGGTTCCTAGGACTCGTTATGATAGTAAAGTTAATAAAGATACTTCAACTCAAGGAAGTGATGTTCTGGGATATAAGCAAGATTCATTGAATGCAGCGAATGATGAAATCGTAGTTATTGAAGTAAAATCATCGGCATCAAATTCTAGTAGCTCTGAAGCGAAAAATAAACTTCAAGAAGCTATTAATCATTCTGATAAAGATTTTGAACGATTTTCAACCTCAATTGTAGCCAGCTATTTAAGGTTAAAGAAATCCAATATTGATCAAGCAAATATAGTAGAAAGATTTTTAAACATAACGGATAATCCATTTAATGTAATTTATGGAGCTGTTGCAGTCCACTCCAATCAATCATATGATATTGATGTTATCAAGACAGTAGTTTCAAAAAATCACAGAGATTATCAGAAATTACGACTATTAGTCATTCATTCTAATGAATTAATGAAATTTATTAGAGAACTCTATTCGAAAGCGAGTGAAGTATGATAGAATTTGGAAGAAACTCATTATATTTTTCAAAGCTAGTGCGTTCAAAGGCAAAGATGATTGAATTTAATATTCCTGAAGATAGTCATATTGATATTCCAGAAGGTGCAAGTAAGTCATTCCTTGTATCACTAGCAATTGTTACAGATACTGCTAGGAAGTGTTTTGAAGCTTATATCAATCATAAGAGTTTCGATTCACAATTGAAAAATCAATTACATCATGCTGCTGAATATTTTGATGCACTGCTGTTGTCAGGATTAGGAAACTCTGCTGAATATCAAGACTATATTGCAATACTGGGTGCCACTGCTTATTATCTAGGAGATTATAATGGTAGTTCAAGGGTTATGCTTAACCACATATCAGATGATATGCAGTTAGTAGAAGACAGTATAAATCTTGCTAGCGTATTTATAGAAATATTAAAAGATGAAGTATTTTTAAATCCTAAGTCAATTGTAGGTAGGTATTCAGATGAATTAAACGCTCTAGTTGAAGTGTATAGAAATTATATTTTATCAAAAACTGAGTTTTCTATAGATATTTATAGAAATTTACAAGATAAAGTATATAGGAATGGAAGTGATTTTTCTGTAATTATTGTAAATTGTCTCTTAGCAGTTATATGTAAAAAAATAGATAGTTCATCAACGAAATTATTACCTGAATTTTCAGGATTAGATTTTTCTTTATGGCAGGATTATATACAATCAGCAGGAAGCATAAAGGAGCTTTGGCCATCTCAAATCGAATTAGGGAAGCAAGGAATTTTTTCAGGTAAATCTGGAATCGTTCAGATGCCAACAAGTTCGGGTAAAACAGCCTCAATCAATCTAACTTTAAGATCAGCATTCTATTCAAATAGAATTGAAAATGCATTGATTGTTGCACCTTTTAGAGCATTATGTAGAGAGATATATCGAGATATTAATGCACATTTCGTTGATGAGAATAATGTGATTGTTAGTGAAATTTTTGATTTACCGGAGATTCCACAGGATTTCTCAATTTTTAATGATGGTAAAAAAAGAGTTTTTATACTTACTCCAGAGAAATTGTTGTTTTTGTTGAGAAATCATCAAAGTTTTATTGATGAAATAGGACTTTGTATATTTGATGAAGCACATCTTTTTGATGATCCAAGTCGTGGAACCAATTTTGAATTACTGTTGTCAATGGTTAAACAAATTTTTCCAAAAGCAATTCAGAAGATTTTAATTTCTGCTGTAATACCAAATAGTGAAGCTATAAATCGGTGGTTTAACGAAGATGGGGTAATCGTTTCTAATAATTCGATAAAAACAACAGAGAAAAGAGTTGCGTTTAGTGATTTAAACGGGAGTAATGAGCAATTGTATTTCATAGATCCTATTACATTTGAAGAAGAATTTTTTGTTCCACGTACTGTTAGTGTAAGTGAATTAGAGCAGCTTGGAAAAGAACGCAAACAAAAAGTATTTCCAGAACTGACAAACGCAAATGATATAAGTATTTATTATGGGACTAAGCTAATTAATAATGGTGGAGTAGGAATTTTTTGTGGAAGAAAAGATACGGTCAATGTTGTTTTGCGGAGATTTATAGACTTAAATAATAGGTATTATGATCTAACTAATTTCTTAAAAAATTCAGATGGGTCTGAAGTTGGAAAAATAGGAAACTTAATTGGTCAAAATTTAGGATATGATAGTGTTGAATATACATGTAGTCAGCTAGGAGTTTTTTCACATCATTCAGGTATACCTATGGGGATACGTATTGCTATAGAGTATGCTTTTTCAAAAAGTAAAATAAATAATGTAGTATGTACTTCAACCTTAGCACAAGGTGTAAACTTACCGATTAAATACTTGATTATCTCAAGTGTGTATCAAGCAGGAGATGCAATAAAAGTTCGTGATTTTCAGAATTTGATAGGTAGAGCAGGAAGGGCTGGAAAATATACAGAAGGAACAATAATTTTAACAGAGCCCAATATTTATAAATCACCAAAAAATAAGCGGAAGAAACAAAACTATAAAGCATTGTTAAATCCTATTAATACAGAGGGGTGTCAAAGCAATATTCTCAATATTATACAGTTTAACTCAGTAGTTCCAACTGATTATCGATTAGACTCCAAAATATTTGATTTTTGGGGTTTGATTAAAGAGAGATTTGACAGTACTGTAAACTACAGAACAAAAATAAATATTATTTTATCAAAATTAAAAAAACAGAATAATCCTTATTTTAAGGATTTTAATTCTAAGATAGACCAGATTGAGAAAACTCTAATTGCAATTGAAAATTATATTGCTTCTATGAATGATACTGAACTGGAGGCTGATAGATTAGCTGAAAATACTTTTGGATATTTCTTAGGTAATGAAGAGGAGCAAGAAAAAATAAAAGAATTATTTGTCTTGATAAAATCTAAAATAGTTACCAGTTTAGTAGAAACTGAAATAATTGCAAAAAACTCAATTGGATTATATCAATCTGAGTTGTTAAAAGGTTGGGTTCAGGAAAATAGAACTGCTATCCTTTCTTGCGAGAAGGAAGAAAATTTATTAAGTGTTTTAACTCAGATAATAATAGATTTTTCAAATAACAAGGAGATGAGAAAATTAAGTATAGAACATCTAAATTATATTTCTCAACTCTGGATTATGGGCAGTTCTTATTTTCAAATATTGGAAAGTTGTACTGAAAAATCAATTAGTATTGAAAAAAGAGGTAAGTCAAAACCAATTGATATGTATGATATAATCTCTATTTGTGATAATGGGTTAGGGTATGAAACATCAATGATTTTAAATGCAATCAACAATATAATTGAAGAATTGGTTGGAGTGAAAATGGATGTGCTGACTAAGCTGATAAAGAGATTGAAATATGGGTTATCTCTTGAAAAAGAAATCAATATCTATGAATTAGGGTTTTCAGATAGAATTGTAGTTCAATTGATTGGTCAAGAGATACATTCTCTAAGTAAGAATCAGATTAGAAATGAAATCAAACAGAAATCAATTGACTTGAAAGGTATATTGACAGATTTTCCAAGTTACTATACTAAGTTAATTAGTGAAATGTAAAATTAGTTTCTATGAAGCTTTAAAAGTTAAGATAATTGGTGATTCTAAAACTGGTAATCCAAATGTTTCTATAATTAATAAAGAGTAACTTTTCCGAGAGCTATCCAGCTCTCTTTTTTCTTACATCCATTTCTACGTTGTGATAACTTTTCCAAATCATCCTTGTTATTCTAATAGCATTCCTAAGAAAATCAAAGTTTGATTTTCTACTGGGGGTTTGGGGGCGAAGCCACCAAGTTATCTTATCGTTGGCTGTCAAAACTGGAAGGTTTTGGTTAGCTGGCGATATGATTTTTTGGGTATTGTGACCACAATGCCTGAGCTCGCAAAGACCGAACAAGGGCTTTAGGAAATTTCCCGTATGACACACGGGGTCGGGTTTTACCCGAGAAAGGATGAAAGTGAGGAAAAGATGTGCCTGAACAGTATCGTGACATTCGAAAAGAGGTAAATTTAACTGCAGATGAACTAAAACAGATTGAAAATATGATGGAGGTTGATAATTATCGTCACTTTTCTCCATTTGTCAGAGATAAAATTTTGATGACTGATGATAAAAAGTTAGTTACCAAAGAATGGTTCTCTTATTGGCAATCTCAAAAGTTAGAACAGATTAGTCGAGATGTGTATGAAGTCCTGGTTATCGCAAGAGAAAATCATCAAGTGACCCAAGAGCATGTATCAATTTTATTGACCTGTGTTCAAGAACTGATTGCAGAAGTCAATAAAGGACAGCCACTCAGTCGTGAGTTCCATGAAAAGTATTTGTGAGAGGTGGTAACTATGGTTTATCGTTATCGTACCAATCTTAAAAAAGTATTTCTAACAGATTCAGAGTTACATCAATTGGATGAGCAAATTACTAAGAGTCACTGTAAAAATTTTTCTGTCTATGCTAGAAAAGTTCTGCTTAATCCCAATATGTCCTTTGTTACCTTTAACACGGATACTTATGACCAGTTAGTTTTTGAATTGAGACGGATTGGAAATAACATTAATCAAATTGCGCGTGCGATCAATCAAAGTCATCTCATTTCTCAAGAACAATTAAAAGGATTAGGCGAAGGGATTGGTGAATTGATTACGGAAGTGGAGAAAGAGTTTCAGGTGAAGGTGAAAAAATTAAAGGAGTTTCATGGTCATTACTAAACATTTTGTAACGCACGGTAAAAAATACCGCAGACACTTGATTAAATATATCCTCAATCCAGATAAAACTGACAATTTGAAATTGGTATCTGATTTTGGGATGAGTAATTACTTAGACTTTCCTAGTTATGCAGAGATGGTTGAGATGTACAATGTCAACTTTACCAATAATGATAAGTTATATGAATCAAGAAATGACCGTCAAGAAAAACATCAACAATCTATTCATGCCCACCATCTAATTCAATCATTTTCTCCTGGTGATAATCTGACACCAGAAGAAATCAATCGCATTGGCCATGAGACCATGATGGAGCTAACAGGAGGTCGTTTTCGTTTCATTGTAGCGACTCACACAGACAAAAATCATGTTCATAATCACATCCTAATCAATGCTATAGATCGCAATTCAGATAAAAAATTAATATGGAACTATGCTTTAGAACGAAACCTCCGTATGATCTCAGACCGTATTTCTAAAATGGCTGGAGCGAAAATTATTGAGAAGCGTTTTTCGTACCGTGACTATCAAAAATATAGGCAGTCCAGCCATAAGTTTGAACTGAAGCAACGCCTTTATTTTTTGATGCAGCAGTCAAAGTCCTTTGATGATTTTTTGGAAAAAGCAGTGCAGTTACATGTTCACGTTGACTTCAGTCAGAAGCATAGTCGATTTCTGATGACAGACAAAACCATGACAAAACCTATTCGAGGACGTCAACTTAGCAAACGAGACCTATATGATGAAGATTTTTTTAGAACTTATTTTGTCAAGAAAGAGATTGAAAGTCGTTTAGAATTTCTCCTGGACCGTGTCAATTCGTTAGAGGATTTTCTAACAAAAGCAAAAGAATTACATCTCACCATAGACCTTAAACAAAAAAATGTGACCTTCATTCTAGAAGACAATGGGAAGCAGATATGTCTTAGCCACAAAAAAATAAGTGATAAGAAGTTATATGATGTTTCCTTTTTTCAAAGTTATTTTGAAAACAAAGAGCCTATTGCTTCAGAGATAATAGAAAATATCCAAGAGCAATATCATAATTTCCAAAAAGAACGAGATGAGGAACAAGTTTCTGTTGAAGAAACTGAGAAATCCTATGAGGAATTCGTGGCTAATTGTAATGCTGTCCATGAATTTGAAGTTGAGCTTGCAGACCATCAAATTGAGAAGTTGGTTGATGAAGGTATTTACATCAAGGTCTCTTTTGGTATTAAGCAGAGCGGTCTCATCTTTATTCCCAACTACCAACTAGACATTATCGAAGAAGAGAATCAGAAAAGATATAAAGTTTATATTCGTGAGACAACCTCATACTTTGTCTATAACAAAGTAAGTTCTGAGAAGAACCGCTATATCAAAGGGCGAACCTTGATTAGGCAGCTAACTAATGACAGTCAAAAGCTTCCATACAGAAGACCAACTGTTGAAAAACTTCAAGAAAAGATTTCCGAGATTAACCTCTTGATTGCAATGACTGAAACGGATAAGAAGTATCGGGAGATTAAAGACGACCTAGTAGCGGAAATAGCAGAGCTAGATATAAAACTCACACAAACACAAGAAAAAATCGCCACCTTAAACAAAATGGAGGAAGTACTTATCAATCTGAAAAGTGAAGATTTAGGAAGGCAAAAACTAGCAAAATATGAATTTGTAAAATTTAACATGACAGAATCAACTTCTTTAGATCAAATTAATGAAGAACTTTTGAAATTACAGCAGAAACTTAGTAATCATCTTGATGAGTATGAAGTTATCGTAGGGAGATTGGAAACATTTGTGAAAGTGCTAAATACTAGTAAAGATGTGAATCAAAAATTACAAAATAATGTTTCAATATAAGAGAGATTATATTTTTAGATAAAAACGAGAATAAAAATATTCGAATAAATATTTATCTTTCATTTATATATCTATTATTTGAATTTTTTTGCATTAAATGCTATAATAGTTTATTATAATGAAACTAGAGAGGACAAGTTATGGGAACGTTGTTGGCTTCGAGAATCAAAAATAGAAGAAAAGAAATGAAAATGTCTCAAAAAGAATTAGCGGATGGTATTTGCAAACAAGGTCAAATTAGTCGCTTAGAGAATGGAGAGTATACTCCAGGGTCAGAATTGTTATATAACCTTGCCAAAAAGCTTAATGTCAGTATGGATTATTTTTTTGATGAACAAATTTCAAATGAAAGTACAGAACTGGTTTCGTTTAAAAAAATAGCTAAGAATTTTGTTACTCATAGGGATTACGAATCCTTAAAATATCTCTATGAATTAGAAAAAGAAAAATCACATCGCTTATCATTATCAGATAAAATATATTTGGAGTGGATTGGTTCACTTGTTGATTTTTATTTCCATGATAGAAGAGAAGAAGCTATAGTAAAATTGGAAAGAATTTTGCAATCACTTAATAAGGCAGACATAAATTATCTTCAAATTTCAAATACTCTATTTAATTTTTATTATGATACAGAAAATATAGCTAGGTTTGATGTAATTAAGGAAGAGTTAATTAATGAACTAAAGCAATTTAGTTTAGATACAATAGAGGAATTGGAACTTTCTATAAAATTCAACTATAATCTAAGTCGCTATTTATGGTTACAAAAAGACATAGAGCAAGCTATCAAACAAATAACAGGCACGATTAAACTATGTCAAGAGTATCATACTACTTATTTATTAGCAGATTTATTTTTATTGTTAGGGAATATAAGTAAGAATTTTTCAGATAAAATAGTGGTTAAAACCTACTTTGAGACGGCACATTTTTTATATAAGAATTTAGATGAGAATAAGGAGATGGCTTTAACAATAGAACATTATATTGCAGATAATTTTCGAGGATAAGTACTATAACGATGTTCCAAAAAGACATCGTTTTTTTGAGCTGAATACAAAAAAGAATAAAACCAAAAAAAATAAAAAAAGTATATAAAAAAATTGACAAGATGATTTTTAGATGTTAGAATAAATATATCTTAAGTAAAGGGAGATTTTGATGAAGAAATTTTTGAAAAAGTTCCTTGTTATGTCTTTAATGGGAAGTTTGATTTTAGCCATAGGTAGTGGTGGAGTATCTAAGACTCAACCGATGAATGAAATTGATCCAGGACCTGCAAATAGGGTAATTAGATAGTTTTTAAGAAGATGACGCTCTGAGGTTTTATGAGATTTATCCTCACCGGACAAAAATCTTAAATTTGTTCATAGAAGGAGAAAATTAGATGAAAAATACAGATCTTACTCTGAAGCAAGAAGATGTATCTGTAAATGTTGATGATCTTAATGATATTAATGTAGTTTCTATTCTAAGGGGAAGAAATCAACCAACACAGCATCGGTGCTAAAAATACGTTTTTGTTGAATCAGGAGTGATGGTTATTATCGCTTCTGATTTTTATGTTATGGGACTTGATTTATCGCACTCAGGGTGAATATGTAAATACCACATTGTGTTCACCACTAAATATAAGCGAAAAGTCATCTATAATCAATCAATATCAGAGTAATCTAGGAAAAATCTTCCATCGCTTTTATCAGTACAAAAGTGTAGAAATTATCAATGCCTAACCATGTTAATATGTTGGTTAGTATTTCCGTACCTAGAATTTGCGTATCAAGTTTCATGGGCTATCTTAAAGGGTAAGAGTACTTTTATGATGTTTGACAAACACGCTAATCTCAAATACAAATATGGCAATTGCCATTTCTGGATGGAGGGTTATCACGTTACGTAAGGTAAGTACAGTCGGATTCAACGAGTCCACGATAAAGAAATATATAAAAGTACAAGAAAAACATGACATTGCACTAGATAATTTAGTTTGAAAGAGTATGAAGATCTTTTTAGAGGTAATGGTAAGTCATACGACCCTCTCTTTAAGAGGCAAGTGATGAGTCAAAAGCATTGAGGATTGGACAAAGTGAAAGCCAGCGTCTTTAGGTGTTGGTTGGTCATGTGTGCTTATAGCTCTTGTCCAAACCATCCATTAGATGGATAGTCAAGATTTAATTAAGAAAGTTATCAAAATTACAAATGAAAAAATATTTCTACAAAAACTTTTTTTTGGTATTACAATTTTTAATAATAAATATTGTTGGAGCAGTATCTGTCTTGAGTCTGGCTTTTGTGCTAGAAGGCATCATTGATTCTATTTCCAACTCAAACTCAGAAATGTTTATATTCTCAGTAGTATTATTACTGATTTATATCGTTTTTGATTCAATAATGGATTATTATGTTGAAATATCAAATCAGAAGCTAATTCAAAAGATTTTACATGATATACGAAGTGATTTGACTGACAGTAACGGAAAAAAATCATTGCTTGACATATATCGCAGTAACCCGGAGGTTCATATTTCAACCTATACTAATGAATTAGAAGTTTTAGAAAAGCAGTACTTAGAGCAAATTATTAGTATAACCAATGATATTCTAGTTTTCGTTATTGCTTCAGTTATATCTTTATTTTTACAGCCGTCATATACTATAATAATGATGTTTTTGAGCATGGTGCCACTTATATATCCTTGGTTAACTCAAAAATCTCTACAGAATGCAAGAGATTTAACTGTAAGATCAAAAGAGGAATACTTTAGCTCAGTAACAGATTTCTATTTTGGTTTAAAAACAATTAAGTTATTTGCTGCAATGAATCGTTTTACTGATATATTGAATTCAAAAAGTAAGCTATTAAAAAAGTCAAATATAACCTATTATAGAAAGGCGAATTCAATAGAGGCATTATCTTATGCAATAACAATGTTTGTGAATCAGGGAGCATGGGTAGTAGGAGGCTTTTTTGTGCTAAAGGGTAGACTTTCACTCGGAGAGTTTATTGCACTACGGCAATTGGTTATGTATATTACTTATCCAATTACCAACATGAAACATAGTTATACTGATATATTGTCTTCAAAAAAATTAGTTAATGATCTCCTCAAAAGTATAAATCAAACATCAGTTGATACATCAGAGTTAAATGCTATGAAAATTAATACAATTGACTTGGTTGATTTTGGAATAGCGGATAACCAAAAAAATATACTAAAAAATATAACTTTAAGATTTACAGTGGGGAAAAAATATCTTATTATTGGAAAAAGTGGTAGTGGGAAAAGTACACTTTTGAACGCATTAATAGGATTAATACCAGATGGTTTTAATACTACTGGACATATTTTAATTAATGGACAAGATTTTACTAGCATTGAGTTAGATTATTCATCAGTTGCATATGTTGAACAAAAAACATTTATTTTTGATATACCTGCCATTGACAATTTAACGATGTATAAGGATTATGATGAAAGACAAGTCAATAAAGTACTAAAAAAGGTAAACTTAGAAAATATTGATTTAGAGGGAACAATAAAAAATAAATTATCTGGAGGACAAGAAAGAAGACTAGATTTTGCAAGGACTCTACTTGCGAATAAGGAAATTTTACTTTTGGATGAGGTTACATCATCTCTAGATAAAGAAAATAGATTACGTATTGAAGAGTTAGTGGATTCATTGCAGAATAAACTGGTTATTTGTATTGCTCACGAACCATCTGAGAATTTCATCTCAATTTTTGATGAAGTACTAACAATTGAAGAAGGAACGATAATCAAGTAGTCTTTATTGTAAAAATTTATAACTTTCACTGTGGCATTAAGGAAATTTTATGAAAAAAGAAATACTATCTCAATATATTTATAGAGAAAAAACAGGAAATATTGCATCTTTAAAAGAGTATTACTCAATAAACTTTGATAGTAATGAGAAACGTTATGAATATATTTGGAAATACTTTTCACTTCAAGAATCAATTTTACTTTGTAATCGCAACCTATTCAAGGAGTTATCAAATTTTTATAATAAATCTGCAAAAAAGAGAAAAAAATTATTACGAACCTTAGAAAATTATTTTATCAGATTCTGTACACGTCCGTCATCGTTTTTTACATTTGGTTATGTAGGAGTAGGTAGTTTTTCTCACGACAGAATAGAATCAATTAATAAATATGGATCAAAGAGTACAGAGAAGATAATAGATATTTCTACAGAATGGACTTTTAATTTTCTTCAATCGATCTTGAAAAATCGTGATGTATTAAAGGAATTATCAGTATTTTCAAATCCTAATTTAGTAGAAATTGGAACGAAATTACTAAATCAAAATTTACATTTTTATCAATCTGATTTACAAAGAATTTTTTTAACGGATTTAAATGATGTTCTTTCAGAGATTATAGAAACTTGTAAGACACCTTTAAAAATTAGAATTCTAGTTGATTCATTGTTAGAGAAGGGCTTTGAAATGAATGCCGTTTATGACTACATATGGCAATTAATAGATAGCGAGATATTACTATTGGAATGTTTTGAAATTTTAACTAAAGATAACAAAATACATTTGTTAGAATCCTTTCTCCATAACATCGAGTTCATTCCAGTTAAATTACAAAGAAATATTTCACAAATTAAGGAAAAAATAGGATTATATAATACTATTCAGTTAGGAGGAGGTATTCAAAACTTGATGGATTTATATAACATTATGGATGAAACTTGCAAGGTTGGTACGCCACTTAATGTTTTATATATTAGTCATCAGGTTCAAAAAATAGATTATAGGGTTAAAAATGAAATAGAAGAATTTCTCAGTATGTTGTTAGCTATTAAGTTAAAATACAAACAAGACGACAGCTTAGAGGAGTACGGTAGAAAATTTTATAATTTGTATGGTAGTAATAACCTAGTCCCTTTAAAAGAATTACTTTCAGTAAAAAATTTAGGTGCTCCTTCAAACTATTCAAATCCAATTTTGAGTACCTTTGCAGGAGAAAGCTTAAAGATTAATAAAGAAATAGAACATTTTCAACATGATTTAGTTAATATAATTTTGAGTATTCCAAATTGTGAAGAGATAAAATTAGAGAGTTTGATTGAACAAGATGTAGTAATTAGAGATAGTTTTCCTACTTCAGAAGTAGTTTTTTCAATTTATGAAGCTGATAATCAAACTAAATTAAGGTGGCATGGTAATCAATATTCAGATAATTTTTTTTCGATTTCTGGAAAGTATGTTCCGCATTTTAAAGATATCCTTGATACGCCTCAAATGTTAGAGACAGAGAAGAGATATTATAATAACCTTATAATTGGTATTGATGAGTTTCATAACAATTTAGTGTTAAATGATATAAAGAGAGAGAATAGATTAGATAAAATGACACTAAATTTTCCCTTTTTTAAAAATGTTGACATCTCAGATATATATATCTATTTAGACAATCAAAACAATTTTAAAGCTTATTCTAAGAAAACAAAAACTGATATCCATATTCTAAAAAGAAATAGAATATCTCCGAATCTATTGAATAATCAAACTCGATTTTTATATAGTATATTTTGTAATAAATTATCGTACTATGATTTTTATAAAGCATTATCAATTGACTACTTAAATTATCAAAATAGGGTAATCTATAAAGATATAATTGTTTATCCTAGAACATGGAGAATGTCTAAAAACACTAATTTTGAACAATTTATAAAAAAATATTCTGTTCCTAGGCTTATCAATTTAGTAGAGGGAGACATGGAATTACTGATAAATTTAGATAAAATAGAAGATGTTGAAAAAGTAAAACAACAATTAAAGCAAAATAGAGTGATTCTGACGGAATATTTAGGGAATTTAAACAATTCTCAGGAAATCATAGTGTTCTCTAAAACTACAGATATTAATACACGTTCGTTAGAAGAAAAACATATATTGGAGAAGATACATCCAATTTCTGAAGAATGGTTTAGTTTCCATTTATATTGTAAGGAAGAGTTAGTCACGCTTTGTATAGAAAATATTTTAAACAAAGTCTTAAACTTACTTGATGATAATAATATTGAACATAGTATAAATTTTGTTCAATATTACTATAGTGAATACCATATAAGGTTCAGAATAAAAATTCTAAGGGCAACTGATAGGACTAAAGTATTGGGGATGTTAACAAATATTTTCTCGTCTAGTATAAATGAAGGACTTATGACACGATATGAGATGCTACCTTATAGAATGGATTTTTCATCACTTGGTGGTTTTGATCATGTCAGAAAAATTGAAGAAATACTTACGTTAGATTCTATGTATGTTATTTCTCATTATTCAACTTTAAGAACATTTCCGATACAACAATATATTATTATTCTGCTGAGTATTTTCGAATCGTTTGAGCTAAATAATTTAGACCTAATTAATCATTTTGAAGATATCGGATTGCCAAAAAATTATTCATTATATAGAGATGTAAAAGAGGGAATTCTCAAAACTATGGATTTAAATATCTTTCCCTCTAGTGAGGAACTTTTGAAAAAATTTAAATATATAGCAAGTATATCAAATAGAATTAATAGTAAAAGAAAACTTGATACCTCTGAAAGAATAGAAATCGCCAAGAACTATATTCACCTTTTTTTAAATAAAATTTTTTTCAATAAAATTTATGAAGAAAAGATTTATCAACTATTTTATCTATACTTAATAGACAAAGAGTTTACAAAGAAAGTAGAAATATAAGTTTGATCACAATTATTTAAGGAGAATCGAATGTTTATAAATTTACCCTATAAAGGACGAACGAAAGTACCAGGCTCTGAATGTGGTTTCATCAACTTCATTAGAAATAATTACTTGGAGAGAAGGTACTATTTACAAAATAATTTCATAGATGTTTCTGACTATGAAAATAATAATTTGATATTAGATTTGAAATCAAAAATATCTGATCACTATAATGAAGAAGATATTTTTATCTTTGGTGGTGACCATTGTACTACCAGCTTTGTTTTTGATAATCTTATAGATACTGAGAAAAAAATTGGAATTATAATATTTGATGCTCATTTAGATAAAGGAGATGTATCAGATGGATATTATAATTGGAATGTTCTTAATTGTATAGAGGATAGGATTGAGAGTGGCATGATAATAGGCGTGCGGCACGACTATTATAAGGTACCTACACCTCGAAAATATAAAATTTATGATGATATTGAAGTAGATGAAAATAGAAAAAATATTTTAGAAAATATAAAAGAATGTATTAAAAACTTTGACATAATTTACGTTAGTCTTGATGTTGACGTTCTGAATATATCAGACTTCCCAGGTGTTAGCTTCCCTATGCCTGGCGGTTTAAGCTTAGTTAATCTTGTATATTTTATCAGAAAAATAAAGAATTTTAAAAAAATATATGGGAAAAATGTGATATGGGATTTGGTTGAGTATAATCCTTTGATAGAGTCAAATATTTCTAATATTTCTTTACAAAGAATACTAACTGAAATTAATACGGATAATTATATAAAAAATGATTAAAAATTTACTGAATAAACTAGCGAAGGAACTTTCATTGTTAGACTTAAATGAACTATCTAATAATGAAAATTATCCAGAAATATTATTTAATTTATTATTTTTACTATCTTGTCTCTCAAAATCAGAATATAGAGATTGCATCGAAAGACAGTTCTATGATTTAATTTTAAAAGAAATGTATGTTAATAAATCACGATTTAGGTTATCCTTCTACAATGGAATGGCTGGTGTTGTTTTTTTATTAGAAAATAATACTTTAAAAAGCAGGTATTCTGATTTATTAATCCAAGATTTCAATAAAACGATAAGTGATAATATGTCAATGTTGCTTCCTTTTTTCAAAAAGGAAAAAGAAGAGTATGAATTTTTTGGTGGGTTGTTAGGAATAATATATTATTATTCACAAAGAAAAACACAAACAAGTCATAAAGAGATGGACATTGTAGAAAAAAGTTTAAATAAAGTACTAAAATTTGTCAGAGAAGAAATCGATAACAGAATTTTGGACGTTTCACTTGTACATGGAACAATATCGTTTTTGAAAATCTTTCATAATTATATGGATAAGGTTGGAGGTGCCAATGATATATATATTCAAATGATGGATAGCTATCTAAAATTAGTTATAGACAAAGAGAAATTTGAGCAAAATTTTGGTGGGAGAATGGGGTGGTGTAAAAGTAGAGCTTCTGTACTTTTATTGTTATATTTACTACCAGTTGAAGAAGAAAAACTAAGTCGTTACCTGTATAAAGAGTTATTGAACATATTTGAAAGTAGTAATATTGAATGGAAATACGATGATCCATATCTTTGTCATGGATACGCAGGCATGAGCATTATGATGTGTGCATTTAATTATATAGGAAAAAATAGAACTTGTGTAAGAGATAAGCTTTATGAAGAATTGCATATGAATGGAGATTTAGTGGGAGATATTGTTACATCACCAAATATAATAGAGAATCGTTTAGGAATCTTATTAGCTCTTATTAATGATTCTTCTAAAAATGATATACTTAACAAGGTCATGCTAATGGTGTGAGAGGTGTATTTTTCTTTACAAAGTAGGTTGTAGTATTTTTGTAAGGAAAAGATGGCACTTCTGTCACTATCAAGAAAATCAGTACAGATACATCTGGCAATACCGTTGTTAAATTCTCAGATGGCAATCAAGAATGGAAAAGATGGCGTAGCTGGTAGAGATGGTCAAAACGGCAAGTATGCTTATGCAATCTGGAAAGAACAACCAGGCAATGGCAATAAGCTCCCAGATAATTTCGTGAAGAGCCTGAAAGATGACAAAGGGAATGCTGGAAAAGATGGTCACGTTAGCAACCAAGGAGGTCCAGCTACTCTAGGAAACATTTCTTATCCTTATGGAAGAAAACAACAGATTCCATTTACTAATATGAATTCTGTCGGCTCTCGTTTTACTCCAGTTGGAAAATCTAATACTAAACTACCTAACACAGGTACAAAAGATTTTCCGTAGAGTTTCTGTCTCAAATAATCAACCTGTTCACGAAGGAGGGTCAACTCGTTGGTAAGTTGTTCAATCGTTGAGGTCTGTTGTTTAATAATTGCCAGTAACTCATCCATACGCTCGAACCTCCTTCTTTTTATCTCATTATACACAAAGAAAAGCCATGATTTCAATAGAAATCACGACTTGTTGAAACATTTATTTTTGGACTGATAGAAAATCCTTTCATGAGCCAGTCCACCTGTTCGGAAGCGAGGGCTTTAACCTCTTCTTCATTGTTTGGCCAGGTCAATTTTCCATTCTCAAATCGTTTATACAATAACCAAAATCCTTGTCCGTCCCAGTAAAGAGCCTTGAATCGGTCTTTTCGACCTCCACAAAAGAGATAGACCTGACCTGAAAAGGGATCCAGATTGAATTGACTTTTGACAAGGTAGGCGAGAGAATCAATTCCTTGACGCATGTCCGTTTTCCCACAAACCAAGTAGACTTGACCTAAATCACTGAGTCGGATGGTCATAGTCTAGTACCTTATCCAAAATCGTTTCCATTACTTCATGGTTGATAGATTGGAAGAATGTGACTTCCACCTTTTCGAGACGAATTTTCATCAGAATATCGTTTCTGACTTTCTTCTCAAAGCGATGCGATTGGGGAACAGTCAATGGGACGATGGGGTGTGACATAATAAATCCTCCAGTTTTGTTTTTCTCACAGTATACTGGAGGAGGGAGTGATTGGATAGATACCTTGTTATTAGGCGGTTACGGATAAGATTCCTCTTTTTTAGGATAAACTAATGGTCCAATTTGGACAATTATGCATTTTTCTCCATGTTGTACATTATACTTTTTCTTAGGAGAAAATTTAATGTACCGGCGTTTAAAAGATTTAAGGGAAGATCATGACTATACACAGCAATATGTGTCTGATTATCTCACAATCACACGCTCTGCTTATGCTAAAGTTGAACGTGGTGAGCATATGCTTTCAGCGGAAATGTTGATTCAACTCTCTAATTTGTATAACGTCAGTACAGATTATTTGTTGGGAATTTCTGATTATCCTCATAGAATAAAACACAATATAAAGTAGTTCCTCCTGATTTGTTCATTGACAACTGAATAAACCGAGGTGGGACTTTCTTATTTGTCGAGCAATTTAGTGTGATGCGCAATGATATGAGCGGTAAACTATCAGCTATAAAATAGAGTGGTTCTCTATCTGCCATGACTACAAATAAGGACAATGATACTTCTGAGCGTTCAGGCTGCCAGCGTTAAAGGACAGTGGGTGAAATACCCATGCGTGATCTAACAAATCACACCCACTGAGGTACAATTTTGAATTAAAAGGAATTAAAAATATGGAAAAATCAAGTAAGGGTGTTGAATCATCACAGATTATGATTGAAGGTTATAAAGTTACAGTTAAGGTTACGGATAAACCATTAAGTCTTACAGAAATACTAGATGATTTATTGGGACGACAGTTAGAAAAAATTTAAGATTTTGGCGGACAAGTTCACATAAATTATGTAAAATAAAAATGTAGAACCTCAATCCTTAATCGGAAAGCACCTAAAACTGATTAAGGAGTAGATTATGACGCAAGCATGCATTTATTTACGCTTATCCCGTGATGATGGGGATAATATTGAAAGTAACTCAATTGTCAATCAACGTTCTCTTTTACGTGACTATGCTAGAAATCATGATATTACTATTTTAGAAGAATTTGTGGACGATGGCATTAGTGGCCTAACCTTTAACCGCCCTGATTTTAATCGTATGATGGTAATGGTTGACGAGAGAAGTATTGATACCATCATTGTTAAAGACTTATCTCGCTTTGGAAGAGACTATATTGAGACAGGTAAATACCTCCAAAGAATATTTCCAGCAATGGGAGTTCGCTTCATCTCGGTTAATGATCATTATGACAGTTTGACTGCAGATGCGAACGAAACCCATTTAGTGATGCCAATCAAAAGTCTCATCAATGATAGTTATTGTCGAGACATTTCCACGAAAGTCAGAAGTACTCAAAAGGCAAAACGCCAAAAGGGAGAATTTATTGGTGCTTTTGCGCCTTATGGTTACCGTAAGGATGAGTACCAGCATAACCATTTAGTGGTTGATGAGGCTGTTAGACCGACTATTGAGAAGATTTTTGCACTTAAGTTAGAGGGCTACTCGTCCAATCGTATTGCGGATTACCTCAATCAGGCTGGTATTGAGACCCCACTCCAACATAAGAAAACTTGTCATGAAAAATTGAAAGGATTTTCTGGGAGAAGTAACCAGTGGCAGTCTAAGCTAGTGAATCGTATTCTCACGAATAGAGTCTATACAGGGACCTTGGAACAAGGCAAACAAACCAAGCTGAATTATAAATCGCAACGGTCTCTTAAAGTTTGTCCAGAAGATTGGATTCGAGTTGCTAATGCACATGAGGGAATTGTCTCAGAGAGTACCTTTACTATTGCTAATAACTTGTTACTTCGTGATGTAAAGCATGGCAAGAAAGAGCCATCTTTATTTGCAGGTTTGCTCTTTTGTCAGGATTGTCAGTCACAGATGGTTCAACGAAAAGCTGTCTATCGGAATAAAGATAGCTTTAGTTATATTTGTGGGACTTACAATAAGGGACAAGGTTGCAGTCGGCACACCATCAAGCAAGAAACCCTACACCAGGTGGTATCAAAACTGATTAACCAGCATCTTGTGAAGAAATCCTCTCTGATAGAACAGTTTCCAACATTACTTAGAAAAGAACAATTTTTGGAGATTGACTTTACTTCACTAGTCGCTAAGCGTAAGAAGTACGAACACCTCCTTCAGACCCTCTTTATAGATCTAGATGATGGTTTGATTAATGAAGCAGAGTATCAGGAATTTCAGAATCATTACCGTCAACAGTTGAGACAGATTGAAGAAACGATTCATCACAAGAATCAGTTAGCTCAGGAGCTGTATCTTAAATTGCAACATCGAGAGATTTGGTTGAAGCAGTTGAGTGACTCCAAAGAAGGATTTCTCAATCGCTTGACCTTAGTTAGCTTACTGGATCGCATTGAAATTGGCGAGGGACAAAATCTGACTGTAGTCTTTCATGATTTGGAAGAAATGAACTTTCTCCAACAGTTTTTAAACGTTGAAACGGAGGTCATCTAATGGCTCGTACCAAAAAACGTTATCGTTTAGAAGCAGAAGAAAAAAGATTATCAACAACTTATCAAGCTGGTATCTATGTCCGGTTATCGAAGGAACGTACAGAAAACTGGCGCAACAAGTCACAATCCATTGGTACACAAGAAAGTTTAGCCAAAACATTTGCCAAAGAAAATGGCTTAGCTGTTGTTAAAACCTATATCGACTATGAGTATTCAGGGACTCAGTTTGACCGCCCAGCCTTTCAAGAGATGATGGAGGATATTAAAAAAGGTACCATCAATTGTATCATGATTCGTGATTTATCACGTTTAGGACGAGATTACATAGAGATGGGACGACTGATTGATAAGGTATTTCCCTTTTTAGGTGTGCGCTTTATCTCTATCAATGACCATCTGGACACCTTACATGGCTTGGAAGAGAAGAAGTCTTTTGAAGTTGAAATCAAAAATCTGGTTAACGACCTATACTCTAAGGACATTTCAAAGAAGGTCACTTCATATGTGATTCATCAGGCTAGTCAAGGATATTTCATTGGAAGATTTGCGCCTTATGGTTACCAATTAGAGAAGCTGGAAGGTGGCAAAAAACTCATCATAGATCCTGTAGTAAAACACATTCTTCACTCCATTTTTGAGCAACTATTAGAAGGTAAGTCGGTAGCGCAAGTTACGAGCTACCTCAATCAATCAAAGGTAGCAATCCCAACAACCTATCGTTACACAGGTCAGGTCTATCGAAGCGATACTGATGCGCCACAGTGGAGATCCTCAACGCTCTTGCGCCTGATTCAAAATCCTATTTATCAAGGTCATCTGGTGCAACGTCGGACGAATAAACAGTTAACAGAGGCTGATTTTATCCGAGTAGAACAAGCACATGAAGCCTATATCAGTCAGACAGAATTTGAGAAAATCCTCTCAGCGCTTCATAGTAGACGTAGTGTAAAAAAGAGGACAGAGCCTAAAACACCGAATCGCTACAAGGGACTGATTTACGCGGCAGGTAACTCCAAGCAGATGTATCGTTACTGCCGTCACTTTTCAAATCGTAAATCTGATTACGATTACTATTACTTTATGGATTATGTCAATAATCCCCATAAGTCTGAAAAGCAGACTGTTTACATTAGTGAGGTGGCTTTGGATATGATAATTGCCAAGCTACTTCAAGATGAGATGACACGATTTGGGACGCTAGAAGAGCTTTTACCGAGATTACAAGCGACCAAAGAGGAGCGACAGAATGATTATCAACAGCGAATCAAGCAACATCGCCAAGCCATTTCTTCTTTACAGAGTGACCTGAGTGGTTTGTATGCCTCTTACCGCTTATCAGGACTGGACAAAGAAAAATATCTGACTGAAAAATCAGAAAGGCAAGCCAAGATTAGAACGCTCTCTCAGGAAATGATCAACTGTGAACAAGCAATCGGTAAAGTTGAGGAAGAATTTCAACATCAGGTCGTTTGGTTAAAAGCTTTAGCGGGTTGTCAACAGATAGAACTTATCACGTCAGACTTGTTAACGGCGGTGATTGAACGCATTGAAGTCAGTGTAGATAAAGAAGTCACGGTAACTTTTACCTGTCAGATGGGAGGTGATTGGGATGTCTAAAATTGCATTATATCTCCGTTTGTCTGTGGACGAAGCTAACACGGATGAGAGTAATTCCATTATTAATCAACGGCTATTGTTAAGTCGTTATCTGGATCAGAGTCCAGAGTTCCAAACTTTTCAACGGGAGGAATTTGTGGATGATGGGTTTTCAGGGACCAGTACTAATCGTCCTGCTTTCCAGCGCCTGATGGCTGATGTTAAGGCTGGAATTATTTGCCATATCCTAGTTAAGGATTTATCACGTTTTATGCGTGACTATTTGGAGTTAGGCAATTACTTAGAGAACATTTTTCCGTTTTTAGGAGTACGTTTCATTGCGCTAAATGACCAATACGATAGTAAGACATCTGAAAAGAATGGTCTGGAGATAGATGTCCCTTTTAGGAATTTATTGAATGATTTTTATGCCAAGGATGTCTCGGAAAAGGTCAAAAGTGCCATGAATACCATGAAACGTTCAGGGAAGAATATGAGCTGGTTACCTCCCTTTGGTTATCTCAAAGATCCAGAGGATCGTTTTAAGATTGTTATTGATGAAGAGGTTGCCCCAATTGTACGACGGATATTTCGTCTCAGTATTGAGGGGATGGGAGATCAAAAAATTGCCCAGCTTCTGAATAGAGAACAGACCATCACTCCTGCTGAACGCAAGATGCAGGTCAGCCAAGCAAAATATCAAAAGACTATGATTTTGACAGATGAACAAACCAGAAATGTCTGGACCAAGGGAAGTGTTCGACAGATTCTAAAAAACGAAGCCTATAAGGGGACCTATCTCTTTAATACCAGAACTTATATTAGGGGAAGACTTATTAGACGACCGGAATCGAAATGGGAGAGAATAGAGAATAACCATGAGGCTATTGTGAGTGCAGAAGTCTTTGAGAAAGCTCAACAAGCAAGACTATTTCGCAGAGGAATTCAGTCCAGCAGTTTGTCACAAAAGACGGAAAAGTCTATTGTGACAGGTTTAGTTTTTTGTGAACACTGTGGACATCGACTGTCTTTGCGACAAAATAAAGGACAAATTGGTTATTTTTATTGTGGTTACTGCAAGGGGCAAGACCATTCTGTAAGTTCTTGTCGTTTGGATAAGATTGAAGCATCTATTTTGGAAGCTTTGTCAGGTTATTTGGAATCTCCTGCTCAATCGAAAGCAAATACTGAGATATCACGTGACATAGAACGCTTAAAAACTCGAAAACTAGAACTGTTTCAAGAGTATAAGGATTGTTATATAAGCAGCGACGTTTATCTTGATAAAAAAGTAGCTATAGACGAGCAAGTCACAAACTTAGAGAAGTCATTCTTAGTTGATCAGAAACCACAATCATCGACTAAGGGATTGACGAAAGAGATTGTGGAAGCTCACGTTGAAAAAATAGTGGTAGATTGTCTAGGTTTCTTTGAGGTAATCTATAAATCATGAAAGAAGAGGCTTATGTGACAAGTCTCTTTCTTGTGGTCAGGAAGTATGATATAATTTGGTTATGAAGAAAAGTGCATCATTTTCTTGACATAAGAGGGTTCCATGGAGCTGGGTGAGTCAACACTTGACACAGCCAAGCGTGAATTCTTTGAAGAAACGGGCATCCAGGTGGAAGCGGTGCGTTTTCTCAATGTTTACAGCAATTTTGAGGAAATCTATCCCAATGGCGACAAGGTGCAGACTATTGTCATAATATATGAGTTCAAGGCACTGGAGGACTTTGATATTTCTGATTTTCACAATGAGGAAACCCTTCGTCTGCGTTTTTTCTCTAAAGAAGAAATAGCAGAGCTGGAAAGTGTGTCAGATAAGCATCGTCTCGTGTTAGAAGAGTATTTTACCAATAGCTTTGCCATGGGGCATTAAAGGCTGGGCTGTGGCTCAGCTTTCTTGATAAAAACGGGAAGGAGAAATTATGCCTGAATTACCAGAAGTTGAAACAGTCAGGCGCGGCTTAGAACGGCTAGTTGTCGGTAAAACGATTGTCCTGTTGAGGTACGTGTGCCCAAGATGGTTAAGACAGACTTGGAAATCTTCAAGCTTGATCTTCTAGGACAGGAAATTAAAGCCATGCGTCGTCGTGGGAAATATTTGATTTTTGATTTAGGCGCTCAAGTGCTGATTTCTCATTTGCGAATGGAAGGCAAGTATCTGCTCTTTCCTGAACAAGTGCCTGATAATAAGCACTTTCATGTCTTCTTTCACTTAGTTGATGGCTCGACCTTGGTTTATCAGGATGTCCGTAAGTTTGGAACCTTTGAACTGCTGGCAAAATCAGAAGAAGAGGCTTATTTTATCAAAAAGAAAATAGGACCTGAGCCAAGCAAAAAAGACTTTAAACTGGCGCCTTTTGAGCGGGCTGTTTTGTCTTCTCATAAGCCAATCAAACCGCTGCTCTTAGAGCAAAGGCTTGTTGCTGGTCTGGGTAATATCTATGTGGACGAGGTGCTTTGGGCTGCTAAGGTGCATCCTGAGCGCCCGTCGTCTAGTTTGAAAAAGGCGGAAATCAAGCGAATCCATGATAAAACCATTAACATTTTGCAGCTGGGCATTGAAAAGGGCGGATCAACCATTCGTACCTATCGCAATGCCCTAGGTGAAGATGGTACCATGCAGCAGTATTTGCAGGTTTACGGCAAATCGGGTGAGCCTTGTCCGCGCTGTGGAGCAGAAATTCAGAAAATCAAAGTAGGAGGACGCGGGACGCATTTTTGCCCGTCCTGCCAAAAACGATGACAAAGATTATTGGAATTACAGGCGGTATTGCCTCGGGAAAATCGACGGTGTCAAGTTACCTGCGTGAACTGGGACAGATAGTTATTGATGCAGATGAGGTTGTTCACGATTTACAGAAAAAAGGCGGAGCTCTTTACCAGGTCTTGGTAGGCTGGTTGGGGACAGAGATTTTACAGGCAGATGGGGAGTTGGACAGAAAAAAACTGGCAGCCCTGCTTTTTGCCTCAAATGAAAGGCTTGCCAAGTCAGCTGATCTTCAAAACCCAATTATCAGAAAAGAGTTAGAAAAACGTCGCGATCGAGCTTTGCAGGACAATGAGCTTGTTTTTCTGGACATTCCATTACTTTATGAGCAGGGATACGAAGACTGGTGCAATCAGGTTTGGCTGATTTATGTGGATAGGGAGACGCAGATTCAGCGGCTGATGGCACGTAATCAACTAACTAAAGAAGAAGCTCAGCTCCGCATTTCTCGACAAATGCCTCTGGAGGAAAAGAGGGATTTAGCTGATTTGGTACTTAAAAACACAGGTGACCTCGAAACGCTCAAATCTCAGATTAAACGATTGGTGATAGAAATGGAACAAGACTGAGCTGCTCAGCCTTGTTTTTGTATGCTAATTCTGATACAATGAAGAAAACGTTATCTGAGGTGATTTTATGGAATTGATTTTGCGTGATATTCAAAAGAACTTTCAGGAAAAGGAAGTTCTACGTGGTGCCTCTTATACCTTTTCATCAGGTCAGATTACGGGATTACTGGGGAGAAATGGAGCTGGTAAAACGACGTTGTTTAACATCTTATACGGTGAATTTCCCGCAGATGCTGGAGAGATTTTCTTATGTGAAAATGGAGTAGAACGTGAGTTAATGAGTGAAGACATTGGTATGGTCTTCTCGGAGAATTACTTACCTGAATTTTTAACTGGCTATGAATTTATTAAGTTTTACATGGATTTACATGCTGTGACAGCGGATAAGTCTGTGGATGATTATTTGGATTTTATGGAGATTAGCCAGGAGGACAGGCATCGGATTATTAAGGGCTATTCTGATGGGATGAAGAGTAAGTTGTCTCTGCTCTGCATTTTTATCTCAAAACCCAAAATCATTCTCTTGGATGAACCTCTGACGGCGGTAGATGTGGTTTCAAGTATTGCTATTAAGCGCTTTTTGATGGCTCTAAAGGATCAACATATCTTGATTTTGTCCACTCACATTATGGCCTTGGCTGAAGATTTGTGCGATCAAGTAGCAGTGTTAGAAAATGGTGTTTTGACGGCGCTTGATATTGATAGAAAGCATGAGCAGTTCGAGGATAAGGTTTTGGAAGCTCTTCAGGGAGGTCATCATGAATCTTAATCGGATTATTCGGGTGCTTTTGCAAGTGGAAAATGCAAAAAAGTACAATTCCTTTGTTCATTTTCTGCAAAAAATTCCTTTTTTGGGTAAGAAGATTCCTAATCGTTGGTATCGGGCTGATGAGGTTAAAATCATCATGCTGGTCCTCAAAGGGCTCTACCTGCCGTTTTATGTTTTTGGAGGAACAATCTTTTATGTCCTTTTTTGTGCAGGTGTTGGCTTTGTCTTGCATAAAATTTTGCCTGAGTATTTTGCTTTAAAAGAAGCGTCAGCGAGTCACCTGTCATTGACCCTTATATTTACTTTTTCGGTGCTGCTTGCTACGATTTTTCACATGAAGGTCATCGACAAGTCGGATATTGAAGCCAGTCAGGCAGTGCGTATTTTTAGGATTTCACCTAAGGACTATCTGCTTGCAAAGGAAGCTTTGGATTTTTCCCGTGGTTTGCTGGCTAAAGGACTTGTTTTTGGTCTTTACTTTGTTTTCATCTCCCGTCCTTTTTGGTGGGGACTGGCCTTTGCTCTTTTTCTGGCTGGTTTGCGTCTTGGGATAAAAATGCTGACCCTACCACTATATTTTAGAGATAGAGATAGGACCGAGAAGTTCCTTAATAGAGTGGGAATTATCGCCTTCTTCCCTGCTTTTGCGATTGGTACAGCCTTGGTGTTTCTTGGAGAAGCTTTTTCTCCGCAGTTGGTTATGAGCCTACCAGCGGGTTTTGCGGGTCTTGTTATTTGGCTTCTAGCCTATCGGTATTTACAAAAACAGTCTAAGTTAGATGTTTTGGTACGTAGCCTCTTAACCCATGGTGCTCTAAAAGAAGCAGCGACGGCTTTGGATAATATTGAGACAGTAGCAGTTGAGGTCAAAGAGAAAGATTTTGATATTGATGATCAGACGGTGATATCTGGAAATTTGGAGGGCGTTGCCTACCTGAATGCCATTTTTACCAAGCGTCTGGGCAGGCATTTGAATAAAGAGATTAGGTGGCGTCTGCTTATTATTACTGGTATTGGTGCAGTGATATTGGGAATTAGATACTTTTCTGATAACAGACAACCTCTTATCAATGATGACAAGATCTTTTGGCAGAGCTTATTTGTGACGGTCATGGTGGGTTACCTGCTTTATGTGGGCGAGACTTATATGAAATTCTGCTTTTACCATTTGGATCGGCCACTGCTAAAGTACCATTATTATCGCAGGCGAGACGTGATTTTAGCTACTTTGAAGGAGCGTTTTAAGCGCTCCCTGCAACACAATGCTCCGATTTTTTTGCTCCTTAACCTCATTTACAGTCTTCTTTATGTGTCTTTTTTTGATTGGAAAATAGCAGGGCTTTTCATGATTGTTTTAGGACAGATTTTGTCTGTGACATTTTTCAGTTTGTATTTTCTCTATTTCTACTTCCTTTTGCAGCCTTTTAACGATGGTATGAAGTCTAAGAGTAAACTTTATAATATTATGGCGGGTGTTGTCGGTTACGGGGGATTTCAAATCTTCCGTCTGGCAAAACACATTTCTGTGGTAGGCATAATAGGAATTTTGATAGGACTTTTTCTCTTTATCCTGATAGGCTTTCTGGTAGTGCTCCGCTTTGCCCCCAAAACCTTTAAATTACGACCATAAATATTTGAATCTGTAAATAAAGCCTTTTGGGATACCACACAGTTGCTAGCATTCAAACTTAAAACTGTACCAGATAGGTTTCCTAGACGCTTGGTATCTGAATCAGTAGATAATTTCAGAAATTCATGGAATTTAGCACCTATGATTTGAACGTCATTACTTTCTAGTTTTCGGCCTACTTAGTCCACTAGACTAAGATCCTCAATCTTCCAACTGTCTAAAATTAAGTCAATTCAGGCTTTTTTATAAAGGTGGAAAATCTAGTTTCAGTGCTCGCTTCGCTTGTAAAAAAACTAATTTTTTACTTTTTCTAACAAAGTTTCTTACTTAATCTGCTACTAAAGCATAGTTTATATTCGGTCTGATCCAGTTCTGATTCAGTGATGGTCTTTTCCATCCTCTTCTAGAATATTGTATAGTATCAGATGAAACGATATCGAAAAATGAGCACACACTTGCTTTTAAAATCATTTCGGTTTTTTTGTTACTATTTGGCGAATGGTGAAATGTCACTTCTGTAGTTCCAACGTTCAACAGTCTAGGGGCTGCTGTTGGAACTAGTACTAAAAGTAAACTGAGAATTTAGGCTGAAAATTTATGTTATAAAATACTCTTACTTTGTTGGCGAGAACTCCTTATTTTATGCTATAATAGTCCTTGGACTTTTTTTGGAAAGAAGATGATGACTAATCGATGAACAAGTAATCAGCCAAGTTAATTGGCAACAAAATTTACGAGTAGCTTGGCTTGGTAACTTTTTTACTGGGGCAAGCTTTTCACTTGTCATGCCCTTTATGGCACTTTATGTAGAAGAATTGGGTGCTCCAAAGAGTAAGGTAGAGTGGTATGCTGGTTTGGCGGTTTCTTTATCTGCCTTGGCTTCTGCGCTAGTTGCTCCTGTCTGGGGACGTTTGGCTGATCGTTATGGTCGTAAACCCATGATGATTCGTGCTAGCCTTGTGATGACTTTTACCATGGGAGGCCTAGCTTTTGCCCCGAATGTATTCTGGCTGCTTTTTCTTAGGATATTAAATGGTATTTTTGCAGGCTATGTTCCAAATTCAACGGCCCTGATTGCTAGTCAGGCACCTAAACAGCGTTCGGGATATGCCTTAGGAACTTTGGCGACAGGTGTAACGGCGGGATCGCTAATTGGACCACTGATGGGAGGGCTTTTGGCAGAGTTTTTTGGAATTAGACAAGTATTTCTCCTTGTTGGTGGAATCTTGTTGATTTGTAGTTTAATGACTATCTTTTTTGTTAAGGAAGATTTTGAAGTCATTGAGAGGGCAGATGTCATGCCAACAAGCGAAGTACTAAAGCGAGTTAGTAATAAGCAAATTTTATTTGGATTATTTATCACTAGCATGATTATTCAAATTTCTGCTCAATCAATTGCTCCAATTTTGGCTCTTTACATTCGTCATCTTGGTCAAAGTGAGAATCTCATGTTTGTTTCTGGCTTGATTGTCTCTGCTATGGGCTTTTCTAGCATATTATCAAGTTCACATTTGGGGAAGATAGGCGACCGAATTGGGAATCATCGCCTCTTACTAGTAGCTTTATTTTATAGCTTTACAATGTATTTACTTTGTGCTTTAGCAAAAACTCCGATTCAGTTAGGAATCTTGCGTTTTCTGTATGGTTTTGGAACAGGGGCATTGATGCCAAGTATTAATTCACTTTTAACAAAGATTACCCCTCGCGAGGGTATTTCGAGGATTTTCAGCTATAATCAAATGTTCACTAATTTTGGGCAAGTTGTCGGACCTTTTGTTGGTTCTGCTGTGGCGACAGGTATGGGTTACCGTTCAGTTTTTTACATGACAAGTCTCATTGTTTTTATCAACTTTGTCTGGAGCATGATCAATTTTAGAAAATATGTTAAGGTTAAGGAAATTGCGTGAGAGTAAAAATTAATTTGAAATGTACATCTTGCGGCAGCAAGAATTATTTGACCAGTAAAAATAAAGTTAACCATCCTGATAAAATTCAGGTACCAAAGTATTGTCCTAAAGAGCGAAAAGTGACCTTACATGTTGAATCTTAGGACAAACTATGTTAAAATGATTAAGACCATAGTGGAGGAAAGGAATTGAACCCGTTTGAAAATGACTAAGAAGAGTTGAGCTGTTTATAACTTTTCTAGCAGCATCATTTTCAATGTTCTTGGTAGAAAAAATCATGTACAACTTACTATTGACAGTGTTGCTTGTTTTGTCTGTCATTATTGTGATTGCGATTTTTATGCAACCACAGAAAAACCCAAGCAGCAACGTTTTTGATAGCAGCGGTTCAGAAGCTTTGTTTGAACGTACAAAAGCTCGTGGCTTTGAAGCATTCATGCAACGTTTCACAGCAATTGCAGTCTTTTTCTGGTTGCTTATTGCTCTTGCGCTTGCCATTTTATCAAGTAAATAAGTGAGCTGGACAGTTTTCGTCTAGCTTATTTTTTTAACGTATCTAAACAAATAAGATCCAAAAAACTTTCCACACAGAATAAACGAGAGGAAATGCAAGTTGAATAAGATATCTTCTTGCAAGAATATTATGAAAGAACAAATTATTGCATATTTAAAGGAGCACGGAAAATCAAATGTTAATGACTTGGCATCTGGTCTTGATATGGCAGGTGCCAAAAAATTTCCATTTTTGATTAAAGAAATTTCCAAGTTAGAGAGCAAAGGGAAATTGCGTTTTGATAATGATGGCAATCTTGCTTTGCGTAGAAATGAAGAAAAACAAAAGCCAATCACAGTAAAAGGTATTTTTCGGGCTAATAAAGCGGGCTTTGGTTTTTTGAATGTTGACCAAAATGAAGAAGACATGTTCATCGGTCGAAACGATGTCGGTTATGCTGTTGATGGGGATACTGTAGAAGTAGTAGTTACTAAACCTGCAGATAGACTTAAAGGAACAGCTGCAGAAGCTAAGGTGGTTGCTATTGTCGATCGTAGTTTAAAGACTGCGGTCGGTCAATTTGTCCTTGACGATGAGCGTCCCAAGTATGCTGGTTATATCCGCTCAAAAAATCAGAAAATCCAACAAAAAATCTATATTAAGAAGGAGCCAGTGCTTCTTGATGGCACGGAAATTATTAAAGTTGATATTGAAAAATACCCGACCCGAAAACACGATTACTTTGTTGCTAATGTGCGTGATATCATTGGGCATCAAGGTGAAGTTGGCATCGATGTTCTTGAAGTTTTAGAATCTATGGATATTGTTTCTGACTTTCCAGAGGATGTTTTGTCAGAAGCCAATGCTATTCCAGATGCGCCTTCTGATAAGGATATGGTTGGGCGTGTGGATTTGCGTAAGGAAATTACATTTACTATAGATGGTGCCGATGCCAAAGACTTAGATGATGCGGTTCATGTTAAGTTGCTTGAAAATGGTCACTTTGAATTAGGCGTGCACATTGCTGATGTTTCTTATTATGTGACTGAAGGTTCTGCGCTTAACCGTGAAGCCTTAAACCGTGGGACTTCTGTCTATGTGACTGACCGAGTGGTTCCAATGCTGCCAGAACGTCTATCAAATGGTATCTGCTCTCTTAATCCCAATATTGATCGCTTAACGCAGTCAGCCATAATGGAAATTGATCGAAATGGTCATGTCGTTAGTCACCAAATTTGTCAGTCTGTTATCAAAACTACCTTCCGCATGACTTATACGGATGTTAACGGTATTATTGCTGGAGATGAAGAACTTATTGAGCAGTATAAGCCCATTGTTCCATCTATTCATCACATGGTGAGTTTACACAAGATTTTAGAAAAGATGCGCACTCGGCGAGGAGCGCTAAACTTTGACACCAACGAAGCTAAGATTTTGGTCAATAGTAAGGGTATGCCTGTTGATATCGTCCTTCGTCAGCGAGGTTTGGCTGAGCGGATGATTGAATCCTTTATGCTAGCAGCCAATGAATGCGTTGCCGAACATTTTACACGACTGAAACTGCCCTTTATTTATCGTATTCATGAGGAACCTAAGGCTGAAAAAATTCAGAAATTCCTTGATTATGCTAGTATCTTTGGTGTTCAAGTACAGGGTACAGCTAATAAAATGAGTCAGTCGGCTTTGCAGGAATTTATGATGAAGATTGAAGGTAAGCCAGGAGCGGCGGTGCTCAATACCATGCTGCTGCGTTCGATGCAGCAGGCACGCTATTCAGAACACAATCATGGACATTATGGTTTAGCTGCGGAGTATTATACCCACTTTACGAGTCCAATCCGACGTTATCCGGATCTCTTGGTTCACCGTATGGTAAGGGAATATGGCCATTTGACTGCTGAAAAGGCAGAGCATTTTGCCCATATCATTCCTGAAATAGCAAGTCAAAGTTCAAGTTTGGAGCGGCGTGCTATTGATGCTGAGCGTGTTGTTGAGGCTATGAAAAAAGCTGAGTACATGGCTGAGTTTATTGGTGAGGAATTTGATGCTGTCATTGCCAGTGTGGTTAGATTTGGACTTTTTGTCGAATTGCCGAATACTATTGAAGGTCTTATTCATGTCACGACCTTACCAGAATATTACCATTATAATGAACGTGCTTTAACTTTGCAGGGGGAAAAATCAGGTAAAGTTTTTCACGTTGGGCAACAAATCAAGGTAAAGTTGGTCAAGGCTGATAAGGATACCGGTGATATTGATTTTGAGTATCTTCCAAGTGATTTTGATATTGTTGAAAAAGTGTCGAAATCAGACAAAAAGGGAAAATCAAGTAGAAGTCGGTTATCTGATAGGCAGACACAATCCAAAAATAAAAAGCGTCGCTCAAAATCCGAAAGCGACAGCAAATTAAGTCATAAGCGGTCAAATAAATCTACTTTTTCTAAGAAGAAAGCCGCAAAAAAGCCTTTCTATAAAGAGGTGTCTAAGAAAGGTAAGAAGAGGAGGTAAGTATGGTCAAAGGTCAAGGAAATGTAGTGGCTCAAAATAAAAAAGCTAGACATGATTATACGATAGTGGATACTATTGAGGCCGGTATTGTGCTGACTGGAACGGAAATCAAGTCTGTACGGGCGGCTAGGATTCAGCTCAAAGATGGCTATGCCCAAATCAAAAATGGTGAGGCTTGGTTGGTTAATGTTCATATCTCACCTTTTGAACAAGGAAATATTTGGAATCAAGAGCCAGAGCGTACCCGAAAACTCCTGCTTAAGAAAAAAGAAATTGAGAGATTAGCTAATGAACTAAAAGGGACTGGGATGACATTAGTACCTTTAAAGGTTTATTTAAAAGATGGTTTCGCCAAAGTTCTTATAGGACTTGCTAAAGGGAAACATGACTATGATAAACGTGAGTCTATCAAACGCCGTGAACAAGATCGTGACATTAAGCGTCAAATTAAACATTATAATGCAAGATAAAGACTAGTGCAGATACCGTGATTGTATAACAATCAAAGTATCTGTACTAGCTTTTTGATATGCCTTTAAAATAGTTAGATATACTAATACTCTTCGAAAATCAAAAATATCCGTTATCAACTTGCCTTAATGAACTCAAGTTCTATCGTCGGCTTCGTTTCCTAGGCTACTTTTGATTTTCATTGAGTATAAGAAATGTTTCTTGATTTTTGAAAATAATACTTAACAAAAATCAAAAATAGCGTTATAATAGTATTATGACAAAAGAACTTACCCAAACACAAGTCGAAGAATTAAAGCAAGCCCTTAAAGATAAAAATAATGCTCCGCATCATAGAAAAATTCAAGCCCTTATTCTCTACTCTGAATGCCATAATTTAACATCTGTAGCTAAATCAGTAGGCTTTGTCCATCAGACAGTCCGCAACTTATTAAATCGCTATCTAAGTGGTGGCTTAGAAGCTCTCTTAAAGGAGAATCGTGGTGGTCGCCGCCGCTCCTATATGACGCATGAGGAGGAAGAAGATTTCCTTAAAGAGCAACTCTCTTCCTCTTTGAATGGAGAATTCGTTACCGTTAACACCCTCTTTAAAGCTTATCAAGAGAGAGTTGGGCACAAGACAACCCGAGAAGGTTTCTATGCTCTCCTGAAACGTCATGGTTGGCGTAAAGTTAGCCCACGTCCCCAACATCCGAAAAAAGCAGACGCCGAAACCATTTTAGCGTCTAAAAATAAAATCTTTATTCGAGGAGAGAATGAGTAAGCGCTTTATTGATGGAAAAGAATATCAAAAAATCCGCCTTATGTATCAAGATGAGGCGGGTTTTGGGCGTATCAGTAAACTTGGTTCGTGTTGGTCTCCAAAAGGTTATCGTCCTCACGTAGCAAGTCATCACATTCGTGAATACCGCTATTGTTATGGAGCTGTGGATGCCCATACAGGCGACTCGTTTTTCATCATAGCAGGCGGATGTAATAGTGATTGGATGAATGAATTTTTACGCCAACTATCGGCAGCTTATCCAGAAGATTATATTATTTTAGTCATGGATAATGCCATCTGGCATAAATCTCAGACCTTAAATATTCCTAAGAATATTGAATTTACCTTCATTCCACCCTACACACCTGAAATGAATCCTATTGAGCAAGTCTGGGCTGAGATTCGTAAACTTGGTTTCAAGAATAAAGTATTTAGGACCTTAAATGAGGTAATCGATAAACTTCAAGAGGTTATTCAAACCTTAACCGCTTACCAACTCAAATCAATTGTAGATAGAGACTGGACTTCCGCTATTTTTGATTTTAACTGAGTATAAATAAGCAATCTGACATTTTTTCCAGTTTCTCCCGAATAGAATAGGTGTATCAAATTTAAAGGAGAACCTATTTGAAGTTAATAAAATCTTTCTTGTTTACAAGTTGTGTATTAGGGATGGTTGCTCTGGGGCAGTCAGCGTCAGCTGAAGAGCTTGGTCAGGCAAATGTTAGTAAAACTGAATACAATACTTCCAGTCGAACATTTGATGTGCTTGTCTCAAGAAAAGCTGGCGGAAAAGCAATAAAAACTGTTGAAGTCGCAATCTGGTCAGAAGAAAATGGTCAGGATGATCTGAGATGGTATAGTAGCTCTGCTATTTCCAATAATCAAACCAAACTTCAGTTTAATATAGCTAATCATGGCAATCGCGCTGGCAATTATATTACCCATGTGTACACAACCTTTACAGATGGACAAAGAGTTGGAACTAATTTAGGCAGTGTAAACATTAAGACATCCCTAAATCCTGTTCAAGTTGTAGATGGACAAGTTAAGATTTCCTCAACACTTGCTCCACCATCAAATGCTAAATTTCAGACAGCTGTTTGGTCGGATGAAAATGGTCAAGATGATATCAAATGGTACAATTGGGATACCACCAATCTTTCAGTAGCACTCAGTAATCATAAAGGTTATGGAACTTATCATGTTCACACCTACCTTAACCAAGATAATAAAATGCAAGGCTTGAGTGGTCAGAGTTTTACTTTGGAAAAACCAGCTCCAGCAAAAATTTCTACTCAAGTTACAAAAATATCAGACAAGATAGTTGATATCAGCATTAGCGGTCTGCCTAATTACATCTCTTCAGTGAAAATACCGACATGGTCAGAGGTAAATGGTCAAGATGACATCAAATGGTACCAGGCTCAAAAAGTAGGCGAGGGCAATTTTAAAGTTCGAGTCAATATGGTTGACCATGGCTTTGACCTTGGAACCTATCATGCGCATTTTTATGGGAAAAATAGCCAGACAGGGAATGAAGAAGGTCTTGCTGCGACAAGCTTTACTATTGACAATATCAGCGGATTGGAAAATCCTGTCATTAACTTAAACCAAACCAATTCAACTCAGGGATTGTTTACTGTATCAATCTTAGAGACTTTGATGTCAAAGAAAGTCACAAGTCTGAAGGTGGTTGTAACATCTAAAACTAACGTTAGCAAAACAAAAACTTATGAAGCAAAAACAAGCAATCAAAGGGCTAATATCTCTGTAGACCTCAAACAACTAACCACAACAGCTGACAATTTTTCAGTTACTGCCTATGCTATTTACTCTGATAACAGTCAGGCTGTCTTTAATCTAGTAGAACAAAAATTCACACCATCAGTAGTAACGACACCTCAATCGTCAACAACTAATTCTGCTAGTCCACGAATCACGCGCTATATCAATGAAACCAATACTTATCCTGTTGGACAGTGTACTTGGGGAGTGAAGACATTAGCACCTTGGATTCCAAATTATTTAGGAAATGCCAAGGAATGGACAAACGGGGCTAAAAATCTTGGTTTTAGAACTGGAACTACGCCTGAGGTTGGTGCTATTGCTGTTTGGCCTTACGATGGTGGAGGATATGGGCATGTGGCCTATGTCACAGCTGTAGAATCAAGCACTCGAATTCAGGTTAAAGAGGCTAATTATGCTGGGAACCAAAGTATTGCAAATTATCGTAACTGGTTTAACCCAACAGCCTCATGGTGTGGAGGAGGGACCGTCTTCTACATTTATCCTAATTAATACTCTTCGAAAATCAAAATTATCCGTTGTCAACTTGCCTTGATGAACTCAAGTTCTATCGTCGGCTTCGTTTCCTAGGCTACTTTTGATTTTCATTGAGTATAAATTCTGAGCTGGGGATCTCCTCAGCTTTTTACTTATTTTTGTGGATAAGTTCGTCATTTTCTTTAATTTGATTGGGAAAAATATCAAATGTTATCAGATTGTCATGTTACCCTGTGGAAAACTTTGTTATAATAAAAAATAATACTTGTTGCCAGAAGGAGGTTTCATGACTAAAAAGATTTTATTTAAATTAGCTCTGAGTCTAGCTGCTATAGTTGCTTTGGTCGGTTTGATTATGGGAATAATGAGCGAAGAAGCTAGTAAATCTGTAACTGCTGAGACAGGTTATACTGGTCAAACTGCTTCGGGACTAATTGCTGCTATTGGAGAATCTGCTCGCCAAATCGGTCAAGACTATAATCTTTACGCATCCGTTATGATTGCCCAAGCCATTTTGGAATCTAATAATGGGCAATCAGCACTTAGTCAGGCTCCTTACTATAATTACTTTGGAATCAAAGGAGATTATTACGGAAATTCTGTGACGATGCCAACTTGGGAAGATGATGGCACTGGCACTACGTTTGAAATTGACCAAGCTTTTCGTTCTTATGGAACTGTTTCAGGTTCACTGTATGATTATGCCGCACTTTTGAGTACGGATACTTATGCAGGGACTTGGAAATCAAATACAAATTCTTATGCAGATGCTACTGCAGCTTTAACTGGTTTATATGCAACGGATACCTTGTACGCTAATAAACTCAACAGCATTATTGAAACTTATGGGCTGACAACCTATGATCAGCCACTCTATACACAGGATCCTTATCAGTCGGGAGTGTCATCGAGTGAAATTGGTAGCGGAGATTATGTTTGGAATGAACACAGAGGAGCTTATACTGATTCAGATACTTTAGCTCAAGATGATGCCTGGTCGGCCTACACTAGTGGAAATGAGTAGTACAGGAAAACTTTTATGCGATCAAAAATTATTTTTTTAGACTACTTAGCCAATGTATAGAATTAATCAATCTGAAAAGACTCCTTATAAGGAGTTTTTTATGTCCTTAGACTAAGTAAAAAACCATTCCTAACGAATAGGAATGGTTTAAAATCAACATTTTCAGCAATTTCAAAGCGCTGATTATTTGAGACCGTATTTTATCCCTCTTGATATGTTGATAACCTTCAATAGATAAAAAACATTGGTAAATATAGTAATGGCGATAAAATGTATAATCAACATTTTTATATAATTATCATCAAACGGTACTAAAAACGTAACTAATTTTTAGGTTTGCCCGCCCAAGTGATAGAATAAAAAGTACGGTTTTTTATACAGTGATATGAATAATTAAAAGTTGATTTCCAGACCTTCTTTTTTATTGGAAGTATTGCACTCGTTCTCGTTCAGTCTCTAAAGACTTTCCTAACACATTAGCAAGTCCCGTTATATCTTGTTGGGCTAGTAGTTCCATATAGTCTGCCCTAATATCTTTTGAGATAATAACAGGGGCTTTTAAATATTTCATAGCTAAATACATTAAAACTAATCTCCCTGTCCGTCCGTTACCATCTGAAAAGGGGTGAATACGTTCAAATTGTATATGTGTATCAGCTAACGTTTCTAGCTTTTCGCGTTCGCTAGTGGCATTGTCTAATCTATAGGCGGTATTTTCCACCCATTGGCGCATTAGTATAGGGGTTTCTGTAGGGGTTGCGGTCTTAAACTCCGCTCCTATAATAGCATTTTGCTGGCTTTTAAACTGTCCGCGGTCATGTTGTAGGCGGTCAACTAATAGCGCGTGTATATCTTGAATTTGCCCTATTTTTAATGGTTGTTCATTCCCTAATAGGTCAAGAATATAGGAAAAGGCTTGCTTATGATTTTCAATCTCATAAAATTCCCTAATGCTTTTTCTACTTGTTGGCAAACTACTTTCTAAGATGATGCTGACTGTCTCAGGTAGTGAAATAGTGTTCCCTTCGATACCGCTTGAATGATAAGCAATTCTTACTAAAACATCATCTAAATAATCTTGCGTATATGTCATGTTATGACCTCCGTTATTTTATATAACCGTTTTTACTGTTTTTATTTTGCTAAGGTAACGGTTAAAAATTTCCGATTATAAAAATCTGGTTTGATGTTTATAACATTCCACAACTTATTATTATGTCTTTGGTCGTTTACGATTACTACATCTGAATTTTTAGGTTGAAATGTACTTAATGGGTCACGAATTTTCAACGTGAGTGTTTCTTGTGAATTTGTTTCGCGCAGCAAGTTATAATCCCGTTGTTCTGCATCTGAAATTTCAGCCCAACAAGTGTATCCTTCATCTTGTAATTGAATACTTTCAAAAACATCATCAGACAATGAGGGGTGTTTAAAGGTGACTAAAGTTCTTAAAGTTCCGTTATGAGTGGAATTATTTTTAAAAGATTTCTTTTTAATCATTCCTTGCGTTTCTCCTTTCAAAAAATATAAGTGGTATTTTAGGAAACATTATAGCATAAAAGTCTTATTTTCAAAAATATAGAATAGTGAAAAAACTGTTTTTATTTTTTAGATATTTTCTACCCTCCCCCCTTATGGTATATGTTTTATCTTTTTAGTTAGAAAACCCTCCGCCGGTTCCAGACATGAAAAATATCTGCTTTTTTCTTTAATGGGGGGGAGTGGTTGCTATTCTAATGTGTTTTCTTCGTGTTTATTTTTATACATCTTTATTTTAGGCTTAAAAATTGCTATAATCTGTTGAATTTAAAGGCTCTTTTTCATTGTCTTTTGATTTATTTTTAGACAAATAACTAAGTTTATTTATATTTATTGAATTAGTCATATCTTATAATCTGACTAATTTAGTCATAACTGAAAAGAATAGAAATAGCAAGGCTTTTCTTTACCTTGCTTGTTTTAATTAGCGTTTAACTCATTATGTCTAATTGATAATTTAGAAATGTTTTTTAAATATCAAAATTACTTAGTTTGCTGTCTAAATCGTCTTGGCGGATACCAATATAAATTAAGGTTATAGCTGGGCTTGAATGGTTGTAGATTGTCATTAAATCAGCAACATTCTTATATTTCTTATAATACCAATAACCAAAGGTCTTGCGCATGGTGTGCGTTCCTATGTTATCTATTCCTAAATCATTCCCAGCGGTCTTTAATATCCAATATACGGTACGTCTATCAAGTGGCTTATTAGTCCCGTTACGGCTTTGAAAAAGATAATAATGTAAAGGCATATCTTTAACATACTCCCTAAGTTCTTTTTTTAAAGTTTTGGTCATCTTGATACTTTTGTACTTTCCTGTTTTTTGTTCTCTTACCTTGATATGCCAACCCTGTACATCTTTAGCTTTTAATTTGAGTATATCGCCAATCCTAAAACCTGTGCTTATTCCGACAAGGAAAAGCATGTAGTTCCGTTCATTCCATGACCTCAAATAATCCTTCATGGCTTGTATATCGTCTTTATCTCGCAATGGTTCTACAATATTCAAAGTTCTACCCTCCCTTCTTCTGGTTCATTATCACGCGCAAAGGGTGACGGTTTAATGTTTGGATTAGGTTTGTACGTGCAGTGACTTTCCAAAGTCTCTAACCATTGGGCGCGCCCTTCGGTCATGCCTTTATATTGTCCTTGTTCCCTTACTTTGAATAGTTCTATATTGGTTTGCTTTATTGTTCTCACCTCCCTCCTTATACTACACTTCCTACACCTTTCCTACACTTAGACAGATAAAGTGTAGGAGACTAAAACCCTTGTCCCCCAAGGAGTTTCACAATTCTACTACACTTACTACACTTGAAACCAACTTCTAGATTTTTTTATAATATATATACCTACACAACATCAACATTCTTTTTTATTATTATTTATATATATAAGTGTAGTAAGTGTAGTAGATTAGCTTTAAGCGTTGTAGCTATTGGTTTTCAACCTACTACACTTTATCTGTCTAAGTGTAGGAAGAAGCGTAGTACCGTAGTACGTTAATTAGTCAACTTTTTTATATCCTCTTTGATTTTTCTTCTTGGAAGGCTGATATAGAGATAAATAGCTAGGTTGGTCGTCTTTAGGTTTGAAGCCTTTAGGAAGGTCAGCGCCAGCCCTTAAAGTGATAGGGTATCTGACTTTTTCCCAATTATCTGGTAAATAGTTTGGGAAAACACTATGCAGTCTTTGGGCATTAAAGTTATGTTTATAGTTATTATGTTCGGCGTATCCTGAAAAATACCACCAAACCCAATCATTTGGGATAAAAGTAGATTGTAAATCTGGAAATAGCGTTTGTGAAAAGGCTAGTATAGGGTCTATGCTTTCTTGGTATTCGTCCAGCATTTCTAGGGATTTCCTAGGCTCAATAAAGTTTTTATAGTCTAAGTCAATAACTAACTTTAAAACATACTCTAAAACGTCCTTACGTGTGATATAGTCATTTTTAATGGCTCGGTTTGGTTTTCCTTTAAAGTGTTTGTTAAAGGGTAAAATAACCATTCTCCGCCGTACAGCGTGATAATCTCCGCTTATCTGGGGTAAGGCATTTGTTGATTGAATGACAATAGTTTTTATAAAAGTACTATAAGCATCTTTACCTTTCTTTTCAACAGTGACAGTATCACCGCCAACAAGACTGAAAAGTTTTGAAGTATCACGAATAACCGCCCCCGCTTGCACATCATCACCTATAATGGCTTGCTTTCCGATAGCTTGCGCAAGTGTAAAGCGGTTATTTGCATCTAGGTCTGTGATTTTTATACTTGCTATATTTTGCCGCCCTATGAGGTTTATAAAAAGTTCTTGAAGTGTTCCCTTACCTGTTCCACCTTCACCGACAAACCAAAACATTTTAGAAAGGCTCTCGCCCCTAATAACGGCATTTAATAATTGCAAGGCTAGGTTATAAAGTTCTTTGTTACCTTCAAACAAATCGAGCAGCCAGCTTTCAAACTCCCAACCCTTAATATTAGGGCTTTTAGCTTTAGGATTATAGTTAGTTTGTACCTTGTGAGTAAAAATCAGCTTACTTGAAAAGGGTTCTAATATCTGAGTTTTGCGATTATAAATACCATTACCAACAATGATAAGGTTCTGACTTAATTCTTGTTCTTTGTATTCGGCGCGTCTTGTGAGGTGGTAAATGCAATCATTAGCGCGCTTTTCGTTGTGTCGTGGTTCAATTATGCTAATAAAATCCTTTAAAAATTCATTATCTTGTATATAAATCCCCTCATCAGGATGATAAAAATAAACAGGCTTAACCCCTTCATCACTCTTTATCCTACAAATAATTAACAAGTCAGCTATGTAGTTAGCGACAAGCAACGGCGGTAAAGGTTTTTTTATTTCTGCTTGTGCTTTATCCTCTGTCAAATTTTGTGAAAGTAGCTGCGTCAAGCGTTCTTTCTGTTTAATCTCTACATAATGTTTTACCGTTCGTTGCCAACCTTTAAAAGTTGCCAAATGATTATCACGCGCTGTCATACCTGTATCTTTAGGCTTTTCTTTTACTTGCTGATTAGACTTATCATCTTCATAGATAGATTTTAAAATTTTATTCTTATCCAATTTTATCCCCCTGATATAATTTACTTGCCACGGCTAAGAAATACGGCGCAAGGTTAGCACGTCTGACAATAGCACTAAATAAATCTGTCGTCTGTTCAAAATCGTAACCATGCAAATACATTAGACGGACAAAAACATACTAATGGCACTCTACCGCTTTGACCATAAGTACATGAAATATTTAAAAGCCCACGGGCTAAAATCTCGCAAACAAGGAAAATCGGTTTATTATGATATTCGAGATGTGGACATGTTACTAGATAAACTAAAAGAATGACAACAAAAAAGGCTTACACCAGCGACCAACTGTTAAGCCTTTTACCTAAATGATTAAGCCTATAAGGAAAATTAGCCAAAATAGCTAAAGTCCTTTGCCGTGGCTTAATCATATCATAGAAACATTATAAAGACAAGAAAAAATATTAGGTGTTGGTATCGCCATTAAACAGCCATTAGATAGTTACGGCAATAGCTAGCTAACCCCCCCTAAGAAAACTACATACAGTATTATCAAACAAGAGGTAGGACACTATGGAAGAATATTTTAAAAAATTTGAAGAACACTTAAAAGTCGCAGAAGAAAAATTAGACATTCTCAGTGAATGGCATATCGCAAAGGGGCACAATGGAGCTACTGAAATTGCTGAGGACTGTAGAACAGCTATTACTTCACTCTGGATAGTATTTTATCAGTTATCAGAAGCCTATAAAGAAGCCGAAGCAAGCCACGAAGAGATTGCGAAAGGTAATGTTGGATACTTACTGGGAGAGATGAAGCGCCACGATGAAGAAATAGGAAAAATACTTAAAAGAAAACCTAATTATATTTTATTCGATACCTTGGATAAAGTTTCTCGCGAAGTCTAAAAGGGGAAATGTGCAATAGCACCAGAAGGGAATATAGAACAATATTTACTCAGCCTTATCAAACGAGACCTTAAAGAAAGAGGTATTTCAGAATGATAACTATAGAAACTTTTAAACATCAGCCAAATTCCACTGATGAAGCATTCTTTTCTAAGGAGTTGAACACCCTATTTGTCGCAGATTATCTGACCACTGATGAAATCGAGCATTACAGGATAAAGGTGGAAAAAGGTTTGCTAAATTCATATCTTGGAGAAAACTTAGACTTTATTTATCAAAACATGACTAGGGAAGAAAAAGAAAAATTCTTAAACATGACCACTGAAGAACGAAAACGGCTAATAATAGAATATACAAACCGTTTTAAGAAGATGAATAGGCTAGGCTGACAAAAACAAATAAACACAACAAGTTATCTTGTGACCCGAAGCATTGAAAACTTGAAATTTTTTTATGAGGAGAATTATATGATGCAAGAACTGAACCTGACACCAGCAGAGATGAAACTGTTATTTTTAGTGTTAGTTATTCTGCTAGTCAAATTGTTAAAGTGTAAAAGCTATTTTAGACTTGATTTAGATTCTAAAAATGATGATGAGAAGAAAACTACTCCCGAACCATACCAAACACGCTACGGGGCTTATATTCAATCACAAGGGCGTTATTACAATTAGAAAGGTGAAACATGACAGCAAACAAAAATTTTAACCTAGCGAAATCACGCGCTGAAATCTTTGACCAGTGGTTAAATGAGGCTTTCCAAACAAGGTCAGATTATACTAGTCAGCAAAAAGAGGAAGAAAACAGAATGACACTACCAACGTTACCAGAGAATTATAGACGTATCCTTAGTCTTATCAAGGTTGATGTTTCTAACCTTATGCCGTGTTTCTTAGACGTAACAAGTAAATTATATCAGGATCATAATTAGTAAGGGGGGACTGTATGTATCAACTCATAGAACTAACATTACATAGAGAAAAATTAAAGCTATTTAGCTTCTTAGGTGATTACCCCACTCAGTGTTATCACAAGGGGAATTATTACAAGTTTGTTTATTTTGAGCCACTTAATACCTATCTTACACCTTTCACCTATAAGGGGGTAATAGTAAACATCACTACGAACAGTAAACAGAACGGGTGGGAGTTGGTAAGAGATTTACCTATTTCCGTTGCAGGTATGGAACTTATAGACTTATTAGAGAGTTTGGAGATGAATAGGTTAAGGCAAACACGGCTTAACATTGGTCTTTCTCTTGAAGGTTGGTTATTTCACGTCATAGCCTACGGACTTAATAGCGAATGCGATACAGCTTTTTGTCGTAATGGTTTCATATTTTGGCGCGTGATTTCTTCTTGTGCCAATTCACGTGCTAACTCTATGACACCTTTTACAAGTTCTGTACTTGCTTTCTCACCTAATAGAGCGGTTGTGGTTGTCGTCATCATTTTGCCCCCCTTGTCTTATTTACTCGTAAAACGCCCGTAGAGGGCTTTTTCTTTTCGGTGGTATGTTTATATGACTTTATCTCTAAAGTGCCGTAAACCCCCTTTAATTTTGATTTTAAAATGATCCTAGGCATAAACTTCACTCAGTTCCTTATAATAGTCATCTGGAATTTCAGATAATGCCTGTTGTTGTAGATGGATAGCTTTGAGCCTGTTAGTGTCACTAGCGGTTGATTTGCTGAGAATGTCAGCGGAAGCCAAAACTTGCCTAAAATAAACATCTAGCTTTAGCTTTCGCCCTTCGGTCAGTTCCTTAGTGTCCTCTTGCTTGTTTTTCAAAAGTTGAAAATCTTCTATATCACCATCTTTTAAAGTGTAAGAGATAACGCCACGGTGTCGCCATTGGTTGAGCCGTGTTTTTATGCTATCCATATCCCAGCCTTTTAGACGTTCTTGCAGTAGGTCTAAACTAACCATACCGTTATCATCATAGACTGATAGTAAAATGGCTTGTGTGAAAGGTGTTTTAGTCATGTTTTCCCCCTTAAAGTCCTTCCAATAAAATCATTGCCAAATGTGATTTATTTAATGTCATTTCTTGACGCTCTTTCGCTTTTTTAACGCCTGTCTCTTTTTCAGATTTAGTTAATAGTTGGTCTAAAATTTTTTTTGCTTGCCTGGTCAATATACTTGTTTTTCCGCGTAATTGTTCAAATGGTTCACAATATTTTTTAATGATATAGGGGTTTAAGTCACATAAAAAATCTTCTTGCTTTTCCATAAACAAAATATAAGCGTAGAGTTTTATTAAATCTTCTTTGGAAACTGTTTTATACTCAGTTAAAATCAAAAATAGCGGAAGTCCAGTCTCTATGTACAATTGATTTGAGTTGATAAGAGGTTAAGGTTTGAATAACCTCTTGAAGTTTATCAATTACCTCATTTAAAGTCCTAAATACTTTATTCTTGAAACCAAGTTTACGAATCTCAGCCCAGACTTGCTCAATAGGATTCATTTCAGGTGTGTAGGGTGGAATGAAGGTAAATTCAATATTCTTAGGAATATTTAAGGTCTGAGATTTATGCCAGATGGCATTATCCATGACTAAAATAATATAATCTTCTGGATAAGCTGCCGATAGTTGGCGTAAAAATTCATTCATCCAATCACTATTACATCCGCCTGCTATGATGAAAAACGAGTCGCCTGTATGGGCATCCACAGCTCCATAACAATAGCGGTATTCACGAATGTGATGACTTGCTACGTGAGGACGATAACCTTTTGGAGACCAACACGAACCAAGTTTACTGATACGCCCAAAACCCGCCTCATCTTGATACATAAGGCGGATTTTTTGATATTCTTTTCCATCAATAAAGCGCTTACTCATTCTCTCCTCGAATAAAGATTTTATTTTTAGACGCTAAAATGGTTTCGGCGTCTGCTTTTTTCGGATGTTGGGGACGTGGGCTAACTTTACGCCAACCATGACGTTTCAGGAGAGCATAGAAACCTTCTCGGGTTGTCTTGTGCCCAACTCTCTCTTGATAAGCTTTAAAGAGGGTGTTAACGGTAACGAATTCTCCATTCAAAGAGGAAGAGAGTTGCTCTTTAAGGAAATCTTCTTCCTCCTCATGCGTCATATAGGAGCGGCGGCGACCACCACGATTCTCCTTTAAGAGAGCTTCTAAGCCACCACTTAGATAGCGATTTAATAAGTTGCGGACTGTCTGATGGACAAAGCCTACTGATTTAGCTACAGATGTTAAATTATGGCATTCAGAGTAGAGAATAAGGGCTTGAATTTTTCTATGATGCGGAGCATTATTTTTATCTTTAAGGGCTTGCTTTAATTCTTCGACTTGTGTTTGGGTAAGTTCTTTTGTCATAACACTATTATATCGCTATTTCTGATTTTTGTTAAGTATTAGTGTCATTTGTTGCCATGTTGTTCACCTCGTTTTTTCTTGCCTTTTGCTCGATAGTGTAGGGAGTATTCTTCTAGCATTTCTTGAATTTGTACCCATGCTTGAATGTTTTGTTCCACCATATCGGGCAAGACTGCGCTATTTTCATCTAGCCCCATAGCTTCCGCCATGTTTACTTTGTCATCTACCCATTTTTTAAACTCTTTATAAGTCTCGTTTTTGGTCATTTTGTGTTGTTCTCCTTTAGTTTCTCTTGTAAATAGTCTTGTATCTCCCATATATAGTTAATTGAAATAAGAACAGGACAAAAGTGCCTCAAGAAAAGTATCGCAATTTGGCAATACTTTTCTGAGGTGTTTTTTAATTTGAGCCCATGTTTTCTCAATGGGATTATACTCAGGTGAGTAAGGAGGAAGTGGTAAAAGTCTATGACCTTGCTCCTTGCATAACTCTTTTAGCTTACTCATCCGATGAAACCTTGCATTGTCCATAATGATAACAGATGGTCTATCTAAAGTGGGTAGTAAGAATGTTTTAAACCAAGCTTCGAAAAAGTCACTAGTCATGGTTTCTTTGTAGGTCATTGGGGCTATAATCTCACCGTTTATAAGACCTGCGACTAAAGATAGCCGCTGGAATCTTCTTCCAGAGACTTGACCAGTGATCAACTGACCTTTCAAAGATCGACCATATTCTCGATGAAAATATGTCTCAAACCCTGTCTCATCAATATAAACAGGTGTCAAGTGACTTAAGTTATTAAATTCTTTAAGGAACTGATTTACTTTCTCAGGGTCTTGTTCATAGTAGGTACAGCTCTTTTTTTTCGAGTATACCCCATAGCTTTGAGAGCGTAATGAATAGCTGTTGGATGACAGCCAAATTCAGAAGCTATTTCAGTCAAAAAAGCATCTGGATGAGCTTCAAGATAGTTCTTTAATTTTTCTCTATCAACTTTTCTTGGTTTGGTTCCCTTAACTTGGTGATGAAGCTCGCCTGTACTCTCCATTAATTTTAGCCATTGATAGATGGTGTTGCGTGAAATATCGAAAACAACAGATGCTTCAGTAATACTGCCGGTTTTCTCACAGTATGCGAGAACTTTTTTACGAAAATCTAATGAATATGCCATAAGTACATTATACCATAAATGTACTATTTTTGTTTCATTTTACTATAAAACGGCTAACGGCTTCAAATTTGCCTGCTAGTGTCGTTTCTATAGCTTCATTGTTCAAACTAGCTAGATAATCGGTAATATAGTTTAGTTCCTCATCTGACTTGTTAGCACGCTCTAGGAGTGCTTCAAGTGTATTCATGATGTATTTCCTTTCTATCACGCGCCTAGGCGTGCTTTATTCTTTCACTTGGGCGGGCAAGCCTTATAGTGTTTATCATTTAGGGTTATTGGTCACTGGTCTAGTTTTAAGGGATTACGCCCTGTGAGTGAGTACAATTTTAATAGTGCTTGTGATTGTTCCTTGGTCAGTGGTCAATCAAGAGTGAATAGCCATTGCAAGAGGGCTAACGCCTCTTTAACTGTCTTTTTTATTCCTAAATAGATTAAATATAAGATGGGCATCTCCTTTCTATATACCTGATTTATAACTATCCAAATACCTGATTTATAACTATCCAAATGTGAAAGGTAGTAGGGGAGTGTTATAAATCTTCAACAAGCCAATTCATTACGCTTTCATAGATACGACGTGGGGCATCATAGTTGCCATGTTCAACTTTTGTCAAGGTTTGTGGCTTAATACCTAGCTTTTCAGCTGTTGCTTTTTTTGTCAGCATTAAGTCCGCACGCTTGCGCCGTACTTTTCTAGCATGGTCTTCCGTTAGTAGCATTTATACACCTCCTTCCACGGTCTTAAAAGCCGTTTTTTGTTACACTTGAGATTTTAGTGTATTTAAAAGGCGTTGTCAAGAAAAATACGGCTTTATTATCCATATTTTTTATTTTTATGTTATAATGTGCCATGAAAGGTAGTTAAAATATATGAATAAGCTAAAAACTTTGAGAAAAGAAAATAATTTAACACAAGAAGAGTTAGCCAAAAAAATTGGGGTTAACTTACGAACTCTTCAAAAATGGGAAAATGGAGAAAGCTCTATCAGAACAAAGAATGCTGAAAAACTAGCTAAACATTTCGGCGTAAGTGTGGGATATTTGTTGGGGTATGAGGATTATCAACAAATAGAAGATGATGCTATGAGCAGTTACAAAGATATGGTGAGATTGCTAAGTTCCAATGCTGACCTAAAAGAAATTATTTTAAAGTACGAGGAAAGCCAAACTAAACATGGTAAGTGGAATATTTCGCTTTTCATTGATAATGCTGATAATATTTCCTTGATTGAGCAAAGCATAAAAGCACAAATACTAGATAAATTTTCAGAAGAACAAGTTGGCGAATATGACGAAGAAATGTATGGAACTCTAGATAAAAATGTCAATGACACTTATATAGCATTAGCTTATTTACCTATGATTTTTAAAGATTTTTTTTGCTCATTTCTAACTTTGTCTAACTCTGATAAAAAAAATATTATGGCAATAGTAGAAAGTCTTTATGACAAAGATAAAGGGCGGGGACTACAAGAAGAGTACAGTAGCAAAGACAAATAAAAAAACGCCAACCCCAGCAGGTCGGCGCGTGGAAATATATAATTGATTAACATTTTGTTTTATTCTTTCACTTGGGCGGGCAAGCCAACGAAAGAAGGAGTAAAAGAAATGATTAAGCCTTATCAGCTAAAAAATAATGAAACGCGGTACTATTTTATTACCTATGTAGGTATTGACCCTTTAACGGGTAAAGAAAAGCGCGTGAAAAAAAGTGGGTTTAAGACCCACAAAGAAGCTAAACTGGCCGAAAGCCAGTTATTACTTAAAATTGAAAAAGATGGCTATTTTGATAAGCCTGATAAAATCACTTTTCAAGAAGTTTATAACCTTTGGTTAGTTCATTACAAAAATACTGTCAAATCTAGCACATACGCTAGACAGAAAGCACAAGCGGATTTACATATTATACCAGCCTTTGGCGCGTGTTATGTCGATAAGATAACTTTGCCACTATGTCAAAGACAGGCGCAAGAATGGTTCAAGAAATATAAGAAATATGCCAATTTTATTGGTATGACAAGAATGATACTAGATTACGCGGTAAGTTTGGGTTATATCCATGACAACCCTATGAGAAAGGTTATCAAGCCCAGAAAAGCTGCTGAAATAGATGAAGATGAGAAAAAACGTGAAAATTTTTATAGTCGTGAAGAGTTGCTGGCCTTCCTTGATTGCGTAGCAAAGGAAGAAAGAAAAGAACTAACTACCATTTTCCGTCTATTAGCTTTTACAGGCATGAGAAAAAGTGAAGTTTTAGCCTTGCGCTGGAAAGACCTTGACTTAGTAGGGGCAAAGTTGTCCGTTAATCAGATAGTCGCCTATGGCGAAAATAGTACCGTAGTTTATCAAACGCCTAAGACAAAGAAAAGTAAACGCACGATAACCCTTGACCCAGTAACGGTTAAAATAATGCAACAATGGAAACATGAAAGAAAGTTTTTAAATTTTCCTAACCGATTGAAAGATACTGATTTAATTTTTCCATCTGAAACAGGTCACGCGCATAGCTTTGATTTTATAAACTATAACCTACGCTGCATTATTAAAAAATATAATCTGCCTTATATCACCCCACATGGTTTCCGTCATACTCATTGCAGTTTACTTTTCGAAGCGGGGGCAAGTATAAAAGAAGTACAAGAGCGATTAGGGCATGAGGATATAAAAACAACGATGAATATATACACCCATGTTACTGATAATGTAAAAGAAAAAACGGCGGAGAAATTTGCTCAATTTTTAGGAATTTAACCCTAGCCGTTACTTTTTCCGTTACTTTTATAATAAAAAAACCATTCCTAACGAATAGGAATGGTTTAAAATCAACATTTTCAGCAATTTCAAAGCGCTGATTATTTGAGACCGTATTTCTTGTTGAAGCGGTCCACGCGTCCGTCTGCTTGAGTGAATTTTTGACGACCAGTGTAGAATGGGTGTGAATCTGATGAAATTTCCACACGGATAAGTGGGTAAGTTTCACCTTCGAATTCTACAGTTTCTTTAGAAGACTTAGTTGATCCGCTAAGGAATTTGTAGCCCGTAGTTGTGTCAAGGAATACGACTGGACGGTATTCTGGATGGATATCTTTTTTCATTGTTAAAATTTTCCTTTCTGCCATGGTACTGTCCGCACCATAGTTATTTTTAACTACTCTAGTTTATCAAAAGAAGGGTATTTTGACAAGGTTTTTCTTTACTTTTTCAATAAATCTTTGATTTCTTGATAGATTTGCTCGTTTTCAGCTAGGCTGTAGGAATTGGCTCCGCTGGCTAAGGGATGTCCGCCACCGTCGTGGCGTTTTGCAATTTCATTAATGACGACGTTTTTGCTACGTAGGCGTACACGGTAAGATTGACCATCAGTTTGTTGGACGAAAATTGCCCATGATTGCACGCAATCAATTTTACCTGGGGTACCGACAATTGCTGATGTTTCAGCTTCAGTCACATCAAATGCTCTCATGGTTTCCTGCGTCAGGACAACCCGCGCAGCTCCATTTTCATCAACCTCAAGATTATCAAAAATGTAGCCTTGAAGCTTAGCAATTTTGAAGGGGAAACTATCCATCTGTCGTGAAATGGCTGAAAAATTGAAATTGTAACTGCGCAGGGTACTGGCGATACTCATGGTCTTGCTGGTTGTGGCAGGATAGAGGAAGCGGCCGGTGTCACCTACAATGCCAGTGTAGAGGAGGCGAGCGGCGCTGTTAGAGAGCTCAAGGCCAGTCTTCAGAGCAAAATCGGTGATAATCTCGCTGGCGCTAGAGGCAGTCGTGTCGACGTAGAGGAGGTCGCCGTAGACATCCTCGTTGGGGTGATGGTCAATCTTGATGAGGCAGTTGCCCTTGCCGTAGCGATCATCGTCAATGCGAGCTGTGTTGGCTGTGTCGGTCACGATAACCAGGGAACTCAAGTAGTCGCCATCAGTTACCTCATCCATTTCTGTCATCCAAGTCAAGGTTGGCTCGTTGATGCCAGTCGCAAGGATACGCTTGTCTGGGAAATTGTGGCGTAGCAGTTCACGCAAGCCGCACTGGCTTCCGACGGCATCAGGGTCAGGACGTTGATGACGGTGAATGATGATGGTGTCGTAGGTTTTGATTTGGTCTAAAATATCTTCAAAAGTGTTCATGAGTTTCCTTTACAAGTTTTTTATTATATAGTCTTTTAGTATTTAGTACTAGGCAACGAGCTGCAGGTTGCTAGAACAGCCTTTAGGCTGTTCTAGGTTGGAAATAAGACATGCGAAGCAAGTCACTTTCGTAAAGTACGGCAAAGCGAGTTCAAATACTCTAGTGGAGTGTTTGAAGTTGGAAATAAGGAAACGGAGTTTCCTCTTACGTTGAAGTAATCAAAGATAAACTAAATGACTATAACATGAAATAACCAACCCTGCTGGACTGGCTCAAATCAAATCGTTATTTAATACTCTTATAGTCAGCTTTCAATCCGCGTTTGACGGCTGGGCGGTCAGCAATGATAGCTGTCCAGCGTTGGAGATTTTTGTACTCTTTGACATTAAGAAAGATGCCTGCGCGCTCCCAGATTTTGTCCTCAGCCAGTCGGCCATACCATGACCAGATGGCAATATCAGCGATGGTGTAGCTGTCACCTGTGATGTAGGTTTTCTGCGCTAGTTCTTTGTCCAAAAGGTCTAATTGACGTTTAGCCTCCATGGCAAAGCGGTTAATAGCGTATTCAATTTTTTCAGGGGCATAGTGAAAGAAGTGACCAAAACCTCCACCGAGAAATGGAGCTGCACCCGTTGACCAAAAAAGCCAGTTCAAGACTTCAGTGCGTTTTTCGAAGTCTTGAGGGATGAGCTTGCCAAATTTATCCGCCAAGTAAAGCAGGATTGAAGCAGACTCGAAAACACGGACAGGTTGGTCACCAGACTGGTCAAGCAGAGCTGGGATTTTAGAGTTAGGATTGATGGACACAAAGCCTGAGCCAAATTGGTCACCTTCTCCGATGTCAATCTTGTAAAGGTCGTAATCGGTATCTTCTACCCCTAACTCCTTGAGTTCTTCTAGCATGATAGTCGCCTTGATGCCGTTTGGCGTGCCCAGTGAATACAGTTGGAAAGGCTTATCACCTTTTGGCAAATGCTGTTCAAAGCGGCTACCAGCGGTTGGTTGATTGAGGCTCCCCCAAGCACCACCCATGCTGGCTGGGATTTCCCAAACTTCAGGTAAAATATAGTCTGACATAGTGTTTTCCTTTTTAATCGTTTTATTGGCATGCTTCGCTGTACTTTAGTACAGTTTAAAGTGGCCGAACTACACAAAAAATAATCTCAAAGACTATCTTTTCTTGTCTTAATCCTAACAGATTTTGAGAAGAAATTCAAAAATATAAGATGGTATTTCTAAAAATATGAATTGTGTACAGGAAGATTGAGTTCTCGTATCATTTAAGCATTTTCTACAGCAAATTCAGAATGTTGTTGGAATTTTTTTGGCGATTAAATAAAAATGCGGAGCTCCTGGTCAAAATTAAAAAATTATACGAGCCATTTCTTTAAAAATGTGCTAAAATAAGGGTAATTTACTTTTGGAGGAAATTATGGCTTTAGTTAAAATTGTCTATGCCAGCATGACAGGTAATACTGAAGAAATTGCTGACATCGTTGGAAATAAATTTGAAGAATTGGGTCACACGGTTGATATTGATGAGTGTACAACAGTTGATGCTGCAGATTTTGAAGATGCCGACGTAGCTATCGTAGCCACTTACACTTATGGTGATGGGGATTTACCAGATGAAATCGTTGATTTCTATGAAGATCTAGCCGATGTGGACTTGGAAGGAAAAATTTTTGGTGTTGTCGGTTCGGGAGATACCTTTTACGATTATTTCTGCAAGTCAGTTGATGAATTTGAAAACCAATTTGCCTTGACAGGTGCTATCAAAGGAGCTGACTCTATCAAGGTTGACTTGGCGGCTGAAGACGAAGATATTGAAAAATTAGAAGCTTTTGCTGAAACGATTGCCAACAAAATTGGATAAGGTAGCGTATCGGGAATTGTGGATATCGAAGAAATTTGATTTCTCAAACAAATCTTAGTTGCTAGCTGTTAATCTGAGACAGTCTATTCTATTCTTAGATCGTTTCACTCTCACCTTTTACAAAGGGCGGAGCTTGAAAAAAGACTAGCTGGTCTAGTCTTTTTTTGCTATACTGGAAAGGAAGATGTAAAGGAGTGAATATAAATGGATTTGGAACAGATTCGTCAAGAAATTGACGCTGTGGACAGTGAATTAGTTGTCTTGTTGGAAAAACGCATGCAGCTAGTTACTCGAGTGACAGATTACAAGAAGGCAACAGGGAAAGCTATTTTAGATAGCAGTCGTGAGGTAGCAGTTTTGAAAAAGGCTGCTACTTGTGTTCAGAATAAGGATTTTGAACAAACGATTGTGGCAACGTTTGCTGATATTATGAAGAATTCTAGAGATTATCAGTCTTCAAAGCTTGGAGAACAAGATAATGAACAGTAAAACATTAAAAGCTGCTGATTCACTTTCTTACAAAATTTTGCTAATTTTGGGAGTCATGGGACTGATTATCGGTCTTCTTGTGGGGACCGTTGATGCTATTTTTGGACGTGTACTTCTATTTTTATCAGATTTTAGAACGGCTCATGTCGGTATTCTCATCCCTTTTTTAGCTTTAGTAGGTCTTTTAATTGTCTTTCTCTATCAAAAGTTTGGTGGTGAAAGCGGTAAAGGCATGAGTTTGATTTTTGAAGTTGGGCATGGTGATGAAGAGGTTATTCCTAAGCGTCTGGTTCCACTAGTGATGGTGACAACTTGGCTGACACATCTATTTGGTGGTAGCGCTGGACGTGAGGGGGTCGCTGTTCAGTTAGGGGCTACTATTTCACACTGGTTTAGCAGATTTTTTACTTTTAAAAACAATTCACGCATCTTTCTTGTCACGGGGATGGCAGCTGGTTTTGCTGGACTATTTCAAACACCTATGGCAGCTGTCCTCTTCGCCTTGGAAGTTTTATTGTTAGGGAATCTGGCTTTGGATGCCCTAGTTCCTACGATTATAGCTGCTTTTACGGCTAGTACAATCTCGCATGCCCTAGGACTTGAGAAATTTAGTCATGTGCTCTCAACGTCACTGAATATTGATTGGGTTGCTTTTTTTAAATTGATTGTGCTGGGGTTAATTTTTGGGCTAGTGGGAAATCTTTTTGCCTACAGTTTGGCAATAACTAAGTCAAAGATGGCTGAGCTTATTCCAAATGCCTATTACCGTATTTTGGGATTTGGTTTAGTTCTAAGCTTATTCTTTCTTATTCTACATTATGGTCGATACTCTGGCTTAGGTACTAATTTGATTTCAGCAAGTTTTGGAGGTCAAAAAATTTATGCCTATGACTGGTTTTTAAAACTCCTCCTTACTGTTATAACTTTGGCAGCAGGTTTTCAGGGTGGCGAAGTAACTCCTCTGTTTTCTGTTGGTGCCTCACTTGGCGTTGTGTTAGCAGGTTTCTTTCATTTGCCAGTAGAATTGGTTGCCGCAGCGGGCTATATCTCAGTTTTTGGCTCCGCAACCAATACCTTTTTAGCGCCCATTCTTATTGGTGCTGAGGTTTTTGGTTATGCTAATTTACCTGCTTTTTTCCTCGTATCAAGCTTTGCTTATATCGTTAATCGTAGACAGTCTATTTATGGACTTCAAAAAATACTAAAATTTGATTAAAATAATGATTGTGACTTTACAGTCTTTTGAAATTCTGATACAATAAGTTTTGTGTGTAATGGACACGCGAAAATACGGCTAATCCGCTGGGACAAGAACTTTATGATTAGCAAGATAGGAGAAAATTACATGAATCCATTAATCCAAAGCTTGACTGAAGGTCAACTTCGTACTGACATTCCATCTTTCCGCCCAGGTGACACAGTTCGCGTTCACGCAAAAGTTGTCGAAGGTAACCGCGAACGTATCCAGATCTTTGAAGGTGTTGTTATTTCACGTAAGGGTCAAGGAATCTCAGAAATGTACACTGTCCGTAAAATCTCTGGTGGTATCGGAGTAGAACGTACTTTCCCAATCCACACTCCACGTGTTGACAAGATTGAAGTTGTTCGTTACGGTAAAGTTCGTCGTGCTAAACTTTACTATTTGCGTGCATTGCAAGGTAAAGCTGCCCGTATCAAAGAAATCCGTCGTTAAGATGAACCAGATTTGCTGGTTACTTGCGTAGAAAGCCCTAACTTTAGGGCTTTTTAATATTTTTCACTTTATTAATAGTTCCCATCTTATAGAGATATTTCGTTTTATATTCATACTCAATGAAAATTAAAATTAGACTAGACGACGCAGATGTAGATTGAACTGAAGTTCATCAAATCAGGACAATAATGCCTGAATTTGATTTTCAAAGAGTATTAAATAGCATATTCTATTTCTTTTTTGAGTGGAGTTTTTAAGTTATTTCCAGTGTAGTAAAATCTCTAATACTTACCAAACAAAAACTAAAACACCAAATGTAATAATCTAGTCGCTAAATTGTTAAAAAGAGTTGCAATGTGTTTGAAGTGTGGTAAAATGAAACTGCCTTTTCTCTAATCAAAGCACCTTGTTTGGATTGGAATTAGATAAAAATCAGAAATGTTTTGCATGATTTTACCCCCTCTTCAATTGCTTGATGACTTTTTTGCAAGAAATAAACTTTTCTCTGTATATATGTGATTCTCAATGATATCAAAGGAGAACTGGGCGATGTTAATATATATAGAACTGAGGCCATCAATTAAAGTAATAATATCTGAGTTTTGATTTCTAAAGAATGTGAAAAAATAATCCTTAGCAAAGGAGCACCTATGACTGAATCTAAGAAAAAAATTCCTCATGTCTTTTCAGACCTACGTCAAGAAATTGTCGAAATGCCTGAAATTATCAAATCTTGCTCTGGCATACGCATTTATGGTCGTCGCATAAAATCCATTCTCTTTTCAACGGATGTTTCTATCATTGCAAATAATAATGCTGACGCAGTCTTGGCGGTGTACCCCTTCACCCCTGCTCCAACCATTTTAAAGAGTATTATGCTAGTGGCTTCAGTTCCAGTCTTAGCTGGTGTTGGTGGTGGTCTGACAACTGGAGATTGATCGGCTAATATGAGCTTATTTGCTGAGTCTGAAGGGGCTTTTGCTGTCGTTGTCAATGCCCCCACAGACGTCAAAACTATTCAAAAAATCAACCAGATGATTGATATTCCCATCATTTATACCGTTGTGTCCGAATTTACTGATATCGTCTCTCGAATTGAGGCAGGTGTGGATATTCTAAATATTAGCGGTGGTGAACAAACAAGTCAAATCATTAAAAAGATTCGTCAGGATTTTCCTGATTTTCCAATTATGGCAACGGGTGGACCAACCGAAGAAACCATCCGTGAAGCTATTGAAGCGGGTGCGAATGCTATTACGATTACACCACCAACAAATGGCGAGTTGTTCAAATCAAAGATGAAGAAATATCGTAAGCTAGCTAAAGAAGAAATGAGCAACAAAGAGGTATAGTAGTACACTTCAATTTTACCTTTTTTAAAAAAGCAGTTGCATTGTCATCAAGACTAAGGTAAAATAAAGAGGTTACGGTCCCCTTAGTTCAATGGATATAACAACTCCCTCCTAAGGAGTAGTTGCTGGTTCGATTCCGGCAGGGGACATAGTTAAAAGCAAAAGAGCCTAAAACAGGGGTTCTTTTGTTTTTTAGTACGACGGGCATGTCGTACATTTGGGGTGAAAGTTCTCCAAGGACACTTGCTACCAGTGAACCCAGTAGCGACTCCCGAGCCTGACTATCGCGAGGTAGCGGATTAAATGATTACCGATCTAATTGATCTTGTCTGCCCTATCACCTGGTCTGAAATGACGGTACTCGCGGAACGAATGTCGAAAGGGGCTGTTCATAAATATAGGACGGCACAGGCAGAACGGAATTTTATATAGGTAGATGTGGAACCTAAAGAGGTTCCGCTGCAGTTTAGTTGAACCGCCATGTGCTGAACGGCATGCACGATGGTGTGAGAGGAGGTAGAGGTTAACCTCTACTCGATTTTTGATTATGAGTTAAGATTTAGGCGGATGTTTATTATTTTGCAAAAACAAAGTCAGAAGCTGTTGATCGGTTTTAATGAAGTTCTCTTCGTTTCCAACAGTTTAAAACTTTTCTCCAGATTTTGGGGAGCTAGTCTGATTGCATTGAGTATAAGTTGCAATTAAAATTGCCCATCTCGTTTATTATGTGCCATTCAAGAATGTTGCGTATTGTAAAATAAAAGCAATGAATTCCCTTAATTTCAGAGAGATCCAGAATAACATTGCTGTAAACGGAATCTTTTATGCCAAAGAAAGGCAAAAATAATTGTGAAGGAGAATAGTATTGAAATACTAAAATCCTCTCTTTTTCTCGGTCTGTCTTTGAAATGCAGTTTGTTGGAAAAATTGCTTAAATTTTCAGTTATTTTATGGTAGAATGGAAAGAAAATATGAGATGTCAGGGGTCTGTATGAAGTTAGTATCGAATGTGGCTAAGTTAAATGGAAAACTACGTGTGCCTGGGGATAAGTCCATCAGTCATCGCTCAATTATGTTTGGAAGTCTTGCTAAAGGCGTGACGAGAGTTCGTGATATTTTGCGTGGGGAGGATGTTTTGTCAACCATGCAAGTCTTTCGTGACTTAGGGGTTACCATTGAGGATGATGGTGACGTGGTGACGATACACGGCGTTGGTTTTAATGGTCTTAAAGCTCCGCAAAATAAATTAAACATGGGAAATTCTGGGACCTCAATCCGATTGATTTCAGGTGTTTTAGCTGGTCAGGACTTTGACGTTGAGATGTTTGGAGATGACAGTCTCTCTAAGCGCCCAATGGATCGTGTTACTATTCCCTTGCGCCAGATGGGCGTAGAGGTTTCAGGACAGACAGAACGTGACTTGCCCCCATTAAAAATGCATGGTAGTAGGCATCTTACTCCAATCCACTATCAATTGCCTGTGGCATCTGCTCAGGTAAAATCCGCTCTGATTTTTGCTGCTTTGCAGGCAGAGGGGGAGTCACTAATTATTGAAAAAGAAAAAACTCGCAACCATACAGAGGATATGATTCTTCAATTTGGTGGTGACATTTCTGTTGATGGTAAAGAAATTCGCATTTCTGGTGGTCAAGAATTTCAGGGACAGGATGTTGTGGTACCAGGAGATATTTCTAGCGCCGCCTTTTGGTTAGTGGCTGGTTTGATTGTTCCTGATTCAAAAATTGTTCTTGAAAATGTTGGAATCAATGAAACCCGAACAGGAATTTTAGATGTCATTAAGGCAATGGGGGGAAACATCAAGCTTTCTCAGATTGATGAATTGGCCAAATCCGCAACAATTACAGTGGAAAGTTCTGACTTGCAAGGCATAGAAATTGGTGGCGATATTATTCCACGTTTGATTGATGAGTTGCCTGTGATTGCTCTACTTGCCACCCAAGCCAATGGAACGACCATTATCCGTGATGCTGAGGAACTGAAAGTAAAGGAAACGGACCGTATTCAGGTTGTTGCAGATGCTTTGAATAGTATGGGAGCTAATATTACGCCAACTGAGGATGGTATGATTATTCACGGAAAAACACCACTTCATGGTGCTGAAATTAACACTTTTGGAGATCATCGCATCGGCATGATGGCAGCTATAGCAGCTCTTTTGGTCAAAGAGGGCCAGGTTAGTCTGCAACGTGCAGAAGCCATCAACACCAGCTATCCAAGCTTTTTTGAAGATTTGAAAGGACTTATTCAGAATGGCTAAAATTTTACTTGGTTTCATGGGGGTGGGAAAAACTACCGTGGCTCACTATCTTAGCGGTCGGTTATTGGACATGGACACGATAATTGAGGAACGGATTGGTATGCCAATTGCTGACTTCTTTGCCAAAGAAGGTGAAGCGGCCTTTCGTCAGATTGAATCAGAGGTTTTAGAAGAACTTTTATCTCTTCAAGGCGACGTAGTTATCTCGACGGGCGGTGGTGTAGTTATTTCTCCAAAAAATCGGGACTTGCTCCGTCAAAACAGAAAATACAATGTCTTGTTGACGGCTTCCTTTGATGTCCTTTATGAGCGTATCCTTCAAGATAAACTTTCCAAACGTCCCCTCTTTTTGAATAATTCCAAGGAAGATTTCCAAAAGATTTATCAAGGTCGTATGGATTTGTATGACGGTTTGGCAGATGTCATTATTAACACTGACAATCGAACACCAGAAGAAATAGCAAGGTTAATTCAATGTATGTAGCTTATTTGGGGCCAAGTGGCTCGTTTACGCATAATGTGGCCTTGGAAACATTCCCAAATGAGGATTTGGTTTCTTTGCCAACAATATCAGAAGTTATCAAGGCTTATGAAGAAGGTCAGGTGGATCTTGCCATTGTTCCCATCGAAAATTCCATTGAAGGACCCGTTCATGAAACATCAGATTACCTTTTTCATAGCACCAATATTACAGCTGTTGCGGAAATCATACAGCCTATCAAACAACAACTGATGGCAACGGCAAAGGATAAAAAAATTGAAAAGATTTTTTCGCATCCACAAGCGATTGCTCAGGGCAAAAAATATGTGACAGAAAATTATCCAAATGTTATAATTGAAGCAACACCCAGCACTGCCTATGCAGCTCGCTTGGTAGCGGCTCACCCTAATGATAATTTTGCTGCGATTGCACCACATGCGGCAGCTGATGAGTATGGTTTGGAAATCGTTGCGCAGGACATTCACGAAATAGAGGACAATTACACACGTTTTTGGGTTATTGGTCACTGTCATGTCAATATTAATCTGCCCAAGATTGCAAAAACTATTTCGCTGGCGTTTACTCTTCCGGATAATCTTCCTGGAGCCCTCTATAAAGCTCTCTCGGTTTTTGCTTGGCGAGGGATTGATTTGACTAAAATTGAGAGTCGTCCGTTGAAGACAGTCCTTGGCGAATACTTTTTTATTATTGATTTTGATAATCATAATGAAAAACTAGTTTCTTTTGCACTTGAAGAGTTGCAGGCTATAGGTATTAGCTATAAAATTTTAGGACAATATAACGTTTATAAAATATCATAAGGTTCACCGTATCCTCCACCAAAGAAAAGTAAGTATGAGAAAATAAAGAATGATTTGGAATGAGATATGTCAAACAATAGTAGTTTAAACCACCACGAACAGCTCCGTTATCGCTATCTGCTCTCTAATTTGCGTTTTTTGAATGAACATGAGAAGCAAGAATTTGACTACTTGCGTCAAAAATCGGAGTTAAAACAATCGAATCACACCAGAGTTCAACAAGACAATTCATCCACATATTTACAGTCTGTGTATGACCAAACCATGGAAATAGATGTTGAAGAGCCAACCACCAACCCGCCTAGTAAGTTTACAGAACAAGGGTTGCCCATTTTCCCAACACAGGATTCTAGATCTAGACGATCTACACGACATCAATCAAAGTTGAAATCTGAAAACCTTAATTCTTATCAGGAAGTCCCTCCCTATCCAGAAAGAATACCTGATGAAGTCTCAACCTCACCCGCTCCTAAAAAGGTGAAAAGACCGAAAAAAAAGCGAAAAAAAGGGAGGATTAAACGTTTCTTTCAACTATTGGCTATTTTACTTTTACTTGTTTTTGCAGGCATGATTTACATGTTTTATAAAGGAATGTCAGATGTCTCTAGCGGAAAAACTAATTATTCGCCTGCAGTTACAGAGGAATTTAATGGTGTTGATACAGCAGATGGTACTAATATTCTAATTTTGGGGAGTGATCAGCGGATCACTCAAGGGTCATCTGATGCTCGTACAGATACTATCATGGTTATGAACATCGGCAATAAAGATGGTAAGATTAAGCTAGTTAGTTTTATGCGTGATACTTTAGTTAATATTCCAAATGTTAGTTACGGAGATTCTTACGATCAAAAACTTAATGTAGCATTTAATATCGGTGAACAAGATAATAATCAAGGAGCTGAATTGATGCGTCAGACCTTGAAGAATAATTTTGATCTTGATATAAAATATTATGTTATGGTTGATTTTGAGACCTTTGCTGAAGCAGTTGACACACTTTTCCCAAATGGTGTCGAGATTAATGCTAAATTTCATACGATTAATGGGGAAGAAGTAAGTTCTGTTGAAGTGCCAAATGATATTGGGTTTGGAGATCAGTCTACGGCCTATCAAACGATCAAGGTGGGCAAACAACGGATGAATGGTCAAACACTTTTAAATTATGCTCGTTTCAGAAGTGATGATTCTGCTGATTTCGGTCGTACAGAACGCCAACAGCAAGTAATTTCAGCACTCATTAGTCAGGTTAAAGATCCGACTAAACTCTTTACCGGTTCAGCAGCCATTGGAAAAATTTATGCATTGACCTCAACCAACATTTCCTATCCTCTTCTTCTTAAGGAAGGATTATCAACTATGATTGGTGGTAAAGGTATCGAGCACATAACTGTTCCATCACAAGGAGATTGGGTGGATGAGTATGATATGTATGGTGGTTTAGGAATCTTGATCGATTTTGAAAAATATCAAGGACAATTAGCTGACCTTGGCTTACGGTAAATATGATATAATAGGGAGATGACAATCTCTCTTTTTTCATTTTGAAAATAGCAGAGCTTCGTAAGAGAAAGAGGAAAACATGTTACAAAAGAACGATATTGTAGAAGTTGAGGTTTCTGACCTTAGTCATGATGGTGCAGGTATTGCCAAAGTTGACGGGCTTGTTTTTTTTGTTGAAAATGCCTTGCCAACAGAAATTATACAAATGCGTGTGCTAAAAATTAAAAAGAATATTGGTTTTGGTAGGGTTGAAAATTACCTAACTAAGTCTGTCTTTCGTAATGATGCGGTTGATACAGCTTATTTACGTACTGGTATTGCTGATTTTGGTCACTTGGCCTATAGCGAACAACTTAAATACAAGGCTAAGCAAGTTAGGGATAACCTTTACAAGACTGCAGGAATTTCTGATGTTGAAGTCTTGGAGACGATAGGTATGACTATTCCCTACGCCTACCGCAACAAAGCTCAAGTGCCTGTTCGTCGTATCAAGGGACAGTTAGAAACTGGTTTTTTCCGAAAAAACTCCCATGAATTAATGCCTATTGAAGATTATTACATTCAAAACAAGGAGATAGATAGACTGATTAATTTCACGCGGGATTTGCTGCGTCGCTTTGATCTAAAGCCCTATGATGAAGCAGAGCAGACTGGTCTGATTCGCAATTTGGTCGTCCGCCGAGGACATTACACTGGACAAATGATGCTGGTTTTGGTCACTACCCGCCCCAAGATTTTTCGCATTGAACAGCTGATAGCAGAGCTTATTATTGAATTTCCAGAAGTAAAATCAATCGTTCAAAACATTAATGATAAAAATACCAATGCTATCTTTGGCGATGATTTTAGAACTCTTTATGGTAAAGATACAATTGTTGATAGTATGTTGGGCAATCAATATGAGATTTCGGCTCGTTCATTTTATCAAGTTAACACTGAAATGGCTGAAAAGCTTTATCAAACGGCTATCGATTTTTCAGAATTGACGGCTGATGATGTAGTGATTGATGCCTACTCAGGGATTGGGACGATTGGGCTTTCGTTTGCTAAAAATGTCAAAGAGGTTTACGGCGTCGAAGTGATTGAGGAAGCCGTTGAAGATGCTAAGCGCAATGCAACTTTGAATGGGATTAAAAATGCACATTATGTGGTTGATTCGGCTGAGAACGCTATGGCACAATGGAACAGACAGGGCATCAAGCCTGATGTTATTCTAGTTGATCCGCCACGTAAAGGTTTGACCGAAAGTTTCATCAAAGCAAGCGCAGACATGTCACCAAGAAAAATCACCTACATCTCCTGCAATCCAGCTACCATGGCGCGTGACATCAAACGTTACGAAGAATTGGGCTATAAATTGCAAAAAGTGCAGCCAGTGGATTTGTTTCCGCAGACGCATCACGTGGAGTGCGTAGTGTTGCTACAACGAAGCAACGGGTAAAAATCCTTTATTTTAAGCACTTTTTCAAGCATTTTGTCTTTATTGAAAAGAGTGATTTTGACATAAAAAAGGTTCAAAAAAAGTACATTGATGTGAATGTCTGTTTGGATGTCGACTGCGTAGACAAAAAATAGATACGTCATAAAAAATAATAGTTCAGCGAGAACATTTTACTAAGTGTTCTCGTTTTTTTATTTTCAGGAGGAATTCATGAAAAAGAAGGAACAATCATCACGCCAAATCGTGATGTGTCATCTTGTGGCTATTTTAGGAGTTGATATTGTGAAAGCAACACAGCTAATTGATGAAATGGAACAACCAGGTTTAATCCGATTTGATGAATTTGGAAATGTTGGAATATTAGTCTTGGAGGGACAATCATGAAACGAATTACCGCTAATCAGTATCAGACATCAGAGCGTTATTATAAACTCCCTAAAATTTTGTTTGAGAGTGAACGTTATAAGGATATAAAGCTGGAGGTTAAGGTAGCCTACGCGGTTTTAAAAGATAGGTTGGAGCTGTCTTTGAGTAAGGGCTGGATTGATGAGGATGGGGCTATTTACTTGATTTATTCCAATTCAAATCTGATGGCACTTTTAGGCTGTTCAAAGTCAAAATTACTCTCTATCAAGAAAACCTTACGTGACTATGGCTTAATTGATGAAGTCCAACAGTCCTCTAGTGAAAAAGGTCGAATGGCAAATAAAATTTACTTGGGGGAATTAGAACATGAAACTACCCCAGTCTTACATACTGACGGGGCTAGTGTTAAAAAAACACTAGGGGAGTCTCAAAGAAAGACGGGGCCGGTCTTAAATTCAGCCCCTAGTGAGACTGAAGGAAGTGAGACTAAATATAGTGAAACTGAAGGGAGTGATTTCCTTATTGAGGACGAGGAGGAGAGGCAGCTGGTAGATGAGAAACAAGAAGAGAACTTTACTTCAAAAGTTGATGGCGTGACCAAGTACGATCGAGACTATATTTGGGGTTTGGTTCATGACCAGTTAAGACAGACAGGTCTATCTCAGTCAGCTAGTGACTATGCCATGATTTATTTTAGTGACCGTTATCAGTATGCTTTGGAACATATGCGATTTGCTCGGTCAGCGGAAGTAATAGCTGAATACGTATTTAATGGTGTGCTGTCAGAGTGGACCAAGCAACTGAGACGACAAGAAGTAAAAGGAGGTGAATAAGATGATTTGGTGGATACTAGGTGGAATCTATCTGATTTCTATCATCATTTTGATTGTTGAAATCATCCGTGCACCAGATATGGATGATCATATATAGGCAAGAGTTTTACATGTGTAAGGCTCTTTTTTAGTTGGAAAGAGAGGAAAAATGAAATTTTTAGATTTATTTGCTGGGATAGGCGGTTTTAGGCTAGGGATGGAATCACAGGGTCATAAATGCCTGGGCTTTTGTGAAATTGATAAATTCGCCAGAACATCTTATAAAGCCATGTTTAACACAGAAGGAGAAATAGAATACCATGACATTAAAGAGGTCACAGACCATGACTTTAGACAATTTAGAGGGCAAGTGGACATCATCTGCGGGGGATTTCCTTGCCAAGCATTTTCACTCGCAGGCAGACGATTGGGATTTGAAGATACTCGAGGGACTCTCTTTTTTGAGATTGCTCGAGCGGCCAAACAAATCCAACCACGTTTTCTATTTTTGGAAAACGTCAAAGGCCTACTCAATCACGACGAGGGACGGACGTTCGCCACAATCCTCTCCACGATGGATGAATTGGGGTATGATGTCGAATGGCAGGTGCTTAACAGTAAGGACTTCCAAGTCCCGCAGAACAGAGAGCGGGTCTTTATTATCGGACATTCTAGAAGATACCGTTCCAGATTCATATTTCCTCTCAGAAGAGAAAACAGCCCAGCTCATCTTGAAAGGCTAGGAAATATCAATCCCTCTAAACGTGGTTTGAATGGTGAAGTCTATCTGACGAATGGACTTGCTCCTACACTAACAAGAGGTAAAGGAGAGGGAGCAAAAATCGCCATTCCAGTCTTAACACCAGATAGACTTGAAAAACGCCAACATGGTCGTCGATTTAAGGATAATCAAGACCCTATGTTTACTTTGACCAGTCAAGACAAACACGGGGTTGTTGTCGCAGGAAATCTGCCGACTAGCTTTGACCAGACCGGTAGAGTATTTGACATTTCTGGCTTATCACCGACCTTGACCACCATGCAAGGTGGAGACAAGGTGCCAAAGATTTTGCTGAGGGAGGAGCTACCATTTCTGAAAATCAAGGAAGCCACAAAAACAGGGTACGCAAAGGCAACTCTTGGAGACTCTGTCAATCTGGCTTATCCAGCCTCAACCAAACGTAGGGGACGTGTGGGAAAGGGAATATCCAATACCTTGACAACTTCAGACAATATGGGAGTGGTGGTTGCTGCTCTGGAATATCGACAGGATAAGTGGTATGAAGTCACAGGCATTGTCTTAGAGGGGAAACTTTATCGCCTGAGAATAAGACGACTGACACCAAGAGAGTGTTTCAGACTTCAAGGCTTTCCTGACTGGGCTTATGAAAGAGCAGAGAGTGTTTCTAGTAAGAGCCAACTATACAAACAGGCCGGCAATAGCGTGACTGTCACAGTTATTGAAGCCATTGCCAGAGAATTTAGAAGAACGGAAGAGGAAGAAAAACATGAACCTACTACATAAGAAAAGTATCCTAGATTGTACTGAATTAGAAGAACATATTCACCAAGTTGAAACCAATCAGTTATTACAAAAGATACTGTCGCTCCCCAATTTTGATTGTGACTTTGAGGTGACTTTTGAAGATGATTACCACAAGGAGATGAATGATCCCCTATTCTACGAATCCAATCTTCATCGGATTTCGGATTTTATGGAAACTAGGGATATTAAAAATGGTGTAGATACACTATTGACGAAAGACAATCACCTGGCCTTTCGTGCCTTTGGTGAAAATTATTCTGCTAGGGGAAAGGATGGCATTTTAACGACTTTAGTGACGGTCAAGTGCTTTGGTGAAGGACGGATGCCCATTGATATGAGTCGCTATTTCTCAACTCCTGAACCAACAGTTGAAAATAGCCTAACCCTATAAGGAGGTGCCTATGCTTGAGGTATATCTAGGAAATAATGTCAATACAAATCAAGACTTACTAACCATTTTGACGACCTATGGTGTGACTTATCGTTGTATAAAAGCGTGTGATGTAAACCGTGAAATCTTACTGTCACTCTTTGCCAAAACCACGGATTGTTTTGAGTTGCTGTCGCCACGATTTCTTCGCTTTAAGCGTCAATATACGATAAGTTTGAATGAGATGATTCAGCTTATTCTCCAAAAGCCAGACCAAAACCTTCGGCTGCCTCTCATTGTCTGTCAGAATCATGTCTATCCAGCTATTGGGCTAGACGAAGTGCGTACCTTTCTTCCCAGACAAGTAAAAGAAGAGCTGTTTCAGGCCAGTCTGATGAAACAGGTGACAGGGAAGGTGTGAAGATGAATGAACGATTTTGGGACAATTTAGAAATCATTCTGGCAGAAAAAGACCTCACTTGGGCAGAACTAGCTCGCAAAGTATTCAACGGTCAATACGTTTATCCAAGTGAGTTTAATCGCCTCTATCAAAAATTACGGCATTACAAATCGAATCGTCTGATGCCACAAACTAGATGGGTTGAGCGAATCGTTCTAGTCTTAGATATTGATTATGAAGATTTATTCAAGAGGTGACAATGATAAGGATAGTGTTGTTTTTTCTAGCCATACAGCTTAACAGTCTTCTGGTGAGTTTATACCTGAAAGAGTATCTGACAATAGAGAGTGTAGTCTTGCTACAATTGGTCCTATTAAGTGTGACTTGCCTAGAGATTGCCCGTCATAAAACTGTTCAATTAAAATTTGTGGGCGTACAAAATCGCCTAAGTTGGTTGCTTCTTGGCTTTGTGGCTATGTTTGCTTTTGCAGTCTTCATCAGCTTCCTATTTCCAGTTCAGACTAGGAATCAAGCGGTCTTGTTACAAGTAGGAAAACAGGTTCCTCATGTTATCTTTTTATTGTTTCTGGTCAATGCAAGTCTCCTTGAAGAGATTGTTTATAGGCAATTGCTGTGGGAAAAATTGACATTCCCTTTTGTACAAATAGGCGTAACCAGTTTTCTCTTTGTTCTATCCCATGGACCCAATCAGTTAGGGAGTTGGCTCATGTATAGCTGTCTTGGCTTGACCTTGGCTGTTGTTCGATTGAAAACTGATTGTATGACGGCAATCGCCTTACATTTACTTTGGAATAGTTTGGCTTATGTCGTAACTTTCTTGTGATACCAAAATCAAGAGTGCTTCCGTATTATGGAAGCACCTTATGTTTGATAGGGAATCGAAAAAAGAGGAGGTCACCATGTCATCTGAACAACAAGAACGTCAAGCGATGCAATACGTAGAAAGAAGTAGTTTATTGACAGTTAGAACCCTCTTAAAGCTCTTAGAATGGTCGGCTAGGCAAGCCTTAGCTCAAGATTCAGCTTATAAGATTGGGGTTCAAAAACTGGAAGAACTCCTTCAAAGCCCTTACGCAATTGAAGCGATAGATGTTAGTAAAGACATACTGGATAAGCCAATCGATGTGGAGAAATTTAAGGAGTTGATGGAGTCAGAAAAACTGCCAATTGCAATTAGTTGGCAAAAAGACTATCTCTACTTTTATGCCAAGGATAAGACCTTGCTCGATCATCACTTGGACGAACTGGTGAAGAAACTGATGTCTAATCCAGAAAAGTTAGAAGGTCTAACCTTTGATAAAACCTTGGACCAAGAGATAGAACTGGCCAAAGAAAAAATAAGAGTGACAGAACCTTCGGCAGTCAAAACCAAGGAGGTGACCTTGTAATGTATTCAAGACGAAAAGCTTTAGTCTTTGGACTCATGGGGCTCGCCTTTGGTTATTTCTGCCATCGTCTAACCCTGCTCTATGATAGTTTAACCAATGCCCCACCTATGGAACGTTTTGCCTACCTCTTAGGAGAGGGGTTAAATCAGGTTTTCAATCCTTTATGGCTATTTTCCTTTACTCAAAAATCTCTTCTTGCCTTTATCCTTGGGGTTCTAATGATGACACTAGTCTATCTTTATGTATCGACAGGACAGAAAGTCTATCGAGAAGGGGAAGAATACGGTTCTGCACGATTTGGAAACAGTAAGGAAAAGCGGAACTTTTACAGTAAGAATCCTTTCAATGACACGATTATGGCTCGTGATGTTCGTCTAACCTTGTTGGAAAAGAAGAAACCCCAGTTTGACCGAAATAAAAATTTGATTGTCATTGGGGGTTCTGGGGCAGGTAAGACCTTTCGCTTTGTGAAACCCAACCTTATCCAACTTAATTGTTCCAATATTGTCGTAGATCCTAAAGACCATTTGGCTGAGAAGACAGGTAAACTCTTTTTAGAAAACGGTTATCAGGTCAAGGTTTTAGATTTGGTTAATATGACCAATTCAGACGGTTTTAATCCCTTTCGCTATGTGGAAACGGAGAATGATTTGAACCGCATGTTAACGGTCTATTTTAACAATACCCGTGGGTCTGGTTCTCGCAGTGATCCATTTTGGGACGAAGCTTCCATGACATTGGTGAGAGCTATTGCCTCTTATTTGGTAGATTTTTACAATCCACCAGGAAGTTCCAAGCAAGAGCAGGAAGCAAGACGTAAGCGTGGCCGTTATCCAGCCTTTTCTGAGATTGGGAAACTCATCAAACTCTTATCAAAGGGAGATAATCAGGACAAAAGTGTTCTTGAAGTCCTGTTTGAAGATTACGCTAAAAAATACGGTCATGAGAACTTTACCATGAGAAACTGGGCGGATTTTCAGAACTACAAGGACAAGACCTTGGATTCGGTCATTGCTGTGACGACCGCTAAGTTCGCCCTTTTTAATATTCAATCGGTGATTGATTTGACGCAAAAAGACACTATGGATTTGAAAACGTGGGGCACTCAAAAGACCATGGTATATCTTGTTATTCCAGATAATGATACGACCTTTCGTTTCCTATCTGCTTTATTTTTCTCTACGGTTTTCGCCACTTTGACCAGACAGGCTGATGTGGACTTTAAAGGGCAACTGCCTATTCATGTTAGAAGCTATCTGGATGAGTTTGCGAATGTCGGAGAAATCCCAGACTTTGCCGAACAAACCTCAACGGTTCGCTCTAGAAACATGAGCTTAGTTCCTATCTTGCAAAATATCGCTCAACTCCAAGGACTTTATAAGGAAAAAGAGGCTTGGAAAACTATACTGGGGAACTGTGACAGCCTCCTCTATTTGGGTGGAAATGACGAGGAAACTTTCAAATTTATGAGTGGTCTATTAGGCAAACAAACCATTGATGTCAGAAGTACCAGTCGTTCTTTTGGGCAGACGGGTTCAAGTTCTACCTCTCACCAGAAAATTGCCCGTGACTTGATGACGGCTGATGAAGTCGGGAATATGAAACGAGATGAGTGCCTCGTAAGAATTGCAGGAGTGCCAGTATTTAGATCAAAGAAATATTTTCCACTCAAACATAAGAATTGGAAATGGCTTGCAGATAAGGAATCTGATGAACGCTGGTGGCACTACCACATCAATCCCCTAATCACTGAGGAAGAGATAGATTTGTCAGGCCATAAAATAAGGGATTTAAGCACAGAAACGACACTACATTAATAGAAATGAGGAATTATATGAATCAAAAACTAACAGGCTTTGTTTACGGAGTGGACGCCAGCTCCATGTTCTCTCAAGCCATGTCTCTATTACAAAAAGGCTTAATTGCAGTAGGGGCCTTTCTTGTTGTCATGGGCATTATCAACCTTTCAACCAACATTAAAGATGGTGGGCCAGGTGTCCGAAATGCCATTCTAGAAATTGTTGGTGGGGTCATGGTGGGAGCCGCTGGTGCTTTTGTGACACAGATTACCATTTAGGGGAGGACAGCACATGACATGATGATGAATTTTACGTCACCTTTTGTATTTCTAGCCTCTGAAAAAGTATCTAGCGATAGCCTTTTTGAAGGGTTTCAAGTGGATTTAGAATCAACCGCCAACTTGATTAAGTCACTAGCGGACTTTAATCCGACGGTGTGGTCTTACATGACAGCCATTACCAAGGGGATTATGCAACCTTTGGGAGTAGCTATTCTTGCGGTTGTTCTCGTACTCGAATTTTCAAAAATGGCCAAGAAAATCGCAAACTCAGGTGGTGCAATGACCTTTGAAGCCATGGCACCTATGATTGTCAGCTACATCATGGTCGCGGTCGTGATTACCAATACGACGGTTATTGTGGAAGCCATTATTGCCATTGCCTCTTATGTTATTGAACAAGTGGCAAGTCTTGTCACGAATGGTGGTGCTAATTATGATACCATCTCAGGCATTAAGGGATCTGGAATTGTAGGAAAAATGATTATTGGCTTTTTTGCGATTCTCATTTGGTTGGTACGAATGGCCAGCATCATGGTTGTCAATATCTTGATTACCATTCGCTTTATCCAACTCTATCTGATGATTCCTTTTGCCCCTGTTACCATTCCGACCTTCCTTAGTGATGACTGGAGAAGTGTTGGGATTGGTTACCTTAAAAACATCATGGTCTATGCCGTTCAAGGTATTTTGATTTTTCTAATTGTATCTCTTGTTCCCTTGTTTGAATCGGCTGGAAAGATTGCCGTATCAAATGGAGCTGGAGTTATGGAATCACTCGTCATTATGTTTGGTGGCTTGGTACAGGCCATATTGTTAATCATTGCCTTAGTTGGCAGTCAACGAACCGCCCGAAGTATTTTGGGGATGTAGGAGGATGGGTGTAAATTGCCCGCCTCCTCTTTTTATAGCTTATTTAGATTGGAGAACATTTATGAACACACGTGTCTTTAAGGACATTTCAAAGGTTCAACACAGGGCATGGCTGGGATTTACAACTAGACAGGTTATTTTTGTATTTCCAGCCGTCGCCCTAACCATTTTGGTATTGGGCTTGAACCTATTTTACTGGCAATTTGGGGATTGGTTTGTCTATGGTTTTGTTTTTAGCTTTACCATTCCACTCATGTTATTTGGGGTCTATCGCCCCAACGATTTACCATTTGAAACCTACCTCAAGTACCGTTTTCATTTTGAACTAACGGTGCCAGACCGCACATTTACTGGAAGAAAAGGAGACCAACGTGAAAAAATTAAAACACTCAATGAAACCAAAGAAACCTTCTAATGACCAAAAGCAAAAGACGAAAACACAGAAGCAGGAGATCAGACCTTCTACCGTAAATACGTTAGCCTATCAAGGGCTTTTTCAGAATGGCCTTATGCAGGTCAGCCCAAGCTATTTCTCACAAACCTATCTCTTAGGAGATGTCAATTATCAAACAGTTGGCTTAGAAGATAAGGGAGCTATCGTGGAGAAATATTCCGATTTAATCAATTCACTGGATGATCAGACCAATTTCCAACTGACTATTTTCAATCAAAAAGTTAATTTGGAAAAATTCCGTAAGAGTATTCTCTATCCCTTGCAGGAAGATGGGTTTGATGCTTATCGTGATGAATTGAATCGCATGATGGATGCCAACTTAGAGGCGGGTGAGAACAATTTTTCAGCCGTTAAGTTTCTTTCATTTGGCAAGAGCGACCAAACACCAAAACTAGCTTTTCGTTCTCTGTCACAAATTGGGGAATATTTCAAGAGTGGCTTTTCAGAGATTGATGTATCTCTTGGTTTGCTCGGTGGAGAGGAGCGAGTGAATGTCCTTGCGGATATGTTGCGGGGTGAAAATCATTTACCGTTCTCTTACAAGGATTTGACCCTCTCAGGTCAAACTACCAAACACTTTATTGCACCAACCTATCTTTCCTTTAAACACAAGAATCATATTGAATTGGACGATCGATTATTACAGATTGTCTATGTTCGTGACTATGGTATGGAGCTAGGGGATAAATTTATTCGAGACTTGATGCAGTCAGATTTGGAAGTGATGATGAGCTTACATGCTAAAGGCTCTACCAAGTCTGAAACCATGACCAAGCTGCGAACCAAGAAGACCTTGATGGAATCGCAAAAGATTGGGGAACAACAAAAAATGGCTCGGACTGGAATCTATTTGGAGAAGGTCGGCCATGTTCTTGAGAACAACATCGATGAAGCTGAAGCTCTTCTTCAAACCATGACCCAAACAGGAGATAAACTGTTTGACACCGTATTTCTAATTGGCGTGCTGGCGGATACTGAAGATCAACTCAAACAATCTCTTGATATTATCAAGCAAGTGGCTGGGTCAAATGATATGATTATCGATAACTTGACCTGTATGCAAGAAGCTGCCTTTAATAGTCTCTTGCCATTTGGGAAGAACTATCTCGAAGGTATTTCTCGGTCTCTATTGACTTCAAACATTGCCGTGAATGCCCCTTGGACTTCCGTAGATATTCAGGACAAGGGTGGGAAATTTTATGGCATCAATCAAATCTCAAGTAATATCATCAGTATTGACCGTGGCAAGTTAAATACTCCGTCAGGTTTGATTTTAGGGACTTCTGGAGCTGGCAAAGGGATGGCGACAAAACATGAAATCATCTCAACTAAGCTCAAGGAAGCAGATAGTGATACTGAAATTATTATTGTTGACCCAGAAAATGAGTACAGTATTATCGGTCAAGCCTTTGGTGGGGAGAGTATTGATATTGCCCCAGATTCCACTACCTTCTTAAATGTCTTAGATCTATCTGATGAGAATATGGACGAGGATCCAGTTAAGGTTAAGTCCGAATTTCTCTTGTCTTGGATTGGGAAGCTCTTGGATCGCAAAATGGATGGTCGTGAAAAATCCTTGATTGACCGTGTGACACGACTCACCTATAAGCATTTTAACACACCGTCCTTGGTCGAATGGGTCTTTGTCTTAGCTCAACAACCTGAACAGGAAGCTAAGGACTTGGCACTGGATATGGAACTCTATGTGGAAGGGTCGCTGGACATATTTTCACATCGGACCAATATTAAAACAGACAGTCATTTCCTGATTTACAATGTCAAAAAGTTAGGCGATGAATTAAAACAGATTGCCCTCATGGTTATCTTTGACCAGATTTGGAATCGGGTGGTCAAAAACCAAAAGCTAGGTAAGAAGACCTGGATTTACTTTGATGAAATGCAGCTACTTCTATTGGACAAATATGCCTCTGATTTCTTCTTTAAACTCTGGAGTCGTGTCCGTAAGTATGGGGCGATACCGACAGGCATTACTCAGAATGTAGAAACGCTTCTTTTGGATGCCAATGGTAGACGCATTATTGCCAATAGCGAGTTCATGATTCTTTTAAAACAGGCTAAGAGTGATCGTGAAGAGCTGGTGCATATGCTTGGGCTTTCTAAAGAGCTGGAGAAGTACTTAGTTAATCCTGAAAAGGGGGCAGGCTTAATTAAGGCCGGTTCCACCGTTGTCCCATTCAAGAATAAGATTCCACAACACACCAAGCTCTTTGACATCATGAGTACGGACCCTGAAAAAATGAGGACATGAGATGAAAGAGGATAAAAAGCTAGTCAAACAGGCTAGGCAAAACTTTCGAAGTAACTTAAAATCAGCCCGTATGCATTATCGGAAAGAAGTTAGGACCTTAAAACAGACTGTTCCTAAAAAAGGACGATTTCGAAAACCAGCCCAAAATTCTCTGTTTCAGGGAAAGAAAACAGAGTTAAAAGGAAATCTACTCAGTAGCCAAAAGGAAGCAGAAGAGAAGTTCCTAAAGGAAATTACCTATGTTTCTCCTAGACTGTTGAAGGTAAAGGAAATCAAGAACTATCGACTTCCGCATGTTCAAGAGCGTTTGCGGACGGCAAGAAAACATCTGTCAGAAGTGAAACTAAGTGAGAAACAGCAGGTAGTTAATCCCAAGTTTACTTTCCAAAAAGAAAATCCTTCCCTGAAGTCTCGCTTTCAGTTTCACCAAGAAAAATCATTTGATCGACTCAGTGCAGAAAAAGACGTAAGTTCTGCCAAGCGTGAAGTCAAACAACTCAAGAAAGTCCAAAAGACTAAGAAAAACTCTACCAAAGTCAAAGTTGGATTAGGCTTAGCTGCATCTGAATCCCTTGACCTGATAGCACAGGAGGATGATTTAGATGGTCTAAGAACCATGAAGGATACTAGTTTGAAAGGCATACGCTATGGAAGGTTTACCTTTCAAGCAGGTAAGGTGGCAGTAAAAAGTGGACAGACTAGTGTGCGGTTTACCAAAACAAAATTTTCTCATGGAAAGGAACGATTCCAGAACTTCAAAAAGGGAAAAGGATTCACACGCCAGAAACCTCTTAAACCAAGAAGACGCTACCAAACCTTTTTAAAGCATGTCAGAAAACAAAGTGTCGCAGGTTTCAAAGGAATCGTCCAAGCCATTAAGGGAAGTATGACTTTCTTTTCTGTCCTTGCGGGAAATCCTTTGACTTGGATTGTCTCAGGCATTCTCTTGATACTCCTTTTGATGATGAGCTTTTTCATGAGTGTTTCAGGAAGCAGTGTCATTCAACAAGATGAGATGGAGTTGACCAAGGCCTATACCCACATGACGTGGGAAGATGCGGAACATACGAGAACCAATAAAAAAGGGATTGCCTACTACACCAAGATTGATGAGATTATGGTTTACATGAATCATCAATACCAAGACTACAAGCTTGACGATTTCATGGAAACAGGTGGTGTGACCTACAAAGCGTTTCTCAGTCAAGTGTGGACAGACTTAAATGGTGGAGATTCTATTAAATCCATGTCTGACTTATATAAAGAACCTACTTACAAGCTGTCTGATGAAGACCAGGAAGAGTTAAAGGAGTTGACAGAAGGAGGCAACTATCTAGCCCTTCAAGAATTGGACAATCCCTTTCAGGGACAGACTGACGAGGATAGCTTAAGCATGACCTACCGATATGGGTATGAGGTCATTGATGAGAAACCAACGCTTCATCACCATATCATCTTAGAAGCGAAAGAAGGTCAAGTCATTGTAGCTCCGATGGATGGCAAGGTATCTCTTGATGGAGAGAACGTTGTTTTGACATCTGGTAAGGGAGTGAATAAGACTAAACTAACCTTGTTTGGCATTCATTCAGGCCGAGTGAGTGAACATCAACATGTCTTGGCAGGAGATATTATTGGTCAGACCAAAGACGGAACGGGTCTAAAAGTCACCTATCAAAAGGTTGATGATGACACGGATAAGTTGGTCTATGTCAATCCAGCATTCTACTTTCCAAAAGTGATTCAGGTTCAGACCACCATTCTTCCAACTATCGGTCAGTTTGGCGGCGATGAGTTTGAGAGAGCCAAGGCGATTTATGACTATCTTAAAAGCAAAGGTGCGACCAATCAAGCTATCGCAGCTATTTTAGGAAATTGGTCGGTAGAATCTTCCATTAATCCAAAACGAGCTGAAGGCGACTATTTATCTCCGCCAGTTGGTGCGACTGATAGTTCGTGGGATGATGAGGGCTGGCTCTCAATCAATGGTCCAACTATATACAATGGACGTTACCCAAATATTCTCAAACGTGGTTTAGGCTTAGGCCAATGGACAGATACCGCGGATGGGTCACGCAGACATACTTTATTGTTGGAATATGCCAAAGGAAAACATCAAAAGTGGTATGACTTAGGCTTACAACTGGATTTCATGTTGCATGGGGATAGTCCTTATTACACCAACTGGTTAAAGGACTTTTTCAAAAATTCAGGAAGTCCAGCTAGTCTTGCCCAACTCTTTCTCATTTACTGGGAAGGAAATAGTGGAGATAAGCTACTTGAACGTCAAACACGAGCAAGTGAGTGGTATTACCAAATTGAAAAAGGTTTTAGTCAACCAAACGGTGGGACAGCACAAAGTGATCCAAAAGCACTTGAAGCTGTACGAGGAGACCTTTTTGAAAACTCTATTCCAGGAGGTGGTGACGGTATGGGATATGCTTACGGCCAATGTACTTGGGGAGTTGCAGCCCGTATCAACCAACTGGGGCTAAAACTCAAAGGTAAAAATGGTGAGAAGATTCCAATTATCAGTACAATGGGCAATGGCCAAGATTGGGTACGAACAGCCGCAAGTCTCGGTGGAGAGACAGGGACAAGTCCACAAGAAGGAGCTATACTTTCCTTTGCGGGAGGAGGACATGGCACCCCAACAGAATACGGACATGTGGCTTTCGTCGAAAAAGTCTACCCAGATGGCTCATTCCTTATCTCCGAAACCAATTACAATGGCAATCCCAACTACACCTTCCGTAAATTATCTGGAGTGGATAGTAGCTTGAGTTTTGCTTATACGACGAAATAAAAAAGGATATGCTAACAATAATTGGATTTGTTAGCATATTCTTTTTGTTTTATCAAAAATATTGCATTTTATTATACAATTTGATAAAATGCAAATATAATGATAAAAAGGAGCGAAAAATGGACTTTGCCAAAATTAATAATGTTATGAGAGCTTTTCATTTTGAAGCTCAAATACAGCAAATAGACCTAGATCTTCCAATCATTTTTCAAAAGCGCTATGAATTTTCTACATTGACTGTAAAAAATAAGGTTTTCCTTTTGGTTAAAGAAAAAAGACCAGGGAGCTTAGATAATTTTGTTAAACAAGCTCAAGCTATTCAAAAGCAGGTTGATAAAGATGTGATTTTAGTTTTTAATAAACTGTCAGATGAACAGAAGAAGAAATTATTACAAATTGGTGCCTCTTATATTGATTATCAAGAAAATACATTTATTCCACAAATAGGATTTCTATTTTCTAAAGCAAGTGAAAAATTTGAACCAAGTGATCCCTTATCACCTACAGAACAAATGCTACTAATTGCCTTGTTACTGCATACTCCTGATTTAATCATTGATTTAGTTGAAATCAGCCTGATAACACGTCTATCTATTCCTAGTTTGTATCGCTATTTAAAAGCCTTTAAAGCACGAGGGTGGCTTCATAACAAACAGAAAACTTATCAATTTGCGAAACCTAAACAAATGATTTTTGAAGAAGTTAAATCATTAATCAAAGATCCAATTAGAGAGGTTTTAGTGATTAGTGATAAAGATTTTCAACAGTTGTACAATGAAGGGGCATTAAAAATGACCTATTTACAAGCATTATCACAATTTAGTATGCTTGCAGATTCAGAAAACTATGGAAGCTATGCTATTTCTAAGAAAAGATATAAGCGTATTGAAAAGGAGATTCAGCAAAACATCTTTCAAGGTCATCGTCTTGAAATTTGGAATTATGAGCCAGTACCTTTTGATTACATCAAAAATAATTGGTTTGAAAATGGAGATGTTATATTAGTTGATCCAATTTCGCTCTATCTAACTTTGAAAGATGTAGAGGATCCTAGAATTGAAGAAGAGGTAGAAATGTTAGAAGATAAGATAATAAACATACTAGGAGAGAAAAATGCCAGCTAATTTAAAACCTATTTTTCAAGAAATGTTTCGTGATTATCAAGATTACTATGTCCTAATTGGTGGAACCGCAACCTCTATCGTATTGGATGTGAATGGTTTTGAAAGTCGAACTACGAAAGACTATGATATGGTCATCATTGATGAGTCAAAAAATATAGACTTTTATAATACTTTAATTAGATTTTTGGAGTTTGGTGAGTATCAAGGTAGTCAAAAAGATAATAAAGCCCAACTTTTTCGTTTTACAACCAGGAAACCTGGTTTTCCAGAAATGATTGAACTATTTAGTGTTCTGCCAGAATTTCCACTAAAAAAGATGAGTAGAGAAACTCCTGTTCATTTTGATGAGGATGCGAGTTTATCTGCCCTGCTATTAGATAAGGATTATTATCAGTTACTGGTTAAGGAACGCGAAGTGATAGATGGTTATTCAGTATTGAGTACTAAAGGATTGATTGTATTTAAGGCCAAGGCTTGGCTTGATATGAAGAATCGTTCCAAGAATGGTGAACATGGTCTTACTAAAAAAATAAAGAAACACTTGAATGATGTGACTCGTCTATCAGCCTTACTTCGTGAAGAAGAGTCTTTATCAGATTTGGAAGTCTCTGAAAGTGTTAAACAAGACATGGCTCAATTCGTCTCACTACTATCTTTAGAAATAGAGTCAATTCCACAGAATTCAGATCTTATTCTTTCAAAAGAAGAGGTTTTTGACATTTTACGAAGCTTTTTAACGAGATAGGTAATTACAAAATTTAACTATAACGAGTGAAAACTTGAATATTCATTACTTTGTCACCCAATTTTATGGGTGGCTTTTTTCTTTCCCCTGAACTGATTGTGATAACAAAATCAAGCCTTCTTTTTTATGATGGTATTGAACTTGGGCTACGAGCTGTACAAAAAAGAGAGTTTCTCCTAGAACGGAAAGTTCTTCGTCAAAACTCCTATTTTTGTCGTGCTCGCTTAACGCCCTCGTATCTAATAAAGAGTGACAGTTTGTTGCTACATAAAAAAGAAAAGAAGGACACTTTATGACTAAAACATGTAATCATCACTTTCTTGTCAATCAGGAAAAAGGCGAGAAACACGTCTTTCGTAAGAGTAAAAAATATCGCACTCTATGTTCCGTTGCCCTTGGAACCATGGTGACGGCTGTTGTTGCTTGGGGAGGAGCGGTTGCACATGCTGATGAAGTCACATCATCAGTTGATACAACCATTCAACGAACGGAGAATCCAGCGACAAATTTACCAGAAGCACAACCAACCCCTGTTTCTGAACAAACTGAAAGTTTAGGGTCAACTGGACAATCTAACGGTGCAATTGCAGTCACCGTACCACATGATACGGTAACACAAGCAGTTGAAGAGGCAAAGGCTGAAGGTGTTTCTACGGTTGAAGATAGTCCAATGGACTTGGGAAATACAACTTCTGCATCAGAAACCAACCAACAAATTTCAAAAGCTGAAGCAGATGCCCAAAAACAGGTTGAGGCAATTAATGAAGTCACTAAAACCTACAAAGCTGACAAAGCGACATACGAATCGAATAAAGCCCGCATTGAACAGGAAAATAAGGAGCTGTCACAGGCCTACGAAGGGGCCAACCAAACTGGTAAAGAGACAAATGCTTGGGTTGATACCAAAGTCAATGACCTAAAAACTCGGTATGTAGATGCTGATGTGACAGTAATTGAACAAGTAGTTTCATCAGGAAATGGGACATCTGTACTTGACTATACAAACTATGGCAAGGCTGTTGAAACCATTCAATCAACTAACGAACAAGCTGTAGCGGATTATCTAACAAAGAAAACTAAGGCAGATGATATTGTTGCGAAAAATCAGGCCATTCAAAAAGAAAATGAAGCTGGACTTGCTAAGGCAAAGGCAGATAATGAAGCCATTGAAAGGCGTAATCAGGCTGGTCAAGCAGCTGTTGATGCTGAAAACCGTGCAGGTCAAGCTGCGGTGGATCAGGCTAATCATGAGAAGCAACAATTCGTTTCAGATCGTGCAGCCGAGATTGAAGCGATTACTAAACGAAATCAAGAAAAAGAAGCCGCAGCCAGAAAAGATAATGAAGCGATTGATGCCTATAATACCAAAGAATTGGAACGCTATCAACGTGACTTAGCCGAGATTTCAAAAGGTGAAGAAGGTTATATTTCTGAAGCCCTTGCTCAAGCCCTCAATCTCAATAACGGTGAGCCACAAGCACAACATGGGGCCATTACCCGAAATCCTGATCAGATCATTTCAACTGGCGATGCTATGCTGGGTGGCTACTCAAGAATTTTGGATTCAACAGGATTCTTTGTCTATGATAGCTTCAAAACAGGTGAGACCCTTAGTTTTAACTATCAAAATCTTCAAAATGCACGATTTGATGGTAAAAAGATTAGTCGAGTGACTTACGATATTACCAACCTTGTATCACCAGCTGGAACCGATGCCGTGAAATTGGTTGTGCCAAATGATCCTACCGAAGGCTTCATTGCCTATCGAAATGACGGAAATGGTGACTGGCGAACAGACAAGATGGAGTTTCGTGTAGTTGCTAAGTATTTCTTGGAAGACGGTTCACAAGTCACCTTCTCCAAAGAAAAACCAGGAGTCTTCACGCATTCTTCCCTCAATCATAATGACATTGGTCTAGAATATGTCAAAGATACTTCTGGGAAATTTGTGCCGATTAATGGTTCAACCGTTCAAGTGACTAATGAAGGTCTAGCACGTTCTTTGGGTTCCAACCGTGCAAGTGATTTGAATTTACCTGAGGAATGGGATACAACATCAAGTCGTTATGCTTATAAAGGAGCTATTGTCTCAACGGTCACATCAGGAAATACCTACACAGTCACCTTTGGGCAAGGTGATATGCCACAGAATGTTGGCTTGTCATACTGGTTCGCCTTAAATACCCTACCAGTGGCACGTACAGTAACACCGTATAGTCCCAAACCTCATGTAACGGTGGAACTTGAACCCATTCCAGAACCTATTACGGTAACACCAGATATCTTTACTCCTAAAACATTTACACCAGAAAAGCCTGTAACCTTCACGCCAAAGCCTTTGGAAGAAGTGGTGCAACCTAGTCTAACTTTGACCAAGGTAACCTTACCTGTCAAACCTATTCCAAAAGAACTTCCAACGCCACCACAAGTACCAATTGTCCATTATCATACGTACCGTTTGACGACAACTCCAGAGATTATGAAAGAAGTGGTCAATAGTGACCAAGCTAATCTTCATGAGAAAACTGTCGCAAAAGATTCAACGGTGATTTATCCCTTAACAGTTGATGCCTTATCGCCCAATCGTGCCCAAACGACTAGTCTCATTTTTGAGGACTACTTGCCTGCTGGTTACCTCTTTGATAAGGAAACAACACAAAAAGAGAATGGAAACTATGTCTTCAGCTTTGATGCGACTAAGAATTTTGTGACTTTGACCGCAAAGGAAAACTTGTTGCAGGAGGTAAATAAAGATTTAACCAAGGTTTATCAACTGACTGCTCCAAAACTCTATGGTTCTGTTCAAAATGATGGGGCAACCTATTCCAATAGTTACAAACTCCTTTTGAACAAAGGTACAACCAATGCTTACACAGTCACTTCAAATGTTGTAACGGTTCGTACACCAGGTGATGGGGAGACAACCACACTCATTACACCAGATAAAAACAATGAAAATGCGGATAGTGTCCTCATTAATGACACGGTCGTAGCCCTTGGCACAACCAACCACTATCGTTTGACTTGGGATTTGGACCAGTATAAGGGTGATCGTTCTGCTAAAGAGACAATTGCACGAGGCTTCTTCTTTGTGGACGATTACCCAGAGGAAGTGCTCGATGTGGTGGAAAATGGCACGGCTGTTACTACCCTTGACGGTCAGAAAGTATCAGGAATAACGGTTAAAAACTATGCTTCACTAAATGAAGCTCCTAAAGACCTTCAAGCTAAATTAGCTCGTGCTAAAATTACACCGACAGGTGCCTTTCTAGTCTTTATGCCGGATGACAACCAAGCCTTTTATGACCAGTATGTTCAAACAGGAACTTCTTTAGCTCTTTTGACCAAAATGACGGTGAAAGATAGTCTCTACGGTCAGACAAAGACCTATACAAACAAGGCTTATCAAGTTGATTTCGGCAATGGCTATGAAACCAAGGAAGTGACCAACACCCTTGTTTCTCCAGAACCCAAGAAACAGAACCTCAATAAAGACAAAGTGGACATCAATGGGAAGCCCATGCTAGTGGGAACTCAAAATCACTATACTCTCTCATGGGATTTGGACCAATACCGAGGGATTAAAGCAGACAACTCTCAGATTGCACAAGGTTTTTACTTTGTGGATGATTATCCAGAAGAAGCTTTATTGCCGGATGAAGCAGCTATTCAGTTTGTCACATCTGACGGCAAAACAGTTTCAGGAATCACGGTGAAGACTTATTCTCAATTATCAGAAGCTCCTAAAACGCTACAAGCAGCCCTTTCGAAACAAAAAATTCAGCCTAAAGGAGCTTTTCAAGTTTTCATGCCTGAGGACCCACAAGCCTTTTTTGAATCTTATGTGACCAAGGGGGAGAATATTACCATTGTCACTCCGATGACGGTTTTGGAAACCATGCTTAATTCAGGGAAGTCTTATGAAAACGTGGCTTATCAGGTGGACTTTGGGCAAGCCTATGAAACCAATACAGTGACCAATTTTGTCCCTAAAGTAATTCCACATAAGTCTAATACCAATCAAGAAGGCATTTCAATTGATGGAAAGACTATTCTTCCGAATACGGTCAATTATTACAAAATTGTACTGGATTACAGTCAATACAAGGACATGGTCGTGACGGATGATGTTCTTGCCAAGGGATTTTACATGGTAGACGATTACCCAGAAGAAGCTCTTACCCTAGATCCTGATGGCATCCAAGTTTTAGATAAGGATGGCAATCGTGTATCTGGTATTTCTGTTAGCACCTACGCTAGTTTGCCAGAAGCTCCGAAAGTCGTCCAAGATGCCATGGCTAAACGTCAGTTTACACCTAAAGGAGCCATTCAGGTCCTTAGTAGCAATGATCCCAAAACCTTTTATGAGACCTATGTGAAGACTGGTCAAACCTTAGTTGTCACGCTTCCGATGACGGTTAAAAATGAGTTGACCAAAACAGGTGGTCAGTATGAAAATACAGCCTATCAGATTGATTTTGGCTTGGCCTATGTCACGGAAACAGTGGTCAATAATGTTCCCAAACTAGACCCACAAAAAGATGTGGTAATTGACTTGTCTCATAAAGATGACAGCCTTGATGGTAAAGAAGTGGCCTTGAATCAAACCTTTAACTATCGTTTGGTTGGAGCTTTGATTCCAAGTAATCGTGCGACTGATTTATTTGAATATAGTTTTGAAGATAACTATGATGAAAAGCATGATGAGTATAATGGTGTTTATCGCAGCTATCTGATGACGGATGTCATCCTCAAAGACGGTTCTGTCTTAAAAGAGGGGACAGAAGTCACGAAATATACCTTGCAACAGGTGGATACAGAAAATGGCCTCGTGTCAATTTCATTTGATAAATCCTTCTTAGAGACTGTCTCTGATGATTCAGCCTTTCAGGCAGATGTTTACCTGCAGATGAAACGGATTGCGGCTGGTCAGGTGGAGAATACCTATCTCCATACAGTGAATGGCTATGTCATCAGTTCAAATACAGTTGTAACACATACACCTCAACCTGAAGAACCAAGTCCAAATCAACCCACTCCACCTCAACCACCGATTGAGTCTCTTGAACCACCTGTTCCAGCAAGCGTTTTGCCAAATACAGGGGAACAGGAATCCCTTTTGGGCTTGATTGGAGCTGGTATTCTACTTGGTACGGCTTATGGACTGAAGAAAAAGGAGGAGAAGTAGATGAATCCAAAAACTATTTATGAAAAGGATTCAGACCAGGATGGTCTGACAGATGCTCAGGAACTAGCTTTGGGAACCAATCCGCAGTCTGTTGACACAGATGGTGATGGTCAAGCTGATTTAGAGGAGCTACAATCTGGACATTCACCATTAGTCCCACAAAAGGAGTTGTACGATGACTTGGAACTTTGACACCCTGAAAGAGGCTTTGTCTGAAATGGAGAAGGTCGATTACCAAGAGTTTATCAAAGCCTTTCTCTCTTTGGAATTAAGTATTTCTGATAGAACAATCCTTGATCAGGTTTATCAAGATTATATGGATGAGGATGACCTATCCTTGATTAGTGATGAGCTACGAGTTAAAGTTGATAGTTATCAGGATGAAGTACAGGCAGATATGACTGACATTCTGGAAAAGTTGTACCGAACAGGTGAAGGCTCTAGTTTTATTATGGATTTAATGTCCTCAAATAGTCTCTCAGACACCTTGGAACAGTATGAGGTTTTGGATAGTGACGATTATTCACCACTTAGCCTTGAAACCTTACAGGCCATGATTCAACAGGACTTGGCTATTTCCAGTCAGGATTATTTTGGAGATTTGGTTCACCTTGCCTTGCAAAAAGATTTACTAGACCAGAAAAGTCATTTCTTACAACACTATGTGGCAACTGTAATGGGAGGTATTCCACAAGAAAGAGACCAACGAGCCTTGGTCCTAGATTAACACAAAGGGCTGAGAAACACTCTCAGCCTTTTTAAAATGGGAGGGAATAATGAATCAAGAAGTCTTACTACAAATGATGAGAGCCACCATTCCTCGTGATAGAGCCCTGCTTGAAGCATTTTTATATTACCAAGCAGAGCATTTTGATGAGGAGTGGGAAAGTCTTATTCGTCAGTTTTTAACCAATAGGAAAGAAATTAAGAAATCTGTTCAGGTACTTCACTTTGAGACAGATGTTTCAGCTTTTGTCCAGGCTAGTCCTTATGATACTGCTCATGATCTATTGACCTATACACAAGTTTTCGGCCAAACTGGTCTCCAAAAACTCGACAAACTATCGCCGTCTGAAAAAGACTTGGTGATTGAAGTGGCCTTGTTCAATCTGGCCACTCGTTTTCAACTATTAGACTCAAATGGACACTACCAAACTATTTCACCAGATTCTCTATTACAAAAGAGTAGGGGAGCTAATTTGGTCAATGTTTATCGTGTGGCTAATAATTTAGCGGATCGGATTAGTCGAGATATTGAACAGTTTCTCTTGACTTACGAGCCTGAGCTTGAAACAAAAGTAGATGAAACAGTTCTAGAAAATGAAGAAACTGGTGATGAGCACAAAGCTAGTGTTCATCAAGCAATATCATTTAGAGAAGATGGCTCTCTCATCATTGCTAGTTTGGATGTAGATTTGTCTCAACTAGATGTTCAAACAGGAAAAACAAGTCATCTGCCAGCTTATGAAGAGTTGTCTTTACGACGTAAATTTGAGATTCTAACATATTTTGACCAAATTCGAAATGAACGTTCCAAAGTCCCAAGTTTTAGACGAGGTGATTTTGATACTGAGACGGAAATGACACCAGTCTTTGAGGGCGAGGAGTTACTTACCTATCTAGAAGCTGATGGCAGTCCCTATGAGCTGAAACGAACGCTGACTACAGTCGAAGAAAAGGAATTAGAAAAAATTGGACAAGCCATTAGGATAGAAAATCAAGAAAAATTGACTCAGCTAGGGATTGATATATCTCAGTTTGAATCAGACCAAGTCGGTATTTTATTGGATGCAGCAGGTCGTTTTCGTTTGAAAAATGCGGACCTTGCTTTACTAGGTGGCTATCCCAAAGCCTCGGTAACTCAACTAGCCCTTGCGACAGAACTACTCCAAATGGGATTGAGTCATGAAAAGGTTGAATTTTTCTTTGGTAGCCAGCTTTCCATTGAAGAGCTGCGACAAGTTGCCTACGCCTTTTTACACCAAGAACTCAGCAGAGAAGATGCGGAGCAATTTGAAAAAGATAAACGCAATCAGCCAGATTTAACCCTCAGAGATTGGAAAAGCAAGCTAGAGAAAGCTGAGTCGAAAGTAGTGGTTGATGAAGAGTTAGCGGAAAATCCACTAGTCCAGAGAGTCTTGGACACTTATCCTCTGGGGTCATTGGTTTCCTATAAGGGACAGGACTTTGAGGTCGTGTCGGTCAGTGATGCTCGATTGAACGGTTTGATTCGGATTGAGTTAGTCAATGACTTTTCGGATATCATTGAACAAAATCCAGTTCTTTATGTGAGGACCTGGGAAGAAGTCAGTCAGGCACTTCATCAGCCAAAGGCAGAACCACAAACAGAGTTAGAAGAAGCGGACCAAGAACTAAATCTTTTTTCATTTCTGGAAGAGGAGCCAGTTCAGAGAATTGGACTATTGGAACCAGATGGTTCAGAAAAAGGTCATAACGATACTGATCTTGAAGAAACAGATAATCAAATTCCTGAAGAGGAAGTCGTCGAAACAATTCCAGAGATTCCAGTAACGGACTTTTATTTTCCAGAAGATATGACAGACTTTTATCCTAAGACTGCTAGAGATAAGGTTGAGACAAACATTGCGGCCATTCGTTTGGTTAAAACACTTGAAACGGGACACCGTCAGGCAAGTAAAAATGAACAAGAACTCCTTGCCAAGTATGTAGGCTGGGGTGGACTAGCCAATGAATTTTTTGATGACTATAATCCAAAATTTTCTAAGGAACGAGAAGAACTGAAAAGCCTAGTCACAGATAAAGAGTATTCGGATATGAAACAGTCCTCTCTGACAGCCTATTACACAGACCCAGCCCTGATCCGTCAGATGTGGGATAAGTTGGAAAGAGATGGCTTTACAGGTGGCAAAATCCTAGATCCTTCCATGGGAACAGGGAATTTTTTTGCAGCAATGCCCAAACACTTAAGAGAAAAGAGTGAGTTATATGGTGTAGAGTTAGACACCATCACAGGAGCTATTGCCAAACACCTTCATCCCAATAGTCACATTGAAATTAAGGGCTTTGAGACGGTAGATTTTAACGACAATAGCTTTGATTTGGTGATTTCAAACGTGCCCTTTGCCAATATACGAATAGCGGATAACAGGTACGATAGGCCTTACATGATTCATGACTACTTTGTCAAAAAGTCACTTGATTTGGTCCATGATGGTGGACAAGTAGCGATTATCTCTTCCACAGGAACTATGGATAAGCGAACAGAAAATATTTTACAAGATATTCGTGAGACAACTGAATTTCTTGGTGGGGTTCGACTGCCTGATTCTGCCTTTAAGGCCATTGCAGGAACGAGTGTCACAACGGATATGTTATTCTTCCAGAAACACTTAGACAAGGGATATGTGGCAGACGACTTAACCTTTTCAGGTTCCATTCGTTATGATAAGGATAGTCGTATTTGGCTCAATCCTTATTTTGATGGGGAATACAATAGCCAAGTGCTAGGAACCTACGAGGTTAGAAATTTTAACGGCGGAACACTTTCTGTTAAGGGGGCTAGTGATGACTTGATTGCAAGTGTCCAAACTGCTCTAAATCACGTTAAGGCCCCAAGAGAGATTGATAGAAATGAGGTCATCGTTAATCCAATTGTGTTGACCAAACAAGTCATTGATACCTCCATTCCAGCTGAAATGAGGGAGAATCTAGGTCAGTACAGTTTTGGTTATCAGGGTTCTACAGTTTACTATCGAGATAACAAAGGCATTCGAGTCGGAACCAAGACGGAAGAAATCAGTTACTATGTCGATGAAGAGGGCAACTTCAAAGCATGGGACACCAAACATTCCCAAAAGCAGATTGATAGATTTAATAGCTTAGAGGTGACTGATAGCACTGCTCTAGATGTCTATGTGACCAATGATGCAGCCAAACGTGGTCAGTTTAAGGGATATTATAAAAAGACAGTTTTCTATGAAGCTCCATTGTCTGATAAAGAAGTGGCACGAATCAAAGGAATGGTCGATATTCGTAATGCCTACCAAGAAGTTATTGCCATTCAACGCTATTATGACTACGATAAGGAGACCTTTAACCACTTGTTAGGCAAACTCAATCGTACCTATGATAGCTTTGTCAAACGCTATGGGTATTTGAATAGTGCTGTAAACCGCAATCTTTTTGATAGTGATGACAAGTATTCGCTTCTTGCTAGTTTGGAAGATGAAAGTCTGGATCCAAGTGGAAAGTCTGTTATCTATACTAAATCTCTTGCCTTTGAGAAGGCTCTAGTGCGTCCTGAAAAAGAGGTTAAAAAGGTACATACTGCCCTTGATGCCTTAAATTCGAGCTTGGCTGACGGACGAGGTGTTGATTTTGCTTATATGATGTCTATCTATCAGGTTGAATCGAAGATGACCTTGATTGAGGAGTTAGGTGACCTCATTATGCCTGATCCTGAGAAGTATTTGAATGGGGAGCTGTCCTATGTTTCTCGCCAAGACTTTCTGTCAGGTGATGTCGTTAGCAAGTTAGAAGTGGTGGACCTATTTGTCAAACAAGACAATCAGGACTTTAACTGGTCACATTATGCAGGGCTACTAGAAACGGTCAAACCAGCCCGCATTACCTTGGCAGACATTGATTATCGAATCGGTTCACGCTGGATTCCTTTGTCTGTCTACGGAAAATTTGCCCAAGAAACCTTTATGGGGAAAGCCTATGAACTGTCAGACCAAGAAGTAGCAACAGTCCTGGAGGTCAGTCCCATTGACGGGGTTATCACTTACCAATCTAAGTTTGCCTACACCTATTCCAACGCAACGGATAGGAGTTTAGGTGTCCCTGCTTCACGCTATGATAGTGGTCGAAAAATCTTTGAAAACCTCCTGAATTCCAATCAACCAACCATCACAAAACAAGTTGTTGAAGGAGATAAGAAAAAGAATGTGACGGATGTAGAGAAAACAACGGTCCTACGTGCCAAGGAAACACACCTACAAGAACTCTTTCAAGATTTTGTAGCAAGGTATCCAGAAGTTCAACAAATGGTTGAAGACACCTATAATAGGCTCTACAATCGTACGGTATCAAAGTCCTATGATGGTAGTCATTTAACCATTGATGGACTTGCTCAGAATATCTCCTTACGTCCTCACCAAAAGAATGCCATTCAACGAATTGTGGAGGAAAAACGTGCCCTACTAGCCCATGAGGTAGGGTCTGGAAAAACCTTGACCATGCTTGGGGCAGGATTCAAACTGAAAGAACTCGGAATGGTACATAAACCACTTTATGTGGTGCCGTCTAGTCTGACTGCTCAGTTTGGTCAAGAAATCATGAAATTTTTCCCAACCAAGAAAGTCTATGTGACCACTAAGAAAGACTTTGCCAAAGCCAAACGTAAGCAGTTTGTGTCCCGTATTATTACAGGGGACTATGATGCCATTGTCATTGGGGATTCACAATTTGAGAAGATACCGATGAGTCGTGAAAAACAGGTCACCTATATCAATGACAAACTCGAGCAACTCCGAGAAATCAAGCTAGGAAGTGACAGTGATTACACGGTGAAAGAAGCAGAGCGTTCAATTAAGGGATTAGAACACCAACTAGAAGAACTCCAAAAACTGGAGCGAGATACCTTTATCGAATTTGAAAACCTTGGAATTGATTTTCTCTTTGTGGATGAGGCTCATCACTTCAAGAATATCCGTCCAATCACTGGACTTGGGAATGTAGCTGGAATCACCAACACAACTTCTAAAAAGAACGTAGATATGGAGATGAAGGTGAGACAAGTACAGGCAGAGCATGGAGATAGAAATGTCGTTTTTGCGACAGGAACACCAGTTTCTAACTCTATTAGTGAACTTTTCACCATGATGAATTACATTCAACCTGATGTTTTAGAGCGATACCAGGTATCCAATTTTGATTCATGGGTTGGGGCTTTTGGGAATATTGAAAACTCTATGGAACTAGCCCCGACAGGAGATAAGTACCAACCCAAGAAACGGTTCAAGAAATTTGTCAACTTGCCTGAACTCATGCGAATCTATAAGGAAACTGCCGATATTCAGACCTCAGATATGCTCGACTTACCTGTACCTGAAGCTAATACTTAACAAAAATCAAAAATAGCGTTATAATAGTATTATGACAAAAGAACTTACCCAAACACAAGTCGAAGAATTAAAGCAAGCCCTTAAAGATAAAAATAATGCTCCGCATCATAGAAAAATTCAAGCCCTTATTCTCTACTCTGAATGCCATAATTTAACATCTGTAGCTAAATCAGTAGGCTTTGTCCATCAGACAGTCCGCAACTTATTAAATCGCTATCTAAGTGGTGGCTTAGAAGCTCTCTTAAAGGAGAATCGTGGTGGTCGCCGCCGCTCCTATATGACGCATGAGGAGGAAGAAGATTTCCTTAAAGAGCAACTCTCTTCCTCTTTGAATGGAGAATTCGTTACCGTTAACACCCTCTTTAAAGCTTATCAAGAGAGAGTTGGGCACAAGACAACCCGAGAAGGTTTCTATGCTCTCCTGAAACGTCATGGTTGGCGTAAAGTTAGCCCACGTCCCCAACATCCGAAAAAAGCAGACGCCGAAACCATTTTAGCGTCTAAAAATAAAATCTTTATTCGAGGAGAGAATGAGTAAGCGCTTTATTGATGGAAAAGAATATCAAAAAATCCGCCTTATGTATCAAGATGAGGCGGGTTTTGGGCGTATCAGTAAACTTGGTTCGTGTTGGTCTCCAAAAGGTTATCGTCCTCACGTAGCAAGTCATCACATTCGTGAATACCGCTATTGTTATGGAGCTGTGGATGCCCATACAGGCGACTCGTTTTTCATCATAGCAGGCGGATGTAATAGTGATTGGATGAATGAATTTTTACGCCAACTATCGGCAGCTTATCCAGAAGATTATATTATTTTAGTCATGGATAATGCCATCTGGCATAAATCTCAGACCTTAAATATTCCTAAGAATATTGAATTTACCTTCATTCCACCCTACACACCTGAAATGAATCCTATTGAGCAAGTCTGGGCTGAGATTCGTAAACTTGGTTTCAAGAATAAAGTATTTAGGACCTTAAATGAGGTAATCGATAAACTTCAAGAGGTTATTCAAACCTTAACCGCTTACCAACTCAAATCAATTGTAGATAGAGACTGGACTTCCGCTATTTTTGATTTTAACTGAGTATAAGATTATTGCGGTGGAAAGCGAGTTAACGCAAGCTCAGAAATACTATTTAGAAGAGCTGGTAGAGCGTTCGGACGCTATCAAGTCAGGTAGTGTTGATCCAAGTAGAGATAACATGCTTAAAATCACAGGAGAAGCCAGAAAACTAGCTATTGATATGCGGTTGATTGACCCTGCTTACTCCTTATCGGATAATCAGAAAATCCTTCAAGTAGTCGATAATGTCGAGCGGATTTACCGTGAAGGAGCTGAATACAAAGCCACTCAGATGATTTTCTCTGATATTGGAACACCTAAAAGTAAGGAAGAGGGCTTTGATGTTTACAATGAACTTAAAGATCTACTTGTTGATCGAGGGATTCCCAAAGAAGAAATAGCCTTTGTACATGACGCTAATACGGATGAGAAAAAGAACTCTCTGTCACGCAAGGTCAATAGTGGGGAAGTGCGGATTCTCATGGCTTCTACGGAAAAAGGTGGAACAGGATTAAACGTACAGTCACGTATGAAAGCAGTCCACCATTTAGACGTTCCCTGGAGACCAAGTGATGTAGGACGGATTTTGCGGACATTCAAAATAAAAAAGAATGTGGAGGTAACAGACAATGGCAAAATCATTATTTGAGGAACTGGGCGGCAAATACGAAAGGCAAGGGGATTATTTGATACCGTGCTTAACTGTACCCGCCGAAGAAGAACAGGCAATAGGCATCTGGGGGCAACGGCATTTAGATTATCTAAAACAGTACTGTAAAGTTACATACGCCAATCTTCTTACAAGCGGCAGGCTAAACGCCTACCTTGCCGACATCAACAGACAGGCACAGGAACGCTTTGAAAGGCTCATAGAGGGTATGAAACAGGCACAGGGCATAACGGCTAAAGGCAGAAAACGCCTTAGAATGGACAGGATGCCTCAATAACATAAGGGCTTGTGCGAGGGAGATTGTGGAAAAGGAAATTATTTTTGCATAAACAGATGATTAGTGGCAGGGGGAAATCCTGCCGCTTTTTCTGCTTTAGTTTGTCAGCTTGACAAATAAAGGGTTAAGGAATATAATTAGATTCAGTATTATACAAGGAGTTAATAAATATGCGGCAAGGTATTCATAAATAAACTGTCAATTTGATAGTGGGAACAAAAAGTAGCAGTCCCGTTTCACTTTTAATATGGGGCTTGGTTTTTTGTACCCAGTTTAAGAATGCTTTTATCATGTAATTTTATATGCCCGAAAACATATAAGTGTTTTGGGGCTATTGGAGTTATTTACCCAGTGATAGGAGTATTTATCACTGGGTATTTTTATGCCCTTTTTTGGGTGTTGATAGGAGGAAAATCACATGAAAATAATTAACTTAGGCATTCTGGCTCACGTTGACGCAGGAAAGACAACATTAACGGAGAGTTTATTGTATACCAGTGGTGCAATTGCAGAACCAGGGAGCGTAGATAAAGGCACAACAAGGACAGATACAATGAATTTGGAGCGTCAAAGGGGAATCACTATCCAGACAGCAGTGACATCTTTTCAGTGGGAGGATGTAAAAGTCAACATTATAGATACGCCAGGCCATATGGATTTTTTGGCGGAAGTATACCGTTCTTTATCCGTATTAGACGGAGCAGTATTATTAGTTTCTGCAAAGGATGGCATACAGGCACAGACCCGTATACTGTTTCATGCACTACAGACAATGAAGATTCCGACAATTTTTTTCATCAATAAAATTGACCAAGAGGGGATTGATTTGCCAATGGTATATCGAGAAATGAAAGCAAAGCTTTCTTCGGAAATTATAGTGAAGCAAAAGGTTGGGCAGCATCCCCATATAAATGTAACGGACAATGACGATATGGAACAGTGGGATGCGGTAATTATGGGAAACGATGAACTATTAGAGAAATATATGTCAGGGAAACCGTTTAAAATGTCAGAACTGGAACAGGAAGAAAACAGGAGATTCCAAAACGGAACGTTATTTCCCGTTTATCACGGAAGTGCTAAAAACAATCTGGGGATTCGGCAGCTTATAGAAGTGATTGCCAGTAAGTTTTATTCATCAACGCCCAAAGAACAGTCTGAACTATGCGGGCAGGTTTTTAAGATTGAATATTCAGAAAAAAGGAGGCGTTTGGCTTATGTGCGTCTGTACAGCGGCGCATTGCATTCGAGGGACGTTGTCAGAATATCAGAAAAAGAGAAAATAAAAATTACAGAGATGAGTATTCCTACAAACGGTGAATTGTGTTTAGCAGATACAGCTTACTCTGGTGATATTGTAATTTTACCAAATGATGTTTTGCAGCTAAACAGTATTTTGGGGAACGAAATACTGTTGCCGCAGAGAAAATTTATTGAAAATCCGCTCCCTATGCTCCAAACAACAATTGAAGTAAAGAAATCCGAACAGCGGGAAGTGTTGCTTGAGGCACTTACAGAAATCTCAGATGGCGATCCTCTTTTAAAATATTATGTGGATACTACAACGCATGAGATTATACTTTCTTTTTTGGGGAATGTGCAGATGGAAGTCATTTGTGCCATCCTTGAGGAAAAATATCATGTGGAGGCAGAAATAAAAGAGCCTACTGTTATATATATGGAAAGACCGCTTAGAAAAGCAGAATATACCATCCACATAGAAGTCCCGCCAAATCCTTTCTGGGCTTCTGTCGGGTTGTCCATAGAGCCGCTCCCTATTGGAAGCGGAGTGCAGTATGAAAGCAGAGTTTCACTTGGATATTTAAATCAATCGTTCCAAAATGCGGTTATGGAGGGGGTTCTTTATGGCTGCGAGCAGGGGCTGTATGGATGGAAAGTGACAGACTGTAAAATCTGTTTTGAATATGGATTGTATTATAGTCCTGTAAGTACCCCCGCAGACTTTCGGCTGCTTTCCCCTATCGTATTGGAGCAGGCTTTAAAAAAAGCAGGGACAGAACTATTAGAGCCATATCTCCACTTTGAAATTTATGCACCGCAGGAATATCTCTCACGGGCGTATCATGATGCTCCAAGGTATTGTGCAGATATTGTAAGTACTCAGATAAAGAATGACGAGGTCATTCTGAAAGGAGAAATCCCTGCTAGATGTATTCAAGAATACAGGAACGATTTAACTTATTTCACAAATGGGCAGGGAGTCTGCTTGACAGAGTTAAAAGGATACCAGCCAGCTATTGGTAAATTTATTTGCCAACCCCGCCGCCCGAATAGCCGTATAGATAAGGTTCGGCATATGTTCCACAAGTTAGCTTAACAGCTTGCAAAAGTCATATAAAATGAGATTTGAAAGGATTAGAGACTAATTATGATGAAATGCGAATGGATATTGTGTCCTGTTTGTGGGAGCAAAACCCGTAATAAAATTAGGAAGGACACTGTTTTGGAGAATTATCCCCTTTATTGTCCAAAATGCAGACAAGAAAGATTGATTAAAGTTGACAACTTGAAGATAACTGTCATCAAAGAGCCAGACGCTTAAGACGCAGAGCCGATGAAATTGTGGAACAATTCACGAATCATCGGCTCTTTTTGTTTCGTATTTGAAAGAACAAACTCACCAAATAAAAAAAACGATATTCGGGTGGGTTATTTTGTTATACCCTAAATTACCCTCTGAATTTGTTTTTAAATTTGGAGGGATTTTTTTATGTCCTTTTTTCGGGCAGTTATCTATCTGCTCATACGAAGCAAAATTTATCAATACATAGCATATCAGAGAACGGCAGGAAACCAGTTAAAAAAATTTCTGCCAGTGCAACGGTACTTCTCACCTTGAAAGTAGAAGTACAATCTCCATACAATAGAATTACTATTTCCTATAACCGTAAAGGTCACAGAGCCTTTGCGGTTTTTCTTTTGTCGATTTTTGTTGGAAAGTGCCGTAGGGCTGTTTCTGATATGCGGTGTCGTTCTCCGCCTCTCCATCTGGATTTTTTACATTTCAAAAATTCAGATGGGAGGTATTTATGGTGAAATATGCACCAAGAAAGGTATATATCAGAGAAAGTGGCGGCTATGTGGAATTATCCTACACGGAGTTCTGCCGTTGCAGGGAATCCGACCAGACCTATATGGACAAGCTGTTTATCCCCATTCAAGGCTGTCTGCTTGAAGTCGTGAGGGAGCAATACACAGACTTCTACCGTGACAAGGAACGGTGGCGTTATCTGCAAAAATTAGATACAAAGAATAGACTGCTATCTCTCGACGGATTTACGGACAGCGAGGGGAATCCTCTGGACTTTATCACTGATGAAGCGGTGGACATTGCAGAAACCGTTGTCAATGCGGTCATGGTGGACAGGCTGAAAGCCGCCCTGCCTTTGCTGTCGGATAGTGAACAGGAGCTGATACAGGCAATCTTTTTTGACGGACTTTCCGAGCGTGAAGTCGGGGCGAGGTTGGGCATAACCCAGAGCGTTGTAAACAAACGCAAAGCCAGAATCCTAATAAAACTAAGAAAGATAATAGAAAATTAAAATTTAAGGCGTTCAGCCCCCTTGTTTTTTCCTTTGGGAAGATGAGGGGGCTTTTCTCTGCCCTCTCAATCAATTCTGATTGGAGGAAGTAAGAATGGCATACAACCACGGACGGGAGGACAGGAAATGGCGTATCTGGAAAGAAGCGGAGGAAAAGCTGCTGCGTGAGTGCGGCGTTGATGAAGCGACCATTGAGCAGATACGCATGGCGGACAGGGCAGACTTCAATTCCAACAGGCGGTTTTACCGATGGACGAATGACGTTGCGGAATATCTTGAGGACATGGCAGGCAGGGAGCGGCAGGCGGAAGTGGGTACGGTTGCGGAGTTACTGGAAGAGATTGAGAGCGAAAATCTCTATCAAGTATTAGTCACGGTGGACGGGCGTACCTTGAAAATCGTCCTGCTGAAAATGCAGGGGTATTCCACAAAGGAGATTGCCCCGCTTGTGCATTTGACGACTGGTGCCATCTATGCGAGGTTAGACCATCTGCGGAAGAAGCTGCGGAAAATTTTATAGCTTCTAAAACAGCCTGCCATCCTGCGGGCTACTGGGTGAGGGATGGAAATCCCCTCACTCATTTTTTGCAGGAGGACAACAGGATGGCATACAGGGTTAAGGCATACACGCTTCGGGAGGAATCCACGGAAAGCGGCACAAGGTATTTTATCAGCTTTAAGGACGGGCAGGGCAAATCCCACGAGTTGGAAGTGTCGGAACAGTTCTTTATGGAGTTTCGGCAGATGGAGCGCAGGAACAGGAATCTTTTCTAATGGGACGAGCGGCACAGGGAGTTTAACGAGGTATGGGACGAAACCCTTTACAGACGGGCGTTGCGTGTGCCTAAGAGCCTTGATGAACGCATGGTTGAGGAAGAACGGAATGAAACGCTCTATAAGGCGGTTGGGAGCCTTCCAGAGATACAAAGGCGGCGTTTCCTGCTCTACTACGAGTATGAGTTCAATTTTTACCAAATCGCCGCTATGGAGCATTGCACCGCTTCGGCAATACAGAAATCTGTTGCGATTGCAAAGGAGAAAGTAAAGGCGGAAATTGAAGAAATATCTCCAACCGTGACCGACACCGCCCGAAAAAGAAATCTGTTTTTTATTTGTGTGGGATTGGCGGCATTACATACTCTCACTTTTTTCCGTGGGAGTAAATCTATTTTTAAGGAGGTCAACGCCTATGTGCAACGAAAACAAAGACACCGCCCGAAAGGAGGAAAGCCATGCAGAAGTTACAGACAGTCAACGCCGAAACGCTCCTTTATGAACCGCTTGAGAAACCATCCTTTGTGGTGGACAGCCTTATCCCGACAGGCTTATCGCTGTTCTGCGGCTCACAGAAGATAGGCAAGAGCTGGCTCATGCTGAAGCTGTGCTTATGCGTGTCGCAGGGAATCCCCTTATGGGACATGACGACAATGGAGGGCGATGTGCTTTACCTCTGCCTTGAGGACACGTTCTGCCGCATACAGGACAGGCTGTTCCGTTTGACGGACGAAGCGAGCGGGCGGCTTCATTTTGCCGTGGCAAGCTGCAAGCTGTCAGACGGTCTTATCGTGCAGCTTGAGGATTATCTGAAAGACTATCCAGACAGCAGGCTCATTGTCATTGATACCTTGCAGAAAGTCCGTACAGCTTCAAAAGACAACGCCTATGCAAGCGACTATGGGGACATCTCCCTAATCAAAGATTTTGCCGACAGGCACTCTCTGGCGGTCATTGTCGTACACCACATCCGAAAGCAGAATGACAGCGATGTGTTCAACAAGGTGTCTGGGACGACAGGATTAACGGGGAGTGCGGACGCTACCTTTGTTCTGGAAAAGGAGAAACGTGCGTCTGACACCGCCAAGCTGTATGTGACGGGCAGGGACACGCCTTATCAGGAATACACGCTGCGTTTCCGTGATTGCCGTTGGGAGCTTGTGGAGCGGAAAACGCAGGAGCAGCTTGCGAAAGAAACGATACCAGATGTCCTTTTTCGGTTGGTGGATTTTATGAGGGATAAGGAAGAATGGATAGGCACGGCAACGGAACTGTTAGCCGCTATGGGGGAAACGGAAACCATACCCACGGTGATTACGAAATGGCTGAATGAATACCGCACCACATTTTTAAGCGAGAACCGTATCTGCTACCAGTACAGCCGCAGGAAAGACGGCAGGCGGATTGCCCTTGCAAGGAGGGCGGGTGACAGCGGTGATGGTGGTGACAGCGATATTAGGATACCCCCCTGTTACTGTCATTGACGCTTAAAGCCATGTAAAGCTGGCGGCTCTGCCCTGCGGGTGACAGCAGTGACGGTGGTGACAGTGATTTTAGGATACCCTGCCGCTGTCATCCCTACGGGAGAACACCCCGTAAACGCAAAATGCAGGCGTGAGATTTACTCGCCCTTTTCGGTCGTGTAAAATCACCCCTGCGGTCAGAAAAATCTCTCCGATTTTTCCGACTGCGTTTACAGGGTGTAACACACTACACTTTGCCCTGCAAAGAGCCGTGTGCCAGACGTTCCCTCTGGACTCCCTTATGGCAGGTCTTACGCCCTGCTATCCTACGCCTTGCGGCTTCGGATAAAAGAACGGCGGCATGACGGTTACAGCTCTTGCGAGGGAGTATCCCAAAAACACCGTCACCATCGTCATGACCGTCATGCAGGGGATAAGGGTGACAGTTACGGCAATCGGCAGGGGGCATCCCAAAACTGCCGTCACCACCGTCACCGCTGTCACCCAAAGGGCAGTTACCCGCCGAAGAAAGGAAGATGATGGATTATGCCCTATGCAATCCTGCGTTTCCAGAAACGCAAAGCGGGCGGCGTTGCGGCTTGCGAACGCCACAACGAGCGGAAGAAAGAAGCCTACAAAAGCAACCCAGATATCGACATGGAACGCTCTAAAAATAACTATCATCTTGTCGCACCGCCAAAGTACACCTATAAGAAAGAGATTAACCGAAAGGTAGCCGAAGCAGGGTGCAGGACAAGGAAAGACAGCGTGATGATGGTGGAAACGCTCATCACGGCTTCACCAGAATTTATGAACCAGTTACCGCCCGAAGAACAGAAAGCGTATTTTACGATGGCTCTGGATTTCATTTCGGAGCGTGTCGGGGAGCAGAATATCCTCCTCTCCTTTTATCCCCTTGATATATCAAGGTTTTGATGGTGTTTGCCCACCATTTGCCCACTGATTTTAAATTTCGTTAAAAATCTCTTTGACCTTTTGGTCATTTTTTTGTTTTAGTTTTTCAATTTGATGGGCATATGTTTTCAGAGTAATGTTTAAATTCTCGTGTCCAAGTAGTTTAGAGACAGATATTAAATCAACCCCTTTATATATCAAATAGGAAGCGTATGTGTGTCTTAAAGAGTGATTGGTGTAATTTTCTCCAGTTGCTCTCTTAATGGCCTTATTTGAGGCGTTATTTGACGTACCGAAGCAGATACGACCTAGCTTGTTTTCTTGATAGTAATTTTCTTTATAGTTTTTGAGTATTTTTAGACTGTTTTGATCAATAGGAACTTGTCGAATGGATTGTTCGTTTTTAGTTGGTCCGAAGTTCTGAGAAATCGAGTAGTCAAAAGTTTTATTGATATCAATATAGCCATTTTCAAAATTGATGTCGTTCCAGGTAAGCCCTTGAGCTTCAGCGAAACGCAGACCAGTCACTCCAATAATGTAGGTTGTCAGGTAAGAGGCATGCCTGATTCTTGCTTTCGCAAAGTTTAGGTAGTTTAGATAGTCATCTTCCTCCATAAATTTTTCAGTCTCTGCTTTACCAGACTTCTGTGCTTTGACAATGGCGCCTTCAGCGAAGTTGTCTCTAATGATACCATCTCGGATAGCCATTTTACAGGCTCCTTTGATTTGATAGTGGAATTTTTCAAGCGTTGATTGAGCGACTGTCTCTCCAAATTCGTTTAAAATTTGCTGGTAGATGGTGTGATTGATATGTTTGAGCTTTTTCTCACCAAAAAAGCGTTTGATGTGTTTGAAGTTTTTAGTATAAGTCTTCCATGTCTTGGCAGTGACGTGTGGTTTTTTGTAGATTTCCGCCCAACGTTTATTATAATCAAGTACAGTAATATCTAGCAGTTCGCTTGATACTGCACTTAATTCCAGCTCAGCTTGTTGGGCTGAGGCTTTCGCAAGGGTTTTGGTTCTAAATCCTCCTTTTGATTTCTCACGACGTTTGCCATTGATGTCTTGATAAATTATCCTGTATTCCCATGCGTCTCCACGTTTTCTAAAAGATGCCATGTTGTTTTTTACCTCACTTTCTGATAAAATGGGTACAGTAAAGAGGGCCATTTAATGCCTATTCTTTATTGTACAAGATACCTCACACTCAAGGTTTGGCGACGGAGAGTGTGGGGATTTTATTTACTATTCAGTTCCCTGGCTTTTGCTAACCTCTTTCTTAGAGCAGCTATTGTAGATGCACTCCAATTTACCTCAGGTTTGGATTCAAACTTTTTCATAGCTCTTTCAATTAACTCTACTTCAGCTTGATAATCTTTTTCTTTTCGGTAAATTTTTGCGAGGTAGTCTACACCTCCAGGGGTGTAGAAATCACATTCATTCATTGCTTTTAAAAATCCTTTTTTGGATGAACCAAAATTTTTATTTTGATAATCCGCTATTGCTTTTTGTTGAAGCGCAAACCCCTTTTTTTCTTTACTTCTCTCGTTAGAATAATACTTTTTCAGAATGTGTTCCTTTGGTGGTTGAGGCTTTAAAAAATCAAAAAATCCCATTTTTATTCTCCTTATTTTTTTGTTTTCCTCAACTCATTTTTCAATTTGTTCATCTGTCAATGGATTGTTATCGATATGTTCAAGTAGTTGTTGGATAAGCTCTTTTGAATCCCTTTTCATAACTTTACCCTTTATTTACTTTTAAAGGTTCTACCACAGTTATTACAGTGCCAATTGTTTTTTCCATCCTTACCGACAAGTCCAAGCAGCACAAGTGGCCAAGCAATTAAAAAGCCAATGCATCCTACGCAACCGTTGAAATTTTTTCTGTCCTGATTCATAAATTGAATATTAGTGCTTCTGCAATATGGACAGCGTTTAGCAAACATTCCCATTTTCTTTTTCCTCCTGTATTAATTTTTTTGTATGTTCTATTGGTGTTATCGTTTTATCAAAATACAATTGATTGAATTGTGGAATTGTAACCATTTCGATAATCCAATACTATTTGAACCGCTTCTTGGATAGGAATGCAGTAGTTATAGACTAAAAAATTCTTTAAACGGTTCATGATTGCTGCACCAGACATATAATTATCTCTGATTAAATCATTGAAATTTTTCCCATTCAAAATACTATTTTTTAGTCTTTCATCATTTAGCAAGAACAGAGAAGCGAGTGTGTTAGCTTCATCTTCAATTGGTTGCAATTCTTTTGGATAATTTCCAGTAGAAATGTCGGACACGTTGGACATCATAGAAGCGTACATGCGTTGACTTTTGCTACCTTCAAAATGAGCAAATATATGACTTAATTCATGTAGAATCGAAAACATAACACGACCTAAAATAGGTCTTTGGTTAATATAGACAATATATCTATCTGAATAGTCATATGTCATTGTCATACCAGATAATGAATTGCAGATTTCTTTACTTGTAAATTCCACTCTATAATTACTAACCAATCCTTTGTATTTAATATCTTCTTTAGTAGCTTGACGTCCGCCAACATCTCTAAAATATTCTTCGTATTGGTCAACATCAAGAAAAACAAATAAGATATTGTATTTTCTTTCAAAATAATCAATAACGTGCTTGCTAGTGATTGCAGATAATGGCAAATAAAAATAATGGCTAACTTCGGCTAAGAAAAAATTAGCTTTCTGCTGATAGAGGTAGTAGTCGGCAGAATTGATAAAACGATATTCCAAATATAAACACCTACTTCCAGTTTGAATCGTCTTCGATAAGACTACGTGCTGTTTGCATTAAACCTGAAAGAGCGTTATTAAAACGTTCTTTTTCCAAATCTGTCATATTTTCTGTTTCCTTACGGAACATGACAAGGGTATTTAGTTCTTGTGTGTCCATGAGATTATCATTTTCGTTTGATGCAATTCGTGGATTATCCGTCCTGCCCAATAAGTAGTCTGTCGACACGTTGAAGTAGTTGGCTATTTCGGCCAACCGTTCGGCGTTAGGAGCTTTTGTCTTCAAAGTATAGAAATAATTCGTACTATATCCTAGACTTTCTTCTAACTTCGCAAGAGAAATACCTTTCTTTTTAGCGAGGTCTTTTATCTTTTCTAGTGTTGAAAACATTGTAAAATCAACCTTTCTCTGAGATTGACAAAAAATATTCCAAAAATCTAGAAAAAAGTATTGACTTAATCTAGAAAAAAGTATAGAATAGTTTTTGTAAGATGATTGAGTTAGAAAAAAACGAAGTCAAAAACATTCTAAAAAATTAAATAACACGGTCGCCAAACTGTATTTATAAATGATTAGAAGTGTTCTAAACGTTGTTTTTTTATTATGCCTTGATTATAGACTTTATTGTAGAGTTTGTCAAGAAATTATATAATTTTTTCTAACTCTTTTTCTTACAAAATAAAAAACGCACTCTATCTGCTTCATAGAGTACGCTACGGAAATTATTCTGCTCAAGTTAGAAGCAGTAACCAACAATACTTCACTGGTATCGTCCCCAGCACTGCAATTGAAGTGATAGTGTGTTACGACCTAGAATTGATAGGCTTTTTAAACTGGCTCCCTCCAGCATGTCAATTCATACCTATTTTTACGACTCTTGTTTGTCGACGCTAGCAGTCAGGACTAGAAAATATAACACCCACTCACTGAGACACAGTACACCTCAAAAACTCTGACAAAGAAAATCACTCCTTTCGGGTTTTGGGTTAGTTACATTATATAAAATGTAAGAAGTTTTGTAAATGGTTTCTATTGCTACAAGATTGAGCAGTTAGCATTTCCGTTTTTATTCTATTACCATTTTTCACTTACAAGAAAGGAGAAAACTATGCCAGACACAGAGAGTGGACGTCAAAAGATTTTGAAATATCTTGATGAAAATAATCTGACAATGACAACATTAGCTGTCCAATATGGAATGGTTCGTCAAGATGTTACAAACATTCTTAACGGTAAACTAAAAAATCCACAGGCTAATCGTTTCATTGCTCGTGTGATTGAAGATTTTAAGATTCGATAGGAGGAATCAAATGAACGAAATTTTTAACTTTAAAGGACAAGAAGTCCGAACAGTGACAATCGATAATGAACCATATTTCTTAGGGAACGATGTCGCAAATATTCTTGGTTATAAAAGACCAGGAGATGCTATCAAGCAACACATCGATGAAGATGACCGAAAAACGTTGACATATAAGGCTTTCGGTGATTTAGAGCATAGCCTATGGAAGGGCAATGACTTTTCAAATAAGACTTTCATCACAGAGAGCGGTGTTTATGCTTTGATTTTCGGCTCAGAGCTACCACAAGCTAAAGAGTTTAAACGTTGGGTGACAAGTGAAGTCTTACCATCTATCCGCAAACACGGAATGTATGCTATTGACCATTTGCTAGATAATCCAGATGTTGCTATTGCTGCTTTTGAAAAGCTCAAAGAAGAACGTCAGCTACGTTTGCAGGCACAGGAGGAAGTTGCTCAGAAAAACCAAATTATCCAAGAGCTACAACCAAAAGCGACTTATTATGATTTGATTTTGCAGAGTGAATCACTTGTGGCTATCTCAGTGATTGCTAAAGATTATGGCATGAGTGCTAAAAAGTTAAATAATTTATTGCATGAATTAAAAGTGCAATTCAAACAAGGTAGTACGTGGCTACTATATCAAAAATATGCTGATAAAGGATACACACAATCTAAAACACATACGATTGATGCAGAACGTAGTCGAATGCATACATATTGGACGCAAAAAGGACGTTTATTTATCTATGATTTGCTCAAAAATAAAAAAAGGTATCTTACCTAAAATTGAGCAAGAAGCTTAACGATTAATTTCGCCACTCTCAGCTAGTAGTTATAGCTCTAGTAAGTCAACAAATACAAGTCATTAATCAAAACAGTAATAATTTTCAATAGTAAAATCTCCTATTTATTTTTTTAAACAATACTCTTAAAACTTTAATTCACCAAATCAAAAAGACTTGCTAGAGCTATAACTGCTAGTTGAGAGCAGTAGAACACAATTAGAAAGGAGTAAAAAGCATATGGAAAATTTAGCCAAAGAAGTGGAAGACTTAGTTAAAGTCAAAGCTACACAGGCATTGGTTCGATCCGAAACTTATCAGGAAGCCATTCTATTAGTTGAACAAAATGCAAGTTTAACTGCACATGGGCAGGCAATCAAAAAAGCTATCCAAGACGAGATTACAAAGCGTGCCTTGAATAGCAAAATTAGATTATAGTTTCTCCAGTTTAACAACTGAAGCACTAGAGTAGATTGTTTCTGGGTGTTCAATATCAAAAAAGAACAGCCCGTGAGCCAACATTTCAGTAAGACTTGGAACAAGACCATCATGATGGTGTGACCAAAGTGTGAAAACTTGACTTAGAGATGTACCATAATCAGTTTTTACAATAGTTTGAAATGTTTGGTCCTCATGAAGAATGGTAGTTGAACCATCAGCAAACGTTACTTTAATTTTTGGCATAACTTTCACCTCCTTCCCAAAATATTATATCACGGAAAGAGGTTAACTATAGAAAGGACGGTGTATCTATTTTGGACATAAAAAAGCGACTGACGGCAATCAGTCGGCAAACAAATAAAACTTTATAGGAGTATTGTAACATGGATGACAGACTTTTACAAATGCTTGATGAGTTTGAAGCTGGTCTTATGGATAGAGCGTTGAAGGTCATGCACGTTGTCATGGACGAAAAACGGCGATATCCGATGGAACTCAATAAGTCTCAATGTGCTGAAATGCTATTAGGTACTAAAGATACTGGAACATTTGATGCACGCTTTAACTGTCATAAGGATTTCCCACGGATTAAAAATGCTCGTGAGAAATATCCTCGTGATGAAGTTATCGAGTGGTATCACAAAAATTGGCAAAGAACAGGAGTATAAAAATGAAAAAACTATTTAACTGGATTTGGGCAAAACCGAAGAAAGAACCACAAACTTGGATGATTGCACATGATGGTTGGGAAGCAAGCGCTAAAACTTATAATCAAGCACACAATATCCACAATGGATTGATTTAGGTGGCAAACATGATACAAGAGGTTATTAATGAAAATGAATTTTTGAAAGACGAAAATAAACGTCTAAATATTGAACTGACGAAATATTACTTTGCAACAGTCGCAAAAGCAAATTTACTCGACATCATCATTGCTGAAGACTATATCTTGCCATCAACGCTTGATAAATGTATCAATCAGCTTGATGAAATCGACCAGCTAGAAATTAGAAAGGCTATGACAAATGGCAACAGCTAAATTAGAAAAAGAAAACGTGCTTATTATGCAAATGCATTATGCAGAAGCTACTCACCCTGAAAATGGTGAGAAAATAGACATTTCTGTGGCAATGAACGGTGTACCTGTTATCACTTACAAAGGTCGTATAGTAACTTACGACATTCAAGAAATTGTCAACGAAGCAGTCAACTTAATTGATGAAGCGTTAACAAAGGAGTTAAAAAATGGTAACAATTAATAAACTAGAAATAGAAAACGTCAAGCGCATTAAAGCGGTCAAAATTGAACCGTCAGCAACTGGTTTGACAGTCATTGGTGGTAATAATAACCAAGGCAAGACCAGTGTTCTGGACAGCATTGCTTGGGCATTAGGTGGTAACAAATACAAGCCAAGTAAAGCAGAGCGTGAGGGCTCAATGGTGCCGCCAACACTGAAAGTGACTTTGTCAAACGGTCTTATCGTTGAACGTAAAGGTAAGAACAGCTCGCTTAAAGTCATTGACCCTAACGGACAAAAAGCAGGTCAGCAGCTGCTAGATAGCTTCGTGGAAGAATTAGCTATCAACTTACCTAAATTCATGGAAAGCACACCAAAAGACAAGGCTAACACGCTACTTCAAATTATCGGTGTTGGCGATCAGTTAGCAGAATTGGAGCTAAAAGAAAAGGAAATCTACAATCAACGACATGCAATTGGTGTGATTGCTGATCAGAAGGAAAAGTTCGCCAAAGAACAGCCATACTATCCAGACGCACCAAAAGAACTGGTTAGTATTTCCGAGCTTATCCAACAACAGCAGGCTATCTTAGCTAAGAATGGTGAGAATGCTCATAAACGTCAAAACGTGATAGTCATTCAACAAAACTATGACTTCAAACAACAAGAAGTTGATGAGCTTAAGAAAAAGCTTAGAGTAGCTGAACAACAATTAGATCAGTTAACGGAAGATTTGCAAATCGCACAGACTGACGCTATGGACTTGCACGACGAGTCAACAGCTGAAATCGAAGAAAATATTGCACGTATTGACGAAACCAATCGACGTGTTCGCGCTAATCTCGATAAAGACAAAGCTGAAGACGACGCTAAACAACAACGTGAACAATACAATCAGTTGACTAATGAAATCGAAGCTGTACGTCAACAGAAAACAGATTTGTTAACTAACGCAGACTTGCCACTTGAAGGCTTGTCAGTCAATGACGGTAAACTACTTTACCAAGGTCAAGAATGGGATAACATGTCTGGCAGTCAACAGCTTATGGTGGCTACTGCGATTGTCCGCAAGCTCAAACCAGAATGTGGCTTCGTTCTGATTGATAAATTGGAACAAATGGACCAAATCACACTCGAACAGTTTGGCGCTTGGTTAGAACAAGAGGGACTGCAAGCCATTGCCACAAGAGTGTCAACTGGTGAGGAGTGCGCCGTGATAATCGAGGACGGTTACTCAGTCGTTAACGAAGCACATCAACAATCAACAACAGCTAAGCCAGCGTTCACAGCAGGCACATTTTAGAAAGGAATTATAAATGGCTAAAAAATATAAAGTACAACAATATTTTGACACATATCCAGATGGCAGCTGGCTATTTGATACGGAAGAAGAAGCGGTAACTTTCTACGAAAAGAAACAGCGTGATCTACGTGGCAGATACAAAACAGATGTCAGTTATATTGGATTGGTAGAAACGGAGGATAATTAATGCAAATCACAAAAGGAAAACGCGCACGAGCTCAAAAGGTAGTCATCTATGGTCCTGAGGGAATTGGTAAGTCAACCTTTGCAGCACAATTCCCAGAACCGTTGGTTATCGACACGGAAGGCTCAACCGACAACATGGACGTCTCGCGCTTGGATAAGCCATCAAGCTATACCATGCTTAAAAATGAAATTGCTTGGGTGAAAGCAAATCCAACTGTTTGTAAGACGCTTGTCATTGATACAATCGACTGGGCAGAAAGCTTAGTCATTGCGGATGTCTGCGCACAACACGGCAAAAAAGGTATTGAGGATTTCGGCTGGGGGAATGGCTACACATACACTAAGGAAGAAATGGGGCGTCTGCTCAATCTGCTTGGCGAATTGGTCGATTTAGGTATCAACGTTGTGTTAACAGCACACGCTCAAATGCGCAAGTTTGAACAGCCAGACGAAATGGGAAGTTATGACCGCTGGGAGTTAAAACTTGGCAAAAAGACAAGTTCACAGACGGCACCGTTAGTTAAAGAATGGGCTGATATGGTTCTGTTTGCCAATTATAAAACAGTCGTCATGACGGCTGATAACGGCAAGAAAAAGGCTACTGGTGGGCAACGTGTTCTATACACGCAACATCATCCAGCTTGGGACGCTAAAAACCGTCATGGTTTACCAGAGGAAATGCCGTTTGACTATGCAGGCATTGCACACATCTTTAATCAAGCACCTGCGCAACCACAGTCACAGCCTACACCTCAACCGAAACAAACAGCGCCAGAACCTGCTCCACAAGCACCAGCACAGAAACAGATACCAACTGCTGAACCAGCGCCACAGGTTCAACCACAGGCGCAAGAAACGCCACGGCAACCGTCACAAGTACCTGAAAGCTTAACGCAGCCTGCGCCAGAACGTCAACCTTACAAAGAGCCTAATTTAGCCTTACCACAAGCGCTGCGTGATTTGATGATACAAAATCAAGTCACAGAGTTTGAAATCCAAAAGGCAGTTGCTCAAAAAGGCTACTACCCTGAAGACACGCCAGTTATCATGTACGACCCAGGATTTATTGATGGTGTTCTTATCGGCGCTTGGAATCAAGTCTTTGACATGATTAAAGATAATCGTATCTTGCCATTTTAGAAAGGAATAACAATGGAAAAAACAATCAAATTAGACTTGTCAGCTATCGGTGAAGGGAGTCTACAAGAAAAAGTAGATAAAGAACTTGAAAAAGTCTTTGACAACATTCTTGACCCTAATACTGACAGTAAGACAGCTCGTAAATTAACAATTACACTAACGATGAAACCTGATGACAGTCGTCAGACGGTTAGCACAGCTATGGAAGTTAAATCACAACTTGCACCACAAAAGGGTGTTGCAACGACTGTACTTGTTGGTCAAAAAGACGGCAAAGTTTATGCTAATGAATTGTTAAGTAGCATACCTGGTCAGACTTACTTTGACAATGAAGCAGTTTTGCGCACCGACATTGGCGAACCAATCGAAGCGCTAGAAAAAGGTATTAATGAAGGTGTCATTGATTTTAACAAACAAAAGAAAGCAGGTAACTAATTATGTCAGAAAATATCAAAGAAGCGTTGGAATATGCAGTAGATTTAGCAAATAATGAAAATAAAGTCATTGAAGTAAATGGCAAATCTTATTATGATGCTCAGCGTTATCGAATGATTGAGCTTGAACCAAAACTATATCCTAAAACTTTGGCGCTTAACACTCTAGACAGTCTAGTTGACTATCTAAAATCTGGCCTCAATGGGCTAAACGAACAAAAGTTATTAGTTGTTGTAGAAGGCCCTCTTGAAGTATCTGTCTATTCAGAAGATGATGAGAGAGCGCACAGAAGTCGACTAGCAACTGTTGAAGCTATCACTCCAAATCTACATTTTGGACAGTATGAAGATGCTGCTGACTTTAATGTCATCTTGCAATCTAAGTTTATTGACAGTGATGATCGCGATGTTGTTATTGAATTTGCTAGCGCATTGAAAATTGAAAACGGCTCTGAAATTGAAGACAACGGTGTTAGCCAGATGGCTACTGTAAAAAATGGTGTGGCTAGTCTTGCAAAAGGAAAAGCACCAAATCCGGTGACGTTACGTCCATATCGTACTTTTGGCGAAGTTGAACAACCAGCTAGTAAATTTATTTTCCGAATCAATAAGCATGCTGAAATGGCATTATTTGAAGCTGACGGTGGCAAATGGCGACTAGAAGCTATCAACAATGTCGCTGATTATTTAAAGGGACAATTAACGGATCAAACTAACTTAACTATTTTAGCTTAATTCAAAAAAACAAAGGAGAAATAACAATGACACAATATAACGATAACTTTGACCATGAACTTGGTTGGGATGATGAAATTACCACAGACGCAAAAGAATTCGTACAGCTCACGCCTGGTGACTACCAATTCACAGTAATAAATCTAGAACGTGGACGTCACACACCAAACCCTCAAAACCCAGGGAAATTACCAGCCTGCAACAAAGCAACCGTCACTATTGTGATTGAAACTGCTGAAGGTGAAGCACAATTAACACATAATCTATTCTTGCATACATCAACAGAAGGTATGCTATCAGCGTTCTTTGGTGCTATCGGTCAAAAGAAACACGGTGAACCACTTCGTATGAATTGGAATAGTGTCATTGGCGCAAAAGGTGTTTGCCGAGTAAACAAACGTAAAGGTACTGGTCAATATACAGGGCAAGAATATGACAACATTAAAGCTATGATTTACGCTGATGACGTTGATTGGATAAAAGTGTTGAACGCAAACGTACAACCGCAACAGCCAACTTATCAACAACCAACACAATCTGGTTACACTCAACAGACTGCTGGCTATCAAACAACACAACCGCAGCAATATCCACAACAGCCACAAACACCTCAACAACCTGCAGGATTTCAAGCTGGGCAATTTTAAGAGGTAGCTAACAATGAAAACAAGAAAATTGAAGAATGATTTAACTGGTCAGACTTTTGGTTTTCTAAAGGTATTACGCCGTTCCGAAGATGTTGGGAACGGTCGTAAGCCTGTTGTTAAGTTTGTCTGCAAGTGCAAATGTGGAAAAACTATTCATGTTAAATCAGATTCCTTACTATCTGGTCACACAGTAAGTTGTGGATGCAAAAAAGTAAAACATGGATTTTCACACAAGGAGCGTTTATACCAAACATGGCTTAATATGCGTCAAAGATGTAGTAATCCTAATCGTCCAGATTTTGCAAGATATGGTGACAGAGGGGTAAAGATTTGCGACGAATGGCAAGAGTATTCAAAATTCAGAGAATGGTCATTATCACACGGTTACGCTGACAACTTATCAATTGACCGTATTGATGTAAACGGTGATTATGAACCCTCTAATTGTAGGTGGGTAGATAACTATATTCAAGCAAACAACACTCGTAAAAATCATTTGATTACATTTGAAGGCAAAACTTATACAATGGCAGAACTCGCCAGAAAGCTAGGGTTATCTTATGCAGCATTACAGCACAGAGTAGAGCGAGGTTGGACGATTGATAGAATCATCAACACACCTCGAAGGGGTTGGTGAAATGGAATTACGAAGCTATCAACAAGAAAGTATTGACTCTATTTTGTCAGAATGGGAGCAAGGTCATAAAAGAACGTTATTAGTTTTGCCAACAGGGTGTGGGAAAACCGTAGTCTTTACTAAGTTAACCGAGGAATTGGTTAGGCAAGGAAACCGTGTTCTTATTTTAGCTCACCGCTCGGAATTGCTAGAACAAGCAGCAGATAAATTAAAAAAAGTTACTGGGCTTGGCGCTTCGGTTGAAAAAGCTGAACAGACCTCGCAAGGGTCATGGTATCGTGTAACTGTTGGTAGTGTCCAGACGCTTCAAAGAGATAAACGACTTGAACAATTTCCGAAAGATTATTGGGATGTCATTATTGTAGACGAAGCACACCATATTTTAGCTGATGGTTACCAAAAAGTGATGAATTACTTTGATTGCGCAGATGTATTAGGGGTTACAGCTACCGCCGACAGATCTGATCGTCGCAATCTTGGCGAATATTTCGATAGTCTCGCTTATGAATATTCAATTGTTGACGCAATCAAATCTGGCTATTTGTCAAAGATTACAGCAGTTACAATACCACTGACGTTGGACTTATCGTCAGTCAGTCAACAAGCTGGTGATTTCAAAGCTAGCGAAGTCGGGACAGCGTTAGACCCATATTTAGAACAAATCGCAGATGAGATGGTTAAACAATGTGCAGACAGAAAGACGGTTGTGTTTTTGCCACTTGTTAAAACATCTAAGAAATTTCGTGACATTTTAAACAAGAAAGGTTTTAAAGCCGCTGAAGTGAATGGCGAATCAGAAGACCGTACGGAAGTCTTAGAAGATTTTGATAAAGGTAAATACAATGTTCTTTGCAATTCTATGCTACTAACTGAAGGCTGGGACTGCCCAAGTGTTGACTGTGTGGTGGTATTAAGACCGACAAAAGTTAGAGCACTGTACAGTCAAATGGTAGGGCGTGGCACTCGTTTAGCACCTGGTAAGGAAAATCTTTTGATTTTGGATTTCCTTTGGCACACAGAACGCCATGAACTATGCAGACCAGCACATCTAATCACTGACAGCCCAGAAGTGGCTAAGAAAATGGTTGAAAACATGGCTGAACAGACGAACCAACAATTTGAATTGCTGGAAGCTGAAGAAACAGCTAGCAAGGATGTTGTGGCTGAACGTGAAGAAGCGTTGGCTAAACAACTTGCAGAAATGCGTAAGCGAAAACGTCGATTAGTTGACCCACTGCAGTTTGAAATGTCTATCCAAGCAGAAGACTTAGCGGACTATGTACCTGCCTTTGGAATAGAAATGACACCACCAACAGACAAACAACTAAAAGCATTAGAAAAGTTCGGTATCTTCACTGATGACATTGGGAACTTTGGTAAGGCTAGCAAGCTGTTAGACCGACTTAAAAAACGTCAAACAGAAGGGCTTACAACGCCTAAACAAATTCGATTACTTGAACGTTATGGCTTTAAAAATGTTGGTATGTGGACATTCGACAGCGCAAGTGGCTTAATTAATCGCATTGCTGCGAATGGTTGGCGTGTTCCTCGCGGTATTCGACCAGCGGAATTTAAACCAGAATAAATAAGAAAGGAGAGAAATGCTAGATAAAGACTTTGATTTATTACCTTTACTAGATTATATAGACCCGTCAACATTGTCTTATCAAGACTGGGTAAATGTTGGTTTTGCACTTAAACATGAAGGCTACACGGCTATGGACTGGGATAACTGGTCACAAGCCGATACACGATACAAACGTGGAGAGTGTTTCAAAAAATGGGATACTTTCAATGAAGAAGCAGGTAGTGTCGTAACAGGAGCGACTATCACACAACTAGCAAAGGATAATGGCTGGCAACCTGCGTCAAGCGGTCGTGGTGATTTCCATGAGCTAGATTGGGAAGATACCATTGACCGTGACTATCAAATCGTTGATAAGAACTGGATTGAGTCCAAAGAAATCAGAGAGCCACTTAATTGGCAACCTGCACAAGACTTGATCAGGTATTTAGAAACCTTGTTTGATTCAACGGATTTGGTTGGCTACGTGACTGCGACATATCCAATTGAAACAGACAATGGCACGATTTATAAGCCAACGCAAGGAAATTTTGACAGGACAGCTGGTGAGCTTATCCAGTTGTTGCAAAAAACGCCTGATGACATTGGCGCTGTCTTTGGTGATTACAAGGAAGAAGCAGGTGCGTGGATTCGTTTCAATCCGTTAGATGGTAAAGGTGTTAAAAACGACAACGTCGCAGATTTTCGTTACGCATTAGTTGAATCAGATACGTTAGACATTGGTAAGCAATATGCGTTATTTAAAGAGCTTGAATTACCAATTGCAACGCTCGTTCATTCTGGTAAGAAGTCACTACACGCAGTCGTAAAAGTAGACGCCAGAGATTACCAAGAATACCGAAAACGCGTAGATTACATTTATCAAATCTGTAAAAAGAACGGACTTGACATTGACACGCAAAACCGCAATCCAAGTCGATTAAGTCGTATGCCTGGTGTGACACGAAACGGACACAAGCAGTTCTTAATTGATACTAACATTGGTAAGGCGAATTACGAAGAGTGGTATCAATGGGTTGAAGACTTAAACGATGATTTACCAGACCCAGAAGGGTTGTTAGACAGCTGGGACGACATGCCAGACTTAGCACCGGAGCTTATCCACAGTGTGTTGCGGCAAGGGCATAAAATGCTAATTGCTGGTCCGTCTAAAGCTGGTAAATCGTTCGCATTGATTGAGCTATCAATCGCCATAGCAGAAGGCAGCAAGTGGTTAGGTTGGCAATGTGAACAAGGACGTGTCTTATACGTCAATCTGGAACTTGATAGACCGTCAGCGTTGCATCGTTTCAGGGATGTTTACGATGCCATGGGCTTACATCCTAGCAATGTGGCAAATATTGACATCTGGAACTTGCGCGGAAAGACTGTTCCAATGGATAAGTTAGCGCCGAAGTTAATCAGACGGTCGCTTAAAAAGAATTACCAAGCGGTCATTATTGACCCAATCTACAAAGTTTTGACTGGTGACGAAAACAGCGCGGACCAAATGGCGCACTTTACTAATCAGTTTGACAAGGTGGCAACGGAACTAGGTTGTAGTGTGATTTACTGTCACCACCATTCAAAAGGTGCACAAGGTAGCAAGAAATCAATGGACCGTGCAAGTGGTTCAGGAGTGTTTGCTCGTGACCCAGACGCGCTTATTGACTTAGTCGAACTTGAACTAAACGACAATCTGATTAAACAGCGTACTGATAAAGCGAAATGCGACGTGTTTAAACGTGCTATCCAAGAGAAGAACTTAGATTATTATCAACACGAAATCACACTTGATGATTTGCAAAGTGTCGCACAGATGAGCAAACATTTTGACAAAGCACTTGATGACATCATGGTTAGAAAGCCATACTTGCACGAAATTCAAAAAGTAGAAGAATCTATCAAGATTGCCACAGCATGGCGTGTTGAGGGGACGCTTCGTGAATTTGCGAAATTCCCACCAGTAAATATGTGGTTTACTTATCCAGTGCATCGTGTGGACACGACGGGAGTGCTTGCGGATATTCAAGTTGAAGACGATAAGCCAAACTGGCAAAAAGCTGCCAAAAAAGCTCGTGAAGGTCGTAAGTCAGCTGAGCAAAACTTGGAAGAACGTAATCAAATATTAGAGGATGCGTATAATACTCAAAAAGATTTTAACCCAGATGGTCCAGTCACTAAGGAAGACATTGCTAATTTGACAGGTATAAAAGTACGAACTGTCGAAAAATATGTCAGAGAGCATGATGATTTTGTTCTAAAAAATGGGAATATTATCAAAATAAATTAGCGAAAAAATCTACACACTTTAATAAAAAAGTGCTATGTAAAAAAATCAGTTTTAAGCAGTTTTTTATTAAGCTATAACATGTTATAGCACTAATGTATGTCGTGTAAAAAAATCAGTTTTCTGTAATGTATGTATGTCGTGTAAAAAAATCAGTTTTAAGCAGTTTTTTATTAAGCTATAACATGTTATAGCACTAATGTATGTCGTGTAAAAAAATCAGTTTTCTGTAATGTATGTATGTCGTGTAAAAAAATCAGTTTTAAGCAGTTTTTTATTAAAAAAGTGAGCTACAACACGGGGTAAACCCCAAGTTTGGGGAGTGTTTTGGATTCGCATGTATGAAAGTCGAATGTTACGAGAGATTGGGCGACTAAGTTACGCCCAAATCATCTCGTACCAACTTTCGACAAGCGCGTGACTGCGAATGATCAAAAGCAGTCATAAATCAAAAGTAGAAAGTTAAGGTGTAAAAATGAAAGTAGGAATTTTTAAAGAAAAATTTACTGATGTTGATTTCAACAGTGAAGATTTAGAAACTGCTGTTGAAAAATTTGAAGATAGAATTAATGGCTATGCTAACGACCTAGAAAATGAAGGTAGTAAAATCATTGACATTGAATTTGTATTCTTTGAAGACGGTCGAGCAATCGCAGTGATGAAGTATGAGGAAGATTATTGAGGTGCAAAGGATGCCAATTGAAGAGCTAAGAGAAATGCTTATTAAAGTCATCAAGAAATTGGATGGATATACTGATAGAGAATTGATTGAAATTCAATGTATTGGCGATAAGCTAAAAGAGATGGCTATGTATGAAACTTTTTTAAGAGAAAGAAGGTAACAAAATGACATTAAACAAAAAAGCTATTGACAATCTAAAAAATGAAATTGATTGCTTATTGGATAAATGTGAAGAGGATTTTGAAGAAATGGCACTTAATCCAGATTACACATTTGGATTGCTTATGAGTGCCAGTGCGACACTTGGTGCGGTTTCTAGGGAGCTATCTGATGATTGAATTTTTTATTCCAATGAAAAAAATTCCAACAGTCACACATCAGCAAAAGAAAGTCCGTGTCGTTAACGGCAAGCCACAGTTCTATGAGCCAGACGAGCTAAAGGAAACACGAGCGATGTTTATGGAACTGTTTACACCGTATCGACCAAAAGAACCAATGGACGGTCCGTTGAGATTGACGACTAAATGGCTGTTTCCAAAAGTCAAAGGAACAACTAACGGTCAGTACAAGCATACAAAGCCTGATACAGATAATCTTGTTAAGCTGCTAAAAGATTGCATGGAAAGAACGGGATTCTATGTCAATGATTCAAGAGTGGCTAGTGAGATAATAGAAAAGTTTTGGGCGGACACCGTCGGCATTTATGTAAAGCTGGAGGAACTATGAAGGTAAACTATATTGAGTTTTTTCAAACAGAAGTGCCAAACTGGATGAGAGAAAGCAACCAGAAATCACAAGAAGTCGGTTTTGGAACTATTGAATACTGGGAATGGGTTAATCAGTCTATTGTGGCTATTTGTGAGAAGTACAATAATGATGAATTAGTCAACGGTCAGTTTCACTTGATTTGGGAATGGCTAGAGAAACAAGCGAAAGGAGTAGGTAATGTATAAGGTAACAGTTTATTTTGACAACATGGTTGATGAAGAATACAGGTTTAAAAAGGAAGGTGACGCAGCTAAGTGTTGCGATAATCTGAAGCGTAAATATCAAGGTCAGCGGTTGTATAGAGTAAAAATGGAGGAAGTTGAGTGAAAGATGCTGTAAAAGTCGTTGCAAGCATGATTATAGTGCTGCTTTGTACTTTAGGATTTATCTGCATGATTTACCAAGCAGGTTACCAAGCTGCTAAAAACGAACAGCAACCAGTGATTGTTTATCAAGTAGATAATGCAGGCGGTGTGATGGTAGGTCAAATCACTGACAAGGAAATCATAGAGGGACGCTACACGGTCACAGCTCATGTCTACGGTAAGTTCTTAGTTACCAAAGAACAGTACGAGGCTATTAAGGTTGGTGACCCAATCCCTGATTATTTGAAGAAAAGAGGAAGTTGAGATGACAAAAACTATTGAAATCCCAGATTGGTGCTCCATGTGGGGCAGCAAAGATGAACGCTATGGATCACTAGAAGAACTGAAAGAGTTGCTACTCTACAAACGGATTGTAAAGTGGGACAAAGACTACATAGAGCTTGAAGATGGAACTAAGGTCACTATAGAGGAGTCAGAAAGTGATTGTTGTGCTAGTGCAGGCGGAGAGTTCAAAGATGTCAAGCTAGACGCTGTTATCACTGATGTCAAAATTGGTGAACAAGTAAAAGAGGAAAGTGATTGGGGGACAACAACCAGTAAGAACACAGTCACTATTTATCATAATCAAAATCCTATAGCATTAGCAGAATGTGAGGCAGATGATGGTAATGGTGGATATTATTACAGCATAGGCTCTCTTGTTATTGGAAAAATTCATTTTCCAGTAGTTGAGGCTTAGGAGGCAACCAAATGAACAAGCGACAACGTAAAAAGAAAATCCTGAATGGATTGAGCACAGAAGAAAGATACCGTAGAACGCATTGCCCTGTTTGTAAAGAAAAAATCGGAGTATTTGACGAATATTTTAACACATACGGTTTTTGCTCTGAATATTGTGGCTATGAATACTATGGAATTTCAAGATTATAAAACTGAGTAATGAAAGGATGGGATTGAAATGACACTATTTGATGAAGTACGGCAATTAAGTTCAGAAAGCTATGACAAGTGGTTTGAACGTTACTTTAAAAAATATGACTTGGAAAAAGTCATTAAAGAATCAGCTATGCAAGGGTACACAGGTCATCTAATGAGTGTCTTAAAAGTTAAAGATGATTATACTAGGCGTAGATTGGATGATGAAAGGACACTTGAGAAAATCAAGGAATTGTTAGGAGATGGTTTCAAAGTAGAGTATCATTCGACCTATAGTAAAAATTTGTTTACTGGTGAAGAGTTTATCACTAACAAGCAAATTCATATTTCATGGTAACAAAAAAGCCAAGGCACTCTCTGCCCTGGCTGTGGTTTCGCTATCAATATTATACCACAAAGGAGACAGAGAGTGAACAAGGCTAAAGAATTGCTTGATGAGTTACAAAACCTTGATATGGACATCCAGAGCCGTATAGATGAAATTAATGAACTTGAGGCAGGTTTGCTCTCTAGCCCCAAGTGGACAGCAGACAGGGTCAAGGGTGGTAAGGCTAAAAAGGTTGATGATGTCTATACTCAGCTAGTCGTGATGAAAGAGGCGATTGAACAAGATACCAATGAGGTTATTAACAGGAAACTTGAGTTAGGTAGATTGATTAACAAGCTGAAAAATCCAAAGAGTAGGTCTATTCTCAGAATGACTTATATTACTAAGATGTATGTTGATGATATTTGTGATAAGCTAGCTATCAGCAAAAGCTCTTATTACAACATGCGCAGAAATGCCGTGGAGGAATTAGAGCACATCTTGGAATAATTTGGAATTTTTTGGAACGTTCTAAAAAACATTACATAAACCTAGATAATCTTGGCGTGCACTGTAATCATAATCTGCTAGAATGGTAGTATCAAGAAATAAGGGTAAGGCAGTAAGCCTTGCCTGTTATGGAGAGTTGGCAGAGTTGGTCGAATGTGCCCGTTTGCTAGACGGGTGGCCGCCTACGTGCGGTCCGTGGGTTCGAATCCCACACCCTCCTTCCGGGAACATGAGCCAAGATTGGAAATTGGCAAGGGTAGCGCCCTGAGCAAGTCCGTGTGACGTCCACGGCGTAACGCTATGTGCAGGTTCGATTCCTGCTGTTCCCGTTAAGGCAATATGGCAGTCAACTGTTACAGTGTGCCTAAGTTGTTAAAATGTGGTGGCAACCTAGCTGGAAACAGCACAACTCTTAGATGTGGCAACAGCAACATCGCAAACCCACACAGCTTAGTTGGAAGTCTAAGCAAGTCACACAATCGTGTGGCTTTTATTTTTGCAAAGAAATGGAGGTGATGGAAAATGGGATGACCGAAAAACAGAAGATTTTTGCCGATGAGTACATCATCGACTTAAACGCGACACGAGCTTACAAGGCTGCTTATCCGAATGTAAAAAAAGATGCAGTTGCTCAAGCAAATGGTAGTAGATTGCTATCAAATGCTATGGTCAAGGCCTATATAGACGAGCAGCTAGAAAAGTTGCGCTCGGAACGGGTTGCAGACCAGCAGGAAGTTATGGAGTACTTAACAGCTGTAATGCGTGGTGAAAAGACTGAACCTCTTTTGGTCTTGGACGGCGAAGGAACACAAAAAGTTATTGAAGCACCTCCAAACGTCCAAGCTAGAACGAAGGCTGCTGAACTGCTTGGCAAGCGATATAGATTATTTACTGACAAGCAAGAAATCAATGTAGAAGCCAATGTATCAACTAGCAAACTTGATGGCATTTTGGCGCAGTTAGAAGATGATAGTTCATGAGTGATTTAATTTTATCTGACAAATACAAAGCATTTTTGCGACACAACGCACAAGCTGAAGCCTTAGAAGGCACAACAGCGGCAGGGAAGACGACGGTTGGTGCGTTTAAGTTCATGCTAAAGGTTGCTAAGTCATCTAAAAAGTTGCATTTTATTGCTTCGAAATCAATTGGTGACGCTGAAAAGAATATCATCAATTCTGATTTAGGGATAGTTGATATTTTTGGTGATTTAGTGCAGTATCGCGGGAATGGCAGTCTTGATTATAAGATATCTCATTTGGTCTATCACATCGATAACAAGCCAGAAAACGATAAAATTATTTTTATTTTGGGCTATGAAGATAAAACAAAGTGGAAGAAAGCGCTTGGTTCTCAATTTGGTTGTGGTTACATTGACGAAATCAACACGGCTGATACAGACTTTGTTCAAGAATCAACTATGCGTTGCGACTACTGGATGTGTACTATGAACCCAGACGATCCAAACTTGCCAGTCTATAGCCAGTATATTAACCGTTTTAGAGCATTGCCTGAGTATCAGTCAGATACTCCAAAAGAAATCCAAGAAGAGTTAGACAAGCAGCCAGAGCATCCAGATTGGACGTACTGGTTTTTTAATTTCGATCATAACGCAGGATTGCCAGAAGAAAAGAAGCGACAGATTATTGAGACTGTGGCTGTTGGGACTAAGATTTACAAAAACAAAATCTTAGGACTTCGTGGTCGGTCGGAAGGTCTTATTTTCTCTATGTTCGAGAGACAGCGCAACGTCATTACACGCACACAAGCCAAATCGTTTAGCTATGCGCAGTTTTCGTGTGGTGTTGATACGTCATATTCTGAACAGTCAAACGACACAATCGCTTTTATTTTCCAAGGTATTACGCGAGACGGTAAGCTAGTGACACTTGCTGAACGTGTTTACAACAATAAAGATTTAAGTGGTGATAAGATAGCGCCGTCAGATACAGTCGAGCTATTGCATAAGTTTCTAGATGATTGTAAGGACGATTGGGGTTTTGCGCGTAGGATTTACGTTGATAACGCAGACCAAGCAACAATTATGGAATTGAGGAAATACGCTAATAAATATGGTCTGCTATACGAGTTCATGAATGCGAACAAGAAAGTCAAAATCATTGACCGTATTAATTTAATGGCTAGCTGGATGAAACAAGGTTATTACTTTGTCGTTGATGATTGTACGGAACATTTACACGAATTGGACGTCTACAGCTGGAAAGAAGGCAAGGATGAGCCAGAGGATAGAAACGATCACACCATCAATGCTTGTCAATATGGCTTTATTCCGTACATCAAAATGATAGGAGAAAGACAGAACAATTCTAACCAGTTCGATACGCTTCGGGCTGGTTTTGGTTTGTAGAAAGGGAAATTATGACTTACAAAGAAACTTTTACAGATAGCTCAGGAAATAGCAAGCTACTTGAGCTGCGTTTCCATCGCGAATCACGGATGAGGTATCAGGCTGAATCAGTCGAAGTTTTATTTGCAGATAATTACAAGCTGCTAAAAACTATTCTGAATCATCATGAAAAGGTTCAGCGTCCACGCATTCAAGAACTGTTAGACTACGCAGAAGGGAATAATCACGATATCAGTAAAGCTGGTCGACGTCGTGATGATGACATGGCAGACGCACGCGCTATCCATAATTTCGGAAAGGCGATTGCAACTTTTAAGCAAGGTTATTTAGTCGGCAATCCAATTCGCGTTGAATATGCAGATAAAGCCATTCAGCGAGTCTTAGATGATTTGGAGCAGCAAGATAACTTGCATCAGTTAAACCGTTCTTTAGTTTTGGATTTGTCCAAAACTGGTAGAGCTTATGATTTGGTTTATCGTGCTATGGACGATATGACACGCGCAGTTAAGCTTGATCCATTGAATACTTTTGTTATTTATGACACAACACTAGAAGAACACTCCGTGGCTGGTGTGCGATACTACAAACAAAGTCAGTTTGATGACAAGCACAAGACTGTCGAAGTGTATACAGCTGACAGCATTCATAAGTTTGACTGGTCTGGTGATTTACAAGAAATTAAAGTCAGTCCGCACATCTTTGGTTTAGTACCAATCACAGAGTACCTCAATAACTCAAACGGGCTTGGTGACTACGAAACAGAGCTGTCATTGATTGACCTGTACGACGCTTCGCAATCTGATACAGCCAACTATATGCAAGACTTATCAGACGCCATTTTGGCTATCATAGGTCGTGTTAACTTCCCAGCTGATTGTGATACTGCGCAAAAGCAGATTGAGTACATGCGGAAAATGCGCAAAGCTCGCCTGTTAAACTTAGAACCACCTATCGACCAAGAGGGAAGAGAAGGGAATGTTGACGCTAAGTATCTGTATAAGCAATATGATGTTAACGGTACTGAAGCTTATAAAAAGCGTGTCGTTGATGATATCCACAAGTTTACAATGTTTCCTGATTTGTCAGATGAAAACTTTGGAGGGACACAATCAGGTGTTGCTATGGCATGGAAAACATTTGCTCTTGACCAAGCGCGTGTGGATATGCAGGCGTTATTTGAAAAGTCGTTACAGCGTCGCTATCGTTTGATTGCCAAGGTTGGTATGGTTGCTAAAGAACTGACGAATTTTGATGTCTCTAAGTTGTCGTTTACGTTTACGCCTAACTTGCCAACAAACTCAGCGGACATCGTAACTAATGCCCGCAATCTTTTTGGTTTGGTTAGTGACAAAACAGTTTTAGGCACGCTTGAACCTGTTACTGGTGTCAAGAAAGAGGAAGAACTCAAGCGCTTAAAGCAGGAACAACCAACGCAACCTGATTCAAGGTTTGGCGAGGTAACAGAAGATGGCCAAGAAAACAACAGCGCACAATGATTACTGGGGCAAGCGCAGTGCAGATATTATGCGACATGTTGATGGTACAGACATTGATATGTTTGCTGAATTGCAAAAAATTTATGCTGAGCAATCAGCAGAGCTCCAACGTGATTTGTTTGCATTCGTGACTAAATATGCAGATGATAATAAAATGAGCTATTCTGACGCCCTACAGCGCCTTAGAGGAGTTGACCTATCAAATTATCAAGCGAACGCTAAGAAGTACCGTGAGCAAGCCGAGAAAGACCCCGAATTGCTTAAACGATTGAATGAACAGTATGCTAGCTCAAAAGTGACACGACTGGATGCGTTAAATCTTGAAATGACATACAAGGTTGGTGTTATGCAAGGTGTTCTTGAAACGTCGTTTGAAAATTATCTGAAGTCAACTGCTAAATACGCTTATAAGAAAGCCATGGGTGGCAATAGTGGTGCTTTAAATGAACCAGCGCTGAAAGAACTTATCAACACACCTTTCAACGGTCGGAACTATTCGCAGCAACTATGGGGCAATACTGACAATCTAGCCAGTGACTTCCGAGATATCCTCAAACGTGGATTTATTAGAGGTGATGATGTACGTAGTATGGCTGGTGAGCTTGCCAAGAAGTACAATGTAGCACGCTCAAGAGCTCAAACGCTTATTAGAACTGATGGTACAGCTATTGTTAATCGTTCAGCTATTAGGCGCTATCAAGAATCTGGTTTGGAATATTATCGTATATCGGTACAAATGGACAACAGGACATCTGAGACATGTAAGAGAATCCATGCAGAGGATAAACGTTATCAAATTGATGAGTTCGAAGTTGGTGTAACTGCACCACCTTTCCACTTTAATTGTCGGTCGGCTGTTATTCCAGATGAGGATGAGTTAGACGAACAATCGTTAAGAAATATTGGAAAAGCAAATGTAGATAACTTATTTGAAGATGTATCAAAGATTTGGGATGAAGTTTCTCATGGTGCGGTAGATAGAGAACAAATAAGAAATAAGCTGCAAGATAGGTATGATATAGGCGTTTTATCGCCTAAAATTAGTCAATATACGGCATTTAATAATGTTTATATAGACGGCAATGGTTTATCTTCTTCTTTGCGTTCTCACGGTCAGCAGTATACTTTAGATGAATTTAAATTGATTGAAGATGTAATTAAAAAACCTTACTTAGCTCTTGATAATTCTTCAAGGGTGGAAGGGTCACTTCTTCTTTATGCTAAAATACCTAACAAAGACCGTTTAGTTATGGAAGCAGTTATTGTTCCTCGTGATGAAATGATGATGATTCATTTTAATAAAGTAGGTATTAGGCAAGAAAAGAAGAATAGAAAAAACAATGTAATACTTTACGAAAAAGGCAAAGAATAGTATAATATAGGTGAGAAAAGATAGAGGTTGAGAATCTGTCACCAACACGCCGCTTAGCTAGCGGGCCAGAAATGCGGGAGCCTCGACAGTCCCGCCTATCTTATTACTATTTGCGCTTAGAGTTAATCTAGGCGCTTTTTTGTTGCAGAAAAATAGAAAGGATAAGGTTATGAACAAACGTATCAAAAAGAAACGAGATTTGAAAACTCTCTGAGATTGGCTAACAGTGCCATTGATTTTCTGTTAGACCAAAATAACCAGCTCTGGAAGATTGTGGAGCGAATGGAACAAGTCAACTCACGCAATGTGGGAGTAATAAACAAGCGATTTGATGACTTAGAAACCTACCAGAAAATCATTGAAGATGATGTAGCAGAACTCAAAAGAGCAAAGAAACCGTTTTGGAAACAGTGAGGAGAGTTTTATGCGATACCGGAAAAAGCCAGTTATTGTCGATGCAGTACGATGGAACAGTAAAAACTATTTTGACGTCATCAGATTGACAGGTCGGAAAGACATTAGGTTTTTCGATGATGGCAGCTGTATTATCCCGACGCTTGAAGGGAATGTCATAGCTCAGAAGGGCGATTACATAATCAAAGGTGTCAGAGGGGAGTGCTATCCTTGCAAACCTGATATTTTCACAGAAACTTATGAACTAGTAGATTAGGAAGTGGTCACTCATCTTGACAGCAGGAAAGACTGCTTGAAACTACTCTAAATTACTTTAAACTGGTCGAAATTGACCAGTTTTCTTTTTCTAGGAGGGATAAAAATGAAACCGCATCAAGAACGATTTGCAAATGAGTATCACGAATTAAAGGTAAAGCGTGACAAATTACACGCTATGAACGTGAAGTATGAAGCAGGTCAGCTAGATTTTAAACCTGGCTGTCCGCTGGAGCTTTTACAAAAACAAGAATCAGTCATGAATCAATACTTGACTGTTTTAGAAGCGCGAGCATTGATTGAAAATGTAACACTTTAATAATTCTAACCGTGTCATTCGATGCGGTTTTTTTGCCCTGTCGCATGGCATAAAACTAGGCAAAAAAACATCACTAGCGTGGCTTGTTTGTGTTTGGTATAGAATTACATTCAGACGAGACTAGAAAGCGTGAGACGTCCGTTTTCGTGGCTCTATGAACGTGATAGATATATCGGACATGGCAGGACTAGCATGGGAGGAAAAAATGGAAAAAGAACTTTTAGCAATGAACTTACGCAACTTGCAATTATTTGCAGAAGGTGGAGATGGTGGCGATAATTCGGGAGCTGGAGAAAATACAGAAAACCAAGAGCCCAATAATCAAGGTGGCGATGACGGGGAGAACAGTTCGGGATTCAAAGCGCCGCAATCACAGGCGGAATTAGACAGTCTTACGAATAAAGCCGTGCAAAAGGCTTTAGAGAATTACCGAAAAGGCGAACAAGAACGTATCGCAGAAGCAATCAAAAAAGAAAAAGACTACGCTAACTTATCGGCTGCTGAGCGGGCTAAAAAGGAGTTTGAAGAACAGCAGGCATCACTTGCTAAAGAAAAAGCAGAATTTGAGCATGAAAAACTTGTCGTACAAGTTGAAAAAGACCTTGTTTCTAAAGGTTTGCCAGCTGATTTTGCGGAACTTTTGGCAGTTGGAAACGCTGAAACAGCACTTGAGCAAGTTAGTAAGTTCGAAACAGCTTTTAATGCTGCTGTCAACGCTAAAGTCAAAGAATCACTACGTCAGTCAGCACCTGCATCGGGTGGTAGCGGTTCTGCTCAAACGAACTATGGGGCTAAACTTGCTGATGGTTCGGTTGCAACTGGCGGGAAATTATTTTAATTAAGGAGGGGCTTATATGTCCACAAAAAAACTATTCGGCAATGCTGAAATTCTTCACAATTTGCCTTATGAAGCTATCTCAGTTACAGTTGATAAGTCAACGACTGGGACAGTAGATGAAAACGCACGTAAAATTCTAAAAGCTGGTACGTTGTTAGCTGGTGATGGTGCTTCGATTTTTGCTGACCGTAGTAAAAAGGTTAAAGCAAATACAGAAGCTCCAGATGGTGTTTTACTTTATGATGTTGATATTACAGAAGGCGATGCGACTGCAAGCCTTGTTTATCGAGGTACTTTGCGTGAAGACAAAGTCAATGGCGGTACAGTGCCAGAAGGTGCTAAAACTGCATTGAAACATATTCAATTTGTGAAAGGAGTTTAATTTATGCCTTTAATTTATGATATTGTTACAGCTCCAAATATCGCAGGATATTGGAATACGAAGCAAGCTAAAGTTGATGCTTCTGTTGGTGAGAAAGTCTTTCCTGCTCAGAAACAGCTTGGTCTTGAGCTTGCTTTTGTTAAAGGTGCATCAGGTCGCCCTGTTGTCCTCAAACCATCTGCCTTTGATACTAAGGCAACACTTCGTGAACGTCTTAGCGTTACGCTCTCAAAGGAAGAAATGCCATTCTTTAAAGAATCAATGCTGGTCAAGGAAGCCGATCGTCAACAACTTAATCTGATTGCTCAAACAGGCAATCAAACTTTGATTGACACAATTACTCGTGGCTTGTTTGATGATACAACAACGCTCTTGGCTGGTGCTCGTGCTCAGCTGGAAGCAATGCGTATGCAAGTTTTGGCAACTGGTAAGATTGCAGTTATTGGAAATGGTGTACCACAAGATTTTGATTATGGTGTTGATGACGAGCATAAGTCGGCTGCAAAAGTGGCATGGTCCGACAAAGACACGGCTACACCTCTTGCTGATTTGGACACAGCTATCACAGCGCTTGAAAACTTGGGCGGTAAAGCAGAAGTGGCTTACATGAACCCAACAACTTTTGCTCAACTCAAAAACGCTAAATCTACCACAACTGCTATTAAGCCTCTTGCCCCAACTGGAGCAATCGCCACAGCTCAAGAAGTTAAGGATTATCTATCTGATAATTACGGCTTGACTATTGTTGTTAAATCAGGGGTTTATAAAGATTCTGATGGTAAAGTTAAAAAATATTTCCCGGATGGCCGCGTTACGCTCGCTCCTAATGCTGCTCTTGGACGCACGGTCTTTGGTACTACTCCAGAAGAAAGCGACTTGATGGGTGGTAATACTGGTGCAGCAGTGAACATTGTTGATACTGGTATTGCGGTGACTACAACAAAGAAAACTGATCCAGTCAATGTTGAAACCAAGGTGTCTATGATTGCTTTGCCATCGTTTGAGAATCTGGATGATTGCTATATGTTCTCAACAACACCAGACGCTTAATAGGAGGTGCTTATGACAGAAGTTATTGCGGGTTTTCGTGACAAAGAAACCAAGGTCATCTATGTTATTGGCGACAATTACGATGGTGACCGCGAGGCTGAACTCACGAAAGCTGGTTTTTTGAAAAAAGAATCTAAAAAGAAAGCTGCTGAATAGCAGGACAGGAGGTGCTTATGACACCACTTGACGAAGCTAAAATTATCCAAAATATTAAGTTGGATTTAGAAATTACTGATAATCTACAGGACGAATTGATAAACATGTTGTTAAGGCGTGTGATTAAGCATTTCAAAGCAGAATATGGCGTGTCTGAAATAGATGACGCCTATTCTTTTATCTTTGAGGATTGCGTGATTAAGCGATTTAATAGACGCGGTTCAGAAGGGGCACAGTCAGAGAGCGTGGAAGGTCATTCAGTTTCTTACTACGACAATAAGAATGAGTTTTTACCCTATGATGACATGTTGCAAAAAGCTTTTGGACAGTCTGGGCAGTCACGACCAGGACGGGTGTTTATCTTATGAGATATGCTGACAGAGTTATTCTAATTACCGAAACGACCGAAGCTGATTTTTTAGGTGATAAGGTTATCAAAAAAGAAAGCCAACCGATACCATGTTTTCGTGGTGGACTAACCATCGAAGAACAAATGGCGGTTTTTGGTAAGTACAGTCTTGATAACTTTAAGTTATACCTAAAAGGTCATTATGATGGATTTGAAACAGTCAAATATCACGATAAGACATTAATGATTGCTGGCAAGATTCATCACAATAATCACACGGTAATTTATTTATGAGTGTATCGTTTAAAATCAAAGGTGTTGACCGCATGGTTAGGCAACTCGCTATCAAGGGCAAACAAGCTCGTACTGCAACTGCTAGACAGTTAGAATTGTCTAGCTTACGGATTGAACGTATGGCCAAAGTAAAAGCTCCAGTTGACACTGGCGCGCTTAAAAATACCATTTTTCAGGCTAAGGCTGGCAATCTAACTTATAAGGTCACAGCGCCGCAACATTATGCTGTCTATGTTGAAAAAGGAACTCGCAAAATGCGTGCACAGCCTTTTTTGAAACCAGCTATTGACGCTGAACGTCCTAAACTAATCAGTAATTTACGCAAAATTTATAGCAAATAGAGGTGATATATGACAACTTATTCACCATCAACTTTATTTTTAAAAGAACTACACGATAGATTGGAAGTGTTAGCTATTCCAATCTATTTTAAATTGCCCAATTCAGACGTTCTAGAGCCTTTTATTGTGATTGGGTCTAATTCATCAGATACATCAAAAACAGCGCAAACTGGGGCTGTTATTGAGGATATCACGGTAAATATCGACATCTTCCTAGATGGTTCGAGCAGAACTGATGCGGAGGAAGTTAAATCAAAAGCTTTGAGAGCGTTAGGGCGTAGAAACGCAACAGCTAACATTATTCCAGATAACAGCATAGGGCGTGAAGTATATCACGTCTCTATTGTTGTGTCTGACACTGTTTATTGAAAAAGGAGAATTACATGACAGAACAAATCAAAGTAACGACTGCTAAACCATTGTCTGGTAAGAAGGTCTTTTACTTCATTCAGTCTATTCATGCTAAAATTGGTAGCAATGCAATCTTACCAGCTTATCGTACCGATGGCAGTTTAACACTTGGTGCTGAGTATTCGGATGAACAAACACAACAAGGTCTTTTGCTTGATAAAACGAGTACTAGTCATGAAATCGAATTGACGACTAAATTCGCACCAAAAGACCCTTCAATTGAAATTATTGAGCAAGCGAACGACACAGGAGAATCAGTTAAGATTTGGCGTGTTCTTGTTGATGAGACACTCAAAACTCAGGACGAACAAAGTAAAGATGTTTATCCTGCGAAATTCGGTTACGCTAAAATTGGTGATATTGAGTACAGTGAAGGTGTCGAAGATATTATCGAAGCTAGCTATACTGCAAGCATTGTCGGTAAGCTAAAAAATGGTAAATTCCCATTGACTGCCGAAGAAATCGCTTTGCTTGATGAAGTCTATGACTATCAAAATCCGGGCGAAACAACTGGTGATTACGATAACATCAAGAAAACAGATGATTAATATATCGAGGTTGGATATTACATCCAGCCTTTTATTTTTTTAGTTAGGAGACAATTAGCCTTATGGAATTTAAAGTAAAAAATAAAATCATTGAAATCAAGTTCGATTATCGCACACGTTACAAAGCAAACAAAAAGCTGGCAACACAAAATCAAGAAACTGGTGAAAGCAATAACGATGGTGTCGCTACACTTTTTAACAACATTTTGAATCGGAATGATAAAGGTATTGTTGATTTGATTATGCTAGCAGCGAATACAGCTGGTTCTAAAGCGATTACGGAAGACGATGCGCTTTCTGCAATCGAAAAATGGTTAACAGAAAATGAAGCAAGTGATACTGACGACCTCTTCAAAGAAATCCAAGAAGAAATGGTTGAATCAGGTTTTTTCAAAGAAGAGATTTCGAAATATATCACGAACATGGAAACTTCGTTAGAGTACATGGAAGGTCAAGAGGATGTGAGCGACATCCAACTCAAGGCTATCGAAAAAATGATTGGCAAGATGAAAAACGCAATCTCTTAATCGAGTGTGCAAGGCTTGGTTTAACGGATTTAGAAACAATCTATTCTTGTAACAAATGGGAACTTGACGCGATTTTGGAGGGGTTTCATTACAGACAGATTGATTTTCGTGAAAATCTGTCAGAGCTTGCTATGGAAATGCGCTATACAATGAATGCTAAGCATGTTAGTACTAGTAAATTGACTAAGAAGAAAGATAGAAACAAAGTTAAACAAGCCTTTCATGCAAATGACGATAAGCAAACAGCTAACAGCAGTCTTGCTGAACGTCTGCAAAAGGTTAATGACCATTTCATGAACAGATAACACAGAAAGGAGGAGTTATATGGCAGAATTTGATGGCTCAATTTTTGCCTATGTTGGTGCTGATATCAAAGACTATCAACAGGCGATGAATCAAATCCAAGCCAGTACGCAAGCAGCCTTCAGAAAAGCGCAAGATGCGGCCGTGAACAGTTCGAATAGTTTATTTCGAATGGTTGGTCAAATCATGGCACAACTAGCCAGCAATGGTCAACCACTGGGTCAACGTCTTGGAAATGCCTTTTCTACAGGGCTAAATCTGTCACTTGGTAAAATCCAACAAATCGCTGCATCTATCGGCGAAAAAATTCCTCAGCCCATAAAAAATGGGTTTAATACAGCTTTAACAGCTATCCAGAGTGGCGTTAATGCAGCGTCTAATAAAATACCTGCACCGATCAAAAACGCCTTTACAAGTGCTGCAAAGAGTGTTTCTAGTGCTGCAAGTGCAATGGCTAGTAAATTCAGTTCGGCTTTTAGCACTGTAAGTTCAAAGGCTAACAGTGCTGCTAGTGCTATTAGCAATTCTTTTGCTGGCAAAATCATGTCAAGTGTGACTAATTTGTCAACAAGGATGGCTAGTTCGCTTGGTTCTGGTTTTTCGAATTTGTCTAGTAAGGCAACTAGTGCACTTAATGGTGTTAGTTCAAAAATGAGCGAGCTAGGAAGTAGCATTACTAAAACTACTTTGACGGTTACAGCTCTTGGTGCGGCATTTGCAGTTTTCCAAGGGTTTAAGGCTACGGTTGTTGGTTCAGTTTCAAAAGCAGCAGATTTCGAAGCGAAGATGAGTAACATCAAAGCTTTAACTGGTGCCAGCTCTGAAACGATGGCGAAATTCAATGCGGCGGCTCAAAAAGCTGGTGCAGATACTGCATTCTCAGCCAGTGAGGCTGCTGATGCTATTGCTGAGTTGAGCAAGGCGGGTGTTGATACCTCAGCTATCCTCAATGGTGGTTTGACTGGTGCCCTGAACTTGGCAACTGCTGGTGAACTTAGTTTGACAGAAGCAGCGGAAGTTGCTTCAACTGCGCTTAACGCCTTCAAATCTGATAATTTAAGTGTTACTGATGCAGCTAACCAATTAGCGGGTGCAGCGAACGCCTCTGCGACAGATGTCCACGAATTGAAATACGGACTTTCTGCAGTTGCGGCGGTTGCCTCTGGTGTTGGTATGTCGTTCAATGACACAACTAATGCTCTTGCAGTCTTTGCACAAAACGGTCTTAAAGGCTCTGACGCTGGTACATCTCTTAAAACAATGCTTTTGAATTTGTCGCCTCAAACCGATAAAGCGGCAGCTCAAATGCAACAATTGGGAATTATTACAGCTGATGGTGCTAACCAATTCTATACAGCAGAAGGTAAGCTTAAGTCATTTAGTGAAATCTCACAAATCTTACAAGATAGCTTGAAAGGTTTGACTGCTGAGCAACAACAGAACGCTCTTAAGACAATGTTTGGTACTGATGCCATTCGTGCCGCTAATATTGCGATGAAAGAGGGCGCTGCTGGCGCAGATGCCATGCAAGCTGCAATTAGTAAGGTAACTGCTGCGGATGTCGCTAAAGAAAAACTTAATAACTTAAAAGGTGCTGTTGAGTATCTTAGTGGTTCATTTGAAACATTACAAATCAAAATTGGAACAGCGGTTTTACCAATTTTGACAGATTTAGTTCAGTGGTTAGATAAGTTAGTTAGCAAATTTAGTGAATCAGCTGGATTGCAAAAATTCTTAGATTCCCTAACAGCTTTAGAACCAGCTCTTGACCATATTTTGAATGGTACTAAGTTAACAACTGACCAGATGTCTAAAGCACAAGATGCTGTAAGTAATCTAACACCTGCCATTGCAGGATTAGTTGGTGCTTTTGCTTTTGGTCCTGCGCTTAAATACTTAGGTTTGCTAGGTACAGGTCTAGGTGCTTTAGGCACTAAAGGATTAGTTTTGAGTGGCATTTTTAGTACTGCTTTTAGTAATGTTGGCGGGCTTATTGGTGTTTTAGCAAAAAGAATGACAGGTCTCGCCGGTGTATTCGGTAATGCTGCAAGTACAGGTCTATCAGTGCTTGGCGGGATGACTTCAGCGATAGGAAGCGTTGCTAGTTTAGCACTTGCTTCAATCGGTCCCGCTGCTATTCTTGGTCTTGTTGTTGCTGGTCTTGGCCTTATCAACAGTCAGTTTGGCGCACAGATTGACCAGCTTCTAAACACAGTAACGACTAAAGGACCTCAAATTATCACTAATCTGGTTGCTGGTATTACTAGCAAAATTCCACATTTGATAGCGTCTGGAGCTGATTTGATTGCTAAGTTTGCTAATGCGTTAACTGTCATGTTTCCAGTGCTTGTGCAAGCTGGTGTTCAATTGATTTCTAGTCTTGTTCAAGGGGTTGGACAAAATGCAGGTAGTTTGATTAGTTCAGCTGTAACGGTTATCGGAACCTTTATCAGTTCAATAGCTAGTGCGTTGCCACAACTCTTGTCTGTTGGTATGAACTTCATTGCAAATGTGGTTAGTGGTATTGTTCAAAATATTCCTTTGATTGCACAACAAGCCCAATCTATTGTCAACAACTTTGGAGCCAGCTTGTCTGCTAACATGCCTAACATTATCTCTAAAGGTATTGAAATTATCCAAAATCTTGTTTCTGGAGCTATCCAGATGTTGCCTACAGTGTTGCAGATTGCTACACAGGTTATCACTGGGTTTATTTCTGGCTTAGTTAGCTATCTTCCGCAAATCTTGCAAGGTGGTATCCAGATTATTGTCAGTTTGGTTCAAGGTATTCTACAGAATTTGCCTAACATTGTTCAGTCAGCGGTTCAAATTATCCAATCTTTAGTATCTGGATTGGCTCAGGCTTTGCCACAAATCATTGCAGCAGGTATTCAGCTTGTCGGACAGTTGGCTATTACTATCATCAAAAATATTCCACAAATCCTTGTGGCTGGTGTTCAACTGATTGTTGGGCTTGGAAAAGCAATGCTTGAAGCTATTCCTAACGCTTTAAAGGGTGTCTGGGATGGTATTAAGAATGGTTTTTCTGGCATGTGGGATAGCATCACAGGAAAGTCTAGCTCTAGCAAAGAAAAAGTCAAAGTGGATGCACAAGATATGGCTTTAGGTGTGGCTAATTCAACTAGCCAAATGAGTTTGCAAACCAATCTTGACACAACTAATATGCTTAACAGCATCAGTCAAAACACAGGATTAGCCAGTCTGAATGCAACGACGAATGCACAACAGATGACATCAAATGTCAATGCACAAACTGGCATCATGAGCGTTCAGACTCTTAACGACTCCATTGCTATGGCTAATGGTATTAATACCAATACAGCACAAGCAAGTACAAACGCCACAACCAACGCACAGAACATGGCTAACGGCGTTAACGCCGCAACATCTAGCATGAACCTTGGCGCTGTTAATCAAGCGCTTAGTTTGTCAGCTGGTGTGTCTAGCAATATGCAAAATGCACAAGCAAACGCCACAAACGCAGCACAAGCGGCAAATAGCGGTGTTACAGCAAACTTTAACGCAATGCAAGCAAATGCGAATAGTTCAGCTAGCAGTCTGTCAAGCAATGTGACATCTGGTCTTAATTCGGCGGCGGCATCAGCCAATGCGGCATCAGGGCGTATGGCTAGCGGTGTGGCAAGCAACTTTAGCAAAACAAGAACATCGGCTTCTACATCGATGGCTGGTGTTGCACAAGCAACAACCAGTGGCATGACTAAAGTTTCTAGCGCTGTTCAGTCAGGCGGAAATAAGATGAACTCAACGTTCACCAGTACTTTTAACAAGATGAAATCTACCGCAAAATCTGGCATGTCTTCTGTATCTTCGGCGGTATCTGCAGGGATGAGTAATGCTGTCTCGCATGCTCATAGCGGTGCTAACAGAGTAGTATCGGCTCTTAATTCAGCAGCTTCAGGCGCTCGTGTTGCAGGGATGAATACAGGATATGGTTTCGGTAGTGGTTTAGCAGGAACAGCTGGATACATCTATTCGGTTGCTAATACCATTGCAAACAATGTCGCAGCTACTATTCGTAGGGCTATGGATATTCACTCGCCATCTCGTGTAATGAAGTCTTTAGGTGGCTATACTGGTGAAGGTTTCGCCATTGGTATGTCTGATTGGATTAGCGAAATCAATGCTATCAGCAAAGAATACGCTTTGGCGGTAACTGACCAAAACTGGGGTGTTAATAGTTCGATGGCAGTGTCAGGGAATGTGAACAACTCGGGTATCAACTCATCATTAGAAAGTCTATCTGACGAAGTGAAAAATACTAGCTTGTCAGAACCAGTCTTCGAAGTACACACTGAATTGGTTGGCGATAAAATTTATACAACGGTCAAAGAAAAAGAAGCTAGAGAAGAAGCGAAAAATGGTTATTTTAATTATGCATAAGAAGGGGGCGACTAAATGGATATATTGATTACAAAGGGGACTCAATCAGTTAAATTATCTGATTACGGTTTTTACAATATCGGTATTGATGATAGTGCTCCTTCGATTTCTCTTGATACACGAAGTGTTAAAGGGCGGTCTGGAATAATCTTTGGTGGTGCAACTTTTACCACTAAAGCAATTAAAGTAACAGGGCGCATTGCAGTAACGACCATTCAAGCCTTTATGGCCAAAAAAGATGATATCAATGGCTTGTTGTTAGACGACGAGCCATTTTATATCACTAAAATGTATCCTAACAATGCCGAATTTTATGACTTTCAGATTCCTGGTCAAACGACTGGAGATTTAGATTTACTTAATCAGTCACACACAGCTTGGAAGTATCGATGGAAAGTGATTATCAGTGGAGAACCGTCATTTGTTTTTGTTGGAAAAGCAGGAGATAGTCTAAAATACGATGTCTCAATGACATTTACAACAGTTGAATTACCGTATGGTCAAACCACTCCTAAAACAATTAGATTATCTAATGGAAGTTTTGATTATAATGGCACGGCTACACTTAGTCAATTGGAGTGGCCTTTTGTTGTCAAGCTGACATCAACAGGTAATCAAGCAAGTTTTTATTTAGAAATCAGTGGTAAGAGGTTTACTTATACGCAAACCGGCAACATCAACGCTGGTGATGTGTTTAAACTGACCGGCATTGAGACGACAAAAAATGATGTCACAGTTAACGCTAAAACTAATTATGCTTATTTTTTAATTAAGCCAACTCTTAACCATAAAATTCCATATCAAACCAACTTTAATGGAACTATTGAGATTTTGAACTTTGTTGAACTATACAAGTGAGGAGGTGATTAATTGATTACATTTTTAGATGAGAATGACATCGAGCATGGTGCACAAACCACTATTAAATCAACTAATGCAGTTAATGGAGAGAGGTCTCTCAGTGGCGAAATAGTGACTGGCGATTATGTCATCAGTCATATAGAAAGAGGCTGGCGATTACGATTCAACGATGAATACTATGTTGTCACTTATGCTAAACCAATTGATGAAGGGAGAACGGTTTCAGTTACTTTTGATGCAGTCCATCAGTTTTTCTGGGACTTCGATAAATCGTCATTACACCGTCAATTATCTGATGGCTCGCATACGTTTCAAGCTTACCTTGATTTTATTTTTGAAGGCAGTGGTTACAGCTATGTTATTGACTCTTTGCTTAAAATACCAGCCTTTGAAAAGCAATCATTCGGGTACAAAAGTCGCTTGTCGCTATTCAATGACATTGTTACCTCTACTGGTGTGGAGTTTCAAGTTAATGGCAAAGTTGTCCGTATTCTGGAAAGAGTCGGCACAGACTTATCGACAGTAGTTCGAAAAAACTTTAACTTAAACGAACTTGGAATTGAAAAGAATATTGGCGACTTCGTGACTTATCAGAAAGGTTTTGGAGCTTGGAAGGATAGCGAAGACCACTCAAAAGGTCGCTTAGAAATTGAGTATATTAGCCCTCTTGAATCAGTCTACGGCAGATTAGAAGCTGAACCGCTTGTTGATGAGCGGTACACGAAAGAAAGTAGTTTGCTGTCCGTTTTAAAGAATAATGTTGATAATTCTTACACAATCAGTGTGACTCTAGATATTGAAGATTTGACTCGGGCTGGTTACAAGTACACTCAGCCTATTGCTGGTGATTACATCATGGCAATCAATGAGACGCTTAGTTTCCAAGAGAAAATCAGGATTGTATCGTTTACTAGCGAATATGATGTGACAGGACAACTTATCAAACATACAGTCACTTGTAACGATATCGGGTTTGTTAAGAAACAGTCTGCAAGTTACAGCGTGGCAAAGAAACAGGCGTCAAGTGCTGTTTCTAGCGCTCAGAATGCCTTAGAAGTTGCTAACAGAGCCCTTGTTTCCGCTAATGGGAAAAATAGTATTTTCAGAGGTACTGATTTTCCAAAAGACGAGCCAAAAGGAACGTTACATGTCGGTGATTTACTTTTTTTGACAGTCGGTGATGTTGTTAAGCAGTATCGTTGGAACGGAGCGGATTGGGAATATGTAACAGGCGAAGATTACGCCAAACAAATCAAGGAACAGGTTGATAGCCAATTCGCAGAAGTTACCCAACAAATCGCAGAGCAACAACAGGCGCATGATCGTACTGTTGCTGATATTTTGACCAAAGTTGGCGCTTTGCAGAATTTAGCCACAGAAGCTGAGACAATAGGTAATCAAGCTAAATTGGATGCTGCTGGTGCGTTAGCACAAGCTAATCAAGCTAAGATTGACGCCATCACAGAAGCTAACAGATTAGTTGAGCTGAGTAAGACCACTCTAACTAATCAAATCAAGTCAGTAGATGTAAAAGTTGACAATGTTGCTAATCTAATCACCTCTAAAGTCTCTCAGACGGATTTTGACAAGCTTAAAGGCACGGTGACAGGTCAACAGACTACGATTGAGCAGACCACTGCTAAAATCGCTCTCAAAGCCGATAAAACGGCCACAGATAATCTTAGTCAGCAAATCAGTCAAACTCAAGCAGATTTAAGCGTAGCTAATGATAAGATTAAAGCTCTAGTCACTAAAACTGATTTTGATAGGTTAACTGGTCGTATGACCACGGCTGAGACTCAATTAGTCACCCAAGCTGGTCTAATTGAACAACGATTGACAAGTACGCAGGTAGAGGCGGCTATCAATGCCAAGGGTTATCAGACCGAAGCTCAGGTAGATAGCAACATCGCAGGTCGTGGGTATATCACAAGTAGTGCTTTGCAACCTTATGCGCTATCTACGACTGTCCAAAATCTAGTCAAAGAGACTGCAGACAGTTTTAGTCGGACGATTAGTGAGACAAAAGCATTGATACCGACCGAAATTGGTTCACGAAATTACATCCGTGGCTCGCTTGAAATGAAAAAAGGAAGTGGAAATTGGAATGACGGCACTTTCCGACATTCTGGACCAGGTTCATCGGTTAGCATTGATATTTCAGATTTCCCAGCGGGATATGTTTCAAAGGCAATAAAAATATCTGGTCAGGGTGCAGGGATTGCTCAAGATAACTTTGCTATTTCAGAGGGAGATTGGACGCTTTCTTATTGGGTAAAAGCTACAAAAGGAACAGTTGTTCGTTTACAAGCATACTATTCAGGAAGTAATACATCTACTGGTGTATCAAGGACAATATCACTCGCAATGGATGGTTGGCAAAGAATTTCTTTCACTGCCATAAATAGTATTGCAGAAACATTAAGCATCGCTTATATTTACATCCATGCTGGCACAGAAATCATTGTTACAGCCCCTCAGCTTGAAAAAGGGAAGCTATTAACAGATCACTCACCAGCCCCAGAAGATTTCGCAACTGTCACAGCATTGCACACTGTTAATGATACAGTTAATAGTCACACAAGAACTATTACTGAGCAAGGCAAGTCAATCAGTCAGGTTATCCAAACCGCAAATAGTCTGATTAATCGGGTAGATAATCTAAGCGCTGGGGTACGTAATTATCTTGCGAATACCGCCAAGCATCCCTATATCGTAGTTGATAATGTGACAAATTACAAAGTGTTTGATTGGTACAATCTTGTTAGTGGCAAGACTATGGCTGAATTAGGTTTTGTTGTAGGTGATAGAGTTACTTTGCAGTATGATTTGAAGCGCTATAGCCCACAATCTGGGACAACATCTGTCACGAACTATCGTCTAGAATTTTACAATGCAACTGGTTATGTTGCACGTTTTGGTGATATTTATGTACCAGAAGCCGGAAGCAAGAAGATTACCATAGAGCTAACCTCCGCGATGTTGGCTGCTACCCAAATTAAGTTACGTGTTGATAATTCAAACACTATTTTAGAGTTTAATGAGACACGATTAGTCAAAGGCTCAATGTCAGTGGATTGGTCACCAGCTCCTGAAGATAGCGACGAAGCTTTGTCAGCTGTATCGACAACAGTCTCTCAATTAGCCGGGTCTTGGGCGGTTAAAAATTTGACAAGTGGTGGGGCTGTACTCAATCAAATAAATCTATTGGCAAACGGAACTAACTTAATTGATGGTCGTCTGACTCACATCACCGGGGATACTTTGATTGATCGTGGTGTGATTAAGTCAGCCATGATTGGCAATGGACAGATAGGAACAGCACAGATTGGCACTATTGATGCTAGTCAGGCAAATATTATTAATATTAATGCTTCCAATATTACAACAAATGGTTTAAGCGCTAACGTTATTAAAGGTGGTACTTTAGGGGCGTTAAATAATGTCACTAATTTTAACTTGCAAACCGGCTGGATCGAAATGAATAATGAATCAGTCGGAATTAAGAATCAGTTTAGCGATCAACCCATCCAATACCTTGTCTTCGGAAGAGGTGCAATTAATGGTAAGGCTGGAACATACACTGCGTTGATGTCAAATTCAAACAAAAAAGTCGCAATGGATGATGGTTCGGCTGGTATTCAGATTTGGAATACTAACGACAACACAACCGCTGTCAATTTGTATGGTGATGAGTTGGCCTTGATGTATAATGCCACTGATAAGGACGGTATCGTAATTAATAATATTTCGAACACAATTAGTGGAGTAAAGAATATCAATTTATCAAGCTATCGTAATATAGGTTTGAAAGAAATATTGAACGATATTTATAACAATTTAGCAACATTGCATAGAGTTAAAACCACTGAAACAGCCTATACTTACTCAATGTACGGACCAGTTTAAAAGGAGAAACAATGCAATTAAAACTAACAAACAAAGACTTACTGACCCTCAAAACCATCTTGGAAAAATTGCACATCTCAAACATGCGTATCAATCGGGGTAAAATCAAGCTATATAAGCATGTTTTGGCTAAGATTGATGAGTATGCTCAAGATGAGCGAGATATTTTAAGTGCAGCAGCCGTCATCGATGATGATGGCTCTTTTGCTAAAAACAATGATGGTAATGTCATTTTGAAAGAAGGTGAGACTTATGAGCACGTAAACAACCAACTGAACGAACTGTCGCAAGAAGAAGTGGTGCTGGACGCTGGCGAGTACGAAGCACGCTATACAGTTTTTTGGGAGTGGCTAGCTGAATGTGAGGAAGAGCTAACTATGGATGAGGTTACCTTGGTGGATGACCTCTTAGAACAATTTGAAAAACAAAAGGAGAATAATTATGGCTTTAGAAACAATTAAAACAACGCGGCTTGTTGGCAACTTGAAAATCGGCGATGAAACCGTTAAACAGTACACTGTCGATATTGATTCGAATGGTGTCTCAACAGTTTATGAGTCAGTCTATAATGCAGACTTGTACGCTAAAAACCGACTCGAAATGCGCAAGCAGGAAAAGGAATTTCGCGACAAACGCTATGAAGTAGAAGATGCTATCTTGGCTGAAATCGAATCTGCAGCTGTTGAAGGTAAGTAGTTAGGCAGGTGATTGGATGCCAGGACAAGATATCGTTCGGGAGGCTATCAAGGCCTCTTGGACAATTGATAAGATTGCGGGGGTGGTGGTTGTCATTCTCGCGATTTTGCTTGTCTCGATGGCTGTCAGTCAAAATTCTCATGTTAAACGCTTGATTAACAATTTCCAAAAGACTAACGATGCGCTGATGGAAACCAATCGTCAAATTGCGAGTGATAATCAACGGCACATGGAACATTTGACAACAGCGGTCAATAATTTGGCCAGTGAGACACGCAACGATATTGCAGATTTAAAAGAACAGGTCTCAGAACTCAAAGATGAGGTTAGAGACTATAAGATGATGCCTTAGGAGAAACGAAAATGAAAACTTATATCAAAAAACTAGGAATCAAGGTCGTTAAGACGATGGCGCAGGCAGCGCTTGGGGTAATTGGCTCAACAGCTCTTATCTCAGAAGTAAACTGGCAAGTAGTTGCTTCTACAGTTGCCCTTTCTGGACTTGTCTGTGTGCTGATGAATCTGGCTGATTTGAAAGAGTGATAATCATGAAGAAGAATGATTATTTTATCGACGTGTCGGCTTATCAGGCGGCTGATTTAACGGCGATTTGCCAAGCGGCTGGCACTCGTAACACAATTATCAAGGTTAGTGAGGGTACAGGTTGGTTAAGTCCTGTACGGGTCACACAGACCCAGACGAGTAACTGTGTTGGCTATTATCACTTTGCTCGTTTTGGTGGCAATGTGGCACTAGCTCAGGCGGAAGCTGACTTTTTTATCGCAAACTTGCCAGCTAAAGTGACTTACCTCGTCTGTGACTATGAAGATGACGCAAGCGGAAACAGACAGGCTAATACTAACGCTGTACTTGCTTTTATGGATAAATGCAAAGCAGCAGGCTATCAGCCTATCTACTACTCATATAAGCCGTTTACGTTGGCAAATGTGGATTATACGCAGATTATTGCTAAATATCCAAACAGTTTGTGGATTGCAGCCTATCCAAACTACGAGATAACACCAGACCCTGTTTGGTCAGTGTTTCCGAGTATGGAAGGCATCCGCTGGTGGCAGTTTACGTCTGTGGGTATTGCAGGCGGTTTAGATAAAAATATTGTATTGCTAGATGACGAGCAAACAACGTCATCAACACTAAAAGAACAAACGTCAGAGGACGAGGAGGAAGATTATATGAATTTCGTAATGCGCTCAAAATCAGGAAAACAAGGTTACATTGGCTGTGTAAATGGTGCTATATTTGGTATCGGTGACATTGGTACCGTAACAGCTCTACAAGAGGCTGGTTGTAAGCATTTAACGTTAGACGATGGCGACTTTAATCGTTTGATTGATTCACAAAAGCTTGATGACGAAAAATTAAACAACGTGCTCAAAACGGCTATTGACAATGTAGCCAACACAATTAAAACAAAATAACATCGGATTCAACAGCAGGCGACCAGAACAAAAAAGAAATGAGGAACCTCCGCCATCGATGGCAACAGATGTAAAATCGTGCAAGTCTGCGAATAGATGAAAATGACCGCTCAGAGAAAATCTGGGCGGTTTTTTGTTTAAAAAATAAAAAAAATTGAAATAAAAACAAAAATATGTGATAATGTAATTGATTAGATAAAGAGAGGATAAGGTTATTGATTGGCCGTTTATTCATAAAACAAGTATTAGTCTGGGTTTCCTTGTGTACATGTCTTTTAACATTTGCCACTACATCAGATTTAGCTACTTTTTCTTCTACGTCTATTCTTTTTATGGCCAATAACATTATTTCGTGTCTTGACAAAGATTATAAAGGCAAAGAAAAAATTTTTAAAATCACTTCATTACTTGTAAAAATTGAATTTATTTCTATAGTTATTGTATTTTTATTTGGTAATAATTTCGGAAAGCTTAATCTTTCAGCAAATAGTTTTACTTTTATCATGATTATGATGAAAACTATTATAGCGTTTATGGCAACATTAGGTGTTCTCGTTTTATCGGTTTTATCTGGAACAGTTGATACACCTCAAGATCTAGAGAATAAACGTATTGCTAGAGGGGTAGTTAGAGCATCAAATGATGAGTTTCTTGAAAATATGGAAAAAAGAAGGACCCACTATAAGTTAAAAAGTCGTGAATATATCGCGAACGTTTCTTACAAAAGGGGAAGGAAGAAATTAAAATGATACTACTGACTTTCTTAATAATTTTTATGATAATTTGGTATCTCTCTATGGTAGTTCAAACTTATACTTATTTGGCAAGGAATGATATTCATTTTAGTGTCCTTGGAGTAGGAGCGTTGCCAGTTGTTCTATTTTCACTACATTTCAATATGTTTCGTAAGGAAAAAGATAGAAAAATAGGTGTCAAATACTTGTTGTCTTATTTTGTGAACTATAAACTATCGATTATTTTTCTTACAGAACTGTTATTAGAAAATATTGCAATGGTTGAAACTGTGGGATACTCTCCGTATATATCTAAGAGTAAAAAAGATGAAGAGAAGAAGACTTGGTTTGAACGTGTAAAAGAACTTATAAGATTACCGGAAACAACAAACTCTTTTGAAGAGGTGTTGATGACCGCTTAACCCCCAGCAATTTCTGGGGCTTTTTTGAACTCAAATAAAACAAGCCCTTAGGAAACTCCTAGAGCTTGTTTTCGTTATAACGGACTTTTGGCAAAATGTCGGTTATAATGGACTTCCATTATCTAAACTAATATAGTATGCAGTAATCTTTATCACTTTATCAAAAGACATGCCGCCAATATCAGTCCGACCTTTGACATAGTTTGCTAAGGTTTTTTCTGAATAACTCAAGGAATATTCGCCCACCATTCGCCCACCAATTTCCCAATAATTAGCCAAATTTAACCAAATAAAAAATCAAAAAGCCTGATTTTATTGGCTTTTGATTCGGTTAATTCCTGTTAAGTTAGACGCTGAAATCCCCTCTCCGCAGTCGTCCACATGGACGAGAGAACGCCCCATATGCACCTCTGCTTTGTGCCGATTACACCAGACAATAAGCTGTCCGCCAAAACAATTTTAGGCAATCAAAAGAGCCTGTCGGAGTGGCAGACCGCCTACCATGAGCGGATGTCCTCACGTTGGAATCAGCTTGAGAGAGGTCAATCTTCGATGGAAACCAAGCGGAAACACGTCCCCACATGGCTCTATAAGTTGGGCGGCAGGCTTGATAAGCAGTATGGGGAAATCGTGTCTGCCCTGTCCGACATCAACGCCTTTAACGCAGGGAAAAAGCGTGACAAGGCTCTGGAACTGGTTGCCGCATGGCTGCCCGAAGTGGAGAAATTCTCTAAGGAAATCGGCAGACAGCAGGCGTATATCGACAGCTTAAAGGAGCAAATCGGGCAGGAAGCCGACTATGCAGGGCGTATGCGTGATGAAAAGTACGAGCAGGAATTAAAGGTGCAGAAAGCCAACCAGAGGATATTTGAATTGCAGAGAACCAACGAGCAGATGGGGCGGCTGCTCTCAAAGATACCGCCAGAAGTGTTGGAAGAATTACAGAGAACAGGCAGAAACAAATCAAGAGAAAGGTAAAAAGTGAATGAAGAAACAGGATTTTAAGGTGTTAAAGACCAAAGATTTATACCCGTTTCCCGACAATCCGTTTCATGTTGTGGAGGATGAAACGCTGTCAGAGTTAGCGGAAAGCATCAAGGAATTTGGCATTGTCACGCCGATAATCACACGCCCGAAAGAGGACGGGAACGGTTATGAAGTGATTGCGGGGCAGCGGCGTGTCCGTGCGTCCGAACTTGCAGGTATAAATACCGTGCCTGCATTTGTCCTGCCCTTAGACCGTGACCGAGCCATCATCACCCTTGTAGACAGTAATTTACAGCGTGAAAATATCCTGCCATCGGAGCGGGCGTTTGCCTACAGGATGAAATCCGAAGCCATGAAGCGGCAGGGTTTCCGCACAGACTTAACCTCGTCACAAGTTGTGACGAAGTTGCGGACGGACGACAAAGTGGCACAGGGCTTCGGCGTGGGCAGGATGACCGTCCAGCGTTTTATCCGCCTGACGGAACTGATACCGCCGATTTTGCAGATGGTGGACGAGGGGAAAATCGCCCTCACACCTGCGGTGGAACTGTCCTTTTTGAAGAAAGACGAGCAGGAAAATCTCTTTGCCACGATGGAGAGCGAAGAAGCAACGCCCTCACTCTCACAGGCACAGCGGATGAAAAGCATGAGCCAGAGCGGGCAGCTTGACATGGATATGATATTTTCCATTATGACGGAGGAAAAGGGAAACCAGAAAGAAACCTTGAAAATCAACACAAGCAAACTGAAAAAATACTTTCCGAAGGACACAACGCCGAAGCAGATGGAGGAAACCATCATCCGACTTCTGGAACGTGAGTTGCAGAGAAAACGGAGCAGGGACAGCCGCTAACCTTCTTTTTTCGGGAAGTAAATGCAGGAATTTGGAACAGAAGAAAGACAGAATTTTAAGGAGAATGAGGTAAGGAATGAAAGAAATCCAGTATGAGATTGTAAAGGAAATCGCCGTATTGTCTGCGAGTGACAGCGGCTACACAAAGGAAATCAATCTTATTTCATGGAACGGGAGAGAGCCGAAATATGACATCCGCAGCTTTTCCCCGAACCGTGAAAAGTGCGGCAAGGGAATCACGCTGAACGCTGATGAAGCGGCGGCACTCCTTAAAGCATTACAGAAAGAATTAAACAGCGAGGATTAATGGTATCTGATTGGCAGGGCGGGGACATTTCCAAACTCTTCCCTGCCCTGTCTGGAAAGGAAGATTTAAGTATGGGCGAGGATAAGAAAGCAGATAAAAAGAGAAAGCGTATCGTGCCAAAAGCACCTGTGCAGATGATAATCAGCCGTGAATATGTCGGCACACAGACCGTTACAGAAGCGTTTGTCCCGATTATCTCCGAGGATATTCGGAAGAAGATTGCCGAGGGCGACACCTTCGACAATGAGGGGCTGTCCGCTTAGAATGTACGCAATGGGACATGAAAACAGATAGGACAGATACGGAGGTTTTACAGTATGGCAGGAATCAAAGAAGAAAAGAAAATCTATTTAGTCGGCATTTATTGCCGCTTATCTAAAGACGATGGTACGGATAACGAGAGTGCGAGCATTGCGACACAGAAATCCATCCTCACGGATTATGTGAAAAAGCAGGGATGGCACATAGCAAAAACGTATAAAAGCCCTCTTTAAAGGGCTTTTATGTTTATTTTGAGAAAGATATAAAATCAATATATCCCTTTTCTCCGATTTTTACAACGGCATTGTAGGACTTTCTATCTTTCGTTTTGATTCCTTTTACCAGGGTTTCTTTTCCCTCTAGTAATTCTTTTACATTTGTTTTGGTGAGTTTTTTCTTTCTAAAATGTTCAGCTAAAGTGAAGGTACATTCAGGATAATTTGAACAACCATAAAACGATTTTTTTAATACAATATTGTTGCCACACTTAGGACATTTTCCTACAAGGGGTCCCGAGCGCTTAGTGGGAATTTGTACCCCTTATCGATACAAATTCCCCGTAGGCGCTAGGGACCTCTTTAGCTCCTTGGAAGCTGTCAGTAGTATACCTAATAATTTATCTACATTCCCTTTAGTAACGTGTAACTTTCCAAATTTACAAAAGCGACTCATAGAATTATTTCCTCCCGTTAAATAATAGATAACTATTAAAAATAGACAATACTTGCTCATAAGTAACGGTACTTAAATTGTTTACTTTGGCGTGTTTCATTGCTTGATGAAACTGATTTTTAGTAAACAGTTGACGATATTCTCGATTGACCCATTTTGAAACAAAGTACGTATATAGCTTCCAATATTTATCTGGAACATCTGTGGTATGGCGGGTAAGTTTTATTAAGACACTGTTTACTTTTGGTTTAGGATGAAAGCATTCCGCTGGCAGCTTAAGCAATTGCTGAATCGAGACTTGAGTGTGCAAGAGCAACCCTAGTGTTCGGTGAATATCCAAGGTACGCTTGTAGAATCCTTCTTCAACAATCAGATAGATGTCAGACGCATGGCTTTCAAAAACCACTTTTTTAATAATTTGTGTGCTTAAATGGTAAGGAATATTCCCAACAATTTTATACCTCTGTTTGTTAGGGAATTGAAACTGTAGAATATCTTGGTGAATTAAAGTGACACGAGTATTCAGTTTTAATTTTTCTGACGATAAGTTGAATAGATGACTGTCTAATTCAATAGACGTTACCTGTTTACTTATTTTAGCCAGTTTCGTCGTTAAATGCCCTTTACCTGTTCCAATTTCGTAAACGGTATCGGTTTCTTTTAAATTCAATTGTTTTATTATTTGGTTGAGTACTTTTTCACTCGTTAAAAAGTTTTGAGAATATTTTATATTTTTGTTCATGTTATCACTCCTGAAGTGATTACATCTATAAACAAATACAGAAGTTAAACGATTTGTTTGTAATTTTAGTTATCTGTTTAAAAAGTCATAAGATTAGTCACTGGTAGGAATTAATCTAACGTATTTATTTATCTGCGTAATCACTGTTTTTAGTCTGTTTCAAAACAGTAGATGTTTTATCTACATAACGCATTTGATAACGCATTTGGAATACCAACATGACGAATCCCTCCTTCTTAATTACAAATTTTTAGCATCTAATTTAACTTCAATTCCTATTATACAAAATTTTAAGATACTGCACTATCAACACACTCTTAAGTTTGCTTCTAAGTCTTATTTCCATAACTTCTTTTACGTTTCCGCCATTCTTTGCTGTTTCGATTTTTATGATATGGTGCAAGTCAGCACGAACACGAACCGTCTTATCCCCCATTATATCTTTTTTTGCGCTGATTGGCGTATCATTTCGTTTTGCTTTCTGTGCGCCTAAATTTCCCACGATCTCTCACTTCTTTCTATTTCTTCTTACTCTTATTTTATCATCAACAATCACAAATCACTTGTGATTTGTGATTAATCACTTGTGATTTGTGATTCTATTCTTTTTCGTTTTCTAATTGAATGATTCGCTCAAGCATTTCAAAAAATACGTTCTCATACATAGATAAAACTTTTTTGTCATAGCCTTTGTGTTCTGTAATGCCGTTTTTAGACCAGGTACTTACTTTATTACTTCGCTTGATAATATTTTGGAAAACCAAGTTATCTTCTTTATGTTGCTTGTACAGTTCTTCCAGGTTTGATTTTATCGTTGTGCTGTCCGTATCAACTAAATAAGGAACAAAACCGATCATATCTAGTCCAGGGTTAAACTGTTCTTGTAAATCAATCAAATAGGAAATATAGTTTTGAATGTTGTTTGTACTTTCTTCTTCTGCTTGTAAAGGGATCATATAAATTCATCGGCTTTGTCGATGAATTACATATCATACCTACAAAACGGTGGGCAGCAATGCCCGCTAAAAATTGTACGGTGTGCGGCGTTGAATATGTCCCGGGCTCTGGTGCATCAAGGTATTGTCCTGCTTGTGCCAAGAAGATACGGAGGGAGAAATCAAACGAGAGCAAACGCAGGAGCAGAGAACAGAAAAGGATAGCATGTATGAACTGTCCGCAAAAAATGACCGACTGAACTACGACAAGCGAGAACAACTAGCAGGAGACAGTCTTCTGCTTTTTTTGATAGGGAGGAAAGATGACACGAATTAAAGCAGTAAAACAAAAGGCCATTTTAGATGTGGCTGAAAGTCTGGGTTATTCCTTCAGACGATTATCAGGACACATTTATGAACACCCAGACCATGATTCCTTTCGGATTTTTGCGGATACCAATACTTTCAAATGGTTTTCAAGAGATATACAAGGGGATGTGATAGACTTTGTTCAATTAGTGGCAGGTGTTTCTTTCAAAGAGGCTGTATCCTATCTTGAAACTGGAGATTTTGAACAGACCAAAGTAATAGAAGAGGTTTATCAACCGTTTCACTATTATTTGCGTGAAGAACCCTTTCAGAAAGCACGTATTTACTTAAAAGACATTCGGGGTCTAAGTGATCAGACTATTAATACCTTTGGTAGACAAGGACTGCTTGCTCAAGCTACTTTTCAATCGGAGCCAGTATTAGTGTTTAAAAGCTTTGACCATAATGGGGCCTTACAGGCAGCAAACCTACAAGGTCTCGTCAAAAATGAAGAAAGACATGATCGAGGCTATCTCAAAAAAATCATGAAAGGCTCTCATGGCCATGTTGGTATTAGTTTCGATATTGGGAATCCCAAGCGACTCATTTTTTGTGAATCCGTTATCGATATGATGAGTTATTATCAGCTTCACCAAAAGCAATTATCCGATGTTCGCCTGGTGTCAATGGAAGGCTTAAAACTTTCTGTGATTGCTTATCAGACCTTGCGTCTAGCAGCAGAAGAACAGGGGAAAATAGCATTTCTAGATACAGTAAAACCAAGCAGACTTAGCCATTATCTTCAGGCAATACAAGAGACAACAATCTTTTTTCAAACTCATTCAAACGTCATAACAATGGCTGTTGATAACGATGAAGCAGGAAGAGAATTTTGTCAAAAATTGTTAGATAAAGAACTTCCAATCGTTCAAGATTTACCACCATTGCAGGGACTTGAAACAAAGTCAGATTGGAATGATATTGTGAAGCAACAGAAAGAAAAATCCTTAAGCAATCTTATTCAGTCAGCCCAGATACAAGCCATTAAGAATCATCCTCCACCAAAACGAGAGAGTGCTATGGAATTGTGATAACAAAATCAAGTCCGCTATCATAATCTAGAATGTGACAAGGAGGACACCCTATGAGTGTGATTGAACGTCTAGCTGAAAAAGTAGCTAGGCAAGAAGAAAAGGTCTCACGTGAGACGGAGAAACTGGAACACTATCGTGACCAACTACAAACTGCAATGTACAGTACATTTATCAAACGGCAACAATCAAGTCAGTTGTCATTTCATGAAGCACTAGAGCAAGCCTTTGGTAAAGAAACCACACTACACACCAATTACAGAAATGAGGATACAGAATGAGTAAAACATGGAATTTTGATCAGCCACTAGATGATGTGAAACCAACATCCTCCCATGAAGAACGAGCTAAAATCGCAGCACTTTTCCATAAACCGGATGAAAAACCAATTGAAGAAGTAGATTATGTGGCTGCTTTTGAACAGCAACAAAAGGAGTCAAAATCTAAAGAGGTACAGACTCCCGAATCAAAAGTTAAACAAAGTCAGCCGAAGAAAGTAAATATCACAAGTGACTACAAACAGCACTTGGCAGACACCATTGCACAAAACAACAAGGATATTTCCGCCTGTCAGAAGCAAATTGAAGAACTTCATCAATTGATTGATGAAAAGAAAATCCAAAATAAAAAGTTACAGGCTATTTCAGTAGCCATTGATGATTTATAAGTCAGGTAGTCCTATGCGGGCTACCTTTTTACAATGTAAGGAGAAGATAATGAGATTTTTTCAAAAGAAAATACAGAATCAAGACCGATTTAAACAACTGATTCATCGATTATCAGAGATGTCAGATAGTGAATTAACTAAAGTAGAGCAACTCCTAGATGTGGTTTTTGATACAAATTTTAAGCCTGATACGAGCGTTGAATTATCTCAAAGCGTTATAACCGACGAGGATCAAAGTCTTGATAGGTCAATCAAGGAAGCGAAAAATAAACTGAATACTGAGCAGTTGGAGAAAAACATTGAAAGATTTAGACAGAGTAGGCGAGAGAGCAATAATAACAAATAACAGACCAATTATTTTGGCCTGTTTTTTGAAATATGTGTCATCGTTGAATCGTGTCTATTTTGAAAATTCACTTTGATCTTCTATCATGCTTACTTGTATTGTAAACACAAGTGAGTTGAAAATTAATTCTCATTTTGGAAAAGTAACATTTCCTGGCAGTGCCATCTTATATAGAGAATAAGCCCCATCTAAGTTTTTAACGCTAAATCCGCGTTCTTTCAGCATTCGCTCAGCGATGTAAGAACGCAGTCCACTATGGCAGCTGACGATATATTCTTTTGAACAATCTAGTTCGCCAATACGCTCACGGAGTTGGTCCAAAGGAATGTGAAGAAACTCTTTGAACTGTCCACTTTCGACTTCACCAGGATTACGAATATCTAGCAAGATTTTTCCAGTAGCCAGTTCCTCATCTAGCTGGTGCCATTGGATATTTTGGCTGATACCTTCAGCGATATTCATGGCAGCATAGCCGATCATATTAACAGGGTCTTTGGCAGAGCCAAATGGCGGAGCGTAGGTTAATTCTAGCTCTGGTAAATCAAAAATCGTCAGTCCAGCCTTGATAGCAGTGGCAAGGATATCTATCCGCTTGTCGACTCCTTTTTGACCAACTGCTTGAGCACCGAAGATTTTTCCATCAGTTGGTGAGAAAATCAGTTTCAGAACAATGTCAGTTGCACCTGGATAGTAACCTGCATGGTTTTTTCCAATAGTATGAACAACGGCATATTCATAGCCGAGGGATTGAACAGTACGTTCGCTTAATCCTGTTGAAGCGGCAGCTAAGTCAAAGACTTTCACAATAGCTGTTCCGATTGAACCTTTGTTTTTGCGAGCTAGTCCAGCAATAACGTCCGCTACTTGTCGTCCTTGACGGTTAGCAGGAGAAGCTAAGGAGATGAGGGCGTCTTGACCAGTAATTTCCTGTTTGACGACGATAGCATCACCAACTGCGTAAATATTATTTTGACTAGTTTGGTAGTTCTGATCAACGAGAATCCCTCCACGAAGACCTAACTCAATAGCTGCCTCCTTGGCCAACTGGCTATCTGGGGCAACACCAACTGATAAAATAGTAACATCAGATGACAGAGTTTTGCCGTTTGATAGTTCTAAGCTGTGTCCCTTTTCACGAAATGCAGTAACAGACTGCCCAGTTATAACATTGACCCCTTTACTAGCTAATTCAGACTCAATATATCGTGCCATTTCCAAGTCAAAGGTTGGTAAAACATGTGGAGCTTGTTCGATAAGAGTGACATTCAGTCCTTTTAAGGCTAGATTTTCAGCCATTTCCAGACCGATAAATCCAGCACCGATAACAACTGCTTGACCAGATTCGATTTGGGTTAGTTTAGTCATGATCTTATCCAAATCAGGTACGTTTCGAAGCGTGAATAGATTGTCAGCTTCGTAAATTCCTTCAAGTGGTGGAATGACTGGCTTGGCACCTGGTGATAAAATCAGTTTGTCATAGTTTTCAAAGATTTCGCCACTAGGTGTTTTGACCGTCACAGTTTGATTGTCAGCATCGATTCCAACGACTTCATGGAAGGGGCGAACATCTAGATTAAATCGTTTTTTCAAACTTTCCGGCGTTTGGAGTAGCAAGCTATCGTGTTCTACTATTTCCCCAGAAATATGATACGGTAAGCCACAGTTAGCAAAGGAAACATAAGGTCCCTTTTCGAATACGATGATTTCCACATCTTCCATAAGACGACGAAGTCGTGTTGCAGCCGACATACCTCCGGCAACGCCACCAATAATAATAATTTTCATTTGAATCTCCTAGATAATTTCACCAGTCCAAGCATTCATGCCGCCTTTTACATTGACCGCTTGATAGCCTTGGGATGTTAGGTAATCTGTCGCTCGTTGGCTACGCATACCAGATTGACAGATGATAATATAGTGTTTGTTTTTATCACCTTTGAATTGTTCGAGTTGACTTAGAGGTTGGTTGATAGCTTGTGGAATATGACCACTTGTAAATTCATCAACTTCACGGACGTCTAATAAAACGGTGTTCTTTTCTTTTAATGCTTGAGTGACATCCGAGATTGATAGGCCGTCACCGGTAGAGAAAAGTCCAGATAGTAATTGTTTAAACATGATAGATTCTCCTTTATACCATATAGGGTATATAAAATATAACAAATGGGTGGAATGATTGTCAAGTTTTAGAATTGACATTTGGTAAAACTAGCGGTACGATATAATTATGAACAGAAATAAAAAAACATTAATGAATCGATTAAAACGGGCAGAAGGGCAACTTCGTGGCATTCAGAAAATGATTGAGGAAGAGCAAGAATGTATTGATATCGTGACACAATTAAGTGCCGTCCGCTCCAGTATCAATAGTATGATGGGCTTAGTGATTGCGCAAAAGGTTCAATCCTGCATAGAGAATCCTTCCGATAATCCCGAGGAACAAGAAGCGCGTTTGCAAGAAGCTATCAAGCTAATTGTAAAAAAATAATAAACTAATAAAAAACAGTGGAAAAGGACCACTGTTTTTTATTATTGTCTCACGAAAACCACTAGCTGTGCTAGTGGTTCCGAAAAGCTTTTAGCGATGTATCAAAAAAGTCCCCCTAAAGTGTTATATTAGATAAGGTTTCCCGACCACTAACTAATATACAAAAGGAGGACCTCTGATGAGACAGGATAATAATAGTTTAGCACATACTACATGGAATTGTAAGTATCATATTGTTTTCGCCCCAAAATATAGACGTCAGATAATCTATGGGAAATACAAAGCAAGTATTGGTCAAATCTTACGGTTATTATGTGAAAGAAAAGGTGTTGAAATTCATGAAGCAGAAGCATGCCCAGATCACATTCACATGTTGGTGAGTATACCACCGAAGCTAAGTATTTCCTCATTTATGGGATATTTAAAGGGTAAAAGTAGCTTAATGATATTCGACCGACACGCTAATTTAAAGTATAAATATGGGAATCGCAAATTTTGGTGTCGAGGGTTTTATGTTGATACGGTTGGGCGAAATCAGAAGCGAATTGAAGAATATATTCGTAATCAATTACAAGAAGACGTGATAGCAGATCAGCTCAGTCTTTTCGAGGAATATGATCCGTTTACAGGTGAGAAGAATAAAAGAAAGTAGTCTTAAAGAGACCCGCTAGTCGGGTCAGCTAGCAAAGGTGGTGCTGAAGGGAAACCATTCGGTAGGCCTTTAGGCCTCGGCCGGTAGCAGAGGCTTTCAGCCGAAGAGCAAACCACCCGTTCTCACGGGTGGTTTTGATTGACAATATACCCTTATGGGTATATAATTGGTGTATCAAAGATTGGAGAATACTATGTCTAAAAAAATTGTTATTATAGGTGGTGTTGCAGGTGGTGCGACAGCTGCGACGAGGTTGCGTCGTTTAAATGAAGAAGATAAGATTGTTCTATTTGAAAAGGGAGAATATATCTCATTCGCGAATTGTGGTCTACCCTATCATGTTGGTGGTGTTATTAAGGAGCGCGAAAATTTATTGCTTCAAACAGTTGACGGCATGAATCAGCAGTATGGACTAGATGTCAGAAACTTCTCTGAAGTACTTGAAATCAATCCACAAAGTAAAAGGGTAACAGTGCTGAATCACCAAACAGGTGAACGTTATGTTGAGTCTTATGATAAACTCATCATTTCAACAGGTGCAAAAGCCATCGTTCCTTCAATCGATGGTTTGGCAGAAGCGGAAAATGTTTTTAGTTTAAGAAATATTCCGGACATGGACCAAATAAAGGCCTTTATTGCAGAGAATCAGATTCGTACTGCGACAATCGTTGGAGGCGGTTTTATTGGTCTTGAAATGATGGAAAATTTAGTGGAATTAGGGATTCAAGTTCAGTTGATTGAAATGGCACCTCAAGTGATGACTACAATTGATATAGAAATGGCCCAAATGATTCATTCACAGATAAATATCCATGGGGTCGATCTGATTTTGAATGACGGTCTGAAAGAATTTCGAAATAATAGACTTGTTCGGTAACTACATCATCTCATGGTTGATGATGCCACAAATCAACTCAGCTCTTAATTCAAACCGTTTTCTACGATTACGATAGGTCTGTGCCATGATTTGAAAGGTTTTAAATTTGGCATTAAAGTGCTCAACTTCAATACGCATTTTAGCTATCTCTCGATTCAACCGTCTATCCTCTTCGGTTAAGAGGTGATGTTTAGAACGCTTAGCAGGAATAAAGGTATTTTCGTGAAATTTCAAGATGCCTAAATACCCTAAATCTACGAAAACAAGAGTATTTTGGGGCAAACTATAGCCAATACTCTCCTTAAAAAGGGTAAAATCATGCGTATGGCCATCTGAAAAAGCCAATTGACAAGCACGATGGCTAGTCAAATCAAGCATGATTTGAGTTTTTATGGTATGTCTTTTCTTTTTACCAGAATAATTCTTGCTTTGGTTTTTTTAGGGCGTTGAATAGGACTTTCAGTGACATCAATGGCAACAGTGGCGCTAGGTGCTTCCAAGTGGTCTAAATCAAAGAGACCTGAAGAACGAAGGGTGTCCTCTACCCATGTAATGGTCTCATTGACAGTTGCCACACCTACACCAAAATCAAATGCCAACAAGCGTTGAGTGGGGTAATAGCGTAAGTAGCGCAAGGTCATGATGAGCTGCTCTTCCATACTTAGACGGCGTGGGCGTCCTCCTTTCCGGTGTTGCTCTTGATAAGCGTCAGTGAGACAATCAAGCATCAGTTGAAACGTCGCTTTTTTAACACCTATCAACAATTTGAAATTCTCTGAGTTTAATTTTAAGGCTTTTTCGTATGTTGTTTCCATAGCTTTAGTATACCACCTTTGAGTTACCGAACAAGTCTAATGGTAAAGAGTTACTTTTAACAAGTGGAAAAACTCTACAGTCCGATATAACTATTTTATCTATCGGTGTTCTTCCTGAAAACACTTTGGCTAAGTCTGCTGGTTTAGAATTGGGTTTTAAAGGTGGTATCAAAGTAAATCAACAGATGCAGACTAGTAATCAAGATATTTATGCTATTGGAGACGCTATTGAAGTTGTGGATTTGGTTAGTGGTCAGCCGACCCATATTCCACTTGCATGGCCAGCCAATCGGCAGGGAAGATTGGTTGCGGATATCATTAACGGTGCTGATGTAGCCTATTTAGGAACACTAGGTACTGCTGTTGCAAAGGTGTTCGAATTAACAGTGGCAAGTACCGGAAATAGTGAGCGTTTATTAAAACAAGCAGGTATTGAATACGAAACCATTCATATCCATCCAAATTCACATGCTGGCTACTACCCAGGAGCTTCTCCAATTGCCCTCAAACTCTTATTTGGTAAAGATGGAAAAATTCTAGGAGCTCAAGCTATCGGCACAGAAGGAGTAGAAAAACGCATTGACGTGATTGCGACTGCCATGCGCTTTGGAGCAAGTGCAGACCAACTGGCTAGTATTGAATTGGCCTATGCTCCACCTTACTCATCCGCAAAAGATCCGGTTAATATGCTGGGCTATACAGCGGATAATATCCTTTCAGGTAAGGTAGCGACATTTCAATGGTCTCAAGTTGATGATTTGGTTAGTAAGAATGCCTTTTTCTTGGATGTCCGAGAAGATTTTGAATTGGCGACTGGGACAATTGAATCAAGTCATCAAATCCCACTGAATCAATTGCGACGTCGAATAGAAGAGTTACCAAAAGATCAATCAATCTATGTCTTCTGCCAAGTTGGACATCGTGGCTATAATGCAGCACGAATTCTAAGTCAAGCAGGTTTTGACGTGAAAAATCTAGATGGGGGATTTAAAACTTACAAAATGGCAAAATATCAATTGAAACCAATTGTTTTTGAAGAATCAAATCAGAATCAGACAACGAATATAAGTGCTAAACGTGATGAAGCCTCAGAAACTATTCGTTTAGATGCCTGTGGACTACAGTGTCCTGGACCAATCTTAAAAGTGAAAGAAAATATTGATAAGATGTCAATAGGTCAAAAAATGGAGGTTGAGGCAAGTGATTTTGGCTTTAGTGCTGACATTGAAGCGTGGTGTCAGAATACGGGAAACACACTCTTATCAAACAGGATACAAAATGGCAAAGTCATTGCTTCAATCGCGAAAGGGAAGAGTGAAAATTATGGGATTGAAACGACAAATGTACCTTCATTTGGGCAAGAAGGAGTCTTGCATGAGACAAAAGATGGAGCAACGATGGTTGTATTCAGTGGTGATTTAGATAAAGCCATAGCTTCAATGATTATTGCTTCTGGTGCAGCTGCTTACGGTAAAAAAGTAACTATTTTCTTCACTTTCTGGGGCTTATCAATTTTGAAAAAACAAAAGGTGAAGAAGACAGGTTTAGCTAAGCTGTTCGATAAGATGTTGCCTTCAAGAGCGGACGCATTACCACTTTCTCAAATGAATATGGGTGGAATGGGATCTGCAATGATCAAACATATTATGAAGCAAAAAAATGTTGATTCTCTCCCAGATATGATTGAGAAAGCATATCAACTAGGTGTAAAATTTGTAGCTTGTACTATGAGCATGGACTTGATGGGAATTGAAAAAGAAGAATTATTTGATTTTGTCGAATATGGGGGTGTTGCCACATTCATCGGCGATAGTGAAAAAGCAAATATGCAATTGTTTATCTAATTCTATATACATAAGGTTCAACTCACTTCTTGTACAAATGGAACTGTATAATAATTGAAATATTTAACGAAATACGTAGTATTCAATAAATAATTGACTTGATTTTTTTATCGTAGTAAAATATAGTTAAATCAAAACATTTTGATGTGAGGTGAGTGGTATAAAAGATTTTTCAATGGATGCTCAATTGTTTAAAGCTCTGGCAGATGAGAAACGCTTGCTAATCCTAGACTATTTAAAAAATGGTGAAACCTGTGCTTGTGTTCTTATTGAGAAATTAGGGATTGCTCAGTCTGCCTTATCTTACCATATGAAAATTTTGTGTCAGTCAGGGATTGTTGTTAGTCGTCAAGACGGAAAATGGAAACACTATAGTTTGAGTGATCGAGGTCGTGAGCATGCCCTGTATCGTCTTGGTCAACTAATAAATTTTTAAGTTGAATCTATAGCACAATGTGATTGTAATCGGAAGTCATCATAGAATGGCTTTTGATTTAATTAGACATATCAATAATTTTTGATATAAAAGGAGTATGATTATGTGGAGGTTTATTCAAGAACAAATTCTTGGAATGAATTGGATAAATGAAGGTGTTGGAAAGTTATTGTCGCTGATTGGGATTGATGTAACGACTCGAATTGGAGGAGCGTTTCAGTTTTTCATTTACGATGTCATCAAAATTACCATTTTACTAGGTGTCTTAATTTTTTCGATATCCTATATCCAAAGTTTTTTCCCACCTGAAAGAAGTCGTAAGATTCTAAGACGGTTCGATGGTATTGCTGCCAATATTGTATCAGCTCTATTGGGGACTGTTACGCCATTTTGTTCCTGTTCTTCAATCCCGCTGTTTATGGGTTTTACCAGTGCAGGACTACCCATTGGTGTGACTTTCTCGTTTTTAATTTCATCACCGATGGTTGACCTAGGTAGTTTAATTCTTCTGATGAGTATCTTTGGGAGTAAGATTGCTTTTATTTACGTGCTGTTGGGCTTAGTAATTGCAATTTTGGGTGGTACTTTTATTGAAAAACTCGGCATGGAAAAATATGTTGAGGATTTTGTGAAAAATGCCCACATGCCCTTTTTAGAAGAGGAGAATTTAACATTTCGAGATAGGGTTCATTTTGCTAAGGAACAAGTATCTGAAACATTTAAAAAAGTTTTTCCTTATATTCTAATAGGGGTAGGAATAGGGGCTTTTATTCATAACTGGATACCGGAGAACTGGGTGACTAGCACTCTGGGAAATAGGAATCCATTAGGGGTTATCATAGCAACCTTAATCGGAATACCTATGTATGCAGATATTTTTGGGTCCATTCCTGTAGCAGAAGCCTTGTTGGAAAAGGGAGCACAATTGGGAACGGTATTAGCCTTTATGATGGCGATTACAACTCTCAGCCTACCTTCCCTAATCATGTTAAAGAGAGCAATAAAGCCACAACTTTTAGCAGTATTCATTGCGATCTGCACTTTTGGAATTATCCTAGCAGGTTATTTATTTAATTTATTACAAACAGTTATTCTTTAGGAGGAAATATAGATGTCACAAGTTTTATCAAACCAGATTGTGTTTAAGGTTCTAGGTTCTGGGTGCAAGAAATGTAATTTATTAGAGGAACATGTTCAACAGGCCTGTATTGATGAAGGGGTGAATGTCATAATCAAACATGAAAGGGATTTTTCTAAGATTGCTGCTTATGGTGTTATGTCAACTCCAGCTTTGGTATTAAATGAAAAGGTTGTTTCCTCAGGAAAAGTCCTTTCTGTAAATGAAGTTAAAGAGATTATTCAGGAGGAGATTGTTGATGCCTAAGCCTAAAGTTGCCTTTATTTGTGTTCATAATTCTTGTAGAAGCCAAATGGCCGAAGCCTTGGCCAAAAAATATTATTCGGACTATTTTGAAGCCTACTCAGCTGGAACGGAAACGAAACCACAAATCAATCAAGATGCAGTGCAGTCCGACTAGTAAAAGAAAAGCATCATATCGATATGGAAAGGACACAATATTCTAAGTTACTTGATGAACTACCACCCATTGATATTGTTATAACAATGGGGTGTAACGTGGACTGTCCTTATCTGCCCTGTCAACACCGAGAAGACTGGGGGTTAGATGATCCGACTGGAAAAGATGATAGGGCATTTTTAAGTGTGATTAACATAATCGAAGAAAAATTACGTGAACTTTCTCAATTAGAGTTCATAAAATAATTTGAAAAATGAAACTATATGGTTAGAATAATACTTTCTAAATAGTATAACGTAAGGAATAAGGAAAATTTTGACCGCTCATAGGTGATGAATAGAGCTCATAAATTCTATTAGCTATAAACTTAGTAAAGTAATTAGATTTTCTGAATACTTTTTTCGATGAAAAAAATCAAATTGCTGTAGTTGAAAACGAACGTTTAATTGGTGTCCTAATCAAAGGTCGAGTGATAGAGGCATTGACGAAACAAGGGATTGAAATAGAAAAATAGGAGATTAATGTGGAAATTTTTTTACAAAATAGTTTACCGATTGAGGAAATAGTTGATAATGGAATTAATTGGATTACGGAAAATCTAGCTGGACTATTTCGTTTCACTCAGCTCATTGGTGATATTGTCATGGATTTTATTTCAGATACCCTGACTTTTATTCCTCCACTTGTTTTACTCATTATCATTTCAGTATTAGCCTATATTATTTCAAATAAAAAGAAAAACTTTGCTTTTCTAACAGCTTTAGGACTATTATTTATCTATAATCAAGGTTTATGGGACGGGATGATAAATACCTTTACATTAGTTTTAATAGCAAGCTTAAAGTCAATTGTAATTGGTATCCCATTGGGAATTTGGATGTCAAAGAGTGATCGTGTTCGTTCTATTATTAATCCAATTTTGGACTTTATGCAGACTATGCCTGCTTTTGTGTACTTAATTCCAGCAGTGGCTTTCTTTGGAATTGGTATGGTCCCAGTGGCTTTTGCGTCAGTAATTTTCGCACTTCCGCCAACTGTCCGATTTACTAATTTAGGGATTCGAGAAATTCCAGATGAGTTGATTGAAGCAGCCGAGTCATTTGGTTCGACAGAAGGTCAGAGACTCTTCAAAGTAGAACTTCCATTGGCAAAAAAAACCATATTAGCAGGTGTAAACCAAACAATTATGTTAGCACTTTCTATGGTTGTCACAGCTTCAATGATTGGTGCTCCTGGTTTAGGGAATGGAGTATTATACGCATTGCAACATGCGGAAATCGGTGCTGGATTTGTTTCAGGTTTGGCATTAGTCATACTAGCTATTATCATCGATCGCTTCACGCAATATTTGAATCAGCCAAAACGAGAGAATACTAAAAAATTAAGTTCTGCTAAGTTTTTGAGAACGAGTAAGCGCTTTATTGATGGAGAAGACTATCAAAAAATCCGCCTTATGTATCAAGATGAGGCGGGTTTTGGGCGTATCAGTAAACTTGGTTCGTGTTGGTCTCCAAAAGGTTATCGTCCTCACGTAGTTAGTCACCATATTCGGGAGTACCGCTATTGTTATGGAGCTGTGGATGCCCATACAGGTGACTCATTTTTCATCATAGCAGGTGGATGTAATAGTGCTTGGATGAATGAGTTTTTACGCCAGCTATCGGCAGCTTATCCAGAAGATTATATTATTTTAGTCATGGATAATGCCATCTGGCATAAATCTCAGACCTTAAATATTCCTAAGAATATTGAATTTACCTTCATTCCACCCTATACACCTGAAATGAATCCTATTGAGCAAGTCTGGGATGAGATTCGTAAACTTGGTTTCAAGAATAAAGTATTTAGGACGTTAAATGAGGTAATTGATAAACTTCAAGAGATTATTCAAACCTTAACTGCTTATCAACTCAAATCAATTGTACATAGAGACTGGACTTCCGCTATTTTTGATTTTAATTGAGTATAAAATACTATAAAAAGCCATTGGACACAAGTTTCCAATGGCTTTTTCGAATGTGATTTTTAATCTTCAATGCTAATCAGATTGTTTTCACCTATCTAGGAGATAATTGAAAGTTGGAAGTAATACAAACGTAGATTGTACAACATAATATAGACAAAACTGAAGTGTATTAAATCAAGACACCAAGGTCTGAGCTTGATTGTCGGAGACTATTAATTGAAAAATATAGGATTATGACTTTACTTTTTGAAGGTATAGTCTTGAACAATCTCAATGGATTTGATGGTAACATCTTGTGTTGGTTTATTGTTGCTATCAACACTGACTGCAGCTATTTTATCCACAACATCCATACCTTTGACTACTTGACCGAAGACTGTATAAGAACCGTCTAAGCTAGGGTTTCCACCTTTAGCGTAGGCATCAATAATTGGTTTTGGAGTGGTTTGACTAGATAGACTAGAAGATTGATCGCTGGAATTTTGATTAATGTAGAACTGGCTGCCGTTAGTATCAGCTCCAGCATTTGCCATTGCTAAAGCACCGCGGATGTTGTAGAGATAAGGGGAAATTTCGTTGGCAAAACCATTTCCTGAATCAATGCTCTTGTCTTTATCATACCAGATAGATTGACCGCCAGTGCCATCCCCATTGGGGTCACCAGACTGAATCATGAATTCTGAGATAACACGGTGAAAAAGTAATCCATCGTAATAGCCCTCTTTAGCGTGTGTTAGGAAATTTTCTACAGCTAGTGGGGCATACTTTGGAAATAAGTTGATTGTAATGTCACCCATTGATGTGTGTAAAATAGCCTGTGCCTCATTCTTTCCTACTTCTGTACGTAACTGTGGAAAACTGCTAGCATCCGCTTTGAGAGCAGCGGTAACTTCTTTCTGGTAAGCTTCAGATGATGCAGCGCTTTTACTTGCAGACTGACTTGAAGCAATATAATCGTCACCTTTAATGGCACGGTCAAGACTTTCACAGCCAGCTAGAGATAAGAGACTTAGTGCAGCCAAACTAAGGTAAATGTATTTTTTCATGGTAACTCCTTAAATGATTTTCCTATCTATTTTACCATAAAATGGAATAAGATGTTTTTGTGAGTGTGAAAAGCTTTTTTAAAAATTAAATATTAATTGTCGAACAAGTGCTGATTTTCCTTGACTAGAAAAAATGTTATAATAGACGCATGGCAAAATCTAAAAAAACAAAAAAAGGACGAACGACTCGTCGTCCAACTAAAGCAGAAATAGAAAAACAAAAAGCACTAAGACGTCTTATTTTGGCTGTTATCACAATAGTCGTCTTTTTCTTCGCCATTACTCGGCTAGGAATTTTTGGGGTAACTGCCTATAATGTCATGCGATTTTTTGTGGGGAGTCTAGCGTACTTTCTCATGTTTGCTGTTTTGATTTACATTATAGGTTTTAAATGGCTTCATAAACAAGAAGGGCTAGTTGGTGGATTTGTTATTACCATGATAGGTCTTTTGATTGAGTGGCATGCCTATCTTTTCTCCATGATGGATTATCGGGACAAGGAAGTTTTCACAACAACAAGCAAACTTATTTTTGATGATTTGATCACTTTTAAAGTCAATCATTTTGTTGGCGGTGGTATGCTTGGAGCGGTTTTATATAAACCAGTAGCCTTTCTTTTTTCAAATGTCGGTTCTTTTATGATTGGCGGTCTCTTCTTGATTTTGGGTCTTTTTCTCATGAGTTCTTGGGATGTTTATGATGTGACTGGCTTCTTAAAGGTCTTAGGAGGAAAAATAGCTGCGCGGCATGAATTGAAGAAACAAGAACGCTTTGTCAAACGTGAAGAGAAAAAAGCGCTTGAAGAACAGGCGCGATTGGAAAAAGAAGCTCAGGAAGTAGAGGAAAGTTTGGCAGATATGTCAATTGATCCAGAAACAGGAGAAATCTATGAAGATATTCCCATAAAAGAGTCTGACTATGATTACTTTCCACAAGAAACAGAGGTCGAACCTGAAATCATCTCCTATAATGCTAATCACTCAGATGACGATTTTCTCAACTATTTGGACGAAGCGAGTTTATTTGATAAAGAAGAACCTTTGCAGACAGAACAAGTTGATCAAGAGGACTTTGAAGATAATCTAACTGTTGATTTCACGCCTAAGGCTCCTCTCCTTTATAAGTTACCTTCTATTGATTTGTTTGCTCCAGATAAGCCTAAGAATCAATCTAAAGAAAAGAATCTGGTTCGTCGAAATATCAAGGTTTTGGAAGATACTTTCAAGAGTTTTGGCATAGATGTCAAGGTCGAACGCGCAGAGATTGGTCCTTCGGTAACTAAGTATGAAGTTAAGCCAGCTGTTGGTGTTCGGGTCAATCGTATTTCTAACCTAGCTGACGACTTAGCCTTAGCCTTAGCCGCAAAAGATGTTCGTATTGAGGCTCCAATTCCTGGGAAATCTCTAGTTGGTATTGAAGTTCCAAACTCAGAGATAGCCACCGTTTCTTTCCGAGAACTTTGGGAGCAATCTAATACAAGTTCTGATAAGCTTTTGGAAGTTCCACTTGGTAAGGCTGTAAATGGAAGTGCTCGTAGTTTTGATTTGGCGCGTATGCCACATTTACTGGTCGCAGGTTCAACGGGCTCTGGGAAATCTGTGGCTGTTAATGGCATTATTGCCAGTATTTTGATGAAGGCTAAACCTGATCAAGTCAAATTTATGATGATTGATCCTAAAATGGTTGAATTGTCCGTCTATAACGATATTCCACATTTGTTGATACCCGTGGTAACTAATCCTCGAAAAGCAGCCAAAGCACTGCAAAAAGTTGTTGATGAGATGGAAAATCGTTATGAACTTTTCAGCAAGGTTGGTGTTCGCAATATTGCAGGTTACAATGCTAAAGTGGAAGAATGGAACGCTTCCTCTCAGGAAAAACAGATTCCGCTTCCTTTGATTGTTGTGATTGTTGATGAGTTAGCTGATTTGATGATGGTTGCCAGCAAAGAAGTAGAAGATGCCATCATCAGACTGGGTCAAAAGGCACGTGCGGCAGGTATCCATATGATTCTTGCTACCCAACGGCCATCCGTTGATGTTATCAGTGGTCTTATTAAGGCAAATGTGCCTTCTCGTGTAGCCTTTGCTGTTTCTTCAGGGACAGATAGCCGTACCATCCTTGATGAAAATGGTGCAGAGAAGTTACTTGGTAGAGGTGATATGCTCTTTAAGCCTATAGATGAGAATCACCCTGTTCGTCTTCAAGGTTCCTTCATTTCTGATGATGATGTTGAGCGGATTGTGACTTTTATAAAAGAACAAGCTGATGCGGACTATGATCATAGCTTTGATCCTGGTGAAGTGTCTGATAATGATTCAGCAGCTGGTAGTGAAAGTGGAGCAGCTGAAGGAGATCCACTTTTTGAGGAAGCTAGGGCTCTGGTCTTGGAAACTCAGAAAGCTAGCGCTTCGATGCTACAACGCCGTTTGTCTGTTGGCTTCAACAGAGCCACACGTCTTATGGAAGAATTAGAAGAAGCAGGAGTAATTGGTCCTGCCGAAGGAACGAAACCGCGTAAAGTTTTGCAAACAAATCAATAATCTTTAATCAGTAAAACCAGTAAAATGTCTAAGAGGTAAAGCTTGTAGCTTTCTTCTTAGGCTTTTTTATTTAACATTATTAAAAAAATAAAGATAATCTGTTGTTTGCATCTTCTTTTCCAGTTCTTGTTGAAGTTAGACTTACCATACAAATCTAAAAGAGGTAGTATGTCAAGGAAAAACTGTCTCTTTCCTGATAGATACAAAGAGAAAGATTTGCTATTGAGTGGAGTCCATAGCTGTCTTAACAAGAATCATTATCAATATAGATTAGAATTATTACAAATAGTCAGAAAATTACAAAAACAAGAAAGCTTGTGCTATAATAATGTTTAACCTTGTAAGATTCAATGATGATAGATAGCAATGAAGTAACCGAATTATCATAAAAATGAGGGAGTAAGGAGTTACTTTTATCTATTAGACTTAGAACCTGCATTCACAGTTCAGCACTTCCATCTAAGGATAATTTTTCAGCTACTCATTGTCAGTTTTTTTCAAAATACAGTCAGTATTCTCTCAAAAAACTGCCTTAATTAGCGAAAAACTATTTCTTATATAAAAGCACCTCACTTGTGAATACAGGTTCTTAATTGCAAAGTAAAACTAATTCCGAATACAAGGAATTTATACTCTATGAACATTAAATAGGTACTTATTAACTCAGATTGATGAATTTCAATTTCATCTATTTTTGATTTTTATTGGGTATTGGCAAGGTAATTATTATCAAGAGGGAGACATCATGGCTGAAGAAACTTCAACTAATCGGATATCTCGTGAACGCCGTAGGGGTTTGTTAGCACGTTTGAAATCTGAAATCGGTCCACATAAACGAGATTTATATATTGCTGCATTTTTTGCATGGATTCAATTTTCTATGCGAATCTTATCTTTTTTTCTCATTGCCAAAAATATTGAGGCAATTTACCTTGGAAAGGCTATATCTGTTTGGTATTTGGTCGGGCAATTGTTGCTATTGGCGCTTGTTGGTTTCCTCGCTGCCCTAGTGGCTAAAAACTACCAAGGATCCGCTTCTCAATTTGCCAGAAATAATCTGAAAAGGAGATTTTTTGCAGCTTTTCAAGGTCAAGGTGGAGATTTTGGAAAGGAAACTTCGGTGGCTGATGTGATGACCGTTGCTTCTCAGGGGATTGATAGTCTGGACACTTATTTTCATCATTATTTGATGACCTCACTTCGTACCTACCTTAACTGCGCTACTATCCTTTTGCTAGTCGTTTGGATTTATCCGATAGGAGGAGTAATTTTTCTTGCTTGTTTGCCTCTGATTCCCATCTCTATTATTTCGATGCAAAAGCGTTCTAAGCGGATTATGAATCACTATTGGGGAACTTATATGGATGTCGGAAATCTATTTATGGACGATCTTAAGGGGATGAACACCTTATATACTTATGATGCTGACGAACGCTATGAGAAAAGCTTCGTTCAGCGTGCAGAGGAATTTCGTCAATCAACGATGCAATTACTCTATTTTCAGTTACAGTCAGTTGGTTATATGGACGGAGTAATGTATCTTGGTGTAGGGCTTTCTGGATTTGCAGCTGCAGTATCCCTAGCCTCAGGGAATCTTGATATCCTCAATATGATCTTTTTTGTTTTAATAGCTGCAGAATTTTTCACTCCTATTCGTGAAATGGGGTATGGAATGCATCTTGTTATGATGAATACTAAAATGGCAGATCGTATTTATACATTTTTGGATAGTGTAGAAATAGAAAGTGACAAGGAAATACTCTCCCCAATCACTAGCCAAATTTCAACCCTCACTTTTGAAGATGTGTCATTTTCATATGGGAAAAGTCAGATTTTTTCAAAATTGAATTTTACTATTTCAAAAGGAAGTATTTTTGCGATTGCAGGAGAAAGTGGTCTAGGAAAATCTACCCTTGCTAAGTTAATTCAAAAGCAGCTAAGGATTAATGAGGGTGAAATATACTTTAATCAAACTCCATTGTCAGCTTTCTCATCTGACAGTGTCCGTCAAAATGTTATGTATGTTTCACCAGATTCCTATCTTTTTAATCAGAGCATTTATGAAAATCTTCTTTTAGGAGCAGATTTGTCTGAGAAAGAAGTTTTGACTTGGCTTAAACAACATCACTTTTTGACCTTTATTGATCAGTTGCCGGAAGGGATTCATACTATTGTTGGTGAAAATGGTAATTTACTGTCACCTGGTCAACGCCAGCAGATTATTTGTGCAAGAGCCTTGCTTGCCAATCGCTCTATCTATATTTTTGATGAAATGACCGCTAGTGTAGATGGCGAGAGTGAATCAGTTATTTTTAACTACATCACACTAATGGCAGATCGTGCTATTGTTATTTTTATTTCGCATAAAACAAAGCAAGTGGTAAAAGCAGATCAGGTTCTCTTTATTGATCGTCAGCATAATATTACACTTGCATCTCCAAAGGAACTACTCCAAAAAAATAGTGAGTTTAAGTCCTTGGTGGAAACTCAGAAAGAATTGGAGAGTATTTTGCATGGATAATAAAATAAAAACAGTGAGTGTTATCAAGCGTTTGGTGAAGCTTGTTAAGCACTTGTGGATGTACTATATTGGAGCGATTGGTGGTGCTGTTCTTGGCTTTATCACGACTTTACTCATTCCAGCTACTTTGATTGACTTGGCTTGGCAAGGGCTAGACGGACACAGGCCTTCTCTCCGAACTCTTCTTCTCTTGTTGATTTTGGGGATTTCAAGAGGACTTTTTCGTTATCTAGAACATTATTTTGGTCACTATGTCGCATTTAAAACACTTTATGAATTACGTTGCATGGTGTTTTCAAAGCTACGTCGTCTGGCACCAACAAAGTTAGACCAACAAGACAGCGGACGTCTTTTAAAGATGATTGGTGAGGATATTGAAGCTATGGAAGTTTTTTTTGCACATACTGTTCCTCCTGTTTTGACAGCTACTATTGTGACACTTCTTTTATCAGGATATTATGTGATAGTATCGCCTTATATTGCATTAACTGCGCTCTTATCCTATTTTATTCTAGCAATTATACTTCCAAGATTTTCTAGTCAGCGTTTGCAACCTTTATTAGCTAAACAGACTAAAGTACGGAAGGCCTATATCTCATTATTTTTAGACAGTTTAAAGGGTATGAAAGAGTTGTTACAGTTTGGTCAGACTAAATCACGCTTATCTCAGTTAGAAAAGCAAAGTAAAACCGTTAATGCGTGTGAAAAGGAAGTGGCTAGTTTACAGTATTTTCAATCAGCTTTGTCCTTTTTAGTGATTGGTTTATCAATTATTGTTGTTGCAGCAATTGCACTTCATGGAGTACAGCAAGGGACATTTAGCCTCTCAACAGCAACAAAAGTAATCGTTATTTTTTCAACATCTTTTGCTCCATATCTAGAATTGAGCAGATTACCTCTAGGATTTAAGCGAGCAATGGGGGCTTCAAGGGAAGTTTTAACATTACTAGATGAAAAAGAAGTTGCTAGAACTGGGCAGGCATTTGATGAGAAGATTTCTTCAATTTCTCTTGATAAGGTTGGTTTTTCCTACAGCAATCGAGAACAGATGATTTTAGAAAATCTGTCTGCTACCTTTGAAAATCATAAAATCATTGGTATTATGGGGGAATCTGGTGTTGGGAAATCAACTTTAATGAAATTGATTATGCGTTGGTATGACAATACAATGGGAACGATTTGGATCAATGAGAAAAAGATTTCGGATCTATCAGCACGTGATATTCAAAAAAGAATAGCCTATATTCCACAAATTCCACAAATTTTCAATCAAAGTATTCGTGATAATTTAACTCTAAGTAATCCAGATATTACAGATGAAATGATTTTGGAGGCTGCTGAGAAATGTCGCATTAAAGACATTATTTTATCAACAGAGCAAGGGCTAGATACAGTACTTAATAATGAGCAGAAGATTTTTTCAGCAGGGGAGCTACAACGCCTAGAATTAACAAGGGCACTTTTGAAAAAAGCAGATTGTTATATTTTTGATGAGCCAACCAGCAATCTTGATTCTTTAAATGAGGCTTCTTTGCTACAGGTTATTAGAGAACAGTGCAATGGGTATGTATTTTTACTTTCACACCGTGAAAGCACTCTTGCCTGTAGCGATTTGATTTATAAGGTAGATGATAAAACATTGAAGCTTATCTGAGATGCTAGTTGCACTGAAGTGATATTTCGGATAGGTTAAGTTATGTTATTATGATTTAATCGGAGTATTTTCTCTTACTTTTAAAGGAAATTTTATAGATTAGGAGATATGTTAGTGAAAACGAAAGATATTATTATTACAGGTGTTTATGCCGCAATATATTTTATTTTTGTTTGTCTGGGAACTTTGGTAAGTGTCCTGGTAGAGCATAATGCTAATATGAAGTATGCACCAGCTTTTACAGCACTTTTTGCGGGTACTGTTTACATGTTATTGATTGCAAAAACAAAAAAATTTGGCAATATATCTCTGCTAGCAGCAGTGATGTCACTATTCTTTTTCTTATCAGGTCATTTTGTATTATCGTTTCTACCAAGCCTCATTTGTGGTGTGGCAGCAGATTTGATTGCTAAAATTGGTAACTATGAAAAGAAACTGCTGAATTTGCTGTCATATGTCGTTTTTTCATTCGGAAATTTAGCCCCGATAATGCTGATGTGGGTTGTTAGGGAAGCCTATATCAATCGTTTAGTAGATCGTGGTAAAAGTGAAACCTATATTAGTGAAGTAATGATTGATTTTAATTTGGGGAATGTCGCTTGGTTGAGCCTTTGTATAGTTCTTGGTGCTTTAATTGGGGGTCTTTTTGGACAATATATGTAAAAAAAACATTTTTCAAAGGCCGGTTTGGTAAAATGAGATATTATCATAGTGATATGCGAACAAAGATTTTAACTCTGCTTTGCGTTAACATGTTACTATTGGCTCATATTCCAATTTACTATGAGAGTATTTTGGTAGTTTTCCTTTGTTTCTGCTTATTTCTTGAGGGAGATCGAAAAAGGGCAGTGACTTATCTGATGCTATTTAGTTTTCTTGTTTTTGTTGAAGAATTTCTCGTTGTGCTTAATCAAGACGTTTTTTATATCAATTTATTGGCTGTTGGCAGTCGTTCCTTGCTGCCTTGTTTTATCGTGGGAAGCAGTATATTGAGAAGTTCTGTTCATGAGTTTATCACATGTATGCGAACTTGGCATATTCCGGAAAGTCTTTTGTTGGCTGTTGCAGTTTTGATGAGATTTTTACCACTGATAAAACAAGATTATAGATCTATTAGAACTGCTTTGAAATTAAGGGGGCTCTATTTGACACCCCTTGATTTGCTTAAGCGTCCCTTAGCTTATTTTGAGCATTTAGTTATTCCGTTGTTAATGTCGATGACTCGAACTGCGCAGGAATTGACAATTGCCAGTTTGACGAAATCAGCTGGAAATTCTGGTGCAAAAACTTCTTACATTACTTATCGTTTTGGAAGGTTTGATTATTTTATCTTGATATTCTTATTAGGCCTATCCTTGAGTTATTTTCTTGGAGGTGTCAGATGATTAGGGTTAGTAATCTTATTTTTAGATACACTTCCTTGCCAGAACCGAGTTTGCGTATTTCAGATTTATCTATTCCAGAAGGAGAATGTCTGGTACTTTGCGGTAAAAGTGGTAGTGGAAAAACAAGCTTTACACGTTTATTAAATGGCCTTATTCCAGAATATTTCGAGGGTGAATACAGTGGAGACATTAACATATTTGGTCTGGTGCCAGGGAGAGACTCAATAGAAGCATTTTCAAAACTAACCTCCACTGTCTTTCAAAATCCAGCCAGTCAATTTTTTTATCGAAAAACAGAGCAGGAATTGGCCTTTTCTTGTGAAAATCAAGGACTACCTCCCCAAAGCATTTGCGAACGTCTGAACGAAACGGCTGCATTTTTCCACCTTCAAAGTCTGATGGATCAAGATTTATTATCAGCCTCTGGGGGAGAACAGCAGCGAACTGCTTTGGCTAGCAGCCAGATGCAGAGTCCGAAATTGTTGATACTGGATGAACCTACTGCCAATTTAGATGCTGACGGTGTGAAAATGGTTAGAAACTATCTATCCAAGCTAAAAGCACAGGGAGTTACTATTGTTATTGCAGAGCATCGTTTATACTCTTCGAAAATCAAAATTATCCGTTGTCAACTTGCCTTGATGAACTCAAGTTCTATCGTCGGCTTCGTTTCCTAGGCTACTTTTGATTTTCATTGAGTATTAGATTATCTGGAAAATCTAGGTGATCGTTACCTTTATTTTGAAAAAGGGGAAATAGCTCATTGTTGGAGTCAAGAGGAATGGTTGGACTTGACAAATGAAGATAGAAAGAGATTTGGTCTGCGGGGCTTACATCTGGAATTGAAACAATTTTATGAAGAAGACCGCTGTTTGTTAGGGTTAAGCACCAAAAGATTGCAGCTAAGAAATAATAAAGTTAACTTAGGTCAGATAGCAGATTTACATTTTCCTAAAAATTGTATTACGGCGTTAGTTGGGCCAAATGGAATCGGAAAATCAACCTTGGCAAAAATATTTTCTGGGATAGAGACCAGTGATGGTGATGTCAACTTTGGTAAAAAAACATTGTCGCCATTGGAGCGCTTGAAACAGTCAGCTTATGTTATGCAAAATGTTCGCTTGCAGCTATTTTCGGACAGTGTTCGTAAAGAAATACTGCTTGGTAACAGCAAGACTGCAGATTTTAAGCAAGTGGTAGAACAACTGGGATTAAGTCAGCTTCTCGACCGTCACCCAATCTCTCTTTCTGGAGGAGAACAGCAACGTGTCATTATTGCCAATGCCTTACTTTCAAACAAAAAGATAATTATTTTCGATGAACCAACCAGTGGTTTAGACTATGAGCAAATGTTATCTTTTAGTAAATTGCTACAAGAACTAAAAAGTCCAGAACGCGTTATAATTGTTATTACCCATGATTTAGAGCTAATTAACGAAGCCTGTCAGCAAATTCGATTTATTCGCAAAGTCCCCTAAAAAATGTTTATCATCACTGTGTTTCAAAAGTAGATGATAGCAAAAGTTGAAAGAAAAAATCCAGAACAATCCTGTCCAAGATAAAAAAAGCTCAGCCCCTCCCACCGAAAATCAAAAAATGGGAAGGAACTAAGTTCGAGATGATATCAAGGTAATGTGAAAAATATTGTTCTGGTTTTTGAAAAGGATAAATTTCAGAGTAATTAGCACAGATACATTATTACTGATGTTTAAGTAGTCATAATAAATGCTAGCAAGACTAAATAGAAAATGAATGTGAGAATAAAACCTATTCGCCAAAAAAGTTTTCCAAAGCGTTTATAGGAAAAATGTTTGCTTCTTTTTAACAAAAAAACAGCTAGTATCATGGCAAGTAGTGACATCACAATCAAATAGTAAGGAAGCCAGCTGTGCGTAAAAAATTTGTCAGAAACAATGACAATTTCCCAGAGAAAAAGCGGTAAAGAGAGATCTGGAAATTTTAGACCAAAACGCTCTAACCTAAAAATTTGAGTAACAATATTAGCAAAAATAGGAGTTAACAGGACAAAAGCCAGTGCAATCAACTTATACATCATCATGATTCTATTTTATACTGAAATGCTCCAGTTAGCAACTTTTTCATAAAAAAAGATACAAAAGACTTGCTTTCTTGCAGGATTGATGTATAATAGACAAGTATGCTAAAGAGCATATCTGTGGGAGGTAAAAATCTTTAATTACCGTAAAAACCACAACAGGAGGATTTTATATCATGGCTAAAAAAGTCGAAAAAGTCGTAAAACTTCAAATTCCTGCCGGTAAAGCTACTCCAGCTCCACCAGTCGGACCAGCTCTTGGTCAAGCAGGAATTAACATCATGGGATTCACAAAAGAATTTAATGCTCGTACAGCTGATCAAGCTGGTATGATTATCCCAGTTGTTATCTCTGTGTATGAAGACAAATCATTTGATTTTGTAACAAAAACACCACCAGCTGCTGTTCTTTTGAAAAAAGCTGCAGGTGTTGAAAAAGGATCAGGCACACCTAACAAAACTAAAGTTGCAACAGTTACTCGTGCGCAAGTACAACAAATTGCTGAAACTAAAATGCCAGATTTAAACGCTGCAAACGTTGAGTCTGCAATGCGTATGATTGAAGGTACTGCTCGTTCTATGGGATTCACTGTTGTTGACTAATCAATAACACCCCAAGACCCGCATGACCTCATCTTTGATGAGTGACGTGGGAGATTTTAAATCAAATCGATATGACCACACTACAAGGAGAAAATTAAAATGGCTAAAAAAAGCAAACAAATGCGTGCTGCGCTTGAAAAAATCGATCGCACAAAAGCATACAGTGTTGAAGAAGCTGTAGCGCTTGCAAAAGAAACTAACTTCGCAAAATTTGATGCATCTGTAGAAGTTGCATACAACCTTAACATTGACGTTCGTAAAGCTGACCAACAAATCCGTGGAGCGATGGTATTGCCAAACGGAACTGGTAAAACTCAACGTGTTCTTGTATTTGCCCGTGGTGCTAAAGCTGAAGAAGCTAAAGCAGCCGGTGCGGACTTCGTTGGTGAAGATGACCTTGTCGCTAAAATCAACGGTGGATGGCTTGACTTTGATGTTGTTATTGCGACACCTGATATGATGGCTATCGTTGGACGTCTTGGACGTGTCCTCGGGCCACGTAACCTTATGCCAAACCCTAAAACTGGTACTGTAACTATGGATGTAGCTAAAGCAGTTGAAGAGTCTAAAGGTGGCAAAATCACTTACCGTGCTGATAAAGCAGGTAACGTTCAAGCACTTATTGGTAAAGTATCATTTGATGCAGATAAACTTGTTGAAAACTTCAAGGCTTTCAATGATGTTATGGTGAAATCTAAACCAGCTACTTCAAAAGGTACTTACATGACTAACGTATCTATTACAACAACACAAGGTGTTGGTATCAAAGTAGATCCAAATTCACTTTAATCAATAAATAAAATCCATTTCCTCAGGAGATGGATTTTTTAGATATTTTACTAGGTAAAAGCCTTATTTTATGATAAAATAGTAAGGACTAAAAAAGGAGTAATTCATCGTGAAACCTAAATATCAACGTATTTTAATCAAATTGTCTGGTGAAGCTTTAGCGGGTGACAAGGGTGTAGGTATCGACCTTCCTACGGTTCAAACTATTGCTAAAGAAATTGCTGAAGTCCATGATTCGGGTGTGCAGATTGCCCTTGTTATTGGTGGTGGTAATCTTTGGCGTGGCGAACCTGCAGCTTTGGCAGGTATGGATCGTGTTCAGGCAGATTACACAGGCATGCTGGGAACTGTCATGAATGCTCTTGTTATGGCTGACAGTCTTCAGCAATATGGTGTTGATACTCGTGTTCAGACGGCTATTCCGATGCAAAATGTAGCTGAGCCTTATATTCGAGGACGCGCCCTTCGTCATCTTGAAAAACATCGTATTGTAATTTTTGGTGCTGGTATTGGATCACCATACTTTTCGACTGATACCACTGCCGCTCTTCGTGCTGCTGAAATTGAAGCAGATGCTATCCTTATGGCGAAAAATGGTGTTGATGGTGTTTACAATGCTGACCCTAAAAAAGATGCTAATGCAGTCAAATTTGACGAATTGACCCATGTAGAAGTTATTAAACGTGGTCTCAAAATTATGGATGCAACGGCTTCAACACTATCAATGGATAATGATATTGATCTCGTTGTCTTCAATATGAATGAAGCAGGTAATATCAAGCGTGTTGTCTTTGGTGAAAATATTGGAACAACGGTTTCAAACAAAGTAGAACACCTTTAAGAAAACCTTTACTATTAACTAAATCAAGAAACATTAAGGAGAATTCTTTACTCATGGCTAACGCTATTATCGAAAAAGCAAACGAACGTTTTGCACATTCCCATCAATCATTGGCTCGTGAATTTGCTTCAATTCGTGCAGGACGTGCTAATGCTTCACTTTTAGATCGTATCCAAGTTGACTATTACGGTGCGCCAACTCCACTTAATCAATTGGCTTCAATTACTGTTCCTGAAGCACGAGTGCTTCTGATTTCACCATTTGATAAGTCTTCAATCAAGGAGATTGAACGTGCAATCAATGAGTCAGACTTAGGTATCAACCCTGCAAATGACGGCTCAGTTATTCGCTTGGTTATCCCAGCTCTCACAGAGGAAACTCGTAAAGACTTGGCTAAAGAAGTGAAAAAAGTGGGTGAAAATGCAAAGATTGCTATCCGCAATATTCGCAAAGACGCTATGAATGAAGCGAAAAAACAAGAAAAGGACAAAGAAATCACTGAAGATGAATTGAAAACTCTTGAAAAAGAGATTCAAAAAGCTACAGATGATGCTGTTAAGAAGATTGATAGTATGACGGCTGAAAAAGAAAAGGAATTGCTCACTGTCTGAGTGAGACAATGAGGTATTGGAAAATAGTCCAATATTGCTTTTCCAAGGTTCGTGCTACCATTTCTATACAGTGGTCAATTGGGGGATTTATTCAGGTTTCACCCTCTGAATTTGGGAGACACTGTTGCAAACAGAGTTGGTTACATATTTTCACTCTCAACCTATCTCCAAGGCATTTTGAGCGATGTGGGGATGAGAGTAAGGTGATACAGTGGACTGTTTTGGTTCCAACCTGTAAATATGGGAGTGAGGGGAACTCTTTTCATTTATTGAGTTTTCTCCTGCTTCCTTTTTTAATGGCTATGTACTCAATATGATCGCTAATCCTAGTCTACAAAAATCTAATTTTATTTATTTGATAGTGATAAAATATTCAATTTCAAAAAGACAGATTTTCTGTAGAAAGTCTGTATCTAACATCATTTTGATTGAATACAAGAATGGAAAGAAAAATTATGAATCATTTACTTGCAAGGGTCATCACAGGCATGGTGACCGATGAAAACGAAAAAAACTATTTTGTCCAAAAAGATGGGATTACCTTCGCTCTTGATAAATCGGAAGGCATACATCATATTGGTGACATGGTCTCGGGATTTGCCTATACCGATACGCTTCAAAAAGCTCGTCTGACGACAAAAGAAATCGCGACAACCAGAACGACTTATGGTTGGGGAGTTGTGACAGAGGTTCGACGAGATTTGGGTATCTTTTTGGATATTGGACTTGAAGATAAGCAGTTTGTTGTATCCCTTGATGTTCTTCCAGAATTAAAGGAATTGTGGCCTAAAAAAGGTGACAAACTTTATGTTCGCCTAGAAGTGGATAAAAAAGACCGTATTTGGGCTCTGCCTGCTGATCAGGAAGTCTTTCAAAAAATGGCGGGGCCAGCTTACAATAATATGCAAAATCAAACCTGGCCAGCTATTGTTTACCGATTAAAATTATCTGGAACTTTCGTGTATCTTCCTGAAAATAATATGCTTGGTTTTATTCATCCAAGTGAACGTTTTGCAGAGCCACGTTTGGGTGAGGTTGTTAAGGCGCGTGTCATTGGTTTCCGTGAGGTTGACCGTACCCTAAATCTCTCCCTCAAACCGCGTTCTTTTGAAATGTTGGAAAATGATGCTCAAATGATTTTGACCTACCTTGAGGCTAATGGAGGTTTCATGACCCTTAATGACAAGTCCTCCCCTGAAGATATCAAGGAAACCTTCGGCATTTCTAAAGGTCAATTCAAAAAGGCTCTAGGTGGACTCATGAAGGCTAAGAAAATCAAGCAGGACGAACTGGGAACAGAATTAATTGATTAAGTTTTGGGATGGAGGCTAGTCAGTAATGATTTTATGCTTGCATGTGACCTTGGTTGGTCTTCTGATGAGTTTACTGTTCAATGTGGCAATCGCTAGACTTTGGTTGGCTTATCCACGGGCTGTGGTTTCCATTGCCCAAGCAAGTACAGCAGGTTGCTCCCAAACCTGACTTGCTTCAACGCAAAAAGAGAGAAAGTGGCTGTTTTGGATTTATCTATTAACTTTTGGTTTAGGCTTGGGGACGACGGTTTATCTACCTGTTAGGGCCTTTTGACCGTTATTTATGACCGGTTATTGGTAGCTGTTCTTGGTTAATGTGGGGATCTGATAGGCCTAGACTGGTTTTTTCGTCAAAAAATAATGGATCACCTGATGATTTCGGGAACAGAGGACTGTACAGACTGGCATACCAGAAACTGGATGTTGCATTTCGGACTTCCAGAACACCTCTTCTTATGGCCTTTGCTGGTTTGTCCAACGGCAGGTTTGCTTTATCAAGTGATAAATCTGCTATAGCTTTTTGAACAATCAATTGATATCAAAATCCCAGACAAACTGGGATTTTTTTGCTACAATATAAAAAACAATTTGGATAAAAAGGGGAAATCATGGAACGTGCTATTTTTGCTGGAGGTTGTTTTTGGTGTATGGTGCAGCCTTTTGAAGAGCAAGAAGGAATTTTATCTGTTCGTTCAGGCTATACGGGTGGACATGTCCCAAATCCGACGTATGAAGAGGTGTGCTCAAAAACAACAGGACACACTGAAGCTGTTGAGATTATTTTTGATGAGTCAAAGATTTCTTTTGCAGATTTGGTTGAAATTTATTGGGCACAAACAGATCCGACAGATGCTTTTGGCCAGTTTGAAGACAGGGGAGATAATTATCGCCCTGTAATCTTTTACTTTAATGAACAGCAGCGGGAAATAGCAGAGCATTCTAAGGCTAATCTACAGGCTTCAGGCCGTTTTGATCAACCTATCGTAACAAACATTGAGCCTGCCCAACCTTTCTATGAAGCAGAGTCTTATCATCAAGGTTTCTATAGGACAAATCCCGAACGTTATGCTCAGAGCTCAGCTATTCGCCACCAATTTTTAGACGAGAATTGGCACTAAGCTTTTTAGAAAGATGCTATGCCAATTAAAATTATCTACTAAAATGAAAGTCACAAGGAATTGACGGCGTCTCTGATAGTCAACTTTCGGGTTCATTTGCGAGCTTTGAAAAATTGATTGCTTGCTCCTGATTTTTATGAGGGACGTGAGGAGTTTTGAGATTTTTTAGAGAAAGATTTTCCCGTTTACGGTATCTTTGTCGGAGGTGGACTTAATAGGGTACTTGGTTTGTGAGGCAGAGAACGGTCGTCTGGGTAGAACAACTTTTTGTTTCTGAAAACTATCGTCATCAGGGCTAGGCAGTTCAATTATTTCAAAAGATAGAAAAATTATCTCTTCCTTTGGGTGGTGAGACCTTGTTCAACTATATCCATTCCAAGAATCATGTCATGTTGGTCTTCTTGAGAAAACAAGGCTACACTTTTTTAAATTTAATTGAAGTGCGTAAAACTTTTGAGAGTGAAATGTTGACGCGAGAAGTTTGTGTCAATGAGGAAAAAATTGTTTATTAAGGAGAAAATATGCGAAAATCATTTTACACGTGGCTGATGACTCAGCGCAATCCCAAGAGTCAGGAACCGGTGGCTATTTTAGCTGACTTGGCTTTTGACGATACGACTTTTCCCAAGCATACAGATAGCTTTGATGAGATCAGTCGTTATTTAGAAGATAGCGCCAGCTTTTCCTTTAATCTAGGACAGTTTGATCAGATTTGGGAGGATTATTTAGCGCATTAAGGGGAGAATGATGAAAAACTTATTTTTAACGTCTTATTTGGCAGGTGTCAAGCATTCATTGGCTGACTTTATTCAAAAACATCAGATTGGTCAGGTTTTATTCATTACAACAGCTGGAAATGTGGAAGAGTACACCGATTATATTGATGAGGGGCGCGAGCTATTTCAGTCTTTAGGCATTGTTGTAGAGGACTGTGATATTGCTAAATTAGGAGCAGTAGCTATTAGAAGCAGACTTGATCAAGCTCAGGCTGTTTATTTTTCAGGTGGGAATTCTTTTTACCTCTTACAGGAACTTCAGAAAAAAGTATTGTTGAAATCTTTGAAGGAACGAGTTGAAAATGGTCTACCTTACCTAGCTGAGTCTGCGGGAGCGATTATTGCCAGTCCTAATATTGCCTACAGCCAACTTATGGATGAACGCGAAAAAGCGCCACATCTAGCAAATGACTTTGGTTTGAAGTTGGTTGATTTTTACATTGTTCCTCATGTCGGAGAATTTCCATTTGAAGAGTCTGCGCAAGCCATTTTAGATCAATATCAAGAAAACTTGGCTATCTTACCACTGAATAATGCACAAGCTGTAGTCGTTGAAGGGAATCGCTATCAAATAGTCGAAGAATAGAGAATGGATATTTCGTATCAAGTACAAACTGAAAGGTTTAATTATCGGGTAGCTTCGGTCATTGTTCATGAGGAGCAATGACTTGTGACAACAGATGCCAAGTCACCTTATTTTTACTTACCTGGCGGTCGTGTGAAAATGGGGAACTAGCAGAGGATGCAGTACTTAGAGAACTTCACGAAGAATTGGAGATAGAAGCAAGTGTTATTAGGCCTCTTTGGCTTAGTCAGTCATTCTTTAATGAAGAAACTAGCCAAGAGTGTTTTCATGAGCTCTGTTTCTATTTCCTGATTGATATATCGCAAAGTGATTTGTTAAGCTTGGGGGCTAAATTTAGAAAATGGGAATCACATAAATGGGCTGATTATGAATGGCTGACTTTTGAGGAGTTGGAACGCAGTACTTTTTACCCAGAATTTCTCAAAAAGGAAATCGTCAACCTTCCAGAGCATTTGACACTTCGGACTAATTAATATCATCTAATGGTAATAAGTATTTGATGGTCATACTCTTCGAAAATCAAAATTATCCGTTGTCAACTTGCCTTGATGAACTCAAGTTCTATCGTCGGCTTCGTTTCCTAGGCTACTTTTGATTTTCATTGAGTATCAAATCGCAAGAATTGTTGTTTTTTGATGACAAATTCTTCGATTTTTTCTCAAAGATGGAAATTCTTTTAAAAAGAAGTTAAATGGAAGCATTTCACTATTCTTTGTGATATGATATAGGTATGTATACGAAAAATAGAAAAGGAAATCGCATGTCTAAACAAATTACAAAAAAATCTCTTTTATTTTCAACAGTAGCCCTATCAATGTTTGCAGCAAGCCATGTTCATGGTGATGAAGTTAATAATTGGACAGCTCGTTCAGTAGACGAAATCAAGGCAAGTCTTGTTAATGAAGGCAATAAAACAACTTATAAAGTTCAATATGGCGATACTTTGAGCACGGTAGCAGAAGCTATGGGAATTGATGTTAATGTTTTGGCAAACATCAATCAAATTACTAACTTAGATTTGATTTTTCCAGATACAGTCTTGACAACAACTTATAATGACGCTAATCAAGTGGCGACCGTTGCAGTTGAGACACCTGTATCTGAACAATCTTCAGAGTCAGTAAAAGCAACAGCTGATTTGGAAAATAATCAGGTTGTAGTAGGTGATCAAGTAGTGGATGTGGCAGATTTGACACAAAACATCATTAATACTCAAGAGTCAAATCTAAAAATTTATGCCCAAACTACGGAGCCTGTGAAAGATGCTATTGCACACATTACTGAAACACAACCTTCAATATCTACAGAAGAATCAAGTGAAGAGGCTAGTCAAATAACAGATCCAGCTGAAAATTCTGAGGTTTTGACCACAGAAGAAGTAAAAATAGAAGAGGCTACTTCACAAACTGTTGAAGCCACTCAGTCTAGCACAGAAGAAACAAATACAACAGAGCAAGCCTCAGCTTCTGAAACAGCACCTACGGCTGTTCAAGAAGTTACTCAAAATATTATTGAAGATACAGCCGCTCAGTCTGAGCAGCCGGTAGCAGAAACTGTTGTTGACACAAACCAAGTGACTGAGACTCCAGTAACAACTCAAGAACAGGGTGTACAGGCAACAGCTGTAGCGCAAGAATCTGCTGAATCAATAGTCGAAACGATTGCTCAGACACCTGAAGAGTCAGAAACTACAACAGTCACTCCAGTGTCAACGCAAGCGACAACTTATGATAACACAGGGTTGCAACCACAAACAGCGGCCTTTAAGGAAGAAGTTGCGGGTGTATACGGCATTACTGATTTTAGTGGTTATCGCCCAGGAGATCCAGAAGATCATGGCAAAGGGTTAGCGATTGATTTCATGGTGTATGATAATTCAAGCTTAGGTGATCAAGTTGCACAATATGCTGTTGATAACATTGCTGATAATGGTATCTCATATATTATTTGGCAACAAAAGTTCTACTCACCTAGGGCTAACATTTACGGACCAGCCAATACTTGGAATCAAATGCCTGATCGAGGTAGTGACACTGCAAATCATATGGACCATGTTCACGTTTCTTTTACTGAATAAATATTATTCTTACTTTTCAACAGCTACTTTTTTAAGTAGCTGTTTTATGCTATAATAAAAAAGATTTTTGATACGAAACATAGATAATTTTAAAGGAGAGTGGGCTATATGCACGTACGTAGAGAAATCTGATGGATACTTTGTGAAAATTAAAGTCAATTAAAGTTCATAATGGTGCTGAATCGGCTTGACTTTTGATTTTCTGGTGACCTGCTTTGACAGGTTGTTGACTTCAATCGCCCAATAGGGCTTGTATCAATTATTAAGGAAATTATCTATGTTAAAAAAATCGTATCGTCATAATATTGTCTGGCTAGGAGCAACGGAGTTCTTTAGTTTCTTTGGTATTACCAGTTTCTGGATTCTTTTTCTTACTCAACATGGCATGACGCTTTGGCAAGTAGGGATATTGGAAAGTATTTTCCACACTACTAGTCTTTTGTCTGAAGTCCCTTCGGGTATGTTGGCTGATCGTTTTCATTACAGGACGAATTTGTACCTGGGTAGGATCATGTCGATTATCTCTTGTCTAATGATGCTCTTTGGACAAGGAAACTTTTGGATATACGCTCTAGGAATGGTTTTTAACGCCTGGTCCTATAATTTTGATTCTGGAACTAGCTCTGCTATGCTTTTTGAATCTGCTAAAGAAGCGGGGCTTGAAAATAGATTCCTCAAAATTTCAAGTTTTTTATCAGGAACTGCAGAGGCGACTAGGACTATGGGGACAGTTATAGCAGGCGTTTTTGTCCATGGCTTACTTGATGTAACTTACGTGATTCAGATTGCATTTTCACTGTTAGTTCTATTCTTTATCTTTATGATGAAAGAGCCGAGCGTTAAGGAAGAGAGAGATCAGCCAGCAAGTTTAAAAAATATTATAAAGACTGTAATCAAAGTCTTTAGGCGAACTCCGCGATTGCTTTACTGGCTCATGATGAGTCAATTGATTTGTGTGTTCATGTGTATGTTCTATTTTTATTATCAAAATGAACTGGAATCCCTTGATTCGTGGCAAATTAGCTTAGTGATGTTGATTTCTAGCGGAGTGAATATTGGAGCAGTTTGGTTGGCTAGTCATCTCGGTGAAAATCAAAAAGCAAGCCGCTTGTTACCAATACTGGTCGCTTTGACTGGACTTCTATACATTTTTAGCTTTACAAAAATGCCAATGTTATATGTTCTCATTTATTTGCTGACTGACGGGATATACGCTTTCTTTCTGCCGATTTTTAATAATGATTTGCAGAATCAAATCCCAAGTGATGTCAGAGCAACCATGCTCAGTGTATGCTCTATGTTTTTTAGCTTATCCATGATTCTTGTTTTTCCAATGACTGGGCTTTTTATTGATTACTTTGGGTTCTCGCAAACCTTTTTAGGACTGGGGAGTGTTCTTGCGGTTTTGGGAATGATACTAATATGTGGGCACAGCTATTTTTCAAATGACAGATGACATAAGAAATCACGCAATTGCGTGGTTTTTTGATATAATAAAATATATTACAGATAAAAGAAATGAGGAACTCTATTTGCAAGAGTATTCTGTTGATATTACATTAACCCACCCAGATGATGTTTTAGCTCTTTTTGGAACAAATGAACGTCACTTGAAATTGATTGAAGATCATTTAAATGTTGTTATCCATGCACGAACAGAGCGTGTGCAAATTTTGGGAGATGACGAGGAAGCCGTTGAAGAAGCACGTTTGACCATTCAGGCACTTTTGGTTTTGGTTGGCCGTGGCATGATTGTCAATACTTCCGATGTTGTGACAGCCTTGTCTATGACACAAAATGGTTCCATTGATAAGTTTGTAGCTCTCTATGAGGAGGAAATTATCAAGGATAGTTATGGAAAGCCGATTCGTGTCAAGACCTTAGGGCAAAAGGTTTATGTGGATAGTGTGAAAAAACATGATGTGGTCTTTGGGATTGGACCCGCAGGGACTGGTAAGACATTTCTAGCTGTAACATTGGCGGTGACGGCTCTCAAGCGTGGGCAAGTTAAGCGTATTATTTTGACTCGACCTGCGGTAGAAGCAGGGGAAAGTCTAGGTTTCTTACCAGGAGATCTCAAAGAAAAAGTCGATCCTTATCTAAGACCTGTTTATGATGCCCTTTATCAAATCCTTGGTAAAGAGCAAACTACGCGGCTCATGGAACGTGAAATCATTGAAATTGCACCATTGGCTTACATGCGTGGTCGGACTTTGGATGATGCTTTTGTTATTTTAGATGAAGCGCAAAATACGACCATCATGCAGATGAAGATGTTTTTGACTCGCTTAGGGTTCAATTCTAAGATGATTGTTAATGGGGATATTAGTCAGATTGACTTACCTCGTAATGTCAAATCGGGTTTGATTGATGCGACCGAAAAATTAAGAAAGATTAAGCAGATTGATTTTGTTTACCTATCAGCCAAAGATGTTGTCCGTCATCCTGTGGTCGCTGAAATCATCAATGCTTATGAAAATGTTAATCAAACGGGGCGCAGCCATCTTCCAGAAGAAGAAAAAACTGAATTGATGGGTGACAGAAAGTGATGAAAATCGAAACATTGGCGAAGTCTTATAGTTGCCGAAAAGTGACTCAATCAGATATTCCAAGTGTTTTGGCTCTATATGAAAGCAATCCTTTGTATTTTCAATACTGTCCTCCTCAGCCAAGTTTAGATAGTGTGATGGAGGATATTGCTCGCTTGCCTCAAGGGAAAACTCAAGATGACAAGTACTACGTTGGTTTTTGGGACGGTTCTAGTCTAGTTGCTGTTATGGACTTTGTTTGTGCCTATCCTGATGAAAAGACGATTTTTATAGGCTTTTTCATGGTCAATCAAGCTTATCAAGGTAAAGAAATTGGTAGTCAGATTGTGACCGAAGCGTTAGCTTATTTGGCAAAAAATTTCCAAAAAGTTCGCTTGGCTTATGTTAAGGGGAATCCTCAATCTCAACATTTTTGGGAAAAACAAGGCTTCAAACCGACTGGAAGCGAAATAGAGCAGGAGTCTTATACTGTTGTTATAATGGAAAAGAATTTTTTGGGGTAACTAAATACTATTTAGTAAATTGTATTGAAAGTTTGTTTTGGAACAGTTATCAGTTTTAGACGAAGTAACCTATCGTAGCATGATGACGAATATCTTCTTTATTATCACGATAAGATTATTGGTGGAATCTATGGCGATTGTTTTCCACTCAAACTTGTTCATGTAGCCTTGGATAGTATGACCAACTTACCTAGATTTAAGAACCTGTATTCACAGTTTAGCACTTCTATCTAAGGCTAGTTTTTGAGCTACTTGTCGTTAGTTTTTTTCAAAATACAGTCGGTATTTCCTCAAAAAACTCCTTGATTAGTGAAAAACTATCTCTTAGATAAAAGCACTTTACTTGTGAATGCAGACTCTAAGAAAAAGGCTAAGAAATATGAAAAAGGGAGCTAAGCATGGTTTCCTTTTTCTTTCGCAATGCCTTTAATAATATGATATAATAGACAATGATTGTATTTAGAATGGAGTAGTGTGCGGTGCAACATGTTTTTATTATCGGAAGTCGTGGCTTGCCAGCTCAGTATGGTGGTTTTGAGACTTTTGTAGAAGAATTGGTAAAACATCAACAGTCTTCAAATCTTAAATATCATGTTGCTTGTTTGAGTAACACAGAGCATGAGAACCATTTTGAACACCTGGGAGCGGACTGTTTTACCATTAAAGCTCCTAAACTTGGACCAGCGCGTGTTATCGCTTATGACATGATGGCTATTAACTATTGTCTGAAGATGGTGAAAGAGCAAAGAATTTCAAATCCCATTTTTTATATTTTGGGAAACACCATTGGTGCTTTTATTGGCGGATTTGTTAAAAAGATTCATGCTGTCGGTGGTCACCTTTTCGTCAATCCTGATGGACTAGAGTGGAAACGTAGCAAATGGTCTAAACCTGTTCAAGCTTATCTTAAGTATGCCGAGAAATGTATGGCAAATCAGGCAGATTTGGTCATTTCCGATAATATTGGTATTGAAACCTACATTAAGAATTCCTACCCAACGGCCAAGACGCGCTTTATTGCCTATGGGACGGATACTCAGGTATCTTCATTAACTGCCAAAGACCAAAAAATCAGAACTTACTTTGAAAAATGGGATTTGACTGAAAAAGGCTACTATCTTATCGTTGGTCGTTTTGTGCCTGAAAATAATTACGAAACTGCCATCAGAGAATTTATGCTGTCTGAGACTAAACGCGATTTGGTTGTCATTTGCAATCATGAAGGCAATGCTTATTTTGACACTTTGAGAGCGAAGACACAATTCGATACGGACGAGCGCGTGAAGTTTGTTGGGACAGTTTATGATCGAGATCTTTTGAATTATGTTCGTGAGAATACATTCGCCTACATTCATGGTCATGAGGTGGGAGGGACCAATCCTGGTTTACTTGAGGCGCTTGGTCATACTGATTTAAATCTGGTTTTTGGTGTTGATTTTAACAAATCAGTTGCTCAGAGTAGTGCTTATTATTGGACAAAAGAGGCGGGTAATCTAGCCAGCCTCATCAACGATGTTGACAAGCAATCTGATTTTAAAGCTCTTGGTGAGCAAGCACGAGCGATTATCAAAGAAAGCTACACTTGGGAGAAAATTGTAGGGGAGTACGAGGAGTTGTTTTTACATGAAAGTTAATATACTCATGTCCACCTACAATGGTGAGAAGTTTTTGACGGAGCAAATTGAGAGCATTCGCCAGCAGACGGTGACAGATTGGACACTTTATATCCGCGATGATGGTTCTAGTGACAAGACTCCAGAGATTATTGAGGATTTTGTCGCCAAAGATAGTCGAATTTGCTTTATCAATGTTGATGATCGTGAGAATTTTGGGGTTATCAAGAATTTTTACACACTTTTGAAACATAGCAGAGCAGATTATTATTTTTTTAGCGACCAAGATGACATCTGGCTACCTAATAAGTTAGAAGTGACCTTGGCTGAAGCTGAAAAATATGATGAAACCAAGCCTCTTCTGATTTATACAGACTTAAAAATTGTTGACCAAAAACTCAATGTTTTACACGAAAGCATGATTAAGACTCAGTCAGACCATGCCAACACGCAGCTCGTTCAGGAATTAACTGAAAATACGGTGACTGGTGGAACAGCGATGATTAACCATGTTTTGGCTGACCTATGGACAACGTATGATCGGTTGCTCATGCATGACTGGTATCTAGCATTGGTTGCAAGTAGTATGGGTAATCTGGTCTATATTGATCAGCCGACAGAGCTTTATCGTCAGCATGAGGCTAATGTTTTGGGAGCTCGTACTTGGTCAAAAAGGATGAAAAATTGGTTGAAACCGCATAAATTAGTCGAAAAATACTGGTGGTTAATTGAATCGAGTCAGACACAGGCTAGATTTTTGTTAGATTTAGATTTAACCAAGGATAAACGAGACTTAGTTGAAGCCTTTGTTACTATTTTAGAACAACCTTTGTTAGAACGTATTAGACGCCTAAGACACTACAAATTGCGAAAAAACCGTAGTTTTCACACCTTGGTTTTTCGCACATTGATTATCACTAAATTTGGTTATGGGAGAAAATAATGAATTTTTTTAATAAGGAAAATCGTATCTTATTAAGAGAAATGGTTAAAACAGATTTTAAACTTCGCTACCAAGGTAGTTTGATTGGGCATCTTTGGTCTATCCTTAAGCCCATGATGCTTTTTGCCATTATGTATTTGGTTTTCATTCGTTTCTTGCGTTTGGATGACCATACTCCTCACTATGCTATTGCGGTTTTGCTTGGGATGGTGACTTGGTCGTTTTTCCAAGAAGCAACCAATATGGGGATGGTTTCTATTGTGACACGTGGTGATCTTTTGCGTAAGTTGAATTTTTCAAAGGAAATTATTGTTATCTCGTCAGTAGTCGGAGCAGCCATTAACTATGGCATTAACTTGCTGGTTGTTCTTGTTTTTGCTCTGATTAATGGTGTTAGTATTAGTTGGGGATATTTGTGGATTTTTCCTCTTTTTATTGAGTTAGCTTTGATGTCGACAGGGGTTGCTTTTATTCTTGCTACTCTCTTTGTTAAATATCGTGATTTAGGTCCTGTTTGGGAAGTTGTCATGCAGGCAGGAATGTATGCTACGCCAGTTATTTATTCGCTGACTTATATTCTTCAAAATAATCACTTTACCATTGCTAAACTGATGATGCTTAATCCACTTGCGCAGATTATTCAAGATTTACGTCATTTTATTGTTTACAGCGGTACAACTCGCGGTTGGGATTTGTATAATCATCATATCTGGGGGCTAGTTCCATATTGCTTGCCAGTACTCATTTTTATTTTGGGTTACGTCTTGTTTAGTAAGAATGCTAAGAAATTTGCGGAGATCTTATAATGTCAGAAAATCAAGTTGCAGTAAAAGTGGAACACGTTTCCAAATTCTTCAAACTTCCTACAGAAAGTACACATAGCTTGCGTACCGCTCTTGTCAACCGATTTAAAGGGATAAAAGGTTATAAGGAACAACATGTTCTTAGAGACATTAATTTTGAAGTTAATAAGGGTGATTTCTTTGGGATTGTTGGGCGTAATGGCTCAGGGAAGTCAACATTGTTGAAAATCATTTCTCAAATTTATGTGCCTGAAAAAGGTCAGGTGACCATTGATGGTAAAGTCGTTTCCTTTATCGAATTAGGAGTTGGTTTCAATCCTGAATTAACTGGTCGTGAAAATGTCTATATGAATGGTGCTATGCTCGGTTTTACTACTGAAGAAATTGATGCTATGTACGATGATATCGTTGAATTTGCCGAGCTGAAGGAATTCATGAACCAAAAACTCAAAAATTATTCGTCAGGGATGCAAGTACGTCTAGCTTTCTCGGTTGCCATTAAAGCACAAGGAGATATTTTGATTCTGGATGAAGTTTTGGCGGTTGGAGATGAAGCCTTCCAACGTAAGTGTAACGACTACTTCATGGAACGCAAAAAATCAGGCAAGACCACTATCTTGGTTACCCACGACATGGGAGCTGTTAAGAAATATTGTAACCGTGCTGTGCTAATCGAAAATGGTCTGGTCAAGGCTTACGGGGATCCGTTTGATGTTGCTAACCAATACAGCTATGACAATACTGAGCAAGTTCTGGATGAAACTGAAGAAGAAGTTGAAACTAAGGAAGAAGTAGTTCAAGTTGAAAATGTTAGCGTTGAACTTCATTCACCAACTCGTATGACACCAAAAGAGACTGTCTCTTTTACTGTTTCTTATGATGTTCTTGAAGATATCCCTACCTATGTTGCTTTGTCTTTAACAGATATTGACCGCAATATTTGGATTTATAATGACAATTCTATGGATATCCCCACATCTGGGGCTGGTCATAAAGAGATAACTTATGAATGCTCGTTGTCACAGGTGAATGATTTGAAGATGAAACTGGAAGTCACTATTCGTGATAAGGAGGGACAAATGCTTGGCTTTGCCAATGCTACTCAAACCCCCATTATCTGGATTAATCGTGACGACATTGCTTCAGATGATGAGTCAGCACTGGATTCAGCCAGTGGGTTAATTCAGCGCAATGGAAGTTGGACTTTTAATGATTGAGAATTGAGGATGTAATAATGCCAAAAGTATCTGTTATTTGTACAAATTACAATAAAGGAAAGTGGATAGCAGATGCTATTGATAGCTTTTTGCGCCAAAAAACGACTTTTGAGTTTGAGATTATCCTTGTTGATGATTGTTCAACAGATGAGTCTGTTGATATTATCCGCGATTATGAGCGACGCTATCCAGAACAGATTAGAACTTTTTTCAATGCTGAGAATCAAGGAATTGCTAAAACTTGGGTTGCAATTTGTAAGAAAGCACGAGGGCAGTATATCGCACGCTGCGATGGGGATGATTATTGGATTGATGATGAGAAACTGCAAAAACAGGTTGATTTATTAGAATCCTCGCCAAATTCTCGGTGGTCTAACACGGAATTTAATATGGTTGATTCCATTGGTAGAACTACTCAGGTAGAGGTTTTTAAAAATCAAGTCATCCCCTTGTTGACTTCTTATGAAGAAATGCTTGTTCTGAAGGGCATGACTATGGCATCAACTTGGTTAGTCGATGCCGATTTAATGCGTGAAGTAAATAATCTTATTGATGTCAATACTGCTGATGATACTTTTGATATTCAGCTAGAATTGTTTAGAAAAACAAAGCTAAGTTTTTTACCAGATTCTACGACGGTTTATCGAATGGATCCTGAGTCTGATTCGCGTACCCAAGATAATGTTAGACTGCAGAAACGTTTTGAAAGGTTATTACAAACACAGCTTAATTATTTAGAAAAGTATCCGTTAAATTATCATCGCGCTCTTGAACTGCTACTTAGACAGGATAATCATTTTGAAATTGCTCTATCACGGAAAAGTGAGTTGATATCACAGATTGATAAGCAGTATGTGACAATTTATTTTGCGCGGAAGGATGAAAATTTTAGTCAGGAGCTAGTTCTGGAATTTCCACTGAAATATCAGGATAATTTCACATTTGATTTACCAGAAGATATATCACAGTTACGGATTGATCTTTCTGAAATTCCTAGCTTCTACCAGAAAGTTTCACTAATAACTAATGAATTTAGAACAGAAATTTTACCAAGTTTTACAAATGGGACACTAATTGGCAATTATGTCATGTTTACTGAAAGTGATCCACAGCTAATTTATGACATTTCAAAAATTGAAAAGAAAAACTTTACATTAAGCTATTCGATGTTTAATGTAGATAATATCAATTCTGCCGATTTTGTAGCTAAAATTTTAACTCAGAATCTTTTGGAAGCATCTCAGAAAATAAATAATCTTAATTCTTACAAAGTTCAGTTTGAAATAGCAGATCAGGAGCGTTTATACTACAAGACGGCTCTAGAAGAGATGGTTGTCCGTTATAATTCGGTCACTCATTCGCGCCGTTGGACTATTCCAACAAAAATTATCAACTTTTTTAGGAGAAAAAAATGAAACGTTTGCTCTTATACGTACATTTTAATAAGTATAATCGCGTTAGTTCACATGTTTATTATCAGCTGACACAGATGCGTCCTTTGTTTTCAAAAGTGGCCTTTATTTCAAACAGTCAGGTCAGCGAGCACGATTACTGTAAATTAGTTGATTTGCGATTGATGGACAATTTTATTCAGCGTGAGAATATTGGTTTTGATTTTGCTGCCTGGCGTGATGGAATGACTCATATTGGATTTGAAGAACTTCTAACTTATGATGTCATTACTATTATGAATGATACCTGTTTTGGTCCGCTTTGGGATATTAAGGACTACTATCTCAATTATGAAGCTAACGACCAAGTTGATTTTTGGGGCTTGACTAACAACCGGAAAACTAAGAAATCTCGTCAGACGCAAGGTTTTCCTGAACATATCCAGAGTTATTTTATTACTTTTAAAAAGCCAGTCATTGAGTCACCTGTTTTTAGGCAATTTTGGGAGAAGGTGCGAAATCATACGGATGTTCAAAATGTTATCAATGACTATGAAACTCAAGTAACAACAACTTTTTTGGATGCTGGTTTCCATTACCAGACGATATTCGATACGGTTCATGAAGATACAACGGGAATGCTTCACCCGGACTTTTCATATTACAATCCGACAGCCATTTTGAAGCACAAAGTTCCCTTCATCAAGGTCAAGGCAATTGATGCCCATCAAGGTATTACGCCCTATATTTTGGATGAGATTGCCGACAAGACCAATTATCCGATTGACCTGATTATCTCTCATATGTCGGAAGTGAATTTTCCCGATTTTATGTATCTTTTGGGACATAAATTGGTTAAGCAAGTGGCGTCTGCTGATTTATCTAGCAAGAAAATCGCTGTTCACTTGCATACTTTCTATGTTGATCTGTTAGAAGACTTTTTAGAAGCTTTTGAAAAATCCTTTAATTTTGATTATGATTTGTTTATTACAACAGATGTTGAGGATAAGCGAGTAAAAATTCAAGAAATTTTAACCCAACACAAGCGTCAGGCTGATATCCGGGTGACTGGAAATATTGGACGTGATGTGTTGCCAATGCTCAAACTCAAGGAAGAGTTGTCAAAATATGATTATATTGGACATTTTCATACCAAAAAATCAAAAGAAGCGGATTTCTGGGCTGGAGAATCTTGGCGTAGGGAGCTTATTCAGATGTTGATTTATCCAGCCAATAACATTTTGTCCAACTTTGACAATGAAAAACTGGGAATTGTTATTGCAGATATTCCAACTTTCTTCCGTTACAATAAGATTGTGGATGCTTGGAATGAACATTTGATTGCTCCTGAAATGAATGATCTTTGGAAGCGTATGGGAATGACCAAGGCGATTGATTTCAATACTTTTCAGAGTTTTGTCATGAGTTATGGTACTTTTGTCTGGTTTAAGTATGATGCCCTCAAACCTCTTTTTGAGCTTGGTTTAACAGATGACGATGTACCGGCAGAACCCTTGCCACAAAATTCAATCTTACATGCTATTGAGCGTTTATTGATTTATATTGCTTGGAATGAGCATTATGATTTTAGAATTTCTAAAAATCCTGCTCAAATCACGGCCTTCGTGGATAATAAATTGCTCAATGAACGAGGCAACAGTGCGCCAAACACTTATGTAGATTTCACTTATATGGGTGGTATCAGAGGAGCTCTTAAATATATCTTTATCGGTCCTGCCAGGGCAGTAAAATATATTATTAAACGTTTGTCTCAAAAGGTGTCTAAATGAAAAAATATCTTGAAGAGATCAACTGGATATCTGTTTTACATCGATGTCTTATCATTATCTTCTCAGTGTATTCCAGTTTTTATCTTTTGATGACGCATCTTCTGACTACAAAGGAAATTAAAGCGTCATTCCAAAATTTACATCAATTTCTTTTCTTTGTCTATCTGCTTTCTATAGTGGTTTTAGCAGTATATGTTTCTAAAATCCTATCGAAACGATTTGTTATTCAACTGGCTATCGGATATTTTCTTAGTCAGGTGGTTTCCTATGTTGTCCTTGCGACAAGAAATTTAAATGATAAGTCGTTTAAAATATGGAATTTTGGAAAAAATCACTTTTGGGAAGGTAACGCTTTGCTGACACTTGCTGCTATTTTAATTGTAGCATTACTTATTCAGCAGGTGGCATCAAGAACTAAGTATTTGAAAAAGCTCTCAGTTTTCTTGGAAGACAGCAAAGGATACCATCTTCCACAGTCACTTTTGCTTGCAAATGTTGCACTTCTTGATTCTAAATGGCTAAGCTATTTACGAGGAGAGCTCATTTCAACATTGACTACAAGCGGAACAACTGCCTTTTTAGAGGAATTGTTCAAAATTTTACTTATCTGTTTATTGGCTTTTTCACTGATTGCCTATACAGCAACTGATGGTTCAGAAAAAATGCGGAAGAATCAGCCGAGCCTATCCCTTGCAGTGTTAACTAGTCTTATCTTAGCCTTAATTTTTAACTATACCTTGCAGTATGGTGTTCGAGGCGATTCAGACTTATTGGGACGTTATATCTTTCCAGGGGCAACTCTGTATCAGTTTAGTGTCCTAGCCCTAGTTTTCCTTTTTATCTATCTTATCGTTGACCGCTATATCTCAACAACATTGATGATTATTATTGTTGGAACGCTGGTTTCAGTAGCTAACGTTTTAAAAAATAGTATGCGAAGCGAGCCCTTGTTGATAACAGATTTCGTCTGGCTTCATGAAGTGAATTTATTGCTTAGCTTTTTGGATGAGTCTCTGATTTTTTATATAGTTCTTTCGTTTTTACTACCTGTTATAATTTATTTAATTTCCAGAAATCATATTTTGGTTGGGAAGATTATATTCAAAAAGAGGATACGTTTTTCTCTTTTATCATTAGCGGTTGTTCTCTTTTTATCAATTTTTATTGTGTTTAAAAATGAAGAAAATGGAAAGATTGCCTCTGATGTACCGGTAGCTTCTAAGTTAAATAACTGGATAGATATCGCATATATGGGACATCTTGCAAATGCAAGATACAAGTCAGTTTTATACGTTTGGACAAAACAAATAACTAAGCCCTTGATGGAGGCTCCTAATGGATACTCAAAGAGTAGAATCAAAAAAATTGTAAGAAGATATACGGACAGGGCAGAAGAAATTAATAAGGAGAGAAATTCGAATATTGAGGAGCAAACTGTGATTTATATTCTAAGTGAAAGTTTGTCTAACCCTGCAAGAATTAATGGTATATCTTTGTCAAAAGATATTATGCCTAATATTAATATTATAAAATCTCAAACGACAAGTGGGTTGATGAAGTCAGATGGTTATGGTGGTGGAACTGCTAATATGGAAACTCAAACCTTGCTTGGGTTGCCATTGTATAATCTCTCTTCATCGGTATCGGTGATAAATACCGAGGTGATTCCTAAGATGAAATATCTACCATCAATAAGTAATAGCTTTAAAGATGATGATAAGGTAGCTATTCATTTAGGTGATTCTTATACTTATTCTAGAAATGACCTCTATGCTAAATTGAAATTTGGTATGTTTATTGCTTCAGAAGGGACTTCTTACAAGCCTACCATGAATGAAAATCTAGGTTTGTATGCATCTGATGAGTCAACTTATCAAAATGTCTTGGATAACTTGACGAAAAATACTAACCAATTCTTTTCTGTTGTCACTTTTCAAAATCATGTTCCGTGGCTATATGGTGAGCCAACGGATGTTTATGGTACAGGTGTGGGTTTAACCAATAAAGAAAATTCTCAATTGTCTAATTATGCTCGTCTAGTCTATAATACCGATCAGGTAACCAAGGATTTCCTGGATAAATTGGTGCAATTAAAAAAACCAATAACAGTTGTATTTTATGGTGATCATTTGCCTGGATTTTACCCTCAAACTGTTTTTAATGAGAATGCTGAAGTTCAGTACCAAACGGATTATTTCATTTGGAGTAATCATCAAACAGAAAAACTTAATTATGATTTAATCAACTCTAGTGATTTTCCAGCTGCGCTATTGGCTCATACAAATTCGAAAGTCTCACCTTATTATGCTCTATTAACAGATGTGTTAAATAATGCTAGTGTTGATAAAGAGGAACTTAGTGAGAAGGGGAAGCTTATCAAAGAAGATCTTCTTATGGTAGAATATGATTTAGTTTCAGGTTCTTATTATTTGAATAATTATCCCAGTTTTTTTGAAATGAATTAGGAGTTTGTTATGAAGAAATTATTTTATCGAGTCTATTATATGTTTTTTAGTTTACTGTTTAGTTTGCAGTCAATTATCTTTATTAATAAAGAGGGAGATCAGACATGGTTTGCTAAATCAGCGAAGTCTTTTCATTATGATTATTTGGGATTTGCTATTTCCCGATATTACTCTTGGAGTAGTCGTTTGCTAATAGAATCAGCCACTATGTTCTTTTCTGTTCACTATATTATCTTTGATATAGCATTACTTTTGTCAACATATGTTTTGTTTATAATTTTAGATAAATTATTGATTACTAGTGAAAAGTTTAATAAGTTAAGGTTTGCGATACCAATTCTATTTGTTTTGATTTTTCCATCTCAATTTTTTTTAGGGGCTGGGCTAATTGCTACTGTTACAAATTACTATTTTCCAATGATTACCTTTATTTGTGCTCTTTACCTAATTCAAAAAGATAAGATATATTTTAAGATAATCTCACTTTTACTCTTTGTTTTTTCTATGATGCAAGAACAGTTTGCGGTGATAGCTTTCCTTTTTATTTTAATAATCATGATTATGAAATATTTAAAAAAAGAGCAGTTTTCACTAGGATTTATAACCCTTGAAATTCTCTCTCTGATAGGTATTATTTCTGTAATAATTTCTCCAGGTAGTGCTTTGAGAAAATTAAGTGAAATTAAGTCATGGTATCCAGAATTTGATAAAATTGGAGTAGTTGATAAGGTATTTCTTGGATTTATTGATACCAATAATACTTTATTTTTAGGGAATGAAATCAATATAATGTATCTCTTATTTGCATTATTTGTTTTTGTTTCGGTTATTAAGAGAAAATATCTAATAACTCTTTTTTCAGGAGCGCTCCTGTTCTCAATGATTCAATATAAATTAGGAATGGTAACTTTTTTAACCACCTTACATGATATATTACCTTCTATAACTTCATTTAGAATATCTATTGCTACGATGTTTGTTTTACTAATTTTTATACTGTTTCTTACATGTATACCAATATCAATATGGTATCTTATAGATGATTTTGAAATAAGAATATTATTAATTTTTGGAGTAATAATTTGCTATATTGGTAGAATGTTAGTGGCATTTTCCCCAACAATTTATGCTTCGGGGGTTAGAACTCATCTTCCTATTCTTATGGGCGGATATATATTATCACTTATGCTGGTGAGGGAAACGATTCTTTATAAGGAAGTGTAGGTTAAAATAATTGAAAAAAACGATTATTGTTTCTTTAGTTTTATCTATCATTTTTATTATTCCGTTCCTATTAACTAAGGGAGCTTTAGTAGGTGACGATTTAAGTTTTCATCTAAATAGGATGTTAAGCTTAGAAAATGTTTGGGAATCTCCAATTAATTTTAAATATTTTTACGGAATAGGATCCTCAGTTAATCTTTTTTATCCATTTTTAACATACTATCCCTTTTATTTCTTTTATGAATTAACGGGGAGCATATATTGGGGGTTTATATTATTTCAAGTATTGTTAGCCAATCTTACCTTTATTATTTCCTATTACTCAGCTTCCATAATACTTAGTAGAAGTTCTTTTGAGTCAAATAATAGCCACTTATATGCATTGATATTTTCTATTTTATATCTTTTTTCAAATTATAGATTAGATAATATAATAAATAGATTCGCAACAGGTGAGTATTTAGCACAAACCTTTATCCCCTTGGTGTTTATGGGGCTATACTGTTTATTGATTTGTGAAACTACAAATAAACAGTATTGGTTTTTATCTATTGGAATGAGTCTTGTTGTATACTCACATATTTTAAGTTTTGTTGTAACATCAATCCTTGTTGGAATTATTTTCATTTCGGTTATATTTTTAACCAATGACAGGTTAATAAGAGTAGTTAATTTTATAAAATCTATAGTTGGTGCAATTTTATTAAGTAGTTTTCAATTGGTAATGATGATTGAACAATTCTTAGCTAATAAAATTATGTCACCCTCAATTTATTCTTTGAATGATTCTACAAATTCATTTACTGACTTATTCTCAAGTACAGGTACCATAAGCCATAACCATTTAGGGATTATGATTGTTATTTCTTATGTTATTCTTATGTTTTTTGCCTTTTTTTTTAAAATAGCAAAGCTTGAATTTTACTTATTAACCATTTCATCCTTCCTGATTCTTCTACAGTTAGATATTATACATTATCCAGACTCTAATAAAATTTTTGGAATTATTCAATTTATTTGGAGGTTAGATTCATTTGTAACCTTGTTTATCTTATTTGCGATTACTCACCTACTATATAGATTAAAATTAAAAAAAATGCCAATCGTAGTTGTGATATTTTTTTTAAGTATTACTATACCTGTTATGAGTTATACGTTAAAGAATCGAGTGGATACTGGTATTGACGTCCTTAATTATATGGTTAATGATGATAAAAGTGATAAAGTTGTAAATGGCATCCATAAGGCGGCAGATTATATTATCTACTCTTCTAATGAGAAACAAAGTTTAGATAGTTTTCAAGAGAAAGTAAATCATAAGGTTTTTGTTGAAAATTCTAATGAAGAAATTTTAAACAATATCGAATTTGATAATAATCAAGCTAATATCCAAGTGTTTATAGATAAGCATAGGGAAAATGTAGAAATTCCATTTTATTTGTTTAAGGGGATAGTAGTTGCTGTGGATGGTGAAATTTCTTCAGTTCATATGTCAAATAATGGTTCTCCTGTTGTTAAAGTTGGTTCAGGAGTTCATAATATTGTAATTAGTTATCGGAAAACAATGCTTCAGAAATTTTCTTTTATTATTTCGATTCTTTCCGTATTATCAATGTTTGGTTATGTTGTAATTATATATTTTTCAAAGGAGAATAAAAATGAGAAAAATATCCATCGTCGTTCCTTGTTACAATGAGCAGGAAACTATTTATCCATTTTTGGAAGAAACTCAAAAAATTGAACAAAAGTTAAAAAAACAATTGGTATTTGATTATATTTTTGTTAATGATGGTTCAAAGGATGATACCTTGAACGTGTTACGTGAGGTTGCAAGTCGTTTTCCAAATGTTCACTATCTGTCTTTTTCGCGTAATTTTGGTAAGGAAGCGGGGTTGTTAGCCGGTTTAGAAGCAGCAACTGGTGATTTTATCACGGTAATGGATGCCGATTTGCAAGATCCTCCTGAATTATTGATTGATATGTATACTAAAATTCAGGAAGGATATGATGTTGTTGCAACGCGTCGCGCTGATCGTAAAGGTGAACCTGTCATCCGCTCTTTCTTTTCTAAAATGTTTTACAAGATTATTAATGCTGTTTCAAATACTGAAATGGTGGATGGAGTACGTGATTTTCGTTTGATGACTAGACAAGTTGTGGATAGTATTTTAGAGTTAGAAGAGGTCAATCGTTTTTCAAAGGGGTTATTTTCCTGGGTAGGCTTTGATGTGACCTACATTAGCTACGAGAATCGAGAGCGTGTAGCAGGGGAGACTTCATGGAATTTTTGGAGTCTTCTCAAATATTCTATGGATGGCTTTATCAATTTTTCGGAAGCACCACTCAATCTATCTATGTGGGCAGGCGGAGTATCATTTATTGCCTCACTTTTAGGAATTATAACCATTATTATCAGAAAACTAACAATTGGTGGTAGTGTTTCAGGTTGGGCTAGTTTGGTATGTATTATTCTTTTTATTGGTGGTATACAGCTATTTGCTCTAGGGATTATCGGTAAATATATTGCCAAAATCTTTTTAGAAACCAAAAAAAGACCTGTGTATATTATCAAAGAAAAAAAATAATCTTTTTTCTCTGTGTTCAAGTATATTTTAATTATCTGTTAATTGATTTTTGTGATATAATTTACTTATGGAAAAATTGGAACAATTTATTAAGTCTGAGGTATTTAAGTATTTATTTTTTGGCATTCTAACGACAGTGGTCTATGCAGTTATACGTATCTTGTTTTTTGCAGTTTTTCACATTGCTACCTTGTCTGCAATTGTGGCAAGTATTATTTCCATTATCTTTGCCTTCTGGACAAATGACAGATTTGTCTTTAATCAGAGTAGTAAGGGATGGCAAAAGCGTTTTATAAAGTTTACTAGTGCTCGCTTAATGACCCTTTTTATGGATTTGATTCTAGCTAAATTTTTGGTTGATAGCTATCCTCAATTAATTGGTCAATTTGTCGGTGGAAACTTATCTTTAGTTAATGCCATTGAGACAGGCTTTTCTCAATTTTTGATTATTGTCCTGAATTATATTATTAGTAAATTTTTTGTATTTACTGGAAAAGACTAATTCTAAAGGGGGGCTTGGTAAATATGACTAGAAAAGAGCCTTCTGATGTGGGAGGCTTTTGAATTATGGCTCATTGTCAACTGTAGTGGGTAGATGAAAAGCTAACACCTATTGGAGAATGTACTTGGGGTGTGAAAACTTTGGCGCCATGGATACCAAATCAGTTAGGAAATGCCCGTCTCTGGGCCGTAAATGCGAGATCACGTGGATTTCGCATAGGAGCTTCCCCTACAGTAGGTTCTATAGCTGTCTGGCCCAATGATGGTAAGGGTTATGGACATGTTGCCTATGTTATTAAAGTTGAATCAAAAACTCGTATTCAAGTCAAGGAAGCCAACTACTCTGGTAATAGGCGAATAGATAACTATCGTGGATGGTTTAATCCTACTTCTTATAATTGGGGAGGAGTAGTGGTGTATATTTACCCTGATTAGGGTTATCATGCCATTATTTGCTAAAGATTTCCTTTAAGCATATATATTTTCTAAAATAGAATGATTAAGATATGAAGATGCTAGTTAGCTCAATTAGATGATAAGTAATTTCTTGATTATTTAGAGTGTATATCAGTTTTAGTTGCTTAGTTCACTTTAATTATTCATCAACTGCAATAGTTGACAAACGTACTAAGAACCTGTTTTCACAAGTAAAGTGCTTTTAGATCAGAGATAGTTTTTCGGTAATCAAGGCAGTTTTTAGAGAGAATACTGACTGTATTTTGAAAAAAACTAATAATGATTAGCTGAAAAACTAACTTAGATGGAAGTGCTGAACTTTGAATACAGGTTCTAAGATTAGTAGTGAAGAAATCTCCGACAGGAAATTTCTTCATTACTTTTTATGCCCCTATATTCCACTGTGGTGGTTGAAAATTGATATTTTTCAAAAATCAAACTCATATTTTGCTGACTTTTAGTTCTACTGCGCGGGTGTTGTTTAGTTTAGTATTCATTGATTATAAAAATAATTCTTTTCACAAACTAAGAAAGAAACCTCCAATAGTTTGAAAAACTTTTGAAGGCTGAAAATAATATATTAAGTTGATAAACTCTTATTTCAAAGAAATACTTTGCTTCTCGGTTACTCTTTTTAAAACATATGATTGAGCAGTTGGATTCCTTGGTAGCTAATTAGTGTATAGAGATATAAAGTTGCTGGCTTTGATATCAGTGTAATAACAACAAATTTCTTTAGCGACATTTTGCTAAGACCAGCTACCATGCAGAGAAAGTCATCGGGAAATCCTGGTAAAATAAAAGCCGCTGCAAGAAAACGTTCAAAAAATTTTCCTTTGTCAAGGTAAATAATATACTTATCATAAGTTTGATCAGAAACAAAAGATTTCACAAAAGTTTCACCGTAACGTCTTGCTAGGAGAAAAGTGAATATTGAACCTAGGAAAATACCGGTAAAGTTATAAACAAATCCCCAAAAGGGACCAAATAATGCATGTCCTACAACACAGGTTAATCCACCAGGGATGACAGGATACACGACTTGGATAATCTGTACCAAGATGAAAAGTAGTGGTGCGAAAATCCCTATATGATGGAGAGTTTGATGGAAAGCCCCTCCGACAGCAAAAAGGCTTGGATGAGTTTTGACGTAAATTGCTGAGATAACAGAAATCAGAATTCCGATGACAGTTATTATTTTTATCCATTGTTTATTCGTTAAAGGGAATTGGAATCCTAAAAGCATAGGGAAAACCTCCAAATATTATTAAGTAGTTTACATTGTAATTGTATCATTAAAGCCATACAGATGTATCGGTCCTAAGAATGATATTAAAAAGTGACTCAAACATTTTTCTATCCTTACTAGTTATCTTCATTTAAAAAATAGACAGGACAAACGCATGAAGAAAATCATTTGTTGAAAAACTTTTGAAAACCTAAAAATCTCAAATTTTTAGATATTTCGAGAGAGTTTACTCAAAAATGGTTGTCTTCTTTTCCCAAAATAGCTCTTGAAAAAATTGCTTTCTGTAACTATTGTTCTTGACACCTTAACTTTTCAGAATAAATTTTTGTATTTCAGAAATTTATTGGAACTTTTTTCTTCATGCGTTTGTTGTGAAAAATAGAGGCAAAACCTTGTCAAAAGTTCTAATTTTTGATATGATAAGAACCGTAGATATATCCTTTAATACTGTCCCGTGAGGCAGGCAAGGAGTGAACAGGAAAAAGAGTACAGCGATTCAAACTGTACGCCTATTTTGTGGAATCTCCTTGGAAACAGGGAGATTTTTTGTATTTTTAGAAAGGTTCTTTTATGAAAACAAAAGAAATTGTTGATGATGTGACCATGAAACGTGCCATCACTCGTATTACCTATGAGATTATTGAGCGTAATAAAAACTTGGATAATATTGTACTTGCTGGTATCAAAACTCGGGGTGTATTTATTGCACGTCGTATTCAGGAACGTCTCAAGCAGCTGGAAGGTTTTGATATTCCACTTGGTGAACTAGATATTAAACCATTTCGTGATGATATGAAAGTTGAGGAAGACACAACAGTCATGCCTGTTGATATCACAGGCAAAGATGTGATTTTGGTTGATGATGTTCTCTATACTGGTCGTACAATTCGTGCAGCAATTGACAATGTTGTCAGCCTTGGTCGTCCATCGCGTGTAAGTCTAGCTGTCTTAGTGGATCGAGGGCACCGTGAGCTACCGATCCGTGCAGACTATGTTGGTAAAAATATTCCAACCAGTGCTGTTGAAGAAATTGTGGTTGAAGTCGCTGAATTTGATGGTCAGGATCGTATTAGTATCGTTGACCCAAGTTAAGTTTAGAAAATAGACTGGAGAAAAAAGTGGATTCTGTAAAATATGATGTACATGATATGCCAAAACCTGGCCTTCTGCTTGGTTTATCCTTTCAACATCTTTTTGCGATGTTTGGAGCAACTGTCTTGGTTCCAATTTTGGTTGGGATTGATCCTGCAATTGCCTTGTTTTCAAGTGGTTTAGGAACTCTAGCTCATTTATCTGTAACAAAATATAAGATTCCAGCCTATATGGGATCAAGTTTCGCCTATATTGCTACCATGCAAACATTGATGAAAACCGATGGAATCGCAGCAGTTGCTCAAGGAGCGATTGCTGGTGGGCTAGTTTATTTGATTGTAGCTCTGATTGTTCGGAAAATAGGAAATGCTTGGATAGATAAAATCCTTCCACCAGTTGTTGTCGGTCCCGTCATTATGGTTATCGGACTTAGTTTAGCTGGTTCAGCTGTGAGTGATGCAATGACTGTTGATGGAAGTTACAATTTCACAAGTCTAGTAATTAGTATGGTGACACTCTTTGCAGTCATTGCTTTCAATATTTACGGTAAAAAAATTGTAGCAGTTATTCCAATCTTGCTTGGTTTGATTGTTGGATATGTTTTTTCGCTGATTTTAGGTGCTGTGACTGGTCAGCAGTTGATTGATTTTACAACGATTGCCAATGCCAAATGGTTTGATGTACCAGATTTTAGCATTATGTTTGCAGACTACGACTTCAAACTTTATCCTTCGGCTATTCTGACAATGGCTCCTATTGCTTTTGTAACCATGACAGAACATTTTGGTCATGTTATGGTCTTAAACAGCTTGACTGGTCGAGATTTCTTTAAAGATCCGGGATTGGATCGTACGCTTATGGGAGATGGACTTTCACAAATTATCGCTGGTTTCTTTGGCGCACCACCTGTAACTTCTTATGGAGAAAATATCGGAGTTATGGCACTGAATAAAATCTATTCTGTTTATGTGATTGCTGGTGCAGCTATTATTGCCGTTATTATGAGTTTTGTTGGTAAAGTTTCAGCAATTCTTATGTCAATTCCGTCGGCTGTTCTGGGCGGTGTTTCAATTGCCCTCTTTGGTGTTATCGCTTCAAGTGGTTTGAAAATTTTGATTGAAAATAAGGTTAATTTTGACAATAAGAAAAACCTTCTCATTGCAAGTGTCATTTTGGTTTCAGGGATTGGTGGCTTAACACTTCAAGTGGCTGGTCTTCAAATTACAGGTGTAGCTTTCTCAACTCTACTTGGAATTATCTTGTACCAAATTCTTCCAGAAAAGGATTAAATTATGGCGATTACAGATGGTGTGGTGTCACTAAAACACTTAGTGACAATGGAAACTTTATCTAATGAAGAAGTACTTGGTCTGATTGAGCGTGGTATTGCTTTTAAAAATGGGAGAGCTGATTTTACTTTAGATCGTCAGTATTTCGCGGCTAATTTGTTTTTTGAATCTTCAACTAGGACGCACAAGTCCTTTGAAGTAGCTGAGAAAAAATTGGGTTTGGATGTTATTGAATTTGATGCCAAGACTAGTTCAGTTAACAAGGGCGAGACACTCTACGATACTATTTTGACCATGTCAGCACTCGGGGTCGATATTTGTGTGATTCGTCACTCAGAAGTGGATTATTACAAAGAATTAATTGATAGTAGAACGATACAGACGGCTATTGTCAACGGTGGAGATGGTTCTGGTCAGCACCCAAGTCAGTGTTTGCTTGATTTAATGACTATTTATGAAGAATTTGGAGATTTTGAAAATCTAAAGGTTGCCATTGCGGGGGATATTACCCACTCTCGTGTTGCGAAGTCCAATATGCAAATTCTTAAGAGACTGGGTGCCGAAATTTATTTTGCAGGTCCAAAAGAATGGTATTCTGAAGAATTCGATGTTTATGGAAAACATGTTTCCATAGATGAAATTATAGGAGAAGTGGATGTCCTTATGCTTTTACGTGTTCAGCATGAGCGTCACGATGGTAAAGGAAGTTTTTCAAAAAAAGACTATCATAAACTACATGGTCTCACTACAGAACGCTACAAAAAGCTGAAAAGCTCTGCCATTATCATGCATCCTGCACCTGTTAATCGTGATGTGGAGATAGCAGATCAATTAGTAGAAGCGCCACAGTCACGCATTGTGACTCAGATGCGAAATGGTGTTTTTGTACGCATGGCTATTCTTGAGGCCATCTTAAATGGTAAAGCATAACAGAAGGCAAACGTTAAAAGGCTCCAGTGAGAGTCAACGAGGTAATAAATTAATGACAAAACGACTTTTAATTTTAGAAGATGGAACAATTTTTGAAGGACAGGCATTCGGTGCAGATCTTGATGTGACTGGAGAGATTGTTTTCAATACAGGGATGACAGGCTATCAAGAGTCTATTACTGACCAATCTTACAACGGTCAGATTTTGACTTTTACTTATCCTTTAGTTGGAAATTATGGTGTTAATCGAGATGACTACGAATCCATAAAGCCAACCTGTAAGGGAGTGGTGGTTTCTGAAACTGCAAGACGCGCAAGCAATTGGCGCAATCAGATGACTTTGGATGAATTTCTAAAAGCTAAAGGAATTCCAGGAATTTCTGGTATTGATACACGAGCTTTGACTAAAATTATCCGTCAACATGGAACTATGAAGGCAACTTTAGCCAATTCTGGTGATGTGATTGAACATTTGCAGGATCAGCTTCGAGCAACGGTTCTGCCAACTAATAATATCGAACAAGTTTCAACAAAAACTGCCTATCCTGCGCCAGGTATTGGTAAGAATATCGTTCTGGTGGATTTTGGTCTAAAGCACTCCATCTTGAGAGAATTCTCGAAACGGGATTGTAATGTGACAGTCGTTCCACATGATATTACAGCAGAAGAAATTCTCCATCTCAACCCAGATGGTGTCATGCTGTCAAATGGTCCAGGAAATCCAACGGATGTCCCACATGCGCTTGATATGATTCGAGGCGTGCAAGGAAAAATTCCGATTTTTGGTATCTGTATGGGACACCAACTGTTCAGTTTGGCTAATGGTGCAACAACCTACAAGATGAAGTTCGGCCACCGCGGATTTAATCATGCGGTTCGTGAGATTGCCACTGGCCGTGTTGATTTCACTAGTCAAAATCATGGTTATGCTGTCGACCGAGCAACCCTTCCTGACTGCCTCATGGTTACGCACGAAGAAATCAATGACAAGTCGGTTGAAGGTGTCCGTCATCGTGATTTTCCAGCATTCTCAGTTCAATTTCACCCAGATGCTGCTCCTGGACCACACGATGCCAGCTATCTCTTTGATGAATTTTTAGAATTGATTGATGCTTTTCAAGCAGAACGAGCAAATCGTTACTAATTTCAATTTAATGCCGTCCTGAGAGTCGGCGAATAGAAAGGAGAAAGGGTTATAAGCCGTATTTGGTTAAACTGAATACGGGCTACGGACTTTGCAAAAAAGATAAACATATCCTAGACGATAGACGTGAGTGTTGTCGGCTGGTTTCCTATTTTTGCTGTGTCCGCTTAACACCCTTAATATCTTATAAATGCCTAAACGTACTGATATTAAAAAAATTATGGTAATTGGGTCTGGTCCCATTATTATTGGTCAAGCTGCTGAGTTTGATTACGCAGGGACACAAGCCTGCCTTGCTCTCAAGGAAGAAGGTTACAGTGTTGTTCTTGTCAATTCTAACCCAGCTACCATTATGACGGATAAAGAAATTGCTGACAAGGTTTACATCGAACCAATTACACTGGAATTTGTCACCAGAATCCTTCGGAAAGAACGCCCAGATGCTCTGTTACCAACTTTGGGAGGCCAAACTGGTCTCAATATGGCTATGCAGTTATCAAAAGCTGGCATTCTTGATGAACTTGGGGTTGAACTTCTAGGAACAAAATTGTCTGCCATCGATCAAGCCGAAGATCGTGACCTTTTCAAACAACTGATGGAAGATCTTAAACAGCCTATTCCAGAATCTGAGATTGTGAACACAGTTGATGAAGCACTTAACTTCGCAAATTCTATTGGATACCCCGTTATCGTCCGTCCAGCTTTCACTCTAGGTGGTACTGGTGGTGGTATGTGTGCCAATGAGGACGAACTTCGGCAAACCGCTAAAAATGGCTTAAAACTTTCTCCAGTGACCCAGTGTTTGATTGAACGCTCTATCGCTGGTTTCAAAGAAATTGAATATGAAGTGATGCGTGATGCCACTGATAATGCCTTGGTAGTTTGTAACATGGAAAACTTTGATCCTGTGGGCATTCATACGGGGGATTCAATTGTTTTTGCGCCGACACAGACACTCTCAGATATTGAGAACCAAATGCTGCGTGATGCCAGTCTCAGCATCATTCGTGCTTTGAAGATTGAAGGTGGCTGTAACGTTCAGCTGGCCCTTGATCCTCATAGTTTTAAATATTATGTTATTGAAGTCAATCCACGTGTATCGCGTTCATCAGCCCTTGCTTCCAAAGCTACGGGTTATCCAATTGCTAAGTTAGCTGCAAAGATTGCAGTTGGTTTAACTCTGGACGAGATGATTAACCCAGTGACTGGTACAACCTATGCTATGTTTGAGCCTGCTCTTGACTATGTGGTTGCAAAGATTCCACGTTTTCCATTTGATAAATTTGAACATGGAGAACGTCGTTTGGGAACGCAGATGAAGGCGACTGGTGAAGTCATGGCCATCGGCCGAAATATTGAAGAAAGTCTTCTTAAAGCCTGCCGCTCACTTGAAATTGGCGTTTATCACAATGAAATTCCAGAGTTAGCAAAAGTTACCGATGATGCTTTGGTTGAAAAAATTGTAAAAGCGCAAGATGACCGTCTATTCTATCTGTCAGAAGCTATTCGTCGCGGCTATACCATTGAAGAATTAGCTGAACTAACCAAGATTGATCTCTTCTTCCTTGATAAATTGTTACATATTTTTGAGATTGAACAAGACTTGGCAAGTCATAGTGGGAATCCTGTTGTCCTCAAAGAAGCTAAGCGTAATGGTTTTTCAGACCGTAAAATTGCAGAGCTTTGGGAAACGAGTGCAGATAAGGTTCGTGCCTTGAGACTTGAGCACAAAATTATCCCAGTTTACAAGATGGTTGACACCTGCGCAGCTGAATTTGAATCGGAAACACCTTATTTCTATTCAACTTATGAATGGGAAAATGAGTCTGTCAAATCAGATAAAGAGTCAGTAATTGTACTTGGTTCTGGACCAATCCGCATTGGTCAGGGAGTCGAATTTGACTACGCGACAGTTCATTCGGTCAAAGCTATTCAGGCTGCAGGCTACGAAGCTATCATCATGAATTCTAATCCAGAAACAGTATCAACTGACTTCTCTGTATCTGATAAGTTGTATTTTGAACCTTTGACTTTTGAAGATGTCATGAATGTCATTGAGCTTGAACAGCCAAAAGGGGTTATTGTCCAATTTGGTGGGCAGACTGCGATTAATTTAGCAGAACCATTGTCAAAAGCTGGTGTTCAAATCTTAGGAACCCAAGTTGCTGATCTTGATCGTGCAGAAGACCGTGACCTTTTTGAACAGGCTCTTAAAGAATTGGATATTCCACAGCCACCTGGTCAAACTGCCACAAATGAAGAAGAGGCAGTAGAGGCTGCGCGTAGTATTGGCTTTCCAGTTCTTGTTCGTCCGTCATACGTTTTGGGTGGACGCGCTATGGAAATTGTTGAAAATGAGGATGATCTTCGTTCTTACATGAGAACAGCGGTTAAAGCAAGTCCAGATCACCCTGTTCTCGTTGACTCTTACATTGTGGGTCGCGAGTGCGAGGTGGATGCTATTTCTGATGGTAAAGATGTACTTATTCCTGGAATTATGGAGCATATTGAGCGGGCTGGAGTTCACTCAGGAGATTCTATGGCGGTGTATCCACCACAAACTCTTTCAAAAGAAATCCAAGCAACAATTGCAGATTACACCAAACGTCTTGCTATTGGACTCAACTGTATCGGTATGATGAATATACAGTTTGTGATTAAGGATGAAACTGTTTATGTCATTGAGGTTAATCCACGTGCCAGCCGTACGGTACCATTTTTATCTAAGGTTACTGATATTCCTATGGCTCAGGTAGCTACCAAGCTTATTTTAGGTACTAGCCTTGCTGAGTTGGGTTATGAAGACGGTCTCTATCAAGAAAGCCAGCAAGTTCATGTCAAGGCCCCCGTCTTTTCATTCACCAAGCTGGCTAAGGTTGATAGCCTACTTGGTCCAGAAATGAAATCTACTGGTGAGGTAATGGGCTCAGATTCTACCTTAGAAAAAGCCCTATACAAGGCCTTCGAAGCTTCTTACTTCCATCTTCCAGAATTTGGTAATGTCATCTTTACCATTGCTGATGATACTAAGGAAGAAGCTCTCGCACTAGCTAAACGCTTTGATGCCATTGGTTACAGTGTCTTTGCAACACAAGGAACTGCTGAGTATTTTGCTGAGCATGGTTTGCAAAGCACTTTAGTTAAGAAACTAGGTGAAGATGATGCTAATGATATTCCAGCTTTAGTTAGAGCTGGTAAGGTTCAGGCTATAGTCAATACAGTCGGCACCAAACGAACTTTTGATGAAGATGGAGCAACAATTAGAAGCTCTGCCATTGCACAAGGAGTCCCACTTTTTACAGCGTTGGACACGGCTGATGCTATGTGTAAAGTTCTGGAGAGCCGTGGCTTTATGACACAAGCGATTTAAGGACAAAGAACTTATTTTCCTTAAAATCGGGAGAAAATTTTGGCTTATTGTCAACTGTAGTGGGGACATATCATTAAATTAACTAGGGGCTGGGCTTTTTCCCAGTCCCTTCCTTTTATGTACTCTAAATAAAGAAACTATTCCCGTTTCCATCATGAACTTTACAGTTGGAAAGGGAATAGTTTCTTTAACAGTTAATACTTTAACGTAATAGTATTTGTATTAGTCTCCTATCGTGTTTATTTATGAGTTATCCACTACAGTTGATAAAGAACTTTTTTGTCCAGACTTGCTTTTTAGTTTTCCTTGGTAACATAGATCTGCTCCGCAATGTTTTCTGGAATAGCTAAGTTTTTATCTTGGTAAGAAATAGTGTAGGTCCTAGCAAATTGATCAATACCCGTAAGTTCCAAGTGACTACCAATCATTAGCCCATGGTCTTCTATATATTTGAGGAGTTGAAATTCATCATGGACACGACTAAGACGATAGCTACCTAATTCTTCGACTTGTGCTAAAGTGGTATGATTGATTTCAACCAAGAATTCATTTTTCTTAGGAATGGTGCCACCGTGTGGACAAAACTTGGGGTATCCTAAATTTTCATCTAAGCGTTCAACAAAAATGTCAGACACGGTATGTTCTAGAACTTCTGCCTCCTGATGGATTTCATCTGCTGTGTAGTGCAGATGGTTGACCAAGAAAACTTCAATTAAGCGGTGCTTACGATAGAGCTCAGAAACCAGAAGAAGTCCCTTTTGCGTGAGGTAATAACCCAAGATTTTATCTTTGATAATCAGCTTTTCAGCAATCATTTTTTTAATCATTTCGGTGACAGCAGGTGCAGAAACTTTCATCTGTTCCGCAATCTGCTTATTGGTAATTTTGGGTTGATTTTCGCCGAGTTCGTAGATACATTTCAGATAATCTTCTTTATTTGGTGTCATATCTCATCCTTTCACAAAACTATTATAACAGAATTTCGGAAAATGATTGACAAAATAATTGAGTTAATAACTATTAATTAGAAAGATAATTGAGAATTGGAGATAAATTGAGTTTCAAAAATCTTTTAATAGCTTGTCTTTGTAATAATTAAAGAAAGTTTTTTTGCCGATAGTGCTGATTGTTTTGCCTTGTAAACCATATTTTAATTTGGAGCTATCTTGTTTATCAACGGTGGCTAGTGCTGTCACCTCAAAGACATTTCCTTCTTTGGTTTGTGTGGCAGAACTTGCAATTTTACTGATTTTGCCAGTGATAACAATGGCATGATTGCTGATCTTCTCAAGGGTTAGGCGAACAGGCTGTCCTTTTTTCAATTGACTAACATGAGTGGAGTCAACGTAATAGCGGATAGCGACTTGCTGTGTTTTGGCAATATCTGGGTAAATCTCTGCAATCTGACTGCCTTGCGGCAAGAGCGTTTGCCCTTCAAATTCATCAGAAACATGTAAAATGCCACTTTGACTTGCTTTTAAAACGGTGTCAGCTTTAGAGAGAGTTGTCTGGTCAAGTTGTGCTTGCAAATTTTCTTTTTCTTGAGTAATTTGCGTGAGTTGTGTTTCAGCTTGTGTCAATTCCTGTTGGCGCAAGCTTTCAATTTGACTATTGGCACTAGTGTCATAGCTTCCCGTTGAATAATTGGAAGCAGCTTGTGTCTGCAAACTAGAGATAGAGGCATTAATGCTATCAATCTGCCCTTGTAGGTCTGTTAAAAATTGATTTTTAACACTTTCTTTGCTAGCAGAATTGTTGTTAGTTAGAATGCTTTGTGTATCAATTGTTTGAATCTGGCTAAGATAGCTATTAAGAGTGGTTGTATATGGATTATTGCCAGATACGTTTGTTTTGTCAGTTTGAATAGCCTCTTTAACTTCTTGATACTGACTGGCTTTGGTTTGTAGGTTGGCAATCTGATTGGCGATAGCTGTATTTGTTTGGTTGACACCAGCTTCTTGTTTAGCAACTGATTGGTTTGATTGAGAAACTTGAGCAGTAATTGTTTGAGATTGATTAAAAAAACGCTCAACGGTTGCTGAATAACCAAATTCATCATCACCTGTAAAAAGGTTTTGTCCTTGCTTTAGACTTTCTTTCAATTGATTGAGTGCCTCTTGTTGACGTTCATATCTTTCGATTTGTGTTTGAATGGCATTAAGTTGACTATCTTCCAATTTGTCGGAGTATTGGATGAGTAGATCCCCCTTTTTGACTGCCTTATTTTCACTAAGATTATTGGTTAAAACGGTGTTATTGCTACTTGATTGAACAACAGCGATGACTTTTGTTGGTCTAATACTACCAAGTGTCGTAACGGTAATTTCTTTTTTACCAATGAGAGAAAAGGCAAGGAGAAAAAAGACCAAAAGTGTCATTGGAATCACTAAGACAGTCGCAAAATTATGATAACGCCGATGATAAAATTCAGCAGATTGAAATAATTTAGGATTCATATGTTCTCCTTTTATTCATGAAATAACTGTGCATAGAAACCGTGATTTTGGATGAGTTGTTTATGATGCCCTTCTTCGATAACTTGTCCTTTATCTAGAACAATGACACGGTCAGATTGTTCAGCAATGCTCAAACGGTGGGCAACAAAAATAATAGTCTTGTCTGTGAGAGATAGTAAATTTTTAATCACACGTTTTTCCGTTAGAACATCAAGGCCACTTGTGGCTTCATCTAAAATCAAGACGGGAGCTTGTGTCAGTAAAGCGCGTGCTAAAGCTAAACGTTGCTTTTGCCCACCAGATAACCCAGCACCATCTGAAAGTTCGGTATGGTATGCTAGTGGCATCGATTCAATATCAGCACGGATTTCAGCGATTTCACAAGCTTCCAGAATGTCTTCTTGCGTGATATTGTCAGGTGCTCCCAAGGTTAAATTTTCTAAAATCGTCCCTGAAAAGACGTAAGACTGTTGTGGTAGGTAATTAATGTATTGGCGAATGGCTTTTTTATCAATGGTTTTTAAATCATAGCCACCCAGGGTAATCTGTCCATGGTTAGGTGTGTAAAAATTGACAATCATTTTAGCTAAGGTTGTCTTACCAGAACCGCTGATACCAACTAGGCTAATTTTTTCACCCTTCTTAATGTGTAAATTCACATGACTCAGCGTGTCACGACCAAAGCCATACTTATAAGTAACATCATCAAAAACAATATCTCCTTGTAGAAAATGGCTGTCATTTAAGAGTTGTTTGCTATCAAATTCAGATGACACTAAGTAAACTTCGTTGAGACGATTATTAGCTACTTTGGCAGATTGTAGTTTGGTTTGCAGATTGATAATATTTTCCATTGGCGTTGTAAAGTACGACAGAAGCGTATTGTAAGTAATCAATTGTCCTACTGAAATGTTCCCAGCCATGACTAAACGTGAACCATACCAGAGAATGGCGACGTTTAAAATTAGCTGTGCTCCCTGTTTTAACGACGTTTGCACAGCTTCATACTTACTAAGCGTAAAACTTTTATCCAAATAATCCACAAATTCACGGTCAATATTTTGATAACGGACTTCCTCACTAGTCAAAGATTTAATTGTTTCAATACCATTGATATCTTCGATAATGGCAGAGCTAACCATAGAATTGGCCTTGCATGACATCGTGATTCATTCGCTCAAAAGGCTTCATAAAAGCCAAAATAATAATAGCATAGATAGGTAATGCTATTAAGGTGATGAAAAAAAGATTGACATTTTGCAGAATTAAGACACTTCCGACAATAAACAAAATACTCACATCTAAAAATAAAGAGAGAATCGTTGATGCCAGTGCATCAATAATCGAGTTAGCATCAGTGAAACGCGAGATAAGTTCACCTGTCCGCCTTGTGGCAAAAAAGGACATGGGCAATTCAAAAATGTGACGAATATAAGACAAAATCACGTCAATTGTTAACCGTTGGCTCAGCACAACAAGTAAATAATTTTGTGAAAAGCTCATAATTTGTTGCATTATGTAGGTCACAATCAACCCAACCGAGACAATGCCAAGAGTGGATTGCAATTGATTAGGAATATAATCGTCTAAGATTCCTTGCAAATAGTAAGACCCAACAATGTTAATCAAGGTCACGAGCAAACTTGCCAGAATGATATAAGTTAGCAGTGCCTTTTGTTTGAAAATAATTGGTAAAAAGCTTGTTAAGCCATTTTTCTTATCTTTATGTGGTTGATAATGCGGAGCAGGCGCTAAAAAGATAGCAACCCCAGTCCATTCTTTGGCAAAATGTGCCTTGGACATTTTGGTCACTTTGACACTGGGGTCTGGATCACCGATGATAAGGTGGTTTTTCTTAGCTTTGTAAACGACATAATAGTGCTGCAGTTTGCTTTCTTTATTAACATGAACAATAAAAGGATAGGGAATATCGGCCATATCAAACAGTTCCATATTAGCCTGAATGGCGCGTGTTTCAAAGCCAATGGCTTTAGCTGCCTCGACTATCCCTAACGCTGTCGTCCCTTCCTTAGTTGTTTTAGCTAATTCCCTTAGGTGTGCCAGTGAGAAATCAGATCCATAATGCTTGGCAACTGATGCCAAAGCTGCCACACCACAATCTCGCAAATCAATTTGACTAACATATTTATATCTTCTCATAACCTTTCCCTTTTAAAAAATAAAACTAGGACTATTGTGCCATAAAACAAGATAAAAAAATGCCCAAGTCGTAAAAAGTCAAAAATAAGTCGCAAACGGTCAAAAAATCATGAAAATATGAAAAAAATTACCATTTACGACCTAAAAACGACAAATTCCGACTTGGACGTTCATTTTTCTAAAAAAGCGTTATACTAAATTTGTTTTCCGGAAATATAAAAAATTAATAATGAGGTATTCATTATGAATACAAAAATGTTGGAACAATTTGATGTAATGACAGAGGCAGAACTTTCTACTGTTGAAGGTGGTTGGGGCTATGTTTGGAAATGTACAAAAAATGGTAAACCAACTTATACAAGTGCTTGGCATAGTTCCTATCAGACAGCAGCTCGTAATGCACAAAATCATATGGATTTATATCCAGGTTCAATTTGTCGTGTTTATAATGTCTAGCTATAAATAGCTGGCGAAGACTGGGATAATAAATTTAGTCTAGAAATTCTAGATTATTCCCCTGACTTACAGAATTAAACAGATAGGAAAGAAAAACGAACGAAGAGGATCCTTCAATTTTATAAAGTTTTCTTTGTTCGTTTTTTATATTAGTAGTCAGAGTTTTATCTCATAATCATTTAAGGAGGGGGCTATGTTATTAGAATTAAAACAATTGAGTAAGAATTATGGTTCAAAAAAAATTTTGAAGAAAATTTCCACACAATTCACCCCTGGTCTTTATGGCCTTTTGGGTGCTAATGGAACGGGTAAGACAACCTTGCTCAATCTTATTAGTCATTTTACGACTCCTGATGAGGGAGAAATTTTACTGGATAATAAACCTCAATCAGAAGAATTTTACCAGCATATTGGTTTTTTGCCCCAACATTTTAGTTATTATGATTATTTTTCTGGTCGAGACTTTCTTCTCTATATGGCGGCCTTGAAAGGAATGTCTAAAAATAAAGCCAAACAAGAAACGGACAAATTGTTAAAACTGGTAGATTTATATGATGTTCGTTTAAAGCGTATCGCTTCCTATTCAGGGGGCATGAAACAACGTCTCGGCATAGCTCAGGCCCTACTCAATAATCCTGAAATTCTGATTTTGGATGAGCCAACGGTAGGATTGGACCCCAAAGAGAGAGTGAGGTTTCGTAATATTATTAGCGAATTGTCGGCTAACAAAATCATTATTTTATCAACTCATATTGTTTCTGATATTGAAGCTATCGCCAAGGAGATTATTCTTTTAAAAAATGGTCAATTTATCCATAAAGGCAGTAGCCAAGAACTGTTGAAAATAATTTCCGAAAAAGTGTGGGAGTTGTCTGTACCTGATGGTTCACAGTTGCCACGGTATAGCCATTATGCTTTAGTTAATGAGAAACTATCCTCATCTGGTCGTGTTTTCCGTGTGGTTAGTGATGAGAAACCAAGCCAGCTAGCTAGACTAGTTTCTCCCACTTTAGAAGATCTATACATTTATTATTTTAGAGAGGAGCAAGTTTTATGTTAGCTCTCTTACCGTTTGAATTAAAAAAATTAATCCGAAAAAAATCAGTTTTAGGAATGTTTTTGGCTACCTTATTAGCCATCTTTGGGTTATTTTATATAAACTTTTTTAATGGACAAATCAGTGGCTATTCAGTGGATAAAATTCATGGAAGAGACGTTGTTGAGATAAACAAACAGTTTGCGGAGGAGCATACGGGACAGCTATCCAATGATTTGCTAGTCAGAACAATCAAGGATTATAGTCTTGATGTGGAATCAAATAATCCTACCTTCAATGTATTTGGTTACTATGTAACTAGCCATTTTGATCCCAAGTTTAGAAATTATTATTTTGATTTGGAGAAAGGGAAAGATATTGATTTCAGTAAGATTAATCCAAAATCTCAAACGGAGCTTGGCTCATACCTCCCTTATGATAAACTAAAGTTAGGTAATTTTACACCATGGAATCAACTATTTTTGGTCGCCAATAGTGCTTATATCCTTATTCTTCTTTTGTCTATTTACCTCATCGCTCCGGTTTTTTCTGGTGATACTGCTGAAAATATGAATTCTATTTTGTTGACAACGAGGTATGGTCGCAACAAACTTACAATGACTAAGATAATAAGTAGTTACTTGATAAGTACCTTGGTGTTTGTTACTTTTTACGCCATAATACTAGCTGTATTTGCATGGTATTTTGGCTTTAGTGGCTGGGACACGAGTGTTCAACTCAATCTACATTGGATTGACAACGATGTGAATATCATGGCTTTTCCAGAAAAAATGACACTTTTGGGAACATTTATCAATCTGGTAATTTATCAGTTTGTAGGACTTGTCTTTATTACGGGTATCAATATCCTTATATCGAGTAAAATTAAGTCTCCATTGGTAGGTTTTGCCTTGTCTGTGGGTAGTATTTTTGTACCAAGTTTTCTTATGGATGTTTTTCAAGCGGGAATACCTAATAAGATTTTGAATATTTTATCTGTATCAACTTCAAATACACCAAATTTAATGCTTAAACTTGCTTATGATGGTTTTTTTGAAAGTTTTTGGCTTGACGGATTATTTGTTGTCACAATTAGATTAGCTTTTGTGTTACTTTGCCTATACTTGACATACTTATCAATGAAGAAGGTAAGTCATTAGAATAATAATTACATTTCAGAAAAGGAAATTTTTAAAGTTTTGTAGGTGGATAATGTTGTCAAACCGTTGATGACTTAAAAACGGCAGATTATGACTTGGGCGTCTATTTTTCAAAAAAAGACTATACTAAAACTATAAAGGTTGCAACCCTAAAAAAATTGATGAAGGAACTATTATGACTAATCACATTCGAGTATTGACAGTAATAATCCTATCTCAACTTATTATTGAGTGGTCGGGTTATTTTATGGGGCTATCTATCCCTAAAATTATTGGTATTGTGTTATTGGGTACAGTTGTTGAAGCTATTCTTCATATCTGTTGTGTTATGAAATATCATAGTAATATTTCTCTGGTAGCCAGTTTAACAAACTTTAAACAATTTATCTGGAAAACTATTTATTATCCGGTTATTGTTTTAATGGTTATCGTAATTGGTGTTTTTCAAAAAGACAGTATCCTTACTATTTTCTTTGAGTGGAATGCCCTAGTTGTTTTTTGTACTGTAGGGTTTATCATGGCTTCTAATAATGTTCCTATGAAGAAATCGCATATGTAAACATTTACTTAGGGGATGTTTTTAAATTAGCATTTTCAGCCTTTGAGGGTGAAAAGGGAAAAATCTATCAGTATGTGTGTTCAGGCAATGCTTCATGAATCAAAAATGATGACTAATTTACTTAGTGCTGTGGAACTTTCAAAAATTACTGGTAGATGTATTTGCGATCCGGTTAAAGCTTTAATTGAAACAAAAGCCCCCCTACCAAAGGGAACTATTCCAAAACCAGTACTAGTAAAACCAAAAACTGAAATCATGTGAAGATGATAACTTGTTTTTTAAGAAAAGTTATTAGAAGTTTTAGTTTCTAATAGCTTTTTCTTATCTAAAAGTGTTTTTTGGGTAACAGTGTTAAAAACATGAAGTATGAAAAGTTTACCGTTTATGACCTAAAAACGACAAATTACGACTTGGACATTCATTTTTCTAAAAAAGTGTTATACTGAATTTGTTTTCCGGAAATATAAAAATTAATAAAGAGGTATTCATTATGAATACAAAAGCATTTGAACAATTTGATGTCACAAACGAAGTAGAACTTTCAAGTATTGAGGGAGGTTTCTGGAGAGAATTGCTGGCAGGTGCTATCGGAGCCATTGACGGTGGCGGAGTTACATTGGAGCAGTTAAATGGAATTAAGCTACCAAAACCATGCAGTTGTTCTCCTTATGGTGTTGGAGGAACACCTAATTTTTGTAATTTTTAAGAGGTTGAAATGAAAGCGCTGTATAAAAATAAGGAAGTTGAAGTCTGGCAGATATCAAAAAACGATTTAACTCAACCTTTATGGATAGCAGAAGCATTTACTAAGAATTATCTTCATTGGTTAGATAATAGCCTTAGGATTTTAATCCCAGCTTTATATCCTAATTGGTCAAAAGATGATCATAATTACGGTTATGGAATGTATGCCATTGGGAAAATTGGAGATGTTATTGATTTAACTAATGGTAAGGTGATAAGCAAATCAAAATTTGAAAAAGACTATCAACTTATTTGATGTAAAAATCTATTTTTTATTACTAAAAATTTTATGTTTCAATAGTAAAAGATCAATTTATTTCCCTAAGTAATAGGAGTTTTACAAATTGATATTTTTTATAGTAGTTGTGAGCTATTTTATCAAAGTATTAAAAATCTTTTAATATTTTATATTTGTAATAATGAAAGAAAGTTTTTTTGACGATGGTACTGATTGTTTTGCCTTGTAAACCATATTTTAGGTTGGAGCTATTTTGTTTATCGACGGTGGCTAGTGCTGTACTTCAAAGAGATTTCCTTCTCAAGAACCTAGTTTCAATAGATGTGATAAATACACTATTGTTAATGTAGGTTCTAACTATTTGATAGACTTAGGCGTTCACGTTCATTTTTCTAAAAAAGTGTTATACTAAATTTGTTTTCCGGAAATATAAAAAATTAATAAGGAGGTATTCATGATGAATACACCAACATTTGAACATTTTGATGTCATGACAGATGCAGAACTTTCAATTGTTGAAGGTGGAGGTATGGAATGGATTGGAGATGTACTGAGTGCTATAGGTAATGCTGCGCACCCTGTTAACCCTCAACAAGTGATAGATCAATTAAACGGAAAGTATCCAGGTCGTGGTCCTGTTCGTTCTTGCCCTCCTGGAGGAACTGGTGGAACACCTAATGCTTGTTGATATTTATTTGTTTGTAAAAACTTATAAATAATATTATTTTAAAGGTAATCTAAGTTTTTTTGCAAAAAGAAATAAGGTATGTACATTATGAAAGCATTATATAATGGTCGTCTATCTGATGTATGGGAAATAAGTAAGACAAACGCACAACCAGTATGGGTTCAGCAAGCTTTTAAACAAAAATATCTGAGATGGAACGATGATAAATTAGTGATTTCTATGAGTGGAATAAATCCTTCTATGAAATTTAATTTGAAAATCAGCTTACTGAGTTACCCTGGTTATGCCTCTTACCCTGTGGGATATATCGGAGATTTTTTAGATGTTACTAATCATCGTATTGTTTCAAAAAAACAATTTCAGAAACATTATCAAATTATTGAGGAAGATCTTCTATAATTCTCATTTATGTCTAAAACTACAGGTTAAAGAAACATTTTTCTGTTGTTATTTTGACTTTTTCGAATAACCTCGACATCATACTGAATCATGAGTCTAATCATATATGGCAGGTGTGAGGAACTGACAGTGTACTTTTTGCCTATCGGCTTTTGTTTAATCAAGTTTTACCATTTACGACCTAAAAACGACAAATTACGACTTGGGCACACATTAACCCAAAAATCTGTTAAACTAAGACCTGTTAGTTTAACAGATTTTTAGGAGGTACTCAAATGAAAACAAAAACTTTTAAACAATTTGATGCCATGACAGATGCAGGACTTTCAACCGTTGAAGGGGGAATAGCTTAATGGTAGGCTTAAAGTGGTTTTCGGGCGGAAAAGAAAGAAAAACTGAAGCAGTAGTTATTATTGACGAATTATTAGTATCTTTAAGTGAGGATTCAAAATATATACCACTTAAAAAATGTTTTCTTTTCTATCGTAAGGAACTAGAGTCAAGTGGAATATCTACGCCATTAGTTTTAAGTAGGATGAATGTAGAGTTGTCTAACATTCTGGTAGAAAATAAACTTCAACTATCTGATGCGCAATCAAAACAATTAAAGAGGTTAAGAAGTTTATCAAATATCAGATATGGTTATTAGATAAAATATTTATTTTCAAGATGATAGATTGCCTATCAGCTTTTTTATAACCTAAATTTTACCATTGACGACTTAAAAACGACAAATGATGACTTGACCGTTTATTTCCAAGAGAATTTGTTAAACTGAAATGGTCAATCGCGGTGACAATCTTAATTAAAAGGAGATTTTATGAAAAAGAATGTTTTAAAATCAACAATTTTATTATCTGCAACTGTTTTATCAATGGCAACTGTTTCTGTCTTTGCTGATGATGAGCTTGTACCTACAACTGAAACGACAGAAGTTGTGGATAATGGGGATAATGTTACAGAAAATCTAGCAACAGATATTATTGAGCCATCAAATGATATTTCAGAAAGTCAATCCGAAAAAACTGAGGAGGTATTATCAATTGAAACGGCTGATAATTCAGCTGTTTCAATGGAATCACCCGAAGCAACGGAAACGATAGTATCAGACACATCAGATGAGCCAGAAGAACCTGAAATCACTATTCCCCAATATGAAGAAAATGTCGCAGACTTTAATCACGTTCCAATGACAGATGTTTATGCGATGTTTACAGAGGACGGAAAAGAGCACGTGATTTATGTTGGACGTCCGACTTGTTACTATTGTCGTCAGTTTTCCCCAGATTTAAAAGAGTTCAACACTTTAATGGATAATCGTCTAGAGTATTACAATACTGACAGTCAAGATTTTGATGAAGAAGCAGCGGACTTTCTTTTTGGAACGGTCGGTATTCCAGGAACGCCTACCATTATCCGTTTGCAAAATGGTCAAATGGTGAGTGCGTGGATTGGTGGCGGTATTTCTGGACAAGAACTTTATGACTATCTCTTTTATGGAAAAATTCCAGCGGCTATGGCAGCAGCAATGGCTGAACAATCAATCAAAGATAATACAGAAACGATAGGCTTTAATACTGAAGAAATAAAAGGTGATTCTAATATTCAGAATGTGATTTCTTCACCGCAAACTGATGTTAGAACTGCTGAAAAAACAATCGTTTCAGAAAATCCACAAGCTTTTCCTAAAAATGAAGTAAAAACTAATAAGAGCAACACCTTGCCGAAATTGGGCATTAAAGAAAACAACTTCTCATTTTACGGACTATTAATTTCTCTATTGGGACTGATTTTAATGAAACTTGGCAGAGGAAAAGTAGCAAATGAATGATAAAGTTTGTAAAAATAGTTTATACACAGCTCTCATATTTGACTTTCTTGGAATATGCTTAATGCTGTTTAATTACTTTGTGTACAATAAAGATTTTTGGAATTCAACAACTTACAATTTATTATTTGGTGGGTTGTTTGTGTTGCTTTTATGCAAGGATTATTTCAAAAAAGATAAAAAGTAGCCATTCGCGACTAAAAATTGGCATTTTACGACTTTGGCGCAAAAATCCTTAAAAAGATATATTATGTGTGGACAAGTTAAGTCAATTAGCTAAACTTGTTCAAAATAATATTGAAGCATAAAGGAGGCTATCAGGGATTATTCTTTTTGTTATGGGATTAGGTTTGTTACTAATGTTTTTAAACGTTTCTCTAGTATGGAAAGACAAAAATTATCCACTGGTTGTTAGTGTGCTTAATTTTCTACCATTTATCAAGCCTATCAAGGTTTTAGAGAAAAAATAATTTTCATACAGTCATCAAAATAGGGAAGTGACCTTACTTTACACTAAAGATTTACATAAAAAGTGTATACAAAACCAACACCTTATTTTGTGATTTTTGAAATAAGGTGTTACAATAATATGGCATAAACAGTTTTACCGATTTTGGGTTAAAGTGTAATCGTAAAGTTTGTTATGCATAATGAGGTAATACATTGTCCGGATGAGACGATGTATGGAGGCAATCGTGTGTGGCTTGGTTGAAGTCGTTTGCGATTGCCTTTTTCGTTTCTCATAAAAGTCTGCAATATGGCAAGGATTGGTGTGACTAGCTGAAGCGATATTGTGAATGCATTTGAACAGAATCTTTCTAGCGTAGGGGTTGCCACGCTTGGTAATGTGTTCCTTAGCGATGAAGTTTCCAGATTCATAGTGTCTCAGGTCAATACCGATAAAGGCATTGATTTGATTGGCAGACTGAAAACGGCGAATATCTCCCAGTTCACCAATAATACTTGTTGCAGTCGTCTCAGCGATACCAGGAATAGAAAGCAGAATGTCATACTCTGGTAAAGGTTGAGCTAGTTCCACCATTTCGTCTAAGATTGCTTGTCTCTGTTCAGAAAGTCTAAGCAATTCTTTTGCATAGTAACGGACCTCTTCCATGATTGGAGAGGTTTTCTTGACGGCACAATAAGATTGATTAGCTAGTGCTGTCAGCTTCTCTGCTAAGTAGGCCACACGCTCGTCAGAAATCCGTTTTGAAGTGGACAGACGGATGCTCTTTGAGAGTTCATCCTTGCTTAACTCAAGCACGAAGTCCTTGCAAGGAAACGCAGTAACTAAGTTCCAGTATTGTTCCCCAGTTGGTGTTGACAAGATAGTTTCCAATTCAGGAAAAGTGACCTGTAAGACCTTGTGCAGACGGTTTTTAGCTCGAACGATGTCCTCAGTTAAGTTCTGATAGAACCGACTTGAATCTCGCAGATCTTGATAGACTTCTTCTTGGACATAGGTCGGTTTACGATTCAATACAAACTGAGACTGAGCCAGTTTTTCGGCGTCAATTTGATCTGTTTTTCGCACACGCAAGCTATCCAGTTGCTTCTTGGCTTCTAAGGGATTGAGCCGTGTGTAAGCGTAGCCATGTTCATCCAGAAAAGCTTGAAGACGACGAGAATAGACGCCTGTTGCTTCAAAGATGATTTCTGGCTTGTGGACGGTTTTCAAATCGCCAAGTAGCCGAGCAAAGCCAATGGCATCATTGGGCATGGTATAGCCATGAACCTTCTCGCCGTTGACTAGAATGGCCACTTCTGAACTTACTTTACTCACATCAATCCCAAAAACTGCACGCATGATATTACCTCTTTGTCTTGAATGATTCCTTGTTTTAGAGATGTCATTTTCAATACTCGACGTCTAGCGTCCCACATACTTTGATAACATTCTTCCTAAAACAGGTGTCTTGCCAGTTTTTATTGCGACGTCTAGCGTCAAAAGAAGCATCGACTTAACAAGACACCTCTACTTTATCATAAAGAAAAAGTAGTGAGTACTTTCTCCCGTCGGAGATTTCTTCACTACTAATCTTAGTATGTTTTTGTTTTTTAATATATCAGAATATCATTTTACTATGTTACAATAAAAGTGACCGTTCGTGACCTTATTTTACCTGTTTGTGACTTGGAGATTTTTTCATCAATATTTTCTTTATAATGTTATAGGAGGGAATAATGATTTATGAAATATTTCAAATGTACCATTAACAAAAGAGACTATAAATTGGCTATTAACACTATTCTTTTTATCCAAGTCTCTAAAGAAAAAAGTCATATGGTCAAGGTGGTAACCACTGAAGAGGAATATCATATTTATCATCAATTAAAAGATATTGAAAGAGAATACCATCAGTTCTTTAGGTGTCATCGTGATACTTTGGTAAATAGGGACAAAATACGGATAATGGATAGACAACAGCGACTTTTATATGTCGGAGATGAAAAGAGACCTGTACATTATGCACGAAGTAAAGGAAGTCAACTAAAAGAAATCATCTCAAACGACTGATTTTTAGAGGAGATTTATGTTAGATATTTATGTACTAGAGGATAATATCACACAACAATTTCGTATGGAACGCGAGATTGAGACCATTATGGCGAAAAATCATTGGGATTATCAGAGGATAGAAGTGTTTAGTTCTGCAAATGAGATTATAGCAAAGGCAACTGAAAAAGGAGAACACCAAATTTTCTTTCTGGATTTAGAGATCAAAGACGATGAAAAGCAAGGAATTGATGTCGCTAAAGCTATTCGTGAAAAAGATGCGACAGCTATCATTGTTTTTGTAACAACCCATTCAGAATTTATGTTGTTAACTTATCAAGCGTTAGTGGGGGCGATTGATTTTATTGATAAGAATTTGAACGACCAGGCATTTAGCGAACGCTTAGAGTTGTGCTTGAAAGAAGCCATGAAACATAAAATTGGTAATTTTGGAGAAAATTCCTTTTTATTTGAGACTTCCAAAGCACGTGTACGTGTTCCATATAGTGACATTCTTTATTTTGAAACATCTTCTGCTGTGCACCGCATGATTTTACATACGAAAAATGACAGAATAGAATTTTATGCGACGATTGCAGAGGTTGCTAAATCAGACAAGCGTCTTTTCAAGTGCCATCGTTCTTTTATCATTAATGTGGATAATGTGGTCAGATTTGATAAAGCCACACGAAGTATTTATTTTGAAACAGGCGATACTTGCCTAGTTTCGAGAGATAAAGTAAAACCTCTATTGAATGAGATGAGGTGAAAAGCTAATGAGTGATTATCTAAGTGAACTAGCTTACTATCCTGTGATTATGTTGATTTACTCTAATGTTAGAGGAGCGAAACTGAAATTATGGGAAATAGTGACGATAGCCGTTGCTTTCTTTGTCATTGATTTTACATGGTTTTACACGATTATCGGTCGTATTTTAATTTTGGTGCTTCTATCATATTTGAGAGATAAAACATTGCCTTTTTCTCTATATGTATTTTATGGGAGTATTCCATGGGTTATAGAGAGTGCTTTTAAAAGAATTATCGGATTCTTCATTATTCCTTTTTTTAATTTTAGTTATACCGATTTAGACAAAAATAATTTATTATTTGCTATTGTAGAATTTTCGATAATTCTGATGTATTTTATGATGGTTAAATTGTTTAAAATTAACTTTCAAACTTTTATTGAAGTAAGTGAGATAAAGAATTTACGTAAGAAATTAATATTTACAGATGTAACGATGATGTTTTACTATGTCATGATTGAATTTCTAACAGGTATGGAATTTTATGGTGGTGTTCCAAACTTGGTCTATCGTCAATGGTTGGTGGTTCTCTATTTCACTTTCTTCATTCTAATGCTATTTTATATGAATCGCTCCTATCAAAATTTACTTGAGAAAGAAGTATCTTTAGCGCGGGAACAAGAACTGCACTCTTTGTCGGTGTATAGCAAACAAATTGAAGGCCTGTATGAAGAACTAAGAGCATTTCGTCATGATTATGCTAATATCTTAGCAAGTTTAAAAGAAGGAATTGACCAAAATGATATGACCATGGTGAGAAATATTTATAATTCTGTCTTAGAAGATTCAGGGCAACTTATTCAGAATAAAAAATTTGATATTGGACGGTTGGTTAATATTGATAATGATGCGATAAAAAGCGTGTTATCAGCAAAATTTTTGGAAGCAGAATCTTATCATATAGAGGTGGAATTAGAAGTTAAAGACAAAATTGGAACTCCAGATATTCCCTTGTTAGATTATGTACGACTTGTATCCATTTTATGTGATAATGCGATTGAAGCAGCTATAGAAGCTGAAAAGCCTGCCATGATTATTGCTTGTTTCTATCAAGATGGTGATTATATTTTAATTGTGGATAACACCACAAAAGAAGAACGAGTTCCAGTGGAATTGATTTATCAAAAGAATTATTCAAGTAAGGGATTCGGCAGAGGTGTTGGTCTCAAAACGATTAACCAGATGATGAAAAAATATTCTAATATGTCGGTACAAACATCAAGCAAAAATTATCATTTCAGACAAACAATACGGATCAAAAAACCATTCGACTGAAATAGTCGAATGGTTTTTTGATTTAAGCGTGTCTGGTAGGCTTTTGATTTTTCTTCAACCAATCGAATGCTCCAGCAATTAAGAAGTCTTTAGTGTTTCCACCAACTGTTTTCTCTAATTCAGACTGACTTAGTTCTTTAAACGTTTTTTCCGTTGCCATATCAAACACCTCCTCTCTCAATAATTGTAACAAAAAAGTTGGCGATAATCTTCCTAAGTCGTAAACAGTCATTTTTAAGTCGTAAACGGTAGTAAACTAGTGACGATAATCTTGATTAGGGAATAAAAACACCTTCAGCTGATTGTTTGGCGAAACCTAACTGGTTAAATATTATAATAATATTTCGGGAAATGATTGACAAATTCCGAAAGTTAATATATGCTAAATATGTAATTAAGTATACTTAAATTTTAAATTAAATAAAATGAATGGAGTTTATGATGAAAAAAACTTATTTTACATTGCTTGCTTTGTTATTGTCACTTGTATTTCTAGGAGCCTGTTCATCAGGAAATAGATCGGACAGTGGTAAATTAAAGGTTGTTGCTACCAATTCGATTATTGCAGATATGACGAAAACGATAGCTGGTGATAAAATTGATTTACACAGTATTGTACCTACTGGTAAAGACCCACATGAATACGATCCCTTACCAGAAGATGTTGAGAAAACTAGCAGCGCAGACCTCATTTTTTACAATGGCATTAATTTAGAGGACGGTGGTCATGCTTGGTTTACGAAATTGGTCAAAAATGCTAAGAAAAGCAAGAACAAAGATTATTTTGCGGTCAGTGATGGTGTCAAAGTTATCTACCTTCAAGGACAAAGTGAGAAAGGCAAAGAAGATCCGCATGCTTGGTTAAGTCTTGAGAATGGTATCATTTATGCCCAAAATATCAGTAAGCGTTTATGTCAAAAAGATCCTAAGAATAAGGCTTTTTATGAAAAAAATCTGAAGGCCTACGTAGCTAAGTTAGAGGCATTAGACAAAGAAGCAAAATCAAAATTTGCTGCCATTCCCGAAAATAAAAAATTAATTGTCACCAGTGAAGGCTGCTTTAAATATTTTTCCAAAGCCTACGGCGTGCCATCAGCGTACATTTGGGAAATCAATACCGAAGAAGAAGGAACACCAGACCAACTGTCATCCTTAGTTGAAAAACTTAAAATCGTTCGTCCATCAGCGCTTTTTGTCGAATCAAGTGTTGATAAACGTCCAATGAAATCAGTTTCTAAGGATAGTGGTATTCCGATTTATGCTGAAATTTTCACAGACTCAGTTGCTAAAAAAGGCCAAACAGGCGACAGCTATTATGCCATGATGAAGTACAATCTCGACAAGATTGCAGAAGGTTTGTCACAATAGCAGAGCAACCTATATTTAGGAGGAAAAATGATTACAATAGAAAATTTGACGGTCAGTTATGAAGATGACTGTTTAGCCTTGGAGGATGTATCTGTCCATATTGAAGGACCAGCTATTGTAGGCTTACTAGGACCAAATGGTGCCGGGAAATCAACCTTTATCAAAGCTATTCTTAACTTGATTACTTACAGTGGTAAAATTTATATAGATGGCAAGGAAAATTCGGCAGATAAAGGACAAATCGCCTATGTCGAACAAAAGAGCCAGATTGACTATAATTTTCCGATGACAGTCAAGGAGTGTGTATCTCTGGGAACTTATGCAAAACTAGGACTTTTTCATCGTCCAAGTAAAGCAGAGTGGCGTAAAGTTTTTGAAGTCATGAAACAAGTGGGGCTGTCAGAATTTGCCGATCGTCCTATCAAGGCTCTGTCAGGAGGTCAGTTTCAGCGGATGCTGATAGCTCGATGTCTGGTACAGGAAGCTGACTATATCTTTTTGGATGAGCCCTTTGTAGGGATTGATTCAATTAGTGAAACAATCATCACTAATCTGCTTAGGGATTTGAAAAAGTCTGGCAAGACTATTTTGATTGTTCACCATGATTTGAGTAAAGCTCGGTCATATTTTGATCATCTTCTAATGATAAACAAGAACTTAGTGGCCTATGGAAAGGTTGAAGATATTTTCACCAAGGAAAATCTCAAGGCAACTTACGGGGACAATATTTTTCTGGGAAAGGAGAGCTAACTCATGTTTCTTAAATTTTTTCATGGTCTAGTAACCTACCATTTCTTACAGAATGCTTTGATAACAGCGCTCGTGATTGGTGTAGTAGCAGGAGCAGTCGGTTGCTTTATTATCCTACGCTCCATGTCCCTTATGGGAGATGCCATTTCACATGCTGTACTACCAGGAGTTGCTCTTTCGTTCATTCTAGGTATCAATTTCTTCGTTGGAGCCATTATCTTTGGAGTTTTGGCTTCGATTATCATTACCTATATCAAGGAAAACAGCATGATTAAGGGAGATACAGCCATTGGCATCACCTTTTCTTCCTTTTTAGCATTAGGTGTTATCTTGATTGGTGTTGCTAATAGTTCGACGGACCTTTTTCACATCCTTTTTGGAAATATCTTGGCAGTGCAAGATAGTGACATGTGGGTGACGATTATTGTTTCTATTATTGTATTAGCAGTTATGATTATCTTTTTCAAGGAATTACTACTCACTTCATTTGATTCGACTTTGGCTAAAACCATGGGAATGCCAGTAAAGTTTTATCACTACCTTTTGATGATTTTACTGACAGTGGTATCAGTGACTGCTATGCAAAGCGTTGGTACAATATTGATAGTTGCAATGTTAATCACACCAGCAGCAACAGCGTACCTTTATGCTAATAACCTCAAGACTATGATTCTATTATCCTCAGTGATTGGAGCTCTGACATCGCTAATTGGCTTATATATAGGATACACATTCAACATTGCAGCTGGATCTAGTATTGTACTAACAGCGACGACTTTATTTTTGATAGCATTCTTTATCTCCCCGAAGCAACTTTCTGTGAAAAAACTACGGTGATACTTGATGAAATTCAACATAGTTTATCTTTAACAGACTGAGAGGGCTGTAAATAAAGTCAATCTTCATTTGAAAACTAAAAAACGAATAACCAGAAATCATTCGTTTTTTTTTTATTTTTTTCAAAATCTAAAAATGTATGAGCAAAAGAGAAGGTCGGAGTGGAAAAAGAAGTCACTAAATCCTGAATGGACGAATACTAATTACAAAGTTGTTGGGAATGAAATTTCAATCAATTTTGGAGTGTGGATAGTTTTTAGTTGATCCATGAGGACAATAGACTGATTGATTTTGCGTTTGAGGAAAAACTCGCGAATCGCTTCAAGTTCGTTATCTTTGATTGCGCGGTATTTATTAGTAATCAACAACTCGTAGTGGTGCGGTGCCTGTGTAAAAATAACATCTGTGTTTCCTGCTGAGTAGGTTTCCACAAGTTTAGCATCAGTATTACGCAACTGATTTCGAACTAGCTCAGCATGGCTACTGGTCGTATTGATAAGTCTCATATTATCCTCCTTGAAAGTTCTTAGTCATATTATAGCACTATTTTAATAGAAAAAATATTAAATCTGATGATTTTTTTGCCACTGTTCGACTCCCCATTTATGACTTCCTCGTTTTAGTTTAGAAATGGCTTCGCTGATTGGAAACCAAGCCAGTTGGTTAAAGTCTTCCAATGGAGTATCAACTTGTGTAAAGTGTGTGATTTCATAGAGATAAGCAGGATTATAATAATATTTATCGCGATGACTGGAGTAAAAGTACTCATCTGCCTGACCTAAATACTCTCCAACTTCTGCAGTAAATCCTAGTTCCTCAATAAGTTCACGTTCAAGAGCAGTCATGTGATTTTCACCAGCTTCAATTTTACCTCCAGGTAAAAACCAAGCACCGTTAGGAGCCTGAACTAAGATAATTTTTGATTTCTCTGGATTAGGGATAACGGCATAGACACCGTAGCGAGCATTGTAATTAACACCGTCAATTTTTTTACCGAAGGTTGGATTGGTCATGATTTTCTCCTTTGTGATTATTATACTAAAAATAGATTAGAATTCCTATTGAAAATATCTGTAAAACTAAGAACCTGTATTCACAAGCGAAGTGCTTTTATATCAGAGATAGTTTTTCGCTAATCAAGGCATTTTTTTGAGAGAATACTGACTGTATTTTGAAAAAAATTAACGATGAGTAGCTCAAAAACTAGCCTTAGATAGAAGTGCTGAACTGTGAATACAGGTTCTTATACTCTTCGAAAATCAAAATTATCCGTTGTCAACTTGCCTTGATGAACTCAAGTTCTATCGTCGGCTTCGTTTCCTAGGCTACTTTTGATTTTCATTGAGTATTACTTAAAATCAAAACTATTTTTGAAAAATGCAGTGTTAATGATATAGAAAATAAAATGAAACCAAGTAATTGTCATGCACTTTATTTTTGATCGAATGACTTTCTTGTGCAAGAAGTGATTTTAAAGAGTGTAAGAAAGTGATGTTTTGATTTTTGAAAATAGGTTATAAATCAATATTGCATTACTCTTTGAAAATTAATACAGTAAAAGCCCTTACTAAGACGACACTCCTAGTTAAGGGCTTTGTGGCAATTACATTATTTTGTGGTTGGAAAATAAGTCATTACGGCTGATTTGCCCAACTCAAATTTATTCAGTCGTTACAGTCTCTTCTGTTTTTTCAACTTTTTGAGCTGCTTTTATGATAATTTTACCATTGCTTGTCAGGACAGCCTTGAGTTCTTTTTCTGTTGGGTGTTCCAGATAGTAATCTGTGATGGCATCCTCAATGTAATCCTGAATGGTTCGACGTAATGGACGTGCTCCCATTTTTGGATCAAAGCCAAGATCAACCAGTTTTTCTTTGACCTTATCTGTTACTTGAAGATGAATTTCATTGTAAGCTAAACGTTGATTAACATCGTCAAGCATAAGGTCAACAATATGAAGGAGGTTGTCCTTGCTAAGAGGCTTGAATTCAATGATACCATCGAAGCGGTTCATAAATTCAGGACTAAAGTAATTGCTGAGCTCTCCAAGGACAGAATTGGTACGCCCTTCACGAGCAGCTCCAAATCCGACACTTGCTTCAATCTTGCCAGTACCAGCATTAGATGTCATGATAATGATGGTGTCCTTAAAGCTGACAGTACGGCCTTGCCCGTCGGTTAATCGACCATCATCAAGAACTTGGAGGAACATGTGCATGACATCAGGGTGAGCTTTCTCTACTTCGTCTAGCAAGATAAGTGAATAGGGATTGCGGCGAACCTTTTCAGTCAATTGTCCAGCCTCTTCGTAGCCGACATATCCTGGAGGTGCTCCGACTAATTTAGCAACAGCATGTTTCTCCATGTATTCTGACATGTCAAAGCGAATCATGCTATCGGCAGAACCAAAGAGTTCAATAGCCAGTTGCTTAGACAATTCTGTCTTACCAACACCAGTTGGACCAACAAAGAGGAAAGATCCGATTGGGCGGTTTGGTGTACCAAGTCCGACACGATTGCGACGGATAGCTTTGGCGATTTTATCAACTGCATCATCTTGACCGATGACATGAGCTTTCAAATCAGTAGCTAGGTTAATCAGTTGTGATTGTTCTTTTTCCTTCAAATCACCGACAGGAATGTTGGTTTTTTCTTCGATGATAGCTTCGATAGTCTTTTCTGTAATGACAGGTATATCTTGCTCATTGATGGTTTGTTTTTGCATTTCCTTATATTTGGCGATTTGGTCGCGGAAATAAGCTGCGCGTTCGTAGTCTTCGTCACGTGTGGCTTGCGTTTTGAGATTTTCAGCTTCAATTAGGCGCTTGTCAATATCTTTAGGGTCAACGAAGTTGAGAGTCAAATTCATCTTAGAACCAGCTTCATCAAGAAGATCAATAGCTTTGTCCGGCAAGAAGCGGTCTTGAATGTAGCGGTTTGATAAGACAGCGGCAGCCTCAATGGCATCGTCACTGTATTTGACATGGTGGTAATCTTCGTATTTTTTTTGAATGCCACGTAGGATGGTGATGGTTTCTTCAACAGAAGGTTCATCAACCTTAACTGGCTGCATACGGCGCTCTAGCGCAGCATCTTTTTCAATAATACGGTATTCGTTGAGGGTTGTCGCTCCAACCAATTGAAGTTCACCACGTGCCAAAGCTGGTTTGAGGATATTTCCTGCATCCATATTACCATCGCCAGCAGAGCCAGCACCGACAATTTCGTGAATTTCGTCAATGAAGAGAATAACATCCTTACGGTTACGAATTTCTTCCATCAGCTTTTGCATACGTTCTTCAAATTGCCCGCGAATGCCAGTACCTTGGACAAGACTAACCACATCAAGACGAATAACTTGTTTGCCTTGGAGTTTTTGTGGAACATTGCCATCAACAATTTTCTGAGCGAGGCCTTCAACAACAGCAGTTTTACCAACACCAGGTTCACCGATGAGAACTGGGTTGTTCTTAGTACGTCGGTTGAGAATTTCAATGACACGAATAATTTCGGAATCGCGTCCTATAACAGGGTCAATGTCACCACGGCGAGCAATATCAGTAACGTTAATGCCAAATTCCTCTAGTAGGCCTTTTGGTTGTTGGGGTACTTGTTGCGGGCGAGGTCCATTTGGTCGATGGTTATTACCTGCTCCGCCATTTCCTCCGAAATTGCCTCCAGATTGAGTTGGTGGTGTATTTGGTAAGTCTTGACCGTTAAAAGCGCGGAAATTATTAAGATCGTTGAAAAAATCATCAAAGAAAGGATTGATTCCCCCTGCTTGAGCTTGCTCGGAAGAGGTTTGTGAGCCATTGCCAAGACCACCCAAAATAGCATTATTTGGGTCTGTTTTCATAATTTGATAACAGTTTTGACAAAGATCAATCTGTTTTTGATGTCCGTTGACATTAGTATAGAGATGTATGGTTGATTCGTTTAAGTTACAATTTTGGCAGAGCATAACTGCATCCCCCTTTCGTGATTAGCTGACTTTTTGATGTTTGGTCAGATATAGTCAAACTTTATGCTTCTATTATAGCACTAGGAATATAGAAATCAAGTAAAAAGATTATGATTTTTAGCACTTACACCATAGGAGTGCTAAAAGTCATTAAAAATACATTTTTTGTGAATGTTTCGGAGAATTTTCTTGACATAATGAATAATTATGCTAAAATAAATTATATTATTACACGGTATAGGAGTAACAGTATGGTAAAAAATCGGTCGTTTTTAAAAGAAATTGATTTTAGCAAAGAAGAACTAGAAGCATTAATTGATCTAGGATTGAAATTTAAGGAACTCAAAAATGCAAAAATTTCGCATAAATATTTAGATGGTTTAAATATCGCTTTAATTTTTGAAAAGGCCTCAACAAGAACACGTTCTGCCTTCACAGTTGCGGGGCAAGACTTAGGAATGAATGTGACTTATCTTGGTGCTGGCGAAATTCAGCTAGGGAAGAAAGAATCGGTTGTTGACACAGCTAAGGTTTTGGGTTCCATGTTTGATGGGATTGAGTACCGAGGTTTCAAGCAAGAGGATGTGGAAACCTTGGCTGAGTACGCTGGAGTACCTGTTTGGAATGGACTGACCGACACTTGGCACCCCACACAGATGATTGCAGATTTTATGACTTTGAAAGAAGTTTTTGGAAAGGTGGAAGGTTTGACCATTGCTTATGTCGGTGATGGTCGCAATAACATGGCAAATTCTCTTTTAGTAACCTCAGCTATCTTGGGCGTCAACGTTAAGATTATCGCACCAACTGATTTGCAGCCTGAGGTTGAGATTGTGGCAATGGCAGAGCAGCACAACGCAGGAGCTAAATTAACTGTTACGGATGATATCAATGAAATTAAGGGAGTTGATATGCTCTATACTGATGTTTGGGTATCTATGGGAGAAGATGTGGATTTCAAGGAAAGGATTGACTTGCTACTGCCTTATCAAATCAATGCTGACCTGCTGGCTAAGACTGAAAATCCAAATGTCATTGTCATGCACTGCTTGCCGGCTTTCCATGACCTTAACACTGAGATTGGTCAAGAAATCTATGCTAAATATGGTTTGGCTGAACTGGAAATCACTGACGAAGTTTTTCAAAAATACAGTTCTATTATTTTTCAAGAAGCTGAAAATCGCATGCATTCCATCAAGGCAATTATGTATAATTCGTTAAAATCTCTCTAAACTGATGACGAATAGTCCGCATTGTGTTAAAATAGAGGAGACAAAAAACGAATAGGAGAATAATATGGAATCACATTTGGTGAGAATTATCAATCGTCTGGAGTTGATGACGACTGATGCTAGCAATCTTAAACGTAATTTTGAACGAGATGGTGTTGTGGTTGCCGAAGTTTCTTTCAGTAATGACCCAGATAATGGGCCTGTCTTTACTTTGCGTGACGTTGAAGCTCGTGAATCATACTCATTTGATAGCATTGACCTTATCGCAATGGAAATCTACGACTTGCTTTATTAAAGAGGTCGGAGAAATAGTGTGTTGCCGACTATTATCTAGTAGCATAATCTTTTCATAGATAGCAGTGGATAGCTAGTCGCAATGTCTAAAAATCTCGTAAGAAAAGCTGATCATCATGTTTGGCTTTTTTTCTTTTGGTTTTGAGAAAAGGCTGTTGGTATTTTTATGCAAAATGTGTTATAATTAGCTGAATTACTAGCGTGAGGAGTTAAGATAACTATGAATTTTTCATTTTTACCAACTTATTGGTCTTATTTCAATTACGGTGTCGTCGTAACCGTCATGATTTCGGCTTGTGTCGTTTTCTTTGGTACCATTCTGGGAGTATTAGTTGCTTTGATTAAACGTAGCAATATCAAAGTTTTAGACTGGATTGTTAGTTTTTACGTCTGGGTCTTTCGTGGAACACCTATGGTCGTACAAATTATGATTGCCTTTGCTTGGATGCATTTTAATAATGCTCCGACTATTGGTTTTGGTGTTCTTGATCTTGATTTTTCACGATTACTGCCAGGGATTATTATTATTTCGCTCAATAGCGGAGCTTATATTTCTGAAATTGTCAGAGCTGGGATTGAAGCTGTTCCAAAAGGTCAACTTGAAGCTGCTTATTCATTGGGAATTCGTCCAGTTAATGCTATGCGCTATGTCATTTTACCTCAAGCTCTGAAAAATATTTTACCAGCCTTAGGGAATGAATTTATTACCATTATCAAGGATAGTTCACTTTTGCAGACTATTGGTGTTATGGAGTTATGGAATGGTGCCCAATCAGTCGTGACAGCAACTTATACTACGGTTGAACCACTTTTATTTGCTGCTTTCTACTATTTAATGTTGACAACAGTTCTGTCTTTTGCACTCAAATCTCTTGAAAAACGTATGGCTCAAGGAGGAAAACACTAATGACTGAGACAATTATTTCCATTAAGAACCTTCACAAATATTTTGGAAAAAATGAAGTGTTAAAAGGGGTAAACCTTGATATTAAAGCAGGAGAAGTTGTGGTTATCATTGGTCCGTCAGGGAGTGGGAAATCAACTTTTCTTCGCACCATGAATCTTCTTGAAACTCCGACTAAGGGTGTGATTACCTTTGAAGGAGTGGATATTACTGATAAGAAAAATGATATTTTCAAAATGCGTGAAAAGATGGGGATGGTTTTCCAACAATTCAACCTTTTCCCAAATATGACAGTACTTGATAACATCACCCTATCTCCAATAAAAACTAAGGGCCTATCTAAGGTTGAAGCAGAAGCAAAAGCTTATGATTTGCTTGAAAAGGTTGGTCTTCGGGATAAGGCTAAAGCTTACCCACCAAGTCTTTCAGGCGGACAGCAACAGCGTATTGCTATTGCGCGTGGTTTGGCTATGGATCCTGATGTTTTGCTTTTTGATGAACCTACTTCGGCACTTGACCCAGAAATGGTTGGTGAAGTGCTTGGAGTCATGCAAGATTTGGCAAAATCAGGTATGACTATGGCTATCGTTACTCACGAGATGGGCTTTGCGCGTGAAGTAGCAGATCGTGTTATCTTCATGGATGGCGGTGTCATCGTTGAAGAAGGCACACCAGAAGAAGTTTTTGAACACACCAAAGAAGACCGTACCAAGGACTTCTTGAGCAAAGTCTTGTAAGAAAGCCTCAAAACCTAGGCCATTCGCCTAGGTTTTTTAGTATCTGGGAAATGAGAAAATTCTTCTGTGCATAGCTCTGTATAAGAACAAAAAATTGAAAACGTTTTCGAGGAGCTTTTGTATAAAGGTTCAAAGGTTTTAACATATTTTAAGAAGAAATTATCATCTGTAAGGTTACCCTTGTTTCATTTTTATTATTTTTGCATTTTTTAGTTCATAGATAGTATCATAATCTTCGGGATTATATTTGTGTGCAACTTCAATGATGGTAATGGTTTTAGGGAGCTGATGGAGGAGAGTTCTAATTGACTTTGCGGTATGTCTATCAAGGGATGCTGTGATTTCATCTGCTAAGATGACTGATTTTTGGCGAAGAAGTGTTCTCGCAATTTCTAGTCGCATGATTTGACCGCCTGAAAGATTGTGTCCATCAAGGTAGTAGTCTAGGTTTTGATTAAAGTCCTGTGATAAACCAACGGCTTTTAAGATAGATAAAAGTTGTTCATCATTATAATTTTGATAAAGTGTTAGATTATCTCTCAGGCTAGCTTGAAAAATATAGGGAATTTGATGAATTAAAGAAATAAAATTGTAACTAGGTTTTAGTTGGTAATTCTTCCTGTTAGTATAGACGATGTTCCCTGAGTAATTTTGGTCTTCACCGCTTAAAATATTTAAAAGTGTAGATTTACCACTGCCGCTTTCTCCAACAAGAAGAACATGTTCGCCTTCTGTTATTTTTAAGTTAGCCTCTTTGACAATCACTTTTTCAGGAAATGACTTTGAAAGGTGAGTTATTTCAAGTGAACTAATGTGAGATGCTTCCTTGATTTGTAGCTGTTTATCATCAGGATAAGTTTGGGCGTTCTGAAGAATTTTTTCTTTAATCTTTTGACTTGATTGTAAATTTGAACTTGCCTCTAACAATTGTTGTAGAGGGTTAATCAGATAAGTAGAAGCGGTCATCATGGCAATTAAGGTGGTCAGAGGTAGATTTGTAATTGTTAATCCGATGATAAAGGGAAGAATAATTCCCAAACTTTTCAAAGGACCAGTCCAAAACATGACAAGATTATGAGTGGTGAAATATTGGAATTGACGATGCTCAGTATTTCTAATTTGGTTTAAGGTATGATTAGAAAAGTCACTTTCTGCCTGATTGCTCCGGATGGAATTTATCCCTTTTCCAAAGTCAGTAATGCTTTTCAAGCTTTCTTCCTTGGCTTGACTAAGCAGGAGGCCTGTTTTATTGAGTTTTTTATTAAAGATAAATTGGGGGATAATCATCAATAAGCCACCAATAACAAACAGTGTGCCTACGAAAGGATTTTGCCAAATAATATAAATAATTGAGACAATAATAGATGATCCAAAAACTGGAAAAATCAGCAAAGACAACAAGCAATCTTGCCAGAATATTGTTAAATCTTGTGTGAGTAGGGAGGTTAATTCTGAGTCTGTCAAACAAATCTGTTTAGAAGCGTAATTATCTAAAATCTGTTTAGAAATTTCAGTATTATTATCCTTAATGAGACTTCTCAGGAGTACATTTTCTACATACATAAAAAGATAAACAAGGATCCATAAGCTGATACTAACAATACCAAAAATAACGATTTGATAAGTATTATTTAAATCAAGCTTTCCAGCCAACTGAATAATAATGGGCATAATAACTCCTTGGCAGGAGTAAAGCAAGGCAAAAATTAGAAAGAGATATAATTTCCATTTTTTTAGGTATTTTAGACTTTGTAACATGATTGTCCCTCCTCGGTTAAGGTTGTGATTTCTTGTGTTATAATATGTAATAGTTTAACACCTTCATGTTTTTTATTTTTGAGGTGAGTTTATTATAATTGAGAAATGGCAACTTATGAGGGATTTTCGGAAATCCGAACAGGAGTTTTTATGGAACAAGGACAAAAATTCAGACTAATTCGCAAGCAACGTCACTTAACAATTAAACAATTAGCAGAAGTTGCTAGTTCAGTTGCCAGTATTTCTGATTTTGAAAATGGAAAAACCTCTTTATCTAATGATAATCTCTTTAAACTGTTGAGATATTTACGAGTTGAATATAATGAATTTTTCGACAATGATTTGTTATTGGATAAAAGCTTTCAAGAGTTGGCCAATGATTTTAATAAGGCTATGTTTGAAAAAGATGTTGCTTCCCTAGAGAAATGTTGTCATGCGTTTGAACAGTTAGGAAATAACAATCCCATAGATAAGATTATTTCTTTATGTATTCAATGCCAAATACACCAGTTGCAACACCGAACTTTAGATAATGGGGTTATAGAAACTCTGAGAGATTATTTCTTTTCTCTTGATATTTGGACAAATGTGGATATCAGTTTGTTGGATATGGCTAAAACAGTTTTTAATGTAAAAACATTAACCATTTTTATGAATGAAATTATGGCTAGTATCAATCATCCACCTAGAAATAATCTTGATCGTATTAAGGTTGACAGCATTGGTAGTTGTATCTTTTACCTCATCAAAATTGGCGAAAGTGCTGAAAGCAGGCGATTTTTATCACTTTTAGAAGAACTTAAATTTCCTGATTATTTTGCCTTACAGAGTCTATATCTTAAGGAGCTTGAATCCGCCTATCATTATTGTTTTAAAAATAAATCAAATGGTCTGAATCTGCATCAGAAAGTTTTGAAAACTTTAGAGTTTATTGAGTTAAAAGGATTGGCAGAGGAATGGGATGCCGATTTTAAATCTGCGTTTATCAATGAGTTTTAATGTGAAATCCGAAAGGAAGCAAATGGAAACAAGAGAAAAATTTAGAGCTATTCGTAAGCAACGTAAATTATCTTTAAAGCAGTTGGCAAGTATCGCAGGATCAGCAACCAGTATATCTGATTTTGAAAATGGTAAAACAATGCTTTCTAACGATGTACTCTTAGAACTGTTGAGTTATATGATTGTTGAAGTTAATGAATTTTTTGAGTGGGATTATTTTTACAAGTCTGACTTTTTCACTCAAGTCAATCACTTACAAAAAGCAATAGCTGATGGCAATCAAGAAGAACTGTTTTCTTTGACGCAGGTCTTTGAAACTTTGGTTTCAAGTCAAGGTCAATATATTTACCACATTATTAGTTTGACAATTGCTATTGTCTTAGCTAAGTTACAGGGGAAAGAGCCAGATCAGGAAATCATTGCAGAGTTAACAGATTATTTTTTCTCGATAGATTATTGGACGAATTTAGATATTGGTTTATCGGGAAATGTGGTGTCGTTTTTAACAGCAGATACGCTAGCTCTTTTAGCCACAGATATCCTAAAAGAACTTAATTCTGAACCACGCAATAATTTAGACAGAATTAAATATGACACACTCTTGAACTGCTTATCTGTTTTGCTTTCTAGGAAAGAAAAGAGTTTAAGTCAGACCTTATTAAATCACTTAAAGCAGGTTTCCCTACCTCACTATTTTGCCTATGAAAAACTTGCCTTGTTAGAATTGGAAGCAAGTTTTGATTATTTGTGGCAAGATAGATCAGAAGCAAAAAGGCAACACCAACAAGTTTTGAGTGCTATTACCTTATTATTTTCAGCGGAGGAGGCTAAGCAGTGGCATGAAGAGTTTGAAAAAATTGTTTCATGAGAGGATTTTGTGGAGAAATTGTTGATTTGGTCAGCGTATTTTCATTGTAGATATCAAATCAAAAACTGTTAGTCTATTTCTTTTCAGACGAAAACTGGTTTAATTTATAATTATTCTAAATAACACATACATTTATTTAGAACGACTCTAAACAATGTATAAAATACACAAAATATTCATTTTTTTGCTAAAATGGGTATTTTTTTGTGTTATAATGGTGACGTTGAAAGTATTTTTAGGGTTGACTAGCGAAGGAGGCTAATGAGTTGATTTTACTGGATGCCAAATCTGAGGTGGCTTATAAGATTGTCAGTATTGATTTACCAGAGGAAAGCCAGCGGCATTTGTCCAATCTTGGTGTCAAGGTTGGCAGTCAGGTGAAGATTGTATCGAAAACTAAGACGAGCGCTATTATTATGCTTAAGGCCAGTCGGTTGGCTTTTGATCAATCTATTTTAAAACACATTGATGTGACAGAGGAGGAAAATATTCTGGAAGCTCTGCCATTATCAGAACTAAAAGTTGGAGAATCCGCCTATGTAGAGGGAATTTTTGCTATTGGCGAGGCAAAACGTCGTCTTATGGATATGGGGCTGACGCGTCATACTAAGATTTATCTGCGAAAGGTTGCACCTTTGGGTGATCCGATTGAGATTAGCTTACGCGGTTATGAATTAACGTTACGTAAATCTGAAGCGCAAATGATTAGTGTTGTGAAAACAAGGAAGGAGGCAACAGGTGACTGAGATTGCTTTAATTGGGAATCCTAATAGTGGAAAAACCAGTCTATTTAACTTGGTGACAGGAACCAATCAGCGTGTTGGAAACTGGCCTGGAGTAACAGTTGAGCGTAAAAGTGGAACGGTCAAAAAAGACAAATCTCTTAAAATTCAGGATTTGCCAGGAATTTACTCAATGTCGCCTTACACACCAGAGGAAAAGGTTGCGCGTGATTACCTGCTCAGCAATCATGCTGATAGTATTTTAAATGTGGTTGATGCGACTAACTTGGAGCGAAACTTATATTTAACGACTCAACTTATTGAGACAGGGATTCCTGTTACCATTGCGCTCAATATGAGTGATGTGCTCAAGAGTCAAGGAAAATCTATCAACACGGAAAAATTGTCCTATCAATTAGGGGTTCCAGTCATTTCAACCAGTGCCGTTAAAAGCTATGGAGTGGATAAAGCGGTCAAAATGGCTGCCCAGACAACCAAAGATACTATTGATAGCATTCAATTTCCACTTTACGATGATAAGTTTGAAGCGGCTATTGCCCAGATTATTGAGGTTCTTGGTGATTCAGCGCCAGAGCGTTCAGCACGTTTTTATGCCATTAAACTCTTTGAACGTGACAGCCTAGTAAATCTAGATCTCAATTTGTCTGAATTTCAGAAACAAGAAATTGCCGAAATTATCAGGATTACAGAGGAAGTCTTTACTGAAGATTCGGAAACGATTGTCATCAATGAGCGTTACGCCTTCATTGAACGTGTGGCAAAAATGGCACAGAGTCAGGAAAGCGACTTTAAAATGACGATTTCTGATAAGGTTGATAAGATTGTAACCAATCGTCTTTTAGCCTTACCGATTTTTGCACTGGTCATGTTTTTGGTTTATTATCTGTCAATCCAAACAGTCGGAACCATGTGGACCGACTGGGTTAATGATGTCCTTTTTGGAGAGTGGATTCCCAATTGGGTTAAATCTGGTTTGGATTATTTACATGTGGCAGGTTGGTTGGAATCTCTTGTTATTGATGGGATTGTTGCTGGGGTTGGAACGGTACTTGGTTTCTTGCCACAGATATTTGTGCTTTTTGTCTGTCTAGGTATTTTGGAAGATATTGGTTATATGAGCCGTATTGCCTTTGTCATGGATCGTATCTTTAGACGTTTTGGTTTATCAGGAAAATCTTTTATTCCAATGCTCATTGCGACAGGTTGTGGTGTACCAGCGATTATGGCTAGTCGTACCATTGAAAATGAGCGTGACCGTCGTATTACCATCATGACATCAACTTTCATGCCTTGTTCAGCTAAGTTAGAAATCATTGCGCTAATTGCAGGAGCCTTTTTCCCAGATAATCCATTTATTGCACCTTCAACTTATTTCTTAGGATTGATTGCTATCATTTTGTCAGGGATTGCTCTTAAAAAGACTAGTTTCCTTGGTGGCTTTACGAGTCCTTTCATTATGGAATTGCCAGCTTATCACTTGCCAAAACTGCTGTCTGTCTTGCGTTATGCATTTAGCAAGGCGCTTAGTTTTGTGAAGCGGGCAGGAACGATTATCTTTAGTTTGACAGTGCTGATCTGGTTCATGTCCAACTATAACTTCACCCTACAGGTAGTGGATACAGAGTCCTCTATTTTAGCTAGTTTAGGAAAAGCTGTCGCTTGGATTTTCGCACCACTTGGCTTTGGCAATTGGAAGGCAACGGTAGCTGCGGTGACAGGTCTTGCGGCCAAAGAAACGGTTGTAGCAACCTTTGGTATTTTATATCACGATAGTTCTGAAACTGGTTTGTCTCAGGCTCTGCTCGCAGATTATTCAGCACTAGCTGCTTATTCGTTCTTGACGTTCAATTTGTTGTGTGCACCGTGTTTTGCGGCCATTGGAGCTATTAAGCGTGAAATGAATAATGTTAAGTGGACGGTTGGTGCTATCGCATTTCAAACAGGGCTTGCTTATGTGGTCAGCTTAATCATTTATCAAATTGGTCTGGTTATGTTGTATGGTAAAGCTATCAATTTTTGGACTCTTGTTGCACTCGCTTTGCTATTGATCATCATTTACTTTATTGTTCGAAAACCACGCGCAATTAAAGAAAAAGTCATTACGCTAGACAATCTGGCTTTGAGTCAAAAGTAAGGAGGGCATCATGGCAACATTAGTGATTACACTCATTATTGCAGTGGCAGTTTTTTATGGCCTGCGTAGTTTTATCAAGGGCAAGGGGTCTTGTGGAGATTGTAATTGCTCCTGTCCAGTTAAAAACGAGATGCATAAGGCAAAAAAATGACATAAATAAAGGAAGCTGGGACTTTTGTCTCGGCTTCCTTTGTTGTCTCACGAAAACCACTAGCTGTGCTAGTGGTTCCGAAAAGCTTTTAGCGATGTATCAAAAAAGTCCCCCTAAAGTGTTATATTAGATAAGGTTTCCCGACCACTAACTAATATACAAAAGGAGGACCTCTGATGAGACAGGATAATAATAGTTTAGCACATACTACATGGAATTGTAAGTATCATATTGTTTTCGCCCCAAAATATAGACGTCAGATAATCTATGGGAAATACAAAGCAAGTATTGGTCAAATCTTACGGTTATTATGTGAAAGAAAAGGTGTTGAAATTCATGAAGCAGAAGCATGCCCAGATCACATTCACATGTTGGTGAGTATACCACCGAAGCTAAGTATTTCCTCATTTATGGGATATTTAAAGGGTAAAAGTAGCTTAATGATATTCGACCGACACGCTAATTTAAAGTATAAATATGGGAATCGCAAATTTTGGTGTCGAGGGTTTTATGTTGATACGGTTGGGCGAAATCAGAAGCGAATTGAAGAATATATTCGTAATCAATTACAAGAAGACGTGATAGCAGATCAGCTCAGTCTTTTCGAGGAATATGATCCGTTTACAGGTGAGAAGAATAAAAGAAAGTAGTCTTAAAGAGACCCGCTAGTCGGGTCAGCTAGCAAAGGTGGTGCTGAAGGGAAACCATTCGGTAGGCCTTTAGGCCTCGGCCGGTAGCAGAGGCTTTCAGCCGAAGAGCAAACCACCCGTTCTCACGGGTGGTTTTGATTTGCGTAGTTATAGTGTGATTTAATTTCCATTGCGTATAAACTATCTAATTATTACTCTTCCACTATCGGAAGCTCAATATTAACTAGAAGGCCAGGATGGTTACTGTCAAAGTGAATATTTCCTTGATGGAGGAAAATGATTTGTTTGGTGATGACGGTTCCCATACCGTGAGTGTCATAATTGCGGGATTTCTGATTGAGTTCAAGAATTTTTTCAGCACTAATAGAACCATTGTCTGTAATTATCAGCTGCGCGTGGTCTTCAACCTGCTGTAAGTTGAGTTTCAGTTGTGGCGAGGTATTGTGCGTTAGGCTGTTGAGAAGAATATTGTTGATGGCGCGTGTTAGCAGCGTTTTATTACCCAGAACAGGAGTTGCTTCTTCTGGCAGTTTAAAGCTCAAATCAATCCCTTCATAGTTATTGTAGAGATCAGCTATGATTTGTCTGAGGAGACCATTAAGGTCAAAACTGGTCATTTCCTGCTCAATATCTTGATTCTCCAGCAGATAGCTCATATTAAGGTTGGAAATGATGTCCTCCATTTTATGAATATTAGCTTCAATTTGCTGAGTTTGATGACTGCGACCTTGCAGACTTTCAAGTTGGTTAGTGTACCCAAGGATAAGGGTCAGAGGATTGCGCAGATCGTGACTGATACCGCGTATCCAATGGCTGCGCATTTCCTTGGTTTCAATCAAGAGCTGCGAGGTCTGATTAAGAGCGAACTTGATTTCAGACAAATTGCCTTTTTCATCAAGAAGGACAGGTCGGCTGTCAGACAGGTCAGCAAGGGCTTGAGTGATCGGTTTGAATTCCTTACGCAGCCTCATTTGCGACCGCAGGTAAATAGCCAATAAGGCTATGATCAGTCCCACAAAAATACCTGCAACCAGCTTTGCGATGCTAAAGAAATTTTGGACGTTGTAGTAGTTGGCAGGATATTTTTCAAAAGACCCCTTGGGATAGCCTAAGATGAGAACTTTTTCACCAACGACAAAGGTAAAAATAGGATAATCGTCCAAATACCAGCGTGATGAACGAGCCACATCTGCCATGCTGTAGTGGCGCTTAAGCTTGTCTGGTAAGCGGTAGGATTGTTCAATGTTCCCTTGCTCTGACAATAGCATAAGCCAGATTTTTTGCTTGTCTAGAACTTTCTTATTCTGGGTGGTTAGCTGCAGCTGGTTATGATTAACCATCGTTTTGACGATAGCCGTCGGCTCTTCATGACTGTTTTGCATGCTATCAATGATGTGATAGCTGCCAAATAAAAAGATAAAAATGGCAGTCAGCCCCAGAAGAACCACTGTCGCAAAATAGGTCAACAAAACCTTAGAAAAATACTTAAAAGTCGTCATTTAATCCACCCGCAGCTGGTAGCCCAGCCCCTTAATAGTAATGAGGTGGACAGGTTTAGACGGATTAGCCTCTATCTTCTGCCGCACCTTGCGGATATGAGCCATGAGCGTATTTTCATAACCTTGATAATTGTCGCCCCAAACCTTACTCAAGAGCTGGTCGAAGGTGACGATTTTATTTTTATGATCGTATAGCACCTTGAGCAGGCTGTATTCTTTAGCGGTTAGCGGAATTTCTTGGTCCTCTTTTAGAATGGCTGCGCGCTCAAAATCAATCTGACAACTATCTAATTGCACCACGTCATCTTGCGGCGGATAGCTGCGCTTGAGAATGGACAAGAGCCGCAGTTCTAGTTCCTTAGGACGAAAGGGTTTGACGATGTAGTCATCCGCTCCCAGCTCGAAACCTTGGTATTGCTTTTCAATGTCAGACACCGCAGACAGAAAGAGCACAGGCATGTCAGATTTCTGGCGAATGTGGCGAAGCACCTCAAAACCAGAACCATCTGGTAGCATGATGTCCAAAATCGCCAAGTCAAAGGCTTCCCTTTCCAGAAGTTCTAGGGCTTCTTTTTTGCTGGCAGCCCGTGTCAAATGACTGAAACCAGTAATAGATAGACTTTCTGTGATCATGTCTAAAATCTCAGGATTGTCATCTAAGATGAGTAGTTTTCTCTCTTTTTCTTTCATATCAGTTTACCTCAATCTTAGTATAGCATAATCAAAAAGCCTGCTCTGCCATTTTCCTAAAAATTAAGGAAGAATTAAGGTAGAGAGTAAGGACTGGTAAGGTAGGAACGCTATACTGAAAGTATCAAGAAAAAGGAGGTAGACACATGACAGCAATGATTCGTTTAAAAGAAGTCAAGAAAGTTTTTGGAAAGCAGGTTGCTGTTGATTTAAGTAATTTGCATATTGAACAAGGGGAAATTTACGGACTTATCGGGCCAAATGGTGCTGGTAAGTCAACTATCATGAAAATGATTTGTGGTCTTCTGGAGCCAAGCTCTGGTCAGGTTACGGTGGCAGGAGTTCCTATGTCAGATACCAATCGGATTGGTATTCTGAAACAAATAGGTTCTCTGATTGAAGAACCAGCCTACTACGATAATCTGACAGGCTTTGAGAATATGCAGATTCTCAAAGAATTGAAGGGGCTGACGGATCATGATGTGGCAGAAGCGCTAGCTATTGTCCGACTAACGGATTATAAGGATAAGCGGGTCAAGCATTATTCCCTAGGAATGAAGCAGCGTTTGGGCATTGCCATGGCTATTATGGGGCGTCCTAAATTGATTGTCTTAGATGAGCCAACTAATGGACTTGACCCACAGGCGCGTGAAGAGATTCGTAAGCTTATTCGCAGCCTACCTGAGAAGTTTCACACCACAGTCATGATTTCCTCTCATGCTTTAGATGAAATCGAAAAAATGGTAACTCAAATTGGTATCATCGGAAAAGGGAGACTGCTTTATCAGGGAACCATTGAACAGTTCAAGAGTCAACATAGTAGCAATATCTGTCTAAGAACATCAGCTGATGATATGGTGGCTGCACTTTTGGGACTTGATGTTAACCAAACACAATTAACGGAGCAAGGTATTTTGTTGCCGCATTATGCTGATGCCCAACTAGCACAAGTCGTGAAACGCTTGGTGCTTGCTGATGTGGCAGTCTATCGTGTGTTTGAAGTTAGCAAGTCCTTAGAAGAACTTTTCATCGACTTCACTGTCAGTGATGTCTTGTAGGAGGTTGCTATGCTGAAACTTTTTAAGATTGAATCTCAAAAATACCGTGGCTTGCCCATTTTCCGCCTTTTGTTTGTTTCTCTTGTCATATCTATCTTATTTTCTTGCATACAGATTTTTGATCATAAAACTGCGGCAGATTTGGCAAGTCTGGCCAAACTCTATGGGGTTTGGGATGCAGTTGCTATGGTCAAAATTATTGTTCAGCCGGTGATATTGGCGAGTCTGGTTAGTATGGCTGTTCAGCTGGAAAATCGTCATAAGATGTGGAAGGTTCTGACCAGCAGCGGTGTGGATTATAAGTCTATCTACGCTGTCAAATTCTGCTACATCTATGGAGCCTATGCCCTGATGCAAATCTTAGAATTCTTGGCGATAACTGCCCTGATTAAAATGAAGGGATATACCGTCAGCATACCGATAGGAAGAATGGTTTTGTATGGCCTGACCATGTTGGCTATTTCAGGGACAATCATGCTCATTCATTATCTCTTATCGCTCAAATGGGCTAATCAGCTCATCAGCTTGTCAGTAGCTGTCTTAGCCAGTTTGATGAGTGTGATTATGATTTTCATTTCAAAAGCTACTATGTATGTCATTCCTTATACTTGGTATGCTTTTCTCTTGGCCAGTCAGCCTGAGAAAGTTGGAGACAAGTTTATTTACCATATCGCTGCATTTGATTATTATCCTTTGATAGCATCAGTTATTCTGGGATTTGTCCTTTATCAAGTCGGCAAGCGCGTTAAGATTGGAGATTAAGATGACTTTATTAAAAATTGAATGCCTAAAATTACGTCGAGCAAGATTGTGGTTGCCGCTTTTGATTTTGCCGCTTCTATCAGTTCTTTATGGCAGTATCAATTATGCAGGCAATCAAGGCATACTCAAGAAAGAGTGGCTTAGTTTGTGGACACAAGTCTATCTCTTTTATGGTAGTTTTTTCTTTCCGTGTATGATTGGTATTGTCTGTGCTTATATCTGGTATGGTGAACACAAACATAATAACATCAAGCTTTTACTGACATCAGCTTATTCGCTTAGGCAGATGATTTGGGCAAAGATGCTGGTGGCCTTTACCTTGGTCATGCTGTCTCAAGTTTACTTTTTGGGGCTGTATTCTCTGAGTGGTTTTTTCTTCCACTTTAAGATGGCCTATCCGCTGGAGTTGCTTGGTTGGAACCTAATAGCTACGCTCTTTTCCATTGCTTTGGTGGCTATCCAGTCTTATCTCTCGCTGGTGATTAAAAGTTTTGCACCGCCAGTTGCTTTGTCAATGTTGGTGGGGATTGGAGGCTTTATTCTCACTGCGCAGAATATCATTCCAGAACTTGGCAATGTTCTAGCTTCATCAAAATTGGCCCTCCTCATGAATCAAATGAACACTGCACATGTGTCCTTGCCTTTTGACATGTGGCTGCGCTTTGTTTTATATTCAGCCCTGATTGTAATGCTCTCAGTTCACCTCCAAAAAAGGCACTTAAAAGGACAAATGAAATAGTGCGTTAGAATATTCAGAAAAAGGAAGTGACATCGCTTCCTTTTTTGGTATAATGGTTTTAATAATATTTAGGAGATGCGTAATTGATGGCAAAAAAAATAGATGGAAAAGCACTAGCACAGAAAATACAAGGACAGCTAGCTGAAAAAGTTGTACAAATGAAGGCAGACTATGGCATTGTTCCAGGTTTGGTTGTAATATTAGTTGGGGATAATCCTGCCAGTCAAGTTTATGTCCGCAATAAAGAGCGCTCTGCCCTTGCTGCAGGCTTTAAAAGTAAAACGGTACGTTTGTCAGACAGCATTAGTGAAGAAGAATTACTTACTGTCATTGAGCAGTACAACAACGAACCAGATTTTCATGGGATTTTGTTACAGTTGCCTCTGCCAGCTCATATCAATGATAAACGGATTTTGATGGCCATTGATCCTAAAAAGGACGTAGATGGCTTTCACCCAATGAACACAGGCCACCTTTGGAATGGTCGTCCTCAGATGGTTCCCTGCACGCCAGCTGGTATCATGGAAATGTTACGCGAATACCACGTTGATCTTGAGGGTAAGCAGGCTGTCATTATTGGTCGCTCCAACATTGTTGGTAAGCCTATGGCACAATTGTTGCTTGATAAGAATGCTACTGTCACACTGACTCATTCCCGCACACGCAATTTGCCAGAAGTCGCCAAGCAGGCTGATATTCTTATCGTAGCAATTGGTCGGGGTCATTTTGTGACTAAAGATTTTGTTAAAGAAGGTGCAGTTGTTATTGATGTGGGGATGAATCGCGATGCCAATGGAAAACTAATTGGGGATGTTGATTTTGCTGATGTTGCTCCTATTGCTAGTCTTATCACTCCAGTGCCAGGTGGTGTCGGTCCAATGACCATTACCATGTTGCTAGAACAAACCTATCAAGCGGCCCTTAGAAGTGTGACGAAACATGATTATTGATGAAGACTTAGCAGCAAAAATTATCCAACCTCGTCCGCTGAACAGTCATAAAGGTACCTTTGGAAAAGTACTTCTTGTTGGGGGAAACTATCCTTACGGTGGAGCCATTATCATGGCAGCTCTGGCTTGTGTCAATAGCGGAGCGGGTTTGGTAACAGTTGCAACTCACCGAGATAATATCACCGCCTTGCACAGCCATCTACCTGAAGCTATGGCTTTTGACATGGCAGAAGAAAAACGATTAGCAAATCAAGTGGCAGCAGTAGATGTCATCTTGATTGGTCCAGGTCTATCCGAAGATGACCTAGCACAAAGGTCTTTTGATATCGTTTTTGGAAACATTAGTCCTCATCAGACCTTGATTATTGATGGCTCTGCCCTCAATCTCTTGGCGCGACAGGGGGTGCTCAAGTGGCCAACAGAAAAGCTAGTGTTGACACCTCATCAGAAAGAGTGGGAGAGGTTGTCTGCGCTTCCGATTGCTGAGCAATCAGTGGAAAAGACACAAACAGCACTAACTCATTTTCCTAAAGAAACAGTACTAGTGGCTAAATCGCATCAAACAAAGATTTTTCAAAATCAACGGATAGGCGAGTTAACTGTGGGTGGTCCTTATCAAGCAACTGGAGGTATGGGCGATACCTTGGCGGGAATGATAGCAGGGTTTCTGGCACAATTTCGAAATGATTTGTTTGAGACGGTAGCTGTGGCAACTTATCTGCATTCTGCCATCGCGGAAAGCTCGTCTCAAGAGCATTATGTAGTACTACCAACCAATATTAGCACGGATATTTCAAAATGGATGAAGCGATTGAGTGAGAGATAGAAGTGAAGACAGCTAAAAAGTAGTGAGTAATGAGTTTAAAAAAGTTGCACTTATTCTTGTAATTTGTTCTGACAAAAAAAGCTAACAAGGAGAAAAAATAATGTTTAGTCAACTGGTTGAAGAATTGTCACATTACGATGAAGTGGAGGCTATCGCTCTGGGTGGCTCAAGGGCAGGTCAACTCTTTGATGAACAATCAGATTATGATGTTTATGTTTATCTAACAGATCCTTTGGCTGTCGAAAAGCGCCGAAATGTGCTAGATAAGTATTGTTCCTATATGGAGTATGGCAATCAATTTTGGGAGTTGGAAGATGATGGTGTACTTAAAAACGGCATTGAGATTGAACTTATTTATCGCAATTTAGACGATTTTCGCCAGGAAGTAGAAGCGGTAGTCTTGAAGCATCAGGCTCATAATAGTTACACAACAGCGATGTGGTACAATTTGTTGCACAGCAAGATTATCTTTGATCGCATAGGGCGTTATGCGAAACTGCAAAAGGAGCTGACTCTGCCATTTCCTCAAAAACTGAAAGTTAATATCATCAATCGTCAGTTGCAACTGCTGGAAACTAGCTTACCAGCTTATCCTCGTCAAATTAAGAAAGCTCTAGAGCGTGGCGATTTTGTAGCGGTCAATCATAGGGTAGCTGAGTTCTTGGCATCTTACTTTGACTTGATTTTCGCTTTTAACGGGCAACCTCACCCTGGAGAGAAACGCATGCTGACTTATGCCAAGAAAACTTGCTTGCACTTGCCTCGAGATTTTGAAAGTAATCTTACCGACTTGTTTAACCACCTCTTCGATGAGAAGAATACAGCTATTGTAGAAAATCTAGTATCAGGTGTGTATGAACTGGTGGAAGGCACGCAATAATACTCTTCGAAAATCAAAATTATCCGTTGTCAACTTGCCTTGATGAACTCAAGTTCTATCGTCGGCTTCGTTTCCTAGGCTACTTTTGATTTTCATTGAGTATAAGTCATCAAAATATAAAAAATAAAATCCAGCTTCATTTTGCGGAAGCTGGATTTTACGTTTTCAACAAGCAATTTTATAAACAATATCAGCCATCTCTTCAGGACTTTCTTGACCGCCATCAGCTATCCAGCGAGAAATGATAGACTCAATAGAGGCGATATAGGAAGTTCTGGCATAGCGTGCAGGAATATGATAACGCTCTTCAACACTTTGATCGAAGTTGGGAATTTTATCCAGAACTGTAGTGATAAACTGTCTGATAGAACGTGGCAAATCAACGTAGGTAGAAGTGGAAAGGGCGGAGATAAATTCAAAGTCTTTGTTAATATAGAGGAGAGCTCCGAGTATAACTTCCTTAGACAGCACGCTTGTATCTTCTCCGATAATGCTGTATATGTCAGCAAAAGTCTCTTCTTTCATTTTTTCAATCATATCATACTTGTCGATATAATGTAGATAAAAGGTACCACGGTTGATACCAGCTTCTCTACAAATCATGGTTACTGAAATCTCTTCGAAATTTTTTATGTTAATCAGTCGTGTCAATGCCTGTTTGATATAGGACTTGGTTTCTGTCGTACGTTTTTGCTTCATTTTAATACCTTCCTTAAATCAACATATTGTTGATTTTTGACCATTGTTTTTTTAAAGTAAGTCTTTTATACTTAATATCAGGTTTAAAAATCAACACGTTGTTCATTTTGTGTTATAATTATTATAGTGAAAATTCATGAAATGTCAAGTCTTATTAAGTGAAGGAGATATTATGGCCTATATAGAAGTTAAACATTCCTCTAAGCGGTATCGCATGGGAGATACTATCATATCAGCAAATGAAGATGTCAATTTTGAGATTGAAAAGGGTGAGCTAGTTATTATCCTAGGTTCTTCGGGAGCTGGGAAATCAACCATGCTCAACATTCTAGGCGGCATGGATACCAACGATGAAGGGCAAGTCATCATTGATGGGACAGACATTGCCCGATTTAATTCACATCAGAGAACCAATTACAGACGCGATGATGTGGGATTTGTTTTCCAATTTTATAATCTGGTTGCCAATTTGACAGCCAAAGAAAATGTGGAGTTGGCTTCAGAAATTGTGAAAGATGCTATGGATCCCGTTGAGATTTTAAATCAGGTTGGATTGGCGAATCGGATTAATAATTTTCCAGCGCAACTTTCGGGTGGAGAACAACAACGGGTATCCATCGCACGTGCAGTAGCGAAAAAACCTAAAATCCTGCTCTGCGATGAACCTACAGGTGCCCTAGACTACAACACAGGAAAACAAGTTCTGCAAATCCTACAAGATATGTCTCGCAACCAAGGGGCAACGGTCATTATTGTGACTCACAACTCAGCTTTGGCACCTATCGCTGATCGCGTCATTCATATGCGGGATGCGACAGTTAAGTCTATCAAGGTCAATGATCATCCTCAAGATATTGCTACCTTAGAATACTAGGAGGTTGTCATGGCAAAAAGAACTTATTGGAAAGATATTAGGCTGTCATTTAGTCAGTCAAAGGGGCGATTTCTATCAATCTTCAGTTTGATGGCCATCGGTGCCATTGCTTTAGTTGGTTTGAAAGTAACTCCACCAAATATGGAACGGACGGCTCAGACCTACATTGACCGCTACAAAACCATGGATCTAACTGTCATGGGTAGCTATGGTTTGGATGAAGACGATGTTAAGGAGTTAAATACTCTTGACAATGCGACAGTGGAATATGGCTATTTATCTGATGTTACAATTAAGGGAAGTAATGATGCGATTCGGATTTTTTCGGAAAGTCAAAACAGTTCACGTTATAAGCTCATTTCGGGAGCAATACCTCAAAAAGCTAATGAGATTGCTTTGGAATCTAGCATGAAATCCGATTACAAGATTGGTGATAAGATTTCCTTTAAACAATCGGAAACTGGTATTTTGAAAAATACTAGTTTCACCGTTACGGGCTTCGTGGATTCATCTGAGATTTGGGATGAAAAGACCATGGGAACTTCAACAGCTGGTTACGGTCAATTAACGGGTTATGGGGTAACAACGGCTGATGCTTTTGATTCTGATGTTTATCTGATTGCACGGATTAGATATGATGATTTGAAAAATCTAGATTATTCCAGTGATGAGTACATGGAGAAACTCAATCAGCACAAGAAAGATTTGGATGATTTATTGGCAGACAATGGTAAGAAACGCTTGGCTCAGTTAAAGAAAGATGGTCAGGCAGATATTGACAAAGGCTATGTAGAAATTGAAAAAACTGAAAAATCACTTGCGGAAGCTGCTCAGAAAATAGCAGCAACTGAAAGTCAAATAGCCTCTGGTCAACTCCCAACTCAAGCTGCCAGTGCGGCTCTGGCTCAGTCCAAAGCAGATTACGAAAAACAAAAGTCTCAAGCAGAGAGCCAAATCGCTAGCTCAAAAAGCGATTTAGAAGCTGCACAAGAAAAATTGGATTCTCTGAAAACTCCCACCTACAATTCTTACACTCGTTCTAGTCTCCCTGGTGGAGAGGGCTACACCACTTATAGTGCGGCAACGGGAAGTATTTCCTCAGTTGGCAATATTTTTCCGGTTGTGCTTTACCTAGTAGCTGCTATGGTGACCTTGACAACCATGACTCGATTTGTTGATGAAGAACGTAATAAGGCGGGTATTTTTAAGGCATTAGGCTACACCAATCGACAAATTTTAGCTAAATTTGTCATTTATGGCTTAGTAGCTAGTATGCTTGGGACTGCAGTTGGGATTTTGGTAGGAAATGTCATTCTTTCTCCAGTGATTGGCAATATCATCTCAGGAACATCTGTCATTGGTGCTTCCCATCTCTATTTTTACCCTTCGTGGATGCTTTTGACCATCTTTCTGGGGCTTATCTCAGCTGTCCTACCAGCCTATTTGGTGGCACGAAAGGAACTGACGGAAGAACCAGCTCAATTGTTATTGGCAAAACCACCGGTTTCAGGCTCTAAGATACTTTTGGAGCGGTTGACCTTTATCTGGAAACGGCTTAGCTTTACTCATAAGGTAACGGCTCGCAATATTTTTCGTTACAAACAGCGCATGCTTATGACCATTTTTGGAGTGGCTGGATCAGTGGCTTTACTTTTTGCAGGACTGGGAATTCAATCGTCCATTTCTGGTATTGTGGATAGCCAATTTGGCGATATTTTAAAGTATGATATGATTGTGGTTGAAAATAGCGGTGCTAGCCAAGAGGATAAAAAAGCTGTAAATAATTTATTATCATCCAGTCAGGTTAGTGATAAATTAGCTATTCAATACCTGACTACCGATCAGAAAATTTCAGGAGTGGCAGAGAACCAAACAGTCTCTGTACTGGTTTCTGACAGTTCAGACCTTGCGAACTTTATCAAGCTAAAAAATCGTACTAGTGGTCAATCACTCAAACTAACTAATAGCGGTGCTGTTATTTCTGAAAAACTAGCCAAACTCTATAAAGTTCAAGTTGGCGACAACATTAAGATGACCCTAGATAGCAAAACGGTGAACGTTAACGTATCTGGTATTTCTGAAATGTATGCGGGACACTTTGTCTATATGACCGCAACTTATTACCAAGAATTAACTGGTCAAGCACAGGCTAAAAACAGTTATTTGGTAAGGCTAAAAAATGGCTCTAGCAAAGGAATCCGTAAAGTTGCAGCTAATTTTCTAGCACTAGCGGGAGTTGCTGGAGTTTCGCAAAACACCTCCTTGATTAAGCAAGTGGAGACTGTCTCTAGCTCCCTCAATTCAGTCATGTTGATTTTGATTGTCTTGTCAGTTTTATTAGCAGTAGTTATTCTTTATAATTTAACCAATATCAATGTTGCCGAGCGGATTCGTGAATTGTCGACAATTAAGGTGTTGGGCTTTCATAACAAAGAAGTGACCTTATATATCTACAGAGAAACCATTAGCCTGTCCATTATTGGGATTGTGCTGGGATTACTTGGTGGGTATGGGCTACACCAAGCTATTTTAAATATTATTGGCTCAGACAATATTATGTTTAATCCTTCGGTAGCTCTCTACGTTTATTTGGTTCCAATCTTTGCTATTGTGCTCATCTTAGCGATCCTTGGCTGGCTAGTCAATCATAATCTCAGAAAGGTTGATATGTTAGAAGCCTTGAAATCTGTGGAATAGAAAAAGGAAATGAAATGAATTGCACCCCAAAAGTTGGACAGAAAAAACTAACTTTTGAGGTGTTTTTGTATGAAATTAAGCCATGGAGATAAAGTAAAAATACATGAGATGTGAAAATCAGGCGTTACTCGGTCCCAAATTCATGATTAGTGTAGTGTAATCAATTCACTATTACCAATTAAAACGTTTAGGGCCAGTAGATAGGGAAACTACTCTCAAAAAAAGAAATCAAAGCGATTTTCAAGGAGTATAGGTGAGTTATGGCTATCGTAGAATTTGTTTAGAACTCCATAATCGTGGTTCACATATTAATCATAAAAAATCCAATGATAAATTGTACCCATGCGATATCTGTTTCATCGTAGTAGCGGTGGTTGTTGGTCAGTCGATGAGAGTGGATGAGTCCTTCTTTTTCATAATATCTAAGGGGATCTATGGAAAGTCCGCATTTTCTAGAGAATTCCCCGATAGCATAGTGTTTTTGCATAACTTCCTCCTTAATGATTGTTATTAGGTGCTAGCAAATACCTCTAACGTTCTGACAGATATTGGTCAATTTCGGCTGGCATTAATCTGCGAACTTGGGTGTCGGGAAAGTCGTGATAATCTGTCATGCAAAAAAGCGGAGCGGTACTGGTAGAGGCTTTTGTCTTATTCTTTTTTAAGTATCGGTTTAAGTCTTCTTGGGAAGGGAATATTTTATAAGACAGTCTTTTGTTTTCGCTTTTGATTTCATAAATGCCGCAGGCTTTCTTCATGCTATAGTCTGCTGTTCGCAAGTACAGCTTTGCGATTTCTAAGGATTTAAAAGGAAATTGCCAGCGCTGTAAGCTGCGCTGAGGGTCTTTGTCAATGCAGATACATCTGCCACAACTTCCACAAATGTATTGGAGATGATTTTTTAAGCAGGCCGCAGGGGTTAATAGTGGTGTTATTCGGTTTTTGTCCACATAGCATTCTTTACACATGGTTTTATCCTCCTAAGATATCTGTACCCTTAGTATAGCACGCTCAATTTCATTCTTCCAGTTGTTGATGCAGAAGGGAGCTTGAACCAAACTAGAGAAAAAAGGTAAATTATTGCAATAATCACCTATTTTTGTAACAATAGTAGCATCAAGTGATTTTAAGAAAGAAAAGTGGTATTTTTAACTTTAACTCACACTTTTTGGAGACAAGCAACCATGATAAAACACCTCAAAACCAAGCACTTGACTTACTGCCTGACGATAGCTATAGTCGCTTTTGTCTTGATATTACCACAACTCATATCTGGAAATATGGTTCTGGGGTCAGATGTCATTTTTCATTTTAATCGGTTTTACGATACGGCGGAACAAGTGCGGCATTTGAACTTTGATTATTTTATATCTCTGTATGGTTTTCAGCAGTCGGGACGGATTGTCAATGCTTTGTATGGTCCAGTGCTTTCTTATTGTCAGGGAGTGCTGGTCTTGGTGAGCAGGAATTGGTTCACTTATCAGCTGTTATCAAATTGGCTTTTGTATTGTCTGGCTGGTCTATCAATGTATATCTTTTTGATAAAGGCAAAGTTGAAAAAGCCTTATGCGCTGATAGGAAGTTTGGTTTATCTGTCCACCTATTCTATCCAGTATTGGATTATCAGACAGGGCTTTACCAGCTGGGGAGCGGCTTTCTTACCCCTAGCGCTGAGCATTCTCTTTCAATTGACAGAGACTAAGCAAGTTCCCAAGTGGCTGTTGGGTATTTACACAGCTATGATGGTTCAGACCCATATGTTGACCTCGCTTATCTTGGTGTTGATTTACCTTCCTTTCTTTGGCTATGCCTTTTTCCAAAATCGTCAAAAAGGTAAATTTATAAGAGATTTGGTTGTGGAGATACTAATCTTTATTTGCTTGACCTTAAATGTCTGGCTAGCTTATGTGACCGTCTTTGCTCGCAATCAGATGACTAGACCTTTCATTAATCATGAGATGAGTTATTCTACCATCAACCAGCACAGTTTTTATTGGCTCCTAAATCCTGTTATCCTTGCTCCCATTTTGGTTGTGATTTATCTTGTTTTTGTATGGAAATGGCGGTCAATGACGGCTGGTGACAGACTTTGGCTTGGGGTAATGACCCTTATGTTACTACTGTCGACCAGTCTTGTTCCTTGGGACTGGCTAATTAAGCAGAACAATTCGGTGGCAGAACTGGTGCAATTTCCTTTTCGTTTTTTTGTCCCTGTGTCTGTCATTGCCATTTACTTGATTTTGAAGATTTGCAGTCGGGTTCAAGGTCTACAACCTTATCTGAAAATTTTTCTCTCGCTTGGTCTGGTGATTAGCCTTGTGCAGTCTCTGTTTCTTTTGGTTAGTGCGACAGCACATTGGAATACTGAAACGAATTTCATGCCTTCACAGTACAAGGTGGTCTTTAACGCTGATATTGCTAGTGTTAAGCAGTCTTTTTACGATAGAGATAAGAAGAAAGCATTGGACTTGGTTGCCAAGGGAACACCTGATTACTTGCCCATTTATCCCAAGCGGTCAGGTGATAAGCAAAATCGTTACGACCTCTACCTGTCGAAAATTGTGGCAGCCAATAAAAAGTTTACAAAGACAGTTACTCATGGGGGACTGCAGGTTGAGTGGCTAGGAATGTCGAGCACTGAGATGGAAGTCCCTGTGGTAGTCTATAAGGATACGGTAGTCATTCACAATGGCAAAGAAATAGCACACAGGCAGCTGAATCTGAGTAGTATAGGAACCCCATCTGTTAAGCAAAAAGCCCATCAAACAAATACTCTCTTTATCTACTACAGGACTGGGCTGTTAGAAAAAGCGATGCTGGCAGGTACAGTCTTATCATGGCTAGTTGTTTTATACCATTTAGCCTATCGCCTCGGTCGCAAGCAACTGGTGACACAAATATTTAAGAAATAAAGTCAAAAAGAGAGCGAATTATATTAGTACACTTTGAAGAAGTGATAATGCAGGTTCTAAGCAAATAAACGAAGGAGGAAATTGATGTTACTCGTTGGTGTAAAAGAAGAAAAGGGGTGGCTCACATCTAAGTGGCAATTAACCTATCCAGTAGGCTGGCAGCGAATTTGTAAGGCGGCAAATTCAGCCTATGATTATTATGATAACCTAGAAATTTTAATTGATAATGTGAAGGTTGATTTGTCATCCAAAAACGACCTTCTAAAACTTGAAGAAGGAGGAGCGATGACCATCCGAGGTATGTCAAAAATTATCAGGGTTCCGCTGATGATTACATTTTTCAACCAATCAGATGTTGTCAATGTCTGGGTGGCCTGTGCCTCAGAAGAATTTAAAGAAGCTGACTATCAAATCTTTAATCGCTCTCTGGGACAATACCTCGACAGTATGGAATTAGCCATGTATATTAATGTCATAGAGTAAAGGTGAGATACTATGAATCTTGGATTTTCCTATGTCGGTCTAATGTTTCTTATCATGCTGACCATACCAAATCTAATTTGGACAAAGAATAAACCTAAAGATTATGACAGATATGTTGTTAGCGAAAATAAATTGCTTTTAGTCTTAGAGAGAATTGGGGAAGTTTCAGTATCCTGTCTCTCACTTATCTTTTCAGATTTTAACTTAAAACCTTGGTCAAAATGGTCTTGGTGGTTAGTGTTGGCTTTCGTTCTCATGATATTTTATGAGATGTTCTGGTTAAGGTATTTTAGAAGCAAGAAAACTCTGCAAGACTTTTACAGCAGTTTTTTTGGACTCCATGTTGCAGGTGCGACCCTTCCTGTTTTAGCATTCTTTCTTTTAGCTGTTTACGGAAAAAATCCCTTACTTGCCTGTGCTGTTACAATTCTCGGAATAGGACATGTTGGTATTCATTTAGAGAATAAAAGAAAATTAGGTTTTAGAGAGAATGACTGATATTAACTAGAGTGTCAATGTAGCGCTTTTTCGTATTTTATATCTACTAAGTTTACTATTTTTTGGTATAATTGTATGAGTATGCAAATGAGTACAGAAAGAAGGGTGTTTGCGTGTCCGATTATTTATCGGTTAGTTCTCTGACCAAGTATTTAAAATTAAAATTTGACCGTGACCCTTATTTGGAGCGGGTTTATCTGACGGGTCAGGTTTCGAATTTCCGTCGGCGTCCTAATCACCAATATTTCTCACTGAAGGATGAGAAGGCTGTGATTCAGGCTACTATGTGGTCTGGTATTTACAAAAAACTTGGTTTTGAGTTGGAAGAAGGCATGAAGATTAATGTTATCGGTCGTGTTCAACTTTATGAGCCAAGTGGTTCTTATTCCATTGTTATTGAAAAAGCCGAGCCAGATGGGATAGGAGCTTTGGCCGTTCAATTTGAACAGCTCAGGAAAAAGTTAACCGAAGCAGGTTATTTTGATGAGCGTCACAAGCAGCCACTCCCTCAGTTTGTAAAGAAAATTGGGGTTATTACTAGTCCAAGTGGTGCTGTTATCCGAGATATTATCACGACGGTCGGTCGTCGCTTCCCTGGAGTAGAAATCTTACTTTTTCCAACAAAAGTTCAGGGTCAAGGGAGTGCCGAAGAAGTAGCAACTAACATAAACAAGGCTAATCAGCGTGATGACCTAGACTTGCTCATTGTTGGCCGGGGTGGCGGTTCTATTGAAGACCTTTGGGCTTTCAATGAGGAAATTGTGGTGCAGGCCATTTTTGAAAGTCATCTGCCAGTGATTTCTTCTGTAGGTCATGAGACAGACACAACTTTGGCGGATTTCGTCAGTGATCGTAGAGCAGCCACCCCCACGGCAGCAGCAGAATTAGCAACGCCGATTACTAAGGCTGATATCATTTCGTGGATAGCAGAGCAGCAAAATAGAGCCTACCAAGCTGTGCTGAGAAGTCTTAAACTTAAACAAGAAAAGCTAAATAAACTTAGCCAATCTGTCATCTTTAGGCAACCAGAACGCCTTTACGATGGTTATGCACAGAAGCTAGATAATTTAACTGGTCAACTGATAGCTCATATGCGCCAATATTACACTAAGGCATTGCAAGATGAGCGCTTACTTAGCCAACGCTTATTAGCGGTGGATTTATTAAGGCAGATAGAACGTTATAAGGAACGTTTGGGTACGCATAAACGTCTTCTCTTGTCAAATATGACTAACCAGTATGATAGTAAGGTCGCTCGATTTGAGAAAGCACAAGATGCGCTGCTCTCGTTGGATACCAGCCGTATTGTAGCGCGTGGCTATGCTATGATCCAAAAAAATGATAAAGTGGTGGCTAGCACCGAGGATATAGAAAAGGGTGACTTGGTCAGCGTGCTCATGCGTGATGGTCGCTTAGAAGTTGAGGTTAAGGATGTCAAACAAGAAAACATTTGAAGAAAATTTACAGGAATTGGAAGCCATCGTGGCTAAGCTTGAAAACGGAGATGTAGCTTTGGAAGAAGCCATCATCGAATTTCAAAAAGGCATGGTGCTGTCAAAGGATTTGCAGGCTACTCTGAAAAATGCTGAAGAAACTTTGGTCAAGGTCATGCAGGCAGATGGATCTGAAAAGGAAATGGATGCTTAATGGATAAGTTAGCAGGAATTGATGACGCTGTTCACCGATATTATAGTCAAAAGGCCGTATCGGGAGATTTGATTGAAGCTATCTTATATTCGGTCAATGCGGGAGGTAAACGGCTTCGTCCGCTGGTACTTTTGGACTTATTGGAAGATATGGGTTTGGAGTTGACAGCAGCACATTTTGATGTAGCGGCAGCAGTAGAGATGATTCACACCGGAAGTCTCATTCACGATGATCTACCAGCAATGGATAATGATGATTACCGTAGAGGCCACCTAACCAATCATAAGAAATTTGGTGAAGCAACTGCCATCTTGGCTGGTGACTCTCTTTTTCTTGATCCTTTTGGTTTGCTGGCAGAGAGCGATTTGCCTGTAACTATCAAGGTTGAACTGTTGCGTGAGCTGTCTTATGCAGCAGGGAGTTATGGTATGGTTGGTGGTCAGATGCTTGATATGAAGGGTGAAGAGCAGCAGCTGGCTATCTCTGAACTTCAGCTCATTCATGCTAACAAGACGGGTAAGCTACTGGCTTTTCCATTTGTAGCGGCAGGGATAATAGCAGAGCTGGGGTCGGCTGATGTGGCTGATTTGCGGACAGCAGGGGAGCTAGTTGGTTTAGCCTTTCAGGTGCGTGATGATATTTTGGATGTGACTGCAACTTTTGAGGAAATTGGCAAGACACCGCAAAAAGATTTGGATGCGGAGAAATCAACCTACCCAAGTCTGTTTGGTTTGGATAAATCGCATCAGATTTTGGATGACTCATTGGATCAAGCGTTAGCTATTTTCCGAAAACTGAAGAATAATCGAGGGTTTAATTCCGAAAAGACAGAAGAAATGATAGAAGGGTTGCGACTGCATGGCTAAAGAGCGAGTGGACGTATTAGCTTATAAACAAGGACTTTTTGAGACGCGTGAGCAGGCTAAACGAGGTGTCATGGCGGGGCTAGTGGTTAATGTTATTAACGGTGAACGTTACGATAAACCGGGTGAAAAAATCGCTGATGATACCGAACTGAAACTTAAAGGTGAAAAACTCAAATACGTCAGTCGCGGCGGTCTAAAACTTGAAAAGGCCTTGCAAGTTTTTGAACTTTCAGTGGATGGAGCAACTACCATTGATATTGGAGCCTCCACTGGTGGTTTTACAGATGTCATGTTGCAAAATGGATCTAAACTAGTTTACGCAGTAGATGTCGGTACCAACCAACTGGTCTGGAAATTACGTCAAGACACACGCGTGCGCTCTATGGAGCAGTACAATTTCCGCTATGCTGAATTGGCGGATTTCACAGAAGGACAGCCTACCTTTGCCAGTATTGATGTCAGTTTCATCTCGCTAAACTTGATCTTGCCCGCGTTAGCCAGAATATTAGCTAATGGCGGTCAGGTTGTTGCATTAATCAAACCGCAGTTTGAAGCGGGGCGTGAGCAGATTGGTAAAAATGGTATTATCAAAGATAAGATAGTCCATGAAAATGTTTTAAAAATGGTGACGACTTTTGCTATAGATTACGGATTTACAGTTAAAGGGCTTGATTTTTCACCAATTCAAGGCGGACATGGAAATATTGAATTTCTAGCGCATTTAGAGAAATCAGCTACGCCGGAGAACCTAGTTTTCTCACAAATTCACGATATTACAGAAAAAGCACATAGGGAGTTTGCAAAAAATGAAGAAGAGTGAACGTTTATCTCTTATCAGAAAATTAGTATTGGAAAGGGAAATAGCTACTCAGCATGAATTATTAAAATTGCTGGAGTTAGAAGGACTTCATTTGACACAAGCCACTATTTCTCGTGACATGAATGAGATTGGCATCGTTAAAGTACCGTCTCTTTCAGGGAAATATGTTTACGGTATCAAAGAAGAACCTAAGACAGTTATTCGTCCGCAGAGACCTATAAGAAGCACTATTTTAGCGATTTCTGATCCTGTTGTCGGGTTAGAAAATATGATTCATTTGGACGTTGTTCCAGGAAATTCACGTTTGATTAAGAAATTTATCCTAGAAGATTTTAAAGATGATGTTTTCAGTGTTATAGCTGATGATGACAGTATTTTGATTGTTTTGAAGTCAGCTGAGTCTGCTCAAGCTGTCCGTGAAAAAGTTGTCCAATGGATGGATGCACAGTTTTAAAACAAGAGGTAGCCGATGCTTTTAGAAATTTCCATTAAAAATTTTGCTATTATCGAGGAAATTTCCCTCACTTTTGATAATGGTATGACTGTTCTAACTGGGGAGACTGGTGCAGGAAAATCTATCATCATTGACGCCATGAACATGATGTTAGGCGCGCGTTCTAGTGTGGAAGTTATCCGTCATGGAACTCCAAAAGCCGAGATTGAAGGCTTCTTTTCTGTTGAAAAAAATGCTGCGCTGGCTCATATTTTAGAAGAGAATGGTATTGAATTTACTGATGAGTTGATTATTCGACGAGAGATTCTTCAAAATGGCCGTAGTGTTAGTCGAATTAATGGTCAAATGGTGAATTTATCAACCTTGCGCGCTGTTGGACAATATTTGGTTGATATTCACGGTCAACACGATCAGGAAGAACTCATGCGACCAAATCTTCACATTGCCATGTTAGATGAATTTGGTCAGGATGATTTCTGGACAAGTAAGAAACGTTATCAAGAAATTTTTGACAATTACCGTAAACTCCGAAAACGCGTTTTGGACAAACAGAAAAATGAACGTGAACATAAGGCACGCATTGAAATGCTGGAGTTTCAGATTGCAGAAATTGAAGCAGCAGCACTCAAAAATGACGAGGATAACCAACTTAATAAGCAACGCGATAAACTACTTAACCATAAGAATATCGCTGATACGCTTACTAATGCCTATGTTATGCTAGATAACGAGGACTTTTCAAGTCTTTCCAACATACGTTCAGCAATGAATGATTTGTTGACTTTGGAAGAATTTGATCCAGACTACAAAGAGATGTCAACCAGTCTTTCTGAAGCTTATTATGTTTTGGAAGAGGTTACCAAGCATCTTGGCGACGTCATTGAGGACCTTGATTTTGATGCTGGTTTACTTCAGCAAATCGAATCCCGCTTAGATGTTATTAATAGCATTACGCGTAAGTATGGAGGTAGTGTAGATGATGTTTTGGATTATTTTGACAATATAACCAAGGAATATAACCTTTTGACTGGGAACAATGAATCATCAGATGACATGGAAAAGGAGCTCAAACGCTTAGAGAAAGAATTAGTGGATGCGGCAGCGAAACTCAGCCAAAAGCGTCACGAACTGGCTAATGCATTGGAGGCTGAAATTAAACAAGAGTTGGCTGAACTTTACATGGAAAAAGCAGATTTTCAAGTTCAATTTACCAAGGGAAAATTTAACAGGGATGGCAATGAACTCGTAGAGTTTTATATCTCAACTAATCCAGGCGAGGGTTTTAAACCTCTAGTCAAAGTTGCTTCAGGAGGTGAATTGTCACGTCTCATGTTGGCTATTAAATCCGCCTTTTCTCGAAAGGAAGATAAGACAAGTATCGTATTTGATGAGGTGGATACCGGTGTATCAGGTCGCGTTGCACAGGCTATTGCCCAAAAAATCTATAAAATTGGCAAGCACGGTCAAGTTTTAGCCATTTCGCATTTACCACAAGTGATTGCTATTGCGGATTATCAATTTTTCATTGAAAAGAGAAGCAATGAAAACTCAACTGTTTCAACTGTGCGTCTTTTGAACAATGAAGAACGCGTTGAAGAAATTGCTAAGATGCTAGCAGGAGCAGATGTGACAGTAACAGCACGTCAACAGGCTAGAGAACTGTTGCTTGGGCTAAAAAACACTGACTGATATAAACGTGTGGCTCGTCAAATAATATTTTCATAAAGATTACCGAATGGTTATTGGAAACAAGAAATCTCAAATCGGAACTTATTCTTAATGGTTGTAAAAACATGAATTATCTAAAAAAACTCATTAAACGTTATCAATTTAATCCTAAAAAATTTAAACTAGGAATGAGAACTTTAAAAACGGGTCTAGCTGTCTTTATTGTCCTTCTATTATTTCACTTTTTTGGTTGGGAAGGGACTCAAATCGGAACTTTAACGGCTGTATTTAGCCTACGCGAAGATTTTGATAAAAGTGTTCACTTTGGAGTATCACGTGTTGTCGGCAATAGCGTAGGAGGCTTGCTATCCCTTCTGTTTTTCTTGCTAGATCAAGCCTTTCACCATCAATTTTGGGTAACGCTTATCTTTGTCCCTGTTTGTACCATGTTGGGGATAATGATCAATGTTGCGATTGATAATAAAGCGGGTATTATTGGAGGAACCTCCGCGCTATTGATTATTACCTTGTCCATTCCAGCAAACGAGACCATTGTTTATGTCTTTGCTCGAGTCTTTGAAACATTCTGTGGCGTTTTTGTTGCCACTTTAGTTAATGCTGATGTTGATAAGATAAGAGAAAAAATTAAAAGCAAGTCAAAGTAATGATTTGCTTTTTTTACGTTTTATGTTAGAATTTCTAACATAAAACTTGACAGTTAAAAAATTTCATTTTATAATAAAAAAGTGAAAGGAGTCAGTCATGAAAGAAAAAGAACTCAGACGTTCGATGGCGGTATTTCCCATTGGTACAGTAATGAAATTGACAGATCTGACAGCACGTCAAATCCGTTATTATGAAGATCAAGGCTTAATTACGCCAGAACGCACTTCAGGTAACCGTCGCATGTATTCATTGAATGACATGGATCGTTTGCTTGAAATTAAGGATTTTTTGGACGAAGGGCTTAATATTGCGGCTATTAAGCGTGAGTACGCTGATCGTAGAGATAAGGCACTGAAAAAACAGAAGACCTTGACGGATGCTGATGTTCGACGTATCTTACAAGATGAACTCCGCAATCAAGGGCGTTTTGCCAGCCCATCACAATTTGGCAATTGGCGTGTTTAACACATTCACATATTGTTTTTGGTAGAAAGAAAAAAGGAGACCTAATTCCAATGGCTATTACAGCTGCTGACATCCGTCGTGAAGTTAAAGAAAAAAATGTGACTTTCCTCCGCTTAATGTTCACAGATATTTTAGGTGTGATGAAAAACGTTGAAATCCCTGCAACCGATGAACAAGTTGAAAAAGTTTTGTCGAACAAGGCAATGTTTGATGGCTCATCTATTGAAGGGTTTGTTCGTATCAACGAGTCTGACATGTACTTGTATCCAGATTTGGACACTTGGACAGTTTTTCCTTGGGGAGACGAAAATGGGGCTGTTGCTGGTTTGATTTGTGATATTTATACCTCTACTGGAGAGCCATTTGCAGGTGATCCGCGTGGTAACTTGAAAAAAGCTTTGCGCCACATGGAAGAATCTGGTTTTAAATCTTTCAATCTTGGTCCTGAACCAGAATTTTTCTTGTTCAAGATGGATGAATTGGGGAATCCAACTCTCGAAGTAAATGATCACGGTGGTTATTTTGACCTTGCACCAACTGACCTTGCAGATAATACTCGTCGTGAGATTGTCAATGTTTTGACACAAATGGGCTTTGAAGTTGAAGCTAGCCATCATGAAGTTGCAGTAGGTCAACATGAAATTGATTTCAAATATGCAGATGCTTTGAAAGCATGTGATAACATCCAAATTTTCAAACTTGTTGTAAAAACAATTGCGCGTAAACATGGTCTTCACGCAACTTTCATGGCGAAACCTAAATTTGGAATCGCGGGTTCAGGTATGCATTGTAATATGTCACTATTCACCGAAGAAGGAAATGCTTTCTATGATCCAAAAGATCCACGAGGTATGCAACTTTCTGAAAATGCCTACTATTTCCTTGGTGGGTTGATGAAACATGCTTACAGTTACACAGCAATTATGAATCCAACGGTCAATTCATATAAACGTCTTGTTCCTGGTTATGAAGCACCTGTCTATATTGCTTGGGCAGGCAGCAACCGATCACCACTTATTCGTGTACCTGCCTCTCGTGGAATGGGAACACGTTTGGAACTCCGCTCTGTTGACCCTACAGCTAATCCTTATCTTGCCTTGGCTGTATTACTTGAATCTGGACTTGATGGCATTGAAAATAAAATAGAAGCTCCAGCACCTGTGGAAACAAACATCTACATGATGTCTCCTGCAGAGCGTAAGGCCTCAGGTATTATTGATCTTCCGTCAACATTGCATAATGCCCTAAAAGCCCTTGAAGAAGATGAGGTTGTTAAAGCTGCGCTTGGTAGTCATATTACAACAAACTTTATTGAAGCTAAACGAATTGAGTGGGCAAGTTATGCGACTTTCGTCTCACAATGGGAAGTTGAAAACTACCTTAATCTATACTAAGAGAAGAAGTGCGCTTGAGCATTAGTTCATTTTGAAGGTAATTTCAAAAATACGCTATTATATTATGGTTTAGGTCTGGGACTATTCTTGTGTTTCAGACCTTTTTTGACGCCCTCATAGTAAATGAAAAATGAAATCATACTAGGCGCTAATACTCAATGAAAATCAAAAGTAGCCTAGGAAACGAAGCCGACGATAGAACTTGAGTTCATCAAGGCAAGTTGACAACGGATAATTTTGATTTTCGAAGAGTATAAATTGTAGAAAATAATGTCATATACCACTTTGCTCTTAAATATAGTCAATTAGTTTATCTTTTATTACTTCGACGTAGGAGGAAACTCCGTTTCCTTATTTCCAACTTCAAACAATCCACTGGATTGTTTGAACTCACTTTGCCGTACTTTACGAAAGTGACTTGCTTCGCATGTCTTATTTCCAACGTAGAACAGCCTAGAGGCTGTTCTAGCAACCTGCAGCTCGTTGCCTTGTACTAAAAGCAAACTAAAAGACTATAATACCATATTGATGAAGGCCGACTAAAAGTAGAAGAATGACATTTTAAAAAATAGTAATCAAATGTTCACCGTAAAGCTTACGTTACTTTTATCAATTTTTGACGAATTTATCACCTAGTTCTCAAAAATTTGGTATAATAACATATAGTGTAGTGATACCAGACTGTCATTATGAGCTAGTATAGTTGTTTAGTTTGCTTTTATTATTTCTCTTTGCTGTATTCAGTACTAAAAGTAAACTGAATAATCACCCTATCAGCTGTTTTGTTCAAGTCTGTTATTTCGCGATGAATTACAAAATGAATGAAAATAGGAAAAGACATGAGTAAGATAAAAATTGTAACAGATTCCTCATTGACAATTGAACCTGAATTGGTTGAAAAGTATAACATCACTGTTGTTCCTTTAACAGTAATGATTGATGGGGTTCTTTATTCGGATAATGATTTGAAAGAGGAAGGCAAATTCCTCAACATGATGCGCAACAGCAAGGGGTTGCCCAAAACGAGTCAACCTCCTGTAGGTGTGTTTGCTGAGGTTTATGAAAATTTGGTAAAAGAAGGTGCCGAACATATTGTGTCTATTCACATCACGCATACTTTATCTGGAACAGTAGAAGCTGCGCGACAAGGCGCTGTGATTGCGGGTGCTCCAGTGACGATTGTTGACTCTACTTTTACAGATCAATGTCAGAAATTTCAAGTCGTTCAGGCTGCAAAATTGGCTCAAGAAGGAGGAAGTCTGGAAGAAGTTTTGGCACGCATTGAAGAAGTTCGTGAAAAATCTGAATTGTTTATTGGTGTTTCTACCCTTGAAAATTTGGTTAAAGGTGGACGTATCGGTCGTGTTACAGGACTATTGAGTACACTTCTTAATATTCGTGTCGTTATGGAGTTGAAAGATCATGTTCTAAATCCTGTGATGAAGGGACGTGGAGCGAAAACTTTCAACAAGTGGCTAGATACTTTTATCGAACATGCTAAGGGCAAGAAAGTGGCTGAAATCGGTATTTCTTACTGTGGTACGATTGATATGGCTAATAGTTTTAAGGAAAAATTGGCTGTGCTAGGTGCACCGATTGCTGTTCTTGAAACAGGCTCAATCATTCAAACTCATACTGGTGAAGATGCTTTTGCGGTAATGGTTCGTTATGAGTAAAAAGAGTATTTTATCAGGGCTTGTCTTTTTTGTAACAAGCCTTTTGCTGTCAGTTTTACTATTAAATGTTATTATTCCAAAATCAGATTCTAAATTAACTAAAAAAGATTTCCTAGCTAATAAGGCAACTAAATTAAATTATGTGGCTATCGGCGATTCATTGACAGAAGGTGTCGGTGATACAACAGGGCAGGGTGGTTTTATTCCCTTACTTACTCAAAGTTTAATCGAAAGCTATAATTATGATGTAAGTTACAGTAATTATGGCGTCTCCGGCAATACAAGTAATCAAATTCTCAAACGAATGAAAACCCAAGAGGATATTCAGAAAGATCTGAAAAAGGCGGATTTGATGACCTTAACTGTCGGCGGAAATGATGTTATGGCTGTTATTCGAAAGCATTTGACAACGTTAAAGGTTTCAACATTTACCAAACCTGCAACTCAATATCAGGGGCGCCTGCGACAGATTATTACTTTAGTCCGTAAGGATAATCCCGATTTGCCTATTTACGTTTTAGGAATTTACAACCCTTTTTATCTTAATTTTCCAGAGATGACAGAAATGCAGGAGATTATTGACAACTGGAATAACTCAACTCAAGCAGTCACTAAAGAATATAACAATGTGTATTTTGTTCCTATAAATGATCTGCTTTATAAGGGGATTGATGGTGAAGAAGGGATTGTCCAAACTTCTGGAGAACAAACGACGGTACTGAACGATGCCCTGTTTTCGGGAGATCACTTTCACCCTAATAACATTGGATATCAGATTATGGCAAATGCAGTGATGGAGGAAATCAGTGAAACAAAGGATAATTGGGAAGAAAATTAATATTTGGAAATGGCTATGTTTGTTGATTTTGGCAATCAATCTAGCATTTGTCGGTGTTGTGGCGAGTCGAATCATTCAGATTCGAGAACCTGAGGCGGAAAATATTGCTACTAAGACAAAAGGGGGAATTAAGATTGGGACCTTTAGCACAACCAAAGAGCAATTAAATAAGACCGTGGTTTCCTATCTAGAAGATTACCAAAAGAAAGGAATGACTTATAAATTATATGCGACTTCAAGTCAGATTCTTTTTGAAGGCACCTACACCCTACTTGGTTACGAAGTCCCACTCTATGTTTATTTTCAACCTAGCCGTCTGGAAAATGGTGCAGTACAATTAAAGGTAACGTCTTTTTCTGTTGGTACCCTCCCTTTACCAGAGGAGCAGGTTCTTAAGTATATTAAATCTAGTTATGATTTGCCGAAATTTGTCAAAATTCAACCTAACCAGTCAACTATTACTATAAATGTTCAAAATTTAGATAATGAAGAAGGGATTTATCTGAAAGCACAAACGATAAATCTTGTCAATGATGATATTAGCTTTGATATCTATAAGAAAAGCGAGTAAAAAGGCGTTAAATACTTGACCTACAACGACTTTTTCGGTATGATAATACATGTTAAAGCGTAATGCTTAAAAAATATTGGAGGATTTGTTAAATGGCTAACAAACAAGATTTGATTGCAAAGGTTGCAGAAGCAACTGAATTGACTAAGAAAGACTCAGCAGCAGCTGTTGATGCTGTATTTGCAGCAATTGAAGGTTTCCTTGCTGAAGGCGATAAAGTACAATTGATCGGTTTTGGTAACTTTGAAGTTCGTGAACGTGCTGCTCGTAAAGGTCGTAACCCACAAACTGGTGCTGAAATCGAAATTGCGGCGTCTAAAGTTCCAGCATTTAAAGCTGGTAAAGCTCTTAAAGACGCTGTAAAATAATTAACACTGAGGCCTATCAGTCGACGTTTATATTGACTGGTAGGTCTATTTTTTTGGATAAATTGTAAAATATTTTCTATTTAAGTGAGGAGGCTACCTTGCCCTTATTCTTTTAAAAAGCTATAATAATAAGGAGATTAAGAAGGTGAGGAATTATTTATTATGCTAAAAATAATCGTTATTATCTTAGCGATTTTTTCACTAATCAAAATTATAGCCATTATTTTTGTGAGTCGTAAGTTAGCCCCTCAAGAGATGACGGCTGCTGAGAAAAAAGCATTCGATGAAGAAGCAGGGAAATCTTTTCTGGATGACGAAGATGATAACGACTTTTAATAAAATTTATCAATAAAACAAAAACACTTTTGATGAAGACACCCTTTATCAGCGTAATGCCGCTGGTTAAGGATAACTTGTCAAAAGTGTTTTTATTTTGAGTAAGGGATAGCAACTTTTAGTTCATATAGTGTAATTTTCCACGGAAATCTTCTAAGCTTTGGTAGCCTTTTTCAATCATAATGGCTTTTAGCTCATTGGTAATGCGTTCAAAAATAGAAGGACCTTCTTGGTGAAGAGCAGTTCCGATTTGCACCATGCTAGCACCGCAAAGGATGTGTTCAAATGCATCTCGGCCTGATTTGATACCGCCCGTACCAATGATTTGAATAGACGGATTGAGACGTTGGTAAAATGCGTGAACATTAGCCAGAGCTGTAGGTTTGACGTAATCACCACCGATACCACCAAAACCATTTTTAGGTTTGATAACAACAGTTTCATCCTCAATGACTAATCCATTGCCGATGGAGTTAATGCAGTTGACAAAAACGAGAGGGTATTTATTGAAAACAGCGGCTGCCTGATCAAAATGCACAATATCAAAATAAGGCGGCAATTTAACACCAAGAGGCTTAGTGAAATAGCTAAAAACTTCCGATAGAATACTTTCCGTTGTTTCAAAATCGTAAGCAATTTGAGGTTTACCTGGAACATTTGGGCAAGAGAGGTTGAGCTCGACCAATCCTTGATATTCAGAGGCTTGTACAGCTTTAAGTATGATGTGTGTTTCTTCAGGAGAAAGTCCAACTAAGGAAAGAAAATGATTTTTACTTTGAGGTTGGTCCTGCAATTCAATCACATAGTCCAAATAATACTGAAAACCAAGGTTTGGCAGCCCCATAGAATTAATTGATCCAAGTGCTGTGTCAGAATATCGTGGTTCGGGGTTTCCTTGGCGTTCTTCTAAGGTTCCAGTTTTGGTCACAAAGGAACCGGCAGCAGAAGCCTCGATTTCAGCAAGTTCCTGACGAGTCATGCAGTAAACACCGGCAGCGTTCATGAGGCAATTGTCAAAAGCAAAATTTCCGATAGTTGTTGCAGTAGATGGCATAATATTCCCCTATTTTTAATAATTTACTCTATTTTACTATTAAAAAAAGCCGAAAGCAAGTATTTCCCCGAACAATGACATTGTCCTCCTAATATAATCCGTTAAATGATATAAAAGTTGTAAATTATTTTATATTGATGTATAATACAAACGAAGAACAATTGAACAAATATTCAATCGTTTAAATATATTGTTTTATGGGAGAATAGCAAATGGAGAACAAGAGACTATTAGAAGTGGATTTATTAAATGCTGTTTCAAATTTTTTTAAGGCTCTGGGAAATGATACCAGAAGTCAAATTTTGTGGTGTTTGAGTCAAGGAGAACTTCGATCGAGCGAACTTGCTGAAGTTTTAGAAATGACTCCATCAGCAATTTCCCATCAACTTACCTTACTAAAGCATCTTAATATCGTTTCATCTCGTCGTGAAGGAAAAAATCAGGTTTATTCATTAGCGGATGAGCATATCAACCGTATTTTGACCTCGGTAGTTGAACATTATCAGGAGGATTAGACATGGCAAATAAGGATAAAAACCGACTTATTGGCATTATTTCGGCAACCTTGCTTCTACTTTTAGTTTATGTTTTTAGTAAGATAGCTGATTTATCATTGACTTTGCAAGCCCTGCTCTATTTACTACCATATTTATTAGTTGGTCATGATGTACTGGTTAAAGCGGTTAAGAAAATGAGTAAAGGCAAGGTTTTTAGTGAACATTTTCTTATGTCTTTGGCTACACTTGGTGCTTTTGCATTGAGTTTTATGACAGGTAAGCCAGAGTTTGCAGAGGCTGTTTTTGTCATGATTTTCTATCAAGTCGGTGAACTTTTTGAGCATATTGCAGAAGGGAGCAGTGAAAAATCTATTTCAGAGCTGCTAAGTTTACGACCTGATACTGTTCAGTTGGAAAGTGATGGAGGTCTAGTTACTGTATCGCCACAAGAACTTCAAAAAGATCAGATTATTCTAATTAAATCTGGTGAAAAGGTAGCTGTAGACGGTATCATTGTTGAAGGAAAATCGCAAATTGACACAGCAGCTTTGACAGGAGAAAGCTTGCCACGTACGGTTGGGGTAGGTGACGAGGTGCTATCGGGCACTGTCAATATGACTGGGCTTATTCGAGTCAAAGTAATGCGAACTTTAGAGGAATCAACCTTATCCAAAATTCTAGATTTAATGGAGAACTCTGCGGCGAATAAGTCTACAAATGAAGCGTTAGTGACTCGTTTTGCATCAGTTTATACGCCCACTGTGGTGATTTTAGCAGTACTCATTGCCTTTTTGCCGCCAATTTTTTCAAATAACTTTATCAGCACTTTTCCAGATTGGCTAGGCAGAGGATTAACATTTCTTGTCATTTCATGTCCCTGTGCACTTGTCATTTCAATTCCGATGAGTTTCTTTGGTGGTCTCGGAGCTAGTTCAAAAGCAGGTGTTTTGGTTAAGGGATCTCATTATTTAGAAAATCTAGCAAAGCTTGACACACTTGTTTTTGACAAAACAGGAACATTGACGGAGGGTGTTTTTACAGTTACCGCCCTGCACCCTGAGAAAATTAAGGAAGAAAGACTCTTACACTTAGCTAGTCACGTAGAACGTTTTTCTAGCCATCCGATTGCCCAATCGTTGCGAGCTGTTTATCAAAAAGAAGAGGACGATTGCTTGATTTCCGAGGTTGTTGAAACTGCAGGTCAAGGGATTAGCGCGAGAGTGAACAAGCAGACGGTTGCTGTCGGAAACACAAAATACATGGATGACCTCGGTGTAAAATGGAAAGAGTGTCATCAAATTGGAACGATTGTTCATGTGGCCATTGATGGTGTCTATGCAGGACATATTGTTATTTCTGATCGTATCAAGCCTGATACAAAAAAAGCGCTAGGAGAGTTACGCAAGTTAGGAATAAGACAATTGGTTATGCTGACGGGAGATCATGAAACAGTTGCCAAAGTTGTAGCTGATGAATTGAAATTAACTGACTACAAGGCGAACTTATTACCGGCTGATAAAGTTTTAGAGTTAGAACAACGCCTTGAACAAAGAAAAGCAAAGAAAACAGTGGGCTTTGTAGGCGATGGGATCAATGATGCTCCTGTTTTGGCCAGAGCAGACGTTGGTATTGCCATGGGTGGACTTGGTAGTGACGCTGCGATAGAGGCAGCAGACGTTGTTGTTATGAATGATCAATTAAGCAAAATAGCACAAGCAATTATGATAGCCAGAAAAACCATCAGAATTGCTCATGAAAATGCAATCTTTTCAATTATTGTGAAAATTTTAGTTTTACTTTTAGCAGCAGGAGGAGTGGCTAATATGTGGATGGCTATTTTTGCAGATGTCGGGGTGACCGTTCTAGTTGTGATTAATGCATTGAGAACTTTGAAATTCAATCGTGAGAGTTAAAAAATCTCCTCAAGAGCTGGGTTGACTAGCATGTCTGAATGTCCTATAATCATTGTTGTTAAAATAATAATCATTCCCCACCTTCCCCGGAGTGTGGATAAGGATAATGAGACTATTTCGTAGGGATATCTCTTTTGGGATAAAGAAATAGTCTTGTTATCCTTTTATTTTTTAAGGAGGAAAGAAATATGATGTGGTTTTATTTAATTTTGGCAGGATTACTGGAAGTTGTCTGGGCGACAACCATGAAATTAAGTGATAGTTTTAGTAGAGTCGGCTATAATATCATAACAGTATTTGGCATGATTTTGAGCTTTTACCTTCTTTCTAGAGCTTTGAAAGATTTACCTATGAGTTTAGCCTATCCTATTTGGACTGGGATTGGAGCCATTGGGACTGTAATTGTTGGAGTTGTTTTTTGGGGAGATTGTTTATCACCTTTATCTTACCTATTTTTGGTTCTGTTATTAATTGGAATTATTGGTTTAAAAGTGACAAGTAGCCATTGAGCCTTTTGGAGAAAATTATGGATTTGACTAGATTTTTTCTTATTTTTTTTGTAAAATGGAAAGAGTAAATGGCGTAAAGCCTAAATAAAAAGGAGACATAACTAATGGTAAAATTGGTTTTCGCTCGCCACGGTGAGTCAGAATGGAACAAAGCTAACCTTTTCACTGGTTGGGCTGACGTAGATCTTTCAGAAAAAGGAACACAACAAGCTATTGATGCTGGTAAATTGATTAAAGAAGCGGGTATCGAATTTGACCTTGCCTTTACATCAGTTTTGAAACGTGCGATTAAAACAACTAACCTTGCTCTTGAAGCAGCTGACCAACTTTGGGTGCCAGTTGAAAAATCATGGCGCTTGAACGAACGTCACTATGGAGGTTTGACAGGTAAAAATAAAGCTGAAGCGGCAGAACAATTTGGTGATGAACAAGTTCACATTTGGCGTCGTTCATACGATGTATTGCCACCAGCTATGGCAAAAGACGATGAATATTCAGCACATACTGATCGTCGCTATGCTCACCTTGACCAATCAGTTATCCCTGATGCTGAAAACTTGAAGGTCACTTTGGAACGTGCCCTTCCATTCTGGGAAGACAAAATCGGTCCAGCACTTGTTGATGGTAAAAACGTTTTTGTTGGAGCACATGGTAACTCAATCCGTGCTCTTGTTAAACATATCAAAGGTCTCTCAGATGATGAAATTATGGACGTTGAAATTCCAAACTTCCCACCATTGGTATTTGAATTTGATGAACATTTGAACGTTACTGCTGAATACTATCTTGGCAAATAAGTTTAGTTAAAACCAAATCTTCGGATTTGGTTTTTAGTTTCACTTAGATTGAGTCTATGATTTTTAAAATCAAAGTCACCTCGTTGATTTTGATGCAAATAGCAAAATTCAATACAACAATACAAAAAGTCAGCAAGGTCCGATTTTGATTTTTTAAGACTACTGTTTGGTAAAAATAGTTGTGAAGGTATAACATGTAGAATTCACAATTTAAGTTTTGGTCATTTATCACATCAAATTCATGAAGGTAGTTTTGTTTTCAGAAGACATACTTTCGGAGGTGAGGTCTGCTTTTCGATAGAAAATGTGACATAATATCCTTGAAAATGAAGAACCATCTTTTTCGTATTGTAAACTATGTAAAAATATTTTGAAAAAAGGCGCGTAGTTAGAAAATGATTATATACATTTTTTCTGTATATGGCGTGATTATTCATTATCAGTCAATGATAAATTATTTATTTTATGGTATGATGGATATACATATGAATGCGCGGAGGTATTAAGAGTGAAAGCGAATGAGCGTCGTCAAAAAATTTTGGATAGTCTAAGTCAGGTTACTGATCCAATTTCTGCCAGCCGCTTGGCTAAAGACTTAGGGGTGAGTCGTCAAGTTATTGTTGGGGATGTCGCTTTGCTTCGTGCTAATGGAAGTGATATTATCTCTACACCGCGAGGTTATGTTCTAACGCAGTCTCTTTATTCTAGTCAATTTATTGGAAAGATAGCCTGTAAGCATGATTTATCAACAACACAGCAGGAGTTAGATACTATCATCTCAAAAGGGGGGATTGTTGTAGATGTTGAGGTTGAACATCCAGTCTATGGTATGTTGACAGCTCCTTTGAATATCAAGACGGAAGAGGATATTGTCAATTTCATGGGTAAAATTGAAACTTTACATGCTAGTCTTCTTTCTACCCTTACACAAGGGATTCATGTTCACACCATTTCTTGTCAAAATAAGGAAATATTTGATGACATCAAGATGAGTTTATCACAAGAGGGTTTTTTGTTAGAAGAAGGATAGAATGGTGTCTTGACATGTGACAAATGTTGTTTTATAATAGTTTTCAAACATTGATGAGATGATAAATCTCTGATCCAAGGAGTTTGAAAATGAAAAAGAACCATACGAAACAATTAGCTTTTACTGCAATTTTAGTTGCTTTTGGGATTTTAATTCCTATGATTATGCCGGTTAAAATCATTATTGGCCCAGCTTCATTCACGTTAGCAAGTCATGTCCCTTTGTTTTTAGCTATCTTTATTTCACCAACTGTAGCTGCTTTGGTCGCTCTAGGAACGAGTTTGGGATTTTTGCTAGCAGGTTTCCCTATTGTTATTGTTTTGAGAGCGCTGTCACATTTAATTTTTGCCTCAGTAGCTGCTTATTGGCTAAAGAAATATCCAGAGCAAATTTTAAAAACTTTACCAACCTTTATGTTTGCTTTGATTGTCAATCTTTTGCATGGTCTTGCTGAGTTTGTAGTTGTTTATGTTCTGACGGTGACTTCAAATAGTGGTATAGCTTACATTTGGTCTTTAGTTGGGCTCATCGGTTTTGGTTCGATGGTTCACGGAATTGTTGATTTTTATATTGCTTATTATCTTTGGAAAATTCTTTCTCAAAAAGTTGGGATTGACTTTTCAGTCAGTTCAAATTAGAGCTGTACAGAGGTCTATTTTTAGACCTCTTTTTGAGTGAAATTTTCAAGATATTCTAGTATGGTAAATCTTTAATGCCTAATATAGTCAATTAGTTTATCTTTTATTACTTCAACGTAAGAGGAAACTCCGTTTCCTTATTTCCAACTTCAAACACTCCACTGGAGTATTTGAACTCGCCTTGCCGTACTTTACGAAAGTGACTTGCTTCGCATGTCTTATTTCCAACCTAGAACAGCCTAGAGGCTGTTCTAGCAACATGCAGCTCGTTGCCTAGTACTAAAAGACTATATTAAACAAAATAGCATAGAAATTAAGTGGTGGATATAATGTTTCTACGAGACGAATATTCATATTTAGAATTTGAAAAAAAGCCTATTTTAGTTTATAATGGGAATGCTATAGTGACAGAAAGGATGTGAGGTCAAAAAATGACTACATATAGGTTTCCTTCGGTGGCAGATAGTGAGCCCATTATTGAGACACCAAAAGCAATGAAAATTTATGAGAATGAAGATCTCATCACAAATATTCAGGGCCTCTATCAGGAAAAAGATTATAGCGATGTAACGTACGATTATGAATTTGTTAACCAACGGGTCTCTAGAGGAAAAGAATCTTTTGAACGTGAAAAAACAATCAATGAAGGAAAGTCTTACGCAGAGTTGGCTCGTGAAAAAGCTAGACGTGATGTGCAAGAAAAGCGACAAACTTATCTAGTCAAGGACATAAAAAAGCCATCGAAGCCGACTTTCCAGAAAGACTTACAGTCTAGCTTACCTAAGAAAAAACAGCTACCTGTAAGTAATTTGAACTGTTTGGCAGACAAACTGCGGCAAGAAGATTATATTTTAGCGGAATTGCCAATAGTTTATCAGGAGCCTGTAAATGCTTCGAGAAAATCAAGCAAAAAAAATAACTATGATTTTTTAAAACGCAGTCAAATTTACAACAAAAAAGAAAATCAGTCTCACAAAGAAGCACTTTTTGCTCAAGAGCTGAATTTGTCACGCTTTGAGGATGTCAAGTGATAGTTATTGTCGCTATCTTTGCAACCTATATTTAAGGAGAAAACATGTCTAAAACTTATCATTTTATCGGAATTAAAGGGTCAGGGATGAGTGCCCTCGCTCTTATGCTTCATCAAATGGGGCATAAAGTACAAGGCTCTGATGTACCAAAGTACTATTTTACTCAACGCGGTCTGGAACAAGCGGGGATTCCTATACTCCCGTTTTCAGAAGACAATATTACAGCTGATGTCGAATTGATTGCTGGAAATGCCTTTCGCGAAGATAATAACGTTGAAATTGCTTATGCCATTCAAAATGGTTTTAAATTTAAACGATATCATGAATTTCTTGGTGAATTTATGAATCAATTTACCAGTCTTGGCGTTGCTGGAGCTCATGGTAAAACATCAACCACTGGCCTTTTATCTCATGTCTTGAAAAATATCACTGAAACGTCATATTTGATTGGTGATGGTACTGGACGAGGTTTGGCAAATAGTCAATACTTTGTTTTTGAGTCGGATGAGTACGAGCGTCATTTTATGCCTTATCATCCAGAATACTCTATTATCACTAATATTGACTTTGACCACCCAGATTATTTCACTAGTGTTAATGATGTTTTCGATGCCTTCAATGACTATGCTAAACAAGTCAAAAAAGGTCTCTTCCTTTATGGCGAAGATACTTTTCTCCGTAAAATAACGGCCAATGCCCCGATTTATTATTATGGTTTTAATGAAGATGATGATTTCATGGCTTATGATATCACTCGAACAATCAATGGCTCAGACTTCAAGGTTAAACACAAAAATGAGGAGTTAGGAAGTTTCCATGTGCCAACTTACGGTCGTCATAACGTTTTAAACGCGACAGCAGTTGTTGCAAATTTGTATATTGCAGGGGTTGATATGACGCTAGTGGCTGAACACTTAAAAACATTCTCGGGAGTTAAGCGTCGTTTTACAGAAAAAATCATCAACGGAACTGTCATTATTGATGACTTTGCACATCATCCGACAGAAATTATTGCGACTTTGGATGCTGCCCGTCAAAAATATCCATCAAAAGAAATTGTTGCCATTTTTCAACCGCATACCTTTACACGTACCATTGCCCTTTTGGATGAATTTGCTGATGCTTTAAATCAAGCTGATGCCGTTTATCTGGCTCAAATTTATGGTTCCGCACGTGAGGTAGATCATGGGGATGTCAAAGTTGAAGATTTGGCTGCAAAAATTGTTAAACCAGCTAAAGTTGTGACAGTTGAAAATGTATCTCCTCTCCTTGACCATGATAATGCTGTCTATGTCTTCATGGGTGCAGGAGACATCCAACTATATGAACGTTCCTTTGAGGAATTATTGTCAAATTTAACAAAGAATACCCAATAATATGCAAGGGGCTGATGAAGGCTCCTTCTTTGCGCATTTTGAGAGGAAATTTATGATTATCAGACACGCAAATATGGAAGATTTGGAAGATGTGGTACGTATAGAACAGGCAAATTTTTCACCAGCTGAAGCAGCTACTCCTGAGGCAATGGCAGAGCGGTTGAAGGTCATTAGCGATACATTTTTAATTGCAGAAATCAACGGAAAAGTCGCAGGATACATCGAAGGACCAGTTGTGACACATCGCTACTTGACAGATGAGCTTTTTCATCACGTGGTCCCTAATGTAGCAGAAGGTGGCTTCATCGCTGTTACGAGTCTATCCGTTTCTGAGGATTTTAAAGGTCAAGGAATTGGGACATCTTTATTAGCAGCCTTAAAAGATCTAGCTGTTTCTCAAAATCGTTTAGGGATTAACCTGACTTGCCATGACTATTTGATTGGTTACTATGAAATGAATGGATTTGTTGATGAAGGTGAGTCATTGTCAACACACGGTGGTACTAAATGGTATAATATGGTTTGGGAAAATCCATTGAAAAAATAGTAAAACGCTTTCTGTTTGTTACGAAATGATAACAAAATATTGATTTTGTTGATTTTATGCTATTTTTAGGTTATAATGGCGATTGATTAAAACTAGGAGGACTAGCTTTGACCGATTTTGAAAAAGACAAAGATACTAGCCAAGAAGCAAAAAGTTTCAAGGAGCAGATACTAGAAGAGATTAAAGAAGCTAATCGCTTGCGTCAGCTCCGAGAGGAAGAGATGTTCCGAAAAGAGCAAGAGGCTAAAGAAATTGCTCAAAAATCCTTGGAACAGCAAGAGAAAGTTACTCAGCAAAACAAAGATGCTGATTTGATTGCAGAAAAGATTAGATTGGCAGAAGAAGCTCAGAGAGCTCTCGAAGAAAATCAATTGCATTTGACTTCAGAACGTCAAAAAGTTGATGAAGCATTAGAAAGTCTAGAACAGGCTTTTACATTGCCTCACAGTAAAATAGTTGAGCCTACTGAGACTGTTTTAGACGAACAAGTAGGGCAAGTCAAAGATGAGCCAAGATATCAGCCTGATAATGAGAAGGAGCTTGTGCAATCAGTGACAACTAAAAGTGTCCCTGTAGAACAATCTACTATTCCAGAAGAGCCAGTAAGACCATCTAAAATAAGACGAAAACGTCAAAGAACAGATAGTCTTGCAAAGCGCATTGCTTCAGCAATCATTTCCATAGCTGTGATTTTAATCTTGGTTGGAGGTTTCTTCACCTATCGATATGTGACCGGTGCAGTTGGTCCATTGGACAAATCATCGTCCAAATATATAACAGTAGAAATTCCTGAAGGTTCTGGAAATAAGTATATTGGACAAATCCTTGAGAAAGCTGGAGTTATTAAGGATGCAAATATCTTTAATTTCTACACCAAGTTTAAAAACTATACGAATTTTGGTAGTGGTTATTATAATCTTAAAGCGAGTATGGATTTAGATGAGATTAGTAAATTGTTGCAAAAAGGTGGAACTGTTGAACCAGAGCGACCAGCTCTTGGAAAAATTCTAATTCCTGAAGGTTATGCAATTAATCAAATTGCGGATGCGGTGACGGTTAACACTATTGCACAAAAAAGCGAGAAGACTTCAACACCATTTTCAAAGGATGATTTTCTGAAACTAATTCAGGATGAGACATTTATTGCTAAGATGGTAGCCAAGTATCCAAATCTATTTGCAAGTCTTCCAAATACTGATCAGGTAACATATCGTTTAGAAGGATATCTTTTCCCAGCAACATACAATTATTATGAAGATACCACACTTGAGGATTTAGTCGAACAAATGATTTCAACGACAGATTCCTATTTATCATCTTACTATGATACAATTGCAAGTAAAGGCATGACTGTTAATGAAGTGCTTACATTAGCATCTCTCGTTGAAAAAGAAGGTTCAACTGATGAGGATCGTCGAAATATTGCTAGTGTTTTCTATAATCGTCTCAATGCTAATATGCCATTGCAAAGTAACATTGCAATCCTGTATGCAATGGGTAAACTTGGAGAAAAGACCAGCTTAGCAGAAGATGCAGCTATTGACACAACGATTGATTCGCCGTATAATATTTATACTAATACTGGCTTAATGCCTGGTCCAGTTGATAGTCCTAGTCTATCAGCTATTGAAGCGACTATTAACCCAGCTTCAACTGACTATCTTTACTTTGTGGCAGATGTTAAAACTGGAGCAGTTTACTACTCCGAAACGTTTGAAGAACATCAAGCCAATGTTGAGAAATATATCAATAGTCAATTAAATCAGTAAATTGTATGTAAGCATGGTGTCAGCCTAGGCATCATGCTTACGTTTATAGTGGAGTCAATACTTCAACTTAAATATATTTAGGAAAGAGAATAAAAATGGCAGAAAAAACTTATGTAATGACACTTGCTGAAAAAGCACAACTTGAAAAGGAACTTGAAGATTATAAACTTGTTCGTCGTCCAGAAGTTGTTGAGCGTATTAAAATTGCTCGTTCATATGGAGATCTTTCAGAAAACTCTGAGTATGAGGCTGCAAAAGATGAACAAGCCTTTGTTGAAGGACAAATTCAAATTTTGGAAACAAAAATTCGCTATGCAGAGATTATTGATAGCGATGCTGTTGCAAAAGATGAAGTTGCGATTGGAAAGACAGTTCTTGTTCAAGAAATTGGTACAAGTGATAAAGACACATATCATATCGTTGGTGCAGCAGGAGCAGATATTTTCTCAGGAAAGATTTCCAATGAAAGTCCAATCGCTCAGGCTCTTATCGGAAAGAAAACAGGAGATATTGCTACAATTGAATCCCCCGCAGGTAGCTATGATGTGAAAATCCTAAGCGTTGAAAAAACAGCGTAAAAACTATCAATGAAGTCAGCTTTCACTATTTTTGGAGTATGATTTCAAAATGATGATGCAGGTCCCATAATTTCGTAATGAGTAAAACTGTCCATTGCAAAATTATTGGGGTCTTTTTGATGCACCATAGGGTCTAAAACAAAATTTAGAACCTGTATTCAACCGAAATCAAAAATAGCAATCTCCTATTTATTCACGAGTTATACCTTTTTAACATAACAAAAGATTTCATCAATCGTGTAATTATCCATTTTTAATATATTCAATTACTATCAGATAGCTATTTTTAGTCAGTATTAGCAAGTATTTCTTGAAAATATAGTAGGGTAGGTGCCGGAGATGAGGATCTTAGTTAAAGACGGTAATCAAAAAGACACTCCGTTTGCTAGAATGTTTACCTAGCAAATGGAGTGTCGTCTTTTTATAATATATTAACGTTTACGTTGTTTGCCTGCGTTGCGGCGTTTGTTTGATTTGGTAGAAATCACCGATTGAGTTTGTTGGTTATTTGTTTGTGTTACATCTTTGCGAGCTTTGGTAGATTTGTAAGCTTTGGGTGGATTTTTTTCAAATTCAGCAGCAATTTTTTTACGAAGACGCGGTTTAATGACATACATGGTAATCAATTGTTGGAAAATTGAGAAGAAGCCTCCGACCAACCAATAAAGACCGACTCCTGCTGGAAGATTGATAGACATAAAAATCATCATTAATGGAGTTACATACATCATTGACTTCATTTGTGCTTTTTGTTCTTCAGGAACACCGTACATAGACAACCATGATTGACCAAAATAGAGAACTGCAATGATAGCTGTTAAAGCGAGACTGCGCTCACCAAGATTCATCCCTAAAAATGTACTTTCGGAAACGCCATCTGTAAAGCGGGCAGCATAATACATAGCAGTGAAGAAGGGCATTTGGATGATAAGTGGTAAACATCCAATACCACCAAATGGACTTACACCATTTTCTTTTTGAGCGGCCATTAGTTCGGTTTGGGCAGCTAATTTTTCTTCTTGTGTAGAGGCGTTGCGCATGCGCTCGTTGATAGGTTCAAAGATTGGTTTTAAGTAGGCCATCTTTTCAGATTGGTAGCTGGCTTTCCAAGATTGGTACAAGCCCAGCGGCAAAATGAGAAAACGAACAATAATAGTTACTAAGATAACTGCGATACCAAAACCAAGTCCGAGATCGTTAGCAAAATACTGGATAACAGCTCCCATAGGTTTGACGAGGAGGTTATAAACCCAACCATCACCAGTTGGTACGATTTGCCCATTCTTTTTGGTTGTCTGAACACAACCTGCTAAGAATAAGAGCATTGACAAGCTTAGTCCTGAAAGCAGGACACGATTAAGTTTCTTTTTCAATGGTAAATATTCCTTTAAATTTAATAATACCTTACTATTTTACTGTTTTTTAGCAAAATATACAATAGTTCTAGAGACTGATTTTAATTAGCCATACGAAAATCACTATAATCGTCAAAAGATCCCATCTTGACATCGACATAGGTCACCTTTGCCCATTTTGATGGCCCTTTGCGGATTTCTTGAATGAATTTGGCCATCTTAGCAGCATCATTTGACTGCGCTAAAATTTCTACAGTACCATCATCATTATTCCAGACACGTCCATAAATATCGCCTAGTTCAAGTGCTAACGCATAGGTTGAATAACGAAAACCAACGCCTTGAACACGTCCAGAGACAATTAAATGTACTTTTTTCACGCAAATCCCTCCATTATGTTATAATATTCCTATGACTATTATAACCTCAAAATCAAACAATCTCATCAAAAAAACAAAAAAACTTTTACAAAAAAAGTATCGACAAGAATCGTATCTTATTGAGGGGTGGCATTTATTCGAAGAGGCTCAAAATTCTGGTGAGACTTTTCTTCATATTTTTGTTCTTGAGGAAATGGCGGAGCGACTTCCAAATGTCACTAATGTAACTCTTGTGACCAATGATGTCCTCAAAGAGTTGACAGATTCTCCAACACCTCAGGGAATCGTTGCCGAAGTTACTATGCCACATCGTGAATTAGAAGAGTTACAAGCGGGGCGTTATTTGGTCCTTGAGGATATTCAAGATCCCGGAAATCTTGGTACTATGATTAGGACGGCTGATGCGGCTGGTCTTGATGGCGTCATTATTTCAAACAAGTCTGCAGATATTTACAATCAAAAAACCTTACGCTCTATGCAAGGTAGTCATTTTCACTTGCCTATTTGGCGGACGGATGTTATCAGAGCTTGCCAACAATTACAGATAGTAGGTGTGCCTGTCATGGCGACGACTCTTTCTCAGCAGTCTGTGGATTTTAGAGTGATTCAAAATCCCTCCCACTTTGCTCTTGTTATGGGAAATGAAGGACAAGGGATCTCTAAGGAGATGGCTGAGCTTGCTGATGATTTGCTACACATCACTATGCCAGGGAAGGCAGAGAGTTTAAATGTTGCTGTTGCTACGGGTATTGTTCTTTTCAGCTTAATTTAAGTTACTATGTTATAATGGTAGTATAAGAGGTGACTTGTATGAAAAAATATGAACAAGATCAAGAATTTATGAAATATGTGGGGCATTTAATTGACCACCCACGCTTTCAACGTTTGGATGGAATTATACAGCACCAACATTCTACGCGAATGGAGCACTCTATAAATGTCGCCTACACCAGTTTTCGGATTGCTAGAAAACTAGGGTGGGATTCTAAGTCAACAGCTCGTGGTGGTCTTTTGCATGACTTTTTCTACTATGACTGGCGAGTGACCAAATTTAATAAGGGACATGCTTGGGTTCATCCTAGAATTGCTGTGCGTAACGCAAGAAAACTGATTGATTTAAATAAAAAAGAAGAAGACATCATCCTCAAACACATGTGGGGAGCTACCATAGCACCGCCGCGTTACAAGGAAGGTTATATTGTTACGATGGTCGACAAGTATTGGGCGGTCAGAGAGGCTGCTAGACCTTTACGGAAAATTTTTTCGAAGCCAAGACGCTTCAGCCGTAAGATTCTACACAGTGATCACTAATTACGTATACAAGGGAGTTCCGCTTAGTTTCTATTTATTTTTAAGGAGATATGATGAACGATAATCTTATTTACACAGAAGCAGACAGTGGTTTAAACCGCTTCTTTGCCAAAATTTATGGCCTGGTTGGTATGGGGATTGGCTTGTCAGCCTTCGTTTCCTACCTCATGCTTTATATTTTTACGGATAACATGTTAGGAATCATGATAAATTCCCCTATGATTTACTATGGTGCGATTTTATTAGAATTGGTGCTTGTTTTCGTCGCTTCCGGTTCGGCAAGAAAAAATTCGCCGTTGGCCTTGCCTTTGTTTTTAACTTACTCAGCTCTAAATGGCTTCACGCTCAGCTTTGTGATTCTTTCTTATGCCAGAACAACGGTCTTTCAAGCCTTTCTGACATCGGTGGTAGTCTTTTTGGTTATGGCAGTCTTAGGTGTGGTGACTAAAAAGGATTTGTCAGGTTTAGCTAAAGCATTCTTTGCGGCAATTATTGGTATTATTGTGGCAAGTCTAATCAACATGTTTATTGGTTCAGGAACCATGAGTTATATCATTAGTATTGTATCCGTTTTAATTTTCTCAGGTCTCATTGCTTATGATAATCAGATGATTAAACGTGTTTACGATGCTACTGGTGGTAATGTTGGAGATGGCTGGGCTATTTCTATGGCGCTCAGTCTCTACCTTGATTTTATCAACTTGTTCTTAAATATCTTACGTTTATTTGCGAGAAATGATTGATGAGAGTTGGCTTTTTGCCAACTTTTTTCTGTATTTTTTGCAATAGCAGTGCTTTATGTTATAATAGTTTTAATATTTTGAATTTTTGAGGATAGACTATGAAAACACCCTTTATTTCAACAGCAGATTTAGATAAGATAACGGAACAATTTCCGACACCTTTCCATCTTTATGATGAAAAAGGTATTCGTGAGAAAGCGCGTGCAGTTAACAAAGCCTTCGCATGGAACCAAGGCTTTAAAGAATATTTTGCGGTCAAAGCAACACCGAATCCTACTATCTTGAAGATTTTACAAGAGGAAGGGTGCGGTGTGGATTGTGCGACAGAGGTTGAACTATTGATGGCGCATAAATTGGGCTTCACTGATATTATGTTTTCGTCTAATGATACACCTGAGCGTGAGTATGCCTACGCAAAGGAAATTGGAGCAACTATTAATCTTGATGCTTACGAGATGATTGATTTTATCAAGGACAAGGTTGGTCTTCCTGATACCATTTCTCTTCGTTACAACCCTGGTGGTGTTTTTGCTCTAGGAACGGATATTATGGACAATCCGGAAGAGTCAAAATTTGGCATGACACATGATCAACTTATTCAAGGATTTAAGGACTTGAAAGAAGCTGGTGTCAAAAGATTTGGGATTCATTCTTTCTTGGCCTCTAACACGGTGACTAATGATTATTATCCAACTTTGGCAAAACAATTATTTGAATTAGCTGTTGAAATCAAGGAAAAGACCGGTGTTGAACTCAGTTTTATCAACCTTTCAGGCGGTATCGGCGTTAATTACCTTCCTAACCAAGAACCTAATGATATTGCTGTTATTGGTGAAGGTGTGCATCACGTTTTTGATGAGGTTTTGGTGCCAGCTGGACTCGGTCATATCAGTATTTACACTGAGTTAGGACGCTTTATGTTGGCTCCTCATGGTCTTTTGGTAACAAAGGTTTTACACCGCAAAAAAACTTACAGAGATTACATTGGTGTAGATGCATCAGCGGTCAATTTGCTGCGACCTGCTATGTATGGGTCTTACCATCACATCACTAATATGACTAATCCAAGTGGAAAGGTTGAAGTCGTTGATGTGGTTGGTTCTCTATGTGAAAATAACGATAAATTCGCCAAGCAGCGTGAATTGCCTGAAGCACGTGTTGGAGATACTTTAGTTATCCACGATGCGGGTGCTCATGGATTTTCAATGGGCTATAATTATAATGGACGCCTGCGTTCGGCGGAAGTTCTCTTCCAAGAAGATGGCTCGGCTCGCTTGATTCGCCGTGCTGAAACACCGGAAGATTATTTCGCAACCTTGTATGGCTTTGATTTTGAGAAATAAAGTTTTGGAGCAATAATATACTCGAAACAGAGATTGATAATGTTACTGTGCTATTGCTATTGATGCGCGTTGAAAACGGTCTCTTTGACGCATTGAGTTGTGATGTTTATTAATTAGTATTTACTCAAAGTTAATTGACTAAAAAAAGAAAAATTACAAAGTTATGAAACTCTCTACTCTAGTGAGTAAATGAGTTTCTTTTTGTTTTATCTGTTCTTAAAGGTCTTACTATTTTCTTTGAAAAGGCTACTGGAGTTTGTAAAGCTAACACTTTTTTGCTATAATATAGAACGTAATAAAACTTAGGAGAATTAAAGAATTATGCCAACTTTTGTATGGATTTTATTGATTATCGTAGCTCTTGGTGCTGGCCTTGTCGGAGGTGCTTATATTGCTCGTAAGCAAATTGAGAAAGAACTCGGCGAACACCCACGATTAACCCCAGATGCTCTTCGTGAAATGATGAGTCAAATGGGTCAAAAGCCAAATGAAGCTAAGATTCAACAAACCTACCGTAATATTATTAAACATTCTAAAGAAGCTGCAAAGGCTAAGAAAAAATAGTTTTAGTCTAAATCAATTAGAAAAGACTGTTTTGATGGTGATTAAAAGCAGTCAGCAAACTAGATTCTTGAGCAAAAAGGCTCAAAAAAGAAGAACTCAGTTGGCTCACCAACTGAGTTTTTAAGTGTTCTACGTTCTATTTAGGAAGAAAATTTATGGATAATAGACCAATTGGTTTTTTAGATTCAGGTGTTGGTGGGCTGACAGTTGTGAAGGAGTTGATGCGACAATTACCCTTTGAGGAAATTGTGTACATTGGTGATTCCGCTAGGGCTCCTTATGGACCAAGACCAGCCGAACAAATTCGTGAATACACTTGGGAACTGGTTAATTTTCTACTGACCAAAAACGTTAAGATGATAGTCTTTGCCTGTAATACAGCAACAGCTGTTGCTTGGGAGGAAGTCAAAGAGAAACTGGATATTCCTGTTTTAGGAGTGATTTTGCCTGGATCTAGTGCGGCAATTAAGTCTACTCTGACTGGAAATATTGGTATTATTGGAACTCCGATGACCATTAGCTCAGATATTTATCGGCAGAAGATTATGGCTTTGGCACCTCAGATGGAGGTTAAAAGTTTATCCTGTCCTAAATTTGCGCCACTGGTGGAATCCAATCAAATCAATTCGAGCATTGCTAAAAAGGTAGTGTACGAAAGTTTGGCACCTTTGGTCGGTAGGGTTGATACACTTGTTTTAGGATGTACACATTACCCACTTTTGCGACCAATTATTCAAAATGTCATGGGACCTAAAGTAAAATTAATTGATAGTGGTGCCGAGTGTGTACGTGATATTTCTGTTTTATTGAATTATTTTCAAATTAATCGTAGTAGGGCTGTTGAGATGAAGGAACACTGTTTTTACACAACGGCCAACCCTGAAAGCTTTAAGCAAATTGCCGTTAATTGGCTAGGTCGGGATCTGAGTGTTGAACACGTTGAACTGAGTGATTAGAAGTGAGGTATGAATGAGCGAAAAAATTTACGAATACAGAGATGAACAGAACTGGTTTATCGGAAAAGCTAATTTTGCCAATCTAATTAGCAGTTTCGGAGAAATAGGGAGAGAGCAAGAAGTTTTTCAGATAGGTCATCTCTTAAATCAACTTATCCCTGGGAACTATGATGATGAAAATTATAACCAGTGTGTCAGTATTGAAGTTATCAAATTACAATCAGACTTTAGGCTTTTTCAGTTTGCCTGTGAGGTATTGAATAAATTAAACAATCGTCAGTTCAAGGTTTTTCAACACCAAGGGGCTATTCTGGTAAAAGAAGGAGAACAACTTTTACTGGTACACTTGCCAGAGAGTGGGGTGTTATTAAAAGACTTTTTTGGAAGTGGCAGCATCGATGAGATTGGGGACACTATCTTGATTGCAACGCGCAATGAAGGTAAAACCAAAGAGTTTCGAAAGATGTTTGCAGCTCTAGGCATCAAGGTTGAAAATCTTAATGACTATCCAGACTTGCCCGAAGTGGCAGAAACGGGAGTTACTTTTGAGGAAAACGCTCGTCTAAAAGCTGAAACGATTTCTGAATTGACTGGTAAAATGGTCTTATCTGATGATTCAGGACTCAAAGTTGATGCTTTGGGTGGATTGCCGGGGGTCTGGTCTGCTCGCTTTTCTGGACCAGACGCAACTGATGAAAAAAATAATGCTAAACTATTGCATGAGTTGGCCATGGTTTTTGACAAGGAAAAGCGTTCTGCTCAGTTCCATACAACATTAGTTGTAGCAGCGCCGGGCAAGGAAAGCTTGGTAGTTGATGCTGATTGGGCAGGCTACATTGCTACAGAGCCTAAAGGTAAAAATGGTTTTGGCTATGACCCACTGTTTATTGTTGGGGAAACGGGTCGTCATGCTGCGGAGTTAACAGCAGAAGAAAAAAATGAGCTCTCCCATCGTGGTCAAGCGGTCAAGAAATTGATGGAGGTATTTCCAAAATGGCAAGCACAAGAATAGTTGTGATGAGTGATTCACATGGTGACCGAGAAAATGTTAAAAATATCAAGGAACGTTATCTGGGGAAAGTAGATGCTATTTTTCATAATGGTGATTCTGAATTGTCTAGTTCAGATCCAATTTGGGAAGGTATCCATGTAGTGGCAGGGAATTGTGACTATGACTCAGGATATCCAAATAGTTTGGTTGTCCACTTACCAAATGCAACCATTGCTCAAACACATGGTCACCTTTATCACATTAATTTTATGTGGGATAGGCTGGATTTGTTTGCTCAGGAAGCACAGGCAGATATTTGTCTTTATGGTCACCTTCACCGGGCAGCAGCTTGGAAAGAGGGAAATATCGTTTTTATTAATCCTGGTAGTGTTCTACAGCCTCGTGGAGAAATCAACGAAAAACTCTATGCTTTGGTAGAGATAACCACTGATAGTATCAAAGTTGACTATTACACACGTGACCACAAACTTTTTCCAGCTATTTCAAAGGATTTTTCACGATGATTGCAAAAGAATTTGAACAATTTTTATTAAGCCACCTTGATTCTTATCTTATTCCTGCTGATGATTTAGCAATTTTTATTGATACACACAATGCTGAACATGTTATGCTACTTTTGGCTAATAATGGTTATTCGCGAGTGCCAGTCATTACCAAAGATAAGAAGTATGTTGGGACTATCAGTATCTCAGATATCCTTTCTTATCAATCTAAACATCATTTAGCAGATTGGGAAATGACTTCTATGGATATTGGATATATGGTCAACGATAAAATTGAAACCCTTCCTATTGAGGCAACTCTGACAGAAACAATGCACAAATTGGTGGAATATCCATTTCTTCCTGTTGTTGATAAAGATAATATTTTCATTGGTATTATTACGCGTAAATCCATTTTGAAAGCCGTAAATAGCCTTTTACATGATTTTACCGACGATTATGAGATAAGGTCAAAACATGATTGAGTGGATAGACGCCTTTGTAGCCAGTAAGGAGTTGTCAGAAAATAGCAGAGCAGCCTATTTTTATGACCTTCAACAATTTGCGACGACAGTTTGCGATACCATTACCCGAGAAAAGCTGGCGCTTTATGAACAGTCGCTGACTAAACTCAAGGTTTCTGTCAAGAAACGCAAGTTGTCAGCAGTCAATCAATTTTTATTCTTTCTTTATGAGACTGGTAGAATTGACACCTTTTTTAAGCTGAAGAATAGTGAGAAACTAGTCGCTCAAGTAGTCAAAGAAAATTTGATTGATAGAAGTTTATTTTACCAAGAAACAAAATATATCTCAGGTCAACTGATTGCTCTACTAATCTTAGAATTAGGCCTAGCACCAAATGAACTTAAGGAAATCAAGTTGATTGATCTTGACCTTGATTTTGCTATTTTACGCTTGGGGAAGAGTGGCAGTGTTCGCGTTTTGGAAATTCCACATCAGCTTCTACCTTATTTAGAACGTGCTGTCTCTTCTGATCAGATTTATCTGTTTGATAAGAATGGCAAATCTTACTCACGACAGTGGTTTTTTCAACGGCTTAAAGATTTTTTGGCTGAGATAGGCTTAACAACTTTGACAGCTAAAGATCTGCGTCAGCAATTTATTCTAAAGCAAAAGGAAGACGGGAAAAGCATAAGCCAGGTTAGTCGGCTTCTAGGTCTGAAAAGTCCAATAACGCTGGAGAAGTATTATAAGAATGGATATTAAATTAAAAGATTTTGAAGGACCTCTGGATTTACTGCTGCACTTAGTATCCAAATACCAGATGGATATTTATGATGTTCCCATTGTGGAGGTGATAGAGCAGTACTTGACGTACATTTCAACCTTACAAGCTATGAAGTTAGAGGTGGCAGGTGAGTATATGCTTATGGCCAGTCAGCTTATGCTGATAAAAAGCCGAAAACTTTTGCCTAAGGTAGTAGAAGAGCAGGCAGATGAAGAGGATCTTGAGCAAGTTTTAATTTCACAAATCGAGGAATATCGTCGTTTCAAGGTTCTTAGTGAAGAGATGACACTCCAGCACGAAGAGAGAGCCAAGTTTTATTCGAAGCCAAAGCAAGAATTGATTTTTGAAAATGCGGTGCTGAATCAGGACAAGACTACCATGGATCTTTTTCTTGCTTTTTCAAAGCTTATGGCTGATAAGAAAGAGTCCTTTCGGCGTAATCATACGGTTATTGAGCGTGATGATTTTCGGATTGAGGATATGATGAGTAGCATACAGCAGCGTTTGGCAGTTCAGCCAGTGTTGACCTTGACCACTGTTTTTGAAGAATGTCAGTCTGTTCAAGAAATGCTGACACTTTTTCTAGCGACTCTGGAACTGATAAAAATTCATGAGGCTGTAGTTGAACAAGATGAAAATTTTGGGGATATTATTTTAACCAAACCTACCGAGTAGATGGAGAAGCATGATATGAATTATTTAGCCCAAGTTGAAGCATTGCTTTTTGTAGCGGGTGAGGATGGCTTGAGTTTGCGCCAGTTGGCTAGTCTATTGAATCTTACCCCCACAGCTCTTCAGCAACAGTTGGAAAAATTGTCGCAAAAATACCAAGAAGATGATAGTTCCAGTCTTTGTCTTTTGGAAACATCAAATACTTATAAGTTGGTAACAAAAGAAGTTTTTGCTGACTTGTTGCGTGATTTTGCCAAGGCACCAGTTAATCAAAGTTTATCGCGTGCCAGCACAGAAGTTTTGTCTATTATTGCCTACAAGCAACCCATCACACGAATTGAGGTTGATGATATTCGAGGTGTTAATTCAACTTCTGCTATTAGTAAACTTATGGCATTGGGTTTGATTACAGAAGCTGGGAAGAAAGAGGTTATTGGTCGACCAAATTTATATGCAACGACTGATTATTTCTTGGATTTTATGGGTATCAATGATTTGGCAGAACTTGTTGATGTTTCTGATGTGGAAATTGGTGAAGAAGAGATGACACTATTCAACACCACTGAGATTCCAGAAGAAGAGAAAAATGAGTAATTACCTCTGCTATTTTCATAGCACACCTTGTTGTATATTAGGATAACCAGTGATCCACTGCTATACCCTAGTGAACTATATCAAAAAACACGGACGTGAGTCCGCGAGGAGAAGAAAATGAGAATAAATAAGTACATTGCGCATGCTGGTGTTGCCAGCCGCCGTAAAGCTGAAGAACTTATCAAAAAAGGTCTTGTGACCATCAATGGTCAGGTTGTTAGAGAATTGGCGACAATTGTCAAAGCTGGTGATCTTGTTGAAGTAGAAGGAACACCGATTTACAATGAGGAGAAAGTCTATTATCTTCTCAATAAGCCGCGAGGTGTGATTTCATCAGTATCTGATGAGAAAGGGCGCAAAACTGTTATTGACCTTCTACCTCAAGTAAAGGAGCGGATTTATCCTGTCGGGAGACTTGACTGGGACACATCTGGTTTGTTAATTTTAACCAATGATGGGGATTTCACTGATAAGATGATTCATCCTCGAAATGAGATTGACAAGGTTTATCTGGCGCGTGTTAAAGGCATAGCGACTAAGGAGAATCTTCGTCCATTGACTAGAGGCCTTGTTATTGATGGCAAGAAAACTAAGCCAGCACGTTATAATATTATCAAAGTTGAGCCAGAAAAGAACCGCTCTGTCGTTGAATTGACTATTCATGAAGGTCGCAATCATCAGGTTAAAAAAATGTTTGAAAGTGTAGGACTATTGGTGGACAAGCTATCTCGCATTCGTTTCGGGAATCTGGATTTGACAGGTCTACGTCCAGGTGAATCACGCAGGCTTAATAAAAAAGAAATTAGTCAATTGCATAACATGGCTATTAATAAGGTTAAATGATAAAAAAGCTTTTGATAGCACCTGTTCGCTTTTATCAAAAATTCATATCTCCAGCCTTTCCACCATCCTGTCGCTACAAACCGACTTGCTCGGCTTACATGATCGAAGCTATTGAAAAACATGGGGTCAAAGGTATCCTTATGGGAATTGCCCGTATTCTTCGGTGTCATCCGCTTGTTGAAGGAGGAGAAGACCCTGTTCCAGACCATTTTAGTTTACATAGAAATCGCAACGACTGACACATAAAAATCCCCTCAAGTTATTTTTGAGGGGATTTTTCAATATGAACTCTAGTATTTAGACCATGTTTTTGGAATAAACATGAGAAGAACAGGGTAGATTTCTAAACGTCCTGCGATCATGGCAAAAGACATGATAAGTTTTGAAAATGGGCTAAAAATAGCAAAAGTATCAGATGTTCCAAGCATTGGTCCAATATTGTTAAAGGTAGAGGCAGCAGCACTGACAACGACCATAAAATTATTATTATCTAGAGATAAAATGAGTATGAGCCCTAAAAGAATCATGGCATAAATTGCTAAATATTTTAGGACACCATGCTGTGTTTCTTTATCTAGAGGTTGGTGATTGATGTGGAGTGTGGTAACACGGTTTGGATAAAGTGAAGATAAGACTTGATTTTTTGAAATTTTAGATAATATCAAAGCTCGCATAACTTTTATACCACCAGCTGTTGACCCAGCAGACCCACCAATAAACATTAGTAAGAGTAAGATAACTTGTGAAAAGAGAGGCCAGACAGTAATATCAGTAATTCCAAAGCCTGTCGTTGTAATGACAGTAGCAACCTCAAAAAAGGAATATTCAAATCCTTTATAAGAGGTTTCATAGAGTCCACTGACATTTAGCCAAATTAACACTGTGGAAATAATAACAATCCCTATGTAAGTGCGCAATTCTTCATCACCAAAGAAAGCTTTAAACTTTCTCAAGAGAAGGAAGTAGTAGAGATTAAAATTAATTCCAAAAAGAAGAGTACCTATGGAGACGATGTTCGTAATGAGCGAGCTATTATAGTGAGCGATACTGTCATTATAAACCGCAAAGCCCCCTGTCCCTGCCCCACCCATGGCAATAATAAAACTATCATAGAGAGGCATTCCAGCTAACCAAAGTATTACGGTAAATATGGCGAACATAATCAAGTAGATGATATAAAGAAGTTGAGCGGTGTTTTTTAGTTTAGAGACCACTTTACCAAAGACAGGTCCTGGCACTTCAGCTCGCATGACTTCTAAGTGACTATTTTTACTATTTTCCATAATAGCGAGGGCAAAAACAAGTACTCCCATTCCTCCTATAAGGTGAGCAAAACTACGCCAAAACATTAAGGAAGGAGACAATACAGCTGTGTCAGGAAGGATAGTAGCTCCAGTAGTAGTAAAACCGGAACTCATCTCAAAAAAGGCATTAATGATATTTGGAATTTGCCCAGCAAAGACAAAAGGGAGTCCACCAAAGAAGGCCCATAGAATCCAACATAGTGCAACAATCAGCAAACCTTCCTTTGTATAAATGTGATAATTTTTAGGTTTAAAAATACTTCCCAAGCCACCTAAAAGCACTAGTATTGTCATAGTTCCAAGAATACTTTGGAAAACCAAAGGAGATTCTTGATAAATCACGGCAACGATTAGAGGAACAATGAGTAAGGCAGCTTCAATTAATAGTAACTTGGATAAAAGGTAACGTACCATACTTTTATTCATAGCCTACCTCGCTAGCAAATCAGAGATATGGGTGATATTCTTTAGGAGCGTAATAACGACAATTTTATCTCCAAATTCTAAAATATCATCACCAGTAGGGAAGATCGTTCGTCCGTTGCGAATAATAGCTGCAATCAGCAAATTATTCTTAAATTTAAGAGATGACAAACTTTTTCCAATCATTTTATTACCTTCACGAATTTCAAACTGAAGGGTTTCAATACGTCCATTTGCAACGTGATGCATAGCCTCTAGATGAGAGTCTTGAGCGTTAACACGGCCACGGATGAAATGCATCATGGTGTCAACGGCAATGCTTTTTGGTGTAACAATGGTTGAAAATTGATTGGTATCTATAATTTCAAGTAAGCTTGTGCGGTTAACCTTGGTAATGTTTTTAGCGACTCCAAGTGTTTCTATAAACATTGAGGTGATAATATTTTCTTCATCAACTCCAGTCAATGTTGCCACAGCATCGAAACTTTCGACGCTTTCTTCCTGAAGGACATTTTTAGCGGTTCCATCACCATGAACAATATGGACATTTGGGAATTCTTGGCTAAAGAGCTCGGCACGCTCAAAGTTTGCTTCAATAACCTTGAGATTAATATTTGTGTTTTTGAGTAGGTTAAGTAAATAATATGCTGTTTTACCCGCACCAATAATCATCATATTCTTTACAATCTTTGATTTTACAAAATTGTGAAAAAGAATCATCTCAACACGATTACCAGTAACAAAAATTTTATCACCAGTTTCAAGTGTTGCTTCACCATCGGGAATAATCAAGTCACCTTGACGTTCAATTGCACAGATAACTAAATTGCCAAATTTTTTTCGGAATTGGCTAAGTGTCATCTGACATAGCTTGCTATCATCAACGATTTTGAACTCCATAAGCATGACACGGCCATTGACAAAATGTTCAACAGAAAGTGCGTTGGGAAAGTCAACGGTATTAGCAATATAGCGTGCCGCCAACAATTCAGGATTGACCACAAGGGAGAAACCGAGGAAATTTTTATCCTTAAAGTAAGCATTAGAGTATTCAGGGTTACGTACACGTACTACTGTTTCAGTGGCTCCCATTTTTTTAGCTAGGACAGCTGAAATCATATTAACTTCATCTTTGTCAGTGATGGCAATAAAAATGTCACAGCTTTTGACATCAGCTTGCTCTAAAATTTTAAAGTTAGCACCATTGCCAACAATCCCCATAATATCATGACGTTTAGTGATACGTTTTAGAACAGATTCTTTTTCTTCAATTAAAATGACATCGTGTTTTTCTTCGACAAGTGAGCGACAGAGGGCAGTACCGACCTTTCCTCCGCCGACAACAATAATTTTCATAGCAACCTCCAAATTATACTCTCTATCATACCATTTTTTTGAGAAAATGCACGTTTCTTTAATGTTTAAAATCCTAATAAAATACTGAATTATTACAGTTATATATTTTTTCTGAAAATCTCTTGAAAACTCCTAAAGAGAAGACTATAATCTCTTAGTATTTTAATTATGAGGAGAAGTTATAAGTGTTTACAAAGATGAAAATAGCTCTTATTGGTAAGGCTCTAAAATCTGCCGATGAGGGTGATGAGGAACATTTGTTAACAAAGTCTCAAGCTTTGGCTATGCTATCAAGTGATGCTTTGTCTTCAATTGCCTATGGTCCCGAACAGGTTGTCCTTGTCCTAACAGCTATTTCAGCAGCTGCTATTTGGTGGTCACTGCCGATTGGGATTATTGTTTTAGTTTTGTTAGCAAGTTTAACAATTTCTTATCAACAAGTTATACGAGCCTATCCTAAAGGTGGCGGTGCTTATATGGTATCTACAGAGAATCTCTCGCCCCTTGCTGGTCTAGTGGCTGGTGGAAGCCTCTTAGTTGATTATATGTTGACGGTAGCAGTATCGGTTTCTTCTGGTGCTGATGCAATCACCTCTGCTCTACCAGTACTTAAGGATTATAATTTAGCCATCTCTCTTATTTTGATAGTGGGATTGATGCTTATGAATCTGCGAGGGTTAAGAGAGTCAGCAACTTCTTTGATGATTCCTGTTTATCTTTTTATTGCCTCAGCTTTGTTTTTAATTGGTTTTGGCTTTTTCCAAATTGCGACGGGGCATCTGTCTTACAATGCAACAGCACACGTTGGGAAAGTGGTGCCTGGTGTCGGTATTATTCTTTTATTACGCGCTTTCACAAGTGGTTCAGCCTCTTTGACAGGGGTAGAAGCCATTTCAAATGCGGTCCCATTTTTCAAAAAACCTAAGGAGCGCAATGCGGCCCAAACTTTGGCTATTATGTCCTTGATATTGGGGATTATGTTTGCGGGTATTACTTTCCTGAATTATTGGCTAGGAATTTTGCCTTCCCAACATATTACAATTTTGGCACAAATGGCGAAAATTATTTTTGGAAACTCTGCTTTAGGAAACGCCTTGTTTTATGTATTTCAATTGTCAACGGCTCTTATCTTGGCTGTAGCAGCTAATACTGGCTTTTCAGCTTTTCCAATGTTGTCTTTTAGTATGGCAAAAAATAAATACATGCCTCACATGTTTATGGAGAAAGGGGCGCGTTTGGGCTACTCTAACGGTATTATTACTTTGGCCTTGGGAGCGATTTTACTTTTGCTTTTGTCAGAAGGATCAACTGAACGTTTGATTCCTTTATACACAATTGGGGTTTTTGTTCCTTTTGCTTTGTCGCAAACAGGGATGGTTATTCACTGGAAACGACAATATGGTAAGGGTTTTCTTAGACATTCTTTGGCTAATATTATTGGTGCTGCAATCTGTTACCTCATTATTATTGTTTTATTGCTTTTCCGTTTATCAGATATTTGGCCGTTTTTCCCAATCATCGGTGCTCTGATGTTTCTTTTCATTTCCATTAAGCATCACTATACCAATGTTGCTCTCCAACTACGTTTGACGGATGAAGTTAAGAATATTCAATACTCAGGGAATACAGTCCTAGTACTTGTTGGTAATATGACACAAGCAAGTATCAGAGCGGTCAATTATGCTAAAAGTATTGGCGATACCGTCATTGCTATGCATGTTTCAACCTTGGAAACAAAAGAAAAAGACGAAGAAATTGATGCTGAGTTTCATGACTATTTTCCTGATGTTACCTTTATCAATATTGAATCTACTTACCGTGATATCATCGGTCCGACAGTGTGTTTTGTTGAAAAGATCAGTCGCGAAGCCAATAAGGAAGGGCAAACAATGACGGTTGTTATTCCAAGGTTTGTCCCTAAACACGGTTGGCAAAATATGCTCCACAACCAAATGAGTTTGCGTCTTAAAGCACGTTTACGCTGGCATGAGGATATTGTTATCAGTTCCTACTCTTTCCACTTAAAAAAATGAAAAAAAGAGTTAAAAGGATTGACATTAATATGTAAAGTGTTATAATAAAGTACATGAATTCGTTAGTTTAAATCAAACCTGTTATGATTTAAGGTAATGAATCGCCATCAACCACATTGTCTGCTGAGCTTGACTCCGGGCACTGTGGTTTATTTTTATGTCAAGATGGAGACCAAACATGAACATTGAAGAATTAAATTATCAAGAAAGAGAACATGTTCAAAATCATGTTGTTCTCTTTCAGCCACAGATTCCACAAAATACTGGGAATATTGCCCGAACCTGTGCGGCAACCAATAGCCCCCTTCACATTATCCGCCCTATGGGATTTCCCATTGATGACCGCAAAATGAAGCGTGCTGGTCTTGATTACTGGGATAAACTTGATGTGACTTTTTATGATAGTTTGGATGAATTCATGGAAAAATGTTCTGGAAAAGTTCATCTAGTCAGTAAATTTGCAAGTAAGGTTTATTCAGACGAAAACTACAGTGATGGGCTGGCGCATTATTTCATGTTTGGGCGTGAGGATAAGGGGTTACCTGAAGAATTTATGCGGGTACATGCGGAAAAAGCTCTGCGCATTCCTATGAATGATGAACATGTTCGCAGCCTCAATGTCTCTAATACAGTCTGCATGATTGTCTATGAAGCTTTGAGACAGCAAGCTTTTCCTAATCTTGAATTGAGCCACACTTATGAGCATGACAAGCTAAAGTAGTAGGGAGATAGTACTTTTAATAAAAAAGTACAAAATATACTTGCAATTATCAGAATTTTCATGTAAAATATATTTCAAATATAAAGCGATGAGAGAAAGCGTCTAAGACAACAGACAGAGAGTGCCCGGGGGGTGAGACGGCATGCAATCCTTAGACAACACATTCTTGAGTGCGTATGCAAAATCAAGGTTGAGAGTAGTGTACGACGGTGGGTTCACGTTACGAATCAGAAGTCTCGATACTTCGTGAGAGCAGATAGGCGACTGTCTGCTGAACTAAGGTGGAACCACGCCTCAAGCGTCCTTGCAAGATTTTTTTGCAAGGACTTTTTGTTTTCTCGTAGAGAAAGGAGCTAAGATGTCAGTGATAAAAGGTTTACGAAAGATTACCCCCTATGTAGCAGGTAGTCAGCCCAAGGAAAAAGATATTATTAAACTCAATACTAACGAAAATGCATATGGCCCAAGTCCAAAAGTTGCCCAAGCGCTTGTTGATTTTGATACTGATCATTTACGGAAATATTCAAGCTTAGATCAAGAAAGCTTAAGAACAGCTCTAGGCAAGAAACTAGAAATAGATCCAGATCAGATTATCATTGGAAATGGCTCAGATGATATCTTATCTATGGCTTTTCTTGCTTTTTTCAATGCTGATGAACCGATACTTTTTCCTGATATGACCTATGGTTTTTACAAAGTTTGGGCTGAGCTTTATCATATTAATTATCATGAAATTCCTCTCAATACTCGTTATGAAATTGAGACAGCTGATTATTTTGCGGAAAATGGTGGTATTGTGTTGACCAATCCTAATGCTCCAACTGGGATTTACAAACCTTTGGATGAAGTTGAGGAAATCATCAAGGCCAACCAAGATGTGGTTGTTATTATTGATGAAGCCTACATCAATTTTGGTGGTCAGACAGCTCTGCCCCTGCTTCAAAAATACGATAATGTTTTTATTACTCGAACTTTTTCAAAGGATGCCGCACTAGCAGGATTGCGGGTCGGTTATGGTATTGGAAGTCCTCGGTTGATGAAGGTTATCAATGCCATTAAAAATTCTATTAATCCTTATAATGTCAATAGTATTGCAGAATATCTAGCGGTTTCTGCTGTAGAATCTTGGGATTATTATCAGGAAAATTGCCAAAAAATAATAAAAACACGAGATTGGTTTAGCGAAAAATTAAGAAGTTTTGGATTTAATGTACTTGATTCGAAGACAAATTTTATTTTGACTGAGTCACAAGATGTTAGTGCCGAAGAGCTGTTCAACTATCTTCAGGATAAGAAAATCTATGTTCGTTATTTCCCAAACGTTAAACGTATTAAAAATTATTTGCGCATTTCCATAGGCACCCAGGCTGAGATGGAAAAAGTGGTCGAAACAATTCAGGAGTTGCTGTGATGAAAAAAACAAGTTTACCAACAGGTATGCATGACAAACTTTTTAAACGAGCGCGTGTCATGTATCAAATTGAAAGGGACATCAGTGATTTACTGATGGAACAAGGTTTTAATCGTATTGAAACACCAACTCTAGAACATTTTGAAGTTTTCTCAGATACCATCAATGCTAGCAACTATAATTTCTTTGATAAACAAGGGGAGTTGTTGAGTTTGAGACCTGATATCACCAGCCAGATTGGACGGGTGATTGCATCTACTCGTGTTAACACACCTGTTAAATTTTCTTATTCTGGCAAAGTCTTTAATTATAATGAAGAGATGCGTGGTTTGGCCAATGAACATACTCAGACTGGTATTGAAATTGTAGGTTTTCCAGCAAAAGATGCTTTGCAAGAGGCTATTCTATTAGCTAAGGAAGCCTTGGAGGTAGCAAGGCTAAAAAACTATCAATTTGAATTTTCTCATGCTGCTATTTTACAAACTATTTTTGATGAGTTAGATTTAGATAAGGATTTGGTTGAAGAGCTGTCAACGGCTATTCGGGATAAAAATATCACGGTTCTGCATGAATTTACCAAATCTAATTCCAGTGAATTTGATGCTTTTCTGAAAGAACTCCCGTTCTTATTTGGTGAGGCGACTTCAGTAATTACCAGAGCGCGTAATTTAGTTCAAAATAGCCAGGTGCTTGCTGCTCTGGATGACATTGAACATTTGCTTGGTTGGCTGGGAAATGACTTTGCTCAGGTAACTGTTGATTTAGGGCAGTTACCACGTATGCCTTATTATACTGGCATGATGTTTAAGGTTTTTGGAGAAAAGGTTCCAGATGCCTTCGTCTCAGGAGGCCGTTATGATAAACTTTTTGAGCGTTTTGGTGCTAAAAAACTAACTGCTGTAGGCTGGGCTATAGATGTGGACAGTATTTACCAAGCTATCCACGATGAGTTAAGTGATAGAGGAGGGGCAAGATGACTAATCAAATGACTATCGCCCTGACTAAGGGAAGGATTGAAAAAGATACGGTAGCTTTGTTGAAAAAAGCTGGCTTTGATATGAGTTTTATGGCTGATAAGGGACGCAATCTGATTTTTGAGAGTCCCGATAAGAAGTTCCGATTTTTATTGGTCAAAGCTCCCGATGTGACGACTTATGTTCGACATGGCGTTGCAGATATTGGTGTCGTTGGAAAGGATGTCCTCATTGAGCATCCAATGGGATATTTGGAAATGTTGGATTTGAACTTTGGACTTTGCAAGTTTTCTGTTGCTTCTGTACCAAGTTATAACCCCAATGATCATAAACGGAAGCGGATTGCGACCAAATACCCAACTGTGGCTAGAGATTATTTCAATAAAAAAGGAGAAGATGTTGAAATTATTTCTATTCAGGGCAGTGTTGAAATTTCACCTGTTCTAGGTCTAGCAGATGCTATTGTTGATATTGTCGAAACTGGTAATACATTGGTTGCCAATGGTTTGGTCGTCTTTGAAGATATCTGTCGCATATCAGCTCGGCTTATTGCCAATAAAGCTGCCATAAAAAATAATCCAGAACTTATGGCTTTTATCAAAAAAATTGAAGCTATTGTCGGAAACGAGGAGGTGCCTTTCAAATGAAACGTTTAAAAGGAAGTAATGAAGAAATTGCTGCCTTGCTTTATCAAGAACAGTTGGAATTAAGCAGGCAAAATGTAGATGTTGAGGCGAACGTGCGAACTATCATTGATGATGTGAAATCTCGAGGTGATAAGGCTTTGCAAGAATACTCTCTCAAATTTGATCATATCACTTTAACAGATTTTGAGGTAGGACAAGATTTGATTGACCACGCTTTTGCAGAGGTTGATCCAGCTGTCCTTACGGCTCTTGAAAAGGCAAAAGCGAATATTGAAAGTTACCACCGTCAACAATTAGAAAAAGGGTTTGAAGACGGCCCTACCGAAGGTGTCATTCGCGGTCAACTCATTCGTCCCATTGAGCGCGTAGGTGTCTATGTGCCGGGTGGAACAGCTGCTTATCCGTCTTCTGTTCTTATGAATGTTATTCCTGCTAAAATTGCAGGAGTCAAAGAAATCATCATGATTACACCTCCGCAAAAGGAATTTGTCCCAGCCATTCTGGTAGCTGCTAAACTGGCCGGTGTGGACAAGATTTATCAGGTTGGCGGTGCTCAAGGAATTGCTGCTTTGGCCTATGGAACAGAAAGTATTCCTAAAGTGGATAAAATCACTGGTCCTGGTAATATCTTTGTAGCTACGGCTAAGAAACAAGTTTTCGGGCTTGTTGGGATTGATATGATTGCAGGGCCATCAGAAATTGGTGTGATTGCGGATCAGACGGCTAATCCAATTTTTGTGGCGGCAGATCTGTTGTCGCAGGCTGAGCATGATAAATTGGCTCGCGCGATTTTGGTGACCAATTCTGAAACGTTGGCTGATGCGGTAGAGGCTGAGATTGAAAAACAACTGCAAACCTTGCCGCGTCAGGAAATTGCCCGCGCCTCTATCGAAAATAACGGTCGCATTATCATTGCTGAGAATGTAGATGACATGTTTGATCTCATGAACCAAGTTGCTCCAGAGCATTTGGAAGTGGCTATGGAAAATGCTTATGATTATCTAGATAAGATTGAAAATGCAGGTTCTATCTTCTTAGGACATTACACTAGTGAGCCTATTGGGGATTATTACGCTGGTGCCAATCATGTTCTACCAACCACCGCTACCAGTCGCTTTTCATCAGCTCTAGGGGTGCATGATTTTATCAAACGTATCCAATACACTCAATACAGCAAGGCTGCTGTCAATGCGGCTGAAAAGGATATTACTACCTTGGCTTATGCTGAAGGGTTGCAGGCCCATGCTAGAGCTATTGAGGTGAGAAATGACCAAAATTAAAGGATTGTTAGTCATGGACGTGGATTCAACCCTGGTCCAAGAAGAAGTGATTGATTTATTGGGAGAAGAGGCTGGTGTTGGTCAGCAAGTGGCTGCTATTACTGAGCGTGCCATGCGGGGAGAATTGGATTTTAAGCAAGCTCTGGCTGAGCGTGTGGCGACCTTGAAAGGACTATCAGAATCTATTTTTGACAAAGTTTATGCCCGCATCCATTTTAATAAAAATGCCAAGGAATTGGTGGAAGAGTTGCATGCGCGTGGTTATAAGGTTGGTCTAGTTTCAGGTGGCTTTCATGAGACGGTTGACCGACTGGCAGCAGAAGCCAATATTGACTATGTTATGGCCAACCACTTGGAGACGGCAGACGGCGTCCTGACAGGCCGAACCTATGGCGACATTGTGACCAAGGAAGTCAAGGTGCAAAAGCTCCGCGATTGGGCTGTTGAAAATGGGTTGACGCTGGCAGAGACTGTTGCCATGGGAGATGGCGCCAATGATTTGCCCATGATTCAGTCAGCCGGCATCGGTATCGCCTTTTGTGCCAAACCAATCGTACGCGAGCAGGCACCCTACCAAATCAATGAACCTGATTTGTATAAAGTGATTGAGATATTAGATGAGGTAAGAAAATGAGACAAGCGGAAATCGAACGCAATACCTTTGAAACCAAAATTAAATTGAGTCTAAATTTAGATGCTCAGGAACCTGTTGATATTCAAACAGGTGTAGGTTTTTTTGACCACATGCTAACCCTTTTTGCCCGTCATGGACGGCTGTCTTTGGTGGTTAAGGCTGACGGAGACCTTTGGGTGGACAGCCACCATACCGTAGAGGATGTGGGAATCGCTCTCGGTCAAGCCCTGCGCCAAGCTTTGGGAGATAAAGCGGGAATTAACCGCTATGGAACCAGTTTTGTGCCCATGGACGAAACACTTGGGATGGCCAGTCTTGATTTGTCAGGCCGTAGCTATTTAGTCTTTGACGCAACTTTTGACAATCCTAAGCTAGGCAATTTTGATACAGAGCTCGTTGAGGAATTTTTCCAAGCTCTTGCTTTTAATGTTCAAATGAATCTGCATTTGAAAATTCTGCACGGCAAGAACACCCACCACAAGGCAGAAAGTCTCTTTAAGGCGACCGGCCGCGCGCTTCGTGAAGCGGTAACGTTAAATCCCGAAATACATGGGGTAAACTCAACAAAAGGATCGTTGTGATATGAAAATAATTGTGATTGATTACGATGCAGGCAATACTGCTAATGTCTTGCGAGCGTTGAATAAGCTAGGGGTCAAAGCAGAACTGTCAGCTGATCCGCAAAAGATAACGGCAGCTTCGGGTTTGATTTTGCCAGGTGTGGGAGCCTTTCCTGCGGCAATGGCAGAGCTGGAAAAACGCGGTCTAGTATCTGCAATCAAGGAGGCTGTTGCTAAAGGAACTCCGCTCTTAGGGATCTGCCTTGGCATGCAATTATTAGTTGAAAAAGGGCTGGAACATCATGAAACGGCTGGTCTAGGCTTCATTCCCGGACTTTGTCAAGAAATTCCTGCTATGGCTGGCTATCCTGTTCCCCACATGGGCTGGAATGATTTACAGGTCAAGCAGGAGTCGCCGCTGACGACTGGCTTACAAGATCAAGCAGTTTATTTTGTGCACAGCTATTTTACAGATGTTCCTCAGGAATACATTGATGTAACCGCAGAATATTCTATTTCTGTTCCAGCCATGATTCACAAAGATAATGTCTTTGGCGCTCAATTTCACCCTGAAAAATCAGGGGATGTTGGACTGGGTATTCTCAAAAAATTTGTGGACTTGTGTGAGCGATGAAATAAATTATAAAGGATGGTTCATTTAGGTATTTTCTGAACTGAACCCATGCTAAGATTTAACGGAATAACCAAGTTATTTTTGTTAAGTAAATAAGAAAGAAAGGAATTGAGTTCGAGCTAAAAGCTCGGAATTTAGATGAGTTGTCTAAGGAATAAAGAGTCCTTATTACCTTCCTAAAATTCGATTGCTTTTTAGACGTTCTCGCATCATATATTATGCAAATTCTTCCTGCTATTGATATTAAAGATGGCCAGGCTGTCCGTCTCTTTAAAGGAGATTTTAATCAAAAAACAGTAGTCAATCCCGACGTTCTAGGACAGGCTCGCCTTTTTGCAGATGCCGGTATAGAGTTTATTCATGTGGTGGATTTAGATGGTGCCTTGGATGGGCGAGCCACCAATCGTGATTTGATAGCAGCACTGAAGGTGGCGACAGGCCTTGGTGTTGAAGTCGGCGGCGGCATTCGCACGCTCGAGCAGATTGAAGATTACCTCAATGTTGGTATTGACCGTGTTATCATTGGATCTATGGCAGTTAAAAATCCTAGCTTTGTCAAAGCTGCGCTGGATAAGTTTGGGGCAGATAAGATTGTCGTTGGTATTGATGCCAAAGATGGCTACGTTGCCACCGAGGGTTGGCTAGAAACAAGCACGGTTGATTATATTAGCTTAGCTAAAGAAATGGAAAAAATGGGTGTTAGTCTCTTTGTCTACACCGACGTTGACCGAGATGGTACACTGACTGGACCAAATTATGAGCATTACCAGCACTTGGTATCTGAACTGACCACAGCTAAAGTTATTGCTTCTGGTGGCATTGCAGATGTTGGCAATCTCACTAAACTTCAAGAAATTGGAGTAGCTGGCACTATCGTTGGCAAGGCCTATTATAATGGCAATATCAGCCTAGACCAATTAAAATCATTTGGAGGGTAAGATGCTAAAAAAACGAATTATTCCCTGCCTTGATGTCAAAGACGGTCGTGTGGTCAAGGGTGTTAATTTTGTCAATCTCACCGATGTTGGCGATCCCGTAGATTCAGCACGTGCTTATTACCAAGCTGGTTGCGATGAGTTGGTTTTCTTAGACATCACAGCGACATCTGACAATCGTGAAACAACAGTAGAGATGGTGCGGCACGTGGCTGATCAAGTTTTTATTCCTTTTACTGTTGGCGGTGGTATCCGTTCGGTCGAAGACATGAATAAAATGCTCAAAGCTGGTGCTGATAAAGTAGCAGTCAATTCATCTGCCCTTGCCAATCCGCAGCTAATAGCAGACTGTGCTCAGAAATTTGGTAACCAGTGTGTTGTGGTAGCTATTGATGCCAAAAAACAAACAGATGGGACATGGCATGTTTATGTGGCTGGCGGCCGCAAAGATACAGGTAAGGATTTAATTGAATGGGCAAAAGAAGCAGTCGGTTTGGGGGCTGGCGAAATTTTACTTACTTCCATGGATAAAGACGGAACCAAATCAGGATTTGACCTTAATATGTTAAATGCTGTGGCTGAGGTTGTGGATGTGCCTATCATTGCCTCGGGTGGTGCTGGAAATATTGAGAATATGGTGGAAGTCTTTGAAGAAACCCCAGCAACGGGTGCCTTAGCAGCCTCCATTTTCCACTATGGAGAAGTTGCTATCGCAGATACCAAGAAAGCCATGGCTGATGCGGGAATTGAGGTGAGACTGTGACAGAAATCAAACTGGATTTTGAAAAACAAAATGGACTGGTGCCAGTTATTGTGACGGATTACCAGACTAATCAAGTCCTTATGCTGGCCTATATGAATCAAGAGGCCTATCAACTGACCCTTGAAACCAAGCAAATGCATTATTGGAGCCGTTCTCGTAATGAAATTTGGCATAAAGGAGCTACAAGCGGGCACTATCAATACGTCAAATCCATCAAAACAGATTGTGACCAAGACACCCTGCTCATTGCTGTGGAGCAAGTTGGCGCAGCCTGCCATACGGGAGCTTATTCTTGCTTTTTTAATGAGATTTTCTAAAAGCAAGTTGAATAAACACGCCTTAGGACAACAGTTACACCTTACCAAGTACACTGTTTTGTCAGTTCAGTTTGATAGAATTTTGGACAGTTTTTTTTGTGAAAAACAAGTCTAATCCTACTATTTTTAAAGGAGTAAAAATGTTAGAAACACTATATCAAGAGGCTTTAGATCGAAAAAAAAATCCCAAAGAAGGATCTTATACCAACTATCTTTTCGATAAGGGGCTGGACAAGATTTTAAAGAAAGTCGGTGAGGAAGTCACCGAAGTTGTCATCGGTGCTAAAAATGAAGACAAAGAAGAAATTGCCAATGAAACAGCCGATGTCCTCTATCATTTGGCCGTTATGCTGGTTGAAACTGGCGTGACGCCGGACGATGTCAATAGAGTACTGGAAGATCGTCAGGGCAAAAAAAGCAATGTCCACGATCGTAAGGAAGTGACCGATTATTAGAGAAAACGTGAGGTAGTGCGATGACTTACCACTTTCACCGATATCAAGGCGATTTGTCTGACTTCTTTGACTAGGTTTTTACACAACAGTATGAAAACTTTTTTCAGGAAATAAAGCCCCGTGAACAAAAAGAAATATTTCAGTTTGTTCTAGAGAAAGAACAGCAAATTTTGGCGGTAGCGTCTTGTCAAAGGTTGTATGAGACACTGAAAATCTGTGATTTTGCTGTCAAAAGTCAGTATCAAAGGAAGGGTCTGGGAAGGTGTCTTCTCAAAGAGATTAAAAATTTTGCCAAAAAATCAGGCCTAAAAACGATTGTTTCAACCACACGCTCTTACCAAACTAGGGATTTTTACCTTAAGCAAGATTTTCAAATCTATGCAGTTTAGATGACCTTCCTTTTAAAGGTGTTAAAACTTATTACATGGCCTATAGAGTAGACTAAAAACTAGCATTATAAAAGTGCTAGTTTTCTCAGCTTAGTCGAAAAAATCTTGGAAAAACTTTGGATTTTTCATTTTACAAATACCTTCTGAAAATGCTATAATGTAATGTAACACTAAAATGGGATACTTCTGAGGAGGTGATGAATTGGCTGTTGACAAAGAAACGATTGCTGAGATAAAAAACAGTGTCAATATTGTTGATGTCATCGGAGAAGTGGTCAGCTTATCAAAGGCCGGTCGCAACTATCTGGGACTTTGCCCATTTCATAAGGAAAAAACTCCCTCCTTTAATGTCATTGAAGACCGCCAATTCTTTCATTGTTTCGGCTGCGGCAAATCTGGCGATGTTTTTAAATTTATTGAGGAATATCGTCAAGTCAGCTTTCTGGAAAGTGTTAGAATAGTAGCAGAACGGTCGGGAATTTCTGTTCAGGTTGAAACAACTCCTCAGCAAAATCGTTCTGCTCATCCCAATCAAGCTTTATTGGATATTCACCAAGATGCGGCTAAGTTTTATCATGCCGTTCTTATGACCACTAAGGTTGGTCAGGAAGCGCGAGCTTATTTGGCTGAACGGGGAATGACAGACCAACTTTTGGACGAATTCAATATCGGGTTGGCTCCTGACGAAGCGGATTTTTTCTACCGTCAAGTCAGTTCAAAGGACAAGTATGACGAAGTCACGCTGACCAATTCAGGTCTCTTTAACTTTTCAGAAGAAAATAATCGGTTTTACGATGCTTTTCGTAATCGTATCATGTTTCCTCTGACAGACGACTCAGGACATGTCATTGCCTTTTCGGGTCGTATTTGGACACAGGCTGATAGCGAGCAGAAACTAGCCAAGTACAAAAATTCACGCTCTACACCGATTTTCAACAAGTCCTATGAGATGTACCATTTGGACAAGGCTAAGGCTGTTGCGACTAAACAGCGTGAAATCTATCTTATGGAAGGTTTTATGGACGTTATCGCTGCCTATCAGGCGGGTATTGAAAATGCCGTCGCTTCTATGGGGACGGCGCTGACACCAGAACACGTTCAACATTTGAAAAAATTCACCAAAAAAGTAATTTTAACTTATGATGGTGACAATGCTGGGCAAAATGCCATCGCAAAGTCCTTAGAGATTTTGTCTGATATGCAGGTAGAAATTGTCCGCGTCCCCAATCAGATGGATCCAGATGAGTTTCTTCAAAAAAATTCTCCTGAGGCACTCCGGCAACTTTTGGAGCAGTCGCGTGTTTCTAGTGTTGAATTTTTTATTCATTATTTGAAGCCAGACAATATCGATAACCTTCAGGCTGAAATAGCCTATGTTGAAAAGATAGCACGAATCATCGTTCAATCACCGTCTATTACAGCTCAGAATGCCTATATCAATATGGTAGCGGAGCTTTTGCCAGACTACGATTATTTTCAGGTAGAACAAGCTGTTAACAATCAACGTTTGTCCAACCGCTCTGCTATTGCCCAAGAAACGAAACAAACGGCTATGCGAGTGGTTGATTTACCAGTGTCAAAATCATTAACAGCAGTGGTCAAAGCTGAGACTCAGCTTATGCATCGTTTGTTGCACTACGATTACCTGCTTAATGAATTTCGTAATCGTGATGATTTCTCTTTTGACACACCTGAACTACAAGAGTTGTATTTTTTACTGAAAAAACAAGGAGAAATCAGCACTATTGACTTGAATCAGATGGACGAGCCAGTTCGTCTGATGTATTATCGCGTTTTGGAGGAAAATTTGCCCAAAGAAATTGCGAATAATGAAATAGAGGCCATTGAGCATCGGAGAAAACAACTTTTACAAGAGCGCGAGATGCACAGGCATAGTAAGCAAGTTCGCGAATCTAGTAACCACGGCGATACCGATCAAGCTTTATTAGCTTTGCAACAACTTATTGCACAAAAAAGAAATATGGAATAGAGGAACCTATGGCAAACGAAAAAGAAATTACAACATTTAACGTTCAAGTTGCAGAATTTATCCGTAGCCACAAAAAAGAAGGAACAGCTGTTGATGATGAAGTTACAGAAAAGCTAGTTATTCCTTTTGCATTGGATGCAGATCAGATTGATAATCTCTTGGAACGTTTGACAGATGGCGGTATTTCGATTACCGATAAAGAGGGAAATCCATCAACAAAATACGTCGTTGAGGAACCTCAACCCGAAGAATTAACTGACGAAGAATTGCTGGGTTCCAACTCGGCTAAGGTCAATGATCCCGTCCGCATGTATTTGAAAGAGATTGGTGTGGTGCCACTTTTGACCAATGAAGAAGAAAAAGAATTAGCTGTTGCGGTTGCCGCAGGTGATTTGCAAGCAAAACAGCGTTTGGCTGAGGCTAATTTACGTTTGGTAGTTTCCATTGCTAAACGTTATGTTGGGCGTGGCATGCAGTTTCTTGATCTTATCCAAGAAGGTAACATGGGCTTGATGAAAGCCGTTGATAAATTTGATTATTCAAAAGGCTTCAAATTTTCAACCTATGCGACTTGGTGGATTCGTCAGGCTATCACTCGTGCTATCGCTGATCAAGCTCGTACCATTCGTATCCCTGTTCACATGGTGGAAACAATTAACAAATTGGTTCGTGAGCAGCGCAACTTGCTTCAAGAACTCGGTCAAGATCCAACACCAGAGCAAATTGCTGAGCGTATGGATATGACGCCAGATAAGGTCCGTGAAATTCTCAAAATTGCACAAGAGCCTGTTTCTCTAGAAACACCAATTGGTGAGGAAGATGATAGTCACCTTGGTGACTTCATTGAAGATGAAGTTATCGAAAATCCGGTTGACTATACAACCCGTGTGGTGCTGCGTGAGCAATTGGACGAAGTTTTGGATACACTTACTGATCGCGAGGAGAATGTGCTTCGCCTTCGTTTTGGACTCGACGATGGTAAAATGCGTACTCTTGAAGATGTTGGTAAAGTTTTCAATGTAACGCGTGAACGTATTCGTCAGATTGAAGCTAAAGCGCTTCGTAAACTTCGCCACCCAAGTCGTAGCAAGCAGCTTCGTGATTTCATTGAAGATTAATAAGTGAGGTAATTATGTCAGAAACTGTAAAATACACTGAAGAAGAAATTACTAAAATCAAGGACCGCATCCTAGAAGCTTTGGAAATGGTTATTGATCCTGAACTTGGTATTGATATTGTCAATCTTGGTCTAGTTTATGAGATACGTTTTGAACAAGATGGTCGTACGGAGATTGATATGACCTTAACAACGATGGGATGTCCACTAGCGGATCTTCTGACAAATCAAATCCACGATGTCATGAAAGATGTGCCAGAAGTGACCAGTGTTGAGGTTAAACTGGTTTGGTATCCAGCTTGGACAGTTGATAAAATGAGCCGTTATGCTCGTATTGCACTAGGTATCCGATAAAAAATGAAAAAGGGTGAAAAATCCCTTTTTTTGTTGTAAAATAGAATGGAACGAATAAAAAGGAGTACTCACATGATTTTAGTAACAGGTGCTAATGGCCAGTTAGGAACAGAATTACGCTATCTTTTAGATGAGCGCAATGAAGACTATGTGGCTGTCGATGTCGCAGAGATGGATATTACTGATGCAGATAAGGTGGAAGAGGTATTCTCTCAAGTCAAACCGACCTTGGTTTACCACTGCGCAGCCTACACTGCAGTTGATGCCGCTGAAGATGAAGGAAAAGAACTTAACTATGCCATCAATGTGACAGGTACGGAAAATGTCGCTAAAGCTGCTGCCAAATACGGTGCAACCCTGGTTTATATTTCAACAGACTACGTTTTTGATGGTGAAAAACCAGTTGGACAAGAGTGGTTGGAGACAGATACACCAGATCCAAAAACAGAATACGGTCGTACCAAACGTTTAGGTGAAGAAGCGGTTGAAAAATATGCGGACAAATTCTATATTATCCGTACCGCTTGGGTATTTGGTAATTATGGTAAAAACTTTGTCTTTACCATGCAAAATCTTGCCAAAACCCATGATACGCTAACAGTTGTCAATGATCAGCACGGTCGTCCAACTTGGACACGCACATTAGCAGAATTTATGACTTACTTAGCCGAAAACCAAAAAGCTTTTGGTTACTATCATTTGTCAAATGATGCCAAAGAAGACACAACCTGGTACGATTTTGCAGTTGAGATTCTCAAAGATAGTGATGTTGTCGTTAAACCAGTTGATTCAAGCTCATTCCCAGCTAAGGCCAAACGCCCATTAAACTCAACGATGAGTCTGGCTAAAACAAAGGCAACAGGTTTTGTTATCCCAACTTGGCAAGAGGCCTTGCAAGAGTTCTATAAACAAGGTAAAAAATAAGAATTACTTCATATTTTTAGAGTCTAGATTAGCATCTAGCTCTTTTTTATAATCTTTTAAGTTTTATTTTCAAAGGGTATTTAATACTTTTGAGAGCTAATCTGATATAATAGATGTATGGGAACGTTAAATCTTATTGTGACTTTATGCAGTCACTTTGTTTTTATTGGTATTAGCTATCAACTCTTAGCAACAATGGTTGATTGGTCTAAATTTATTAAATTAACCACGGAAAATATGTCGAAACTCCGTCTTTTAGTGCTATTTTTAAGTCTTGGTTTAGGTTACATGGTCAGTCACTTTTTCTTAGAACTGATTCAAGTTAGCCAAAATCTTTTTTTCATGTTCCGATAAAGGTATTATCTATCAAACTATGGTATAATCAAAGTCAGGATATTGTATAGAACGGAGTTATATTTTGGATAAAATTATCATTGAAGGTGGTCAAACACGCCTTGACGGAGAAGTGGTTATTGAGGGAGCTAAAAATGCTGTTCTTCCCTTACTTGCAGCGACTATTCTACCTGAAAGCGGAAAGACTATTTTGAGAAATGTCCCTATCTTATCAGACGTTTTCACGATGAACAACGTAGTCCGTGGATTGGGAATTTCTGTTGAATTTAATGAGGATGATAAGGAGATTACCGTTGATGCTACGGGTGACATTTTGGATGTTGCACCGTATGAGTACGTTAGCAAGATGCGGGCATCTATTGTTGTTTTGGGGCCAATTTTAGCACGTAATGGACACGCTAAGGTTTCTATGCCTGGTGGTTGTACAATTGGCAGTCGCCCTATTGATTTGCATTTAAAAGGTTTAGAAGCCATGGGGGCAAAAATAACGCAGCTTGGTGGAGATATTACTGCCGAAGCTGAAAAACTCCGCGGTGCTCATATTTATATGGATTTTCCATCAGTAGGAGCAACTCAAAATTTGATGATGGCAGCAACATTGGCTGAAGGAGTAACGACGATTGAAAATGCTGCGCGTGAACCGGAAATTGTGGATCTTGCCATTTTACTTAATGAAATGGGGGCTCAGGTTCGTGGTGCGGGAACGGAAACACTTGTCATTACTGGAGTTGATAGCCTTCACGGTGCTGAACACGATGTTGTTCAGGATCGCATTGAAGCGGGAACCTTTATGGTAGCTGCAGCTATGACCTCTGGAAATGTTCTTATCAAAGCTGCCGTCTGGGAGCATAATAGACCTTTGATTTCAAAATTGATGGAGATGGGAGTCAGTGTTACTGAGGAAGAAAATGGTATTCGTGTGCAGGCAGAGCTTGATAACTTACGTCCTGTAACAGTTAAAACTCTGCCACATCCAGGCTTCCCAACGGATATGCAAGCCCAATTTACTGCGCTTATGGCGATTGTTAAAGGGGAGTCGACCATGATCGAAACAGTTTTTGAGAATCGTTTCCAACATCTGGAAGAAATGCGTCGCATGGGTCTGCATTCAGAGATTCTTCGTGATACGGCATTGATTCATGGTGGGCACGATTTACAAGGAGCGCCAGTTATGTCAACTGATTTACGAGCTAGTGCTGCTCTTATTTTGACAGGACTTGTTGCCAATGGCACAACGATTGTTGGAAAATTAACACATTTAGATCGTGGTTATTATCAATTTCATGAAAAGTTGGCCAAACTCGGTGCCAATATTAGACGAGTTAGCGAGGCTTAAAGATGAATAGTGGTTGGAAGTATGTTTTAAAACAAATCTCACTCGTTCTCTTGGTAGCTCTGCTATCATGCCTTTGTCTAGCTATTGGCTTGATGATTGGTTACAGCTTTATGGGAAATGGAAAGAACCCTCTATCTATCCTTTCAGTGGATAAGTGGGAGTCTATCATTGGAAAATTCACAGGAAAGTAGGGATACCACCTACTTTTTCTTAAAATTTGAAGAGGGATAATGAGAAAGAAAAGACAAAAATCAATTATTTCAGTCCTAGTTTTCCTAGTGACTGTAATTACCATCGCGGTTGTTAATAGCGGAGCTATTCCTGACAAGTCTCCTTTAAAGCAAGTGGCACAATTCGTTTTAAAAACTGATAATGAAACTTCGCAAGCAGGCAAATCGGTTGATACAAGCGGGCGACCGGATCAAGTGTTAGCAGAGTCTGTTCTTACGGCGGAGGTCAAAAATCAGCTTGGGAAGAAAATAGAATGGAATCAAGCAGGCGCTTTTATTATCAATAATAATCAGACGAGTTTAAAAGCAGATGTTGCAAGCGTACCATATGCTACCAATAAAACAAAATATGTGAGAGGGGAAAAAGTGCCGACAGTGGCTAATGCTCTTTTATCGAAAGCTACACGGCAATATGAAAGCCGTGAAAAGACTGGTAACGGAGGAAGTAGTTGGCGACCAGCAGGTTGGCATCAATTGACTGATTTAACAGGCGATTATGATCATGCAGTGGATCGTGGACACCTTTTAGCCTATTCCTTGGTAGGAGGCTTGAAGGGATTTGATGCTTCAATGAGTAATTCAGATAATATTGCTACGCAAGCTGCCTGGGCCAATCAAGCAAATTCTCAAGAGTCAACTGGACAAAATTACTATGAAACACTTGTTAGAAAAGCTCTAGATAATAAAAAACGTGTTCGCTATCGCGTGACTTTGATTTATCAGGGAGATAACATTCTAGCAAGCGGGGTGCATCTTGAAGCTAAATCATCAGATGGGAGTTTAGAATTTAATGTCTTTGTACCCAATGTTCAAAATGGTTTAGTTTTTGATTATTATTCAGGGGAAGTCAAAGAAAGTAGCTGATTATGGAAACAATCAACATTACAAAAGAGTTGCGTTTGTTACCTTTTCAAGCAGATATGATGAAGTTAAGAGTGGCTCTCATTTGGTATCAGGATAAAGAACTTTTGAATCAGGTTAATGGCACAACTGAATCTTATGATTTAGAACGCCTTGTGCGTATGTATGATTATCAGAAAAAACACGGGGAATTGTATTTTATCGAGATTTTTGATAGTGGAAAATGGTTACCAATTGGAGATGTTTGTCTATCTAGAGATGACTTCGCTATTGTCATTGGAAATAGAAACTATCAGGAACAGGGAATAGGGAAATTGGTGCTAAATGCTATGATTGCTCGAGCTAAATCTTTGGGATTTGATACAATACAGGTTCAAGAAATTTATGATTTCAACAAACGTTTCCAGAATCTTTTTTTATCCGCAGGCTTTAAAGTGAATCAATTGACTTCTAATGGTAGATCTTATTGTTTAAAACTTGAGAAATAGATTCTGTATCCGTTTACATTCATTGACTTTAGGTGTATAATAAAGATGTAAAAAGTAGGATGTTTCTTCCAGAAGGAGGTTGTCATGATTTACTTATTTATCAGCTTAATAGCTTTAGCATTATTGATTGTCATTGGTGTGCCCTATCTTATTGATGACTTTGAAGTGATGCAAGCTTTCAAGAAAAAGTCAGGGGAATCGATATCAGATCAGTTAATGGAAATGATGGGATTTCACAGACCTTCACACGGTTAGAGGTTGAGGCAAGGGTCTCAGCTTACTTCTTAGAGTTCATGTTAAAATTTTCAACGCAGTAGTTGATTGCCAGATTTGTTTGTGTTTTACACTCCAATCTGTTCTTACAACTATGCGGAATGGGATTTTGATATGAACTTTTTTATTTGTTAAATTTTTCTTGTGTTTGTTTAAAAATACATTTAAATAGCAAAAAAATTTATTTTTATAAAAAATATATTGACAAACGAATAAATATAAAGTAAAATGAATATATATCAAAAAAGAAAAGAGAAAATTTATGAAATTAGTAAAAGTATTTAGTGGTTTAGCACTTACGGCATCAGTATTATTATTAACAGCTTGTGGTTCAGGTCAAAAGGAAGACACTTCGCTTAAGGATATTCAAGACAAGGGAACTTTGACCGTGGCCATGAATCCCGAATTTGCGCCATTTGAATTCAAAACCTTGGTTAACGGTAAAGATACCATTGTTGGTGCAGATGTAGAGATTGCCAATGCTATTGGAAAAGAACTAGGCGTTAAAGTAAAATTTTCTTCTATGTCTTTTAATAACGTCTTGGCAAGTCTTCAGTCAGGCAAAGCTGATATTGCAATTTCAGGGATTTCAGCTACAAAAGAGCGTGCAAAAGTTTATGATTTTTCAGAAAGTTACTATGAATCTGTTAATGTTGTCATTGTCAAAAAATCTGACTTGAGTAAATATACATCAACAGCTGATTTTGAAAATGCATCAGTGGCAACTCAAAAGGGAACTATTCAAGAAATGGTTGCCAAAGATCAACTAAAAGGAGCAAAAGTTGTCTCTCTTGTTCAAAACGGGGAAATGATTAATGAATTAAAGAGTTCACAAGTTGATGCTGTTGTCTTTGAAAAACCAATTGCAGAAGCCTATGTGGCTAAAAACGATGACCTTGCTATCGCAGAAGTCAAATTAGAGTCTTCTGATTCTGATGCTTACGCTGTTGCCATGCCAAAGGGAAGTACAGCATTGAAAGAAAAAATCGACAAGGTTATTAAAGAATTGAAGGATTCAGGTAAGATTGATCAATTCGTTCAAGATGCCTATGACTTGTCAGTCTCTGGTGCAGAATAACATTCGGTAGAAATGACATTGAAAAACTAAATTAAAGTAATCGTTATTGCATTTAGTAGTAATTTTGCGAGAGTAAAAGGGACTTATTTAAATTCAGACTCCTTTTTAGAACCTGTATTCACAAGTGAGGTGCTTATAGATAAGAAATAGTTTTTCGCTAATCAAGGCAGTTTTTTGAGAGAATACTGACTGTATTTTAAAAAAAACTAACGATGAGTAGCGAAAAAACTAGCCTTAGATAGACGTGCTGAACTGTGAATATAGGTTCTTATTCTTTTTTTATTTGCAGTGATAGTAAAGTGTCTCAAATTTTATTATTGACAGACCTTTCTTTATCCAGTATGCTAGAGAAGTTAACTGTACGATATTATACTCTTTGAAAATCAAACTCAGATGTCGTTGCTTTGATTTGATGAACTTCAGTTTTATCTGCGCCTGCGTTACCTAGTCTGGTTTTGATTTTCATTGAGTATCAGCGGTAGTTAGATTTGCCTGCTCTGCTATTTTCAAAAAAGAATTGAAAGGTTGTCGGATATGTATTTGCCGCGATTTGGGGTTGAGGAGTGGTTAAATAGCCACGAAAAAGATGCGATTTATGATATTGCTGGGGTGTCAATTGATGCTTTGACTATGGAAGAATTATTTGAGTTGTCTGGTGTTACTTCTCAAGAATTTTTTCAACAATTGATAACTAAGAAAATGGATTATGGTTGGATTGAGGGGTCTCCAAGGTTTAAAGAGGCGGTTAGTTCCCTTTATCAATACATTTCACCAGAACAAATTTTACAAACTAATGGGGCGACGGGAGCTAACTTTTTGGTGCTTTATGCACTTGTTTCGACGGGAGATCATGTGATTGCGCATTACCCAAGTTACCAACAGCTATATGATATTCCAAAATCACTTGGTGCAGAAGTGGAACACTGGCAGATTAGGGAGGAAAATAATTGGTTGCCTGATTTGGATGAACTGCGCCAGATGATCCGCCCTAACACTAAGATGATTTGTATTAATAACGCTAACAATCCGACCGGTGCTGTTATGGATAAAGCCTATCTCAAAGAATTGGTTGATATTGCATCTTCGTGCGGTGCCTATATCCTTGCCGACGAAATCTATCATTGCTTTGATGGTCGTGACATCCCAGCTATTGCAGACCTCTATAGTAAAGGAATTTCAGTTAACAGCCTCTCTAAAACTTATTCGTTGCCTGGTATCCGTGTGGGTTGGGTGGCGAGTAGCCCTCAGGTGGTTGATCTTCTTAGAGATTATAGAGACTATACCTTGATTTGTGCTGGAGTTTTTGATGATATGCTTGCTACCTTGGCATTGGAACATAGGGAGCAAATTTTGGCTAGGAATGCTAAAATTGTTACGGAAAATTTGGCTATTTTGGAGAATTGGATAGCATCTGAATCTAGAGCTAGTTTTGTCAAACCAGCTTATGCTTCATCCTCTTTTGTTAAATTGGAAATAGCAGAACCAGTTGAAGAGTTTTCTTTATCTTTGTTAACTGATTATGGGGTATTGGTTATTCCTGGAAATCGTTTTGATTTTGAAGGTTTCGTTCGAATTGGTTATTGTTGCCCTCCAGAAATCTTAAAAGCTGGTCTCGCCAAACTATCCCAGAAACTACATGAAAATGATTGAATTTTTATGCACATATATATTGACAGATGAATAAAAGGACGTTATACTTAGATTAAGTTAAAAGAAAAGAGTATAAAAATGAAAAAAATTGTTTTGGGAGCAATTTCCCTTTTATCTGTCTTCACCCTAGCTGCTTGTGGTTCGTCATCTAATGAAAACTTACAAGATAAAATTGAAGAAAAAGGTAAGTTAGTTGTAGCTGTTAGCCCTGATTATGCCCCTTTTGAATTCAAAGCGCTTGTTGATGGCAAGGACACCATTGTCGGAGCTGATATCGAGTTGGCGCAAGCTATTGCGGACGAATTAGGTGTTAAGCTTGAATTGTCTTCTATGAACTTTGATAATGTTTTATCAAGTTTACAAACTGGTAAGGCTGATATGGCTATTTCAGGTTTGTCTTACACAGCTGATCGTGCTAAAGTTTACGATTTCTCAGATCCTTACTATGAAACGGAGAATGCCGTTTTGGTAAAAGCGGAAAATGTAGACACTTATAACTCTATTGAAAGTTTAGTTGGGAAGAAAGTTGCTGTACAAAAGGGCAGTATTGAAGAAGGGCTTTCAAAAGATCAATTTAAAGATTCTAATGTTGTATCTTTAACAGCGATGGGTGAAGCTATCAATGAATTGAAAGCGGGTCAGGTCCAAGCTGTTGATTTGGAAAAACCAGTTGCTGAGGGTTACCTTGCACAAAATTCAGACTTAGCTTTAGCAAGTTTTGCTCTGAAAACGGGCGAAGGTGATGCTAAGGCGGTTGCTATGCCAAAAGGTAGTGGGAAACTTGTCAAAACAGTTAATAAAGTCATTGCTAAATTGGAAAAAGAAGATAAATATAAAGACTTTATTTCAGAAGCTGCTAAGTTAACAGGATCAGCAGTAGAGTAAAGCAAAGGGAGAGTTTCTCCCTTTTTTAATTTCTAAATTTCTGAAAAATCCTGCTTTATGGTATAATAAAATAGCTAATCAAAAAGTAGTCTGCTTATACTCTTCGAAAATCAAAATTATCCGTTGTCAACTTGCCTTGATGAACTCAAGTTCTATCGTCGGCTTCGTTTCCTAGGCTACTTTTGATTTTCATTGAGTATTACTTGGATAAAGTGGCAGACTGCTTTAATGATTGAGATGAGGTGAGCAGATGATTGAGACGCAAGAAAAGCAAGAACGGGTAATGCTATTAGGAGTTGAACTTCAAGATACTGAAAATTTTGACATGTCTATGGCAGAGTTAGCCTCCTTAGCCGAAACGGCGGGTGCTGAAGTTGTAGCTTCCTACTCACAAAAGCGTGAAAAATATGACAGTAAGACTTTTGTTGGTTCTGGGAAATTAGCAGAGTTAAAAGCTTTAGTAGAAGGTGATGAAATTGACTCTGTGATTGTCAACAATCGTCTGACACCTCGCCAAAATGCAAATTTGGAAACGGAATTGGGTGTTAAAGTTATCGACCGAATGCAGTTGATTTTGGACATTTTTGCCATGCGAGCGCGTAGCCATGAAGGAAAGCTACAAGTTCACTTGGCACAGTTAAACTATATGCTGCCTCGTCTAGTGGGGCAGGGGGTCATGCTCAGTAGACAAGCAGGTGGTATTGGTAGCCGTGGTCCAGGTGAAAGTCAGCTAGAACTTAATCGCCGTTCCATCCGTAATAAAATTCTTGACATTGAACGTCAACTCAAGATTGTTGAGAAAAACAGAAAAACCATTCGTGAAAAACGGATTGATTCAGATACTTTCAGAATTGGCTTGATTGGTTATACCAACGCTGGTAAATCAACTCTTATGAATCTGCTGACAGACAATAAACACTACGAAGCCAATGAATTATTTGCGACACTGGATGCTACAACCAAGCAGATGTATCTACAAAATCAGTTCCGGGCAACCTTGACCGACACGGTTGGCTTTATTCAAGATTTACCAACGGAACTAGTGGCTGCTTTTAAATCAACATTGGAGGAAAGCCGTCATGTGGACCTGTTGCTTCATATCATTGATGCCTCAGACCCAAACCATAGTCAGCATGAAAAAGTAGTTTTGGATATTCTTAATGATTTGGACATGCAGGATATTCCTCGTTTAGCAGTATACAATAAGATGGATTTGGCTGATAATTTAATAGCAACTGCTTTTCCAAATGTGCGTATTTCTGCGCGTGATAAAGGAGCCAAAGACCTTGTACGTAAGCTCATCATTGATGAAATTCGGGATATCTTTGTTCCTTTTTCCGTTAAAGTTCATCAAAATCAAGCTTATAAACTTTATGATTTAAATAAAGTTGCCCTTTTAGACCGATACAGTTTTGAAAAAGAAACTGAGACGATTACAGGCTATATCTCAGAAAAAAATAAATGGAGGTTAGAAGAATTCTATGACTAATTATGTAGACTTGGCCTTGACTTACGGCGGTTTTACAAATTTGGATAGGGTTTATTTGGAAAATAAGCTGGCGCAGTTATCAAATGATCAAAAACTGGCCTTTATCACACCTCCGCCCTCTGTTATCAATGCCTATTTTGCGGAGATTTATCAAAAACAATCGCCTCAGGCTGCGACAGATTATTATTTTGATTTGTCTAAAAATCTAGCTTTATTCACGAAAAAGCCATCTTTTGATGAAGTTAAACCCTTTATTCGACTTAATCTTTCTGGAAAAGCTTATGGATTTGTCTATGAAAATGATGATGAAGAGGCTGTGGTATTTGCAGAGAATGAAGAGGTTATTGAGGACAGCCTTTTATTTGAAATTGCTCAGATTTTTCCTCACTACAAGGTTTATGTTGAAGGCACAGCTATTAAAATGCGAAAAATAGATTTTTCAGAGGAGGTTCTTGAAGATCTCACCCCTGCGACTAGTCTGCTCAGCCATGTGACAAAATTAAAAGGAAATCTCATAAAAATCTCTAGCTTTAATCAGGAAGAGTTGCTAGAATTGGCGCAGCATTTTTCAGGGGGAAAATACTATGCCTATAAGGATCGAGAAGTCATTCTCTATCTCAAAAAATAAGTATTAGAAAGAATAGCAAGATATGGAATTACAATTTTTAGGAACAGGAGCTGGACAACCATCACGAGCGCGTAATGTGTCAAGCTTAGTGCTCAAACTTTTGGATGAAATTAATGAAATTTGGATGTTTGATTGCGGAGAGGGTACCCAGCGCCAGATTTTGGAAACAACGATTAAACCTCGTAAGGTGAGACGGATTTTTATCACCCATTTACACGGAGATCATATTTTTGGTTTGCCAGGATTCCTTGCAAGCCGAGCTTTCCAAGCTAACGAGGAACAGACGGATCTTGAAATGTATGGACCTGTTGGCATTCGAAATTATGTCATGCGTAGTCTACGTGCCTCAGGCACACGCCTACCTTATCGGATTCATTTTCATGAATTTGATGACAATAATTCTAGGAAAGTTTTGGAGACTGATAAGTTTAAGGTCTATGCTGAAAAGCTTGATCACACAGTTTTTTGCTTAGGGTATCGTGTGGTTCAAAAAGACTTAGAAGGAACTTTGGATGCTGAAGGTCTGAGAAAGGCAGGTTTGCCATTTGGTCCGCTTTTTGGCATGGTAAAAAAAGGGCAAAATGTGGTTTTAGATGATGGAACAAAAATTATTGCCAAAGATTTTATATCAGAGCCGAAGAAAGGCAAGGTTGTTACGATTTTGGGCGATACGCGTAAGACAGATGCTAGTGTTCGTCTAGGTCTCGGCGCTGATATCTTGGTTCACGAATCAACCTATGGCAAAGGGGACGACAAAATTGCTCATAAACACGGTCATTCAACTAATATGCAGGCGGCACAAGTTGCCAAAGAGGCTTCTGCCAAACGTCTTTTGCTCAATCACGTTAGCGCCCGTTTCCTAGGTCGTGATTGTAAAAAGTTAGAAACTGATGCACAGACTGTTTTTAAAAATACCCATTTGGTTTGGGATTTAGAGGAGATTAATCTATGAGAAACATTGCCATTACAGGGGCTACTGGTGGTCTTGCTCAAGAGATTGTTAAAAGACTATCTGCCGATGATCAGCTGATTGTCATGGGGCGTAGCCAGCAGCGATTGGAAAAACTATACGGAGATCGTCCGAAAACCAGTTGCCTTCAAGTTGATATCACTGATGATCATGCTATTGAACAGGCTGTTGCAACCATATATCAACAGTTTGGTCAGCTTGATGTTTTTATCAATAACGCTGGTTATGGTGATTTTTCTGCCTATGACGCATACGAAACCTCACAAATCAGACAGATGTTTGAAGTGAATACTTTTGCGACCATGACTTTTTCACGGCTAATAGGTCAGCACATGGCAGATCAAGGACATGGACATATTATCAATATTGCTAGCATGGCGGGGTTGATTGCTTCAAGTAAATCCTCGGTTTATTCAGCGAGTAAGTTTGCCGTTATCGGCTTTTCAAATGCTTTGCGTTTAGAGTTGGCAGAAAAAAACGTTTTCGTAACGACGGTCAATCCTGGTCCTATTGAAACGCACTTCTTTGACACTGCGGATCCTTCAGGCCAATACCTTAGAAGTGTGGAAAAGTTTACTTTGCAACCTGAACAAGTTGCTGAAAAGATTGTGGCCAACATCGGTCGATCCAAAAGGGAACTAAACATGCCATTTACCTTGGCAACCGCGCATAAACTTTACACTCTTTTCCCAACAATTTCTGATTTTCTAGCCAGAAAGGTGTTTAATTATAAATGATTAGATCCAAATTTTCTTGGAAAGAGGAAGGAAGAAAGCCAGATGATGGCTTTTTTGCCCTTGCTAAAAAAGAGGGGTTGAGTCCTCTAGCCACTGAAATTCTCTATCAGCGGGGCATTGACGATGATAAAAAGTTACAATCCTTTTTATCGGCGGATCTATCCCAGCTGCATGATCCTTATCTTTTACATGATATGGAAAAAGCAGTATCGCGAATTCGATTGGCTATAGAGAATGGTGAACAAATCCTGATTTATGGAGATTATGATGCCGATGGAATGACAAGCGCTAGTATTGCTAAGGAAGCTCTAGAAATGCTTGGAGCAGAGGTTCAAATTTATCTTCCCAATCGTTTCACTGATGGTTATGGGCCAAATAAGTCCGTTTATAAGTATTTTATTGAGCAGCAAGATATATCTCTAATTATTACGGTGGACAATGGCGTTGCAGGCCATGAGGCTATTGCCTATGCACAAGACCATGGAGTTGATGTCATTGTGACGGATCACCACAGCCTTCCAGAAGAGTTACCAGATGCTTTTGCGATTGTGCATCCAGAGCATCCACAGGCAGACTATCCTTTTAAATCTTTAGCTGGTTGCGGTGTTGCTTTTAAATTAGCCTGCGCCTTACTTGAATCTCTTCCAACAGAAATGCTGGATTTGGTAGCTATTGGTACTATTGCTGATATGGTTAGTTTGACCGATGAGAATCGTATTATGGTCAAAGCTGGTCTTTCTATTCTCAAAGAGACGGAGCGAATTGGGCTCCTTGAACTTATGTCAGTTTCTGACGTGAGTATTGAAGACATTACCGAGGAAACAGTCGGTTTTAAACTTGCTCCTCAACTAAATGCCCTTGGTAGATTGGATAATCCCAATCCTGCCATTGAATTATTGACAGGGTTTGATGATGAAGAAGCGCGAGCCATTGCCCAGATGATAAACCGCAAAAATGAAGAACGCAAGGAGATTGTTGAGAGTATTTTTGAAGAGGCTATGACTATGGTAAATCTGGATAAGCCAGTTCAGGTTTTGGCTAAAGAAGGTTGGCATCCAGGTGTTCTTGGTATTGTAGCTGGAAGAATTTTAGAGCAGATAAGCCAACCGGTAATCGTTCTCAATATCGAAAATGGATTGGCAAAAGGTTCTGCACGTAGTCTTGAAGCACTGGATATTTTTCATGCGCTCAATCAGAACCGCGACTTGTTTGTAGCATTTGGTGGTCACAGCGGAGCTGCAGGCATGACTCTTCAAGCAGAAGATTTAGATAAACTTGATAGTCTTCTTTGTGACTATGTCAGTAATTATCAATTAGATCTTTCCCAGAAAAATAGCTTGACCATTGATGGTCACTTAAACTTTGCTGAATTGAGTTTGGAGAGCCTTAGGAGTTTGGAGCGCTTGGCACCCTTTGGTATGGATAATAAAAAGCCTGTTTTTCTGTTGAAAAATGTCAAAGTGACCCAAGCTAGAACTATGGGACAAAATGGTAGCCATCTTAAACTTAAGCTGAGTCAGGGCAAGGATAGTTTCGATTTAGTAGCCTTTAATCAAGGACATTTGTATCAGGAATTTCAACAGGCTCAGCAACTTGAGTTAGCTGTCACCCTTTCTGTCAATAAGTGGAATGGGCAAACTACTTTGCAGTTGATGATGGTAGATGCTCGTGTGAAAGGGGTTCAACTTTTTGATATCCGTGCTAAAAATGCTAAATTACCTGCGGATGTTCCTGTCTTAGACGAAAATAGCAAAGCTTCAGAGGTTGTGGTCTTAGATATTCCAGATACGGCTGAAGAATTAAAGGCTCTCTTTGCAGATCGAAAATTTAATGCTGTCTATTTCAAAAACCAGATGAAGCAAAACTATTATTTGACCGGTTATGGAACGCGTGAGCAGTTTGCAAAACTCTACAAAACTATCTATCAATTTCCAGAATTTGATGTTCGCTATAAACTTAATGAACTCAGCCAGTTTCTCAAAATTCCAAATATCCTACTTGTTAAAATGATTCAGATTTTTGATGAGTTGAATTTTGTTACGATAACTGATGGGGTGATGACGGTCAATAAAGAAGCTCAAAAACGTGAAATTTCCGACAGTCAAATTTACCAAAATTTGAAAAAACAAGTTAAATTTCAAGAACTTATGGCCTTGGGAACTCCACAGGAAATCTATAATTGGCTGACAGAAAAGAAAAATGACGGTAAAAATGACTAGAATGTCCTATTTTACCCCAAATGAAAAATATGCTATAATGGACTGTAAATTATTTTTGGCTCAGGCCGATAGGAAGAAAAGATGGAATTAGAAAATTATATTGCTTCAATCGAAAATTACCCACAAGAAGGTGTAACCTTCCGTGACATTAGTCCTTTAATGGCAGATGGCAACGCCTATAGCTATGCTGTACGTGAGATCGTTCAATACGCAACTGATAAAAAAATTGATATGATTGTTGGGCCAGAAGCTCGCGGATTCATTGTCGGCTGTCCTGTTGCTTTTGAACTTGGTATTGGCTTTGCTCCAGTTCGTAAGCCTGGTAAATTGCCACGTGAAGTCATTTCAGCTGACTATGAAAAAGAATATGGTATTGATACTCTTTGTATGCATGCAGATGCCATCAAACCAGGTCAGCGTGTTTTAATCGTGGATGACTTGTTGGCGACAGGCGGGACAGTTAAGGCAACTATTGAAATGATTGAGCGCCTTGGAGGTATTGTTGCAGGCTGCGCTTTTCTTATCGAACTTGATGGACTTAATGGTCGTAAAGCTATCGAAGGTTATGATACAAAGGTTTTAATGAATTTCCCTGGTTAATTCTGAAATAGTATAGTTTTTAACTATAACTGACTAAAGAATTTATATAATTGAAAACTATATCTCCATGGTCTATAATATTAACTAGGATATTGTAAGAAATGGAGATATTTTTATGCCGATAAAACTTGATAAAGAACTGCCAGCACTTGATATTTTGCGTTCAGAGAATGTCTTCATTATGGATAACAGCAGAGCGCGACATCAGGACATTCGTCCGATGGAAGTTTTGATTTTAAATCTTATGCCGACTAAGGAAGCAACTGAGACCCAGCTACTGCGTCTTTTAGCCAATACACCTCTGCAAATCAATGTTGATTTTCTTTATATGGAAAGCCATAAATCTAAAAATACTACTGCTCAACACTTGGAGACCTTTTATAAAACTTTTTCGGACATCAAAAATAAGTATTATGATGGTCTGATTATCACAGGTGCTCCTGTTGAAACCCTAGATTTTGAAGAGGTTGATTATTGGGAAGAACTTTGTCAAATTTTTGACTGGTCAAAAAGTCATGTCTATTCAACCTTACACCTTTGCTGGGGTGCGCAAGCAGCCCTATATTATAAGTATGGTGTTAATAAAGTCAGAATGGCACATAAGCTGTCTGGTATTTTCTCGCAAGACGTTAAGGAAAGCCTTAATCCTCTGATGCATGGTTTTGATGATGCCTTTGATTCACCACATTCTCGCCATACAGAGGTGCTAGCTAGTGATATTGCCGATTTGGATAATATTGAGGTTGTGGCAGCAGGCGAGGAAGTAGGGCTTTCTATTCTAGCTAGCAAAGATCTTCGTGAGGTATATAGCTTTGGACATTTAGAATATGATCGTGATACCTTGAGCAAAGAATATCTACGTGATTTTGAGGCGGATAAACATCCGGGGTTACCAGTAAATTATTTTCCTGATGATGATCCAAGAAAGCCTGTCAAAATGCGTTGGAATTTAGCGGCAACAACCTTCTTTAGTAATTGGCTCAACTATGCCGTTTATCAGGAAACACCTTATCAATTGGAAGAACTGGAAACAGATTTTTCTTATTATGGGTATTTGTAGAGGATAAAAATGCAATTTTTAGAACACTATAAGTCAGGAAACTTGGTTTTACCAGCTGCCTTACTTTTTCACTACAGGGACATTTTCGCCAACAGTGACGATTTTCTGGTTTGGCAATTTTTCTATTTGCAAAATACGACAAAATTAGATGATTTAGCACCTAGTCAGATTGCTTCTGCCTTAGATAGAACTGTAGCAGATGTCAACCGTATTATTTCAAGCCTCACTTCTCAAGAACTTTTGGACATGAAAACGATTGAACTGGATGGTGAAATTGAAATTATTTTTGATGCTAGTCCTGTATTAGCAAAGCTGGATGCTCTTTTAACACAGCCAGAGGACACAGAAGCGCCAGCAGAAGAAGGAAATCAACTGAAGTCCCTTGTTGAAGATTTTGAACGTGAATTGGGGCGAATGCTCAGCCCATTTGAACTGGAAGACATACAAAAAACAATCAAGGATGATAAGACAGATCCAGATTTGGTTCGGGCTGCCTTGCGTGAGGCAGTTTTCAACGGGAAGACCAACTGGAATTACATCAATGCTATCTTGCGCAATTGGCGTCGCGAGGGTATTACGACTTTACGTCAAATTGAGGAGCGCCGTCTGGAACGCGAGGAAGCTAAATCAAGTCAAGTCCCCGTTTCAGATGAGTTTTTAACAGCTATGAACTTGTGGAGTGACCAATGAGAATTGGTAAGGAACGCTTGAAACAGGTTTTAGCCCTGATTGGTGAAATGTTCCCAGATGCTCACGGAGAGTTGGAGTGGGATAAGGACAAGCCGTTTCAGCTGTTAGTGGCAGTTATTTTGTCTGCTCAGACCACTGACAAGGCGGTCAATAAAATTACACCTGAACTTTGGACACATTACCCTGAGATTGAAGACTTGGCAAACGCTAACTTGGTAGATATTGAGAATTGTCTGAGAACAATAGGCTTATATAAGAACAAGGCCAAGAATATCATTAAAACAGCGCGAGCTATTTTGCGTAACTTTGATGGTAAAGTCCCAAAGACGCATAAGGAACTGGAAAGCTTGCCAGGTGTAGGCAGAAAGACTGCTAATGTCGTTTTAGGGGAAGTATATGGTATTCCTTCAATAGCTGTCGACACGCATGTGTCTCGGATTGCTAAGCGTTTGAATATATCTGCTCCAGATGCTGATGTGACTGAGATTGAGAAGGATTTGATGAGAAAGGTGCCTAAGAAAGATTGGATTATCACACATCATAGGCTTATCTTTTTCGGTCGCTATCATTGCACTGCTAAAAATCCCAAATGTGATAGCTGTCCCGTTCAAAGTTATTGTAAATACTACAAAGATGTGGTGAAAGCAAATAGATAAGAAGGGCTCTCCAGCCCTTTTTATAGTCAATTAGTTTATCTTTTATTACTTCAACGTAAGAGGAAACCCCGTTTCCTTATTTCCAACTTCAAACAATCCAGTGGAGTGTTTGAACTCACTTTGCCGTACTTTACGAAAGTGACTTGCTTCGCATGTCTTATTTCCAACCTAGGGCAGCCTAGAGGCTGTTCTAGCAACCTGCAGCTCGTTGCCTAGTACTAAAAGACTACACTATTCAAAGCGAAGAGAATTCTTGTTTTGAAGTTGTCAAATCACCTAAATTCAAAAGCATTGCGTTTATTGACTTTGATGAGATTGTTAGGACCTCCAATTTGGTGTTGTAATAAGGTAATTCCTGTCGTTTAAAACCTTGGTCTGCTGAGTAATTTTTTATCAGGAATTATCAAACTGAGATTGCTTAACTCCTATTTTTTCTGGTTTTAAATGAGATGATATTAGGAGTTATGAAGTCTGTTGTATTCAAAAAAAAAGACAAGCTTGATAAGAAAGTTTGTCTTTTATCTGAACTAATTAAGTTTTTTTTGTCTATCACATTTCAATTTTTTAGTTACCACGATAATAAACATGGTCTCTGTAATTATTATTACCAAAAAGAAGACCTGATGCTATCACCAGACGGTCACGGCTAGTATCAGAGACATCTCCACCACCTTCTGGGGAGAAATAAGTCTGTGCTAATTCAACACCAGCGGGAATGTAATACAAGGTTTGGGACTCTCCATTGCTAGTATTAAAGGTTATAATGGCAATTTGGCCATCCAATCTAGGATTACTTAAAAAATAATCTCCCGGAATGTTGCCATCGCTGGCAATGGTGAGGTTATCAGTCTGACTTTGCCAAGTACCAGCGATGAGATCGTACCTCCCTGATAAGAGTTGAGCATAGGGGTCGGGTTGTGTGGCACTGTCAGTTGTCTGTGTTGACTCGTTAGAGGCTACTGAAGAGCTTGTTTCAGACGAAGTCGCTGATGACGTTGTCTTGCTAGAAGAGCTGCTTGATTGACTCGTTTTTTTACTTGAGCTAGCTGCAAGGCTAGATGATGGCGAGGTTTCTTCTCCTTGTTTTTCGGATTGCTGGCAGCCAGTCACACCGATAAAAAGTAAAAGTAGAGGCAATACAAGGTAAATTTTCTTTTTCATAACAATCACTCCTTTTCATAACTATTATACTACGAAGTGACGTTTTTTTGATAAATTTGACTAGAATAGACACACATAAGATGTTATACTAAATTTATCACAATACGAAAAAGGATATGATATGCAAACACCGTTATCAAATAGATTAAGAAAGGTTACGGAATACGTCCCTGAGGGGGCGCGACTTCTGGATGTCGGCAGCGACCATGCTTATTTACCCATATACCTTATAGAAAAAGGACACATTGATTTTGCCATTGCTGGCGAGGTAGTCAAAGGGCCGTATGAATCGGCAGTTTCCAACGTGGCAAATGCTCAAATGACTGACAAGATTGATGTGCGTTTAGCTGATGGCCTTGCTGCTTTTGAAGAGTCTGATCAGATTTCAGTGATTACCATCTGTGGTATGGGCGGTTATTTGATTGCTGAGATTTTGGCTAATGGCAGAGCAAAGCTAGACAAGGTTGAACGCCTGATTTTACAGCCCAATAACCGAGAGGATGAACTCCGCGACTGGTTAGCGCAACATGGTTTCAGGATTGTAGCTGAGACTATCATGACCGAAAATGATAAATTTTATGAAATCATGGTAGCAGAGCATGGTGATATGACCTTATCCGCTCAGGAGCACCGTTTCGGTCCTTATCTTAATCAAGAAAAATCAGCGGTCTTTAAAGCTAAGTGGCAACGTGAATTAAACAAACTTCAAATAGCTCTCAGTCATGTTCCAATTAGCCATGAGGCTGACCGCTTTGCTATTTCCCAAAAAATTACAGCTATCAAGGAGGCACTTAATGATAAAAGCTAAAGATTTAATCGCACGCTATGAAGCCTATTGTCCTCAAGAATTATCACTGGAGGGGGATATTTCGGGATTACAAATCGGAAGTTTGGATAAACTTGTCAATCGTGTCCTGGTGACACTAGATGTACGTGAGACAACAGTGGCAGAAGCCATCGAAAAAGGGGTTGATTTAATTATTACCAAACATGCTCCCATTTTTCGTCCTCTAAAAGAGTTGACATTGACTCCACAAAATAAAATCTATATTGATTTAATCAAACACGATATTGCTGTTTATGTCAGTCATACCAATATTGATATTGTGCCTGATGGTCTCAATGATTGGTTTTGTGATCGTTTAGGTATCAAGTTTACAAAGCCATTGAGATTAACCAAAGATAGTTATGGAATTGGACGTATCGGAGATGTCCCAAGGCAGACTTTTTCGGAGTTTGCCGTGAAAATCAAAAATGTCTTTCATTTGGATAGTGTCCGTTTGGTTAGTTATGGTCAAGAGAGCAAGATTATCCGCCGAGTTGCTATCTGTGGTGGTAGCGGTGACGATTTTTACAAGGATGCTCTAGTCAAAGGCGCAGATGTTTATGTGACGGGTGATATTTATTACCATACTGCCCAAGAAATGATTACGAATGGGCTTTTGGCTATTGATCCAGGTCATCATATTGAAGTTTTATTTATTGAAAAAATTGTTGAAAAATTAAATGAATGGAAGAAAGAGATGTTTTGGTCAGTAGATATTATTGCTAGCCAAGCGCAAACTAATCCTTTTAGTCATCTTTAAAAAGAGGTCTTTATGTTTGAATGGTTTCAATCACAAAATGCTGTTTTTCTGGCTCTTCTAGCTGGATTATTTACATGGTCTTGTACGATTATCGGTGCAGCAATTGTCTTTTTCTTCAAAAAAATCAGTCGCAAACTTTTAGATGTCATGATGGGATTTGCTGCTGGAGTCATGATTGCTGCTTCTTTTTGGTCACTATTGGAACCTGCTTTAACCTATGCTCAAAGTGATTACGGAGTATGGTCTTGGTTTCCAGCGGCAGCAGGTTTTCTCATAGGCGGTTTTAGTCTGCGCTTAATCGATGCTTTAGTGCCTCATCTGCATATTGGTGATGATATCACAGAGGCTGAAGGTATTCAACCCAAGAAAAAATTATCCAAAACAGCTTTACTATTTTTAGCTATTACTATTCATAATTTTCCAGAGGGGTTAGCAGTAGGTGTAACTTTTGGGGCGCTTGCAAACGGGAATATGACAACAACTGGACTTTTGGGAGCTATTGGTCTAGCGGTTGGAATTGGTTTGCAAAATATTCCTGAAGGTGCGGCTCTCTCAGTTCCGATACGTGCTGATGGAAAGTCAAGGGCGCGTGCCTTTTATCTGGGATCTATGTCCGCTGTTGTCGAACCAATTGGTGCTGTTCTTGGTGCAGCCTTGGTTATGTTGATGCTCCAAATCATTCCTTATGCTCTTTCCTTTGCGGCAGGAGCCATGATTTTTGTAGTTGTGGAGGAATTGATTCCAGAATCTCAAAATAATGGCAATACGGACGTTGCGACCTTAGGTTTAATGCTTGGCTTTGTTATCATGATGGTCATGGACGTTGCTCTGGGATAATTATTTCAGTAAAAGAGAGCGGAAAATCAATGCTATTAAGTAAACTAACAACCTATCACATTTTGTGGTAGGTCAGTTTTTTGGGCTCTTTTCTACCATTGCTAATCTAGATGACGTTCATAGTATTAGTTGCAATTCTTGAGAAATCTTTTTTATTTGTCAGTCAGTCTTGGAGGCATTTTCTTTTTTAGCCGATTTTGCATATTTGTGGTAAAATAGAATGGATTGTATATCTATTAGAATGCACAAATAATTAATGATTTGAAAGGAAAACTCATGATAACCTTAGAAAGTAAGCTACGTGAAGAGTTTGAAATTGTTTTTAGTGATAAAAATTTGCTTGATACAGCCTTTACTCATACATCATACGCTAATGAACATCGCCTCCTAAACATTTCACATAACGAACGTTTGGAATTTTTAGGAGACGCCGTTCTACAACTCTTAATTTCACAGTATTTATTTAAAAAATACCCGCAAAAGCCTGAGGGAGATTTATCTAAGATGCGCTCGGTCATTGTACGTGAAGAATCGCTAGCTGGTTTTTCGCGCCAGTGTGGCTTTGATGATTATATTCGTCTTGGAAAGGGCGAGGAGAAGTCAGGAGGACGCGATAGAGATACTATTTTAGGGGATCTTTTCGAGGCTTTTTTAGGAGCTCTGCTATTGGACAAAGGTGTAGATGCTGTAGAAAAATTCCTTAATCAAGTGATGATTCCAAAGGTTGAGGAGGGGAATTTTGAGCGTGTTAAGGATTACAAAACGACCTTGCAAGAATTTTTACAAGTTGAGGGCGATGTTTCTATTGAGTATAGGGTAATCAGTGAGACTGGGCCAGCCCATGCCAAGATGTTTGAAATGGCCGTATATGTTAATGGTCGAGAAATCAGCACTGGTATCGGAAAGTCTAAAAAATTAGCGGAACAAACTGCAGCTCAGAGTGCTTTGCAAGTGTTCCAATATGAAAATCGAAAGGAAAACTAAGGAGTCAAACTGGCAGGGTTAGTTACTCCAACCACTTTCTCTATGTTTTTAAAAGAAATTGAAATGCAGGGCTTCAAGTCCTTTGCAGACAAGACAAAAATTGAATTTGATAAAGGTGTGACAGCGGTAGTTGGACCGAATGGTTCTGGAAAGTCAAACATCACAGAAAGCTTACGCTGGGCTTTGGGAGAATCTTCTGCCAAAAGTTTGCGCGGCGGTAAGATGCCTGATGTCATTTTTGCAGGAACTGAAAATCGTAAACCACTCAATTTTGCTCAAGTTGTGGTTAAATTGGATAACTCAGACGGTTTCATCAAAGATGCCAAAGAAGAAATTCGTGTTGAACGTCACATTTACCGTAATGGCGATAGTGATTATCTGATTGATGGCAAGAAAGTTCGTCTTCGTGATATTCATGACTTGTTTATGGATACTGGTTTGGGACGAGACTCATTCTCAATTATTTCGCAAGGGCGCGTTGAGGAGATTTTTAATAGTAAACCTGAGGAGCGCCGGGCTATTTTTGAAGAGGCTGCTGGAGTGCTAAAGTATAAGACTCGAAAAAAGGAAACTCAGAGCAAGCTTAATCAGACGCAGGACAACCTTGATCGACTGGACGATATCATTCATGAGTTGGAGATGCAGGTAAAACCATTGGAACGACAGGCCAAAACTGCCAAGCAATTTCTGGTCTTGGAGGAAAATCGTAAGCAACTGCAATTGGCGATTCTGACGGAGGATATTGAGCAGGATAAAGCTAAGCTAAATGATGCGAATGAAAGATTGACTGAAGTTAAAGAAAATTTATCAGCTTACTACGAGCAGCGCCAGCGTTTGGAAGATAAAAATCAAAAACTCAAAGACAAACGGCACATGGTCTCTGAGGCAATAGAGACTAAGCAGTCAGCACTTCTTGATTTAACCCGACTGATTTCGGATACCCAAGGGCAAATAGAACTTGTGCGCTTGCAATCTAGCCAATCTGAAGAAAAGAAACAAGAAGCCCATCAACGTTTAGATGATTTGGCGGTCCAGAAGTCAAATTTAGAGAAAGATCTAGCTACCAATCAAGAAAAGTTAGAAATTCTTAAAGAAAAGCTAACCGATATTCAACTGGCTATTCAGGAATCAGAGGCAGAACTAGCTCTCTTTTCTACTGATCCAGATCAAATTATTGAGAATCTGCGTGAAGAATTTGTAGCCCTGATGCAAGAAGAAGCCGATTTATCCAACCATTTGACAGCCTTATTAGCTGATATGGAAAATCAAAAAAAGCAGTCGGAAAATCAGTCAGCGGAATTATCTAGTTTGTCTGAGCAGCTTATTTCATTGAAAGAAAGCAGTCAAAAGACTTTGTTGGCTTATCAGAATGCTAAAGCAGAAGTTAAGGATTTGCTGGACCGTTATCAGTTACTTGTGACTGAAATAGGCGAAGATGAAAAAAACTATCAAGAATGTCAAGATAAGATGTTTGAGATGATGGATAAAATTAAGTCCAAAGAAGCGCGGCAACAGAGTTTGGAAGCTATTTTAAGAAATCATAGTAACTTTTACGCTGGTGTTAAGGCAATTTTGCAGGCTTCTCATGAGTTAGGGGGAATTGTTGGTGCGGTTAGTGAACATTTGACTTTTGATCGAAACCACCAAACCGCTCTAGAAATCGCTCTTGGAGGAAGTGCTCAACATATTATTGTAGAAGATGAAGCAGCTGCTAAACGTTCAATTGCTTATCTCAAACAACATCGTCAGGGACGAGCTACTTTCTTGCCGTTGACGACTATCAAGGCGCGTGAACTTGCAGGGCATCATCGCTCAAAATTGCAGGCTTGCGCAGGTTTTATTGGTATTGCTAATGATTTGGCAACCTATGATGCTCGTTTGGCCAATATTTTCCATAATCTTTTAGGGGTAACAGCTATTTTTGATACCATTGACAATGCCAATAAAGCTGCACATCAGTTGCATTATCAGGTGAGGTTGGTAACTTTAGATGGAACTGAAATTCGTCCAGGAGGTTCTTTCTCAGGAGGTGCCAACCGTCAGAATAACACTACTTTTATTAAACCTGAACTTGACGGTGTTAACAAGGAACTTTTACAATTTAAAAATCTTTTATGTCAACAGGAGATATTAGTTGAGAAATTGCACACTGAACTTCAGTCTAAAAAAGACCGACTTGCTGATTTGAAATCTCAAGGAGAAATGGCTCGCCTAGCTGAACAAAGGGCGGATTTGGAGTATCAGAAACAGGCTGAACGCTTGGCTGATGTTACTAAAGTTTATGAAAGTTTACAAGCTAATCAAGGTCCATTGGACGTCTCAACTTTAGAAGCTGATAAGGTTGAAATCGAAGCTAAACTTTTACAGTTGTCGGAGAAGAAGACTAAATTAACTAGTGAGATTAATCAAATAAAAGCTGACAAGGATAGTCTTAATCAGAAAGTTTCAGATCTCAATCAAAAATTGTCACAGTCTAGATTGCAGGAACGAGACTTGTTAAGTGAACAAAAATTCGAGTATAGTAATCAAACGCGACTAAAGAGTACTCTTTCCCAATTAAGTAGTGAAGTCCTAACTTTAGAGCAATTGCTTGCAACACATTCAGAAAATCAAGCTAATCAAGATTTGCCACGTTTAGAAAAACAATTAAGTGAAGCAAAAGAGCGTCAGACAGTTGACGAGGAACATTTGATTCAGTTGCGTTTTGAATTGGAGGATTGTGAGGCAGCTTTAGAAGATTTAGCTGAACAGGTTCAAAAAGCAAGCCAAGAAAATGAAGATTTCATTCGTCAACAAGCTCAGCATGAAGCTGAAATTGAAAAAATTTCGGATCGTTTGCGTAATTATTCAAAACATTTGATAGAAGATTATCAAATGTCCTTCAGCGAGGCCAAAGAAGTTGCGTTTGTTCTGGAAGATAGCATAAAGGCAAGACAAGATTTGCAAGATTTGCGTCGTCAGATAAAATCGTTGGGGCCAATAAATTTAGATGCCATTGTGCAATATGACGAAGTTAATGAGCGTTTGATCTTCTTAAATGGTCAGAAAGAGGATTTGGTTCGCGCTAAGAATCTTTTACTTGAAACTATTCATGATATGGATGATGAGGTGAAATCACGCTTCCGTGTAACTTTTGAGGCTATTCGAGAAAGTTTCAAATTGACCTTTACTCAGATGTTTGGTGGCGGTTCCGCTGATCTTTATTTGACAGAAGGGGATCTGTTAACGGCTGGTATTGAAATTTCAGTTCAACCACCAGGTAAGAAAATTCAGTCTCTCAACCTCATGTCTGGTGGAGAAAAGGCACTTTCGGCTTTAGCTCTGCTATTTGCTATCATCCGTGTTAAAACAATACCTTTTGTCATTCTTGACGAAGTAGAAGCTGCACTGGACGAAGCCAATGTCAAACGCTTTGGAGATTACCTCAACCGATTTGATAAGTCCAGTCAGTTTATCGTGGTCACTCACCGTAAGGGGACGATGGCTGCCGCAGATAGCATATATGGTGTTACCATGCAAGAATCTGGTGTGTCAAAGATTGTCTCAGTCAAGCTAAAAGATGCAGAACATATGGTGAATTGAGCAAATGATGTTCTAACTTCGTTTACTCTATTTGCCATTTTCAATAACGACTCAGAAAGTTGAAGCATGAAAAATTCGACTATGAAGAGTCTGGGACAAAAGTTTAACCTCAACTCAAGTATAAAAAGCGAACAAAACTAGTTTTCTGGTGCTCAGATTTTACTATTGTTCGCTTTTTATGTTTATACTCTTCGAAAATCAAAATTATCCGTTGTCAACTTGCCTTGATGAACTCAAGTTCTATCGTCGGCTTCGTTTCCTAGGCTACTTTTGATTTTCATTGAGTATTAGTTTATCAATTTGTAGAGTTGTTGATGAGAAACCTCGAAAATCAATCTCAGACGTTGTTGTCGTGGTTTGACGAAGATAGTTTTATCTGTCGTTTATATTGATTAGTCTGATTTTCATTGAGTCTCAGTATGGCTTTCTGGGGAAGATTGAGGAATCTCTGTTAGACTTTTTTCCTGAATCTCTTGAGTGATTTGGCTATCAATTGCGCTGCTAGATTCGATCGTTTCAGTCGTTAAATTTTCTGTTGGGTAGTCGTCAGAAATTTTATAGAAGACACTATTGATAAATTGTGTGGTTGATTCGTAATCAAAGCGGCTAATCTGGCTAGCAAAGAGACGGTCACGTCCAAAATCAGAAGGGTCTGAGCTTGTAATACCAAAGTGCCAAGCGGGAATCTCTATCCCTGCAGGATAGTAGTGCAAATTAAATCCACCACTGCCATGTCCGTTTGTCACATTAACATGTGATAGAGCTTCACCATTGGCGTCATATACTAATGTGCTCATGCTAAGACTGCCATCGTGGCTGACCAAGCCCTGTGGTGAGAAAGTCAGAGTGTAACCATTAGCATCAGCCCACGTACCAGAAAGGCTGGAAAAATCACCAAGTGAAAGGCTCGTAAAATCTAGTGAGCTTGTTTGGGAACTCAGTTGTCGTGTGTTAAGGATATCCTCTCCGGCTACCATTAAATCTTGTGTAACTTCATTTTCTGCTGGTGTATTAACAAGATCTGAGCGAAGTGATGTTGTTTGTGTTATGTCATTATGAGAAGATTGAACAGTCGCCTGATCGTTGGAAGTGGTAGCCTGTTTTGCTTTAGATTGAGTTGTTTGATGACTAATCGGCTTTGTATGACTTTGATCAGCTAAAATATATTTTCCAGCTGCCAAAAGTAAAATGAGACCCGAGGTTAGTGTAATAGCGGTAGATTTTTTCATGATTTCCTCCTATGTGTTATCATAAACTATATTCGAAAAAGGTTAGAAAAAAGTTTATTTTTGAAATATTTTAAAGGCTAAAAAGATGAAAGCATTTAAATAGTTGTTAATAGGCTGACTGTTGTCGCTTGAAAGTTAAATAGATGATTAACAGTTGAATGTCTATATCAAATTATTGGTTTCAACGATTGAATGCCCAATTTTCTGTGATTTTCTGATACAATAGAGGTATGTAAATAATTTGAGGTAGAAAATGATAAAATTAGTTGCAACAGATATGGACGGTACGTTTTTGGATGGTAGAGGAAATTTTGATGTTAACCGTCTCGGTGCCGTTTTGGATAAGTTTGATAAGGTTGGCATTGTTTTTGCAGTTGCTAGCGGACGATCACTTTTAGCCCTAGAGAAAATGTTTCAAGACTTTTCGGAACGTCTTGTTTTTATTGCTGAAAATGGGAATGTCGTTAAGGTAGGCAATGATGTCATTTTTGAGGCTAGTTTCACAGCACCACAATATACTGAGATTGCTCAAATACTCCTTGAAAGTCCGTATATGAATGGCTATGACTTTCTCTTATCAGGAGAAAATGGAGCATATGTTCATGAAAAAGCAGATTCTAGCTACGTGGAGTTTATTAGTCAGTATTATGAAAATGTGCAGAGCGTACCTGATTTTTCAGGACTTACTGATAAAATTTTTAAAGTGACAGCTAATTTTACCGAAGAGACAGTGCATCAAGGTGAATCTTGGGTCAATCAGGCGTTACCCTACGTTCAAGCTGTAACTACAGGTTTTAAATCAATTGATATTATTTTAAGAGGCGTAAATAAAAGAACAGGGCTAGAGCAGCTTTGTTTACAATATAACTTGGATCAGACAGAAGTTTTAGCCTTCGGCGATAACCTTAATGACTATGAGATGTTGGATTTTGCTGGAGTTGCAATAGTACCGGAAAATGCCCGAGATGAAATCAAAGCCATTTCAGATAAAGTGATTGGCTCTCATGAAGAAGAGGCAGTAATAGCCTATATGGAAGGATTGGTTGATTAAATGGCTAGAATTAAACTACTGGCCTTGGATATGGATGGTACACTTTTTACGACAGATAAAAGAGTGACAACCGAAAACAGAATAGCTTTGAAAGCAGCAGAAGAAAAAGGGGTACATGTTGTTATCACAACTGGACGTCCTTTGCCGGCCATTAAATATGTACTGGAAGATTTACAACTTTACGATGATAAGCACTACAGTGTCACTTTTAATGGAGGTCTGGTTCAGCGCAATAACGGTGAGATTTTGGACAAAAATGTCATGAGTAGAGACCAGTTGCGTGCTATATATGCTATTTTGGAACCTTTATCTCTACCCATGGACGTTCTAAGTGATGGTATTGTTTACAGTATTTCTAGTCAAGGGAATGACTCTCTCTATCATATAGCCAATCCGATGTTGACTTTTCAAAAACTGCCTTCTTTTGAGGAGATACCAGAAAATATTAGTTATAATAAGGTTGTAGTAGTCATTGACTCAGATTTCCTTGATCAACAAATCACCAAGTTGCCAAAAGAATTTTATCAGCAATTCGAGGTTTTCAAATCACGAGATATTATTTTGGAAATTATGCCCAAAGGTATACATAAGGCTGCTGGTCTGGAGTTGTTAATCAAGCATTTGGATGTTAAACAAGAAGAAGTTATGGCTATGGGCGACGAAGAAAATGATTTGAGCATGTTAGAGTGGGCTGGCTGGGGAGTTGCTATGGCCAACGGCGTACCACTTGCAAAAGAAAAAGCTGACGCTGTTACCCGACGAACAAATGATCAGTCAGGTGTGGCAGAAGCAATTAGAGAATATATTTTGAGTGAGGAGTAAAATGGGACTATTTGACAGACTATTTGGAAAGAAAAATCAGGAAGAAAAGACACAAGAAGAAATATCTGAACAACTGACAGAGCCGACTGCATCTGAGAACAGTCAAGCTGAGACTGTCCTTGAGACACTTGATATTAGCCAAGAATCTGAGAAAGCAGAACACGATTTAGCCACAGCAGGGCAAGAAGTGAAATTAGAATCTCCATCACTTACTCAGGAAGATAAGGCTGAAGATGAAGAGACTGAATTAGTTGTTCCTGATTTATCAAAAAATTTCCGCGAAGAAAACTTAGAAGTATCTTCTGAAGCAAAATCACAAGATGATATTGTCGAGGAAACTCATGATAATGTGTTTCAAGAAGAGAATTCAAATCAAAATTTGAAGGAAGACAACAACTCACATACTCAAGAAAGTCAGTCTGAATCTGCCCCTAAAAATGATGCCGCAGCACTTTTTATGGCAGACTATTATTCAAAAAAAGCAGCACTGGAGAAATCCATTGCAGATGGAACATATGTCAAACCTGAGGAGAACAAAGTTGAGGTTGAACAGGTTCATCATCAGAGAGAAGTGCCAGCCATTGAAAGTGAGGAAGAAAAATACAATCGTAGCTTGAAAAAAACGCGTACAGGATTTGCCGCGAGACTGAATGAATTTTTTGCTAATTTTCGCCGTGTTGATGAAGATTTCTTTGAAGAACTGGAAGAAATGCTCATCCTGTCAGATGTTGGTGTGAATGTTGCCACGCAATTGACTGAGGACTTGCGTTATGAGGCTAAACTTGAGAATGCTAAAAAACCTGAAGATCTCAAACGCGTTATTATTGAAAAGTTGGTTGATATTTACGAAAAAGACGGTATTTACAACGAGAAAATCAACTTTCAAGATGATTTGACGGTTATGCTTTTTGTTGGGGTCAACGGTGTTGGAAAGACAACATCTATTGGTAAGTTAGCCTACAAATATAAAAATCAAGGGAAAAAAGTCATGCTGGTAGCTGCCGACACTTTCCGTGCTGGAGCAGTAGCCCAGTTAGTCGAATGGGGACGACGTGTGGATGTTCCTGTTGTGACAGGGCCTGAAAAAGCAGATCCTGCTTCCGTTGTCTTTGATGGCATGGAAAGGGCTGTTTCCGAAGACGTAGATATTCTTTTGATTGATACCGCTGGTCGCCTGCAGAACAAAGATAATCTCATGGCAGAACTTGAAAAGATTGGTCGCATTATCAAACGAGTTGTCCCAGAAGCACCACATGAAACACTCTTAGCCTTGGATGCTTCAACCGGTCAAAATGCCTTGAGTCAAGCCAAAGAATTTTCAAAAATCACACCATTGACTGGACTGATTTTGACCAAAATTGATGGAACTGCCAAGGGTGGTGTGGTTCTAGCTATTCGACAAGATTTAGACATTCCTGTTAAATTTATCGGCTTTGGTGAAAAAGTTGATGACATTGGTGAATTTAACTCTGAAGACTTTATGCGTGGACTCTTGGAAGGTATTATTTAACGGAGTTGCATAATATTTATTAGAGTTGATAGCTTTAGGAAGAGAGCTCGGTCATGACTCAATGTCATTAAGTTAACCAACCTATCATGTTTTGTGGTAGGTTAGTTTTTTTCTATGGTACACTAAAAATAAAAGGGGAAAAGTCATGTTAGATCAGATTAAAGCTCATTTACTTGATAGTATTAACGACATCGTTTCCATCGCAAACCAGTTTGTGCTTCATCCTGAAAAAGATTTTAGTCGGAAAAGTCAGCTAACGATGAAAACCATGATTCAAGCTATACTGACCATGGGTGGTAATACCTTAGCCAAAGAGCTACTTGATTTAGATTTGCCTGTCTCTCAATCTGCCCTGACACCCCTTGTTTTGATGAAGAGTTTGACCTAAACATCTGTCGAAAACAAACCAATAAGATGAAACAACAGTATCGGGACTTCCCTAATCAGTATCATTTTTTACCTAATCACACATCCTTTGGCTTTCTGCCTCGTTCTAGTCGAAAAAGTGATCCAATCAGTTTTTATGAACTTCATTTTCGAATGGTGCGCCTTGAAATCAAGCCAGGTTTCTTTGAAACTTTGGTGACAAACACCGATTATTCTCCAGAAAAATTAAAAGATCTCTATGCCTGCAGATGGGGCATAGAGACCAGTTTTCGTGACCTAAAATACAGTATCGGTCTGACTCATTTTCATGCTAAAAAGAAAGAAGGGATTCTCCAAGAAATCTACGCTCGCTTTATCAATTTTAATGTTTGTAAATGGCTAACCTCACACGTTGCTATTAAAACATCAAAGTTAAAAAAGGCTTATAAGATTTGTTTTTCAGACGCTGTTTATGCCTGTCGAAAATTTCTTAGAGACAAACTCACTTCCTTCCAATTAGAAACCTACATTGCTAAGCACCTATCCATTATTCGACCCAATCGAACCTTCCAAAGAAAGATAAAAAGTCAGGCTCCCGTAAGCTTCACTTATGGAATATCATAATAGTTGAAAAATAAGGTTAAAAAACCTCCTTTTTGTGCGCCCTAAATATAAAAACTATCCCCATTTTGTCATGAACTGCTCGGACGGGAATAGTTTCTTTAGTTAGTTAGTTAAATGTTTAACTTAATGGCATTGGACAAAAACTAGCTTCTCACATATAAAAAACGAGCAATTCCAATTAGGAGTTGCTCGTTTTCTACTTCATGCTTTATAATTATAATAACCACAAAACAACTAGAAAGGCATGAAAATGTATAAACAGTATAACACAAATCAGCTTAGTTTGGAATTAAATATTGCTTCCTCCTAATGAGCATGAATCTAACGAAATTGGCTAAGAAAATAGTCCAAGATAATAGAGATAAAAAGAAAAACACAGACAGTTCGGCTGGATTTCATCAGAAGCAGCTCAATCTGTCTGTGTTTTTTATTTACTGGCTAGTTTTACCCAGCCTCTAGGTGTTAGCTTTTCATCTACCACCACAGTTGACAAAGAGCCAGCTTTTGAAGTTTTGTGAGAATAATTTTAAAGGTAAAATTATTTTAAGGATATTATTTTGTCAGGTCATTCATATACTTTTCAATTTGAAGATGCATTAATTTATTACCATAGATTCTAGATAAATCACGAGCGTCTACATAATAATCATTTACTTCATCGCTATCTAGAAAATCCTTGCCTCCATTACCGACTATGATTAATAGGGGAGCTAGTTGGTAACTAGTCTCATATTCTTTGCATACCTCTATTGTTTCAATTGCAATTTGTATAGCTTGTAATGTTTGACCTTTGGCAAGTAAATAGTGAGCATAGTTATATCTTGTTCTTATATAGCCAAAAAGAAATTCCTGAGAGTCAAAATCTTTCTCGCTATAAAGTTGAATGAGCTTTTGATAATTTCTTTCATAATCATTATCACGTCCAACTAATGAATAAAAATTAGCGAGGGTGTTTAGTATTTTTAGATAAACAGAATGTTTTTCACTCACGGAAATCATTGTTTTTTCTAACAAAGAAATAGCTTTATCTTTTTCATTGTAAGTGTAGAACAAAATAATGGAATGAACCCAATTGAGGTAAGACTCTTCATCTAGCGATAAAAATGACTGTTTTTCTTTTTCAAGATTGTAGAGATATTCAAGGTCTTTGTAATTTCTGTCTTCTAATAGCCTAGATGATAATCTCATAAATTCCTTTAAATTAGAGACAGACTCTATTTGCTCATCGAAAAAATAATCTATTGTAACATTAAGTCGACTTGCTAATTTATGTAAGAGAATGGCTGTAGGCATATAGTTCCCTCTTTCGATTTTACTAATTTGGCTTTGTTCACAAATTCCCTCAGCTAATTCTGACTGTGATAAACCATATTCTTTACGCTTAGTTTTCAATTTATCTGCAATATTAATCATATTTAGAATCCTCATATATTAACGCTAGTATATCTTAATACTTTGTAATATGTATTATACTACTTGAAATTTAAACATTCAAATAAAATAAATAGTTTTTATAGAATAAAAAAAAAAAAAAATCTTAAACAACATAAAAATGTTGACGTTTTCATAATGCTGTGATATTATCTGTATATAAAAAGAAAAGAGGCACCTTTATGAACCGCAATCATAAATTAATTAAAACTGTATTACTTTCGCTATTGATTTTTAGCTCAGGGCTGAGTTTGCCTCGCACCAATGAAAAGAATCAGAGTCAGAAGCGTCCATATATTATAGTTGTAAGAGAAAAGACTATGAAGTCCACAGGACTTGATGTTGGAAAAGCTGATTGATAAGTTCCTAAAAACAGAGTGAGAATAATTCATCTATACATTATTGAGTGAGGGGCTGTACATGTTTAAAAAATATGCCTGTACCATGCAACATGATCAGTCAGATTGTGCAGCAGCAGTTGTTTCGACAGTGCTTTTATCGTATAAAAAAGAACTGTCTATCATGAAGATTCGTGAGATTATCGGGACTGATATGTATGGAACAACTGTGAGCGGTATCGTTTCAGGTCTTGAAAAGCTAAACTTTACTGTCAAAGCTGTCCGAGTAGCACAAGAAGATTTGACATCGAAGTTGACTTTTCCTGCTATCCTTCAAATAAAAAATGATTTGGGACAAAACCATTTTGTTGTACTGCATCGTATCAAGAGAAATGGTAGGTTTCTGGTAGCGGACCCTGCCAGAGGAATGCTTAAGATGTCTCGTGATGAAATAGAAGAAGTCTATCAGGGGATAGCCCTTTTTATGGTTCCTAATTCAGATTTTGAAAAAGGGAAATTAAAAGGAAAGGGACTATTAGAACTATTTGGCACATTGATTTTTAGTCAAAAAGGATTGGTAGCTACGGTTATACTAGCATCCTTTATTCTTAGTATCATTGGGATTTTATCTAGTCTGTTTTCAAAGGTCATTATGGATGAAGTTATTCCATATGGCTTAAAAAATAGTTTGTACCTTTTCTTGATAGTCTTTGGGATAGTGTCTTTTCTACAGAGTCTACTATCCGCCTTCCGACAACATATTTTGTTATTTCTATCACGAAAAATAGATATCCCTGTCCTGATGGGATACTATGACCACATCATCCATTTACCGTATAGTTTTTTTGGTAGCCGAAGAGTAGGGGACGTCCTAACACGATTTCAAGATGCGATGACGATAAAAAATGTATTTACATCAGTATCAATCTCGTTAGTTATGGATATTACTTTATCAGTTATTAGTGCGGTTGTCTTATGGACCATTAACCAGTCCTTGTTTCTGATTTTAGTGTTAATGGTTGTTGTGAATATTATTCTTATTTACTGCTTTAAGAAGCCTTATAAGAAAATTAACCATGAACAAATGGAAGCAAACGGGCTCCTAAACTCTCAGTTAATTGAGTCTATTCGTAATATTGATACCATTAAATCACAACACGATGAAGAACAGCGCCTAAATAAAATTGAAGAAAAATTTGTGCATACTTTAGAGATTGGCTACAAAGAAGGTGTGTTACAAAATGTACAATCTACAGTCTCTTCAATGGCTTCAACTATTGGTGGCTTACTGTTTATGGGGGTGGGCGCCTTATTCATCATTGATGGTAAGATGACGATTGGTGATCTTTTAGTATTTCAAACACTGAGTCAATATTTTACAGAGCCTGTACAAAACTTAGTTGGTCTTCAGTTAACATTTCAGGAGGTACAAGTTGCAGTTAGCCGCCTTCAGGAATTGATGGAAGTTGACCGAGAGGATAACAATCTTGATTATAGTGTCAAAAATTTTTCCTTACAGGATGATATCATATTTAATCATGTGACCTTCGCGTATGGTTCAAGGCCTCCAGTTATTAAAAACTTTGATTTGCAAATTAAACAAGGTGAGAAAATAGCCTTCGTAGGAGAGAGTGGCGCAGGTAAAAGTACGTTAGTCCGATTATTACTTCGCTTTATAAATCCGAGTGAGGGCAGTATCCGTATTGGGCATCATGATTTATCTGATCTTGACTACGGCGAATTACGGGAGAAGATTTCCTATATCCCTCAGACTATTGAACTCTTTACAGGAACCATCATTGATAATTTGAAAATTGGTAATCCAGATGCAACCTATGAAGATATGATGCGAGTTTGTCGTATTGTGGGTATTCATGACACTATCCAGCGCCTTCAAAACCGCTATGGTTCCTTCGTAGAAGAAGGTGGTCAGAATTTCTCCGGAGGAGAGAAACAACGATTGGCTATTGCGAGGGCATTGTTAAGCAAAGCTGATTTATATATTTTTGACGAGGCAACTTCTAACTTAGATTCATTTAGTGAGCAAATTATTCAAGATTTAATCTTTAACAAGATTATTGGTAAGACAACAATTGTTGTTGCCCATCGATTGTCCACAATTCTTCGGTGTGATAAGATATGCTTCCTAGAAAATGGGACCATTGTGGAATATGGAACCCATGAGGAATTAATGTCTCAAAATGGGAAATATGCTCAAATGGTTGACTTACAAAGCATTAAGTTGAATCAACAGATTCAGTCGCAGGCGGTGTTAGATACAGAGGAGGTCACTTATGGCTAAACTAGATGTAAAAGATAATAAAAAACTTGTTTTGAAACAAGTTATTTGTAAAAAATTACATGGTGCTAAAGTAGAAAATGTTGATCATGAAATTGATAAGTTTCATCAACATTTGCAGTTAGTTAAAGCACAAATATTTGGTCCATTAATTGTCAAAAGTTGTGGAACAACAATTCATGATGACGGAACTATCACAACGGATTTTGAGTTTTATGTTCAAGCACATAATGCGCAACAGTACAGCAATATGTACGATGTTCAGGATATGGTATCTGTCCCACATTGTTTATATGTGCATTTTGAAGATAGTCCAGAGTATCTTCAGTTTGCATATTCAAAATTAGAATTGTATCTATATGAGAATGATATTCAAACGGATGGAACTGTCTATACCGTATATGTCAACTCTTCTCCTGAAAAAATGACTGTAGATATTTTTAGACCAATAATAAGCCTATGAAACTATATAACAAGTCAGAATTACGTTATTCTCGGATTTTCTTTGATAAGAAGCCCCCAGCCTATGCCTTTATTCTCATTATTTCAACCACTCTAGTTTTAGTTGGTGCATTGATTGGTGCGGCCTATATCCCTAAAAACTATATTGTGAAGGCGAATGGAAATGCGGTGATAACAGGAACCGAATTTCTATCTGCTATTGGTTCAGGTAAGGTCGTTACCATGCATAAATCTGAAGGAGATACGGTCAAAGCTGGAGATGTTATTCTCTCTCTTTCAAGTGGCGAAGAGGGATTGCAGGCTGGTTCTTTGACGAAACAGTTAGAGAAACTACGCGCCAAAGAAGTAATTTTTCAAAAATTTGAACAGTCATTAAATGAGAAAGTCAACCATATGGCTAACTCTGGTGAAGAGCAGGAGTACTATGGTAAAGTGGAGTATTATCTGTCTCAGCTAAATTCAGAGAGTTATAATAATGGCTCCCAGTACTCCAAACTTCAGGATGAGTATGTAAAATTGAATAAACTCATCGGTGAACGAGATCAGTTAAATATTGATCTTCAGACTGCTCAAAATGAATTAGCTCAACTACAGCAACAACTAGCCTCACTACCTGCGCTAGATCCGACGACAACAACCACTAATGGTACTGAGCCATCTACACCACCTGTAGCGACTACGACAGACGTTAAGGCTGATTTAGAAGCTAAAATAAGTGAACTGACTACGAAAGTTGAAACCATTAAATCCAGTATTACAGCAAAAGATAGTGAGATAGAGGGTCAACAAAGTAATATTAAAGATATGGAACGTACCTATAATGATCCAACATCTCAAGCTTATAACATTTATGCGCAACTAATCAGTGAATTAGGGACTGCTCGTTCAAATAATAATAAGAGCATCACAGAACTTGAGGCGAATCTTGGTATTGCAACAGGACAAGATAAAGCACACAGTATTTTAGCAGCAAGCGATGGTGTACTTCATTACATTGTTCCCTTAAAACAGGGAATGTCACTTCAACAAGGTCAAACAGTAGCTGAGGTTTCTGGAAAAGAAAAAGACTACTACGTGGAAGCCTTTGTGGTTGCAAGTGATATTTCTCGTGTGTCCAAAGGTGCTAAGGTTGATGTGGCACTGACAGGTGTGAATAGCCAAAAATATGGTACTTTAAAAGGAAAGGTTAGACAGGTTGATTCAGGGACAATTGCCCAAGAAACAAAAGAGGGCAGTGTCAGCCTTTATAAAGTTATCATAGAGTTAGAGACGTTAACGCTAAAACATGAGAGTGAAACGATTGTTCTTCAAAAAGATATGCCTGTTGAAGTACGTATTGTTTATGATAAAGAAACTTATTTTGATTGGATTTTAGAAATGTTGAGTTTTAAACAATAATTTGGGTTTAGCCCTTAGACGACCTATAAAATACAATAAAACAGAGAAAGGCTGTCTTATCTAGGTAGCTACGGAGATATAAACTAAGTTGTCTATTACTTGTTAGGGCAATTCCCTAACCCTGTTAAATTAAGAAAGGAAATTTCTTATGGAATTAGTATTACCAAACAATTGTGTAGCTCTTGAACAAGAGGAGATGATGTATCTTGAGGGAGAGGGATGGCTTGCTCAAATTTGTGGAAGTGTTGGAGGTGTTGCAGGAGGAATAGCAGGTGCTATAACTGGTGCTGTAGCTGGTGCTACACTGGGAACAATAACCTTGCCAGTTATTGGTACAGTTAGTTATTCATTTATTTTAGCTACTGCTGGTGCTGCAACAGGCTATATGTCGGGGTATATTACTGGACATACATTTGGTCGTATATTGGAACAAAATTTAGGTTGGCGCTAGCTATGAAAGATAGGCGCATTCACGTGTTCTCATTTATAATGCTTATTATAAATGTGTTATTAGCTGTCATGAGTTTTTATAACGTTAGTATTTTTAAAAGTGTTTTCTTTGCGTTATGTTATTTTGCAATCACGATTGGATATCTGGTCTATATTATCTTTAGGTCTCTACAAGCAAGGAAGAATGAAAAATAAGAATTTGCTTCAGACTGAGGATAAAGTAACGTATCTTGACTGGATTTTAGAAATGCTAAGTTTCAAACAATAATTTGGGTTTAGCCCTTAGACGACCTATAAAATACAATAAAACAGAGAAAGGCTGTCTTATCTAGGTAGCTACGGAGATATAAACTAAGTTGTCTATTACTTGTTAGGGCAATTCCCTAACCCTGTTAAATTAAGAAAGGAAATTTCTTATGGAATTAGTATTACCAAACAATTGTGTAGCTCTTGAACAAGAGGAGATGATGTATACTGATGGTGGTGGCGTTGGTCGTAACTGGTGGAACAGTAGAGGAACTCTTGCTACTGTCTTTGATATCGGGCTTGCTATCTATACAGGTGGAGCTACTATTTTCTCAGCAGTTGCAATTAGAAAAGCGATTAAAGCTAATAAAGGTGCAATGACAAGAACGTTGCGTAGTATGATTATTAAACATGTGGGAAGTGCGGCTGGCCATTTAGCAGGTGGGGCTTTAGATATTGCATTAACTGTTTCTGGTTTCTCGTTAGGTGGAGCAGTTGCGTATGGCGCTGACTGGGCAGATGGCCGCTTGGATGGCTATGTATTTGCTTAAAGATATGAAGCACTTTTTTGCAGGCCTCGGAGAAATAAGTTTATTTAGTTTCGTGATATTATCATGTATTGGACTAGTTCCACTAGTGCATATTTATATCATTGGAACTGAACTAAGTTTTGGAAGATTGCTACTTACTTTCATTGGTATTTCTTTCGTACTCATTTTATTACTTTCTCGCCTTTATAGAAAGTTTTTCTATAAAGATAGTGAATAAACATATACTAATCTATAAATTTTATTGTTAATAATTTGTTAGGTGATATTACCCTAACCATGATCTTCGTTTGGAGGTAAATATTATGGAACTTGTATTACCAAAAAATTATGTAACTCTCGATCAAGAGGAAATGATGTATCTTGATGGAGGAGACTGGAACAACTTTAGGAACAACATTCAAGGATTATGGGCTAGCAGTGCAGGATTGCGTGATGCAATGCGCCAAGTTGGCTTGGTTTCTGCAGCAGGAACTGCAATCAAGTACAGTTATCCTATTCTAATGGCTAAAGTTGCGACAATCTCTGGCCCAATTATTTGGGCAACAGGGGGAGCGGCTGCAGTAGTTGCGGTTGGTGCTGGAGTAGCACTTTGGACAATGCGATTATTCTATTAGTATGAATATTTGAATAATAGCCGAGGTGGGTGTACCAGTGACTCTAAAGTTTTTTAGTTAACTGGATACATTCATCTTGGCTTTATTTTTTAAAATTCTGTACAATATATAAGGAACATATAGGGAGAGAAGCTATGAAAATTAACAAAACTTTGATGATATTTTTATTGTTAATAGTAACAAGCATTTTTTGCGTTGCTCCAGTTTTTATTCAGTTAAATATAAGTGAGGATCCTTTGAAAATAATTCTGTCATTTATAGGAGCTATTCCAATGTATTATATACTTTCTCAGTTTTTCCATACCTTACTTCTTTGGATTACCATGATTTTATTTAGACTGAAAAGTATATATTGTTACTTTGTAGTATTAGTCAGATTAGGTTCGAAATTCTATTTTAGAATTTTCCTTAATCACGTCATGGGCTTTGCTCCAGCAATTGCTTTCCAGTATAAAGAAGGGAAATTACCAAAGCCTTTTTTTAAAGTGTATTACCTCCTATACTTCCTCTCAATGATAGGATACTACCTATTATTTTTGGTAGTCCATCGTAATCCGTTGTTTTTACCGCTTATCCCATTTTCAATTGTAACAGCAATTATTCAGAGGCTATACGAGCCAGAGTATCAGCAGTTATTCATGTTAAAATCAAAGGTATTGACAATATTAGAATCAGGCCATGACTATCATTTTTCGATTAAAGACTATCCCAGAATTTGGCAATTGAGTTCAAAGTCGGAACTACCATTTATAGCACTTTCTTATGTAAGTTTAATAAAAGTATATTTATCTGAGGAGCAGTGTAAGGCTATTGAGATGATTGAAAATGAACGATTTGACGATAAAGGCTACCAAATGGGACTTTATGGAATGTTAGATGTTATCAAACTTAATTTATATCTATTAAAAAATGATACAGAATTGAGGCTAAGGTACAGTAAAATGTTAAATCAACTTTTGACTGATAAACCAAACTTTATGCTCGTTAAAGATGGTATTGATGCCGCTTTAGCTGGAGAACAAGACTTAACAATATCGCTCGGTATTTCTGAAATACAGTTGTTTATGGACATATATAAGTAGAAATTTTACTATTTGTTCTCAAACAACTAGTTTATGATTATACGTATCTCCAAGTATCTGGCGTTATATAATAAGTAAATAACAAATTTCATGAGGTGAAAATATGGCCTATAATTCTTTTGAGAAGCTACTTCAAACTAAGTATTACAATGATATTTTCAAGAAAGTAGATAATTATATCTATAATAACCGTTCAGAAATATCGGTAAAGTCGTATACTATTGATAATCCGAATTATAAGAAACTGGATGATTTCACGGTAAAGAAAGTATTATCTCGTAAAATTCGAGGAGGAGGAGTAATTGTTTCTGAATTACAAGTAGTTGCTTCTCTTGAAATTAAAGGTCATACAAAATATAGTTATGAGACATTTTTTTGCAGGAATTGGTGAGATTCCTTTTTGGTTATTTTTATTATATCTAACAATGTCTACTAGTCCAATTATTGGACTAGTGATTGGACTTACTAAAATAAATCCAATAAATTCTACTATTATGGCTCTTGGTATGATATGGGCATTAACTTTGGTATTATCAAGAGTGTATAGAAAATATTTTTATAGAAACGATGATTACTAAAGTTTTTGCCAACCATAGTGGGTTGATGAAAAGCTAACATATGGAGAGAATCATCAGGGTTCTCTCCTTTTTGATATTTAAAGTGATGAGAATTCTAGTTTTGAAGTTTTCAAAGTTCTGAAAGCCTTAATGACCTTGATGAGGTTGTTGGTTTTGTCTTAGGAACAGGAGGCTTGAGTGTCGGTGGGATATTACATAATTTATGTGGCAAAAATATTTTTTAATCATCATAGCTCTTATTGGAGTACTACTTGTATTACTTAGCATGTATGTCATTCCATATATTGAAAAATATAAGGAAATGGAATTACCAATCTTTTTAATTGGGGTGATTATAATACTGGGATCTTTATTTTTAATAAAAATTTTTAATAAATTTTAAGATTTCTAGAATCAACTTTGTAATACAACTGTACTGCTCTCCAAAAGTTGGACGTTCTATATTAGACCTGTTCGGAAACTCAATGAGTTAATTTTAAATCGACAGGTAAGGTAGCAACAATTTCCGCACCAATTATTGGGGCAACTGGGGGAGCGGCTGCAGTAGTTGCGGTTGGTGCTGGAGTAGCACTTTGGACAATGCGATTATTCTATTAGTATGAATATTTGAATAATATCCGAGGTGGGTGTACCAGTGACTCTAAAGTTTTTTAGTTAACTGGATACATTCATCTTGGCTTTATTTTTTAAAATTCTGTACAATATATAAGGAACATATAGGGAGAGAAGCTATGAAAATTAACAAAACTTTGATGATATTTTTATTGTTAATAGTAACAAGCATTTTTTGCGTTGCTCCAGTTTTTATTCAGTTAAATATAAGTGAGGATCCTTTGAAAATAATTCTGTCATTTATAGGAGCTATTCCAATGTATTATATACTTTCCCAGTTTTTCCATACCTTACTTCTTTGGATTACCATGATTTTATTTAGACTGAAAAGTATATATTGTTACTTTGTAGTATTAGTCAGATTAGGTTCGAAATTCTATTTTAGAATTTTCCTTAATCACGTTATGGGCTTTGCACCAGCAATTGCTTTCCAGTATAAAGAAGGGAAATTACCACAATGTCATTAAGTTAACTAACCCACCACAAAACGTGATAGGTTAGTTAACTTAATGACATTGCGGTCGTGACTGGCTCTTTTTCTTTTAAAAATTGATTTTCATCGGTCAATTTTCTCTTTGAAGGTGTATAATAGAACTTAATTAGAAATTGTGGAGGTAAATTGTATGGCACGAAAAGTCGGAATTATTGGAATGGGACATGTTGGTTCAACAGTTGCACACGGTTTAATCGCTCAAGGGACTTTTGATGATTACATTTTAATTGATACAAATGAGAAGAAGGTGATGGCTGATGCAGTAGATTTCACCGATGCAGCTGCCAACCTCAATCAGCATGCTAATATTATCGTGAACGATTATGAGGCTCTAGCGGATGCGGATGTGGTGATTTCTGCGTTAGGGAATATTGCCTTGCAGGATAACCCCAATGCGGATCGTTTTGCTGAATTACCTTTTACAGCGAAAGAAGTACCAGCTGTTGCTAAAAAATTGAAGGCGGTGGGCTTCAAGGGGATCATCATTGCCATTTCCAACCCTGTAGATGTCATAACCAGCCTATACCAACATTATTCTGGTTTGCCTAAAGAACGTGTGATTGGAACAGGTACCCTTTTGGATACGGCTCGCATGAAACGTGCAGTTTCTGAAAGATTTGGTGTGGATGCTAGAAGTGTTTACGGCTATAACCTTGGTGAACACGGCAACTCTCAATTCACCGCTTGGAGTCAAGTACGTATCAAGGGGCAAGCTATTTCAGAATTTGCCAGTCCAAAAGAGCTGGAAGATATTGCTCACGAAGCTATGATTGGTGGACATACCGTTTTCTATGGCAAGAAATATACAAGTTACGGTATTGCCAGTGCAGCTATTCGTTTGGCAGTAGCAGTTGTCTCGGATAGCCATGAAGAGTTGCCAGTGTCTAATTATTATGAGCCGTTGGATACTTATCTCAGTTATCCGGCTATAATCGGTCGTCAAGGTGTTATTGAGCAAATCAAACTCACCTTGCCAACTGAGGAAGAAGACAAATTAGCCTACTCTGCTGATTTTATCAAACGAAAATTTGCTGAAAGTCTTTGATTTTTAAGAATCCTGAGGGATTCTTTTTATCTAGTCAACCCCGTAGCAAATGTTTGTTAGCTTCTTTATTTTATGGTAAATTATGGTTATTACACGCAATCAAAATTAAAGTCAGACGATGCAACACTGGTTCAATAGAACTAAGGTTCATCAAATTGAATCAACAATGTCTGAACTTGATGTTTGAAGCATACTAGTTCACTAAAGGAGAAATCAAACATGGTTAAAGAATATGATTATATTGTTATAGGTGGCGGTTCAGGTGGCATTGCCTCAGCTAACCGCGCAGCCATGCATGGAGCAAAAGTCATTCTTTTTGAGGGAAAAGAAGTTGGCGGCACATGTGTCAATCTTGGTTGTGTTCCTAAAAAAGTTATGTGGTATGGTGCTCAAGTTGCTGAGACCCTTAATCACTATGCAGCAGAGTACGGTTTTGATATTGAGACTAAAAACTTTGATTATAAGAGATTGAAAGCTAACCGTCAAGCCTATATTGACCGTATTCACGGTTCTTATGAACGTGGTTTTGACAACAATGCTGTTGAACGTGTCTACGATTACGCAACTTTCGTGGATGCCCACACGATTGAGGCAGCAGGGGAGCGCTATACTGCACCACACATTCTCATTGCAACTGGCGGTCACGCCCTTTATCCAGATATTCCGGGGGCTGAGTACGGCATTACTTCAGATGGCTTCTTTGAACTTGATGAGGTGCCTAAGCGTACTGCAGTTGTGGGAGCTGGATACATCGCTGTTGAGGTGTCAGGTGTTCTCAATACCCTAGGTTCAGATACTCACCTCTTCGTTCGCAGAGATCGTCCGCTCCGCAATTTTGACAAGGAAATCATCGATACTCTTGTGAGTGAAATGGCTGTCAATGGTCCTAATCTTCACACTTTCTCTGTCCCAAAAGAAGTCATCAAAAATGCTGATGGCAGTCTGACTTTGGTTTTGGAAAATGGCGAGAACTACACTGTTGATACTCTCATTTGGGCTATCGGTCGTCGGCCAAATGTGACAGGCTATGGTCTGGAAAAGACTGGTGTCAAATTAGATGAGAGAGGTTTCATTAAAACAGATGCCTTTGAAAATACCAATATTGAAGGTATTTATGCTCTTGGCGATGTTAATGGGAAATTGGAATTGACACCTGTTGCTGTTAAATCTGGCCGTCAACTATCAGAACGTCTTTTTAATAACAAACCTAACGCCAAAATGGACTATAAGGATGTGGCAACAGTGATTTTTAGCCATCCAGCCATTGGTTCAATAGGACTGTCAGAAGAAGCTGCTATTGCTCAATTTGGTGAAGATCAAATCAAGGTCTATCGCTCTAGTTTTACTCCAATGTATACAGCTCTTGGCAACCATCGCCAACCAAGCAAGATGAAATTGGTCACACTTGGTAAAGAAGAAAAAATCATTGGTCTGCATGGCATTGGATATGGTGTTGATGAGATGATTCAAGGCTTTGCAGTCGCTATCAAAATGGGAGCAACCAAGGAAGATTTTGATAATACGGTTGCTATCCACCCAACGGGTGCCGAAGAGTTTGTTACCATGCGATAAGGTAAGTAAAAAGAGCAATTTCGAGTGATTACTCCACTTGATAGGGAGTGGTTTAGAAAACTGCTCTTTTTGATTATTCTTTTCGAAAATCGAACGATGACGTTATTGCTTTGGTTTGATGAATGTTCATCAGCAGAGAAATTTAACAACCTGTTACCCAAAAACTCAAAAGTAGTGGAGTTCTACCTACATATGGCTGATTACTTTTGAGTTTCATTGAGTATCGGTAGAAAAACTGAGTCAAAAAAACCTTGCGATTAATCGTGATAATTATCGGTGGATAAAGCTGTGAGCAAATACTGCCTCACTTCGGAGATGAAGTAGAGTGAGCCAGTCACTACGTAAAACTCGTTGGACTGCTTGCTTTCTTCCAACCATGTTCGATAATCAACAACTTTCGTGTAACAGTCAGGGTAGTCTGTTACACATCTTGCTTCGTAAAAGTCAAAATCAGTCACGGACAAGTCATAGTCGGCTAATTGATCTAACATTTGTTCCAGCGGTTTGCGTTTGAGTCCTGCAAAAAGGATATGGATAGTCTTATCGGCGAAGTCTTGTTTGAGCAAGGACACGAGTTTAGCAATTGAATCTTGATTGTGAGCACCATCTAGCATGAGGTTGGGCCTCACGAGTTCGCAGCGTCCAGGCCAGCGCGTGGATTCCAAACCTTTCTTGATGTTGTCTAGGTTTATTTTTGGGAAATGCTGCGCAATTTGCAGGCTGGTCATGGCTGCCAGTGAAGCGTTGGATTTTTGGTGCTTGCCGAGCATCTGTAAATGGATATCTGCAATTTTCACATCATCATAGATAACATCAAATGCTCTGCCATTGTCCAAAAAATGAAAGTCTTGGCCAAGCTCAAAGGTTGGACAGTCCAGAGCTTGAGATTGTCTGTAGAAAACGTGACGGACGGGCTCGTCCATCTGGCCAAATATAAAGGGAACTGCTGGTTTAAGCACGCCAGCCTTGTGCTGGGCAATTTGTTCGAGGCTGTCACCGAGAGTGGCCTGATGGTCAAGGCTAATGGATGGACATACGACTGCTTGAGCAGTAAAAACATTAGTAGAGTCATAGAGACCCCCTATACCAGCTTCAATAACGGCAATGTCAACAGGGTCAATTTGTGCGAAGTAAGTGAACATAATTGCTGTCACTAATTCAAATTCGGTGAGTTTACCGTAGTTTTTTAAAAATGTTTTATCCTCTATCAAAGGTCTAATCTGATCAGCTAGTTTGTCAAGAGCACTGTCAGGAATGTCTTTCCCGTTGATGGCAATGCGTTCGTTAAAACATCTGATGTAGGGCGAGATGAAGGCCCCCGTTTTGTAGCCAGAGGCAGTTAGGATATGCTGTAGAAAACTTGTTGTTGAGCCTTTTCCATTGGTGCCAACGACATGAATAGCTGGAAATTGGTTCTGAGGATTGCCTAGTTGCTTCAACAAGGCTGTCATGCGTTTAAGGTTTGGTCTGAGTCCATTAGCTTTATAGGAATGAATCCAGGCTATGGTGGGTGTTTGATTGATCATATTTTCTAGGATGGTTTAATTAGATGATTCAGTATTTGAACTGTCAATTCCATCTTGGGCAGACGAACTTGTTGCAGTACTAGTTTCTGAGGAACTACTAGAGCTGGTACTTGAGTCATTAGAGGTGGCTGAATTTTCACTGGTTTGATTACTGCTGTTATTTGTTGCAGAATAGGTGCTGCTGTCAGTCTGACTATCAGTGCCGGAAGAATCTGCCGATTGTTCTTTGATAATAACCTGAGTAGTGGAGGTTGTGCTGTCACTTGATTTAGTAGAGGAACCTGAAATGGCATTCTTGATAGTAAAACTAGCCACGATAATACTAAGAATGGAACCAATTAGAGCAATCGTTTTTTGAAAGGCTGAAAATCCAGTCTTAATATGATGGCTAGGATTCTTTGGAGATTGTTTTTGTTGACGTGAATATTGTTTAGACATTTGGAACTCCTTTTACAATTTATTTTTATATTATAGGACTTTCTGTCAAAAAATGCGAGGTAAAACTGAGCAATTCTGTTTGAAAAAATTACTCTACAATATGGTAAAATAATCTCTTTATGAGGTTAAAGGCTTAAAAGACTTGATATTAAGTACTTTGGGGCATCATCCCAAGGTGCTTTTTTAGAATTTACTACCCTTTGTACTACCCCATGTTTGAAATACTGTATTTTTGGTATAGTAAGAGGGTAGTCACAAAGTGTGACCCCCTTTATAAACTATTGATTGCTGTTTCATAATTTGAGACAGCTTTTCTTGCGTTTTCTTGGTTAGTGTGCCAATAAACATTTTCAGTCATCATCAAACTAGAGTGTCCTAGTCTGTATTGTACATCTTTAGGGCTAGCTTGAGCGTAGAGCATCATTGTTGTATGTGTGTGACGGAAACCATGGAATGATACATTAGTCACGCCAGCAGCCTTAAAATGCTTTTCTAGGCGCTTTCTCAAATTACAAGCATAAGCATACTTTTCTGTAAATACAGAGAATACAACCGTTTCAGACCGCCCTAGTTGCCATGATTGTACTTGTTGACGGTTTTTGTATTGTTTGAGCATAAGTAACGTAGCATTGTCTATTGGTATATCACGATAACCAGCGTTTGATTTAGGCGAGTTTATCTCTTGGAATCTGTTGAGTGTCTTGTTAATGCGGATAATACCATTGTCTAGATCAATATCAGACCATTCAAGAGCTAGAGCCTCACCGATACGGCAACCAGTAGCTAACAAAGTCTTATATAAGACAACATCAAACAAGTTTTCATAGTTTGATTGGTCTAAGGTATCGAGATAATCAAGAAATTGTTTTAGTTCTTTGTTATCTAGGTATTTTACGCTAGCTTTTTCTTTTTGCTGCTTACGTGGAACACTAACATCATTAGCTGGGTTATACGTTATCACTTGTAGAGATACACCGTATTTCAAAATACGCTTATTCATGTTATGGAGTAAGGAGTAGTTAGCAAACGCCCCTTTTTGCCCTGTATTAGCCTTGTCAGCCCATTTGTTTACTTGTTGTTGGATAATAGGCGTAGTGAGTTTAGATAGCTTGTAATCGCCAAATACAGGCAATAGATGCACTCTAACCAATCCCTCCATAGATTGGCGAGTATTTGGCTTAACTGTATTCCTGTAACTATCCCACCAAACTTTTACAAGCTCTTTGTACGTTGTAATTGTCGGCTTGTCTTTAACTGTATAGCCATTAGCGGCAAAAGCATTGATAGCATCACGCGCTTTTACCCTAACCCCCTTTTGGGTGGTTGCTGTAACAGTTGTACGGGCTTTTTTGCCCGTTAGTTGATCAACGCCTAGATAAACACTAGCATAGTAAACTTTTTGACCGTTCTTTTTGATTTTATCTTTGATTTTCATGTATTTGTACCTTTCTTTCCATCAGCAGGCAAGGCGCATGGTTTTGTTAGGTATTTATACATGAAGTTGGGAAGTATTTAATAATTGGATACGCTACTTATTTTCAAAGTAGTTTTTGAAATGTTCAAGTTCATGCTTCATTGTAATATTTTTGATTTGAGTATCTTTTAGTTTTAACAAAACTTCTGATGAAGTTTCTAATTTAGTTATTTCACCAGCTAAAGCTATTAAAAACTCACTTGTTTCTTCTAGTGAAAACTTTTTATCAGGATTTAAGGAGTTTACAACATTATCTAACTGTTCATTAGCGCCAACAATTGATGATTTATATATTTTCAAGTAATGCTCATATTGTTCATCAGTCTTTTGTATGGCAGTTGGTAAAATTTCATATAAAGCGTTATTAATTTCTTTTTCATAGCCTAAAAGATAGCTTAGCGGTACTTCAAAGTAATCTGCAATTAACCTTGCAATATCAGGTTTGATAGAATGTTTTCCATTTTCCCAGTTGGAAATATTCATTTTAGAAATGGGCTTCTTTCCATCTAAGAGCCTTAAGTTTAATTGGTCAGCTAGTTCTTGTTGAGTTAGATTTTTACTTAATCTTAAATCTTTTAAGTTATTTTTTATATTGGTCATATTCACCACCTCAAACATGAGTATAACATACAAAAAATGCTCTTGTAAAGAATTTTTATATTTCTTGTTGACAAGTAAAGAAAAGTTTTATAAAATGAAACCAAGTAAAGAAAAACTTTACAAAAACGAGAGGAGGTAATATATGATTATAACTGAAAATCAAGCAAAAGCTGTACGACGCAAACAAGCGGATAACATGCTAACAGCTAAAGCGACAGCACAGGCTATTGGCATTAACCCAATCACTTATAAAAAAGTAGTACAAGGTGGAGAAGTAAAAAACACCGTCTACGCAAAAGTCATGGAATGGCTAGCAAAAGATTACTAAACCAATTTGAAAACACCTATTAGAACAAGCGAAAAAAGGAGAAAACAAATGAATATTGCAGATTTCAAAGCAAAATACAACAAACTCATCGAAGAGGCGACCGACCGTGTTGCCTATAATGACCGAAGAGGAGGGATTGGAGTTACAACTGATGGTGAACTATTAAGAAATCTTCTAAAAGCACTTGATGCTGAAAATTAATCCAGGAAAACAAAAAGCCATGTACAGGCGACCAAACCAACGTACATGGCTAAGGAAAAATAACAAAACTCAAGCAAAGGCAAGGCGCATGGTTTTGTTAGGTATTTAGCAAGGGCTAGAAAAACATACTAAGATTAGTAGTGAGGAAATCTCCGACGGGAGAGAGTACTCACTACTTTTTTCATTCTCAAGATGATAAAGTAGAGGTGTCTTGTTAAGTCGTGGGGCTTTTTGACGCTAGACGTCGCAACAAAAACTGGCAAGACACCTGTTTTAGAAAGAATGTTATCAAAGTATGTGGGACGCCAGACGTCGAGTATTGAAAATGACATCTCTAAAACAAGGAATCATTCAAGACAAAGAGGTAATATCATGCGTGCAGTTTTTGGGATTGATGTGAGTAAAGTAAGTTCAGAAGTGGCCATTCTAGTCAACGGCGAGAAGGTTCATGGCTATACCATGCCCAATGATGCCATTGGCTTTGCTCGGCTACTTGGCGATTTGAAAACCGTCCACAAGCCAGAAATCATCTTTGAAGCAACAGGCGTCTATTCTCGTCGTCTTCAAGCTTTTCTGGATGAACATGGCTACGCTTACACACGGCTCAATCCCTTAGAAGCCAAGAAGCAACTGGATAGCTTGCGTGTGCGGAAAACAGATCAAATTGACGCTGAAAAACTGGCTCAGTCCCAGTTTGTGCTGAATCGTAAACCGACCTATGTCCAAGAAGAAGTCTATCAAGACTTGCGGGATCTCAGCCGTTTCTATCAGAATCTGACTGAGGACATTGTTCGGGCTAAAAATCGTCTACACAAGGTCTTACAGGTCACTTTCCCAGAGTTGGAGACTATCTTATCAACGCCAACTGGGGAACAATACTGGAACTTAGTTACTGCGTTTCCTTGCAAGGACTTCGTGCTTGAGTTAAGCAAGGATGAACTCTCAAAGAGCATCCGTCAGTCCACCTCAAAACGTATTTCGGACAAGCGTGTGGCTTACTTAGCAGAGAAGCTGACAGCACTAGCTAATCAATCTTATTGTGCCGTTAAGAAAACCTCTCCAATGCTGGAAGAGGTGCGTTACTATGCAAAAGAATTGCTTAGACTTTCTGAACAGAGACAGGCAGTCTTAGACCAGATGGTGGAAATAGCTCAACCTTTACCAGAGTATGACATTCTGCTTTCTATTCCTGGTATCGCTGAGACGACTGCAACAAGTATTATTGGTGAACTGGGAGATATTCGCCGTTTTCAGTCTGCCAATCAAATCAATGCCTTTATCGGTATTGACCTGAGACACTATGAATCTGGAAACTTCATCGCTAAGGAACACATTACCAAGCGTGGCAACCCCTACGCTAGAAAGATTCTGTTCAAATGCATTCACAATATCGCTTCAGCTAGTCACACCAATCCTTGCCATATTGCAGACTTTTATGAGAAACGAAAAAGGCAATCGCAAACGACTTCAACCAAGCCACACACGATTGCCTCCATACACCGTCTCATTCGGACAATGTATTACCTCATTACGCATAATAAGCTTTACGATTATACTTCTACCCAAAATCGGTAAAACTGTTTATGCCATATTATTGTAACACCTTATTTCAAAAATCACAAAATAAGGTGTTGGTTTTGTATACACTTTTTATGTAAATCTTTAGTGTAAAGTAAGGTCACTTCCCTATTTTGATGACTGTATGAAAATTATTTTTTCTCTAAAACCTTGATAGGCTTGACAAATGGTAGAAAAAGCCCCTTGTCAAATTTCATTACTTTAATTTTACCAAAAACAAAGTAGAAAATCAAAAATGGGATTAAGCACACGAAACATTAAGCAGCAGGGCAACCAATGGGTTAAAGCATCTTGTTTCAGAACACACTGAATTATCAGATAAATTTTTCAAGGAGTATGGCAATGAATTTAAACGACATGACACGACAAGAATTTGATGAACTTCTAGCAGAGGTAAAAGAAGACTCACCTAATTTATTTCAAATGATCAGTGATTTTATAGATAAAAAAGTGACACGCGAAGAAGTTAGTGTTTATTTATCTATGACCTCTGACCAGCAACAAAACTATATTGACAACTATCAAGCGAGGTAAGACATGCAAAATGAATTAAATCTAACACCAACAGAAAGCATTATTGTGATTGTCGTGTGCTTATTTATCCTTGCCTTGATATGGAACTATGACAAGCCACAGAAAGGCGCTGACACAGCTTTAGACACCGAGCCAACAGAAACACCCAAGGACTATGTAAAAGAGCGCTATGGGGCTTATATTTGGCTATCGAATAAGCATTACAATTAGGAGGGGAGTATGGCGATATTTTCAGTTGAATTTGAACAGGGCTTATTAGATAGAGTTGATAGGCTAGCACAGCAAAAGCTAGAGCTAGAGAAGAAGTTACAAAAGAAAACTGGTCTAATCACGGCTAAGGAACTTAAAGATGAGTTAGATATTTCTAGAACAACATTAAAAAACTGGATGGATATTGGGCTTGTATCGTATCAATCCCCTTTTGAAAGTAGTAAGAAACTTTATTTTAAGGTTTCTGATGTGATTAACTTTCTTACGATTCGCTAGGAGGTATATTTTGAAAGTATTTATTATTGATGGTGATGCGTGGAGAGGTAAGGCACATTATTCACCTAGCTTGGATGTTGTGTTTATCAGCGATAAAGTACCGCAACATGCGCACAATGAAATGATTGAACGTGTGACAAAATCAAGTAATAGAACAATTTGGAGGTAAAGTAGATGAACTCAAAAGATGCCATTAGTTTATTAAATGCTGACATCAGTAATTTAGATAAAATAAAAAATTATGTTAATAGTTACGATAAACAATTGCTGACCGCAGAGCGCTTTGTATTTTTAGTGAAATTATTGTTTAAGGAGGAGGACAATGTACAGAATACTTGAGCTTACCTTACATAAAGATATGATGGCGTTATTTAGCTTTTTGAAAAACAATCCTAGCAGAGCATTTCGAAAGGATGGATATTATAAATTATTGTATTATGAGCCTTTAGATGAGTATTTCACCCCATTTATTTATAAGTTGATTGCATTGAAAATTGTTGAAACTGATCCGACAGAGGAGCTTTTTAACAATGGATGGCAATTTGTTAGAAATTTGGATATTAAAATAGCTGGTACACAACTTATTACAGAGTTGAGGGAGCTAGAGCTTGATAAAATCCGAAAAAATAGACAGGCAAGCGGATTGGAATTAACTGGGTGGGTCTTTGATACTATCACAATAGGAATTTTTACTAAACGTGATGCCGCCCTATTCGTCCGATTGATGTATTTGAACGGATATGATTTTGAGCAGACTGTACAACTATTTAGCGCTATTATTAAAAATATAAGCTTATCAAGGTATTTTCTTGAGTTAGCAACAAAATTATATAAGGAGGTCTAAGTGAGTGAAATTTTAAATAAAGTGAGAGATGCCGAAAATGAAAAGTCATTGTTTCAGCAAGAGAGCAAAGTTATTGAGTTTCCAAAACCAGAACTTTATAAAACTGATAAAGGTGTGGTCAAAAAAATCAGAGCAAACTTGCGTAAATTGTTGACAGGTTATGATGATAATCTTAGTAATCTTTTCAGATACAACGAGAATACACATGTTATTGAAGTCATTGAAGATAGGGAGCTATCGGTCGGAACTATTACTAAAGGTGTACTTGATGATATGGTGGTAAATCAAATTATTAGCTATGTATCAGAAACTTATCAAGTTGATTTTAAAGATGCTGATGTTAGCGGTGAAATTCGAGTAGTGGCAAAAGAAAATAGCTACAATCCCATCAAAGATTTTTTAGAGTATGCCAAAAATACTGGTAAAACCTTAGACGCTTTTCAAGTCATTAAAAAATATATCAACATTGAAGATACTGAATACAATAGAATAGCGCTTGATTTGTTTATGAGGGGAGCAATTGCTCGCGTATTGCACCCCGGTATAAAATTTGATTATTGCCTTGATTTAGTCGGAGTACAAGGTGGAGGAAAAACAACTTTTGCGCGTGATTTATTCATGGGAGTGTATTATACTGACCAAATTAGCTCGTTTTCAGATAAGGATGATTTATTGAAAATGGTAGCTGTTTGGGGTGTGAATGATGATGAGCTGGTAGCAAGTAATAAAATGAGTTTTGGAGAACTCAAGAAAACCATAACCTTAACTGAAATCACTGTACGCCCACCGTATGCGAGAGCGGCAGAGACAACCCCTGTTGACTTTGTTTATATGCGAACAACTAACAATTTCCAACATTTGGCGGATGCAACTGGAGATAGGCGATTTTTACCGATTAAGATTGGTAAAAAAGAAAGTTATCATAGACATCATATTACTAAAGATGATTTGAGGGATATTTGGGGCGCTTACTATATTTCATACACAAATAACCCCATACTCTTTTATCATGATGATAGCCCAGAGGGGCAAATTATATCACTAGAACGTGATACATTCAAGCGTGTTGATGATGTTGTTGAAAAAATTGAATGGTATTTAGAGCAACTGATACCGAGTGACTTTTATAGCCAATACACACGAAGTTGGCAAAGAAAACAGTATTACAGAGATCTTGAAGAGGGAGTGACACCGCTCAAAAATCGTACAGATGATGATGAGTGGATAGGTGATACCGTCAGAGATAGGGTTAATATCGGTGATATGATGAATGAAATATTTTCCGAGGATAGACAGGCGAAAAAGAAAGCTAAACTATTCTTTGATGTATCAACTGAATGGGAGTATAAGAAAAATGTTAAGTTCGGACAAAGACAAACAAGCGGATATTTATTGGTTGGAAAATCCTAAAAAAATTCCAACCAAATTAAGTGGCTAAAACGTTGATTTTATAGGGTTTAAATTATCATGGTTGGAAAAATATTTTTTCTCCAACGCAACTCCAACCATGAAAACCCTTGATATATCTAACTTTGTGAGTATTTGGTTGGAAAAATAATAATAATTGTCTATAAAATATATAAATTCCTACCTAATAGAGGTATATGTTATCTGTTATATGTTTTTATATAATGTTGAGCGATTCCAACCGTGTTTTTCCAACCACGATAGCTAGAAACGTTGGTATTATAAGGTTTTTGTTTTTGGATTGGTTGGAAAATCGCTAAAAAAAGGGTGTTTTAGTTGGAAAAATGACCTTTAAGGTTGGAATTTTGTATTAGATAGTTGGAAAATTTTGCAACTCAATAATTTTAGAATAGGAGAATTAAAATGACTTATGATGAAATCAAAACCCTTGTCTTTGAGAGATTAGATGATCAAGAGCAACATAAAGTAGAAATGTATCTTGATGGTAAGGAAACGATGCTTGAGAAAGCAGCTATACTTGAAGCGATTTTAGGTGCTTTTAATTATATTGATAGCGCCATAAAGCAGGGCTTGCTTGTGCGTAACTTACAAACCTAAACAAAAATAGACACTTTTCATGGGGTGAGAAATCGCCCAATTTAGAAGTAGTTGCCATGCTTTCCACGACCAAATAAATCAAGCGTGGCAATCTAACCAATTTGAAAAATCAGCCATAGGGTACACAAAAAGGGTAGTATTTTAGCATACGAACCCTAAAAACCTAGTGAAATCAATAGGCTGGGGCATTCAGATTATAATAAAATGAAATAAGGGAGCAAAAAACATGGATTTTAATGATATTCAACCAATGGAATCAGTAGCTGAATTATTAAGCCAAGGCTGGATAATTTTAGAAAAAGATGGTATAATTAAAAAAGTCAATAATGTAAGTCATGGTAGCGTAGAAATCCATTTTAGGGATGGCGTGCCATATAAAAAGACTGATCATGTTGATGGTTTAATTTAATAAATAATGCTAGAGGAAGAACCCAATGCAAATTTCAAGGCTTATGGCTTTGTTATTGTGTTGGGTTCTTTTATTTGTCATAAGGAGGATTTTAAAATGACAACATCAAATGTATTGCCTAATATTCAATCTATCGTATCTCAAGTAAATACTAAACGTGATGTAGTGGATGAGTACAAACAAAAACTAGATGCAGCTAAGTCAGAATTAGAGCAAGCAAAAACTGACAGAGAAAAGAATTTCTCATTTGAAACTGATAATAAGGTATCAGAGTTAGAAAGTTATATCTTGCGTGTTGAGAGCCGCTATAATACCTTGAAACGTGAACTTGATGCAGAGTTACCTAATAAGTTACGTGAAGTTGAAGAGTTGTATCATACGTATGTAGTTGAACAATGGGGGCAAGATGAAGATGTTAAGGAGCTGACAGAGCAGACATTGAACAGTTTTAAAGAAACAGTTTCCTTGCTTAGTCAATATACCAAGAAACCCTCAGAGTTTAATAAACAAGTGTTATCACAGATTGTTGATGAAGACTTTAGAAAAGCCTTTAGTGGGCAAACAACTTTTATTGGTGCTGATAATCACTCTTTAGCTACGGCGCTACCGCTAGACTATGAGACATATCAAAAGTTATATGCCGCAGGGCGTAGCCTAGGGGTTAATCTTGGATGATTTATAAGAAGTATCATACAGCGCTGGTATTTACGCTTGTTTTGCAACATCTGCTTAAAGATACTGAGTTAGAGGAAAAAGCATTTAATTTATATGCTGATATTTTGGAACAAGAGAAAGTACCAAAACATCAGATTAAATCAGCTATTCTATACTCAAAAAGAATTATCAGAGCCTTTGAAAAGGGGCAAATTTCACAGCAATCACCCTTTACGAGTTGGCAGAAAGTTAGGCAAGTCATCAAAAAGGGTATAGCTAAAATGGTTGGTTATTTTAGTCCGTAGGGGGTATTATCCCCCTTTACATGTTAGGAGGTAGTAAGTGGCAGGAAATGAAAATGATAGCCTTACAACTAAACAAGTGAAGTTTATAGATGCCATGCTTACCGAACCAACGATAGAAAAAGCATGCGAAAAGGCAGGGATAGCTAGGGCAACAGGGCATAAGTATCTAAATATTGCAGCCGTTAGAAAGACATTGAGGATAAAGCAAGATGAGATGATGGATAAAACAACTCAAATGCTATACCTGGCATCGTCTAATGCTGTTTCTGTACTCAATGATATTATGATGGATAGCAAAGTTAATCCATTCATCAGAACTCAAGCCGCAAAGGCTATACTTGAACAATCATATAAGACCCATGAAATTTTTGGAGTTGTAAGGCAGATTGAAGAATTGAGGTTAGAAATTGAGGAAGTATCTAAAGGAAATTAAAGAGTTACGAGAACTCAAGGAGTTATTAAGTAATAGAAATATGCCAGAGTTTATTATTGTTGAGGGAAACAATGACCTAGGAGAATTTTTCCAAATTGACGGCGAGCTATTTAGTGATAATGAACTTTTAGAAAACCTTAAAAAATGGCATGAGTGGGAAGTGCCAGTTATTATCGATGATGATGCTAACCGTATGTTAAGTGAGGATGAAACGGAAATACTATACTTTCCCACTCATGAGGATATGATGGACTATATTAGAGTGAACAAAGGCTTAGAACCTTTGTATCATACGCCGAACAAGCCCTATGTAACTATTTCTAAAAGTGAGTGGCTAGAGTTGTTAGATTAATTTAGGAGGTAGCAATGACAAAGAAGAAAATTGAGCGTATTTCTGTAATACATCGAGAAAAGATTTTATGGCTCAAGTGGTATTTCATGAGAGATAAAGAACAACCTATGTATAGTGTCCTTGAGCGTAAAATGTTTGATGCTGCTAAAAATCAAGATATGTTATCTTATCAAAAATACGCTACTATCAAGCAGATAACAGATATTAGGGTACAGACAAGCCCAGAGGATATGCTAGAAACTGTAAAAGAAGTTTATGTATATAATCGTATGAATGTTATTGGAGCTTGTCAGAGGATACTATTTCTTACTCAATCATCAGCATATACTAAGCTGAATAAGTGGTTTGATACCTATTCGGATTTGTATTTTAGTATTGTACCTTTACCTAATATGGGGGTATATCATAATAAATTAGAGGAGGTATAATATGGGAAAAGCTATTAGTGTTAAGATAGATTTAGGCGGGATAGAGAAAAAGCTTAGTTCACAATCCTTACAAATAGGAAAGGCAGCAATGATGAACCAAATGATGCTTGATACTAACAAATATATTCCAAAGAAAAGTGGTAATTTGCGAGCATCTGGACACGTAGTTGGAAATTCTATAGTCTATAACCCACCTTATGCAAGGGCGCAGTATTACGGACCAAAACGCAAGGGGTTTGTTTCTGAAAAACAAAGACGATTTTTCTTTGCTAACAAAGAGGAATTATTAGCGGCTAAAAGAAAGTACACAACGCCTGGAACTGGTACACATTGGTATGAGAAATCCTTTAAAAATGCTAATAATATCAGAAATTGGAAAAAGGTATTTATCAAAGCGATTGATATTGATGCTACTTGATAAATTTTAATACTGTTTGATATAATATTCTAAAGCACAAGGAGTAGTATATAGGGATTACGCCTTGATGGAGGAGATTCCAGTTCGAATCCGGGCTATTGTGCTAGCATCTAGGAAACTAGATGCGTTTTTTGTTTTAATAACTTAAAAGTATTTACAAATAATAACTTTTAGGTTATAATAGTTTTTAGAAAGAGGTGCTAATAGTGCATAATATCTATTTTTATAAGGATAAGAATGGGAATGAGCCTGTTTTAGATTATATGCGAGAGCTTGCCAGTAAAAAAGGGAAAGATAGTAGAATTAAGCTCAATAAAATCAATGATTATATTGAGTTACTAAGCCAGAATGGAACACGCGCAGGCGAACCCTATATTAAGCATTTAGATGCTGAAATTTGGGAACTAAGACCACTTAGAGATAGAATTTTATTTGTGGCTTGGATTGATGGTAGCTTTGTTTTACTGCATCATTTTATGAAAAAGACACAGAAAACACCTAAAAGAGAAATTGAGCAAGCTAAACGAGAGCTAGCAGATTTAAAAGAAAGAGGTTTAGACAATGAAAAATAATGCTATTGGTAGTAACTGGAAAGATGTAAGAGCTGAATTATTCAGCAAAGAGGAAATTTTGGAAAGTGATATGCGCGTGGCTATCATGAGTGAGCTTATCGAGGCTAGAAATGAAAAGGGCATTAGTCAGAAGAAACTAGAGGAGATGAGCGGTGTTAGTCAGCCAGTTATCGCTAGAATGGAAACAGGAAAGACAAGCCCGCAACTTGATACAGTATTAAAAGTATTGGCAAGTCTTGGTAAGACCTTAGCCGTTGTTCCTTTGGAGCATGAACAAGCATAAAAAAATAGCACCCGCAAAGGTGCTGTTTTTTTGCCTGCTGAACTCATCGATTTAATACCTTTTTTACTACCCCTCTAGTATATTGTACTTGTTTGTACTTTACATTTTAGAATGAAAAAGGAAAAAAGTAGATTAGTAATTTAGCGTATTTTATTGAACTATTTGATATTATGATAATATGGTATAATAATGTCAATTGATTTTTTAGAAGGAAGACAAATGATTTATTTTGATAATTCAGCAACGACCATTCCCTACGCAGAAGTTCTCAGAACTTATCAGGAAGTGGCCAGTAAGATTTGGGGAAATCCCTCCAGTTTGCACAATCTCGGCAGTAAGGCGACCCGTATTTTAGAAGCCAGTCGCAAGCAAATTGCTGAACTCCTCGGAGTCAAGAGTAGTGAAATCCTCTTTACTTCAGGCGGAACAGAGAGCGATAATTGGGTGATTAAAGGTGTGGCATTTGAAAAAGAGCGCTACGGCAAGCACATCATCGTTTCGGATATCGAACATCCTGCAGTGAAGGAGTCTGCAAAATGGCTGAGCCAACATGGTTTTGAGGTCTCTTATGCACCAGTAACCGCAGATGGCTTTGTGGATATTGACCAGCTAGCTACACTTTTGCGTCCAGATACAATCCTTGTTTCAATTATGGCAGTGAATAACGAAATCGGCTCAATCCAGCCTATTAAAGCTATTTCGGATTTGTTGGCAAATAAGCCAGCCATTACGTTTCATGTTGATGCGGTTCAGGCAATTGGTAAAATTCCGACAAAAGATTATTTGACCGAGCGTGTGGATTTCGCCAGCTTTTCTGGTCACAAATTCCATTCAGTGCGCGGTGTGGGATTTATTTATAGGAAAGAGGGGAAGAAGTTACAGCCTTTGCTAACTGGTGGGGGGCAAGAAGGAGACATGCGCTCAACCACTGAAAATGTGGCTGGTATCGCTGCAACTGCTAAAGCTCTGCGATTAGTCATGAGTAAGGAAAACGAAGCTTTACCCCGTATCGCCAAGATGAAAGAAGTTATCTACGACGAACTTGCCCATCATGAGGATATTGTTATCTTTTCTGGAAAGTCTGAGGCCTTTGCGCCTAACATCCTGACCTTTGGCATCAAGGGTGTCCGTGGTGAGGTGATTGTCCATGCTTTTGAAGAGCATGATATCTATATCTCAACGACTTCAGCTTGTTCATCCAAGGCTGGTAAACCTGCAGGAACTTTGATTGCTATGGGAGTACCGACCAAACTTGCTCAATCGGCAGTTCGTCTCAGTCTTGACGATGACAATGACATGAGCCAAGTCGAACAATTTTTGACCATTTTCAAGCAAGTCTATGAAAAAACTAAAAAGGTGAGATAAGAATGGATTGATACTCAATGAAAATCAAAAGTAGCCTAGGAAACGAAGCCGACGATAGAACTTGAGTTCATCAAGGCAAGTTGACAACGGATAATTTTGATTTTCGAAGAGTATGAAATAGTCCCTTGGGTTTATTCTAGTTATGAGTCAGCAAGTTGAAAATTATACTAGAATATGGCAAAGTTAACTTAGAAAAACCAGTTGTCCTAGTAACGTATTATACTTGTAAGATTGAAGATTTACTAGTGTGCTAGCCAAATAATATTCTTAAAAGAAAGAGGAAAAATGACTTTAACGTATTCAGAAATCATGGTTCGCTACGGCGAACTCTCAACTAAAGGAAAAAATCGTATGCGTTTCATCAACAAATTGAAGCGTAACATTCAGCATGTACTATCCATTTACCCCGATGTACATGTAACAGCTGATCGTGACCGTTGCCATGTTTATTTGCATGGTACAGCTTATGAGCCTGTCGCTGAATCACTCAAGCAAGTCTTTGGAGTGCAAGCTTTTTCACCTGTTTATAAGGTGGAAAAAGATGTGGTTATTTTGAAAAAAGCAGTGCAAGAAATCATGATAGGTCTCTACCATAATGGAATGACTTTTAAGATTGCTAGCAAGCGTAGCGACCACAAGTTTGAATTAGATAGCCGTGAGCTCAATCTAACGCTTGGGGATGCCGTCTTTGATGTTTTGCCTGACATTAAAGCGCAAATGAAAAATCCTGACGTGACCCTCAAAGTGGAAATTCGTGATGAAGCTGCCTATATATCTTATGAAGAAATCAAGGGCGCAGGCGGTTTGCCAGTCGGGACATCTGGTAAGGGCATGCTGATGCTGTCTGGTGGAATTGATTCGCCAGTTGCAGGGTATCTTGCTCTTAAACGTGGTGTGGACATTGAAGCGGTTCACTTTGCTAGTCCGCCTTACACTAGCCCTGGTGCTTTGAAAAAAGCCCAAGATTTGACGCGTAAGTTAACAAAATTCGGTGGCAATATCCAGTTCATTGAGGTACCTTTCACAGAAATCCAAGAAGAAATCAAGGCCAAGGCACCAGAAGCTTATCTCATGACCTTAACTCGACGTTTTATGATGCGTATCACCGACCGTATTCGTGAGATTCGTCATGGTTTGGTCATTATCAACGGAGAAAGTCTGGGTCAGGTTGCCAGCCAAACGCTTGAAAGTATGCAAGCTATCAATGCTGTAACCTGTACGCCAGTTATTCGTCCTGTCGTTACCATGGACAAGCTAGAAATTATTGACATCGCTGAAAAGATTGATACCTTCACGATTTCTATTCAACCATTCGAAGATTGTTGTACGATATTTGCGCCAGATCGTCCAAAAACTAATCCAAAAATAAAAAATGTTGAGCAGTATGAAAAACGTCTTGATATAGAAGGACTAGTCGAGCGTGCGGTTGCAGCTATTACCATTACTGAAATCACACCACAGGCAGAAAAAGATGATGTGGAAACTTTGATTGACGATTTATTATAGGATAAATTGAAGTTAGAACCTGTATTCACAAGTGAAGTGTTTTTATATAAGAGATTGTTTTACGTTAATCAAGGCAGTTTTTTCGTGGGAATACTTACTGACTGTATTTTGAAAAAACTAACGATGAGTAGCTTAAAAACTAGCCTTAGATGGAAGTCCTGAACTATGAATATGGGTTCTTAGAACAGAAATTTTAAATTTTGAAGTCTTGCATTTGTTATCTCATTTCAGCGGTAGTTTATTCATTGTTTAATGATTGAGAATTACTTTTAAAAACTATGTTGTTTAAGTAAAAACGACAGAAACATAGAGAGCTAGATACTTTTGTTCTAGCTCCTTCATGTAGAAAAAAACTATTTCAATTTTCAGAAAACTTTGCTATAATAATAGCGAGAAAAATAGAAATGGGAGAATTTTTATGACAAAAACGATTCACACTGACAAAGCACCAGCAGCTATCGGACCTTATGTCCAAGGAAAGGTTGTTGGTAATTTCCTTTTTGCATCAGGGCAAGTGCCTTTATCACCAGAAACGGGAGAGATTGTCGGAACAACTATTCAAGAGCAAACTGAACAAGTACTGAAAAACATTTCAGCCATTCTTGCTGAAGCAGGAACAGACTTTGACCACGTTGTTAAAACTACTTGTTTCTTATCTGATATCAATGATTTCGTCCCGTTTAATGAAGTTTATGCTACTGCTTTCAAGGCAGATTTTCCAGCGCGCTCAGCAGTGGAAGTGTCTCGTCTGCCTCGCGATGTTAAAGTTGAAATCGAAGTGATTGCATACTTAGATTAATTTTTCTAAAAGAGTGGTTCTCACTCTTTTATTTGAAAAAAAAACAGTAAAAAAGCGCAAAGAATCACTCCCTGTGCTATACTGTAATTGAAATTTTTTAAAGTTTAGGTGTTAGAACTGTTGTCTCAGTCCTAGCGCCTTTTCTTTTTGATAGATTTGGTGAGTGGAGAATAGTTTATAAATAAGTCTGAGAATCTTATGGGCACAAGCAATGACAGCTTTTATCTTGCTTCCTCTTTGGAAGATTCGGTTGTAAAGAGATGAAAAAGCGAGATCCTTAGAGTGTGCTACAATCAATCCAGACATAGTTAAAACCTGTTTGCTGTAGCGATTTCCTTACGTGATGTGTGAGGATTTTTAATGCCTACACTGTCGTAAGAACTAGGACAAAGTCCAGACCAAGAAGCTAGATGTCCATCGGTCTCAAAACTATCTACAGTTGGTCAAATCTCAGCTAAAATAATGGCGACACAATTTTCACTAACACCAGGAATTGTTTGGAGTGGCCTGTTTTCTTCAGGAAAATTCCTTTTCGATATAGGTTCGAATCTCACCATTCAATTTCCCACTGAGTCTGACATTCTTCTAGACTCTGATTCAACAAAAAACGGTCTTCTAGTGACAGTTTCCCCTTCATAGCCTCAGCTAGCTGATCAGGACTTGCTTTCACTTTCCTGTGAATACAAGAAATGACAGTGTTTTACATTAATTCTCTCTCCAATAATGAATAGTGTTAAAAGTGCCTGACCAGTCTTCAAAAAGATGTCAGAAAGATAGCTAGTCAGCTTAATATTGACCCATTGTAGAGATTATGAATTTTTTTAACTTGTGTTTGGCGTCGTTTATAGGAGTGTAACCTGCGAGTGAGTAAGCGTAACTGCATAACCTAAGGACTTGGGATATAAGAAGGGGTAATCAAACCACATCGTCCTAGTTGTGCGATCCATTCGGCATTCTTCATATCTGATTTTCACCCCGAGATATTTTTGATGTGGTGTGGATTAGTTAGTACAAGAACCAAATCTGAATCTGAAAAAATATTAAAGAGAGGTGCCCAATATTGACCTGTGGATTCAAAGAAAACATGGGTAACATGATTTTCATACAACCAAGCTAAAGCATTTTGAAGAGTGATAGTAGTCGTCCAAAATTTCTTCTGAATTTTCTTTGGTTAGACGGTATCCAATGGACCATCTAAGATACAACAAACGATCGATTGTTGGTGGACATTGATACCACAACAGGTTTCAATCATGACTTTTATATGAAAGGCCTCCTATTCTAAGTTTGAACAATAAAATAAGAGGTTTCGAGTAATTTTATTTTCACGCTATAGGCGTATTCGAGTTTTCTCATAGCTCTTATTCATCCAGTTTTTTGCACAGGCTAGGCAAAGCCTAATTAGAGTTTTTTATGGCTTTAAGACTCTCGGTTCCCTCGATTTTCTTGAAAATACGGCTAGAAATGAAAAGATAACCTAACGATAAAAGCCAGTTTGTTTACGGTCTGATATTATTACAAAAAAATTGAAAAATAGTGTGTTTGCATGATAAAATAAAACTAACAAAAGTGAAAAGGGTTGCGAATCCTGAAGAAAGCAACTAAAAAGTTTGTAATAGCTATTTTATTAGTAGGTTTATTGATTACAATTCCTAAACCGTTAGGAAATCCAACGCCCACTCCTTTAGGTGTTGCCACTGAAGAATTGTATAATATTGGTACTTAGAATAATTGTTGTAGTAGATGGAATGTTGTCAAATTTACTAACAGCAGATACTTATTAAACTAATTGACGTGATAACGGGTTTATTTATTTTCAGTCATTTTGTTCTTCCTTTTGAGGTGATAATTGGTGAAATGATTGTTTAAAAATTTTTGAAAAAAGTGTGTCGGTCTGTAGAAAGGAGAGAAAAATTTAGGAAACTATATTCAGGCTGGTATACCGAATGTTGTTTTATTGTGTTTTAGGATTTAATTAAATAAGGAGTATCATTATGTTAATAATTAGAACAGTAGTTGCAACAGCTCTTACAATTTTGACGTTTTCGGTAGCTCTTCCTGTTTTAGCAGTTTCCCATCGTGGTGGAGAGTGGACCTATGTTGGAAGCACATGTCGAAATAATCAAAGAACTGCTATTGCAAATGCACGCCGTACATCATATGCCTTCATAAATACAAATGTTGGCGAGCATGTTGTGTTCGATGCTGGATGGTAGATTAATTCTCACTCTGACACAGTGTTAGCGTTCTCGTTAATATTTTGATTTTTATAGAATGAGGAGTGCTTATGAAGAGAATTTTTGTTATTATATCTAATTTGCTAGCTAGCTTATTTTTTATATGGGTATTTTCAATTTGGGCTGACACCTATGTTTCTTACTATTACCCTAACGTATCTGCGTTTGTCTCTTCACCCGAGACCACATTTGATAGTATCTCTGAAAGATTAACGCAATTAGCTGAGGAAACAGATAGTCTTATTGCTATACAGCACCAAGAACCGGGAGAAGATGGAACCCCAATCTTTTCTTATACAACTTTTGGGCGAGGAAAACTACCAGATGGACTTTCTGAAAAATCACTCCAAGATGCTAGAACTAATAGTATTAAGACAAACTACTTTATATTTGATGGTAATTTAGAAGTTGATTATTTGAAACAGGAACTAAGCAGAGCTGGTCTATCAAACCTATACATATCTAAACCTTCTAATTTAACAGTTTTAACTTTAGTTTTTAGTAATGGATTTCAGGCTATAGGTTTACTTATCTTCTTTTTAACTTTTGGGGCACTTAGTCTAATCAGTCGAATTAGAGTTTTACGGACAGCTGGTATTCGTTTAATTTCAGGTGACAATCGCTGGTTAATTTTTCTTAGACCAATTAGTCAAGATGTAGGTAATGCCTTGATGGGGTTACTGTCTGGTATCATTTTTGCTGTTATCCTGAAACAGTTTATTCCTTTTCCTTTTATAGCTCTTTCTACTATCATAACTGGATTAGTAGTCTATAATATTTTACTCCTAGCTATCTCTTTGTTTTTTGCCAGTATATTTGCAATAGGTGTAAAAAAAGTTCATTTAATGCAAGTTATCAAAGGACAAATTCCTGTAAGAGGAATTATCAGTCTTATCTTAATTGGTCAGCTTTTGGCAGTTGTTATTGTAGCAATTGGAGTTAGTCGAACGTTGACTTATTCGCAAGCGTGGCAACAACAGGAACAAGGACGAAATGCATGGCAGAAAGAAAGCAAATTGATAATTGTATCTTCTGGTCGAGAAGGGGTGGATCCGAGACAAGATAGGGAAGAAGTTATTCGAAAACAAAAAATATGGTTTGACCTCATTAATCAAGCTGTTTCTGAAGAAAAAGCTTTTCTAGCTTATCACCACTTGATTGACAGAGTGATGCAAAATGGTATGGGGTCTTCAAAAAATCTAACGACTTCTACAGTATGGCAAGACTACAATCCAGCGGGAAATGTTTTAATCGTTACTCCTCAGTACTTAAAACGCCAACAAGTTAAAGTTGAACCTGATATTGATGATAAAATCCATCAATTAACAGCTGGGGAATTTATTCTTCTTTTACCGGAGAATCTCCGTTCTGAAGAAAGTTATTATAAAGCGCTTTTCGAAGAGGATTTGACAAATCGAATGTCTAGTCAAGATAATCGTCAAGACATGGCTGCAACAGTATATTATCTGGAAACGGGTCATGATAGATTTGTCTACAACACCACTCCCATCTCATATCAGCAGTTCTTGAGAGATCCAATTATTGTTGTTCTAACTCCCCAGTCAACGGGAGAACAAGCTTTTCTTTTTTGGGAACAAGCTACTCAAACCTACCTATACTTTGATAATCTAAGTGTTGCGCAATCTCTCATTCATCAGCATGGTATTGAGAGTTGGGTATCAGAATTGCAATCAGGTTATGACATTCATCAGACGTTATTAGATAATCTTCAAAGGGAAATGTGGACAACGGTCGCAGGGGCAATACTAGGGATAATGACATCTGTATTGATGTTTAACACGATGAATCGACTCTACTTTGAAGAATTTAGACGAGATATTTTTATTAAACGTATTGCAGGATTACGTTTCTTAGAAATTCATCGTAATTATCTGTTATCACAGTTATGTGTGTTCTTTCTTGGCTTTCTTGCCAGTATTTTTCTTGTAAGAAATATATCGATAGCTTTCCTAGTATTGTTATTGTTTATTGCGCTTTCTGTTTTACAATTACATTTCCAAATGAAGAAAGAAAATCAAATGTCCACGCTTATTTTGAAAGGAGCCTAAGATGATTCAATTAGAAAAAGTGAGTAAGCATTTTGGCGAACGTTTCTTATTTTCAGATATCTCTATGACTTTTGATGCGGGGAAGGTCTATGCCCTAATTGGATCAAGTGGAAGTGGTAAAACGACACTTATGAATATGATGGCTAAACTTGAAAGTTATGATGGTAGGATATTTTTCCGTGGTAAAGAGTTAAGTAAGTACAAGTCAAGTGATTTTTTTCGTCATGAACTAGGGTATCTTTTTCAAAATTTTGGCTTGATAGAAAATCAGACGATTGAAGAAAATTTAAAATTGGGTTTGATTGGTCAAAAATTAAGCAAAACTGAGCAACGTCAAAAAGAAGAAGAGGCTTTGGCGCGTGTAGGATTATCCTACCTCAACTTAGATAAGCCGATATTTGAGTTGTCTGGTGGTGAATCACAGCGGGTTGCTTTAGCAAAAGTTATTTTGAAAAATCCTCCATTTATCCTTGCAGATGAACCAACGGCATCAATTGACCCAGAGACTTCTAAACTCATTATGGAGATTCTTTTATCTTTAAGAAATAAAAACAGATTAATCATTATCGCCACCCATAACCCATCTATCTGGAAAATGGCTGATGAGATAGTCTCTATGGATAAGTTATAATAGACTTGTTCTACCTCCCTTTCAAAAGCAGTATGTCCGTACGCAGATTGTTAAAATGAAGAAGTTATAACAGTCTTAGATGATGAAATTAATTGGGATTTATTGGAATTCCAAGAATTCAAAAAATATCAGTTTCTGTGATAAGAATGTTGGAGGGGCATTAAGCATAATTATCAAAAAATATATCAAGATAAAAACTTGATGTATTTTTTGATATAATAAGCCGCTATATCAGAATGTGTCTGTCTTTTGAAGGAGTGGGGGTCCCAATCTCAAAATTAAATTTAATTTTAAAAGTATGAAAGGTTTGATGATTTATCAGGGAGGGAAAGCAATAAGTCAATCCTCAATGCTATTAAGGAAATCCTATCTACCATTTTCATCATTTTTAGTAAATTCAATAAGATTAACTTTATCATATGGTATTCTAGGAAGATTTCTAGAGTTCTCAACAACAATGAGTTGTCCGTCATCTTCAGATTGGATAAAGTAATTGAATAACCTAATCTGCATACTTTCGAGCTTGTTATTGCGCTCCTCTCATTTAAACCAAGTAATGGAGTACCAATAATGTGGAAGAAGGGTTTGTACTTTGCGTGTTTATTAAAATACTTTCTTAAAGCGATCACAACAACAGTATTTAGAAATACTATATATCCTTTGCTATACTTATCATCTTTTTTTCACCTGAAACAGTTATATCAAATAAGGGTCTGTCAAATTTAGAAAAAGTTACTTTATCGAAGATACATTCTTGCAATATATCTTTAATATTCGAAGTTAGTTTACTCCAGAAGGTATAAGGGAACTCATCTCAAGGAGTATATGAAATACCTTCCTTTTTTCGTTATCAATTTTTGTAATATCATTTTCCCAATCTTGATATGTTATCAATATCCTGTTTAATTTGTATATAATTTTTATATTGATGTATTTTATGTGTAATATTACGTTCGTCAGGGATAATAATTATCTTAAGTTCGTTAGTTAGTACTTCTCTTTTTGTTTGAACAATTTGATGAAAACAGTTTCAAGAAAAAATGGTATAATGGAGCAAGGAGGAAAAAGAAATGTTTGGGAATATGAAATATAAACGCACCATTTTAGCTTGTTTGAGTTTTTTAGCAGTCGTACTAGTAAGTTCATCCATTTATAGTCTAGTTTTTGAGAGAAATATTGAGACAGATTCAGTATCAAAGACCAAAATAAGTCCGAAGGTAAAAACAGCTCGCGTTGTTGCTAACGGAGACATTCTCATTCATGATTTGCTCTATATGAGTGCAGAGCAAGCGGATGGAACTTATGACTTCAATCCTTATTTTACCTATGTAAAAGATTGGATAAGCGAGGCTGATTTAGCCATTGGTGATTATGAAGGTACAATTGCACCTGATTATCCATTGGCAGGTTACCCTTTGTTTAATGCACCTAGTGAAATTGCTCAGACAATTAAAGACACGGGTTATGATGTTGTGGATTTGGCACATAATCATATCTTAGATTCAGGACTTGATGGGGCAATTAATACCGTTGAAACCTTTGAAAATCTTGGAATTTCGACCATTGGCCTTTACAAAGAAAATCGAGCAAAAGAGAATATTCTCATCAAGAAGGTCAATGGCATTAAAATTGCCATTCTAGGCTATGCTTATGCTTACAATGGTATGGAAGCCAATCTGACCACAGAAGAGTACGAAGCACATATGTCGGATCTTGATGAAGAAAAAATCAAAGCAGACATTCAAAAAGCTGAAAAAGAATCTGATGTCACTATCGTTATGCCTCAGATGGGAGTAGAATATCAGAGACAACCTACTGATGAGCAAGTAACTCTCTATCATAAAATGATTGACTGGGGAGCAGATGTTATCTTCGGTGGTCATCCCCATGTTGTCGAGCCATCAGAGACAATCGAAAAAAATGGTGAGCAAAAATTTATCATCTATTCCATGGGGAATTTTATCTCAAATCAGCGTTTGGAAACAGTTGATGATATTTGGACGGAGCGGGGGCTCCTGATGGATGTTACTTTTGAGAAGAAAGGCCAAAAGACGACGATTAAGACAGTCAAAGCACATCCAACCATGGTTTGGGCAACAGGAACAGGAGTGATTGGCAAAGATGGTTTTGAACTTTACGATTACCGTACGCTAGTTCTTGAAGATTTCATTGAAGGTGGCAAATATCGTGATAAGCTAGACGACACAATGAAAGAAAAGGTTGACACTGCCTATCAAGAAATGAATGATTTGGTGGCTCTCAAATGGAAATAAGGCGTTGTGCTTTGCGACTAGATAGGCTAGATGACTTGAAATCTATCTACTACGATGCTTTTCCACCTCAAGAGCGCATATCACTAGGACTGCTTTTGGTTAATAGCTTGCGCGGGAAGGGAAAGTTCCACCTTTATTTTAGTCAGGATGAACTGGTTGGTTTTGCTTATACTATAGAAAAGGCAGAGCTTTATTATATATTAATGCTGGCGGTGGATAAAAAATATCGATCACAAGGGATTGGAAGAGATATCCTTAACGATTTGTCCGAGCAAGCTAATGGTAGAGAGCAGTTAATCACTATTGAGCCAATTGAGGAAGGCGCGGACAATTATCAGCAACGTCTCATAAGACTGGCATTTTATGAAAGACAGGGTTTCAAACCTCTAATGCATACTTATCAAGAAGATGAAGAAATTTATCAGATTATCAGTACAGTCAATCAACCACATTTAGAGACTTTTAGTGATATAATGACAGATTTTTTTCGAGATAAGGTTTTCACCGCAGTTAACTAAAAAGCTGGGCTATTTTTCAAAAAAATCGCACAAAATTCTTGAAAAAGAAAGTAAGTCGTGATAAAATAGCAACGTTGACTAAATGCACATCCTGTGCAACCGCACGAAAATTGTTATTTAAGTAGTGTCTATCACTCACAATTTAGGCGAGTCTTCACAGAGGGAAACCTCGCAACAAAATTCTATAGGAGGTGCATAATGAGCACATACGCAATCATCAAAACTGGTGGAAAACAAGTTAAAGTTGAAGTAGGTCAAGCTATCTACGTTGAAAAACTTGATGTTGAAGCTGGAGCAGAAGTAACTTTTAACGAAGTTGTTCTTGTCGGTGGAGAAACAACTAAAGTTGGTACTCCAGTTGTTGAAGGAGCTACTGTTGTTGGAACTGTTGAAAAACAAGGAAAACAAAAGAAAGTTGTTACTTTCAAATACAAACCTAAAAAAGGTAGCCACCGTAAACAAGGTCACCGTCAACCTTATACAAAAGTTGTTATTAACGCTATCAACGCTTAATTTTGGATAGACCACATGATTAGAGCAACCATTACCCAGCTTGCTTCAAGTCAGCCTGTAGCCATAAAAGTAACGGGACACGCCGCTTATGGTGACTATGGTCAAGATGTCATGTGTGCTTCTGTCAGCACCCTGATTTTAAACTTTTTAAATTCTTTGGAAGCTCTGGCAGATTATATTCCAGATTACAACTTAAATCAAGAGGATGGTGGTCATCTCGAAATTGATTTTTCAGATTTTGAGAGGGTATCCAAAAAAGAAGTGGTTCAAATTCTATTTGACTCATTTCGACTTGGCATGACTTTATTGGCACGTGATTCAGCAGAATACGTTTCGACAAAAGTCTTGATCAAAAACTAACTTCAGAGAGGAAACAACATTATGTTAAAAATGAATCTTGCTAACTTGCAACTTTTCGCCCACAAAAAAGGTGGAGGTTCAACTTCTAACGGACGTGATTCACAAGCTAAACGTCTTGGTGCTAAGGCAGCTGACGGACAAACTGTATCAGGTGGATCAATTCTTTACCGCCAACGCGGAACTCACATCTATCCAGGTCACAATGTAGGCCGTGGTGGAGATGATACACTTTTTGCTAAGGTTGAAGGTGTTGTACGTTTCGAACGTAAAGGACGCGATAAAAAACAAGTATCTGTTTACCCAATCGCAAAATAATCGCTAGAAATGATATCATTAAAGGCTTTCTGTCTTATTCAGAAGGCCTTTTTTAATTTTAGTGCATGTTTTAAAGTCTAATAGGAGTAGTAAGTAAATTTGTCTGGGCGGCATAGAGTCTCTAATACTGGCTAAAAATCCGAAATAGCTATCTGGGAGTGGTTGGATATGTTCAAAAATGAACAATTGCACGATTGATGGAATCTTTTGTCACGGTAAAAGGGGATGATTTGAGATAATAGTTATAAGGTTGTTATTTTTGATTTTGGTTGAGTATAAGTTGGATTTATATTTTTTTGGAAAATTTAATTGACTCTTTGGAAGAGATTTTTCTCATTTTTTATAGTTTAAATGAATATGATTTGGTAAAATAGAATCATGATTATTTTACAAGGAAATAAAATTGAGCGCAGTTTTTCAGGTGATGTGCTCTTTGATAACATAAATATTCAAGTAGGTGAACGTGATCGTATTGCTCTTGTTGGGCGTAATGGAGCCGGAAAATCCACTCTCCTTAAAATTTTAGTGGGAGAGGAAACTCCAACATCAGGTGAGGTTAATGTGAAACGCGACCTAACTCTTTCTTATTTAGCTCAGGACAGCCGTTTTGAGTCAGAAAATACGATATTCGATGAAATGCTCCATGTTTTTGATGATCTTAGGGCAGCGGAGCAGACTTTACGCTCCATGGAATTGCAGATGGCTGAACTTGATGGAGCAAATTTTGACAAACTAATGAATGATTATGATCGTTTGTCAGAGGAGTTTAGAGCAAATGGTGGTTTTACTTATGAGAGCGATATTAAGTCTATTCTCAACGGCTTTAAGTTTGATGAGACTATGTGGAATATGACAATTTCTGAGCTTTCGGGAGGTCAAAATACGCGATTGGCTCTGGCAAAGATGTTACTTGAACGCCCAGAACTTCTAGTTTTGGATGAGCCAACTAACCATCTGGATATTGAGACTATTGCTTGGTTAGAAAACTATCTTGTCAACTATCAAGGAGCACTGATTATTGTTAGTCATGACCGCTATTTCTTGGATAAGGTAGCCACGATTACTCTCGATTTAACGCCGCATAGCTTGGATCGTTATGTAGGTAATTATTCCAAATTTATGGATTTAAAAGCAGAGAAGATTGCCACAGAAGAAAAAAATTATGAAAAACAAGCTAAAGAAATTGCCAAACTTGAGGATTTTGTACAACGTAATATAGTTCGGGCTTCAACAACCAAACGCGCGCAAGCACGTCGTAAGCAGTTAGAAAAAATTGAGCGTTTGGATAAGCCAATTAGTGGTCAAAAATCAGCTCATATGACTTTTCACGCGGATAAGGTTTCTGGGAATGTTGTATTGACAGTGGCTAATGCGGCCATCGGATATGATGGTGAGGTTCTGGCTCAGCCGATTAACTTAGATGTCAAAAAATTCGATGCTATTGCTATCGTGGGACCGAATGGAATTGGCAAGTCAACTTTCATCAAGTCAATTATTGGTCAAATCCCTTTTATTAATGGCCGTTCAAGCTACGGTGCTAATGTGGAAGTGGGCTATTATGATCAGACACAGAGCAATTTGACTCGAACAAACACAGTGCTCAATGAACTTTGGAATGATTTCTCTACAACGCCAGAGGTTGAAATTCGCAACCGGTTAGGTGCTTTTCTTTTTTCAGGTGATGATGTTAAAAAATCAGTGAACATGCTGTCGGGTGGAGAACGAGCACGTCTTTTGTTGGCTAAACTATCCATGCAAAATAATAATTTTCTCATTTTGGACGAACCAACTAACCATTTAGATATTGACAGTAAGGAAGTGTTGGAAAATGCCTTGATTGATTTTGATGGAACCTTACTTTTTGTCAGTCATGACCGCTATTTTATCAATCGTGTTGCAACTAAAGTTCTTGAAATTTCTGAAAATGGTTCTCAGCTTTATTTGGGTGATTATGATTATTATTTGCAGAAAAAAGCAGAGCAAGAAGAACTGGCTCAGCTGACTATAAACTCGCAACAAGAGGAGCAGTCTTCTCAGCCTGATAGTAAAATTTCAGATTATCAAACTCAAAAAGCTAATCAAAAAGAGTTGCGTAAACTCAACCGTCGTATTTCAGAGATTGAAGAAGAACTAGAAGACATCGAAAGTCGTGAGCAAGAAATTAATGAGGCGATGATGACGACTAACGAAGCAACTCAGCTTATGGATCTTCAAAAAGAATTAGATGCTATCACAAATCAACAAGATATACTTATGCTTGAATGGGAGCAACTTAGTGAACAACTTGACAAATAATATTTTGTTAGTCGGATGAGAAGGTAGTTAATTCTATATTTAACAAAAAAGATTATCTTGTATAAATTTTGATTGTACTAGTAAATTTGGTTAATATTACTATCCTTTTTGCTAGAGAGTCACAGAGAATCTATAAGTGAAGTTTGTGACAGTTGCTTGGGTGACTGAGTTTTATGCTAATTATCTGGTTTATATCCAGATGATATGTTTTGTCATGGCTTAAGCTGTCTTGGTATAAGTGTAAACATTAACTGTTCAGTTCATTTTTATAGCTAGGCTTCTTATGTGGTTCTATCTGAACAGTATAAGATCAGTTTTTATAAAGAAGATACATGTCATTAGAAAATAGTTACATGTATTTTCTTTATATGTATACCATCTGGTTTGATTAAAGTGTGTTTATTTTTGACAACTATTATGGTAAAATGATGAAGAAGTTAAGATCGTTTTTCATTGAGAATATTATGAGACAAAAAGGACATGGAACAATTAAAAAATCAAAAGCCTACGGTGCTATTGGCACCTTGTTGCTGTCGGGGGCTTTAATTGCTACCTTGGGGACAGCGAGTGTTAGTGCAGATGAAACAACAGTGATTGTTACAAATGATAGTACGACTAAGCTAGTTACCGATTCATCAACTACAGTAAATAGTAACACTGAAGCTACTATAGTAGCAGAAGATGCTATCAATGAAGAAAAGAATCAAGATAATATATCAATCAATAATGAGCCAGCAACGGTTTCTGAAGACAGTCAAACTAATGTTCAGGAACAAGCAAAGGCTGGAAAAGATACGAACGATGAAACATTAGAAGAATCATCAGATAACACAGAAAACTTACAAATAGTTACAGAAATTTCTAATGGTGAAACAAGCAAGCAAACAGAAGATGTTACAAAAGATGTTGTGACCGATTCTCAAGAATCTAATCAAGCTAATGAACAAAAAGCAACTGCTGAAGAACCAACTGATAAAGTAAGCGTTGAACGTGGGGCGACTGGAAATGTTACTAGTGAAGTAACAAGTGTTACTCTAGCAAGTAATGGATTTAATTTACAATACAATCAAGCTATTGCGAGTGGAGCTAAAATAATGTTTGCCGTTTGGTCAGATACCAAAGGTCAAGATGATTTGATTTGGTATACTGCAGACGATAACGGAAAAGCAGTTGCTAAATACACTGGTTCTTATGGTAAGTACTATGTCCATACCTATCAGAACCTCAACAATAAAATGAATGGCTTAAATGCTACATCAATTGCTATTCCAAAACCGAGTGCTAAAGTAACCGTTACAAAGGCAAGTGCCACAGCTTATCAAGTCACAGTTTCAGAAGTGCCAGTATATATTACAAGCGTGACACTGCCAATTTGGACCGAAAATAAGGGACAAGATGATCTCATTTGGTATAAAACAAGCAAAAATTCAGCGACTACATATTCAGCAACCATTAGTATTGCGGAACACAATCTTGAAAGTGGAAAATATAATGTCCATGTTTATGGGACAAGTGCCGTTACTAATTCTTTAACAGGTTTGTTGGGAACAAGTTTCCAAGGTGAGTTTGAAAATATTAGTGTTTCAGCCAGTCTCGAACAGAATGGTATTAATATCACGATACCAAGTGATGTTAGCAAGGCAATGTCCATTTACCACGCTGTCTGGTCTGCAAAAAACGCCCAAGACGATATTGTCTGGTATAAAGCGGATAGTTCAGGTAAGACCACAGCGAAATATACAGGTGATTACGGAACCTACTTTATTCATACCTATGGCGTTGTTAATGGGCATATGGTAGGTTTGAATGCCACAAGTATTAATGTTGTTAAACCTAGTGTCTCTGTAGATGTGACTAGGGTCGGTGAAGCATCTGCCAAGGTTACTGTTAGAGATGTTCCAGTTTACATGACAAGTATTGTCTTACCAACTTGGACGGAAAACAAAGGGCAAGATGACATTAAATGGTATCAGGCTGCTAAGCAAGCAGATGGTAGTTATACGTATACAATCTATGCGAAAAACCATAATTTTGAGTCTGGACATTATAACATTCATGTTTATGGTACAAGCCAAGTGACCAATTCTTTTATTGGGATAACATCGACAAGTGGTATTGATTTTACCTTTAATCAAAGTTTAACAAATCCAACTGTAACCGTTCAAAATCAAAATACTGCTAATGGGATGTTGCAAGTTGTAATTGCCGAAACAGAGACTTCTAAAGAAATTGCTAGCGTTGCAGTAGCCGCTTGGTCACAAGAAAAACAGAAAAACATTCACTGGTATACAACTTCAAGTGTGGTCAACGGGAAAGTGGTTGTGACAGTTGATGAAAAATACCACCATAATATCTCGGGGAACTACACAGTCCATGCTTACGTAAAAACCAAAGATGGCGAAACGATTGGTTACAATCTCGGCCAATATACTTTAACGAACAAGCAAACAACTGCTAATGTATCAACAAATTATAAAGGTACAGGTATTTACGCTGTCAGCATTTCAGGTGTTTATTCAAGTGGAGCAGTAAAATATGCCGTTTGGTCTGATACTAACGGACAAGATGATCTTAGTTGGTATGATGCTACAACATCAGGAACAAATGCAACTGGCTTAATTAATGTAGCAAACCATTCCGGAACAGGAACGTATCATCTGCATGTTTATCAATCTGATAATGGACAGATGTACTTCTTAACCTCAACTGATTTCACAGTGAAACGCACTAACTACAATACCCCTTATTACAATCAACGTGATGGACGTTGGGGTGGTACCCGCTATGGTTACTACACACTGGCTTCAACTGGTTGTGTACCAACTAGCCTTGCCATGGTTTTTTCATCATTGACCAACACTGAGGTTCTTCCAACCACAGTTGCAAGTTACCTTTACAACAATACTGTTGAATTTAACCGAGGTACGGAAGGAACAACTGGAAATGGTATCTTGATTGCCTCTCGTCAATGGGGCTTGACACCGACTATTATTAATTCCTCAGCAGCTTTAACAAGTACTCTCAAAGAAGGGCATCATGTGGTGGCAGCCGTCCAACAGGATAAATTCTCACCGTGGGGTTATGGTACTAGCCACGAAATCGTTCTAAAAGGGTACTCAAATGGAAATACTTATGTTTCTGACCCATACAATTCATCCAATAATGGTTGGTATCCAATTGCTTCGCTTTGGAATGAACAAAGTACGCAAAGCGTGGATACTCGTGGCTTAGGAAATCCATTTGTCAAAATAACAGATATTTAATCATACTTGTCCATCCGAACGGACAAGTAATAGGATAAGCCACTAGCCAGCGTCTAAAGACACTGGCTAGTTGTATGATTCAGCTGGTGAGTAGAGGCAAAGTTGAAAAGAGAGGACATTTTTGTCTTCTTTTCTTTATGTCTAAAGCAATTAGAACTAACTTAATGGCCTATATATCACAGTTTGTTTGATTAATTGGTGTTATTTGATGGAAGATAAGAAACCAAGTTTCATGACGTCGCCAAATACTGGTATGTCTTTGGTTATTTAGTTCATAGGTGACGAGTTTTGTTTTTTGGCTGATAGATTGAATTTTAAAATATTTGAAATTACAAGTGTAATATTTCTGTTGATCTAGAAAATCTTCAGCGGTTAGAAAGTTTCCATTCTCATCAACCATTAAGAAGGTTTTAGAGATGTATTTCTCATAATCGGGAATTTTAGAAAGAATTATTTTTTCGTTTTTATAAATTTTCTTAGAAACATTTTCAAAAATTTCATCTTCGGGTATGGAAGCAGGTTCGACATGGATGTCAATATCATAGACATGAAATTGATCACTTAATAGACGTTCTACTTGTTCAGTAATGGCATGGCTTTCGTAAACCGATAAATCTGGATTCATTTCTAGAACAATATCTAAATAGACATTGCTACCATAGTTACGTCCGCGTTGTGATTTGACTGCGGAGATTTTTGGAATTTGGAGGATGGCTTTTTCGTATTCTTTAAGTTGCTTCTCGTCAAAGCCATCGGATAAGCTAAAGGCGCTTTCCATGAAAATATCATAGGCTGTCTTTAAAATTAGATAAGTGATAATAATGGCCGTGATACGGTCAATAATAGGAAGGTTAAGAGAAGAGGCAAGGATGGCAACAGAAGTCCCCAGTGAAGTTAAGGCATCAGACAGATTGTCTTTTGAAGCCGCTACAAGGGCACTTGACTTGACTTTTTTGGAAAGGGAGCGGTTATAAAGATAAACTCCAAACATGATAAGAGCTGAAATTAATCCTACAATTGCACCAATCGAATCAATCTTTGCACTTTGTCCAGAGAAGAGTTTCTGGAGAGTTTGAATGAGCACTTGAAAACCTACGATAAACATGATGACCGAAGTAATCAAGCTAGATAAATCTTCTATTTTCCAGTGGCCAAAACGGTGATTATCATCTGCAGGTCGGCTAGCTAAATGCAGCCCGATAAAGAGCGCTACATTTCCCATAATATCGGAGAGATTGTTGAAGCCATCAGCAATCAGAGAAGATGACCCGAGGAGATAGCCTGAGAGTAATTTGCCAATGGTAAGTGTTAGATAGGCGATAATACTGACAATCGGGCCTCTTTTTGCTAATTTGAGATTTTCTGCTGGTGATGCCATGTTTTCTCCTTTGTTTGAATGTACTTGTATTAAAAATCGAGTTTCTATTTCGTTGAAGCAACAAAGTTGCCGTTCTATGTTTTAACCAAAAATTGTGTGTAAGTATGTGTCACTGTAAATGAAGAGGGCACATTTCTGCGTTCTCTTGCGCACTGAACTCAGAGGTGACAGTACGAAAAAATAGCTATTAGTACCCATTATACCACAATTTCGATATGAAAAACCGCCATATATTTCAGGCGGCTAACGACTATAATTGTGAAAAATAACGTTTTGTTTCCTTGATAATGATTGGTGATAGCCCAAGGAGTGCAACAAGGTTTGGAATAGCCATGAGACCATTAACAATATCAGCAAGAACCCAGATTAATTCAAGCTTAAGAAAGCCTCCAAGTGCAACCATAAGTACAAAAATTAAGCGGTAAACGGGAATGGCACGTGTACCAAACAAGAATTCAAAGCAACGTTCTCCGTAATATCCCCATCCTAAAATGGTTGTAAAAGCAAAAAGGACCAAACTAATTGTTAGTGCGAAAACACCAAAATTTCCAAAAACAGTTGCAAAAGCATGCTGAGTCAATGTTGCACCGTTGAGATTGCTAGACCAACCTCCAGTAACGATAATAGCTAAACCTGTCAGTGTACAGACGATAATGGTGTCAATGAAAGTTCCAGTCATGGATACCAACCCTTGTTCGACAGGTTCTTCGGTTTTGGCTGCCGCTGCTGCAATTGGAGCTGAGCCGAGACCAGATTCGTTTGAGAAAACACCGCGTGCAATACCTGATTGAATAGCAATCATCATAGTAGCGCCAGCAAAGCCACCTGTTGCCGCTTGACCTGTAAAAGCTGATTTTAAAATGAGGGCAATACTTGGAAGGATATTACCAGTGTTGAAGATAAGGACAATGAGTGCAGCCAGAATATAAATAATGGCCATAAAGGGAACAATTTTTTCAGCTACTTTAGAAATGGATTGGATACCCCCAAAGATAATAATCGCAACAATGACAGCAAGTATGATACTGACAATAGTAGCAGGCAAACCAAAGGCGTTATTTAACGACTCTGTGATGGAATTGACCTGAGTGAAGGTTCCAGATCCAAGGAGGGCGACCATGACACCAAAAATTGAAAAGACAATAGCTAGCGGCTTCCAGCGTTTACCCAATCCGTTTACGATATAATACATTGGACCACCAGCTACCTCACCATTGGCGTCTTTTGTCCGATATTTGATAGCCAATACCCCTTCTGAGTATTTTGTCGCCATTCCAAAGAAGGCAGCTACCCACATCCAAAAGAGGGCACCAGGTCCCCCAAGTTTAATGGCTGTCGCAACTCCGACAATATTTCCAGTACCAATAGTTGCTGCAAGGGCGGTGGCAAGGGCTGCAAAACTCGAAATGTCCCCCTGGCCCTTACTTTCAGCAGTGAAAATCAATTTTAAGGCTTTGGGGAGTTTAAAAACTTGGAGTAAACCAAGCCGTGCTGATAGGTAAATTCCTGTTCCAACCAAAAGAACAAGAAGTGGTGGTCCCCAGACAAAACTGTCCATGGACGAAAGAATTTGATACATAAAAGTCTCCTAAGTCTGATCATTCTTCTTGTTAGACAAAAGCTAACATTAACTTTATTATTATATAAGTCAGAAGTGGATTTGTCAATTTTTGAAAAATAGCACTTGCGCTAATAGGTATTGATGGAAGCTAACCCATAAAATAGTGACATGGCAAAAAAAATTCAGGTTTTGTGTCTGCTTCTCTTTTCAGTGCAGCAAGTGATTGATTATATTTCAAACATAGGGTGATCAGCTATGTAAAAAAGTGTGATTTGATCGTTAAAAGTTAGCATTAATAGAGATTAAAATAGAAAGCGCTGGGCAGTTTGTCCCAGCAGCATTATGTTAGCGTTTATTAAAATAATGACGTGTTTCCTTGATGATAATCGGCGACAGTGCCAAAAGAGCAATAAGGTTTGGGATGGCCATAAGACCGTTGACGATGTCAGCAATAACCCAGATGAGTTCTAATTTTAAGAAACCACCAAGTGCGACCATGAGAACGAAGATAGTGCGGTAAAGCTTAATGTGCGTTGTACCGAAGAGAAATTCAAAGCAACGCTCACCATAATAAGACCAACCTAGGATTGTTGTAAAGGCAAAAAGAACCAGACAGAAAGTTAAAGCAAACGAACCAGGATTTCCAAATACAGAGGAGAAGGCTGCTTGTGTGAGTGGAGCTCCTTCTAAGCCCTCAACAGTCCATTTTCCTGTAACGATGATTGAAAGGCCAGTTAATGTACAAATAATGATGGTATCAATGAAAGTACCGGTCATAGAGATGAGACCTTGTTCGACAGGTTCTTCTGTCTTAGCAGCGGCAGCAGCAATAGGAGCTGACCCTAAACCAGATTCATTAGAGAAGACGCCACGTGCAATCCCTTTTTGAATGGCATCTTTGACAACAGCACCCGCAAAGCCACCAACAGCAGCAGTACCTGTGAAAGCACCCGCAAAGATTTGACTAAAGGCAGGGATGATTTGGTTAGCATTCAAAAGAATAACAGCAAGAGTAGCGATGATATAAATGATTGCCATAAAAGGGACAACTTTTTCAGATACTTTCGAAATAGACTGAATACCACCGAAGATAATAATCGCAACAACGATGGCAATTACAATACTTACAAGTTTTGGAGAAAGATTGAAACTATTCTCGAGTGAAGAAGTGATGGAATTGACTTGCGAAAAAGTACCAATACCAAAATAAGCAACAAGGATTCCTGCAACAGCAAAGAAAACTGCTAAGGGTTTCCATTTTTTACCCATTCCGTGAAGGATATAATACATTGGACCGCCAGAAATCTCACCATTGTCATCTTTGGTGCGATATTTGATGGCGAGTAAGCCTTCTGCATATTTAGTTGCCATTCCAAAGAAAGCAGCAATCCACATCCAAAAAAGAGCTCCTGGACCACCAGATTTGATTGCTGTGGCAACCCCAACGATATTACCAGTACCTACTGTTGCAGCAAGGGCAGTTGCAAGGGCAGCAAAACTTGAAATATCTCCGTTCCCCTTATCGTCGGCAAAAATAAGTTTGAAAGCTTTTGGTAATCGGATGACTTGCAACAAACCAAGTCGAGCCGTCAAGTAAATTCCTGTACCAACTAACAAAATAAGCAGAGGTGCTCCCCAGACAATATTGTCAAGGATTGTGAAAAATTTCAACATAAAAAAGTCATTCTCCTTTTTTAAAACCTAGGAAGTCAAACAATAGAACTGAAAAAGAATTAAAGAGAGAAAAGAGTTCGTTTTTTGTCGCTGCACAGTTGATATGGTCAGAATTATAGTGTATAACACGAATAAATCTACTCTTCAACTATCATGCTGAGACGTTAAAACGAACTCTGAAAAGTAAGGTTTGGATTTTTCATCCAACCTTTTGATTAACAAGATAAGGTCTAAACTCTACTCAAAAATAATATCATCTATGAATAAGAGATAGGGAGTTTCTTATCTTCTGTCCTTTTGCCTGAGAGATTGGGTGGGAATAAAAGCCCCCTTGCCCCTTCGGCGCCTTTTTTGTCATCGCAGCAATACTGGGATGACAAAAAGGTCTCTCCAGAAGTCCGTCAGTCAACCAGTCCCGTCTTACGACACCTGAGAGTGCAACTCCTTCGGCGAAAGCCTAGCTTTCTTCTCCTGAATGACATCATTCGGTTTTGTATTTGATTGTGGTTTTATATTATATGAAAAAACGAACTTTGTCAATAGAGTTTCTGATAAATGTTTGTGTAATTTGCTAATTTTTCATTTCTCTTGAAGAATATTTTCCAGAATACTGATAATATTGGTAATATCCACTGATTTGATGTTGCTATAATTGACAATGAAACAATTTAACCAGAAGGTATTTTCCTCATGATAGAAGAAAGAAACAGGTATTAGTGAGAGGTCTTGCTCTAGTGCTCTTTGGCAAATAGTGTGTTCGGGAATTGTCGTTTTCATTTCTATGATAAAGTGAAGTCCAGATGAGCTATTTATGATTGAAATGTGCTCTGACAAGGAACTTTCTTTGAAGTTTTTGAGGACATCATCTCGTTTCCTTTGGTAATATAGTCGCATTCGATTGAGGTGTTTTTCGAAGTAACCGTCTTTAATAAATTTTGCCAGAGTATATTGCTCCAGATTAGACACGGTATTAGAATACAAGTCAAGTCTTTCTTGGAAAAGAGGTAAGAGTTGAGGAGGTAAAATCATATAACTAATCCGAAGTGTCGAAACAAGGCTTTTACTGAATGTGTTGATATAGATGACCCTATCAGAATGATCAATTTCTTGAAGGCTAGGTAGCGGCTTGCCACCAAAACGAAATTCACTATCAAAATCATCTTCAATAATGAAACGATTTTTCTTTTGGCTTGCCCAAGCAAGAAGTTCATAGCGTTTGCTGATTGGTAAAATTGCTCCAGTTGGAAATTGATGTGATGGAGAGATGTGAACAATGTCTGCTGTGCTTTTATTTAGACTAGCCAAATCAATCCCATCTTTCTGGACAGGCAGAAACTGATAGCTAACTTTAAATTGTTCGTAGATTTTCTTAATTTTGGGATAGCCAGGATTTTCAATAGCCACAGTCTTTTCTGGCCCCAAAAGCTGGATAAGAAGAAGGTAGAGATAGTCTGTTCCAGCGCCTATGACAATTTGCTGCGGATCGACAGCCATACCTCTGTAAGCATTGAGGTGTGAGGCGATGGCTTGTCGAAGTTCCAGAACTCCCTGACTAGGAGAATGTTCTACAAGTTGTTCTTGATTATCATTAAGTACTGAACGTAGTAATTTTGACCATGTCGCAAATGGAAAGGTTTCTGGATTAATTTGGTTAGAACCCAGATTGAATTTTGTTTTGGGATTTTCTGACCTTATCTTTAAATCTGAAACTAATCTTATCTTTTTTTCAGACTTAACCCTTTGTACTTGAATTTGTGCTACAAAAAAGCCTTTTTTGGGGAGACTGTAAATCAATCCTTCGGCTTGAAGTTGTTGGTAGCTCGTCTCAATAGTGACCACTGAAATTCCAAGATGTTTGGAAAAATTGCGCTTTGAAGGAAGTTTTTCGTTGGCTTTGAGTTTTCCTTCTAAAATATCAGTTTTTATAGCTTGATAGAGTTGCTCATATAAAGGAATTTTGGAGGAGGTGTGTAGTGAATAAGTAAGCATAGTTAACAATCTGACCTTACAAAAAAGTTTTAAAATGATTATTTAAATCAAGTCAGTTTTAATTATAATAAATCTTAAATAAAAAGTAAATATTAGGTAGATAATTCACAGAGGTAAAACTATAAAAAGTATAATTTACTGAGAGGAATGATATCTGCTGATTTTTAGGAGGATTTTATGGTAAACCAACGTTTTGATTTGAACAAGCAACTGGCGCAGATGCTTAAAGGTGGGGTCATTATGGATGTTACAACGCCAGAACAGGCTCGTATTGCTGAAGAAGCGGGAGCATGTGCTGTCATGGCTTTGGAGCGCATTCCAGCAGATATTCGTGCAGCTGGTGGAGTGTCGCGAATGAGCGACCCAGCGATGATTAAGGGAATCCAAGATGCTGTTTCAATACCAGTTATGGCAAAGGTACGAATAGGTCATTTTGTTGAAGCACAAATTTTACAGGCCATTAACATTGATTATATTGACGAAAGTGAAGTGTTATCTCCTGCTGATGATGTTTTTCATATTGATAAAAATCAGTTTGATGTTCCTTTTGTTTGTGGAGCTAAAGATTTAGGGGAAGCTCTTCGTCGCATTCAAGAGGGAGCTAGCATGATAAGGACTAAAGGGGAGCCAGGAACAGGTGACATTGTGCAAGCAGTTCGTCATATGCGAAAGCTAAACCAAGAAATCAATCGTTTATCATCGTTATCAGAAGATGAATTGTATCAAGCAGCAAAAGATTTGCAGGTATCATACGATTTGGTGAAATATGTCCATGACAACCATAAATTGCCAGTTGTTAATTTCGCGGCTGGAGGTGTTGCCACACCTGCTGATGCAGCCTTGATGATGCAACTAGGTGCAGAAGGCGTCTTTGTTGGTTCAGGAATTTTCAAGTCTGGAAATCCAGCTAAACGTGCAGCTGCTATTGTTCAAGCTGTAACAAATTTCAGAGATGCAAAATTGATTGCAGGCTTGTCAGAAAACTTAGGTGAAGCAATGGTTGGTATAAACGAAGGTGAAATTGAACTTTTAATGGCTGAAAGAGGTATTTAAACGGGGGTAAGGATGAAAATTGGAGTTTTAGCACTACAAGGTGCTTTTATTGAACATGAGAAGTGTTTAGCTCGCTTAGGTATCCCTTCTTTTGAAATTAGGCAGCTTTCAGATTTGGAAAATGAAATGGACGGGCTTATTATCCCAGGTGGAGAATCAACTGTCCAAGGGAAGTTGTTGAGAGAATTAGGTTTATTAGAAATTTTGAGAGAAAAAATAGCGTCTGGTTTACCAGTTATGGGAATATGTGCTGGTTTAATATTATTGGCAGAGCATTTATCTAATGATGACCAACAACATCTGGCGACATTACCCGTTACAGTCAAACGTAATGCCTATGGACGTCAACTAGGATCATTTGCCGTGCAAAGCGAATTCAAAGGAATCGGTAATATTCCTCTCACCTTTATTCGAGCTCCATACATCGAGAAAATTGCTGAACAGGTAGAGGTATTAGCTAAGGTTGAAGGAAAAATTGTTGGGGTTCGTTACGGCAATCAAATTGGATTAGCTTTTCATCCTGAAGTAACTGATTCTTTGGATGTTCATCGCTATTTTGTTGAGATGTGTCAGCAAAAAACATCATAGAAATTCCCCTTTTAGTTTGAAAAATGGTATAATTTTAAAGCCGATTCGAATTGAACTGAAAGGGAGAAAAAATGAATCCTTTATTAAATGGTATGAATGATAAGCAAGCAGAAGCGGTACAGACAACAGAAGGACCGCTTTTGATTATGGCTGGTGCCGGTTCTGGTAAGACACGTGTGTTGACTCACCGAATCGCTTACCTAATTGATGAAAAATTTGTTAATCCTTGGAATATTTTAGCCATCACCTTTACCAATAAAGCTGCGCGTGAAATGAGAGAACGTGCCATGGCTCTCAATCCTGCAACAGCTGATACGCTAATTGCAACCTTTCACAGTATGTGTGTTCGCATTTTGCGTCGTGAAGCAGACCATATTGGCTACAACCGCAATTTTACCATTATTGATCCTGGCGAGCAGCGCACGCTCATGAAACGCATTCTGAAAAATCTTAATCTTGATCCAAAGAAATGGAATGAGCGCTCAATTTTGGGAACCATTTCTAATGCCAAAAATGATCTTTTAGACGAAGTGGCTTATGACCATCAAGCAGGTGATATGTATACCCAAATTGTATCCAAGTGCTACAAGGTCTATCAAGAAGAATTACGCCGTTCGGAAGCCATGGACTTTGATGATTTGATTATGATGACCTTGCGTCTTTTTGATCAAAATCCTGATGTTCTAGCTTATTATCAGCAACGTTATCAGTACATTCATGTGGATGAGTATCAAGATACCAATCATGCCCAATATCAGCTGGTTAAACTCTTGGCTTCCCGCTTTAAAAACATCTGTGTGGTAGGAGATGCGGATCAATCTATTTACGGTTGGCGTGGTGCGGATATGCAGAATATTTTGGATTTTGAAAAAGATTACCCAGAGGCTAAAGTTGTTTTGCTAGAGGAAAATTATCGATCAACCAAGAAAATTCTGCAAGCTGCCAATGATGTTATCCAAAATAACCACAATCGACGAGACAAGAAACTCTGGACACAGAATGCTGACGGGGAACAAATTGTCTATTATCGTGCTAATGATGAGCGCGATGAAGCCATTTTTGTGGCCTCTACTATTGATAACTTAGTTCGTGAAACGGGTAAAAACTTCAAGGACTTTGCTGTCCTTTATCGGACCAATGCCCAGTCGCGGACTATTGAGGAGGCCTTGTTAAAGTCAAATATTCCCTACACTATGGTTGGCGGGACTAAGTTTTACAGCCGCAAGGAAATTCGTGATGTTATTTCTTATCTCAATTTGATTGCCAATACTTCAGATAATATTTCCTATGAGCGCATTATTAATGAGCCTAAACGTGGGGTTGGACCGGGAACCTTGGAAAAAATCCGTCTCTTTGCCTATGACCGCCAAATGAGCCTTTTAGATGCCTCAGAAAATATCATGCTGTCACCAATCAAAGGTAAAGCTGCTCAAGCTATTGGAGACTTTGCTATCTTTGTCCTCAAGCTTAGAGATAGGTTAGATAATCTGACTGTAACACAGTTGGTGGAAGAGGTTTTAGATCAATCGGGTTATTTGGAGGCACTACAGATTCAAAATACCTTAGAGAGTCAGGCTCGAATTGAAAATATTGAAGAATTTCTATCTGTTACCAAGAACTTTGATGACAACAATACAGATGGAGCACCTGATGAAAGTGGATTGGATAAATTGGGGCGCTTCTTGAATGATTTGGCCTTGATTGCCGATACGGATGATGGCGACCAAGAGACAGCTGAAGTTACTTTGATGACTCTTCATGCTGCCAAAGGTCTAGAATTTCCAGTTGTCTTTTTGATTGGAATGGAGGAAGGAGTTTTCCCATTATCACGCGCTTCTGAAGATCAGGATGAATTGGAAGAAGAACGGCGTCTGGCCTATGTCGGAATTACTCGGGCGGAGGAAATTCTCTTTTTGACAAATGCTAACAGTCGTATTCTGTATGGTAAGACAAACTACAATCGTCCAACCCGCTTCCTCAATGAAATTTCCACTGATCTATTGCAGTATCAAGGATTGGCGCGGCCTGCAAATACATCTTTCAGTGCGACATATGCCAATAGCGGAGCAAGACAATTTGGTCAGGGGATGAGCTTGCAACAAGCACTGCAAGCCAGAAAAGTTCAGGTACAACCAGACTATACAACGTCATCTAAGTCCAAAGTTCAGCCATTTTCAAAAAACTCTGGAGGACAACCTTTTGGTCAAAATAGCCTTCAAAAAGCGTCGGTTGACTGGCAAATTGGAGATATCGCCCATCATAAAAAGTGGGGTGATGGCACAGTTCTGGCAGTTAGTGGGACAGGAAAGGCTCAAGAATTAAAAATTAATTTCCCTGAGGTGGGACTTAAAAAACTTCTAGCAAGTCTAGCTCCGATTGAGAAAAAATCATAACATTAAAAAAATGGTGCCATGTGAAGTGATTTGATTTAGGCCCGCCACCTCTATATCCTTACTTTCTCTCTATACCTTTTAATTGAGACTCTGAAAATATAAGAAAGCTGGACACATGTGTTCCAGCTCTTTTTATATCTGATACTCTTCGAAAATCAAAATTATCCGTTGTCAACTTGCCTTGATGAACTCAAGTTCTATCGTCGGCTTCGTTTCCTAGGCTACTTTTGATTTTCATTGAGTATGATAAGATTTTCTAGCGGATAAAGTGGACAAGTTAGCAAAAAATTTTCTGAAAATTGTTGCAGAATAAAAGTGATTATGGTATAGTTGGTTTGTAATTAAATAAAGCATTTGGGGTGCGTAAAAGCTGAGATTATACCCATTGAACCTGATACAGTTAGAACTGGCGAAGGGAAATGTGTGAGCAACGAGGTATTTTTGTTGCGCTTAAATCTTTGAAAGATGTTTCTTTTGTGACGACAAAAGTTTTTTTTCAGTAGCTTTAAATAAAAACGCACTATTTGAGTTTTCAGATGGTGTTTTTTATTATTTTTTGAAGAGCCATAATACTTAAAGAAATAGCCAGCTTTGTCAGTTCACTCATTTATCTTTCTGCACCCCAGTCACATTTTTAGCTACTTTGTAAAAAAAAGGAAAACCAGAGGCTTTTTGGAAGAACGAATATGTATTTTTTTACTTTTTATTTTTAACGAGTGATTGATAGAAGCATCCAAGATTGAACTGGCTCTGTATATTTTGGGAGTAGGTCAAGGCAACTTAGTTAGATTATTTCAAAAGTAGTGGATTCAATCTACAATTAAACGTTTAGCTATTTATCATTAAAAAGGTATGCCGATGATAAAGGAGGATAGTAATGATTACCGATGAATGTAAAATTTATAGTAATGTTTTTATTAAGAAGATCATAGAAGACGATTTTATTCAAGGGATGGTTACAGATACGCTATCTTTTGAAGCTATTTCACATTATCTGAAAGCAGATGCTATCTATCTTGAAAAATTTTCAGATATTTATGCTCAGCTTTTTGCCAAAGTATCAGATAAAACAACTAAAAAATTCTTTTTGAATCAAATTGAATTTATCTTTGAGCATGAAATTGAAGCGCATAGGTATTTGGCACAGGTGGTTGGAAAAGATTATCATGAAATTGTAATGGACAAAGATTGCTATCCAAGTGCAGATCATTACATTAAGCATTTGTATTATCATCTAAACTGCAATCAGTTGGTTTATATTTTAGCTGCAATGCTTGCATGTCCGTGGATTTATCAGCAAGTTGCAAAACGAGTATTGGGTGGTGGAAAAATTACTGCTGATAATTCGTTTAAAAAATGGTTTGATTTCTATGCAAACAATGCTATTGCTGAAGATTGCTTGAGTGTCTATTTTGATTTGCTAGAGAAGTATAGTCAACATTTGACAGATAAGGAGAGAAAAAAAGTGATTCGTGTTTTTTTAGAAAGTTGCCAACATGAGCGTCTATTTTTTCAAATGGCTGTAAATCAGGAAGAATGGCCTAAGGAGGTACGAAATGTCTAAATTACAAGTTGCTTTAAGTATTGCGGGTACAGATCCTAGTGGTGGTGCTGGAATTATGGCAGATTTGAAAAGTTTTCAAGCGCGTGGGGTGTACGGAATGTCGGTTATTACGAGTGTTGTAGCACAAAACACACAAGGTGTACAAGCCATCTGTCATCTGGAACAGTCTATCCTGGAGGCTCAGCTTAAAAGTGTTTTTTCGGATATTAAGCCCCATGCAATTAAAACAGGGATGTTAGCAGAAATAGAAACAATTGAACGTATCAGTTGGTATTTGAAGAATAGTGACAGTCCCTATGTCTTAGATCCTGTTATGGTAGCGACTAGCGGTGATCAGCTGATTAGTCAGGACGCGGTGCAGTCTCTTAAAGAAAAACTTTTACCTCTTGCAATGATTATCACTCCTAATTTACCAGAAGCTGAAGTACTTTGTGGAGCAAAAATACCTGATGAAGCTTCTATTTACCAAGCTGGTAGAACTATTCAAACACAATTTGGCGTTAAAAATGTCGTGATAAAAGGAGGGCACCTGGAAGGTGAGGCGACCGATGTTCTTTTCTTAGAAAACGGTGATATTTTGACATTTCGTTCTGATCGTATTCCGACTAGGCACACTCACGGAACAGGTTGCACTTATGCTGCGGTCATTACAGCAGAGTTAGCAAAGGGTCATCCCATTGAAAAAGCGGTTGCAACCGCAAAACGTTTTATCACAGAAGCCATTAGAACTGCACCTGAATTGGGGCATGGAAATGGACCTGTTAATCACATAACCTATAAAGGAGAATAGATGACTTATCTCGAAAAACTAAAACAAGAACAACCTCTAACTATATGTCTTACCAATAATGTGGTAAAAAATTTTACAGCTAATGGTCTTTTAGCCTTGGGTGCTTCACCTGCTATGAGTGAATATCAGGATGATTTAGAAGATTTTTTACCGCAAGCCAGTGCTTTGCTGGTCAATATCGGGACACTAAATGAGAGAAATTGGCAACTTTATAAGGATGCCTTGGACATTGCGGAGAGATATGATATTCGGACGGTTTTAGATCCTGTAGCAGCTGGTGCTGGGCAATTTCGTAAAAATGTTGCACTTGACCTCTTAGAACACCATAAGATTTCATTGTTGAGAGGAAATGCTAGTGAAATCGCAGCCCTGATTGGTCAAAAGGTCGCAAGTAAAGGAGTAGATTCATCGTCTGTAGATAATATCGGAGAACTTGCATTGGCAGCAAGTCGATATTTTCAAATACCAGTCGTGGTTACTGGGAAAATCGATGCTATCGCTGTTAATGGATATGTTAAATTACTATACAATGGTAATTCGCAAATGCCCCTGGTGACAGGCACAGGTTGCCTATTGGGTGCTGTTCTAGCTGCCTTTATTGGATTAGCTAAGGAAGATGATTTGTTAAATTGCCTAGAGGAAGCACTTTCAGTCTATAATATTGCTGGTGAGTTGGCGGCTCAAAAAACAGATGGTCACATGCCTGGAAGTTATCAGATAGCATTTTTAGATGCTTTACATCAGGTCTGTCATGACGATCTTGAGCAATTGAAAAAAGTTGAGGACTATTCATGAACAAAGATATTCTAAAAGTATACTTTGTGTGTGGTACTGCGAACTGCGCTTCAGGGAAATTTCTAGATATTCTTGAGAAGGCTTTGAAATCAGGTGTGACTTGTTTTCAATTTCGTGAAAAAGGAGAAACTGCTCTACAAGGATATAAAAAAATAGAATTAGCTAGGAAAGTAAAGGAACTTTGTCATCATTACCATGTCCCATTTATCGTTAACGATGACGTTTCTTTAGCCTTGGCTCTTGATGCAGATGGTGTTCATTTAGGCCAAGAGGATCTGTCAATTACAAAGGCAAGAGAATTATTTCCTGACAAAATTATAGGTCTATCTGTTGGTTCAATAGAAGAATACCAAGAGTCAGCAGTTGATGAAGTGGATTATATAGGTGTAGGACCAATCTTCCCGACCAATTCTAAAGATGATGCTGGCAGAGCCATCGGGGTGAAAGGTTTGCGTGACATACGACAGTACGCCCCAGATATTCCAATTGTCGCGATTGGAGGTATTGGAGTGAATAACGTAGCAGATCTTTATCATAATGGTGCCGATGGCATTGCCATTATTTCGGCCATCGCACAGTCAGATAATGTGCAATATGCTGTCAAAGAACTTCTATCGTTTTCGAAATGAATGTTTAGGGGATTGGGATAAACATATTCTCAATCTATTATAGATATTATTTATCACTCTGATAGATAAAAACTATTGGCGTAAGTAAAAATAATAGAGTACAATAAAGACAATTTAAAAGATAACATTAATTAGAATGTTGTCAAAACTTTACGACAAGGAGTCAATCATGGCAAGAGAATTGAGTTTTGAAACCCTTCAACTACACGCTGGACAAACTGTTGACCCGACGACAAAGTCACGTGCGGTACCAATTTATCAAACAACCTCATACGTTTTTGACAATGCCCAAGAAGGAGAAGACCTTTTTGGTTTGAAGAAAACAGGGAACATCTACACTCGTATTGGAAATCCGACAGTTGCAGTCTTTGAAGATCGGATTGCAGCTCTTGAAAAAGGTGTGGGTGCTTTGGCAACGGCTTCAGGGATGGCTGCTATTACCTATACTGTACTTGGTTTAGCACACGCTGGCGATCATGTGGTTGCTGCTACAACCCTCTATGGTGGTACCTTTAATCTTCTGAAAGAAACCTTACCACGTTATGGTATTACAACAACATTTGTAGACGTTGATAAACTTGATGAAATTGAGTCAGCAATTCAAGATAATACTAAGCTAGTTTTTATTGAAACTCTTGGTAATCCTTTGATTAACATACCAGACATTGAAAAAATTGCTGATATTGCACATGCTCATAAGATTCCTCTGGTAGCTGACAATACTTTTGGGACCCCCTACCTCATCAATGTTTTTTCACACGGTGTAGATATTTCGGTTCATTCTGCAACGAAATTTATCGGTGGTCATGGGACAACGATTGCAGGTGTTATTGTAGATTCTGGTCAGTTTGATTGGGCAGCTTCTGGAAAATTCCCACAATTTGTTGACGAAGATCCGTCTTATCATAATATCAGTTATACTCGAGATATTGGTCCGGCTGCTTTTATCACAGCCCTTCGTGTACAGCTTCTTCGTGATACTGGTGCAGCCTTGTCACCATTTAATGCCTTTTTACTTTTGCAAGGTCTGGAGACCTTATCATTGCGCATTGAGCGTCACGTCGAAAACACTAAAAAAATCGTTGATTTCTTAGAAAAACACCCTAAAGTTGAAAAGGTCAATTATCCAAGTTTGTCTTCAAGTCCATACTATGAATTAGCTCAAAAGTATCTACCAAAAGGTGCTGGTTCCATCTTTACTTTCCATGTCAAAGGAGGGCAAGATGAGGCACGTAATGTTATTGATAACCTTGAAATATTTTCAGATTTGGCCAATGTTGCTGATGCTAAATCATTAGTCGTTCATCCTGCAACGACTACACACCAACAATTGTCAGAAGAAGACTTGTTGGCTTGTGGTGTCACACCAAACCAAATTCGTATTTCTGTTGGTCTCGAAAATGCAGACGACTTGATTGAAGATTTACGCTTAGCTTTGGAGAAAATCTAAGATAAGCGAAGTGACTCAACCTAGAAAAAGGTTGAGTTTTTTGTTACAATGATGACATGAATTTTGTATTTGATTTAGATGGTACTATTTGTTTTGACCGCAGAACAATTTCAGCAGATATCAAGGAAATTTTAGAGAATGCCCCAAAGTTTGGTCACAGGGTGGTTTTTGCTTCAGCTCGTGCCTATCGTGATTGCATAGATGTTTTGGGAAATCAGCTGGCGCATAACTTGGTGATTGGGCTAAATGGCGGACTTGCTTATGAAGCAGGGGATTTGATTTTTCATCAACATTTAGAAAATAATGCTTATGCTTTAGCACTTTCTTATTGTCACAACTATCAGTTGCCCTATTTTGTGGATGATGATTTTAATTATGCTAGTTTTTATGATCAAAAAATTCCCTTTATCAAGAGTGTTGATCCTTTGAATTTAGCACAGAAATTGGCTATTGATGAGCTGTATAATCCAATTAAGATGGTGATTTATATGGGAGAACGCGAGGAACTTGTTGAGGAGTTTTGTCATGACTTGTTAGCCACCAAACAATTAGATGTAGATTATCATGCTCATGAAAAATGTCTCTACCTTAATCCTCACATGACGAATAAAGCAACAACTATCGTTAAGATGCTGGGGAAGAATTTTGTTGCTTTTGGTAATGATAAGAATGATATTGCAATGTTTGAAGCGTCAGCTTATTCTGTACAGGTTGGAGAATTCGACTTATTGCAACCTTATGCTGATGAGATAATCAGTACAGTTGATCTTAGGCAAAAAATTTTAGAAGTATTTGAGAGATTTTCATGATGATTTTTGATGAGTTACAAAAACGTTTTGAAGCGTCAGCCAATCCTGATAAGGCAAGGCAAATGGCTGCTTATATGAAAAATCAGTTTGTTTATTATGGCATTCAAACTCCCCAACGTAGGGCGCTCTATAAAGATTTGATAGCTACTGAGCGAAGAAGAAAGGTAATTGATTGGAACCTGTTAGAGATTTGCTGGCAGGCGCCACAACGTGAGTATCAATATTTTGTTGGAGACTATTTACGCGCTATGAAAAACTATTTGTCATTTGATGATATTCCTAAGTTGGAAAATTTTGTCAGGAACAGACAATGGTGGGATAGCATTGATTTTTTAGATCAGATTATAGGTAACATCGGTCTTACTGACAGGCGGATAGATGATTTGATGCGCAGCTGTGCTCATGATGACAATTTTTGGGTAAGACGTCTGGCAATTGAACATCAGTTGGGACGTAAGAGTCAGACAAATACAAAGCTCTTGGAAGAAATTTTGCTGGCTAATTTTGGCAGTCAGGAATTTTTTATCAATAAAGCGATTGGTTGGGCACTGAGAGATTATTCAAAAACTAATCCAGAGTGGGTGCGTAGCTTTTTTCAAAAATATAGAAAAGACATGGCACCACTGAGCGTGAGAGAGGGCAGTAAGTATATTTAAGCTTGGAAATTTTCAGTCAAAATTTTGGTAAAACCTTTAGAAATTGATTACAATGTTGGTAATAGGAGGTAACCATATGCCAACATTTATTGGAAAAACAGTGACAGTTAACGCTATCAATCAATTACAGGTCGGAGACAAAGCCTATGATTTTAAACTCATGGCAACGGATTTGACTTATAAAACCTTATCGGATTTTGCTGGTAAGAAAAAAATCATTTCCATTGTTCCATCAATAGATACAGGTATTTGTTCAAGACAGACCAGAACATTCAATACAGAACTTTCCAATATGGAAGATACTGTCGTACTTACTGTTTCAGTTGATTTACCTTTTGCTCAAGCACGCTGGTGTGGTGCAGAAGGGCTGGAAAATGCCATCATGCTATCAGATTATTTTGATAATAGCTTTGGTAAAACTTATGGCGTTTTGATGGAAGAGTGGTGTATGTTAGCACGTGCAGTTCTAGTTTTGGATAAAACTAATACGGTGGTCTATGTAGAATATCTTGAAAATGTCAATACAGATCCAGATTATGAAGCGGCACTTGTTGCAGTTAAGGAGTTATAACATATAATAGGGCGGGAAAGCTGATTTAAAGCTATTTTCCGTTTTTTATATCAAAGTACTTTCTCCGTAAATTAGAGTAAACGAATAAAGTCATTTAGCTTATTTTTTATACATTGTAAACTTATACTTAACAAAAATCAGAAATAGCGTTATAATAGTGTTATGACAAAAGAACTTACCCCAACTCAAGTCGAAGAATTAAAGCAAGCACTTAAAGATAAAAATAATGCTCCGCATCATAGAAAAATCCAGGCACTCATTCTTTATTCTGAATGCCATAATTTAACATCCGTAGCTAAATCAGTAGGTTTTGTCCATCAGACAGTCCGAAACTTATTGAATCGCTATCTAAGTGGTGGCTTAGAAGCCCTCTTAAAGGAAAATCGTGGTGGTCGCCGCCGCTCCTATATGACGCATGAGGAGGAAGAAGATTTCCTTAAAGAGCAAGTCTCTTCTTCTTTGAATGGAGAATTCATTACCGTTAATTCCCTCTTTAAAGCCTATCAAGAGAGAGTTGGGCACAAGACAAGCCGAGAAGGTTTCTATGCTCTCCTGAAACGTCATGGTTGGCGTAAAGTTAGCCCACGTCCCCAACATCCGAAAAAAGCAGACGCCGAAACCATTTTAGCGTCTAAAAATAAAATCTTTATTCAAGGAGAGAGTGAGTAAGCGTTTTATTAATGGAAAAGAATATCAAAAAATCCGCCTTATGTATCAAGATGAGGCGGGTTTTGGGCGTATCAGTAAACTTGGTTTCAAGAATAAAGTATTTAAGACTTTAAATGAGGTAATTGATAAACTTGAAGAGGTTATTCAAACCTTAACTGCTTATCAACTCAAATCAATTGTACATAGAGACTGGACTTCCGCTATTTTTGATTTTAACTGAGTATTAGCTTGTCGCGCCCCAGTACAGCTTGTGGCGAACGACTTAGTACTCAGGTCAAAAATAATATAGAGCTCTTGAAAATCAAATTCCTATTTTGATGAGTGTTTAATGGTTACCTTAAAATTGTATCTGCATATATATGAACAATGTTTCGCTTCATTTCTAAGATAATGTGATTTAATAATGATAAGTACCAGAAACTTGAAATACACCTGGTTTAGTATTATAATACTAATTATTTAAGGAGATATTATGGCATCACTTATTGAAGAATATTATACCAATCCCTCTCCTAAAGTTAGTTTGGGAGAAGTTGTTGATTGTTTCAAAGGAAAAGCAGTGTCTAAATTCGTTAAAGAAGGTAATTTAGCAGTTATCAATTTGGTGGATATAACTGAAATTGGAATTGATTATGATCATCTAAAAATGATTGATACCCCTCCGGGCTCTCTTTCTCGTTATTTATTGGAGGATGGAGATGTATTGATTGCTTCAAAGGGGACTGTAAAGAAAATCGCTGTATTTGAAAAACAAAATAGAGAGGTAATTGCCTCAGCTAATATTACTGTTCTACGTCCAACGGCTGATATTTTAGGCTATTACATCAAATTATTTTTAGACACTGAATTGGGGCAAATGCTGTTGGAAGAGACAAATACTGGAAAAAGTGTCATGAATTTAAGTACGCAAAAAATTCTTAGTATTAAAATACCACAATTACCATTATTAAAACAATCCTATTTTGTTCAGCGTTACCGTCAAGGGCTCAATGACTATAAGCGAAAATTATCACGTGCTGAGCAAGAATGGTCACTTGTCAAAGCAGAAGTTAAAAAGGGCTTATTTTAGGAGGCCATATGGGAATTTTAGAACGGACTATAAAGATTTCTTTAGCGACTATCTTAGCTATTGCATTTGCTAATTTTTTGAATTTATCCTATGCCAGCTCTGCTGGAATTATCGCTATTTTAAGTGTTTTAGAGACGCGAAAAACAAGTTTAAAGGTTGCAGGACAGCGTCTTGTGTCTTTTCTTCTTGCTTTTATGATTGCGGCTCTTGTCTTCACCGTTTTGGGCTATAACCTCATTGCTTTGTTAGTATATTTGTTGATTTATGTATCACTTTCATATCGGTTAATGATTCAAACAGGTGTCGCACCAATTACGGTTTTAGTGACTCATTTAATGGCTGAGCAAAGTTTGGATCTTCCTATTATTCTCAATGAGTTTTGTCTATTTGCTATTGGAGCTGGGCTTGCTTTGATTTTTAATTTTTATATGCCTTCCAGGGATAAGGAAATTGAGACCATTCATGCCAAGGTTGAAGAGCAATTAAAGGCTATTCTTTATCGTTTTGAAAGTTTTCTTTTGCAAGGAAATGGTCGGAATGATGCTACTTTAATAAACGAGTTGGATAAGATCCTTGAGGATGCTTTACAGCTAGTTTATCATGATAGTAGCAATCATCTTTTCCATCATACCAATTATCATATTCATTATTTTGAAATGCGTCAGCAGCAAAACCAGCTCTTACGACAAATGGCTCTTAATATCAATCAATGTCGTTTAGAAGTTCGAGAGAGTGTTTTATTAGCCCACCTTTTTCATGAAACGGCTGCACAACTTAGCCAGCAAAATCCTGCTTTAACTCTGATTGATGATATTAATCAAATGCTTGAAACTTTTCGTCAGCGAGAACTTCCAAAGACACGTGAAGAATTTGAAACACGAGCTATTCTTTTTCAGCTCTTACAAGATTTAGAACGTTTTATACAATTAAAAGTCTCTTTTTATCAGGACTACTACCTTGACGATTGAAGGCTTATCAGTTTTTGGATATATATGAATTGTATAACAAAAGCTACCTTTTGCCTGGGGCAAGGGTAGCTTTTGTTATTTTCGGATATTATAAATCATAGCCTATAACCAAAAACCTACTATTTCAGAGATTATAATACTCAACCAAAATCAAAAATAACAAACTTATAACTATCATCATGAATCATCCCCTTTTACCGTGACAAAAGATTCCATCAATCATGAAATTGTTCATTTTTGAATATATCCAATCACTTCCAGGTAGCTATTTCTGATTTTTAATCAGTATAAGATGGGTTTTACAATAGAAATGTGGTTGAAAAGAAGATTAGTCTATAATCATTGATTAAAATACTCCTCTTGTTTTAGAGCATTAAAAATTGGTTTACTTATAAATGTTATGGCAAGTATTTTTACCAAATCAGAAACAATAAAAGGTAAGACACCAGCTGAAAAAGCAGCCTGCCAAGTCATATTTGCCAAAAAGTGAAGTCCAAGAACGCCGAGTACAAGTGTTGTAATAGCACCCAACAAATTTGCTAGAAAGATTACAACAAGTGACGTTCTAGGATTAATAAGAAAGGATGTTGTAAGGGCATAAACGACAAATCCCCATAAAAAACCAGCGGTAGGTCCCATAAGCGCTGAAAATCCACCAGATCCTCCAGCAAAAACAGGTAAGCCGATACCTCCAAGTAAGAGGTAGAGTAAGACACTTAGCACAGCTTCACGTGGTCTAAAAAGAGTTGCAATAAGACCGATTGCTAAGGTTTGTAATGTGAACGGAACGGTTCCAACTGGAATAACAATTTGTGACAACACAACAATCAGAGCCGCCCCAAAAGCAGGAAGAATCAAAGATAAGGTCGTTTTTTTTGACATTGAATCACCTCAAAATTTTTATGTTAACCCTATATTTTATAAGGTTAACATAAGTTTAATATACGTTTCTAAAAATGTCAACCATAAAATTTGAAATGTTAACTATAAAAACAATTTTTTATTTGTCCTTATTTTAAGCAAAAAAGTAAATTTGAGATAATTGGCGTAAATTCCATTTCAAATGATGAGATTTAGCAGTATACTGTAAGTGGCTCATTTGGACTAACCTCCTGTATGTTTCGTCACTTACAGTATAGTCCATTTGAGTTTTTTATTGTATTTTGAAATTAACTAGCACCACGATAAAATTATATAAAATTGAATCAACTTCCAAGTAATAAAAAGCAAATATGAGCTGAAGTTAAGGCTTTTTCCAGAAATGTAAAATAGACCTCTGACAAATCAGGTCTTACAAAGAACTCGAATTTTAAATAAACAAAAACCGAACAACTTCCACAGATATTGATTCTGAATTGAAGGTGTTCGGTTTATTTTATTTACCAGTTTTACAGCTTATAAAAATTTGATGTTAATTTTAGGCAAGTAGTAGTAACAAAGCTTGTCAAATCAAGGTTTATAACCTCAATTACTTCATCGTAGGGAAGAGTAGTACATCACGGATGGTTGTAGTATCTGTGAGAAGCATCACCAAGCGGTCAATACCGATTCCAAGACCACCTGTTGGTGGCATACCGTATTCAAGGGCTTCAACATAGTCATAGTCAATGCCAGTTGCTTCGTCATCACCAAGTTCTTTAGCAGCTGCTTGAGCTTTGAAACGCTCCAACTGATCAATTGGATCATTTAACTCAGAATAAGCATTTCCGTATTCTTTGGTCATGATGAAGAGTTCGAAACGGTCTGTAAAACGAGGGTCATCTGCATTTTTCTTAGCCAGTGGTGAAACTTCAACAGGGTGTCCGTAAACAAAGGTTGGTTGGATTAGCGTTTCTTCCACAAATTCTTCAAAGAAGGCATTGATGATGTGACCTACCGTGTTAAAATGTTTTTCAAGTGGAACATTCTTTTCCTTGGCAATAGTTTGTGCTTCTTCAAGCGACATAGCTTGCCAGAAGTCAACACCAGTCACTTCCTTAATAGCATCAACCATATGAATACGTTTGAAAGGTTCGTTAATCTTGATTTCAGTGTCTTGATAGGTAATTGATCCTTCGCCATGTACAGCTTTGGCTGCTTGCTGAATGATTCCCTCTGTAATATTCATGATATCTTGGAAATCTGCATAGGCTTGATACAACTCAATCATAGTAAATTCTGGATTATGAGTGGCATCCATACCTTCATTACGGAAAATGCGACCAATTTCATAGACACGTTCCATCCCACCAACGATAAGGCGTTTTAAGTGAAGTTCCAAGGCGATACGAAGTACCATGTCCATATCTTGAGCATTATGGTGAGTAATGAAAGGTTTTGCCGCAGCACCACCAGCTTCATTGTGAAGGACAGGTGTTTCAACTTCGAGGAAGCCAAGTCCATCAAGGTAACGGCGGATTTCTGAGATGATTTTTGAACGGGTCACAAATCGGTCAAAGCTTTCGCGATTTGAAATCAAGTCTAGGTAGCGTTTGCGGTAGATGGTTTCAACGTCTGTCAGTCCGTGGAATTTTTCTGGGAGCGGACGAAGAGCTTTTGATAAGTGTGTAATGTGAGTGGCTTTGATAGAAAGTTCACCCATGTCAGTACGCATGATTTCGCCTTCTACCCCCAGAAAGTCCCCAAGGTCAGCTTTTTTGAAAATTTCGTAATTGTCTTCCCCAACAGCGTCTTTGCGGACGTATATTTGGATTTGACCATCACGGTCTTGAAGGTGGGCAAAGCCAACCTTACCTTTACCACGTTTAGTCATGAGACGACCTGCGATAGTAGCAGTCTCATTGATTTCGTGCAGTTCTTCTTTTGTCTTGTCAGCGTAGGTTTCTTTTAATTGACCAGAGGTAGCGGTACGTTCGAAACGTTTACCAAAAGGATCAATTCCTTGGTCAGCTAAAGCCGTCATTTTTTCACGACGGACAATCTGTTGGTCATTTAATTCTTCGATATGTTCGTTTGACATGTTTTCCTCCAAATAGTATTCCTTCCTATTCTACCATAAAAACAAGTGTTTAGGGATAAAATAGATAAGGAAATTTTTATTTTTAGTGATAAATTTGAGAGGTTTAACTCTTCTTTGTGTTTAATTCAGGCAAGGGCTTTTATCTGAATTGTGTATGAGGATAGAGAAAATGGCAACCTTACTTTGTTGACAGAAAAGAGGGATCAATTCTGGGACATTTTAATGAAAACTTTGTAGAGGTCGTACCCAGTCATCCTCGATTGGTAACGTTACTTTCTTGGCTCTAAATTGAAAAAATATTCCAAACACGGTATAATAGTCGTATTGAAAAATTTGGAGAAAAAGGAAAATCATGATTACTTCGATTGTTTTTGATGTGGATGATACCATCTATGACCAGCAGGCACCCTATCGGATTGCCGTGGAAAAATGTTTCCCTGATTTTGATATGACCCATATCAATCAAGCATACATTCGTTTTCGACATTATTCTGATGTTGGATTTCCACGTGTGATGGCCGGTGATTGGACTACAGAGTATTTTCGTTTCTGGCGCTGCAAGGAAACCTTGTTAGAGTTTGGTTACCGTGAAATTGATGAGGCAATGGGTATTCATTTTCAAAAAGTTTATGAAAATGAACTTGAAAATATTACTATGCTGGACGAGATGCGAATGACCCTTGATTTCTTAAAATCAAAAGGTGTTCCTATGGGGATTATTACTAACGGTCCAACAGAACATCAATTGAAGAAAGTTAAGAAACTGGGGCTTTACGATTATGTTGATCCCAAGCGTGTTCTCGTCAGTCAGGCAACGGGTTTTCAAAAGCCAGAGAAAGAAATCTTTAACTTGGCAGCTGAACAATTTGATATGAATCCTGCAACAACGCTCTACGTTGGTGATTCTTACGATAATGATATCATGGGAGCTTTTAATGGTGGCTGGCATTCTATGTGGTTCAACCACCGAGGCCGTAGTCTTAAACCTGGCATCAAACCAGTTTATGATGTTGCCATCGATAACTTTGAACAGCTTTTTGGAGCTGTCAAGGTTCTCTTTGATTTACCTGACAACAAATTCATCTTTGATGTCAATGACAAGAAGAATCCTATTTTAGAAATGGGCATTAACAATGGACTCATGATGGCTGCAGAACGCTTGTTAGAAAGCAATATGAGTATTGATAAGGTTGTGATTTTACTGCGCTTAACGAAACAACAGGAAAAAGTGCTACGCTTAAAATACAGCCGTTGAACTGGTAATTAGAAGCCGTGTAGATAACCTCTGCAGGGCTTTTTTTGGTATAATAGTACTATTGATTTCTAAGGAAAGGCTAGCACATGAAATTACTCTATACAGATATAAACTACAACATGACTGAAATTTTGGTCAATGAAGCTGCACAGGCCGCTAAAGCAGGTAAGCATATTTTTTACATTGCACCAAATTCGCTGTCATTTGAAAAGGAGCGAGCGGTTTTGCAGGCTTTGCCTGAACAGGCTTCCTTTGCCATCACTATCACACGTTTTGCGCAGATGGCTCGCTATTTTGTGCTTAATGCTCCCAATCAGAAAGATAGCCTAGATGATAACGGTCTGGCTATGGTCTTTTATCGTGCCTTGGCTAGTCTGTCTGACACGGATTTGAAAGTTTTTGGTCGTCTGAAACAGGATAGCCAATTCATCAATCAGTTGGTGGATTTGTACAAGGAATTAAAGTCAGCTAATTTGACGGTGATGGAACTGACAGAATTAAGTACACCTGAGAAGCAAGGAGATCTGCTGACTATTTTTTTAGCAGTTGAAGATATTTTGCGAGATGGCAATTATGACAATCAGAGCAAGGTCGCTTTCTTTGCGAGTCAGGTGGCTTCTGGACAATTAGACGCTGAATTAGCAAATTTGGTTGTTGTTGTTGACGGTTTTACGCGATTTTCCGCCGAAGAGGAAAATCTAGTCAGTCTGCTGCATGAGCATGGGGCGGAAATGATTATCGGTACCTATGTCAGTAAAAAAGCCTATAAAGCGAGCTTTACGGCAGGAAATGTCTATCAAGCTGGGCTTGATTTTCTGAGAAGTTTGGCCAGTCGCTTTGAGGTTAAACCAAACTATGTGGTTTCAGAAGAAGTTGGTTTAGAAGCCTTTGCTAAGCTATCGCAGCTCTTTGAAGCTAAACATGATTTCACGACGACAGACCTAGTGCTAACTGAGGCAGACAAGCGGCACTATGCCATCTGGGATGTCATCAACCAGAAGGAAGAAGTGGAGCATGTGGCCAGGGCCATTCGTCAGAAACTTTATGAAGGTTATCGTTATAAGGATATTTTGGTTTTGTTGGGCGATGTGGAGTCATATAAGCTACAGGTTGGCAAGATTTTTGATAAGTATGAGGTTCCTTATTATTTTGGCAAGGCAGAAAGTATGAGTGCTCATCCTCTGGTGCAGTTTGTGGATTCACTAGAGCGGATTAAGCGCTACAATTTTCGTACGGAAGATGTCATGAATCTGTTCAAATCAGGCCTTTATGGCAAGGTTAACCAAGACCAATTGGACAAATTTGAACAATATGTGACCTATGCCGATATTAAAGGGCAAAGCAAGTTCTTCAAGGATTTCACGGTCAATAATGGTAAATATTCTCTGAAGCATCTTAACGTTTTGCGAACAAACTTACTGACCCCATTGCAGGATTTAGTTAAAGCACGTAAGCAATCGGGCTCTAGTCTCTTGAATAAGTTCATGACTTTCTTGGAAGCTATTGCATTATCGGAAAATATGGCAGAGCTAGCAGATGGTTTATCTGAGATTGACCAAGAGAAGCAAGAGCAGGTTTGGCGGACATTTACAGGAATTTTGCAGCAATTTCAAACTATCTTTGGGAACCAAAAAATGACCTTGGACGAGTGTCTGTCCTTACTACGTTCAGGCATGATGGCAGCAGAATACCGTATGGTGCCAGCGACAGTTGATGTTGTAACTGTCAAGGCCTATGACTTGGTTGAACCACATACCAATAAATTTGTCTTTGCGCTAGGGATGACTCAGTCGAATTTTCCAAAGATTGCACAAAATCGCAGCTTAATTTCGGATGAGGAACGTATCAAGGTCAATGAAGCGACAGCTGATGGATGTCATTTTGACATTCCAACACGTGATAATCTCAAGAAAAATCATTTTGCAGCGCTATCGCTCTTCAACTCAGCTACAGAAGAACTGGTTTTGAGCCTTCCGCAAATTCTCAACGAGGCCCAAGACAATACCTCTAGCTATTTACTGGAACTGCAGGCTTTGGGTGTGCCAGTTCTAGTTAAGGGTCGTAATTATCATTCAACTAGACCAGAAGACATCGGCAATTATAAAGCCCTTTTGTCACGCGTAGTTGAGATTAACCGCTCTGCTATTGCCCAAGAATTGGAAATGTCCAAGAACGAGCAGACCTTTTGGTCGGTGGCAGTTCGCTATCTGCGTAAAAAGCTAGCGCAAGAAGGCGTGGAGGTCCCACAAATCAATGACAATATGGTAACCAAGACGGTTGCTAGCGAAGTCATGGCGGCACGCTTTCCAGTCAATGAACCGATCAGCCTGTCCTCTTCTGCTGTGACGACTTTTTACAATAACCAGTACCTCTACTTTTTGCAGTATGTGCTAGGCTTGCAAGAGCAGGAGAGTATCCATCCCGATGCTAGAAATCATGGAACTTACTTACATCGTGTTTTTGAGTTGGTCATGAAGGATGAGTCAGAGGAGACTTTTGACTATAAGCTGGCACAAGCTATTCAAATGACAAATAGGGAGCAGACTTTCCAAAATATTTATGAAGAAGACGAAGAGAGTCGCTATACCTTGGGTGTATTAGAAGATATTGCCCGTAGCACTGCAACCATCTTACGTCAGAACAGTCAGATTGTGGTGGAAAGTGAGGAGGAGACTTTTGAGCTTATGCTGGATAATGCCGTGCGTATCAAGGGGATTATTGATCGCATTGACCGTATGACAGATGGTAGTCTTGGAATTGTTGACTACAAATCCAGCAAGAACACTTTTGATATTCAGAAATTTTATAATGGTCTTAGTCCGCAGTTAGTCACCTATATGGAAGCCTTGCGTGATAAACGGCAACTGTCTGAACAGGATAAGATTTTTGGTGCGATGTACCTGCACATGCAGGAGCCTAGAACTGACCTAGCAAGGGTAAAGACTTTAGATAAAATTCCTGAGGTGCTTCATAAGGAGTTGACTTATAAGGGACTTTTCTTGGAAGATGAAAAGGAACATTTAGCCAATGGTAGTTACCATTTGACCGATTCAGTTTATAGCCGAGATGAACTAGCGATTTTACTGTCTTACAATAAGTACCTCTATGGCAATGCTGCGCAAGCTATCCGCCAAGGGAAATTCCTCATCAATCCTTACAGTGAGGATGGTAAGTCGGTGCAGGGCGAGCAGCTTAAAAGTATTACACACTTTGAAGCTGACCGTCACATGCCTTATGCTAGACAGCTTTATAAACTGCCACGAAAGGAGAAACGTCAGGGATTTTTGACCTTGATGCAAGCAAAAGAAGCAACAATGGAGGAAGACAATGTTTAAACCATTTTTAACAGCTGAGCAAATTACCTCCTTGCAAATGACAGAAGCGCAATCAGATAAGAAGCAGAAGCGAACGCCTGAGCAGATTGAGGCTATTTACAGTTCTGGCACTAATATTTTGGTTTCAGCGTCAGCGGGGTCTGGGAAGACCTTTGTCATGGTTGAGCGCATTATTGACAAGATTTTACGTGGTGTGAGCATTGACCAACTCTTCATCTCAACCTTCACGGTCAAGGCAGCTGGTGAGCTAAAGGAACGTTTGGAAAAGAAAATAGCAGAGCAGCTACAGTTGACGGAAAATCCTGAACTCAAGCAGTTTCTCTCTGAGCAACTAGCAGCTGTTCAGACAGCTGACATTGGCACTATGGATGCCTTCACTCAAAGACTGGTCAGCCAGTATGGTTATCTGATTGGAGTATCACCTGCCTTTCGAATCATGACGGATAAGAGTGAGCAAGACATTCTCAAAAATGAAGTTTTCGCTGACCTTTTTACTTCTTATGCTTCGGGAAATAGCTCCGCTGTTTTTAGGAAATTAGTCAAGAATTTCGCGGGCAATCGCAAAGACGCCATCCCCTTTAGAAGTCTGGTTTACAAGATTTACGATTTTAGTCAGGCAACGGACAGTCCTCAAAAATGGCTGCAAGATAAGTTTCTCAAGGGTGCTAAGACCTATACTGATTTTTCAGCCATTCCAGACCAAGAGATTGCTGATTTTCTGACTTGTCTGCATGATACGGCTGATAGTCTGCGAGATGTGACAGATTTGCCAGACTACAAACAAGTCACTGGCAAAGGTGTACTTACAGCAGCCTATAAAAAGCATCTGATCATGATTGAGAAATTGCATGATTGGGCCTTGCATTTTGATAGCATTTATGGTCGTGAAGGTCTGAGCAAATGCGCCAACGATGTGGCTAATCTCATCCCATCTGGTGATAGTGTGACGGTGGCAGGTAGCAAGTATTCTGTTTTCAAGGCTCTTCAAGTGCGTCTGACAGGTTTGCAACATCTGGAAACGATTTTCAAGTATCAGGAGGAAACTCAGCCTCTGTTGGAAATCTTACAGGCTTTTGTCATGGATTTTTCAAACCAGTATTTACAAGCTAAGTTGCAAGAAAATGCCTTTGAGTTTTCAGACATAGCTCATTTTGCTATTCAGATTTTAGAGGAAAATCCTGATGTTGCACAGCTTTTTCAAAACAAATACCACGAGGTCATGGTGGATGAATATCAGGATAACAACCATACTCAGGAGCGCATGCTGGAACTCTTATCAAATGGTCACAATCGCTTCATGGTGGGGGATATCAAGCAGTCTATTTACCGTTTTCGTCAGGCAGACCCGCAGATTTTCAATCAAAAATTTAAGGCCTTCCAAGAGGATCCTAGCCAAGGTAAACTCATCTTGCTCAAGGAGAATTTCCGAAGTCAGTCAGAAGTCTTGCAGACTACTAACAGCATCTTTACCCACCTTATGGATGAGGCGGTTGGTGAAATTCTTTACGATGGCACGCACCAATTAGTTGCAGGCAGTCCAGCCCAGAAAGAAGCCCATCCTGAAAATCAAACGCAGGTCTTGCTCTATGATACGGATGAGGCTGAGGAATTTTCAACAGACGAAGACAGTAACCAAATTAGCCCATCTGAGGTAAGGTTAGTTGCCAAGGAAATCATTCGTCTTCATAACGAAGAAAAGGTCAAATTTGAAGACATTACGCTTTTAGTGTCTTCACGCACTCGCAATGATGGGATTTTACAAACCTTTGACCAGTATGGCATTCCGTTGGTCACTGATGGCGGTGAGCAAAATTATCTCAAGTCCGTTGAAGTCATGGTCATGCTAGACACTCTGCGCGCCATTGACAATCCACTCAACGATTATGCACTAGTAGCTCTCTTACGCTCGCCCATGTTTAATTTTGATGAGGATGAACTGGCTCGTCTGGCTCTTCAAAACACTCAGGGTTATCACAAGCAAAATCTCTACGAGAAACTGCAAAATGCGCGTGTTGAAAAGGGTGAGCATAAGGACCTTATGACAGTAAATTTGACCGCTAAGTTGGAAGCTTTCTTTGAAAACTTTTTGGATTGGCGAAGTTTTGCTAAAATGCATTCGCTCTACGATCTGATTTGGAAAATTTACAATGATAAGTTCTACTATGATTACGTGGGAGCTCTACCGCGAGCTGAACAACGTCAGGCTAATTTATATGCGCTAGCCCTACGCGCCAACAATTACGAAAAGACTGGGTTTAAAGGTCTATCTCGTTTTATTGGCATGATTGATAAGATTTTAGAAAATCAGAACGACCTTGCTGATGTAGAAGTAGCCCTTCCCAAGAATGCTGTTAACCTCATGACCATTCATAAGTCCAAAGGGTTGGAGTTCAAGTACGTTTTCGTCCTCAATATTGATAAAAAATTTAGCATTCAGGATATGACCTCCCCCTTGATTTTGTCGCGTGAAAATGGTGTCGGTATTAAATATGTGGCGGATTTGAAGGAAGAATTGGGAGAGAAACTGCTGCCTTCGGTCAAAGTCAGCATGGACACTCTTCCTTATCAGCTCAACAAGCGGGAACTGCGCACAGCCACTTTGTCTGAACAAATGCGTCTTCTCTATGTTGCTATGACAAGGGCTGAAAAGAAACTTTATCTTGTTGGAAAAGGAAGCTCTGCGAAAATAGCAGACAAGTATAGCGGTAAGTCAGAGCGTAACCACTTGCCGATAGCAGAGCGAGAGAATTTTATGACTTTCCAAGACTGGATTTTAGCTATTCAAGAAGCCTATAGCGCTGAGGAGTTGTATTTTAAAACTAGCTTTGTCACTGATGCTGACCTGACAGAAGATAAGATTGGGCAAATTAAACAGGAACAGTTCTATGAGCCGGATGACCTCAAGGATAATCGTCAGTCAGATGACATCGCGCGTGCGCTGGATATGCTGGGGGCCGTTGACCGCATCAATGCAACCTACAAAGCTGCCAGCCAGCTACCGACCGTCCGCACCCCAAGTCAAATTAAGAAGTTTTACGAGCCTGTCATAGAGACAGATGGGGTAGATGTCATGGAGAAGTCCTACCAAGCCAAGCCAAAGTTTGATCTCCCTGACTTCAGCAAGAAGAAATCTGTCTCAGCTACTGAGATAGGTTCAGCAGTTCACGAGCTTATGCAACGTCTGCGCCTGTCCCAAAAGGTTGCAGGTTCAGACATTGAGGCAGCCTTATCTGAGTTATCAGTCAGTGATGAAGTGAAGGCTCGCATTCAAACGGAGAAAATTTTGACTTTCTTTGAAGAAACCCCTCTGGGGCATCTTATCCAAGAAAAGGCAGATAAGGTTCACCGCGAGGCCCCGTTTGCCATGCTCAAGGAAGATCCTGAAAGCAAGGAAAAATTTGTCGTGCGTGGGATTATCGACGGCTACATCTTACTTGATGACCGCATCGTCCTTTTTGATTACAAGACTGATAAATTCACTAATCCAGAAGATATCAAGCAGCGCTACGCAGGTCAAATGTCACTCTATGCCGAAGCCCTCAGCAAATCCTACAACATCCAGAATGTGGAAAAACACCTTATTTTATTGGGAGGTGAAAGCTTAAAAATCATCACCTTGTAAATGATATGAAAACGGAAGACAAGCGTTATGAAAGCGCTTGTCTTGTTGTCTCACGAAAACCACTAGCTGTGCTAGTGGTTCCGAAAAGCTTTTAGCGATGTATCAAAAAAGTCCCCCTAAAGTGTTATATTAGATAAGGTTTCCCGACCACTAACTAATATACAAAAGGAGGACCTCTGATGAGACAGGATAATAATAGTTTAGCACATACTACATGGAATTGTAAGTATCATATTGTTTTCGCCCCAAAATATAGACGTCAGATAATCTATGGGAAATACAAAGCAAGTATTGGTCAAATCTTACGGTTATTATGTGAAAGAAAAGGTGTTGAAATTCATGAAGCAGAAGCATGCCCAGATCACATTCACATGTTGGTGAGTATACCACCGAAGCTAAGTATTTCCTCATTTATGGGATATTTAAAGGGTAAAAGTAGCTTAATGATATTCGACCGACACGCTAATTTAAAGTATAAATATGGGAATCGCAAATTTTGGTGTCGAGGGTTTTATGTTGATACGGTTGGGCGAAATCAGAAGCGAATTGAAGAATATATTCGTAATCAATTACAAGAAGACGTGATAGCAGATCAGCTCAGTCTTTTCGAGGAATATGATCCGTTTACAGGTGAGAAGAATAAAAGAAAGTAGTCTTAAAGAGACCCGCTAGTCGGGTCAGCTAGCAAAGGTGGTGCTGAAGGGAAACCATTCGGTAGGCCTTTAGGCCTCGGCCGGTAGCAGAGGCTTTCAGCCGAAGAGCAAACCACCCGTTCTCACGGGTGGTTTTGATTTTGTATAAAGGTGTAGAATAAAGGAGTGAGAAAAAATAAGAGGAGATTTGGATGGTTTTAGCACACTATAATCGTGAAATCAATAATAGGTGTTAAAAAAGTGACGTTTCAACTGATGCTTGATTGTCTCACTGACGCTTATCAAGAGCAACACCGAAAAGGTGGACGCCCACGCCGTCTAAGTATGGAAGAGCAGCTCATCATGACCTTGCGCTACTTACGCTATTACCCCACTCAACGCTTGTTAGCATTTGATTTTGGTGTAGGTGTGGCAACTGTCAATGAGACCATTACATGGGTAGAGGACACCCTTCGTTCTTCAGGTCTCTTTGATTTAGACCACTTGGAAGCACCTAGCGCCACTGTTGCCATTGATATCACTGAAAGTCCTATTCAACGCCCTAAAAAAACCAAATCAAGAATTATTCTGGTAAAAAGAAAAGACATACCATAAAAACTCAAATCATGCTTGATTTGACTAACCATCGTGCTTGTCAATTGGCTTTTTCAGATGGCCATACGCATGATTTTACCCTTTTTAAGGAGAGTATTGGCTATAGTTTGCCCCAAAGTACCCTTGTTTTCGTAGATTTAGGGTATTTAGGCCTCTTGAAATTTCACGAAAATACCTTTATTCCTGCTAAGCGTTCTAAACATCACCTCTTAACCCAAGAGGATAGACGGTTGAATCGCGAGATAGCTAAAATGCGTATTGAAGTTGAACACTTTAATGCCAAATTTAAAACCTTTCAAATCATGGCACAGCCCTATCGTAATCGTAGAAAACGGTTTGAATTAAGAGCTGAGTTGATTTGTGGCATCATCAACCATGAGATGATGTAGTTACCGAACAAGTCTAATCTAACTATGAATTTTTTAACTAAAGTAATGAATACGACCATTATTCTGTGTACAGCAACGCAACCAGCTTATGATTCCACTGCCATTCATCATAGAATCTCTTATGGTGGCAAAAATGGTGAAGAGGCGGACATTGTTGACTTATCTCGGGAAGAAAAAGAGGTCCTCTTGTTAGTACACTGTCTACCTTTATGTATTTATCATATACACCGTCTACTTTATAAAATCAACTTAAAACATTTCTTGTCTAAAATGATTCATTTTTTCTGAAAAATGGTAAAATAAAGGTATGCTAAAAATACCAACATCTGCCTATGTACACATTCCTTTTTGCACACAAATTTGCTATTATTGTGACTTTTCAAAAGTTTTCATTAAAAATCAGCCTGTGGATGCTTATTTGCAGGCTCTTATTCGTGAGTTTGAGAGTTACAAGATTGAGCAACTGCGGACGCTTTACATCGGCGGTGGAACTCCAACAGCCATCTCAGCTGAACAATTAGATTATTTGCTCAGCCATTTGACTAAAAACCTTGACTTGAGCCAGTTAGAGGAGTTTACCATTGAGGCTAATCCTGGGGACTTGACGCCTGACAAGATAGCAGTATTGGAGAAATCAGCTGTCAATCGTATCTCTCTGGGAGTGCAGACTTTTAATGACAAGCAGCTCAAACGTATTGGGCGTAGTCATAACGAAGCACAAATTTATGAGAGCATTGACAGTCTCAAGGGAGCTGGTTTTGATAATATTTCTATTGACTTGATTTATGCCTTACCTGGTCAAACTATGGCAGATGTAAAGGAAAATGTCGCCAAAGCCATAGCGCTTGACATCCCTCATCTGAGCCTTTATAGTCTGATTTTAGAGCATCATACGGTCTTTATGAATAAAATGCGGCGTGGTAAGCTTAATCTTCCCACAGAAGATTTGGAAGCGGATATGTTTGACTATATTATCGCCAAGCTGGAAAGTCATGGTTTTGAACACTATGAAATTTCCAATTTTACTAAGCCAGGCAGGGAGAGTCGTCATAACCTCATGTACTGGGATAATGCTGAATATTACGGTGTAGGTGCTGGGGCTTCTGGTTATGTCGATGGTGTGCGCTATCGCAATCGTGGTCCTATTCAGCACTACCTCAAAGGCGTTGCTCAAGGCAATCCACGTTTGGAAGAAGAGGTACTCACTAAGCAAGAAATGATGGAAGAGGAATTTTTCCTCGGTCTTCGAAAAAAAGAAGGCGTGTCCATTTCACGGTTTGAAGAGAAATTTGCTGAGAATTTTTCTAATCGCTATGGTGATATTGTAGAGAAACTAACCAGAGATGGTCTTGTACAAGTGACCGATGGCAGACTAAGAATGACGAAAAAAGGTCTCTTTTTAGGAGACACTGTTGCAGAGAAATTTATAGTGGAGTGAAAGATGGGGAAAAAATTTGCAATAACATATCAAGTGCCTTTTTATGAAACAGATGTCAATCATAATATCAAATTACCACATCTACTTTCTTTTGCCTTGCAAGTGTCTGGTCAGCAATCTTTGGATTTGGGTGTGAGTGATGATTATATTTTTGATACTTATCATCTGGTTTGGGTTATCACTGAGTACGACATTGACATTGACCGCTTACCCAAGTATGGTGAAACCATTATAGTTGAGACGGAGGCAACTGCCTACAATAAACTCTTTTGTTATCGTGATTTCACTGTCTATGGTGAAGATGGCGAGAAAATCATGACCATCCACTCTGTCTTTGTGCTTATGGATTATGACACGCGCAAGGTTCATCTTGTGGTGGATGATATTGTAGCAGTGTATGATGTTCCCAAAATCAAGAAGATTATACGCGGACCAAGGTATGAGGAACTTGAAAATTCAGAAGAAACAGTCTATCATGTGCGCTATTTTGATTTGGATATGAATGGTCATGTTAATAATAGTAAGTATCTGGAATGGATGTATGACGTACTTGATGTCGATTTTTTGCGTCAGCACATTCCTCAAAAAATCAACCTTAAGTATGTCAAAGAGGTACACTATGGTCATGATATTCAATCGCGTGTGGTGATGGATGGCAAGGTGACACGCCATGAAATTACTGGTGATGGCATACATGCTCAAGCGAGCATTGTTTGGAAGGAAAAATAGGCGTTGCTGGAGTGAGAGAAGAGGATTTGAGTGATGAGTACAAAGTCAAGCATAAGCTCGTTCTCAGGGGGCAATATTTTGTCACACCATTATTTGGGGTAAGCCGTTTGAGGGAATCTAAAATCACTGACCAGTAGCTATTTACTCTAGCCAAACTTCCAGAACAGCAGGTAAAAGATAATAAAAGAACAAATCAATTAGAAAGAGGAGACAAGTGAAATATAAAGGGTATTTGATTGATTTAGATGGGACGATTTACAAAGGTAAGAGTCGTATTCCAGCAGGTGAACGCTTTATTGCACGTTTGCAGGAACGAGGAATTCCCTACCTATTGGTAACAAATAACACGACCAGAACACCAGAAATGGTGCAAAATATGCTGGCAAGTCAGTTCAATGTCAAAACACCGCTCGAAACTATTTATACGGCGACGATGGCAACAGTTGATTACATGAATGATATGAAGCGTGGTAAAACAGCCTACGTCATTGGTGAGAAAGGGTTGAAGGATGCCATCGCTCAGGCAGGATACCAAGAAGATATTGAGCATCCCGCTTACGTTGTTGTCGGCTTGGACACAGACTTAACTTATGAGAAATTAGCGATTGCTACCTTGGCTATTCAAAAGGGATCTATGTTTATTGGGACTAATCCTGATCTCAATATCCCAACAGAACGGGGGCTCATGCCAGGAGCGGGGTCGCTAATTAACTTATTGCAGTCAGCAACACGCGTTGAGCCAGTGATTATTGGAAAACCTAAGGCTATCATTATGAATAAATCCCTAGATGTACTGGGAGTTGCTCGTCATGAAGCTGTCATGGTCGGTGATAACTACCTAACTGACATCATGGCTGGTATCAAAAACGACATTGCAACCTTGTTGGTCACTACAGGCTTTACCAAACCAGAAGAAGTACCAAACTTACCAGTTCAACCCGACCATGTCCTAGCTAGCTTAGATGAATGGAATTTTGATGAAAACTAGACTTTTTACATTTTTAACTTGGCTCTGGTTGCTTGCTTTAGCCGTTTTGGTGACTATTTATGTTGCCTGGTTGATTTATCCATTGGAGGTTGATTGGCTTCATTTGACCAATCAGGTCATTATCACCAAACAGGATTTATTGAAAAATTTCAATAGTTTGATGTTTTATCTGACTAATCCTTTTTCTAGCAATTTGAGCATGCCAGATTTCCCATCATCAAAGGATGGTCTCCAGCATTTTCGAGATGTCAAACACCTCTTTCATCTAACCCAGGCTGTTTTTGTGATTTTATTGGTTCCTGCTTGGCGTTTTTTGAAAAATAGCAGAGCTGAGAAGTCACTTTTCTTTCATCAAAGAGCGTTTGCAATAGCAGCATTGGCCCCTATTTTTATAGGCTTTGCTACGCTTTTCATCGGCTTTGATAATTTTTTTACTTTTTTTCATCAAGTGCTTTTCCCAGGTGCGACCAACTGGCTATTCAATCCAGCAACAGACCCTATCATCTGGGTATTGCCTGAAGAATTTTTTCTCCACTGTTTCTTAATTTTCTTTATTATCTACGAATTGATTATGTGGAGTTTGGTTTTTAGTGGGAAAAAACAGTTTAGTCAGTATTTAAAAAATAATCCGAATAAATCTGAATCAAGGAAGTAATCTATAAAAAAACTGTAGATTTACTTGATAATTCATTGCCCTTTTGAAGGGGGTATGGTATATTTATTAGTGAGATGTTAGTATGAGTTATAGTATAGAGAGTGGTGTGAGAAGTGATGAAGTCTGTGCAAAGTAGCCATCAATTGTTGATTCAGAAATTATTAGTTAGCATTCATTATTTGACACTTTTTAAAGATGAAATTATTCTGGTCGAGAAGACCCCATCACTACTAGGGGCATCTGTTTCAACTATTCGTGTTCAGGATGAATTAAGTGATGTTTTATCTGCGATTGCTGCAATGGAGAAACAAGAAAAGCTTATTCGCTCAACTTTCTGGTATGATGAGGCATCTTTCAAATTGATGAATCACTCTTTAGATATTGTAGGAACATGGGTTGAAGGGATTGATCATGTCCTAGAAACCTGTCAACAAACATCCGTTTTTCAGGTGATTCTTGGCGATGACCGGATTCATGTGTTCGGGGTGCTTGCAGATGTCTATTCCTCGCTAAAGATAGTCAATCTTTCCATAAAAGAAGATTCTGAAGAAGTACTCTTTTTTAATCCTCTAAGGATGAATATTCAATCACCGCACTTGAGTAAGGAAGAATTAGTGGCAAAGATTGATGCTATGCTTCCGGCAGAAGAAGATATTACGATTGAGGAAATGCCAGCTTTTGAGGTTGCCGATCGTGATGAAGTTGTTAAACTTTTTCGCCATTACCTTTTTGACAACGGCGGAAGTCGTGTTTATGTCATCGATGCTCAGGAAGATCTGGGAAAGGAAATTGATTTTTATAACACCTTCAATCGTTTTACGGGTGCTTACGACGATATATCAACAAGCCTAGTTTTACTCGAAGAAGTGTTATCAGAAATGGAAGAACGTTCTCAAAATAAACCTCAAGAAAGCAATTTAAGTTCATTTCCGCCAATTTATGTCATTATTTACGGACAAAACAAACTAATGTTGGATAGCCGTTTTGAAAGTCTTGTGTCGGAATTGACGACATTAATTGAAGGAACGGCAATTTATATACTCTCCTATCAAGCTTACCTTTGATTTAAAGTTGACAATCAAAGGGATTAAAGCTATAATATAACAAATTTAACAACCTTTAATATAGTCCAGAGAGGCTACAAAGGTTCAAGAAACAAGTGCTTGAGTATGTAGCTCTGCTTATTTTTGTGGACCTTGCCTTCGGGTGAGGTTTTTTTGTAGAAAACGGAGGAGAAGATGAATCCAATATATCAACCTAGTCCGATGGTTTTAAAAGAGGAATTAACCATCATTAGTCAAAAGGAAATTGCACCAAGAATTTTTGAAATGGTACTTGCCGGAGAAATGGTTCAAGACATGGGAGTGGGGCAATTTTTGCACCTACGTGTGCCAGATCCAAGCAAATTGTTGCGTCGCCCTATTTCCATTTCTGAGATTGATAAAGAGCATGGACAAGCAACTATCGTCTATCGAGTGGAGCGAGAAGGTACGGCCATCTTATCTACTCTGAGAGCAGGTGATACTGTTGATGTTATGGGGCCTCAGGGAAATGGTTTTGATTTGTCCGTGGTTGAAGTTGGGAATACAGCACTTCTTATTGGCGGAGGAATTGGAGTTCCTCCGTTGGTTGAAACTGCAAAACAGTTACACGCTAAAGGTGTCATAGTAACATCTGTAATTGGTTTTGCTGATAAAAATGCTGTCATTTTAGAAGAAAAACTTCGTCAATATGGTGATGTGCATGTTACGACTGACGATGGAAGTTATGGTATCAAAGGGTATGTTTCGACTGTTGTTGATCGTTTTGATCAAGTTGCTGATGCCATTTATGCCTGTGGGGCACCAGGTATGCTCAAATATGTTGACAAAAAATTTGAGAACCATCCTCATGCTTATTTGTCAATGGAGGCTCGTATGGCTTGTGGAATGGGAGCTTGCTACGCTTGTGTGGTCCATCTAAGAGATGCAAGTGAGGTTGCTAATAAACGTGTTTGTGAAGATGGCCCTGTGTTTGAAACAGGTAGTGTTATTTTGTAAGGAGGTTTGTCGTGTCTGATAATCGTTTAAAGATTACTTTACCTGGGTTAGAGTTAAAAAATCCTATTATCCCTGCCTCTGGTTGTTTTGGATTTGGGCAAGAATATGCCAAATACTATGATTTGAACAAATTGGGTTCAATTATGATTAAAGCAACTACTCAAAATCCACGTTTTGGTAATCCAACACCTAGGGTAGCGGAAACACCCTCAGGTATGCTGAATGCCATTGGTCTTCAAAATCCAGGTGTGGATGTGGTTGTGGCTGAAAAGCTACCTTGGCTAGCGCAGCATTTTCCAGAATTGCCCATTATTGCTAATGTTGCTGGTTTTTCAAATGATGAGTATGCTTATGTTTCCGAAAAAATCTCACAAGCACCAAATGTCAAGGCAATTGAACTTAATATTTCTTGTCCAAATGTTGACCACGGCAATCACGGTTTACTTATCGGACAGGTCCCAGAGTTGGCATACGCAGCTGTAAAAGCAGCAGTGCAAGCTTCTGAAGTACCGGTTTATGTCAAATTAACACCGAGTGTTGCGGATATCACAATAGTTGCAAAAGCAGTTGAGGAAGCGGGTGCAACTGGTTTTACAATGATAAATACCTTAGTTGGGACGCGATATGATTTAGCTACCAGAAAGCCTATTATTGCAAATGGGCAAGGAGGCATGTCTGGCCCAGCGGTCTTTCCAGTAGCATTAAAGTTAATTCGTCAGGTAGCACTAGCGTCAGAATTGCCTATTATTGGTATGGGTGGGGTTGACTCTGCTGAGGCAGCTTTGGAAATGATGATTGCTGGTGCTTCAGCTATCGCTGTTGGCACTGCTAATTTTACCAATCCTTATGCTTGTCCAGATATTATTAATCGTTTACCAAAAGTAATGGAAAAATATGGAATTTCAAACCTTGAAGACCTCAGACGTGAAGTGCGCAAGAAACTTTTGGGAAAATAAGTTCTACTATTTTCAAATAAAGAATACCAACCTTTGACTTTGCTAGTAAAAAGCGGTATAATGTTTAAAATCAAATAACCTTTAATCGAGTCCAGAGAGGCAAGAAAGGTTTACAAGTAGATGAGGGTGCAGAGTGCCCAGATTTTTCGTGTAACCTTGCCCTTTGGCAAGGTTTTCTTTGTTATAGAAAGGAGAGAGTTCGTTTGAACTCAGGTCAAACCTCCAGTGAACTTAGAGCGTCATAAAAGTTTTACAATATAATTATAATGACGCTTAATTTCAAAGAGTAGGCCTAAACTATTCATTATTATGCGCGAAAGTCGTCCTATTGTTGCTCTTGATTTTCCCTCCCTTGAAGAGGTCAAGTCTTTCTTAGCTTTGTTTCCAACCGAGGAGAAACTTTACGTTAAAATTGGTATGGAACTTTATTATGCGGCCGGACCTGAGGTTGTTCGTTACGCTAAATCATTAGGTCATTCTGTTTTCCTTGATTTGAAATTACACGATATTCCCAATACCGTTAAGTCGGCAATGGCTGTTCTGGCAAATCTTGGTGTTGATATGACTAATGTACATGCAGCAGGTGGCGTTGAAATGATGGCAGCTGCACGTGAAGGCTTAGGAGATGGTCCAAAGCTCATCGCAGTCACTCAACTAACCTCAACTTCAGAAGAACAAATGCAAGACTTTCAAAACATTCAAACTAGTTTATCTGAATCTGTTGTTCATTATGCTAGAAAAACTGCTCAAGCTGGTTTGGATGGTGTGGTTTGCTCCGCCCATGAGGTTGCCCTTATCAAAGCTGCGACTTCCAATGACTTTGTGTGCTTGACACCAGGTATTCGTCCAGCAGGTTCTGCGCTTGGTGATCAAAAACGCGTCATGACACCCGCAGCTGCACGTGCGATTGGATCAGACTACATTGTCGTGGGTCGGCCAATCACGCGAGCAGAGGATCCAGTAGCGGCTTATCGTGTCATCAAGGATGAGTGGAATAGTACTTGTTAAAGCAATAATAGATAGACCAATTGGCTATCAGGATAAGTTTGGAAATGTCTATCCTATTAATTATGGCTACATTCCAGAATTATTGGCAGGAGATGATGAGGAACAAGATGTTTATATCATCTCTGAGAAAGTCAATCAGCCTTTGAAGGCTTTTGAAGGTAAGTTGGTAGCCATCATTCATCGGACAGACGATGTGGAGGACAAGTGGGTTTTGACCTCGCCAAATGAGCAGCTCAGTCTTGAAATTATAAGAGAAAAGACACAGTTTTTAGAACAGTATTTTACATCAACTATTGAACTTTTAGAAGGAGAAGAACTATGACATTAGCTACACAAATTGCATCAGATTTATTGGATATTAAGGCGGTTTATTTGAAACCTGAGGACCCTTTCACATGGGCATCTGGCATTAAATCTCCAATCTATACTGATAATCGTATTACGTTGTCTTATCCAGAAACTAGAACTTTGATTGAAAATGGCTTTGTCTCAAAAATAATGGAAGAATTTCCAGGAGTTGAGGTGATTGCTGGTACGGCAACCGCTGGGATTCCTCACGGGGCGATTATCGCTGATAAGATGAATCTCCCTTTTGCTTATATCCGATCAAAACCAAAAGATCACGGAGCTGGTAACCAGATTGAAGGTCGTGTCGCTAAGGGTGAAAAAATGGTCATCATTGAAGACTTGATTTCAACTGGTGGTTCTGTGCTTGATGCTGTTGCAGCGGCAAAACGTGAAGGAGCAGATGTGCTTGGTGTGGTGGCGATTTTCACTTATGAATTACCCAAAGCAACTGAGAATTTTGAAAAAGCTGGCGTGAAATTGGTGACTTTATCTAACTACACTGAACTTATTAAAGTTGCAAAAGTGCAAGGTTATATCAATGCAGACGGCTTGCAGCTGTTGAAGAAATTCAAAGAAAACCAAGAAACTTGGCAAGATTAAGTTGAGAGCAGGAATTATCCTGCTTTTTTAATTTTGACTAACTTCATAAACTTTTTGACAATAATTATTATATTTTTGACTAATATCGTTGTCAAAAAGAAAATCATATGTTACAATATGATCATAAAAAGAAAAGGTTTACATAAAGGAGAAATGAAAAACGATAATAAGAAAATAATCATAACAGGTAGCATGGTTGCAAGGGCTGTTATAATAGGAGTTCTTTGCTATGGTTCGGGGTATTTTATCGGAACTTGTCTGGCTGGTGAGGACATAGCTATCACAACCTATCTACCAATAATAGGTGGAGTAGCCCTGCTATTATCCATTTTTAAAAAGGAGAATTAGGTGCTTATTATGAACATGAGAAATAGTAACAGTAAAATATCACTAACAAAAGTTGTTGAATGGATACTTGTGATTTTTCTGGTTAGCATACTATTGCTAGATATGTTAAAGATCAAAGTTTTGGACACAACTTACATGGCTTTTTTGGTTTGTGTACTTGCTGCCTTGGAAGCTAATGAACACTCAGATAAAAAGAAGAGGAAATAGCATGAAATCATTAAGAGATCTTATTGTTGCCATTGTCTTAGGAATTCTTGTTTTTGTTATTTTAAAATCTCTTTTAAGCCTACTAGTACTGTTGATTTTTATTGGATTAGCTTATCTGATTTTGCGAGAACTATTTAAGACAAGTTAGTGAGGGAACTATGGAAATATTTAGAATAGTGAGTTTTCCTATACTTGGTTTCGTATTTATCCTAACTATTATAGCTTATGATAAATGCCAAAAATTGGAAAAACAACTGAAGAAAATAAAACGTCAACAAAAAGGAGATAGGAGTATGTCACGACTTATTACAAATTTAATTGGTCAGAAAGTTAACATCGTCATGGAGGATGGAAGATTAGAATGGGAGATTTTAGATGTTGACGGCGATTGGGTATATCTTGAGCGAACAGATAAAAAAGGAAATCGAACAGAAAAATATATTCCGATTGATGCTATTTACTCTATTGAACGTTTAACTTTGGCGAACGAGGGGAAGTAATATGATTGAACTAAAAAATCGTCTCAAGGAACTACGAGCCAGAGACGGTATCAATCAGACTCAGTTGGCGAAGTTGGCTGGTATTTCTAGACAGACCGTCAGTCTGATTGAGCGTAATGAATACACACCGTCGATTGTTATCGCTTTCAAGATTGCAAAAATCTTTGGAGAACCTGTTGAAAATGTTTTTAGTCTAATGGAGGAAGAGAAATGAAAACGAAAAAACAAAGTGGAGCTGTAATGAGGTTCTTGAAACAGTTGTTTATTGGAGGTTTAATTGGTGCTGTTGCTGGTGGACTTATTGGTTTTGGTTCTGGTTATTTTGAACTTGATAAAAAAGGTTTGCCTTTTTCGCAGGAATCAGTCATCGCTATTTTAACATCTGCTTTACGGATTGTATATGTGGTTAGTCTGCTCTTATCTGTATTTTACATTTATCAAGTGGTAAAAGATTATAAACGTTACCAAACCTTACCTGATGAAGATTCAGAAGAACTTTACCGTAGCATAAATCGTAAGCATTCTTATGCAGTAGTATTTAATGGTGTGACAACAGTTCTTGCTACAGTTAGTTTCTTACTATCTTTTCAATTCACTTTTGGGATAGGCAGGGCTGAACTATCTTTCCCTATTTTTGACTTTGTCTTTGTCATGGTTGCGGGTATTTTTCAGTCTTATCTTCTCAAAGTGTATAATCGTATTCGCGACATTAAAATGCCACTTGTCCCAACTTTGAAGGAATTAAAACAGAATATTATGCAGATGGATGAAGCAGAATTAGAAGTAAACTATAAGATGGCTTTTGATATTGTTATGAATCTAAGCGGTGCTATTTTACCTTCTATATACCTTATTCTCTTTTTCTGGTCCTTCATTACTCAAAAAGTTGAAGTCACAGGAATCTTGGTTGCGGCAGTGATTCATCTTTATATTATGGTTAAAAACTTCAAAATGACTAAAGAATACTACAAATAATTCTGGAGAAAATATTATGAAACTAGTTTTAAACTTTTTAAAAGTATTTTGTTTAATTGTATTGTCGTTAATCTGTAATGTCATCCCTATGATCCTTTTACAGTATCAAAATAAGCTTTCGTTAGCTGCCAAATGGGGCACGGGTTTGGCTTACATTGTTTTTGTTGTTCTTGTCATATATTTTTTGTGGAAAGCTCACAAGAAATATGAACCAGTAGAGGTAGCTAGTCAAAAAATGACAGCTAAAGATTTTGGTATCGCTCTGCTATTTTTCCTAGCCGCTAGGGTGGTTGCGATAGTCGGAACTTTAATCAATCAAGCATTATCGGGGCAGCAAACTACGGCCAATGACGCTGCTTTGCAAGGTCTGACGGCTTTCTTCAAAAATGGCTTCTTCCTTTACACGATACTGTATGTTCTCGTGGTTGGGATTGTCGGTCCAATCATTGAAGAATTGGTCTACCGTGCCTTCCCAGATCATCTCTTGTTTAAACACAGTCATAAAATTGCAGCAGGAGTTGTAACAACAGCAATTTTTGCTTTTCCTCACGCCACAACAATTCCTGAATTTATCCTTTATGCTGCAATTGGTGCTATTTTGTATCTAGCTTATGCACGTCGCGGGAATATCAAAGATTCTATGATGGTACATGTTCTTAACAATCTCCCTAGCGCTATTTACTTCCTCTTTATCTCTCTGTAAAATAATAAACTCTATAGAAGATGCTCAAAGAAATTTGAGTATTTTTTCATTTTCTCTTGACAAATGAATAAAAATACATTAAACTAATCAACATAATTATTCAAAGGAGAGAATAAAATGAAAGTGTCAATCGTTGGTATAACTGGCTATAGTGGTTTAGAATTGGTCAAAATTTTGAATAATCATAAGTATGTGGAGGTTGTTTCGATTCATGCTACCAAAGAAATTGGCCGACGATTGTCAGAACTTTATCCTTATTTGTTGGGAGTTTGTGACCTTGAAATTGAAGTTTTTGATGCCCAAGCAATTATGGAGAAGGCGGACTTAGTTGTTTTTGCAACACCTTCAGGTGTTGCAAACCAGTTAGTTGATAGTTTTGTGGCACATGATTTTCCTGTATTAGATATCTCAGGGGATCATCGCCTGCCTGCAGCAGTTTATGAAAAATGGTATAAAAAAACAGCGTCAACTCCTCAAACTCTGAATAAATTTACATATTCTTTGGCAGAATTTACAGAAATCAAAGGTAAGAAATTTATTGCTAATCCTGGCTGCTATGCTACAGCAACAGAACTGGCTTTGATACCCTTGATTCAAGCCAATGTTATTGACCTAGATAGTATTATTGTTGATGCCAAATCTGGATTAACAGGTGCTGGTAAGGCTTTGTCAGAATCTAGTCACTTTGTTAATGTTCACGATAATTATGTGACCTACAAACTCAACAAACACCAGCATATTCCTGAAATTGTACAAGAATTAAAACGTTTTGATGAGAATTTAGAACACATCCAATTCTCAACCTCGCTTTTGCCAGTTAATAGAGGAATTATGGCGACCTGCTATGTTAAGCTCAATCAGACTTTAACTGAGTGTGATATTGCTGAGATTTTTGAAAGCTGTTATGCTGACAAACCTTTTGTCCGTATTCAAGATAGTCTACCAGAATTGCATAACGTCATTGGTTCTAATTTTACGGATATTGGCTTTGCATACAATGATACAACCAATGTTCTAACAGTTATTGCAGTTATCGACAATCTGGTCAAAGGAGCTGCTGGCCAAGCTGTACAAAATCTTAACCTTATGATGGGATGGGAAGAGACAGAAGGATTTCCTATGACCCCAAGTTACCTATAAGTCAGATAAGGAGGAACTAACACATGAAAGTAATTAACGGAAATATTGCCAGCCCGCTTGGTTTTTCAGCTGATGGTTTACACGCTGGTTTCAAAAAGAAAAAACTTGATTTTGGTTGGATTGTCTCAGAGGTGCCAGCCAGTGTAGCTGGAGTCTATACCACTAACAAAGTTATCGCAGCCCCGCTTATTGTTACCAAAAATTCTGTCACCAAGTCTAAAAAAATGAAAGCTGTAGTAGTGAACTCTGGGGTTGCTAATTCTTGCACCGGCATTCAAGGCATGGATGATGCCTATACCATGCAAAAGTGGACAGCTGACAAATTAGGTGTGGATCCTGATTGGGTAGGAATTGCCTCCACTGGTGTTATTGGGGAATTGCTGCCGATGGAAATCCTTAAAACTGGATTATCGAAATTAGTGGTAAATGGTAACTCGGATGATTTTTCGAAAGCTATTTTGACGACTGATACCTGTGTTAAAACAATTGCTATTACAGAAATGTTTGGACGTGATGAAGTCACCATGGCTGGTACTGCTAAGGGGTCTGGAATGATTCATCCCAATATGGCAACGATGTTAGCTTTCATTACCTGTGATGCTAATATTTCCAGTGATACATTGCAACTAGCGCTCAGTAAAATAGTTGAGACAACTTTCAATCAGATCACTGTAGATGGTGATACCTCTACCAACGATATGGTTTTGGTAATGTCGAATGGTTGCACCTTGAACCCAGAAATCTTACCAGATACACCAGAATTTGAAAAATTCTCAGCCATGCTTTATTTTGTTATGCAAAGTTTGGCAAAGAAAATTGCTAAGGATGGTGAAGGTGCAACCAAGCTGATTGAAGTAGAAGTGATTAATGCTCCAGATACTTTAGATGCTCGTATGATGGCAAAATCAGTTGTTGGTTCCAGTTTGGTGAAAACTGCTATATTTGGTGAAGATCCTAATTGGGGAAGGATTTTAGCAGCTATTGGTTATGCGGGAATAGATATCCCCGTTGATAATATTGATATTTACTTGGGCGCAATTCCTGTAATGTTTCAGTCAAGCCCGGTGCATTTTGATGATGAAGAAATGCAAGACGTTATGCATGCAGATGAGATTAAAATTACGGTGGATCTGCACGCTGGAGATGCAAGTGGTATGGCTTGGGGCTGTGATTTGTCCTATGATTATGTTAAAATCAACGCCCTCTATCGGACTTAATACTCAATGAAAATCAAAAGTAGCCTAGGAAACGAAGCCGACGATAGAACTTGAGTTCATCAAGGCAAGTTGACAACGGATAATTTTGATTTTCGAAGAGTATAACCAATCTATTGGGCTTAAAAGGGAAAACTTATGAAAGAAATCATTGTCATCAAAATCGGAGGAGTAGCCAGCCAACGACTGGATGCCGCGTTTTTAAACCAAGTGAAAACATGGAAGCAAGAAGGGAAACAGTTGCTTATCGTCCACGGTGGAGGCTTTGCTATTAATAAGCTTATGAAGGAACGTCATGTTCCAGTGACAAAAATCAAGGGACTTCGAGTGACTAGTCTCAAGGACATGCAGTTAGTTAGTCAAGCTCTGTTAGATATCGTTGGTCACGACCTGACCAAAAAGCTGAATCAATCCGGAGTAGATAGTGTTCAGCTCCGTGCAGATTTAGAAAAAGTTGTAGAAGCAAAGTTTTTAGATCAGGCTACCTATGGCTTTGTTGGACAGGTTAGCCAGATTCATATCAAGCATCTTAGACAAATGTTGGCAGATGACATGGTTCCTGTCCTAGCATCTCTGGGCTATACCACGGACGGTCAAATGCTTAATATCAATGCCGATTATTTGGCGACTGCTGTTGCTACAGCTTTATCTGCCAATCAGCTTATTCTAATGACAGATGTCAAGGGAGTCTTGGAAAATGGAGCCGTGCTAGACAGCTTAAGCGTGCAGGCGGTACAGGATAAGATTGATCAAGGAGTTATCACGGGTGGCATGATTCCCAAAATCGAAAGCGCAGCAAACACAGTTTTAGCAGGAGTTGGTCAGGTTAGGATTGGTGATAACCTTGAAACAGGAACGGTTATCTGCAAGGAGGCAAAATGAGTAAACTATTTCAAAATTATAAACGGGCAGACATTGAATTTATTAAAGCAGAAGGTAATTATTTGTTGGACGCTCAAGGAAAAAGATATCTAGACTTTTCTTCAGGAATCGGTGTCACCAACTTAGGATGTCATCCACAGGTAAAGTCTGCCTTGCAAAAACAGGTGGATTTGATTTGGCACCAGCCTAATCTTTACCAGAACAGTTTGCAAGAAGAAGTTGCACAAAAATTGATTGGAGACAAAGATTATCTGGCATTTTTCTGCAATAGTGGAGCTGAAGCTAATGAAGCAGCTATTAAAATTGCTCGCAAAGCTAGTGGCAAACAGAAAATCATTAGCTTCCAAAATTCTTTTCATGGCAGAACCTTTGGTTCAATGTCAGCTACAGGACAAGATAAAATCAAGGAAGGCTTTGGAGATGGCGTTCCTCACTTTGCTTATGCTAAGTACAATGATTTGGCTAGTGTTATTTCTCTAGTTACAGATGACACGGCTGCAGTGATGCTTGAGTTGGTTCAAGGAGAATCTGGGGTGCAGCCAGCTCGAAAAGATTTTGTTAAAAATTTGTCAGAATTTTGTCAATCTCAAGGAATTTACCTCATCGTTGATGAGGTCCAGACGGGGATGGGAAGAACAGGAAAACTTTTTTCCTTTGAACATTATGATATTGAGCCAGATATCTTTACGTTAGCTAAAGGTCTTGCCAATGGTGTACCTGTTGGTGCCATGCTTGCAAAATCAAGCTTAGGGTCTGCTTTTTCGTACGGCAGCCATGGTTCGACTTTTGGTGGGAACAAATTGGCCATGGCAGCAGCTTCTGCTACACTTGATGTTCTAAAAACACCAGAATTTTTGAAAGAAAGTATGGAAAAAGGTATCTATCTTCAAGAGCAACTCAGACATGCACTCGCGGATAAAGTCAGTGTGACACAAGTCCGAGGATTGGGGAGTATGATTGGTATTGAGACAACAGCGTGCTTGACAGATTTGGTAAAAGCTATGCGAGAGAAGGGATTGATTGTTCTAACTGCTGGAACTAATGTAATTCGTTTGTTACCTCCTTTAACCTTGAGTAAAGAAGAGATGGAAAAGGGAGTCTCGATTCTTGCAAGTGTATTTTTTTAGGTTTAGAAAAAATCCCATCTTTAGGAGACGGGATTTCTCAAAATTTATAATCCAAAATTGTAATCATCATCTTGCATGGCTTCAACAGTTCCAAGCAAATAACCATTTCCAACTTGGCTGAAGAAGTCGTGGTTAGATGTTCCTGTTGAAATCCCGTTCATGACGATTGGGTTGACATCGTTAGCGGTATCAGGAAAAAGGGGATCTTGTCCCAGGTTCATGAGAGCCTTGTTGGCATTATAGCGAAGGAAAGTCATGACTTCCTCGGTCCAGCCCACTCCGTCGTAGAGGGTCTTGGTGTAGAGTTCCTCGTTTTCATAGAGTTGGTAGAGTAGGTCGTACATCCAGTCGCGGAATTCGTCTTGTTCTTCTTCCGGCAATTCATTAAAACCGAGCTGGAATTTGTAGCCGATATAGGTTCCATGGACAGACTCATCACGGATAATCAACTTGATAATTTCAGCAACGTTGGCAAGTTTGTTATTTCCAAGATAGTAGAGCGGTGTGAAGAAACCAGAATAGAAGAGGAAGGTTTCAAGATAAGTTGATGCTACCTTTTTTTGTAAAGCTGTGCCATTTTCATAAATATCGTTAATGATTTTAGCCTTCTTCTGAAGGTATTCGTTGTTATTTGTCCATTCGAAAATGTCTTCGATCTCTTTCTTGGTATTAAGGGTTGAAAAGATTGAAGAATAAGATTTGGCATGAACGGATTCCATGAATTGGATGTTGTTAAGGACTGCTTCTTCGTGAGGAGTGCGTACATCCGCACGAATAGCTTCCACACCAGATTGAGACTGCATGGTATCAAGTAGGGTCAATCCGCCAAAGACTTTGCCCACAAGATCTTTTTCTTGGACAGATAATTTACGCCAGTCATCCAAATCGTTTGATAGCGGAATACGCGTATCTAACCAAAATTGTTCTGTCAATTTTTCCCAGGTTGACTTATCAATCACATCTTCAATTTCATTCCAGTTTATCGCTTGATAGTAAGTTGTCATGTTTATCTCCTAGTTGAGTGAGAATGGGTGCTAGCTCATCCTTATTGGTTAGCGTGTCAAACATAGGAGACTTAGTTCCAAGTTTCTAAAAAGTTACGACACGGAATAAAAGTCCCCATAATGTGACTTTTATGCAGTTAGTAAGGTAGCTAGCTAATTCGCCAGTAGTTCTTGCTACGTTAAATCACACAGCTTTCACATTGGTTTGATCCGACTTCTTCACCATCATCGGTAAAGGTTCGGACGTAGTAGATTGATTTGATGCCTTTGTTGTAGGCATAATTACGAAGAATTGAAAGGTCACGGGTTGTTTGTTTGCTTTCAGTTTTCCATTCGTAGAGTTCTTTTGGGAGCTCGCTGCGAAGGAAGAGTGTCATTGACAGACCCTGATCCACGTGCTCAGTTGCAGCAGCATAGACATCAATCATTTTGCGCATATCCATGTCGTAGGCTGATGTGTAGTAAGGAATTGTGTCAGTTGACAGGCCATTAGCAGGGTAGTAAATTTTACCGATTTTCTTTTCTTGACGTTCTTCGATACGTTGCGTGATTGGGTGAATAGAAGCAGAGCAGTCATTGATATATGAGATAGAACCATTTGGTGCAACTGCTAGGCGATTTTGGTGATAGAGTCCATCTTTCATAACAGCCTGACGTAGAGCTTCCCAGTCCTTTGCCTGAGGAATAAAGTGTCCTTCAAAAAGTTCTTTCACTCGATCAGTTTTCGGTACAAATTGACCTGTCACGTATTTATCAAAGTAAGTGCCATCTGCGTATTGGGATTTTTCAAAGTCTGCAAATGTCGTTTGACGTTCGCGAGCAATGTTATTGGATTCTACCAAAGTCCAGTAGTTCATAAGCATGAAGTAAATATCAGTGAACTCGATAGACTCAGGGCTACCATATTCAATGTGATGTTGTGCTAGGTAACTGTGCAGTCCCATAGCACCAAGTCCAAAGGTATGCGCCTGACTATTGCCATATTTAACAGTTGGGACAGCGTCAATACTTGATGAGTCTGTGACGAAAGTCAGTGCACGCGTCATTGCCTTGATGGAACGTCCAAAATCTGGCGAGGTCATCATGTTAACAATGTTTGTCGAACCAAGGTTGCAAGAAATATCAGTTCCCATCTTCACAAATTCTTGTGCATCATTAAGTTGGCTTGGTGTTTGCACTTGAAGGATTTCAGAACAAAGATTTGACATGATAATTTTGCCATCAATAGGATTGTGGCGATTGGCGGTGTCGATGTTAACGATATAAGGATACCCTGATTCTTGTTGAAGTTTTGAAATCTCAGTTTCTAAATCACGTGCTTTAATTTTAGTTTTGGTGATTCTTGGATTAGCTACAAGTTCATCGTACTTTTCAGTAATATCAATGTAATTGAAAGGAACACCATATTCCTTTTCGACAGTGTACGGACTAAAAAGGTACATGTCTTCATTGTTACGTGCTAGCTCGTAAAATTTATCTGGAACAGTCAGACCAAGTGAGAGGGTTTTGACACGTACTTTTTCATCGGCATTTTCTTTCTTGGTTGATAAAAAAGCGATGATGTCTGGGTGGAAGACGCTGAGGTAAACAACACCAGCTCCTTGACGTTGACCAAGTTGATTTGAGTAAGAGAAACTATCTTCGAAAAGTTTCATGACAGGAACAACTCCAGAAGCTGCGCCAGCATAGCCTTTAATAGGAGCACCAGCCTCACGTAAATTGCTGAGGCTAATCCCAACACCTCCTCCGATACGAGACAATTGCAAAGCCGAATTAATTGCACGACCGATTGCGTTCATGTCGTCTGTGACTTGAATGAGGAAACAAGAGACCAATTCACCGCGGCGGCTTCGTCCAGCGTTGAGGAAGGAAGGTGTCGCAGGTTGGTAGCGTTGATGGATCATCTCCATAGCCAAATCTTCTGCAAGCTGCTCAATACCATCAGCAAAATAGAGGGCATTGAAAAGGACGCGATCTTCGATACTTTCAAGGTAATAATCACCATCATTGGTTTTCAAGGCATATTGTTGGTAAAATTTGTAAGCAGCCATGAAAGATTTGAAGCGAAACTTTTGCGATTGCAGGAGTGCTGCCAGTTTTTCGATGAAGTCAGGTGAGTATTTGCTGATAAACTCACGCTCAATATAGTCCTCTTCAATCAGATAGTTGATTTTATCAGTAATGCTGTCAAATACCTTGGTGTTTGGTTTGACATTTTCAAGAAAAAAGGCACGTAGGGCTTCTCTGTCTTTGTGGAGAGGGATTTTACCATCAACTGGACGGTTAATTTCATTGTTCAGGCGGAAGTAGGAAACATCGCCGAGATTTTTAAGAGTCATGGTGTAAAAATTCCTTTATGTTAGATGATTTCTTTTAATTTATTTGGTTGAAAGCCTGAAAAGACAATATCACCTGCTTCAATAACAGGCGCAGAAGTGAAACCAAGACTTTTCACGTAGTCGATTTTTTCTGGGTGTTCATCAATGTTGATTTCAACAAAATCAGCACCTTCTTTTTCTAAAAATTTTTTTGTCATTTTGCATTGCATGCAGTTGTTTTTTGAAAAGATAGTGATCGTAGCCATCTTGTACTCCTTTATAAAAGTAATCCCTTTTTGGGAAACAGTGATGTAACTAGGATATACAAAATGAACGGAAAAAGCAAGCGATTTATCTTGGAAAACACAATATCTAGTATTAGAAGAACATGAAAGCACGAAATATTGTGGTATAAAGTTTTTTAACAGAAGATGTGACATAATATAACATTACAAAGAAAAAATATTGACTAAATATTCAGAAAGTAGTATAATTTATCCAACTATCTATTTACATTTTTGGGGGTTTGATATGACAGATTATCGCTCGTCACTTTCTTTTAACAATCATGATTATTCTTTTTTTGATATTAGAAAAGCTGTGGCAGAGAACGGTGGGAATTTAGAAAAGCTTCCCTACACTATTCGAATTTTACTTGAAAGTTTATTAAGAAAAGAAGACGGAGTAGATGTGACAAAAAATCACATTAAGAATTTAGTGAATTATACTCCAGAATCTCCGCAAGGAGAATTACCCTTCAAGCCAAGTCGTGTCATTTTGCAAGATTTCACAGGTGTTCCCGTGGTTGTTGATTTAGCTTCTATGCGTGATGCCATTGTTAAAAATGGTGGTAATCCCGATTTGATTAATCCTGAAATCCCAGTTGATTTGGTAATTGATCACTCTGTTCAGGTTGACTTTTACGGATGTGATACAGCCCTAGAGGATAATATTAATTTAGAGTTTAAACGTAATAATGAGCGCTATGAGTTTCTAAAATGGGCTGAAAAGTCTTTTGAAAATTATCGTGCCGTTCCACCTGCAACGGGGATTATCCACCAAGTTAACATCGAATTTTTAAGCGATGTTGTCATCGAAAAAGACAGTCTCCTTTACCCAGACTCTATGTTTGGGACAGATAGCCATACGACTATGATTAACGGTATTGGTGTTCTTGGTTGGGGTGTCGGTGGTATTGAAGCTGAGGCGGCTATGCTCGGAGAAGCATCATATTTTCCAGTTCCAGAAGTCATAGGTGTTCGTCTAGTTGGCAAATTACCTAAAATTGCAACTGCAACTGATTTAGCTCTTAAAGTTACTCAGGTGTTGCGTCAAGAAAAAGTTGTTGGAAAATTTGTCGAGTACTTTGGTGATGGCTTATCACATCTTAGTCTTGCCGACCGTGCGACAGTTGCTAATATGGCGCCTGAGTACGGAGCAACTTGTGGTTATTTTCCAATTGATGATGAGACACTTAATTATATGCGTTTGACCAATCGTGATGACAATCACGTTGCTTTGACAGAAGCTTATGCAAAAGCAAATCATTTGTTCTATAATCCAAATATTCAAGCAGAATACACTAAAGTTGTTGAGATTGATTTGTCAACCATTTCCCCATCTATCTCTGGTCCAAAACGTCCACAAGATTTGATTGATCTTACTGAGGCTAAACAAACTTTCCAAGAGAGCTTAATCCGAGAGGCAGGTGTCCAAGGATTTGGTTTGGGAAATGATGAAATCAATAAAACCGCAACGGTTCATTTTAACGACCATGATGAAGAAATAAAGACAGGTCATGTTGCTATTGCAGCCATCACATCATGTACAAATACTTCTAATCCTTATGTGCTCATGTCGGCAGGACTTTTGGCACGAAACGCTGTTAATAAAGGTCTGAAAGTTTCTCCAACGGTCAAAACCTCATTGGCACCTGGTTCTAAAGTTGTTACAGGTTATCTTAAAAATTCTGGTCTTCAGTCTTATCTTGACAAGCTTGGTTTCAATCTTGTTGGATATGGTTGTACCACATGTATTGGAAATTCAGGAAATCTTCGTCCAGAAGTTGCAGAAGCAGTTGTTAATTCAGATTTACTAGTATCTGCAGTTTTATCTGGAAATCGAAATTTTGAAGGGCGTGTCAATCCACTTGTCAAAGCAAACTTCCTTGCTAGCCCACCACTTGTGGTTGCCTATGCGTTAGCTGGTACAACAAATATCGATTTGACAACCGAGCCGCTTGGTTTTGATGATAATGGCAAAGCTGTTTATCTGACAGATATTATGCCAAGTAGCGACGAAGTATCAGCATTTGTTGACGAGTATGTAACGCGCGAACTATTTGAGAAAGAATATGAACATGTTTTCTCAGACAGCGACAAATGGAATCAGATTCCAACTGAAGAAAGTAAAAGTTATAGTTGGAACAAAGAATCTACCTATATTCAAAATCCACCTTACTTTGATCACCTGGGAGAAGATTTATGTATCAAACCTCTAAATAATCTCCAAGTATTGGCAAAATTTGGTGACACGGTTACAACCGACCATATTTCACCTGCAGGTAATATTGCTAAAAATAGTCCAGCAGCCCGCTATTTAGATGAGCATGGTGTAGCCTACGCAGACTTTAATTCTTATGGTAGTCGTCGTGGTAATCATGAAGTGATGATGCGCGGAACTTTTGCCAATATTCGAATAAAAAATGAATTAGCGGATGGAAAAATCGGCGGTTATACCAAATATCGTGGAGAAGTCATGCCAATTTATGATGCTGCCATGAACTATAAGGCCGACCAAATTGATACCTTAGTCATTGCAGGAAAAGATTATGGTATGGGCTCAAGTCGTGACTGGGCTGCCAAAGGATCAAACTTGTTGGGGGTTAAGGCAGTCTTAGCTGAATCTTTTGAACGTATTCACCGATCAAATCTTGTTATGATGGGAGTTCTTCCTTTGCAGTTCCTTGATGGTGATACTGCAGAAAGTCTTGGGCTAACTGGTTACGAAACATATGATATCAAACTTTCAGAAAATCCAGGCATTCAGGATATTGTTGATGTCATTGCTCGTGATGAAAACGGAGAGAAGACTTTTAAAGTCTTGGTTCGTTTTGATGCTGATGCCGATATTCGTTACTATAAAAATGGTGGTATTTTGCCTATGGTTGTTAGAAAAAAATTAGAAGGAGCGTAAGAATGGGAGAAGAAAACGGGCTTAAAGATCAGATTGCCTGCAACACGCGAATTAGTGCCATTATTGATGACGATTTGTCTTATGCAGGTTATAATATTTCTGAATTGATGGACAACAATGCGAGTTTTGAAGAAGTCATTTATCTTCTTTGGAACTTACATTTACCAACGCAGATTGAATTGAAGCATTTTGTCGATGAATTACGTGCAAATTATGCTATCTCTGATGCAGTTGAACAATGTATTTTAATTCAATCTCGCCGTCATTTGCACCCTATGAGTGTCTTGCGTTCTACAGTCAGTCTTCTGGGGGTTTATAATATCAATGCCGAGGACAATTCTGTTGAAGCAACCTATGAGCAATCTATTCAGTTAATGGCTAAAATGCCAACTATAATAGCTACTTTTGCACGATTAAGGATGGGTTTAACACCCGTAGAACCTAGGGAGGATTTAGGTTTTGCAGCAAATTTTCTTTATATGTTAAACGGTGAGGAGCCTACACCTCTTCAAGTTACTGCGCTGAATAAAGCCCTAGTCCTTCACGCTGATCATGAATTGAATGCCTCTACATTTGCGGCGCGTGTGACAGCATCAACATTGACAGATATCTACTCTTGCGTAACCACTGCTATTGGAACACTCAAGGGTCCTCTTCATGGCGGTGCAAACGAAAAAGTATTTGATATGCTCAGAGAAATCCGCGAACATGGAAATACCGAGGTTTATTTGAAAGAAAAGTTGGATTCACAAGAAAAAATCATGGGATTTGGGCATCGCGTTTATAAAACGCAAGATCCTCGTGAAAAATACCTTCGTGAAATGGCGCAGCAATTGACACAAGGAACAGAAGATGAAGTGTGGTTCAATCTATCATGTGAAATTGAAGCCTATATGAAGAATACTAAAGGGTTGATTCCAAATGTTGATTTTTATTCAGCTACGGTTTATCATGTTTTGGGAATTGACAGTAGTATTTTTACGCTGATTTTCGCTATGAGCCGTGTCTCTGGCTGGATTGCTCACATTCAAGAGCAACAAAAAAATAACAAGCTCATTCGACCACGCTCACATTACATCGGTCAATTGAATTTAGAATACATACCAATTGGTAAGCGCTAAGGGGGATTTATGGCAAACAAAATTTGTTTTGAAAATGGTCAACTAAATGTTTCTGACAACCCAGTTATTCCTTTTATTGAAGGTGATGGTGTTGGACGAGATATTTGGAAAAATGCTCGTGCTGTCTTTGATGCAGCTGTTGAGAAAGCCTACGATAGCCAAAGAAAAGTTACTTGGTTAGAAGTCTTGGCGGGGAAAAAATCTTTTGATGAAACAGGTAGTTGGTTACCTGAACAAACTTTATCTACAATCAAGGAGCACTTAGTTGCTATCAAAGGTCCTCTGGAAACACCTGTAGGAGGAGGTATCCGCTCACTTAATGTTGCCCTTCGTCAAGAGTTAGACCTCTTCGCTTGTGTTCGACCTGTTCGTTACTTTAAAGGAATTGAAAGTCCGTTAAAAAATCCTGAAAAAACTAACATTACTATTTTCAGAGAAAATACGGAGGATATTTATGCAGGTATCGAATGGGAAGCTGGAACGGCAGAAGTTACTAAGGTTATCGATTTCTTGCAAAATGAAATGAAAGTTAGTAAAATACGTTTCCCACAAACGTCCAGCATTGGCATCAAACCTATTTCAGTAGAAGGAAGTGAGCGTCTTATCCGCTCTGCTATCGAATACGCCTTGACCAATCAGCTGACTAAGGTTACCTTAGTACATAAGGGGAATATCCAAAAATTCACCGAAGGTGGATTTCGTAAATGGGGTTATGAATTAGCCAAACGTGAATATGCCAAAGAACTCGAAAGTGGTAAATTAGTTGTTGATGACATCATTGCGGATAATTTTCTTCAACAAATTTTGCTCAGACCAGAGCGCTTTGATGTTGTTGCCCTGACAAACCTTAACGGTGACTATGCTAGCGATGCTTTGGCTGCTCAGGTTGGTGGCATAGGCATTTCACCAGGTGCAAATATTAACTACCTGACGGGACATGCTATTTTTGAAGCAACTCACGGCACTGCACCTGATATTGCAGGTCAAGATTTGGCCAACCCATGCTCTGTCCTTTTATCTGGTTGTATGCTTTTTGACTACCTTGGGTGGACAGAAGTGTCAGAAAAGATAAGTAAGGCTATTGAAACAGCCTTTGCAAAGGGATATTTCACAGCTGATCTTGCAAATGGCAAAGCTTCATACAGTACTAGTGAATTTGCACAAAAAGTCATTGAAAATCTCTAATGCAAAACACCTCCTGAATGAGTTTAGGGAGGTGTTTTGCAATATTTAATTAAAAAGGATATAATCAAGGACGAGAAAGGTTGGAAACTATGATTTATTCAATATCAGAAATAATTTATCTTTTTCTCTTCTATTCTTTTGTTGGGTGGCTATGGGAAACAATTTACTGTTCCATTTTAGATAAGCGCTTTACCTACCGAGGTTTTCTGGTTGGACCGTATTGTCCCGTTTATGGTTTTGCAGTGACGACCGTTTTACTTTGTACAACTCCCTTTCAAAAGAGTTGGTTAATGCTGTTTTTAAGTGGTATGTTGATTGCGACAGCCTTCGAGTATCTAGCGGGCTGGTTTTTAGAAACATTTTTCCATATGAAACTTTGGGACTACAGCCATGAGTTCGGAAATATCAAAGGTAGGATTGCCCCGAAGATTTCACTTTTTTGGGGATTCGGTATTTTGATTTTGGTTAATTTTATCCACCCCCATGTCATGGATTTGCTATTAAGAATTGATGAAAAATGGTCTCTCTTGGTAGTGCTTGTCATGGGAGCAGACTGTGTCTGGACAGTAACAGATACAGCGAAGTTCCATCAAGCAGCTCTTGCCTTTGAAAAGCAGATTCATCGTGAGCAGGAAAAATTTCAAGCATCACTTCATCAACAATTTGATGATTTGAACCAGCAAGCAGAACTTTTAAATCAACATTTTGAAGAATTAAAAGATAACTTATTAGATTTTGTTAAGGAAAGAAAAATTAAACCCTTTAAATTTAATCAGCGCCGCTTGTTGAAAAATTACAGTAAATTCAGAGCTGCGGATGCTCCATTAGTGACAGAAATGCACAAACAAATTGCTTTAATTAAAGGAAAGATTACAAAAAAAGATTAGTCTTGATTGTTATGTAAACCCTTTTTCATGAATTATTTTCAGAAAAAACGTTCTAAAGATTGAAAATCAAAATTCATTGTGCTATAATCTTTAATTGTAAGGGTTATCATAGGATAATTCAAAAATAACACAATAAAAGGAGAATCCATTATGGCTTCTAAAGATTTCCACATTGTTGCAGAAACAGGTATTCACGCACGTCCAGCTACTTTGCTTGTTCAAACAGCTAGCAAATTTGCATCAGACATCACTTTGGACTATAAAGGTAAAGCAGTTAACCTTAAATCAATTATGGGTGTTATGAGTCTTGGTGTTGGCCAAGGTGCAGATGTTACTATCTCAGCTGAAGGTGCAGATGCCGACGATGCACTTGCTGCTATCGAAGAAACAATGACTAAAGAAGGATTGGCTTAATTATGACAGAAATGCTTAAAGGAATCGCCGCCTCTGATGGCGTTGCTGTTGCTAAAGCATATCTACTCGTTCAACCGGATTTGTCTTTTGAAACTACTACAGTTGAAGATACAAATGCAGAAGAAGCTCGCCTTGATGTCGCATTACAAGCATCGCAAGACGAGCTTTCTGTTATTCGGTCGAAAGCAGTGGAAACGCTTGGCGAAGAAGCAGCTGCTGTGTTTGATGCTCACTTGATGGTTCTTTCTGATCCAGAAATGATTAGTCAAATTAAAGAAACTATCCGTGCTAAGCAGACAAACGCAGAAACAGGACTTAAAGAAGTAACTGATATGTTCATTACTATCTTTGAGGGAATGGAAGATAATCCGTATATGCAAGAACGCGCTGCAGATATTCGCGATGTGGCAAAACGTGTTCTGGCTCACTTACTTGGTGTTAAACTCCCAAATCCTGCGACTATTGATGAAGAATCAATTGTTATTGCACATGACCTAACTCCATCTGATACTGCTCAGTTGAACAAACAATTTGTTAAAGCTTTTGTTACTAATATCGGTGGTCGTACAAGTCACTCAGCTATCATGGCTCGTACACTCGAGATAGCTGCGGTATTGGGTACAAATGATATCACTAGCCGTGTTAAAGACGGTGATGTTGTCGCTGTTAACGGTATCACAGGTGATGTTATCATCAACCCAACGGATGAACAAATTGCTGAATTCAAAGCAGCTGGTGAAGGTTATGCGAAGCAAAAAGCTGAATGGGCTCTTCTTAAAGATGCTAAAACAGTTACAGCTGATGGCAAACATTTCGAACTAGCTGCAAACATTGGGACACCTAAAGACGTTGAAGGTGTTAATGACAATGGTGCAGAAGCAGTTGGTCTTTACCGTACTGAGTTCCTTTACATGGATTCTCAAGACTTCCCAACTGAAGATGAACAATACGAAGCATATAAAGCAGTACTTGAAGGCATGAATGGCAAACCAGTTGTGGTTCGTACTATGGATATCGGTGGAGATAAGGAACTTCCTTACTTCGATCTTCCGAAAGAAATGAACCCGTTCTTGGGATTCCGCGCTTTGCGTATTTCTATCTCTGAGACTGGGGATGCGATGTTCCGCACACAAATCCGTGCTCTTCTTCGTGCATCAGTTCATGGTCAATTGCGTATCATGTTCCCAATGGTTGCCCTTCTTAAAGAATTCCGTGCAGCTAAGAAAGTATTTGATGAAGAAAAAGCTAACTTGCTTGCTGAAGGTGTAGCAGTAGCTGATGACATTCAAGTTGGTATCATGATCGAAATTCCAGCGGCAGCAATGCTTGCTGACCAATTTGCTAAAGAAGTTGATTTCTTCTCAATTGGTACAAATGACCTTATCCAATACACAATGGCTGCAGACCGTATGAACGAACAAGTATCATACCTCTACCAACCATATAACCCATCAATCCTTCGTTTGATTGCTAATGTTATCAAAGCTGCACATGCAGAAGGCAAATGGGCTGGTATGTGTGGTGAAATGGCTGGTGATCAACAAGCTGTTCCACTTCTTATGGGTCTTGGCTTGGATGAATTCTCAATGTCAGCAACATCAGTTCTTCGTACACGTAGCTTGATGAAGAAACTTGATACTAAGAAAATGGAAGAATACGCTAACCGTGCGATTACAGAATGCGGTACAGCAGAAGAAGTTCTTGAATTGGCCAAAGAATACGTTAACGTTGACTAGTGTCTCCAGTTCTCATGGAACTTAGTTTCATTTTCATAAGTGATAAGTAACTATATACAAAAACAGGCACTGTCTACTCCTTGTCTTTCGATGACATAAGTAGATAGTGCTTTTTTGAGTGACTTAGAAAAGCTTGTAAATTGATTAATGGGTAGAATTTGAACGATTAATACTCTTCGAAAATCAAAATTATCCGTTGTCAACTTGCCTTGATGAACTCAAGTTCTATCGTCGGCTTCGTTTCCTAGGCTACTTTTGATTTTCATTGAGTATTATATGAGGATTATTAAGAATGTGTGGGTTAAGCAACGACCAAGGAAGAATTCTAAGTGATTTTGAAGTGCTATGGTTGGGTCAAATAATCAAAATGATTTTTGGAGGTGGAAAATAAAATATACGTAGTAGGTAACAAAAAGTATGCCAAAATCAGAGCATCCTAAAAAAGCAAATGCCAAAACTATTTTAGCTTTGGGTGCTGATATTTTAATGAATAGAATTTAACGGCTGCAGAGATTATATAGCCGTTTTTTAGTTGTGATAAGATTGTTTGGAAAGGATAAGTTGTAAATTTTGGGCTAGATTTGCGTTATTTTGCAATTGAACAAAGTTTTTTTGACTTGGGTAAAGGTAATTGTAATCTAAAAAGTGAATATCATCTGTATAGGTCAAATCCCCCAAGTGGTCATGCTCTGCGATTTTTAAAATAACAGTTTGAGGTAAGATGTTATAGGGGTAAGTTATTGTAGTTTCATCTAGCACTTTTTGTGCGCCCTCGATTTGCTTTTGGAAAACATGACGAAGATAGGTGACATTTTTAGTAAACATTCCATTGTCAAGATAGAGAGATAGTGCTTTTTGCATGATTAGACTGGTGTCATAATCCATCATTTTTTTGTAGGATAGAAAAGTTTCTGTCAAAGCAGTCGGTAAGATTAAACTTCCAAGTCTGAGAGCTGGAAAGAGGGTCATGGAGAAAGATTTGAGATAAATGACATGATCTGAGGTATCATAATAATGTAAGGGCAGGTCGTTTGATTTAGCAAAGTCGCCCATGTAATCATCCTCAACAATGTAAACGTCGTAACGTTGCGCTAATTCAATGATTTTTTGCTTTTCAACGCTGGAATATGACAGCCCTAGTGGATTTGAAAAGCGTGAAATAGTATAGAAAAACTTGATATCACCAGTTTTGAAGAGTTTTTCTAATTGGTTTAAATCCAATCCTTCAAAGTCACGATTGATGGTTAAAAAAGGTAGGTTTTGTGCTTTTACCAAATCAATCATACGATGATAGGTGGGCTGTTCCAAGAGAATTGTTTTCTTTTGGTTAGGAAAAGTAATTTGAGATAAAATATAAAGTGCTTGCTGGGTTCCTGAAGTTACTAAAATATTTTTTTCCTTAGTGTAAATAGCATCTTCAGAAAGGTAGTTTTTCAAAGATGTCAACAACTCCTCCAGCCCCTGATGTTGGTGGTAGTAGTTGAACAAATAATTTTCGCGGTTAACGAGACTTTCAGCCATGCAACGTCGAAAATCTTCAAAAGCCATATTATTGTAGTCACTCAAGCTGATATTTAGAGGACTCTCTTGTTTGAATTTTCTCTCTAAAACATAATAGCCGCTCTTTTCAACTGCATAAACTAAATTACGAAATTTTAGTTCCAAAAGAGCACGTTGTGCTGTGTCTTTACTACATTGGTATTTTTGGCTGAGTAAGCGAATTGACGGTAATTTATCACCTTTTTGCAGCTGCCCAGAGTTTATCTGTGCAGCAATTGTTGATACAATATCTTGATACTTGCTCATTCATCTGTCCCCATACAGTTAATTATTATCTCTATTGTAATATAAATTGAATTTTCTTACAATAGAAACAACTCTTGTTGCAACAAGTTGTGATTGACAGGTTCGAAAATATGATGTTAGTTAAATAATCCATGGAAGAAGGAGCTTATGCCAAGAAAAACAATAATAGTCGCCAATGACATGGTTGGTATTGGCAAAGTCGCTTTAACAATTGCTTTACCAATTTTGTCAGCTTGTCAAATCGAGGCAATTCCCTTGCCAACAGTCCTTTTATCATCCCATACGGGTGGTTTTGAAAAAGTTTATGCTAAAAATTTGACCGAGGAAATGGGAGAAATACTTGATGTTTGGGAAAAACTCAATTATTCTCCAGATGGTTTGCTAACAGGTTATTTCAAGTCTTCAGAACAGATGAATTTATTGCTAAACTTTTCTCAAAAAATGGGATTGAGACGTTTTGTTGATCCAATTATGGGAGATAAAGGACACTTGTATTCCGGTTTTGATGATAATTTTGTGATAAATATGCGCCATTTCTGTTATCAAGCAGAGGTCATTATTCCTAATCTTACCGAGGCGGCTTTATTGACCAATAGCCCCTATCTCGGTGAAAAATATAGCATTCAAGATATCGAGCAACTCTTGAAAAAATTAGCCGTTCTGGAAGTCAAACATATTATTTTAACAGGAGTCTCCATCAAGCCTGGTGAGGTTGGTTTTGCTCACTTTGATGCTTCAAACGACAAGATTAGTTACTATATGTCTCACAAATTTGCAGAGCATTTTTATGGTACCGGTGATTTACTAACTGCTATTTTGGGTGCAGCTTATTTTCATAAACTTGATTTTGGAAAAATGGCAGAGCTGTCCTTAACATTTATAAACAGAACCTTAAAAACAACGTTGGAGTGCCAGAATGATTTACGATATGGTCTTCTGTATGAATCACATCTGAATTTTCTCACAACAACCGTTAGTCATCTTTTGGAGGAAAAACATGAAAAATCTCTCAACACGTCAACTAATTGAACTCAGTCTTTATGCTGCCTTAATCATTATCAGTGTTCAATTTCTACGTATACCAGTAGGGCCTCAGTTTATTCATCTAGGCAATGCCTTGGTAGTTTTGGCAGTTCTCATTTATGGTTCAAAACTTGGTGCTCTGGTTGCTACTATTGGACTTGGACTTTTCGATATTTTGAATGGTTATGCGGCAGAAGTTTGGATAACCATTCTTGAATCGCTAATTGTCTGCTATATTCTTCATCTAGTTTTTGAAAAACTGCTTAATTCTCAAGATAAAACAGCAAATATTATTTTGGTTGCTATTATAGCAGCAGTCGCAAAAATTATCATGAATTTCATTAAGTATAGCTTAATCAATGCCATTGTGGGAAATTTACCAGTTGATACCGCGATGCTTACAGCCTTGGTCAAAATTGGCGGAACATTTGGTACCTCATTAGCGACAGCTATTGCTGTACCTATCTTATACCCTATTTTCAAGAAAATATTAAATCAAAGATGAGAAATGTTTCACATTGACAAAAGTCTCAAGATTTGCCATAATAAGATAAACAAAAGCCGTTCTGACGGCTTTTTTAGTGAATAAAAAGAGGTAATATTGTGTCGATTTTAGAAGTAAAAAATCTCAGTCATGGTTTTGGCGACCGTGCTATTTTTGAAAATGTCTCCTTTCGACTTTTAAAAGGAGAACATATTGGTTTAGTCGGTGCCAATGGTGAAGGTAAATCAACTTTCATGTCTATCGTTACAGGCAACCTGCAGCCTGATGAGGGCAAGGTGGAGTGGTCAAAATACGTAACAGCAGGCTATCTTGATCAGCATACTGTACTTGAAGCTGGCATGACCGTTCGCGATGTTTTACGTACTGCATTTGATGAACTTTTCAAAACAGAGGCACGTATCAATGATATTTACATGTCCATGGCCGATGAAGGGGCGGACGTAGATGCTCTGATGGAAGAAGTCGGAGAACTTCAAGATCGTCTGGAGAGCCGTGATTTCTATACTTTGGATGCCAAGATTGATGAGGTAGCGCGTGCTCTTGGCATTATGGATTTTGGCATGGACAGTGATGTGACAGAGTTATCTGGTGGACAACGGACAAAGATACTTTTAGCAAAATTATTACTTGAAAAACCAGATATTTTATTGCTAGATGAGCCGACAAACTATCTGGATGCCGAACATATCGCTTGGCTCAAACGTTATCTTCAGAATTACGAAAATGCCTTTGTCCTCATTTCACATGATATCCCATTTTTAAACGATGTCATCAATATCGTTTATCACGTTGAAAATCAAGATTTAGTGCGTTATAGTGGTGATTATGATAATTTCCAATCGGTTTACGCCATGAAAAAAGCACAATTGGAGGCAGCTTATGAGCGTCAGCAAAAAGAAATTGCTGATTTGCAGGATTTTGTCAATCGAAACAAAGCCCGTGTAGCAACTCGAAACATGGCCATGTCTCGACAGAAAAAATTGGATAAAATGGATATCATCGAACTTCAAGCTGAAAAACCAAAACCAAGCTTTGAGTTTAAAGAAGGCCGTACTCCGGGTAGATTTATCTTTCAAGCTAAGGACCTTGTGATTGGATATGACAGCCCTTTGACAAAACCACTTAATCTGACCTTTGAACGTAATCAAAAAGTAGCCATTATCGGAGCAAATGGTATTGGTAAAACAACACTACTGAAAAGCTTGCTAGGGATTATACAACCGCTCGAAGGTGGAGTAGAACACGGAGACTTCATCGAACTGGGATACTTTGAACAAGAGGTCGCTGGTGGAAATCGACAAACACCTTTGGAAGCTGTTTGGGATGCTTTCCCTGCCCTTAATCAAGCTGAGGTGCGTGCGGCTTTAGCACGATGTGGACTAACTTCTAAACATATCGAAAGCCAAATTCAAGTGCTTTCAGGTGGTGAGCAAGCAAAGGTCCGTTTCTGTCTACTGATGAACCGTGAGAATAATGTACTTGTCCTTGATGAACCGACCAACCACTTGGATGTGGATGCCAAGGATGAACTTCGCAGAGCACTTCAAACATTCAAAGGCAGTATCCTCATGGTCTGCCACGAACCAGAATTTTATCAAGGATGGACAGAAGTCTGGGATTTTAATGAGTTAATTTGATGACTACTAGGCTTTAGAATATATGAAAAAGAGTTAAGGGTTGTAATTGAATGGCCAATTCCAAATTGGGACAGTATTTAACAAAATACGAAACCCGCGTTGTAAAATGAAGTGCAACAAAAAAGACATGCTCGTCTGATATACTAGAATTCCCCAACTCAGTATAGAAAGCAGATGAACATGTCCACTAATCATTCTACCAAAAAATCGTTATATTCACACCTTTCAGCCTCTGAACGCGGAGAAATCAGCGCCTATCTCAAGATGGGCAAAAACCCCTCTGAGATTGCTCGTCTGCTTGGGCGTCATCGCTCAACCATCAGTCGTGAAATCAAACGAGGAAGTGTTTCTCAGGTTCAAGATAAGAACGGGAAACGAATCTACTCAACGGTTTACTTTCCAGATAGTGGTCAACGTGTTTATGAAACCAATCGTCGAAAAAGTGCCTATCATAAACTATCGTACTGCTCCCAGACCTTCTTCAAGGAACTTGAGAAAGCCCTGAAAACGAAACCTCGCTGTCACAGTGTCGATAGCTTTGTTCAAACTTACCGAGAAAAACATCCACTGGAAGTTATCCCTTCCACCAAGACAGTGTATCGTTACATCAAAGACGGACTGTTGAGGGTTAAACCGATTGATTTACCTAAGATGGTAAGCATCCGAAAACGGTCTAAAGTAACGCCTAAGGCCACGAAGATAATCTTAGGAAAATCCATTGAAGAACGTCCAGAGTGTATCAATGACCGTTCTGAATTTGGGCATTGGGAGATTGATCTCATGCTTGGCAAGAAGACCAGAGGGGAAGCTGTTGTCATGACCCTAGTAGAGCGTCAAACACGATTTGCCATCGCTGTAAAACTGGCTAATAAACAAGCAGAAACCATCAATAGGGCTGTTAAGAGCTTACTATCACAGTACCCTATTCGCTCTATCACATCGGACAACGGCTCAGAGTTCAGTAACTTGTCAGACTTAAAAGGTGTGGAAGTCTATTTTGCCCATCCTTATGCTTCTCATGAAAGAGGAACAAATGAAAATTTCAATGGTCTCTTGAGAGAGTTTCTCCCAAAAGGTGTCTCTCTTAACTCACTAACGACAGAAGAACTCAATCACTACGTCTCTGCTATCAATGACAGACCTAGACGAATTCACAAGTATAAAACCGCAAATATTTTGTTTGGGCTAGCCCAAACAGCTTAACCTCTGGAACTCTAGTTATCAATGAACTTGTTGCACTTGACTTGACAAGTGGGGACAAAATACGAAAAGCTAGAAGAATCTCTTTAAAAGGAGAGATAACCGAGGAAAAATTTTTCTATTTCCATGTTATCAAGGCTTGAAAATGGACGATTTGAAATTTGTGCTGAAAAATTGTTCGATTGCTTAAATCATATTTATTTGAATATAAGCGAATATAATGAGCATATAGAAAACTCTGCCATTCATGAAGCAATAGGGGAAATAAAGGCAAAGATAGAAAACACCAAGTTGATGTGTACTTTAACTTTATAAGAAACTGTCACGTACTACAGAAAGTTAATGTAGAAAATGCCTTAAAAATAGTATAACGACATTGGCATTGAGTGAAACAAATTTGAAGCGGTGAACTATTAATGAAAAAATGTTATTGCTGATTCCACAGGAAACATAGCTTATTGGAAATCAGATAAATTTGACCTACCCTAGGGTAGGTCATTATTTCTTCATGGATTAACCGCAAATCATGCTATGTTTGAACAGCAGTTTCTTTCTCTAAAAAGGTATGTCATTTGTGAATAGTAGTATCAATGATTTTTATTATACAAGCGGTTTTATACTCATTTAAAATCAAAAATAGCGGAAGTCCAGTCTCTATCTACAATTGATTTGAGTTGATAAGCGGTTAAGGTTTGAATAACCTCTTGAAGTTTATCGATTACCTCATTTAAGGTCCTAAATACTTTATTCTTGAAACCAAGTTTACGAATCTCAGCCCAGACTTGCTCAATAGGATTCATTTCAGGTGTGTAGGGTGGAATGAAGGTAAATTCAATATTCTTAGGAATATTTAAGGTCTGAGATTTATGCCAGATGGCATTATCCATGACTAAAATAATATAATCTTCTGGATAAGCTGCCGATAGTTGGCGTAAAAATTCATTCATCCAATCACTATTACATCCGCCTGCTATGATGAAAAACGAGTCGCCTGTATGGGCATCCACAGCTCCATAACAATAGCGGTACTCACGAATATGGTGACTAGCTACGTGAGGACGATAACCTTTAGGAGACCAACACGAACCGAGTTTACTGATACGCCCAAAACCCGCCTCATCTTGATACATAAGGCGGACTTGTTGATATTCTTTTCCATTAATAAAACGCTTACTCGTTCTCTCCTCGAATAAAGATTTTATTTTTAGACGCTAAAATGGTTTCGGCGTCTGCTTTTTTCGGATGTTGGGGACGTGGGCTAACTTTACGCCAACCATGACGTTTCAAGAGTGCATAGAAACCTTCTCGGGTTGTCTTGTGCCCAACTCTCTCTTGATAGGCTTTAAAGAGGGAGTTAACGGTAACGAATTCTCCATTCAAAGAAGAAGAGAGTTGCTCTTTAAGGAAATCTTCTTCCTCCTCATGCGTCATATAGGAGCGGCGGCGACCACCACGATTTTCCTTTAAGAGGGCTTCTAAGCCACCACTTAGATAGCGATTCAATAAGTTTCGGACTGTCTGATGGACAAAACCTACTGATTTAGCTACGGATGTTAAATTATGGCATTCAGAATAAAGAATGAGTGCCTGGATTTTTCTATGATGCGGAGCATTATTTTTATCTTTAAGGGCTTGCTTTAATTCTTCAACTTGTGTTTGGGTAAGTTCTTTTGTCATAACACTATTATATCGCTATTTCTGATTTTTGTTAAGTGTTAAATGGTATTATACTATAAATAAAAGAGACAAAAGCAAATAGAAAGTAAGGAGAGACTGTAGCATATGGAGTACACCAAATTAGGTCAAACAGGTTTAGAAGTTTCTAAATTGTGTTTAGGGTGCATGAGTTTTGGTGATCCGGACCGAGGATTTCATTCGGGTTGGGTTTTAAAAGAAGAGGATAGTCGTAAGATTATCAAAAAAGCCCTAGACCAAGGTATTAATTTTTTTGACACCGCAAATATTTACGGCTTGGGTTCTAGTGAGGAAATTCTAGGACGTGCCATTCGCGACTTTGCCAAACGTGAAGATGTGGTCATCGCAACGAAGTTATTCTTTGGAGATGGGAGAAATGCAACAAAACTGTCTCGTAAGGCTATCTTTCATCAAGTTGAAGAAAGTTTAAAGCGTTTAGGAACTGACTACATTGATATTTTATATATCCACCGTTGGGATTATGATACTCCAATCGAAGAAACGATGGCTGCCTTGAATGACTTAGTGCGTTCTGGCAAAGTACTTTACCTAGGGGCATCAGCTATGTATGCTTGGCAATTCCAAAAAGCACAGTATATTGCAGAAAAAATGGCTGGACCAAGTTTTCCGTAATGCAAAACCACTATAATCTGCTCTATCGAGAAGATGAGCGGGAAATGATTCCGTTCTGCAAAGATTCTGGCGTTGCTCTAGTACCATATAGCCCTCTTGCAGCTGGACGAATTGTACGAGATTGGTCTGCGGATACTGCCCGAAGTAAGACGGATGAAGTGTCAAAATCTAAGTACGATTCAACCGAACTGGAAGACAGAAAAATTGTTGAACGTGTAGCTGACCTTGCAGAAAAATATCAAAAATCTCGTTCACAAATTGCTTTGGCTTGGCTATGGCAAAAAGGAATTCACAGTCCAATTGTAGGGGTTACTAAAGAGAAATACCTTGATGATTTCATGGGTGCTTTTGGATTTGAATTGACCGCCGAAGATATTGATTATCTTGATGAACTCTATCTACCTCACAAAATTGTTGGAGCTCTGTAATGGATTCGATGATTAGGAATGGTATCCATGGACTGATAGAGATTGTTTTTTAAGAAAAAAGAAAGTGAGATGAACCAAATGCAACATGTAGTATTAAACAACGGTGTTAAAATGCCGATTTTAGGGTTTGGTGTTTTTCAAATTCCTGCTGTTGAGAAGAAATACAGCACTTACGCTACCTCAACCAGTCCAAAAGAGTTGATCGACTCTCGTCGCTATCGAGCCTTCAATGGTTTTTCAATGGGGTCCGTCAACACTTGGCGAACTTTTGAAAATGCCTTGGACTACTTTTACTATTTCAATCCTATGAGTGGAAATGTCGGAACACCGGCCCGAGTATTTGCAAAAATAGCAGAGCAGAAACAGCAGGATTTCCTGATTTATGCTGTCAGCGGAACTGATGACTTTGCCTATCGAGTTTTTAAACAACAGGTCCTCTCCCTTTCTAGTCAGGCTCCAAGAATATTCAAATAGGAAGAAAATATCATTTTTCGTGAAAGAAAGGGAGGCCGTCACGATTATCAGGCAGTGTGCGATTACACCTATAATGCCTTTCGGAATTTTTTTAAAGAAGAATCGGAAAGTACCTAATTGATGCCATAAGCAAATACCGTACAAAAGAAATGATAATAATTCAAGTTAATTCTAACCTTTGACAAGTAGAACTTTATATCATTATCTCCTATGCATTTCTTGCTCCAAATGTAATTTTAGTCTTTTCATTTATCATAAAAAATAGTATAATTGGTTTATTATAAATTTTTGGAAAATTTTGAGAATAGCTCTGCTATTTTCTTAGAATGAGGTATTAAAATGGGCTACACAGTCGCTATCGTTGGTGCTACCGGTGCCGTTGGAACTCAAATGATTAAAATGTTGGAAGAATCTACGCTACCAATTGATCGCGTTCGATTGCTTGCGTCTGAGCGTTCAGCAGGTAAAACGCTTCCGGTTAACGGTCAAGAAATCGTTATTGAAGAAACGACAGAAAGTGCTTTTGAAGGAGTTGATATCGCTCTCTTCTCGGCTGGAGGATCAACTTCTGCCAAATATGCTCCCTATGCAGTAAAGGCTGGTGCTGTAGTAGTTGATAACACATCTTATTTCCGCCAAAATCCAGATGTCCCGCTTATCGTTCCAGAGGTTAATGCACATGCAATGGATGCCCATAACGGAATTATTGCCTGTCCAAATTGTTCAACAATCCAAATGATGATTGCACTTGAACCTATCCGCCAGAAATGGGGGCTTGACCGTATTATTGTGTCAACATACCAGGCAGTTTCTGGTGCTGGTGCTAATGCTATCAATGAAACTTTGGGACAATTGCACGAAGCAGTGGTTGATGGTGTTGAACCCAAAAAACTACACGCTGAAATTTTACCATGTGGTGGTGACAAAAAGCATTATCCAATTGCTTTCAATGCTCTTGCTCAAATCGATGTTTTCACTGAAAATGATTACACCTATGAAGAAATGAAAATGACTAATGAAACTAAGAAAATCATGGAAGATGATAGCATCAAAGTTTCAGCAACTTGTGTTCGCGTTCCTGTTATTTCTGGTCACTCTGAATCAGTTTACATTGAAACCAAGGAAATTGCAGCAATTCCAGAAGTAAAACAAGCTATCGCTAACTTCCCTGGTGCTATTTTAGAGGATGATCCAAGTCAACAAATCTATCCACAAGCTATCAATGCAGTGGGACGTCGTGAAACTTTTGTTGGTCGCATCCGCAAGGACTTGGATGCTGAAAAAGGCATTCACATGTGGGTTGTTGCTGATAACCTTCTAAAAGGTGCTGCTTGGAACTCTGTTCAGATTGCTGAAAGTTTGCATGAACGTGGCCTTGTTCGTCCTACGACTGAACTTAAGTTTGAATTGAAGTAATTTGACCTGTGTTGTGTTGAAAATTTAGTTCTTCAGAACTAAATATTAGTTACTTGTTAATTAGCCGAGGAGGGAGACAGCATGTCTATTGAACAATTAAAAAATGTAAAACTCATTACAGCCATGGTAACACCTTTTAAGGAAGATGGGTCAATTAACTTTGACGCGCTCCCAAAATTGGTAGAACACCTTTTGGCACACCATACTGAAGCGTTACTATTGGCAGGGACAACAGCAGAAAGTCCGACACTCACCCATGATGAAGAATTACAATTATTTGAAGCTGTTCAAAAAATTGTCAATGGGCGTGTCCCATTAATTGCGGGTGTGGGAACAAATGATACTCGAGATTCTATCGAATTTGCCAAAGAAGTAGCGGCTTTTGGCGGTTTTGCTGCTGGTCTTGCCATTGTACCTTACTACAATAAGCCTTCCCAAGAGGGGATGTATCAGCATTTTAAAGCTATTGCAGACGCCTCTGACCTACCTATCATCATCTATAACATTCCCGGGCGTGTCGTTGTCGAAATGACTCCAGAAACCATGCTTCGTTTGGCTGAACACCCAAATATCATTGGTGTCAAAGAATGTACAAGCCTTGCTAACATGGCTTACCTTATTGAACATAAGCCAGATAATTTCTTGATTTATACGGGTGAGGATGGTGATGCTTTCCATGCCATGAACTTGGGAGCAGATGGTGTTATTTCGGTTGCTTCACATACTAATGGTGATGAAATGTATAATATGCTGGTAGCTATTGAGAACAATGATATGAAAGCTGCAGCAGCTATTCAACGACAATTTATTCCGAAAGTTAATGCACTCTTCTCATATCCAAGCCCCGCGCCAGTCAAGGCTGTGCTGAATTACCTCGGGTTTGAAGTTGGTCCACTACGTTTGCCACTTGTGGCAGCACCAGATGAAGATGCTAAACGTATTATCAAAGTTGTTGTAGACGGAGATTATGAGGCTACTAAAGCAACCGTAACAGGTGTTGTCCGTCCAGATTATTAAAATAATCATACTTACTTCTCAAAGTTCGAGTCATATAACAGCGTGATACTAATGTCGGAAATAGAGTTCACCCCATTTCCATTCTTAAAAGGTTTGCTGAACTTTTTGAGCTATGAGAAGAGGAGGAGAACTCTCTTTTTGGCTTCTCCTTTTAGAAAGCGAAGGTTAATGATGTCACTCTCAGATTTTTGGGATAAAGTAACCCCTCCAAAAACTTTAACACTTAACTTAAAGTCATCAGAAGTTAAACAACTAAAACTTATCCAGAATCGACATGGAGTAATAAAACTCAGTGATAGCAAAGATAAGGAATACCAATTAAAGAAGATTACTATGCTTCTCTCCGAGAAGGATAAACACAAAATTTCTGAAGGAGCAGTAGCTGGGGCTTTTGCAGCTGCATTGATGGATAAGGATGTACTGACTGGTGCTTTGATTGGAGACTGGTGGGAAAAACAAAGAGATAATCAGAGTCGCCAAGTTATAATTGAGTTAACCGAAGTGGAAACAGAGGAGGTTAGAAAAATTAGTTTACGTTTGAAACGTCAGCAATATCAACAAATACGCCGTTTTTTCAATCTTATTTAGATATTTTTTGAATTACAGAGAGTCTCCTCTGATGAAAAATAACATAAGAAATTGTAAGGAGAAGTTAGATGTCGCAAAAGCCCAGAGTTGCCTTTATTTGTGTCCATAATTCTTGTCGAAGTCAAATAGCTGAAGCACTGGCCAAAAAATACTACTCTCATATCTTTGAAGCCTACTCTGCTGGAACAGAAACAAAGACACAAATCAATCAGGATGCTGTACGTATCATGAAAGAACAATATGATATCGATATGGAAAAAGAACAATTTCCCAAACTCATCGCTGTGCTACCACCGATTGATATCGTCATTACCATGGGGTGTAATGTGGAATGTCCTTATTTGCCTTGCCGTTACAGAGATGACTGGGGCCTTGATGATCCTAGCGGGAAATCAGACGAATTATTTTTGTTAACAATTCAACTTATTGAGAAGAAACTACAATCCTTAGCAGAGATTTGTCTGGCAAAAGGTAAAATACTTGACAAAATGTGAAAACATTTGCATAATGAAAGTGGGTTATGAAAACTCATAAAATGAGGAATTCTAAACTACCAAATTCATATTTCCTACAACTTTTTGAGTTATTTAACTGATTATCATATCATTTTACACATGAGAGGAGTGTCTATGCAAATTATTAAACGCAATGGTCAAGTTGCTGATTTTGACCCTGATAAAATTTACCAAGCCATCATCAAAGCTGCTCAAACAGTTTATGTATTAGATGATACATTACGTGAGAATTTAGCTAATGTCACCAAAAAAGTGGTTCTTGATTTACAAGAAGCTCAGGTTGAACGACCAACTATCAGTATGATTCAGTCTTGTGTTGAAAATCGTCTCATGGATGCCAGCTACATTAACATTGCCGAACACTACATTTCCTACAGATTACAACGTGATCTTGAGAGAAATGGTTATGGTGATAGCATCATTGTTCATTTACGTTTTGAACAACTCAAGTAATGCACCAATTGACTCAATTGAAATTCTCCAAAAACTTATCAAATTCTTTAAAAATGAATAAGTAAGAAACGAATGAAGCTAGTTTGTCAAAAGAACAAATCTAGTGTTCATTCGCTTTTTTGATATTCAAGAATTCATGGATTAGGGTTCTTTCAGTAGAGGGACATTATTAAAAATGATATACCTTAGAGCATCTCTGCTTTTTCAAAAAGTCTCCGTCTCCCAGAAAAGCTTAAACTCAGTAACCTTCAATGAGTTTGCTTAAGTTATGCCTATTGCATACGTGTAGCGATATCATTAAAAATACTTTGTGAAAAAAATATTTTATAGTACAGAAAAGGCTTGTTATAGTCCAGAAAGAAAGCGGTTCAATTATTTGCACTTTGTGAATTATTGGAATAGAATGGGTTTGTAAATAAGATTTTTGGAGGGCCTTATGGTTACTTTATCAAAAGAACAACATTTAGAGATGTTTTTAAAAATGGAACGCATTCGTGAATTTGATATGCGCATAAATAAATTAGTTCGTCGTGGATTTGTTCAAGGGATGACTCACTTCTCAGTTGGTGAGGAAGCTGCTAATGTCGGGGCAGTTCAGCACCTGACCTACGATGACATCTTTTTCTCAAATCATCGCGGTCACGGTCAGTCTATTGCAAAAGATATGGACTTAAATAAAATGATGGCGGAGCTTGCTGGAAAAGTGACTGGTGTTTCTAAGGGGCGTGGAGGCTCCATGCACTTGGCTGATTTTGAAAAAGGGAACTATGGAACTAACGGTATTGTTGGTGGTGGCTATGCTCTTGCAGTCGGCGCAGCTTTGACCCAACAATATAAAGAAACTGGCAATATTGTTGTGGCCTTTTCAGGAGATGGCGCAACCAATGAGGGTTCCTTCCATGAATCTGTTAATATGGCTGCAACCTGGAAACTACCTGTAATTTTTTTCATCATTAACAACCGTTATGGCATTTCAATGGATATTAGTCGCGCTACGAATACCCCTCATTTATACACACGAGCAGAGGCTTATGGTATTCCTGGATTTTATTGCTCAGATGGCAATGATGTTCTAGCTGTTTATGAAACAATGGGACAAGCCGTGGGGCATGTCCGTGCTGGAAATGGCCCAGCTATTGTTGAAGTTGAATCTTATCGCTGGTTTGGGCATTCAACAGCTGACGCTGGTAAGTACCGAACAAAAGAAGAAGTAGATGGTTGGAAAGAAAAAGACCCTATTATCAAGTATCGTACTTATCTGACTTCTGAAAATATTGCTAGCGCTGAGGAATTAGAAGCCATCCATAATCAGGTAGTTAAAGAAATTGATGCCGCTTATGAATTTGCACAAAGTAGCCCAGATCCAGATATTTCAGTTGCTTTTGAGGATGTTTGGGTAGATTAGGGACAATTTTTAAGAATAAGCAATACATATAATTAAGCATTTGGAGAAATAAAATAATGACTGAAACAAAATTAATGGCTTTGCGTGAAGCAGTAAATCTTGCCATGAGCGAAGAAATGCGTAAGGATGAGAACATTTATTTGATGGGGGAAGATGTCGGTGTTTACGGAGGTGATTTTGGAACTTCTGTGGGCATGTTTGAGGAATTTGGTCCAAAACGTGTTAAAGATACTCCAATTTCTGAAGCGGCGATTGCTGGGGCGGCGATTGGATCTGCCATTACAGGACTTCGTCCAATCGTCGATGTAACTTTTATGGATTTCATTACGATTGCTCTTGATGCCATTGTTAATAATGGGGCCAAAAACAATTACATGTTTGGTGGTGGTTTAAAGACACCAGTAACTTTCCGTGTAGCATCAGGTTCGGGAATTGGCTCTGCGGCACAGCATTCACAATCTTTGGAAGCTTGGTTGACACACATTCCAGGTATCAAAGTTGTTGCACCAGGTACGGCAAATGATGCCAAAGGTCTTCTAAAATCTTCTATTCGAGATAATAATATTGTCATTTTCATGGAACCTAAAGCTCTCTATGGAAAAAAAGAAGAAGTTAATCAAGATTCAGATTTCTACATTCCGCTTGGAAAAGGGGAAATTAAACGTCAAGGTAGTGATTTAACAATTGTTACCTATGGCCGCATGTTAGAACGTGTGCTCAAGGCCGCAGAAGAAGTCGCTGAACAAGGTATTAATGTTGAAGTTGTTGACCCACGTACCCTTATTCCTTTGGATAAAGAATTGATAATCAATTCTGTCAAGAAAACAGGAAAACTTATGCTGGTTAACGATGCCTATAAAACTGGTGGTTTTATCGGTGAAATTGCAACAATGGTGACTGAAAGTGAAGCCTTTGATTATTTGGACCATCCGATTGTACGTTTGGCATCTGAAGACGTTCCTGTTCCTTATGCACGTAAACTCGAACAAGCTATTTTGCCAGATGTATCTAAGATAAAAGAAGCCATTATTAAGGTGGTTAATAAGGGAAATTAATTCTCAGATAGAGGCTATTTAGTAAAAATAGCTCTAACTATTTAAACTAGGAAGGTATTCAAATGTCTTTTGAAATTATTATGCCTAAACTCGGTGTAGATATGCAGGAAGGTGAAATCATCGAGTGGAAAAAGCAAGAGGGCGATGTGGTCAGTGAAGGCGACATTCTCCTTGAAATTATGTCTGATAAAACTAATATGGAATTAGAAGCCGAAAACTCTGGTGTGCTGTTGAAAATCACTCGCAGTGCAGGAGAAGTGGTTCCAGTAACAGAAATTATTGGCTACATTGGTGAAAAAGGCGAAGTTATTGATTTAGCGACTCCAAGTCGGGTTGCTGAAGAACTTTCGGTCGAAGCAGCGGCAGCTAAGCCGATTCTTGCAACTCCTGCGCCAGCTATTGTTGAGCGCAAGGCGGGTGAAAAAGTACGTGCAACTCCAGCTGCTCGTAAAGAAGCTGCCGAGTTGGGCATTAACCTCGAAGTGATTCAAGGTACAGGTGCCAATGGTCGTATTCACAAGGATGATGTTGAAAACTTCAAGGGGGCTCAGCCAAAGGTAACACCACTTGCTCGTAAGATTGCCTCTGACAAGGGAATTGACCTTACGACTGTGATTGGTTCTGGAATTGGTGGCAAAATCACTAAAGAAGATATCTTGGCTCTTGTGCAACCAGCCAAGGTTGAGGTTTCCAACTCAGAGGTCAAGGAAAAAGCTGCGTCTGCCTTACCTGAAGGTGTTGAAGTGGTTAAGATGTCTGCCATGCGTAAGGCGGTAGCTAAGAGTATGGTGAATTCTTATCTCACTGCTCCAACGTTCACACTCAATTATGATATTGATATGACAGAAATGATTGCGCTACGAAAGAAACTCATTGAGCCTATCATGGAAAAAACAGGCTTTAAGATCAGCTTTACCGACTTAATCGGTCTAGCTGTAGTAAAAACATTGATGAAACCAGAGCATCGTTACCTCAATGCCTCCCTCATCAATGACGCAACTGAAATTGAGCTCCATAAATTTGTGAACCTTGGTATCGCAGTTGGTCTTGATGAAGGCTTGCTAGTGCCTGTTGTTCATGGTGCAGATAAGCTGAGCTTGTCAGAATTTGTTGTAGCTTCTAAGGATGTCATCAAGAAGGCTCAGACAGGTAAGTTGAAAGCAGCTGAAATGTCTGGATCAACCTTCTCCATTACTAATCTGGGAATGTTTGGCACTAAAACATTTAATCCCATCATCAACCAGCCCAATTCGGCTATTTTAGGTATTGGAGCAACCTTCCAAACACCAACCGTTGTTGATGGCGAAATCACCATTCGACCAATCATGGCAATGTGCTTGACTATTGATCACCGTATTGTTGATGGGATGAACGGCGCCAAATTCATGGTAGATTTGAAGAAATTGATGGAAAATCCATTTGAATTGTTGATTTGATAACTGTTTTCGCTACTTTTCTAATGTAGCGAGGGTAGAACCAATCATTGATGGTGGATTAGTAAAAAAGAAATTTATATTTCTGAAGAGAAAATAAAGAAAGGGTGTAGAACGAGTTCGTAACATTTGAACACGAACTAAATGCTCGGATAATAATGGCAGGTGTAGGACCCTCTGATTAGCGTAGATATGCCTACAAAATCGAAGATTTATAACCTACCACAAAAAATTCTGTCGCATTTTGACGTTCTTTGTATCATAATTATGGCAATTGAAATTATTATGCCTAAATTGGGTGTTGACATGCAAGAAGGCGAAATCATTGAGTGGAAAAAATCAGAAGGTGAGACAGTCAATGAGGGCGACATTCTACTTGAAATCATGTCCGATAAGACAAATATGGAAATTGAAGCAGAAGACTCAGGGATTCTTTTGAAAATCGTTCACGGAGATGGCGATGTTGTTCCTGTCACTGAAGTTATTGGCTATATTGGTGCGGAAGGCGAAATTGTCAGAGAAAATGCAGCACCGGTAGTAAAAGTTGCTCAAGCAACGGCACAACTTGAAGCTGCTGGACTTGAAGTCCCTAAAACTCCCGAAACTCCTGCCCCAGCAGTTGCAAAAGCAGCGCTTGCGAATGACGAATACGATATTATCGTGATCGGTGGTGGCCCTGCTGGTTATTACGCAGCTATTCGAGGAGCTCAACTTGGCGGTAAGATTGCCATTGTTGAAAAATCAGAGTTTGGCGGTACTTGTTTGAATGTCGGCTGTATTCCAACTAAGACTTATTTAAAAAACGCTGAGATTCTTGATGGTCTGAAAATTGCTGCAGGACGTGGCATTAATCTTGCTTCCACAAATTACACTATTGATATGGATAAGACCGTTGCTTTTAAAAATTCGGTCGTTAAAACCTTGACTGGTGGAGTTCAAGGTCTCTTGAAAGCTAATAAAGTCAGCATCTTTAATGGTCTTGGACAAGTAAACCCAGACAAAACAGTCACTATTGGTTCTAAGACCATTAAAGGACGTAACATTATCTTGGCAACAGGTTCTAAAGTTTCTCGTATCAATATTCCTGGTATTGATTCTAAACTTGTTTTGACTTCAGATGATATACTTGACCTGCGTGAAATGCCAAAATCGCTTGCAGTTATGGGCGGCGGTGTTGTTGGTATCGAGCTTGGATTAGTCTGGGCATCATACGGTGTTGACGTAACTGTCATCGAAATGGCTGACCGCATTATTCCCGCAATGGACAAAGAAGTGTCATTGGAACTTCAAAAAATCCTTACGAAAAAAGGAATGAAAATTAAGACTTCTGTTGGGGTTTCTGAAATCATCGAAGCCAATAATCAATTGACCCTCAAGCTTAACAACGGCGAAGAAGTCGTCGCTGAAAAAGCTCTGCTATCCATCGGACGTGTTCCACAAATGAATGGTCTTGAAAAACTTAATCTTGAAATGGATCGCAATCGTATCAAGGTCAATGACTATCAAGAAACATCTATTCCTGGTATCTACGCTCCAGGTGATGTCAACGGTATTAAAATGTTGGCACATGCAGCTTACCGTATGGGTGAGGTTGCTGCTGAGAATGCCATGCGAGGCAACAAGCGTAAGGCTCATCTTGACTTCACACCGGCAGCTGTCTACACTCACCCCGAAGTAGCTATGGTTGGGATTACCGAGGAAGATGCTCGCGCAAAATATGGTGATATTCTTATCGGTAAATCAAGCTTCGCGGGTAACGGACGTGCCATTGCCTCAAACGAAGCTCATGGTTTCGTAAAAGTTATCGCTGATAGCAAGTACCATGAAATTCTCGGTGTCCACATTGTCGGACCAGCTGCTGCCGAATTGATTAACGAAGCTGCAACTATCATGGAAAATGAATTAACTGTTGATGAGTTACTCCTGTCAATTCATGGACACCCAACCTTCTCTGAAAACATGTATGAAGCCTTCGCAGACACACTTGGTGAAGCTATACATAATCCGCCAAAACGCAAATAAAATCCTCACTAGAATTAGAATATGATTATTAAAGAACACCTAGCCATTGCCTATAGGTGTTCTGATTTTCGATGGAGTTAAAACAAACATGAAATACATTGTCAATAAGTCTAATAACCCAGCTTACAATATCGCTCTTGAAGCTTATGCTTTTCGCGAGTTAGTTGATGAAGATGAACTTTTCATTCTATGGATTAACGAACCTGCTATAATCATTGGTAAACATCAAAATGCTGTTCAGGAAATCAACAAAGAATATACGGATGCACACGGCATTCATGTGGTTCGCCGTCTATCCGGTGGCGGTGCTGTTTACCATGACCTAAACAACTTGAACTATACTATTATTTCCAACAAGGCCGATGAAGGTGCTTTTGATTTTAAAACTTTTTCTCAACCTGTTATCGCAACTCTGGCCGACCTTGGTGTCAAGGCTGAATTTACAGGTCGTAATGACCTTGAAATTGATGGTAAAAAATTCTGTGGTAATGCGCAAGCCTACTATAAAGGCCGGATGATGCACCACGGATGCTTACTTTTTGATGTCGATATGACAGTGCTTGGCAATGCCCTTAAAGTTTCAAAGGATAAAATTGAATCCAAAGGTGTCAAATCGGTTCGTGCACGTGTTACTAATATTCTCAATGAGTTGCCAGAAAAAATCACCGTCCAAGAATTTTCAGACAAAATTTTGGATAAGATGAAAGAAACCTACCCTGACATGACTGAGTACATTCTCTCGGAGGATGAATTGTTGAAAATCCAGAAATCAGCTGATGAACAATTTGGTACATGGGATTGGACTTACGGCAAAGCACCAGAATATACAGTCGAACGCTCAGTTCGCTACCCTGCAGGTAAAATAACAACCTACGCCAATGTTGTTAATTCTGTCATAGAATCTCTTAAAATCTATGGAGACTTCTTTGGTATTGGAGATGTTTCAGATATTGAAGACTTGTTAGTTGGTACACGCTACGAGTACAGCGATGTCTTAGAAAAATTAAAAACGATTGACACAACTCATTACTTTTCTCGTATGACAACAGAAGAGGTAGCCAAAGCTATCGTGGCATAATGAAATTAACTAGAAAAGCAGGGCAAAAACTAAAACTTTACCCTTCCGATTAAATTTGAGCAATCAAAAATAGCTTAGAATCAACGTTTCTGATGACGGAATTCTAAGCTATTTTCTTATTTTTTACTTTGCACTTTTACAACATACAATAAACAATACCAATATATTGAAGAGTAGATGCTAAAAGGATGAAAAGATGCCAAATCATGTGATCATAAGGACGTTTACGGGCATAAAAGATAGCACCAATGCTGTAGGAAAGTCCCCCAGCAATCATTAGCAACCAAAACATAGCGCCCGTTTTACTGATGATTGCTGGAATGACAAAGACAACTAGCCAGCCCATCAGAAGATACAAGAAAAGACTGAATTTTTCATTGATATTTTTGGCGAAAATTTTGTAAAGAATACCGAAAATCGTTGCTCCCCATTGAAGAACAATAATCAGATAACCGAGCCAACCACCAACCAGTGACAAAGCAACAGGTGTGTAGGAACCAGCGATAGCAATATAAATCATGCTATGATCAATGATCCTCAAAACGTATTTTTGAGGTGAATCATATTGCATAGAATGGTAGACAGCGGATGAAAGGAACATCAGAAAAAGGCTGATCACAAAAATTGACATTCCCACCGAAGCAGCTATTCCATAATGCTGATAACTGAAAATAGCCGTTATAGGCAAAAGAACGAGCATTGCAGCAGCACCAACAGCATGTGTGATACTATTAGCCACCTCCTCACCAAATGAAAGACGTTTACTAAGCTTCATAGTCATACTAGTGTTCATTTTCAATACCTCCAAGTTTTTGAACCAATTGATGTGTTGCATCGTATAATTTTAAAGTTTGACAGGCGGAAATCACCACCTGAGGTAATCCTTCAAGATCATCTCCATTCATACAGGCAACAAAGCCATCATAGCTTTCTTCAGACCGTCCACCTGCTGTCAAAATTTCCAACGTTTGACTAATTTCTTGAATTGAAAATACATTTTTCAGACTTGTAATAGCAATCAACCTTGCCACTTGATGCCGACCATATTTTTTCTTAATAGGTTTTTCCAGATGACCATGCTTGACATAGTTATTAATCATAGAAGCTGTCAGTCCCTTATCATTTTGAGAAATGGCAGAGCTGGTAACCTGATTAACGTAGAGAAGGACTTGGTCCAAATACAAATCAATTTCAGGTAGCTCCGCCCATTTAGGATACTTTTTCATCATCGGTTCATCACCTCTTTATAATCTAGTCTTAATAACTAGATTATATATTTATCAAAAAATAAAGTCAAGAAAAAACCTTCATAAAGAAGGTTTTTAAAATAAGGATTTAAACTTTTCTTGTGACTCTATCAGAGCGTGAGTAATTTCAGGTTCAAACCCTGAATGTCCAGAAATGGTATAAATTATTTCAGCCTTATTGAGTTGCTCAAAAAGTAACTGGGCACCAATAGGTCGGCAATCCACATCATAACGCCCATGAATGATGATTGTGGGAATATTCTTTATTTTATGGGCATTTTCTAAAATATAATTATCTGACATAAAACAACTATTGATAAAATAATGTGTTTCCATTGTAGCCATAGCTATATCTTCATCGGTAATGTTATCTGATAAAAGCTTGGGATATAGTGTAATAACGCTATTTTCAAAATCTGCAAAAGCTTTTCCATATCGCTCTCTAATAGCCTTATCAGGAGAAGTCAAGTAGCGATAATAGCTAGCAATATTATTCTTTTGTTCTTCTAGCGTCAAAAGACTGGTGAATTTAGCATAGGCTTCTGGGAAAAATTGACCAGTACCTCCTTGATAAAGCCAGTCAATATCTTCTTGTCGTCCAAGGAAAACACCACGTAAAATCAAACCACAAACACTTGCTGGATAGGTTTCAGCATAGTAGAGTGATAACGTTGTTCCCCAAGATCCTCCATGAACCAACCATTTCTCAATACCAAGGTGACAACGAACTTTTTCCATATCTTCGGCCAAATCTTGGATTGTGTTATTGTTTAATTCAAGAAAAGGCTCACTTCGACCACAACCACGTTGGTCAATACAAATAATTCTATAAAAATCAGGATCTAAAAATCGACGTGCCCAATCACCACAACCACATCCTGGTCCACCATGAACGAAGATGACAGGAGCACCCTCAGGATTTCCAGACTGTTCAACATAAATACGGTGTTGCCTATCCACTGCAAAAAGTTCCGTCTGAAATGGTGTTATTTCTGGGAAAAGAGTTTTCAAGCTCATAAATTTCTCCTTAAATGAAAAACTAGTCACTTTCTAGTTTTCATTATCTCTGATTTTTTGTAATATTGCTTGCGCAGTTTCTTGATTAAGATGCTTAGCTTGCAGGAGCTGAGTAACCACTTTATTAACCTCCTCTTGGCTAGCGCCAGCTAAGAGAGCAAGTGATTTGGCTTGCAATTTCATATGCCCCACCTGAATGCCAGTTGTTGTCAAAGCCTTCAGTGCAGCAAAATTCTGAGCTAAACCAACAGAAACAATAACCGAAGCCAAGTCACGTGCACAAGGATTATTCAGCAAGTCATGTGAAATTTGAACGGTCGGATTAAGTCCGATAGACCCTCCTTTGGTTGCAATTGGCATTGGCAAAGTAAGTTGCCCTTTTAATACTTGTTCAGTTTTGTCAAAAGTCCAATTTGATAGACCGCGGTATTGACCATTTTGACAAGCATAAGCATGGCAACCTGCTTCAACAGCTCGCCAATCATTTCCAGTCGCCATTACAACTGCATCAATACCATTAAAGATACCTTTGTTGTGTGTACCAGCCCGATAAATATCCACTTGCGCTAAATAACTAGCTAACTCCATCTTTTGAGCAATTACTTGGGCTTCTTTTTTATCACGACTTAGAAAACGCAAATCAATGGAACAAGTGGCAGTCACTAGACTTTCCGTTGCATAGTTAGAGAGAATAGCCATAAGTGCTTGCCCACCAGATAATTCCTCTAAGGTCGGGGTGATTGCTTCCATCATGGTGTTGACCATATTGGCTCCCATAGCTTCTTGTGTATCAATAGTCACAAAAACAATTAGAAACTCTTCTTTAACTTCTACGCGAAGTTCACGCGCCCCACCTCCTCGTTTGACAATAGAGGGGTGAGCGTCATTAGCTTGAGATAATAGCAAAGCTGTTTGGTTGAAAATGTTCTGCTCAGCTATTTTACTATCTGGAACATTGTACAAAGCTACTTGACCAATCATTTCCCGATTATGGACAATCGTCTGAAAGCCACCAGAACGTTTAATGATTTTCGCCGCAAAACTAGCTGCAGCGACAACCGAAGGTTCCTCCGTCACAAAAGGTACTTGATATTCTTTACCATCAACAAGGACATCTGGAACCAGAGCCAAGGGAAGTGAGTGAGTGCCTATAACATTTTCTGCCATTTGATTAGCTGTTTCAAGAGATAATCTTCTCTGTTGCTCTAGTTGTAACTGATTTTCAGCGTTAAGCAAGTTGTTTTTACGGAGATGTTCAACCCGTTCTTGGGGTGCTTTTTTAGCAAAGCCAGTCCAGCTTAATTTAGTCATTTTTTCTACCATAAATGCGTTGATGTTCTCGAATTTCTTTTAATACAAAAGGTCCAGTCTCATAGTCTGCAAAAGTCGCATTTCCTTCCTCATCTAACTGCGCCTCCTCAAAGAAAAGATGTTCGTAGTCAGAAATTGATAGGACGGTGCGTTTTTTGAGTTCCCCTAACCGACTAGGCTGTAGTTGATTTTGAAAACCTTCAACTAGCTTACCTGTGAAGATTTCAGCCACAGCACCACTTCCATAGCTAAAGAAGGCAATTTGATCACCGGCCAAAAGGTTTTGACTATTTTCCAAAAGTGACAAAAGTCCCAAAAAGAGCGAACCAGTGTAAATATTTCCAATTTGTTGACTGTAAAGAATAGAACTCTCAAAATTTTTCTTGAGTTTTTCTTGTATATCAATTGGCATAGACTTGTCCATGATTTTGTTGAAACCTTTGAGAGCTAACTTAGGAAATGGTAAGTGGAAACAGAAGGCTGCAAAATCAGCCAAAGAGGTGTCGAACCTTCTTTGATACTCAGACCACGTTGATTTTAGCATATCCAAATATTGTGTCGTTGAGTATCGACCATTGACGTAAGGAGTAGTAGAGTAGTTTGGACGCCAAAAATCCATGATATCACGCGTCTGCGCAAGTGTCTGATCATTTAATTCCAAAATACGCGGACTTTGAGAAATAAGCATAGCAATACTACCAGCTCCTTGAGTTGATTCTCCAGAGCTTTCAATGCCATATTTTGCAATATCGGAAGCGATCACCAAAACTTTACTATTAGGATGCTTTTCAACATGAAGACGTGCATAATCTAGAGCAGCAGTGGCACTGTAACAGGCTTCCTTCATCTCGACACTACGAGCAAAAGGCTGTATTTCTAGTAGGCTGTGTACATATATAGCTGCCGCTTTGCTTTGATCAACAGATGATTCAGTTGCTACAATAACCATATCAATAGCTTCTTTATCATCCTCCGTTAAAATACTATCAGCAGCAGAGGCCCCCATCGTAACAATATCATCAGTGATGGGCGCAATGCTAAGTGCATTTAAAAGCAGTCCTTTGCTAAATTTTTCAGGATCTGCTCCACGACTATTTGCTAAATCATCCATTTGAAGGACATATTGAGAAGTCGCAAAGCCCATCTTATCAATACCGATTTTCATGAATAAACCTTTCTTTGCGTTAAATTATGAATTATGCTTAACCTCTATTCTACCACAAAGTCGTGAAAAACCAATGTAAAAAACACGATTGTTTTAAGTATCAAAGTATGGAGAGCCATATTAAAAAATATCAAGGAGGCCGTATTATGTTTATGAAAAACAGACATTTTCAAAAGACGGGAAGGTTGTTATTTTCTGAGGAAAACGTCTTTTTCTCGCTTTTTTAGACATTTTCAGGTACAATATTTTGTGACTTTAAGAAGAGATGAGACTTCTGAGCACTGTGAGCCAAAAAATCGTGTGTTTGAAGTGCTGGTGGTCAACATCACTCGCCACAGTTACTTGACGGTTTGACAAAAGTTAAAGCTTTCCATCGTTTGCTAGAAAATATAACTAATTAAACAGTTGGTTCATATCAGTTTTATAAGGGGTAATTATGACAAAAGCAGATAAGATTTTTAAAGACAATATCTCAAAGATTTTAAATGAAGGCGTTTGGTCTGAACAAGCTCGTCCAAAGTACAAGGACGGTACAACTGCCAATTCAAAATATATCACAGGCGCTTTTGCAGAATATGATCTAAGTAAAGGAGAATTTCCGATTACAACTTTACGACCAATTGCTATTAAATCTGCTATTAAGGAAGTCTTATGGATTTATCAAGATCAGTCAAACAGTCTAGATATCTTAGAAGACAAATATAATGTGCATTACTGGAACGACTGGGAAGTCAATGGAACGCGAACTATTGGTATTCGCTATGGTGCTGTAGTCAAAAAGCATAATATTATTAACAAAATTCTCAAACAACTAGAAGAAAACCCTTGGAATCGCCGCAATGTTATTTCCCTTTGGGATTACGAGGCTTTTGAGGAATCGGCAGGGCTTTTGCCGTGTGCGTTTCAGACCATGTTTGATGTCCGTCGTGTAGATGGTCAGATTTATCTTGATGCAACTCTTACACAACGCTCAAATGACATGCTCGTGGCGCACCATATCAATGCCATGCAATATGTTGCCCTTCAAATGATGATTGCCAAACATTTTGGTTGGCAAGTTGGTAAGTTTTTTTATTTTATTAACAACTTACACATTTACGATAACCAGTTTGATAATGCACAAGAATTACTTCGTCGTGAGCCGTCCAATTGTCAACCACGATTGGTATTAAACGTTCCAGATGGTACCAATTTTTTTGAAATTAAACCTGAAGATTTTGAATTAGTTGATTATGACCCTGTTAAACCCCAACTTAAATTTGATTTAGCTATCTAGAACGCAGCAGAGTTTTATCTCTGCATTTTTTAGGGAAATTTGATAAAATGGACTAAGACAATCTGATACCAATAGAGAGGAAGAAACTCTGACAAGCAAGACTATGACAAAAAAACTAATTGCCATTTGGGCTGAGGATGACAATCATCTGATTGGAGTCAACGAGAGATTACCTTGGCGCCTGCCAAAAGAATTACAACATTTCAAAGAAACGACTATGGGACAGGCTTTATTGATGGGACGTGTCACATTTGATGGTATGAATCGTCGTATTTTGCCAGGTCGTGAGACCTTAATCTTGACTAGAGATTCTGATTTTGAAGCAGACGGTATTATTCCTGTTCATAGCGTAGAAGAAGCATTGCAGTGGTTTAAAAATCAAGATAAAAACCTTTACATCGTAGGTGGTGCCAGTATTTATAAGGCATTTGAAAGTCATTATAATCAGTTGATTAAAACCTCTGTTCATGGTGTTTTTGAAGGAGATACATATTTTCCAAATCTTAATTTATCAGGTTTTCGTGAAGTTTCTCAGACTTTCTATGAAAAAGACGAGAAAAACGCTTTTGATTTTACCGTCACTGTATTTGAAAGGTAGGAAAGGAAGCTATGCAAAGAAGTATTTTTGGTATTTTTACAGCGTTTTTGTGTGCTATTTGCGTCTTAACAGCTATTCCTGCCTTTCGTAGGAGACGTTATGGTCTGGGCATTCTATTACTTTTAAACGCCTTTACCAATTTAGTCAATACCATACATGCCTTTTATGGCACATTATTTTAGATTAGAATTTAGAGGAAATCATGGCTGGAAATCGAACTAACGATATTAAAGTACATTGCTCGTTTTGTGGAAAAAGTCAAGACGAGGTTAGAAAAATCATTGCGGGCAATGGTGTATTCATCTGTAATGAGTGCGTGACATTGTCCCAAGAAATAATAAAAGAAGAAATGGCAGAAGAAGTTTTAGCAGATTTGGCCGAAGTTCCAAAACCAAAAGAATTACTGGCAACACTCAACGAATATGTTATTGGTCAAGATCGTGCCAAACGTGCTCTTGCTGTCGCTGTTTACAATCATTATAAGCGCATCAGTTTTACTGAAAGTCGCGATGATAGTGATGTTGATTTACAAAAATCAAACATTCTTATGATTGGCCCAACAGGTTCTGGCAAGACCTTCTTAGCACAAACCTTAGCTAAAAGCCTTAACGTTCCATTTGCTATCGCAGATGCTACTTCATTGACCGAAGCTGGTTATGTGGGAGAGGATGTCGAAAATATCCTTCTAAAACTTATTCAAGCGGCTGATTATAACGTTGAACGTGCTGAACGTGGAATCATTTACGTTGATGAAATTGATAAAATCGCCAAAAAAGGTGAAAATGTATCTATCACGCGTGATGTTTCTGGCGAAGGAGTTCAGCAGGCTCTCTTAAAAATCATTGAGGGTACAGTTGCTAGCGTACCACCTCAAGGCGGCCGGAAACATCCAAATCAAGAAATGATTCAAATTGATACTAAAAATATTCTTTTTATCGTCGGCGGTGCTTTTGATGGTATCGAAGACATTGTCAAGCAACGTTTGGGTGAGAAAATCATTGGCTTTGGACAAAATAATAAAAAAATCGATGATGATGCGTCCTATATGCAGGAAATTATTTCAGAAGACATTCAAAAATTTGGACTTATCCCCGAGTTTATCGGTCGCTTACCTGTTGTAGCAGCCCTTGAACAATTAACCGCTGAAGATTTAGTACGTATCTTAACCGAGCCACGAAATGCTCTTGTTAAGCAATATCAGGCCCTCCTGTCATATGATGGTGTTGATCTTGAGTTTGACGACGATGCTTTGATTGCTATTGCAAATAAAGCGATTGAGCGTAAGACAGGTGCGCGTGGTCTTCGTTCGATCATTGAAGAAACCATGTTAGACATCATGTTTGAAATTCCTAGTCAGGAAGAAGTGACCAAAGTTCGTATTACAAAAGAAGCCGTTGAAGGTAAAGATAAGCCAATTCTAGAAATTGCCTGAGGAGGAAGTTATGGCAGAAGAGTATTTAAATACCCACAATGCTGACTTACTTTTAAGTGCGGCCAACAAATCGCATTATCCTCAGGATAATTTACCGGAGGTTGCCCTAGCAGGTCGTTCAAACGTTGGAAAATCCAGTTTTATCAATACTTTACTTGGACGAAAAAATTTAGCCAGAACCTCTAGCAAACCCGGCAAGACACAATTACTTAATTTTTACAATATCGATGACAAACTACGTTTTGTTGATGTTCCTGGCTATGGCTATGCTAAAGTTTCTAAAGCTGAACGTGCTAAGTGGGGGAAGATGATCGAGGAATATCTAACCAGTCGTGAAAACCTACGTGTGGTGGTTAGTTTGGTTGATTTTCGTCATGACCCTAGTGCTGATGATATTCAAATGTATGAATTTCTCAAATATTATGAAATTCCTGTCATTGTTGTAGCTACCAAGGCTGACAAAGTTCCAAGAGGTAAATGGAATAAGCACGAGTCTGCCATCAAGAAAAAACTCAACTTTGAAAAATCCGATCACTTTATCATATTCTCATCAGTTGATCGTACAGGTTTGGATGAATCTTGGGATACCATTTTATCAGAATTATAAGTAAAGAGACTGAAGTAGTTCACATGATTACTATTAATGAAGTGAACTTTCTCAGTCTCTTCTTTAATAATCCGATAATCAATACCCTTCAAAAATAAAACTTAGACGTTGTTGTCTTGATTTGACTAACTTCAGTTTTATCTGCATCGTCTAGTCTGATTTTCATTGTGTATAAGATGACTTTTATCAACACTTCTTAAAAAAGATATAATTTGATCTGTTATCAAATTATATAGATTTTTGCTAAGGAAGTGATAGAAAATGCCTATTATCCATAGGTCAAATATTATGCTATGATAGAAATATCACTGATTGGAGGTACTATGGAAAATCATCACTTTGAAAACGAAGGTCAATTTCAACGAAAAATGACCAGTAGACATTTATTTATGTTGTCTTTAGGCGGTGTTATAGGAACTGGTTTGTTTTTAAGTTCAGGTTATACCATTGCACAGGCTGGACCCTTAGGGGCTGTATTATCTTATTTAGTTGGTGCTGTAGTGGTTTACTTGGTCATGCTATCCTTAGGAGAATTAGCAGTAGCCATGCCTGTCACAGGGTCATTCCACACCTATGCTACTAAGTTTATCAGCCCTGGTACGGGGTTTACCGTCGCTTGGCTTTATTGGATTTGTTGGACCGTTGCCTTGGGAACAGAATTCTTAGGAGCAGCCATGTTAATGGGACGCTGGTTTCCTGATGTTCCAACATGGGTGTTTGCGACACTTTTTGCTGTCATTATTTTTGGTATAAATGCTTTGAGCGTCCGTTCCTTTGCAGAAGCTGAATCTATTTTCTCATCCATCAAAGTTATTGCTATTATTGTCTTCATCATCCTAGGCTTGGGTGCTATGCTTGGTTTAGTTTCTTTTGAAGGACAACATAAGATTATTCTCTTTACTCACTTGACTTCTCACGGAGCCTTTCCAAAAGGTTTTGCTGCAGTGGTCTCCGTCATGCTGGCAGTTAATTATGCCTTTTCTGGAACGGAATTGATAGGAATTGCAGCAGGTGAGACTGATAACCCCAATGAGGCTGTACCCAAGGCAATCAAGACAACAATTGGTCGCTTGGTCATTTTCTTCATTTTGACTATCGTGGTTTTAGCTTCTCTTTTACCGATGGAAGAAGCGGGGGTATCTACAGCACCTTTTGTTGATGTCTTTGATAAAATGGGGATTCCTTTTGCTGCAGATATTATGAATTTTGTTATCTTGACCGCTATTTTATCTGCTGGAAATTCAGGACTCTACGCTTCAAGCCGAATGCTCTGGTCCTTGGCAAATGAAGGCATGCTATCCAAAAAAGTGGTTAAAATAAATCGTCACGGTGTTCCTATGCGTGCTTTGTTATTTTCCATGGCTGGCGCAGTTCTGTCACTCTTTTCAAGTCTTTACGCTGCTGATACCGTCTATCTAGCACTTGTCTCCATCGCTGGTTTTGCTGTTGTGATAGTCTGGTTGTCCATACCAATGGCTCAAATTAATTTCCGAAAACAATTTTTGAAAGAACACGGCTTAGATGAGCTATCATTTAAAACACCCTTTACGCCGCTGCTTCCCTATCTGACTATTGTCTTGTTAGTAATTTCTGTCATTGGTATTGCATGGGACTCATCACAGCGAGCGGGACTTTACTTTGGACTACCTTTCATGATTTTCTGTTATGTTTATCATTATTTGCATTTTAAAAAGTGGTAGGAGTATGCTATGGGACAATTTAAAAACTTACTTGAAAAGCAAGATTACATTATTTTAGATGGTGCGTTGGGAACAGAACTTGAAAAACGTGGCTTTGATGTGACTGGCAAACTTTGGTCCGCCAAATACCTACTTGAAAATCCTCAAGTTATTAAGGATCTTCACAGAACTTATTTAGAAGCTGGAGCAGATATCTTAACAACTTCTAGTTATCAGGCTACTATTCAAGGTTTAGAAGATGTTGGGCTCCCTACACCTGCCGCACTTGACATTGTGCGCCTATCTGTTCAATTAGCTAAAGAAGCTAGAGAGGAGTTTTGGACCTCTTTATCGGATGACGAAAAAATGAAACGACCATTTCCACTCATCTCAGGAGATGTTGGGCCTTACGCTGCTTATCTGTCTGATGGCTCTGAGTATACCGGTGCTTACAAACTAACAGTAGAGGAATATAAAGATTTTCATCGGCTACGTATTCAAATTCTAATAGAAGCTGGTAGCGATTTATTGGGAATTGAGACCATTCCCAACGTATATGAGGCAGAGGCCTTGCTTGAATTGCTCGCAATAGAATTTCCAACTGTTGAGGCCTATATGTCTTTTACAGCACAAAATAACTCACATATTTCAGATGGAACTCCCATTGAAGAAGTAGCAAAGATGATTCATTTCAATCAACAAGTTCTTGCTTTTGGTATCAACTGTAGTGCACCCAAAGTATTTGATGGTCTATTGGAACGTATTCGTAAAGTTTCAGACAAACCTTTAGTAGCATACCCAAACTCGGGTGAAATTTACGATGGGACTAGCCAGACTTGGAAATCTCTTCCTGATAATTCACGTACTCTACTCGAAAATGCTTTGCAATGGCACAAAAAGGGTGTGAAGGTAGTTGGTGGATGTTGTCGAACCAGTCCAGAAGATATTGCATATCTGTCAGAGGCTATCCGTGGTCGGTGATTCCAATAGAAACTGTCATTTTAGTCCCATATTTTGATATGTATTTGATGTTGTATAGTCAGTTAGTTTATCCTTTATTACTTCGACGTAAAAGGAAACTCTATTTCCTTATTTCCAACTTCAAACACTCCACCGGATTGTTTGAACTCGCCTTGCTGTACTCCAGTACCGCCTGCAGCTCGTTGCCTAGTACTAAAAGACTATAAATCATGAAGAATTCTGATGTTTTTACCTTTCAATATAATTAGATTTGGATAGTCTTAAGATATTCCCTATGAGTCTTTCAAATGAGTTGTTTAATTACTTTTCATTGTAGGTCATATGGGAATTTTTGTACACATTCAAAATAATCTCTCTTTTCTATCTTGAGAACTGAGAGGTAATAGATAAGAAGGTGCTTATTAAAAAGTAAATTTACCAAAAATAATTTGAAATATGATATAATGATAAAGTTTGTTGAATGTTCATTGAAATCAGATTTGGAAGCAAGTTTAGCTTTTTTAACTGATTTGAACAAATACTGAATAAGAGGAGTTATATGAAAACTGTAGAACATTTTGTTGAAAAGTTTGTTCCCGAAAACTACAATATTTTCTTAGATATTAATCGTGAAAATAAAACGTTTTTTGGTAATGTTGCCATTGCTGGTGAAGCTTTAGACAACTATATGTCATTGCATCAGAAAGAGTTATCAATCACTTCGGTCTTACTAGATAACGAGAGTTTATCCTTTGAAATGGATGATGAGAATGAAGCGGTTCATATTGAACTACCAGAAACTGGAACACTAACTCTGGTTATTGAATTTTCTGGTAAAATTACAGATAATATGACTGGAATTTACCCATCTTACTACACGGTTGATGGTGTAAAAAAAGAGGTTATTTCTACACAATTTGAAAGTCATTTTGCTCGTGAGGCTTTTCCATCGGTTGATGAACCTGAAGCGAAAGCGACTTTTGACTTATCATTGAAGTTTGATCAAGTAGAGGGAGAAATTGCTCTTTCGAATATGCCAGAAAGTAATGTTGAACGACGTCAAGAAACTGGCATTTGGACCTTTGCAACGACACCACGGATGTCGTCTTACCTGCTTGCTTTTGCTTTAGGTGAATTGCAAGGTAAAACAGCTCATACAAAAAACGGAACTCTTGTAGGTTCTTATGCCACTAAAGCTCACAAGCCTTCTGCACTTGATTTCTCGCTTGATATTGCAGTTCGTGTTATTGAGTTTTATGAAGAATATTTTGGAGTGAAATACCCAATTCCACAATCTTTACATGTCGCTCTGCCTGATTTTTCTTCTGGAGCCATGGAAAACTGGGGGCTTGTGACTTACCGCGAAGTTTATTTACTTGTTGATGAAAATTCAACAGTTACAAGCCGTCAGCAAGTAGCGCTTGTGATTGCCCATGAGGTTGCTCACCAGTGGTTTGGTAACCTTGTAACGATGAAATGGTGGGATGATCTTTGGCTCAACGAATCTTTTGCAAATATGATGGAATATGTTGCTATTGATGCTATTGAACCAAGCTGGAATATTTTTGAAGATTTTCAAACAACAGGTGCGCCTCTCGCTCTCAAACGCGATGCGACAGATGGTGTGCAATCTGTTCATGTAGAAGTTCATCATCCCGATGAAATCAACACTCTTTTTGATCCTGCTATTGTTTATGCCAAAGGTAGTCGCTTAATGCATATGCTTCGTCGCTGGCTTGGCGATGATGACTTTAGAGCGGGTCTCAAAATTTATTTCGAGCGTCATCAATACTCAAATACTATGGGACGTGATCTTTGGAATGCTCTGGGTGAGGCCTCAGATAAAGACGTCGCGGCCTTTATGGATGCTTGGTTGGAACAGTCGGGATATCCTGTTTTGACTGCAAGTGTTGAAAATGATAACCTTATTCTTCGACAAAAACAATTCTTTATTGGTCAAGCTGAAGATAGGGGGCGAATTTGGCCTTTACCATTGAACAGTACCTGGGTAGGCCTGCCAGATATTATGACAGAAGCGGAGATGGTCATCCCAGAATTTGCTAAACTTGCATCTCAAAATGTCGGCACAGCACTTCGTTTTAATACAGAAAATACGGCACATTACATCACAAATTATCAAGGGCAGTTACTGGAGTCGCTTTTAGATAGTTTGACAGACTTGGATGCAATGGCAAAATTACAAATCATACAGGAACGTCGTTTATTGGCTGAAAGTGGCGAAATTTCGTATGCTGACCTTGTCCCAGTGATTGCAGGTCTTACTGATGAAACCTCCTATCTTGTATCGGCCGCAATAAGTCAAGTTACTTCTGGTTTAAAACGTTTTGTGGATGACGACACAGTAGCAGATGCAGCCTATAAGCACTTGCTTGAGTCTATTTTTATTAAGAATTACGAGCGACTTGGTTTTGAACCCAAAGTTGGTGAGGCAGATGAAGATGAAATGGTTCGTCAAAATGCCTTAAACGCAGTATTATATGCTGATAATGCTAGTGCGGTTGCTGAAGCATCAGCTATTTTCCAAAAATATGCTGACAATATTGAAGCAATTCCAGCCTCTATCCGTTTGATAGTTCTATCAAATCAAATGAAACGCTCAGAAACGCCAGAATTGGTTGAACTTTACTTGTCAACTTATGTGAAAACAAACGATGGCACCTTCCGTCGTCAACTTGCTTTAGCACTTTCTTATACTAAATCTAACACGACTGTGGTACGTATCTTGTCTGAATTAAAAAATAAAGATGTGGTTAAACCTCAAGACTTAGCTATGAGTTGGTATTTGCCATTCTTGAGTCGTGAATTTACTCAAAACGCCTTCTGGACATGGTCTCGTGACAATTGGGAGTGGATTAAGTCTGCACTTGGAGGTGATATGAGCTTTGATAAGTTTGTTATTTATCCTTCAAATGTTTTTAAAACAGCAGAACGTTTAGCTGAGTATAAAGAATTCTTTGAACCACAATTAGATGATATGGCTATTAGCCGTAACATTAAAATGGGGATAAATGAAATCACAGCTAGACTTACTTTAATTGAAAAGGATAAGGCTGCTGTCGAGGCTGCTTTGTTAGCGGCTAAATAAAAAGGTTTGCAATAGAGGATGAAAAATAATCCTAGAGAGAATGAGTTGCGTTCTCTCTTTTTTTGTTTAGAAAAACTTAAGAAATATTGTTTACAATATGATGTAATAATTTTTTGGATTTTTTAAATAAGTAGAAGCGTTATTCTTAAAAGTCATGTTATAATAGGTAAAAAAGGAGTAAAGGTATGATAAAGATTTTATTAGTTGAAGATGATTTAAATTTATCCAATTCTGTCTTTGATTTTTTAGACGACTTCGCAGACGTCATGCAAGTCTTTGATGGTGATGAGGGACTTTACGAGGCGGAGAGTGGCGTTTACGATATTATTCTTTTAGATTTGATGTTGCCAGAAAAGGATGGCTTTCAAGTTCTGAAGGAACTGAGAGAAAAAGGTGTGTCAACGCCAGTTCTCATTATGACAGCCAAAGAAGGTCTAGATGATAAAGGTCATGGATTTGAACTCGGTGCGGATGATTATTTGACCAAACCTTTTTACTTAGAAGAATTAAAAATGCGCATCCAAGCCCTTCTTAAACGTTCTGGTAAGATTAATGACAATTTTCTTCAATATGGGGATTTAGTAGTTGATACGTCTACAAATACAACCACAGTAAATGGAGAAGAAGTTGAATTATTGGGTAAAGAATTTGATTTATTGGTCTATTTTTTACAAAATCAAAATGTTATTTTACCTAAGTCACAAATTTTCGATAGAATATGGGGCTTTGACAGTGATACAACAATTTCAGTTGTTGAGGTATATGTGTCAAAAATTCGTAAGAAACTTAAAGGAACAGGTTTTGTTTCAAATCTGCAAACCTTGCGCAGCGTGGGGTATATTTTAAAAAATGCTGAATAGATTGAGAAAGCGTTTAGCTTCTGAAACATTTACCCATTTCTTTCATTTCTTTGCTGTATTTACAAGTATTTTTGTCATTATGACTACCATTATTCTGCAAATTATGCGTTATGGGGTTTATTCGTCGGTTGATACACGTTTACAAGAAGCAGTGAATTCATATGAATCTTATGTTAATATGGCTTTGGCACGTATCTTTTCGGTTGAAACGGATGGAGATGGCATAACTTTTAAATTCGATCCCGGTAAGAAACCTAACTATAAGGTTAGTAATATTGATGTTTTACTTTATGACAAAGAAGGCAATCTTTTAAACACTGTCGATGCTTACGCGCAATTTGGGACTGTTTCTTTGGATACCAGTAAATTAAATGAGATTGTTGATGGCCAACTTCAGACAAGTTTTGGACAGAAAGAAAAATTTCATTATGTGACAATTAAGGTAAGTAGTAGTGACTACCCCAGTGTAAAATATGCCACATTTCTTGTTAATGTAAGCCAATTAGATGAGGCAAATGATCGTTTTATCACTATTACGATTAGCGTAATGGTAGTGTTTTGGATTATTTCAGTTGCCGCTAGCGTTTATCTAGCAAAATGGTCTCGAAAACCGATTTTAGAAAGTTATGAAAAACAAAAATCCTTTGTCGAAAATGCTAGTCACGAATTAAGGACACCATTGGCTGTTTTGCAAAATCGTTTAGAAAGTTTGTTTAGAAAGCCAAATTCAACCATTTTAGACAACAGCGAGAGCATTGCAGCAAGTTTAGACGAGGTTCGGAATATGCGCTTGCTAACAACGAATCTTTTAAATCTTGCTAGGCGTGATGATGGTCTAAATCCAGAAATTGAAGATATTGTTCCAAATTTCATTGATGATATTTTTGAAAATTATAATATGATTGCTGAGGATAGTGGAAAAACATTTATTGGAAAAAATCAAACTAATCGAACCTTTAAATCTGATAAGACGCTACTAAAACAACTGATGACTATTCTATTTGATAATGCTATCAAATATACAGGGGACGATGGTGAAATTATTTTTACTGTTAAAACAACGGATAAGCAATTGATTTTACAAGTTGCTGATAATGGTCCTGGCATTGCAAATGAAGATAAAAAGAAAATTTTCGATCGTTTTTACCGCGTTGATAAGGCGAGGACACGCCAGAGTGGAGGATTTGGTCTAGGGTTATCACTGGCTCAGCAAATTGTTCACTCATTAAAAGGGACGATTGTTGTTAAGGATAATACTCCTAAGGGAACTATATTTGAGGTAAAATTATAAAAAGAAGCTTGGGACAAAATATACTTCCCAAACTTCTTTTTTATACTCTTTGAAAATCAAAATTATCCGTTGTCAACTTGCTTTGATGAACTCAAGTTCTATCGTCGGCTTCGTTTCCTAGGCTACTTTTGATTTTCATTGAGTATTAGGTTCTATAGTATCTGTAAGGCGATAAATTGAAGCAAAAGAAAAAACTCCGTTTGGAGTTTTCATTGGATATTAGTTAGCCAATTTTGCAGCAAGACGTGCTTTATCGCGGCTTGCTTTATTTTTATGAATCAAACCTTTAGTTTCGGCTTTATCGATGCTTGAAGAAGCAGCGCGGAAAAGCTCTTCAGTTGGGTTAGCTTCAAAAGCTTTGATTGCAGTACGCATAGCTGATTTTTGTGCTGAATTTTTTTCGTTTTGTTTAACGTTGAGTTCAGCGCGTTTGATAGCTGATTTAATATTTGCCAATGTTTTCACCTCCAAATTAATCTAACTATATCATTATATAGGAATTATTTAATTTTGGCAAGCCTTTATCACTTTTTCAGATAAATTTCATCAATTTTGTGGTTCTTAGATTTATGTAAAATAAGTTCAGCTCGGTTGCGTGTGGGTTCAATGTAATTTTCCAAATTAACCAGATTGATAGTTTTCCAGATATCTTTGGCTAATAGCAGAGCTTCTTTTCTTTTCATACTTGTAAAACGATTATAGTAGTTTGTTGGATCTGTTTCTGCAAGTTCTAACAGACTTTCAAAGCGTTCCAAATACCATTTTTCAATATTGTCACTGTCTGCATCAATGTAGATAGAAAAGTCAAAGTAATCATTCATGTAAAGACGATTGTTTTGCTGATTTTGAAAAACGTTAATACCTTCAAGGATTAAAAAGTCAGGTGTCTTAATTGTTTGTCTCTTATTTGGAACAATATCATAAATTTCATGTGAATAAACTGGAATTTGAGCAGATTCACCGTTCTTAATAGTATCAAGGAAGTTCAAAAGATTCTCCATATCATAGGATTCAGGAAAACCTTTTCGATCTAATATCCCTTGCTCAATCAATGTTTGATTTGGATAAAGAAAGCCGTCTGTAGTCACCATTTCAACAGTACTGCTTTTAAAAGTTCGAGAAAGTAGGAGTTGAAGTAGTCGGCTTGTTGTTGACTTTCCAACGGCAACAGATCCAGAAATACCGATAATGAAGGGACGATTGCTGACATCTTTTTTCAAGAAAATGCTTTTGGCAAAGGAAAGATTTTCTTGATTGTTTTTATAAATCTGAATAAGGCTAATAAGGGGTAAGTAAACATCAATAACATCTTGGATATTGATGCTATCGTTTAAACTTTTGATAGAATCCAACTCTTCTTCTGTGAGTAATGGTTGTGATTTTTGATGCAATTCCTGCCAAGATTGGCGAGAAATTTTGTCAAAATTGATGAATTCAGTTGTCATTAAGCACTCCTCTTATGGCTGATGTTATTATTATAGCACTTTCATAAAAATGTAGAAATTTTTTTGGATAACATTTTTAAGTTATTTGTTTGAAATAATTTGAAAGGTCGAACGATGCGATTTTATGAGGTGACGCTATATTTTAAAAATTATCGAATGTTCGTATAAACCGAATGTTCCAAGCTGTTTGTATGATTTTTCACAACTTGTAAACCATTACAAACTGTGTTAGAATGTTAAAGCATCCTAAAAAAGAATAGGAGAATTCATGGCTAAAATGTATTATGCAGAGAATCCTGACAGTGCTCATGATATTCACGAACTTAAGGTAACACTTTTAGGTGATAAATTCAGTTTTTTGACGGATTCCGGTGTTTTTTCTAAAAAGATGATCGATTTTGGAAGTCAATTGCTTTTGAACAATCTTCATTTCAGCGAAGGGGACACCTTATTAGATGTCGGCTGTGGCTACGGTCCATTAGGCCTTGCACTTGCTAAAGTACAAGGTGTTAAAGCAACAATGGTGGATATTAATAATAGGGCGCTAGATTTAGCGAAACAGAATGCCGAAAAAAATGATGTTGAAGCGGTGATTCTTTCGTCAAATATTTACGAGTCGGTGTCTGGTTACTTTGACCATGTGATTAGCAACCCTCCAATTAGAGCGGGAAAGCAGGTGGTTCATACAATCATTGAAGAAAGTAAAAATCATCTTTTGGAAGATGGTGATTTAACCATTGTTATTCAGAAAAAGCAAGGGGCACCTAGTGCTAAAGCTAAGATGGAAGAAGTTTTTGGCAATGTTGAGGTAGTTAAGAAAGATAAAGGATATTATATCCTTAGAAGCGTGAAAGAATGAGAGCAGTTGATTTAATTCAAAAAAAACGTGAGGGAGAGGAACTCAGCACTGAAGAGATTAAATGGTTGATTGAGAGTTATGTTGCTGGAACCGTTCCTGATTATCAAATGTCAGCTTTTGCAATGGCCGTTTATTTTAAGGGCATGACCATGCGTGAAACGCGAGATTTGACAATGACGATGGTTGGCACAGGAGAGCAGATTGATTTATCAGCCATTGCTGGAATTAAGACGGATAAACATTCGACTGGTGGTGTAGGTGACAAGGTCACGCTGATTTTGGCACCTCTGGTAGCTAGTTTTGGTGTTCCAGTTGCAAAAATGAGCGGAAGAGGTTTGGGCCACACTGGCGGAACCTTGGACAAATTGGAAGCTATCAAAGGCTTCCAAGTCGAACGCAATCAAGAGGATTTTATCAAGCAAGTACAAGAAATAGGTGTGTCAGTGATCGGTCAGTCTGATAAATTGGTTAAGGCTGACAAGATGCTTTATGCCCTTAGAGATGTTACGGCAACAGTCGATATTATTCCTTTAATCGCCAGCTCAGTCATGAGTAAGAAAATAGCAGCAGGTGCAGATAGGATCCTTTTAGATGTAACCGTGGGAGATGGTGCCTTTATGAAAACCATAGATGACGCTGTAAAACTTTCAGAAACCATGGTTGCACTTGGAAATGAGGTTGGCCGTAAAACCATTGCAGTCATTACTGACATGAGTCAACCTTTGGGACAAGCCATAGGCAATCGTCTGGAAGTCCTTGAAGCTCTTCAAATCATGCAGGGACAAGGTCGTACCGATGTTACACACTTCATCTGCGAATTGGCGCAAATTATGCTAAGATTAGCTGGAGTTAAGTGCTCCTTAGATGTTATTCATGAACATTTAGTCAATGGTGAGACGTTAAAGAAATTTGAGGCTATGGTATCTGCGCAGGGAGGAAATCTAGAAGATTTGTACAGACCATCGGCAGCAAAAGTTATTACAGAAATTAGAGCAGAAGCTGAAGGCTATATCGAAGCTTTACCAGCCTTGGAATTTGGGCTTTTTGCAATGAGGTTGGGTGCTGGACGAGCAGTTAAGTCGGATAAACTTGATTACGAAACAGGTATTGTCTTTGAAAAGAAAATTGGTGATTCTGTTCAGATAGGAGAACTCGTAGCCAAGGTCTATTCAGAGGAAGTTTTAGAGACAAAATTACTTACAGAATTTCAAAAAAATGTTAAAATAGGTAGAACGCAAGTGACGCCAAAAGAAATTATAAGAATTATTTCATAGAGAGGAGATATGATGAGATGCTAAATAAATACATCGATCATACCTTGTTAAAGCCTGACAGTACTCAGGAACAAATTGATAAACTTATTGCAGAGGCCGTTGAATATGGGTTCGCCAGTGTTTGTGTCAATCCTACTTGGGTAGCTCATTCAGCCAAGGCACTTAAAGATTCAGATGTTAATGTTTGTACAGTGATTGGTTTTCCTTTAGGAGCAAACACAAGTGCAACAAAGGCATTCGAAACAAAAAATGCTGTTGCAAATGGTGCTGATGAGATTGATATGGTTATCAATATTGGTGCTTTAAAATCTGGTGATTACCAACTAGTTGAAGATGATATTCGTGCTGTTGTTGAAGCCAGCGGGGAAAAGTTAGTAAAAGTCATCATTGAGGCATGTCTGTTGACAGAACAGGAAAAAGTAAAAGCATGCCAGTTGTCTGTTGCTGCTGGTGCTGATTATGTTAAGACATCAACTGGTTTTTCTACACACGGTGCGACTGTTGCGGATGTGACTTTGATGCGTCAAACTGTCGGACCAAATATTGGTGTCAAGGCGGCTGGTGGAGCACGCTCTTTTGCAGATGCTCAGGCTTTTATTAAAGCAGGTGCTACTCGTATCGGAACTTCAGCTGGTGTTGCAATAGTTTCGGGAGAAGTTGCTGATGGCGGATACTAATCTCGTAGACTTGGCTATAAAAGCCAGTCAAAAAGCCTATGTTCCTTATTCGCATTTTCCTATTGGCGCTGCAGTTAGAACTAAGGAAGGTAAGGTATTTACTGGTTGCAATATTGAGAATGCTAGTTTTGGTTTGACAAACTGTGGAGAGCGAACAGCTATTTTTAAAGCAGTCTCTGAAGGATTCACAGAATTTGACGAAATTGCCATTTATGGAACGAGTGAGGAGCCTATTTCACCTTGTGGGGCTTGCCGTCAAGTGATGGCTGAGTTTTTCGAACCCAGTGCTCAAGTTACCTTGATTTCAAAAAGTGGCAAGACACTAGTGACGACAGTCCAGGATTTACTTCCCTATTCTTTTACAAATTTGAACTAATTTTGTGAGGATTATTAATTTGTTATTTTAGCCATAAGGCTTGATAAATATTTTTTTGCAACTTAGTTGCGATAAGTTTTTTAGGAGGGTTCAGTTACATGAACAAGAAAATTGTTGGATTCGGTTTGGCTTCAGTTGCAGTTCTTGGACTTGCAGCATGTGGAAACCGTGGAGCATCTAAATCAGACAGTAGCAATGCTAAAACTGATTTGAAAGTAGCTATGGTTACTGATACTGGTGGTGTTGATGATAAATCATTTAACCAGTCAGCTTGGGAAGGACTTCAAGCTTGGGGGAAAGAAAATGGTCTCTCAAAAGGCCAAGGGTTTGATTACTTCCAATCAACAAGCGAATCAGATTATGCAACTAACCTTGATACAGCTGTTTCAAGTGGCTACAAATTAGTCTTTGGTATCGGTTTTGCTCTTCATGATGCTGTAGAAAAAGCAGCAGGTGATAATGCTGATACTAATTATGTCATTATTGATGATACAATCAGCGGTAAGGATAATGTTGCCAGCGTGACATTTGCGGATAATGAATCTGGCTACCTTGCTGGTATTGCAGCAGCTAAGTCAACAAAAACAAAAATTGTAGGTTTTGTTGGTGGTATGGAATCAGAAGTTATTACACGTTTCCGTGCTGGATTTGAAGCTGGGGTTAAGTCAGTAGATGATTCAATTAAAGTGAAAGTGGATTATGCTGGTTCGTTTGGTGATGCTGCTAAAGGTAAAACGATTGCTGCTACACAATATGCTGCTGGTGCCGATATTATCTACCAAGTTGCAGGCGGAACTGGTGCAGGTGTCTTTTCAGAAGCTAAATCAGAAAATGAATCTCGTAACGAATCTGATAAAGTTTGGGTAATCGGTGTTGACCGTGACCAATCTGCTGAAGGAAATTATACTTCTAAAGATGGAAAAAAATCAAACTTTGTTTTAGCTTCAACAATTAAAGAAGTTGGTAAAGCAGTACAACTTATCTCAAATAAAACTGCTAAAGGTAAATTCCCAGGTGGCGAGATAACAACTTATGGTCTGAAAGATAAGGGGGTAGATATTGCTACAACTAATCTATCAGATGATGCTGTTGCCGCTATCAAAGAAGCAAAAGAAAAAATCATCTCAGGCGATCTTAAGGTTCCTGAAAAATAATCTTTAAAAGGGCGACCTTAATCGGTTGTCTCTTTTTTGGGGCTGGGGTTTTTATACCTCAGTAAAACTCATCAAGGATGATGAGTTTTACTGAATTATAAAGATTTTTTCTGAAAGGGAGAACCACATGACACAAAATGTCATTGAAATGAAGGAAATTACCAAAAAGTTTGGTGATTTCGTTGCGAATGATCACATTAATTTGACTGTTCGTAAAGGTGAAATTCACGCCTTGCTTGGTGAAAATGGTGCTGGTAAGTCAACATTGATGAATATGTTGGCGGGGCTTTTAGAGCCAACCAGTGGTGAAATTGTGATCAATGGACAAGTAGTTAAAATTGACTCACCTTCCAAATCGTCACAACTTGGAATTGGTATGGTGCACCAGCATTTTATGCTTGTGGAAGCCTTTACGGTTGCAGAAAATATTATTCTGGGAAATGAAGTTGTCAAAAAAGGTGTTCTTGATTTAAAAAAAGCTTCTCAGGACATCCTCGACTTGTCTCACAAATATGGTCTTGCGGTTGACCCTGACGCTAAGGTGGCGGATATCTCTGTTGGAGCTCAACAACGTGCTGAAATCTTAAAAACTCTCTACCGTGGGGCAGATATTTTAATTTTTGATGAACCGACTGCTGTTTTAACACCATCTGAAATTCATGAACTGATGGAAATTATGAAGCATCTTGTCAAAGAAGGGAAATCTATTATTTTGATTACTCACAAATTAGACGAGATACGTGCTGTTGCAGATCGCGTTACCGTTATCCGTCGTGGTAAGAGTATTGAGACAGTAGATGTAGCAGGAGCAACATCACAAGAACTAGCAGAAATGATGGTCGGACACTCCGTTTCCTTTACTACAGATAAAGAAGCATCGAAACCAAAAGATGTTGTTCTCTCCATTAAGGATTTGATTGTTAATGAGAATCGTGGTATTCCAGCTGTTAAAAATCTTTCTCTGGAGGTCAGAGGGGGAGAAATTGTTGGGATAGCTGGAATTGATGGTAATGGTCAGAGTGAGCTTGTACAGGCCATTACAGGACTTCGAAAAGTCAAAGCTGGTTCTATTACGATTAAAGGACAAGATGTCACGAAACTTTCAAGCCGTAAAATTACAGAATTGAGTGTTGGGCATGTCCCTGAAGACCGCCATCGCGATGGATTGGTTTTAGAAATGACCATGGCTGAAAATTTAGCTCTTCAGACTTACTACAAAGAACCTATGAGCAAAAATGGAATTTTGAACTTTTCCCATATCAATGAGTATGCTCGTAAATTGATGAAAGAATTTGACGTACGCGGAGCTGGTGAATTTGTTCTTGCTAAAGGTTTTTCAGGTGGTAATCAACAAAAAGCGATTATCGCTCGTGAAATCGATCGTGACCCTGATTTACTTATCGTTAGTCAGCCAACGCGCGGGCTTGATGTGGGAGCAATCGAGTATATTCACAAGCGTCTCATTGAAGAACGTGATAGAGGAAAGGCTGTTTTGGTAGTCAGTTTTGAACTTGACGAAATCTTAAACTTGTCCGACCGTATTGCTGTTATTCACGATGGTAAAATTCAAGGCATCGTAACACCAGCTGAAACAAATAAACAAGAACTTGGTATTTTGATGGCTGGTGGAAAAATTGAAAAAGGAGGAGAGTAATGTCTAAACGAACACAACAAATTGCGGTTCCTCTAATTTCAGTTTTACTAGGAATCGTGTTAGGAGCTATCATCATGCTCATTTTTGGATATGATCCAATTTGGGGCTATGAAGGATTGTTTCAAACAGCTTTTGGGAATATCAAGAATATCGGTGAAATTTTTCGTGCTATGGCACCTCTAATCTTAGTGGCTCTTGGTTTCTCTGTTGCCAGCCGTGCAGGTTTCTTTAATGTTGGTTTACCAGGTCAAGCTTTGGCAGGTTGGATTGCTGCTGGTTGGTTTGCATTGTCACAGCCAGACATGCCACGTCCCTTGATGATTTTATGTACGATTGTAATTGCTGCTCTTGCTGGAGGAATTGCTGGTGCGATTCCAGGAGTTCTTCGTGCTTATCTTGGGACCAGTGAAGTCATTGTAACTATTATGATGAACTATATTATTCTTTACTCTGGTAACGCAGTCATTCAAAATCTCTTTTCTAAGAATATCATGCGTACTACAGATTCTAGTATTTATGTTGGTGCAAATGCTTCTTACCAAACGGAATGGTTATCAGCTCTGACAAATAATTCTCGGATTAATATTGGTATTTTCATAGCTTTCATTGGTGTAGCGATTATCTGGTTCTTGCTTAATAAAACAACACTTGGATTTGAAATTCGCTCAGTTGGTTTGAATCCACATGCTAGTGAGTATGCAGGAATGTCTGCTAAGCGCACCATCATCTTGTCAATGATTATCTCTGGTGCCTTTGCGGGTCTTGGGGGTGTCGTTGAAGGACTCGGAACTTTCCAAAATGTCTTTGTTCAATCAAGTTCTATTTCAATAGGTTTTGACGGTATGGCGGTCAGCTTGCTTGCAGCTAATAATCCAATTGGTATTCTATTTGCAGCCTTCTTATTTGCTGTTTTGAGTATTGGTGCACCAGGGATGAACATTGCAGGAATTCCGCCTGAACTGATTAAGGTTGTGACTGCTTCAATTATCTTCTTTGTTGGTATTCACTACATTATTGAGCATTTCTTAAAACCAAGAAAACAAGAGAAAGGTGGTAAATAAGATGAGTTTAACAACGATTTTAGCGCTGATGGTCTCATCCATGTTGATTTACGCAACACCACTTATCTTTACAAGTATCGGCGGAACCTTCTCCGAACGAGGCGGCATTGTTAATGTCGGTTTGGAGGGAATTATGGTTATGGGAGCTTTTTCAGGAGTTGTTTTCAATCTAGAATTTGCATCAACATTTGGAAAAGCAACGCCTTGGTTGGCTGTACTGGTTGGTGGAATTGTCGGAATTTTATTTTCTATTATTCATGCTGCAGCAACGATTAATTTCCGTGCAGATCATGTCATCAGTGGAACGGTGCTTAACTTAATGGCTCCATCGCTCGCTGTATTTCTGACAAAAGTTTTGTATAATAAAGGGCAGACAGATAATATTCAAGAGTCTTTCGGAAAATTTAATTTTCCACTTTTGTCAGATATTCCTATCATTGGGCAAATTTTCTTTAAAAACACGAGTATTCTTGGCTATATCGCTATTTTAGTAGCCTTTGTCTCTTGGTTTGTCCTTTTTAAGACACGCTTTGGACTTCGTCTGCGTTCGGTCGGGGAACATCCACAAGCAGCGGATACACTTGGGATTAACGTTTATTTAATGCGTTACCTAGGTGTCATGATTTCAGGTTTCCTTGGTGGTATGGGTGGTGCTATCTATGCTCAGTCTATCTCGGTTAACTTTGCTGTAACAACTATACTTGGACCTGGATTTATTGCTCTTGCAGCTATGATTTTTGGTAAATGGAATCCAATCGGTGCCATGTTAGCTAGTCTATTCTTTGGGCTATCGCAGTCTTTAGCTGTCATTGGTGGACAATTACCACTTTTAGCTTCTATTCCCAAAGTCTATTTACAAATTGCACCGTACGTGTTAACAGTCGTTGTACTTGCGGTATTCTTTGGACAAGCTGTGGCACCAAAGGCTGACGGTGTTAATTATATTAAATCTAAATAATGGTTTGATTTTCCTTTAGATAATATAAATAGAGAGTTGATCTGCAACTCTCTATTTTATATACAATTGTTGATTTTTTACAAAAATTTCTGAAACATTTGCAAATTTCTTCAATTTTTTGAGATCTTCTGGATGAGCAACAAAAGTGATAACCGCACCAGCCTTGCCCATACGTCCAGTACGTCCAGCTCTATGAGTGTAAGTTTCAATATCTCGTGCAATATCAAAGTTGATAACATATTCTAGGTTATCGATATCGATTCCTCGTGCAACGAGGTCAGTTGCTAATAGTAAAGCTAATTCATGGTTTTTAAATTTTTCTAAAATAATCTTTCGGAATTTTACATTAACGTCACTGGCCAACGAAATAGCAGATGTGTGATTGAATTGCAGACGTTCTTCACTGGCTCCTAAATCAGAAAGGTTATTAAAAAAAACAAGACCTCGAAAACCTGGAATATTAGCTAATTTACGCAAGAGTTCAACTCGGTTACGTTTGTCAATTGTGATATAATAATGACTAATTGTATCAAGTGCTGAACCAGACAAGTCAAATCTCAGTGTATTTTCAGCTAGTAGAGAACTGTCAACCTTATTAGTCGCACTCATGTAAATCATTTGATGGTTACGTGGTACGTAGTTGATGATTTTACTAACAAAATGATATTGCGATTCACTCAAAAGTTCATCAAACTCATCTAAAACGATAGTATCAATAGCCATCATTTTAATTTTTTTTAATTTAATCAATTCAAAAACACGACCTGGAGTTCCAATGAGAATTTCAGGTCCTTTTTTGAGACGCTCAATTTGACGTTTTTGGCTTGAACCAGAGAGAAATAGCTGAGCAGTCAATCCTAATGGCTCTGCCCATTCTTTAGAAACTTCAAATATTTGGCCAGCTAGCTCAGTGTTTGGAGCGAGAATTAGCAACTGTTGAGACTTTTTAGGCTTTAGTTTGAGGAGACTTGGGAGAAGATAGGCTAAAGTTTTCCCTGTTCCTGTAGGACTAATGCCTAGCACATTGTCCCCTTGGGAAATAGGTTCAAATACCTTACGTTGAATATCGGTTAGTTGTGTGAAGTCAAGCTTAGCCATTTTTTCCTGCCAAGCCTTTGGAAATGTTGAAATCATAGTTTTCCTTATCTTTTTGCTTATTTCCTTTTATTATAGCATGAAATTTGGTAAAATAAACAGAAAGACTTTTTAAAACTGGAGTAACAAATGCGAAATAAACCAATTATTATCGGTGTTACGGGTGGTTCTGGTGGTGGAAAAACCAGTGTTTCTCAGGCCATTCTAGCTAATTTTCCTGATGAAAAAATTGCAATGATTGAACACGATTCTTATTATAAGGATCAAAGTCATTTGTCATTTGAAGAACGAATTAAAACGAATTATGACCATCCTCTGGCTTTCGATACGGATTTTATGATTGAACAACTTAAAGAGCTTATTGCTGGTCGCCCAGTGGATATTCCTATCTACGATTACACTCAGCACACAAGGAGCAATAAGACGTATCGTCAAGAGCCTCAAGATGTTTTTATTATCGAGGGCATATTGGTCATGGAGGATGAACGTCTTAGGAATCTCATGGATATTAAACTATTTGTTGATACTGATGATGATATTAGAATTATTCGTCGTATTAAGCGCGATATGGTTGAACGAGGCCGTAGTCTTGATAGCATTATTGAGCAATATATAAATGTTGTGAAACCAATGTATCATCAATTTATTGAGCCAACTAAGCGTTATGCTGACATTGTTATTCCAGAAGGAGTCAGTAATGTTGTTGCCATTGACTTAATTAACACCAAGGTAGCCAGCATTTTGAAAGCATGGTAAATGTCATGTGCAACTTAGCCAATGTGCAAAAACTTCTTTGAAAATCTGCAATCCAATATTTTCTTAGAATAGTTGTTTATCCAATTTTCAATGAATGCGACTTGTTGTTGAGGCGCATTTTTTGCTTTCCTTTGAATAGATTTTCTGTGTAAAGTTAGCTGAGTAAATTCATTCAAAGCCTAGTGTTAACAGTCTTCCCTAATTGTCAAGACACTACAAAGGTCAATTTGCTCGCTAACACAAACTGACCTTAGATACTATTTTAACAATTTCCAATATATCACAGAATGATAGAGACACATTCGTACTCTTCGAAAATCAAGTTTCGCTCAAAGATTTTTTCAAATTACTGATTCTGACGCCACGTATATTCCAGAAAACTGAAATCAGAGTAATCAATAACATCAATGTGACAATAATTATTACGACTGTTAGAGTAAACATAGCACTAATAGATGAAAAAATTCTTATATACGAAAGCAAGTGCAAATACACTTAATAATGCTCTAAAAATCTTTCCTTTCATAATGGTTTTCTCCAAAGTTAAGAACGATAGATAAAACAAGCTTGGCCTATCTTACAGCCACATTGTAAACCTTTTCAAAAAAATGTCAAGTATTTATCTGCAACAATTTCAACAAAATGCTATTTTTGTCTGAAAAATAGTTTTGTGATAAAATAGTGGGACAAGAAAGTGAGGTCGTGATGCGAGGTAAGCACCAAAAAAGAAAAGGTCTTTTCCGAAAGGGGGAATTGATAGCTCTAGGAGTGATGATTAGTTTTGTTCTCATCTTATTTGCTGTTACAGGAAGTTTCGCAGTAATTAAAAATACTTTTTTTCCCCAACACAATCTTGCAACCTTCAAAACAGGTCAATCAGTTCAAATTATTAGCGATGATAAGACAAATAAACTTGAAAAATATAAAAATTGGATAGGCGAGATTACCTCAATTACTGCTAAGCAGACTAATAAAAAATACCTCTACACTTATCGGATTACATTTGACAACGGGAAAGTACTCAAGGCTGTTAAGGCTAAGTTTTTAAAAAATGCGCCAAAAGCTGCCTATTCTAAAAACACTCTTATTCAAATTGCATCTAATGCAGAAACCGATAGTGATGGCTATAGTCTAGTGGAATTTCGAGGGAAAGTAGCGCACATTGATAAAGTTCATCCAAATTATGCCAATAATGATGGCGGCTACTTGTATGATGTTAGTCTTAAGGAGGATGGCAGAACAATCACTAACATTACAGAATCCGCCCTGACTAGCTTGTATCAAATAGCTTTAAAACAAGATAATTCTGCCAGTCAAAACAATGAGGCATTACGTCAAGCTTTTGACTATGCTAGAGCACATCCAGAAACTATACTGGCTTTTCCTAGCGGAAAATTCGATATTGGTAGTTCTAATCCTGAAAAGGATTATCAACAATTGCCATCTGATACTCAGCTTTATGGAAATGAGACGAAACTTAATATTCAAGGTCGAATATACTGGTTGGGATTTGCGACAGGAGCAGGAGCAACAGAAGGTGTGAAAAATTTTAGTATGTCCTATATTGACTTTATTGCTGATAATTTGACAGAGGGAAATCAGTTCATGATAATGGCAAATCATGGCGATAATTGGCAAATAAAACACAATAGCTTTACCATGGTTCAGAAAAAAGGTAGCCATATATTTGACTTAGGTGGCTTACAAAATTCGATTTTTGATAGCAATCAATTCATTGGCTACGCACCAGAACTGACAGAAATTTCAGAAATTCCGATCGGGTCCGACCTACATGATTATTACGCGGAGGCTATTCAAATAGATGCTTCAGACAATTCAGGAATTTGGGACGGTGGTATTTTACAACAAGTAGATGCGAATTACAGTCAAAATAACCCAAGTAAACAACTGAGTTCTAATATCACTATCAGTAATAATTCATTTTTACCATACAGTGATAGTGCTGGAAATATCATTGCCTACAGTGCAAGCATCGGGCAGCATTCCTCCGAAGTTGGTGAAATAACCGTTTATGGCAATACCTTTACATCTAGTCTAGTGAGTCGATATCCTGAGGCTCAAACTGAGTGGGTCATGAAACCAATTCATTTCCCTGAAATTTCAGCCTCTAAAATCGTTAGCTATGATAATATAACAAATTAGAGAATTAAGAACCTGTATTCACAAGTGAAGTACTTATAGATAAGAGATAGTTTTTCGCTAATCAAGGCAGTTTTTTGAGAGGAGAATACTAACTGTATTAAAAAATAACTAACAATGAGTAGCTCAAAAACTAGCCTTAGATAAAAGTGCTGAACTGTGGATACAGGTTCTTAAAAAAAACAGCTCTGCTATTTTTTAAGAAATATGATAAAATAAGGCGTAGAAACGAACTAAGGAGAGCAAAATGATCCCAGCTTATGTCAAAATTCACGATGCCATCCGAAAGGAAATTGAAGAGGGAATTTGGAAGATTGGACAACGTTTACCAAGCGAACGAGATTTGGCGGATGTTTATGAAGTTAGCCGAATGACTTTACGTCAAGCAATCACGCTTTTGGTTGATGAAGGTATTTTGGAGCGTCGAGTGGGAAGTGGAACCTATGTCTCAGGACGACGTGTACAGGAAAAAATGCGTGGAACAACTAGTTTTACTGAAATTGTTAGAGCTCAGGGTAAAACACCATCGTCACAATTGATTTCCTATCAGAAAAAACTTGCCAGCGAAGATGAAATCAAGCGTTTAGAATTGCGTCCGACCGATTTTGTTGTCCGTATGGAGCGCGTGCGGTTCGCGGATAAAATCCCATTGGTATTTGAAGTAGCCTCAATTCCTGAGAAATTGATTCGCCAATTTAAACGTGAAGAAATTACGGAGCACTTTTTTCAGACATTAACAGACAATGGCTTTGAAATCGGGAAAAGCCAGCAAACCATTTATGCCAAAAATGCTAGCGAGCGCGTAGCTAACTTCCTAACAATTCCCAAAGGACAAGCAGTATTGGCTTTGACACAAGTTTCCTACTTTACAAATGGTCAACCTTTTGAGTATGTTCACAGCCAGTATGTCGGAGATCGTTTTGAATTTTATTTGGAAAATAACTAAGCGATGAATTTTACATAATTATATTTACGTAAAATAACAAAGAATCAAGGAGGCGCTTTTTGAATGTTGTTTACATAAATTTAATTACGTTAAATTATATTCAACCCCTTTTTCAGCATGGCATCCTATATTTCCCAAAGAAACATACTAATTCAGACTATAAAAAATAGTAAGATTATGGTAGAATAAAGCTTATGGAAATTGAGAAAACCAATCGAATGAATGCTTTATTCGAATTTTATGCAGCCTTGTTAACAGATAAGCAGATGAATTACATCGAGCTTTATTATGCTGATGATTACAGTCTTGCTGAAATTGCGGAAGAATTCGGTGTCAGCCGTCAAGCGGTCTATGATAATATTAAACGGACTGAAAAAATCTTAGAAGCTTACGAAATGAAGTTACACATGTATTCGGATTACATTGTGCGGAGTGAGATTTTTGACGACATCATTGGTAAATATCCCGATGACAACTTTCTTCAGGAAAAAATCGCCATTCTGATGAGTATTGATAATCGCGATTAAAAATAGCAGAGCAGATATTTTACATGAGAATGATGACTAAAATATTGTGAAAGGAAAAATGAGTGCTGTGTTCAGATGAACCTAAGCTAGGCAATTGTGAAGAGATACGTTTTATTCATTTCGATTGCACTTAGCCGCTCAGGTATTTAATTATGGCATTTGAAAGTTTAACAGAACGCTTACAAGGCGTTTTCAAAAATTTACGTGGTAAGAAAAAACTCTCTGAAAAAGACGTTCAAGAAGTCACAAAAGAGATTCGTTTAGCCCTCCTTGAGGCGGACGTTGCTCTTCCTGTTGTCAAAACCTTCATCAAACGTGTTCGTGAACGAGCTGTCGGGCATGAAATCATTGATACGCTTGACCCAACGCAACAAATCGTTAAAATTGTCAACGAAGAATTGACGGAGATTTTAGGTTCTGAAACTGCAGAAATTGAAAAATCACCTAAAATCCCAACGATCATCATGATGGTCGGACTTCAAGGAGCTGGTAAAACAACATTTGCAGGAAAATTAGCTAATAAGCTCATTAAGGAAGAAAATGCTCGTCCTATGATGATTGCGGCTGATATTTATCGTCCCGCAGCCATCGACCAGTTAAAAACACTAGGTCAGCAGATTAATGTTCCAGTATTTGACATGGGAACTGACCACTCGGCTGTTGAAATCGTGGCAAATGGGTTAGCGCAAGCACGCGAAAATCGCAACGACTATGTATTGATTGATACCGCTGGTCGTTTGCAGATTGATGAAAAACTCATGGAAGAACTTCGTGATGTCAAGGCTCTAGCACAACCAAATGAAATTCTTCTTGTTATTGATAGCATGATTGGTCAGGAAGCCGCTAATGTTGCGGCTGAATTCCATAAACAATTGGAAATCACTGGGGTTATTTTAACCAAAATTGATGGAGATACCCGTGGTGGTGCAGCGCTTTCTGTTCGTGAAATCACCGGTAAACCAATCAAATTCACTGGTACTGGCGAAAAAATCACTGATATCGAAACATTCCACCCAGACCGCATGGCCAGCCGTATTCTCGGCATGGGCGACCTTTTGACCCTTATCGAAAAAGCTTCGCAGGAATATGATGAGAAAAAATCACTGGAACTCGCTGAGAAGATGCGTGAAAACACCTTTGATTTCAATGATTTCATCGATCAGCTTGATCAAGTTCAAAATATGGGACCGATGGAAGATTTGCTAAAAATGATTCCTGGTATGGCTAACAATCCCGCTCTTAAAAATTTCAAAGTTGATGAGCGTGAAATCGCCCGCAAGCGTGCCATCGTATCATCTATGACTCCTGAAGAGCGTGAAAATCCTGATTTACTTAATCCAAGCCGCCGACGACGTATCGCTGCAGGTTCTGGAAACAGTTTTGTTGAGGTTAATAAATTCATCAAGGACTTTAACCAAGCTAAAAGTATGATGCAAGGTGTTATGTCTGGAGATATGGATAAAGCTATGCGCCAAATGGGAATTAACCCTAACAATATGCCTAAAAACCTCCCTAACATGGATGGCATGGATATGTCAGCCCTTGAAGGTATGATGGGACAAGGTGGTATGCCAGATTTATCTGCTTTGAGTGGTAATATGGATATGAGCCAAATGTTTGGTGGTGGTCTAAAAGGAAAAGTCGGACAATTTGCCATGAAACAAGCTATGAAGCGTCAGGCTAATAAAATTAAGAAAGCTAAGAAAAAACGCAAATAGAAAAAAGAAGGAGAACACTTGTTGCATTCGAGTGCTCTCTTTGTTTTTAATAATTTGAGCTATTCAAAGAAAATCAAAATCTAATATGAAATGAGCTACAGCCCAAAACCGATAACTAGCAAGTGACATCATCAGTTTTGGATGATCCTTGTAGCTGTATGCAGTTATACAAATGCTAAATATTTCAATAGTACTGATAAATTAATTTTAAAAAAATAGTATATATTTTCAAAATAGGTGTATAATAATGATAATACTTTAGAAAAAGAGGTTTTAATATGACGACAACGATTATGTCAAATTATAGTTATGGTGTAGATGCATACAAAGAATTACCAGACGTTCTCAAAAAGTATGACTTTAAAAAGATTGCTTTTATTGGAGGAGAAAATGCCTTAGCAAGTGCTGAGAAGGAAGTTCGACAAGTGCTAGAAGGTACTTCCTATGACATTTTAACAAGTCTAGTATATGGTAAAAATTCTACTCTAGCTACCATTGAGCGGTTAGCCGCTGATGAAAATGTCCAAAAAGCAGATGTTATTTTTGGTTTTGGTGGTGGTAGAGCACTAGATACAACTAAAATGGTCGCAAAAACACTAGATAAGCCTGTATTTACCTTTCCAACCATTTGTTCCAATTGTTCAGCAGGAACAGCTATCGCTGTTGTTTACAATGAAGACCATTCTGTCAACTCATATGGCTATCCAGATGCTCCGTTGCATATTTTTATCAATACTCGTATTATTGCGGAAGCACCAACCAAATACTTTTGGGCAGGGATTGCAGATGGTATTTCAAAAGCGCCAGAAGTTGAACACGCCTCAGATGAGGCTCTAAAAAAAGGAAAAGTCCTGTCACATACAGCAACTTTGGGACGCGCAATTGCCTTATCATCTAAGGAAGCCTTTTATCGTTATGGTGAAGAAGCCATGAAAGATGTGGAAAGCAATCGTGCTAGCAAGGCTGTCGAAGAAATCGCCCTTGATATCATTGTCTCAACAGGATATGCCTCAAATCTAGTTAACCAACCAGACTTTTATTACAATTCTGCCCACGCTCATGCTTTTTATAACGCCACGATGTCAATCCCTCGTCAGGGAGAATATTTGCACGGTGTGGTGGTTTCGTTTGGCGTCTTAGTCCTTCATGCTTATTATGATGAAATGGATGAACTTAGACAAGTAGCTGAATTTAATAGAAAGCTAGGCCTTCCAGTTACCTTGGAAGATTTGGGACTAGAAGAAAAAGATGTTCCTAAAATTGTTGAAGTTGCAATGACGACAAATGAATACAAAAATACACCGTTTGATCCGGAAAAATACAAACAGGCAATCCTAATAGCAGATCAATTGGGAAGAAAATGAAATTATTACTCCTTCCATACTCAAGAAAAGAATACATTTGAGTATGGAAGGATAAATTTATAAATAGGCTCTACAATCTTTGTTACGAAGTTCTCGACAAGATTGTAGAGCCTATTTTTGACTTTGAAATCAGCCTTTAGTTTAGCCTCTGTCACGAATTAGCTGTTATTTTGTAATTGACAAGTCGGATTACAACAAGTGTCACAAGGGAGTCTTGTTGAAAGAAGAGTTGTTTGCTTTTTCAATTCATGAGGATAAACACCTATATATTTTTTGAAAAGGCTTGAAAAACGACTATGTGATTTATAACCGACAGCATTAGCAACCTCTTTAATCTCTAATTGCGTTGTTGTTAACAAATGCTCAGCCAAGTTCATGCGTTGCTCTTGAATATACTCAGTGATTGTCATGTTATATTTGAATTTAAATAGATTTTTTAGCTTTTTCTTACTCATCATAGCGATTTTTGCTAGTAAATCTTGGGGGATAGTGGTGGTCAAATGATCATTGATGTAATGTTTGACATTATCCAGGGCTTGAATTATCGTCAGGGTTAATCTTTTTCTCTTTTTGTTGACTATAGTAATTATTGATGATTATGCTTAGCCACTCTTTCGCTTTGACTTCGTAAAAAAGTTCACTCCCTACGGATGAAATCTTATAATTGAAAATTTCATCAGCAATTTTACTTATCTTATCACTAATAAAACATTTCGTTTCTTGGAAAATTTGAAAAATCAGCTCTTGACTTAATTCGTATTGTCCAACTAAATAGTCATCAATTATTTTTTGTGTGAAGTGTACATTAAGAATATGATAGTTAGAATGTTTATGTAGGTGGAATTGAAGCGATTGATGATGATTGAAAAAGACACGGAAATTTCCATTGTTAGCGATAACAAGAAAACTAAAAAAGATGCGCTCACCCAGTTTTGTTTGAGCGATAAGCTGGAAAGGCATCCGCAAAGTTTATCAGGAGGAGAAAAGCAACGTTTGTTATTAGCCATGGCAACAGCATCAAACAAACCAATTGTGATTTTAGATGAGCCAACAAGTGGGCTTTGCAGAAGACAAATGGAGCGTATGGTTGAGGATTTACATGAAATGGCAAAATCAGGAAAATTGATAATCGTTGTAACACATGATTTCGAACTTATCAAAACCTGTAGTAAAGGAAGAATCATTGAATTCGTTGAATAATTTGATGCCCCTCATATTATTTGTGTGAGAGGGTATTCTCTCTTAATATCTTTCCGAAAAACTGTAATTTTCTTGAAACTTATCTAGGGTTATGTTATACTACTTATATAGTTAAAATCAGGAGGAAATCATGCGACGTGATTTATTGCTTGAAAAAATTGAACAATTAAAAGAAATTATGCCTTGGTATGTCTTAGACTATTACCAATCAAAACTTTCAGTTCCTTATAGTTTCACAACTTTATATGAGTATCTAAAAGAATATCGGCGATTCTTAGAATGGCTGATTGATTCTGGAATTTCAGATGTTAATAAAATTGCTGACGTTGAATTGACTACTTTAGAACATTTATCAAAAAAGGATATGGAATCTTTTATCCTTTATCTGCGTGAACGTCCATCACTCAATACCTATTCAACCAAACAAGGCGTCTCTCAAACAACTATTAATCGTACTCTGGCTGCCCTCTCTAGTCTCTTTAAATATTTGACTGAAGAGGTTGAAAATACAGACGGTGAACCTTATTTCTATCGAAATGTTATGAATAAAGTATCCACCAAGAAGAAAAAAGAAACCTTAGCAGCTCGTGCTGAAAATATTAAACAAAAACTCTTTTTAGGTGATGAAACGATGGCATTTTTGGACTATATAGATTGTGAATATGAGAACAAACTTTCCAATCGAGCCAAATCATCTTTCCGAAAAAATAAGGAACGTGACTTAGCGATAATCGCCCTACTGCTAGCGTCTGGGGTTCGTCTATCTGAAGCAGTCAATCTTGACCTCAAAGACCTCAATCTTAATATGATGGTTATTGAAGTCACCCGAAAAGGTGGTAAGCGAGATTCTGTCAATGTTGCTTCTTTTGCTAAACCCTACTTGGAAAAATACCTTCACATTCGCAAATCTCGATATAAAGCTGAAAAACAGGATTTTGCACTTTTTTTAACAGAATATCGTGGTGTACCAAACCGCATTGATGCTTCAAGTGTTGAAAAAATGGTTGGAAAGTATTCTCAAGATTTTAAAATTCGAGTAACTCCCCATAAATTACGTCACACTCTTGCCACACGTCTATACGATGCTACAAAATCTCAAGTTTTAGTAAGTCATCAACTTGGTCATGCCTCAACTCAGGTTACAGACCTCTACACCCACATTGTTAATGATGAACAAAAAAATGCCTTGGATAAACTCTAAAAACCTACAAGTATTCCTGTAGGTTTTTACATAATTAAATTTATGTAAAAATTATCGCTTAATTGAAACTGTTGTTCCGTGGTCAACTTGACTACTAATGGAAATAACAAAGCCCAAACGATCCAAAACCTGTTTTGTCATGTAAAGTCCAAAGCCTGTAGCCTTCTGATGTTCATGACCATTGTAACCTGTAAAACCTTCCTCAAAAAGTCGAGGTAAATCTTCTTCTAGTATTCCAATACCATGATCAATGATACTAATTTGACCTTGTGAAATATTGACTTGAATCACTGAATTCTCTTTAGAATACTTAATAGCGTTATCCAGAATTTGTGAAATAGCAAAGCTGAGCCATTTTTTATCCGTCTTTAAATACCAATCCCCATCAATATCAACAGACATTTGCTTTATTAAAAAAGAAATTCGGTATTTCTTAACCAGATCAGCGACCAAGTCACGCATAGAACATTCCTCAAAACGAAAATCATCCTTGTTTTGATTGAATTTAAGGTATGTCAAAAGCGTATCAAGATAATTTTCCAAACGTAAAAGTTGCTGCCTGACATCGTGTTTATTTAGGTGATCAGTCTGGCTCATCAAGGAAAGAGCTGAAATAGGAACCTTCATTTGATGCGTCCACATTTTTATCATACTTTGTAAATCTTCTATTTGAGATTTTTGAGTTAGCAATAGCTCTGCTTCTGCTTCTTTTTGCTTAGTAAGTAAATCGCGATAGGCTAAGTCTGAAGGCAAATGAAGTTCATTTAGCTCTTCTATGTAAATACCATTTTGTAGCGCAGCCATTTTTTTACGAAATTGCTGAAATTTCCATAAGCTAACCAATATTAACAAACAAAAGTTGAGGTAAAAGCTTGCTTTAAAATAGGCAAGGGGAAGATGGTAAAGATAAAAGGTCAAAAAATACAACAAACTCAAACCGAGATAGATAGCATACCAAGCTATGTATTCTTTAAAAAATTTCCAAATCATTTGAGTAAATATCCCACTCCTCTCACAGTATGAATACGGTCAAATCCAAGCGGAGAAATCTTTTTACGTAAACGTGCCATATTAACACTTAAAGTGTTTTGATCAATAAAGCTATCATTTTCCCAAAGTTTTTCTAGTAATTCTTCTTTTGAAACAACCTGATTATGATGAGCGAAAAGAATTGCTAGAATTTTATTTTCCGTTGGAGACAAATTTATCTGATCCTGACCGTTTGATAGCATACCATCTCGACTGAGACTGTATTGATCGATTTGATAAACATCACTGGTAAAATGCTGTGCACGACGCAAAAAAGCAGAAATCTTAGCATCCAGAATAGTCAATGAAAATGGTTTACAAATGAAATCATCTCCTCCCATATTTAAGGCCATAACTGCGTCCATTTCATCGCTACTAGACGAAATAAATATGATGGGCATGGTCATGCTTTTACGAATTTCTGTTGTCCAGTAAAAACCGTTAAAATAAGGGAGTGTGATATCCATCAAAACCAAATCAGGTTTGATGGTTTCTACCTCGTGACGAATATCGCGAAAATTGCTGACACTAAAAACGTCATAATGCTGTTTAAGATGGTCTTTTAACAAAGAAACGATGGTCGCGTCGTCTTCAATAATATAAATCTTTTCTTGTTTCATCATGCTTCTATTTTACCAAAAAAGTGGCGAAAATCGCCACTTTTAATCTAAGAGAATCAAAATCAGATCAGTTGATGGATTACAGGTAGTACTGGATTTCATCAAATCAAGTCACCAGCGTCTGAACTTGATTCTCAAGGAATACTAGCTATCTTTCTACGAGTTTGTAGTAGGTTCGGCTTGTTACCTTATAGATGATAAAGTAAATTACCAGAATCCCTAAAATAGTCAAGCCGCTGATGGTGTAAAGCATTTTATCGCCTTGCACACCAAAAAGCATGAGTAATTTCTTAAGAATTGGTAAAGCAAAGGCAAAATGCACAATAGAAATAGCGAGCGGCATGAAGAAAACCATGACAATCTGTGAATTAATCGTTTTCTTGACAGCCTTCAAACTCATCCCTACTTCTTGCAAAATTTTGTACGAGCGTTTGTCTTGACTGCCTTCTGAGAGTTGTTTGTAGTAGACAATCAAGGCCGCTCCCATCAAGAAAGCAGAACTTAGTAAGAAACCTGTAAAGAGGAACCCTCCTGTTAATTGCAAACCTTCTTCTCGATAAGCTTGCTCAGTTGAGAAAATAGCAGTAGTTTCGTTACTGTCATCTACAATTGTATTGCTGTTAGGTTGAGATAGTTTTCCGATAGCTTTCACTTGCTTGTTTGATAAGTCGGCGAAGGCCAAATAGGTATAACTAACAGGGTAGCGAACGTTAGGATTATAACTTTTGAGCATTTCATTAAGCGTTTCGTCATCAGCTACAATCACGATACCACCAGGGATACCAGCATTAGGAATCTGAAGGTTTGAAACATGGTTGATATTTTGAACGTTTTGATAGGTTTTACCCATCCAGTTTAACGTGCCAAAAGAAAGAGATTTATTTTGAGCGTAGTCATAAAATGCAATTTGGTCTTTTGTTAAATTTGGTAACTTGTTTCCAAGATTTCTAAAGTCATCTTGGGTGATAAATACCATTGAAGAAATACTTGAAAGCTTACTTAAATTTGATTGAGGATTTGACTTCAAGAAAGACTCATCCACAATCATCGTCTTCTTATCAGCAGCATATTGTCCAATGAAGGAAGTATATTTGTAGTGTTTGAAGACTTGGTTAAATGCTTCTCCATCTTTGCCGAGAGCTGGCAATACCTTTTCCTTGATAAGATTTTCAGCCTTTTCTGGGTCGTTAACATTTGGAAATTCAAACATCGCAGACTTTGGATAAGTCATTCGCGCTAAATTTTCTTGGCTACTGTAAAGTGCTACAGTAGAGAAAATGGTTACAAAGGCCATGATAGCCAATAGTGTGATGTTAGCAAGACCAACCGCATTTTGCTTCATGCGAAAAATCATCTGAGAGGTCGTGATGAAATGCTCTGGCTTGTAAAAATAAGCCTTGTTTTTACGGCGGCGTTTTAAATACCAAGTTAGAAAACTAATGTAAAAGAGATAGGTTCCAACGATGACCGCAAGGATAGCGATAAAGAATCGTTGAATACCTACTAAGGCACTCAGATTGGCTGATGACACAGACAGGTAATAGCCGTAACCAATAGCTGCTACTGAGATGAGAGCAAGAATCATATTTCCTCTTGGTTCACGTTCTCCTTGACTTTGATTACTGAAAAGGTTGAGAGCTGATGTTTTGCGAATTTTGACAATGTTAACCAGCTCCAAAAGGAAGAAAATTGCTCCAAAGAGAAGGATATTTCCCCAAAAGGCTATCGGGTTAAGAGAGAAATTAAGGTTATCATAATGAATAATATTAGCAAAAATCAAGTAGGCTAGATTAGATAAAACAGCACTCAAAATCGAACCAATGACAACGGTAACACCATAAATAAAAATTAACTCGATGGTTGAAACAGTCGTAATTTGACCTTTATTCATCCCTAGAATATTGTAGAGACCAAACTCCTGATTGCGCTGCTTGAGCAAGAAATTATAGCTATAGAGGCAGAGAATAGCTGAGAGAATGCAAAGGACGAAATAAGCCAGTCCCAAGGCATAAGCCCCAGTTCCCATTGAATCTGCTGTCGGACTCGTCATAATGAGCAGGGTGATATTGTTGAAAACAAAAGTTGTCACACTGACTAGGAAAAATGGAGAAAAGTGTTTGAAAGACTGCTTAATATTGTTAATAGCAAGTTTAAGATAAAACATGCCTACTCACCTCCCAAAAGTGCTGTCATGGTAAGGGAAATGTCTTTATTAAATTCTTGATTTGTTTTATTGCCGCGATAGAGTTGGTGGAAAATACGTCCATCTTTAATAAAGAGAACACGCCTAGCATGGCTAGCTGCATTGGCAGAATGGGTCACCATAAGTAAAGTTTGACCATCATCGTTAATTTGTTCAAACAAATTAAGAAGATCTTCTGAATTGCGATAATCCAGCGCAGCTGTCGGTTCATCAGCTAAAACAATCTGTGGATTTGTTATCAAACTACGTGCGATAGCAACGCGCTGCTTTTGTCCACCAGAAAGTTCAAAAGGTCGTTTATCCAGCAAATCTTGAATGCGCAATTTGGGTGCAAGTTGACTTAGGCGAGCTTCCATTTCTTTATAATTCTTACGGTCTAAAACCAGAGGCAAGAAGATATTGTCTCTGACGGACAAAGTATCTAACAAATTGAAATCCTGAAAAACAAAGCCTAAATTTTTAAGTCGGAATTCTGCAAGTTGGCTTTCCTTGATCTTGGTAATATCCTGACCATTCAGCAAAACAGAACCGTTGGTTGGCTTCTCCAGTGTGGCAAGAATATTAAGCAAAGTGGTTTTTCCGGAACCTGACTCTCCCATGATAGCAATGAATTCGCCTTGATCCACCTTGAAGTCCACGTCCTGTAATGCGCGTGTCACTTCTTTCGAAAAGCGCGTGCGAAAAACTTTTTCTAAATGATTGATTTCTAATAACATAATGTCTCCTTCTCTCATTATAACCTATTTTACAAAATAATAGATCTAAAATTTTTAAATAGTATTTAAATACTATCTTTGATGAAGAGGTCTTCTACCACTCCAGTACCATATTCCGAGGCTACAAATACCAACGATAATTATCAAAATAATGATAAGTGAACTATAAAAATTGATAGTTTCTTCTACTGCTTGGATGTGCATAAGATTACCCTCCTCACCAAACAAAAGATCTTAGTTACAGTATAGACTGATAAGCTAATACAACTTAATAATAGCCAAAACACAATTGTTGAACTTGTTTTAACAAAGTAACTCATCTAATTACCACCTTCCTCGATCTTACATCACTATTTTATCGAAAAATGGATTTTGTAACCTTACAAGACTTTCTTAGAATCTTACAATTTTGTAAGGTTTCTAGAAGGGAATTTGCTCACTTTTTGCTATAATAAAGAAAAGATTTCTTGTGAGGAAAAATTATGGCAAAATCAAAAAAATGGACCAAAGTACTGGGGACTGTCGGAAAAGTCATCTCCGTGCTGCCGGATACTACTGAAATTATTGGCAGAGCTATTGATAATACACGACCAATCATTGAAAAAGAATTGGACCGACACAATGATCGTAAAACTGCTTATACAGATTTGGATAATGTTATTCATCTTGATGTTCAGGATGCAACACAGATTTTAGAAAATCAAGGTTTTCTTGTACGTAGTATCACCGTTAACCCAAATGCAAAGTATGCAGATGCCCCGGCTAATCAAGTGATTAATATGTATCCGCGCAGCAAGACAGCAAAAATTGGCTCTTTAATCAAACTCTATTACGTAGATCAGGAAGTTCTTAACGCTTCTTCAATTCTCGCAAATGAACAACGCGAAAAGACAGAAAAATTAGGAAAGAAAGTTTTTGATTCCTTAAACGGTGCCAAAACTATCTTTGATAATAAGAAAAATCGCAAAGATGTAACACCTAAATCGTGAAATGAAATCCTCCTTCCGAATTGGAAAGAGGATTTTTACTATCTTTTTTGATCTTTAAAAACAAGCAGTTTACTGATGAGATAATTCGTTATCATGATAAGAATTTGGGAAAAATAGGTTTCAATCCGATTAACCCAAGTTAAGTCGTGATGGACAAACTGACCGATAATCTCTGGAAATTGTTCCACAAAGAGGAATACCAAAATGATATCTAGAGCGAGAGTTGACAATCTTGCAAGAAAAAACTTAATAAACCGCTTGCCCCAACCATCTCGTTCTTGTGCAAAAACAAAATAATCATTAGTGAAAAAGGCAAATGTAATAGCAACTGCATTAGCTAGTAAGGCTGAAATAGTTGCCTCACGTGTCAAGGTGAAAAGGAGATCTCTTGAAACAATGTAAACAGCTGTTGTTAAAACTCCAAAAAACAGATATCTAAAAACCTCGGTTTTAATAAAAGTTTTAATTATAGAACTAATCTCTTTCATTTATCTCCTACCTTACCTTCCCGTAAATTAACCAACTGATTTTTTGTCTATATAGTACATACTAACAACACTTGCCAAAGAAATCAAGCTCAGAATAGTCCCCACAACCAATCCTTGTGGGAAGAAATGCATTTCAATTTTATGTTTGCCTGAAGTAATCGGAAATGACATCAGACTATCCCATGATTTTTTGGTCATTACTTTTTTTCCATCAACCTCAACTGTCCATCCTTTACTATAAGGGATAGTGGTCATCATGACATTGCTGTCATCAGTAATATTTACCGTTCCTTTGACTGTCGTATCTGTCCATTCTGTAACTGTCATATTTTGCTTCAACCGCTCTGTTAGCACTCTCTTGATAGCATCATTGTCTGCACGGACAAGTCCTGCCCCATTCAAATTGACTCCGTCCATTGAGTAGCGTAATTCAAGAACTGTTTCCTGCCCCTCAGTATTTGAAGTTAATTGCCAGAGTTGTCGTTGCCAGAAGCTTTTTTGATTAGTTAACCATTCATTATTAAGCAAAATGGAAAGATGTCCTTCTGCTTGATTCAATAGATATGGTGTTAAGAAATAATAGGTGTAACTACTTTTTGGAAGAATCTTATAACGAACAATACCAGGTTGACTTTTATCAATGCGATTATAAACCGTTTCACCTTTATTGTTGGTTACCTCTTTCATATTTTCCATCTCAATCCCCGAAAAACCAAAAACTTGAAAATAATTGGTGTCATCTTTAGCATTTCCAGCCATTGAATTAAGAATGATATTTTGGTTAGCTACAGGATTATTAAGACCAAACTTAATGTTCTGTACAAGAGTATTTGTTCCAAAAGCAATAGAAAAGACATTTGGATTTTCATGAACAATAAATCGGTTGTCATCATACACAGTATTCGTATAATATTCTGGAATATCAAATCGTTTTGAATAACGTGTAAAGTACATTTTTTTAGGATTATTTTCAACATCCTCTTGAGAATAGTCTTTAATATCCATATAATAACGTACTCCATAAAGAGCATCTGTCAAAGCTGTTCCATCAGCATATTGAGTAGATGCATTAACTCCCACATCTCCCAGATAAGCAAATAGATTCATTGTAGAGCGCTCTAAACTTGAGCTAAAGCTGCTAAGTCCTGGATAAGATAATAATGTTGGGGCTGTTTTTGAATAAGAGAAACTAGAACCAATTCGGTAAAATTTTGCCTTGGAATTTTCCTGAATACTGTCTGTTACACGCTTAACGGATGTTGTAGCATCGCTAAATTTATAGGCATCAGCATAGTATAAGGTCACTTGAGACAAATAGGCGTTATAGCCTAGTTCAAAGACTGTCACTACTGCTAAAACCGCCCATCCCAAACGTTTTGGCTGGAAATAAAAAGCCAGTAAAGCAATCAGCCAAGTCATAACAGTTAATGTCACCTGTGCCAACAAATAACCTTGCTGCAGTAAAAACACGCTTAATGGCAACACAATTATCAAAACAACCGTGAAAATAAGCTTAGCTTTTTGGGGCTGTTGCCACTTCTTCCATACCCAATAAAGAATTCCAACAACAAAAAGTGCTAAGAAAAAATAAATAAGTAGCTGATTGTGATTAACGAAATTTGTCACAAGTTTAGGCTGATTTTTGGAGATATAGGTATATTTTTGGCTTAAAACATAGATTGCAGAGGCAGCTAGGAAGATTAGGCCAATTCCAAAACCTTTTCGAGAAATTTTAGGATTTTCTTTAAAGGCTTGAAAAGCCAATAGAACCATGTAAAAGGATAAAATCCATGAAAAACGGAAGAAGAAACCTGCTGGGTTCTGTCCCATGTGCCAAATTTTACTAACGAATTCATTAACAAAAGAAACAAAGAAAATTAGTATTATAATACTAGTACCGATTTTCTGATTATTATGAGCTTGAGCAAACTTGAAATAAAGAATACAACCAAGCATTGCCAACGCACCAATATAAATATTTGGCAAATTAGGTCCCGCTGACCATCCAGATGTTGTATCGAAACCACCAATCGTTAGTTTTGATAGAATATCCAGTGGGTTGATTTGTAAGGCAAAGGTAAAGGCCATGCCATCACCAACCTGCCCTTTACTTTGCATGAGGTTCAGTATAACTGGGTAAAGCAATACAGATACTAGTCCCACCCCTACAACAGAGTACATAAGAGCCTTTAAAAGGGGTTGTAGAAAATTAGCAATTTTCTTTTTCCAATCACCATCAATCGCTAGACGCGGTGAGACATAGCAACAGGCATACATAGCAACAAAGATACTAATCATATACCCCATATAAAATTGTAAAAGGAACGTCAATGCTAAAGTCCAGATATAACGAAAAGGCTTACCACCATCTAATAACTCTTCCAAAGCTATGATAACAAGAGGTAACATAATCATTGCATCGTAAAAAATAGGGTTCATCTGATAAGAAACTAGCATGCCAGACAAAGCATAGGCTGATGACATAATAGGCACTAACCAAGCCTTTGTTTCTAGTGCTCTGTAACGTTTTACCAAGAGATGACCAAAACTAAGTCCAATTACCCCATAACGAAGCCAGATTGTCAAGAATACTGCAAAACTAAATTTACTAAGCGGAGTCATAATATAGATAAGATTAAACGGACTCAGCAGATAGTATGCTAAGACACCAATCATATCTCCGCCTAGCGATTTTGTAAATGAGTAAAAGAAACCAGACCAATCCCCCGAAAGAATGGTTTCTTTTAAGAAGGCGTAAAAGCTGATATATTGTTGGCTGAAATCAACAGCCATAAGACTTTTATTCCCAAAAGGATACATTCCGATAAATAACCAAACCACTAAGATGATCATCATTGGAAGCATAGCACTGGCAACATAGGTGCTTATTTTCTTATGTTTTTTAATCCAACTTAACAACGGGCTACACTTCTGTTGTATTTTATTCCATAAACTTTCCATTTTACCCCACTCTATCTTTCTTTGCTTGTTCAATATTTGTTTCTCCGACAATAAAATGCGGACGACGTTTAACTTCGTAATAAATCTTTCCGATATACTCTCCTAGGATACCAATAGAAATTAACTGAATACCACCAAAAAGAATAACGGCCGCTATTGTTGTAAAATAGCCACTAACTGTATGTCCTGGATTTGTAAAATAGCGGATAAATTCAACTAGCAGGTAAAGCAAGGCAATTGAAAGACTGACTAATCCGAACTGGACACAAACTCTCAAAGGCTTGTCATTGAAAGAGACAATTCCTTGAATGGCATAATTAAAAGACTTTTTAAAACCAAATTTACTTTTTCCTGCTACTCTTACTTGGTTTTTATATTTGATGACTTTTTCTTTGAAACCAATCCATTCATACAGTCCCTTATTAAAACGATTGTATTCTGGTAAGGCTATAAAAGTTTCAACAGCACGTCGGCTAAGCAAACGTAATTCAGACTTTCCATCTGTTAATTTGACATCCATTGAATGATTGGAGACATCATAAAAAAGTTTGGCAAAAAGGGATGACAGTTTTGATTCCCCTGCCCTATCTCGCTGTCCACTTACGATATCGTAGCCTTCCTTATAAGCAGCAACAAATTTTGGAATGAGACTTGGTGGATGTTGGAGATCACCATCCATTACCATAACTGCATCACCAGTTGCATATTTGAAACCTGCCAAAATTCCACCTTCACGTCCAAAATTTCGACTTAGACTGATATAGCGTACTTTTGAATTTTCAGTAGCGATTCCTTCTATCAACTTCAAAGTTGCATCACTAGAACCATCATCAATATAAAGTAATTCATAATCAGAAAGTTCTTTTCCTAACATACTGTCTAATTGCTTAGACATTTCAATATGTGTTCTAGTTAGGATTTTTTCTTCATTGAAAAAAGTAATCAATAAGGATAGTTTCATTCGACTGCCTTTCTTTGGTTATATAACTTTTCTAAAAGGAACAAACATAACTTAATCTTTACCTACATTAGGCACCCTTATGTTTGCTCCTTTTAAAAAAGAGAGAAGCAAAATGCTCTCTCTTACAACATCAGCCTAGACACTTATGATTAAGCGTTTTTAGATCTGCGATAGTATACCACTGCTGCTACAATTGCTGCTACAAGAACAATAACTCCTAAAACAGTCGCCACAAGTCCACCTTTTTCACCTGTCGATGGAAGACCTGGTTTTTTAGGTTTGCTAGTAGTTGTTGTTTCTGGTTGGTTTGGTTTCTCACCTGTAGTAGTTGTAGTCGTTGTAGTTGGCTCTTCTGAAGTAGTTGTTGTAGTTGCTTCTTCTGAAGTAGTCGTTGTAGTTGCTTCTTCTGAAGTAGTTGTTGTAGTTGCTTCTTCTGAAGTAGTTGTTGTAGTTGGCTCTTCTGAAGTAGTCGTTGTAGTTGGCTCTTCTGAAGTAGTTGTTGTAGTTGCTTCTTCTGAAGTAGTCGTTGTAGTTGCTTCTTCTGAAGTAGTTGTTGTAGTTGCTTCTTCTGAAGTAGTTGTTGTAGTTGGCTCTTCTGAAGTAGTCGTTGTAGTTGGCTCTTCTGAAGTAGTTGTTGTAGTTGCTTCTTCTGAAGTAGTCGTTGTAGTTGCTTCTTCTGAAGTAGTCGTTGTAGTTGCTTCTTCTGAAGTAGTTGTTGTAGTTGGCTCTTCTGAAGTAGTCGTTGTAGTTGGCTCTTCTGAAGTAGTCGTTGTAGTTGGCTCTTCTGAAGTAGTCGTTGTAGTTGGCTCTTCTGAAGTAGTCGTTGTAGTCGTAGTCGTTTCTTCAGTTGTAGTTGTTGTAGTTGTAGTTGTTGTAGTTGGCTCTACATACTCATTGTTAAACTCTTTATCATCTGAGTAAGCAATTTTAGAATCTAGATTTCCTTCACCATCGTCTGTAACTGTTACTGTCACATCAACTTTAAGATCATCGTAAACTACATTGTCGATTGTTTGACCTGCATTGGTTTCTTCAATTGTATACTTGTAAACCCCTGCTGTATCATAAGTGATTGGTTCGAAAATGACTGCACCGTCAGCAGTATTATTAACTTTTTGAAGTTCAGATCCGTCTTCGCCTTTCAATACAAATTCGAATTCACCCGCCTTCAACTCACGACCAGTTAACTTCTTAGTCACTGCAAATCCTGCATTGGTTGGAGTTGGTTTGTAGATATTTTCGAATGTATTGTCGTTATTTGCATAAGATACAGTTGAAGTCAGTTTGCCAGTTGCATCCGCTGTCACTTCAACAGTCACTTCGACAGGTTGACTATCGTAAGTAACGCCTTTTTCATCAGCTGTACCCGCATTCTTTTCAGTAATGGTGTAGTTATAAGTACCTGCTGTATCAAAGGTTAACTTATCAAAAGTAATATTACCGTCTGCATCATTTTTAACAGTTTGAATGTCTTTACCATCTTTAGATAAAGTAAATTCAAACTCACCTGCTTTAAGGGTGCGTCCTGTTAATTTCTTAGTAGCTACAATTTGTGCCTTGGTTGTAAATTTTGTATTCGTAACCGTCTTAAGCACACCGTCTTTACCAACTGTTACTTTAAACGGAGTTGGATCCAACTCATAACCGACAGGAGCTTCCACTTCTGTAACAGTAAATTCACCAAGTTTTACATCAGCTTCAGAGTAGACAGAAGATTGGGCAACCCCCTCTTCATTAGTTTCTACAATTTCTTCTTGTGCTGTAGCACCTGCTGGAGGGGTGATTTTGAATTTGGCACCTGCAAGACGGTTTTGAGTCTTGCTATCAACTTTGTAAAGTGTAATGCGGTAACCTGTCTTCAGTTGGATACTACCACCAGAAGTAACTTGTGAATTACGCCATACTTTTACAATCTTGGCAGTTCTATCCGTACGATAAGTCAAAGGAACATCATCACCCGCTACTTCTACCGAGTTGGAAATTTTTGTCCCGTCAGCAGGAGCTGTGGTTTTGTAAGTGATTCGGTAAGATGCTGGTTTACCATTTGACGCTAGTCTGACTGAGGCATTGGTAATTTTAATTTTGAAATCAGTATAAGATTCATTCCATTCAATTGTGTAATCAGAACCTTGAGTCATTTCTTTAACATCTTGGAATGTATACTTATTATCATAGTAACCAGATTCTATTTTTAATGACTCAGGAACAAATTGTGCTGGGGCATAATCAGCTGAGATGTAGTCGTGAATATCAATAACATTATAACTTTCTTGTCTGTCATTTACACGAACAACGAATGGGTGATAATATTCACCACTTTTACCCAGCAATGCAGAAGTCCAATTTCCTTTAGTTATGATACCACTAACTTTAGCAAAATTAGTTACTCCAATTTCATAGCCGTAGTCTGGAACATCAGGTTGTTTTACCTTTATAACCTGAGTTACGGTGTCTTTTGTTTCAGTAGTCGGGTATGTGATTGTTTTTTCAGATACCACTTCTTTGACACTAAAACCTACATATAAAGTACCTGCCACACCTTGAATTTGTGTTCCACCTTTTTTCTCGAGGTAGTCTTTTAAGTTTTTCAAAGTAACAGTAACTTTTCCGCCTTGCCCATCACCATTCGAAACGACTTTGGCATTGCCCACCGCTACGTCAGTTTCCTTATCTTTAAGATCAAATTCTTCCGCCTTCACAGTAATAGGAGCTGGAATCGTAAACGTAAAAGTATCACCGTCTGAAAGATTACCGTCATACTTAGACAAGTCAAAATCAAGCACGTATTTATAATTTGCATAGCTGGTATTGGTTGTTAATGTATAAGAACCATCAGCATTTGGTGCTTTTACTTGCCCATTATCAAGATCCCACAAATTGACGCTTGTAATAACATTGGTCAATTCTTTGGCTTGTGCTGTGTTAGCAAATACTGCTGAACCAAACAGCACTAAGAGTGGCGTCAAAAGATAGAGCCACAACTTTTTCAATTTCATAATTTTCTTCTTTTCCTTTCTAATCATTAAGCTAAAAGTGAAATGATACATATACGGTCTGTAATAAGCAACACCCCTTTCAAAAGCTAATTTTCACCTTTTTAACTTGTATCTAGATTAAGCACCGTTGCGATGCTATCTAATCAATGCGTCATCAAAATGTAACTGTCAAAAAATGTGTTTTGGTGATTGAGTAAAATTAGCTTAATAAATTAGTCAGAAATTTAGCTGTAACACCCCCGTTCAAAAAATGGAATATTGGTTATCCCCGCGTATATTATATCTTATTTTTGAAATTATTGCTAGGGATTTCATTCTTTTGTTAAGAAAATCACGATTGTAAGCGTTTTTTTTAAAACCAATTTTTAATGTTCTTATAATTTGTTAGCGTAATTTTAATGACAATACTTTGAGCTCTATTGATTATCTGCTAAACTATAACTTGAAGACTTTTACTGCCACCTTATTCCAAGAACATTTTAGTTTGGTCTTTTTTTCATTTTAAAACATCTGATAAACTTTCTAAATCCCGCAAAGCTCGCTCGGCAATTCTTTCGTAGCGTTCCTTTTTATCACGAATTCGTGGACCATCCAATTCTTTGATAATCCCAAAATTAACATTCATGGGTTGAAAATGTTTACTTTCGGCATGAGTGATATAGTGCGGTAAAGCACCAATGGCAGTCGTTTCTGGAAAGATGACTGGCTCTTGTCCTTTGAAACGACGAACAGCATTAATCCCTGCCACCAAACCTGAAGCTGCGGACTCAATGTAGCCTTCCACTCCTGTCATTTGACCAGCAAAAAAGAGATTAGGATTTTTCCGGCTTGCAAAGCTTTGAGTTAAGAGATTAGGTGAATCCATGTAAGAGTTTCGGTGCATGACGCCATAACGGACAAATTCCGCATTTTCCAGTCCCGGAATCATACGGAACACACGTTTTTGTTCTCCCCACTTGAGATGGGTTTGAAAACCAACGATATTGAAAAGACTGCCTGCTGCATTATCTTGCCGCAGTTGGACGACAGCATATGGCGTTTTAAACTCACCATCGCGTGGTCCTTTGTAATCCTCTGGATATTCTAGACCAACTGGTTTCATAGGCCCGTAAAGCATTGTTTTAATGCCTCGCTTGGCCATGACTTCAATCGGCATACAGCCTTCAAAATATTTTTCTTTCTCAAAAGCACTGAGGGGCGCTTCTTCTGCAGTAGTCAAAGCGCGGTGAAATGCCATAAACTCCTCTTTGGTCATAGGACAATTCAGATAAGCTGCTTCTCCCTTGTCATAGCGCGATTTGAGATAAACTTTGTCCATGTTTATAGTGCTTTTTTCTATAATTGGTGCTGCTGCGTCATAGAAATACAATCCATCACCACCATTGAATTCGTGAATTTTTGCAGCTAGAGCATCTGAAGTCAGAGGACCAGTTGCGATTACTGTGATGGCATCATCTGGAATCTCAATAATTTCATCACGAATCACTTCAATCAACGGATGCTTTTCGATTTCAGCTGTCACTGCCTGAGCGTAACCTTCACGATCAACTGCCATAGCACCGCCTGCTGGTACACGGTGTGCTTCCCCTGCACGCATGATTAGAGAATCCAAGCGACGCATTTCTTCTTTGAGCAGACCGACAGCATTTGTTAAACTGTCACCACGAAACGAATTGGAACAAACCAACTCAGCAAAATGACTAGTTTTATGTTGTGGTGTTGATTTGACGCCACGCATTTCGTATAACTTGACTGGAACGCCACGTTTAGCAATTTGGTAAGCTGCCTCGGAACCAGCTAAACCTGCACCGATAACATTAATGTAAGATTGAGACATGACACTAATACCTCTTTGGAAAAAAATTTCCCACAAATCTTTCTAAAATTTTTGTTTTAATTACTTAGTATTAAAATACCAAGTAATATATTTCATATTCTTAAAACATATACCTATAAGTAAGTTTTTTAAGTTAATAACCATGATTTTGAAGAATTCTTCACTGAATTTCTTCAAATAGAATAATATTGAACATTCAAGTCAAACTTCGTAGAGAGGGGTGTTTCGTGGTTAGTATTATAATACTGTTCTATTAAATTCATCATTCTATCTAAAACAAACAAATCCATGCCGCTAACAAAACACTTAAGATACTAAAAAGTGAGCCAATCAAATAATACTCCGCAAATGCCGGATCTTTAGATATTTTATCATACCGTGCAATAGACTTGGCAGTGAAAACCAAGCCGATTGAAGCAAATTGATTGAAGAACAGACAAACCGCAATGATAATTCGTTCTAACAAACCAATAGTCGCCCCTGCACCAGGAATAGTATCCATTTTACCAATATCTTTGGGTTGGTATTTTGTAAAATACAATTTAAACGCAATATTGGTTGGTTTAGTAATTAAAACCAAGAACAAAATAAGATTTAAACTAGTTGGTGATAACCATTCGGGTAAAACGTAATTTCGAGCGGATAAGCCTAGAAGAATAATGATAACCAGATGCAGCATCTGGTCCAGCGAGAAACTGGCACTTTGAGTAAGTTTCAGAAGCCTTGTTAATCGTGGTTTGAAATAATCTATACACGCGTGACTTATCCAGATAAGCAGAGCAAGCCACCAAATTTTAGGTTGAAGCGCTATCATGATGAGTAGCGGAAAAGCAACCCCTACTAGATGAAAAGATAGATAAATAAGGTTAGAACTCTTTCTATCAGCAACTCGTTGACTTTGTAGCTGGAAGTCAGAGAGGAAATGACAAATTAGCAAACTAGTCAATATAGGATTATCGCTCAAAATATGTGAAAGTCCAGTCATTGCTCTTCCTCCTTCATTCGACTGCTTTCTCTGAGAACCGTCAAAGCGGTCTTACGAGTTCGTAAATATACCTTGAGACTACTGCTCTTCAAACGTTTTGATAGGGCACTAGAACTTAGTTTTAATTTATCGCTTAGAAGCTGCTGATCAAAACGTTCGTCGTAAATTCCTAACTCTAAAAGCTCGTCAAGTGTAATTCTTTGGCTAGCTCGCCAATTGACTTTAATAGCTTCCCCAGCCGATATAAGACTATTAACGACCTCAGTAGTTAATGGCTCTTTGCACCTCACTGCTATCTGGGTATTGCCGTAATCATTTTTCTGATGAATATGGTTAATCGCTTCTCTGGCATACCAATATGCCGGGCCATCAGCACCTAAACTTTGTTCTGGATTGATACTTGTCTTTATTTCTCCCACTCCAAGACCAAAACGGATGTTATACGGTAGCAATGCTGTCTCAATTTGGTCAATAATGAGAAATATAGGAGCTTCCATTTTTAAAAGTCCCTGAAATTCATCTCCTAAAGTGACAGAAAACTTCGAAGCCAACACTGTTTCATAATCTTGATTTAGGCGTGCTAGACAAGATTTTAAAATATCTTGTACTTCTGAACGATTCGGTAACGACTTGGAATTTATTAAATCTCCAATTAAAGCAAAATACATCATAAAAGTCACCTCGAAGTCTATTATAACAGACAAAACAAACAAAGTCCATTATAACGGCAATTTTTAATTTTTTCCATTATAACGGACTTTATAGACTTTATATGGGAAATCACCTTTTGTGATTATTTAACCACTTCTTCCTTGTAGTCACACTTTTCGCTACTACAAATGACTTGTTTTCCACCGCCACGAATTTTCTTCTCAACGAGAAAATCACCAGATTTAGGACAAGAACGACCAACTGGTAAATCCCACGATGTAAATTCACATTCAGGATAGCGGTCACAGCCATAAAAAATACGATTGCGTTTTGTTTTACGTTCAATAACTTGACCTTTTCCACAAATCGGGCAGGTCACGCCAATTTCTTTGGTAATGGCTTTGGTATTGTGGCAATCAGGGAAGTTGCTACAAGCATAGAATTTCCCATAGCGACCGAGTTTAATAACCATAGGATGACCACAGACATCGCAGTCAAAACCGGCTGGCTCGTCTTTAATCTGGATTTTTTCAATCTCAGTTTCAGCCTTCTCCAATTCGTTTTGGAAAGGCTTATAAAATTCGTCAATGACCTTTTGCCACTGCTCTTTCCCAACTTCAACTTGGTCAAGTTTATCTTCCATTTCGGCAGTGAACTTAACATTAACAATATCAGGGAAAAACTCAACAATTAGGCTATTAACAATTTCACCAAGCTCTGTCGGTTCAAATCGCTTAGCGGCTAATTTAACATAATAACGGCGTTGAATGACATCAAGCGTTGGGGCATAGGTTGACGGACGACCAACGCCGTTTTCTTCCAAGGTCTTAATAAGAGTGGCCTCAGAATAGCGTGCAGGTGGCTGCGTGAAATGCTGTTCTGGTTGAGTATTAAGTTTCTTAACAGTGTCGCCTTCAACCATATCAGGAAGCATCTTATTTTTGTCAGAATCATTATAGACAGCCAGATAGCCATCAAATTTGACTTGACTACCATTGGCAACGAAAACAACACTATTTTGCTCCAAATTAACCTTCATGGTGTCAAAGACAGCAGCAGTCATCTGACTGGCTATGAAACGATTCCAAATTAAGGTATATAGCTTGATTTGGTCTTTATCAAGATACTTAGCAATAGTCTCTGGTGTCTGATTAACATTTGACGGACGAATAGCTTCATGGGCATCTTGAGCGCCAGAAGCGTTTTTAATACGACTGCCGTGCTTAGAATACTTCTCACCAAAACGTTGACTGATAAACTGGGCAGCATCATTTTGCGCCACAGGGCTGATACGGGTTGAATCTGTACGCATATAGGTTATCAGACCTTGCGTGCCGTTTGGTCCGAGGCTAATTCCCTCATACAATTGCTGCGCGACCATCATGGTTTTACGGGTGCGGAAGTTGATTTTATTGGCGGCATCTTGTTGGAGTGATGAGGTTGTGTAAGGCAAAGGAGCATTTCTGCGACGCTCCTTCTTTTCAACTTTTGAAACAAGAAAATCATCAGAAGTGATTTGTGTCAACACTTTTTGGACATCTTCATTGGTTTCAAGCTTCATCTTCTTACCATTCATACCATAAAAGGCTGCTTGAAATTTTTTAGTTCCTTTTTTGAAAGAACCGTCGATTGTCCAGTATTCTTCTGGTTTGAAAGCTTTAATTTCATTTTCACGGTCAATAATCAACTTGAGGGCAACAGACTGCACACGCCCCGCAGAAAGTCCCTTTTTTACCTTCTTCCAAAGAATTGGCGAAATGGAGTATCCCACAATGCGATCAAGCACGCGGCGTGCCTGTTGAGCATCTACCAAATCCATATCAATTGCACGGGGTTCAACAAAGGCATTTTTGACTGCATCCTTGGTGATTTCATTGAAGACAACACGATTTTTATCATGTTCATCAAGCCCTAGAATGTGGGCTAAATGCCAAGAGATAGCTTCTCCTTCACGGTCCGGGTCACTAGCTAAATACACTTTTTTGGCATTTTTAGCTTCTTTTTTGAGGGAATTAATCAAAGGCCCTTTACCGCGAATGTTAATGTACTGCGGTTCATAATTATTTTCAAAATCAATCGACATGGTTGACTTTTTCAAGTCACGAATATGTCCAACTGAGGCTACAACTTTGTAGTTGCGACCAAGATATTTTTCAATCGTTTTAGCCTTGGCAGGTGATTCCACAATGACCAAGTTCTTTTGTGGCGCTTTTTTCTTTGCCTTTTTTGTACTTGTTTTAGTTTTGGTTTTGCTAGCTGTCGCTGTTACCATGAAAATCGATACCAAGAGCCATTTGCTACCTCAACGGGAGCTTGGCTCCATTCCTTCTCTTATGTAGTAAAACTTCTAACATAATACCCCGCTTTTAGCAAACTGTCAACAAAAAACTTTCTCCTATAGGAGAAAGCTAATCATAATTGATATTCAGAAACAATATCAAATCCTGTCGTGACGCACTTTGCGCCCTCTTGAATAAGATGGTGACAACCATCAGACCTTCCATCTAAAATATTTCCTGGAATGGCAAAAATATCTCTTCCTTCTTCAAGGGCACGCTCGCAGGTGATAAGACTCCCTGAACGCATTTTAGCCTCAGCAACGATAATACCTTGGGCAAGTCCGGCAATGATACGATTGCGTTCAGGAAAATGGAATTTCAACGGCTGCTCACCGCAAGCGTATTCTGTCAATAGTAAGTGATTTTTCGCGATATAATCCTGCAATTTTGCATTTTCTTTGGGATAGTAAACATCGAGTCCTGTTCCAATAACGGCAATAGTCGTTCCGCCATTTTTTAAACTAGCAACATGGGCACTGGTATCAATACCACGCGCTAGACCAGATACAATCACAAACTGATTGCCCAGCTCTTTGATGACCTTCTGAACCGACTTCGTTCCTATATCAGAGCAATTTCTAGAGCCGACGACTGCTAATTTGGGCTTGGTCAGCAGTTCCAGATTTCCTTGGTAAAATAGCAGAACTGGCGGATTATAAATTTCTTTAAGTTCTAGGGGATATTCTTGGTCTAGTATTGAAATACTAGGATATCTATTAAACTCTTCTCGCAGAGTTTTACTGTCTAGGTGCTTGTAAGACTCCATGAAAAGAATTGGGTTTTTACACTTTGACACAACAGCCATGTCGCGTAGTGATAAGGATTTACCAACACGTGCCTGATAATCCAAAATGTTAATAATATTAAGATTAGTCAATCCAGCTTTTTTCAATTTATACAGTTCAAAATTATTCATGCTTGTTCCTCCACTTTGATTATTCGAAAAAGCTCTGCAAAAATAGCAGAGCTTGAATGAGATTTTAAAGTGTTTTAATAATTTTAGCTGGATTCCCTGCTATGACAACATTGTCTCCAAAAGATTTAGTCACTACTGCTCCTGCTCCGACAACAACATTATCGCCTAGTGTTACTCCAGGTAAAATAGTTGCACCGCCACCAAGCCAAACATTATTACCAATAGTGATTGGAGCGCCATATTCCAGACCAGAGATACGCTCTATAGCGTCAAGCGGGTGAAGTGGGGTCAATAGTTGACAATTCGGTCCTAGCATTGCATTGTCACCAATACGAATCTCACAAACATCAAGAAAAGTACAATTAAAATTGGCATAGAAATTTTCTCCCACATGAATATTGGTTCCGTAGTCACATGCCAAACGTGGTTCGATTAGAAGATTAGCACCGGTTGTACCAAACCAGTTTTTTATGATTTCCTTTCGCTTATCGCGGTCTGCTTCCTTGTTAAAATCTTCCATTTTCTCACGTGCTATTATGCGAGCAGTTTTCAACTCGACATCACTGGGATCATAAAGCTGGCCTGCCAGCATTTTTTCACGTTCTGTTGTCATTTTTACCTCCATATTGTCATTGAATAAGATGTGTCAGGATTGTCCCGATGATAAACACAAAAGTTAGTACACCAAGTATAGTCATATGCCATTTTTTAGTATAGACAAGATAACCAACGAACTCACGAATGAAAGCATTTAAACTAAAATAAAATTTTGTTTTAGCACCGTAACCAATACATTTAATTCCCAGTTGTCGTGCTATAAGTAAGGCGCGAAAAACATGATAGTAATTGGTAACAAGAGCGAATTGACTTCCGTTTGTCATGAGATTGCGGGAAAATTTTATATTTTCTTTTGTATTAGTCGATTTATTCTCAAGAATAATATCGTCTGCTGCTACTCCTTTTACGAGAGCATAGTTAGTCATTGCTTGAGCCTCGGAGATGACTTCATCTGGCCCCTGACCTCCTGACATAATCAGTTTACTTCCTGGATTTTTATGATAAATAGCAATGCCTCTATCAATACGTGACGCTAGAAGTGGTGTAACCTGTTCACCAATTAAGCCAGCCCCCAGAACAACAACATAATCTAGTTTGGGTGGTAAAATGTTGATTAAATTAACAAAACTAGAACTAGTATAAAGTATACTAAGTCCCACAAGATAAGCCACTAAAATCCCTAGATAGAAAAAGAAATAGTTGAGAACGGGGATGGAGGATAAATACTTCGTGATAAAAGGAAAAATAAAGCTATAAAAGGTGATAGCAAGAGCCAAACCAAGGGACAAAAAGTTTTGAAAACGAACCCCTTCACTTTTTAGAAGTTTAAAACCATTATAATAAAGAGCGCATAAAAAGAAAAAGGGGCCAAGCATAAGACAAAGTAAAAAGGTTGCGAAAATAGCGATTCCTAGCAAGCGCAAAATATCATTCGTTTCTAATATACGAGCAGAAAGAATCCATATCCCTAACCAAATAAACAGATTAACAACCAAAAGCGCTATAAAAATAGAGCGTCGTTCTTTAAAATAAGCAAGAACAAAAAATCCCAGTGACAGCAAGAAAAGTAGAAAAAATGGCCACATGATTAGTCATTTCCTCCTAGGATAGATTTTATTGGCTCGAAGGTTCTACGATGAATTGGAGTTACACCGAGATTATGAAGTCCTGAGAGGTGGTCTTTTGTCCCATAACCTGCATTTTGAGCAAAAGCATAGCCCGGGTATTGCTTATCATAAGCTGTCATCATACGGTCACGTGTAACCTTGGCAACGATAGAAGCTGCCGCGATAGATAGAGAAGTGGCATCTCCCTTGATGATAGATTGCTGAGGAATCGCTAAGTCTAACTTCATGGCATCGATCAACAAATAATCTGGTTTTTTCTTTAACTTTCCGACTGCTTCTATCATAGCTAATTTGGTCGCTTCATAGATATTAACACAATCGATGACATCGTTTGATTGCACTCCAACACCTACCGCCAGAGCCTCTTTCATAACCTGTTCATAAATGGCTTCATGTTTAGACTTAGGGATTTTTTTGGAATCATTAAGACCCTTGATTTTACAATATTTTGGCAAAATAACGCAGGCCGCTACCACTGGTCCTGCTAGTGGGCCTCTACCAACTTCATCAATACCAGCAATCTGATTGAAGCCTTGTGAATACAAATCTTTTTCGTAGCGTAGCATATTTTCCAAACGCAAATCTTCGTCCCAATCAGCCTGAATGGCTTTTTTACGCTGTCTGATAGCCGTTTGAACCCCTGCACGGCTATCTGCTTCAAAGCCAGCCCAAGCTGGATCAGAAAGCGTTGTGAGGTCTTCTAGCTGGTTCTTGATTTCCTTAATCGTTGCCATCTGTTTCTCCGACAATATCAAGCGTGTAGCGCCCAAGTTTACCATCACGTACATCTTTGACAAAAAGATTATAAAAACGATCGTAGTCGTCACGAAAACCAAGTTTCTGAGTCATAGTCATGATGATTTCAGGTGCTTCTTCGTCAAGATTAATCCCTTTATAACGTTCGAGCAGACGATCGGCATAATGCTGCTTGAAATAGTTTATGCCAAAAATGGTTACCTCATCCATCGGTAAGAGTTGGTCTTTAATAGCACCAGTAAGCGCAAGTTTTAGTCCTACAACTTCATCTTCAAATTTGGGCCAAAGTATCCCTGGAGTATCTAAAATTTCCAAATCCTTGTTAGATTTGAGCCATTGTTGACCTTTGGTAACGCCTGGTTTGTTACCGACAACAGCAATTTTCTTTCCTGCTAGACGGTTCATCAGGGTAGATTTACCAGCATTTGGAATGCCAATAATCATTGTTCGCAGAGTTTCTTTTTGGATACCGCGTTCACGAAGTTTAGCAATTTTATCTGCCATGAGTTCCTTTGCTGCATCAGTCACTTTTTTTACCGCAGATTGTTCTTTTGAGTTAATTGCCAATGTTTTTATCCCTTGATTCTCAAAAAAGCTACGCCATTGTGTCGTACGAATGCTATCAGCAAGGTCTGCCTTGTTTAAAATCATAAGCTTAGGCTTATCACCAACAATCTTGGTTAACATGGGGTTTTGGCTGGATAAGGGCAGGCGGGCATCAACCAAAATGGTCACGAAATCAACATGCTTGATGTTTTCCTGCACCTGTCGGCGCGCCTTGGACATATGGCCTGGATACCACTGAATAATTGCCATGTCATTAAAATCCTTTCCTCGCAAGGATCTGAGACCCTTGGTTTTCAATTTTTCATTTAGGCACCACATAGGCACCAAACTTAGATTACTAACTTGTTGCTTTTTCTATTTTTTCACTAAGGTTAATAATATCAAATTACTTACTATTATCCTTCGTTTGTCTAGGATAATGTTAATTGTAATGTATCTGACTATGTATGATAATTTAAGTCAAAAGTTTAACTTGGTTAGATACTATTATATCATCTTTTTCTTCTTTTTACCGTCCTTTGTTTTCAGTTCACAAGTTCTTCAAATCCTTCTAACGGATATTCGATTTGTCTTATTTTACTGTTAGACTTGCCGTTTACTTTCAGTTGTCCTTTAGTCTATCTTTTCTAATTTTGGCGACTGAAGAAATTTCGCGTTCTGATTTCCTACTTCAAATAACCCACTGAATCCATTGGAAGTGACTTTGATGTATTTGAGAATGGTGTGCTGCCAGTAAATAGTCTTCAAACTTATCATCGTTACCCTTATTACTCGATAGAAACCGACAAAAAATCCCTTATCCAAAGATAAGGGATTGAGGGGGCACGTTTCCATGAGATGAAAAGGTTCACACAAATCATCAAGGTCCGCTCCTGCGTTTATGACCTCCCCTGCGCAAATATGGTCTTACGACCAAATTCGGCTCATCGCATACGAGAATTATAACAAAAACTCAGCTATTTTACAAGAGCGGTGCAATGGTTTTTACCACATGGCCAAGAACTTTCTGAACAAATGGTGTCTTTACCAAAATTTCAGGAGTTACTTTTTGACATTTAGCTAATGTGTCAATGTAATCTTTGTAGATGTCATCAATCGCATCTACTTTGTAAAGGTAGGTTGCACATTCAAAATGGTGGTATAGGCTGCGATAATCAAGGTTAATTGTTCCAACGACAGCCTTGGCATGATCGCTGACAAAAACTTTGGCATGGATAAAACCGGGTGTGTAAAAATAAATACTAACCCCAGATTTCATCAAAGGAGACAAGTAAGTTTTAGCTAGGGCGTATGGTATTGCCTTGTCTGGGATTCCTGGCATGATTAGACGGACATCTACACCACGTTCGGCAGCAAAACGAATAGCGTGTTCCATTTCGCTGTCCAGAATTAAGTAAGGAGACATGATGTAAACGTATTCCTTGGCATGATTGAGAATGTCAATATAGACATTTTCGCCAATCTTGTCTGTATCAAGAGGAGAGTCTCCATAGGGAATAACATAACCTTTGCTTTCGATGAAGGAGGTATCATGGGAAGTAAGGTAAGGCTCCACAACCATTTCCTTGTCGGTGATTGACCACATTTGCAAAAACAAGATGAGGAAGCTATCAGTAGCAGGACCTTCTAGCATCAAAGCTGTATCTTTCCAGTGTCCAAAACGATCAATTTCATTAATATACTCATCAGCAAGATTAACGCCACCTGTAAAGGAAACTTGGCCATCAATTACAATAATCTTGCGGTGATCCCGATAGTTATAATAAGTTGATATGAAAGGAGAAATAGGTGAGAATGCTTTAGCGCGGATACCGATTTTTTCAAGCCGCTTCGTGTAATCTGTTGAAAGTGTAGAGAGTTCATTCATCCCATCATATAGGACACGTACCTCCACTCCTTCTCTGACCTTCTCTTCTAAAATGCTGAGAACTTCTCCCCACATACGACCCTCTGCAATAATAAAAAACTCTAGAAAAATGTATTTTTGAGCTTTTCTCAATTGTTTTTTCAATTCCTCGAAAAAATCCTCTCCAGATGGAAAGTAAGTCACTTTGGTATTGTTATATACAGGAAAATTACCTCGGCTATATTGCAGATATTGAACAAGATGGTAAGTTGTGGATGTATCATCTTTCAGTACTTCCAAGATTTGTTCGTCATCTTTTAGATATGGTTCACTTTCATCAACTAAATGATTAAAGCGTTGCTTTAACCCTTGGTAACCCCAATCTAATTTGGTATAAATAAGAAATAACGATCCTAATAAGGGCACAACCATCACCAAGATTAACCAAGTCACGCGAGATAGAGCGTCCATTTCACTATTAACCAAATACAACACCACGGCCACGGCTAGAAGTCGTTCAATTCCTTCCCACCAAAGTTGATATTGATCCAGCCAAGCAAATGAAGCCATAAGAAAAAGAATTTGTAGTATGATGAACAAAGCAATGATTGTCGTTCTACTGAAAATACCACGCAAAAAACCTTGACGACTTTTATCTAAAAGCTTTAAAACTTTGATTTTATGACTGATAAAAACACCTCCTAAACTACTTTTTGTTATTATATCACATTTAACAGATGGATGAAAAATCCTAAAGTAATTTAATCATGTAAAAAGTTGATACTCAATAAAAAACGTCCACGGTCAACTGACTAAAAGAAACTTGACAAAAGATTAGATGTTTAGAAAAGTATAACTGTCATTCTCTTTCTTTCAATACGATATTGACAGATGACCCTATCCCTTTTCCAATCGCTTGTTGAATATCCTTTCGAATTCCAACAATATAACAAACCTTATCATTATCATCTTTAACACCCATATTAACTATGGAGCCCTCGTAGGGATACCCATCAAAAGTGACATATACCTTTACTCTACCTTTACCAAATTCTTCTCGAATATCAAAAGGAAAGATGGTGTAAGCTCCACCGTGGTTTGATGGATAAATTTTTGAAGTGTAGCGATAACTCTTATTATTCATAAAATTATAGTACCATAAAAAGCCGACCAAAGTCGGCTTTAAACTTATCAATTCCAAAAAATATTTTAGAAGAGTCCAATTGCTGTTCCGTCCTCAGCAACGTCCATGTTAAGCGCAGCTGGTTTTTTAGGTAAACCAGGCATAGTCATGACATCACCTGTTAAGGCGACGATGAAGCCTGCGCCAGTTTTTGGTACGAATTCACGGATTGTGATATCAAAGTCTTCTGGTGCTCCAAGAAGCGCTTGGTTATCAGAAAAGCTATATTGTGTTTTAGCCATACAAACGGGTAATTTATCCCAGCCAAACTGAGCGAATTGTTTGAGTTGTATTTTAGCTTTTGGTCCAAAAACAACCGATTTTCCACCGTAAATTTCAGTGACAATCTTTTGGATTTTTTCTTCTAGGGTATCGTCATCTGAGTAGAGGCGCTTGTAATCTACACCGCCATTTTCAACAGCATTAACAACAGCATTGGCAAGAGCAATACCGCCATCAGCACCATTTGCCCAAACGCTAGCGAGTTCTACAGGAACGTCAATTTCAGCACAAAGTTCTTTGAGTACAGCAATTTCAGCTTCCGTATCTGCAACAAACTCGTTGATAGCGACAACTGCTGGAATACCAAATTTACGAATATTTTCAACGTGACGTTTAAGATTAGCAAATCCAGCACGAACCGCTTCAACATTTTCTTCGCCAAGGTCTGTTTTAGCTACGCCGCCATGCATTTTAAGGGCGCGAATTGTGGCAACAATAACAACAGCGTCTGGTGTTGTTGGAAGATTTGGTGTTTTGATATCAAGGAATTTTTCAGCACCAAGGTCAGCACCAAATCCAGCTTCTGTAATTGTATAATCAGCTAAGCGAAGTGCTGTTGCTGTTGCAAGAACTGAGTTACAACCGTGTGCAATATTAGCAAATGGGCCACCGTGGACTAGAGCGGGTGTACCATAAATCGTTTGTACCAAATTAGGTTTAATAGCATCTTTAAGAATTAGTGTCAGAGCACCCTCTACTTTCAAATCACGAACATAAACTGGTGTACGGTCATAGCGATAAGCAACCACAATATTTGCCAAACGTTCTTTCAAATCGTTGATATCGGTTGCTAAGCACAAGATTGCCATGATTTCTGAAGCTACTGTAATGTCAAAGCCATCTTCACGTGGAATACCGTTAACTGGGCTACCAAGACCAATTGTAACATGACGAAGGGCGCGGTCATTGAGGTCAACAACGCGTTTCCAAATAATACGACGTTGGTCAATACCAAGTTCGTTTCCTTGATGAAGGTGGTTATCGATAATTGCTGAAAGAGCATTGTTTGCAGTTGTAATGGCGTGCATATCACCCGTAAAGTGAAGGTTAATATCTTCCATTGGAAGAACTTGGGCGTAACCACCTCCTGCTGCTCCACCTTTAATTCCCATAACAGGACCAAGAGATGGTTCCCGAAGAGCAATCATTGTTTTTTTGCCGATTTTATTTAAAGCATCAGCCAGTCCGATTGACATAGTTGACTTTCCTTCACCAGCAGGTGTTGGGTTAATCGCTGTCACAAGAATCAATTTACCTGGTTTGTTTTCTTGAACAGATTTGATTTTATCGAAAGACAATTTGGCTTTGTATTTTCCATAAAGTTCAATATCATCAAATGTAATACCGACTTTTTCGACAATTTCGGTAATTGGTTTGAGTTCGACACTTTGTGCAATTTCGATATCAGATTTCATGGGCTCTCCTACGTTATAAAGATACTCGGCTTTCTAAGCCTGATTAAAGTGATGATTTCATTATAGCATATCTTTTAAAATAACGCATGTTTTTTAACTTTTTAATCAATATTGTTCGTTTTTTGTTTCTCATTTAGTTTTTTTAGGTAAAAACAAGTGAGTTCTGTACACGGTAACTAACTAAGAATAAGATAGTCTCTGTCAAAAGTTTTGCAATGACCAAACCAATTCCTATACCAACCATAGCTTTAATCATGAAATAGTTGCAAGTCATGATGACCAATACCAGCATAAAATAGCGAACCACTGATTTAAAAAGCGGACTAGTTCGATTGAAAACAACTTTAGCGTTAAGTAAACATTGTGTACTTGAACTAATAACACGCGCCAAAATAACAGAGAGTAAAAGATTATGCGTCAAGGCAACTAAGGCAAACAAAGCAAGAGCATCAATAATCGCTGATAACATTGCCGCCCCTGAAAATTTTAAGAAAGGGCTGTAAATGCGAATTGAATCTCGAATAGGCCTGAAATGAGAACTTTTATTATTTTCAAGATAAACCGTTTCTATAGGAACTTCACGAATGAAGTGCCCACTTTGTTTTGCCTCTAAAAGCATATTGAATTCATATTCAAACCGCTCTCCTCTCAGTTTTAGCAACCAAGGAATGAGATCAGTGGATAAACCGCGAAGCCCTGTCTGTGTATCCGAAACTTTTTGTCCTGTCACTATGGAAAATAGCAGAGCAGTCATACGATTTCCAAAACGGCTGCGAGCAGGAACCTTTCCAACAAAAGCACGCGCCCCAAGCACAATATAATTTGGATTTTGCTTGATAGTCTTAGCAACACTAATGATGTCTTTAATAAGATGCTGACCATCACTGTCAACAGTAATCATGACATCTTGGCTTTTATTAACTTTTGCAATATAGCTAAATGCTGTTTTTAAAGCCGCTCCTTTTCCACGATTTTCCGAATGTTCTAGAACTGTTGCCCCTAACCTTTGGCTATCGTCATAAAAATTTTGATATAAAGGGCTACTTCCATCATTTATTAGAATGATGTGAGCTTGAGGAAGTTGATTCTTAATGTCTGCTACGACTTTCACAAGTCGCTGATCGGGTTCATAGGCTGGAATAATAATATACATAGACCAACCTCCTTTCATGTGATACTCTTCAAAAACCAAAACGATCTAAACTTAGGCCATCAGCGTATTAATAACTTTAGATTTTCATCGCACTTGATCTTCATCAGGTAGCATCCTAAATGAAACTTTTCTTATGACTTCACCTTATTCTCAATGTAGATAATAATCAAACTGTTTAAAGTTGAAAATGAAGCGAACCGCATCCATAAAGGTTTGAGCTCAATTACAATGGATATGAGTTCGCCCTATCTTGGACCAAATCCTCCTTGGCCTCCGCCACCCCCACCAGGGCCGTCAGCAACAATTTCAGTTTGATTTTCGCCATTAACTATTACAGTTCCACCTGTATAAGACACTGTACCGTCAAAGTCAAATGCAAATTGGGCAGTAATGTTTATATTGCCTCCTGTTACTGTCAGATTACCATTTGAATCAACCGCATCTGTATCTCCAGAAGACATTTCAATAGTGATGTCACCACCATTGATTGTGACAAAGATTTCATCTGATGAAGCTGAGGCATTGGCAGCATTGATACCATCATCAGTGGCATATAAGTCAATCTTTCCATCGTTAATGGTTACTGATTTCCCTTCAATTCCTTCAGTAGATTCCTTGATGGTATAGGTGCCACTATCGATCACTAGATTTCCTGAAGCGTGAATGGCATCATCTCCCGCTGTGATTGTCATTGTATTATCGGCAAGATACATATTTCCAACGCTTGTATCCTCATCATTATCCACTTTGACAGCATCCTCTTTAGCATCAATTGTCATTGTCGCATTAGCGATATTTAATTCATCATTTACATTGAAGGCATCTCCCACCGAAGTGATGTTATAAGTACCGCCAGTGATATGAAGAGTATCATTTGCCTTGATTCCATTATTCGTCTTTCCATTAACATTAAGTGTTCCAGACCCATTGATAGTTAAATCAACCTTAGAAAAGAGAGCAGCATCGGCATCTTCATCTGTATTTGAAGAGGAGTCAGACAAAGTATTGGTGCTACCATCAGCCAAGGTTACATAGACATGACCTGCCTGAGTAGCAGAAATTGCTGCGCTGGTTGAACTCATTGTTACACCATTCAAAACAATATGTACATCATCTTCAGAGCCTGCTGCAATTTGTATTTGTACACCATCTGATTCACCTGAAATAACATAAGTTCCAGCTTTAGAAATGGTAACTGTAGAACCGCTAACTGCTACTCCGTCACCAGATACCTTAGCCGATGAACCATTTAATGTAATTTTTGAAGCTGTGCTTTCATCATAGGATGTCTCATAATCAGCACTGGTAAAATGATCAGAGCTACTCGATGTCTGTTTTGTTGATGTCGTCGTTGCCGAAGCACTGGTTGATGTTTTTGTTGATGGTGTTCCAGAATTTGTCGTTGTTGAACATGCCGCAAGCAGAGTAAGCGATGTTGCACATAGTAGTAAGTAGTTGAGTGTTGACTTTTTCTTAATTGTCATACGATTCCTCCGTTCTTTTATCTACTCTTATCATACGGACCATGTCTGAAAGATTCCTGAAAGTTTTCTTGTAGAAACCTTAAACCATAAAAATTAAAACTCTTTTTAAGAATCCATCAAGAAAACTTTCCTATACTTGGTTCATCACTTAACAATCAGATGATTGAGATGTGCAATTATACCTAAGGAGGCCTCTATGGCAAAACAATTAGAAACTAAATTTAAACGCATTGAAACTAAGTATATTTTAACCAAAGATGAACGAGACGCTATCATCTCTGACCTTAAAGAATATATGGTTGAAGATGATTACCCAACATCTTCTATTATGACAATCTACTTTGATAATGAAAATTTTGATATGATAAAAGATGCCATCGCTAAGAAAAATATGCGTGAAAAAGTTCGTATGCGCACTTATAATCCCAATCCGCAGTTAGATAGCCAGGTTTTTTTAGAAATTAAGAAAAAAGATAGTAACGGAGTAGGCCATAAGTTTCGTCTGGTGTCTGAACCCGATGCTATTAATCAACTCATCACGGATGGAGCTGTAGATTCTCGTATCACCGACCATGCACTTATTGAAGAAATTCAAGAGTTGCGGCAACGATACTCTAATTTGAAACCACGCATGTTAATTTGCTACGATCGTCTTTCCTTTAAGGAAAAGCATACCATAAAAGGACATTCAGCAAGTAATATCCGTTTGACAATTGACCAAAATCTAACCTATAGAGATAGAAATGTCAGTCTCTTTGATGGGAAAGCGGGTTATCCTTTATTGGATAATAACCATGTCATTATGGAAATCAAAGCACCAGGACACCAACCTCATTGGTTGAAAGAAATTTTAGACAAACACGCCATTACGGCTGAAAAATTTTCGAAGTATAGCAATGCCTATCGCAAATCACAAGGCATCCTCTCGGTTTAAGGAGGTGGTAAGATGACCTCGACCTTATTTAATAGTGTTTTTACCAATTCGACAACAACTGTGGATGCTGGAATGCTATTGATAGCCTTACTTTGCAGTCTTCTTCTCGGAGCTTGCTTAGCTTGGGTTTACAAATATCGTACCTTCTATACCAGAGAATTCGTGATTACACTCACTATTTTACCCAGTCTAATAGCGCTTATCATCTTCCTTGTCAATGGAAACCTTGGGACTGGAGTTGCTGTGGCTGGAGCATTCACTTTGATACGTTTCCGTTCAGCCACAAGTGGCTCTCGAGAATTGCTGGCAATTTTCCTATCTATGATTATAGGAATTGCCTCGGGAATGGGATATTTGTTCTTAGCCATCACGACAACTCTCCTTCTTCTCCTAGTCTGGTTCATTTTAGAAAACCTAAAAATAATTTCAGAAAGTCAAACTAGACGTCACCTAACACTAACCGTTAATAATAATCAATTGATTGAAACTCAAATTGAAGACTTGCTTTCAAAGTCTTGTACAACTTGTGAGCTAGTATCTATCAACAGTCAGTCGTCAGGAGGACGCTTAAAATTCGTTTATGAAATTGACTTAAAACCTTCTATAACAGATTTCCAATTTATACAAAATTGTTCCTCACATCTTGATAATCCCGATATTGTATTAACTCGAAAGGGCAAAAAGAAGAAAAACCTATAAGAGGGTAAAAATGAAAACTTGCTAGTCAGAAACTGATTCGTTAATATTGGAGAACTTGACATTATAACAGACTATCAAATATGGACTACTGCTCGTCTCACAGCTAAAACAACACAAACACAATAAGAATAAGCTAGACATTTTTGTCTAAGCTTATTTATTTTACATAAATCATTTTATGTAAACATTTGTGCTAAATAGGCACTCTTTCGTCTTTTATAATTTTATGTTGCGCTAAAAATTTTAATCTCCTAGCGTAATTACTAATGTAGTAGAAATTGTTGCTTAACAGTGGTTATCTCCTTCTCAAGAAAAAGAATCGCAGTCAGTAGTGAGTAAAAAACAGGTTCTAATGTGAACCTGTCCAAATCTTGTAGTTTATTTTGTTTTTGCAAAACCCGTTAGAAGGCTTACAGCGAGAAATCCTACTGCCACATACCAATAAGGCATATCAACAGTTGTTGTTCGTCCTGAGACTTCCACAATTCCTTTAATTAAACAAGCGCTAACTATCACAGCGATGGCTGAATTAAAAAGTAAGAGAGACGCCCGTGTTTTAATCCAACTAAGATTGAAACCTGATAAAAAAGAAATAACAGCAGCAACTAACGGTGCTATAAACATGCCTCTCATGTAGAGTGATGATTCTCCAAAGCTGAATTTTTCATAAACAATCGTAAAAATGATTAAGAATATAGTCAAACCAAAGTAAATCAGACTAGCTTTTCCAAATGTTTTTTTAGTAACCGATGTAAACAATATCACTCACCGCCCTTTCTGAAATCCTATTACCATTTGTCGTTGGTTTATTAACTACCTGACCGTTAAAATACATGGTAGATGATCCACCACCGTCGAGGTTGTATGCCGTTGTCACACCATATGAAGTCATCAGCTCTGCCATTTCATAAAGTGTCAGACCCGAAGACTCACTTGTCCGCCCATCTGAAACAATCACAATGTAGTGAAGACTGCCATCGTCAGTTTCGATTATACCAATAGCTGTACGCGGATTATCAGTCATGGCCTGACCGACTTCTTCTGATTCAGAAACTGCAATTTTTCCATTATCTACTAGAGTAGGACCGAAAGCGAAGGTATTAACAACACCAGAATCAAGTAATTCTTGCGTAGTGGTATCATTTTCATTGAAGGTTTCAAAATGCCCATCCGAATAGATAGCTAAATCATCGTAATCGCTTTGACGCGATGTACTCCTATAAATGACACCATTTTTGATGACATACCCAGTCTCATTGGCACCATAGTAATCGCCATTGATTGCAAAAATGGCATTATTTTCTGATGCAATATTTGAGGTGGTCTCAGTAATGTTGGTTCCAAAGGTATTTTGGGCTAAAGCTGTTTTCAAATAGTCTGCACTAGAAAGCGTAATATCAGCCACATAATAGGTCGTATCACTGGTTTGTCCCGTTGTAATTGTCACGGAAATATTGTCGTCCTGATAAGAAGTATCACTCTGCGTCACTTGACCAGTTGAACTAGACGCCGTACTACTTACTGAACTAGTTGACGAGGATGTGGTAGCTGTTACTGTTGAAATGGCTGAAGGGAGTACAAAGACCTTAAGTAGCGAATAGGTATTCGCCCCTAACAAGATTGTAGAAAATAGGATAGCGTAACCATGCCGCTTTAGAAATCTCATAATATGTCAATCCTTTCGATTTAAGTTGCAACTATTCTACCTAACTCAACTGAACTTTTCCTAAAAAATCCCTCAAAGAAACCTTAAACTTCCTCTAGATATTGTTACCCTGATTTGATGTGCTTCGGTTTTATATTACATTTAATGACACAAAATATTTTCATGTTTAAGGATAAGTTTGAAAATCTCCAAATAGTTGCTTTCGGAAGCGTTTTTTTGTAAAATACAACTATGAAAATTTTGATTACTTCAGGTGGCACAACAGAAAAAATTGATGCTGTTCGTGGAATCACCAACCATTCAACTGGCACTTTAGGAAAATATATTGCTGAACTTTTTTTAAATAATGGGCATGAGGTAAGTCTGGTGACTACAAAATCTGCTGTTAAACCAGCGGAAAATCCAAATTTGAAAGTATATATTGTGGATAACGTTGCTACTCTCATGGATACTTTAAAACCACTTGTCAAAACACATCAGGTACTCATTCATAGCATGGCTGTCTCTGATTATACGCCTGTTTACATGACAGATCTTTACGAAGTAGAGAGATCTGACAACATCGCTCAGCTATTAACCAAAAAAAATACTGAAAATAAGATTTCTTCAAAATCTGACTATCAAGTGCTGTTCCTTAAAAAAACGCCTAAACTTATCAGTCTTGTAAAAGATTGGAATCCCCTGATTCAATTAATTGGCTTCAAACTTTTAGTCGGAGTGACAAAAGAAGAATTACTTAACGTTGCCCGCGAAAGCCTACAAAAAAATAAAGCCAGTTATATTCTGGCAAATGATTTGACAGAAATTACTCCTAATCAACACCATGCTTTTCTGTTGTCTGAACAAAATGTTGAGGAAGTTTGGACTAAGGAAGCTATTGCAAAACTACTCTACAAAAAGGTAACAACAGATGACTAAGACAATATTATTAGCTGTATCAGGCTCAATATCGGCCTATAAAGCAGCAGACTTAACCAATCAACTAACCAAATTGGGATATGATGTTCATGTCCTAATGACTGAGGCAGCCACAAAGTTTATCACACCACTGACACTGCAAGTCTTATCAAAAAATCCCGTTCACTTAGATGTCATGACAGAAGATAAGCCACAAATTATCAATCATATAGAACTAGCAAAACAGGCAGATTTATTTTTGCTTGCCCCTGCTTCTGCTAACACGATAGCTCATCTAGCGTATGGTTTTGCTGACAATATGGTTACCGCGACTGCTCTTGCTCTTCCAACAAAGACACCTAAGCTTATAGCACCTGCAATGAATACGAAAATGTATGCTAATCCTATAACGCAAAACAATTTAAAACAATTACATGAGGTAGGTTATCAGGAAATTGTTCCTCGCTCTAGTCGATTAGCATGTGGCGATGTTGGACGAGGTGCATTAGCTGATTTAACAACTATTTTAAAGGCGGTACAAGCTATTTTATAACTAGTCATAGTTATTTTCTATATGAAAAGCACTTGTCAAGACACCTATAAAATCATATAATATAAACCAGTTAATCTAAAAGGTTAACAAAAGAAATAGGAGAAAACTATGAAATCTAAAAAATCATCTAACGTGGCAACTATTGCCATCTTTTTTGCTGTCATGTTGGTCATCCATTTCTTGACTAGCATGATTTTTAATCTTTGGCCAGTGCCTATTAAACCAACATTGATCCATATTCCTGTCATAGTTGCTTCCATTATCTATGGCCCGCGTATCGGAGCAATTCTCGGTGGGCTTATGGGAATTATCAGTGTAGTGACTAACACCGTTGTTCTACTTCCAACCAGCTATCTCTTTTCACCTTTTGTTGAAAATGGGACAATAGCTTCGCTGATTATCGCCATGGTGCCTCGTATTCTTATCGGAGTCACACCGTATTTCATCTATAAATGGCTGCGCAATAAAGTAGGTTTGACTCTGGCTGGTGCAGTTGGGTCAATGACAAACACCCTTTTTGTACTTGGTGGTATTTTCATTCTCTTTTCAAGTGTTTACAATGGCGATATAAAAGCTCTTCTAGCTGTTGTTTTTGGTGCTAATGCCCTTATTGAAATGATTATTTCGGCAATCATCACACTAGTGTTGGTTCCAAGTTTACTGAAAATTAAAAAATAATTTATGAAAATCACGGAAAAGCGTGATTTTTTTCTTACATAATGGTATAATGAAAGCGATTAGAAAATCAAAATTCAAACATCTCAGCAAGGCAAACTTACTGTTGAGGTTTCTTTTTAGGAGGAGTTGCATTTTATGACTTACACTGAAAATTATCAAAAATGGCTTAATTTCGCCGAACTTCCAGACTATCTTCGCGAAGAGCTGGTAGCCATGGACGAAAAAACAAAAGAAGATGCCTTTTATACCAATCTTGAATTTGGTACTGCGGGTATGCGTGGTTATATCGGTGCAGGTACAAACCGCATTAATATCTATGTTGTTCGTCAAGCGACTGAAGGCTTGGCTAAGTTGATCGAAACAAAAGATGAAGCGACTAAAGCTCGTGGTGTTGCTATTGCATACGATTCACGTCACTTCTCTCCTGAATTTGCCTTTGAATCTGCTCAAGTTTTGGCTAAACATGGTATCAAATCTTATGTTTTTGAATCTCTTCGTCCAACTCCAGAACTGTCATTCGCAGTACGTCATTTGGGAGCATTTGCTGGTATCATGGTAACTGCAAGTCACAACCCTGCTCCATTTAACGGTTATAAAGTTTATGGCGAAGATGGGGGACAAATGCCACCTGCTGATGCTGATGCCTTGACAGACTTTATTCGTGCCATTGATAACCCATTTGCTGTTGAATTAGCTGACCTTGAAGAAGCTAAGGCTTCTGGTCTCATTACAGTCATTGGTGAAGCTGTTGATGTTGAATACCTTAAAGAAGTTAAAGATGTTAACATTAACCAAAAATTAATTGACGAATATGGTAAAGACATGAAGATTGTTTACACACCTCTTCATGGTACAGGTGAAATGCTTGCACGCCGTGCTTTGGCTCAAGCAGGATTTGAGTCTGTTCAAGTTGTTGAAGCGCAAGCAAATCCTGATCCTGATTTCTCGACTGTCAAATCACCAAATCCAGAAAGCCAAGCTGCCTTTGCACTTGCAGAAGAGATTGGTCGCCAAGTAGATGCTGATGTACTTGTAGCAACTGACCCAGATGCTGACCGCCTCGGTGTTGAGATTCGTCAACCAGACGGCTCATATAAGAATCTATCTGGTAACCAAATTGGTGCAATCATTGCTAAATATATCTTGGAAGCACATAAAACTGCAGGAACACTTCCTGACAATGCCGCACTTGCTAAATCAATTGTGTCAACTGAGTTGGTAACGAAGATTGCCGAAAGCTATGGTGCAACCATGTTTAATGTCTTGACAGGATTTAAATTCATCGCTGAAAAGATTCAAGAATTCGAAGAAAAACATAATCATACTTACATGTTTGGTTTTGAAGAAAGCTTTGGCTACCTTATCAAACCATTTGTACGTGACAAAGATGCTATTCAGGCCGTTTTGATTGTGGCTGAAATTGCAGCTTATTACCGTTCACGTGGTTTGACATTGGCAGATGGTATTGATGAAATTTACAAGGAATACGGCTATTTTGCTGAAAAGACCATTTCTGTTACTCTGTCAGGTGTTGATGGTGCCGCTGAAATTAAGAAGATTATGGATAAATTCCGTGACAATGCACCAAAACAATTTAACAATACTGATATCGTTAAAACAGAAGACTTCCAGGCACAAACGGCAACTACTGCTGCTGGCGTTGAAAAATTAACAACTCCTCCAAGCAATGTCCTTAAATACACTCTTGCGGATGATTCTTGGTTTGCTGTACGTCCTTCAGGAACAGAACCAAAAATTAAATTCTACATTGCAACAGTTGGTAAAGATCTTACTGATGCAGAAACCAAGATTGCAAATATCGAGGCAGAAATCAATGCCTTTGTAAAATAATATGTTGTTCTGCTAGCTATTATCTAGAGGTTGAGCTCGTCTCTCCATCTCTGTAATTTTCACAGTGATAAAAAACGTCACGAAGACATATGCTGCCCCCAAGAAGTTACTTTTTCTGTCTAACTTTTGGGGGCTATTTTTAGGCCCACTGTCACCCCACTACAGTTGACAATGAGCCAAAATAATCTTATCACAACTAAAAACGGCTTTTAAAGCCGTTTTTAGAATGTCATTATCAAAATCAGACCAGAGACTTGCTGCTATACAGAGAAGTGACTCAATAATGTGATGGTTTGATTCGCAAAGAGTATTAATCCTTTGCACCAAGCGCTGCCATAGTGATATAGTTATATGGTTTATTAAAATGTGGCAGGAAGAAAATATCTGTCAGAGCTAGTTTTTCAATTGTAACCCCTTCTTGAATGGCAAGAGAGAACATGTGGATCCCCATTGAAATATCCTCAGTAGAAGCTAGTTGAGCACCCAAGATACGACGTGAGTCCTTATCATAGACAATCTTGATGGTTACAGGGAAATTACCGTGTTCCATAAATTCTGGTTTTTGATTATCTGTATATTCCGTAACGGCAGCATCAAATCCAAGACGTCTAGCTTTTTCCAGTGTCAGACCAGTCGAAACCATGTTTAAGCCATATATAGAAATACCATTTGAACCTTGGACACCAATCCCCTCAAGTTCTGTTCCACATGCATTATGTGCTGCAACGATACCCGTACGTACCGCATTGGACGCTAGGGCGATGTAATTTGTGTCTCTGGTTGCATTATCATAAATTGTAGCACAATCACCAATAGCATAAACACCAGGGATAGAGGTTTCTTGATGTTTGTTAACTAAGAAAGCACCATTGCGGAAGCGTTCAATACCTTCACCTGCAAATGCTGTATTAGGTCGGAAGCCGACAGCAAGAATGACCATATCAACGTCGTATTCATTCTTATCAGTGATAATTTTTTCAACCTTATCTGTGCCAGCAACTTCTTTAACAGTTTCACCAAAGGCTAGCTTGATGCCATGATCTTCCAAATTTTTAGACATCTTATCTGTCAAGTCACGGTCATAGTAACCAGCTAGACAAGTATCCGCCACGTCAATAAGGACAACTTCTTTGCCCTTGCGTTGGAATGCTTCTGCTAGTTCAACGCCGATATAACCCGCACCAACGACTGCGACACGTTTGATATCTTCATCTTTTAATTTTTCGATAACATCAGCAGCATTTTGGTAAAGTTTAACAAATTGAAGATTTTTTAAGGTTGCTTCAAATTCAAGTGAGCCTTCTTTGATAGCTGCCCCTTTAATTGGCGGCAAAACTGGTTGTGAACCTGTTGCAAAAATCAATTTATCATAAGTCTCAACATGTTCTTTACCATCAACAAGTGCCGTCACCGTCTTTGTTTCGTAATCAATTGTTGAAACAGGTGAATTCATATAAACCTTTGCGCCTAATTTTTCCAGTTCTTCTTTATTTGAATAGAAAAGACCGTCTCCACTAGAAATTTGTTCACCAATCCAAAGGGCCATACCGCAACCTAAAAATGAAATGTTAGAATTTTGATCAAAAACAACAATTTCATTAGCATCTCCATAGTTAGTCAACATAGTTTTGATACAGGCTGTACCAGCATGGTTTGCACCAATAACAACGATTTTAGACATAAGTAAAATCCTCTTTTCAGAATTATATTTGTTTTACCTTACTAATATACCACAGCTCTAAAACGCTTACAAGAAATATGCTCATCACTTCACAAAAAATACATATATCCTTTCAGGTAAATCTTACGCTATTTTTTTGACTTCTTTTCATACTTAGCTAAAATCAGTAGGTGACACCAATGAAGATAAAAGCAGAATTCCTCAAATTAAGTCAACGAGGGAGGAATGTTTAGATATATTTCCGAAGAGTATAAATCAGGCAGCCATATCAAGAGAATTATGATGTATGACGCCTCAAAAAAGAGATGGTACTATATGTCCACCTCTAAATTCATCTTATTTGGCAATGTCAAAGACTGTTGACTTAACAGTAGTCATAGCTTCAATAGAATATTTCACACCTTGTGTACCAGCACCAGATTTCTTAGCACCTAAGAATGGGAAGTTATCTGTACCACGTTGTGTTTTATTATTGATATGAACAGTACCTACTTCAAGCTGTTCAGCAATCTTGAAGGCCAACGGGAAGTTATTTGTAAAGACAGCAGCCTGCAAACCATATTCAGATTGATTTGACAAGTCAATAGCTTCTTCAACAGAGTTGACACGAATAAATGGTAAAACTGGACCGAATGGTTCTTCCCAAGCCAAATCCATATCAGTTGTCACATTATCAAAGACTGCAGGATAGATTGTATTTCCTTCGCGTTTTACATCAGTTGTTGCTTTAGCGCCTTTGTCAAGCGCATCTTTGATAAGACCTTCAACAAAATCAGCAGCTTTAGTATCAATCAACGGAGTGATATCTGCATCATCTTCTGGCATACCAACAGTCAATGCTTTAGTTAACTCAGTTACTTTTGCTACCAATTCGTCAGCGACAGTATTCATGACGAGGACACGTTTAACAGCTGTACAACGTTGGCCCGAGTAACCAAATGCGCCAGCAACGATATTTTTGGCTGCCAAATCAAGGTCAGCATCTTCCAGGACAATTGCTGAATCTTTACCACCAAGTTCTAGCATAATTGGACGCATACCAGCCAAACGACCGATATTTTCTCCAATTGGAGTCGAACCTGTGAAATTGATGTAGTTCACAGCTTTGTGTTCAACAATGTAGTCCCCGATTACAGAACCACGTCCAGTAATAGTATTGAACACACCAGCAGGAACACCGGCTTCAGCGAAGACTTCTGCCAAAAGCAAGCCTGAAATTGAACCTTGCGTTGGTGGTTTAAGAGCTACAACATTACCGCTGATGAGAGCAGGGGCAATTTTAGAACCGGCGAGGTTGATAGGATAGTTGAATGGTGAAATAGCAAGTACAAGACCTACTGGTTCGCGACGAACAATCGCAATTTTTTTCTTGCTAGCAGCTTCAAAACTTCCGCCTTCAAGAACCTCACCTTCCATGCGAAGTCCTTCTTCAGCAGCATAATTGATGATTTCAGCTGTACGAACAACTTCACTAACGGCTGACTTATAACCTTTAGCAATTTCTTTAGAGAGTACTGCACCAATCTTCTCAGCGTCACGCACCAAAATATCAGCAGCTTTATGAAGAATAGCTGCACGTTCGGCGTAAGATAGGGCACGCCAAGCTGGCTGAGCAGCCTTTGCAGAAGCATAAACATAATCAACTTCTTCAGGACTCATTGCTGGGACAGAACCTAATTCTTCACCAGTAGCAGGTGCGTAGATTTTAATTTCATCAGCTGAAAGCTTCCACTCACCATTGACAAGATTTTTGTATTGTTTAGTCAATTTTAATTCTCCTTTTACAGTGATAATTCTATTATATCCTATTTAAAAATTATTTCAATAATTTGACACGAAAAAAGTCAGAAAATTATGACATATTTTGTGAACTGAATTATTAAATATGCTTTATTATAAAAAAGTTGTTCATTTTTTTATTAAATCATGTAAATACTAATTTTAACCGAATAAAATGCAATTTACTTGTACTTCTTCTTTCGTGTTAAATTCAGACTCTATATCAAATCAACAATATCAATTTTGTGCCATCAACATCTTATAGTACATACCTTTATGCGCCATGAGTTGGTCGTGTGTACCGTGTTCAACGATATTTCCCTTATCCATGACCAAAATCAAATCAGCAGTACGAATGGTTGAGAGGCGATGGGCGATGATAAAACTAGTCCTGCCTTTCATCAATTTTTCAAAGGCCTCTTGAATAAGCACTTCTGTCCGTGTATCAATAGAGGAAGTTGCTTCGTCCAAAATCAGGATTTTAGGGACTTTAACAAAGATGCGTGCGATGGTCAATAGCTGACGCTGGCCTTGCGACAGAGAACTGCCTGCATCGGCTAAGAAGGTATCATAGCCATTGGGCAACTGACGAATAAAGAAATCAGCATTTGCAGCCTTGGCAGCAGCAATAACTTCTTCTCTACTTGCGTCAGGATTGCCATAAGCAATGTTTTCATGAATGGTTCCTGTTTTAAGCCAAGTTTCTTGCAGAACCATACCAATTTGTTGCCGTAGCTCTTCAACAGAATAATTAGTTGTCGGGACACCATCCAGCAAAATTTGTCCCTTATCCACTTCGTAGAAACGCATAAGGAGATTGATGAGAGTTGACTTACCAGCACCCGTTGGCCCAACGATGGCAATTTTAGAAGCTGCTGGAATGGTTAGGGATAGGTCTGTAATCAGTGGTAGGGACTTATCGTAGCTAAATGCCACATGTTCAAAAGTGACTTTCCCCAAAATTTTGTCTTCATCTAGCTCTGCTTTAGGTTGTAAAACAACAACCTCTTCATCCAAAATCATATAAAGACGCTCTGCACAAGCAATGGCGCTCTGCATTTCCGACAATACTGAGGAAATGTCATTAAAAGGTTTGGTATATTGGTTAACGTAGTTGAGGAAGGTTGTGAGTTGACCAACTGTGAAAGCACCTGACATAATGCGCAGAGCTCCAACTCCAGCCAAAAGTGCATAAATCAGACTGTTGATGAAGCGTGTTGATGGGTTGACCGTTGAGGAGTAGAAAATCGCCCCTTGTGAGTAGTCAGCGTAGGTATTATTGATGGTTTCAAACTGTTTAATAGTTTGTGATTGGGCGTTAAAATTTTGCAACAGGCTTTCTTGACGAATCATTTCTTCAATGTATTGCGTCTGCTGCCCACGTGATCGGGTCTGATTTTGATAGAGATGATAGCTTTTGTTAGCGATAAAACGGGCAACTAAAAGGGAAAGCGGTGTTAGAACCAACACAAGAATCAACATGACCCCATCAATCTCTGCCATTGTGATAACAGTGAATAGGATGGTTAATAATCCAACAAAAAATTGATTGAAAACCATAAGTAGACCGTTGCTGAGCTGCTCAGTATCAGTTGTAACCCGACTGACCAAATCACCAATACTTTTCTTATCTAAATAAGAAATAGGAAGTTGGTTAAGCTTCAGCATAACTTTTTGACGCAAGTCTGAAATCAGTCCAAAGACAAGGCGGTTATAAAGTAGAGGATTAAACCATTGAACCAACGTATTGAACCCAATAACCAAAGCCATTCGTCCAAGAATTGGCAAAATAAGGCTGATTGCTTGTGGTTTCAGGACAACGTCAACCGCATTACCGATTAAAACAGGAAGGTAAACGGTAAGGCTAACTTGTGCAATGGTTCCTAGACTGGATAAGAATACGATTTTCTTTTGTGATAGGAGGTCTTTGATCAGACGTTTGCTAGTATCTGATTGTTGACGTGCTTTCATCAGCTGCCTCCTTTCTCATGTTGGGAATAATGAATAGCTTGATAGAGAGAATTGCTTGCTAAAAGTTCCTCATGCGACGCAAACCCTAACTGCTCTCCCTTGTTTAGAAGTAAAATCTTGTCCGCAGCTTTCAAACTATTGGTACGTTGTGAAATTAAAATTAGAGTGACACCTTCTAATTTGTCATGAATGGCTTGGAGGAGTTTAGCCTCTGTTAGATAATCCAGAGCAGAGGTTGAGTCATCCAAAATCAAGAAAGGGGCAGGCTCTACGAGGGCACGAGCAATGGTTAGACGTTGACGCTGACCACCAGAGAAATTTCGTCCAAAAGCTTCTACTCCTGCATCCAACTGACCTTCTTTTTCGCTCACAAAATCACTAGCTTGCGCGATAGACAAGGCTTTCCAAAGTTCCTCGTCTGAAACATTACGAGAAATCCCAAGAGTTAGGTTGGAGCGAATTGTTCCTTGGAAAAGCTCTGCTTTTTGCGGTACTACATGAACCAACGAACGCCAATCCCGTAACGATTTTGGTGTTTTTTTATTTCGAAAAATAGCCAAGCTGCCTTCTTGTGGTTGGTAGAGATGAGTTAGAAGCTGCACCAAAGTGGACTTACCAGCACCTGTTCCTCCAATAATTCCTAAAAACTGTCCAGATTGCAACTCAAAAGATAAATGCTTCAAAGCTGGTTCGCCAGCATTAGGATAAGAAAATTGCACATCATCAACGACTAATGACAAATTTTTGTCAGATGATTCTTCAATAAACTCTTGTTCCAAATTTTCAGAGGGTTTCTCAAAAACCTCGGTTATCCGCTTAGCGCTGATGAAGGACTGATTCAGCGAAGTAATCAACATGGTCAGCTTGAGCAATTCTGTTAAAATTTGTAGCAGATAATTAACCAATGCAATCAGCATTCCTTGTGATAGCAGGTTGTGATGAACTTGAAAATTTCCTTGCCAGATGACGATGATCAAGGTCACATTGACGACTAAATAAGTTAATGGTGTCACCAATGTTGATAATCTTCCTGCTTGTAGCTGCAAATTAGTATAGTCTTGATTGAGTGCTGAAAAGTTTTCTTCTTCACGTTCAACCTGACCAAAAGCACGAATAACTCTAACCCCCTCAAGTTGCTGGCGAGTTAGATTGACAACTTTATCAGTTGTTTGTCGGATTTTTCCGTAAAGTGGATTTAAAAGGCGTGAGGTAATAGCTACGATTGTAAAAAGGACAGCCACCATCACTAAAAACCAAAGTGTAATTTTAGGACTAATAAGATAAGCCATGATGATTGCCCCAAAAACAATAATAGGTGCTCTAAGAAAGAGACGCAAGAATTGGTTGATACCTGTTTGAATCTGGAAAGTATCACTGGTTAAACGAGTTACCAAGCTTGATGTTGTCAAGCTATCGCGCTCCTCCTTGCTTAGTGACATAACCTTGGCAAAGAGATCTCTGGTCAGTTGACGTGTATATCCTACGGCTGATTTTGCTGAAAAATATTGTGCCGTAATAGCCACCACAACACCAACACAAGCTAAAACAACCAAAAGGAAGAGCATCAGGTATAAATGTCCCTTATCTTGTCTTGGAATCGTCTTATCAACGATAAAAGCTATGATAATCGGCACTAATAATTCAAAGGATGCCTCTAATAATTTGAAAAGGGGACCTAAGATAGTTTCCTTAAGGTACCCTTTAAAATAACGACTTAAATCTTTCATTATTCTCTTTTCTAAGAAATCATAACCGCTTTAAAATGCGCTCATGATTTCAATCAAAAATAAATTAAAATGTACTTCTTGTGAGTAGTAGATATTTCCACCGTTACGATAGAGCTTTCCACCAGACAAAAGAGCAATGGGATGGCGATAAAAATAAGTCTCACCAGTCGTGTTTCCTAAACTTGGAGCAACAACATCACGAGAATAGGCTTTTGCTAGTTCAATGGTGTTTGTCCCGCCATTTTTAGCAACATAATCAATATAGGCAGTCCCAAAATTGTAGGCTTGCACTGCCGTCCATACATCAACTTTTGTCTTGTCGGCTAAAGCCAGATTCTTGGATAACAAGGTTACCCCTTGCTTAATACTTGTTTGACTATCAGTGATAGAATTGGCGACACCATCAGAGCTTTCGCTAGACTGCATGACATCTACCTCCCCACCTTTAGTTTCTGTGTAAATCATAGCTAGTACCAACTCAACATTTGCTTGGGTGTCATTATTATCTAAAACTTCTTCTACCATGCTTTTATATTGAAGTACAGTGTGAACATTTTCATGGATGACATAAGTTTGATAGCCAATAAAAACTAACAAAAGAAGAGAAATAATTCGTCTCAAAACTTTAAACATTATTTATTTTGAATGTCCTCTATATTTTTTATCAAAATGGAATAAGTTCCATCTTGGTTTTGAATGAATTCTACCGAATCAGCATCTTCATAGACGCTATTTGGAACAATCAGTTGAATGCCGTTTGATAGCGACAATTTCTGATTTTCCAACTTTTTAGTTTGGCGAGAATGGTCAATGTCTGCTACTTTTATAGGCTCCGGAATATTTTCTTTGAGCTGGTCAACAAAAGTTAAGCGAGCGGTTAGGTTATCATCAAAAAGTTGGTCTGCTAATTTTTCAGGTGATAACTCCTGCTCCTCTTCCAAATTCTTGTAGATAGCTGATTTCATTTTGGATTGGAAAGCAAAGTCATCTTTATTGAAATTTTCAGCGATTTTTTGTGCAGCCTGCTCAACCATTTTAATGGATTTCTTAACAGATTGCTCAGGTTTAACCTGAAGTAAGTTTTCTGAAAAATAATTAGCAAAACTGCCATTATGCTTAATCCGCTTTTCAATCAAATAGTATTGACCTGTTTGTCGGTTAATAAGCAAAGCTTCATCAGGGGTTTGCGCCGCAGAAGGTAGATTATTCTGAGTGACCTTGATCGGACTCTGACTATCGCCAGAAAAGTGGGCAAAATTTTCTTTTAAGACTACACGGAGGAAGGCAAAATATTCCACACCATCTTTGTCAAACTGAATAAAAATCAAATCGTTGGTTTTTGGATCTTCAGCAATGACAAATTCTTCCTTCCAAAGCTGGGCAATTTTTACCGAAGTCTCCATCAAATCATCACTCAGATATGATAAAAAGACATTATCCGAATCAAATTGACCACGTTTAGCTTCGTCTGAAAAAACTTTAGCTAGTTTTTTCCGGAAATACTCGTCAATCCTAGGTGTTAGTGTCAGCAGATTATCTGCTAAAATTAATTCAGTGTCGTTAGGACTAAATTGGTGAATAATAATACGTTTTAAATATAAATCAATCATACTCTTCAATAAAAGGATTCAGACTTGGTTAGGTAACCAAATCTGATCTCATTTCTTAATAAAGGGGATGAGCGTCAGTAATAGCTTTTACTTCCTGGCGGACTTCAGCCAAAACACTCTCATCTTGGTAGTTTTCAAGGGTTTTAATCATGAGTTCAGCAATTTTCTTGGATTCTTTGACACCAATACCACGACTTGTAATAGCTGCGCCACCGATACGGATACCAGATGTTTTGAATGGCGATAATGTTTCGTAAGGGATAGAATTTTTATTAAGTGTGATATTAACTTTTTCAAGGATATTTTGTGCTAATTTACCATTTTCGACAACTTTAGTCACATCCACAAGGAAAACATGCGTATCTGTGCCACCTGAAATTACACGGAAATCTGGGTGTTGATTGAAAACTTCTGCCATGGCTGATGTGTTAGCAATTACATGTTTGGCATATGTTTTGAACTCAGGATCTAGCGCTTCTTTCAGAGCGACAGCTTTTGCGGCAATAACGTGCATTAAGGGGCCGCCTTGAAGACCAGGAAAAACAGCAGAATTAATCTTCTTCGCCAAGGTCTCATCGTTTGTCAAAATTAAGCCACCACGAGGTCCACGCAACGTTTTGTGAGTTGTTGTGGTGGTGATATCCGCATACGGAACAGGACTAGGATGCTGTCCTCCAGCAACAAGACCTGCAATGTGAGCCATATCAACCATTAGGTAAGCACCCACTTCATCAGCAATTTGACGGAAACGCGGGAAATCAATAATGCGTGAGTAAGCCGAAGCTCCAGCTACAATTAATTTTGGCTTGACTTCTCTAGCTAACTCTGCAATTGCATCATAGTCTAGTTCTTCTGTTTCTTTATTGACTGGATAAGACACAAAATGATAAGTTTTACCAGAGAAACTCACGGGAGCTCCGTGTGTCAAATGACCACCAGCTGCCAAGTCCATTCCAAGAACGGTATCACCTGGTTCAATCAAAGCCATGTAAGCAGCTGCATTAGCTTGTGAACCAGAGTGTGGCTGCACATTAGCATATTTAGCACCAAAGAGTTCTTTAGCACGCTCAATAGCGAGATTTTCAACGATATCAACACAGTCAGTCCCGCCATAGTAGCGTTTGCCAGGATAACCTTCAGCGTATTTATTGGTTAATAAAGTTCCCTGTGCAGCCATAACAGCTTTGGAAACAATATTTTCTGAAGCAATCAATTCAATGTTGTTCTGTTGTCGCACTTCTTCGGCATGTACTGCGTCCCAAAGTTCTTGGTCAAATGCTTGGTAATTTTCTTTGTCAAAAATCATATCAAAACTCCATAAAATATATTATCAAGGACTGTAGCTTATAAATCACTACAATCAAAGCAAAAAGTTACTCAAAAATAAGTTCAGGAAGTGTACGAGTCAATTCTTCTTTTGTAATAGACCCCTGACGTAAGATACGTGCCTTCTCACCGGACAAATCCAAAATGGTTGAATCAAGCCCAGTCAAAGCGTTATCATCTTCAAATCCGCTGACCATTTCAGAAAATTGCTGCTGAATTTGTAAAAAAACTTTGCCACTTTCCTGTCCAGAAATATTGGCTGACGGACCTATAAGTGGTCCTGTTTTCTTAATCAGCTCCAAAGTCTTTGGATGGTTAGGTAATCGAAAACCAATTGTTGATAAGCCAGAATTGATCCAAGCTGGCACAGAATCATTAGCCTTCAATATGATGGTTAAAGGTCCAGGTAAATACTGATCATACAATTTTTTGAGGTACGGTGGCTGATCCTTGGAGTAGGTCAAAATAGTCTCGAAATCCCCGACATTGAGGTTCATTGCTTTGTCTCGTGGTCGTCTTTTGAGGGCATAAACATGCTCCACTGCTTGTTCATCCAAAGCCCTGGCAAATAAGCCATAGACAGTCTCTGTCGGTAAAATGACTGCACCACCAGTTTCTAAAATTTTCTCTAAGTCACACATTATCCATCACGACCATTCTATCTTTTCCAAAGCTGTCCTTTATGACCCGATATCTCTTTTCTGGGAAATACTGGGTTAGCAAATGTAGTAATCCCTCCCCCTGTTTGTAACCAATTTCAAAATAAAGCTTACCTTTAGGAGTGAGATGTTCTCTTGCTTGTTCTATAATTTTTCGATAGATAGCAAAACCATTTTCATTGGCAAAAAGTGCCAAATGTGGCTCAGAAGCTAGAACATTCTGCCCTACTTCGTCTTTGTCACGATATGAGATATAGGGTGGATTTGAAACAATGACATCAAAAGTATCTGGAATTTGACTAAAAACATCAGACTGGATAAATTGAATATCAACAGTATGAAAAGCAGCATTTTCTCTAGCCAAATCTATCGCCTGAGGTGAAATATCACTAGCAGTGATGCACCATTTAGGTCTTTCCTTCTTTAATGAGATAGCTATTACTCCACTTCCCGTTCCAATATCCAATAGTGAAATAGGTGCTTCGCCATTTTCCGACAAAATCAAGTCAACCAACTCTTCCGTTTCAGGTCGTGGGATAAGGACGCGCTCATCAACCGCTAGAGTCAAATCACGAAAATAAGCTTTTCCGGTAATATACTGGGGAGATCTGTGAGCCTTCAGTTCTCGAAAGATTTTGATAGCAAGTTTTTCGTCTTCCTTACTAATCTCTTGATTCTGATGAAGAATAAAATCCAAAAGAGACCAATTTTTCATCTCACGAAAGACATAGGTTAAATTTTCTGCGTCTTCTCCCACTAGCTCTAATTCTTCCTGATAAGCACTAAAAAGCTGTGCATAGTTCATTACTTATTCAACTCTTCCAGTTTCTTTGTTTGATCGTAAAGGACAAGTGCATCAACGACTTCATCCAATTTACCTGATAAAATAGTATCTAGTTTTTGTAGAGTCAGTCCGATACGGTGATCTGTCACACGATTTTGCGGAAAGTTGTAAGTACGGATTCGTTCGGAACGATCCCCTGTTCCGATGGTGGATTTACGTTCTGCATCTTGTTCATCTTGGGCGATTTGAGCAAAGTGGTCTGCAACACGGGCACGAATAATTTTCATGGCCTTGTCACGATTTTTTTGCTGGGTACGCTCCTCCTGCATTTCAACCTTGATATTGGTTGGCAAGTGGACAATACGGACGGCTGTTGCCACCTTGTTGACATTCTGTCCACCAGCTCCTGAGGCATGGTAGATATCGATACGCAAGTCCTTGGGATCAATATCATATTCCACTTCTTCCACTTCAGGCATAACTAAGACGGTTGCTGTTGAAGTGTGGACACGACCTTGACTTTCAGTCACTGGGACACGTTGGACTCGATGAGCTCCGGATTCGTATTTTAGCTTAGAATAAACCGATTGACCAGAAACCATAGCGACAACTTCCTTGATACCGCCAACACCATTATATGAGGCTTCCATAACTTCGAAGCGCCAGCCCTGACTTTCTGCAAATTTTTGATACATTTGCAACAAATCACCAGCAAAGAGTGCGGCTTCATCGCCTCCAGCAGCTCCACGAATTTCCAAGATAATATTTTTATCATCATTAGGATCTTTAGGCAAAAGAAGAATTTTCAGTTGTTCTTCATAGTTTTCTTTGGCAACCTTAGCTTCTTTGAGTTCTTCTTTAGCCATTTCTTCTAAATCAGTGTCACCGCCAGCTTCTTTTATCATTTCTTCGGCATCGGCAATATTTTGAATGACTTGTTTGTACTCCCGATAAGTCGTAACTGTATCACGAGTGTTAGCCTCTTCTTTCGAAAGTTCCATAAAACGCTTAGTATCTGAAACCACATCGGGGTCGCTAAGGAGTTCTCCTAATTCTTCATAGCGATCCTCGACCGCCTGTAATTGATCGTAAATATTCATTTAAGTCCTTTCATCTCATTTTTTATTTAAGTCATAAATTGCGACTAGTTCTCCCTCATGTAAGTCACCAGTTTCAACAAAACCATAATTGAGATAGCAACATCTTGCATGCTTATTTTCTGGTTCATAAGAAACCCAAAGGAGATTAGACAACCCAGTAGATTTTAGGTTGTTTAAAACAGCATCCATAATTAAGCGAAAATAGCCTTTCCCCTGAAAATTTTGGTCTATCATTAAGCGAAATAGGAGATAATTTCCCTTACTAATCCCAATATTTTCATCATAAGCCAGCATGACAAAGCCTATTAAATCAGTACCATCATAGATAGCATATGGCATAACACTATCACCATTCTTCTCATACACATAGGCTTCTGCTAGACTAACAGCGTTTGAGGCAATGAAATTTTCTTGTTCTTTGGAAACGCAAAGCGATAGAAGTTCCCAATAATTTTCGAGTGTAATATCTTTTAATTTAATAGTCACCCCTACCTCCGTTTCGACTATCAGTATGCTTTTCCAACACCATCTATCAAAGGTTGGAAATAATGCTTGCGACAGACTGGGATATAGGTCTCGTTGCCGCCAATTTGAATCTGATTGCCTTCGTAAACTGGTTTTCCATTTTCTGTTCGAAGTACCATGGTTGCTTTTTTAGAACAAAATTGGCAGATGGTTTTTATCTCTTCGATTTTATCAGCCAGAAGCAAAAGTTCTCGCGACCCTTCAAAGAGGTGGTTTTGAAAATCATTTTTAAGACCAAAAGCCATGACCGGAATATCTAGATCATCAACGACACGCGCTAAATCATAGACATTTTCTTTCGATAAAAATTGACTTTCATCAATCAAGACACAGTATGGTTTTTCTGGTAAATTTTTGATGAAATTGAAGATATCCATGTTATCTGTGATAGCAACTGCCTCTCGACGCATACCGATTCGGCTAGAAACAATTCCATAGCCATCGCGTGTGTCAAGTGCAGAAGTCATAATCACAACGGGCTTGCCTTGTTCTTCATAATTATGAGCGACTTTGAGAATTTCAATAGTCTTGCCAGAGTTCATGGTGCCATATTTATAATATAATTGAGCCAAAAGAACATCTCCACCTTCTATCAGTATTTCACTATTTTATCATAAATTGAGTGATTTTTCAGTAAGTATTTTTAGATTTGTTACCACAAATAAATACAGCATAAAAATTTGAAGAAATTATCCTCCAACCTTTTCCAAAATTAGTCCAAAATTAGTATTTAGATGCTTTCAAAAAATATTAGACTTTTTTCTTTTAGAAAACGATGAAGAAAATAACATCTTGCGTTTCATAGTTCAAGATAGAATGTTATATTTTATGATATAATAAGTGTATCAAAACAAAGGAGTCAAACTTATGCCATTTGTAAAAATAGACCTTTTTGAAGGCCGTACTGAAGAACAGAAAATTGAATTAGCCCGCGAAGTCACCGAGGTTGTTTCGCGCATTGCCAAAGCCCCAAAAGACGCGATTCATGTCTTTATCAATGATATGCCAGAAGGCACCTACTACCCACATGGCGAAATGAAAAAGAAAAATTAATCCTTCAGAACATCTCAAACAGTCTGTTAAAATCTGTTTGGGGGTGTTTTTTAGTAAAACTCAAAGAAAATTTATTTTACTAATCCGTTGGATAGGAGATATTTGTCATATCATTGTAGGCAAAAAAAACATCCGAATACGTTCAGATGTTTTGAAAGGAGATTATATAAAGAAAGTTTATTAGGATTGTTCATAGTATAGAGAAAATTCCTTAAAAAAGACTTATACTCAAATTCAAATGTTGCTGACTTGATGAGTTTCAATTCTAACTGCATTGGTGCTGACTAGCCTGTTTTGGATGGAGTACTTATACATTCTTTATTTAACTTGATTTTAGGTATTCAAAGTATTATCATGGTGACAGAAATACATGGAGGTAATCACTTGCAAGAAAGACACAGCCTAGATATGATGGGTACGAGGATTGACTTGATGATTGAAGCTGAAAATGCAAAAGAAATAATGAAAGAAGCCTGCTATTTGTTGGAAGTCTATAAAAATCGTTTTAGTGCCAACGACGAGGATTCTGAACTTGTGCGAGTCAATCAAATGGCTGGGATATCTCCTGTTAAAGTCCACCCTGATTTATTTGAACTCATCAGTGTAGGTAAATTCCATAGTTTACAGCACCCCTCCAATCTCAACATTGCTATTGGTCCTTTGGTGCAAAGCTGGCGCATTGGGTTTGATGATGCTAGGGTACCAGATGATATGACTATTCAGGCTGCTGTTGCATTGACTAATCCTCAAAATATTCTCTTAGATGAAGCACAGCAATCTATTTTTTTGACAGAAAAGGGGATGAAAATCGATCTTGGTGCTCTGGCTAAAGGATATATTGCTGACAAAATCATGACTTATCTCAAAAACAAACAAATCATCTCTGCTATGATTAACCTAGGTGGAAATGTACTTGTCTACGGGGTTAACCCGAAGCGTGAGAGTGGCGAGTGGTTGGTTGGTATACAGCATCCTCAAAAAAAACGAGGGAACAATCTCGGTATTCTACGTGTCAAGAATAAATCGGTCGTGACCTCCGGGATTTACGAACGCCATCTCAAGGTTGGTGACAAAGATTACCATCATATTTTTGATCGCAGGACCGGCTATCCGATTGAAACGGAAATGGCTAGTCTGACTATTGTCGCGGACAAATCTGTGGATTGTGAAATTTGGACTACACGTTTATTCGGGCTTCCGCTCTTGGAATCCCTTGCTACTATCCAGAAAACACCAGATATTGAAGGAATCGTGATTACACAAGATAACCGCATAGCAGTCACAGATGGTTTAAAACAAGATTTTCAATTATTATATTCCTAAGGAGGAACCGATATGAAACTTATCGCTATTGTTGGGACGAATTCAACAAAATCGACCAACCGCCAGCTTTTGCAATACATGCAAACGCATTTTGCGGACAAGGCTGACATTGAACTCGTTGAAATTAAGGATTTACCTGTATTCAACAAACCTGCTGACAAAAAAATCCCTGAGTTAGCTTTAGAAATCGCTGATAAAATTAATGCAGCAGACGGTGTTATCATCGGCACACCAGAGTATGATCACTCTATTCCTGCTGTATTGATGAATGCTTTAGCTTGGCTTTCATACGGTATTTTTCCTCTACTTAACAAACCTGTCATGATTACAGGTGCGTCTTATGGAACCCTTGGTTCTTCGCGTGCACAATTACAACTCCGTCAAATCTTAAATGCTCCAGAAATTAAGGCAAATGTTTTACCTGATGAATTTCTGCTGTCACATTCTTTGCAAGCCTTTGATAGGCAAGGTAATCTGGTCGATCTTGACACTATTCAAAAATTGGAAGCGATTTTTGATGATTTCCGCCTTTTTGTTAAAATCACCGGAAAATTGTCAAATGCGCAAGAATTGCTACACAAAGAAGCTGAAAACTTTGACTGGGAAAGCTTATCATAATTTGGAGGGAAACTAATGAAATTTGTTGGACTTGTTGGCTCAAATGCTGATCAATCATATAACCGCATGTTATTGCAGTACATTCGCAGACAGTTTAAAACGAAATTTGAACTTGAAGTTTTGGAAATTGACGATGTGCCAATGTTCAATCAAGATAAGAATTGGAAAGAGAGTTTCCAATTGCGCTTGCTTTACAATAAAATCACACGTGCAGACGGCGTTGTCATTGCAACACCTGAACACAATCACACTATTACAGCTGCCCTGAAGAGCGTCCTTGAATGGCTTTCTTACGATGTGCACCCTTTTGATAGCAAACCTGTTATGATTGTGGGCGCTTCCTACTACGACCAAGGGACATCGCGTGCCCAAGTGCATTTGCGTAAAATCCTTGAAGCTCCCGGTGTTAATGCCTACGCGCTTCCAGGTAACGAATTCTTGCTAGGCAAAGCCAAAGAAGCCTTTGATGAAGCTGGAAATATTATCAACAATGGCACTGTGAAATTCCTTGAACAATGTTTGGATAATTTTGTGAAATATGTGGGGGTTGTCTCAACCTTGAAAAAACCAAAACTAATTGAACCTGAAGATTTAGATTGTAATCATCCAATCGCTACAACTGTCACAGAAGTTGACCCTGATGATCCTGACTGGATAAATAAAGTTGCAGAAATCACTGGTGCTGTTTCGGGTAATACTTACGTCAAACTCGACCATGGTATCCTTACAGTTGATCAAATCAACATGTTCCTCAAGTCTATGCCATTTGAATTGACTTATGCTGATGACAACAATCAATTTCTCTACTACAATAATGCTCACCAAGATCCTGATACCATGTTTGCCAAACGCGTTCCAGAGCAATCTGGTAACCGCCTATCAACGGTTCACAATACATTACCACCTGCTCGCATGAAGAATGTTGAATGGGTTATCGGAACCCTACGCAATGGCGACCAAGAGTATGTGCGCACGCTCATTCCAAATCCCAACCCAGCCGTGCTCAACACCCACAACTACCAAGCTATGTATTACGATGATGGTTCTTATGCTGGTATCAACGAAATCGTCTTCAACTTCAAACCTTGGTTGGATTGGTACTTGCAAACAACCGGTCAACGCCTTGTTGGTGGTTTTGCTGGACCTTCTACTCATGCTCACGCAGATGCAACCTCTGGCGCATCAAGTAGCGGCGGTCATGGTGGCGGAGAAGCTGCTGCGACAGATGCTGATTCTGGTGCATCGTCACATTGATAGAAAAAGCTATGAAAGTTTTTACCTTTCATAGCTTTTTCTTAGTTCTCGTTTTCAGTAGAACGACGACTGTTAAAAATCAAGTTTAGAATAACCGATGTCAGAGTTGCAATGACAATACCATTAGTTAAGAACATCTGTGCTGTCGTCGGAAGACTGGCAAAGAGGTTTGTACCGTTAAAGCCAAGTCCTGCAGAGATGGACACCGCAGCAATGATAAAGTTGTATTCATTATTTTTAAAGTCAACACGATTCAACATTTGCATTCCCTGTAGGGCAACCATTCCAAAGAGTACAAGCATAGCTCCACCCAAAACTGGACTTGGAATCATCTGAGCAAGGGCACCAAATTTGGGAAGCAAGCCAATTACTACTAAAATACCGGCTGCGTAGTAAATTGGGCGACGAGTTTTAATTCCAGAAATCTGAACCAGACCAACATTTTGTGAGAAACCTGTATATGGAAATGTGTTGAAGAGTCCACCAAGTAAAACGGCAATCCCTTCTGAACGATAACCGTTGCAAAGGCGTTTTTCATCCAACTGTTCATTGGTCAAATCAGACAAGGCCAAATAAACTCCTGTAGATTCTACCATTGAAACCGTTGCAATGATGCACATCATCAAAATCGAAGTTAGCTCAAATTTCGGAGTCCCAAAATAGAAAGGTGTAGGAACATGAACCCAAGCTGCTTCTGCTACTGGGCTTGGATCTACCAATCCCATAAAGGCAGCGATAATGGTACCACCGACAAGACCAATGAGGATAGAAATAGATTTGATAAAGCCCTTGGTAAATTTCTGTATTAGAAGAATAATCAAGATAGTCAAAAGTGATAACATCATACTTTGAGCTGTTGGTGCTTCTGCATTATTCCCCATATTTCCCATCGCCACAGACACCAAGCTAAGTCCGATGACCGTAATGACAGATCCGGTGACAATAGGCGGGAAGAAACGAGCGATTTTTGAGAAAACACCAGCTACTAAAATGACATAAATCCCTGAAGCAATTAAAGCCCCAAACATAGCGCCAGAGCCTTGTTTGGCTCCAATGATTGAGAGTGGTGCGACTGACTGAAAGGCACAACCTAAAACAACCGGTAAACCAATTCCTGTGTGTTTAGTAACTTTCAATTGCAGAAAAGTTGCCACTCCACACATGAAAATATCTGTTGCAATTAAATAGGTTAACTGTTTAGAACTATATCCTAATGCACCTGCAATCATAATGGGAACAAGGATTGAGCCAGCGTACATAGATAAAACGTGCTGTAATCCTAAGATTGCGGATTGTGAATGTGAATGTTCTTTTTCTGTCATTTTAAGCATCTGCCTCCATAAATTTAACTTTTCCTTCTTCGAATGCTTCGATACGTGCCAGCGATGTTACTGCTACACCAGCATCTTCTAACAATTTGCGACCATTTTGAAAAGATTTTTCAATAACAATACCGATTCCAGCAACTTTAGCACCAGCTTGACTGATAATCTCCAAAAGTCCTTTGGCAGCTTGCCCATTTGCCAAAAAATCATCAACAACAAGGACGGTGTCATTTTCAGACAAAAATTTACTTGCGATAGAGACAGTACTGGTTACTTGCTTAGTGAAAGAATAAACTTCTGCTGTTAAAATCCCCTCAGTCATGGTGATATTTTTGTGTTTTTTGGCAAAAATCATTGGAACGTCTAATGCTTGAGCTACATAAATCGCAGGAGCTATACCAGATGCCTCGATGGTAACAACTTTGGTAATTCCTGCATTTTTGTATGCTTCTGCAAAGACTTTTCCAATTTCTTGCATCAACTCATAATCAACTTGGTGAGTTAGAAAGCTATCAACTTTCAAGATATTTTCTCCTAATACATTGCCGTCTTTTAAAATACGGTCTTCCAATAACTTCATGGATTCTCCTTTATGATAAATGAAAAAGGTGTCACTATTGTAAACACCTCATAACGATACTTCTCTTCCTAGTAGGTAATGATTACTCGTTTGGAAAAGAAGCTTATTGTTAGACATTACGGTGTCTTGTAGAAACGCTGTGCCAATTCACAGCATAAATAAGCCTATTAAATTAATTCTATTGTATCATTTTATAAATTGTTTTCAAGATGATATCAGATAGAGTCCCCGTTCCAAATGGAATTTTTCACAATAACATAATCAACACGTCTCAAGCTCTCCACATCACGACCGCCAGCATATGAAATAGAACTTTGTAAATCTTGTTCCATCTCAGTTAAGGTATCTTGCAAGTGACCCTTGACTGGTAAGAGAATTTTCTTACCTTCTACATTCTTGTGTTCACCTTTCTGATACTCAGATGCTGATCCATAGTATTCCTTAAACTGCTCGCCATCAACTTCAACCAATTTTCCGGGACTTTCCAAATGTCCAGCAAAGAGCGATCCAATCATCACCATTGTTGCCCCGAACCGAATAGACTTGGCAATATCACCATGTGTACGAATGCCACCATCTGCAATAATCGGTTTACGAGCAGCTTTAGCACACCAACGAAGTGCAGCCAACTGCCAGCCGCCTGTCCCGAAACCGGTTTTAACCTTGGTGATGCAGACTTTACCAGGACCGATACCGACTTTTGTTGCATCGGCACCAGCGTTTTCCAACTCACGAACTGCCTCAGGTGTGCCTACATTCCCAGCGATGACAAATGTTTCTGGTAATTCTTTCTTGATGTGCTTAATCATCTTAATCACACTATCTGCATGACCATGTGCAATGTCGATAGTAATAAATTCTGGTGCATCATCTTTTAGGCTAGCCACAAAATCATATTCATAATCTTTAACTCCGACTGAAATTGAAGCAATCAAACCCTGAGTGTGCATTTTTTTGATAAATGGCTTTCGCGAAACCTCATCAAAACGATGCATAATATAAAAATATCCTGCTTTCGCTAATTGCTCAGCAATCTCTTCATCGATAATCGTCTGCATGTTAGCAGGAATAACTGGTAATTTAAAGCGATATTTTCCAAGAACAACACTTGTATCAGCCTCTGAGCGACTATTGATGATACATTTATTTGGAATTAGCTGAATGTCTTCATAATCAAAAACAGGCATATCGTTGAACATTATAAAATCCTCTTCAGCCACAAGAGCAGAGCAAAAAGAAAGGCGTACAAATAGACATTCTCCATCCAGTCAAGACAGACTGAACTTGCATGCTCTTCATGGCAACTTCATCTAAAGTATGACCTTCCTATAACTTTGCCTAACACAAAGCATCGCTAGATAATTCCTTATCTTTCCATCTTTATTTTAAAAAAGTTTTCGTTTTTTGTCAAATATTTTTCTATCCATTATTTCTAATGTTCGTGTTTTTAGGGTGTTTTAAGTATAAAAAAGATTATTTAAGCTTTTTTTAAAGTTTTCTTTCAGCTTTGCTTAAGGGATTTTAGGTAAAGTCTAGACATCACATTTTGCAAAGGAGTTTACACAATGAATTTTTTGAAGCGAACTTGGCTTGTGACAAAAGCAAAGAAAGGACGAACAGCACTTCTAATCTTGGTAACCAGTGCCATTCTTATTTTTGTTTTAGCTGGGCTAACCATCAAGAATGCAGCTGATTCAGCTATTGAATCAGCCAAAAGTAAGGCTGGGGCAACGGTCACCTTATCTGTAAATCGCGAAAGTCTGATGAAGGCTTTTAATCCAGACAATCAGTCCTCGGATAGTTCAAGTTCCACCAATGCCGTTACATCAGTTAATTTAAAGACTGCAGATAGCATCGCCAAAAAAGATGGCATTGCCTCTTATCTCTACCTCTCTACAACAACAGCTACTTCTGGAGATGGCATTGAAGCCATCTCAACGAGTTCATCCTCATCTGACAGTAGTGATAGTTCAAGTTCTTCTGATGCCAGTGCAACTCCTCCAGGTGGTAGAGATATGAAAATGGCTAGTGGCGATTTTACTATCACTGGTGTCAATAGTACAAATTATGCTAACGATTTTACTACTAGTATTTCTAAAATCACTGATGGAGTTGGGATCACTGCAGATACTAAAAGCAATCAAGCAGTGATTTCAGAAGATCTAGCCAAGGCCAATGTTTTAGCTGTCGGTGATACTTTTACTGTCACAGCTACAGTTAATAACACAGATACAAATTATAAACTGACAGTTGTGGGGATTTATTCAAATTCATCTACAGCAACAACAGCACAGATGATGTCTAATGCTTCAAACCCTCAAAATAATATTTACACCAATATAGAAACCGCTAATACGATGAAGGGACAGAGTGATGTCCTAGATTCTGCAACTTATACTCTTTCAAATCCAGAAAAACTAGATAGTTTTGTCAAAGATGTTGAATCTGAAATTGACACTGATACCTATTCTGTTATTTCGAGCAATGAAATCTACAAACAAATGCTTTCTCCGCTGAATAACATCTCATCCATTGCCCAAAATATCGTGATTTTAGTTGCTCTTGCTGGAGCGGTCATTTTAACACTTATTATTATCTTAAGTATTCGTGAACGTCGCTATGAAATCGGTGTTTTGATGAGTTTGGGTGAAAATCGCCTCAAAATTATTGGTCAGTTTTTCACAGAACTCTTCTTGGTGACTCTAGTTTCTCTTGTCATAGCTTCTTTTGCAGGAAATTTAGTCGGCAATGCGCTGGGAAATCAACTCTTGACTTCATCAACCGAACAAACCAGCAGTCAAATTGCAGGACCTGGTAAGGGAGCCCCTGATCAAGATACAGCATCAAATTCAAATTCCTCAAGCACTACTAACACTGGTAAGATGACGGGACGTGGCAGAATGGGAAATATGATGGCCATGGTTTCAGCCACAGAAGATATCAATAATTTAGATATCAAAATGACTGCTGAAGATATGATTAAACTTGGCGGTATCGCTCTTCTCATCTCCTTTATTTCAACTGTATTGGCAAGTATCGGTATTGTCCGTATGAAACCAAAAGATATCTTATCTTCAAATTAAGAAAGGACATAGCATGACATTACGAACACAAGATTTAGGCTATTGGTACACAAACAATCCAGACGATTATTTGTTTAAAGAGGTGAATTTAACTTTTGAAAAAGGGAAAGTCTATGCCATTCTCGGACAATCAGGAAGTGGAAAAACAACCTTTTTATCTTTGTTGGCAGGCCTGAATACACCAAAAAGGGGAAAAATTTTCCTAGATGATACTGATATTGCTAAAGCCGGATTAAATAATTATCGCAGAAATTCTGTCTCTACTATCTTTCAGTCATACAACCTCATAACTTACATGACTGCTCGTCAAAATGTTCAAACTGCCTTGGAAATCTCTGGTAGAAAAGGAGATCGCAAGCAGATTGAAACTCTCTTTGAGTCCGTTGGCATCAGTAACGAGTTAATTGATAAACCTGTACTTCAACTTTCAGGTGGTCAGCAGCAACGCGTGGCAATTGTCAGAGCGTTAGCAACCGGACATGATTTAATTATCGCTGATGAGCCAACTGGAAATCTTGATGAAGAAACCACACAAGGCATCGTTAAAATTTTCAAGGCGATTGCGCATGAACAAAATAAAACTGTTATTATCGTTACACACGAAGCAGCTGTCGCTCAAGAAACTGATATTACCTTTGAACTCAAGAAAAAGGTTTTTACACAAGTCTAAACTCAACATCCCCTCTTTTAACGAAGGGGATGTTTTAGTAATAATTAAAGTCAATGAGCAAACGGTTGCGTATTTGTGATATTCTGCTAAAATGTAAGTTAAGAAACTATGGCGAAAAGAGAATAATTATGAAAAATCAAACTTTGATGCAATATTTTGAATGGTATCTACCAAATGATGGAAAACATTGGCAACGTTTGGCAAATGATGCACCGCATTTGGCTGATAAAGGGATTAGCCACATTTGGATGCCACCAGCTTTTAAAGGTACTTCTTCTGCTGATGTAGGATACGGCGTTTATGATCTATTTGATTTAGGAGAATTTGACCAGAAAGGAACAATTCGCACTAAGTATGGCTTTAAAAATGAATATCTTGAGGCAATTGCATCGCTAAAAGCACACGGGATTATTCCTATGGCAGATATTATTCTTAATCATAAGGCATCTGCAGACCATACAGAACGCTTCACTGTTGTTGAAGTTGACCCTAACGACCGCACAAAGATTCTTTCAGAACCATTTGAAATTCAAGGTTGGACCTCATTTACCTTCGATGGACGTCAAAATACCTATAATGATTTTAAATGGCACTGGTATCATTTTACGGGGACTGACTATGACGCAAAAACAGGAAAATCTGGTATTTACCAAATACAAGGTGACAACAAAGGGTGGGCAAACAATGATTTAGTTGATGGTGAAAATGGAAATTATGACTATCTAATGTATGCTGATTTGGATTTTAAACACCCAGAAGTCATTAAAAATATTTATGATTGGGCTGATTGGTTTATTCAAACTACAGGAGTGTTAGGTTTTCGTTTAGATGCCGTTAAGCATATTGACTCCTTCTTCATGCGTAATTTCATTCGAGATATGAATATAAAATATGGTGAGGACTTTTATGTTTTTGGTGAATTTTGGAACCCCGATAAAGAGTCAAATGATAACTATTTAGAAAGTATTGACTATAAGTTTGATTTAATTGATACCAGACTACACCAAAATTTATTTGATGCAAGTAAACAAGTTGAGAACTACGATTTGAGAAATATTTTTGATGACAGCTTGCTTCAAAATCATCCTCAGTCTGCAGTTACTTTTGTTGATAATCATGATACACAACGTGGACAAGCCTTGGAATCTACCGTTGAAGAGTGGTTTAAACCAGCTGCGTATGCACTGATTTTATTACACGAAGATGGATTACCTTGCATTTTTTATGGTGACTATTATGGTATAAAGGGAGACTTTGCCCAATCTTCTTTCCAAAAAATAATTGATAAACTTTTGGAACTCCGTCGAGATTTTGCTTATGGTCCTCAACAAAATTATTTTGATGATCCAAATTGCATCGGTTGGACACGATTAGGTCATTCACCAATTGCCTTGCTCATCAGTAACAAAGATGACACTAAAAAGAGAATGTTTGTTGGTGAGAAATGGGCTAGTGCTATATTTATTGATTACTTAGGTAACTCTTCAGAAAGAATTACTATAGCCGAAGATGGTTGGGCTGATTTCCACGTTTCAGCTAAATCAGTGAGCGTATGGGGGCCAATTAGTTAATTTCAAATCAAAACAAGTTCCTTACGTGAGGAACTTGTTTTATCAAATATGTCTTAAATATTACCTGACAACCATGCATAAATAAAGAAAATGGCGAAACCAAATAGATAAATCAACCCAGCAATGGACAACCACTTAAGCCAACCTTTGACCTGATGTTCTTTATTATTAACTAAGCTGTAATTAAGGTATGCGAAGAATGGCGTTGTGATGAAGGAGGCAATCATTGCAAATCGAAGCATAATAGCAACTTGTCCAGAAAAACCATAGACAATAACTAAACCAAGAATTGACGTTAAAGTCATCCAAGTTGCGAGGGATTTTTGACTAGTCCCTTTTTTGCCAACAAGCAAGCGCAGTGCTTCATCATTTGCGCGTGAATAACCATCAATAACGGTGATAACTGTACCAAAAATACACAAGAAAGCGATAAAGGTAATCAATGGTTTAGCCCAAGCTCCCAGAGCAGAGGCGTACATACTAACAAATTGAGCAATATAGGCTGCTGAAGCACCTTGAACAGGTTCGCCGTTACCATATTGGATGAGAGCACCTAGAGCAAGGAAAAAGAAGGCGAGGATAGCTGTTCCAATGTAGCCAACATTAAAATCAAACAAAGCATCCTCTTCGTTAAAGTCAACGGTTTTTCGTTTTTCAACAGACCAAAGTGAATTGATTGTCGAAATTTCGATAGGTGCAGGCATCCATCCCATAAGGGATACAAGAAATGGCAAAGCAGCCATTTGCCAAGGAGATGTCACAACGAAATCCGGAGCATATTCCCGATGCTGGAAAAGAGCAATAACTACCGCTGCTACTGTTGCCAGAGTTAGTGCTGTCATAATCCATTTTGATAAACCATCAAGGAAACGATACCCTCCTAATAAAAGCATTCCCCAAATAATAACAATGATAATTGAGGTTAGCTGACCCGTCGTCAATGCAATTGAGGATGGTAAAGCGCTAGCAACAATGGCAGCACAAAGGATTCCGACACCCGCAGTATTAACAATAGCTGAAAAGACATTTAAAACGAAATAAACAAGGAGGTAAGCCTTGCCTTTTTCAGCGTAGCCTTCAATCAAGTTTTTCCCATTTTCTGCTGTATATTGTGATCCAAAACGGAAAAACGGATATTTGAATAGATTGATTAAAAGTACCAGAATAGCTAATTGCCATCCATAAAGCGCACCCGCTTGGGTCGAGGAAACAATATGTGAGCCGCCGACAGCTGCAGAAGCCATTAAGATACCTGGTCCTAGAGCTTTCAATTTTGTTTGCCATGTGGAATTGTGTTGAGTTGCTGAATGTTCAGACATATAAAAACCTCTTCTTTTTCAATTTTCAGATAATTCTGAATTGCAAAGTTCATTATACAATGGATTTACTTGCCTGTCAATGGATTTTCTGGAAGTTTTCAGAATAAAAAAGGTGTTTTTCAACACCTTCAAAAATATAGGCTCAGCTATCCAACAAATCCGTGTCATAAATAGTAAAATCAGCACGGTAAATAATTAATCGCTTACCATCAACTAATAAATAGGTTGTATTGGGAATACCATCTGGAGCTGATGTCGAAACACGCTTGCCAAAATAGGTTGCTAAGGGAGTTCCCGTCTGAGAACGGACTAAAATTAGCTTACTCTCACCGCTAATGTCATTTTTTATTTGATTGAAAAAACGATTGACAAAAGGTAAAGATCGATTTTCTGTACTAATATTGACTTTGTCTGAATATTTTTCCATATAATCTGTTAGGCCATTTTCAGCAAAAATGAGAGTTGACCCTACATGGATAACTTGGCTACCACCAACCGTAATATCGAGTACTGAGGATTCTTTACTAACATCACCATTTTCATCAGTTATATCAAAACGATCATCACTTTCAATTGAAATAGATTTTCCACTAATTTTATCAATGACTTGAGAATTTTCATCAAAAGTGCGAAGCGTTCCAGATAGGCCTAGAAACTGTTCTTGTGTTGTTTTAAAAAAATTTCCAATGCTCTGACACCCCGTCAGAAAAAGCAAACTAAGGCTTAATACTACCAAAATTTGATACTTCTTATTCATAAAGTTCTCCTTTTCTTTTCATAAGTATAGCATCAAATCACTTTTTTTGCATTTTTTAAAAGAATTGACTATGATTAAAACATGTTAAGCAATCAACTTGAAAATTTTTTGGACAATTTGCCTTATCGAGCAGCATTTTATGATCAAAACAGACAATTGATTTATTCTAATGGCAGAGCTGATGGCAGCTTTTTCCCCAGCCAAGATGATCCTATCTTGGCCGATTGGATTTGGCAGGATTTGCAGAATTCTCCCGATGGTAGCCTTCATTTTCAAATTCCTAATGACTCTTTTAACCAGATTTTCATGCAGTCTTTTCAACTACTTTTCGATGATCAAAAGCAATGTCAAGGTGTTTATGCCTATGTTCAGGATATGAGACCACTACTGGGCACCTACCTTAAAGAGTCTGGTCAGGCTATTGTTGGTTGGTCAGATACCACATCTGGAGCTTCCATCAAAGGTGAGATTTTTGATGAACTCTAGCGATTACTCATCACGAAAAACAGGTTGAGGACCAAAACTTTGAGACACTGGCATTATTTCGATACGGTTCACATTCAAATGCTCAGGTTGGCTAGCAATCCATGAAACAGTGTTTGCAATATCCTCAGGCCTGATAGCATGAGCTCCCTGATAAAGAGCCTCGGCTCTTTGGTTATCACCTTTAAAACGGATATTGGAAAACTCGGTCCCCTCGCAAAGTCCAGGCTCGATATTGGTAACACGAATTTTTGTCCCGGCTAAATCGGCCCGCAGATTGAGGGAAAATTGTTTAACAAAAGCTTTTGAAGCTCCATAAACATTGGCTCCAGGATAGGGAACAGTTCCCGCAGTAGATCCTAAATTGATAATCATACCGCTATTTCTATCTACCATTTGTGGTAACACCTGACGTGTCAAATACGCTAACCCCACAATATTAGTGTTAATCATGGTGAGCCAGTCTGAAAAATCCGCTTGATAGGCCTTGTCTAAACCTAGTGCCAAACCAGCATTGTTGACTAGAAGGTCTATCTGCTGCCACTCTACTGGCAAAGAGGCTAGCGCTACATCAATATTCTCCGGAAGAGAGACATCCATCTGCAAGGGGTAAAAGTTATCTCCGAAGGTGATATACAAGCTCTCTAATTTTTCCAAACGTCGAGCTACGCCTATGACTTTATAGCCATCTGTAATCAAACGCCTTGCAATCGCCGCACCAAAACCAGCCGAAGCTCCTGTAACAAGTGCAATTTTTGTCATTTAAATTCCTCCCTGTAAAGCAAAAGCCCTGTTTAGACAACAGTGGCTTTTGTCGTTTGATTTTTTACTCTTAAACAGCTTGAGCTGCTGTGATAATAGCTAACTTGTAAACATCGTCTGCTGAGCAACCACGAGAAAGGTCATTTACTGGCTTGTTGAGTCCCTGCAAGACTGGTCCAATCGCATCAAACATTCCCAGACGTTGCGCAATCTTGTAACCAATGTTTCCAGATTGTAAATCTGGGAAGATAAAGATATTGGCTTGACCAGAAACGGGACTAAATGGTGCCTTAATTTTTGCTGTTATTTCGTCAAAGGCGGCATCAAATTGCATTTCACCATCTAAAGCCAAATCTGGAGCCATTTCTTTTGCCAATTTTGTAGCTTCTTGAACTTTTTCCACCTGTGGTGCACTAGCACTTCCCATTGTTGAAAAACTCAACATAGCTACTTTAGGATTGAATTCAAAAATGCGAGCTGTCTCGGCTGTGTTAACAGCAATTTCCGCTAATTCTTTAGCAGAGGGATCAATGTTAATAGCACAATCTGCAAAAATGTAACGTTCATGCGTATTTTCCCGACTCATTAAGAACACACCTGAAGTCCTTGAAATACCTGGTTTAGTCTTAATAATCTGTAAGGCTGGACGAACTGTCTCGGCTGTTGAGTGGATAGCACCTGAAACCATGCCATCTGCTAATCCTAATTGAACTAGCATAACTCCAAAATAATTGACATCATGAAGTAATCTGTCAGCATCTTCAAGTGTAGCTTTACCCTTGCGAAGTTCAACGAACTTCTGCTTCATCTCCTCGTATTCAGGATAGTCTTCTGGGTTAATGATTGTGATTCCGGGATCTGCAAAACCGAAAGATGACAGCAAGTTACGAACTGCTGCTGGTTCCCCTAGGATAATAGGCTCAACCAAGCCTTCGAATTTTAAACGAGCTGCAGCACGAACAACGCGCTCATCAATGCCCTCAGGAAAGACGATTTTAATGTTCTTCCCAACAATTTTTCCACGTAAATCACCAAATAAACTACGCATTTATACACCTCTACAAATTTTTTTGCAAATCTATGATAACGCTATCAAAATCATCTGTCAAGTGAATAGTTTGTGAATTCTCTTTTTTTGTAAAGGGATCTGTAAATTTTAGAAAATGGCAATGCAAAGCCTGACGCTCAATTCCAAGATCCATACGTCCACCATATAGGTCATCACCCAAGAGGGGAAAGCCAATATGTGAAAAATGAACACGTATTTGATGGGTGCGACCAGTGTGTAATCTAATATCTACCAAAGCTACATCGCCAAAACGCTCAATGACCTGAAAACTAGTATGAGCATATTTACCAGAAGGGTGAACGCAACGTGTAATGATGCTATCTTCTGGCCTAGCTATTGGAGCAATGATTTCTCCTTGATCAGGCAGAACACCTTGCCCAGAAACTAGAGCATAATAGCGTTTCTCAATCAGTTTTTGCTGCAGTTGTTTATCAAGTCTAGCATGCGCATAGCCGTGTTTGGCAAACAACATAAGACCACTGGTATCCTTGTCTAGTCGTGTGACAATATGCACCTGCTTATTGGGATAATCTTGTTCTAAATAATAATTTTTAACAAAATTTGCCATGGTGTTGGAGTGCAAAACACTGGGAATACTTGCTATTCCATGAGGTTTGTTAATGATTAAAAAGTGATCGTCCTCATAAACAATAGTTAAATCATGTTTTATGGGCTCAAGGTTTTCAAAAGCCTCTTCATCAGGAATTTCAATGGTGACAAGATCACCAACCTCCAACAAATAAATGGCATTTTGCTCAACACCATTTACCCAGATATTTCCTCCCATGAATTTTACCTTAGCTAGCAGTGCTTTTGAGACATCATGGCTTTTTAAAAAAGTTTTCACTTTTGTACGTCGATCAGCAATATATGAAAATTTCACGAGTCTAAATCTCCTATAAAGGCATCCTTGACACGCTCCCAAAAACTAGTGTGAAATGGTGTAGCTACAAAGTTTATTGTCTTAGAGCCAATCCAATACTCCACCTTGACAACATTTTTATAATGCATGGTTTTATTATCAATCGAAACAGTATAGACACCTTGACGTTTAGGCACAATCTCAATGTGATCTTTTTTAGGAATAATCATGGAAGAACCTACGGTCCGATAAACCCTGTTATTAATACTCGAGATTTCGGTTAGTTGTAAAGCCTCCATGGTTGGATGTAAAATAGCCCCGCCCAAAGACTTATTATAAGCTGTGCTTCCTGTTGGCGTAGAGACAGACAGTCCATCACCGCGAAAACGTTCAAATTTGACCTTATTAATAATAACATCTGCCACCATTGTCTTTTCTATGCGCTTGACGGTAGCCTCGTTAAATGCACGAGCTGTAAAAATACGTCCATCTTCCAAAGTAATGTGAACCTTCAAAGTTGGATATGAGATCATTTCACCCTTATCAGCCCTCAGATTTTCAATTAACTTGTCCACCTCGAAATCACGGTAATCGGTATAGAATCCTAGATGTCCCGTATGAACACCAACAAATCGCACCCGATCCAACTCTTTTTCGTACATATGGAAGGCTGATAAAAGCATCCCATCCCCTCCGATGGAAATAACAATATCAGGATTTTTTTTAGAAAGATAAAAATCCTTATCCTCTTTAAAAGTAGCAAAAAGTTTAGAGGCAACACGCTTACTCTGATATTTATTATTTGAAATAATAGCAACTCGTGTTGCTCTACCGGTAATATTCATCTGTGTCATCACTATTTCCCACACCATCACTTAGTTTTCTATTTTCTGCATCAAATAAAAGCTGCGCTTCTCTGATATCTTCCCGAATTTTGCGCATTTCTTCATCCAATTCAAGAGCAATTTTAGCCGTCGTCTCCAAACGTTGCTTAATTTCTTGCGGAAACTCTCCCTGATACTTATAGTTTAGGGAATGTTCAATGGTAGCCCAAAAATTCATAGCCAGAGTTCGAATTTGTATCTCCGCTAGCACCGTCTTTCTACCGTTTATGGTATCAACTGGATACTCAATAATGACATGGTAGGAACGATAACCGCTGGACTTCATATGGTTAATGTAGTCACGTTCTTGGATGATTTTCATGTCTTGACGTTGCCGCAAAAGTGCCAAAACCTCATCCACATCATCTACAAACTGAACCATGATGCGTAGCCCTGCTATGTCTTGTAAATCTTGAGCTACATTTTCTGGTTTGATACCTCTAAGCGACATTTTTTCTTTTATGCTTTCAACGGATTTTACCCGACCAGTTACAAATTCAACTGGAGAGTGACGATTTTGTTTGCGAAATTGTTTTCGGATACCTCGCAACTTTATTTTTAATTCACCCACAGCTTGTATATACGGATCTAGGAAAACTTCCCACTCCATACCTTTAATTCCTTTGTTAATCATATCTCCTATCCTTGTCAAAAGTCCATCTTTTGTATAAAATGATTATAATAATTTATTATACCATAAAAAGATTACAATTAGAGAGGGAAACTCCCATGACACATCTTGAAATTGAATATAAAACCTTACTGAATAAAGACGAGTTTCAACGTCTATCAACTCTATTTTCTCATGTGACTCCTGTTACTCAAACAAACTACTATTTTGACACTAAAAACTTTGACATGAAAACTAATCGCATGTCACTGCGCATCAGAACTCTCCCTGATCAGGCTGAGCTAACTTTAAAAATACCTGAAGAAGTTGGAAATTTAGAATATAATATTGACCTAACTTTGGAAGAGGCCAGAGAAATAATTAAATCTGGGAATCTTCCAGATAACGCTATTACTCAATTGATTTCCACTAAAGGAGTCAATATAAAAGAGTTGAGTAACTTTGGACACCTCACAACCACTAGGCGTGAAACCATGACCAAAATAGGACTTATGGCGTTAGATAGCAATCAATATGCTGATATTAAGGATTACGAATTGGAACTAGAAGTTTCAAATGCTGAAAAAGGAAAGGCGGATTTTGATACCTTTTTATCCGAACACAACATTAACTTTAAGTACGCCAAAAGTAAAGTAGCGCGCTTTAGTGTCACGCTTAACCGTAATAACTAAATCCAAATGTCGGAGTTTCAGTCTAGAATTTTTCGTTTCTTTCCATAAGTCGCAGTGGCTAGGAGAAGTTTTATTGTCTTTGACCAATCCAATAATTCCAATCCTACGCTGTTCATAGATGCTTTACTCACATCAAATCATCGCTGAGCATATACTACTTCCTGTTATAGTTTAGATAAATCTCTATTGGCTATAAAAAATCCCCTATCCTTACGGATGGGGGTTATTTAATCTTTGCGGGCTCGAAGAGCTGACAAAATAGAAACGGTATCCACCACTTCTTGAAGCATTGCACCGAGTAAAGTAGGGATGACACCTGTACTTGCAATGAGCATAAGTATCAAACAAATCAATAAGCCTGCTAGAACAGATTGTTTTGCAACTCGAAGAGTATCTTGAGAAATCTTGATAGCCTGTGCAACTTTACTCAAATCATCTTTCAATATGACAGCATCAGCACTCTCACTGGTTGCTGTGGAACCGTGAGCTCCCATAGCAAGCCCGACATCTGCAATTGCGAGAGCTGGTGCATCATTAACGCCATCTCCCACCATAATAATAGGGCGTTCATCCTCTTTAGTTTCTTTCAAACGTGCAATTTTATCACTTGGTAAACAGTCTGCCTTGACTTCGTCAATACCGACTTCTTTCGCTACTGCATTCGCCACTTCCGACTTGTCCCCTGTCAGCATGATAACACGTTTGATCCCCTGTGCTTTTAGATTTTCGATGGTTTGTTTGGACTCTGGACGAATAGCATCTTTAAAACTAATGTAACCAATGAACTGATTATTTTTAGAAACATAAATAGTCGTTTGATTGGTGGCAAAATCTTTAGCACTCTCTGGCATGAGGCTGAGTTTACCTACCTTAACCAAATCACTTCCAATTAGAGCTTGAATTCCTTGTGCAGTAATCTCCTTGGCATCAAGGGCCGACCGAATGGTGATGTTTTGAGCTTGTACATATGTTAATAGCGAACGTGCCAAAATGTGAGACGATTCTTGCTCAACACTAGCGGCTAAAATTAAGAGTTCTTCACTATCAATACCATGTGGAATGATTTTATCCACTTGCAACTGTCCCTGAGTGAGGGTTCCCGTCTTATCAAAAGCAATGGATTTTGCTCGTGATAATTTTTCCAAAGTTGTTCCTGTTTTTACGATAATACCATTTTTGCTAGAACGGCTCATTCCTGCTACCATAGCCACTGGAGCAGAGAGAATCAAAGGGCATGGCGAAGCAACAACTAAAACTTGGGCAAAGCGAACTGGATTTTGGGTTACAAACCAAGCGATTCCTCCGATTAAGTAGGCAGCGATGGTAAAAGGTACAGCATACCTATCTGCAAGACGAACAAATGGGGCAGATTCATTTTCAGATTGCTTAACCAATTGTACTAAAAGTTGGTATTGACTGTCTTTGGCCAACTTGGTTACTTCAAATTGAATGGATTGGTCTCCATTAATAGAGCCAGAGAGGATGTCATCGCCAACCCCTTTTTCCGCTAAAACAGATTCACCAGTCAAAGAAGACTCATCAAAATTAGATTGACCTTTAACTATTTGACCATCTACGGGAACTAATTCTCCGGGTTTCACCAGAAGAATATCTCCGATTTCAGCCTTATCGACCTCAATATCGTCAAATTTTCCATCTTTTAATCGATGGGCAACTTGAGGCGAATTATCAAGCAAACTTTGAAGTTCTCTATGTGCCTGGCGACTAGCATAATCTTCTAAACTTTCTCCGCCTGTTAACATGACAAGAATCATCAGACTTGCCCAATAATCTCCTACACACAAGGTTGATATGATAGCTGTTACAGCCAAAATATCCACACCATATTTGCCTGATTTCAGCGTTCGAATCATTTCCATCAACATGCTAAAAGTCACGACACCACCTGCAATAGCTACGATGATAAAAGCAAGATTAGATTTATTAAAACCAAAATCCATTATGATAGCTAAAACTCCAATGGCAAGGGTCGTTAAAAATTTTTTGAAATTCATAAAAAACGCCTTTCTTATTTAGAATTATTCTAAATATCTTTTTTCTTAATTAGAATGATACTAAATAAGGAGAAAAAATGCAACCTATTTGTTTGATAAATTATGGTGAAAAAGTTAATCTTTTTTGGTACAATAGGAATATCAATTTAAAGGAGCACACTAACATCATGGCTGAATATTATGCCGCACCACAACTTAAACTATTTTCATTGAGTTCAAACATCGAAATCGCTGAGAAAATCGCTGCAGCAGCCGGCGTTCCTTTGGGACGTGTCTCTTCACGACAATTCTCTGATGGGGAAATCATGATTAATATTGAGGAGACAGTACGTGGTGATGATATTTATATCATCCAATCAACTAGTTACCCTGTCAACGATAACCTTTGGGAACTTCTTATCATGATTGACGCTTGCAAACGCGCCAGTGCTAATACTGTGACGGTTGTTATGCCATATTTTGGATACTCACGTCAAGACCGTGTTGCAAAATCACGCGAACCCATTACAGCAAAATTAGTAGCTAATATGTTGGTTAAGGCTGGAGTTGACCGCGTTGTTACCCTTGACTTACATGCCGTTCAAGTGCAAGGATTTTTTGATATTCCTGTTGATAATCTTTTCACAATTCCTCTATTCGCAGAATATTACTGCAACCTTGGTCTAAAAGGCGAGGACGTTGTTGTTGTCAGCCCTAAAAATTCTGGTATCAAACGTGCCAGAAGCTTAGCTGAATACCTTGACTCACCTATCGCTATTATTGACTATGCACAAGATGATGCACATCGCGAAGAAGGTTATATTATTGGTGAAGTTGAAGGTAAAAAAGCAATCCTTATCGATGATATTTTAAATACAGGTAAGACTTTTGCTGAAGCCGCTAAAATTTTGGAACGTGGCGGCGCAACCGAAGTTTATGCTGTTGCTAGTCATGGACTTTTTGCAGGTGGTGCTACTGAAATCCTTGACACCGCACCTATCAAGGAAATTGTGGTGACAGACTCTGTACTTACCAAAGAACGTACTCCTCACAACTTAAAATACCTTTCAGCTGGTGATTTGATGGGCGATGCACTTATCCGAATTCAACGTCGTGAACCCTTGAGTCCGCTATTTGCTTATAATTCTAAAGACGAGGATTAAGCATGGTTTATCTCGATAATGCAGCGACAACAGCTTTGACACCATCTGTTATTCAAGCTATGACTCAGGTTATGACAACAGACTTCGGAAATCCTTCCAGTATTCATACCTATGGCCGCAAGGCTAATCGGCGCTTACGTAGCTATCGACAAACAATAGCTGATATTTTAAATACTAAACCTCGTCATATTATCTTCACCTCTGGCGGTACCGAGAGCAACAATACAGCCATCAAAGGCTATGCTCTTGCTAATCAGAACAAGGGAAAGCATTTAATCACAACTACTCTTGAGCACCACTCCGTACTTCATACTATGGAATACCTCGAACATCGCTTTGGATTTGAAGTCACCTACTTGAAACCTGAAAATGGTCAAATTACAGCCCAACAGGTCAGAGAAGCGCTTCGTGAAGATACCATTTTGGTCTCAATCATGTATGCTAATAACGAGACGGGGGATATTTTCCCTATCGCAGATATTGGTCAAATCTTACGAGGACACCAAGCTGTTTTCCATGTTGATGCTGTTCAGGTTGCTGGAAAACTTCCTTTGGCTCCAGAATCATTAGGTATTGATTTTCTATCTGCTTCTGCTCATAAATTTCATGGTCCTAAAGGTATAGGATTGCTCTATGCCAATGCTTTGCCCTTTGACAATTTACTTCATGGAGGTGAGCAAGAAGAAAAACGTCGTGCCAGCACTGAAAATATGGTAGGTATAGCCGGCTTGGCTCAAGCATTAAAAGACAGTCACGATAATTTAAAAGATAATTATCAACATGTCCAAGAGCTTCATCAAACTTTTATTGATGAGTTAGGAAACCTCAATTATTACATCAATGGTAGCGATGTAACTCTTCCTCATGTCATTAACATTGGTTTTCCTAATAAAAATAATGGCATTTTGTTGACACAACTAGACTTAGCGGGGTTTGCAGTTTCTACTGGCTCTGCTTGTACAGCTGGAACTGTTGATCCTAGTCATGTACTATCTAGTATTTATGGTGCAGATTCTCCACGTTTAACTGAGTCTATCCGTGTTAGCTTTTCTGAGATGAACACAATTGATGAAGTTCGTCTCTTTTCAAGAAAATTAAAAGAAATTGTAGGAAATTAAGATGGCTTTTGAAAAAGAAATTAAATTGACTGATTGCCGTTACAGCTATGCTATTAGCCCAAATGTTAAAAAATACACACTTCGCGATAATACTTTTGTACAAACAAAAATCGGCAATTACGAATTGACGCGCCTGCTAGAGACCATTCCAAATTCAAATGATGGTTTCCCTTTGAAAATTACTATCAATAAGGATTTAAACGGCTTTAAATTGATGATTACGGACAAATCGGGTCTTCGTTCGGTTAATATTTTCAAGTCAGCTGACCATAAAATTCTTCAAGATAAGTTCTACTTCCTCATGGATAGCCTTGTTGAACGAGGAATTTTTACTAAAAAAGAAATATGAGATCGACGTATTTCGTTTGATCATGATAAATTTTCGTTTTCCTCCCCTTTAGGAGGGAATTTTTATTATTCCCAAAAAACAAGCTCCCACTAGTCTGAGAGCTTGTTTTAATTATGAAATAGTGAAGCTTTACTCTTTGATAATCAAAATAAGTTGTTATTACCTTGATGTGTGATGGACATTAGTTCTATCTACATCTTATTGATACAGACTGTATTCTCTGAATCTTCAACGCATTAGTGCTGACGTTTACGAATTTCTGAGAAACTAAAGAATGTCAGCATTATACCGAACAAACTGATTAAGATGGGGGTGCTTTGGTCACCAGTTGTTGGCAAGGTGTCGTTTGCCCGCTCTTTTATCGGACTAGCTTGCGTTTGCTCTACTCGTGGTTTAGGAGTCAAAGTGACAGGTTGGGTAACAATGTTTTGTTCTCCAAAGTTTGTTTGACCATCAAGACTAGCCTTAGCCTCTTCAAGGTTTGCTAGTACTTCATCTATCTGTATCTGATTCGTATTAGCATCTGCTAAAATAGCTTGAGCTACTCGAAGAGCTTGATTATATGCTGATTTAGCGGATGCACTTGCATTTTGGTAACTTGCGGATGTGCGTTTAAATTCATCTGATTGACTGACTAATTTATACAAGCCGCTCTTGTTGACTTGTTCCGATTGTGTTGGTACAGGCTCTTTTTTAGTACCGACTAAAATAAGCTCTTCTACCGCTTCAGTCACAACTTCATCAATCATAACTTTTCCGTTAACACTAACAAGACGGCGAAGTCCATTATGTCCTTTGATGAGGACCTGCCGTGTTCCTTCAGGCAAATTTGGATCTTCTACTATGCGACTAGTGTAGGCAATGTCTCGCTCTGTGATAACTGCTTCTGGTTTTTCATCGGCAGTCGGAGCGACAGCAGGGACTTTTGTAATTAGATTTACTAGACTTGCTATGGCTTTTTCAAGAGCCTGAGTTGCAGCATCTACTTCATCTTGACTTGCATCCTCTTTAAAGCGTACAACCGTTGCAGTATCTATAGCTACCTTGAGAGCTTCAAGACTTTCAGGTGTTTTATTTCTTATGTCTGCTTTTTGAGCATCAAGCAAAGCTGAAAGCAAGTTTTCCTTTATCACAGTAAGCTTGCCATCAAGATTAGCACGAGCAACTTGAAGCGTTTTTAAAGCTTGATCAACTTCTAGTTGGTGAGCATCTGCTTTCTTCAAAACTTCCTGAGCCACTGCATAGGCTGTGCGATAAGCCTTTTGGAAATCTGGCTGCGCATTGTAATATGTTGGGCTAGAAAGCAAGTCATCATGTTTTGCTAATTCAGCCTGTAATGCTGTAAGAGCTGTCACTTGACCATTAAGAGCTTGATGAGCCTTGAGCAAATCATCGGTTACATCATTTACCTCCGCTTGACTAGCTTTCGGATTCGCCAGAACAAGCTGTGCTGCACGTCTAACGGTGTCATAGGCTACTTGTTTATCTGGATCCGCATTGTAATAAGCTGGTGTCGTAAGAATCATATCGTAAGCCTGACTTTCATTTGTGAGAACTGAAAAGTCAGTTGGTTTCCCGTTTAAAGCGGCGCGAGCATCTGTGAGGTCTTTAAGAGCGGCATCTACATAAATTTGTTTGCGTTTAGCTACGAGTATGCTTTGAGCATCTGCCAGAGCCTTGTCATAAGCAGCAACCCTATCAGGAGAAGCATTGTAATAAAGGGCGTTGTCTACAACTGCTGAGGCTTGTTCTTCTTCTGCCTTCAAGCCTGTCTTGTCTATAACAGTAAAGTTTACCTTGTTTGGTCGTCCAGCAACTACTGAAAAGGTCGAGTCTTCAAGCAGTTCATAGCCATCAGGTAGGTTTAGTAGCAATTTGTATTTACCAACATAGACAACTTTACCATAATCACTTTCTGAGTAACGCGCTTCTGGAAGTTGGTAAGTCTTGCCATTTTCAGACACTATTCCAACAACAGTGTCTTTTGGCAAGGTCTTGTCAAAGTCAATTAAGAGATTAGCTCTTTGGAGGGTGTTGACATAGAAGCTAACATTTTCCAGACTGTTAGTTTCTGAAATAGTGATAGTTTTCTTGGTTTCACCGACCAAAACTGCTCTGTCAGTGTCATACAAGAACATCTCAATTGTATAAGTTCCAAATGGCAAAATCAAGATGTCATTATTTCCAGCATAACGTGGTACCTCTGAAATGATTTGTCCCTTAGCATCTTTGACAGAATAAGAGAAATCAATTCCTGTCTCATTATCAGTAGCGATATCGCGCGCATTTACACGCACAAGACCATTCTTGTTACCAATGGTAATTAAATCAGAGATTTTTGCAGATGTAATATTTCCAGCGTAGTCTTCAACAGTATAATAGAAATTACCGATTGCTGCCTTGTCAAGTGGTAAAGTGAAGGAGCCATCTGCGGCTTGTTCAACATAGACCTTATCATCCACGAGTTGAATTTTTCCAGTGTTATCGTTGATATCAAATTTACTTTGATTACCATTTTCATCAGTGACAAGATAGAAAACGCGTTCACGGAAAATTCCTGAATCACCTTTATCAACAGCATCGCGAGGGTTAAAGTTAAGTGTATCTGCATTGAAAGTAGCTGTTGTCACAACAGGAGCTTGACGGTCAATAAGGACATCAAAAATAGTTTCTTGAACTTTTGCACCAGGAACATCTGGTAAGTAGCGCAAAACATACTTATAGTGACCATCTGGAAGGTCTTGTCCCTTATTATCGGTGCCAACCCAGTATGTATTGGACATAAGACTTGATTTTGGGTGGTCAGGATTTCCAGAATAAAAATTCTTCTCACCACCTGAAGATTGGCTTTCCCAAAGTGGATTTGCTAGTTCTTGGTCATCTGCTGCATAAACAGAAGCACTTAGATCAGAGAAATTACGTAGGAAGACGCCTCTAAAAGCCAATAATTCTTGATTCCCATCACCATTTGGAGATATGGCAAGATGAGCTTTCCCATCATCTAATTTCAAGATGTATTGACCACTATCATTGGCGAACGTTCCCAATACCTTGTAAGTACCGGGTGTGTTAGAAATGGTACTGGTAGCCGAGTAAACAGGTTCCGAACTTGTTGTGATGAGGGATGTCACATCAGCGTTAGTGGCAACAACATTGTCTTTTACTTGATAGTAGAATCCGCCTTTACCATCGGCCACAAGACTATAGATAGCTTTTTCTGTAACAGCAAGGTCTTGGAAATTACCTCTAAAGCCAACGTAAGGAATGCTGACAACATCAACTCCATCTACTGAATCAACAAAACGGACAAAACCTTCAAGATAGTAACCGTTTGGCATTTGTTCTTGAAGTTCTTTGGCAAAGGTTGATGCATCAACTGTGATAGTAACGGTTGCTGTACTATTAGCTTTTACAGTAATATCATTGCCATCAATAGTCGCCAGTGAGCGTGGTTTGAGGGTGAATTTTCCATTTTCAACGCCATCGGTATTAAGGTTAGTCAGATATTTCAGTCTTTGATCTTTGTTACCAATGTTATGGATAGTGACATCAAAGCTAAAGCTATCCTTGACGTTTCCAAGAGTAATGCTACTGTAATCATCTGAACCTGTCAAATAGAGTTCTTTTGTCGTTGCGGCCTGTGTATCCACAATTCCTGCACCTTGTTGGCGTGGTGAAGTATAAGCTTGAGTTTCAGTATTAAAGTGAGCTTTAGCAGTACTCATCAGCAAGTGCTTGACTAGAGCTTCAATTTCATCATTTGATTTTGTTGGAAAGTTGGCTTTAAGATACTGTTTAACTAAAGCAGCTGCGCCAGCCACATGAGGTGATGCCATGCTCGTTCCATTCATACTAGCATATTCACCATCATTGATAGACGAATAAATACCACCTCCTGGAGCTGCAAGGTCTGGTTTCAATTCTCCATCTGCTGAAAGTCCCCAACTGCTAAAATCTGAAAGTTCATTTGTATGAGGATGAACAGATTTATCAGATTCTCCGTTAAACTGAATTTTGTATTTTTGGGGATGTGCAGCCAATTCATTACCAAATTCAAACGGAATGAAAATAGATGGAATTGAGATAGCTGTTTCATCCAACTGCATGCTGATATTTTCCTCCCCAGCTGTATGATTGAAGATGACAACTCCTTCCGCTCCTTTGGCCGCTGCGTTAGCAACTTTTTCAGAAAAAGTAATCTCTCCACGTTTAATTAGAGCAATTTTACCAGTGAGATCTTGGTCGCCTATTTCATCAGCCTTTCCAGTACCAAGGTAAACGTAATCGTATTGTCGTCCTTTTTCAAAGATTTTTTTGCTCAATTCAGGATTTGAGAAAGAACTCTTGCCATAATTTAAGGCTTCATTGTCTTCCATGCCAACAATCTGTACAACTTTACTCATAATGCTTGTGCTGTTATAAGATGCGACAGAAATTGCGTCACGTGTAGTTGAAGGAGTTCCGACTAAGCCATAATCTGGATTTTCAGCAAGCGGGTTAGACTGTCCTGAACCCCAAGTGCCATCGTTACCGGCTGCCATGACAACAGTAACTCCCGCCTTACGAGCCTCTTCAATAGCTGCAATAAGACTTTCTTCTGAATTAATAACAGAACCAGCCGCACTACCAAGACTAAGGTTGATAGAATCTGCTCCAAGTTTTACGGCATCTTTAATGGCGCGAACATATATCGCTGGACCTGTTGTATTTTTGACATCCGAGAAAACACGCATGAACATAACTTGAGCTTCTGGTGCAACACCGTAAACGAATTCACCACTATCTGGCCGCGAAGGGTTCCCTGTGGCAATGCCTGTAACGTGCATTCCATGAGAGTGCTTATCAGCTTCCTTTATATCATCGTTAACATCAACATAGTTATAGGCAAAAATAACCTTTTCATTGTACCATTTACCATAAGAAATACCCGCAGCCTTTTTGGCAGCTTCCATCTGGTTAGCATCTTTATATTTGGCAGCATCAATATTAGTGATACGCAGAGCATCGTGGTCAATATCTAGGCCTGAGTCGATGACAGCAACAACAGTTCCTTCTCCTTTGTAGCCCGCTACCCAAGTTTTATCCGCTGTTATGATTTTATCAGAATCAATACTTGATGGCTGATCTGATTTGTTGGCAACCCCAGTTTGTTCACCATTTTCGGAAACAGCCTTAGTTTCTACTTCCGCTTGTAAATGTTCAGAAGGTGCATCATTTGCTACTTCTTGTGATTTTGGTATTGTAGGAGTGACTTGAGTTTCTGGTACGTCCTTGGTTAGAGCAACTTGTTCAGAAATTGGAATATTTTCAGTAACATCACTTGTAACTTCAGTAGCAACATCCGTAACTAGACTTGCAGGTATTGATGGGGCTTCTGCCTGTGAAGAAATTGGATCCGCCCCTGTACCTATTGTAGTTTCGACAATAGTCTCTACTGCTGTATCATCGGCCTTTACAAAGATAGCTGTGTTATCTACTTGCGAAGTAGCTTCGTCAGCAGCAACTTGTCCACCAGTTGCTACTAAAAATACTGTTCCTAAAAGAACTGATACTGCACCGATTTTATATTTCCGAATGGAAAAACGTTGATATTTAGCCATAAAAATCTCCTTAAAACTTTTCTTAAATTAACTAAAACGTTAATACGATTTCTATTAAAACACTAATTGTCGGAAAATTCAATAGTTTTCGATAATTTGATATTTTTTATCAAACACGCTAAGATACTCGAAGTCAACTAATTTCTAAAACCCTATACTTTCCAAAACTTTAGATTTTTCATAAAATTTCGTACCAATATGTTGCATTTTTCACAAAGTTTCTTTAAAATAAAATGGAGATGTTTAAGAATCAAGGAGATAATAGCATGGCTATTGATAAATCTATTCCAAAGGCGACAGCAAAACGACTGTCTCTTTATTATCGTATCTTTAAGCGTTTTTACGCGGATAATATTGAAAAAGCTAGCTCAAAACAAATTGCAGATGCGATGGGTATCGATTCTGCTACCGTAAGGCGTGATTTTTCTTATTTTGGTGAGCTAGGGCGCCGTGGTTTTGGTTATGATGTTACAAAATTAGTCAATTTTTTTGCGGATATTTTGGGAGATCATTCTACTACAAACGTTCTGTTAGTAGGCTGCGGTAATATAGGGCGTGCACTGCTACGCTACCGTTTCCATGATCGCAACAAAATGCAGATTGCACTTGCCTTTGATACCGATGATAACCCACTTGTTGGAACTAAGACTGAAGACGGTATTCCAATATATGGTATTTCAAGTCTTAAAGAACATATTCAGAATACCAAGATTGAAACAGCTATCTTGACTGTTCCAAGTGAGCAAGCTAAGGAAGTTGCTGATAGTTTAGTTGATGCTGGAATCAAGGGTATTTTGAGCTTCTCACCTGTTCATCTGCATGTTCCAAAAAATGTCATTGTCCAGTATGTTGATCTAACAAGCGAACTGCAAACGCTACTTTACTTCATGAATCAGGCTGAAGCAAAATAGATAAAAGTAAAAAGCGAATGAAACGATAGAGTATTTTTCTAAATCGTCAATCATTCGTTTTTTTTTTACTTTTTCTTAAAGAATGTCCGTCTCTTCACGAAAACTATAGTAGCAATGTTTTCCAACGATAATATGATCAAGGCACACAATTCCTACTGTTTCACATGATTGTTTTATTTTCTCTGTAAAATGCAAATCATTCTCACTAGGTGATGCAGATCCAGAAGGATGATTATGAACTATAATCAGGGAAGTTGCCATATTTTTACAGGCATAGTAAAGGATTTCGCGTGGTTCTGCTATCGACCTACGTACCGATCCGATAAAAATGGTCTTTTGTTCGATGATACGATTTTGCGTGTCAAGGTAAAGGGCAACCAAATGCTCCTGCTTTTTGTCACTGAGTTCTAACATCATCTTTCGAGCCAATTTTTCACTACTCATGATTCGCTCTTGTTGAGCATAATCTGCCTTGTTGATGCGCTTTGATAATTCTAGCATGGCTTTGATTTCAATAGATTTTACTTGGCCAATGCCTTTGATTTGCTGTAATTCCTGTAATGATAGGTGAGTGAAGTCTGCTAAACTCGTTAAATTTTCTAGGATATTGAGTGATACTTCTAAAACTGGTTTTGTTTTGGTTCCTGTTCTAAGCAAAATAGCCAAGAGTTCTTGATTGCTTAAATTTTCGGCTCCCAAATCCATAAGACGTTCGCGGGGAAGCAAGGCTTCGTTTTTTAATTCTACAGTATACATAAAATACCTCCACTTAGTTTATTCGTAAGTAGAGGTATTTTTATCATGGTATTTTTTTCACACGCTGTTGGTAGTGTTTGTAAAGAGCGGCATAACGTCCGCGGTAGTTCTTTTTCCAGGGTTTATCTCGGCCACAGAAATGTAAAAATACAGTATGTTCAAGAACCCAATCTAAATCCCATTTACCAGAGCTTCTAGCAAAATAGAGTACATTATAACGCGCATCGTAATTATAGATTTCATCGGGGATTTGAAAAACTTTATGACCATAAAGAGCATTTAAGATATCCTGATCTGGTAAAAACAAGATACGTCCATTCGTCGCAATATAATCTAAGATATCCGATTTTTGGACCTGATGTCTAATTTCTGGCAAATTCATCAACAGGACACCAGAATTGTAATAACTTTCAGCCTCGAAATTGCCTAAGCGCAGCTTATTGACTAGTTCAGGAATGTTAGCATCTGAAGTATGACTGGCTGCAGCATACAAATTATCTTTCAAATCCGCTTGATAAAGAGGCACAATGTCATTCAAGCATAAAATATCAGCGTCTAGATAAAGAATACGATCCAAGTCTGCTGGTAAGTAATCCTGTGCTAAAAGTCGATAATAAATGGTTTCAGGATAGCGATCAGTAGTTGGAGCATCTTCGAAAGCCATTTCACCAATAATGACTGGATGATAGGTTATTTGTAATTCTTGACAAAAGCGTTTGATAGCTTCATTTTCTGATAAAGATTCCTTCTGTAAAAGATAGACTGCCATTTGCTTTTTTGAAGCATTTTGCCAAAGGGAATAAAGAGTAACTTTGAACTGCTCAACATAATCATCATTGATGGCAAAAAGAAGGTTTATTATATCACTCATTTTTTGTGTTTACCTTAAGTGTTTGACGTTTATGAACATGATCTTTGATAATTTGATAAATACTTGCAGATAATGGCACTGCTATTAACATACCTAACACTCCCCAGAGTGAGCCGCCTACTGTTATAGCCAGCAGAACCCACATTCCTGGCAATCCACTTGAATTTCCAACAACTCTTGGATAGATAAGATTGCCTTCAAATTGTTGCAAAATAATCAAATAGATAACAAAAAAGATAGCCTTGGTAATAGACTGTGTGGCAATTAAAATAAAGCCAATGCAAAGACCGATATAGGCACCGACCACTGGAATCAGAGCGGTAAAGGCAACCAGAACTCCTATCGTCGCGGCATAAGGCAGTTTAAAAATGAACATGCCTGTAGCTGTTAGAGTTCCCAGAATGATGGCCTCCATTGTCTGTCCAACAAAAAAACCATGAAAACGCTGATGTAGAATACCAATGACATAATGGACTGTTTTAGCAAATTTACCAAGATAGGTGTCAATTAACAAGTTGAACTGATGCCCAAGTTTTTCCTTGCTAGCGAGGACATAGATTGAAAAGACTAGACTAATAAACAAATTAAGTATTGTCGAGGCAAGAGTCGTTACCGAGGTCAGGAGACTGGTTAGGACTGTTAAAACTTGCTTTAGGACTTGTTGGCTGTATTTTTGAATGGTTGTAGCCAAATCATTACCTGCCCCAAGATATTCTAAAGCTTGCGCAACCAATTTGTTATCACCAAGCTCATTGATAAGCTTCGTAATTTGCTTAGTGTCAATGGTCATTAGAGAACTCAAACTTTTTATCAAATCAGGAAGGACAATTGAAAAAATCCAAATGATGATAACAGTGAAAGTCAAATAGGCTAAAATCATAGAAATTGAGCGTTTTAACTTAATTAGCCATGTATTTTTAAATAGTCGAACATAAAGCTTCTCGTAAGCGCTCATGACAATATTGATAATGTAAGCGAGACCGGCTCCCATCAAAAAAGGAAAACTGGCAGTATAGAATGTGTTTAAAAGCTGGGCTCCGCTACTCCAATAAGCTTGTATGGCAAAACAAAGCGTAAAAGCTATAACGACATAGTAAACTTGCTTTTTCTCGAATTTCATCACTACTCCTTGAAACTAATTTCTTATCTATTATACACAAAAATAAAGAATTTTAGTTAAGGAAACTTCTGAAAAGTTGCAAGCATGTCTAAGTAAGTCATTGAAAAAGGTAGTATAGTCAATTAGTTTATCTTTTATTATTTCGACGTAAGGAGGCTGAGCAAAAAGTCCAGCCTCGCTTCTCAAAGTTCGTGTCAACATCTCAGCGCAGTGGTTGATTGGGTTTAACAGTCCAGTGGACTATTTTAGCCCGAACCTAGATGTTTGGAAGTGAGGAGAACTCTTTAGACTTATTGAGTCTTTCCCACTCCCTATTTCCAACTTCAAACACTCCACTGGATTGTTTGAACTCACTTTGCCGTACTTTACGAAAGTGACTTGCTTCGCATGTCTTATTTCCAACCTAGAACAGCCTAAAGGCTGTTCTAGCAACCTGCAGCTCGTTGCCTTGTACTAAAAGACTATAATATTTTAAGAACCTGTATTCATAAACGAAGTGTTTATAGATATGAGATCATTTTTTGCTAATCAAGGTAGTTTTTTGAGAGAATACTGATTGTATTTTGAAAAAAACTAACGATGAGTAGCTCAAAAACTCGTCTTAGATAGAAGTACTGAACTGTGAATACAGGTTCTAAATTTTGAAAGATTATGTCAAGTCACCCAAATACTCAAAAATTTCCCCCTTAACTGGATCAATCATACCGTGCAAAGTAAAAGCTCCTTTTTCAAAACTAAGGTCAAAAATGCAACAATTACTTGGGAAAAATCCCATGCTTTCGACATCAACCCCGATTGAGTTTAAAAAATGCATAATGGCGCCAGCATGACTAACAGCTAAAATGGTTTTACTGTCATTTTCTTCCAAAATATGAGTAATGGTCGTGTGGACCCGCCGAGCAACCTCTTCATCACTCTCACCACCATGAACTACATAATAATTTCCAACAGCCCTACGGACTTGACGAGGAGGATGAAGGTACTCCTGCTGGCCTTCAAAATTTCCAAAGTTCATTTCTTTTAGACCCTTAAGACGGGTGTAGCTTGTCACCCCTGCCGCAATTTCCAAAGTATCTGATGCTCGCTCAGAGGTCGATGAATAGTAGCTGTCGAAAGTCAGTCCTTGCGCTTTAAAATAGTCGGCAGCCATTTGAGCTTGTTCAATTCCCAATTCTGTCAGTGGAGAGTCGCTCCAACCTTGAATGCGTTCTAAGGCGTTAAAAAGAGTTTGTCCATGGCGCATTAAATACAAATGACTTGTCATCTTATTTCTTGCCATCCTTTCTGTAACTGTACTCCTTTTCCACTGGATTATAGACAGAGTGGAGTTCAAAGACACCGTCCTGATAGGTAAAATAGAGGATACAGCAATTTCTCATTTTTCGAATGTCAGGATTTGGATGGATAACACGGCGGAAAAACTGAGCGATTGCCCCACCGTGACTTACAGCTAATACGCTACTCTCTTCTCCTGCCTCTTCTAGAATTTGACGAATACAGGTTTCCATACGATCACGTACTTGTTCATTGTTTTCCCCACCAAATTGTTGGAAATAATCACCATAACCAATTCCACCATCTTGCAACTTAGGGTTCAAATACTCGGGCTGTGCTTCAAACGCACCAAAATCCCACTCTTTCAAGCCTTTTAGACGTTGGTAATCTGAGTGTCCAGTGGCAATTTCTGCAGTATCACAGGCCCGTTCTTGAGTTGACGAATAAACCTTGTCAAAACGAATACCTTTTTCTTCAAAATAACTTCTGGCTGCCTGTGCCTGCTCCTTGCCTAAGTCAGTCAAAGGTGAGTCACAAGCTCTCTGTATTCGACCTTGTTCATTGAAACGAGTCTGACCATGACGCATAAGATAAAAAGTTTTCATAGAGCCACCTCTACATTTTCGATAGGATCAACCACACCAGATAAAACTAGTTCTCCGAAACGGTATTCGTAAATACAAATATTACAATTTCCAAAACGAACCCCCTCTGGAAAAGGCAAATCCAAATACTGAATCAAGCCCCACAAAGCCGCCCCATGACTAACCATAAGGAGGTTTTTAGCCTCTGTCTCATCTAAAACAGACTTGAGTGTATCATAAACCCGATGCCCAACCTGATAAATATCTTCACCACCAAAAGGCACTAACAAGTCTTCAAAAGAACGTGCACCTTGTCGGAATTTCGGAAGCAACATTTCAGGCTGTGCTTCAAATTGACCAAAACTCATTTCTTTCAGTCCCTTGAGTTGGGTAACGTTTTGGCTAGGTGCCACGATTTTGGCCGTGTCACAAGCTCTTTCCTGCGTTGAAGAATAAACCTCTTCAAATCGGATACCTTTTCCTTCAAACCAAGCATGCGCTATCTTAGCTTGCTCAATTCCTTTTGCCGTCAGCGGCGAATCACACCAGCCTTGTACTCGCTTTTGCGTATTAAATAAGGTTTCACCGTGTCTCATGAGGTAAAGTTTGGTCATAAAAATTTTTCCTTTCTTTTGCAAAGAAACCCAGTTGAACCCGCAACTGAGCTTAAATCTTTAATTGTTTAGGATGTTTGCTGCTTGACTAGCAATCACATCCTTATACCAATAGAAACTATCCTTACGATAGCGGTCAAATGTCCCCTGACCTTGGTCATCAGCATCCACATAGACAAAACCATAGCGTTTGGACATTTCAGAAGTTGATGCCGACACAAGATCAATACAACCCCACATGGTGTAGCCCATCAACTCAACGCCATCTTCAATAGCCTCGTACATCTGCCTGATGTGTTTATCTAAATAATCAATCCTGTAGTTATCATGAATGCTACCATCTTCTTCAAGCTTATCCAAAGCACCCAAACCATTTTCAACCACAAAAAGGGGTATTTGGTAACGGTCATAAAGTTTATTTAAAGTTACTCGCAAACCAACTGGATCAATCTGCCAGCCCCAGTCAGAAGCTTCCAAATAAGGGTTAGCCTCACCCAAAATAAGATTTCCTGCTGTTGCTTTTTGTTCTGGTGTTTGATTGTTTGGATGTCGTGTCACCGATGACATATAATAAGAAAAGCTCATGAAATCTACTGGATATTGCTTGAGAATAGCTTCATCACCGGGTTCAAAGACTAATTCAATCTGATTTTCTTTAAAAAAGCGGTTCATATAGCGTGGGTATTCACCACGAACCTGAACATCTGAATAAAAGAGATTGGATTGGTCTTTTTGAATGGCATTCATGATATCATCTGGATGACATGTTGCTGGATAAGCTTCCATACGAGCCAACATCATTCCAACCTTATTTTCAGAATCAATCTCATGCGCTGCTTTGGTAGCCAAGGCAGACGCGATAAATTGATGGTGAACAGCCTGGTACATCTCATCTAAATGAAGTTTTCCATCTTCAAATAAGAGTCCTCCAGACAGGTAACCAGTCATCCCGAGAATATTGATTTCATTGAAGGTCAACCAGTATTTAACTTTTCCCTTGTAGCGTTTAAAACAAGTTTTCGCATAACGAACAAAAAAATCAATGATTTTCCGATTTTTCCAACCACCATATTTTAATACTAAGCCAATGGGAAATTCATAGTGTGATAGAGTTACAAGCGGTTCAATGCCATACTTATTGAGTTCATCGAAAACTTTATCGTAAAACGCCAATCCTTCTTCATTTGGTTCTATTTCGTCACCATTAGGAAAAATACGGGACCAAGCAATAGACATGCGGTAGGTTTTGAAGCCCATTTCAGCCATCAAAGCAATATCTTCCTTATAACGGTGGTAAAAGTCAGAACCCCAACGTTTAGGATAAGAGCCTTCCTTATCCTCCATCGCAAATGTTAGACGCTCCAGCGTCATAGGACTTGAAAATTCACCACCCATAGTTTTTCGTTCTTCAGGTTTAACAGCACGCGCAGTATCCGAAGTAGCAAAACCGCGTCCACCTTCATCAAAACCACCTTCAAATTGATTGGCAGCTGTGGCACCGCCCCAAAGAAATCCTTCTGGAAATTGTTTTGTCATTTCAGTCACCTCTTATTTTGATAGTTAGATTATATGCCTAATTGGTAACGTTTTCTTATAAAATAATCTGTATTTTTGATACTATCCTATGGAACTCTGGCTTATTAGTTTTCTTTTTTAAGCTTCTCTCAATTTTGATTCATTCATCTTTAGATAGTTTTAAAACTTTCCTTAACATTAAGTAGATTCAGTAGCATACCTGACGCAAACTTCTTCGTGATTGGGTGTCTATGTCGATGGTTATCGCTTTGACTGATATTTTCACATTTCTTCTAGCGAAAGAATTATTTCCAACACGACTCGGCATCTCTATAGTATTAAACTTCATCACAAAAAGTTTTTTGTTTAAGCAAATATTAGTATTCAAATACTAAATACTTTTTATAAAGCCAGTTTTGTTAGGCGCTTAGCTATTATGTGATATGCTGATTGAGTCAGATGCAGACCATCTATCGTGTAAGCTTCAGCTAAGTTGCCAATATCATCCAATAAGAGATCATAAAGATCAAGATATTGGGCTCCTGAAAGGACAGACAAATCCTGATTAAGCGCTTGAGTATCCTTGTTATTGCGAATCTTGACACGCTCCTGATAAATTGACCTTTCATTGACAGGAAGAACAGATAAAAGGTATATCTCTGTATAAAAGGACTCCTGTTTGATTGCTGCAATCATATCACTTATTCGTTGGACAATATCAGAAATTGACAACCCTTCTCCAAGATCATTTGTCCCTATCCATAGAAATAACTTACTAGGTTCAAGAATCCAAATTTGTTCCTTGAGGTGCTGACTGAGCCAAATAGTATCCGTCCCAGCTATCCCTCGGTTTATCAAGGGTAAATCCGTCTTCAAATATTTTTTTAAAGGGAAAAACTCAACAATAGAATCTCCGGCAAAAACAATTCCCCCTCTAGGCAAGACTTGATTTTGTTTGGAAAACTCATCTAGTTTTTGCTGGTGATAAGCTTTTAATTCTGAACTGATGACTTCTATCATCTCTTCTCCTTTCTCTGCAAAATTCATCTTCATGATATTATTATAGAACACGATGAAAGGGTGTGGGAAAGAAACTCAATAAGTCTTAAAAAGAGTTCTCCTCACTTCCAAACATCTAGGTTCGGGCTAAAATAGTCCACTGGACTATTTTACTCCCACCCCCGTACAGCTCCAAAGGTTCGGGGGAACCTTTGGAGGTTGGAAATGAAACGAACTCTGCTCGCAACAGTCGTAAAGGCAGATTTCGAGTGTGAAACACGAATTGCTGAGATTTGCTTCGCAAACCTTATCTCCAACCTTTAACAGTCTAGTGGACTGTTAAACCCAATCAACCACTGCGATGAAATATTGACACGAACTTTGAGAAGCGAGGCTGGACTTTGCCCAGCCTCTTTCCTATTAATCTAAAACTGTACCTCTACTGGCAATAACTTTTTGGTACCAATAAAAGGAATCTTTAGGAATACGCTTCATAGTTCCTTTACCTTCATCATCCATGTCAACATAGATAAAACCGTAGCGCTTGCGCATTTCTCCAGTACTTGCTGATACAATATCGATACAGCCCCAAGTTGTGTAACCGATAAGGTCAACACCGTTGTCAATCGCATTAGCCATTGCTTTAATATGAGCGCGATGATAGTCAATACGGTAATCATCATGAATTGAACCATCTTCTTCGACCGTATCAAAGGCACCAAGACCATTTTCAACAACCATCAATGGAATTTCGTAGCGGTCGTAGATTTTTTCAAGGTAATATTGAAGCCCTACTGGGTCATGTGCCCAACCCCAATCAGAGTATGTCAAGTAAGGGTTTTTAGCACCAGTTGAGAAATTCCCTGCTACTTCTTCAACCCCTGTATGTGTCGTCACGTTGTTTGACATATAGTATGAGAAGGTGTACATGTCAACAGTACCACGTTTCAAATCTTCGAGGTCCTCTGCCGTAATGTCTAACTCAACATTGTGTTCTTTCCAAAGGCGTTTAGCATAAGTGCCGTATTTTCCTTTGGCTTGAACGTCGCCACAGTAATATATACCAGACTCCCATTTGTGTTCGTTAGCCAAAATGTCTGCTGGGTCACAAGTTCCTGGATAGAAAGTAATCCCACAAATCATATTTCCAATCATAAAATCAGGATTGATAGCATGACCGAGTTGCACGGCTTTAGCTGACGCTACAAATTGGTGGTGTAAAATTTGATAACCGTCTTGATAATCAGCATCGCTCGCTTTTGCGCCAAACATATCAAGGAACATGGTCGTATTATTGATTTCGTTGAAAGTTAGCCAGTATTTAACCAAATCTTTGTATTCAGTGAAAATCACTTCGCAATAGCGCACGTAAAAATCAATGAGTTTACGATTTTTCCAACCACCATAGTTTTCTTCAAGAGCAAGTGGCGTGTCAAAATGCCAAATCGACACCAAGGGTTCAATATTGTATTTACGGCATTCTTCAAAAACTGAACGGTAAAAATCTAGCCCAGCTTGATTAGGCTCTTTGTCATCACCATTTGGGAAAATACGTGCCCAAGAAATAGACAAACGAAAAACTGAATAGCCCATTTCAGCAAATAATTTAATATCTTCTTTATAACGGTGGTAGAAATCAACCGCTACATGGTTTGGATAATGTTCGGTATCAAGCACCGCATATTTAGCACCTTCTGGGATTTTACCATTGTGTCCCATTGCTGGCGCTTTACCAGGCTTGCCGTCTTTATCAATATAAGTCATGTAACGTGGCGCATTAACACTACCGCCTGTTGTCACATCAGTCGCAACAAGTCCGCGACCATCTTCGTTATAAGCTCCTTCGGCTTGGTTAGCAGCGATTGCTCCACCCCAAAGGAAATTTTTTGGAAATGCTTTTGTCATCTATCGTTTCCCTTCTTTCAATTAAGTACAACAATATTATATTGTTATTTGAAAGCGTAATCTTGCATTATCATCTTAGAAAATGATACTATTACACTAAATATGGCTGAATAGCGTCAGCAATCACCCGATAACCTGCTACTGTCAAATGAAGTCCATCAACTGTCCAGTCACGTTTGAGTTGCCCAGTTTCATCACAAAGTAAATCATGGACGTCAAGCCAAGATACCTTCTCGCCAGCCAATCGGCTAAGATTAACATTTAGTAGTGAAATACTTTGATTATTTCGCAAGCTTGGTGTCCGTACAAATTCAGGCGATTCATTCATCGGAAAAACAGACAATAAGAAAATCTGTGTTTCTGGCAACTGTTGATGAATCTTTGTAATAATGCTCTGAATGGTTTGGCAAACCTCTTCTGGTGTGCGTTTTTTCAAATCATTGACACCAATCAATAGAAAAACTTTGCTCGGTGCTAAATCAAGTATTTGACTACTAAAGTGTTCTAGGAACTGTAAACTATCAATACCATGAATGCCACGGTTATACAGCGGTGTGTCCGATGTCAATAGTTCGTGAATTGGGAAAAATTCTGTAATAGAATCGCCTGCAAACACAATATTGGGATGTGAAACAATTTTATTGAGCGCAGCATATTTTTCCCATAATTGATTTTGTTGGTCGGTCAAAATATACTGACGATATTCTTGCACATCAGCTTTGTGATAAAGTTCTTGAAAATCTGTCATTTTTTCTCCTTTGTGATTATTTTATCACAACTCAATACCTTTCAAAAAATGATTTGACAAGACTTGTAACACACCGTTTTCTTGATTTGACGGTGCTTGATAGCTAGCAACAGCTTTAATTTCCTGCGGAGCATTTGCCATTGCAAATGAGTATTTTGCTAATGTTAGCATTTCAATATCGTTGCCTCCGTCGCCAAATACCATGAGATTTTCTGGACCATAGCCCCAATGATTGAGTAGAAAATCAAGCCCTGTTCCCTTGTGAACGTGTGAGGGAATAACGTCAATACAACCAAAACCACTAGAAGTAGCCGTTAACTGGTAATCAGCAAAAAGCGTGTTAATGTCATCACGCACTTTAAAAGTCAAATCGTCACGAACCAGCAAGGTTACTTTGAAAAAATGATCATCTGGAATCGGATGAAGATTGTCAACGTAAGTTAACACAGGCAAATAATAGCTAAGCAAGTCTTTCACTTTCTTAGGCGTTGCGGCGGGAAGATAAGAGGAGTCTTTCCCTGCTAAATTAATCACCGTATCAGGATAGTACTTTTCAATGTAATTCACCAAGGCTGAAATAGCTTCCTCAGTCTCAAAGGCCTCTTGCAAGGTTCTGCCATTTTCAATAATGTGACCGCCGTTTTCAGCCACAAACGTCATTTGATGTTTATGCTCAGGAAATTGTTGAATGATTTGACGGTACTGATTACCGCTTGCCACAACAAATTTAATATCATCTGCTATAAATTTATCAAATAAACGGTTAAAAAGTACCTTGTCATAGGTTTTGTTATCCGTTAAAAATGTTCCATCCATATCTGTTGCGATTACTTTTATTGTCATCTGTTTACCCCACTTTTTCTTTAAATCCAGTATACACTTTTTTGATGAAATTAACTCATATCATTGACTGAAAAAAATGTACTATACTCCATTTTTTATCATAAACTTGCAATAACACCAAAGAGACTGGGGTACTTTCTCCCAGTCTCTTTATGATATAGTTCGTATTTAATAATTATGCTTCAGTAGCTTCTTCTTCAAGAAGTTGTTTATCATAACGGCGAATGAATGGCCAGTAGACTAAAAACGCTGCCAAGGCACATACAATGGATAGGGGAACAGCTTTGAGGTCGGCTGTTCCAAGGAAGGCACCAATACCAACTGGAGTTGGCCATGGTACTTGGGCGATTACAGCACCGATAAGATTCAGTTTCATAGCAAGATAATAGATTGACATTGAAACAATTGGTGCAGTCAAGAAAGGAATTGCTAATGCTGGGTTATAAATGATTGGAAGACCAAAAATTAGAGAAAATTTCCTTAAAGATAAGGAAACTTTCTCTACCTTACTATTTTCTCTTTTTTAAGAGTAAGACCATTTCCCAAATAAAAATAATAGCTGCTAAAGTAAACAAAACTTTCGAAGCAAGCTGAAGTTCCTCTTTCAGAGATATAATGCTAGCTGACAGCATTAAGGCAAAAAAGAGTAAACTCAAGACAAGTTGATTGCCTAGTTTCTGCAAAAGCTTGATACGATTACTATAATCGTAAAACTCATGAGTCACTAAAAGACGACCATTGAGTAGTTGAGCTAAGAGTTGATGAAGTTCACGAGGTATATTTTTCCCATTTTTTAATAAATAAAATAGTTCAATAAGCAGCGTCTCTCTATTAAGGGCTTGTTTGAGCATGTCTGGCCCCATATTTTCAAGGAAGTAATTCTTAGCTAAAGTCATTAAGTCCACTTCAGGTGCCATTTCTCGGAAAATACCTTCTATTTGAAGCGCAGCCTTTTCCAAAATGGTAAATTGAGCGGGTGCCCGTAGATGATTTTTATGAAAAACAGCCACCAAATCCTCTATTAAATCCGTAATGGCCAGACCACCTAAATCAAGACTAGCATACTTAGACAGCATCTGTTCAACATCCTGAGACAATGCCGCTTTATTGACATCGCCATCAACATTGGTAAGGGTTAAAATGGAGCGAGTCATTCCATCGACATCCTGAGCAGTAAAACCATAAAGAATATCATTTAGACTGGCTCTCATACCTTCTTCCAGCCGTCCCATAATTCCAAAATCAATAAAGTAAATTTTACCTTCATAGATAAGAAGATTACCTGGGTGAGGATCCCCGTGGAAGAAACCATCCTTAAACACTTGCTTGATAAAACTCAACATTAATTTTTTGCCTATATCATCAAGCTCATACCCCTCTTGCAATAGTTGATCGTAGCGATTGATTGGAATACCTGAAACATACTCTTCTACTAGCATATGTTCAGTTGTAAAGTTATCATAAACTTTTGGGATAGCCAAACAACGGATATTGCTATTGAGTTCACTGAATTCATGCATGGCCTTAGCTTCGTTGCGGAAGTCAATCTCACGCTCTAGAGATTCTTTGAGGTTTTTTAAAACTTCTGGAATATCCACCATAGGAAAAAAAGCTTTTGGAATTCGTCTTGATAGCCTCATAAGGACGGACAAATCTTCCTCAATGATTTCTGCTAGTTGAGGGCGCTGAATTTTAATAATAACTTCTTCGCCTGTTAACAGTCGTGCGCGATGTGTTTGTGCGACTGAACCGCTTGCTAGAGGAGTTTCAGAAAGCCACTCAAAAACTTGAACGCTTGGCTGGTCTAATTCTGCCTTAATAGCCGCCATGACCACATCTTGTGACATGGGAGGAACATCGCTCTGTAATTTCACTAATTCCGAGATGTACTCCGCTGGAAGTAAATCGCTTCGAGTAGATAATACTTGACCAATTTTTACAAAACTTGGCCCCAATTTTTCAAAAGCCAACCGTAATTTAGCAGGCGCCGACTTAAGGTCGGCAGGAGTATTTTTCTCTTTAAAACTAGTAAAACCAACAGATGAAAAAACTCTGATAATTTCTCTCAGTCGTTTATTTCCCATAATTAAACCCAACTACTCAGTATCTTCTTTTTGCTTTAAAAGTGTATCTAGTTTTCCTTCCAGTCGAGAAACATCTTCTTTTGTTGCATATTGCACACCCTTCGTCTTAGTATTGATTTTATCTGTCAAATCCTTAAGTTCGTCCTCGCTCTTGCGCTTCAATTCGGACTGCAATTCTTTTCCTTCTTCTACAGTCAAACGCCCTTTTTCAACCAATTCTTTGACAAAACTGTCAGCCTTTTCTAAAGTCATCGAGGTCAAACCAATCCCAGCTAACAACACTTTTTTTAACTCATCCATGATAATTTCCTCCTCCTTTAAATAATCATCATTTTAGATGGAAGATACAAGCACTGCATGTCTGACCATAAATCATACTCTTCGAAAATCAAAATTATCCGTTGTCAACTTGCCTTGATGAACTCAAGTTCTATCGTCGGCTTCGTTTCCTAGGCTACTTTTGATTTTCATTGAGTATCAATAGTCAATACCAGCATCTTCTTAACACTTTCATTGTACCACTTTCAGGGTAAAAATCCTGATTTTTAGCAAGCTTTTGAAAACTTTTTCATATGTCTAATGGAAGAACTGACATTTTACTAGGCTTTTGCTATAATAATACTAAACTATGATTTTTAATATTTGAGGTTCGATGATGAAATTAGTTACAAATGAGTTTAAACAGGAATTTGGTGAAAATAACCACCTTTTATCCTACCATTATTATAATACTATCGTTAAAGATGGAAGACCTGACGTTCTATTCCATTGGCACCCAGAATTAGAAATCAACTATGTCTATGAAGGATCTGCCCGCTATCATATTGATTACGATTTTTTCAATAGTGAACCTGGAGATATTGTCCTTATTAGACCAAACGGTATGCACTCTATACACCCCATTGAAAACCAAAATCACATTACAGACACCTTTCAATTCCATTTGGACATGATTGGACATTCAATTATCGATCAGGTGAGCCTGCGCTATCTACAGCCTTTGCAGACCAGCTCATTTAAATTTATTCCTTGCATCAAACCTGATATGGAAGGCTACGATGAAATCAAGACTTGCTTATTCAGCATCTTTGACTTATCTCGTAATGAAGGCCGACATTTTGAACTTCTCCTGAAATCAAAGCTTAACGAACTAATCTATCTCCTTTATTTCTATCGCTATGTCGTCAAAAAAAATACTGATGATGCCTATCGGAAAAACGAAAAAATCCGTGAACTCATCGATTTTATCAATCGCAATTACGAGAAGAATTTGACAATTGAATATTTGGCAGATTTTATTGGTTATAGCAAGACTCACTTTATGAGCGTTTTTAAACAGCACACGGGGACTTCTTGCACTGAATTTGTTATCCAAGTTCGTTTAAATAAAGCCAGTGACTTACTGATTAATACCAACTACTCCATTTTGGACATTGCCAACCGCATCGGTTTCAACAATCTCTCTAATTTTAATCGTCAATTCAAGCGCTATTATCAAACAACGCCGAGCCATTATCGTAAACATTTTAGCAACCGAAAAGACAGCCGTTATCTGATAAATCCTAAGCAATAGCACTAATACGTCACTACTGTAATACTGACGCAGTTCAAGGAGAACCTAATGACATATCATGGATTCTTTTCTCAATTATTCATCAGCCAGACAGCCCCTGCTAAAGGTTTAATCTAGCAAGGGCTTTTTTGCGTATGAAAAAACTCCATATGTTCTATATGATATCACAGGACACATAGAGTTCATTACGGAGCCTAGAGATTTTCTATCACTTTAGCCGAAAAATTGACTAAAGAAATTAACAATTTGTTGCCAAATACTAGCAAAGAAGCCCTTGCTAGATTCAATCACGCCACTTGCGTCAAAATTAAGGTTGATATCTTTAAAGGTTGATTTGGCATTTGAAACGATACTATCCTTCAATGAAGACAAGGTTTCCTTAAAACCACTGCTTTTAATGACACTTGAATGCGATAAATTAAGTGCAAAATTAACAATCAAGGTAATATGGTCAGCTGATAAAACATCTTTTAGACCGTAGTTTTCAAGTGTATCTTCAACAATTTTGCGAACTTGGTCTTCTGTTAAGTTGTCACCACCCTCAGCAACAGCCTTCTTGATATCTGTTAAAGCAACGTTAAGTTTATCTGCATCATAACCTTGAGTTCCTTGGTTTTCAGCATTGATTGTTGACAGAGCAGATAACTCTTCTTGAGCTAAAGCTTTACTTTCATCAGATACCTTAGCACCGTTTTCTTCCAGTGAGTAATAAATACCAGCAAGCGCACTCTCACCTGTTACAGCAATAGGGGCAGCGACCGTAATTTTGGCATGTTCAATCCCCAAAGTAACCGCCGCATTTCGATACATATCTTGGGTCACTTTTGTAATGTTTTCTGGTGTCACAATTTCTACGGTGAGTGTCTCAGAAGAAGCAAGTTTTTGAATTTTCACTGATGAATAGAGCTGTAAGCTAGCATCATCTGCAACATTCATGATTTGGGCATATGCACTTGTCGTCAGAGTCTTTACCTGAGTATCCTTACTACTATCATAACCAAGCAAACTTAAAGTTTGAGTTTGTTGGTCAGGTGTTAGGGAATAACCAAGCACATAGTCAGGTTGGACATAAGTCTCATCAATGACATCCTGAACAGTATTAGTTGCCGCATGAGCAGTGCTAATCATAAAGATACTCACTAACAAGAGGGCAGCAGAAAAAACAAATTTACTAAATTTCATTTCAGTCTTCCTTTCTGTGAGAATTCATTATACCATTTCACTGCAAAGAGGTCTTAAAAAAACTGTTTGATTCCTTATTTCCCTCATATTTTTTATTCGTGTAATTCAAGTGGAAGTCCATCTGGGTCGAAAAAGAAAGTCATCTTCTTTCCAGTATAATCATCATAACGAATAGGCTCTACAAAGATTCCCATACCTTCCAACTCTACCTTATAAGCTTCAACATCATCAACATAAAATGCTAAATGACGTAACCCACAAGCCTCTCTATCATATTCAGGACGACCGATTCGCTTTGGTGGTGTAGTATAATGTGGGTCACTTAGCTTATTTCCAAAAATTTCAAGTTCGGCGGTACCACACCGTAAATCCAGTTTATAATCATGTCGTTTTGGACGGTGGTTCTCCCGAATAATCTCAAAACCGAGCTTATTAACATAAAAGTCGCGTGATTTCTCATAATCTGAAACAATAATAGCAATGTGATGGATAGTTTTTAATTTCAATATTCTCTCCTTATGCTAGAAAAGAGGCTCGCGCCTCTCTTCTATGAAGTAATTTGGTTATAACTCGACTTAAATGCCTTGACGATATCTTCGGAAGCTTGATCATATGCAACGGAAGATTCCAATGTTCCGTACACAATGATACGCCCCGTTGCCTCAAGATCTGTACAAGTTACAAGCGTAACCTGACTTTGTCCTGGTGTATCGTTTATCACATCAGATCTATCTGGTGCTACAGACTCCACACCGGTGATAGTATATGTGTAAACCATTTCTTTATTAGTCAGGTAAATTTTCATACCAATTTTTGCACGCTCTAGGGGTGAAAAAAGCATTTTTGAAGAACCAGTCATTCCAAAAACATGGTGGCTAGCTAATGCATAATTATTTTCACCACCCATGACTTGTTCTTCCTTCATGGTTCCTGCACCATAGGTCAACCCTACATTGCCTAATCCTTTAAAAATTGGCAAGTTTATTCCAATATCTGGGATGGCAATGCCACCGATAACAGGAAGATTTTGAGCATTCCATTGCGCTTCTAAAACTGACTCGGTTGAAATTGGTTCTACAGCAGAAAAATCAAAAGTAGTTTCAGATTTTTCATTCTTTTTAATTTCTTTTTTGGTTACCTTAACCACCTGATATTTGTTGGAATTCCAGCCAATAATAACGTTTCGAATGGACTTATTGAAAATCAACGCAAGACCAACAATCAATAAAAGGCTAAAAATCAAGATACGCAAAAAACGTAAAATTTTTGATGGTTTCTTTTTTCTTTTTGTCATAGTTTCTCAAACTGTCTATTTTTCATCAGAGACAGATGTTGTTTCCTCATTTTCTACTGATTGAACAAGTGCAAACGTCACAATTTTTGCTTCTTGATCAAGTCTCATAACTTTTACACCCAAGGTTGAACGACCTGTTTGCGAAATGTCAGCAACATTTGTCCGTATAATAATCCCAGTGTTGGTAATGACCATAATATCTTCATCACCATTGACAGTTACCAAACCAGCCAATGAACCATTCTTACTTGTGATATTTGCCGTTTTAATACCCTTACCACCACGGCCTTTTGTTGGATATTCACTCGCTGCTGTACGTTTACCATAACCATTTTCAGTGATAACGAGAACTTCTTGATCATCTGTTATACGAGAGGCACCTACAACTTTATCTCCAATGCGTAAAGTAACCCCTCGAACACCAGTTGCCGTACGTCCCATGTTACGAACAACCTCTTCGTTAAAACGAACGGAATACCCAGTTTGTGTCCCAATAATGATGTCATCTTGCCCATCAGTCAAAAGAACATTGATAAGTTCATCATCTTCTTTCAAGTTTAAGGCTTTAAGACCATTTTGACGGATATTGTTGAATTCAGAAACGCTAGTACGTTTAACTACACCTTGTTTGGTCGTAAAGAAGAAAAATTTATCTTGAACATCTTCTCTGCGAGCATTGATAATAGTCTGAATCGTTTCTCCGTCATCAAGTTTAAGGAGGTTAACAATTGGCAATCCCTTAGCCGTTCGACCATATTCTGGAATTTCATAAGCTTTCAGTCGGTAGACACGCCCCATGTTAGTAAAGAATAACAAACTATCATGAGTGCTTGTTGAAACAAGTTCGCGAACAAAGTCATCATCGTTGACACCTGTTCCTTGCACACCACGCCCCCCGCGTTTCTGAGCACGAAATTCATCTTGAGCTAAACGTTTAATATATCCCTTATTTGATAAAGTGATAAGAACATCCTCTTCTTCAATTAAATCCTCATCCTCAAGAGTCAACACTTCTCCAACCATTAACTCCGTTCGGCGTGGATCTGCGTATTTACGCTTAATTTCATCCATCTCTTCTTTGATGATTGTAATGACACGCTCAGGTTTTGCCAAAATGTCTGCTAAATCAGCAATCAAGTCCAAAAGTTCCTTGTACTCCGATTGAATCTTGTCGCGTTCCAACCCTGTTAAACGGCGCAGACGCATGTCTAAGATAGCCTGACTTTGACGTTCTGACAAATCAAAGCGACTCATCAATTCTGCTTGAGCTTCTGCATCAGTCTGGCTAGCACGAATAATGGAAATAACTTCGTCCAAATGATCAAGCGCAATCAGCAAACCTTCCAAAATATGCGCCCTGGCTTCGGCTTTGTCCTTTTCAAAACGTGTTCGGCGAACAATGACTTCCTTCTGATGCTCAATGTAATTTTCAATAATACGTTTTAACGAAAGAATTTTAGGAACACCGTTTTCGATTGCCAACATATTAAAACTAAAGTTAGTCTGTAAACTTGTCAATTTGAACAAGTTATTCAAAATAACATTGGCAGATGCATCACGACGCACTTCAATGACAAAACGTACACCTTCGCGGCTAGACTCATCACGAACTGCTGTAATTCCTTCAACACGTTTTTCCTGTGCTAGACGCACGATATGCTCATGAACCTTTGTCTTGTTAACACCATACGGAAACTCTGTTACAACAATGCGTTCACGTCCTGACTTAGTTGTTTCAATTTCTGTTCGTGAACGAAGGACAATGGAACCTTTTCCAGTGTCATAAGCGCGATGAATTCCTGATTTACCCATAACAAGGGCGCCAGTCGGAAAGTCCGGTCCAGGCAAAACCTCCATCAATTCGCGAGTTGTCACATCAGGATTATCCATAACCAGCTTAACTGCATCAATTGATTCACCTAAATTATGTGGCGGGATATTCGTCGCCATACCTACCGCAATCCCTGTTGCTCCATTCACAAGAAGGTTGGGAAAACGAGCTGGTAAAACTAGCGGTTCACGTTCAGAACCATCATAGTTATCTTGAAAATCAACGGTATTCTTATTGATATCGCGCAACATTTCCAGAGCAATCTTACTCATACGGGCTTCTGTATAACGTTGTGCAGCAGCACCATCGCCATCCATTGAACCAAAGTTCCCGTGACCATCAACTAGCATATGGCGATAAGACCACCATTGTGCCATACGCACCATTGCCTCATAAATGGACGAATCCCCATGTGGATGGTACTTACCCATAACATCCCCAGTGATACGGGCTGATTTTTTGTGAGGCTTGTCTGGCGTAACCCCAAGTTCATTCATACCATATAATATACGACGGTGAACAGGCTTTAAGCCATCTCTTACGTCCGGCAGGGCGCGGGCGACGATAACTGACATAGCATAATCTATAAAACTGGTTTTCATTTCTGAAGTCAGATTAACGTCAACTAAATTCTTATCTTGCATGAAGCAAAGCTCCTTTTCTAGTCTAAAACTCTATTTTATTATACCATATTTTGAAGAAAATTCCCTAATAAGCATACCGTTTTCATAAATTTTCAAATTTATTTCGTGACATATCAAAGCTATCGTGCTAAAATAGAGTTGTATGGGTATCAACCCAAAAAAAATAAGGGAGATGTTTAGAAATGACTGCAACTAAACAACACAAAAAAGTTATCCTCGTTGGTGACGGTGCCGTAGGTTCATCTTACGCATTTGCACTAGTAAACCAAGGTATCGCTCAAGAGCTTGGTATTATTGAAATTCCACAACTTCATGAAAAAGCTGTCGGTGATGCGCTTGACCTTAGCCACGCCCTTGCCTTTACTTCACCTAAAAAAATCTACGCTGCTCAATATTCTGACTGTGCTGACGCTGATGTCGTAGTAATCACTGCTGGTGCTCCACAAAAACCAGGTGAAACTCGTCTTGATCTTGTTGGTAAAAACCTTGCCATCAACAAATCTATCGTCACTCAAGTTGTTGAATCAGGTTTCAAGGGTATTTTCTTGGTAGCTGCTAACCCAGTTGATGTCTTGACTTATTCAACATGGAAGTTCTCAGGATTCCCTAAAGAACGTGTTATCGGTTCTGGTACATCTCTTGACACTGCTCGTTTCCGTCAGGCTTTGGCTGAAAAACTTGACATTGACGCACGTTCAGTTCACGCTTACATCATGGGTGAACACGGAGATTCAGAATTTGCCGTTTGGTCACATGCAAACGTTGCTGGTGTTAACCTTGAAAACTACCTTAAAGATGTTCGCAATTTCAACGCTGAAGAATTAATCGACTTGTTTGAGGGCGTTCGTGACGCTGCTTACACGATCATCAACAAAAAAGGTGCTACTTACTACGGTATCGCTGTAGCTCTTGCTCGTATTACAAAAGCAATCCTTGATGATGAAAATGCTGTCCTTCCACTTTCAGTATTCCAAGATGGTCAATACGAAGGTGTTACTGACTGCTTCATCGGTCAGCCTGCTGTTGTTGGTGCGCACGGTATTGTACGTCCAATCAATATCCCATTGAATGATGCTGAAACTCAAAAAATGCAAGCTTCTGCAAAAGAATTAAAAGCTATCATTGATGAAGCTTGGCAAAACCCAGATTTCCAAGCAGCTTCTAAAAACTAATTTATAAACATAGAAAAAGCCTCTCCAAATGGATTGGCTTTTTTAATACTGCATAAGATTTCTCAAAATGGCCTGATTCTGCCAAATTAAGTAAATTCCAATAACAATGATGGCAAGGAATATGATTAGCTTTACAAGGCCTTTGATAAATCTGATGAGAATGGCCAGTACCATAGAAACCACTAACCAAGCTATTGCATAACTGCCAAAAAAGCTCTGCAATCTTTCCAAAGAATCACCTAGCAAAAAACGCAACCAATCAGGAATATAGGCTAAAAGAGACTCCGCTTGGATAGAGTCAAACCCCAGTTTAGTAGCGATGGCTAGCCCTGTCGTTTGAAGCCAAGCAAACACGCCCGTATTAAATAAAAATAAGAAAGCTTGCTCTGGATGGTGACTAATAAATTTTTTTATCAATTGCTTCTCCTTAAAAATAACTTACCCTTTACGAATATGATTTAGGGTTATTTTTCTCCTGTCAATCCATTTTTTGACAGGAAATCTTTTGTCTGGTATAAGACTTATCGAAGATTCTTCAGCAATTACTTCAATTATGGCGTCTATAGTCATCTGATCTGTCATGATTATTCTACCGGTTATAACGTTTTCGAAAGCCTCAATACAGGAATCAATGTGTCGTTTACCCCATGTCTGACCAAATTCCAGCCGCTTATTCAAACGTTGCTTTAACGTTTTTGCGCTTGCCGATAAAATGTAGTGTTTAACCGTAATTCCTTCTGCAATCAAACGACCAATAAGTTCATCGTAATATCTTAGATTCGTAACAGTCATAGGGACAATGATAATGCCATCAAATTCTTTTGCTATCTGTCTTAACATAGCATAATTAAACTGACGCCAAAAAGGATAGTCCTGAAAATCATTCTCTTGCAATGATTTAGGAAAATGGTAATTTAAAAATTCGCCCAAATCCTCAGGATCATAGACAAATGCATTTGGCAGTCTTCTCTGTAACTCAAAAGCACAGGTCGTTTTGCCACTACCAAACGCACCATTTAACCAAATAATCATTAGAGCCACCTTTCTCCTGTCCGAAAGCATTGTATTTAGATTCAGAAAACAATCATTTGCTAGCCTTCAGTCTTCGACCGTTTGAATTTTATCTGCTAAAAAATTAAATCCATCAGGAATAAAATGCTTGTCTGTATTTTCTTCAGGAACATTCTCCTGCTTTTGTGTCTTCATTTTCTGTGCAAATTCTGAACGAATACTATTAAAATCTTTGCGTGGAACGGCTATAATATTTGGAGAAAATCCAGCAGCCTTACTCATGATATTGCCAAAAACATCGTTCAAATCTGAACGTTTCATAGCTTGTTCAGCATTGAAGGCCGCATCAAATGCCAAAATAGCATTTTCACTGTTAGCCAAAACAGGTTCAGAACCTAACAAAAGTGCTCGATCTTGTGCTGAAATACTATCTAGGATTTCATTCCAAGCGCCTTTTAAGGCATCTAAATATTCTCGCGATTTTTGGCTATCCACAACAGTTTCTTCCATGATTGTCAACACTTTAAGACGATCAACCTTGAACTTGAACCCTGATTTTGATTTAGCTTGAACTGGCTTTGCACTAGCAGGGACAAATCCATTTGATAACGAAGCTATTTCTTTTTTTAGTTCACTGATTTCAGCTTGTAGCTGACTCAATTGGCCAACCAGGTTTTCTGGTAAATCAGCTGGCGCTGAAGCTGCGTGTAATTCCGACAATTGAATGGTCATCATTTCGGCATAAATTTTAGGCTGTCCTGCCGTTTTTATTTGTAACAAATCTTCTGTAACAAGATCAATCATCTTAAAAATCAAATCTTGACTCAAAGAAAGATTTTCCTCAAAAATGGGACTGCTGTGGTTATTCTCACCACCTGACTGCACAATCAATAAATCACGTAAATAGGTTAATAAGTCAGTGGCAAAACGGCTCATACTCTTGCCCGAATCAAAAATCACATCTAGATTTGTTAAAGCTTGAGTCGTTTCGTGAGCGATGATACTGCTGACATAATCATCTAGAGCTCCCAAAGAAATACTTCCCGTAATCTCCTCAGCAACGTTAAGAGAAATATGATTACCTACAGAAAGGCTAAGTGCCTGATCCAAGATAGATAAGGCATCACGCATACCACCTTCGGCACGACGAGCAATTAGGTTAAGTGCATCCTGATCGTAACTAATTTCTTCCTTATCAAGAATAGTTGCCAAATGTTTTTGAATCGCATTTTGTTTTATAGCTTTAAATTCAAAACGCTGCACACGCGACAAGATAGTCGCAGGGATTTTGTGTAATTCTGTCGTTGCTAGGATGAAAACGACATTCTCAGTTGGCTCCTCCAAAGTTTTTAAAAGGGCATTGAAAGCTCCTGTTGACAGCATATGGACTTCATCAATGATATAAACTTTATAAATCGCACGGCTGGGGGCATAGGTTGACTTATCACGAATGTCGCGAATTTCATCAACACCGTTGTTTGAGGCAGCGTCAATTTCGATGACATCTTCCAGACTGCCATTAGTAATGTCACGGCAAATGTCACAATGATTGCAAGGTTCACCGTCTACTTGATTGGGACAGTTCATGGCCTTGGCAAAAATTTTAGCAGCACTAGTTTTTCCTGTACCACGCGGTCCTGAGAAGAGGTAGGCATGACTAATTTTTCCTGAAGCCACCGCTTGTTTTAAAGTGGTTGAAATAATGTCTTGCCCAACCATCTCGTCAAAAGCCTGACTTCGGTATTTTCGATAAAGTGCTTGATACATTATTCCACCCCAAACATATCAAAATTAAAATTTGTTTTTGATAATAGCACAGCTACAAACTTTTCAAGGTATTCCTGATCAATGACATCATAATCTCCCGTCAAACGAGAATCTAAGTCTAAAACACCTATTAATTTACCATTCTTAACCATAGGTACTACGATTTCTGACATAGCTGCGGAATCACAGGAAATATAATTGTCATGCTTGGTCACATCATCTACTATCAAGGTTTGCCTTTCAGCAGCAGCTTGCCCGCAAACACCCTTTCCTAGAGCAATATGGACACAAGATACCCCACCTTGAAAAGGCCCCAGTATCAACTCATCTCCATCAAACAGATAAAAACCTGTAAAAACAGAATTGGGCAAGGTCATATTAAGCATGGCCGAAGCATTTGATAAATTCGCAAGAGGATTTGTCTCCTTAGCAAACATGGCTTGGGCTTGGGAAATAAGAATTTGATAATTTGAAATTTTTTCTGCGTTATTCATAGATATTATTATATCATTTTATAGAATGATAGCAAAGATTGAAAGAACAAGAGGGCATGAAAAACGAGAGTGTGGTCAAGTATTAACCTGAAACAATCCTTTTGCAGCCCCCGTCCTTTTCCAAAGTCTAGTCTTTAAACTAAACTTATTTTTAAGGAAACAGTGGTTTGTCTTTCCCGTTTATTATTTAGTACTCATTTTCCCACAAAGATCATTTTTGACTTTAGTTGTTGATTCTTTTTTAACTTGTCAAACTTCTTATGATTTCGGACTTTTATCTATCAAGTTCAAAAAAATCTAAAATTCTGATTTAGCGACAATAGTGAGTGGATTAAGCTCAATATCAACTTACTATCTTACTCAAATCCGGAGAAATTTTAATGAATTAGATCCCCCTTTAGGCTTGAACTGAAGCGTCCTTAATCATTGGCTAGATTTTAAATTCCTAACTTATCACCTTCATTAGTATATTGGTCCTAATACCGATTATCACTATCCAAGTTTACAAAAAATCTCTCCTTAGTCAATCACTGTGTTTCAAGCCAAATAATTTGAGAGCATGATGGAATAGCAAAACAAAAATTTTAAAAACCGTTAGTTTCAAAGTATATTGAAAAAGCGAACAAGTATCTCAACCTTATTGGCAATTACTTGTTCACTTTTTTAACTCACTTAAATCAGCATCAGAAATGGTACGATTACTGCCAGTAAGCCGGGCGTTGCTTTTCATAGGCCGCAATTAGTTCTTCGTATTGAAGCGTAATGCCAATATCATCAAGCCCTTCGACCAGTTTACGCTTCCACTCATGGTCAATATCAAAAGGAAATTCCCCCACAGACGACTTAATCAGCTGATTGGGCAAATCAATAGTAATTTCTTCACCGGCTGGCAGAGCTGCTAATTTTTCACGGACATCAAGTGGCTGAACAATTGGAAGCATGCCATTTTTCAGTTCATTGTTGTAATGAATATCTGAAAAAGAGCCTGCAATCACACAGCGGAAACCGTAATCTTCCAGAGCCCAGGCTGCGTGCTCACGTGACGAGCCTGAGCCGAAATTATCCCCCGAAATCAGAATGGTTGCATCCCGATACTCTGGTTTATTGAAGATAAAGTCTGGATTTTCATCATAATCATCATTGAGGTAACGCCACTCAAAAAGTAAATTCTTCCCAAAACCCTTCTTATCGATGGCTTTTAGGAATTGCTTTGGAATGAGCTGGTCGGTATCAATATTGTCATTCATCAAAGGGACAGATTTCCCAGTGTAGACAGTAAATTTTTCCATTTTTCTTTCCCCCCTATCCTTGAACTTCTGTCATTTGACGAACATCGACAAATTTTCCAGCAACAGCTGCCGCTGCTGCCATGGCAGGGCTGCACAGATGGGTACGAGCTCCATATCCCTGACGTCCTTCAAAGTTACGGTTACTTGTCGATGCGCAGTGAACACCTTCTGGCACGTGGTCTGGGTTCATACCAAGACACATTGAGCATCCCGGATCGCGCCATTCAAAGCCGGCATCTAAGAAGATTTTATCAAGTCCAAGACGCTCTGCTTCTTTCTTAACAGGACGAGAACCCGGTACCACGATAGCTGTCAGTGTCGGCGCAATATGTTTGCCTTTAACAAATTTAGCGGCCAATTCGAGGTCAGACAGACGGGCATTGGTACAAGAACCAATAAAGACGTAACCAAGATCAATATCTTCAGCCTTATCACCAGGTTTCACATCCATGTAATGGTAAGCACGTTCATCGTTCATATCCTTAATTTCTGGAAATGGTTGATCGAATTCAACACCCATTTCTGGATTAGTTCCCCAAGTCACCATCGGTGCTAATTTTGATACATCAATAGTAATGACCTTATCGTACTCAGCATCAGGGTCTGAAACCAATGTCTTCCAGTCTGCAACAGCAGCTTCAAAGTCTTTAGGAGCACAAGGGCGACCTTGAACATAGTCGTACGTTTTTTGATCTGGGTTCATCAGACCCATCTTAGCGCCAAATTCAATGGACATATTAGCAATAGTCATTCGTTCATCCATTGACAGAGCATCAATAGCTTCACCGCAGTATTCAACAGCATAACCAACACCAGCATCCACACCGTAACGCGCAATTAAGGCGAGGATGAAGTCTTTTGAGTAAACCCCTTTTTGTGGTGTTCCAATAAATTCAACCTTCATCTTTTTAGGTTTAACTTGCCAGAGACATTGTGTGGCAAAAACGTGCTCCACTTCTGATGTCCCGATACCAAAAGCAATCGCACCAAAAGCTCCGTGAGTAGCCGTATGACTGTCCCCGCAAACAACAAATTTACCTGGTTGACTACGGCCTGTTTCAGGTCCAACCATATGTACAATTCCTTGACGTTCAGTACCATGAGTCGCTGCGTCAATACCAAATTCTTCCACATTGCGAGCAAGTGTATCGATTTGATTTTTTGAAACCAAATCACGGATATTAAAAATATCTACGGTCGGCACATTATGGTCTGTTGTCCCAAATGTCAAATCAGGACGACGTACTTTTCGTCCAGCATCACGAAGGCCTTGAAAGGCTTGTGGGCTGGTTACTTCGTGGATATAATGCTGATCCACATACATTAGCTGAGGCTCGCCTTCTTTACCAGTTACTACATGGCGCTCCCAAAGCTTATCAAAAATTGATTTTCCACTCATATTAGATTCTCCAAATTAAATACATTAAAACACAAGTCATCACGATTCCTAAATACCAAACCAACTGAAAATACCATTTTCTCGTTTTATGATGAAATAGGTGTCCGGCCAAGAAAGCCCCTAACCCGCCGAAAAATATACTCTCTAGCAGTAGAAGTCTCTCTGAAATTCTCCATTGTCCCTTTCTAGCTTTGTTTTTGTCAATACCATAACTTGTAAAAACGATGCCATTCCAAAGTACTATGGAGAAATAAAGTATTATTTTGACACTCATAGATTTTTAATAATAGCCGCTGTCATTGTTGCGGTATCTGCTTGTCCACCTAAGTCACGTGTTAAAACACCTTGCGCTAAAGTCTTGTCAACAGCATTTTCAATCATCTCAGCACCAGCATTTTCTCCAAAGCTCTCACGTAACATCATGGCTACCGACAAAATCATCGATATTGGATTAGCAATACCTTTACCAGCGATATCTGGTGCAGAGCCATGAATTGGTTCGTAAAGGCTTGGCCCATCTTCAGAATGACTGGCAGATGGCATAACTCCAAGGGTACCAGGCAAGACAGATGACTCGTCAGACAATATATCACCAAATAAGTTTTCAGTCACAACGACATCAAAACGTGCTGGATTAGTAATCATAATCATTGCCGCACTGTCAACTAACTGGTGTTCCAAAGTAACATCTGGATACTCTTTTGCTACTTTTTCTGCTACTTTGCGCCAAAGTTTAGATGTTGCTAAAACATTTTGCTTATCAATGCTAGTAACTTTTTTATTTCGCCCACGTGCGATTTCAAACGCTTTACGCATGATACGACGAATCTCGTCTGCTGAATAATCATTGATATCACGTGCAGATTCTTCGTTCAAAATGTGTTCTCCAAAATAGATACCACCAGTCAACTCACGAACAACAACGAAGTTAACTTCTTCAATGCGTTCAGGCTTGAGAGGTGACAAGTGCTTCAACGCATCAAAAATACGGACAGGACGAATATTAGCAAAAAGATTAAGCTCTTTTCGAATGGCCAGTAGACCTTGCTCCGGCCGAACTGGAGCATTATCATACTGCGGACTACCAATAGCTGCTAACAAAATAGCATCTGCAGATTTAGCCGCCTCTAAGGTATCGGCTGGTAAGGGATGTCCACTGGCATCTATTCCTGCACCACCAAAAGCTTTAGCTTGTGTTTCATATTCAAAACCAACCTTTTGGGCAACAACATTGAGCACTTCTAAACCAGCGGCCATAATTTCTGGTCCGATACCATCACCAGCTAGCGTTACGATTTTTTTCATCTTTTCCTCTTTTCCTAATCCTATTCGTTTGGAACATCACGGAAAGAAACACTTTTACCAATCTCTCCCGCATTCTCTTTTTGAACTAGAGCGTTTGCATTGACATAAGCGATAGCTCCTGCTTTCATGACATCAAAGTCAATACCCGCAGCATTGAAAATAGTCCCTGTGTCAACATTTTCAACAGAAACAGCAACGCGGGCTTGAGCGTCGATTCCATCAGTTACAGCATCCATGGTATAGCTTAGCAATTTCACTGTCTGATTGAAGAATTTATCAATAGCATTGTAAGCCGCTTCAACCGAACCCTTGCCGTTAGCAATAACATTGACTTCTTCACCATCGTTATTAACCATAGAAACTTCTGCTGTCACTGTCTCATCAGCATTTGAAGTTAGTTTCAAATCTTTGAAATGGAAACCTTCTGGATTTTCAATGTCATTTCCTGCGACGAGAGCTCTGACATCAGCATCAGTGATTTCATGTTTTTTATCAGCCAACTTTTTAAACTTGGCAAAAAGTGGGATGACTTCACTTTCTTCAAATGCCAACTCCAGTTCTTTAAGTTTTTCAATGAAGGCATGACGGCCTGACAATTTTCCGAGAGGGAGAGAGTTTTTCTTAACTCCAACCAATTCTGGCGTAATGATTTCATAAGTAAGAGGATTTTTAAGAACCCCATCCTGATGGATACCTGATTCATGTGAGAAAGCATTCCCTCCTACAACTGCTTTATTCTTAGGCACTGGAATTCCAGAGAAACGCGACACCATATCAGAGGTATTAACCGTCTCATTGAGGACAATATCTGACGTTGCTTGATAATAATCTTCGCGAATGTTAAGAGCGACTGCAACTTCTTCAAGCGCAGCATTTCCCGCACGCTCACCAATCCCATTAAGAGTTCCTTCCACACGTCCCGCACCGTTTTTAATTGCAGCAAGTGTGTTAGCAGTCGCCATTCCAAGATCATTGTGACAATGTGGACTAAAAATAATCTTGCGATTAGACTTGGTATTTTCAATCAGATATTTGAAAATATAACCATATTCTTCTGGCGTTGTAAAACCGACGGTATCAGGAATATTGATGTAGGTTGCACCAGCATCAACTGCTGTCTGGACAACCTCAAGTAGATAATCTAATTCTGTACGTGTTGCATCTTCAGGTGAAAATTCAACCACTTCAAACTTCTCACGAGCATAAGTCACATGTTCTTTGATAATCTCAAGAATTTCTTCTTTGGTCTTTTTTAGCTTATATTCACGATGAATTGGGCTAGTCGCAATAAAAACGTGACATTGGGGGAATTTAGCATCTTTGATAGCCTCGTAACATGCATCGATATCTGATTTAACTGAACGTGCTAAACCTGACACTGCAGTCGTCGTTAGAGCTGCTGAAATTTGTTTCACCGCTTCAAATGAATCTGGACTTGCTGCAGGAAAGCCTGCCTCAATGGAAGAAATCCCCCACTTTTCCAATTGTTTTGCGATAGCAACTTTTTCTTTGATTGAAAAATTTACTCCAGGAGTCTGTTCTCCATCACGGAGAGTCGTGTCAAGAAATTCAACTTTACGCATAAAAGACCTCTTTCATTATTTTATTAAAAAATAAAAACACCTCACTCAGAAACCCAAGCGAGATGTTTTCTATCCCGCTTGGTAAGCCAAACAGGACTAATGCCTTTGCATTAGCCCTCATTACGCAATAGTAAAACTGTCATACTTGCGAATGTCATTGACTTTTTCCTTTCGATGTTTACTTGTAAGTATTGTATAATTTTCTGACTATTTTGTCAATAGCAAAAAACTGAAAAAAGTACTTTATTAGAGGATCTCACTTTCTGCCAAAAACTAAAATTTTAATTTCATACAAGAATATACTGAAAAATCTTTTGAATTATGCTAAAATAAGTTAGACTCTGTTAGTTTTTTAACTAGCCTAGAAGGAAAGGAAAACAATGACTGATAATTCTACTTTGAATGATGTCCAAAAAATTATCGTTCTAGATTATGGTAGCCAGTACAACCAACTGATAGCTCGACGTATTCGTGAATTTGGCGTATTTTCTGAATTGAAAAGCCATAAAATTACAGCAGATGAGATTCGTGCTATCAAGCCAATTGGTATTGTATTGTCTGGAGGGCCTAACTCAGTTTATTCTGAGGATGCTTTTGGCATTGACGAGAACATTTTTGAACTCGGTATTCCAATTCTTGGAATCTGTTATGGTATGCAACTTTTAACTGATAAGCTTGGAGGTAAAGTTGTGCCGGCAGGACAAACAGGTAGTAGCGAGTATGGGCAATCAACGCTACATTTACGTTCAAAATCAACACTTTTTGCCAATACACCTGAGGAACAAATTGTCTTGATGAGCCATGGTGATGCCGTTACTGAAATTCCTGCTGGTTTCCACCTTGTCGGTGACTCTAGTGATTGCCCTTATGCTGCTATTGAAAATATCGAAAAAAATATTTATGGCATTCAGTTCCACCCAGAAGTTAGACATTCTGTTTATGGAAATGATATTCTTCGTAACTTTGCCTTTAATATTTGTGGTGCACGTGGCGACTGGTCAATGGATAATTTTATAGATATGGAAATCAAAAAAATCCGTGAAAAAGTTGGTACTCGCAAGGTCCTTCTTGGATTATCTGGTGGAGTTGATTCCTCAGTTGTTGGTGTCCTTCTTCAACGTGCTATTGGTGATCAATTGACATGTATCTTCGTTGACCACGGACTTCTCCGTAAAGGAGAAGGTGATCAGGTTATGGAAATGCTTGGCGGTAAGTTCGGACTTAACATTATCCGTGTTGATGCTTCGAAACGTTTCTTGGATCTTCTTGCTGGTGTGGACGACCCTGAGAAAAAACGTAAAATCATTGGTAATGAATTTGTCTATGTTTTTGATGATGAAGCAAGTAAACTGAAAGGTGTGGACTTCCTAGCCCAAGGAACCCTCTACACCGATGTCATTGAATCTGGTACCGAAACAGCTCAAACCATCAAGTCTCACCACAACGTTGGTGGACTTCCTGAAGACATGCAGTTTGAATTAATTGAACCTCTCAATACCCTCTTTAAGGATGAAGTACGTGCTCTAGGAACGGCTCTTGGTATGCCCGATGAGATCGTTTGGCGTCAGCCTTTCCCAGGCCCTGGACTTGCTATTCGTGTTATGGGTGAGATTACCGCTGAAAAACTTGAGACGGTTCGTGAATCTGATGCTATTTTGCGTGAAGAAATTGCTAAAGCAGGCTTAGATCGCGATATCTGGCAGTATTTCACAGTCAATACAGGCGTCCGTTCTGTCGGTGTTATGGGTGATGGCCGCACCTATGATTATACTATTGCTATCCGTGCGATTACCTCTATTGATGGTATGACAGCTGATTTCGCTCGTATTCCTTGGGATGTCTTACAAAAAGTCTCCGTCCGCATCGTAAACGAAGTAGATCACGTCAACCGTATCGTCTATGATATCACCAGCAAACCACCGGCAACTGTTGAGTGGGAATAATATAGAAAGTAAAATTGAACGTTTTACGCCGATTTCATAAGGTTTTTCGACATTAGAATGGTATAAATTTTATCTTTTTAGACAAGGTACCCCGCCAATTTCCCCGCCAAAATTGGCAAATAGATTACAAAAAGCTCTCTTAGTATGAATATGTACTAAGAGAGCTTTTTTTCTATAAATCATCATTTATAACAAATTAGAAAAATATTTAGCCTTTTCCTTGGATATACCGAAATTGAGATTTCGATGACCTTGGAATAAGGTATCAAAAGTAATGATTGAGAGAAAGTTATTTATTAGGTAACTAATTGGACTTTCTCCGACTGCTGTCAGTTCGACTTTTCTTTTATTGTCTAAATCTGATACAGTAACTAAGACTTGCCAACATGTATATCTACTTAAACCTGGGTGCTTTATGTAGTCAAAAAAATTTCCCTGTCCAGAATATGAAATTTCTTCAGAATTTTGCCGTTGAACACTAATATTCCACCACGGCTTATCCAGTAATACGCTACACAGGATGAAAAAAGGAAAACCAATAACTACAGCTACATTAGATACCCTATGCTTCATTTTAGATTGCAATGTGTCTGATGTGATTACTTATATTCCAGATGAAGTGGAGGACTAATCTCTTATGACAATAACAAAATTTGAAAACTCTTGTCATTTAATTTTTAATCGGTGTTCGCAACGGATAAAAATGCTATATGAGAATTCTCAAAATAAAGGATTAAGTAAAAGTTTGGTAGATTTTTATCCAGATGACAGAACTTTAATAGAAGATATTATAAATAATAAATTAACTAGCAATAATCGATATTTGATTCCAAAAAGAGCATTAAATTCTTTGGTTCATGATTCAAATTATTTTCATGATGAAAACGAATTACTTTGGGGTGATAATATAGATGATTATTTAGAAGATTTCTTTATCGCAATGATTCTTGATATTCAAGAAATCCCAGAATATTCCAAACACTTATTAAATTTATCATTAACAAATACAGAGGATATTAAAGAATATTTCCAACAAAACTTTTCTTTAGCGAGTCCTTATTATGAAGAATTAAAAGATAAATTTATAGATTTTACATATAATCGGTTTGATACTATATACATTTCAGAGAAGGATTCAGTATTTTCATTTGAAGAAAAAACTTCTGTTACTCTATCATCAAAAGATAAGGATTCCTTTCTTAGTTTTAAAAATCTTCCAGAAAAATTAGATTTGCTAGCAAAGTATGTTTTATTACCAATAATAGATAAAATAACACTTGAAAATTTGATAAACAAAAATGATTAAACTTTTATTATAACATTTTTTCCCTCACTTCGTGTGGGGATTTTTTTATTGTCATAAAATTTTTATCCTCCTAAATTCTCAAAGTAAGTTCTAGTCTACCCCCAAAGCTGGAAATTAGACTGAGACAAAAAAATAAGGTAGAACTTACTATGGGACAAGTTGGTAACTGACAATGAAAAACAAACACTTAACTCTCTCTGATCGCAATGATATTCAAATAGGAATTGAACAGCTCAAAACCTTTTCGGCTATAGCAGCTAAGTTAGGAAAAGATCCGTCCACAATTTCAAAAGAAGTTCGGAGAAATAGGGTGACAAAAGAGAACTCTAGTGCTTCCAATTGTGAGGCCTGCCCTCTGCTCAAAAAGGCTCCCTACGTTTGTAATGCCTGTCCGAAAAAGAGATTGAACTGTGGATACCAGAAACAGTTCTACTATGCCAAAAGAGCTCAGCTTGATTATGAAGCTAAGCTCTCGGAGTCGAGAACAGGCGTTGCCCTAAACAAAGAAGAATTCTATCGTATGGACGAGATTGTCTCTTCAGCCATACAAAAGGGACAACATCTCAACCACATCATCGCCTCAAACGAACTTTCGGCATCCAGAGCTTCTATCTACCGATACCTTGAAAAAGGATATCTTTCCACAAAGCCTATTGATTTCCCCCGTGTCGTGAAATTCAGAAAACGTCGAACAAGAGATCTTCCTCCCATTCCTAAAACTGCCAAAGAAGGACGGTCCTATGAGGACTTCCAACGCTTTCTCACAAAAGAAGGCATCAGCTATTGGCTGGAAATGGACACCGTTACTGGACGGATTGGAGGAAAAGTTCTTCTAACCTTCAACCTCTCCTTCTGTAACTTTATTTTCGCTCGATTGCTTGATAATAAAACAGCTAATGAGGTCGCTAAACACCTCTACATTATCAAAAACGACCTGCATCAGAAAGAGATAGACTTCTGCGAACTATTCCCTGTCATTCTGACCGACAATGGTGGTGAATTCGCCAGAGTGGACGACATCGAAAGGGATGTTCGCGGAGAATCAAAGCTATTCTTCTGTGACCCCAATCGTTCTGACCAGAAAGGGAGAATTGAGAAGAATCACACACTTATCAGAGATATTCTTCCTAAAGGCAGTTCGTTTGACAACTTGACACAGGAGGACATCAACCTGGTTTGTTCGCATGTCAACAGCGTCAAACGAGCTTCTTTCAACGGAAAATCGGCTTATGAACTCTTTACATTTACCTACGGTGAGGAATTGGCAACACTTTTGGGTATCTCTAAAATTGACCCTGAGAACGTCATTCAATCTCCACGATTACTAAATAATCACTAGTTTTTATCAAAAAAATTAATCAAAAATAGAAAGGAACTTGTCCCATCCCAAATTCCAGATAGCTAGAACTTACTTTGAGACGTCTCAGAGCCAGTAACTTTAGTGTACTCTTTTTTTCAACAATTTCAAGCCAAAAACACCCTTGAAGCCTCATTTTAGTCAAAAACAGAACTTAGTCTGAGACTAAATTCTGTTGGTTTTATGCAGTTTTCTCATAGTAACTTCTGGGAGACTCAGACCTAGAACTTACTTTGAGAATTTACCCACTTTTTATGTAAATCTTTAGTGTAAAGTAAGGTCACTTCTCTATTTTGATGACTGTATGAAAATTATTTTTTCTCTAAAACCTTGATAGGCTTGATAAATAGTAGAAAATAGAGAACCAACCGGATTCACTCTCGTTGCTAATTATAAGTCACCCACTATAGTTGACAAAGAGTCACAGAGCCAGAAAATAGTTTGAGCCAATAAAACCGATTGTTCTTAATCAGTAGTAGAAAACAAACCTATAAGTTAACCATTAGGGTTAAGAGACTATAATTCAATTATTTTACCAGTCTTGAGGTAAACAACCCATTCACAAATATTTCGAGCATAATCACCTATGCGTTCAAGATACATTAATACTTGAAAATATTCCTTGCCAGCAAAAACAGCATCTGGTACTTTGCGGATTTCTTCAACAGCCAAGGCTTGGATATCTTTAAAATAATTATCAATCACTTCATCAGATGCCGCAATTTCATAAGCTTTCTCACTGTCACCGTTGATATAAGCATTCAAGGCTTCCTCAACCATTTGCTTAACAGCTTTACCCATTTTATTAATCTGCTCTTCAACTACTGGAATTCGTTCTTCCCCTTTCATACGAATGGTAGCTTTAGCAATAGATGTAGCATGGTCTCCCATACGCTCAATATCACTTGAAGCTTTTAAAACAGTAATCACAGTACGTAAATCGTGCGATACGGGTTGTTGAAGGGCAATAATCTCTAAAGATTTCTTTTCCAGCTTTGTTTCAAATTCATTAACAACCTCATCTTCTTCAATAACTTCTTTAGCCAACACACGATCGTGACTAACAAAGGCGCGCACAGTCTTATTAATTTGTCCTAATACCTCTGTTCCCATTGAATAAAATTGGTTGTGCAATTTATCTAATTCTTCGTCAAATTTTGATCTTAACATAAACAATCTCTTTCTAAAGACTACAAATAAGTCTTAACCAAACTTACCAGTGATATAATCCTCTGTTTCTTTTCGTTGGGGATTCATAAATACTTCTTTTGTTTTTCCGTATTCAATTAAATTACCATCTAAAAAGAATCCTGTTCGATCAGAAATACGTGATGCTTGCTGCATAGAACGCGTAACAATCAACATAGTATATTGTTCTTTTAAACCATACAGAGTATCTTCAATCTTACCAGCAGAAATAGGATCCAGTGCAGATGTCGGTTCATCCAAAAGAATAATTTTAGGACTGGTTGCCAACACACGTGCTACACAAACCCGCTGTTGCTGACCACCAGATAGGCCAACTGCTGAATCGTGCAATCTATCTTTTACCTCATCCCAAATTGATGCACCAATAAGTGATTTTTCAACTGCTTCATCAAGAATATGCTTATCTTTTATCCCTTTTATCCTAAGACCGTAAACAACATTCTCGTAAATAGACATTGGAAAAGGATTTGGTTGTTGGAAAACCATACCTATTTCCTTACGGAGTTCAACAGTATCAGTTCGAGGACTATAAATATTGTGTCCATTATACATAATACTTCCTGTCAAACTCACCTCAGGATTTAAGTCCCCCATACGATTGATAGCTCTCAGTAAGGTTGATTTCCCGGAACCCGATGGTCCAATCAAAGCTGTGATTTCATTTGGATAAAATTCCATTGACACATTATTCAGCGCTTTTTTCTTGTTATAATAAACAGATAAATCGCTTACTTTTAAAATAGGTTCTGTCATCTCTTACCTTTCTATCCAAAATGTCCAGAGACATAATCACTTGTCGATTGTAATTTAGCATTTTGGAAAATGTTATTAGTCTTATCATACTCAATCAAGTCCCCTAAATAGAAGAAACCTGTGTAATCACTAGCCCGAGCAGCTTGTTGCATATTGTGTGTCACAATAATAATAGTATAATTTTTCTTCAACTCAAACATAGTTTCTTCTAACTGCATCGTTGCAATAGGGTCCAACGCTGACGCGGGCTCGTCCATAAGAAGAATATCAGGTTTAACAGCAATAGCACGTGCAATGCACAACCGCTGCTGTTGACCACCAGACAGGGTAAATGCAGATTTATGCAAGTCATCCTTTACCTGATCCCAAAGTGCAGCTTGTTTCAGTGAAGTTTCAACAATTTCATCAAGAACTTTCTTATCTTTCAATCCAGCTCTCTCGTAAGCAAACGTAATATTTTTATAGATTGATTTCGCAAAAGGGTTTGGACGTTGAAAAACCATTCCGATATGTTTTCGCATCTCATAGACATTAATATTTTGTGCATTAACATCAATGCCTTCAAATAAAATTTGACCTGTTACTTTGGCGATATCAATAGTATCATTCATCCGATTCAAGCTACGTAGAAAGGTAGATTTTCCACATCCGGACGGACCAATGAGGGCTGTGATTTTATTTTTTTCGAACTGCATATCAATGCCTTTTATAGCTTCTTTTTCACCATAATAGACATGTAAGTCCTTCGTTGATAAGGCTAACTTTTCTTCTGGAAAAGTAATGATATGCCTTTCATTCCAATTATATTCAGTCATGTCTCTCCTTCTCCTTTAGGATGCTGACGTTAGTTTTTGGTGTAACTTTTTACCAATAAAACGAGCAGATAGATTGAAAATCAAGATGACAACCAAAAGTACCGCTGCACTTCCTGCTGATACTATTGTTGCATCTGGAATCGTTCCTTCACTATTAACTTTCCAAATGTGGACTGCAAGAGTTTCTGATTGACGGAAAATAGAAATTGGACTCGTCACACTGAGTGGATTCCAATTTCCCCAGTCAAGAGCTGGTGCAGATTGTCCAGCTGTGTAGATAAGGGCAGCTGCCTCACCAAAAATACGACCAGAAGCAAGTACAATACCCGTTACAATACTTGGAAGAGCTTCTGGAATAACGACATGAAGCACAGTTTCCCAACGAGAAATTCCTAGTGCAAGACCTGCTTCGCGTTGTGTATGATGAACATTGCGCAAACTATCCTCTACACTTCGAGTCATCTGAGGTAAGTTGAAAACTGTAAGAGCGAGTGCACCTGAAAGGATTGAGAAACCATATTGGAATTGAACTACAAAAATCAGATAACCAAAAAGACCAACAACAACAGATGGCAGAGATGACAAGATTTCAATACAAGTTCGAACAAAATCCGTCAAACGTCCTTTTTTAGCATATTCAGACAAGTACACTCCCGCTCCCATGGAAATAGGTACTGAAATAATCAGGGTGACTACTAATAGAAAGAAGGAATTATACAACTGAATTCCAATACCACCACCAGCCTGATAAGAAGACGACTTCCCAGTCAAAAACGACCAAGAAACATGTGGCAAGCCTCTAAACAGAATATAACATAAAAGCGAGGTGAGAATAGCAACAATGATAATAGCAATTGAATAAAGCGCACCTGTTGCTAATTTATCAACTTTTTTAGCGTGCATAGTTCTTCTTACCTCTCTCTTTCGTAATCAATTTAATCACACTGTTAAATGCCAAACTCATCAAAAGTAAGACTAATGCAAGTGACCAAAGAACATTATTCTGAACAGTTCCCATAACAGTATTACCAATCCCCATGGTTAAAATAGAGGTTAGTGTTGCTGCTGGAGTTGTTAATGACGTCGGCATCACAGCCGAATTTCCGACAACCATCTGAATTGCCAATGCTTCACCAAAGGCGCGAGCCATTCCAAAGACAACAGCCGTAAAAATTCCCGGACGTGCAGCATTCAAGATAACTCTCCAAATAGTTTGCCAGCGTGTTGCTCCCATTGCAAGACTGGCTTCTTTATAGTGGCGTGGAACTGCCTTTAGACTATCTACCGTCATAAAGGTTACTGTTGGTAAAATCATAACAAAAAGAACAAAGACACCAGATAAAATACCAAATCCAGTTCCGCCAAAAATAGAGCGAACGAATGGTACGACAACCTGTAATCCGATGAAACCATAAACAACCGATGGAATACCAACAAGCAATTCAACAGCGGGCTGCAAAATTTTAGCACCATACTTCGGTGAAATTTCAGTCATAAAAACAGCCGCACCTATAGCAAAAGGCGTTGCAATCAACGAAGATAGGATTGTCACAATAAATGACCCTGCAATCATTGGAAGAGCACCGAATATTTTCGAACTAGGCTCCCATTTACTTCCAAATAGAAAATCAAAAATGTTAACACCATCAACAAAGAAAGTAGATAGACCTTTTTGAGCAACAAAAATTAAAATCATTGCCACAATAAGGACAATTAAAGAAAGGCACAAAAAAGTAAGAGTTTTACCAAATCTTTCCAATCGTGAATTTTTGGACGGCGAAGTCAGCTTCTTAGCTAATTCTTGATTATTCATCATCTCTCCTTTACTTAGCTGTCACAGTGCCATCAGCACTTTTTATAACTTTCATGTCATTAATCGAAATATAGCCCATTCCAGTAACAATTCCCTTCTGAACCTCATCGCTCATCATAAAAGTCAAAAATTCCTTAGTCAAACCTGTAGCCTCACCTTTAGTGTACATATGTTCGTAAGACCACAATGGCCAATCGTTTGTTGTAACATTTTCCGCAGTTGGACTAAAGCCGTTTAATTTCAATGTTTTTACAGAATCATCCACATACGCAAAAGCAAGGTAGGAAATCGCACCTGGCGTCTGAGATACAATTGATTTAACCATACCATTTGAATCCTGTTCTTGACTTTGAACGGCTGTCTTACCATCCATAATAACACTGTCAAAGGTGGCTCGAGAACCCGAACTTGCCGCGCGGTTAATAATAGTAATGGCAAGATTTGATCCACCAACTTGTTTCCAGTTCGTGTATTCTCCTGTAAAAATCTTGCGTAGCTGCTCTGTTGTTAAATTATCAACGCTAACTTTTTCATTTACAACTACAGATAACCCTGCAACTGCAACCTGGTGATCAACCAACTTACTAGCATCAATACCATCTTTTTCTTCGGCGAAAACGTCGCTATTCCCAATTTGAACGGCACCGGATTGTACTTGAGAAAGTCCTGTCCCAGATCCACCACCTTGAACATTAACCGTCTTTCCGAGGTTTGTTGAACCAAATTCATCCGCTGCAGCCTCAACAAGGGGCTGAAGAGCAGTCGAGCCTACGCTAGTAATAGATTGTCCTTTGTCAATCCAGCTAGCACAGCCTGATAAAGTCGTTGCAAAAACAAGAAGCAATGGTAGAATTAGCCAATTTTTTCTTAATTTCATTTTGATTTCCTATTCATTTTTTAAATTAATAACATCATGAAAAGATTTTATCATTTCAACATTCAAATAGTAACATATCAAACGGGAATTTGAAAAGTCCTTTTTTTCATATCATTATAAAAATGTATTCAATAACAGTTAAGATTGAAAACGTAGTCCTTTAGGAAAATAATTTTTAAGGGTGCTGTTTACTACCTTGGCAAACCCAATACCATTCCCTTCAATGACAACTTGATACCAACCATTTTGAAAACCTTCGCTTAATTGAACAATATTTCCAGAGACATATTTCTCGAACTGTTCTATATCAATTTCAACGAACTGTTCTATGTCATTAGGCTTAATAGCCAATCCCAAAGCAAATGAGGGCTCAAATCGATTTTTCTTAAAAGTACCCAAATGCAAACCATTTCGTGCAATTTTTACTTTAGCGAGGTCTGGTAAATCATCTGGAAGAAGATAAAGTTGATTACCGAAAGTTTGAAAAAGTCCTGATAATTTTAATTTCAAGTGTGCTTCTTCAAAATCAAGCCAGAGTTTAAACTGTTCTCTGGTTAGGTTTGATTTCCCGGGCTTAACCTTTACTATATCTCGCTTGCGTACATCTCTAAGTTTAGCAACAAATTGTCCCTCCCCTTTGAAAAGGTGCGGATACATTCTAGCAACTTGTGGCATATTAATCCCCTCAACCATACCATTGATTTTAGGAATATCTACGAGTTCTAAATAATCGTACTCTGATAATAACCACCTAACCACGTCTTCATTTTCTTCTGGAGACCAGGTACATGTTGAATAAACCAAGGTTCCTCCAGGTGCTAGCATTTTCATTGCTTCCGCTAATATTTCTTTTTGTAAAGTAGCACACTGGGTAGGATAATCTTTATGCCAATATTGAATCGCTGATGGATCTTTTCGAAACATCCCCTCTCCTGAACACGGACCATCAAAAATTATCATGTCAAAGTATCGTTTAAAAAAATTACTTAAGTTTTGTGAACTTTCATTGGTGACAACAAGATTTCTAGCACCAAAACGTTCAACATTTTCAACGAGAATTTTACTGCGCTTGGTAGAGATTTCATTGCTGACAAGTACACCAGTATTGTCCAAATAACTGAGTAAGTGCGTTGTTTTACCGCCAGGAGCAGCAGCTAAATCAAGAACACGCATTCCCTTCTCTGGACTAGCGACTTGTGCAACCATCTGAGCAGCTGGTTCTTGAGAATAAACGAGGCCTGATACATGCTCTGCCGATTTTCCAGAAACCTTGCCATAATGTCCCCATAATGTATTAGGGATAGAATCTGGATAGGTCTTTAGGGTTGCTTTTAAGGGATTTAAACGATATCCCGAAATCGCCTCATGGTTAAAACTTTCAAAAAAATCAACTGCCTGTTTACCAAGTATTTTCTCATATTTTTTTACAAATTCTTCTGGTAACAACATACTTCCATTATACTACATCTTACGAATTTTGGATATGAAAAAAACCTATATTGCTTTGACAAAATAGGTTTTTTCAGTCATTTCCACACTAACTCACTTTGCTATCTTTCGCTACATCGTACTAAAACTATATACTCACTTTTACGGGTAATCTCAAGGTATTTCAAAGCATGTTAACAAAATTCCTTAGGATGCTCACATAAGTTATTTGATATAAGTCTTGATTTCAGGCAATTTAGCTTTTGGCACAAACATAATAGATTGTCTCGTTGAAAAATCTGGTTTTTCACCATCAATGGTTAGGAGGGTGTAGCCTAGATTTTCTCCCATAATCAATGCCGCAGCATAATCCCAAGGCTGGATACAAGAAAAATAACCTAGAAGATGACCAAGCATTACCTGTGTCATACTGATTCCCGCTCCACCATAGACTCGAACTCCTAAGGTTTGTTTTGCCAAATCACGAATCCCATGGTAATTATCTGCAAACATCCCTGCATTAGTCCCCAGAAGGGTTCGATTTAGAGGAGTATCCTGATATCTAGGAATTGGTTTGCCATTGACGCAGACAGGGAAACTCCCACCACCACAATAAAGTAAATCTCTCATGACATCATAAATCAGACCAAATTTACCAATTCCATCCTCAAAATAGGCAATCATCACAGCAAAATGCTCACCTTGAACTATAAAATTCACGGTCCCATCAATCGGATCCAGAACCCAAACATTCCCATGTTCAACCGAATGACGAACACCATCTTCCTCAGCAAAAATAAAATCATTAGGATAATTTTTTATAATCTTAGCAATCATCAAATCTTGAGTTGCCTTGTCTAGATTAGTTACCAGATCATCAAATTGAGTTTTTTCCTCAATTTTGAGCGTTTTAGCCATCTCATCCCTAATAAAACTTCCTGCTTCATGGATCAAATCTTGCGCAAATTTGAATTTAGTTTCCAAGAGAAATCATTCCTTTCCCTTTTTCTTTAGCTAACTGAACTGCACGATAGGTTGAATAACCACTACTTTGCCCAAATTCACGATCAATTTGCTTTTCCTGTGCCTTACTCTTGACAATGTTTTTGAAAATGTCATAGCTTTCAAGAAGACTTTTAGCATCTACCTTGCTTTCATAAGCTTTTTCAACCTGATTCAAAAAAGAAAGCACTGCGGTAATTTCATCAGTGCTCCAAGATGGATCAAGTGGGTAACTGTAACTTTTCATTCCTATCCCTCAATTTCTGCGCGAATGGTTGCCTGGCGTAACTCGTGTCTCCTGTAATCACGTGATAAAAAAGCACGAATTTCATCTTCGTTAAAACCAATTTGCATTCTTTTCTTGTCTAATAAAATTGGGCGACGCAAAAGACTAGGATTATCAGCAATCAATTGAATGAGCTCTGAAATAGACATCTCATCGACATCAATATCCAATTTTTGAAAAACCTTTGAACGCGTGGAAATAATGTCCTCAGTTCCGTTTTCCGTAAAAGAAAGTATACTCATTAATTCTTCACGACTTAGAGGACTGGTAATTATATTATGCTCTTGAAAGGGTACTTCGTGCTTTGTTAGCCAAGCGCGTGCCTTTCGACAACTTGTACAACTAGGTGATAAAAATAAGGTGATCATACATTTGCCTCTGTCAAATCTTTACTCCCTTTATTATACAAAATTTTACTCTTCTTGGCTATGTTTTTCTAGTCCAATTGTAAATATACTTGAAAAAATTGAAAAAAGTTGCAATCAAATGATTACAACTTTTTCAGTTTGAAGGATAGGTTTGAGCAATTCTCTTATCTGCATCTAATTGAGTGACAAGTTCATCTATTCCTGAAAATTTAACCATATTACGTATTTTATCTAGCCAAATAATTTCGATTGACTCGCCATAAATATCACCGTCAAAATCAAAAAGGTGTGCCTCTAAACGCAATTCCGTTCCTCCAAAGGTCACGTTCTTTCCAACGCTGGTCATTGCTCGATAACGTTGACCGTTAAGCAGGACATCCGAGACATAGACTCCGTCAGCCGGTAAAAAAGTGCGGTCAATAGGAGCAAGATTGGCAGTTGGAAAACCAATTGTACGACCTCGAGCATCTCCATGAACAACCATACCACGAGTGGAAAAATCATAGCCTAAAAGTTTATTAGCCTCAGCAATATCTCCTTTAGCGATCAAGTTTCGAATACGTGTTGAGCTGATTTTTTCACCATTTTCTTGAACTTCGGGAACTGTGATAACTTGACCTGAAAAATTTCGAACTAGGTAATCACTATCAGTACGATTATGACCAAATTTGTAGTCAAACCCTACCACTACCGCCTTGGCTCTTAAATTTTCAATGTAGTTTTTAATAAAATCGTCAGATGATATTCTTGAAAAACGCGTCGTAAAGTCAGTTAGATAAAGTTTATCAACACCATACTCTGCAAATTTGGCGTAACGCTTTTCTGGCGAAGTCAAGTGTAGTAAAAGATCTGGAGAAAAGCGAACAAAGGCCAGCTGTGGAGACTCATTGAATGTAAGTACTGCAATCTGTAATTTTTCCTGCTCTGCTATTTCTCGTGCCTTATCAAAAAGGGCTTTATGACCACGATGGAGAGCATCAAAATACCCCAAAACTAGTACGCAATCCTGAGTTGTCTTAATATCCTTATAATCTTTTATCAGCTGAATATCCATAATCTTCCGTTCTAAATCAATACTTTTCGAGGTTTATAGAGTTCCTCACGTAGCTCAAGAATAGCCACCAGTTTGTCTTGATAAAAAGCCGCTACTAATGGTTCAACCGTTGCTAAAGCAATTGGTCGACCAAAGGAAATCACTCTCGTTTCCGCTTCTGTCAACTCCTGACGTGGTAAGTCAGATACACCATATTCAATGGGCAAAAGAAAAGAAAAATCATCTTCTGCCACCATAGCTTCAATTTCTGCCAAAGTCAGAGCATTCCTAAGTTCCAAACCAGCTGAGGCTTTTCGCTCCAAAGCTGACATATGGGCAGGATACCCCAACTTTTCCCCTAAATCTACAGCTAAGGTACGCACATAGGTTCCTTTGCTACAAGCTACTTCAAAATCAAAGCGGCAACAACCATCTTCAATAGTTAAATCACTTATTCGTTTAAAATCGTATATAGTTACCTGACGGGATGGACGATCCACTTTCTGACCGGCCCGTGCATATTCGTAAAGCTTACGACCGTTGACTTTTACTGCCGAGTACATTGGCGGTATCTGAGTGATTTGCCCCACGAACATCTGCATGGCTTGATCAATAGCTTGTGCTGATAAATCTGGTGTCACTGCTTTACTAGCAACGATTTGCCCACTAGCGTCCTCTGTTGTGGTAGCATACCCCAATGTTACCTGACCACAATAGAGCTTCCCAGCTTCTGTCATATACTCAATAACGCGCGTTGCCTTACCGACAGCAATCGGTAGAACCCCAACAACATCAGGATCCAATGTCCCCCCATGACCGATTTTCTTTTCACCTAAAATCTTTCGAAGTTTGAAAACCGCATCATGTGAGGTCATACCGGCTTCTTTTTTGAGGTTAATAATTCCATTAATCATAAGGTCTATTATACCTGTTTTCACACCAAAAAGGCAACTAATTCTCATTGAAAAGTTGCCTTTATAACCTTCTAGAGGTTAGTCGGTCAAATCTTGACCATTACTTGCGATGACCTTCTTGTACCAGAAGAAAGAATCTTTGCGGTAGCGTTTGAGAGTTTTCAAATCAAATTCATCACGATCAACATAGATGAAACCGTAACGCTTTTTAATACCTTCGTGAGTTGAAATGAGGTCAATAGCCGACCAAGGATTATATCCCAACATTTCTACACCATCTGAAATAGCTAATTGAATTTGCTCAATATGAGCACGAAGATAGTTGATACGGTATGTGTCATGTACCCTACCATCCTCAGTCAAACTGTCGTAAGCTCCAAGGCCGTTTTCAGTGACCAAAAGTGGCAAATGGTAACGGTCATAAAGCGTGCGCAATGTTGCTCGGAAACCAATTGGATCAATTTCCCAGCCAAATTCTGTTTTAGGAAGATTAGGATTTGATACTGCACGATAATAACCCGGCTCTGTTAACATTTTCTGTTGGTCGGATTTTTCATCGCCCAATTCAAATTCTGCAGGGCAATATTCTACTGTTGAGGTATTGTAGTAATTAAAAGCAATGAAATCAGGTTTGGCCTGAGCTAAGGCTTGAGCATCCCCAGGAGCAAATTCTGGTTGGGCATCAAAATGTCCCAGATATTCCCATACCAAATGATTGTAGCGTCCCTTGACAGCCATATCCAAATAGAGCCAGTTACGAATGGCATTGGCATTTTGCGATGCTAAAATATCTTCTGGTTTGTTAGTATTTGGATAAATAAGAGCAATATTTGGGGCGGGGCCAATTTTAGCTTCAGGAAGTAGCTCGTGGCAAAGTACCATAGCCTTAGCTTGCGCAACCAACTGATGATGGTTTTGCTGATAGATTTCTTTTTTGACATTGGTACAATTGTCTGGCAAATGTAGGGTTCCAATGATTGGACCAGCTAAGGTTAAAACATTTTGTTCATTGATGGTTAACCAATATTTTACACGGTCACCAAAGTTTTCGTACATGAGTCGGGCAAATTCAAGAAACCAATTGACCGACTCTGGGTTGCCCCAAGAACCGCGCTCATCAAGAGCAGCGGGCATATCAAAGTGGAACATGGTCACAATCGGCTCAATGCCATATTTCAAGCATTCATCAATGAGGTTGTTATAAAAAGCAATACCTTTGGGATTGACCTCACCAACGCCTTGCGGTAAAAGGCGAGACCAAGAGATTGAAAAGCGATATGACTTGAAGCCCATTTCCGCCATGAGAGCAATATCTTCTTTGTAACGATGATAATGATCCACAGATACCGATAAATCCGAAGTCCCCTCAGGAACAACCTTAACATCCTGACAAGATGGTCCTTTGCCATCTTCCAAAGCAGCTCCCTCTACCTGATAAGCTGATGTTGAAGCACCCCAGAAAAAGTTATCTGGAAATGGTTTAAGTGTTTTGTGATGCATATACTGTCACTCCTCCTATTGATTAAAGCACTTACATTATACCCTTTTCAAATTTAAAAATCTTATAATAGACTTGTTCGGTAACTCAAAGGTGGTATACTAAAGCTATGGAAACAACATACGAAAAAGCCTTAAAATTAAACTCAGAGAATTTCAAATTGTTGATAGGTGTTAAAAAAGCGACGTTTCAACTGATGCTTGATTGTCTCACTGACGCTTATCAAGAGCAACACCGGAAAGGAGGACGCCCACGCCGTCTAAGTATGGAAGAGCAGCTCATCATGACCTTGCGCTACTTACGCTATTACCCCACTCAACGCTTGTTGGCATTTGATTTTGGTGTAGGTGTGGCAACTGTCAATGAGACCATTACATGGGTAGAGGACACCCTTCGTTCTTCAGGTCTCTTTGATTTAGACCACTTGGAAGCACCTAGCGCCACTGTTGCCATTGATGTCACTGAAAGTCCTATTCAACGCCCTAAAAAAACCAAAGCAAGAATTATTCTGGTAAAAAGAAAAGACATACCATAAAAACTCAAATCATGCTTGATTTGACTAGCCATCGTGCTTGTCAATTGGCTTTTTCAGATGGCCATACGCATGATTTTACCCTTTTTAAGGAGAGTATTGGCTATAGTTTGCCCCAAAATACTCTTGTTTTCGTAGATTTAGGGTATTTAGGCATCTTGAAATTTCACGAAAATACCTTTATTCCTGCTAAGCGTTCTAAACATCACCTCTTAACCGAAGAGGATAGACGGTTGAATCGAGAGATAGCTAAAATGCGTATTGAAGTTGAGCACTTTAATGCCAAATTTAAAACCTTTCAAATCATGGCACAGACCTATCGTAATCGTAGAAAACGGTTTGAATTAAGAGCTGAGTTGATTTGTGGCATCATCAACCATGAGATGATGTAGTTACCGAACAAGTCTAATAAACTAAGATAATCTGATACTATGCTATGATATAAAAGTGATGGTTTGAAGAGTCATTTCAGGATAGAAAGTACTTAGCGTAAAAAAGCCCAACAACAGCCACCAATACACTCGCTAGTCCAATCCATATAAAAGTACTAAGTTGAACAGCATTTGGCAGTAATGTTACGATAAGTGTCCCAAGTGGAGTCAAACAAAGAGCCAAAGTGTAAATACTTGAAAAAACACGCCCCATATAAGCCTTATCTGTTCGAATTTGCACCTGACTAAAGAAATGAATATTAAAAATTGCCTCAAAAATCTTAACAATAACCTGACCACCATAACTCAACCAGACAGGAAGTCCAAATATGGCTGGTAAGGCCACCAAAATGATACCAGTATTACTCAACATCAACACCCAAAGCATAGTAGTCAAATTATTTTTAACAAAGCGTGATAAAGCTGAACCAATAAGAACTGATACTGCTGCTACTGATAAAAAAGTAGCATAAGCTCCCTTAGAAACAAGCATATCATCCATAAAAGGCAATAAGTAATCATACATCACAATAAAAAAATTAACAGCACTAGCCATTATCAAAAGAAAGAAAATGTCTTTGTGTTCGTAGATATAGCACATTCCCTCCCAGATATCCTTCAAAATAACACTTGGCTTAGTAGGAGACTTGGATAATGACCGAGCTTCTATCCTAATTCGACCAACTAAGAAAAAAGAAACGAAGAAAGTCAGACTATCTAGCAATAAGGTCAGTTGAAGACCTAGGTGTTGCAAAATTACAAATCCCAAAATGGGGGATGAAACCTTGATAACCTGTACTACTGTTGTCAAATTAGAATTGTAAGCCACCACTTCCTCTTTATTGACAATATCACGAATAAAAGCTTTATATGCTGATTGCGAGAAAACACCTGTGAAAGCTAACACAACATTAACTACAATTAAGCCATAAACCATAGCTGTTTTTTCTCCTAATAAAGCAACAACTAAACACATTGTCGCACTCAACAAATCTGTCAGCAGTAAAATCTTCCTTCTATCAAACCTATCAGCCAAGGCTCCCGCAAATGGTCCAACAAAAATTTGTACTATGAGCTCTGCCATCTTATAAATACCCAAAAAGGTCTGACCGACGGTTCCCATGGAAGCAATCCAAACGCTATTGCCATAATCATACATGATATCCCCTAACTTATTAACCGCTCGACTAACTAATAATTTCTTCCCATTAGCATTCATAACTATTATCCTTCCGTTTTTTTCAATTATACAGAAGAAATTCGAGGTAATAAAAAAATTCTCACATTTGAGAATTTTAATGAATGTGTCTGTCAAAATGTTTTTGGTAATAGGAGGCACTATCATGACATTCTAACATTTTAAATGTAGTAATTGCTTTCTTCATATCAGTAATTCCGCTATTATCTCCCAAAACATAGTGATAAAAACCTTTAGCGTAAAGGTAGTCTATCCGATTATTGACACCATGCTTTTTCTTAGAAAAAATAGTTTGTAGAGCTTGGTCAAATTCTGGAATTCTATCTAAGTCACCTCGCTCTGAGCAAATAATGATTGTATTTAGTAATGTCGCCTCAACTAACTGACGATATTGAGAAATCTCAGCATAAAACTCTTCCCTTGATAAAATCTCACGCACTCTTCTGCAAATCAAATCAGTAGGATAAAACTCCATAAGATTGCCGCTGAGAATCAACTCATCCATTCCCCAATGCTCAACTTGAAACAGGTAGTCTGAAACATAGTCTAAGTCAGACTGCTTCATTTTATAACTATCATCCAACTGACAAATCAAGCCTTTAAACATGATAGCGTTCAACCTTGGACGAGGATTCGACAAATCTTGTTTAGCTTTAATATTCTGATTTTCGATTAAGTTTTCTAAACCTTGAATGTCGGAATCATAATAGTATCTAGCCATACGAGACATCAAATCAGCCTGTTCAAAGCGCTGGTAGTCATTGACTCTATTCATAAACTCCGTCACGCTAACGTTGATAGACTTCAAAGCTGACAAGAATTTAGTTAAAGAGAGGTCTGACTCTCCACGCTCAAACTTAGACAGTTGGGCAACTGATACCGTGTCGTTAGCTACTTGTTTAAGGGTAAATTGTCGATTTGTTCGCAATTCTTTAAACATTTGTCCATAATACAGTTGTTTTTCCAAAATCATCTCTTTCATTAACTTATCTACACATAAGACAAAATAATCATCTTAGCCTTATAAATAATTACTTTTGCTATTATTTGTTCAACTCCAAAACAAAACCGTAGCTTGCTCTTTTAAAACCATAATTTTGATAAAATACATGCGCCTTCTGCCGTTCAACAGTCATGCCACTATTCAATGCCAAGGCAGATGCTCCCTCTAAGCTAGCTTGTTCCTTGACACTATCCATCAAGCACGAGGCAATCCCTCGATTTCGATAACTTTCACTAACCACCAAAGCAAGAATACGATAATAAAAGCCATCTCGCTCGAAGAAATACAATTTTGAAAAGCCAACAAAACCGACAACCGTTTCGTCAAGACTGGCAACCTTCAGCAAATAATTATTCTTCAGCAAATTTGCTAAGCGTCTTTCCAAAGTCTTTTTATCCGACGGATAACCCAACTCCTTAAATAGAGGGACTAAGGCCTCAACATCACAACTTCGATAATCTCGTATTTTTAACATATCTTCACTCCTTCAAAGCATCAAATTTTGCCTTCATAGTCGGATTTTTTCGAGTTAATTTTTTTATCGTCACGTCTTCAACCTTATTATTAGCTAGACGTAGATTATTTTCTGAAGATAGCAAGGCATCTTTTGTTTTTTGAAGATGGCTAATAGTTTTATCAATCTCATCAATAGCTGTTTTGAATTTTCGACTAGCCAGTTCGTAATTTCTTGCGAAAGCTGACTTGAAAGTTTCCAAATCTTCCTCAAAATGCGTGATGTCAATATTCTGTTCACGAACCAAAGCCAATTCCTGCTTGTACTTCAGCGAATTTAGCGCAGCATTTCGCAGAAGACCAATTAATTGGATGAAAAACTGAGGGCGCACAACATACATTTTTTCGTATTCATGGCTAACATCAACAATACCAGTATTAAAATAGTCATTGTCAGCTTCTAGCATTGATACCAAGACGGCATATTCGCATTTTTTCTCGCGGCGATCCTTATCAAGTTCCTTGTAAAAATCACTGTTTTTATGTTTCGTTTTTGTCATATCCGCTTCGTTCTTCATTTCAAACATGATAGATAGTATTTCAATACCATTTTCATCTTTCTCTCGGAAAATGAAGTCACCTTTGGATTTTGAAGCTTTAGAGACCTCGTTATCTTTACCAAAATAGGCATTTGGAAAGGCATAGGAACGTACCTTGTTAAATTCTGTCTCAGCATAGACTTCAAGGCTCTCACCAATAGCCTTAGTTGATTGCTGTGCCTTGAAATCCTTGTAGAAAGCCACTTGTTCATTAGCGGCCTTAAGCTGTGCTTCATAGTCATTACGTACTGAAGATAGCTGTAACTCAGTTTCTTTCTCTTGTAAAGCTAACTGAGTTTTAACCGCATCACGTTCTTTCTCAAGACTGGATAAAGTTTTTTGTAATTCATTTTCATGACTTAAAGCCTGTTTGTCAAGTTTAGCTTGTAAATACTGAACTTCCTTATCCTTATCAGACAATGCTTCTTGTAGTTTCAAAGCATTCTGATCAGATAATTTTTCTAATTCAGCCTTTAAGGTAGCAATCTGACTGTCCTTCTCAGCCAAGGCCTTTTGCTTGTCAAAATTCTGTACTTGTTTCAACTGCTCTAATTGTTGGCTTAAATCTCTAATTTCTTGATCTTTTTGACTAGCTTGAAGTTGTAAGTCATTTTTGGACTTCTCTGTCAACAAAGCCTTCTCTCTTTCCAAACGTTCATGAATTTCTTTTTCAAATTCATTGCCTCGAACCTGAGCCAAAAGCTGACTATACTCTGTTTCATTTATAGTAAATACCGTTCCACAGTGGGGACATTTAATTTCGTTCATTAGTTCACCTCAACCTTATACCCAATGAAAATCAAAATTAGACTAGTTGATGCAGATAGAACTGTCTCCATCAAACCAAGGAAACAACGTCTGAGTTTGATTTTCGAAGAGTATTAATAGTTCTATTATAACAAAAAGCACCTCATTTTTATGAAAAGAGGTGCTTTGAATAGGGTATTATATTCCAATTCTGGATTACAGAAATAATACCGATAAATACTTTGCTTTTATTTACGGAAAGCGTTTAAGATTGTCTTGAACTCTTCATTTGTAAGAGTAATCCCTTTCCCCATTTTAGTGTGATCTGGACTCCAAGAACGAATGTCCCACTTAGGCTCAGCGCCATTAAAGCTGACACGATTCAGCTCTTTAGTCCAACCCTTTTCATTTTCAGACAAAGTGAGTAAGTGTTCTTCAATATGAAATGTAAATTCTGACATAATATTTATTCCTCCTATCTTACTTATTCGCAAAAAATAAAAAAAATAACTTATTTAGCAAAATATTTTATTTTTCTCTAAAATAATGTATAATCATTGTATCAATTTTTTAGGAAAAAAACCATGATAAATTTTCTACGAAAAACGAAAAACTATTGGCAAGATTATCTAGATATTTCTAAAAAGTCAAATTCCATCAATCTCAAAGCCAATAAAATCATTACAACTATTCAAGAAGCACAGAGTAAAAATCTAGCACTGCATGCTATCTACAACAACACTAGCTTCACTGGTGATTTGGTAAGATATGATAAAGAGCAAGGTAAAATTATTCTCAAAAATTTTAAAAAGAATATTTCAACTATCATTCTTCTCGATGATATTGATAAACTTAGCCTAGTCCCCCCTACTATCCGTACATCACAGCTATCTACTCAAAAAAGAACAAGTTCGTTTTAAAGCGACTTGTTCTTTTTATCTCATTAAGCACGGACAGTACGGCTTGAACCATCATTTTGATAAAGATTGACAAGCCCTTCTTTGCAGGCTCGAATCATATCACCAGCTTTAACCTCCTGTGGAACAGTTATAGTTAATAATTCCATTGGATTTGGTGCACGATCAATTTTATTTCCATCTGCATCGTGAAGGTCTTGAATATGACACTCAAAATGACGGAATCCTGGTCCGTAGAATTCGACTGCATCACCTTCCATGATAACATTACGTTGGCGAATGGTTGCAGTCATATTTTTTTCATTGAAGGCGACAACTTCGCCAACAAATTTGTATTGTGGAATTTTACGACGAGCGCCGAAGAGTTGCTCGTTTTCTGTTGGGGTAGAGTAATAGAAGCCTGTTGCCAATTCACGTTGAGCAACCTTCCAAAGTTCATCAATCAAGTCGTCCTTGATGGCATAGAATTTCTCTGGGCTTTCCATGTAAGCATCAACAGCAGCTTTATAACAGTTAGTTACTGTTGAGACGTAGTGGATTGACTTCATGCGCCCTTCTATTTTAAGGCTATCAACACCATTTTCAATCATGTCAGGAATATTTTCAATCATGCACATATCGACAGCTGACATTGAGTATTCTTCTGGAATTTCACCGTGAAGGCTACGACGTTCTGTGCCAAATGGCATGTCGTAAAGGTTGTATTTCCAACGACAGGATTGTGAACATCCACCACGGTTAGCATCACGATGACTCATATGATTTGACAACACACAACGTCCTGAATAAGAGATACACATTGCCCCATGAACAAAAGCTTCAATTTCAACATCGGTATGTTTACGAATTTCAGCAAGTTCTGCCATTGATACCTCACGCGCCAAAACAACACGTGTTAAGCCTAGCTCTTTCCAAAATTCAAATGTTTCATAATTAGTTGATGAAGCCTGGGTTGATAAATGGATTTCAAGACCTGGTGCTTCTGTTGCGCAAATGACGATGAGAGCAGGATCAGATACAATAACAGCATCAAGTCCCATGTCACGCAATTCACGGAACCAAGTACCTGCACCTAGTTCATTACCTTCGTGAGTAACCATGTTGGCGGCAACATAGACCTTAGCACCTGCAGCATGGGCATAGTCAATTCCCTCTTTCATTTCTTCCATTGAGAAATTCCCTGCACGACTACGAAGTCCATAAGCCTGACCTCCAACGAAAACTGCATCCGCACCATAATCAATAGCGACTTTTAATTTTTCAAGTGTTCCAGCAGGTGACAAAACCTCTGGACGTTTCAACGTTTTAGACATATTATTTATTCTCCAATTTTCAAGATTGTAAGAAAAGCTCGGAAGATATGATTCAGCAGTAAAATAAACATTTAACACACTCAATCATTCCCTGAGATTATAAAGTTCTGACGAAGATTAGCAATGCCCTGAAATTAGAAACTCTCTCATTACTAATCAATTAGGGGTTACTTAACCGTTTTAGGATCAAATTCATAGAAACCTGTGTCAAGACCGCGACCTGCTGGATGGAACTTACGTAGTTCTTCATCAAAGACAAAGGCTTGATCTTGTGAAAACTCACCTGCTTCAAGCAAGTCACGTGCCTTGATAAACAGCTTAGCTATTTCCACAAAATGTTGACCTGGACAGTAAATGCCATCCAATTTCCAGTGAGTAAAGTTGTGCTCAGTCAACTCTATCAGTTTGGTCATCATATCAATATCATTATTGATAAAAATATGGGTGCCATGTTTATCTTCGTAAATTGAGTAATGACTTTCTGGGTCATTTGGCTCAGCTAAGAAGAGGCCCCGCTCACGTGTCTTTTCATCATCAATATGCGTGAAATTATAGTAATTCTGTAGCAACGGGCGTTTTGAGTGGTGAATAACTGAAGCACCGTAAACCAAAATTTCCGCTGGAAAATCCAGATTTTCAGAGAGTTTGAATAGCTCTTCTGATGGAATTTCACGCGCTAGCACTGTTTCAACAGCTCCGTGTTCGCCCCAAAAATTCACCTGACGGCTTGATGTCACAAAGACAGAAGTGTCATAAATGAGTTTGAAATTGTAGCCATCACGTTTGTTCACATAAAAGACACCTGCATCACCAACAACAAGATAATCGACCTTGATCTCCTTCATTAAATCAAGGAATGGTTTAATATTATCCATCATGTCTTGGTGCATAAGAGCGTTGCAGGCAACTGTCAATTCCTTACCTGCGCCATGAACCAACTCTGCTATTTCCCGCAACTCATCAAAAGTGAAATTATGAGGAAGACGCAAACCATAGTTTTCTTCACCAACATAAATACGATCAACTCCCGCCGCTAAGAGCTCTTTGACCTGCTCAATCGACTCAACTGTCGCCGTAATAATAATTTTTTCCATAACTTAATTATTATAACAAATTTTTTGATAGGACGAGGAGATTTTTGAACGAGATTGTTAAATTTTTATGTCATGGGTTTATTGATTTGGTTTATTGATTTGTCCTCAAAAAGAAAGAATTTTTAAAAATAGGTGACAAATTGATGCTTTTATGATATGATGATGGAGAATTCTAAAAGGAGAGGACTATGTCAGCACCATTAAAACAACCACAGCAGTTTGATAATGAAAAGCATTCAGAGACAGTTAGTCCTAAATTCCATGAATTCCAAGAGGCTGACAATGATAGTATTAAACTACGCGAACTACTCTTTTTTACTCGAATCGCTTGTTTTGCCATTCTGACGGTAATATTTGCTTTCTTACTACTTACCATCAACCTCTCATCACTATGGGCTTTCACTTTAGCCATTTTGTTGAGTCTTGTGGTCACCTCAGTTGTGTCATCTGTTATTTCATCATTAAAACACTAGGTCTGGTCTTAAAACTAGACTTTTTTAATAAATCAAAGAGAGGCTGGAATCATATACCTAGCCTCTCTTTTTACCAAACTCTTTTAGATGCTGTTTCTATTTTCGTTCCTCAAGCTTGTTCTTTTCTTGTTGAATTGATTAATTATGTTGACGAAGTTCTTCAAGTCTTTCTTGAAAAATGGCTGGCGCTTCTGCCGTGAATGTCATAACCTCCCCCGTCCTTGGATGGGTAAACCCAAGAGTCCGAGCATGAAGAAACTGCCCTTGGCCCTTGAGTGTTTTTCGAGGTCCGTATAGAGGGTCTCCTGCAACAGGATGTCCGATATAGGCCATATGTACACGAATTTGATGGGTTCGACCCGTTTCTAGGGTAAGTTCGACCAATGTATAATTTCCAAAGCGCTCCAACACTTGAAAACGTGTCACTGCTTCCTTGCCCTTGGCTGTTACTGCCTGTTTTTTACGATCTTTTTCACTACGACCTATAGGAGCTTCAATCATTCCCCGATCATTTGGCAAATTCCCATGAACGATGGCAAGATATTTCCTCAAAGACTTTTTATCCTTGAGTTCTTCTGCCAGAGCCTTGTGGGAAATATCATTTTTGGCAATCATCAAAAGTCCAGAAGTATCTTTATCAATTCGGTGAACAATTCCTGGACGCACAACTCCGTTGATTGTGGATAAATCTTTGATATGATACATTAAAGCATTAACCAAAGTACCTGAGGTATGTCCTGCAGATGGATGGACAACCATACCTTGTGGTTTATTGATAACTGCTACATCTTCGTCTTCATAGATAATATCAAGTGGAATATCTTCTGCCTCATAATCCAGAGTCTCATCTTCTGGAATTTCGTAAGTAATAACATCTCCAACTTTAACAGCATATTTGGCTTTAGCAGCTTTGCCATTGACCAAAACGGTGCCTTTTTTTATCTCTTCATTTGCCTGAGACCTTGACAAGGTTGTCAAATCAGCTAGGGCTTTGTCAAGACGATTCCCACTGTCCTTAATGATTAACTCCATTTTCCTCCTCTTTCCATAAAGCAATGAAAAGTATCACTACTCCAACTGATAGATAGGCATCTGCTAGATTAAAGATTGCAAAATCCATAAAATCCAGATGCACCATATCCACAACATAACCCAGCCGTAAGCGGTCAATAAAATTTCCTAAGCCACCAGATATGATAAGCAAGAGACCAAAGAGAAGCCAGAAACTCCCCTTGATATGCTTGACAAAGTAATAAACTGCAAAACCAACCACGATAAAAGTGATGATGGCAAACAGCCACTGCTGATCTTGGAGCATTGAAAAAGCCGCACCATTATTCTGAAGATAAGTAAGACTGAAAATCCCTGGTAAAAATGGACGGACTTCGCCAAGTGAAATATTCTTAACAATCCAATACTTGCTAAACTGATCAAGTACAACAAGTAGGAGACCAGCAAGCGGGAAATAAATTTTTCTCATTTCGTTTTCAATCACTTTCTAATCCGACTCTTGAACATTTTGTGGGTTATATTTAGCAAAATAATTTGTCATGACCGTTATAAATTTAAGTGCACTAGCTGTCAAGTTTTTATCATGACGTTTGATATAAACCATCTTATTATCCAAATCATCTGCTAATGGAATAACTGTAATACCATTAACACTTCGACTATCTAGAAATCCTGACCCCGTTGCATAGGCATCTGTTCTCTCTAAAATACCATTTAAAGTCGCCCTGTCAGTAACATTGAAAATTCGAGGGCTTTCTGTGGTATCTACAAGATTTTCAGAATAGTACAGATACTCGTCCTTTTCCTGTGTAAAACGAACCGTTGGGTATCCTAAAAGATCAGACATTACTAAACTCTCTTTTTTTGCCAAAGGATGCTGCTGTCCAAGGTAGATATGAGTTTGAAACGGAATAAGTTCGACGTATTCTAAATCTAACTTCTCCATCCGCTGTAGGAGACCTTTACGGTTTTGATTGTTGAGATAAATAATTCCCAGTTCACTATCCCCTTGAGCCACCTCATCTAAAATACGAATCGTTGTTGATTCAAAAATCCGAAAATTTTTCTCCTCTGGATAAACTTTTGAAAATGCTGTAATAAGCGGAGGTAAAAAATCATAATGTTGACTAGCTACTGAAAATTCCTTATTTTCAGCTTGGTACTGGGAGAACTGTCGTTCAAAAGAATCAAACCCCTTAACCACCTCCAAAGCCTTTTCATAAAAGGCCATTCCCTGAGAAGTCAAGACAGTTCCAGTCGTTGTTCGTGTAAAAATCAAAAAACCAAGTTCTTTCTCTAACTCTCGCACGGCTACTGATAAACTCGGTTGGCTAACAAACAACTTGGACGCTGCTTCTCGAAAAGTTCCACTATTTGCAATAGCCACCACATAACGCAATTGTTGAATATTCATTATTTACCCTTTTCTAGAAAACTCAATTAGCTATATTATACCAAAAATCAACTAATGACGCTAATAAGATTAACTTTTTCAACAATCACTTAGATGCCAAATTAAAAAGATGATAAAATTTCAGTGTCATTTATAATTGATATTTCATATCTAATGTACTATACTAATAGTATAAGATATTTTAAAAAATCTATTTCCTTGTCAATGCTAATTATCTATAAATAATATTTTGAAAGGAGAGTTAACATGAATCATGTCAGGGAATTTCGTATAGCTCTGGGCTTATCACAACTCGCCCTTTCTAAAAAGATTGGCGTGGCTAGGCAAACTGTAAATCTCATTGAAAACGACAAATATAATCCCTCTCTTGATCTCTGCATCAAGTTAGCAGAAACTTTAGAAACTGATCTCAACAGCCTCTTTTGGAACTCGCGAAAAGAAAACAAAAATAAGGAAGATGACATATCATGACAAAATGTTTTAAATGGCTTTATGCAATTGACGACTTTTCTACTGAACAATCCTCCTGCCTCAATCGCTTTTATCGAAATTTAAAGATAGGAATTGCATTCTGGCTAGTACTTCTATTCATAGGAACACTCATGGCTTCAATTCAGAATACTTTCGACATTTCTCTTATTTATATACCAGCTGTTATTTATTTATACTTTACTTATCTCATTGTTGTGATTTCTTCTTCCCAAATTTTTGAAAAAGCTAACCTGCACAGTTATTTTACCAAAGAGGATTTTAAACGGAAAGATAATCGAAAAGTCAAACGTTTTGTTCTTTTTTATTTCATCAGTCTGAGTATCGTCCTAACAATCTTAGTCCTATTCCAAAATCAAGTCAGTCTCTTACTTGGTATTAAAGATTTTCAATTAAAACCTTTTAGCTTTTTCTCCAGCTTCTCACTTGGTTTGTATCTATCTCTTATCAGCTGGCTACAATACAAGGGAAGATATCAAAAATTTTCAAAAGAGGAGAAAGAAGATGACTTTAAAGGATAAATTTTATAGTCTTTCTATAAAACGTGCAGCATATTGGCAATATCACTTAAATAGAGTTAGCAAATGGGTAATTCCACTATTTTTTCTTGTTCTTCTACTTGGCTACATTCTAGCTCAATACACAAAGCTGCTAACCGTCACTTCTGCATATTTGATAATTGGTTTAGATATCCTAGTTGCATTAATTTATGGTTTAGTTAGCTTATACTTAGACTTATGGGTTAAACACCATCATTTTGATAACAAAGAAGGAAGGCGTAAATCGTGAAGAAAAAATCTTTCTGGACGATTCTAATCAAACATTTTTATGGTATTTCTGGTGAACTTGATGAATATCGTGAACAACATGTCAATCGTTTGGGGAATCGGCTATTTCTCCTTGTCTGGTGGTACGTTTTCATTCAAACTTTTATAGCATTTTGTTTTATATTAAGTTATCCTCAATTCGTGGCCTGGGCACTTTTAGGAACGAACTTCTTTGTCTTTATTTTTGTCATTCCGCTTTATGTTCTGAGTCAAACTGATGGTTTTCACCTTCTTGAATGTGGTGACGATGACTATGAAAAACTTATCCAAAAAATGACAAAACGTGCCAGAGTCCAAGCAATCATCTATGGTCCTCTTATGCACCTTATTTCTTCTTTCTTGGACTATCTCCAAAACGGCGGGAACTTTTGGAGAATACTTTTTCACCCATATCACTTTTTAATATGGTTTGGAGCCGGCGTTTTGATGAGTTACACATTTCTGGCTATTGCCAAGGGAAACATTACTAAGATTGAGTGAGAAAGCTATCTGATTTACAGTCCTCAAAAATCAGACTTAGATATTATTGACTTAAGTTGATGATTTTTATTGAATGTTAGAAGTATTTTTCTTTGACAGTAAACATTAAATGTTAAAAAATAGGCTATTCAAGCCTATTTTTTGTCGAGTCTACTTTTTAAATCTGTGAGAGAAATTTTGGGTGTTTCTAATCTTTTAAACTTAAAATGCCCTGTAAACGTATCAAAGAGGAGGCGTATTGACTTACTCATTAAATTCTTTTTCCTATCATCCACTGAGCGAAAATTCCCTATGGCGTTTAAAAATTTGCTTGCTGAGTTCAAGTTAAGTCCACTGACATCATTTAAGCTAGTGATGCCACTTCCAATTAAGGTATCAAACAGTGTATCAAAAAGCAGTTTCAATTCTTGACTACTCAATTCATCTGTCCATTGTTTGAAAGTTTGTTGCAAATTCAAGCTAAGCTCCGTTGGTTTTTCAGCAAGAACATAGTTACCAGTAAGTTCATCGACCTGCCAATTCGTAGCTGCATGTTGAAAAACACCGAAAGAATTACTAGCAACTATCTCTTGAGGAACATCAATTTCAAGCATCACACCAACAATAGATTCTTCAGGCCGAATCCCCTTAATCCGGCTGCGAATCGCTTGATAACTTTGCGATTTTAAAACGGAAGTTTGTAGCCCTGGAGCATCTAGCATGTAAACACATGTAATCTTTTCTTGAAATTCTAAAGGAAGGTGACTTGTCGCATAAACCGCAAGATTTCCTCCTTTCGAATGACCAGAAACCACAACCTGCCCCTCGTGAGTGCTAAGATAGTTTTTGAGATAGGCGATGGCGGAGCGATGTGCAGGAATTTCTCTCATGTATGTTAACTTAAAATCTTCTTTCCAGCCCACCATACTATCATCAGTCCCACGAAAAACTATCTGGGTGTGATTAATTTCAGGTAGCCTGAAAACCATAGCCGCAAATTGCTTTTCAAGTGCTTCATCAATTTCATTGACATAATTGGATAAACATAATCCCTCAAAACGCTTTGAAGAAATCATGAGTTTGATCAAATCAACCCGATCTTTTGTCAGAAGAAAATCATAAGGAATTTCCTGACCTTGCTCCTCATAACGTAACAACACATCATGAAGCGCCAGCTCTTTAGATAAATCAAAATCACCAGCTAGTACTTCTCCAAAAGTTATATATCCAATCTCATTAAGACAAAGTATATCCGCATCGGTTAAAGGCATTTTTGAAAAAGGAACATCCTTATTTCGGTTTAAAAAGTCAATTATCGTAGCCATCTGTCACCTCATTTAGTATCGTTTTCATTTTACAAACAATTTACCTATTCGTCAAGAAAACTTCTATCAACCTAACCTTTTTCTTTATTAAAAAGTTTAGGTTCATCAATAAATTCATTACTAACATTTGTGTAACTTCCTTTTAGCGTTTTAAAAGATATACTGCATACTATCCAACCTCCCTATCTAATCGTGCTATCATATCATTGTAACGACGTTCGCTAGCTTCCCAGCCATCACGTTCAATCGTCCAAGTTTGCTGTACCTCTTGCTTTTTTGGTTTTGCCCAAATCCAGTTAAATAGTTTTTTCATTTTTATGCTCCAATCTTATCTAGTTCCAGTTCATCAATGGTGATACTTGCTGCTGCTTTACGGATTGCTTCCTCAATCTTGATAGCTTCAATCATTTCAAGCAGCGTCTCCTTCTTAACTTTGTATCGATTACGACTCTTCCACTTCACAAAAAGTGCAAAGCCCTTGTAATCAATGAAGACGATTTTGTGTGTTGGGTTATTGACGAATATTTTGAAATCTGGATGATTTCTCATTTCCGCTACCCACGCTTTTGCAGTTGTTTCTGTCAGCCCCTCCCAGCGTTGACAGAGGTGTGCATAATCACCGTGGGTGGCTTTGTCATTTGCACCAACACCCTTGTAGATAATTTCTGTTTTTGGCATAGCAATTCATTCCTTTCTGTGATATAATTTTGTTAGTTATTTTAGTAAGAGCCTGATTGCCGTCAGGCTTTTTTCTACCATTTGTCAAGCCTATCAAGGTTTTAGAGAAAAAATAATTTTCATACAGTCATCAAAATAGGGAAGTGACCTTACTTTACACTAAAGATTTACATAAAAAGTGTATACAAAACCAACACCTTATTTTGTGATTTTTGAAATAAGGTGTTACAATAATATGGCATAAACAGTTTTACCGATTTTGGGTAGAAGTATAATCGTAAAGCTTATTATGCGTAATGAGGTAATACATTGTCCGAATGAGACGGTGTATGGAGGCAATCGTGTGTGGCTTGGTTGAAGTCGTTTGCGATTGCCTTTTTCGTTTCTCATAAAAGTCTGCAATATGGCAAGGATTGGTGTGACTAGCTGAAGCGATATTGTGAATGCATTTGAACAGAATCTTTCTAGCGTAGGGGTTGCCACGCTTGGTAATGTGTTCCTTAGCGATGAAGTTTCCAGATTCATAGTGTCTCAGGTCAATACCGATAAAGGCATTGATTTGATTGGCAGACTGAAAACGGCGAATATCTCCCAGTTCACCAATAATACTTGTTGCAGTCGTCTCAGCGATACCAGGAATAGAAAGCAGAATGTCATACTCTGGTAAAGGTTGAGCTAGTTCCACCATTTCGTCTAAGATTGCTTGTCTCTGTTCAGAAAGTCTAAGCAATTCTTTTGCATAGTAACGGACCTCTTCCATGATTGGAGAGGTTTTCTTGACGGCACAATAAGATTGATTAGCTAGTGCTGTCAGCTTCTCTGCTAAGTAGGCCACACGCTCGTCAGAAATCCGTTTTGAAGTGGACAGACGGATGCTCTTTGAGAGTTCATCCTTGCTTAACTCAAGCACGAAGTCCTTGCAAGGAAACGCAGTAACTAAGTTCCAGTATTGTTCCCCAGTTGGTGTTGACAAGATAGTTTCCAATTCAGGAAAAGTGACCTGTAAGACCTTGTGCAGACGGTTTTTAGCTCGAACGATGTCCTCAGTTAAGTTCTGATAGAACCGACTTGAATCTCGCAGATCTTGATAGACTTCTTCTTGGACATAGGTCGGTTTACGATTCAGCACAAATTGAGATTGAGCCAGTTTTTCAGCGTCAATTTGATCGGTTTTCCGTACACGCAAGCTATCCAGTTGCTTCTTAGCTTCTAAGGGATTAAGTCGTGTATAAGCGTAGCCATGTTCATCCAGAAAAGCTTGAAGACGACGAGAATAGACACCTGTTGCTTCAAAGATGATTTCTGGCTTGTGGACGGTTTTCAAATCGCCAAGTAGCCGAGCAAAGCCAATGGCATCATTGGGCATGGTATAGCCATGAACCTTCTCGCCGTTGACTAGAATGGCCACTTCTGAACTTACCTTACTCACATCAATCCCGAAAACTGCACGCATGATACTACCTCTTTGTCTTGAATGATTCCTTGTTTTAGAGATGTCATTTTCAATACTCGACGTCTAGCGTCCCACATACTTTGATAACATTCTTCCTAAAACAGGTGTCTTACCAGTTTTTGTTACGACGTCCAGCGTCAAAAGAGTTCTCGACTTAACAAGACACTTCTACTTTATCATCTTGAGAATGAAAAAAGTAGTGAGTACTCTCTCCCGTCGGAGATTTCCTCACTACTAATCTTAGTATGTTTTTGTGTCTCAGACTAGCAGGTATAGCCCTAGCAAGGATTTAACTAATGTCTAAATTACTAATGGTATCGTTAGAAACGTATAAAATTTATAGGAGATTTTCTAAATCGTTGCAGTTTTTTTGAGGAAGTACCTTGCTAGAGCCGTAGCTGCTAGTCTAAGTGGTTGATAATAATTAATTTACCGAGAATAAACTTGTCTGTCTGTTAGCGTTAAAAATTTCATCTTTCAGCTCGCTATCAATCATCCAGTTTTGGATAAAGATGACGGCTTTTTTGAAATCTTTAGCAGGTAACTCTTTACGACGAACGCCGAATGCTTTGCGAATATCTTTGTTAATTGCTGAATAGGCTTTGCCTCTGATATGATTATCACGATAAGCAGCGCTTTTCTTACCTTCCAAAAATCCAATAATTTTCTTGTTGACTTCTTCGGTCAATTTCGTTTCTTGGACAGCATTTACGCGCATAGTATCTTCAAGGTTTGTGATCCGTTCTTCATGATTTTCGATAGTGTCAGGCATTTTACGCATGACCCCAATTTCACTGACTTGGTTTTTGTGGTCTTTGCTTTGACCGATAATGTCATTTGTCATAAGATTTCCCCTTCTAAAATGTCATCTTCGTTAAGTAAGTTATCAACTTCACGCGCTAGGCTGTTGAGCATTGTAGAAAATGTCTCTAACTCGTTTTTAATTTGGTAGTTGGATAAAGCTGGCTTAATATCCACATAGACCAGACCACCAAAATTCGATAAAAACTGATTGCCTTTTTTTAAAAAACTAAGAATATCCTTATAAGCGCTGATTGACTTTTGATACTCATCAAGCTGGCCTTGTGACTGCTCAATGGCGCGTGTCAATTCGTCATATTTTGCGGACTTCTCGTCAACCTCTGCTCGTTTTGCGTAGAGGTCTTTTAATTGCTTTTCAACAAAATCATTGCGACTTTTAACATCATCATATTGTCGTTGCAAGTCTTTGTTTTTGTCTAAAAGCGTGTTGTTAAGCTGTTTAGTTGCCTTGTAATCATCTGGAATGACTTCCTTGATGACCTCTTTTTCAATGGTCTTTGGTTCGGCTGTCGCCAATGCCTGCTCCGCCAAGCGTTCATTCTGCGCTTTCAGACGTTCGTTGTCCGCCTTGGCTTGGTTTAGCTGGCGCTTCACTTCCTGCAACTCACGGACACTGGGTGTCTCCCCCTGCTCAATGCGCGACAGTTGCTTTTCCTGTTCCTCATCTGGAAGTGTAGCGATGAGATAGAGAGCTGATGTTCCTAAATCTCTCAACGTTGAGAGATTTGGCAACTCTTTTGCTATTCTCATCATTTTGTTTGCTTCAGGATAATTAAGCCCGATTTTTTCAATCCATTCAGTAAACTGCCCGTGCGCCAAATCATGTTCTTTGACATGGTTCAAGCGTCTGCCAATCTCCCAAATAGACAGACCTGCTATTTGCTTATGATGAGTGATTTCCAGTTCAATCTGAGACAGATTATCTGATAATGTTAGTTCATTCATTGCTGCCCTCCTTTCTAAATTCATCTAGACTGACACCTAAAGCGTCAGCAATTTTGACGACATCGTCAAATTTTAGTGATTTTTTTCGTCCTTTTTTTAAATCAATCAAACTATTTTTATTGATACCTGCAAGAGTAGCAAGCTTGTTCTTAGTCATACCTTTTTCTTTTAGCAGTTTTTCAATTTTTTCCCACATAAGACCCTCCGAGTACAATATATAGTATTTAAAAAAGTTATCCACAACTAGATATTGATTTTTCAACAATATCCTGATATAATTTACCTATGACAAATCGATTAAATTAAGACCTCTTAACTCCTTATGAAAATCGTTAGTCAAATAAGTTAGAAAGGAGAATCTTTATGTATTTTGTTATTAAAAAATCTATCGACGGACAATACTATTTCACAATTGTCGGTTCAAATCATGAAACTGTCGCAACTAGCGAGACTTACTAATCAAAATATTCTGCCGAAAAAACAATCAATTCAATCAAAAATAGTATCAACCCAAATTCTATTGTTATCGACTTAACTTAACCGATTAGCGATAGATAGTAATTGAGCAGAAATTTCAACAATTTCATCTTTGTCAACCTTTTGGGTTGACTTTTTTTGTCCGCTATACGGATATCGTTTTGGTTTCATGTTGCTCCTTTTTAGCTTTGCTGATTGATTTGATATAATATAAATAAAAACGTGAGGTAAACTAATGGCACCACAAATTGAAACTACTCCATTCTGGCTAACACTTGATTTCTGGAATTTTGTCATTGCTGTTTTAGCGCTTCTAGCAGCCTTTTATAGTATTTGGTACACAAGACAGCGAGATAAGACAACTCTTGAAATCGTTGATACTTGGTATGAAATACCAGAAGGTAATCCATTTTTTGTAGGCTTTACAATTTTCAATAATTCATCTACAGCAGTTAGATTGACAAATATGGAACTGCTAAATCTAAACGGTACCCCTGCCAAAATCATCAAAGACTATGAATACAAAAATCCAGATGAAGACACTTTTTTGTCTTCTGCAGCGTTTTTTAATCCAGACTATGATCCAGAGCCATTTGACAGAGACGAGATTATCCCTGCCAATGAAGACACTTCTTTCAGGTATTACCTCAACCCATTCTCTCCTGAGATGAAAATTAGAGTTACTGCCGACCGTCCAATTCACAGATGGTCGAAAACTAAAACTTTCCTAGTCCATTTTGTTAAGTCGGATTAGAATTGTAATATTCAAAATCATATGTGCAATTAGTAAAATAAATGTTGCTAGTTGCATTTTCTACCATTTGTCAAGCCTATCAAGGTTTTAGAGAAAAAATAATTTTCATACAGTCATCAAAATAGGGAAGTGACCTTACTTTACACTAAAGATTTACATAAAAAGTGTATACAAAATCAACACCTTATTTTGTGATTTTTGAAATAAGGTGTTACAATAATATGGCATAAACAGTTTTACCGATTTTGGGTTAAAGTGTAATCGTAAAGTTTGTTATGCATAATGAGGTAATACATTGTCCGGATGAGACGATGTATGGAGGCAATCGTGTGTGGCTTGGTTGAAGTCGTTTGCGATTGCCTTTTTCGTTTCTCATAAAAGTCTGCAATATGGCAAGGATTGGTGTGACTAGCTGAAGCGATATTGTGAATGCATTTGAACAGAATCTTTCTAGCGTAGGGGTTGCCACGCTTGGTAATGTGTTCCTTAGCGATGAAGTTTCCAGATTCATAGTGTCTCAGGTCAATACCGATAAAGGCATTGATTTGATTGGCAGACTGAAAACGGCGAATATCTCCCAGTTCACCAATAATACTTGTTGCAGTCGTCTCAGCGATACCAGGAATAGAAAGCAGAATGTCATACTCTGGTAAAGGTTGAGCTAGTTCCACCATTTCGTCTAAGATTGCTTGTCTCTGTTCAGAAAGTCTAAGCAATTCTTTTGCATAGTAACGGACCTCTTCCATGATTGGAGAGGTTTTCTTGACGGCACAATAAGATTGATTAGCTAGTGCTGTCAGCTTCTCTGCTAAGTAGGCCACACGCTCGTCAGAAATCCGTTTTGAAGTGGACAGACGGATGCTCTTTGAGAGTTCATCCTTGCTTAACTCAAGCACGAAGTCCTTGCAAGGAAACGCAGTAACTAAGTTCCAGTATTGTTCCCCAGTTGGTGTTGACAAGATAGTTTCCAATTCAGGAAAAGTGACCTGTAAGACCTTGTGCAGACGGTTTTTAGCTCGAACGATGTCCTCAGTTAAGTTCTGATAGAACCGACTTGAATCTCGCAGATCTTGATAGACTTCTTCTTGGACATAGGTCGGTTTACGATTCAATACAAACTGAGACTGAGCCAGTTTTTCGGCGTCAATTTGATCTGTTTTTCGCACACGCAAGCTATCCAGTTGCTTCTTGGCTTCTAAGGGATTGAGTCGCGTATAAGCGTAGCTATGTTCATCCAGAAAAGCTTGAAGACGACGAGAATAGACGCCTGTTGCTTCAAAGATGATTTCTGGCTTGTGGACGGTTTTCAAATCGCCAAGTAGCCGAGCAAAGCCAATGGCATCATTGGGCATGGTATAGCCATGAACCTTCTCGCCGTTGACTAGAATGGCCACTTCTGAACTTACTTTACTCACATCAATCCCAAAAACTGCACGCATGATATTACCTCTTTGTCTTGAATGATTCCTTGTTTTAGAGATGTCATTTTCAATACTCGACGTCTAGCGTCCCACATACTTTGATAACATTCTTTCTAAAACAGGTGTCTTGCCAGTTTTTGTTGCGACGTCTAGCGTCAAAAAGCCCCACGACTTAACAAGACACCTCTACTTTATCATCTTGAGAATGAAAAAAGTAGTGAGTACTCTCTCCCGTCGGAGATTTCCTCACTACTAATCTTAGTATGTTTTTGTTCCTCCTTCCTAGGTCCTCAAGAACTAGACGCTTAGTCTTGATGACAACTTCTTCAATACGAGCACGTTTTAAATCTTCACTGATAAAATAATCAACGATAGCACTACGGCTCATTCCTGTGCCAATTGATAAGCTATCTACCTCGTCGTAGTTCTCACGACTAATGACCACTGTGGGACGGTTATTCCCTTTCTGCCCTGTACTTGGGCGACCGTATCTTTGTTTTGACATGTTAATTCCTTCCTAGTTCGGTTAGTTTTATCTCACATTGAGATATTATGTTTTAAAAAAATAATTCAGCTTCCGAGATACCGAATTTTTTTTGAGATGATTGCCATTTCATAGTCTTTAAAAGGCTGTAACCCATCTTCTTTCTCTGAATAACCTTTGCGATTTTTTAAGCCAATCAAATCCGCCATATACATCTCTGTATATTCACGTTTTAATCGTTCCTCTCGAAGTCGCTTCTTAGGTTCTAAAAATTGCTCGCGCAATCTTTGTTTTTTTTGTCAATACCCCTCACCCCTTTCTAAATTTGGTATAATATAATAAAAACGATTGGAGAATAAATCTCATGGATAAAAAAATTTGTTTTGTGGTATGCCCAATCGGGGCAGATAACTCTGAAACACGCAAACGTTCTGATGTTGTGTTGAAACACATTATCAAGCCTGTTTGCGAAAAGAACGGCTATGAAGTTATCCGAGTCGACCAATTAAAAACAGTGGATCGAATCGATCATACAATCATCGAATACTTAGAAACTGCCGAACTAGTTATTGCAGATATGACTGATCACAACGCAAAGCTTTTTACGAATTTGGATATAGACAAGCTACAAACCTTCCTCTTATACCGATTATCGAAGAAGGGGAAAGTATCCCATTTGATGTAGCAACCTTGAGGACGATAAAATACGTCACTAATGATTTAGATAAAGTCGAGACTATAAAAGAACGACTAGCTGAGACTGTCGAGCTATTATCGAACGAAGAGCTTACTCCTGCTACTCGTATCGAAAAAATATTGACGCAAACGCTATACTTTCTCTACATAGTAAATTGGATGAAATAACTGACCTAATCAACAAAAACAATGTTGAAACGATAAGTTACATAGTTGACCAAATTACTAAACATTCCAAGAGTACCAATACCACAGAAGATAAAATAATGGAGTTACTTCTACCAGAATTTTTGAAAAATCCCGATAAGATGATAGAACTATCCCAGAGATTTTCTAAGAATGATTAGGTTTTTCCAAACGGTTTAGCCGTTCCTCGAGACCTTTGATGTAGCCTCTTAAAAATGAAATAGAGGCTACATTTTCTTTAATAATCTGTTCAAGTTTTTCAATTCTTTCCTCGTGATTCATTTTCTTTTCTCCTTCATCCACTTCACAATCTGCCGTAGCACAAACGACAGGACCAACAAACCAGCTAACCAATAGATCATTGCTTTTCCTCCTGTTTTATTAGGTCATTTCCCTGACCTTGATTAAACCATATCTCACTTTGAGATATTTGTCAACAACTTCTTTATCTCTTTCTGAGATTTTTTATTTACTTTTTTATATCTTCGTTGTATAATGAAGAAAAAGGAGGATGTTACATGAAAAATATTCTCGGTAATGCAATTAAAGATTTGCGAAAGAGCAAAAAGTTAACGCAAAAACAATTATCCGAATTAACAGGTTATAAACAGAATACAATTTCTAATCACGAAAATGGAAATAGGCAGTTAGATGAAAATGATATTCGTGTATATGCCAAAGCGTTGGATGTGTCACCTCAAACGTTATTTGACAAAACAAATCCGCGCCCCACTTCTTCCATCCCCTTCTCCAACTTCGACCCACGGCAAGCTATTCTGCTATCTAACTACGACAAGCTCAACGACACACGCAAGAATAAGCTCCTAGCGACCTCTGAGACGCTCCTAGCCGAGGAGCAAGGGAAAATCATTGACATCACCGAAAAACGGGCAGAATACGACGCTAGAAAGCGTATCAGCCTATCTGTACCAGGTAAAGTCTCCGCAGGTACAGGCTACTGGCAAGAAGACGACTATGACACTATGGTCAGTTTTTACGCAGATGATATTCCAGACGAAAAAGACTACGACACGGTTGCTATTGTTGTTGGGCATTCAATGGAACCCAAAATCAAAAACGGTGACTTCCTCTTTATCAAACTTAAAAACCAAGTTGACCTAAACAAAATCGGCATCTTCCAAATTGACGGAGAAAACTACGTCAAAAAACTAAAAAGCGACCACCTAGAATCGCTTAACAAAGACTATGACGATATCCAAATCACAGAAGGCATGCGAACCATCGGTGAAGTCGTGGATATTTATAGAGAAAAATAAAATCGTAGTATAGTATCAGTTTCCTACTAGTTTTAGACGGTTAGAAACGAATAGAAAAGAATAAAATAAATCTAAAGTAGAAAAATATCATTTTTTGGTTGACAAACTTCTGCTATTCCTTTATCATAAAATTATGATTAAGACTTAGCAGACGCCTCTTAACAATGCGTACCAGTGCTAAGTCGTTTTTTTGTGGAGAAAATCATGAAACAAGCCAAAACTATCAAAGAACAATTAGAGATCTTAATGTCTCGCGGACTCATTATTAATGACTACGAGAAGGCCTATAAGACCTTGATGGATGTTAATTACTACACATTAACGGGCTATCTGTTCCAGTTTAAGAACCAATCAAATTATCAATCAGGAACCTCAATAGAACTTGCTATAAACCTTTATCACTTTGATAACGAGTTGCGAAATATCCTCATGTCTCTGATGACCGAAGCTGAAGAAAAGCTGAAAACCAGAATGGCTTATAACATCGCAATAGCACACCCAGATGATCCGCTCATCTATACCGATATCAACTTCTTTAAAAATCCAGATGACCATATTCGATTTATGGCAGATTTTCAAAATAATGTTAGGAATAACCGTGAGGTTCCTTTCGTCAAACATCACATTCAGAGGTACCGTAGTCAATTTCCTATCTGGGTAGCCATCAACCTCTTTACACTTGGAAATCTAAAATATCTTTACAAAAATATTCCTAGTAGAGACAGAAAAAATATCAGTTCTACTTTTAATATCTCTCCTGATACACTAGATAGTTGGATAGATAACTTAAGAATTTTAAGAAACAAGCTAGCACATAATATGCGGTTATATAACATGACCTTTCATAAGACACCGAAACTAGAGAAACATCACTCAGTCAGAATAACTAATAATCGAATGTTTGCTAACTTCATTTTCTTAAAATACCTGTTAGGAGACAGCAAAAATTGGAGAAATGCCTTAAACAACTTATCTGAAGCAATAGACAATTATAGTGAGTTCATAAAGCTAGATGCTCTCGGATTTCCCAAAAATTGGAAAGAGCTGCTAAACTAAACAAAAAATCTCTATACTCGCCTTCGCCAAAATTTGAGTATAGAGATAATGAAACTTGTATAGTAAAAACCTGCTTTGCAGTAGGTCTCTTTACTATACCCATTTTATCAAGAAATGAGGAAAAAAGCAATGTGGAAGGAAGAATTACCAGACGGTAAGTTTATACTTAACAAAAATCAAAAATAGCGTTATAATAGTATTATGACAAAAGAACTTACCCAAACACAAGTCGAAGAATTAAAGCAAGCCCTTAAAGATAAAAATAATGCTCCGCATCATAGAAAAATTCAAGCCCTTATTCTCTACTCTGAATGCCATAATTTAACATCTGTAGCTAAATCAGTAGGCTTTGTCCATCAGACAGTCCGCAACTTATTAAATCGCTATCTAAGTGGTGGCTTAGAAGCTCTCTTAAAGGAGAATCGTGGTGGTCGCCGCCGCTCCTATATGACGCATGAGGAGGAAGAAGATTTCCTTAAAGAGCAACTCTCTTCCTCTTTGAATGGAGAATTCGTTACCGTTAACACCCTCTTTAAAGCTTATCAAGAGAGAGTTGGGCACAAGACAACCCGAGAAGGTTTCTATGCTCTCCTGAAACGTCATGGTTGGCGTAAAGTTAGCCCACGTCCCCAACATCCGAAAAAAGCAGACGCCGAAACCATTTTAGCGTCTAAAAATAAAATCTTTATTCGAGGAGAGAATGAGTAAGCGCTTTATTGATGGAAAAGAATATCAAAAAATCCGCCTTATGTATCAAGATGAGGCGGGTTTTGGGCGTATCAGTAAACTTGGTTCGTGTTGGTCTCCAAAAGGTTATCGTCCTCACGTAGCAAGTCATCACATTCGTGAATACCGCTATTGTTATGGAGCTGTGGATGCCCATACAGGCGACTCGTTTTTCATCATAGCAGGCGGATGTAATAGTGATTGGATGAATGAATTTTTACGCCAACTATCGGCAGCTTATCCAGAAGATTATATTATTTTAGTCATGGATAATGCCATCTGGCATAAATCTCAGACCTTAAATATTCCTAAGAATATTGAATTTACCTTCATTCCACCCTACACACCTGAAATGAATCCTATTGAGCAAGTCTGGGCTGAGATTCGTAAACTTGGTTTCAAGAATAAAGTATTTAGGACCTTAAATGAGGTAATCGATAAACTTCAAGAGGTTATTCAAACCTTAACCGCTTATCAACTCAAATCAATTGTAGATAGAGACTGGACTTCCGCTATTTTTGATTTTAACTGAGTATTAAATATTTCGAGCGTTACAAAGACCCCTACACCGAAAAATGGCGCAGGGTATCTGTCACACTAGAAAGTGGCTCAAATCGTGCACAGAAAGAAGCACAGAAGCTTTTAGAGGACAAGATAGCCGATAAGCTAGAACACTTAAAAGAAAGCGATGCGCTATTTGCTACCGCATTTAACGATTGGCTGCTAAAATATAAAGACAACGTCAAAAAAAGCAGCTTGCACTCACTTCTTGCTGCCATCGATAGGATACAAAACCACTTCGCAAATGATGTCCCAATAAAAAATATCACGCCAAAGTACATCCAAAATTTTCTTGATCAGCATGAAGAATGGTCATACAGCCAGAAATATAAAATAAAATCACTCCTAAATGTCTTCTTTGATAATGCTGTTTCTTTGGAAATATTACCAGACAATCCAGCCAGAAAAGCAAAATTACAGAAACCCAAACTAACCATCGAAAAAATGGAGCAAACAAGAAATAAATACCTTGAGCCAAACGAACTAAACGCTCTATTGACTGAGTTGTACAGAAAACCAATCACTTACAGATATGCCCTACTGGCTGAATTTATGTCACTAAATGGTTGTCGCATTGGGGAAGCTACTGCTCTCAAGACATCAAGTTATAACAAGGAACTCAAAACCGTTGACATCCATGCTACATTCTCAAGATACGACAAAGGACCAACGACAACCAAGACGCTTGCCAGCTTTCGAACAGTCCACCTCACAGATAGAGAAGTTGAAATACTGGATGAAATCATTAGGTTGAACAGGTTAGAAAGTGATACGAATCCTAATTGGATAAAGTCTGATTATATTTTCGTTACAAATACAGGGCACTTCGTCCAAAGTCCAGTCTTTGCTAGATCTCTCCAAAGAGCAAATGAAAGACTAGATGAACCTATCCCAAAACATTTATCAAGCCATATTTTCCGTCACACAATGATTAGCAGACTCGCAGAGCATAATGTTCCGTTGAAGGCAATCATGGATCGAGCTGGCCATGGAGATTCTAGAGTTACTACGGAGATTTACACCCACGTTACTAAAAATATGCGAACAAATGCGGTTAAGGTACTCAATAGCATAAGCAAAAATAATAATCCATTTGCCCCTTATTTGCCCCCTGAACACAAAAAAGACCCTAGCTATCTAGCTAAGGTCTTTAAAACGTTGTTAAATCAACGATTATTTTTTAAGATTGTAGAATGATTTCAAACCACGGTATTCAGCAACTTCACCAAGTTGATCTTCAATACGAAGCAATTGGTTGTATTTAGCGATACGGTCTGTACGTGACAATGAACCTGTCTTGATTTGGCCAGCGTTAGTTGCAACTGCGATATCAGCGATTGTTGAATCTTCAGTTTCACCTGAACGGTGTGATACAACAGCAGTGTAACCAGCTTCTTTAGCCATTTCGATAGCTTCGAAAGTTTCAGTCAAAGTACCGATTTGGTTAACTTTGATAAGGATTGAGTTAGCAGCACCTTCAGAAATACCACGTTCAAGGTATGAAGTGTTAGTTACGAAGAAGTCATCACCAACCAACTGAACACGTTTACCAAGACGTTCTGTAAGAGCTTTCCAACCATCCCAGTCATTTTCATCCATACCGTCTTCAATAGTGATGATTGGATATTTGTTAACCAATTCTTCAAGATAGTCGATTTGTTCTGCAGCAGTACGTTTAGCTCCACCTTCACCTTCAAATTTAGTGTAGTCGTAGATGCCATCTGCATAGAATTCTGATGACGCACAGTCAAATCCGATGAAAACATCTTCACCTGGTTTGTAACCAGCAGTTTCGATTGCTTTGATGATTGTTTCTACAGCATCTTCAGTTCCGTCAAATTTAGGTGCGAATCCACCTTCGTCACCAACAGCTGTTTCAAGTCCACGTTCTTTAAGGATTTTCTTAAGTGTGTGGAAGATTTCAGCACCCCAACGAAGAGCTTCTTTGAACGTAGGTGCACCAGCAGGTACAATCATGAATTCTTGGAAAGCGATTGGAGCGTCTGAGTGAGAACCACCATTGATGATATTCATCATTGGAGTTGGAAGAACTTTAGTGTTGAAACCACCGAGGTAGCTGTAAAGTGGGACTTCAAGGTAGTCAGCTGCTGCACGAGCTACAGCGATAGAGACACCAAGAATAGCGTTGGCACCAAGTTTTCCTTTGTTTGGAGTACCGTCAAGGGCGATCATAGCACGGTCGATTGCTTGTTGATCGCGAACATCGTAACCGATGATTGCTTCAGCGATAACGTTGTTTACATTATCAACAGCTTTTTGAGTACCAAGACCGTTGTAACGAGATTTGTCACCATCACGAAGTTCAACTGCTTCGTGTTCACCAGTAGAAGCTCCTGAAGGAACCATACCACGTCCGAAAGCACCAGATTCAGTGTAAACTTCTACTTCAAGTGTTGGGTTACCGCGTGAGTCAAGGACTTCGCGAGCGTAAACATCAGTAATAATTGACATTATGTTACTCTCCTTATGAGTTTAATATTTTTACACACTTATAATACCACAAACTTAACTAATAATCAAATTAAAAAGCAATTTTATGAAAAAATGAAAATCGATTTTCATTCTTCACTTTCTCTCTTTCGCACTTATTAAGGGTTCCTCAAGATTTTTTTCACAATATGAGGTATAATTATCTTATCAATTTACTGAGGTGATTTATGGAAGATTTATCAAAAAAAGTTTTACTAGCAGGTAGTGGTGAACATCGTTTAAATCCTAATGAACAGCGACGTTATTTGGGGACGTTTGAAGAACGTGTTGTGCTTTTGATTAATCTCGATGATGCTCAGTCGGAGACTGTTCAACAACATTTTTCAGAGATGCTTAGTCAACTGAAATCTCTGCCATGCTCTTTATACTTAAAAATTTCATCTGAACTGCCTTTAAGTACTCAAATGACTTACATGAAAATAGCGGAATCTCTAAATATCAAAACGACGATTATAAGAGAAAGTAAGGGAGTTTCTCCTTATGGACTTCTCATTCACTCTGACCAAGTAGTTGACATCAAAGAAAAAGATATAAGAATGCAGTTTCCAGGTTATTTTATAACCATTCAGCATAAAAATGAGAAAAAATCTTTTTGGGCAAAATTATTTAATAAATGAAACCAGTTACTCTATCTTCTCCATGCGTACTACATTAAGTCTGGCGGTCTTCTACTTATTAACTTAACTCGTTTTGGGATTTATATACGAGTTTATCACATGCTCAACAACGAAACAAGTATCTCTAGCTAGCTATCTGCAACTTAAACCAATGTCTATGCTTTATTTGAAAGTACACCATGAATGCTATCTATCAGCAATTTTTTGGTAAAGTAACCGTTAATAATTAGTTCGCGATATTTTTTAACTGCTTTGACCATCTCGTCATACTCCTGTTCGGTCAATGAATTCACTTTTTCCACCGCCTCCTCAAGAGATGTCACAACTATACCTAGATTATTTTCTTTGATAATCGTTTGATTTGACAGAGTATCTTGAACAATTACAGGTAACCCCGCTGCCAAATAGGTACTTAACTTATAGGAAACATTCCATTCATAATAAAGAACATCATCTTTTTGTGACCACACTAAACCAAAACCACCCAGCAAAGGCAGAGACTGGATAAGTTCAATATCATCTTTCCACCCCTCATTAACAACCATCGGTAAATCTGAAACTTTCTCAGAAGCATAAATATGCAAAGGGATTTCATAGCTCCATTCCTTTACAAATGTAAAACGCTCAGGTGAACCCGCAAACTGAATTTTTTTGACAAATTTTGGCTGAGTGTACGGTAGGCTAGTTGGGTGATCCCACATATGTTGTACAATAATTTTCTTAGTGGTAAGTCCTCTATTTCTTAATTCAACTAACATTTTTTCTGATGGAACAACTAACAAATCCGCCTTATTATAGGTTGCGATAGTTTTATCAATTAAATATTCATTCGTTTTAAACATTAGGGGAATAATATCATGGATAAAAATAATCAGTTTCATTTCTGGATAGACTTTCAACTTGTTGACAAAATAATCATCAAATTCTGTCGAATTCCATGATGGTGATTGCACAACAACAATATCATCGAATCCGACCGAAGCAATCATACCATCTATACGTTTACTTAATTCAGATTCAGTATCGGTGTGAACAGGATAGGCATAAATTCCAATTTCACGAAAGTCCAAACCTCTAGCAATATCCGCTACCATATTTTGTGCAATTAAGGCAACACTACGGGATGATTGTCCAAATAAATTGGTAATGTGCATTCTCATTTTTGATTCCTCGTCCCTCTTAACTTGTTTGTTTACTTGAAAAATAATGTCATCATTCTATTGACAATCAGATTACGGTTGTTGAATTTAGACTAGTGTTATTAACTCCCTAATAGCACTAACTTTCCAAAATTACTTTGAATTTTAAGAGTTAAATTCTGCTAATTTTAACCACGACCATTATATAGTTTACCATATTTTCCGTATTTCGATAGTCCAATGAGTCGAAATAAACATTGCTTTTTATAATTTCGCTAATACTAATTTCTATCACGTCCTAATACCTCAGTACTTCTGATTTTATACCATTCTCTAATTTTCAATAAGTCCCTAAACAAATTTATTAAAGATTAGAGAATTTCTTTATGAAAAAGTCACATGTACTACTCATTTAAAATCTTAAAACATTGCCAATATTTTGCGCAGTGCGAATAAGATTGGATTTTGTTTGTGCAAATGTGTTTTCTAAACTGTCAACCGTTGAAATAATCGGGAAAACAGCTTGAATGTGGTGGTTTGGAAAGTCTGGTAAATCGTCCTTGAGACTACCACAAATAGCAATGATAGGAATTTGCTCGGGTGTTCGTTTTGCTACTCCAAAAGGAGCTTTACCAGATAAACTTTGTCTGTCCATGCGCCCTTCGCCAACGACAACGAGGTCAGCCTTTTGGACGCGTACGTCAAAGTCTAAGATATCCAACACAGCATCAATCCCTGAAAAGATTTCACCCGCTGCAAACGTCACTAAACCTGCAGCCATACCACCTCCAGCACCTGCACCAGCCATTTTTAAAATATCTGGATTAGCAAGCTGATAAAAACTCTGCATATCGGTATCAACCATTTCAAATTGATTTTCTTCCAGACCTTTCTGACCACCGAAGATATAGGTTGCACCATTTTCACCACAGAGAGGATTTTGTACATCTGTGATAATCGTCACTTTGACACCTGCTAAAGGATTTTCCTGAGGAGGGATAATCTGACAAATTTTTGCCAAATTGGCTCCTACTGCTTCTAGTGGCTGCCCATGTTCGTCAATAAATTGATAACCTAAGCCTGCAGCCATACCAATACCACCGTCATTAGTCGAGCTACCTCCAACACCAATCATTATTTCAGTCATTCCTGATTGTGCAAGTTTAACCAATAGTTCGCCAACACCTCTTGTCGTCAATGTTAAAGGTTGCCGTTCATTCTTTGGGACTTTTTCTAGGCCACAGACATCAGCCATTTCAAAAACCGCTAGGCTTCCCTTGCTGGCATAAGTTACGGAAACAGAATGTCCAAGTGCACCTGTAACTGACTGCGTTCGCATTTCCAAAGATAGACCATCAATCAGGGATGCTAAAGTTCCTTCGCCACCATCGCCAATAGGCATAAGATCAAATGTGGCATCTGGCAAGGATTTGCTGAATCCTTCCTTGAGAGCCTCAGCAACCTTAAGGGCGGATAGACTTTCTTTAAAAGAGTCAGGAGCAATGAGAATATGCATGGTAGGTCTCCTTAAATATGCTATACTACTATTATAACGAAATTAAAGGAGGTTAGCATGGAAAAATGGGACGCTTACCTAAAAAATGGGATGAAAACTGAACTGCTTTTGACACGTGGGCAACCTATTCCAGATGGGCTCTACCACTTAGTGGTGGATGTATTGGTTCAGCATAACGATGGAGACCTACTTTTCATGCAGCGCGCCCTTGATAGGCGCGGTTATCCTGGCTACTTTGAGGCATCTGCTGGGGGTTCAGCTTTGTCTGGGGAAATAGCAGAGCAGGCTGCCTTACGTGAACTGGAAGAAGAGACCGGCATTGTACCATGGGACTGCCGCTTGGTTAAAATCAAACGATATGATAATGATTCCTGTTTTATTCATACTTTCATCGCAAGAACTGACTGCAATAAGGAAGATATTCGTCTCCAAAAGGGTGAAACTATTGCCTACAAATGGGTACCACTTTCTGATATCGATAACTTCCTCAACACTCATAAAGTCATTCCGCGTCAAAAAGATTACATAACAACATTAACTACTCATGGTGCCCGCTAACTTCAAAGTACAATTGAAAGTCCAAATAGACTATACCGTTAGTGATGAAGCGATTATCAAATGTAACTAGCACCACGGGTGTACTATACAAATATAGTCTTATACTCAATGAAAATCAAAAGTAGCCTAGGAAACGAAGCCGACGATAGAACTTGAGTTCATCAAGGCAAGTTGACAACGAATAATTTTGATTTTCGAAGAGTATTAACATCGCTTCAGCTAGCCATACCAAGCCCTGACACGTCGCAGACTTCTATGAGAAATGAAAAGACAATCGAAAACGATTTCAACCAAATCACATACGATTGTCTCTACACGTCGTCTTATCAAGACGATATATTATCTTATAACGCATAACAAATTTTACGAACACACTTCAGCCAAGAGTCATTAAAGTCGTCTATGCTCTACAACGATAACATCTTGTTTCAAAAATGGCTAGATAGAGGTGTTTTTTCTACCATTTGTCAAGCCTATCAAGGTTTTAGAGAAAAAATAATTTTCATACAGTCATCAAAATAGGGAAGTGACCTTACTTTACACTAAAGATTTACATAAAAAGTGTATACAAAACCAACACCTTATTTTGTGATTTTTGAAATAAGGTGTTACAATAATATGGCATAAACAGTTTTACCGATTTTGGGTAGAAGTATAATCGTAAAGCTTATTATGCGTAATGAGGTAATACATTGTCCGAATGAGACGGTGTATGGAGGCAATCGTGTGTGGCTTGGTTGAAGTCGTTTGCGATTGCCTTTTTCGTTTCTCATAAAAGTCTGCAATATGGCAAGGATTGGTGTGACTAGCTGAAGCGATATTGTGAATGCATTTGAACAGAATCTTTCTAGCGTAGGGGTTGCCACGCTTGGTAATGTGTTCCTTAGCGATGAAGTTTCCAGATTCATAGTGTCTCAGGTCAATACCGATAAAGGCATTGATTTGATTGGCAGACTGAAAACGGCGAATATCTCCCAGTTCACCAATAATACTTGTTGCAGTCGTCTCAGCGATACCAGGAATAGAAAGCAGAATGTCATACTCTGGTAAAGGTTGAGCTAGTTCCACCATTTCGTCTAAGATTGCTTGTCTCTGTTCAGAAAGTCTAAGCAATTCTTTTGCATAGTAACGGACCTCTTCCATGATTGGAGAGGTTTTCTTGACGGCACAATAAGATTGATTAGCTAGTGCTGTCAGCTTCTCTGCTAAGTAGGCCACACGCTCGTCAGAAATCCGTTTTGAAGTGGACAGACGGATGCTCTTTGAGAGTTCATCCTTGCTTAACTCAAGCACGAAGTCCTTGCAAGGAAACGCAGTAACTAAGTTCCAGTATTGTTCCCCAGTTGGTGTTGACAAGATAGTTTCCAATTCAGGAAAAGTGACCTGTAAGACCTTGTGCAGACGGTTTTTAGCTCGAACGATGTCCTCAGTTAAGTTCTGATAGAACCGACTTGAATCTCGCAGATCTTGATAGACTTCTTCTTGGACATAGGTCGGTTTACGATTCAATACAAACTGAGACTGAGCCAGTTTTTCGGCGTCAATTTGATCTGTTTTTCGCACACGCAAGCTATCCAGTTGCTTCTTGGCTTCTAAGGGATTGAGTCGCGTATAAGCGTAGCTATGTTCATCCAGAAAAGCTTGAAGACGACGAGAATAGACGCCTGTTGCTTCAAAGATGATTTCTGGCTTGTGGACGGTTTTCAAATCGCCAAGTAGCCGAGCAAAGCCAATGGCATCATTGGGCATGGTATAGCCATGAACCTTCTCGCCGTTGACTAGAATGGCCACTTCTGAACTTACTTTACTCACATCAATCCCAAAAACTGCACGCATGATATTACCTCTTTGTCTTGAATGATTCCTTGTTTTAGAGATGTCATTTTCAATACTCGACGTCTAGCGTCCCACATACTTTGATAACATTCTTTCTAAAACAGGTGTCTTGCCAGTTTTTGTTGCGACGTCTAGCGTCAAAAAGCCCCACGACTTAACAAGACACCTCTACTTTATCATCTTGAGAATGAAAAAAGTAGTGAGTACTCTCTCCCGTCGGAGATTTCCTCACTACTAATCTTAGTATGTTTTTGTGTACCTAAATTTCCAAATAATCAAATCTAAATCTTCCTGAAATCTGCCTATTAATACAGGACCAGAAAATAGTTTGAGTTAATAAATCCCATTGTTCTCGACAATGCCCTAAAATTCAAACAAGCAGCTGAAACAAAGGTCTCAACTGCTTTCTTTTTAGTCTTATATTCTAATAAACTCGCACCACTACAATGAGATTGAATTAGAGTAGACTAATCAATTTTTATATTTTTGTCAAAGGTAAGGCTTCATCTGGAGAAGTATCGTAAACCATCATATCGCTCCCGACACCAAAGTCGGCCTGCATAAGATTGTTTTCCATAGTCATGTGAGCAAGTTCTTTTATGTTATTTTCCTTGCTGAGGTGACCTAGATAAATCTTCTTGGTCTTATTCCCAATCGTTCGAATCATAGTCTGAGCGCCATCTTCATTTGACAGATGCCCTTTATCAGACAATATACGTTGCTTAAGACTCCATGGATAGCCTCCAGAACGTAAAATTTCGATATCATGATTTGATTCAATCAGATAACCATCTGCATTTTCAATCAAACCTGCCATACGATCGCTAACATAGCCAGTATCGGTCAACATCACGAATGATTTATCATCTTTCATAAAACGGTAAAATTGAGGATCTGCAGCATCGTGACTAACACCAAAACTTTCAATATCAATATCCCCAAAAGTCTTTGTTTTTCCACGTTCAAAGATGTGCTTCTGTGTCACATCAAGTTTTCCGATCATATTCCGGTCATCGATAATTTTCCAAGTGTTTTCATTGGCGTAAACGTCCAGATGATACTTTCTAGCAAGCACACCTACACCTTTAATATGATCAGAGTGTTCATGAGTAATTAGGATTGCATCTAAATCCTCAGGTTTTCGATCAATCTCAGCTAAAAGACTGGTAATTTTCTTACCAGTCAAGCCTGCATCAATGAGAAGTCTTTTTTGTGGTGTCTCAAGGTAAAAACTATTTCCAGTTGAGCCTGATGCTAAAATACTGTATTTAAATCCCTTATCTGACATTTAATTTTCTTCTTCATCCTCCCATTCATCATCATAAATAGCAGAGTCTTTTTCATAAGGCAAAACAATGGTAAATGTTGACCCTTTACCATAAGTACTCTTAGCCCAGATAAAGCCTTTATGCTGTTTTACAATTTCTTTTGCAATGGATAAGCCCAAACCTGAGCCACCTTGGGCACGACTGCGTGCCTTATCAACACGATAAAAACGGTCAAAAATCAGAGGAAGGTCTTTCTTAGGAATACCAAGCCCCTCATCCGCTATAGAAATAATCAACTGAGTATCTGTGGTTTTCATGCTAACCGTAATTTTGCCACCATCTGGTGAATACTTAATGGCATTATTAAGAATATTATCCAGAACCTGCGTCATTTTATCTGTATCAATTTCAATCCAAATAGAATTTAAAGGATAGTCTCTGACAATCTCATACTGTTTGCCACTAATAGTATTCTGATTTTTAATCTGGTCAAAGCGATTTAAAATTGATGTCATAAAAGCGGTGAAATTGGTCATTTCGATGTCAAGTTGGATAGCCTGATTATCAATACGTGACAAATTAAGAAGGTCAGAAATCATTCGCATCATGCGGTTTGTTTCATCCAAAGATACCTTAATAAAACTCGGCGCTATATCTTCTTTTAGCGCCCCTTCATCCAGTGCCTCTAAATAAGATTTCACCGAAGTCAAGGGAGTTCGCAATTCATGACTAACATTTGAAACAAAGAGCCTACGTTCTCTTTCTTCCTTTTCTTGTTCAGTCGCATCATGGAGCACCGCAACCAAACCAGAGATAAAACCACTCTCACGACGATTCAGCGCAAAGCGAATACGCAAGGTAATAAATTCATCAAATTCATTACGACGGTTAATAACAAGCTCTGGTGTTTGAGAAACCAACTCATGATATGTATAAGCCCGATCGGTATTTAAGATATCAATGATATTCAACTTAATTGCTTCTTCACGTTTAAGATTCAGCTGTCGCTGGGCAGTTTCGTTAATCATAGTGATATTACCAGCACGGTCGGTCGCTAGCACTCCATCCGTCATGTAGGTCAGAATACTAGCCAAGCGATTTTTCTCCTGCGCCAGATTCTCATGCGTTAACCGAAATACCTTGGACAAATCATTGATATGCTGAGCTAATTCTACTAAATCAGGATCCCCAACAACATGAATGTCGTCTGTATAATTACCTGTAATCAATTCTCGAATTTTATCACTCAAATTACGAATAGTTTTAAAATTTCGATAATCCCGAAAAGCCAAATGTATAAAGTAAACAGCTACAAAACTTAATAAGATTAAAATGGCAAGTTCAAAAAGCGTTAGATTTCCAGCAATATAGGTATTAGTCATATACTTTCATAAAATAGCCCACACCACGACGAGTCAAAATATACTCTGGGCGACTAGGGACATCTTCAATTTTTTCACGTAAACGTCGAACAGTCACATCAACAGTACGCACATCTCCAAAATAATCGTAACCCCAGACAGTTTCAAGTAAGTGCTCACGTGTCATTACTTGCCCCATATGAGTCGCCAAATGGAAGAGCAACTCAAATTCACGATGAGTTAACTCAATTTCCTCACCATGCTTCTTTGCAACAAAAGCGTCTGGTAAAATTTGCAAATCTCCCACGCTAATTTCTGAGATATTATTAGCGTTATTGCTTTCTGCAACGGCTGTCTCAATTGTCTCTGTTCGACGCAAATGAGCCTTCACACGCGCTAACAATTCACGGTTTGAAAAAGGTTTAGTCACATAATCATCTGCACCAATTTCAAGTCCAATAACTTTATCAAACTCACTATCTTTGGCAGAAAGCATAATGATTGGAATATGGCTAGTTTTTCGAACTTCTTTGGCCACTTCCAAACCATCAAGCTCTGGTAACATTAAATCCAAGACGATTAAGTCTGGCTCTTCTTCTTTAAATTTCTCCAAAGCTTCACGACCATCAAAAGCGGTCACGGTATCGTAACCTTCCTTGGTCAAATTAAACTTAATAATATCTGAAATTGGTTTTTCGTCATCTACGATTAGAATCTTTTTCATCTGATACTTACCTTTCTAGGTTAATAGATAAATTCAACTGTGAAAATTATCTTTTTGATTAGCCACAAATAGCATACACTGCTGATTATACCAAAAAATCGCTTTAATTGGAAATTTTCACCCTGCTTGACATCATAAAGTAATATTTTATAAACTTTTAAGTTATTTAAATTTTCTGAAAACATTTGACAACTTTGTTTTCCTATGCTAGACTGTATATATTCATGTTATAAAATATGACAATTTAGAAGGAGATAATTATGGCTCTTATTGAATATAAAAATGTTGAAAAATATTACGGTGACTACCATGCCCTCCGCAATATTAATTTAGAAATTGAAAAAGGTCAAGTGGTTGTTCTGTTGGGTCCTTCAGGTTCTGGAAAATCAACCCTCATCCGCACCATGAACGCCTTAGAATCTATTGAGACAGGAAGCTTGAAGGTAAATGGGCACGAGATAGCTAATGCCAGCGTCAAAGACTTAGTTCAACTTCGTAAAGAAGTGGGTATGGTTTTCCAACACTTTAATCTTTATCCTCACAAAACTGTGTTAGAAAATGTCACTTTAGCACCTATCAAGGTACTCGGTAAATCGCAAAAAGAAGCAGAAACCATTGCCGAACAATATTTGACCTATGTCAATATGTGGGATCGTAAAGATTCATATCCAGGAATGCTTTCTGGGGGGCAAAAGCAACGTGTAGCTATTGCTCGTGGTCTGGCAATGCAACCAGAGCTACTGCTTTTTGACGAACCTACTTCTGCTCTAGACCCCGAAACCATCGGTGATGTGCTAACCGTTATGCAAAATCTAGCCAAAGAAGGTATGAACATGGTAGTCGTAACCCACGAAATGGGCTTTGCTCGTGAAGTTGCTGATCGCATTATCTTCATGGCAGAAGGTCAGATTTTAGTTGATACAACTGATGTTCATGGTTTCTTTGATCATCCAACTGAGCCTCGGGCTCAACAATTCCTTAGTAAGATTATCAACCATACTAGCGAACGCGTTTCCAAGAAATAAGGAGGCTGCTCTATGAAATTAAAACAAATTTTATTCAGCTTAACGCTTGTATTTATGACCTTTATCTGTCTGTCAAACGTTGCCGCAGATAGCCAATCAGCCCAAATTAAAAAAATTCAAGATAGCGGTGTTCTAAAGGTTGGTGTCAAACAAGATGTTCCAAACTTTGGGTACTATAGTGCTGAATCTGATAAATACGAGGGTATGGAAATTGATATTGCCAGAAAAATTGCTAAATCACTGGGCGTCAAAATTGAATTTACACCCGTAACAGCTCAAACCCGTGAAGCTGTGATGGATAATGGTCAGGTGGACATCGTCATAGCTACCTACACCATCACCCCTGAACGTCAGGCCTCCTACAGTTTTTCTAACCCATATTATACTGATGAAGTCGGCTTTCTTGTCAATAAATCCAGCGGTATCAATTCCATTAAAGATCTGGACGGCCAAACCATCGGTGTAGCTCAAGGATCTACAACCAAAGCTGCCATTGAAGAATATGGCAAGGCACATGATCTATCTTTCAAATTTGTTCAGCTTGGCTCCTATCCCGAATTAGCTATTTCTCTCTATGCCAAACGAATTGATGCTTTTTCAGTAGATAAATCAATTTTGTCAGGCTATCGCAGTAAAAAGACTAAAATTTTAGCTGATGGTTTCAATACTCAGTCTTATGGTATTGCCTCTAAAAAATCAAATACAGAAGTAACTGACTACATTAACAATCTCATCTCCAAATGGTCTGAAGATGGAAGTCTGCAAAAAATTTATAAAAAATATGACCTAAAACCTGCTAGTATAGATAATAATTAAGAGAGGAATATAATATGACGATACTAACTTCCAGTCCTTTTGCCCTCTCACGTTGGGCGGACTTTTTCGCAAACTTTGGGGCGTTCGCTAAAGGATTTCTTTACACGCTAGGAATGTCCGCAGGAGCTCTGCTTCTTGCCCTAATTCTAGGAATTATATTTGGTGCCATGTCCTCATCAAAGAACAAAATTCTAAAAGGAATTGCCCGTGTTTATGTAGAGCTTTTCCAAAACACGCCACTTCTGGTGCAATTTGTTTTTGTTTATTATGGCTTAGCTATTGTGAGCAATGGTGTTATTATGATTTCAACGTTTTTCACTGCTGTTCTCTGTGTAGGAATCTACCACGGTGCTTATATCGCCGAAGTTATCCGTTCAGGAATTGAAGCAGTACCGCGTGGACAAACAGAAGCTGCACTCTCCCAAGGATTTACTTATAGCCAAACAATGAGTATGATTATCTTGCCCCAAGCGGTGCGAACTATTTTACCACCTATGACTAACCAGGTCGTTAATCTCATCAAGAATACTTCCACCGTTGCTATCATCTCCGGCGCTGATATTATGTTCACCGCTAAAGCTTGGGCTTACGAAACAACTAACTATGTGCCAGCATTCGCTGGAGCAGCCCTTCTATACTTTATCATGTGTTTCCCACTAGCAACTTGGGCACGCCGTAAAGAAGAAGCCAACAAGAAAAGTTATTCAATTTAGGAGGAGCCTTTCATGTCAGTATTTACGCCTACCAACATCAGCTTCATCCTACAAGGTTTGTGGCTGACCCTTTATATTTCCTTTATTGCCATTGTTCTATCCACTCTCATTGGAACAGTCCTCGCCGTTATGCGCAATGGGAAAAATCCCTTGCTCCGATGGGTAGCTAGCATCTACATTGAATTTGTACGTAATGTTCCAAACTTGTTATGGATTTTTATCATCTTTCTGGTCTTCCAAATGAAATCAACACCCGCTGGAATTACTGCTTTCACAGTATTTACTTCTGCTGCACTGGCCGAAATTATCCGTGGTGGACTAAATGGAGTTGACCATGGGCAAACTGAGGCTGGCTTGGCCCAAGGAATGACAGGCTTTCAAATTTTTATTTACATTGTCTTTCCACAAGCTTTTCGAAAAATGCTCCCAGCTATCATCTCCCAATTCGTAACAGTTATCAAGGATACATCACTTCTCTACTCTGTCATCGCCATTCAGGAGCTCTTTGGGAAGAGCCAAATCCTCATGGGACGTTATTTTGAAGCTGGACAAGTCTTTAGTCTCTACGCTATTATTACTGGAATTTATTTTATCATTAACTTTGCCATTTCAAGTTTTTCACGACGTCTGGCTAAAAAATGGGAACAAGCCGCTGAATAAAGCGATGCCATTTTAAATTTAACAACTCAAAGCTCTCAAAGAAGACCCTATGCAAGTCATTAATCTTCTCTGGGAGTTTTTACCTGCTGTACTCATACTTAATCAAACTCAGACTAATACTCTTCGAAAATCAAAATTATCCGTTGTTAACTTGCCTTGATGAACTCAAGTTCTATCGTCGGCTTCGTTTCCTAGGCTACTTTTGATTTTCATTGAGTATAAGTTTCCAAAATCTAAGGAGATTTGAAAGATTAAAGTGAAACAAATGGCGTCTGTGTATCAGCAATGAGGAGATTGAACCGTTATCAATTAAGAATCTGTATTCACAAGTGAAGTGCTTTTACATAAAAGATCGTTTTTCGCTAATCAAGGCAGGTTTTTGAAGGAATACTAACTGTATTTTGAAAAAAACTCGCCTTATACTCAGTTAAAATCAAAAATAGCGGAAGTCCAGTCTCTATCTACAATTGATTTGAGTTGATAAGCGGTTAAGGTTTGAATAACCTCTTGAAGTTTATCGATTACCTCATTTAAGGTCCTAAATACTTTATTCTTGAAACCAAGTTTACGAATCTCAGCCCAGACTTGCTCAATAGGATTCATTTCAGGTGTGTAGGGTGGAATGAAGGTAAATTCAATATTCTTAGGAATATTTAAGGTCTGAGATTTATGCCAGATGGCATTATCCATGACTAAAATAATATAATCTTCTGGATAAGCTGCCGATAGTTGGCGTAAAAATTCATTCATCCAATCACTATTACATCCGCCTGCTATGATGAAAAACGAGTCGCCTGTATGGGCATCCACAGCTCCATAACAATAGCGGTATTCACGAATGTGATGACTTGCTACGTGAGGACGATAACCTTTTGGAGACCAACACGAACCAAGTTTACTGATACGCCCAAAACCCGCCTCATCTTGATACATAAGGCGGATTTTTTGATATTCTTTTCCATCAATAAAGCGCTTACTCATTCTCTCCTCGAATAAAGATTTTATTTTTAGACGCTAAAATGGTTTCGGCGTCTGCTTTTTTCGGATGTTGGGGACGTGGGCTAACTTTACGCCAACCATGACGTTTCAGGAGAGCATAGAAACCTTCTCGGGTTGTCTTGTGCCCAACTCTCTCTTGATAAGCTTTAAAGAGGGTGTTAACGGTAACGAATTCTCCATTCAAAGAGGAAGAGAGTTGCTCTTTAAGGAAATCTTCTTCCTCCTCATGCGTCATATAGGAGCGGCGGCGACCACCACGATTCTCCTTTAAGAGAGCTTCTAAGCCACCACTTAGATAGCGATTTAATAAGTTGCGGACTGTCTGATGGACAAAGCCTACTGATTTAGCTACAGATGTTAAATTATGGCATTCAGAGTAGAGAATAAGGGCTTGAATTTTTCTATGATGCGGAGCATTATTTTTATCTTTAAGGGCTTGCTTTAATTCTTCGACTTGTGTTTGGGTAAGTTCTTTTGTCATAATACTATTATAACGCTATTTTTGATTTTTGTTAAGTATTAGATGAAAGTGCCGAACTGTGAATACAGGTTCTAAGCCAACAAGGTTCATTTTTGAGTTTCAAAGAGTATAATTTTCAGAACCTAATCAAACCCACCAGTTCACACTAGTGGGTTTAATTGTTTTCAATGTAAAGAGATAGTCCGATCACATGAATTTGCAATTTCTTCATCATGTGTCACAACAACCACCGTTTTCCCTGATTCATTTAGTTCTTTTAGCAAGTTCATCACAATCCATTTGTTTTCTCTATCTAAGGAGCCTGTTGGCTCGTCAGCCAGAATAAGTTCACTTGGTTTAAGAATGGCTCTAGCAAGAGCTACTCGCTGCTGCTCTCCACCAGAAAGTTCATAAATCTTTCGATTTTCATACCCTTTCAATCCCACTTTTTCCAAGACCTTAGCAATCTCAGTTAACTTTTCTTTTTTATTCATCTTGACATAGGTCATTGCTAGTAACAGATTTTTCTCAACCGTTTCTGTCTCTATTAGAGCAAAATTTTGAAATAAATAAGAAATTTTCTCTCGAATAACTTTCTCCGAATGCCTAGAGTTGACCTTTATATTTTTCAGTCCATCAAAACTATAGTCTCCAGCTTGAAAATCTTCAATCAGACCAAGAATGTTCAGCAAGGTTGATTTTCCACATCCACTTGGTCCAACAAGCGCAACCATCTCTCCTTTTTTGATGTAGAAGGATAGCTGACTAAAGATTGTTTTACTGCCAAAATTTTTACTTAGATTGTTCACTTCTAACATGACTCACCCCTCCTTCAACATAATAGCAACTTGCTTAGACTCTATTTTCAGAATATGATGTATGCTCAATAGAGCATCTGCAAAAATTAAAAGCAAGACTGCTGGAAACATTATGACCGTTTGTTCAAGGATTCCAACAATAATAACAGTAACAGCATATATTAACAGCATCGCAAGGATATGTTTCTTATAACGATCAAAAAACTTCAAGCCAAGCAATTTTTTAATGGCTAAACTACTGCGCTCTGTATAAAAGACGATTGAATTTAAGGCATAAGCAACAAAAAGTTCAATTCCAAAAGTAAACAATAAAATACTTGCCATAATCACCAGAAACGTTTGATTAAATTGTAGGATTTGGTTAAATAAGTCTTTAATTTTGGTAAATTTTGGAATAAATACTTTGGATTTCTGTGCAACTAATTGCTCTATTTTTGCTTGTTCAATATTTCCACCTTTTATTTTTATCGGGTTTTCTAATTGCGTATTTGTCAACCTTACCTTTTCAAACCAAAGCATATTTTTAGGATTAACGACTAATAAGATGGGATTCTTTAATGTCTCTTCTTTGCCGAAATCAAAGGAAAAAGTTTCCAAAGGTTCAGAATAATAGATGATTTTGATTGGAATATCCGCTAGTTTTATATTCTCTTGCTCTTTTACTGAGTAAAGGTTAAATAAAATGGCTCGAAAGGTGGGTGATAAATCCTTTCCTTTTAAAGTATCAGGTACTAATATTACTCTTGTTGAAGCTGACTCGCCTGCGATGAAGTCCAACATCTTTATTTGCTTTAAATATTGGTAATTGACAGTTAAAATATCAAGATTATCTTGAAACTGATAGATTTCATTTTCTTTGTTATCAGTTAAGGTCTGACCTTTCTCATAGTTCTCATGATAAGTATAGGTAACATTTGCTTCTTGTTCCAATGACTCATATAACTGAAAAAGGTCTTTTACTCCCTCGCCTGTATTCGTTTCTAAATCTACCTCTCCAGCTTGTGTTAGTGAATAATATTCCAAAGTAGAATAATCAAGATAATCATTCCATTGCTGGTAGCTTCTTTGCTGGCGGTACATGTCAACCACTACTGTAGAAGTATTTATCAACAAATATCCCATAACAATAAATACTAATATTTTTAAGCTGTAAATTAAGGAAACTCCAAATTTAAAGTCCGTGAATTTCTTCAACAGCTTACTAATGGTTATCTTAGATACTAAAAGATATAGCCAACCATTCACTGCGATGTAATAGACTTGTTCGGTAACTCAAAGGTGGTATACTAAAGCTATGGAAACAACATACGAAAAAGCCTTAAAATTAAACTCAGAGAATTTCAAATTGTTGATAGGTGTTAAAAAAGCGACGTTTCAACTGATGCTTGATTGTCTCACTGACGCTTATCAAGAGCAACACCGGAAAGGAGGACGCCCACGCCGTCTAAGTATGGAAGAGCAGCTCATCATGACCTTGCGCTACTTACGCTATTACCCCACTCAACGCTTGTTGGCATTTGATTTTGGTGTAGGTGTGGCAACTGTCAATGAGACCATTACATGGGTAGAGGACACCCTTCGTTCTTCAGGTCTCTTTGATTTAGACCACTTGGAAGCACCTAGCGCCACTGTTGCCATTGATGTCACTGAAAGTCCTATTCAACGCCCTAAAAAAACCAAAGCAAGAATTATTCTGGTAAAAAGAAAAGACATACCATAAAAACTCAAATCATGCTTGATTTGACTAGCCATCGTGCTTGTCAATTGGCTTTTTCAGATGGCCATACGCATGATTTTACCCTTTTTAAGGAGAGTATTGGCTATAGTTTGCCCCAAAATACTCTTGTTTTCGTAGATTTAGGGTATTTAGGCATCTTGAAATTTCACGAAAATACCTTTATTCCTGCTAAGCGTTCTAAACATCACCTCTTAACCGAAGAGGATAGACGGTTGAATCGAGAGATAGCTAAAATGCGTATTGAAGTTGAGCACTTTAATGCCAAATTTAAAACCTTTCAAATCATGGCACAGACCTATCGTAATCGTAGAAAACGGTTTGAATTAAGAGCTGAGTTGATTTGTGGCATCATCAACCATGAGATGATGTAGTTACCGAACAAGTCTAATAGAGTAAACATAGGAATTGAGCGACCGCTAATAATTGAAAAAATCCAGGTGGATATACTTCTAAAGTGACTAAAAAATAGATATTTATGACAGCGATGGATAGAATCATCCGACTAAGATCCCGTCGAATTCTTTCATAAATAATCCTACCATTTGATAAGCCATTTAGTTTCATGATACCAAACGTATGTATGTCAGCAACCCCTAACGAAATAACAATGACTCCAATAATTAAAAATGATAGAGCCAGAAGGACACTATACAGTATCAAGAAACGATTGAACAAGCTTACACTGCTAAAAGCAGTCTCATGAAGCAGACTCTCTTTGTCAACCTTGTAAAAATTACTGATATCCTCTATTAACCCTTGAGTGTCAATAGAGGAACTCGAAATGGCTACATAGTTCCCTAGAATCGAGTGACTCGAATCAGAGTAGTAATCCTCCATAGACTGAACGATAAGTTTGTTCTGAAGTGAGAAAGCTGGAATTTTCTTAATTTGTTTTTCTTCTCCAGACTTATAATTAGCATAAAAACTATCTTTGAGTTTTAGCTTTTTTTCGCTTGGTATAAAATAATCTGGAAAGCTATCAGCATAGATTTGAATGGATTTGACAATAGTATCATTATCATAATCTGTTCTGATAATTGATACCTGATATTTTTTGCTCAGTTCTTCTAAAAAGCTAAGATGCTCCTCTACCGTCTTATCTGTTTGAACTAAGTAAAAATTCTGAGTAAAACCACTTGCGTTTCCTAGGTTCTGTAGTCGCTGGTAATCTTTTGTCTGAAAAATATTATAAACAAATAAACTGACTAAAATAGTAGCAACTACAGTAAATATGCTAATAATTTTCTTCACACTCTCTACCTCCTAAAAGAGGCGAGCCCTATACCTCGCCTCACTTTCTATATGCTAGTTTCCATAATTCCAATAATAAGACAGCCTAGTTGGTGGGAAAATTGAATAACTAGAATTTGCCCGGTCGCCCTTACTAGCATTTGCACTTGCAACTACTTTTGTATTGTATTTAATGGTAGAACCATGAAATCTGGTTGCATGATGATAGTTTGAATAACTAAAAGTTTGTCCAGCCAACACCGTAATTCCACGTACCTCCAGCTACAATAGGGCTTGCTAGACTAACTCCCAATACCAATGAAGTGACTAACTTTTTAATTTTCATAGCTTTCTCCTTTATGTAATACCATGTATAATAAAACACTATTTCCCGATTGCACTTGCAAATTTTCTTTACGATCGTTTGAGATTATTCTCCTTTATAATAAGCGCTCTCTTCACTTTTTCATTCTATCACGCTTTGACTTATTTGTAAATAAATACACTAATTTTATTGTATAATCATAACCATTTCTGTGAACTGCTGGTTTCAGAAGATAGACAAAATCCGATTTAGCAGTCAATTGACATGATGCTCTGCTAGGCAAAGTAAAAGTTATGAGCAAAACAAGTAGTAACCAGAGACTCTATCTTCAAGCTCTATTTTTTGGGATTCCAAAAAACAAGACCATTACCGATCTTGTTTTGTCCTGTTAATCTTACTTAGTGAGCCACAAGGTCTTGTGCAATTTCATGTCCAGTAGATGATGCTGGGAAGTAAGTTGGCCAATTGTCCATTTCTTCTAAGATCTCATCTTGACTTGTATTACCCCAGAAAAGGTGGAAATGTTCAGCCTTGGTTTTTGAAATGTTGTGGTCACTGAATTGAATATATTTGAATTCGCCAGCGTTCTTATCATCTGTTTCAAAAAGATAACGAACACCACGATTTCCTTTTTTATAAGTCAAAATTTTATATCCAACGTATTTGTAGGTGAAGGTTTGTTTGACACCATTTTTAACAAAAGTAATTTTATTCTTTTTGCCATCAATCTTAATTTGTTCGACATCTGTCTTATAACCTGTTGTGTAGTATTCTTTGTATTCAGCAGCAGTCATTGCTCCTTGGGATTTTTTAGCCTTATAATCCCAAACCTCATCCAAAGTACCGTCTAAAAGATAAGGATAAACTGATTGCCAAGTACCTGTCCAATCAGTTAACTTACGGTCGGTAACATCTTTATCTTTAAAATAACCTGTTTGAACAGTTTTACTAGTATCAGTTTCAGGTTCAATAGCTTTTCCTTCTACCTCAGTAGTCAATTGCAAAGCTGCTAGATTTTTTCGCATCGTTGAGAAGTAATCTTCACCAGCTTTAATTTCTTTTGTTGTTAAACTTTCAATTGGATTGAGGACAGCTGTTTTTACATCGGCCTCACTTGCTAACGTTTTTGCTACCTTGCTTGAAGCATTTTCTTCAAAATAGATATACTTAATGCCATACTTTTTAACATATTTTGCTAATTCAGCCAAACGTTTTGCTGATGGCTCAGACTCTGCAGATACTCCTGTGATTGAGATTTGGTTCAATCCATAATCAAGTGCTAAGTAACCAAAAGCTGCGTGCTGTGTAACAAAGCTCTTTTGCTTAGCAGTTGATAAAGCAGCGCTATATTCCTTATCAAGTGCTTTAAGTTTTTCAATATAAGCGGCAGCATTTGCTTTAAAAGTATCAGCTTTATCAGGATAAGCCTTAGAAAAACTATCACGAATATTTTCAACAACTGTAACAGCGCGAAGTGGCGACAACCAGACGTGTGGGTCAAATTCGTGATGATGTCCTTCTTCACCATGGTCTTCTTCGTCACCCTCTTCTGTACCAGCCATTAGTAGCATGTCCCCAGTTCCTTTGACAATGGTCTTCTTGCTAGTATCCATGCTCTTACTCAAACTGCTAACCCAAGTTTCCATACTATCATCCATATAAACAAATGCATCTGCATCTTGGATTGTGGCAATATTTTTTGTAGATGGTTCAAAATCATGTGGTTCGGTTCCCGCCTTGATTAACATGGAAACTTTAGCTTCATCCCCAAGAACCCCTTTGGTAAACTCATAGACAGGGTAAAATGTCGTTACAACATTAAGTTTACTGTCTGCTAAAACTAATTTTGCCTGACTAAGTTGCACAGTCAGGAAAACTCCCAACAAACTGATCATTAAAAGAATCTTCTTTTTCATGACATCTCCTCTTCTTAACTAGTTATTTACTGGTTAAGTATATCATAATTGAAAATCTTTGCAAGTCTTTTCTTACAAAATCTTGAAAAATCTTATCATGTTGTTTTTTTCAGAATATTCTGTGTTTTGTTTCGAGAATTAGTTTAGCCATGCTATAACAAAAGTGAAAAGAAGAACATTCAGATTGATTGTGTTGAAAAGCCAGTATCATCGAAGTCAAGACTAACAGTGATACATTAAGCTTCAAGTAGTTTTTTAAATTTATTTATAGTCAATTAGTTTATCTTTGATTACTTCGACGTAAGAGGAAACTCCGTTTCCTTATTTCCAACTTCAAACACTCCACTGGATTGTTTGAACTCACTTTGCCGTACTTTACGAAAGTGACTTCCTTCGCATGTCTTATTTCCAACCTAGAACAGCCTAGAGGTTGTTCTAGCAACCTGCAGTTCGCTGCCTTGTACTAAAAGCAAACTAAAAGACTAAAAAACCTCTGTGACTAAAACTCGCAGAGGTTTTTTGAAACTGATGCGGAACAGTGGCACTGTTTTATTTGGGGACCTCTAAAAACTAATTTTCTAAAATTTAAAATGTTGATTTAACAAGGCTTTCATAACTCTAAATTTGCAATTTTGGGAGTTTATAGAGGTGCCCATTGGGAAATAGCTTAGTCACTGACTGAGAAGCGGTTAGTCATAAGATTGCTAGCATCAAAGAGAATCTTGTTAAGCAACTTTTGGGTTTCTGCTTCAAGAAAATCGCTTATCGCTTGATTTTCAGCTTCAAAATCAATTGCTTCACCATTTGCTAAAGCCTTGTCAACCGTGTGAATCATAGCATGGCCCTGAGCCATCGTTTTTTCAACGTAAGCTTCAATATCACCTTCATGTTGGTGGAAATGTGCATCTGCAATCGCAGCAATCAAGCGATTAACCCAATAGAAACTATTGGTAGATACATCAGCAGTCGTGTTAGCAAAGTAAGCTGGTGTGGTTGAGACTTGCGTAAAGAAGGGCACCATTGTCCCAAAAGGCATAGATCCATAGGCCAACCACTGGACACCAGTGGTCTCATGAGGGCAATTAGGGCGCAACTGCATTAAAGCTGTTTGACTGGTTCTATTGATTCCGATAGTACGGAAACTACGTTGGCTGACCGAACTCCCCTCTGGTCCATAAGGATCATAAATCGTGTCCTGATAATGGTTGCTAAGAACATATTTGACATCCTCAATAGTGATTTTGCGATAGGGTTTTTGGCACCATGGAATAAAGAAACTGCGTGGATCTTGTTCAATTTCTGGGTTCAAGAATCGCTGCATAGCCCAAGCACGTGGGGTATTGTAATGACGATCTTTGTCACGCTGACTACCAAATGCATAGCGTGGATTGAAATGTTCATTGGAATATGTCAAATCCAGATCATATTTGGCAATAAATTCTTTTAAATCACTCGAACACATATAATCATCTGGATTGTTAAATTCAAAATGATCAATTCCCAACTGATTTGGATTGGTCACATAGGCATCATCCGGTACTCGGCGAGCAATCCAATGATGTCCGCCGATAGTCTCCATCCACCAAATGTCATCCACATCAGAAAAGGCGATACCATTTGACTCATAAGTTCCATATTTTTCTAAAATGGCACCTAAACGCTCTACACCCTCTCGTGCAGAGTGAATATAAGGCAAAACAAGCGTCAACATATCTTCCTCACCGATACCAGAGGCTACCAAAGGATCTGCTCCCAAAACGCGACTATTGGTTGTGATAGTCTCTGTTTCACTCATGGCTACATTGACTTCGTTGATTCCCGCTTCTCCCCAGATTCCTTCATTATCAAGCGCATTTGGGACAGATGTATAGCGCATGGGTTTGTCAGGCAAATCAATCTCAAAACTAGACAAAACCGATTTGTAATGACTGGGCTGTTCTTCAGGGGTGATAACCTTGAACTGTTTAGGGCAAAAGTCACCATTTTGTGAATCTTCTGTACGGGCAATCATGGTTGAACCATCATAGGACGCTTTTTTTCCGACAAGAATTGTAGTACAACTCATTTGTATTTCCTCACTTATTTAATTTCTTCTCTATCCTATCACAGTTAAGAGAAAAGTTCAAAGTAAGTTTTATAATCTAGCAGTAAATCCTAAGACTAACTAAAGTTTCGTCGTACATAGATTAGCGCTAGCATTGACATAAGAAAAATAGCAGAGCCCAGAACCATGAAACTGGTCACTGATAGAGCTACCGGTAGAAGGGTCATGGTCAGTGTACCTAGAGGCATAAAGAGGATGGCAATAGTGAAGATAGTTGAGATAACTCGCCCCATATAGGCCTTGGCAACACGCAACTGAACTTGACTGAAAAAATGAATGTTAAAAATGGTTAGAAATCCTTCAAAAAGGAGGTTGCCGCTGTAGGAAAGCCACACAGGAAAATTCAAAAGTGGCGATAGAGATATGACCATCATACCCAGACCACTGAAGGCTAGCATCCATAGTAGAGAGCTCATACTGTTCTTCACTTTTCTAGCGACTAGCGCCCCGATAATCGATCCCACTGCTGCCAAACTCAAAAGACTAGCATAAGCACTGGAATCCTTGAAGAGATGATTTGTGAAGGGGAGAAGGTAATTAAACATAGCAATGAAAGTATTAATCAGCGCAGCGATAACTAGCAGGAAGAAAATTTCTTTCTCCTTTTTGATGTAGGTAAAGCCTTCTAAAATATCAGTGACAATAGCCTTGGCTGCTAAGGTTTTATTAGTTGGTTCAACTTCTTCCTCGGTTTCTAATTTGATAGCATAGAGACAAAGAAAAGATAAAAAGAAAGTCAAAGCATCGATGACAAGGGTCAAGCGAATACCCAAATGATTAAAGATGAAAAAACCCACTACAGGTGAGCTTACCTTAATGATTTGCACGACAGTTTCAAGATTGGAATTGTAGGTGACAATGTCTGTTTTATCTACTACTTCTGGTATATAAGATTTGTAGGCAGGACCAGAGAAAGCACTGGAAATAGCAAGGACAACATTAGCCGCAATAAGGCCATAAAGTAGTAACTGCGTATTGCCAATAAAAGAAATTCCCAGACAAATAATAGCACAAAGCCCATCTGTTACCAGTAAAATTTTTCTTCGTTTGAAACGGTCTGCCAGAGCACCACCGAAAGGATTGAGAACGATAGACACCAATAGCTCTGCAATTTGATAAATCCCAAGAAACTTTTGACCCAGACTACCCATAGAAGCAATCCAAGTGCTATTTCCGTAGTCATACAAAACATCACCCAGTTTGTTAATGGCACGGCTAGACAATAATTTAAGTCCATTTAAATTCATAATAATCCCCTTAATCTAAAATATATAACCAAACTGCTGACGGCTTCTTTACAATCAAAAATCTGTCACAGACTTGAATAAACACAAACTAACTTTCTAGTAAAGATAGGATGAAAGGTTGCAGATAATTCAAACGTATTTCCTATCCGCAGTGTGCAGGCAAGACTAATCTTCTTCCCAATAAGTCTAATAATGTCTGAGTTTGACGCTCGAAGAGGCTAATACTCTTCGAAAATCAAAATTATCCGTTGTCAACTTGCCTTGATGAACTCAAGTTCTATCGTCGGCCTCGTTTCCTAGGCTACTTTTGATTTTCATTGAGTATAATCATCTTGTTTGGTCTATTGTTATTATAAAAGATTAAAAGGACAAACGAAAAAAATTCCCATAAACAGGAATTTTACTTAGTAACACGGGTAAAGTGGTCTTGAAAAGTCTGAGCATGATATTTAGAGCCTGTGACTTGAAAACAAAAGATAGCATTTTTCATCATCTCCAAACCAGATGAATGCCCCTTGGCATAGGCCAAAAAGCCCTTTTCGTAAAGCAGAATAATGCGATGATAGGCGTTGCGTTCATTATAAAGCATTGGCTCGACTTTTTCTAAAAAATAGCTTGCCTCAAGCAAGTCTCCACGCTCAGTCAGTGTTTCTACCACATTTAAGAGAGTCGTTTCCACAACGTTCTTGTTGGTCGGTACATCCTGGTAAAAGTCCTTACGCTTAAGAACTTCCTTAACCATGCGGCAAATAAGATCCGTCTTATAATAACGATAGAGATTACCAATTAAAATTAATTCATCAATCTCCCACTGCTCCTTCTGAAACAGATAGTCCGCTAAAAAGTCTAAGTCTGACTGACTCATTGTCCTTGATGGGACACACTCACAAATCATCCCTTTAAAGAGAATAATATTTAGTTTCGCTCTCATATTTGAAGAATCCTTACGCAACTTCTCTTCCTCATCTAGAATCATGTCTTCTAGACCAGCCACATTTTTCTGATAATGGTATTTCGCCATCTGAGACATGAGCACTTTTTGACCAACTCTCTGATACTCATTAACCCTATCCATAAATTCTCGCGTTGATAAGCCAATAGCATCTAAAGCCTGCAAAAACTTGGTTAAAGATAGGTCAGATTCTCCCCGTTCAAAGCGAGACAGCTGCGATACAGACAAATCATCTGACGCTACCTGCTTGAGAGAAAACTGACGATTTTTCCGAAACTCCCTAAAAATCGGACCGTAGATGAACATAGAAACTCCTTTCTGACAAGAAAACACATTCACAAAAACGTGGTAGTATTATATCAGATTTTATAGAAAAGGCGGGTAAATAAAGAGGCTAGACTCACTTGTCAGATTTCTTTTCACCCCAGAGTTAATTTACCTCTCACTTCAATCCATCCGTGTTTGCAGCTATGCGTTCATCTCCCCACCAGAGTGGCATGAGTTCACCAAGTGTGATGGTTTCTCGTTTATCGTAATCAACCATAAATTCCGTCTGCTTGTTTTTCTCAGACAGTTGCAACAGAAATTCACGGCAAGCTCCGCAGGGCATGCCAGAGGCTTCACCGTAAGGTGCTTTATCACAAAAGGCAATGATGCATTTAATTGCTGTTTGACCAGACTGCTGGTACATGTTAAAGGCGGCAGAGCGTTCTGCACAGAGGTGGAAAACGCCTGAAGTCGCTTCAAAACAGTATCCCGTAAAAATTTGACCGTCTTCAGCTTCAATTGCTGCCACAACATGATTGGCATAGATGAGGGGAGAGACATAGTGAGGAGTTGTAACCTCTTTTAGCTTCCTCATATAGTTTTTCCCAAATATCTATCGTCTGCTTCCTTTCTTACCGCACTTCCGCTCCGACTTGTTCGGTTAGGGCTTTGGTGATTTTTTCTTGAAATACTTTTTCAGATTTTTGAATTTGATTGACAAAATCATTATAGTTGCTGCTGGTTTGAGGAAGCAAAAGAGACCATTTTTTCAACATTCCACCATAACCATTTAGCTTTCCAATATGATTGTCAACCCCTTTTTCATTGCTTGGAAACAGTAGACCACCTATTCGGGTTTCTAAAATATAAGAATAACTAATCAGCTGAAATAAATCTCCCCGAGCAATACCCTTCTCAGTCGTTTCCAGTCTTTTATATTTGGCATCTAAAACAATACTGGAATGGCGATTGTAAAAGTCGGGATAAACTTTTCGACCATTACCTTTTTGGAAAACAGAAATACCACCTTTTCCCGCCTTGTTCTGCGGATGCTCAAATTCAGGTAACAAGGTCGCTAGATATTCTTCCCAGAGCCAGGCGCCATCAATCAAGAAACCTGAAACTTCCTGCTGGTTTTGCTGGTAAGGCATGACAGTTTCCCGTCTTAAAATGGCAATGCAAAGTCGTTGCAAATCCCGATACTCATGATAATAAGCATGACGCAGCGGTTTCTTAATATTGGTCAGTAAAATTTGAGATAAAGACTTCTTTTGGTAATTCTGACTATTTTGGACAATGACATCAACATTTTCACGGCTGGTCTTATCAGATAGCCAAAGCTTGTCATATCCCTTTTTCTTTAAAAAATCAATGGTATAACGCACCAGATGGATTACCGCATTCTCACTGCTCCGCTCACGTGTATCATAAGCAATTTTTCCTATAAAAGGAAGGTCCTCCTTGAGAAAACGATTAACATCAATACGCCCACGGATGTTAGCATCATTATAGTGAAAATGCCGATACTCTTTGTAAATTCCTTTGGTCAAGGCTTTGTTGAGATAATAGGGAAAAAGAAAGACTAGAAAGTTGAGGTAATTATGTTTACGTGCACTCATCATAAAGTCAGTCACATTGAAATGCAGCACTTTCTCCAGCATATAGAAGAAAAAGAAATTATTCTCATCATCGAAACGAGACTGAATGAAAAGCTCTTCTTCACCACGCTTCAAAATTCCCATGACATTGCCGGTCTGTAATTCATTTCCAATCGTTTCTAAAATCTTTTGACTGCTTTCAAGATCATTAGATTCTGATAAATCAGCTGGAAAGATAAAAAGGCCTTCTTTCTGAAAATTTTCTAAGGTTTTATTAGCGATTTGATTTAAAAAATCATCTGATATTTTAACCTCCTTTCGCTGTTTCTTACCGTTATCCTTGAGCTGTATCATCAGCAGTTTCCTCAACTTTATCGGATAGATAATAAGCATCCTTAAAAGATTCCATCAGCTCAGCTTCATTAAGTTGCCCGCGGACATAATCCTCTAAAAGCGGCTCTAAGTAATCAGACCAAAGTACATTGTAATCATAAGCGATATTCTTCAATTTCAAGAAATAAGACGGTCCGATATGGTAGTGAGAATTGAGACCTTCTGTGTCTGAAATAACGTTGTTGAGATTGGTCAAGCGTGTTTTCGCTTCCTCAGCATTATCGCCTAATTGCTCGTCCAACATTTCCAATCTATCCTCTGCTTTCACTTCCACAAACCTAAAACGCCTACGCATCGCAAAATCAAAAGTATCCACCGAACGATCAATATCATTCATAGTTCCAATGATATAGACATTTTCAGGAATATAAAACTTGTCATCTGTCTCATGCATATTAGCGTATTGTGTCGAAATAGCACCAGTCGTTCCCCGATAGTTGGGGTCCAACGAGAAAAACAGCTCTCCAAAAATTTTAGCCATATCTCCACGGTTGATTTCATCAATAAGAAAGATGAACGGTTTATTCTTATCCGCCACTTCAGAACTTGGTTTCTTATAAGGTGTAAGCTCAAATTTATTTTCTAATTTTTCAAGAACTTTTCTTCCTTGTCCACGATAGTAGGTTTGTTTATCATATGAACTATTTTTATAAAGTTCGTAAACATAAGACTTTGTTAGAACAGTTCCTTGAGCTTTGCTCTCATAGTTGACATTTAAATTATTTCGACTGTTAACCGTCAGATAAGATTGTTCTGTCAATCGCTCTTTTTCATCACTGTTATTGATAAATTCAAGATAAGCATTCCAAGCTGAATCAAAATTATCTTGTCCACCACTTTCACCCGTTTTCTTCGCTTTCTCACAAAATGCTTTAAAAATACCATTCTGTAATTCAAAGCCTATACTACCATCAACATTAACAGGACGAAGTCCTTCGACAAAGTCAGTATAGTCATAATTGGGATGAAATTGGACAAATTCAAATTGAGGATTATCTCCCAACTCCTCCACATCGCAACCAATCATCTCAGCCGCTATCTGGCGGGCTAGGTAAGTCTTACCAGTACCCGGTGCCCCCCGGAAGATGAGGTTCTTTGAAGCCTGAAGTTTTTGGATGTAATCATCAGTCATCATGTTTAATCCTCCTATTTCTTTTTGGACTGAATTTAGAGAAATATAATTATCGTAAAATTCTTGTAACTTTTCATTAGGATCTGACTCATCATCTATCCCTAAATCCTTCACCAAGTATGAACCAATTTCTTGGATATCCCTATTTGTCCTCTGTTCCCAAATAACGATATGGAAACTAACAATATGAAAATTTTCAAAAGTAACACGAAGGTTAGCCCAAGTTCCTTCACCGACACTGATATTGATATAAGGCAAGGTTGTCCTCCCCTTTCCACTTTTAGGACCGTATGAGCCATTGTTAAAAAGATGGATGTGAAAACTGATATCATCAATGCTCAGATAACAAAAATTTTTTTCTTTCGTGTAACTATTTGATTCAAATCCACTAATGCCTAGCTCTGTTTTTCTCCTCTCAACATCTATCAAATTCACATGTGATTGTTCAACAAATCGTTTTAAGAGATATTTAAAATCTTTATATTTTTGTTCTACCATTTCTTCACCCTCGTCAAAAAGCCCAGAATAAACTGGGCTAATCTCTTACCGTACTTCCGCTCCGACTTGTTCGGTTAGGGCTTTGGTGATTTTTTCCATGTATTTGGCAACTTCTTCGTCAGTCAGGTTGTCATTTGAGTTTTGGAAGGTTAGGCTGTAGGCCATTGATTTCTTGCCAAGTCCTAGCTTTTCACCAGTAAAGACATCAAAGAGTTTAATAGCAATTAAGCGTTTGACACCGGCCGATTGGATTGCAGCTACAATATCCTGATGGCTGATTTCTGTGTCCAAAAGCAGAGCCATATCTCGAGTAACGGTAGGGAATTTGCTGATTTCTTGGAAGACTTTGTCGTCAGAATGCACAGCTTCAATAGCATCCAAGTTCAATTCAGCCACGTAAGTTGGTGGAATGCTATAGTCTTTGGCTGTTTGCGGATGCACTTGACCAACAAAACCAATAGTCTCACCATTAAGCATGACAGCTGCCGTACGTCCTGGGTGCATGCTTGCCAGAGATTTGTCAGCAACAAAATCCAAGGCTAAGCCAAGCTTGTCTGCCAAAGCTTCAACGATACCTTTAGCATAGAAGAAATCCACAGGTATTGCCTTAGTTTGGAAATCTTTTTCAACAACCAATCCAGAAATAGCAAAGGCAAAGGTATTGATTTCATTTGGCAATTCAGTTTTTGGATTGCCTTTTTGTTCAAAAACTTTACCGATTTCATAGATAGCCAAATTACTGTTCTTACGCGCTACATTGTAGGCTACGGTATCCAACATACCGGATACGATGTTTTGACGAAGGGCAGAACGCTCAACTGACATAGGCCACATAAGCTCGGTCACATTGCTAGGATTAAGAGCGAATTCTACAGCTTTCTCAGGCGTTGTTAAAGCATATGAAATAATTTCTGACAAACCTGCACTTTCTGCAATCGTACGCACTTGGCGACGCAATTTTTGACTGACTGTTAGTTCACCCGCTGTTCCAGCAGCTTCTGGCAGAGTGGTTGGCAACTTGTCATAACCATAGATACGGGCAATTTCTTCTACCAAATCAGCTTGGATAGCAATGTCCCAACGACGACGTGGAACAGAAACGGTAAATTTATCACCATTACCCGCAACACCAAAACCAAGTTTTGTAAAGACGTCTTCAATGTCAGCGTAAGTCAACTCTGTTCCCAGACGAACATTAACATAATCAAGAGTCGTTGATACCTCAACATCATCAGTTGGAACTGAACCAGCTTCAACACGACCAGCAAGAACTGTTCCGTCAGCTAATTCTGTAAGCATTGCTGCTGCAAAATCAAGAGCTTCAGCAACAGTTGCATAGTTGATACCTTTTTCAAAACGTGATGAACTTTCAGAACGAAGGTTCAAACGACCGCTTGTTTTACGAATAGATTTACCATCAAAGACAGCCGCTTCCAAAAGCACATTTTTAGAAGATTGGTCAATTTCAGTCGCCTGACCACCCATGACTCCACCAAGAGCAACAGGCTTACCAGCTACGCTAATCACAATGTCCTCTGCTATCAAATCACGCTCTTCACCATCAAGAGTTACCAGTTTTTCACCATCACGCGCACTGCGTGCAACAACTTTCTTGTCTTCAAATTTATCCAAATCAAAAGCATGCATTGGTTGACCAAAGTACAACAAGACATAGTTTGTCACGTCAACAACGTTGTTGATTGGACGGATACCAGCATTCATCAAAAGGTTTTGCAGCCATTGTGGACTTGGTTTAACAGTCACATTTTCAACAACACGCGCTTTATAAGTCAAAACTTTATCAGATTCGATAGCAACATCGATAACGTCTTTTGCAGCTTTAGAAACTTCTTTAAGTTCTTTTTCTGGGAAATGAACCTCTTTACCATAAATAGCAGCCACTTCATGAGCAACCCCGCGCATAGAAAGAGCATCCGCACGATTTGGTGTGATAGATAATTCAATGATTTCATCATCCAAATCAAGGTATGGGAAAATGCTATCACCTGGTTTAGCATCTTCAGGCAAAATTTGAATACCATCAGAAAATTCTTTTGGAATAATAGAATCTGGCAAACCAAGTTCTTGAAGCGAACAAATCATACCAAGTGATTCCATACCGCGGATTTTACCTTTTTTGATTTTGTAGTTATCCGCAATACGAGCACCCGGAACTGCTACGATAACATTGATTCCAGCAGTCACATTTGGAGCTCCACAGACAATTTGACGCAATTCATCATCGCCTGTATCAACTTGGCACAGGTGCAAATGTGTTTCTGGAACATCTTCACAAGATACAACGTGACCAACAACTAGTTTTGTCAAACCTTCAGATGGTGTTGAAACTCCTTCAACCTCAATTCCGGTTGTTGACATTTTTTCAGAAAGCTCATGTGTTGTTACATCAACATCAACAAGCTCTTTTAACCATTTATAACTTACTAACATAATAATGTGTTAAAAGCTTTTTACATTCAAAACGCATTTGAAATGTAAGCTTCTTTATCCCTTCTACTGTTATTCTTTTAAGGCTTTTCTCATAAGCCAGTCTGTATCTACTTTATCGCCAACTTTAAAAGAGTGTTCTGAAAATTTTTCAAAGCCATATTTTTGGTAAAAAACCTGTGCCCTGATATTATTTTCCCAGACACCTAACCAAGCCCAATCAAAGCGACCTTCTTTTGCCATATCAAGCGCTAGCTCAAATAATTTCTTACCTAAGCCTAATCCTTGACACTCGTTAAGGATATAAATGCGCTGAATTTCAAAGGCATTTTCTAATTCGTGTTCGGTCTGTGCAGCGCCCCAATTGACTTTCATAAAGCCAACCTCACGCCCATCAACCAAGACAAAACGAACATCAGATTCTGGGTTGATTATCTCTTTTTTGAGTTGCTCCAAAGTATAACTATCATCAAAAAACTGTTGGAGTTCCTCTTCGGTATTATCAAAAGCAAAAGTTTCACGGAAAGTCTGAATGCTAAGTTCTTGCAAAGTTGCTAACTTGTCCAAAGTCACTTTTTTTATCGTTATTTCTGACAATAGCTCTCCCTCCAATCGTTTTTCTATCCTCTCTCGTTATTTAAATTGTTCTGAGAAACGAACATCCCCTTGATAAAAACCACGAATGTCGTTGATACCATAGCGAAGCATTGCGATACGTTCTTGACCAAGCCCAAAAGCAAAGCCAGAATATTTTTCAGAATCAACGCCAGACATTTCTAAAACGCGAGGGTGAACCATACCAGCACCAAGAATTTCAATCCAACCCGTTTTCTTGCAGACATTACATCCCTTACCACCACATTTGAAACATGAAACGTCAACTTCTACGGATGGCTCTGTGAATGGGAAATAAGATGGTCGAAGACGAATCTTACGATCAGCACCAAACATTTTTTGGCTAATCATTTCAAGCGTTCCTTTGAGGTCACCCATTGAAATATTTTCACCGACAACAAGACCTTCAATTTGGTGGAATTGGTGGCTATGAGTAGCGTCATCTGTATCACGACGGAAGACACGCCCTGGTGAGATCATCTTCAAAGGACCTTTAGAAAAGTCGTGTTTATCAAGCGTACGCGCTTGAACAGGACTTGTGTGAGTACGAAGTAAGATTTCCTCAGTGATGTAGAAGGTATCTTGCATATCACGCGCTGGGTGATCCTTTGGCAAATTCATCCGCTCAAAGTTGTAATAATCTTGTTCAACTTCAAAACCATCCACAACTTGGAAACCCATCCCCAAGAAAATGTCTTCAATTTCTTCACTAGTTTGACTGAGGATATGACGATTTCCCAAAGAAACTTTTCGACCTGGTAGGGTCACATCGATACTTTCTGCATCTAATTGTGCTTGAATTTTTGCGGCTTCAACAATTTTAGCCGTTTCGTCAAAAGCCTCTGTTAAAATGTCACGAACTTCGTTGACCATTTTACCTACGACAGGGCGTTCCTCTTTTGACAAATCTTTAAGCCCCTTCAAAAGATCTGTTAGAGAGCCTTTTTTCCCTAAGACAGCAACACGAAGATCTTGTAGTTCTTTAGCGTGATTACCTTTCATTTCAGCCAATTTAGTCTGAGTTGAAGTCTTTAATTCTTCTAATTGAGTTTGTAAATCCATGGTTATCCTTTCCCTGTTTAAGGCCTGATTGAAACAAAAAACGCGTCAAACTCCACATCGGAGCGTTGACACGCGGTACCATCCGTTTTCATCTGACAAGCAGACCTTAATTGTTTGTCTTTTTACATGAGTGAATTGGCAAAACTTCCATCTGATTGGCTTCCAGTCAACGACCAACCTTCCCTGTTAGACTTCCATTAAGTTACTAGTCTCATAAGACACTATTCAATTAACTACTAGTGTAACAAATATCTGAGATTTTTTCAATCACTTTTCTCCTTGAAATAGCATATCATGGTATAATACCAATTGTATTCTGGAAGAAAGCCTATAATACCTAAAAAGAGTCTATCTTACAGTTATTACAGCACTTAGCAAATCCTTCTACTTGCTGATAACATTATGCTAAGCATATCTCTCAAGTCAAAATAAAAATCCTGCGATGATAGTTATCCCAAATAATCTCGTTTTAGCTGTAAAGATGGAGAAAGAACCCGATGTTAATTTGCAGCAGTTACTTAATCAAAAATATCAGAAGTAATTGAAATAGAAAGTTCAGAAAGATTTTATGAAATTGTCAAAGAAATTGCTTGCCATTCCACTAGTTTTAATAGTGCTTTTGTCTTATCGCACCGTTTATCTTAATCTAGTTACCCATTCAGGCTATTATGCCCAATATCTCCCACATAAGAAAAGCACAAATCCTGAATTAATTTTTACTCTCAAATATCTCTATTATCTGGAAAAACCGAAAAATTCTAACTTAGATTATGATTACGATAATGATGGTGTTAATTCGATAATTGTCAATGAAGAATTTTCTGTTAGTGGCTATCGAAGTCCCATTGTATATGATAATTCAAAATACGATAGACCAGAAGACGCTATTTTAACGTCATATCGTTTCAATGAGAAAGGGGTGTTTCAAATGAAAAGAATTCGTGATATTACTAAAAATGGTTTTCAATATAGTAAATCATCAGAAAGCAAGAAAGAAGCGGAGAACTATGTTGAACGAGCTATAACACCAATTCTTAGAGTACAGCCAAAACCAAAACTTAATCTACAGTGGTTATTTAATCTGATATACCAACGCAAATTTGAATAGAGAAAAGACCGAAACACAGCAGGCACAAAATGATAAAAATAGTTTTGAATGCTTTGTAATACTCATTCACACCTCAACATGATATGAAATTTTTCCATCTACAAATGACTTTTTGGGACAAACTTGCTTCTATGGAAAATTTTAGTATTATAAGAACCTGTATTTACAAGTAAAGCTCTTTTATCTAGGAGAGCCTTTTTCGCTAATCAAGGTAGGTTTTTTCAAAATACCGACTGTATTTTGAAAAAACTAACGATGCATAGCTCAAAAAACTAGCCTTATATAGAAGTGCTGAACTGTGACTACAAGTTCTAAGATTTCGATTACAACTGCATCTAATCTCACGTTAAAATTTTTACATCATCAGAAAACGTTTTATTTACACTAAACTGAGCAATCCTATTGCGTTCGTTAAAGGCTTTCTGTTATAATGGTTAAGAACTAAATAAAGGAGAAATCTAATGATTAAAGAACTTAAAGAGTTTTTGTTTAAAGGCAATGTCTTGGATCTTGCTGTTGCTGTTGTCATGGGTGCTGCTTTCAATGCCATCATCACATCACTTGTAGGTGATATCATCACACCTCTGATTCTTAATCCTGCCTTGAAAGCAGCTAATGTAGAAAACATTGCTGATCTTGCATGGAATGGTGTAAAATATGGTAGCTTCCTAAGCGCTATCATCAATTTCCTTATTATTGGTACAACACTCTTCTTCGTTGTCAAAGCTGCTAACCACGCTGTATCACTTGGCAAAAAAGAGGAGGTCGTTGAAGAAGAGGAAGCTGCACCAACTCAAGAAGAATTACTTGCTGAAATTCGCGACTTGCTTGCCAACAAATAATGTCTTCAGAACCACTGCATTTTGCACTGATAACTCTATAAACAAAAGGAGCTGAGCGCTATTGTCTCAGCTTCTTTTGTTTAGGAAATCAAAAAAACCAGAGAAATCTCTCTAGCTTTGTTATTCTAAACTTAGAATTTTTTACGTTTGCGAGCTGCTTCTGATTTACGTTTACGTTTTACAGAAGGTTTTTCGTAGAATTCACGCTTACGTGATTCTTGAAGAGTACCAGCTTTAGTCACAGAACGCTTGAAACGACGAAGTGCATCGTCAAGTGATTCATTTTTACGAACTACTGTTTTTGACATGTTTTCACCTCCTCAAGATATTGTAACATTTTCACGTTCCTTACTAGGATACCTAATTTTTAGAGGATTGTCAAGAAATCTCTAACTTTTTTTTCAATCTTTTCTTTAGTATCAGAGTCGCTTACTCTGTAAAAGTTGATAGTCATTCGATTCCTAAACCAAGTTAATTGACGCTTTGCAAATCGGCGTGTATTTTGTTTAAGTTTATCTGTGGCCTCCTGCAATGATTGTTCACCCGAAAAATAGGGAAATAACTCTTTATAACCTATAGCACGTGCCGCTTGTACCTGAGGAAAATTTTCATATAACCACTGAGCTTCTTGTAAAAGCCCGTTTTCTAACATAAAATCTACACGCTTGTTGATACGGTCATAAAGAAGCTGTCTGTCATCGTTTAGACCAATGAGTAGAGCATCATAGTTGGTCTCCTTGTTTTCCATAACTTGTCCGAACTTAGCTAGCTCTAGTGCTCTCATAGCACGGCGACGGTTTAGTTGAGGGATATCAAGACCCAGCTCTGCTATTCTCCCAAATAAGTCGTCATCAGACAAATTGTCCAGCTGTGCTCGATAAGCCAGTACTTGCTCTTGGTCAACCTCACCCCCTAAATGATAACCTTCTAGCAAACTTTGTAGGTAAAGTCCGGTCCCTCCCACAATGATAGGGAGTTTTCCACGGTTATAAATATCTATGATGGCAGCTTTCGCTTCCTTCACAAAGTCATAAACCGAGTAGTTTTCATCTACATCACGCACATCGATCAGATGGTGCACTGCTTCCACCTGTTCTTGTACTGTTGCTTTGGCCGTTCCAATGTCTAACTTGCGATAAACTTGTTGACTGTCCCCTGAAATAATTTCACCATTAAAAGCTTGAGCTAACTCAATTCCTAAGGCCGTCTTTCCTACTGCTGTCGGACCAACAACTACTAGAATTTTAATTTTTTCTGACATTTTCTCTCTTTCCTGAAAACTCAGTCCTAGGTCTGATTTTTTCACCATTATGATACTTTCACTTGAAATTTAAACCATTTTTCGTTACCATTATTATAACATAAGATGAAGAGACTTATAGTCTAATCTATTTCATCGATAAGGAGACTACTATGGCTAAAAAATTTGCATTTGTAAAAGGACTTGCTACTGGTGTTGTCGGAACTGCTGCTGCAGTTGCTGGCGCTGTTTATGCCGTCAAGAAAACAATCATTGACCCAGAAGAAGAAAAAGCTGCTTTCATTCAAGAAAACCGCAAGAAAGCAGCACGTAAACGCGTGTCACACTAAGTCTATAAAAAAGCCGTTCTGCTACGGAGCGGCTTTTTTAGTTTAAAAATGTCTTGATGGCCACTGCTACTTTCTCATAGGCATAATCGTGCACATAGTGGGGAACATTGAGTGAAATGATCTGGCTACCCTTGACTTCTTTGGCATAGTCTTTTTGAAGTTGCTGCCATCTTTTACTGCCAAGATTTGTTCCTTGACCATTTGATGTAAATAAGAGCGTTGGTACTTGTGGAATTTTTCCTTTTTTGACCAGACGAGAATTGGCTTTAATGGCCTTGACTTCTTGGACAACATTATCTGACAGCGGTCTTCTATGAAAAATAGCTCTATAGCTTGATTTTTCCTGTTCAGTCAACTGATTATGTTTAAACAGTCCTTTATCTACTATCTTAGGAAACCAGCGGGTAAGCCCCAGCGAAGCAATGGCATGCAGCCAATCAATCAGAGGCGGATTCAGCGGATAATTATCGTAAACCGCTGGCACGGCCATGTCTAAACCGATAATCGCTGACACTTCATCAGGATATTGTTGCGCCCAATAGATGGCCTCAATTCCAGAAATAGAATGGGGTAGCAACACATAAGGTCCTTCTACACCTGCCTTCTGTAGGGCAGCTCTGCTATTTTCCAAAATTTTAGCAATAGGACGCTCCTCTTTTACGTCATCAGAAAAGCCATAACCAAACTTTTCGATCACCACGATACGGTAAGAGTCGGTCAGTCGAGAAGTCAGAGCCTTAAAGTCCAAGATAGGCGAGGGCGTGCCCCCACCTGAGAGAAAGACGATCGTCCTATCCCCTTTTCCCGCGATGAAAATACTCATCTTATGCTCGTCCACTTCTACTAGCTTACCCAGTGGCTTCATCAAGTTCTGCTCTTTTTGCAAGAGTTTGCGGTGATGGTGATAGCTTACTGACAAGATCAGTAAAAAAAGCAGAACAATAGAAACAAGTATTTTAAATATCATTGACTTCATTAACTTTCTTTAAATAGCCACTTAAGGAGATTTGAACAACAATGCCAACGAGTTCAAATATTCTTACATACTTCTTTTTGACCTTAACAGATTTTGTTGCTCATAACAGATGTAAAGAATGACAAAAACTTTCAAATCGCCATCTGTTTAAATGACTTCTATTGCTTCAATCCCAAACTCATCCAAAATAGTTTGGATTTTATCAAAAGACAATCGGAAATGCTCGAGTTTATGACCATCAGAACCAATGGCATATTTGTGACATTCCAATTCTTTAACTAGTTCTAGAGCGTAGCGATAAAGGTGTTCATGATGATAGAGATACATGGATTTGCTATTGAGTTCAAAGGCTAGGTTATAGTCAATCATCTTTTGGAAAATGCGGCGCAACTGAGGTTCATAAATTTTTAATTCATCAACTGTCACATCAAACAAGCGAAAGCCATAATCGAAATGCGCTAACACATCTGCCTCTACACGCCCAATGGCATATTCCAACTTATCCAGATATTCTTGTATGATAACGTTCTTGTCCATGGTGGCGATTTCATCATCCAGATAATCATTGACACCATTATGATGGACAGAAAGGAGTTTCAAATCATAGTCCTTATCGGCTAAGAAGCTTATGATATCAGCCTCACGGGGTTGGTAATATCCGATTTCAATACCGCGCTTGATACGATTACCGTATTTATCATTAAGCTCTGCAATTTCCTTAGAATAAGCCTCATAATCAGGGATATCATCCTGTCCTGTGTATGGATTAGACAGATCATAATGTTCTGTCGTCACAATCTCACCATCATAGTGAAGCAAATAATCCTCAAATCTAGCGTCAGAATCATAGGAAAAGTGGGTGTGTAAGTGATTGTCGCGCATAAAGTTACTCCTCTCAAATTTAAGTAATACTCTTCGAAAATCAAAATTATCCGTTGTCAACTTGCCTTGATGAACTCAAGTTCCATCGTCGGCTTCGTTTCCTAGGCTACTTTTGATTTTCATTGAGTATAAGTTAATTATAACAAAAAGACTGGAACGAAGCCATTCCAGTCTTTGTATTTACTTTAGCAAAGTGTTACCTTATAAATTTTTCGCTACTGCAGCAATCAAGTCTTTGATAGCTGAGGCATCACTACCACCTGCCATAGCCATATCTGGCTTACCGCCACCACGACCTGATACAATTGGTGCTAAAACTTTGATAAGGTTACCGGCATGAACATCCTTGGTTTTACTTGCTACAAGGACATTTACTTTTTCACCAATGGCTGCTACAAGGACAAGGACATCAGAGTAATCTTTTTGTTTCCAGTTATCGGCAAAAGTGCGAAGGGCGCCAGCATCTGAGACAGATACTTGGCTTGCAATGTAACGCACACCGTTAACATCCTTAACGTCCTTAAAGACTTCACTAGCAGCGGCCGCAGCTGCTTTTTCTTTAAGCTCTGCATTTTCTTTTTGTAAATGGCGGAGCTCCTCAGCAAGACTCGCAACTTTGTTTGAAGTCTCTTTGATCTGAGGTGATTTGATTGTCGCTGCAATCGCGCGAAGGGCATCTTCTTCTTCGCGATAAGCAAGGAAAGCTTCACGACTTGTCACAGCGAGAATACGGCGTGTTCCTGAACCGATACCTTCTTCTTTGACAATCTTGAAAAGGCCGATTTCTGAGGTATTCTTGATGTGAGTACCACCACAAAGCTCAACAGAATAATCACCAATTGAAACCACACGAACATTCTTACCATATTTTTCACCAAAAAGAGCCATAGCTCCCATGTTTTTAGCCGTATCAATGTCTGTTTCAATAGTTGTAACTGGGATAGCATTCCAGATTTGTTCATTAACCTGTTCTTCAATCTGACGAAGTTCTTCTGCTGTAACTGCTTCAAAATGTGTGAAGTCAAAACGCAAAAATTCAACTTCGTTGAGGGATCCAGCCTGAGTGGCATGTTCGCCGATAATATTGTGCAGAGCGGCATGAAGCAAATGAGTAGCTGTGTGATTTTTCATGACACGGTGACGACGGCTACTATCAATTTCAAGGGTATAAGTTGTGCCCTGAGAAAGACTTGCTAAGATATCAACAGTATGAAGGGCTTGACCATTTGGTGCTTTTTGCACATCTGTCACACGCGCAACAGTATCACCCTTTTCATTCTTGATGACACCATGATCAGCCACTTGACCACCCATTTCAGCATAGAATGGTGTTTCTGCGAAGACAAGAAGAGCTTGACCTTCAGATACTACTTCTGAACGTTCATTATCAGTGATGATAACTGAAAGTGTACTATCCAACACCTCTTTGTCATAGTTGAAGACTGAAGGTTCTACAATACCTGCAAGGGTTTCGTTTTGCATGCCCATTGAACCGCCTTTGACAACAGCAGCTCGTGCACGTTCTTGCTGTTCTTTCATAGCTACTCTGAAGCCTTCATGATCAATCTTATAACCTGCATCTTCTGCTAACTCCTCAGTCAATTCGACTGGAAAACCATAGGTATCGTAAAGTTTAAAGATATCTTTACCTTCAAGTGTATTCTTACCTGCCTCTTTTAATTGCGCTAGCAATTGATCCAAATGACCGCTTCCAGCATCAATAGTCCGTGCAAAAGTTTCTTCTTCACGCTTCACAATCTTTTCAATGAAATCACGTTTTTCAAGAATTTCTGGATAGTAACTTTCCATAATCTTTCCAACAGTTGGAACAAGTTTGTAGAGGAAAGTGTCACCAATACCAAGACGACGACCATGCATAACTGCGCGACGGAGAAGACGACGAAGAACATAGCCTCGACCTTCGTTTCCTGGTAGAGCACCATCACCGATAGCAAATGAGAGAGCACGAATGTGGTCGGCTATAACTTTAAAACTCATATTATCACCGTCTGGATCATAGGTCTTGCCAGACAATTTTTCAACTTCGCGGATAATTGGCATGAAGAGATCGGTTTCAAAGTTCGTTTTAGCTCCTTGCATCACAGCAGCCAAACGTTCAAGACCAGCACCCGTATCAATATTTTTATTAGGAAGTTCCTTGTACTCAGAACGTGGAACAGCAGGATCAGCGTTGAATTGTGATAAAACGATATTCCAGATTTCAATGTAACGATCGTTTTCAATGTCCTCAGCCAAAAGACGAAGTCCGATATGTTCTGGATCAAAGTCTTCCCCACGATCAAAGAAGATTTCTGTATCTGGTCCTGAAGGACCCGCACCAATTTCCCAGAAATTATCTTCGATTGGTACTAAGTGGTCTGGTTCTACTCCACAAGCAATCCAGCGGTTATAAGAATCTTTGTCGTCAGGGTAGTAAGTCATATAAAGTTTATCTTTTGGAAAATCAAACCACTCTGGACTTGTCAACAGTTCAAAGCCCCATTCAATCGCTTCATCTCGGAAATAATCTCCAATAGAGAAATTTCCTAGCATTTCAAACATGGTATGGTGGCGAGCTGTTTTACCAACATTTTCAATATCATTGGTACGAATTGATTTTTGAGCATTAGTGATACGTGGGTTTTCAGGAATAACAGAACCATCAAAATATTTTTTGAGAGTTGCCACACCAGAGTTAATCCATAAAAGTGTCGGATCGTTGACGGGAACAAGATTGGCTGAAGGCTCAACTGAGTGACCTTTCGATTTCCAGAAATCAAGCCACATTTGACGAATTTGTGCAGAAGATAATTGTTTCATAATTAAGATACTAAGGGTGTTAAGCGGACACCGTCAAAATAGGAAACTTGACGAAGACGCTTGCGTCTAGGAAGTGTTTCTCTTTTTGACAAAGTCCGTAACCCGAGTTCATTTCAACATGAACTCGCTCCCCTTTCCTTTCTTTGTTTTTATAAAATTTAATTGGAAGCGCTATTTGCTGCGTGGTGTTCCATTTCTTTGACGTAGTCAATGGCAATGACAAGTGATATAACCAAATCTGCATATTGATTATCATAAACTTCAATACGATAAGTTGATGTCAGGCGCAACCACTCCTGAGAAATTCTGGCAACTTCTTGACCATTCTGAGTCAGATGAAAGTTCATATCCCAGAAATCTCCCTGAACATCAATGCCTAGTCCCTCAATGCTATAACGAGGTTTGAAAAACGTAAATTCTTTCTTAATGGTAAAAGATGTACCATCAGCCAGAACCACATCAAATTTTGGTAAAAAAGTCATGAATTGTTTGTCAATTCGACTGACTAGATTTCCCTGCATATCTGTAATGGAAAACGTCTTAGGTATTTTGAAAAAAGAACCCTCCACTTGATAAGTTGGAATTCCCAATTCGTCTGTAATAGTAAACTTTCCTCCGAGAGACCACATCTTTTGTTTGATTTGGAATGTCGTCATTATACCTTCCTCAATTTAAAAGACAAGCCCATATCACGAAGGGCGAGAACCGCGGTACCACCTTCATTCAATGAACTTGTCATCCTTTTTATTATCTTAAATTGTCGTATTGAGTAGCATGTTCTTCACCCATCTATGGCTCGCAGCAACCGCCATTTTTCTGTATTAGGGCAACGAAAAACAATTCTCAACACTTTATTATACAAGCTTTTCGAGACACGGTCAAGTTAAATTATTTATCTGAAGAACTTTCAGTTGTAGATTCTGTTGTACTTGAAGATGTAGACGATGAACTACTTGAGCTTGATGAGCTTGTTGCATATTGTGACAAGATGTCTGCAAATGCGCTGTCTTTAATTTTCACATTAGCTTTTTCAAGAGCCGCAGCAATTACTTTGTTTTGGAAGCTAGTATCACTTTGGTACTTAGCCATGAGCAATTTCTTCAAACGTTTCTTATACGTTTTCCAGTCAGAATCTTTTTCAGTCTTTTCTGTCGTTTTTACAATGTAATAAGAATACGTATAAGTAGAAGAATCAAGGACCGAGATAACATCTGAAATACCATCTTTATCAAGTTTAAAGGCCGCTGACATGACATCGCTTGGTAAAGTTGTATCTGCTGAGTCAAAAGTATAACTTACTTTTTTATCAGCCTCCGTTGTCTTTTCTTTAGCAATTGATTCAAAGTCTGCGCCTTCTGCTTTGACAGATTCAAGAACGGTTTTTGCTGTTTCCTCATCTGATAGCTTAATGACAAGTGCTTTTGTTTCTGGATTGTAAGTTTCGTATGCAGCCTTATAATTCTTAGTTGTCAATTCTTTTTTAGCCGCTTGTTCCACTGCGTACTCAACCAACTTTGTTGTACGAATTTGTTGTTTGTAGCTTTCAGTTGTAAGACCAGCTTGAGTAAGGGCACTTGAGAATGATGAACCATAGGAAGAAGCTGTTTTATTATATGCGTCAGTAACTTCTTTGTCAGAAACTTTGTCACCATATTGTTGTTCAAAAACTCGTGTCAAAACCAAAGTCAACATTGATTGCTGAGCTGATGAGGTATTTTTCACAGATTTGAAAAAGTCTGAAACTGTGATAGTGTCACCTTTTAAGGTAACTAGATTCGTACTCTCAGAATCACCGTTTTTAACAGCAAGATAAGTCACACCTGATGCTAAAAGAGCAGTTACTGCAACAGTTGCAATCCCTGTAACAGCTTTGTTCAAACCTTTTTTCTTGTTTGCCATGTTAAATATAACTCCTTAAATTGTCATTAACTCTATTATTGTACCATATTTTCTTAAAAATGCCTTAAATTATAGGACAATATTTTCAGTATTTTTCCGAATCATCAAAAGTCCATCACCTAATGGCACCAGACTAGTCGTCAAATCAGGGTGTGTCAGCGTTGCGTCGAATAAACGTTGAAGCCCTTTGTAGATGGTTCGTTGACCACGACGAACCTCCAAAATAGGTCTAGCTACGTCGCCACCTTGAAAAATATCATCCATAATAATGACACCACCAACTGTAAGATGATTTAAAATTTCTGGCAAAAAGACAATGTATTTTGACTTTGCTGAATCCATAAAAACAAAATCATAAGTCTCTTTCAGACCGACCAATAAATCGACGGCATCACCTTCTAGAAGTTGAATTTGATTTCTTGTATCGTATTTTTCAAAATTTTCCTTTGCAAAACCAATCATTTCCTCGTTGCGATCAATAGTCGTAATCTTTGCCTGCGGCGCATTTTCAGCCATCAAGAGTGCGGAAAAACCTATGGCTGTTCCAATTTCTAAAATATTTTTGGGTTGAATAGTTTGCATTAAAAATCGAAAATAGGCCACTGTTTCATGGGGAATAATAGGAATATTTTCTTGGTGTGCAAATGCTTCTAATTTTGCCAAATGAGCTTCATTTTGCTTTTGACGAGTCCTCATAAAATGAACGATATTTTCAGACACAACAGGACGGCGCATGTTGTGATTGGCATTTTTACTGTAAGATTGAACCATCTTTCTCCCTTTTCTCTTGCATTTTGACAAAACTGTCAACTGTCCTATTATAGCAAAAAAATCCTAGTAAGTACTGGAAATTTTAGTCTTAGCGATAATTTGAAAAACCATTCCGATAAAGAATTTTTTCAGCATCCAAGACATGACTCCAGTTCTGACCGATTTCTGAAAACATTCTTCCACCATGACCTGATCCAACAAGATCAGCAGTTTGATAATCTGGATTTTGGGTCAGCATAATGGTCAAACTTGAACTCTCTGAATTAGAAAACACTGCTCCTCCACTTACCATATAATAATATTCAAATATAAGAAGGACTACCTTGGTATCTGTTGTTGTTCGCCAGCTTTCAAAGATTAATTTACCTTCCAGTTGTTCTTTTAAAAGAGCAGTTACCTCCTCCAATGTCGCCGAAAAATTTCCAATCAATTGTTTGGCTCGTAAGTCCATCACTCACCTCCGAAAATCGTTATTATTTCCGACAAGTCAGCAATTTTATCATTGATGGAAGAGTCGGGCTGGTTTAGATTGATAGACTTGATACCAGCATGTTCTGCCACCTCAACATCCAGTTTACGGTCGCCAATATAGTAAGCCTTCTCCTTGTCCAGCTTGTACTTGTCTAACAAATAGTTAATGCCTTCAGGATGGGGTTTACGAATAAAACCATTAGCCGAGGTGATAACCTCTGTAAAATACTGATCAATGCCTAATCGAGCCAGCACTGCTTTTGTCGTCGCTCCCTTATGAGTGTAGATAAAGTTTTGGATACCTCTTTCTTGGGTAAATTGCAGAGCTGCTTTAGCATGAGGCACGAGGTTTATCATGTGGTCACGCGCTTCTTGTTCACGATTGAAAAAGCACAACAATTCTTCAAAAGGCACATCGTGCTCCGCTGCCAAACGACGTAAAAGTTCCCCGACAGACTCCTTGATGATAAAATCAAAAACAAAGTCCTCATCCATCGGCCATTCGTAAGTGTCATAAAGCAAAATCAATACCTGACGGATAGCATCGTAAGACTCCACTAGCGTCCCATCAAAATCCCAAATAAAACTGACGGTTTTCATCTTCTCTCCCTGATTTCCTGTAAAGAATATCTTTGTCGACCAGCCGTATCAAAATTTTCAGGTGCCAACCAGCTTTCTAAGACTGCTTTAGTAACGGGCCAATCTTGATCAGTCATCGCAAACCAGTCAGTATCACGACTTCTGTCCTTGTAAATAACATGATTTCGGAAAGTACCTTCATATGTAAATCCTAGACGTCTAGCAGCCTTAGCAGAAGGAAAATTAAGATTGTCACACTTCCATTCGTAGCGACGGTAGCCCAAGGTTTCAAAAACATAGGTCATGACAAGATACTGTGCCTCTGTTGCGGCTCGTGTTTTTTGCAATGCTGGTGCGTAAATAACTCTTCCCATTTCTACTGAGCGATTATTCGTATCAATCCGCATGAGCGAAAAAGTCCCTAAAATTTTGTCGCTTGCCTTATCTCGAATGGCAAAAAAGTAGGGATTGCTTGATTGTTCATAGGTCTCTAAACGTTCACGAACGGTATCGGGTGAGTCAAACGGCTCATCAAATAAGTAAGTCCAGTCAGACAATACCACATTGTCACAATAAAAGTCAACAATATCTTCAAAGTGCTGGCTAACGTTTAAATGCTCAACAACACAGTATCGTCCTTCCAAAGTCTCAACAGTCGGAAGTTCCCCTGTTTTAAAATCAGGTAAAGCCTCTCCAATTTCTTGTCCAAAACGATTAACTGACATGCTTATCCTCCAAATTTATCCAATAACGCGCTAAATGATGACCGTCTTCTAGGGGAAGAATATTTTCCAATTTCCCACCAACCTTCTCAATCGTCTTACGACTAGGAAGATTATCTTCACGGGCAGTTATCAGAACACGTTTGATCCCTCTTTGACGATATTGTTCAAGTGCAAATGCTAAAAGTTTTGTCATCACACCTTGCTGACGAAAGTCTGGTGCAGTAGCATAGCCGATATGACCGCCGATACGTAATAAATCTCCCTTTTCAATTTGCCAGCGGCAGTCAATCCGTCCTACAATACTCTCATCCACAAAAGCATAATAATTAGTGGAGGTTGACCACTCAGGATTGTCTGTCTGGGTTTCAAAACGCTTAGATTTTTCAACAAAAGCTGCAAAATCCTCTACTTTTTTAGTTTCAATAAAGCTGTTTCCTGCTGCTTTTTCGTCCAACAACTTTGCTTGAAATTCTTCAAATGCTACTTGATCACTTAATTCTAATTTTCTGATTTCCATCGTCTTCTCCAAATAATAAATAAGTACAATTGATAGGTATTAGCTCTAACAGTTAGTTAATCAGCCGATAAATCACTCAATTAGGAGACAATCGGTCAATCAAGTTTTTCGTTAGTCTCTTTTATTCAAATCAAAACTGTATCGAGCAGACTTTAAGACTTTATCGTGGTAAGGAATAGTTTCCAGAGCAAGCAACTGACCGCCCATCTTTTCAATCAAACCGCGACTGGCCACATTGTCCTCATCTGTCGCCACAAAGACCTGATTAGCTCCTAGCTGACGGTAATGTTCAAGAGCAAAGGTAAATAATCTGCTTGCCAGACCTTGTCTACGAAAGCTCGGAGCTACCATATAACCAAAATGCCCTAACGTCTGACAATCAGGATGATCTAATTCCCAGAAGCAGATCACTAACCCTGCAATCTGCCCACTGCTAAAAGCAAAATAGCGAGTAAAAGGGGGCCAAGTCTGATTAGATAATTTGACCTCTGATTGGTCACTCTGTCTGACAAATTCATCAAAATCAGACACATCCCACCATTCCACAAAAGGATTATTTTCTTTATCTGCTAACATGGCAGCATTAAATTTTTCAAAAGCTTCTCGGTCACAGCTTTTAATCTTTCGAATCTCCATACATGCTTTTGAACTCAATTCACTTTCCTCCTTATATCTGGCTACAAAATACAAATCTATTGTAAAAACCTATATTCACAAGAGAATTGCTTATAGATAAGAGATATTTTTTTGCTCATCAAGGCAGTTTTTTGAGGGAACACTGACTGTATTTTGAAAAAAACTAACGGGGAGTAGCACAAAAACTAGCCTTGGATAGAAGTGCTGAACTGTGAATACAGTTTCTAAATACTCAATGAAAACCAAAATCAGACTAGCTACAACGGTCTGAATGGTGCTTTAGAAAGTTTGAAATAAAGCAAACTTAGTTCGTGTCAGCAATGCGGAAGTGAAACTGAAAGTCAGCAACATCTGGAGTTAGTTTTTCGAAAAATATGCCCACACAAACGTTAAAGTTCCTAAGGTAAGCTCCCATAGAGAGGCCGATAACATCTTCAAGTAGTACATAAAAGTTTACAAATCATCAGCAATTTTGTTAATCTTACGCAGACGGTGATTGACACCACTCTTGGTGATTGGTATTTCCAAGCTATCGGCTATCTGCTGAATGGAGTAGTCAGGATGAGCCACTCTGACTTGGGCAATCTGTTGTAGTTCAACAGGCAGAGCCTCCAAACCAACTGTGTCCATAATCTTAACGATATTGTTAATGGTTTTCATACTGGCTGTAATGGTCTTAGCAATGTTGGCTGTCTCAGCATTATTAGCTCGATTGATGTCGTTTCGGGTTTCCCGCATAATTTTGACTTCCTCAAAAGCTTCGCGGCAAGCCATAGCCCCAATGACAATGAGAAAATCCATGATGTCTTCGGCCTTTTGCAAGTAAGTTATCGAACCATTTTTGTGTTCAATGACCTTAGCATCCAGCATAAATTTTCGCATGAGGTCTGCTAAGTCTTCAGCATGATCTTGATAGACTGAAAAAATCTCCAGCTGGTACTTTCCCGATTCGGGGTCACGAATGGTTCCTGTCGCCAAAAATGCACCGCGTAAATAAGAACGCCCTTTCTCATCATCTTCTAAAATACTAGGCTTGATGCCCGTTTCAATACCAAAGAATGAGTCTGCTAACTGCAAATCAGACAAAATTTCTTCAACATTTTCAGTAACAAAAACATTGTAAACCCGATTTTTACGGAGATTAGTCTTCTGGTGATATTTGATTTCTGGTGTGAGGCTATAGATACTTTCGACAAGGTTATAGATATGTCTAGCAATTTTGGCATTTTCAGTGGTGATGGATAATGTTAAGCCTTGACCAGTTAGACCAAGGCTGCCTGACATTTTGATGATAGCTGAAAGTTCATTCTTATCTGAAATCGCTAAGGTTAGGAGTTCTTCTTTCACTTTTATTGTAAAACTCATCGGCGCTTCACCTTGACTAAATTCATCAATTCATCAACCACACGTTTGCCATCGTGAAAAGCTCCGCCATTTTCCAAACGTAAAAAATTAGAAGAAATAACGGTCTTAGCCAGTTTACGCAAGTTCTTAAAATCATGCTCTACCTGTACCAAGTATTCATCAAATTTGTTGGAATTCATATAAGTCTGAGGAACTTTTTCGATATTGACCAAAACGGTGTCAATGACATCTAAACCAAGGTGACGATTGAGGACAGCCACGTGGTCTGCATCCGTAAAATGCTCTGTCTCACCACGCTGTGTCATAATATTGCAGACATAAGCAACTTCCGCTTTGGTATCCAAAAGTGCTTGCCTAATTTCAGGAATAACAAGGTTAGGCAAAATCGAGGTAAAAAGCGAACCTGGTCCAAGGACAATCATGTCACTTTCCATGATAGTTTGAACCACCTTACGGCTTGCGGTTGGTTCTTCTTCATTGTAAGTATTTGTCACATAGACGCGGTCAATCATCCCTTGATAGTCGGCAATGTGACTCTCACCAACAACTTCATGACCATCTTTAAAGATGGCATGCAATGTCAATGGGTTTTCACTAGCTGGGTAAATCTTTCCAGTCACATGAAAGAATTTAGTCAAAATTTGCATAGCATTGTAGGTGGAACCTTGCATTTCTGCGATTCCAGAAATAATAAGATTCCCCAAAGGATGACCTGCCAAAGCACCATCACCTTCTGCAAAGCGATATTGGAAAATTTTTTCATAAAACTTTGGCATATCGCTCATGGCAACTAGAACATTGCGCAAATCGCCGGGTGGTGTCAATTGCATAACTGAGCGTAACTGACCAGATGATCCTCCGTCGTCAGCGACAGTTACAATTGCCGTAATATCAACATCTTCATGTCTAAGGCTGTTCAGTATGACAGGAATGCCTGTCCCGCCTCCAATAACGGTAATTTTAGGTTTTCTCATGAGCGATTAACAGTCTCCTTACGACGATCTTTGTCACGATGGCTTTCATTAACAAGCCAGTCCGACTTTAAATCTTCAGCCAAGCGATGAGCGAATGCTGTACTTCTATGTTGACCTCCCGTGCAACCAATAGCAATAGTCAAAACTGATTTTCCTTCTTTTTGGTAGCCTGGTAAAATAGGCTGCAATAGAGCCAACAAATGTTGGTAAAATTCTTCTGATTCTTTATGTCCCATAACATAGGTGTAAACGGGGTTATCAAGCCCAGTCAAATTTCGCAATTCTGGCATATAATAAGGATTTGGCAAAAACCGCACATCAAATACGAGATCTGCATCAAGAGGTAAGCCATATTTAAAACCGAAACTGAGGACTTCTATACGAAATGTTGTGTGTTCTCCAGAGTTTGAAAACTGGTCTGTTATCGTTTTTCTAAGTTGACGAGGTGTTAACTCAGTAGTGTCCACAACATTTTGACTCAAACTCTTCAGTGGAGCCAATAATTCACGTTCTAACTTAATTCCATCCATAATACGACCATCCGCTGCTAGAGGATGACTGCGCCGTGTTTCTTTATAGCGTGATACCAGTTCGCCGTCTGTCGCATCTAAAAATAGAATCTTAAAGTTAAGTTTTTCATTTGATTCAATCTTATCAAGGACAGTATTAACTTCACTGAAAAACTGACGGCTACGCATATCGACAACAAGTGCTACTTTGTCATAGTCCTCAGACTGACCAATTAGTTCCAAAAATTTGGGAACTAAGGCGGGCGGCATATTATCAATCGTAAAATAGCCTAAATCTTCAAAAGATTGGATAGCAACAGTCTTTCCAGCTCCACTCATTCCTGTAACAATGACCAAGTTAATTTTTGAGTCTAACATAATTTCTCCCTTTTCTAATCACTTACAGAATAGTCTGTTCTCTCTAGATGTCTTATTTTCCCAAGTAATTCTTGATTACTAGCCTGCAAAACAGCTATTTGCTGGGTCATGGAAGCGAGCATTTCTGTTTGTAACTTCTGAATTTCCAACAAATCTGACTGATCTTGCTGCACAAGGTGATCAATTTTGGTGTGCAAAAGTCGGATACCTTGCTCTGATTTCTGATTAACCCTATAGTCATTTTTAGCCTGCAAACGATCATAATCAGAAGAACGATTCTGACTCATCATAATTAAAGGAGCCTGAATGGCAGCTAGTGTTGACAGAGCCAAATTCAATAAAATGAAGGGATAAGCATCAAAAACAAGACCAAACGGTTTCAAAACATTGAACGCCATCCAAACCGCCATTAAAAAAACAAAGGAGATAATAAATGTCCAAGAACCTCCAAAACGTGCGACAATGTCAGCTATTTTCTGACCAAAAGTAATCGTATTGTCCCACTCTTCCTGCACATCCATTGTTTCATAGGCTTGATTTTTTGTAACTTCATAAACAGTCTCACGAACATAGTCGTTCTTTTTATTAGCTTTATCAATAACGTTTTTCATAAATATCAAACGATACTTCACCAAATGAACATTACTCACAAAACTACCATCAGATAACTCCGGATAATCATGTAAAATCAACTTTTTAAGTCCGACATTTAATTCAGATAAGTAAACACCCTCAACTGCACGGTAGTTAAGATGATCAATTCCATCAATAATCCATTCCTCCTCCGACATCGGCTCCACCTTCTTTCCACGACCTATTATAGCAAAAAATCACTGAATTCTCAGCGTTTTTTAGTCTCTATTAATGCTAATACCAAGAACAGTCAGATGACCATTGCTAATTAAAGTAATCACCAAACGAGCAAGTTCCTTAGCTGGCATGTCAAAACCAGATTTTATCCACCACGATAAAGTTCCTGTAAAAATACTAGTTAGATAGGCAACGATAAAATCAGTCGGGACTGGCTGGCCTGACTCTGTCACATTAAGCCTACTTAAGATATGGGCATACTTTTCCCTAACTAAGTCCCCGAATCCTTTTTGCATAATTTCTTGTGAAATACTCTTTAGAGCAATTTGAGCCAAAGAACTATTTTTTTCAAGTGTTCGATAATAGTCAGCTAAAAGTTGCTCTGCTTTTTTGACCATAACCGTATCTTCTGTCGCAATCTGAGCAGCATCAATCATGTCAGACATTTGCTGCAACATTTGCTGCTGAATACCTTGCTGAAGGGCTTCTTTATCGGCGTAATGGGCATAAAAGGTGGCACGGTTAATCATAGCTTCATCAGCAATATCCTGAACCGTAATTTTTTCATATTCTTTCTGACTCAGCAATTTTGTAAATGAATCAAAAATTAACTTTTCAGTTCTTAAATAGCGAATATCAGTAAATTTCATAGATTTTCCTCTAAGATAAACAACAAATTGTTAGTTAGGTGTTGTTTAAACAACAGATTCCCCAAAATCAACGATTGTATTTGACAAACATAGTTTTATAATATTATTATAACAAACACTCTGTTGAATAAGCAACAGAATGTTGATAGGCTGACAAATTGTCGCCTAGAAAATGAGGAAAGATAAATGTACAAAACTGGTATAGATGTTGGGTCAACAACGGTCAAAGTCGTTGTTTTCGATGAAGATAATAATCTACTTTTTGCTCGCTATGAACGTCATTACTCAGATGTCAAGACGGCAACCATTAAAGTTTTGCAAGAAGCTATCTCAGAAATTGGTGACCAAGTGGTCTCCATTGCCATTACAGGTTCAGGTGGTATGGGTTTGTCTGACGCTGCTGAAATTCCTTTTGTTCAAGAAGTTATTGCGGCTACAACTACTGTTGAGAAGCTTATCCCACAAACTGATGTCGTTATTGAGTTGGGTGGTGAAGATGCCAAGATGACTTTCTTTGGTGACGCACTTGAGCAACGCATGAACGGAACTTGTGCTGGTGGGACAGGTGCTTTCATTGATCAAATGGCAGAACTACTCAAAACAGATGCTAATGGCGTCAACGAATTAGCCAAGGGCTATGAAACCATCTATCCTATCGCCAGTCGCTGCGGGGTTTTCGCCAAAACTGACGTACAACCCCTTATCAATGAAGGAGCCCGCAAGGAAGACATCGCTGCTTCCATTTTCCAAGCAGTAGTCAATCAAACCATAGCAGGTCTAGCATCAGGACGTAAAATTACCGGAAATATTGCTTTTTTAGGTGGACCACTCTACTTCATGAGTGAATTGCGCCAACGTTTCATTGAAACGCTCAATATCGCACCTGAAAATGTGATTTTCCCAGAAAATCCACAACTCTTCGTTGCCATGGGGGCAGCCTTTGACGAAGACCAAACGGTGCTCAAAATATCACAAATTATTGATAACCTCAATCACAATACCTCGGAATCACTGGTGCCTAAAAATACTTTGGATGTCCTTTTCAAAGATCAAAATGAGTTAGATATTTGGCGCCAACGCCATAATGAAGCTAGCGCTCAATATAAAGATATCGCTAATGCTTCTGGTCCAGTCTTTCTCGGAATTGATGCAGGCTCCACCACTTCTAAGCTCATCCTGACCGACCCAGATGGCAATATTCTTTTCCAACACTACGGCAGCAACAAGGGACAACCTCTGGAATCTGTCATTGCCGTTATCAAGGAAATCTATCATCAGTTGCCAGAAGAAGCCTATATTGCTCGTTCTTGTGTGACGGGCTACGGTGAAAATCTGATTAAGGCTGCGCTTCGTGTAGATTACGGTGAAGTTGAAACGGTAGCACACTTCAAGGCTGCCAACTACTTCAATCCCGGCGTTGACTTTATCCTTGACATCGGTGGACAAGACATGAAAGCCATGTCTGTCCAAGACGGAGCCCTCTCAAGCATCCAACTCAACGAGGCTTGCTCGTCTGGCTGCGGCTCCTTTATTGAAACCTTTGCTAAATCGCTTAAATACGATGTCAAAGACTTCGCTCAAGTTGCCTTGCTGGCAGAGCACCCGGTTGACCTCGGTTCTAAATGTACCGTCTTCATGAACTCTAAAGTTAAACAAGTCCAAAAAGAAGGGGCAACCGTTGCTGACATTTCTGCAGGGCTTTCCTACTCAGTCATCAAAAATGCTCTCTACAAAGTTATCAAACTCAAACGCCCCGAAGACCTCGGTGAAAAAATTGTTGTGCAAGGCGGTACCTTTTATAACGAAGCAGTTCTGCGTGCCTTTGAACTTGTCTCTGGCCGCGAAGTTGTCCGCCCAAGCATTGCCGGACTCATGGGAGCTTATGGCTGCGCTCTCATTGCTCAAGAAAAATACGAAGATGAGATCCATGCACAAACTCATGAAGCAGTTGCCATGACATAAGGAGAATTAAATGGTTGAAGATAAATTTAAAAATAGCAGAGTTGGTTCTAGCCTGATGAGCTTGGACGAACTAGATAGCTTCACATCTGAGAAAGAATTCACCCGCTGCGGTCTCTGCGAAAACAACTGTGCACTAACAGTCACCATTTTTCCTGATGGTTCAAAATTCGTTACAGGAAACCGCTGCGAACGCGGTGCTGAAAAAGTCACCAAAATCAAATTTGACCGTAGCAATGCCAAAGAAAATCTCGTTGATTACAAATACAAGAAACTCTTCAAATTCAAAACCTTATCAAAACGTGACGCAGTTCATGGTACAATTGGTATTCCACGTGTGCTGAACATGTATGAAAACTATCCACTTTGGCATACTATCCTGACTGACCTTGGCTTTCGTGTACAGATTTCACCCAAATCAGACAAAACTTTATTCGAAAAAGGAATTGAGACCATCCCATCTGATACAGTCTGCTACCCTGCTAAGCTGGTTCACGGTCACATCCAAGCCTTGATTGACAAGCAAGTAGATGCCATCTTTTATCCTAGTGTTATCTACGAACGCATCGAAAATAGCAAGGCCCCTAACCACTATAATTGCCCTATTGTTCAAGGCTATCCAGAAGTTATTGAAAAGAATATGGATCCTATCCGTGACGGTGAAGTGACTTTCTACCATCCTTTCGTCAACCTGGCTGACCCTGAAACCTTGGTGCATTCTTTATCAAAAGCTTTTGCCACCTACAAGGACATCACCATCGAACAAATTCGTACAGCTGTTAATAATGGTTATAAGGCTCTTGATGACTTCAAAAAAGACCTTCAAGATAAAGCAGACGAATTGCTAACCAGTCTTGCCATGAAAAACGAAAAAGCCATTGTCCTATCTGGGCGCCCTTATCACCTCGACCCTGAAATCAATCATGGAATTGCCAACATCATCACCCAAGAGGGCTTTCATGTGCTTACCGAAGACATGGTCTCAGGCTTAGAGGAAGTCAATGGCTTGCGTGTTGTCAATCAATGGGTCTATCATTCGCGTCTTTATGCAGCAGCTAGAGTTGTTGCAAAAAATCCTAATCTGGAATTGGTTCAACTTAACAGTTTCGGCTGCGGATTGGATGCCGTTACCACTGATCAAGTTGAAGAAATCATGCGTGGTCACAACAAACTCTATACTGTCTTAAAAATTGATGAAGGCAGCAATATGGGGGCCATCCGCATTCGCCTACGTTCGCTCAAGGCTGCCGTGGAAGAACGAGATGCCAAGTTGAAAAAAGGCAACCTAGACCACATCTTCAATCAAGCTCCGCAATTTTCAAAAGAACTAGAGGAGGAAGAACACAAGCAAGAGCCAGCCTTCACTAAGGAAATGAAGAAGACCCACACGCTGCTTATGCCAATGCTCTCGCCTATTCACCAAAACGGTCTTATCGAAGAAGCCTTCAAGCAAGCCGGTTACAATGTCGTAATTCTGCCAGCAATGGATCGTCAAGCCGTTGATGTCGGCCTCAAATTTGTCCACAACGATGCCTGCTATCCTGCTATCATCTCTATCGGACAAATCCTTGAAGCCCTTCAATCTGGCAAGTACGACCTTGACAATACCAGTGTCATGATGACGCAAACTGGTGGTGGCTGTCGTGCTACCAACTATATCCCACTCCTTCGCAAAGGGCTTAAAGATGCTGGCTTCCCACAAATCCCCGTTGTTTCCATCTCTATGGGTAACCAAGGGACTGAGGAAACCCCAGGTTGGAACCTCACCCTTCCCTTTGTTAAGCGCCTACTCATCAGCGTCCTCTATGGTGACCTCTTTGAGCGTGTCCTTTACCGTGTCCGCCCTTACGAGGCTGTCCCTGGCTCTGCCAATGCCCTTTATGATAAATGGCTGAGCACCGCCAAACACAACATCAAGACAGGCTCATACTTTGAGTTCAACCGCAACATGAAACGTATTATTAAAGAATTTGACACTCTTGAAACTATCGACTTTGACAGCAAACCGCGGGTTGGTGTCGTCGGTGAAATCCTCGTCAAATACGCCCCAACGGCTAACAATGATATCGTTGGGATTATCGAACGCGAAGGAGGCGAAGCTGTTGTCCCTGACCTAATTGGATTTATGAATTACTCACTCTTTAACCAAATCTGGAAAGCTGACGAACTTAACATGAGTCAAAAAGCTCGCCGCTTTGCCAAACTAGGTATTGATGTCATCAAGCTCCTTGAAAAACCAATGAACAAGGCTTTAGAAAAATCTGAACGCTTTGAAGGTATTGAGTCTATCTATGACATCGCAGAAGGTGCTTCTAAGATTATCTCAATTGGTAACCACACTGGTGAAGGTTGGTTCCTGACCGGTGAAATGATTGAACTGCTCAATAACGATGTCAAGAACATCGTCTGCCTACAACCATTTGGTTGCCTGCCTAACCATATCGTCGGAAAAGGGATGGTCAAAGAATTGCGCCGTCAATACAAGGGTGCAAACATCGCTCCAATCGATTACGATCCAGGATCATCAGAAGTCAACCAACTCAATCGTATTCGTCTCATGATGACTACTGCTAAGAAAATGAACAAAACTCAAGCATAAAAGCTAACTTCGAGGCTGGAACAAAAGTCCAATCCTAAATATATAGTCAACTAGTTTATCTTTTAATACTTCCTTAACTCGCCTTGCCGTACTCCAGTACAGCCTGCAGCTCGTTGCCTTGTACTAAAAGCAAACTAAAAGACTATAAAAAGCGAACAAAATTAGTTTTCTGACACTCAGAATTCTATCTTGTTCGCTTTTTATAGCTAATTTATCAATTTGAAGAATGGGCGATAAAGAATTTCAAACATCAAAATCTTTTTGTTCCAGTCTCGATTTTTATCTTCATTTCCAATTTTCTAATGCCTCCCACTGTTGAAGTCAATATGAGTATGATTTTTTGAAAGGTGACACTTCTTTTTCACGCTTAGTTTACAAATCCACCAATCCGTATTATAATAATAAACGTGCATAAATCAGAAGTTCGCTTCTGGACTGGTTCGAAAACTTCCCAGAATAAAAAACTAAGTGACTGCAAAAAACATAAAAGGTCTCGTGTAAGGCCGTTTTTGAGGAGCTTTGTTTTTTAACAAGGCTCTTTTAATTTGAAAGGAAAGGAGACTACAATGACCAAGAAAAAAATTATCATTGACTGCGATCCAGGCATTGATGACACTTTGGCTCTGCTCTATGCTTTGCAGCACCCAGAGCTTGAGGTGGTGGCTGTGACCGTTGTGGCTGGCAATAGCCCTATTGAACTTGGTGTCAAAAATGCCTTTGTCAGTTTGGAATTGCTGAACCGCTTGGACATACCTGTTTATAAGGGAGCAGCTACACCACTAGTTCGTAACTATGTGTCTGCACAGGACACCCATGGCATGGATGGTCTAGGAGAAAATGATTTCCAGCTTAAGACTAGTTATCGGGTTCAGGAGCAATCAGCTGACGCTTTCTTAGCGGACTATTTCGCTAGTGAGCAAGATACGGCCATCATTGCTCTTGGACCACTAACAAATATCGCTAAGGCCATTGAGCGTAACCCAAACTTGGGTCAGCACTGCAGCCGCTTCGTCAGTATGGGCGGTAGCTTCAAATCCCATGGTAACTGTTCACCTGTTGCGGAATACAACTATTGGTGTGATCCCCATGCTGCCCAGCAAGTTTTCCAAATGCTCGGTCGTCAGGTGGAAATGGTAGGACTTGATGTCACGCGCAGCATTGTCCTAACCCCTAATCACCTAGAGTACATGAGCCGCCTCAATTCTAGAATGGTTGACTTCATTGCCAAAATTACCCGCTTTTACTTTGATTTTCACTGGGAGTACGAGCATATCATTGGTTGTGTCATCAATGATCCTTTAGCAATTGCCCATTTTATCAATGACGATATTTGCACTGGTTTTGATAGCTACACTGATGTCGTAACGGATGGTCTTGCCATAGGCCAAACCGTGGTTGATCAGTATCACTTCCACCACAAACCTAGTAATAGCACCATTTTAACCTCAGTCAATACCCACTTATTCTGGACGGATTTTCTAACTGTCATTCTTAATGCACAAAAAGAGGTCATCGCACATGACCTAAATAATTTACAGTTAGGATAAAAAACATGAAAAAATCACACGCCCACCTGATTGCCTTTATGGCTATTGCCATTGCCATCAATTATGTTGGAGCCAATATCGCGCTTTTCCTGCGCCTGCCCCTCTACCTTGATACCATCGGCACGCTACTCGTTGCAGTTGTCTTCGGCCCTTGGCTTGGAGCTGCTGCTGCTATCATCAGCGCTTTGCTGAGCTGGATGACGACGGATATCTTCTCCCTCTATTTTTCTCCAGTTGCCATCCTTGTGGCTGTCATTGCTGGTTTTTTGGTTAAGAAAAATAGCAAAGCTACGAGCTTGATTTGGAAAAGCTTACTCGTTTCCCTACCAGGAACCATTGTGTCATCAGCCATCACTGTTATTCTTTTTCATGGAATCACATCAAGCGGGTCGAGCCTACTTGCCCAATTTCTGCACAGCATGGGGGTTGACATGACAACTAGCCTTATTTTGGTACAGGCAAGTACCGACTACATTGACCGACTACTTAGCCTCATCATCGTCATCGCAGTTGTCAAATCATTGAAAAAATATACCCCTAGTCTGCTTGATTAGTCAAAAAATCCTCTGGTTTCAATACCAAAGGATTTTTATTATTGTCTGTCTTACCAGACTGTTAAGGTTTGAGACGGTGCAACATACGTGGGAATGGGATGGCTTCTCGGATGTGTTTTGTACCAGCAACAAAGGTCACCATTCGCTCAATTCCGATACCAAAGCCGCCGTGTGGTACTGATCCGTATTTACGAAGGTCAAGGTAGAACTCGTACTCTGACTTGTCCATGCCAAGCTCATCCATCTTAGCAACAAGAGCATCATAATCATCCTCACGCATAGAACCACCAATGATTTCACCGTAACCTTCAGGGGCTAAAAGGTCCGCACAAAGCACGCGCTCTGGATTACCAGGAACTGGTTTCATGTAGAAAGCTTTGAAACTTGCTGGATAGTTAACCACAAAGGTTGGGACACCAAAGTAGTTTGAAATCCATGTTTCATGTGGTGAACCAAAGTCATCCCCATGCTCCAAATGTTCATAATCCGTATCTTCATCTGCCTCATGCTCTTGAAGAAGGCTAATGGCATCATCATAAGACACGCGCTTAAATGGTTCTGCAATGTAACGCTTCAATGCATCAACATCACGCCCAAGGGTTTCAAGTGCCTGCGGGGCACGGTCGATAACCCCTTGCATCAAAGCTTTAACATATGCTTCTTGCAAGTCAAGTGACTCCTCATGTGAGAGGAAGGAATACTCGGCATCCATCATCCAGAACTCTGTCAAGTGACGGCGAGTTTTAGATTTTTCCGCACGGAAAACAGGACCAAAGTCAAAGACACGACCAAGGGCCATAGCACCAGCTTCTAGGTAAAGCTGACCTGATTGACTGAGGTAGGCTGGGCTTCCGAAATAATCTGTTTCAAAAAGCTCTGTTGAATCTTCAGCTGCATTTCCAGAAAGAATCGGGCTATCGAACTTGATAAAGCCATTTTTCTCGAAAAATTCATAAGTCGCATAGATAATCGCATTACGAACTTGCTGAATGGCAACCTGCTTACGTGAACGCAACCAGAGATGACGATTGTCCATCAAGAAGTCAGTACCGTGTTCTTTTGGTGTGATAGGGTAATCAACAGACTCGCCAATCACATCAAGATCAGTCACATCAAGTTCATAACCAAATTTGGAACGTTCGTCTTCTTTGACGATGCCAGTCACATAAACAGACGTTTCTTGGCTCAAACGTTTGATGGTATCAAACTTAGCAGCTCCTTCTTCTTCACCAAATTTTTCAAGGAAATTTGGTTTAAAAGCAACTGCTTGGAAAAAAGCAGAGCCATCTCGAAGTTGAAGAAAGGCAATCTTCCCCTTCCCAGATTTGTTGGCAACCCAAGCACCAATAGTCACTTCTTCTCCTACATGCTTAGGCACATCAATAATCGTTACTAATTTTCTAGACATTAACTTTTTCTCTTTTCTAATTGTATTCCTCTTTGTGACAAACAGCCTCGATATTATTACCGTCTGGATCAATGATAAAGGCTGCGTCATAACCCTCATGATAATGGTTACGTTCCTAAGGAGCGCCATTATCTTTGCCACCAGCAGCTAAACCTATATGGTAAAAGGATTCAACTTATTACGCCTCTTTGCATTAAAAGCAAAGTGACTGGGATTTGCTTGACCACTCTACAACCAAAAATCTCCAACAGAATCACTCCTCTAGACTCACCAAAGCTAACAGCATATTCATTGTCGAAACTTAATTTATAACTAAGTGGCTCCAAAGTTTTTCGATAGAAGGCTGTTGAGACTGTAGATTTTTAACACAAATACTAAAGTGGTCAATCATAAAACACCCTAGTTCTTTTCCATGAACTCTTTAATACGGCGAACAGCTTCTTTAAGGGTATCAAGGTCAGTCGCATAGCTCAAACGAACATTCTCAGGGGCACCAAACCCTGCACCTGTTACCAAGGCAACTTCTGCTTCTTCTAAAATAGCATTCGTAAACGCTGTCACGTCTGTATAACCTTTCATCTCCATAGCTTTTTTGACATTTGGGAAAAGGTAAAAGGCACCTTGTGGCTTAATCACCTTAAAGCCAGGAATCTCAGCTAATAGAGGATAAATAGTATTTAGGCGTTCTTCAAAAGCTTGACGCATGGTTTCAATGGACGATTGATCACCAGTTAAAGCTTCAATGGCAGCATACTGTGAAACAGCCGTAAGATTTGAGGTTGTTTGGCTGATAACTTTAGCCATGCCAGAGATAATTTCTGAATCACCAACTGCAAAACCAACACGCCAACCGGTCATAGCATAGGTCTTGGACACCCCATTAACAACAATAGTCTGTTTCCGAATGGCCTCAGACAAGCTTGAAATCGCTGTAAATTCATTGCCATTATAAACGAGACGCCCGTAAATATCATCAGCCAAAATAAGGATGTCATGTTCTACAGCCCAGTCACCGATGGCCTGTAGTTCTTCTCTGCTGTATATCATACCTGTCGGATTAGATGGTGAATTGAGCAAAAGGACTTTAGATTTATCAGTTCGTGCATTTTCTAATTGTTCAACTGTTGCCTTAAAATGATTGGCTTCCTTTGTTTGGACTGTTACAGGTACGCCATCAACCATCTTCACTTGATCAACATAAGAAACCCAGCAAGGAGTTGGAATAATGACTTCATCACCTGGATTTAAGACTGTGGCAAACAAGGCATACAAGATATATTTTGCCCCTGTTCCTACAACTATTTGATTTCGTGGAACAGTGTAACCATAAAAGTTTTCCATGTAGGTTCCGATAGCATCTTTTAATTCTGGTAGACCTGAAGCTACAGTATAAAAACTTGCCTGTCCATTTTGAATTGACTTAATCGCAGCATCTTGGATGTTTTTTGGTGTTACAAAATCTGGCTCCCCCAGAGTTAAAGATAAAATATCACGCCCTTGCGCTTTCAATGCTTTCGCACGCGCACTGGCTGCCAAGGTCACACTTTCTTCCATTTCCAAAACACGGTTTGATAGTTTCGTCATATACCCTCCCTTTTAACGAGTTCACCTGTTTCAAAATCAATAAGATAATAGCCATTTTCTGCCTTAACTTCCCAAATCGGCTTTCCATCACGAAGACCAAAAACCACTCGTGAGATTGTCTTAGCACCTTCTTGCTTAGCGGATGCTTTGGCTTGTTTCTGGGTAATGCCAGATGACAAATCAAAAATATAAATTTTCTGATTTTTCTTGGAAATGACAACAACTTTGCTCTTTCCTTTGCTATCACTACCATAGACACTATAATAAGCACTGCTACCATTGTAAACATCGACAGAGCTTACCTTAGTCAACTTAGCATAATTTTGAGCTACGCTGACAGCCTCTCTCTCCGCATCTTTGCGAGGTTTTATGGCTGAATAAAACATGACAACTGTTGCAATCAGAAGAGCGATAAAGACAAAGCTAAAGCCCAGTAAATATTGCTTCACTGGTGTTAATTTTTTCATTGAACACTCCTCTAAACATTATCTATACTATTATACCAAAAAATTTGCTATTTCAAGCATGCAGTTCTGACTTTTTTGATTAGACAAGTAAAATTCTTCATTTAAAGCCTTGTGAATGATTTGTCCATACGTCTTGGTAAAAATACGTTTATCTAAAATCAATACTGCTGACTTCTGACCTTTTCTACGCATGGTTCGACCGACAGCCTGCTTGATTCTGAGAATAGCTAATGGTAGAGAGTAGTCGTAGAAAGGGCTTTTGCATTGGGCAAGTAAGCGATCACTCATTTTTTTCATAAACATATCCCCTGGATTATCAAAGGGCAAGCGAACAATCACTTCTATTATTTTGTCTGCATGTACAAAATCTACACCTTCCCAAAATGAGCCTGTACCAAGCAATATAGAAGTTTCTCCACGGTCAAATCGTCGTTTAACATTATAAGCAGAGCCGTTTTTTTCCTGAGTTAAATGGCGTATTTCTTTACCATCTAATATCTCTGATACTTGTAACATCATTTTTTTTGCATTAAAAAGTACCAAAATAGGCTGGCCAATCTCTCTCATAGTAAGCAGGCGATTGACGATTTCTCTGGCATATTCTTCTTCTGCCACTTCATCTATGCTTGGCATGGTATCGTCAATCCAGATTTTTTGATTTGGATTTTTTTCTTTAGGAATGCTAAGAAACTCATAATTCTCAAAACCTAGTAACTCCGCCACGTTTACTCGTGGGCTGATTTGGAGTGTTGCTGAAATCAGATAAGTTTTGCGCGTCTCTGGAAGAAAGTCTTTGAAATTTAGAAAAGCCTGACTGGCAGCATTCAGATAGACGGTACGTTTTTCATTTTCAAATCGGCTTTCTAGCCAAAAGTCGCTAAAATAATCTTGAAAACAATCTTGTAATTCGGCTAACTCTGGTAGAGTAAGTTCAGACAACGCTTGTTTAATTGATGCTATCTGCTTATCTGACAATTGAAACCTCTGATTACGGTGAAAGGATAGGATAGCTTGCGACAAGTCAAAACTTAAACTTTCTAATAATCTCTGTTCTAGCAAAGAGTTCGTTTCCACTAATTGTTTTTCCAATTTTGACAAAATTTGCGTCAGATTGACCTGTTTGCGTGAGAAATTTTCTAAATTCAGAAATAATCTCTGTGCCTCATCAAAGACAAGAATTTTCCCTTGAGAAAATGCTTTATCATCTTGAACACGTTCCAAAAAATAAGCGTGATTAGTCAGCAAGAGGCGACTATGTCGCGCCTTTTCATAAGAACGTTGCCAAAAATCAACATCATAAAAAAGTGATTTTTTACTCAATTTCCCATCATGTTTAATCCGATCAAAATAGGCTTCAAAGCGCTGTTTTTGCTTGATTTCATCCAGGTCACCCGTATCTGTTTCCGTCAGCCAGACTAGAATCTGCATTTTATATCGGTTGACCAGATGATTATCTCCTTCTGATGCCAAATTATCATAAAAAGAATCTAATTTAATATAATTTCGAGGACCTTTGAGACTGTGGCAAGAAATTTGAAAAACCTCTCTGATTTTCTTCATTTCATTTGATGAAATTTGATCTTGAAGAACCTTGGTAGGCACAGAAACAATGACTTGCTCATTGTGAGATTGTTTCAAGAGAGGCAAAAGATAGCCGTAGGTTTTTCCGAGACCTGCTTGAGCTTCCAGAAAAGTTGGTAGAGATTTTTCAAAAGACTTCTCAACCATCTCTGCAAAAACAATCTGTTTTTCTCTAGCATCCAGTCCCAGCAGTCCCATATTGACTTCAAAATGGTTTGATAATTGCCGTTCAAAAGCCTGTTCTTCCTCTTGTTTCAATACTAAACCACCGACTAGATGATGGGTTTGATTTGACAATAATTGAGCCTCTTCAAAGCCCTCTTCAATTACTAGACGTGTCTCAAATAAAAGATTGTCAGCTAAAGACAAAATTTTTTCTAAGGTTTCTTTAGGCAGGCTTGCTATTTTTTTCTTTAATTTTAAAAATAGCTGAGCGGTTGCCATGGCATCTGCAATAGCTGTATGAGCATCAGAAAGCTCCAAATCAAGCAGTTTAGACAAATCTGTTAGAGAGTACTTTTCAAAAGTCGGATAAAAAACCTGAGCCAATTCCACCGTATCCACACGAGGCGTTCGTAACTCAAAGCCTTCAAGAAAAAGTTGCTCTGCCAACAAATTTGCATCAAATTTGACATTGTGTGCCACAAAGGTGCAGTCTGCAATCAGCTCATAAATGTCTTTGGCTACTTGAGAAAACTCTGGAGCTTTACCTAGCTGGGCATCTGTTATTCCTGTGAGATGAATAATATGCTCAGACAATTTCTGATGTGGGTTGATATCTGTCTGATAAGTATGGACAATCTGATTATCTTGAATGATAACTATTCCGATTTGAATAATACTTGCCGAAGCATGGGCACCCGTCGCCTCCAAATCAACAATAGCATATTTTCGTGGTGTGTTTTCCATCATAACATCTAAATTATATCACATTCCCAGTCGTTTTCTTAATGTATTTGCTAACGAGGGCAGCCATTTTTCAAAAATGAACTGAAAATTCTAAAAAATCATTTGCATTGTGATATAATAAAGGTAACTACCCTTTAGGAGCGCTTATGAGAAAAACAAAACTCAATAACTACTATCTTGAGATGAAGGAACATTACCTGACAGTTCCTTATTACAATGAAGAACGCCGTATTCGTGTGCTACTTCCAAAAGATTATGATAAAGAAGAGTGGGCTAGCTATCCTGTGCTTTACATGCACGACGGTCAAAATATTTTCTACAGTAAAGAGTCTTTTTCTGGCTATTCTTGGAAAATTATTCCTACCCTAAAAAACCATAAAGAATTTCCAAAAATTATCGTTGTTGGCATTGATAACGCTGAGGATAATCGTCTCAATGAATATGCTCCGTGGATGACTGATGTGGGGTCAACTCCTGAAACAGCAAGTGTTGGTGGCGATGGTATGGCTTATGGTGACTGGGTTGTTCATACGGTTAAACCTTTTATCGATGAAACCTATCGAACCAAACCAGATCGCAAGAATACTATTCTTGCAGGTTCATCTATGGGAGGGATTATCACCGCTTATATGGGAGCGGCCTACCCTGACATTTTTGGAAATCTAGGTGTCTTTTCGTTAGCATCTTGGTTTAGTGAGCGTGATTTTTTGCGCTTTTGCGACAGTCACCCTCTTAACAATGACAGTAAAGTCTTTATCCAAGTCGGCACCAAGGAAGGTGATGAAGTGGATGAACAATTTGCTCCTAACATGAATCAAGCCTACATTGATTGTACCTTACACTATTACCAATCATTGCTCAAAACTGGACTTCCTATGAATAGTATTAAATTGCTCATCATGGCCAATGAAATCCATCATGAAAAATATTGGGCAAACCATTTTGTTGAATTTCTGCAGTTTGTACTAGATGAAAATCAAAAATAGCCTAGTTTAAGTCATCGAATAATCTGAAAATAAGGAATTAATAAAAAGAAAACTATCAAAGTAAGACAAAAAGTCCTCGCTAATTTTTATTCTTAGTGAGGACTTTTTTAGTTATGCTTTTTGAAAATCAAAATGTTATTGTTGGCTTCGCCTTGCTAATATCAGCACTGGTTGCAGTTATTGTGCTTTGATTTTCTTTGAGTTTTAACTTTCTTCTACAGATGTTGATTTGATTCATCTTAGACTTTTCCAATAGCAGTCCTATTTCAACCCATCCTTTGTATAGTGTCCATCAAGTGAGAATTCAAATCCGACCGCTGATGGGAATTGAACATTGCTATTTGGTTTGTTAAAAAGAATCTTAACATTTGAATCTGCGTATGTCTTTGGCAAATCAATGTAGAAGTTGCCTTGGCTATCTTTGGTCATAGCTTTACCTGGCCACGCACCAAGTGGCATCTGGATTGGATTGCCATAATAAGCATAGACATTCGCTGCATCCCAACCTCCTGGGTTATCAAATGTAATTCGTGTCACTCCTTCCTCTGGTAAAACTGCTTGGTGTTTCCCATCAATGTCATAGATGTGACCTAATTCTATATCGTAGCCTGCTTTGTTTTGGGCTGGATATTGAACCTTAGTGTCTGGATTGTTGAAAATGATTTCTCCGCCAGACAAGTCTTTTGATAACTCAATATAATATCCATACTCATCTTTGGACATTTCTTTGCCTGGCCATGTGCCTACAACTGGCTTACCTTGGCTGTCATAGACATAGGCATAGACTTTATTCCAATTTTGGGAATTGTTAAAGTAAACTCGGCTGGCAATGGCTTCGTCTGCTTCTTTTTCTTTAGTTCCTACTTCAACAACTTTTGGAGTTGCTTCGGTTACTGTTTTTTCAGAAATTTTTTCACGTGCAGTTTCAACACCATCTGTGTATTCAACTTTGTAAGTAACTTCTTTAACACCCTCTTTTCCTTCAGAGATTGTCTTAGTTTCACCCTTGGTCAACTCTGGGTTTTCCTTCGTTTGTGTTTCAAATGGAATATTTTCTTTTACGACTTCTTCCTTATACTCTACTTCAGAAGCTGTTCCAGTTAGACCAGCTTTAGAGTAAATGCCATTAACCTTCAAATCAAAGCCAACATTTTGTGGGTACTGAGCACCTTGATTATTTGTGAAGAGAACCTTAACACCATCTGATTCATATGATTTAGGAACAGAAATGCTATAACGTCCTGAATTATCTTTGGTCATTTGTGTTCCTGGCCATGCACCTAGAAGCTTGGTATCTTTGGAGCTATACATATAAGCATAGACAGTTGACCAATTATCTGGATTGTCAAAAGTAATTGTAGTCTGTTCTTCAGGCTGTTCCGCTTTTTTCTTAGTTATTGTATAAACTTTCTTAACAAGTTGTCCATCTTCCCCTTTAGCAGTCAGCGTGAGTGTAGTAGTGGAACCATTTGCAAGATCCTTGCCAAGCGTAACGGTTTCTCCGTTAGCAAATGCTGCTACCTGTCCACCATCAATCTGATATGATGACTCCATAGCATTTGACACTTGTAAGGTTAAAGCAATACTATCTTCGACTTCAATATTACCTTCCGAATAATCTTTAATTCCGAGAATTACTGGCTTAACGCTCTTATCTTTTACTGACAATTGGCAAGTTGCTGAATAAGAGCCATCCACTGTCGTTACAGTAATCTCAGTACTACCTGCCTTGAGTGCTTCAACAAGTCCATTATCAGACACTTTAGCAATATCTGGGTTACTTGATTTCCATGTGACTTTTTTATTGCTAGCATCACTTGGAGTAATCTCTGCGATTAATTGCTCTGACTTCCCAACTTCAAGTTCTGCCTTATTTTTATTCAGTGAGATACTCTTCACTGGTTTAACATCTGTTTTTTCATAGTCAGACCAAGTAGATGTTTCAAAATCATAGATTTGTCCGTTACTACCAATCGCTAAATCTTTAGTTTGCTCAAAACCATTATTAAAGATAATCTTGTCATAATTTGTATTTGGCAATAGTTCAATACTATAGACATTATTTCCCAGAGGAGTCATTACTTCACCCGGCCAACTAGCATTTTTATCGGTCGGATTACTTGTTGAATCCCAAGCATAAGCATTAACAATTTTCCAAGAAGCCGGACTCTTGAAATAAAGTGTTGTGGCAGCTGTATTCTTCTCAACAGTGACATTACAGCTGGCGCTATAATTACCGTACTTGCTCGTTACAATTATTGTAGTTGTCCCTGGTTTAAGCCCTGTAACCTTTCCTGTATCATCTACTTTTGCAATTGTTGGGTCTTTGCTTTCCCATTTGACTTCTGGATAACTGGTATCTTTCGGTTGGATAGTAGCCGTAAGTTTTTCTGATTGTTTTGTAAACAATACCAGAGAGTCTTTATCTAGACTAATACCTGTTGGCTTGATAATATCAGGATTTGTTTGGACGGTGACTTTGACTGTTTTAGAAATACCATTAGTAGTAGTGGCTGTAACCGTTGTTGTTCCTACTGCAACTCCTGTGATTTCTCCACCATTTACAGTTGCAATTTCAGGATTTTTAGAAGACCATTTTACAATTGGAGAAGCATCCGCTGGTGTCACTTTAGCTGTCACTTTTGTTGAAGTAGCTTCTTTAACAGTGACTTCTGATTGACTTAATTCCAAGTTTTTTGGTTCTACTACAGAAACTGTACCATTTCCAATTTCTGATGCTGAACCACCATCTGTCAAATATTGACCATTTGGAATAACGCGTCCTGGAGCAGGAGTTTTACTAGTACTAAGAACATAGACTCTCATGTTACCTTTACCAGAAACATTTGCGGTTAATGTTCCATTAGAAACAGTCTTTGTGTCTCCAGTAATAGCATCAACATAAGTACCATTTGGAATTCCTGAGAAAGTAGAACTTCCTGAAATAGTCACTAAAGCAAAACTATCTGTTGAAGCATCTGTGTATCGGCGTTTGAAAGCCATGCTTCCTGAGCATCCTTCGGTAGAATATTGTCCTTTTCTAAGAGCTGGAATAGCTTGACGAAGGCGGTTCAAGCGCATAATATGTTGAGAAAGTGGAGATTTTAAGGTCTCTGCAACCTTACCACTAAGATTACCAAATTCAGTGAAATCAGTTGTATCTACATTTCCTTCAAGGTAGTCACCATAATAAGCACGGCCTGTTGCACTCAATGGAGCGTTAGGTCCTACGTCAATAGGTTTTCCTGCTTGAAATTCTACTTCACTACCATAGTAAAGACATGGAATTCCGCGGAATGTGAACATAAGCGAGAGATTTTCTGCCCAAGCATCTGTACCACCGTTGTAGCGCATCGTTTGCGAATTGTCTGGACCATAATCGTGTGAGTCAACGTACACAACATTCCAAGTAGAATCATTGAAATAACGATCTTCTGATTTCGCGGTATTGAAAGCTTGATTGGTATTATCAAATGACCAGTGCATTTGAAAATCAATTGCTCCCAAATCAGATTTTTGTGAATAATCAGTTGCATGGTAGTCATTACCATTCAAAAAGGCATTGGTTGATGTTGGCTGGTTAGCAGTGCTTATATGATCAGTGTAGTGTTTTTCAACTAACTTTTCATTTGTGGCTGAGTTAGTACTGCTCCACTGTGCTTTATAAGTAGCATCTGTATCCCATGTATAGAATGGGGTTGAAATAGGCGGAGCATCACGATACCAGACATCATGACCTTTTGTACAGATTTCGCCAAACATGTAGAAATCATTGTTCCCATTTGACTCTGCTGCTTTCTGCAATTGAGGTAAAAAGGTAGAATTTAATGTTAATCGAGAGATATGTTTGACAGTGTCAACACGGAAACCATCTACTCCCATGTTGATATACTTCTTATAAGCATCAATGAGGTAATTATAAACCAAAGGATTTTCAGTGTCTAAATCAAAACAGTCATCAGCGATTGTCTTTCTTTGTGCCTCATAATTATCCCAATCACCTCCACCACAGAAACCGTTATGGTGATAAATATTGAGAGGATCTCCAGTTCCATTCATGACAACCTTATTACGAGTAGGGTAATCATTGCTAGAGATTTGTTTTTGTAAACTTTCACCTCCAAGTTTGTTCAAACCTTCTTCACCAAAGTTAGAGGTATGATTGAAAACGACATCCTGAATAATTTTCATCCCTTTAGCGTGAACAGCATCAATTAAGGTCTGGTAATCAATCCCATTTGACTCATAACGGTAGTCCACAGCATTAAAATTGGATGCATGATAACCATGGTAGTCGTATCCTGAGTTGTTTTGAACTACTGGTGTAATCCAAATCGCAGTAAAACCAAGAGCTTTGATATAGTCTAATTTTTCAATTAATCCTGCAAAATCACCACGCCAGGAAGGGTCGCTCTCCGGATTGTTAGCTTTCTTATCTTCTGAGGTGCGGGCGTTATTTGATGAATCACCATCGTAAAATCGCGTTGTGATCAAAAAATAAATAGTCTCATCACGAAAATCTGTTCTAGAATTTGCATAAATAACTCCCCTGTCTTTTGCCGACAGCAAACCAGATGACGTATCATTTGCAAAAACAAATTGTGTCAATACGGGAGAGATACTAGACAATAGCGTTGCTAAAATAAGTGTCAAAGCTATGAGCAACCTTAAAGTTAAGGTTCTTACTTTGGATAATCCTTGCTGCATCTTAATTCATTTCTCCATATCATTATTTAAAAAAAGATGGGAGTGGGAAAGAACTCAATAAGTCTAAAAAAGAGTTCGTCAACAATTTCTCGTTTCAAGTTGTTGAGCTGAAACAGTCTTTTCCCAGACTGTTTCACTCCCACCCCAGCACAGCTCCAAAGGTTCCCCGAACCTTTGGAAGTTGGAAATGAAGCGAACTCTGTTCGCATCAGTCGTAAAGGTCAGACTTGGTGTGTGAAACACGAACAAATCTGACCTTTACGACTGCGATAAGATGGTGACACGAACTTTGAGAAATGAGGCTGAACTTTTTGCCCAGCCCCTTCCTCTTTAGTGTGTGTTATTTCAACCCATCCTTTGTATAGTGTCCATCAAGTGAGAATTCAAATCCGACCGCTGATGGGAATTGAACATTGCTATTGGGTTTGTTAAAAAGAATCTTAACATCTGAATCTGCGTATGTCTTTGGCAAATCAATGTAGAAGTTGCCTTGGCTATCTTTGGTCATAGCTTTACCTGGCCACGCACCAAGTGGCATCTGGATTGGATTGCCATAATAAGCATAGACATTCGCCGCATCCCAACCTCCTGGGTTGTCAAATGTAATTCGTGTCACTCCTTCCTCTGGTAAAACTGCTTGGTGTTTCCCATCAATGTCATAGATGTGACCTAATTCTATATCGTAGCCTGCTTTGTTTTGGGCTGGATATTGAACCTTAGTGTCTGGATTGTTGAAAATGATTTTCCCGCCAGACAAGTCTTTTGATAACTCAATATAATATCCATACTCATCTTTGGTCATTTCTTTACCTGGCCATGTGCCTACAACTGGCTTACCTTGGCTGTCATAGACATAGGCATAGACTTTATTCCAATTTTGGGAATTGTTAAAGTAAACTCGGCTAGCAATGGCTTCGTCTGCTTCTTTTTCTTTAGTTCCTACTTCAACAACTTTTGGAGTTGCTTCGGTTACTGTTTTTTCAGAAATTTTTTCACGGGCAGTTTCAACACCATCTGTGTATTCAACTTTGTAAGTGACTTCTTTAACACCCTCTTTTCCTTCAGAGATTGTCTTAGTTTCACCCTTGGTCAGCTCTGGGTTTTCCTTCGTTTGTGTTTCAAATGGAATATTTTCTTTTACGACTTCTTCCTTATACTCTACTTCAGAAGCTGTTCCAGTTAGACCAGCTTTAGAGTAAATGCCATTAACTTTCAAATCAAAGCCAACATTTTGTGGGTACTGAGCCCCTTGATTATTTGTGAAGAGAACTTTAACACCATCTGATTCATATGATTTAGGAACAGAAATGCTATAACGTCCTGAATTATCTTTGGTCATTTGTGTTCCTGGCCATGCACCTAGGAGTTTGGTGTCTTTGGAGCTATACATATAAGCATAGACAGTTGACCAATTATCTGGATTGTCAAAAGTAATTGTTGTTTGAGCGTTAGGATCTTCTTTTGTAAATGTGTATTTCTTACTACTTACTTTTCCGCTTGCATCTGTCATGGTCAAAGTGATTGTAACACTTTCTCCAATTTTCAAATCTTGACCAACAGTTAATTTCGTGCCATCTTTGAAATCAATTTCAGAACCATCGTTAATCTTATAAGTTGCAGACTTCACATTAGAGCTTTTTAGTGTAACTTCTTTTGGTTCAGAGATACGATTGACACCTTCTTTATACCCACTAATGGAAACTGAACTTGTTGTATAAGGAGTATCCTCACCTTGATATAAAACCACAACTGAGCGAGACGGAATGTTACCAGTGATACGGTTATTAGATACCGTAAATGTTTTTCCTGAAATCTTGTCAGTGTAAGTACCATTAGCAAGCTTTGTCTCTGAATTTAGATTTTTATCATTATTAACAAGATTAACTAAGACAGCTCCTTTTGCTCCTCTTTCAATCATAACCATTTGTTCATCGCCATTTGGATTGCGAATATATTCAGATTCACCAACCATAGCATTGTGGAATTTATTAACTGCTGCAACGGAAGTGTCTTTATACAAGTTACTTCCTGCATCACCAATCTTGCTTTGACCTGGGAAGCGATTACCATTTCCTCCACCAACTGGACGTGAGAAGAAGAGCGGTGTTCCTTTTGCACGAGCTGTAATCATTGCCCAACCCAGTTTAATATCTTCATCGTTCATCCAAGTAGATTCTTTATCATCATTAGCATAGTTATCATGCGATTCAACCCATAAAATCAATTTAGAAGGATCAACAGAGGCTTGATAGTTTACTAAGTTACCTGAATTCATTCGACGATCACGCAGAGCATTTCGGATTTGTTGCCCGTAATTAGAAGCTGTGATACTCATTAAATTGGCATAACCAGCATCATTTGAAATGCCATCTTGTAAAACTTCACCATATTGAAACTCTGATCCGTTGTTTAAGATAACATTCCAGAAATTACTACCGTATTCCCCTGGAAGTTCAATATGTTTTGCTGCATCGTAACGGAAACCGTCTGCACCGTCAGCAACTGCTTTTTTCAAGAATTGCAATAGGTATTGTTGAACATCTGAACTTTGTGTATTCCAATCATACAGTCCCAATAAAGCTTTCTGAGTGACTTCGTATCGATCATTCCCATTTTTTAATTTTACATTGCCGTGGGTCCAATTAGGAATTGATTTGATATAACTATCAACTTGATTGTAGTCTGAGGTGGTATGATTCAATACAGCATCGACAATAATCTTAATACCATACTCTTCAGCCACCTTGTTCATTTCAATAAACTCAGCCTCAGTACCCAGCTGATAATTACCAATGGTATAAAGTGTTGGCTGGTAATGATAATACCAATTTGACAAGCTCTTATTACCACCTTCTCCCGCTACTACAGCGTTAATAGGTGATGTTTGGACACTTGTGTAACCAGCATCCTTGATGGCTTTCATATTATCTCTTATGGTGTTAAAAGACCAGCACCACGCATGAAGAATTGTCCCATCTTTCATGGAGACCTGAGACTGCGAAGTAACTGCATTTGACTCACTAAAAACTGTACTATCCTGAACAAAAATACCTGTTCCGAACAAGGAAATAACTACTGCCGATTTTAGTAATAATTTCTTAAATGACTTTTTCTTGCCTTTCTTAAGCATGAAGAATCTCCTTAATAAAAATCTTTTTACAATGCAACCGTTTTCTTGATTATGTAAAATAAAACACCAAATAATTTTGGCTATATCTTCCTTTCATTTATCACATTTAAACTTATACCCCTCATCCTCCTTCTCCAAAAATATTTTTGCAATCGGTTGCATTCTGTTATATTATAGCACAGATATCCTAAAATATAACATAAAAAATAAAATTTTATATAATTGAAAATAAATATTCATCATATAGTAATCTTAAAAAGGTATTCAGACCCAATAAAAAAGCTCCAAAAATGGAGCCCAAATGTCTCAAACAGTCCAATTGACTGTTTAGAGTAAGAAATATCGTAAATAGACTTTACATCATTTGTTATTTACTAATCGGAATCCAGAGTTCCATTTCGTAGTCAGGGCTATACATATCTCCTTCTGCATAGACTTCAAAATCCGGAGCTCCGGAATGACGATAACCCGTTTCAGGAAAGAAAACTTCCAAGACATACTTCCAAGCCCGATGAATGGAGCCTGGGATTGGACCTTTAACTGGGATAATGGCATATTCTGCTGCCTCAATTTCCATGATAGTCAGACCCAATGCTTTGGCTTTTCTCTGATCGGTCACATCATAGCCAGCCATATAGTTGATAATTTCCCCTTCTTTGACATCTGTGCAGACACCATAAGACTGACCATTTCCAAGCGCTTCAAGACTTTCAAAAGACTGATTTTTATAAAGCTGATCCCAAGCGGAGGGACAGAGACTATTATCAATAGCTTCTAGCAAGACACCAGCTACAGCAAAGGCTGGTTTTTGTTCAATTTTGATATCCATATTTTTTCCTCCTGTGATTTTCAAAGATAGTTGCAGGGGCGGGAACACTTTATAGGCACTTCCGCCCCTAACCTGAGAAGGTGTCACCCCATGAAATTTTTTGAAGGCCGCACTAAAGGCATCAGCCGAATCATAGCCGTATTTGAAAGCAATCTCGATTATCTTAGCAGAGGTTTGGGTCAAATCATGAACAGCTTGCGAAAGCCTGCGATTTCTTAGGTATTCTGCCAAGGTCATATCTGCCAAAATGGAGAAAAGCCTGCTGAACATAGCATAAGGATAGCCCGACAGTTGATGGACTTTCTTGGGATCAATTTCCGAATCCAAGATAGTCTCCAAATATTTCATGGTTTGGTTAAAGTGATGCATCATTTTCAAATACCAGTACCGACGTGAAAGTGAAAGTAATTTTAGGAACACGACGCGAAATCCTGATTTCAACGGCGAGTTATCTAAATTCCTTTCTTTCCTTTCGGGATCAATTCCTTTCTTCACCTCTCATAGACAGTATAACAGAAATCAGATGGACTTGCCCCAGATTTTTTGAACAAAGATTATGGGATTCTTACTAATTTTATCACTGCAAAAAACACCGTCCCATCAAAGGATGTGGCGATGTTCTGTATGTATTATTTGACAGCTGCTTTTAAAGCTTCTACCTTGTCTAATCTTTCCCAAGGTAGATCAATATCGGTCCGGCCCATATGCCCATAGGCCGCTGTTTGACGATAAATTGGACGTTTAAGGTCAAGCATCTTGATAATGCCTGCCGGACGTAGATCAAAAATGTGACGAACTGCTGCCTCAATCGTGCTTTCAGCGATAACATTTGTTCCAAAAGTATCCACACGGACTGAAACAGGATGAGCCACGCCGATGGCATAGGCTAACTGCACCTCCGCCTTGCTGGCTAGACCTGCTGCTACGATATTTTTAGCAATATAGCGAGCTGCATAGGAGGCTGAACGGTCAACCTTGGTCGCATCCTTACCAGAAAAAGCACCGCCACCGTGGCGAGCGTAACCACCATAAGTGTCCACAATAATCTTACGTCCTGTTAAACCAGAGTCTCCTTGAGGACCGCCAATCACGAAACGCCCCGTTGGATTGATAAAGAATTTGGTCTTATCATCCAAGTATGTTGCTGGAATAACCGCCTTAATCACCTTATCGATGACATCGTCATGGATTTGGTCATTACTAACGTCTGGATCGTGTTGGGTAGAAATAACAACCGTATCCACACGAACAGGTCTATCATTTTCATCGTATTCAACCGTTACCTGCGACTTGGCATCTGGTCTCAGATAAGCAATCTCACCCGATTTGCGAAGATCTGCCAATTTTTTGACCAATTTATGAGACAATGAAATTGGTAGTGGCATGAGTTCTGGTGTTTCATCAACCGCAAAGCCAAACATGAGTCCTTGGTCACCCGCACCAATTAAATCAAGCGGATCCTGATCACTAGCACCACGGACCTCCAACGCTTCATTAACTCCTTGAGCAATGTCTGGAGACTGCTCAACAAGTGAAGGATGCACACCAACTGCCTCAGCTGAAAAGCCATAATCAGCATTAGTATAACCAATCTCAGCAATTGTATCACGAACCACACGATTAATATCAACATAGGCAGTTGTGGAAATTTCACCAAAGACATGAACTGTCCCAGTATAGACTGCTGTCTCAGCAGCAACGTGTGCGTCTGGATCTTGACTTAAAACCGCATCTAAAATCGCATCGGAAATTTGGTCTGCAATCTTATCTGGGTGCCCCTCAGATACAGATTCAGACGTGAAAAGTTTACGTTCTGACATAAAAATGTCCCCCCATTTTCATTAAAGATTATTTTTAGCACACCACTGCACTAAAAAGTTGGAAAGTGATTTCCATGAAATACCCTAACAACTAAGCTAATATCTTATACTTGAAGAAAATCAGACGAAATACCGACTTAAACAACCGTGAACCAAGGTTAAACTTGGTCTATCGTTTAGATTTTCAAAGAGTATTAAAGTTCTATTAGTCCAATTGAACAGGTTTTCCAGTGAGTTACAAAGTACCAACCTAACCACTATCTTCCGTTCAGAAGATGAAACAGCGAATATCTTCTCAGCCAAGGTAGCAAAACCACAGGTAAAACTGAAGTATCCCAAGGTTAGCTAACAAAAGCTACCAAGATAGTAAGAAGCCAGATTGTCTTATCGGGACTTAATAACTCAATCATTATACCACGTTTTCCACCAGCTTGGTGATATTTTTTTATAATCGCACTAACAAAATTTCCTTATCACCTTTTTTAAAAGAAATTATCTACTTTTATGCTATACTAATCTTATGAAAACCTATGAAAAACTCTATGATTACCTCAGCCAACAGGACGATTTTTGCAGTGGCGAAAAATTAGCACAACAATTTCAAGTATCCAGAACTGCTATTTGGAAGGCCATCCAGACCCTTGAAAGCAAGGGAATCAACATTGAATCCATTAAAAATCGTGGCTACAAAATTTTGTCCGGTGATTTATTGCTTCCAGAGGAGATTGGTCGCAAACTTGGCATCACTGTCAGTCTCAATGAAAAAAGTGAATCAACTCAAATTGATGCCAAATTGGGTATCCAAAAAGCTTATCCAGCCCCCCACCTCTATCTAGCCACCGATCAGAAAAAAGCTAAAGGGCGGTTTGGGAGAGATTTTTATACTTCTAATCAAGGAGGTATTTATATGTCTCTCCATCTAAGTCCAAACTGCCCTTTTGACCAAGTTCCACCTTATACACTCATGGTTGCCTCCAGTATCGTTAAGGCCGTTTCACGCCTGACTGGTATCGAGACAGATATCAAATGGGTCAATGATATTTACCTTGATGGCAAAAAGGTTGCTGGTATCTTAACTGAAGCCATCTCCTCTGTCGAAACAGGTTTGGTGACAGATATCATCATCGGTGTCGGTATCAATGTTAATATCACATCCTTCCCTGAAGAATTGCAGAGCAAGGCAACTAGTCTTTTCAAAGAACAACCTAGTATTAGTCGCAATCAACTTATTACTGAAATCTGGCAGTTGTTTTTTACTATCCCAGAACATGACTTAGTCAAAGTTTACAAAGAAAAATCACTTGTCCTAGATAAGCAAGTGACCTTTATTGAAAATGAGCAGATAAAATCAGCTTTCGTGGAAGATATCACCAATAAGGGACATCTAATTGTTAGTCTCCCAGATGGTAGCAAGCAGACACTAAAAAGTGGTGAAATTAGTCTTTCTTCTTGGTAGCAGCTAAAAGTGATTTGGTAAACTTTGTTACACGGTAAACACGTTGCAAGTCACGCACCAAAAAGATTCCCCACAAGATAGCTAATAAATAATCACCATTAAAGACAGCTTCATTAAAAAAATAAGTTTCGAAGGCACAGACAACGACCATCACTAAAAATTGTAAAATACTCATAGTGTCATTATACAAAAAAGTAAAATTCTCAGCAAATCAAAAGATACTCAGAAACTTAATCATTAACATACAATCTGTTGATAGTCTGTCAAAACCAAGATAATAGAGCATCAAACACTTGGAAACATGCTAGCTAGCCCTAGCCGTTCCAAGTGTTTTTTATTAGTCAAAAGAAATGAAAAACCACTCAGACACGTCAAAAATCAAACTCAGACATCGTTGACGTGATTTGATGAAGTTCAGTTCTATCTGCATCGCCTAGTCTGATTTTTGATTTTCATTGAGTATCAATCAAAATATTGGCTTGCTATTTTAGGACAGGCGTTCCTCCTTAACATAGTTAATAGGAAGCCACTCCAGTAAAGATTCCAACTGCTGATTCCAATAGTACCATTCATGTTTACCATGATCATTACAATAAGTAACGTCCAAACCTAAAGCCTTTAATTCCTTGATGGCAAATTCGTTGGCCTGATAAAGAAAATCTTCATAGCCACACCAAGCGTAAAATTTTGTTTTCTTATCTGAAGATTCCGCAAGGGTGGATAAGGCGTGCTGACACGCAACATTTTTAGATAAGTCACCAAAAACACCTTGCCAATAAGCAACACTTTCACCAACGACTGCCGCTGGATCTTGCCCATCCATCCCCATGGCTAATGCTCCCGAAAAAGAAGCGGCATGAGAAAACTGGTCTGTGCTTAAAGCGATTTTATAAGCCCCATAACCTCCCATTGAAAGTCCAGCAATGAAAGTCTTTTCACGCTTATTGGTCATATTGGGAAAGAAACGCTTGAGAACCCTCGGTAGTTCTATTGCGATGGCATCATAATAAGGTAGTCCTGATGCGGTATTAGTGTACCACCCCAAATCTGTAGATGGCATGACCACGATTAGATTAGTGTGCCGCAGCAGGCGTTCAATATTGGTGCGTTTTTGCCAAGAATTTTCATTACCTCCCATTCCATGCAACAAATACAAGACTGGAATATCATTATCATCTACTTCAGCCGCAGTTAGTTCAGAAGCATCAGGATAGATAACATTCACCTGTCTTTCCATGCCTAAAACTTTAGAATTGTACTCAATTTTAAAAAAAGCCATTTTAACCTCCAATTTACGAGAAAAGACTAGTTTCCCAGTCTTTTTCTATTCTGTCAATATTTTACTCACTGTCACACCTACAGCTCAATCATTCATCAAAACGAGAACAATTGGCGTACACCATTCTTTACGCAATCTTTGGCACGAAACAATGTCCGTAAGCTATATTACATTATGGCAAAGAGAGTTCCAATAATCCGGTAAATTATTGGAAATGAGAAATTAAGAAATCATATTTTCTCAGCTGTCACAGTCATAAAAGATACACTAAAAGCCTATCTTAGCGAACTTCCATAACAACTGGTAGGACTGCTGGACGTCGTTTCGTTTGATCAAAGAGGAATTTAGAGAGGTCGTCACGAACAGCCCCTTTGAGTTCTCCCCAATCAAAAGTATCTTGAGCTAGATAATTCTCAACAGTCGTATTGACTAAATCCGCTGCCTCACGTAAAATGTCACGGCTTTTCTTCACATAAACAAAACCTCTGGTGTGAATTTTAGCTTTGGCGATAATTTTCTTTTCCTTTTTATTAACGGTAATAGCCACGATAAAAATTCCATCCTCAGATAAAACTTTTCGGTCACGAAGAACAATATTTCCCACATCACCAATGGCGTTTCCATCAATCATCACATCACCAGCTGGAACGCCCCCTTCATGAAGAAAACCATCCTTGCTGTAAACCATGATATCTCCACGTTTGACGATGTAGATAGTTTCAGGATACATACCAACCTCTTGAGCCAATTCCGCATGTGCTGCTAAGTCACGATATTCTCCTTGTACAGGGAAGAGATGTTTAGGACGCAAAAGATTTAGCATGAGTTGCAAGTCACGTCCATTCGCATGTCCAGACACTCGGAGATTTTGGGTAATTAGTTTAACTGATCCACCTGCCTTGTAAATAAGGTTTTCAACACGCGCAACGACAGCTTCCTTCGCAATACTTGGCGTTGTCACAATATACACAAGGTCTCCTTCTTTAATTTGGACATGACGGTGACGACCAAGAGCCATTTTTTGGAGGCTGTTAATAGGCTCACCCATTCGCCCAGCATCTAAAATAATGAGTTCATGATCCTCAAATTTATCCATTTCTTTTGGTTTGATAATCAGCTTTTCATCAGCAATACGCAATCGTTTCATGCGAATAGCTGTACGGACAATATTTTCAACATCCAGACCCGTCAAGACGACACGTCGACCATGATCAGCTGCTGAATCAAAGACTTGTTGGATACGCACTAGATTGCTAGCTACTGCTGCAATAATGACGCGACCTTCAGCATCCGCGATAACATGGTCGATTTCTACGCCGACTTCTGATTCACTAGCAGTCTGTACTGTGCTAGTGGCATTAGCAGAATCAGACATTAAAGCCAAAACACCTTCACGGCCAATTTCAGCCAGACGAGCCAAATCTGTCTTGTAGTAAGGACGAGCAGCTTGGTCAAATTTGAAATCACCAGTATAGACAATATTTCCTTCGTCCGTCCCTACGACAATCCCTAAGCTCTCAGGAATTGAGTGTGTTGTTTTGAAAAATGAAATTACAGCATCTTCAAACTCAATTTCGGTTTCCGCATCAACCACATGAAAATTGTTAAATTTCTTAGGACCATTATTTTTCACAAAAAGCTTAGCCAACTCAATAGTCAGAGGTGATCCAAAAACAGGTGCTTTCACTTCTGAAATCAAGTAAGGTAGAGCTCCAATGGCATCCGCGTGACCATGTGTTAGAAAAATCCCTTGTACACGTTTTTTATTCTCAATGAGATAATCAAGACTTGGAATGACCACATCAACACCCAATTGTTCATTTTCAGGGTATTTAAGACCGGCATCAAGCACAAAAATAGACTCATTAATTTCAACCACATAGAGGTTTTTTCCGTTTTCACGGACACCTCCAAGGGCGATAATTTTGATATCGCTCATTTTTTCTCCTTTTTCTGTATTTTTTTAATAATAGCAGAGCTTTTTAGCTCCTTTTTCATACAAACGGTCCTTGCTCCAAAGAATTCGTGTCCAGAGTGAGCAAGTCGAATTACAGCACTTCTATTGTACCATATTTCTACCAAAATGACTAAGAGAGAACTATGATATACCACGGTTGTGACATTGAGATTTCACTAACAGGCCTTAACAGATTAAAACAAAGACTAACAAAGATAAATGACAAATCTAGTAGCTTATACTCTTCGAAAATCAAAATTATCCGTTGTCAACTAGCCTTGATGAACTCAAGTTCTATCGTCGGCTTCGTTTCCTAGGCTACTTTTGATTTTCATTGAGTATTAGAGCAAGCCGAAGCCAATGAGTCATCCTTTTGATAAAAAAGAATGACTTGCTTTTAGTATCATTCTCTGAATAAGAATATACTTCACCACTTATTTCCTAAAAAAATCAAGCAACTCACGTTTGCTTGACTCACTCTTTATAAAACTGGGATAACAGTTGAAAATGAAGTGCTTGTTTTAAAATACATGTTGGTGTTTGCAATGTTGCCAAAGTGACACCAGCCCCAATGATGATGCTATCCTTTTGAAAACTTCTGGTTCAATGACAAGTAGCCAATCAGATGACAGAGCAAGGGGCGTAAAAGCGCTAAATGACTGTCCTGTCAGCATTTCTGCCTTTACCTTATCCATAAGATGCAGATCACGCAAACCTAACTGCTTCTTTATCATTTTACTATCAACACGCTTACCAAAAGGCACTAAGGTAGCAATATTTATCAAATTATGCCCGCTTTTTCCCTCAAAAAAGATACAATTATAAGCCATGTCTTCTGGAAAATGGTAGGCATCCATAAGCTCCCTACCATTTGTAAATTGGGGATTTACCATCATAGCTTGAACACGCTCCAATAGATGATTATCAAGGAGATAAGTTTGGATGGTTTCCGGTAGAACATCCAAATAAGTTGCTACACTTTTAAAATCAGCCATATTTCCCCCTTACTCAAATAGTTGGTAATAGTCAGAAATACTCATTTTTTCCTTTTCGGCTTGCTTGAGGTCTTGGATAATTTTTCCATCCTTCATTACAATGAGGCGGTTACCATACTTAAGAGCGTCTTCCATATGATGAGTGATCATCAGAGCAGTTAGCTTATCCTGTTTCACAAAATCATCTGTTAACTGCATAAGAGACACGCTAGTTTTTGGATCCAAAGCTGCTGTATGTTCATCCAAGAGCAAGAGTTCTGGGCGTTTGAGCGTTGCCATCAGTAAACTCAACGCCTGACGTTGACCACCTGATAGTAGCCCTGTTGGAGTCTCTAAATGTTTTTCCAAACCATTGCCCGTCTTGCTAATCAGATTGGTAAATTCTTCGGTAAAAGCGTGAATTTTTCGTGGAGAAAAGCTGCGCTTCTCGCCACGATACTTAGCAATTAGGAGATTTTCCGCAACTGTCATACGAGGTGACGTCCCCATTTTGGGATCCTGAAAAACGCGGGATAAATATTTGGCTCTTTTTTCAGCTGGAAGAGCTGTCACATCTTCTCCTAAAATGACAACACTGCCACTGGTTAACATGAGGGTTCCGGCAATAACATTGAATAGAGTAGATTTCCCCGCACCATTTCCACCAAGGATCGTTAAAAAGTCATGTTCATAAATGTCCAAATTAACATGGTCAAGTATTGTTTTGACCTCATCAAAACCATTATTAACTTGAACAGTTGCATTTTTTAGTTCAATGATTTTTTTCATCGTGATAAGGTCACTCCTTTAAAGAATTTTTGCCTCAAAACAGGAATCATTAGACAGATGGCTAAGACAAGAGCACTAAAAAGTTTTAGATAATTCGTATTAAAGCCAAGCGCAATGACAGCTGCTATTAAAAATTGATAGAAAATCGAACCAATGACAATAGCTACCAGGCGCTCTAACAACGTCAATCCTGTGGAATAGAGAACCTCACCAATGATAATACTGGCTAGTCCGATAACAATAACACCAATCCCTTTAGAAACATCGGCATAGCCATCTTGTTGACTAACCAAGGCACCTGAAAGAGCAATCAAACCATTTGATACTACCAAGCCCATCACTTCCATGCGATCAGTGTTTATCCCAAAACTCTTTGCCATTTCACGATTATCTCCCGTAGCAATATAGGCTTGGCCAAGTCGGGTGTACAAGAAATATATCAGTGTAGCAATGACCAAAATCACCACAATTAAACCTAAAATCAATAGATTACTTTCCTTTGTAAAGGGAAATAAATCTTGTAAGGTTTTAATATCAAGTAGTCCAAGATTAGCTCGCCCCATAACCATGAGCATGATGGAATTACAAGATGTCATAACCAATATTCCTGCCAGTAAGGTTGGGATTTTTCCTTTGGTGTAGAGGAGACCTGTCACAAGTCCTGCCAAACATCCAGCTAATGTTCCTGCTAATGTCGCAAACAATGGATGAGTACCGTTGTTCATCAAAGTCACTGCCACTGCTCCGCCTAATGGAAAAGAGCCTTCTGTTGTCATATCTGGAAAATTTAAAATTCTAAAGGTAAGGTAAATTCCCAACCCGAGTACGCCCCAAAGTAATCCTTGTGATACTGATGAGATAATCATAAGTTTTGCTTCTTTCTATTCATTTTCTTTGACTGCAATATCAGCCTCTTCTAAAACGCTGTCTGGAATAGTGATACCAAGCTCTTTAGCAGCCTTTAGATTAACTGTTGGTGTTCCTGTATCAATGACATTAACTGGAACCTCCTTAACAGATTTACCGTTTAGAAGTTTGACAGCAATTTTGGCTGTTTCAACACCAAGATCATATTGACTCTGAGCAACAGAAGCGATGGAGCCTTGTTCTACCATAGTATCCACGCTTGAATAGACAGGTATTTTAGCAGCATTTGCTGAAGAAACAACTGTTGGAAAGGCTGAGGCAATAGTATTATCCTGTGGTACGAAGATAGCATCAACCTTTCCTGTCATGACTGACATTGTAGTTGTAATTTCATTGGTTGATGGTACAGCATATTCAATAACACTGAGACCAGATGCTTGAGCGTATTTTTTAAATTCTGCTACTTGTGAAACGGAGTTGTCCTCACTACTAGCGTATAAAACACCTATGGTCTTAGCATTTGGGGTAATATCCTGAATAAGTTCAACCGTTTGCTTCAGTGGTACATGATTAGACGTCCCAGTAACGTTTCCTTCTGGTTTTTTCAAATTCTTCACTAGTTTGGCTCCAACTGGGTCTGAGATAGCTCCCATAACCACTGGAATATCCTTTGTAGCACCTGCCAAACCTTGAGCAGCTGGGGTTGCAATACCAATCAAAACATCATTTTTATCATTGACTAACTTTTTACTCATGGTTTGAATTTTACTTTGATCACCCTCAGAATTTAAGACTGTCAAATCAATATTATCTCCATCATAACCTGCATCGGCCAATCCATCTTCAATTCCTTTTTCAATCTGATCAAGGGCATCGTGTGTAACGTACTGTAAAATACCAACTTTTACAACATCTTTTGTAGCACCTGCTTGTGAGTTGCTTTTTGACAAATTATTATAAGCAAAAGAGCCAACAACGACAAGTCCAAGGGCAATAAGTGTTCCAATAAGTGCTTTATTTTTCATAAACTTTCTCCTCTAAAACATTTCATAATATTCTTTTTATCAATCAATTGAGTCTACTAAAAAGAAAAACGCCTAGTAACCCTTACTACGCGCCTTTTACCTTGAACTAAGACCTAGCGCACAGATACTTTTTAGAAGTACTCCAAAAGTCGTATCTATGCACACACATAAACACAACCTTTACATACGCCAGCTTTGCCAATTCGTAAGAGTTTGTGTCATGTTCATCTTAGCTTCCTCCTGTGTTTTTCTATAATTATATACTATATTCTGAAAATTGCAAGCACTTTTCGAAATTTTCTTAATTTTATTTCTTGTCCCCACTTGTTAAGTCACACAGAGAAATCAACCACCTCCCCACACAACATCACCTTTCCATTGACAATTTATCACTCATTGAACACGAGGTCTTATCAGGTACCGGAATTACGATTGTTAGTCAAGATATCGCCGAACGTATCTTAGCAAACAAAGATATCGTTACTAGTTCTCAAAAGTTTAAAGATATCTCTACTAAAACCTATGCCATCATCAAAATGGATAATCCTCATTACCAAGAACTCATTTCTATCATCCAAAAATTAAAATCATAGCTTATTCCAAATGACAGATTCTTGAAAGGATATGGTATAATAAAGGGATTGAAAACATGAGATTAGAAAGGAGACGTCGCCAGATTAGTTAATAGTTTGATATTCTTTACAAACTAAACTTGCGGCAACTTTAATCATGTCATTTGATGGTTTTTTTCTACACCATTTAACAAAAGAATTACAAGAAGAGCTACTTTACGGACGCATTCAAAAGGTCAATCAGCCTTTTGAGCGTGAGTTGGTTTTAACTATTCGTAACAATCGCCAAAATTACAAACTTCTCATTTCTGCTCACCCTGTTTTTGGACGTATTCAAACTACAAAAGCAGATCTGCCTAATCCCCAAATACCAAATACGTTTACCATGATTATGCGAAAATACCTTCAAGGGGCAGTCATTGAAAACATTACGCAGATTGAAAATGACCGTATTTTAGAAATTGCATTTTCTAATAAAAACGAGATTGGTGATCACATTAAAGTCACTTTAATTATCGAAATCATGGGCAAACATAGCAATATCATTTTGATTGATAAATCTGAAAATAAAATTATCGAGTCAATCAAACACATCGGTTTCTCACAAAATAGCTACCGTACTATCTTACCTGGCTCTACCTACATCGCGCCACCTCAAACTGACGCGAGCAATCCCTTTACCATCGTTGATGAGAAACTCTTTGAAATCTTACAAACAGAGGACTTGTCACCTAAAAACCTTCAAAGGCTCTTTCAAGGACTTGGGCGCGATACCGCCAGTCAATTGGCTGCGCAGCTAACTGATAACAAACTAAAACAGTTTAGAACTTTTTTTGCTCAAAGTTGTCAGCCTAACCTGACTGAAAATAGCTTTGCTGCTGTGCTATTTTCTGATAGTCTCCAAAACTTCCACACCTTATCTGAAGTAATGGACTACTTCTACCAAGAAAAAGCCGAGCGCGATCGCATCGCTCAGCAAGCCAGTGATTTGATTCATCGAGTACAAAACGAACTAGATAAAAATCGGAAAAAACTTGCCAAGCAAGAAAAAGAATTATCAGACACAGACAATGCCGAAGAATTTCGACAAAAAGGGGAGCTGTTAACCACTTTTTTAAGTTTAGTTCCAAACAATCAAGATAGGGTTGAACTAGACAACTACTATACTGGTCAAAAAATTACGATTGCACTAGATAAAGCTTTGACACCTAATCAAAATGCTCAGCGTTATTTTAAAAAATATCAAAAGTTAAAAGAAGCTGTGAAGCATTTAACTGGGTTAATTGAGGAAACCAAACAAAGCATCCATTATTTTGAAAGTGTCGAGTATAGCCTTTCTCAGGCCAATATGGATGAAATTGAGGATATCCGAGAAGAACTCGTTCAAGCAGGCTTTATGAAGAGACGGTCAACAGACAAACGCCACAAACGTAAAAAGCCAGAACAATATCTGGCTTCAGATGGCAAGACCATTATCATGGTTGGGCGTAACAACCTGCAAAATGATGAATTGACTTTTAAAATGGCAAAAAAAGGGGAGCTTTGGTTCCATGCCAAAGATATTCCAGGTAGCCATGTCCTTATTAAGGATAACCTCAACCCAAGTGATGAAGTCAAAACAGATGCGGCTGAATTAGCTGCCTACTACTCCAAGGCTCGCTTGTCAAACCTTGTTCAAGTTGATATGATTGAAGCTAAAAAACTCAACAAACCAACTGGTGGCAAACCAGGCTTTGTAACCTATACTGGTCAAAAAACATTACGCGTTACCCCTACCGAAGAAAAAATTCAATCTATGAAGCGGTGATGACGTAAAAATATTCATTTCTTTTATAGATTAATCTAAATGCCTCTAATCTAATACCGAAACACAACCATCTGCCTAACAAGTCATTTTGATAAGAGGATGTTCAAAATGTCAGAATCTGGAACAAAAACTCTTACTTAACAAAAAATCAGCTGTTCAATAATCGTGAATAGCTGATTTTTATCTAACAATTAAGGTATGCTTCGTCCATAGAAGACACTTATTTGCTAACCTCATCCGTTGCAACGTCTTCGCCAAACCATTTTTTAGAGATTTCTTGGAATTTTCCAGTCTCATATAGTTTCTTGAAGGCAGCATTAACTTTTTTTACTAATGTCTTATCCTCTTTGCGCACACCTGCGGCAAAGTCTTCACCGTCAAATTTGCTTTCAATGATATTGTATTGGTCGAGTTCACCTTCCTGAGCGAGGTAGTAATTTGCATACACACGGTCAATCAAAAGTCCGTCAATACGATCATTTTTAAGGTCAATAAGTGCCTGTGTGAAAGTTTCATATTGTGTCGCGTCATTACCCTTTACAAGGTCTTTCAAAACTTCAGGCTTAGATGTGAAGGCATCATATCCTGATGAACCAGACTGAGCCCCAAGAACCTTGTCCTTCATACCCTCAAAACTATCAATACCCGATGATTTTTTGGTCACAAGAACTTGTTCATTTTTCATGTAAGGATTTGTGAAAGCTACTTTGGCTTGACGCTCTTTTGTGATAGAATAGCCATTCCAAATCAAGTCAATTTTGCCATTTTTTAATTCAGTCTCTTTCAAATCCCAATTAATTGGTTGCCATTTAACTTTGATGCCATATTCTTTGAAGACTGCATTTGCCAAATCAATGTCAAAACCGACATTATTGCCCTTGTCATCTTCATACCCCATTGGCACAAAAGTATTATCAAAACCAATCGTGATTGATTTTTTAGACGCGTAGGTTTCCCAATTATCCTTACTTGTCGAACTTTTTGACCCGCAGGCTGCTAGAGAAACTGCCGCAAACAAGGTTACTGCACCTAATAAAACTTTTTTCAACTTCATAAACACACCTAGAACTTTCTTATTTTGGATTGATTTTTAAAATATTATCTGAAATGTTTTCTGCAAATTGCAAATCGTGTGTGACAACAATCTGAGTGATGCCAGCTTGACGATTTTGCAAGATTAACTTTTCAACTTCCTGACGTAACTCAGGATCCAGAGCACTGGTCGGCTCATCATAGCCGATAATCTGTGGGTCAATCATCATAGCACGCGCCAAGGCAACACGTTGTTTTTGCCCACCAGAGAGCGAATACGGATAGACGTCAGCATGTTCTCCAAGACCTAAGCGTTCAAGTAAATCCATAGCTTTTTTCTTGGCAGTTTCTTTGTCCATGTTCATTGTTTTAACTGGTGAAAGCGTCAGATTATCTAAAACAGTCAAATGAGGGAAAAGCTGGAAATCTTGAAAAACAAAACCAAGCAAATTGAGATTTTCCAAATGATTGATTGGAACCTCTTTGCCGTTATGAATAATTTCTCCAGAATCAATCTTCTCCAAACCAGCAAGCATACGCAGAAGGGTTGTCTTACCTCCACCTGAAGGGCCGACAAGTGATAAAACCTTACCGTCCTCAATGATGAGATTAAAGTGGTCAAAAATCTGTTTCTGACCAAATTGTTTTGAAATATTTTTTAATTCTAACATCTGGTCACCTCTTATTTATAAAAGCTAAACTTCTTTTCAACACGCTTAGACAAGATTGTCACCACACCAATCAAGATGAGATAAATAGCTCCTGCGATAAACATCGGCGCTAAAGTTGCATCACGATTTGCCGCAGTCTTACTTGCCAAAAGAAGATCACCAACACCAAGAACATAAACCAATGAAGAATCTTTGACAAGGTTAATGACTTCATTGAAAACACTTGGTAAAACAATCTTAATCACTTGAGGCAAGATGATGAAACGGATCGTTTGTAACTGGGTAAATTTCAAAACCTTTGCCGCTTCATACTGCCCTTTAGGGATAGCCTCAATACCGCCGCGGAAAATCTCAGCAAAGTAGGCTGCATAATTCATCACAAAGGCCAAAATTGCAGCTGGCATCCGGTCAAAAGTAATACCAACGCTAGGTAAAACGTAATAAAAGAAGATTAACTGCAAGAGTAGAGGAGTTCCACGCATGACCCAGACATAGAGGGTCAATAACCACTGCAAAGGTTTAAATTTTACTTGCATCAAAAAAGCAAGAATCGCACCTAGCGGAATAGACAAAACAATGACAATAAAGAAAACCTGTAAAGTCACCACAGCGCCGTTCAACAAGCTAGGCAAAACTTGTAATATATATGACATAGCCTCTCCTATTTTCGATATAATGACATTATAGCAAATTTTCAGACGATTTAGAAGAGTCATAAAGAAAAAAAGCTTATAAAAATACAGCTACTTCACTTAAAATGAAATAGCTGCTGTCTCGCTTAGACTTTGTATTCACAGTACAGCACTCCCATCTAAGGCTAGGTTTTCAGCTACTCATTGTTAGTTTTTTAAAATACTGTCAGTATTCTTTCAAAAACTACCTTGATTAGTTATACTCTTCGAAAATCAAAATTATCCGTTGTCAACTTGCCTTGATGAACTCAAGTTCTACCGTCGGCTTCGTTTCCTAGGCTACTTTTGATTTTCATTGAGTATTAAAAACTATCTCTTATCTAAAAGCACTTTACTTGTGAATACAGGTTCTAAATTTTTTTAACAAATTCTGATTTGAGTTTCATGGCACCAAAACCATCAATTTTACAATCAATATTATGATCACCTTCAACAAGACGGATATTCTTAACACGAGTACCTTGCTTGATGTCTTTGGGAGCACCTTTTACTTTCAAATCTTTGATAACTGTTACAGTATCACCGTCAGCTAAGCGAGTTCCGTTGCTATCAAGGACAACAAGTCCCTCTTCTTCTGCGACTTCATTTGGATCCCATTCATAAGCACATTCTGGACAAACCAGCAAGATGCCGTCCTCATAAACATATTCAGAATTACATTTTGGGCAATTTGGTAACGACATAAATTCTCCTTTAAAACGATATACCTTTATTCTACTGTACTCATGAGTATTTAGCAAGATAGTAGGTTTCTGAAATTGTTTTCAAATATCAAAAAAGATAAAAGTGAAACAAAAATGGTTAACTCTCAGACCTTCGGTATCTGAGTAAATCACAATTTCTTATAACCAACTAAATATATAGTTAATTGAAACAGGAGTAGGACAAAAGTGCCTCAAGAAAAGTATCGTAATTTGGCAATACTTTTCTGAGGTGTTTTTTGATTTGAGCCCATGTTTTCTCAATGGGATTATACTCAGGTGAGTAAGGAGGAAGTGGTAAAAGTCTATGCCCCTGCTCCTTGCATAACTCTTTTAGCTTACTCATCCTATGAAACCTTGCATTGTCCATAATGATAACAGATGGTCTATCTAAAGTGGGGAGTAAGAATGTTTTGAACCAAGCTTCGAAAAAGTCACTAGTCATGGTTTCTTTGTAGGTCATTGGGGCTATAATCTCACCGTTTATAAGACCTGCGACTAAAGATATCCGCTGGAATCTTCTTCCAGAGACCTGACCCGTGATCAACTGACCTTTCAAAGAGCGACCATATTCTCGATGAAAATATGTCTCAAACCCTGTCTCATCAATATAAACAGGTGTCTGGTGACTTAAGTTATTAAATTCTTTAAGGAACTCATTTACTTTTTCAGGGTCTTGTTCATAGTAGGTACAGCTCTTTTTTTTCGAGTATATCCCATAGCTTTGAGAGCGTAATGAATAGCTGTTGGATGACAGCCAAATTCAGAAGCTATTTCAGTCAAAAAAGCATCTGGATAAGCTTCAAGATAGTTCTTTAATTTTTCTCTATCAATTTTTCTTGGTTTGGTTCCCTTAACTTGGTGATGAAGTTCGCCAGTAGTCTCCATTAATTTTAGCCATTGATAGATGGTGTTGCGTGAAATATCGAAAACAACAGATGCTTCAGTAATACTGCCGGTTTTCTCACAGTATGCGAGAACTTTTTTACGAAAATCTAATGAATATGCCATAAGTACATTATATCACATTATGTACTATTTGTGTTTCATTTTACTATATTACTCCTGTATCTACACGATTGGATGAACTGAGCTTGTCTTTTGGTTTGCATTTCATCATTTTTTAGACTTTGTTGACTGATTCTGATTTCCAAAGACTCAAGAACTTTTTTTCAAAATACAGTCAGTATTCTCTCAAAAAAATGGCTTGATTAGCGAAAAACGATCTCTTATTTAAAAGTTCTAAGGAGACAATATAAAAGCTAGGTACTTCTACCTAACTTTTATGTTGTTAATCTTTATTCAACTGTAACTGATTTGGCTAGATTACGTGGTTTATCAACATCAAGACCACGTTGTAGGGTTGCAAAGTATGCGATTAACTGTGTTGGCACAACCATCGAAATCGCTGTCAAGAATGGGTGGACTTTGTTTATAATGATATCATCACCTTCTTTTGCCAAATCTTCTTCAACAATCGTTAACACATTAGCACCGCGTGCTACAACTTCTTGGATATTTCCGCGAGTATGTGCTGCAATACGTTCTGAGCCTGAAATAAGTGCTAACACAGGCACGCCATCTTCAATCAATGAAATAGTACCGTGTTTCAATTCCCCCGCTGCAAAACCTTCACACTGAATGTAAGAAATTTCCTTTAATTTCAAAGATGCTTCCATTGCAACATAGTAATCATTCCCACGACCAATGTAGAAAGCATTGTGAGTAGTACTGAGAAGTTTTTCAACTTTTGCAGCAATCAGATCTTTTTCGGTTAAGGTCGCTTCAATTGATTGTGCTGCAATGGCAAATTCATGTACTAAATCAAAATCTTTAGCAGCTTGATTACCAATAGCCTCACCTACTGCCTTAGCCAGTACAGCAAGAGTTGCAATTTGAGCTGTATAGGCTTTGGTTGAGGCAACAGCAATCTCTGGACCAGCATGAAGAAGCATAGTATAGGTCGCTTCACGAGAAAGCGTTGAACCTGGAACATTGGTCACTGTTAAGCTTGGAATACCTAGTTCATTGGCATGTACCAAAACCTGACGGCTATCAGCAGTTTCACCCGACTGACTAATGAAGATAAACAAAGGCTTTTTGCTGAGCAGTGGTTGATTATAACCCCATTCTGATGAAATTCCTAATTCAACTGGTGTTTCTGTTAAAGTTTCGAGCATGGTTTTAGCTGCAAAACCAGCATGATAAGAAGTCCCTGCTGCAATAATATAGAGACGGTCTGCTTCTTTGACAGCATCAATAATTTCTTGATCAACAATAATCTTATCATCGTCATCTGTATAAGCCTTGGTCAATTTACGCATTACAGTAGGTTGTTCATCGATTTCTTTGAGCATGTAGTAAGGATAAGTTCCTTTACCGATATCAGACAAATCAAGTTCTGCCGTGTAACTACCACGTTCAATCGCATTACCATCATAATCTGTTACTGTCGCACTATCTTTAGTTAAGACAACTAGTTCTTTGTCATGAATTTCCATAAATTCGCTGGTTTCGCGAATCATCGCCATAGCGTCAGAACAAACCATATTGTAACCTTCACCAAGTCCAATCAAGAGTGGTGATTTGTTCTTAGCAACATAAATGGTATCAGGATTTTCAGAATCCACTAGCGCAAAAGCATATGATCCCTCGATGATATGCAAAGCTTTTTTGAAAGCTTCCAAGACAGACAAACCATCTGTTACAAATTGACCAACAAGGTGAACAGCAATTTCAGTGTCTGTTTGTCCTTTCAAGGTGTGATTTGAAAGATAATCATCTTTGATTTGAAGGTAATTTTCAATCACACCATTATGAACCAGGACAAAACGTCCTGTTTCTGAAGTGTGTGGGTGAGCATTCTCTTCTGATGCAGGTCCGTGTGTCGCCCAACGTGTATGCCCGATACCAGTAGAACCTGCAACGTCAATCCCAATTTTCGATCGAAGATCAGCGATACGACCAACCGACTTGATTAAACGACCATTAGCAGCACCATTTAGAACATAAATCCCTGCCGAATCATAGCCACGATACTCCAGTTTTTCAAGACCTTGCATTAAAATATCTGTCGCGTTACGACTTCCAACGACACCTACAATACCACACATATTTTTTACTGATAGTCGGCAAATATGCCCACTACTTTCTCCTTAAGTTAAATTTAAGAATTGGTATAGTCTAATAATCCACCACCAAAACTTGATGAAAACAGTATATAACTTTATTTTTTTTTTGTCAACTAAAGAATTGGTATAGTCAGTTTATCAAATTAAAAAAGAGTAGTCAAAAACTACTCCACATCAATAAAACCAAAATTACCCAACGGAAGCAACCTAAAGGTTACTACACCTCTGATTTGTGATTGACTAATCAGACCAAATTTCCGACTATCATTCGTATTTTGTCGATCGTCATTCAGAACCAAATATTTCCCTTTTGGAACAACATTACCAGTCTTGCCAGTAATTGTCTCAACTGTGAAATCATCGGTAAAGAGGGAACCCGCTGGTGCTTGGGAAAGGTAACTACTCTTCAACGACTCTATGTAATCCTGAGATTCAATGGCATTATCCAAATAAAAAATATCATCCATGTAAGTCACCGATTGCCCTTGTGTAGCAATGACTCGGCTAATATAGAAAATACCATCCTCTTCGTAAACAATAAAGTCTTTGTACTGGGGCTGCTTGTTGCGATTCACTAAAACCACATCGCCATTTTTCAGATATTGATTCGCAGCATCTTCATGAACACGAAAGGTGGAGAAAATAAAAATTCTCATCAAAATAAAAACTAATATCGCTAATAAAACTAGGATAATATTTCTAATAAAATCACGTTTAACCATAACAACTCCAATTCTATACTTGAATAGTATATCATTTTTTGGACAATAAAAAAAGCCCTCATTTCTAATTGAAACTTTGCAATAAGACTTCTCATCCAAACTCTAGCTTACTCTTCAAAGCAAAAAAAGCCTATCAAACAAGCTCTAAACGCTTGATATGATAGACTTTTTTCGTCGTAAACGGCTGGATACTCTTCATTTTCTGAATTGTAAGTATCCTAGCACTCCTGACAGGGATACGTCAACAAAATCAAAGATTTCTGACTTATCGCCTTATTTTACTGTACGGATACGCATTGTATTAGTTCCACCTGATCCTACTGGAACACCTGCTACGATGATGATGTTGTCACCTGATTCAACAAGACCTGATTCAAGAGCAACTTTTTCAGCTACTTCAAACATATCATCTGTTGAAGCTGGTTTTTCAGTAACAACTGGAATAACACCCCAGTTAATCATAAGTGATTTTTGAGTTTTCTCATCAAATGTTACTGCCAAGATATCAGCTTCTGGACGGTACTTAGAAATAGCACGCGCTGTTGAACCAGATTCTGTAAGGGCAACAACAAGTTTGATGTTCATTGAATTTGTAGCGTCTTTAACTGCTGACGCAACAACTTCTGTTTTAGTTTCACGTGGGAATTTAGATGAATCAAGACGTCCATACTCTTTAAGAAGAGTTTGAGCATTTTTATCAATTGTAGCCATTGTACGAACTGATTCAACTGGGTATTTACCGTTAGCTGACTCACCAGAAAGCATTGTTGCGTCTGTACCGTCGATAACAGCGTTGAAGACGTCAGATACTTCTGAACGAGTTGCACGTGGTTTATCAGTCATTGTTTCAAGCATGTTTGTTGCTGTGATAACTGCTTTACCAGCTGCATTAACTTTAGTGATGATCATTTTTTGGTAAACTGGCACCATTTCAAATGGTACTTCAATACCCATGTCACCACGAGCAATCATGATACCATCAGCTGCTTCGATGATTTCATCGATGTTGTCGATACCTTGTTGGTTTTCAATTTTTGCGAACAAACGAACGTGTCCGTTACCAGTTTCTTCACAGATTGCACGAACTTCGTTAACATCTTTTGCAGTACGTACAAATGAGATAGCGATGAAGTTAAGACCTTGTTCAAGACCAAAACGGATATCAGCGTTATCACGTTCAGCAAGTGCTGGGAAAGGAATTTTAGTGTAAGGAATGTTTACACCTTTTTGTTTAGCAATGATGCCATCATTTTCAACTTCAACGACAAATTCACGTTTGTCAGCATCTTTTTCGATAACTTTAAGTCCAAGTTTACCATCATCAACAAGAACTTGTTTACCAACTTCAACATCGTCAAAGATATCAAGTGCACCTGCAACGTTCAAAGCGATAACTTCACGAGTTGATTTGATACCTTGTTTTGTAGCAACACGAATCACTTCACCAGTTTTGTATGAGTACTCTTTAGCATCACCTTCGAACAATTCTGTACGAATTTCAGGTCCTTTAGTATCAAGAAGGAAACCAACTTTTTGACCAGCGATTTCTTCTGCTTTACGAACGACTTCCATACGTTCACCTTGTTCAGCATGGTCCCCGTGTGAGAAGTTGAAACGGAAAACATTAGCTCCTTCTTTAATCAATTCAGCGATTTTTTCAGCTGATGCTTGATGATCGAGTTTTTCACCCCAATAACCATCATCACCAAATTTTTTACCGCCGCGGATTTCTACCGCAGGTCCGAGTGTAGCAACAATTTTTACACGTTTATGCATGATAATATGAAACTCCCTTTATTTTTTTGTCGATTTACGACATTGATAACTAAAATGAATAGGTAAAACAGACTTCTTAGTGAGCGATGTCACGGTTCAATTGAGCCAAGTCAAGACGTGCTTTGTGTGGATTATTAACAATAATCTTACCGTCTTCTGTCAATGTGAACAAAGCACCTTCTTCTGCTGTTCCAAGGATTGGACTTTCTACAAGTTGTTCGTTGTGCACACCGACAGCAAGACCGCCGCGTCCTTCTTTAAGAAGTGTAACCGCATGTGCCCCCATCCATGATGCGAGAACACGATCACGTGGAGTTGGTGCACCACCACGAAGGATATGACCTAAGTTCGTTGCACGAAGGTCACTTGTATCACCAGCTTCTTTCATCAACTGAGCAAATTTTTCTGCATGCATCACACCTTCAGCAAGAACGATAATGTGGCGATGTTTTCCTTTTTCTTCATAGCCTTCACGAACTTTACGAACAACTTCGTTGATATCATAGGCTTCTTCTGGGATGATAATTTGGTCGGCACCTGCTGCAATACCCGCCCAAAGAGCGATGTCTCCGGCATTACGACCCATGACTTCAACAACAAAAGTACGACCGTGACTAAATGAAGTATCACGAATTTTATCCAAAGCTTCTGTCGCTGTGTTGATAGCTGTATCAAAACCAATTGTATAGTCAGTTCCAGCGATGTCATTATCAATTGTTCCAGGAACACCAACTGCTGGGAAACCATGCTCAGTCAAACGCATAGCACCATGATATGAACCATCTCCACCAACAACGACAACACCTTCGATGCCGTGTTTTTTAAGCTGTTCAATACCTTTTAGTTGCCCTTCAAGTGTTGCAAACTCAGGGTAACGAGCTGATTGGAGGAATGTTCCACCGTGTGACAAAGTATTTGAAACACTTTGAGCATCCAATGGGAAGATATCACCTTCCACCATTCCCGCGTATCCACGGTTGATACCATAGGCTTCCATTCCTTCTGAAATTGCTTTACGAACAACTGCACGAACAGCAGCGTTCATACCAGGAGCGTCACCGCCACTAGTCAAAACAGCAATACGTTTCATTTCCTATACTCCTTATTATTAATCTAACGTCCCTATTATAGCACATTCGTTAGCAAAAAGCTTTATTTTTTTCACCGAAAAATCGTTTTCATAACATAGGGTTTTAGCTTTTCAAGCAGTTCTCGCGATTTTTTTACTGAAATATTCTGTAATTGCAAGGTTTGCTTACTATCTTGATAGTGAAGAACAACGTTGTAGCTTCCTGGGTATTCTCCCAACAACTCAGAGATTACTTGGTCATTTTGATGATTTTCTAATAGTAGCCATAGCCGTTCCGAACTAACTTCTTGTGCCCGTGTCATCACCATTTGTAGACGACCATCACGCTTCTGAATTTTCCCAGTCAAGTAGTAATACGCTCCCACCCTCAACTGATCCCTGTATTGTGCAAATGTTTCTGGAAATAGGGTAACATCCGTCTTTTTATGGGTATCTGTTACTTTGAGAAAAGCCATTTGTTGACCCGATTTAGTACGAATTACATGATTGTCAATCAACTCAACTAAAACAGTTGTCTGGGTATTTTCTTGTAAATCAGCTAAGGCTGTAAATTTCTGACTAGAACGTTTGGCAATCTCCGCAAGTGGATGGGGACTAAGTCCTACACCAAGAATTTCCTGCTCCATCTGGTACTTTTCTGCCGAAGAATAATCATCAAGTTCAATCCAATTATAGGATGTATCCGCAAAAAGACTCCCCAATTCATTAACAAATACAAAGAGATTTTCGAGATTTTCCTCTATTTTGTGTCTGTTTCCATCAAACTTATCAAAGGCTCCTACTCTAATCAAAGGTAAAATGTATTCGTTCTTTTGATAATTCGCAGGCAAACGTGTTAGAAAATCTTCAACATTGCTAAATGGGCGGTTTTCAATGACCCAGTATGCCATGTCGCGAGAAATCGCTTTAATGTTCCGTAACCCCAGAGATATACGACCATTGGAAATTTTATCAGAGTAAGGAACGTTATTGATGTCAAATCCATCTAGAGTAAATCCTAAGTCCATAGCGTCAGTGATGTAATCAGCACTGGAATAATTCAACATAACATCAAAGAAAACACTTGGGTAGTGTGTTTTGAAGTAAGCAAGCTGAAAAGCTAAGGCCGAGTATGCAAAAGCATGACTTCGATTAAAACCATAACCAGCAAATTTAGCCATGCGTTCAAATAAATTTTGAGCAGTCTCCAAAGGATGACCTAGTTGTTGGGCACCGCTCAAAAATTCAGCTTCCATTTTCTTCATCTCTGTCAAATTTTTCTTTGACATTGCACGACGAAGTAAATCGGCCTTTCCAAGTGTAAATCCAGCATAAATCTGCGCAATTTGCATAACCTGCTCTTGGTAAAGCATGATGCCATAAGTTGGTTCAAGGATAGATGAGATGGCCGGGTCAATCAAATCAACCGCTTCCTGACCAAAACGACGCCGAATAAAATTTTCTGTGTAATCACTGGCTCCTGGACGATTAAGACTCGTTGTTGCAACAATATCTTCGAATTTCCTAGGTTTGATTCGTTTTAAAAGATTGATTGCTCCGCTTTGCTCAAACTGGAAAATTCCCTTAGTTTTCCCTGAAGCAAAAAGGGCCATTGTTGCCTCATCTTCTAAATTGATAGACTTAATATCAATGACTTGACCGTATTCTTTGGCAAGTTTTTCCTGCATTTTTTGAACAAAGGTCAGATTACGTAATCCTAAAAAGTCCATTTTTAGCAAACCATTTGCTTCAACAGCGCTGGCATCATATTGTGTAATCATCATATCCTCGCCTGCTTTAAGCGGAATGTGATCAGTCAAATTGTCATCACTCATCACAACGCCTGCTGCATGAATGGAGGTCTGTCGTGGATTGCCTTCAATTCGCTTGGCGATAGCAAAGGCACGCTGGTATTCCATTTTACTGTTGATAATTTGGCGAAAAGCTAGATTGTTTTCATAAACACTCGTCAAATTATCTCGAAAACCTATTTTTTTAGTGATATTGGTCAATTCATATTCGGGGGCGCCAAAACGTTTAAAAACATCACGAATAGCTTGTTTGGCACCAAATGTAGAAAAAGTCACAATCTGCGCAGAATGCAAGCTACCATATCGATTGCGAACATAGTGTAAAAATTCACTACGGTAAATATCAGGCAAATCAATATCAATATCAGGCATGCTGTAACGCTCTTCGTTTAGAAAACGTTCAAAAAGTAGATTATTTTTGACGGGGTCAATACCTGTGATATCTAATGCAAAGGAAACTAGACTTCCAGCAGCGGAACCACGGCCCATTCCCATATAGTAACCGCGGCTACGACCAAAACGCAGTAAATCCCAAACGATAAGAAAATAATCATCAAAGCCCATTTTGTGAATAACAGTCAGTTCATGCTTCAGCCTTTCCTGATAAGCAGGTAACCAAAGGTTTTTCTTTTTCAAGCCCTGTTCAGTTAACTCTGCCAACTCATCTACTGCCAATTTTTGACGATTGAAACGTGGCAATTTTAATTCAGTGTTGAATTCATAAGAAATTTCTGAAACCAATTTTTCTAAATTTATCAAGGCTTCTGGAAATTTCTCCTGAAAAACTTGGGTAACTATAGCACAATCTTTCAGGTTTTGATTGTTCGGTGCTGGCGGAACATCTTTCAGGGGAAGATTATCCCGAATGGCATGTAACATGTGTAGCGTCTCAACATCATCACTGTTAAAATAGCGAACAGGTTGTAAGGGAAGAATCGGTTTTGTGTAATTTTTTTGAGGTGAGTCTTCCCACACACCAATGTAGTATTGAAATGGTAAGTTTAGATTATCAGCTTCTAAATCCTCTGGAAGGATAACGGCAATATCTGACAGATAGGTCGGTAATTCTTCCAACGAAATTCTCTCGGTCATTTGTCTGGTCGAAATTTTCATCAAATTTTGATAACCGTTTGTATTTAAGGCAATCAAATAAAGAGATAACTCTGTCGCCTCTAATAGGATTTTTAACTCTAAACCAAGAACAGGTTGCAAACCACTCGCTTGAGCTTCTTTGATAAAATGATAAGCCACATACAAATTATCTTTGTCCATAATACCAATGGTCTTATATCCCAAAGTCTTTGCCGTAGCAATGTAAGTTTTCAAATCAACTAGACTATCCATGAATGAATAAACTGTTTTGGTATCTAATTGGGCAAACATAATTTCTCCTTCTCGATTAGTTTTATCTATTTAGTTCAATATCTGAAAATCATTTCCTTGTACACTGGTCAATCTTGATTGTATTCGCACACAAGTAGGCTATTTCATCCTTTAACAAAAATAAAAGAATTCACTCACAAATTTTACTTGATCCTAGGTGAAGGGTAATAGCATTTCAACTGATACTCTTCAAAAACCAAATTCAGACCCTGTTAACTTGATTTAATTTTCATTAAATGTGAAGACTGCTTTTAATTGTATGACATTAGGAAAGTAACAAGTACTATCTTCTACTCTTTTTGTATATCAACATCTTTATTATACTATGAAATGTGCCAGATTGCAGAAAAAGCAAATCATTTTCCACTGATTAGAGGTCATCTAACAGCGCTAGACTTTGAGAAGATTAGAAAAAAATACAAAATATCAACTTTCTCTAAACTCCGCATTTTCCCACTTCCATTTTTAAGACCTGATACCTATAACTTTAAGAATCTGTATTCACAAGCGAAGTACTTATAAATCAGAGATGGTTTTCGCTAATCAAGACAGTTTTGGGAGAGAATATTGACTGTATTTTGAAAAAAACTACGGATGAGTAACTCAAAACTAGCCTTGGATAGAAGCGCTGATACTCAATGAAAATCAAAAGTAGCCTAGGAAACGAAGCCGACGATAGAACTTGAGTTCATCAAGGCAAGTTGACAACGGATAATCTTGATTTTCGAAGAGTATGAACTGTGAATACAGGTTCTAAAACAAATATAAGCAAAAAACCCTTTAACTAAAAGGGTTTAGAAGTTTTAAAAACCTTAAATGGAGCCGGTGGGAGTCGAACCCACGTCCAAACACCTGCCAACATATTTGTCTACAACCATAGGTTATGCATTTGATTTAACTGAGACACGACACATAACTCAACCCTTGTCACAGCGAGCCTATCAATCTCTTTTTGGTCAGCTAGGCAATAACCAAACGTAATCTGCTAATAATAAGACCTCTAGCTAACCACAGATAAGTCAACAGAAGTCACGCCCGCTGTTTTTTAGGCAGCTAAAGCGTAAGAGTTTGTATTTTTTGCAGTTATATTTAACTGAGCGTTTACGTCGCCACACGAGTCGCAAAATATGCCTCATAATGCCTGTCGAATCCGTAACGACCCCAGACAAGACAATGTGATATACTCACCTGTACATTATAGCAAATAATGTTTCAAATAGCAAAAAAATAGTAGATATGTTATGATAGAAGCATGAAAATGAAATTGTCACAACGTTATCTATTTTGGCAAAAAGTCATTAAAGTTTTGGGAGTATTAGCACTCATTGCCTCAGGCGTTTTTGTTATCTGGCTCTACCGTCAGGGCATACTTAATGACAGTAATGAATTGAAAAGTCTTGTTAAGCACTATCGTTTTTGGGGACCACTTGTTTTTATCTTGATTCAGATTATACAAGTTGTCTTTCCAGTTATACCTGGGGGAGTTACAACCATCGCTGGTTTTCTTATTTTTGGTCCAGTTTTGGGTTTTATCTATAACTACATAGGTATCCTAGTGGGGAGTGGTATTCTTTTTCAATTGGTTCGTATCTTTGGCCGAAAGTTCATTCTTCTTTTTGTATCAGAAGAAACTTTTTATCGCTACGAAGCGAAACTAGAAACTCCTGGTTATGAGCGATTCTTCATTTTTTGCATGGCTTCGCCTATTTCTCCAGCAGATGTCATGGTCATGATTACTGGATTGACACAAATGTCGTTCCGGAAGTTCATGATTATCAACATCATTGCAAAACCGCTATCTATCATTGGTTATAGTTACCTTTGGATTTTCGGCGGTGATTTAGTTAAAATATTTTTAAAATAGAAAACACCATCAGACATGGATTAACACATCTGATGGCTTTTTTTATTGAATATTTAATTTATTCTTGATAATAAAGTATGTGCCACTGTAAAAAATAGCAATCTCAATGATAAACTGCACAAAGTAGTAATAATAAAATCGTGTAGAATAAATTTGGTCATTGATGAGAAGATTATTATCAACAAACATCACTGACAGAATAGAAAGCAAAATGGCTAAGACGACATAGAAAACAAAGCCCATTAACACACGACGATCAGTAAATAATTGTCCTAAAGCTATGGCTAGGTAAATCATCAAGGTTCCTGCAATAGCAGATAGTAGCACATATAAACTGAAGAAAAACGTATTGCTTTCAGGAAATATTTCATGGATATAAGGTAAGACAATCAACAGTTCTTTAACACCTACAGAAGGAATGACAACCAATAAAATTGCGATGATAATAACCAGAGCATTGAAGAAACTCCAAATTATTGATGCTACTAACTTAGATAAGATAATCTGGTGAATCGAGGCTGGTAGGGTTAATGTTAGGTAACCTTCTCTACCAAAAATATTGTTATAGAAGCGTTTGATGATAATGAATATGGTCGCCGCCCACGAACTTGCAATTAAAGCACCTAAAATTAAAAATAAGGAGAAAGGAATAATAGACGAAGTCAAATTATCTGTTCGTTCCATCAGCGATTTTAAGAAAAATCCTAAAATGGGAGCAATAACAAGGATTGCACTATTTAAGGCAAAATACCACTTTCCCACATACTTGAATTCGTATTTTAAGAGTTTTGCAAACATATTATCCTCCTATACCCTGTACTTATCACGAAACAGCGAATCAATTGACTCGCCATATTCTTCACGTATATCATCTGCATTTCCTTGCAAAATTATCCGTCCTTCTTTAAGGAAGATGACTTCATCAAGAACTGACTCAATATCTGCAATGAGATGAGTTGAAATAATCACTGATGCATCTTCAGAATAGTTGTTTATTATTGTGCGCAAAATATAGTCACGCGCTGCAGGATCAACTCCTCCAATCGGCTCATCTAAAATATATAATTTTGCTTGACGACTCATGACAAGGATGAGCTGAACTTTTTCCTTATTTCCCTTAGAAAGATTTTTCAATTGTGCATTAGGATCTAAATCTAAATCTTTCAACAGACAATTGGCTTTTTCACGAGAGAAATCATCATAAAAATCCTCAAAATAGTCAATAATATCTTTAATTTTCATCCAATCTCTAAAGTAAGTTGTGTCTGGGAGATAAGAAATAATCTTTTTTGTTTCAATAGAAGGACGGTAACCATCAATAACAATATCCCCTGAATCCGGTTGTAGCAAGCCATTAATTAATTTTATCAAAGTAGTCTTACCACTACCGTTTGAACCAAGCAAACCTATAATCTTTCCAGTTGGCAAAGTAAGGCTCAAATCATCGATCACAACTTGTTTTTTATATGATTTTGTGACATGATGTAGTTGCAAAAGTTGGGTCATCTTAGTCAACCTCCTTGAGATAAGTTTCTAGTATTGAGGGGATATCTTGAGTGTCAAAACCAATCTTGGCCATATTGTCAACAAAATTTCTCAGTTCTAATTCAGCTACTTCTTTACGTTTTTGTGCAATAAGTTCTGTATCATCTGTTACAAATCGACCAGACGTTCTTTGTGAATAGACCATACCTTCGCGTTCTAGTTCTGAGAAAGCACGTTGCATGGTGTTAGGGTTAACTCCGGCAATCTCTGCTAACTCACGAACAGTCGGAAGTTGCTCGCCACTTTTGATTTCTTGACTGATAATTTGCATTTTAACATGCTGCGCAATTTGTGCATAAATCGGCGATTTTTCATCAAATTTCCAGGACATACGGTGCCTCCTTCTGATATATTAAATAAGTAAAAACATTTGTACCATTTAAACAATACAAAAATGTTACCAAAAAGTCAAGCCATTTGCTGATTTATTTTATACTTAAAAGTAAATCTCATCTTAATGCACTAATAACCTGTATTTACAAGTGAAGTGCTTTTATATAAGAGATGAGAGTGCTGAACTGTGAATACAGGTTCTAAGATTCGGTAACGATGGCATATTGAACAGGATATATGGTTTTAGCAAGTTTAAATCAGTGAAATGAACAGACTTTATCTTTCATTTTTGATAGTACTACGACCTTCCTACTACTATTTTCGTGGCGATGTTTTTGAGGAGCAGATTCATTTTATTTTTTTGGTGAATACTGTTATATTTTCTGTAAATTGCCTGTTTATTTCAAATTTTTCAGAAAGTTTTTCATGTAAACGTTTCAGGTGCTTGAAAAAAATAAGTAGAGTAGTAGACTTATAAACGAAGGAGTTTTATATGAAATTATACGTTCAATTTATGATTATTCTTGTCTTCTCCTTTCTTGGAGAAGCTATTTCATCCATTTTTCACCTTCCTGTGCCAGGAAGTATTATTGGACTAACTTTGCTATTTCTAGCCTTAGAATTTAAAATCATTCGTCTTAGACATATTACTCTAGTTGGTGATTTTTTATTGGCTAATATGACCATTCTCTTCTTGCCTGCAGCGGTAGGTATTATGGAAAAATTTTCAGATATCAAACCTTACTTACTTCCTATCTCATTGATAATTTTAGCAGCCATTTTCATCAATATTGCTGTCATTGGTTTCGTTGTTCAAATCATTAAGAAAAATTTCGAAGGAGACTATATTGACAAAGGAGCACGTCATGACTGAACTTTTTTCTAATCCTATTTTTGGTATTATGTTATCCATCTTAGCCTATCTATTTGGAATACTAATTTTTCGACGATTTCCTCATCCAATTACAACACCACTCCTCTTGGCCACTGCTTTTATCATCATTTTTCTAAAAACAACTGGCATTTCTTACAAGGATTATTATGTTGGTGGCAGTTATCTCAATATGTTAATTGTACCGTCAACAGTTGCTCTCGGAATTCCTCTCTATCGCTCCTTTCATTTGATGAAACATCATATTAGGAGTATTTTACTAGGTATTCTCATCTCTTGTGTCATTAACACTAGTTTTACGGCTTTTATTGCCAAACTCTTTGGGATGAAATATTTCCTTGCCATTTCTCTTTTCCCTAAGTCGGTGACAACAGCTATGGCAATTGGGATTACCGATAAAATGGGAGGAATTACAACAATTACCTTAGTTGTCGTTGTGATTACTGGCATCCTAACAAGTGTCTTGGGACCAGTCTTTCTCTCCCTATTAAAAATTGATGATCCTGTTGCCGTTGGACTAGCCTTAGGTGGAACAGGGCATGCTATTGGAACAGGAACTGCTTTAAAATACGGTCGTGTTGAGGGAGCGATGGCTGGATTAGCTATCGGTGTCACGGGAATTACCTATGTCCTAGTTAGCCCAATCGTTGCACAAATTATCCTAAAATAGCTCTATCACTCTTCAAATATGGTATAATAAAGAGAAAAAGATTAAAAAGGAAAGTCAAGTGAAAAAAGGATTTTATCTCGTGACATTGAGTCTCTTACTAATTAGCCTCACCGCCTGCTCTAACAAAAATAAGGAGGCTACTTCACCTAGCTCCGATACTGAATTGTTAACTTCCAGTTCAAAAACTGAACATGAAGATGTTCGGCTTAATTTCAATAAGATTGTTCTTGCTCAGGCTGCCAATGAATTTAAGGGAGGTACAACCCTTGAAGAATTAAAAGCGATGTACGGTGAGCCAACTTCTCAAAGTCAGACTCCTGCTGGCGATGTAACATTGGATTCTTATACATGGAACTTTGACTCTGTTGTGGTAACAGTTCAATTATTTGGAAATAGTTCTATTGCTCGCTCTATTTCAAACTTTGTTTTTTCGCGAAAAGCTACCATTGATCAGAAAATGTATGACAAACTTGAAAATGGAATGGCTTTTAAACAAGCAATTGAGATTTTAGGAGAACCTGATGATTTTTCACAGGCAGTTTCTTCTGATAAGGTAGAACTACAAGCAATGTGGGTTAGCGGATTTAAATCAGAATCAAATTCTGACCAAAGTCGTTCAGCTAGTATCACACTAAGTTTTGAAAACGATGCATTGACGCAAAAAAGTCAAACTGGGTTGAACAAATAATCATTTTAGAAATAAACAAAATACCTTCGTTAAGGAGGTATTTTTGACTGCTTAATTCTTCTCAAATGTCAAATCTAAACATTTTTACTTTTGATTTAACACGTTAATGAAGGGCAGCTTTATGTTCATAGTAAATTCAAACGGGAGCGGGAAAGATCTCAATAAGTCCAGAAGCTGCGGCACTTTCTTCTTCAAGCTGGTATAAACGGATTGATGAACAATGCGAGGTGTGATAGGCGTCCCATCAACCAGTAGCTGAAGGAGATTGCGACTTTCCACATAATGTTTTCGTTGTCTGGTCAACTCCCTCAATTCTTGAATGGTTTCATCGGGAACGAAACTCCGAGGAAGCAGACCAATCCGTGTTAATTTGGCAATCCAGTGAGCATCCTTCTTGTCGGTTTTCTGACCTGGAATAGCCTTCATATGAGCTGGTTGAGCGAGTATCAACTTGAAGTCATCACATAGAGTATGCCAGACAGGTCGCCAATAAACACCTGTGCTTTCCATACCAACAGCTTCCACATGAAATTGACTGAGAAAATCGTGGCAAGCACGTAGGCCTTTAGTCGTTGTATCAAACGTAGCCATCTCACGCTTTGGACGAGTTGAGGTGAGTGGGCCGTGTAGGATACAGACAACGATATTGGCTTGATGAACATCAATACCTGCACAAGATTGATAGAGAACATCCATGACAATTCCCGCCTTCTAAAAATTAGAGAGCTTATCTACCAAATTTTAGTCGTATTTTTATACTCATGCCTATCGCATATTTTGGTGTGCTCGTCAGTAGAGTAGGTTAGTTTTTCCCGCGATGACTAACATCATTAACTCGTCAACCACAAAGCCCTCACTAAGATTATACACCTAGTGAGGGCTTTATGTTCGTTTTCATTATTCTGTGGGTGAGGGCGAAGCCATCATGGATGTCTTTCCCAGTCTCTTATTTTTTATTTCACCGTTGTCAACACCTTGTGTTGCTTTTTACTTTTATATTTTTTAATACAACAAAAATAAACTAATCATTAACCTTCAAACCATCCAATGGTTGACTGAACCAGCGACCGTTCAACACATTGTCAATTAAAACTTGTTTTTTATCTGCAGATAAAGTGCTATCTGCTCGAAGGTTCGCGACAATATCCTCAGCAGTTTGTGAATCTTCACCCAATTCAATTTCTGCTTTTTCTAGACTAGCGTCAAACTTCATCACTTGATTCCCGCCTGCTATCCACTTTTTCCATTGTGGTAAGTCTTTTCCATTAGGACTACCATTTGCGATGAATTCTTTCAAATATGCTTTAAACTGTTGACTTAATTGCTTGCTACCGTCGGCTTCAAAATCCTCACCAATAAATGTTGCATAATTTGATGGTTGTTGAAGCAAGGGTTCAAATACTCCATGAAAGGCACCTAACAACTGAGCTGTTTTTGGAGCAGTTTCCGCATTATCACCGTAAGAAATTTCTCCTATATAGATTGGGGATTTATAGGAGTCTTGCATTTTCCGGGCACTATCCACAGTATTGGACAGTCGGTAGAGGGCACTACCATATGTCTCAGCAAATACAAATTCTTTCAATTTGTCAGCATCAGAAAATAGACTTCCATCTGTCACAGACTGTGTAAAATACGGATCAAAAGCTGTGAATAATGAAAATTCGCTGGTTCCTGTTACTAAAAGGAGAGGAACATCATTATAATCTGAAGTGTCAAATCCTTCTTTCGGAATCACCACTCCATCTTGGTATAAATGTGGGAAGACAGACATACGAATACCAGCATTTCCCATCAACGAAGCCAAACGCTCCGCAGGAAGTCCATAAAGATAATCAGCTACTTGACGATCGTTGGATAACAACCATTCTTTTGCTTCAAGTTCTGTGGACTTTACCCCGTCTTCTACTACTAATGGAGCTAGTGCAGTCGCAAAAATATCTTGACTATCCGTCTCGTTGGCTAAGGTCATTCCTCCACTAAAGGAAATCGCCTTATCATATTTTCCTTTGAACAGGGGAGAAATTAAGGTTGCCATCACATCACGGCCACCAGCTGAAAATCCTGCAAGTGTCACATTATCCTTATCACCACCAAAGACCTCAATATTCTCTTGCACCCAATCCAGGGCTGCCGCAATATCCAAGAGGGTAAAATTACCTGATTTTTCTAAATCAGTTCCAGTCTTCAAGGCCTCCAAGGGGTTAAACCCTAGAGCCCCTAAACGGTAATTGACAGACACATAGACCGCATTAACATCCTTGACAAAGGTATTTCCCTTGATTTCTTGGGCGTGGCCTGTCTGGTTGTTTCCCCCATGCAAGAAGACAATAACGGGCAGACCTGCCTCTGTCGTATCGGGCCGTACCAAATCCAGATTTAAGTCCCCTTCAGAACCGACCACTTCTCCATTAGAAAATTGAACGAACTTCTCACCGGCCTTAGTCGCATCAAAGGTCTTTCTCCAAGCTTTAACGGTCTGTGGTTCCTTCCAACGTAAATCCCCGACAGGGGCAGCTGCATAGGGAACGCCTAGCCATTCCAAGACCCCATTTTCCTGGTCTTGCTTGCCCTTGACCTGACCACTGGCGATGGTTTGAGTGACTTCATTCTTAAAGGTGACAGCTTCTTTTTTGGTCTGGCTACATGCCGCTAAAAAGAGTAGCAGGACTAAGCTGAGCCAATAGAACAGTTTCTTTTTCATATGTTTCTAATCCTTTCTTTGAAAAACACCAACAGTATTAACTAAAAACGAAACCTCCTTTCATAGATGAGTATCTATCTAACAAAAACAGAAAAGGAGCCGGGGAGTATTTCCCTAGCCCCTTTGATGCCTTATCCAAGTTAACAATCATTATTTAACAGCGGTTAATAGGTAGTCGCCTACATTGACGCGTGCTTCTTGAGTTGTCAAAACATCGTCATAATCTGCTGAATTTGTCACAATAACCGGAGAGATGATAGGAAGATTTGCATCACGAATAGTTGCCAAATCAAATTCAATCATTTTTTGACCCGCTTCTACTTTATCACCAACTTCAACAAATTTCTTGAAACCTTTACCAGCAAGAGATACAGTATCCATACCAATATGGATAAGGATTTCTGCACCGTTTTCTGTACGTATGCCAACAGCATGTCCTGTTGGAAATACAAGAGTAATTTCACCATTTACAGGCGCAACAACTGTACCATCAGCAGGCTTAATGGCAATCCCTTTGCCCATAGCCCCTGAGGCGAAGACTTCATCAGGGACATTTTCAAGTTTAACCACTTCACCAATCATTGGGCTAGCAATGATTTCTTGCTTGATTACTTTCAAATTAGCAGCTGGTGCCTCTGTTTTTTCATCAGCCGATACAGTTTTAGGACCACCGTAAAGATAAGGAATTTTAGTGAATTGTGTAAGAACAAAACCAAGAACAAATGATGCAGCAATAGCAATCAAATAGTAGATAAGGTTCATTGAGTTTTTAGCATTGATAAATGATGGAATTGAGAAAAGACCCATACCACCCATAACATACATTTTGACATCCATCAGACCAAGGAATGCACCTTGAATAGCACCAGCAACACAAGTCATGATGAATGGTGTACGCATTGGAAGCGTAATACCATAAATAGCAGGTTCAGTAACACCGAAGAGGGCTGAGATAAGTGCTGGAATAGCTAATTCACGAACTTTTGCTTCTTTAGTACGTAACATAATGTTAAGCAAAGCACCTGCTTGTGAGAAACAAATCGCAATTGATGCGACAAGGAGTGTACCTGAAGGATTTTGTTGTAATTCAAGAATAGCAAGTGGAACAAGTCCCCAGTGAAGACCGAACATAACCAATACTTGCCAAGCAGCACCAAGGATAAGTCCGTATAGGATTGGGCTGATACCATAAATGCCTGTAAAGAGCGCACCAACTAAATCACTTGTATAGTTCATGACAGGACCAATAGCTAAGTAAGCAAGTGGAACTGTAAGCAAGAGAACACAGAAAGGAACAACAAAGACCTTAACCACATCCGGAATAACCTTCTTAAAGAAATGTTCAATCTTTGAACCAACCCAGACTGTCAAGATGATTGGGAGTACAGTTGAAAGGTAGCTTGAAGTTGGGAAGATAACTGGAAGACCTAAGAATTTCACACCGCCCTTAGCAAAGCTAGCCGCAATGTCAGGATATACCAAAGCAAAGCCAAGAGCGAGCGCTGTAAATTGATCCATCTTGAAACGTTTAGCTGATGTAATAGCCAAGACTAGCGGTAAAAATTGGAATAGTCCGTCACCAGCAGCATTTAAAATGATGTAGAGGCCATCAGTCTCGGCAACACCAACGACTGCTAAAATGGCAACCACACCTTTAATCATACCCGCTGCAGAAAGTACGCCCAGCATGGGTTGGAAAAGACCAGATACCAAGGCGATGAAGCGGTCAAAGAGATTACCTTGAGGAACATCTCCTTCATCTACATCAATACCGCCTTCTCCTTGGATACCAGCAACCTTGAGAACAGTATCATAAACATCCGGCACGTGGTTACCAATAACAACTTGATATTGTCCACCAGCTTTGACGACGGTCACAATGCCATCTCGTTGTTTGAGATAGTCATCATCTGCTTTGCTTTCATCTTTCAAGGTGAAACGAAGACGTGTAACACAATGCACTAATTTGACAATGTTGTCTTTTCCACCAACATGGGCAACAATGTCTTGTGCTAATTCAGTATAATCTTTAGCCATAATCGGCTCCTTTCTTTTTACCTGGTTTTATCAAAACAAAAAACCTAAACAAATACCAAAGTGTACACCACTTCCTCAAAATGGAAACGTCTGTACATTCTCGTATTTATCTAGGTTTTGCCTGCTTACCAGTAACAATCCTTATGTTTATATTATAGCAGAACATTTCAAAATTGCAAGCGCTTTTATAAAAAATTTTATCTTCAGTAAAAAATTGTAACTGAAAGTTCTATAATGAAATTAGCCACTTAAAAATTTAAAAACCTCAGAAAAAACTGAGGTACAATATCAAGTCAAGGACATCTGAGTTTGATTTTTAAAGAAAGAATAAAACGGTTCTATCTCTAGACTACTGGTTTAATGCAGGGCTTTAATACACTTGCCATTTTTCTGCAAAACTAGGGACTTTTCACTTACTAGTCTCAAGTCTTTGAATATGGATTGTCAGATAAACCTGCTCATCACGACTCATTGGAAAGTTAAAGCGTGACTCTACATAATCCTTGATACGTTGCGTACAGATAAAAGCTTCAGGATAGTTTAATTTGACTTGTTCGTAAAGAAAACTATCATTTTTCCCTTGAACAGAGCCATTCAAAACGCGCTGAACAAAATATCTGACATGCGTGACAAAGCGATTATAACTTACGGATTCTTCATCAAAAGATGTTCCATAATAAAGCCGAACAATATCTAAAATATCAGCAACCGTCTTTGACAGTTGATAATTTTTCTCCACCATCCCCGCATCTTTTTCAGCATTGATGAAATGCAGAGCTATCGAGGCTGCTTCGTCTTCAGGTAAACGTGTTCCTAATTTCTTTTCAAGAATTTCAATAGCATCCTTAGCCAACTGAAATTCTTTTGGAAAGAACTTGCGCACCTCCCACCCCAATGGGTTGTCAATAGCCAGATTATCCTTAAGGCGAATGAGCGTGAAATGCAAATGATCTGCCAAAGAAATATAAAGAGATGTTTCGAAAGTCACTCCCAACCCCTCTTGAGCATGTTTGATAATATCAAAAACAGCCTCAATCTCTTCATTACTAAGATCTACATAAACCCTAGACAACTCATTAGCAATATTACTATCTTCTAGGACAAATTTCTTTTCAATCTTTGAAAGATCTAACTCATCTCCTACTTTTTTCTGAAAGCCTAGCCCCTTGCCCATAACAATAGCCTCTTCCCCGCTGTCTTCTCTAATTTGGACAACATTGTTATTGTAGACCTTGTCAATTTTCATTCTAGTCCTCCTACAAATGAGATATAAATAACCTAGATACACCGAAAAATCAGTCCAAAGACTTCATCGAGTATCTAGGTTTTGCCTGCTTATCAGTAACAATCCTCTTCCACATAATTGTATCAAAAAGCAGGATAAAATGAAAGGGGATACAAGATATTTTATAGATGGATTTTTTAATCTTACATTAACAGTTTTCTGACAGTGTCAATCTCAGGTTCGTTTACAACAAGAAAAATGGTGTTCCCTGCTGTCAAACGTGTATTTCCTGTAACAACTTCTGCTTGTTTATGATGAACTTGTGTCGTGATGAGAACATTTTTGGGGAGAGTTAATTCTTTAACATATTTACCAGCTATTTTATCTGAAACTGTGAGTTCAATCAAGGTCGGTTCAATAACCTCACGATTAGATGGGAGGGTCATTTTAGCAAGCATGGCTTCATAAATTGGTTCTCCTTTACAAATGTCCATTGTCAGATAGGAAACCAGAGTTACCACACCGATGGCCATCAATTGGCGAAGATCTCCAACCATCTCTGTCACTAAAATCATTGCCGTTAGCGGAGCTTTTGATATAGCACCGAAGTAACCTGCCATACCAAGCACAATAAACAAAGGGAGGATGCTGGCATCAAGCAACCGCATATTTTCAAAAAAGAGAGCAAAAGATAATCCTGCCAAGGCACCAAGGGTCAAAATCGGAAGAAAAATTCCTCCCGGAAGACCGCTACCGTAGGAAATCATACTCCAGACAAACCGTATGATAAAAAACAGTAAGGCAATTTCCAAAGTAAGGTGACTATCTGATAAAGAAGTGATGATACTGTTACCCCCACCTAGAAGTTGTGGGAAAAAATAAGCAATAGGCAAGGTTAAGACAACCGCGATAAGACCATAAAAATACGATGGTAGACGCAACATTTTCCCCAGTTTATCATAAAAATTACCAACATTTAGAATGACAATCTCATAGATATAACCCAAAACACCCAAAAAAATACCCAATAATAGAAAAATCCAATATTGTTTAAGTTCAAGAGAAGGAAGATTTCCTGGCATAGCCAAAACAGGCGTCAAACCAAAAATATTAAGTGAAATAAAATTTGCAACTAAACTAGCAACTAATGCTGTCACCCAAACAAGACTTGAAAAATGATGATAAACTTCTTCCACGACAAAGAGTAAGCCAGCAATTGGTGCATTAAAGGCGGCAGACAACCCTGCTGCTGCACCACCTGCTATCAAAACACGTTTTTCAACACGACTTGCTTCTAAAAAGTGTGCCAAACCTTTAGCAGTCATAGCTCCCAATTGAATGCTTGGACCTTCACGTCCCAACATAAGCCCCATAGAAATGGCAAGAATACCACCTACAAATTTTTTCCAGAGGACACTCCACCAATTAGGGTGAAGTAAACCTTTCAATTCCCCCTCAACATGAGGAATCCCCGAACCTTTAATATCAGAGTCTGACTTCATGAGAATACCAATAAAGACGACACATATCAAACTAATTGCAACAATAGGCAATAGCAAGAGAGGATTGGACTGAGCTTGATGATAAAAAGACTTAACTTGTTTGAAAATTAGCTCAATAAATAGTCTAAAAAGACTAACAACGACACCAGAGGCAATACCGATAAGAATGCCTCGCCAAACGAAATTTAAAATGGAACCAGTAGCAAACTGGAATTCCTCATGATGATTATGCATAATATCTCCATTTTTGCCTTGCGGTAAGAAATCTAGAACATAAAAGACAATGTTAGAACTTCTACCACTCTTTCTCCCTCTATTGTACCAAAACTCATACTAAGTTTCGAGGAGATTTTATAAATTCAAAAGAGCCTAAACCGCAGAAGATCTTTGTTTGACCTCCTATATGCAGTCCCTTAGACTCTTTTAGACTATATTATTTTCGGTACATTTTGAATTGAAGATAGAGGTCATTATATATACCTAACCATTTCTCACCTAGATTATCATAAACCTCGAGATTAGCAATGGTTTTTTCAGAAGGATAAAAAGCTTTATCATTTTTAATGTCATCTGGTAACAAGGCTTTAGCGGATTTATTTGGTGTTGCATAACCAATATATTCAGCATTTTGTGCAGCATTCTTAGGTTCCATTATAAAGCTAATGAAGGCGTAAGCTTCTTTCTTATGCTTTACTGTTTTTGGAATAACAAGATTATCAAACCAAAGATTAGAACCCTCACTTGGTACCACATAACGTAGATCTTCATTTGAACTTAACATTTCACTAGCTTCACCTGAAAAAGTGACACCAATGGCTGCATCACCTTGAATCATGTACCCCTTCATTTCATCACCAACAATAGCCTTGATATTAGGAGTCAAACTATTTAGTTTTTGTTCTACTTCTTCTAGACGCTCGTAATTTTTAGTATTTAAACTATATCCTAAAGTATTTAGACCTAGTCCCATAATCTCGCGCGCACCATCAACCAACATGATATCATTTCGGTATTCTTCTCGCCATAAATCCTTCCAGTGTTCTGGTGCTTGTTTGACCATTGTTGTATTGTAAACAATTCCGACTGTTCCCCAAAAATATGGAATGGAATAATCATTTTTGGGATCAAAACTCAATCCTAAGAATTCATCCCCTATATTATCCAAGCCACTGATTTGTGATTTGTCCAGTTTAACCAAAAGATTTTCCTTAATCATCTTATCAATCATGTAATCAGAAGGAACAGCGATATCATAGGTAGTTCCGCCTTGCTTAATCTTAGTGTACATAGCTTCGTTGGAATCAAAGGTCTCATATTGAACTTCAATGCCTGTCTCTTTAGTAAACTTGGTTAAAAGTTCAGGATCAATGTAATCTCCCCAATTGTAAATCACCAACTTATCAGACTGACTTCCGGAACTTGAACTCTTTTGCAAATAAAAAGCAAAGCAAAATAAAATGAGAATGATGGCAACAACCCCTGCCACAAAAGAATAAAGTTTACGCATGCTTTTCCTCCTTCTCCTGTGAAATAAAATAGTAGCCAATCACCAACAAGACACTAAATAAGAAGACAATAGTAGATAAAGCATTGATTTCTAAAGAAATTCCTTTACGCGCTCGTGAGTAAATTTCAACAGATAGGGTTGAAAATCCATTCCCAGTAACAAAGAAAGTGACTGCAAAATCATCCAATGAATAGGTAAAGGCCATAAAGAAGCCTGAAATAATTCCTGGGGTTAGATAGGGGAGCATAACCTCACGCAACATCTGCCAAGTGCTTGCACCTAAATCATAAGCCGCTTTAATCATATCATCATTCATCTCTTTGAGACGGGGCAATACCATAAGCACCACAATTGGAATTGAAAAGGCAACGTGACTGAGTAGTACTGATAGGAAACCGAGCTGGAACCCTAGAAAACCGAGCATCGTAAACAAAATAAGGAAACTAGCACCAATCATAACATCAGGGGAAACTAGTAAGACATTATTCAGAGATAAAAGAGCATTCTGATATCTTGATTTAGTTTGATAAATAAAAATCGTTCCGAAAGTACCAATAATAGTTGCAATTAAAGCACTCAAGAAGGCTAAAAAGAATGTCTGTACCAAAATCAACATGAGACGACTATCTTCGAACATTGTTTGGTAATGTTCCAAAGTAAACCCTGTAAAGCCATTCATATCACCAGCAGAATTGAAAGAGTAAAAAATCAAATAAGCAATTGGAACATAAAGGATAACAAAGACAAGAGTCAAATATAAGTTTGCAATTTTTTTCATTTTTGTCTCTCCGTCGTTAGCCACATGGTTGCTAGCATTGCCATAATTAAAATCACACCAATCGTTGACCCCATTCCCCAGTTTTGTGTTGTGAGAAAATGTTGCTCAATAGCGGTTCCAAGCGTAATCACTCGATTTCCTCCAATTAAACGGGTCAGCATAAAGAGACTTAAACTAGGAATGAAAACAGACTGAACCCCACTTCTGACACCATTTAGAGATAGTGGAAAAATCACTCTGGTAAAGGTTTGTGCATCGGTTGCTCCTAAGTCATAACTGGCATTGATGACGTTGTCATCAATATCATCGAGTGCATTAAAAATTGGCAAGAGCATAAAAGGAATCTCAATATAGGAGGCAACAAAAATGAAAGAAAAATCCGTAAATAAAATTTGCTTTGGCCCGATACCAACAAATTCTAAAAAGGCATTGACACCACCTTGATGACCAAAAATCCCCATAAAAGCGTAAGCCTTTAACAAGAGATTAACCCAAGTAGGTAAAACAATCAACATCAACAACAGTTGCTTGTGTTTGAGTTTTGTCAATAAATAAGCAGCTGGGTAACTAATAATAAGTGTCACCAAGGTAATAACTCCGGCATAAATTATGGAATTAAAACTCATACGAAGGTAGGTCCATGAACTAAAGAAAGTCGCATAGTTAGCAAGAGTAAAGTGACCTTGAATATCAAAAAACGATTGATAAAGCAAGAGGAACAAGGGTGCAACAACAAATAAAACAATCCAAAGTAGATAGGGTACAGAGAACAGACTAGAGGTTTTCTTCATGTCTCTCCTCCTCAATGGCATTAATCAGACCATCTTCATGCTCTTCAATTTCCACATATTCTTCAATACGCGCATCAAACTCTTCTTCAGTCTCATTGAGACGCATGATATGAATATCTTCTGGGGTAAAATTCAACCCAATAACCTCACCCTCAATAGCCTTACGCGTAGAATGAATCATCCATTCGTTGCCTAATTCATCGTAGGCGATAATTTCATAGTGAACACCCCGGAAAAGCTGCGTGTCAACCTTGACTTGCAATTTACCTTCTTCTGGCAACGTAATCTGCAAATCCTCAGGACGAATGACAATTTCAACTGGTTCATTGGGACGCATCCCACCATCAACCGCCTCAAAACGTTTGCCGTTAAATTCTACCAAATAATCTTTAATCATTTTACCGGACAGAATATTAGATTCCCCGATAAAATTTGCTACAAAATGGTTAATTGGTTCATCATAGATATCAACAGGTGTCCCCGATTGAACAATTTCCCCCTCGTTCATGACAAAAATCCAGTCTGACATCGCCAAGGCTTCTTCTTGATCATGTGTGACAAAAACAAAAGTGATTCCAAGACGTTGCTGTAACTCTCGCAATTCGTACTGCATTTCCGTTCGTAGTTTTAAATCAAGAGCCGATAGCGGTTCATCCAAGAGAACAACACGAGGTTGATTAATGATGGCACGTGCAATCGCTACACGCTGACGCTGCCCACCTGATAATTTTTGAATAGGACGTTTCTCAAACCCTTCCAATTGCACCATTTTCAGAGCTTCTTTTACTCGGATTTCAATTTCCTTTTTGTCTACCTTTTTTAGTTTTAAAGCAAAAGCAACATTTTCAAAAACATTCATATGTGGAAAAAGAGCATAATTCTGAAAAACAGTGTGGACATCGCGTTTATTGGTTGGGACATCATTGATTCGTTTGCCATCCAGATAAACATCACCCGATGAAGCGTCTAAGAGACCAGCAATGATATTTAAAATAGTGGACTTTCCACTACCTGAAGCACCTAGAAGGGTGTAAAATTTCCCTTCTTCCAGTTCAAAATTAATATTTTTCAAAACAACGGTATCGTTATCTTCGAAAACTTTTGACACATTATTAAATGCAATGATTGGATTAGTCAATTCTCATAAAACCTCTATATTCTATTTTTAACAAGGGAGTTTCACATCTTCAAGAAAGGAAAGTTCACATGCTTACACCTTGTTGAACAAGCAGTAACCTTATAACCTTAGATGAGCACATCTATTCATTAGACTTGTCAGAAAGCTTTTCTCCAATAATTCGAACTTCTGGCTCTAAACGAATACCAGAATGAGCTTCGACAGCCTCAATGACATAAGTAATTAAATCTTCATAATCTTTGGCACAGCCGTCAGCGACATTAACCATAAAACCAGCATGTTTTTTACTCACTTCAACGCCACCGATACGGTAACCTTTTAAGTTGGCTTCACTAATCAGCTGACCAGCAAAATGACCAAGTGGTCGCTTAAATACAGACCCGCACGACGGAGATTCTAGGGGTTGTTTTAATTCACGCAGATGGGTCAGGCGAGCCATCTCTTGACTGATTTTGACATAATCCCCCGCCTTAAGAGCAAATTTAGCAGAAATAACCACATCTCCTGTATCTTGAACAACCGAATGGCGGTAGCCAAATTTCATATCGCGTCCTTCAATGGTTTTGATATTTCCTTCTTTAGTCAACACTTGGGCAGAAATCAAAATGTGAGCAATCTCACCACCGTAGGCTCCAGCATTCATAAAGACAGCTCCACCAATGCTACCAGGGATGCCACAGGCAAATTCAAAACCAGTTAAACTATGGAATTTTGCAACACGGGTCGTCTCAATCAGATTGGCTCCTGCTTCTGCTTCAATAACATAACCGTCAACTGTCACACCATTGAGCTTATCAAACATAATGACAAAGCCACGGATACCCCCATCTCGCACAATAATATTACTAGCGTTTCCCAAAACCATCCAAGGTAGGCTATGAGCATTTGCAAACTTGACAATCCGAGACAGCTCATAGCGATTTCTAGGAAAGGCCAAATAGTCTACTGGGCCTCCTACTTTTGTATAGGTGTACTTTTTTAGAGGTTCATCAACACGAATGTCAATTCCCTTTAACTCTTCATTTAAAAAATTAATCATGATTTCTTTCCAAACTTTTCAATACTAAAAAATCGGCACAAAGCCGATTATAATTATATCAAAAAACACAAGATTTGACGATAGGAATTCTAAACTTTTACAATGTGACTGGTGTCCAGTTGGAGTAATTTTTCAGAGAGTTTTTCTCCCTTAACTCTTAAGTCTGGATCAAGTTCCAAAAGAGGCACCAGAACAAAAGCCCGCTGAGTCATGTAGGGATGAGGGATTTTGAGTACTTCCGTATCAATGACTTCCTCACCAAAAAGCAGGATGTCAATATCCAAGGTTCTTGGCCCCCAATGTTGATGCCGAACACGGTCGAGTTCCTTTTCTATTCTTTGACAATGGCCGAGCAATTCTTGCGATTTAAGCTGTGTTTCAAGTTCACAACAGAGGTTGAAAAAATCATCTTGATCTGTCAGACCCCAAGCTGGTGTTTCATAGAGTGAGGACACCTCAATAAGTTGTGTTCTCGGCAGCTTTGATAAGGCGGTAATTGCTCTATTCAGATAGTCTCGTCTGTCTCCAATATTTGAACCCAAACTTAAATACACGCGTGTCATCGACTACGCTCCAATTCAACTCCTACCGCATCATAATGTCCCTTAATCGGAGGATTTTCTTTGGTAATACGAAGAGTGATAGCTTGTACAGCAGCAAATTGTTCAAAAATATCCTCACAAATAGCACCAGCTAAACGTTCAATCAGTTTGTATTTTTTCCCCTCTACCTGACGTTGAATCGTCTCAAAAACCATCCCATAGTGTACCGTGTCTTCCAAGTCATCTGTCTGTGCTGCTTTTTCTAAATCCACCTGTAAAGTACAATCAATGACAAAAATTTGACCTAAGGTCTGTTCCTCAACAAAAGCACCGTGATAACCATAAAAACGGCAACCTTTCAAAATAATCTTGTCCATTTCCGTCTCCTAAATCAATTGGCTAATAACCTTAATAATGTCGCGGTTAAGATCAACATTATGAACGCGAACGATCTGACATCCTTTACTGATAGCCCAAGCAGAAAGAGCCGCTGTCCCCATATCTCTCTCCAAAGCGGCAGTATCGCCTCCAAGAAGATAGTCCACTACACGTTTACGAGAAATACCAAAAAGGACAGGATAACCTAGTTGGCAAACCCTATCTAGCCCTTTAAGTAAGTCTATATTTTGCTCAACATTTTTGGCAAAACCAAAGCCAGGATCAATCCAAATATTTTCCCTAGCAACTCCAGCTTCTAATGCAGCTTGAGCTCGTTTATTCAAAAAGTCGCAGACTTCTAACGTGATATTTTGATAACTCTCCTCATCTTGATTGTGCATTAAAATGATAGGAACATTTTTTTCAGCCGCTAAGGCCAACATCTGACCATCATAGAGTCCCGCCCAAACATCATTAAGAATATCAGCTCCAGCTTCTAAAGCAGCACGTGCAGTTTCTGTTTTATAAGTGTCAATACTGACCAAGACATCAAAGCGCTCCTTAATCGCCTTGATAACAGGAACTACACGTGTAATCTCTTCCTCTGTCTCTACAAACTCTACAAAACCGTATCCAGATCGTGTTGATTCTCCACCAACATCAATAATTTTGGCACCTTCTTCTACCATTTTAGCAACCTGTGCCAAGGCCTGTTCAATCTCAGTGTAATGCCCCCCATCAGAAAAAGAATCAGGTGTCACGTTCAGAACACCCATAATACAAGCATTTCCTGAAATATCATGTTTTCCGATTTTCATAGTTTCTCCTTACTTCTCACGAATTAAAGATAGTATCTCCTTACGTTCTTCACGATTATCTTTGAAAATACCTCTAGCAACTGTTGTAACAGTTTTACTACCAGGCTTTTTAATACCGCGCATGGTCATGCACATATGCTCTGCTTCCAACATGACAAAAACACCTTTAGGCTGCAAGGCCTCTTCAAGAGCATCCGCAACCTGAGCATTGAGACGCTCTTGAAGTTGAGGACGTTTGCTAGCAACTTCAACAGCTCGTGCTAGCTTGCTCAGACCAGTGACGCGACCATCACTTGGCAGATAGGCAACATGGGCCACACCATAAAATGGCACAAGATGATGTTCACACATAGAATAAAAAGGAATATCCTTGACCAAGACAACCTCGTCATGATTTTCAGTAAAAACAGCAGTAAATTGATCCTTAGGATCCTCATTTAGTCCTGAAAACATTTCTTGGTACATTTTTGCGACACGTTTAGGAGTCTCAATAAGCCCCTCTCGTTCGGGATTTTCTCCCAAAGCCTCTAACAACTGATAGATAGCTTGTTCCAGTTTTTCTTGATTGTTCGTCATATTTTGTAATCTCATTTCTCTTTTTTCTGTCTTGGCTGTCTTGAGAGAAGTTCTTGCCTCACTTGCGAGATAAAATAAAGCGATCCTGTAATGATATAAAAATCTTTTTCGCTCTGCTCATCTATCTCATCCAACCAATCTTGCCACTTTTCAACTCTGTGGTAACCTTTTGGATAGTCAGTCAAGTTGAGGGCAGTTGGGTAATCAAAACTCGTCACCTGAACAGGGGCTACTTGACTAAGAATGGACAGCATACTATCAACTGGCTTAGTGTTAATAGCCGCTAGGAGGATGTGGATGTTCTTATCTTTATAAGATTTCAAAACATCAACCAATGCAGTAATGCTCTCATTATTGTGTGCTCCATCAATCATGACATTTGGTGCCATCAGTTCTGTTCGCCCCGCCCATTTGGTTTGCAAAAGTCCCTGTCTTATGGCTTTTTCATCAACTTTTGGATAATCTTCCGACAAGAGCAAAGCTGCAGTGATGACTAGACTAGCATTTCTAACCTGATGTTCTCCTTTCATTGAAAGACGAACATTCGTCATTCGAACCGTCTGGCTGGTATAATCAAATCCTCCTTTGTGTAAGGTGACATGAAAGTCTTTGTTTAAGCGATAAGTTTGACTTTTATTTTGTTGAGCATTTTTTTCAAATACTTCAACGACATCCTCACGTTCACTGGCATAAATAAATGGAACGCCTTCTTTGAGAACACCAACTTTTTGCGCAGCAATTTCTTTATATGTCTCGCCAAGGACTGCTTGATGATCCAATCCGATAGATGGGCAAATAACTGCTAGAGCTTTAAAAACATTGGTAGAATCATATAATCCCCCCATACCTGCCTCAATAAAAGCAATATCAACTGGGTGCTGGTGACCAAAATATTCAAACATTAAAACAGTGATAACTTCAAATTCCGTTGCCGCTTCAAAGTCAGGCATTTTATCTAAAGCATCCACAATCGGTTTAACCTTTTCAACCAATGTTACAAAATCAGGCTCGGAAATCATCTCACCATCAATGCTGATACGTTCTCTAAAGTCAACAATATAAGGTGAGGTAAATGTCCCAACATGATACCCAGCTTGACTGAAAATATGTTGTAAGTAACTGGTTGTTGAACCTTTACCATTTGTTCCGACAATATGAACAGCAGACAAATTATTCTGCGGATTGCCAAGTTCATTTAACATCCAGAGCATACGTTCCAAGCCTGGTTTAATACCAAATTTTAAACGACTATGTATCCAATTCAAGCATTCTTGATAATTCATGATGACACTTCTTTCAAAAACAGATTAGTTCTATTATACCACAGGAAAGAGACTAGAAACTAACTAAGCTGACTTTTATCCTTGTATTCAAATATTAGTTTTATTAATCAACAATCTCCAAAGGATAAAGGCCACGAACAGCGTTACAAGCATACACTTGTTGTGCTTTCTTTAGATCTTCTCTAGTCAATAAAACTTCTTTGACCTTACCACTTTTTATGAGATAGTTTCGATAAATTCCTTCTAAAAGCCCCACTTTAGCAGGCGGCGTCAACCATTCCCCATCAATCTCTAAAATGAGATTTGCAATAGAAGTTTCTTGAAGATAGCCTTCTGGAGAAATAAAGATTTGGTCACTACCCTGTGTAGAAATATGCGGCCGATAAGATGTCTTGAAAAAAGTGAACGGTTGGTCAAGCAACACTTTTCGCTCCACAAGCTTTGCTTTCAAAAATGTTTTGGGGAGATCTGCAAGTTCTTCAGTATCAAGGTGCAACTGCCCAGATTTCTCAAGTCTGATTCGCATACGATAGTTTTGCTGCTTATCAAGTCCTTTCAATGCCTCCTCAATATTTCTTCTTGCCTTATCTTTATCAAATGAATAGTCAAAATAGTCGCTTGATTCTAAAAGACGTTGCAAATGCTCCTCTAAAAACGTAAGCTTTCCCTCACAAATTTTTCCAGTTGTTATCAGGTCAAATTGTTTTTGCTGCCTATAAAGTATAGCACTCTTTTGACATGTTTCTTCGTATTCATCTTGCCATTGACTATCCCAGGTAATGCCGCCACCTACTCCATAAATAGCCTGACTACGATAAATCTGCAAGGTTCGTATAGCAACATTAAAAATGCAATCTCCGTTTGGTAGGCAGATTCCCACCGTTCCACAGTAAACACCACGCGGTTCATTCTCTAGACGATAAATGGTGTCCATTGTGGATAATTTTGGTGCACCTGTGATAGAACCACAGGGAAATAGAGCTGTAAAAACATCTACCAAATCCGTATCAATTTTTAAATGACTTTCAATGGTTGATGTCATCTGCCAGACCGTTGAATAGCGCTCAAGCTGACAAAGTTTAGTGACCGTAACGCTACCAATCTCAGAAATACGTCCCATATCGTTTCTCAGCAAATCCACAATCATCATATTTTCTGCACGGTTTTTGACATCCTGTTCTAGCCAATTTCTTTGAGCTAAATCTTCAGAACTATTTTTCCCGCGTTTGGTCGTTCCTTTCATCGGACGTGTTCTCAACACGCGTTGCTTTTTCTCAAAAAATAATTCTGGACTAGCCGAAACCACCGCAAAATCATCGTGCGCTACATAAATATTGTAAGCTGCCCCTTGCTCAACAACAAGTCTATTGTAAATAGCAAAGCTGTCTGTTTCTACTTCACTTTTCAACTGAACCGTGTAATTTACTTGATAGGTATTTCCATGCCTAATCTGATGATGAATTTCTGAAATAGCTTCCTCATAAACTTTTTTGTTGGTCAAATTATCCCAGTGCTTTGGCATTACAACATCATTGTAGGTTAAAGGAAATATATCTTGAACAGCGGTCTCATGAACAGTAAAATAAGCAAAATGCTCACCTGACAACTGTCTTTGGTGAACCTGACATTTAGGCTCGAAAGCCTTACTGGCTTCGTAAGAAAGGTAACCAACTACATAATACCCTTGTTTTTGATAGCTTTCTACTTTCCTTAAGACAGGAATAACTTCCTCTAAACGCTCTGCAATTAACTCTCGTAAGGGATTTTTAAAAACCAAACGCTGTCCCAAATCTTTGAAATCAACAACAGTTTGTTTGTGCATTCTTTCTCCTCATCAGAAAACCCTTGACCAAAATCAAGAGTTCTTTTTTCATTTCATATACTTATACTCAATGAAAATCAAAAGTAGCCTAGGAAACGAAGTCGACGATAGAACTTGAGTTCATCAAGGCAAGTTGACAACGGATAATTTTGATTTTCGAAGAGTATTATTCAAAGTAAAAGTCACTTGTTAGCCATTCTAAAACTAGTTAGAACGCCCTTCATAGAAGATGAAAACTAGATTTTAAAAATTCTTAAAAAATCAATCTTCTACAATAACACCGTTAGTATCCACACGCAAAGAGCATACTTGTCCATCTAACTGCAATGCCTTTAGACCTGCTAAAATGGTTTCTTCTTTGTCCTTGCTAGCCAAAACCATTACTGTTGGACCAGCACCAGACAAATACGTTGCATAGGCACCTTCTTTTTTGGCTAGAGCTTTAATTGGTGAAAACTCCTTAACTAACTGTTGACGGAAACGTTCATGGAAAAGGTCGCCCTGAATAGCTTGACCTGCTTTCACTAAGTCTCCTGTCAATAGCGCAGCGATTGCCACATTAGCAACTGAAGAAGCCGCAACAGCTTCTTTATAGCTGAGTTCACTAGGGAGGACACCACGACTATCACTCGTCTTTAGCTCATAATTCGGAATAAAGGCAATAAAAGCTGTTTCTGGAAAATCAGCCACAATGCTACTGACTTTCTGATTCAGATAACTAGAGATAACCAGATTCCCAAAAATAGCTGGCGCAACATTATCTGGATGACCTTCAATTTCAGTTGCAATTGCTAATTTTTCATCAGCTGTCAAGTTCAAATTTGCCAACTGATTAGCAAGTTCAATACCCGCTACAATAACAGAACTTGATGAGCCTAGTCCTCTAGCCAAGGGCACATCAGAGATCATCTTAATCCGATGTGGTTGTATAGTTGACGTGACCCGAAGTGCTGTTTTAATCAAAAGATTGGAGGCATCGGTTGGAATATTTTCTCCCAAGTCATGCTCAATAAACCAATCTTTAGATGGCTCCATAATCACAATTTCAAGGTATTTTGAAAGAGCAACACCAACTGAGTCAAAACCAGGACCAATATTGGCAGACGTTGCAGGTACAATAATTTTCATGAGTTTCTCCTAAGTCACAGAAAATTCCTTTTATCTAATCAAACTAATCACCTAAAACTTTAAGGGTATTCACCACTTGAAAATCTTCAACTGCGTTCAACTTAGCAATCACTGACTCAAGCTGCGTTTTGCTGAGTTCATGGGTAATAATAACAACACGAGCTTCTTCACCGTTTGCTTTTTGTTGTAAAACTTGTTCAAATGAAATATCTTCTGTATTAAAAATTTCAGCTAGACGAAGAATTTGACCACTCTTATCAGGAACATTGATAGCAAAATAATATTTAGCGAAAACATCTGCTGAATCAGCCAATCTTGTTTCACGAGCAAATTCATTGAATGCTTTACCAACATTACCATCACTCAAGCGACGGGCAATACGAATAATATCAGCCACTACAGAGGTTGCAGTAGGCTTTTGACCTGCTCCTGGGCCGTAGTACATAGACTCACCGATACCAATAGACTCAACAAAGACTGCATTCATAACACCATTAACACTAGCAAGAGGATGATTTTGTGGAAGGAAGGTAGGAGCCACTTCTGCTGAAATTCCTGAAGCAACCTCACGAATATCTCCGACCAACTTAATGACATAGCCTAATTCTTGCGCTACTGCTACATCGTCTGGTGTAATGGTTGTGATTCCTTTGTGAGAAACTTGATCAAAGTCTACAGTCATTCCAAAACCAAATTGGCTGAGAATGACAGCCTTATAAGCTGCATCAATCCCTTCTACATCATTTGTTGGATCGCTTTCAGCGTAACCAAGTTCCTGAGCAGTTCTAAGTGCAGCCTCGTAAGTCCAACCTTCGTCAACCATCTTGGTCATCATAAAATTCGATGTTCCATTAAGTACCCCCAAGATACGAGTAACCTTGTCAGATGTCAGTGAATTTGCCAAAGTGCGTAAAATTGGAATGCCACCAGCAACCGCAGCTTCGTAGTAAAAGGCAACACCTTTAGCTTGCGCTAGAGAAATCAACCCTTTCCCATGTGTCGCAATCAAATCTTTATTTGCCGAGACCACATTTTTGCCAGCTTCAAGCGCTTTGGTAATAAAGGTACGAGCAGGCTCAATGCGTCCCATCAATTCAACAACAATCTGAATATCGGCATCATTCAAAATCTCATCAACATTTGTTACAAAATGATAGTCATGACCAGCTGCTATTAAGCGATTTTTTTCATCCTCATCTTTGACCAGTACCTTAGCAATTTCAAGGTCATTGTGAGCAGCTGCAATAATTTTTTCCGCATTTTCTTTTAAAAGAAAGGGAATGCCACTTGCAACTGTACCAAAACCAAGTAAACCAATTTTAATAGACATGTAAAATTCCTCAATTCAACTATTTTTAATGGAAAAGCTGAGAGACTCTTCCATTCCAAAAATAAAAACATTTTTTCCATTATACCAAAAATTATTCAGAATTTACAGAAAAATAACATATTTTAGATAAGAATATCCCTATCCTAAATTCTCAAAGTAAGTTCTAGTCTAACACCCAAACTGGAAATTAGACTGAGACAAAAAAATAAGGTAGAACTTACTATGGGACAAGTTGGTAACTAACAATGAAAAACAAACCCTAAATTCTCAAAGTAAGTTCTAGTCTAACACCAAAACTGGAAATTAGACTGAGACAAAAAAATAAGGTAGAACTTACTATGGGACAAGTTGGTAACTGACAATGAAAAACAAACACTTAACTCTCTCTGATCGCAACGATATTCAAATAGGAATTGAACAACCTAAGCCCTTCTCAGCTATAGCAGCTAAGCTAGGAAAAGATCCGTCCACAATCTCAAAAGAAGTTCGCAGAAATCGAGTGGTTAAAGAAAATTCTGTGACATCTAATTGTGAAACCTGCCCTCTACTCAAAAAGGCTCCCTATGTGTGTAATGCCTGTCCGAAAAAGAGAACCAATTGTGGATACCAGAAACAGTTCTACTACGCAAAAAGAGCTCAGCTGGATTATGAAGCTAAGCTCTCAGATTCGAGAACAGGTGTTGCCCTAAACAAAGAAGAATTCTATCGCATGGACGAGATTGTCTCTTCTGCCATCAAAAAAGGACAACACCTCAACCACATCATCGCCTCCAACGAACTGTCAGCATCCAGAGCTTCTATCTACCGATACCTCGAAAAAGGCTATCTGTCCACAAAACCTATTGATTTCCCACGTGTCGTGAAATTCAGAAAAAGGAGAACCAGAAACCTCCAACCCATTCCTAAAACTGCCAAAGAAGGACGGTCTTACGAGGACTTCCAACGCTTTCTCACTAAAGAAGGAATCAGCTATTGGCTGGAAATGGACACCGTTACTGGACGTATCGGCGGAAAGCTACTTCTCACTCTTAACCTCTCCTTCTGTAATTTCATCTTCGCTCGGTTACTGGATAACAAAACAGCTAACGAAGTCGCTAAACACCTCTACGTTATCAAGAACAACCTGCATCAGAAGAAGATAGACTTCTGCGAACTATTCCCTGTCGTTCTGACCGACAATGGTGGTGAATTCGCTAGAGTGGACGATATCGAAATGGATGTTCGCGGAGAGTCTAAGCTATTCTTCTGTGACCCAAATCGCTCTGACCAGAAAGGGAGAATTGAGAAGAATCACACACTTATCAGAGATATTCTTCCTAAAGGAACTAGTTTTGACAACTTGACACAGGAGGACATCAACCTAGTTTGTTCGCATGTCAACAGTGTCAAACGAGCTGCTTTCAACGGAAAATCGGCTTATGAACTCTTTACATTTACCTACGGTGAGGAATTGGCAACACTTCTGGGTATCTCTAAAATTGACCCTGAGAACGTCATCCAATCACCTCGATTATTGGATAAATAATCGCTAATTTTTATCATAAAAACTAATCAAAAATAGAAAGGAACTTGTCCCATCCAAAATTCCAGATAGCTAGAACTTACTTTGAGACATCTCAGAGCCAGTAACTTTAGTGTACCCTTTTTTTCAACAATTTCAAGCCTAAAACACCCTTGAAGCCTTAGTTTAGTCAAAAACAGAACTTAGTCTGAGACTAAATTCTGTTGATTTTATGCAGTTTTCTCAGAGTAACTTCTGGAAGGACGGGAACTAGAACTTACTTTGAGAATTTACCGAATATCCCTATTAATAAACTTTTATGGTTAAAAATGATACAATAGAAAAAGGTAGTAGTCATTTTCTAATCATACTCAATGAAAACCAAAGTTATAAATAAGAAATATAAGCATAGATAAAATTGAAGTTCATCAAATCACGTCAATAATAAATTTGATTTTCCAAGAGTATTATTTAATCAATACCAACCATATTTTTAGGAGATTTTTATGAAAAAAAGAAATCATCGTCGTCATAAACCAAACTCATTCTGGCTAATTCTTAACCTCTTCCTTTTATTTGCTTGCGTATTGTCTATTGCTTTTTTGGTATTCACTCTCAAAGATAGGAAAATTTCTCTTAACAACTCAGCTTCTTCAACAAAAATTAGCAAAATACAAAATCAAAAAGCTTCCACAACACCTACTAATTCATCCAAGCAAAATACTAATACTGATACAGTTGAATGGAAAAAGGCGGATGAAACAGTTTCAGTTCCTATTTTAATGTACCATGCCATTCATAATATTGCACCTGAAGAAGCAGCTAACGCTAATTTGATAGTTGATCCGATAACTTTTGAAAGTCACATTCAACGTTTAGTACAAGAGGGCTATTATTTCTTAACACCCGAAGAAGCTTATAGAGTATTCACTGAAAATGTCTTACCAAATGGCAACAACAAAATTATCTGGTTAACTTTCGACGATAGCTTGTGGGACTTTCACGATATTGCCTACCCCATTTTAAAAAAATATAAGGCCAAGGCAACAAACAATGTTATCACTGGAACTGTCGGAAATTCTGGCAATCTTTCTCTAGAACAAATGCTTGACATGAAAAAACATGGTATGTCCTTCCAAGATCATACCGTTAATCATCCAGATTTATCCGTTCAAAGTGCTGAAACACAAAAAAACGAAATGAAAGAATCTAAAGTCTATCTTGATCAAAACCTTAACCAAGACACTATTGCAATTGCCTATCCCGCTGGTCGTTACTCTGATACCACGCTTGAACTGGCTTCAAACCTAGACTACAAACTAGGAGTAACTACCAACGAAGGAATAGCCAATATCAATAATGGACTTCTTTCACTTAATAGAGTACGAATCTTGCCAACTACTACTGCTGATACCTTGTTAGCCACGATTTCGTAACCATTTTGACTCCACGCTCTCCACGATCATTAATTTATCACGGAGAACGTGTGTTTTTTTTTTGATCATAGTCAACTGAAACAAGAAAAATCCCAAACTATCATCCCGATTCATCCTTATAACCATTTATCCAATTTTATAATTATGAGCAGTGTTTCATAGAATTCTCATTGTTAAAAAGAAAAAAAGCGAGAACGTCTTCGTTCTCACTAAATATTAACTTATCATCAATCTACTACAGTTAATGATGATCCTTTTATCCATCCTGAGTATCTAAATTTTATCAAAATCTCCAGCAAACACCCCTTACATAGGTCACGTGTAGCTATCCACCTAATAGTTGTTACTGGTTTGCGTTTTTCTGAAGCTATGAGAATTGACTTAGCAGATATAGACAGAGATAACAAACTAATCCATATTACTAAAACCTATAAAGTCTACGGTAAAAGTAAAGGCAATGCGCCAACTACCCCCTCAAGTTTGCGAGATGTTCCAATCAACCAAGAAACTATCAAGCTGTTAGATGAATATATAGCCACATTCCGACCCGTTCAAAGGATCTTCGAAGGGCTATCGAACACGGCCGCAAACAAAGCACTTAAGCGATTAGTTGGACGTGATGTCCACGTTCATAGTTTACGATATACTTATGTTTCTTATCTCATTTCTCAAGGCGTGGAGCTATTTGCAATATCAAAATTGATTGGACATAAAGACTTAATACTCAATGAAAATCAAAAGTAGCCTAGGAAACGAAGCCGACGATAGAACTTGAGTTCATCAAGGCAAGTTGACAACGGATAATTTTGATTTTCGAAGAGTATAAACACCACTTTATCAGTTTATGCCCATTTGCTCGAAGAGTCAAAACAAGAAAATAATGGCAGGGTTAGAAATATTTTTGGGGCAGAATTAGGGAAAAATATAGCAGAAAACCCTTGATTTACAAGGGTTTTCTGCTATATTTTATCCATCCTGAGGGAATCGAACCCCCATCACAAGAACCGGAATCTTGTGTGATATCCATTACACTAAGGATGGATAGTATCATTATACTATAACACAAAAGAAAAGGAGGGAGAAAAATCGATAATTAGTAGAAATTCGATTTTGTCGTCCCACCTATTGAAAATATTCTAAAACTTATTACAATTCAATGTCACCGAACAAGTCAGCCATTGAGAATCCAGTTTGAGTTTCTGGAAGTTCATAATCACGTTTAGCTTCACGTTTTGGACGACGTGGACGAGATTGACGTTTTTCTTCTTTTTCACCTTCAGCTTGTGCTGGACGTTCTTCAAGCGCTTTGATTGAAAGTGAAACACGTTCATCAGCAGCATTAACTTCAAGAACCTTAACAGTAACATCTTGACCAACAGACAAGACATCTTTAGGATTTTCAACGCGTTTATGTGAAATTTGTGAAATGTGAACAAGTCCATCAATTCCTGGCAAGACTTCAACAAAGGCACCAAAATCAGTCAAACGTTTAACTTTACCTTCAACAACATCTCCAGCAGCAAGTTTTTGCTCAACACCATCCCATGGTCCAGGCGTTGTTGCTTTAAGTGACAATGAAACACGTCCTGCTTCTTCATCAATTGAAAGAACTTTAACTTCAACTTCTTCACCAACAGAAACAACAGATTTAGGTGAAACGTTGCGTTCGTGTGATAACTCAGTTACATGGATAAGTCCATCTACTCCACCAAGATCAACGAAGGCACCAAAACTTGTCAAACGAGCAACTTTACCTGTTACAACTTCACCTTCAGCAAGTTTTGAGAAAACTGCTTCACGTGCTGCTGCTGCTGTTTCTTCAACAACTTCACGACGTGAAAGGATGAAACGGTTTTCTGCTGCATCAACTTCTTTAATTTTTGCATCAAATTCTTGACCAACAAATTTTTCAGTATTACGAATAAAACGAGTATCAATCATTGAGGCTGGAATAAAACCACGAAGTCCCTCAAATTCAACGGAAAGACCACCTTTAACAGCACGTGTGCCTTTGACAGTAACAACTTCACCTTCACGACCAACAAGTTTGTCCCATGCTTTGCGAGCTTCCAAACGTTTTTTAGATACAAGGAAAGTTACGGTATCAGTATCTTTACCTACAACTTGACGAAGAACAAGCACTTCAACGGTGTCGCCAGCTTTAACCAAATCATTGATATCTGCATTACGATCATTAGTCAATTCACGAAGTGTAAGCACACCTTCAACACCAGTGCCTTCAATAACAACGTTTGCTTGATCGTTATCAACTGTTAAAACTTCCGCAGTGACTACGTCACCAGGATTAACTTCGCTAACACTGTTTAGCAAATCTTCAAATTCATTCATTCTAAAAAATCCTCCAACAAAAGCTAGCATAGCTAGCTTTTGATAACAATATATTTTCTCAAGGTAACCCGCAACGACAACTCTTTTTATCCTTGACGGTGTCAGATTTAGAACCTGATACCTTTGACTGGGGTAGCTGGATTCGAACCAACGCATGAGGGAGTCAAAGTCCCTTGCCTTACCGCTTGGCTATACCCCAAAGTTTCTAACTAAGATATTATTCTGAAATGAACTCAGACTGAACGCTAGATGAAAGATCGATTCATTTAATCTACATATCTGTATATTTGAACACCCTAATACCTTAGAAATGGAAGGGGAGGGATTCGAACCCCCGAACCCGAAGGAGCGGATTTACAGTCCGCCGCGTTTAGCCTCTTCGCTACCCTTCCATAACAACAAAAACTATTCTATCATAGTTTTTGTTCGTCTGCAAGTCTTTTTCACTATTTTTAATGATTTAGGTTGTAATTTTCAATAATATTTTCAATAGCTTGATCTAATGTTTTAAAAAATGTGTCAACTTGGGTATTTTTGATTACTGCAAATTTACCGTCTAGTTCTGTAATTTCTCCAACTTTCTTTTTACCAATAACAAGAGCATAGCCATCAACTTGGGCATCGCCAACAGTTACGGAACTATCCGTCAACTGGATTTCAATTTTTTTGTCTTTTTTACTCATTCTATCACCTCACTTGTTACATTTTACCGAAAATCAAAAAAGCTTGCAAGAGCAAGCTTTAATTTTCTTAAACTTTATAAATCCAACCTTCTGGTGCTTCAACATCACCAAATTGAATACCGGTCAATTCTTCATAAAGTTTACGTGTAACTGGCCCAACTTCTGTCTCGCTGTAGAAAACATGAAAATCATCGCCATGTTGAACACCGCCGATTGGGGAGATGACCGCTGCTGTACCACAAGCACCAGCTTCTATAAATTTATCCAATTCATCAAGCTTAACGTCACCTTGAATAGCTTCCATGCCAAATCGATGTTCTGCCAAATACAAAAGTGAATATTTTGTAATTGATGGCAAGATAGATGGGCTCAGTGGGGTGATGAATTCATTATCTTTGGTAATACCAAAGAAGTTTGCTGAACCTACTTCTTCAATCTTAGTGTGAGTTGCAGGGTCAAGGTAAATAACATCCGAGAACTTGCGTTCATGAGCAACTTTCCCTGGTAATAGGCTTGCTGCATAGTTACCACCTACCTTAGCAGCACCTGTACCATTTGGAGCTGCACGGTCATAATCATCTTGAATCAAGAAGTTCGTTGGTACCAAACCGCCCTTAAAATAGTTACCAACAGGCATAGCAAAAATGGTAAAAATATATTCTGTAGCTGGATGGACACCGATGACATCACCTACACCAATCAAAAGTGGACGCAGATATAAAGTTCCTCCTGTGCCGTATGGCGGAACGTACTCCTCATTAGCACGAACCACTTGTTTACAAGCGTCAATAAACTTATCCGTTGGTACCTGTGGCATCAGGAGTCGATCTGCCGTGCGTTGCAAACGTTCAGCGTTCATGTTAGGGCGGAATAATTGTACTGAGCCATCTTTTGTGCGGTAGGCTTTCAAACCTTCAAAGGCCTCTTGACCATAGTGAAGAGCTGGTGAAGCTTCTGAAATGTGAAGGGTTGCATCTTCTGTTAATTTTCCTTCATCCCACTTGCCATCTTTGTAGTAAGAAATATAACGGAATGGTAGTTTGTGATATTCGAACCCTAAATTTTCCCAATCAAGATCTACTGTCATTATAAAAATCCTCTTTCTCGTTTTTTTCTATTGTACGCTTTTTTCTGTTTTTTTCAAGTACTTTTCACAAAATTCTGAAAATTTACCTAAAAAGTAAAAGAGTGACTACTCTCTTACTTGATTTTAGCTGCATAAACACCTTCATCTGAGATGCTATCAGAGATAAAGCTACCGTTGCTAGTACGTTCTGATAGGCTCAAATCTTCTAGGATGACATCATAAACTTTACCTGTAGTTGACATGATTTGCAATACTTCGGTGTCATCAGAAAGTTCCGCTGTACTGAACAAGTCTAAACTCTGACTGTCATTTGAAGAATGGACTGGACCAGCTACAAAGACACGATGAGGTTTGGATTTGAGTTCTCGCAGAACTTGCAAACCACGCTTAGCACGGCTAGTTACTGGAATGACTTCCAACGCCATACGTTTAAGACTTCCTCGTTGCGTGAGAAGATACATGCTTTCAGTGTTAGCAACAAAAGCCACCTGAACAAGATCGCCGTCCTTAAGATTAACAGCTTTGACACCGGCTGCCTTGGCGCCAACGACTGGAACTTCTTCGATGTTAAATCGCAGAGCGTAGCCATTAAGAGTCACTAACATAACATCATCTAAAGCAATCGAATGAACGGTGACAATTCTATCCTCATCGTTCTTGAGTTTGGCAAATTTAACTGCCTTAGACTTGTAAGTCCGCCATGGTGTGAATTCCTTACGCTCAAAGCGTTTGATTTGACCGAGTTTGGTCACTGCGAAATAAGTTTGCTCTTCGAAATCATCCACAATTTCTGCGTAGAGGACTTCTTCATCGGTCGCAAAATTCGTAATCGTTTGTGACAAATGCTCACCGATGTCTTTCCAACGAATATCAGTGATTTCGTGGACAGGACGGTAAATAACATTCCCCAAATTAGTGAAAATGAGCAAGTGTTGCGTAGTCTTGGCCTGCTGAACGAAAATAAGTTCATCATCATCACGCTTACCGACCTCATCAACCGTCGATGAGTTGTAAGAACGTGGGCTGGTACGTTTGATATAGCCACCACGGGTCACACTGACGAAGGTTTCTTCTTCAACGATAAGACTGGCGGTATCAATCTCAATAGTCTGTGCTTGAGCTTGCAATTCTGTCAGACGCGGATTACCAAATTTTTTCTTAACTTCACGAAGCTCACGTTTCATCACGTTAAACATGGTGCGCTCATCACCGATAATAGCTTTGAGCATAGTGATTTTGTCACGCAGCTCAGCTTCTTCATTTTCTAAAGTCACAATATCGGTATTGGTCAAACGATACAGTTGCAAGGTTACAATGGCTTCAGCTTGTTCCTCAGAAAACTCATAACTAACCTTAAGGTTTTCTTTGGCGTCAGCCTTATTTTCAGACGCGCGAATAAGAGCAATCACTTCATCTAGAATAGAAATGACGCGAATCAACCCCTCAACAATATGCAGACGTTTCTCAGCTTTTTCCTTATCAAATTTAGAGCGAGCTACAATGATGTCCTTGCGGTGAGCAATATAACTGGACAGCATAGGCACAATCCCCACTTGACGTGGCGTATAATTGTCAATGGCTACCATGTTGAAGTTGTAATTAACCTGCAAGTCAGTGTATTTGAAGAGGTAATTGAGAATAGTTTCCTCATCTGCATCTTTTTTGAGTTCAATAGCAATGCGCAGACCATCACGGTCAGATTCATCACGGACTTCAGCAATACCAGGCACTTTGTTGTTAACACGCACATCGTCAAGCTTCTTGACCAATACCGCTTTATTGACTTCATAAGGAATTTCAGTCGCCACAATTTGCTTTTTGCCACCTTTTAAGGTTTCAATAGCGGTGCGAGAACGGACAACGACACGTCCCCTCCCTGTTTCGTAGGCTTTCTTGATTTCATCCTTACCCTGAATAATAGCTCCCGTTGGAAAATCTGGCCCAGGTAAGAATTCCATAAGTTTTTCCACCTTGGCAGAGGGATGGTCAATCATGTAGACCACAGCATCAATAACTTCAGCTAAATTATGCGGCGGGATATCCGTTGCGTAACCAGCAGAAATCCCAGTCGCCCCATTGACCAAAAGGTTTGGAAAGGCAGCTGGCAAGACGGTCGGCTCTTTTTCCGTGTCATCAAAGTTCCAAGCCCAGGGCACGGTATTCTTGTCAATGTCTTGGAGCAGATAACCAGCTATCTCTGATAACCTTGCCTCAGTATAACGCATGGCAGCGGCTGGATCACCGTCCATGGAACCGTTGTTCCCGTGCATTTCAATCAGGGTCTCGCGGTTCTTCCAATCCTGAGACATGCGGACCATGGCGTCGTAGATGGAGCTGTCGCCGTGAGGGTGAAAGTTACCCATGACGTTACCGACAGATTTTGCAGACTTCCGGAAGCCCTTTTCAAAGGTATTGCCATCCTTATTCATAGAATAAAGAATGCGACGCTGAACGGGTTTGAGCCCGTCACGAATGTCCGGCAGTGCCCGCTCTTGAATGATGTATTTGGAGTAGCGGCCAAAGCGCTCTCCCATGATGTCCTCAAGGGACATGTTTTGAATGTTAGACATTTGTTAAATATCCTTCTTTACTGTTTTTCCGAAACTGTTTATATCTATAATTTTTGTATTCTAAGTAGTCTTCATAAGATTTCCAAGTGTAAAATGAACTCTCTTCATTCCAAAGAATGACTTTTAAAAATTTTTCTGTACTCAACATCTTTTCTTTGTATTTCTCACCACCATGATAATAACATTTTTTAAGTTCTTTATAGTCAGGCGCTGTTGAAAGTAATTGCGTTTGAAAAATATTTTGAGCTTTTAAGCTTTCTTTTTCTAATCTTCTATCAGCGGACCAAGTTATGAGAGCTGTTTGAATAAGTAATGATAAAAGGAACATGCCTATCGGGCTAACTTTCTCTAACTCAACACCAATAATGAAAGTCAACACTCCTAAAGGGAGCAGTACAATTTCATTGCCTTTTTTAACTATTTCTATATCAAAAATTTCAAGTGATTTCACTATCAAATAGGAAGAAAGACAAGAAATGCCTAATATCATAATTACTATTACCCAAAGTTGCCAGGCATTGTCAGTGAATAAATCACCTAATTCATACTTTATAAATACAGACTGTAAGGCTTTTTCAAATGAATTGCTACTACTTGGTGGTAAAGATTGTACCGAGGGACATGAACAACATATATAATCCGATACTTTTTTATTCTCATCTCCTAAACTATAGACTAAACCTCCGCTAATAAATGCCACAATCAACATTGAAAGAATAATACTAAAAGTTTTTAAGTAGCGAAGAAAAGCAAATACAAGAGAAGAATAGGCTAGAAATATAAAAAAGAAGGAGCAAGTCAAAAATATAACGGCTAAAATAATATGAATAGGGCTTCCAAGGTCAGATGGAATCATCCTCGACACTATCACCGTACCTAATACAGCAAAGAATGCTGCAAAAGCGATCCCTTTTATAAACATTCTTATAGCACCATCTCTGAGATAGTCTTTATTATCAAGAATTTTTAACTTGGTGCCTTTCTCCAACTCCTGCGTATGATTTAGATAGTTTGTACACCATTCACTTATACGCAAAGCCTTATCTTTCATTCTCTCAACCCAATAATCAAACTCAAAAATTTTCACAATCCCTCCTACGACGTGAGAAAGCAAAATCGTTATTATTTTGCTTTCGAGCTAGTAAGGCGCTTAGGTAAGTCCAGGATAGGACTTACCGTGCTAGAAATAGAGAGGTTTCCTTTCATTTCTAGCCAGCGAGTTAAAACACTGTAGTCTCTTCCAACGTAAATTTAACATTATCCTCAATCCATTTGCGGCGGGGTTCGACTTTGTCACCCATGAGGACGTTGACACGGCGTTCGGCACGCGCGAGGTCTTCTATGTTTACACGGATAAGAGTGCGGGTATCAGGATTCATAGTGGTTTCCCAAAGCTGGTCGGCGTTCATTTCCCCCAACCCCTTGTAACGTTGGAGGATAGCACCTTTACCAAATCGCTTGCGCAGTTCTTCTAGCTCTTGGTCAGTCCAGGCATATTCAACCACTTCTTTGGCACCCTTACCCTTACTCATTTTGTACAATGGGGGCAGAGCGATATAGACATGACCAGCTTCCACCAAGGGACGCATGTAGCGATAGAAAAAGGTCAGGAGCAGCGTCTGAATGTGGGCACCGTCAGTATCAGCATCAGTCATGATGATAATCTTATCGTAGTTGGCATCTTCCACCTTGAAGTCAGCTCCGACACCAGCACCGATGGTGTAAATCATAGTATTGATTTCCTCGTTCTTGACGATGTCTGCCATCTTGGCCTTGGCGGTGTTGAGCACCTTACCACGCAGAGGGAGGATGGCTTGGAACTTACGGTCACGACCTTGCTTGGCAGAGCCGCCGGCAGAATCCCCTTCGACCAGATAAAGTTCATTTTTCTTAGGGTTTTTAGATTGGGCTGGCGTCAGCTTACCAGATAAAAGGCCTTTGTCCTTCTTATTCTTCTTGCCATTACGCGATTCATCACGCGCCTTGCGGGCAGCTTCCCGCGCATCACGCGCCTTGATGGCCTTACGAACAAGATTTGAAGCGACCTCGCCATTTTCCAAAAGAAAATAGGTCAATTTCTCAGAGACGATACCATCAACGATTGGACGCGCCAGCGGTGATCCCAGCTTGTCCTTGGTTTGCCCTTCAAACTGCAAGTGCTGCTCAGGCACCAAGACCGAGAGAATAGCCGACAGCCCTTCGCGGTAGTCAGAACCTTCCAAGTTTTTGTCCTTCTCCTTGAGCAAGCCCGTTTTTCTGGCATAGTCGTTCATAGCCTTGGTGATAGCTGATTTAAGTCCTGTCTCATGCGTTCCGCCATCCTTAGTGCGGACGTTATTAACAAAGGAGAGGATATTATCAGAGAAACCGTCATTGTACTGAAGCGCCACTTCTACTTGGAAACCTTGCTCCTCACCTTCAAAAAAGATGACAGGTGTCAATGTCTCCTTATCCTCGTTGAGGTATTCGACGAAGTCTTGAACCCCATTTTCAAAATGAAAGGACTTCTGCAAGACTTCGTCTGGACGATTGTCCGTCAGGGTCATGGTAACGTTCTTGAGCAGGAAGGCAGATTCCTTGAGTCGCTCTGCTATGGTGTTAAATTTAAACTCTGTCGTTGAAAAAATCATGCTGTCTGGCATAAAGCTGACCTTTGTCCCTGATTTGGACTTAGGAGCTGTGCCTATTTTCTTGAGTGTGGTGACGGGCTTCCCGCCATTTTCAAAACGCTGCTTATAAACCGCACCGTCACGGGTAATTTCAACCTCTAACCAGCTAGACAGAGCATTAACGACAGACGAACCGACCCCGTGCAGCCCACCAGATGTCTTGTAACCGCCTTGACCGAATTTCCCGCCAGCATGGAGCACCGTAAAGATGACTTCCACCGTCGGAATGCCCATAGCGTGCTTACCAGTTGGCATCCCGCGACCGTGGTCAGCTACCGTCACTGAGCCATCTTTGTTAATGGTCACATCAATCTGATCACCAAAGCCAGAGAGCGCCTCATCAACCGCATTGTCCACGATTTCCCAAACCAAATGGTGTAATCCCGTTCCATCAGTTGATCCGATGTACATACCAGGACGTTTACGAACAGCATCTAAGCCTTCTAAGACTTGGATGGCATCGTCGCCGTAATTATTGATATTGATTTCTTTCTTAGCCATTAAGACCTCCGAATTTTTTCATCCTTTTTATCTTACAGGTTTTTAGCAAATTTTGCAAAATATTTTAGTCTATCTCTTGAAAAATCAGACATTTTTCAAGCAAGAGCCAGTCAGTATGGTATAATAAAAGCATGAAAATTTTAGGTTTAATGATTATTGCGTACTTACTGGGCTCTATCCAGACGGGACTCTGGATTGGTAAAGCTTTCTATCACATCAATCTTCGTGAACACGGCAGCGGCAACACTGGAACGACAAACACCTTCCGCGTTTTAGGTATCAGGGCTGGTATGGTTGTACTGGTCGTGGATATTCTCAAAGGAACCATTGCAACCATACTTCCTGTTTGGCTGGGTGTGACCGCAGTTTCACCACTTCTCATCGGACTTTTTGCTATTTTGGGTCATACCTTTCCTATCTTTGCTGGCTTCAAAGGAGGCAAGGCTGTGGCAACCAGTGCTGGTGTCCTACTTGGATTTACCCCACTCTTCTTGCTTTATCTAGGCATTGTCTTCACGATTAGCCTTTATCTCTTTAGCATGATTTCCCTTTCTAGCGTTATTTCGGCGACAATGGCAGTGCTGAGTGCTCTGATTTTTCCAGCTTTTGGTTTTCTGTTGCCAAACTATGATTGGCTCTTTACAGTCCTTATCATCATAATGGCTTCTATCATTATTATCCGCCACAGGGACAATATGAAACGCATCAAAGCCCACCAAGAAAATCTTGTTCCATGGGGACTCAACCTCAGCAAACAGAGTAAGAAATAAAACAAAAAAGTCGGAGAATTTCAACTCTTCGACTTTTTACTATAAGAATCTGTAACTAAAAACTGATGCTAATACTGGCTAATACTCAATGAAAATCAAAAGTAGCCTAGGAAACGAAGCCTACGATAGAACTTGAGTTCATCAAGGCAAGTTGACAACGGATAATTTTGATTTTCGAAGAGTATAAAAATCAAAAGTAGCTATCTAATAGTAACTGGATATATTTAAAATGAACAATTGACGGAAGTTTTTGTCATGGTAAAAGGGTATAAATTGTGATGATAGAAATAAGTTTGTTATTTTTGATCTTGGTTGAGTATTAACTGAAAATAAAGCGAAAGATTGTCCCTTAGAACCTGTATTCAGAGTTCAGCACTTCTATCTAAGGTTAGTTTTCAACTACTCATCGTTAGTTTTTTCAAAATACAGTCAGTATTCCTCAAAAAACTGCCTCGATTAGCGAAAAACTATCTCTTAAATAAAAGTACTTTACTTGTGAACACAAGTCCTTAGTCTAAAACAGTTAAGAACTGAAGCAATACTTTCGCTGAGCGCTTCCCAGCTTCGATGATAAATTCATCAAAAGTGATGTTGGCATCATGAGCCGCAGTGTCAGACATGGCGCGAATAACGATAAATGGCTTACCCGTACTATTAGCCGCCTGAGCAATAGCCGCCCCCTCCATCTCAACTGCCAAAACATCTGGAAAATGGCCTTTGATAGCATCAATCTTATCTTGTCCTGCAATGAAGGAATCTCCCGTTGCAATCAAACCAACTTTACTTGTCACCTCTGTCGCAGATAGCACTTTTTCAAAAAGGCTTACAAATTTCTTATCTGACTCAAAGTAGAGTGGTTGCATGGACATCTGTCCATAAGCATAACCAAAAGCTGTCAAATCAACATCATGGTAAACCAGCTTATCGGCAACAACGACATCACCTATATTAAGGCCTTCTGCGACCGCACCAGCTGAGCCTGTGTTAATCAGGGCATCAACGCCAAAATTTTCTACCAGAACAGCAACACTCATAGCGGACATGACCTTGCCTACACCAGACTGAACCAGAACAACATCGTGCTTGCCAACTTTTCCAGTATAGTAAGTGTTAGATAGAATAGTTTGCACACCTCTATCTTCCAAGTTGTCTACCAAAACCTTCAATTCCTGCTCCATAGCAGCAATAATACCAATTTTCATCTATTTATTTCTCCAACAGTAGTTTAATTAAATGTTGAAAACTGCCCAAATAAGCAAAATAACTAGCAAAATAACAACAAATAAAATCTTGTTGAGCTTTCCTTGAAACTCACTCCGTTTGGCATTCTCAATGCGGCGACTTTTATAAACCAGTTGATCTTTTTGACTGTGACCACTTAGTCTATCCAGTAGCCCTCCCTTATTTATATCAAATTCATTACTATCAGATAAAGTGCTAGAATAATCAGTTGAGATAATCTTGGTTTCTTCTGGATCTGAAAATTCTTGGTCATCGTATATAATTTCACCGCGGTTAGCCTTTTCAATGATTTCATCGGTTAGGAGTGGTTTTCCCATTATGCTTTTCCTCCAAAGTGAAGAGCATAATATTGCAGAGCTATGATGGTTTTAGCATCTTCAATGTCTCCTGTTTTGACCAAATCCATACATTCATCATAAGTTAACTCAAAAAGTTCGAGAACTTCATCCTCATCTTGCGGACGTGGGTTGGGAACTTTCTTCAAATTTGTCGCCAAATAGAGTTTTATTTTTTCATTACAAAAACCAATAGCGGTGTAAAATTCATGAATTAATTCCAAATCGCCTGTATAACCTGTCTCTTCTTCTAATTCACGCAGAGCAGCTTCTTTCTCAGAACCATTTTCGCCAATTTCAAGCTTACCAGCTGGAATTTCATAGGAAATTTTCTCAATAGCCTTACGGTATTGCTTGACAATAACCAGCTTATTTTCTGGAGTGACTGTCAGAATAGACACTGCGCCACGGTGAAAAACGAGTTCACGCTTAGCTTCCCCTAAACCATTTGGCAGCTCAACATCATCTACTGCTACCTTGAAAATATGTCCATCAAAAATTTCTTGACGTTTTATCGTTTTTTCTTCAAAATCCATGATTTAGCCCTTTCACCAAAAGTTATATACTATCCAATTTTACTATATTTTAAGCAAAATTACCATTTTTAGATGAACAGTCTAAAAAACTACCATCATTAAGCACTCAGGTCTCGTTTTTGGTAAATAATAAAACTACTAATAAGAGCAAGACAAGTAATCGCTATTGCAATAACTGGCAAGCTATTGTCCAGCTTAGTCTTACTGAAAATATCTGCTCCATTGGCAAAATAATAAGGTGTCACATATTTGATATTCTCAAGATTAGGAATAATACGCCCTATCATATCCATGATATATAAGAGTAAAGTCAGCCCTAGTGCAAGACCGCTTTGCTTCCGACGATTCATGGATGACAGTAGAAAACAAAGGCTAGCTAACTCCAGTTGCATAACAAAAGCTAAAAAGTGGTAAATCACAAATAGCCTAATCGAAAAGTGCAATCCGGTCTGCCATAACCCCAGACTTTCCAAACCTATACAAATGATGTTAAAGATAAGAAGCATCACAATGAGACTAACAAATTTCCAAGTTAAAATTGAAGCACGGCTATAAGGCAGGGTATAGAGGAACTCACTGGTATGCCCTTCCTCTTCTTTTGATAGGCTTGATACGCCTAGCATACTGGCAAACATGCCTGCTCCAAGCCCGAACATAAGAGCAATTTCTGTTGCAAAATAACCGTCCAAGGTAGCAATACTCACCTTGTTCAGACCAAGCGCCTTGCTCATATCACCCATTTGAGCGTAGGTATCAGCGATACCTCCAATTCGGTCTGCCAGACTCTGGTAGAGCAAAATGCAAGCATAACAAATCAGCCCTACAGACAATGCCCAAATCAAGAGAGCCTTAGCACTTTGTTTCAATTCATGCTTTAACAAAATCATCTTATTCCTCCTCATAATAGTGCCTAAACAAGTCTTCCAAAGAAGGCTCTTCTACCAAAAAATCATCTGGCTTCAGAACTGTCAGTTTTCGCAACAACTCTGAACTACTTCCTGCAAAGGCAAAGTTCTCTTCCTTGTCATCTTTCCAAAATGTCACACGTTTCGACTGGCTGCGTGTCAAGTTCTCAATAGTATCAATTTTGAGAATTTTTCCGTCTTTGATAATAGCTGCGCGATCACAGTAATTTTTAATTTCAGAAAGGATGTGAGAAGACAAGAAACAAGTGCTGCCAGCTGCGCAGGCTTCTTTAACGAGCTTGAAAAAACGCTCCTGCATAAGGGGGTCAAGACCTGATGTCGGCTCATCCAAAATAAGAAGCTCTGGTTGGTGTTGCAAAGCGCAAACGATACCTACTTTCTTACGATTTCCCAGAGATAAATCCTGAATTTTTTTATTCAAAGGTACCTCTAAAATCTGACAAAGTCTCTCAGCTTCAGCGCTGCAATCCTTTTTTCTTGCCTTAGCTGCAAAAGCAATAACATCCTTGACCTTCATCTGCGGGTAAAACATGGTTTCCGACGGCATGTAGCCAATATGACGGAGGCTTTCTGTCAGTGAACTGTATCGCCCTCCAAAAAGCGTCATCTGACCGCTGCTGGGCTTAATCAGCCCCAAGAGGCAGCGAATGGTCGTTGATTTTCCAGCGCCGTTTGAGCCCAGAAATCCAAATATTTCACCCTTTTTGACAGACAAACTCACATCTTCTGCTCCCATGTGCTTGCCGTAATATTTTTTAAGATGTTGAATAGCAATAACTGTTTCAGTCATAATCTTGCCCCTTTCCTTTTTTGTATGCCTCTAAAAGCTGATTAAGATTCTTGGTGTCAATATGACGTTTGACTTTATTGACTAAGTAAACACAGTAATAGCAAAAAAGTTGCCAAGCACCAAAACCAAGAATAACAAGAACATGGTCATCAAACCAGTCCATAAAATAGACAGCAAGTAGATACAAACCTGTACAGAGCAGAGCCGATTCCCACCATTTGCCAGCAACACTATCCGCTTCATCAAAATTATTAAAGGCAAACACTTGTAAGTTACAAATAAAATAGCTCAAAAAGGCAGTTTCTGTAATCTGCAAAAGACTGATAGAAAAGGTATCCCACCACATCAAGTAGCAAGCACAGTAAAAGAGATGACATAAAGTATAAATCCCTGCTTTGTACTTGATGCTGATTTCTCGGTTTAAATAATGTGACCATCTATCTTTCATCTGTCATTCCCTCCTGCAAGACCTGTCTGAGTTTATTTGCGTATTTGCGCGAAATAATAATTTTTTCGCCGTTATACAATGTGGCTTCAATCCGGGCATAAGCTTGGCTCTTAAAGAACTGAATCTTGTAAATATTGACCACCATGGCTTTGGCACAGCGAAAGAAACCACGCTTCTTGTACTGCTCTGCCGATTGTCCCAAACTCGCAGTCACCTGATAGCCCCCCTTGTCCGTATAAGCAAAGGTTCTACTGTCAATACTCTCAACATAGAAGATATCATCCACGCGCACATAGCTCTGCCCATTTTCAGTAATCCCCAGCATCTTTGCTTGATCTTGTGACACCAAGTCGACCAGTTACTCTATTTGAGCGGTCATTTCCCGATAACAAATGAAGACTTCGTCCTCACCAGCTGATACTCAATGAAAATCAAAAGTTGCCTAGGAAACGAAGCCGACGATAGAACTTGAGTTCATCAAGGCAAGTTGACAACGGATAATTTTGATTTTCGAAGAGTATGAAATCTGCTCCAATCTAAGTTTCACAGGTTTGCCTCCTTTACTTATCAGTATATCAAAAAGTTAGACGACTACAATATCTTATCTTCCCATGTGCAAAAATTTCCTCTAAGTTGCAGAAAAAAAGCAAGGCTTAGCCTTACTTTACATTTCCTATTTTGTTGAAGGATGATGGGGTTTACCGATGGCATACCCTTCCTTAGTAACCTGACGTTCACGACCGATAGCTAGGGCATCTGCTGGAACATCTTGGTTAATAGCAGAACCCGCTGCAATCAAAGCACTATCACCAATAGTTACGGGCGCCACAAGAGTTGAGTTGCTACCAACAAAGACATGATTACCAATAGTCGTTGTGTATTTGTTTTTGCCATCATAGTTAGCAAGGATAGTGCCTGCACCAAAGTTGACATAGTCACCGACTTGCCCATTACCAATATAGGTTAAATGACCAGCCTTGGTATTTTCACCAATGCTTGAACCCTTAACTTCCACAAAATTTCCTATATGAGAATCTTTACCGAGGACTGACTTTGGACGAATATGAGCAAAAGGTCCAATTGTCACTCCATCCTTAACTTCCGATTCCTCAATCATCGAGTTGGTTACCACCACTCGCTCACCAATAACCGAGTCAACGATATAAGTCCCATTGGTTAGGATAGATTCTGCACCAATTCTGGTGTGACCTTTAAGGGTGATATTGGCTTCTACCACCACATCTGGAGCAATCGCCACATCCACATCAATGTAAGTCGCATCAGGATTTAGGAAAGTCACGCCGTTGAGCATGTGAGTTTTGTTGATACGACGGCGCATTACTCTTTCAGCCATCGCAAGAGCAACACGGTCATTAACTCCCAAACTTTCATCAAAGTCACGAAGAACATAAGCCCCAACCTTTTCACTAGCTTCACGGAAGATTGAGATAACATCCGTCAAATAATATTCACCTTGGGCATTGTTGGTATTGATATTTTTCAGGGCTTCAAAAAGACGCTTATTGTTAAATACATAAGTTCCTGTATTGATTTCTTTGACTTGCTGTTCAAAAGCAGATGCATCTTTTTGTTCAACAATTTTAACCACCTCACCGTTGTCATTTCGGATAATACGGCCATAACCGAAAGGATTTTCAGCTGTCGCTGTCAAAATAGTAGCGACATTCTTGTGATTAACATGAAAGTCAATCAAATTTTTTAGACTTTCCCCTGTAATCAGCGGCGTATCACCAGCAATGACCAAGGTATGTCCTTCAAGGCCAGCCAATTCCTCTTCTGCCATCATGACAGCATGTCCTGTTCCCAATTGCTCTGTTTGCAAGACAAATTCAGACTGATTAGCTAAAACCTCACGAACCAACTCTGCCTTGTGACCAATGACAGTTACATTTTTCTCAGGAGTAATAGCACTCACCGCACGAAAAACATGCTCCAGCATAGTGATACCAGAGACCTTGTGCAAGACCTTAGGCAGGTCAGATTTCATGCGAGTGCCTTTACCCGCCGCCAAAATAATTGCGTAATTAGACATCGTTAATTTCCTTAATATAAAATTTAAACATTTCCATTATAGCATAAAGGAAGAAATATTGGAAAAGTTGATAATAGATGGCACGCCGTACGCATGAAGAAAATGCATGTAACCATTTTTTGATTACACGCATTTTTTCAAAAAATTTTTACGAAATTTACATATGTGCATTAGCTAACCCTCATTTTCATCTACATGATACCAAAATTTCATGATAAAAAATATAACTCTTCATGAAAAACGTTATCTGAAAACGAAGTTTCTTCGTTCATTTGTCGTGAATAGATGGTAAGAAAAGGGTCTTATTTAAACCAAGTCAAGGCTAATTAACCTATTTCCTGATAGTTATATCTCCTACAAAATCACAGTGAACGTAATAGCATCGTCTTTATAGCTGGCCGAGATACTTCCTTTGAAAAGTTTAACCATACTCTCCGCCATAGAAAGACCAATTCCAAAACCTGATTTTTTGCTATTATGAGACTCATCCTCACGGTAGAAGCGCTCAAAAAACTTGCTATAATCGACGTTCTTTCCTTCCCTATAAGTATTGGAAATAGCTAAGCGAGCACGTTTTCGTGTACGTCCCACACTGTCCAATCTGACTGTAACTGTGCCCTCAGGGTCACAATATTTATTGGCATTATCTACCAGAATGGTCACCAGTTCAAATAATGACTTTTCTTCAGCTTTGACGTGAATGTCAGGCTGAATTTCCATGATAAATTTCTTACCATCCCTAATCACTGGTCCCTTGAAATCTTCGGCGGCATCTTCAGCAATAGCTGAAAAATCCAAATCCGATAAAACAAGCTCCACATGTTCTTGCTCTTCCAACCGAGCCAAACTGACCAAACCGTTAATTAAGTCCGTCAAGCGCTTAACCTGATCCGAGGTGCTTTTCGTCCATTCGGATTCACCATTCATCAGCTCTACCAACTCATTATTGGCTGAAATAATTGCCAGCGGTGTTTTTAACTCATGCCCGGCATTAGTGATAAAGCGGCGCTGCTTTTCATAATTACGGACGAAAGGCTCAATTACCTTACCAGAAAGGATGGTCACAATCGTGAGAAAGAAAACAAAGCTGACACCTGACATCCAAAGAGAAAGAGTGACTAAAGTTTCATTATCCTTGAGCTGATTTGTGGCATCCAAAACAACTATTAAAGTTTTCTTATCCTTTTGACTCACTTGGTAAGCATAGGTATGATTTTGATAATAGAATTCTCCAGACTCATCCTTTGACTCTTTGATAGTTTGTGCGTAATCAGTAATCTGTTCATCTGTCAAATCGGAAATATTATCTGTGTTAACCAAGGTGACTTCATCAGAAGCATTAACAGTCACACTAAAATAGCGATATTGGAAAATAGAATCCATAGATGTTCTACTCCCCAATTCTTTTGAGGTTTCAGATAAACTCGGAAATTTTCCATTATTATCCGTCAAAATTGATAAAATGCGATTTATTTCATTGCGTGTTTGAAGATAGCGAGCTGAATTTAAGACCCCCACCACAGAAAATAAAACGATCAAAATAGCAACAGAAGCTATTCCAATAAAGCGTATCCTTAGTTTACGAAGCATGGCAACACCTACATTTCTACCAATTGATAATCACCATCTTCTTCTCCAAGGATGCTAACATTAGCTCCAATTGCTTTGAGTTTTTGACGGAGATAGGATACATAAATAAAGACATAACCTTCATCAACATCTTCATCAGCCTCATTAGCCCAGACATGATTAAATAGTTGCTTAGTCGACAGTTTTTTACCAACGTTTAGCATGAAAAATTCCAACATTTTCGACTCTTTACCGGCCAAACGAATAGTATTGTGGCTGACCAATTCCTGCTCTCCAACTTTTAAAGTCACAGAGCCTACAGTCAAGACTTTTGAAGTGAAAGTGGTGTCAACCCGTCTCGCCATGGAACGAAGGCGTGCTAGTAATTCTTTGAGTGAAAAAGGTTTTGTCAAATAATCATCTGCCCCAGAATCAAGCCCATTAACACGATCATCAACCTCAGCCATGGCTGTTAGCATGATGATATGCGTCTGGTTGCCCGTCCGACGAATTTCCTGAACAGCTTCAACACCAGTTTTAATAGGCATCATGATATCCATAACCATAACATCATAGACATTATGACTTGCTAAATCGACAGCCGCTTGACCATCGTAAACAGAATCAACTTCGTAGCCTTCATGTGTCAAAGCCGTTGTTAGAACACGGTTCATTTGAACTTCATCTTCTGCAATAAGTATTTTCATCTTAATCACCCGAACTTTCTTGAATCAGATTGCGAATCGTTTGCATGGTTAAATCACAAGAAGCTAATTCATCAGCGCAACGCTTCAATTCCCGCACAATTCGCTTAGGATTCTTAATATCGTGCTTGTACTTCATCTGATGCTCCAAACTAGCCCAAGAATCTTGAGCAATAGTGCGCAGCTGAATCTCAATAAAGTACGATCCTCGCTCATTTCCCAAACAATCTGGAAAATCAGTTGAAAGTTCCACAATCAAGTGGTAAGAACGATAGCCGTTAGGCTTAGCATTTTGGATGTAATCTTTTTCAACAGCGATACTACAGTCATCGAAATTGCGAATAATCTCTACAATTTTGTAAATATCATCTACAAAACCGCACACAATCCTTATCCCAATACTATCACGAATTTCCTTCAAAGCAGATTGTGCAGTGGCTGGCAGTTCCTTTCGATGACATTTTTCTGTCATGCTTTTGGACGTCTTGATACGAGCAATGAAATGCTCATAAAGTTTGTAGCCAGTCTCAGCTTTAACTTCCTTATTTTTTTGCTTAATCCGATTGCTAAAATCCTCCAATATCAAGGGAAGATAGGCAAGGTAAGGCCCATAAATCGTTTTTTCCATAAGTTTCCCCAACTTTTTTGATATGCCTATTATAGCAAAAAAACCTTACTAACAGCTAAAAGTGTAACCTATTCAGATTCGTCCGAAATTTTAGATAAACTGATGTTATGATGATGTTTCAATAAATCAGAACAGTAATTACGATAAACTTGATGACAAATTTTTGATAATTGCTGTATATTCCATTGTAACTGATAAGATCTAACCGTATATTGTAGTCTGAGAATGACTAGGCTAACAATTTTTATACACTATTTGACCCTCGCAGATGGTGTATTTAACCACACCTTGCAGTGTTTCACCGATAAATGGTGAATTAGAGGCCTTAGAGGCGAAATGTTCTGATACGATACGTTCCTCCTTATCAGCAAAAATCACAATATCTGCTGGGCCATTTTCAGCTAAGTAACCTGCATCAAAGGCATAAAGTGATGAAGGATTGATAGTCATTTTAGCCAAAAAGTCCAAGAGCGATAGTTCCCCAGTCGCCACTAAGTTGGTCAAGCCAAGCGATAAGGATGTTTCAAGTCCTGTCATACCAGATGGTGCTTTGGTGATGTCCTCCACATTTTTCTCATCGGCGTGATGAGGGGCGTGGTCAGTCGCAATGACCGAAATGACACCCGATTTCAGACCTTCAATGACAGCCAAGCGATCCTTTTCAGTCCGCAAAGGCGGATTCATCTTGGCATTACTGCCTTTGATGAGTAGTAAGTCTTCTGTTTTTGAAAAATGCTGCGGTGCTGCTTCTGCTGTAATATTAGCCCCCAGCTGTTGAGCAAAGGCAACAACTTTAACAGACTCAGCCTTGGATAAATGCTGGATATGCAAGTGAGCCTGACGGTCATAAGCAATCATAACATCACGCGCAATCATACTGTATTCGGCCACACCAGTCGCCCCACAAAAATGGAATTTATCACGGGCGATCCCTTCGTTAAAACCAAGAATGCCATTGAGCTCTGGATCTTCTTCATGCAAGGCGATAAAGGTATGATTTTCTTTCGCCAAGTCCAAAGCTTCCTTAACCACCTTAGAACTTTGAAGAGGAATACCATCATCAGAGAAAGAAACAGCACCAGCTGCCAAAAGAGCCTTGAAATCCGTTAGATGTTGGCCATCAAAGTTTTTCGTTACCGTTGCATTGCTATAGATATGGATATTTTCCTTAGCTGCGCTGGTTAAGACCTCTTCTAGCGTTTCGACATCTGAAATGGTTGGATTGGTATTAGCCATCATGACAACCGTCGTCACACCACCAGCTGCAGCAGCTAGTGCTCCTGTATGGATGTCTTCTTTGTGTGTCTGACCTGGTTCACGGAAATGCACATGAATATCAACCAGACCAGGGGCAACAACCAATCCTGTTGCATCAATGATATCTGCACCATCTGCCTCAATCTGCTCTGCTATTTTTACAACCTTCTTGCCATCTACCAGAACATCTGCAGTCTGGTCAAAGCCAGATTTTGGATCAACGACACGACCATTTTTAATTAAAAGCATCTTCTTCTCCTTATTTCTATTTTTGAATTCAAGCAAACTAACTATTGTAACCAATCAATGGGTTCAAGATTATCCTCTTCAAGAAATGCATTAGCCCTTGAGAAGGGACGACTGCCAAAGAAACCGCGGTAGGCTGACAGGGGACTCGGGTGAGCCGATTCAATGACATGATGGATGGGATTAGTAATAAGAGTTTTTTTCTTACGCGCGTAGCCACCCCAAAGGATAAAAACAACAGGATGCGCTTGCGCATTAACCACCCGAATAATAGCATCCGTAAATGGTTCCCAAATCAATCCTGCGTGACCATTGGCCTGTCCTGCTGGAACAGTCAGACAAGCGTTGAGCAGAAGTACCCCCTGCTGTGCCCAAGGCGTCAAATCATGGTGTTTGCGAAGACCAATGTCATCCAAAAGTTCTTTGAGGATGTTTTGGAGGGAGGGTGGAGCAGGCAAATCATCTGGTACTGAAAAAGACAGCCCTTGTGCCTGCTTAGGACCATGATAAGGATCCTGACCAATGATAACAACTTTGACATCTTCCAAAGGCGTTGTCTGAATAGCATTAAAAACCTTATCGCGTGGTGGATAAACTGTTCCTTGACTATAAGCATTGTCCATAAAATGATTGATTTGCGAAAAATAGCCCTCAGGCAACTCTTTTTTAATCAACTCATGCCAACTTGAATGCTGCATATCTCCTCCTCATTCTTGTTCATTCAAATGATCAAAACCGCTTAACATTTACCAAGAAGCTCTAAACTGGTCTTGTCCAGCAGATGTCCTTCCATAGCATGAAGCAAGTCATTCATGTAAAAACCTTCTGATAAGGTTAATGCCGCATCCAAAGCATAAACCGTCAATGTGTAAATATGATCTTTGTCGGGTGGATAAGGCCCCATATAACTATCATCAATAGCTGAATAATCAGTCTCTAAAAACTTACTGACCAAACTATTCTTACCCTTTAGATGATTTTTGTCCTGTCTTGAAAAATCCTCTTCTATCCGAGTTTTGACGGCCGGTACGTTAGCCACTACCCAATGAATATAAGCAAAGCCGCAAACAGGTATAGAATCATAATCAACAAAAGTCCAAGCCAGTGTCTGTGTTTCTTTTGGAAGATCTTCCACCGCAAACGGAAAGGAAATCACAGCATTTCCCTGAACTTGAATACTAGACTTTTTACTATAAACATCCGGAATAACGTGGTTTTCAAAATCACAAGTAAGTTTCAATTTTATCACCTCAAGTCTATCCTTTCCGCTATTTTATCATATTTTGTGCAAAAAATCCCCCTAGGACTAACCTAGGAGGAAATTCATATTAGTCAAGGCCAATTTCTGAGCGGACTACATCTGCAATAGTATCTACATAGTAATCAACTTCTTCATGTGTTGGCGCTTCTGCCATAACACGAAGTAATGGCTCTGTTCCACTTGGACGTACTAGAATACGACCGTTGCCTGCCATTTCTGCTTCCATTTTTTCAATAACATTTGCGATAGCTGGGACTTCCATAGCTTTTGTTTTCATGCTATTTTCAACACGGATATTGACCAACTTTTGTGGATAAATGGTAACTTCGGCAGCAAGTTCTGAAAGTGGCTTACCAGTTTCTTTCATGACCCTGGTCAATTGGATAGCTGTCAGCTGACCGTCACCAGTAGTGTTGTAGTCCATGATGATTACATGACCTGATTGCTCACCACCAAGATTATAGCCCGATTTACGCATTTCTTCAACGACATAGCGATCACCGACGGCTGTAATAGTCTTGTTAATCCCCTCACGGTCAAGAGCTTTGTGGAAACCAAGGTTGGACATAACTGTCGTTACAATGGTATTTTTAGCCAAAAGACCCTTACTAGCTAAGTGTTTACCGATAATATACATAACCTTGTCACCGTCAACAATTTCACCATTTTCATCAACAGCAATCAATCGATCGCTGTCACCATCAAAGGCAAGACCAATATTGGCGCCAACCTCTTTGACCGTTTCTTGCAATTTTTCAGGATGAGTTGAGCCAATACCATCATTGATATTCAGACCATCTGGTTGTTCACCAATAACGGTAATATCAGCACCCAAGTCTAAGAATACATCGCGAGCTGTCGTTGAGGCAGCACCGTTGGCTGTATCAAGAGCAACTTTCATTCCCTCAAGGTCAAGTCCAGTTGATGCTAAGAATTTTTCATATTTGCGAAGACCTTCTGGGTAATCTACAACAGTCCCAAGCCCTTGAGCTGATGGGCGTGGCAAAGTATCTTCATTAGCATCAAGTAGAGCCTCGATTTCCAACTCTTGGTCATCAGCTAATTTGAAACCATCTCCACCGAAAAATTTAATGCCATTATCGAGAGCAGGATTATGACTAGCTGAAATCATAACACCTGCGCTAGCATTTTCTGTACGGACAAGATAAGAGACACCAGGGGTAGCCAGAACACCAAGTTTGTAAACTTCAATCCCAACGGACAGAAGGCCTGCAACTAAGGCTGACTCTAACATTTCACCCGAAATACGTGTATCTCGAGCCACAAAAACGCGCGGACGGCTAGCCTCGTGTTGGCTAAGAACATATCCGCCAAAGCGTCCAAGTTTAAAGGCTAATTCAGGTGTTAACTCAACATTTGCTTCTCCACGGACACCGTCCGTTCCAAAATATTTTCCCATTATTTTTTCGCGATAAACTCGCTTCCTCCCTTTGTCATTCTTCGTTATTATCTACTATTTCTTTTTAACTGTCAACTGAACAGTAACCACATTTGGTTCAATCGTTACGTTATCAGCGCTTAAAGATACTGTTTTTGAGGTATTTTTAGTAACATTTGTAATATCAACTTCTGCAACAACCTCATTTACAGCTGCCACAGCTTCCTGACTACCAGAAATTGTTACAGTCTGATTACTTAATTTGTAATCAATATTTGATAAACTTTCCGACATATCACCAACAACTTTTAGCGATACGGGAACTGTCTTGGTTATTTTTTTAACTTCAACTTTTAACTCGGCTTTAGCTGGTTTAATAACACTCGGTAAAATCGTACCATCTGTTGAGACAGCCTGTAGAGTGACTTTATCACTATAATCAGAATCTAGAACGGTATCATCTGGCAAACTAGCAACAACATGATCAATCTGATCTATTGTTGCTTCATCGCTGGTTACTTCGACTTCGGAGAGATTTGTCGAAACACTCTTTAGTTCATAACCATCTGCTAACTGGCTTGCATCCACCTTACCTTCTACAGAAAACGTCTCAGTTTTCTTCTTGCCAATTGTAATAGAAATAGTCTTAGGCGATACTGTAGCTGTAAGACCTGAGGGAAGATTAGTAACTTTTAATTTTGCTGTAACTGTCCCTGTTCCAATTTCTGCTTTTGATAAATCAGCAACAACTTTGAAACTCCTTGTATCGCTATTAATCTCAGAATCTAATTTAACACGATTAGTGGAAGTCAAATAAACCTGTGCTTCATACGAATAACCACTAACATAATATTTATCACTGTCATATTTGATATCAATTGGCACGTCTGTTAACGTATGGGTATATGTCTCGGTTGCTCCTGAAATTTGTGTCCCTACACGACTATAATTATTAGCAGCCGCTGTCAAAAAAAGAATGATAGAGAAAAATATAGAAACTACAGCCAGTGAAAATCGACTATTTAATATCTTCTGCAATAGTATTTTCATTTTTCTCTCCTCCCTAAAAATCTATGATACCAAGAGGTCTTGCTTACTTTTTCTGAAGCAAAATGTCTACTCAAAAATACCTTAAGATTCTCTTTAGACAAATCATGGATAAACTCACCTTTGTAAGTAATCGAAATGGCACCTGTCTCCTCAGAAACAACAATGGTCAAGGCATCTGAATTTTCCGACAGCCCTATAGCTGCACGGTGTCTCGTTCCAAATTCTTTTGAAATCGCTTTGGACTCCGACAAGGGCAAGTATGAGCAGGCTGTTGCAATTTTATTTCCCTGAATGATGACTGCTCCATCATGCAGTGGGGTATTAGGAATGAAAATATTGATTAGCAATTGGCTAGATACATCTGCATCTAATTTTATTCCCGTTGAAATGTATTCCTGTAACGTTTGAGTCTGCTCAATGGCAATAAGGGCACCAATCTTTCTTGGACTCATATAAGCCACTGAATTGACCAAAGCTTGAACTAATTTTTCCTCATCACTCATGTGCTGTGTTTGGAGAAAAACTTGAGTTGTTCGTCCAAATTTTTCTAAACCAGTTCGAATTTCTGGTGCAAAAATAACGACACCAGCAATAACCCCATAGGTGATAACCTGATTCATGAGGTAAGTTATTGTGGTAAAACCAATCAACTCTGCCACAAATCGTAGAAGAATAAAAAGGATAACTCCTTGAATAAGGGACATAATCTTAGTCCCCGCGAGAGCCTTTATTAATCTATAAATCAAATAGGCAACAATCAAAATATCCAGAATGTGCACAACAATCATCCAAGGATTTTCAACCAAACCTGCCCAAAAATTAGCATCAATTGCCATTAAATTTCGCATACTGTTTCATCTCTTTCAAATACAAACTATAACTATTATATCACGTTTGAAAAATATTTTCTGTATCAAGAAAAGAAGTTTTTATGATACAATAGCATCATGAAAGTTAAGACATTTTTGGGACTCGCTGCAGGCAAGTCTGCACATTTTATTTTAAGGCGATTAGGACGTGGTTCCACCTACCCAGGTAGCCTTGCACTCAAGTTTGATAAAGATATCTTAGATACCATTGCTAAAGATTATGAAATCGTCGTAGTGACTGGAACAAACGGTAAAACCTTGACTACCGCTTTAACGGTTGGTATTCTCAAGGAAGCCTTTGGCGAAGTGGTGACGAATCCAAGTGGTGCCAATATGATTACCGGAATTGTATCAACCTTTTTGACAGCTAAAAAAGCCAAATCCGGCAAGAAAATTGCTGTTTTGGAAATTGATGAAGCTTCTTTACCTAAAATCACTAAGTACATTACGCCAAGTCTCTTTGTTTTCACCAATATTTTTCGTGATCAAATGGATCGTTACGGTGAGATTTATACCACTTACCAGATGATTTTGGATGGTGCTGCTAATGCACCTCAAGCTACTATCCTCGCAAACGGTGACAGTCCGCTTTTCCACTCTAAGGAAGTTGTCAACCCCGTCAAATATTACGGGTTTGATACCGAAAAACAGAAACCACACTTAGCACACTACAATACTGAAGGAATCTTGTGTCCAAACTGTCAAAACATCCTCAAGTACCAACTTAATACCTACGCCAACCTTGGTGATTATATCTGTGAAGATTGTGGCTTCCATCGTCCTGATTTGGACTACAAACTGACAGAGCTGACCAAGATTTCCAACACTTCTTCCGAGTTTATCATTGATGGTCAAGCGTATAAGATTAACGTTGGTGGCCTATACAATATCTACAATGCTCTAGCAGCCGTGTCTGTTGCTGAATTTTTCGGAGTTACTCCCGAACAAATCAAGGCTGGTTTTGATAAAAGTCGTGCTGTCTTTGGTCGTCAAGAGACTTTCCAGATTGGCAATAAATCCTGCACCCTCGTTTTGATTAAAAATCCTGTTGGTGCTAGTCAAGCCTTAGATATGATACGCCTAGCTCCATATCCTTTTACCTTGTCTGTCTTGCTTAATGCGAATTACGCTGATGGCATTGATACAAGCTGGATCTGGGACGCTAATTTTGAAAGCATTTTAGAGATGAATATCCCGCAGATTTTTGCTGGTGGTGTCCGATATTCTGAAATCGCTCGCAGACTACGCGTGACTGGTTATGAAGAAACAAAAATTACCGAGGCTCCGCTCTTGACCGATATTATGGAATTAATTGAAAAACAAGATTGTGAGCACGCCTATATTTTAGCGACCTACACCGCTATGCTCGAATTTCGTGAGATTCTAGCTAGCCGTCACGCTGTTGGAAAGGAGATGATCTAATGACTTATACTTCACTCAAATCTCCCGACACAAAAACTTACACCTACGAACTAAAAGTGGCCCATCTCTATGGTAACCTAATGAACACGTATGGCGATAATGGCAACGTACTGATGATGAAATATGTAGGTGAAAAATTGGGGGCTCGTATGATTTTTGATATTGTGTCTATTGGCGATACCTTTGACCCTAACGACTATCAGCTAGTTTTCTTCGGTGGCGGTCAAGATTATGAGCAGTCTATCGTAGCCCAAGATCTCCCTTCCAAGCGTTCTGCCATTGATCGCTATATCCAAAATGATGGAGTGCTACTTGCTATCTGTGGAGGCTTCCAATTATTGGGACAATACTATGTTCAGGCAAATGGTGAACGTATTGAAGGCATTGGTGTCATGGGACACTACACGTTAAATCAAGAAAATAATCGTTTTATCGGTGACATCAAAATTCACAACGAGGAGTTTGATGAGACCTACTATGGATTTGAAAATCATCAAGGTCGCACTTTCTTGTCTGAAGATGAAAAACCACTTGGTAAGTGCCTTTATGGCAATGGTAATAACAAAGAAGACGGCACTGAAGGCGTTCACTATAAAAATGTTTTTGGTTCCTACTTCCACGGACCTATCCTCTCTCGCAATGCTAACCTAGCCTACCGTTTGGTGACTACAGCACTGCGCAATAAGTACGGTAAAAATCTTGATTTACCTGCCTATCAAGATATTTTAGCCAAGGAAGTCCCTGAAGAATATAGAGATGTAAAAAGCAAGGCAGAATTCGAAAAATGATGTTCAGAAAAAAAGCCCAGAAACTACCTGTTTTCTGAGCTTTTTTATTTATTTTTTTACACCACCAAAATCAGACTATCTTCAACAATTTGAGGAGGGGCTGGTGATAAAGTAACCGTCATTCTTATTAATACTCTTCGAAAATCAAAATTATCCGTTGTCAACTTGCCTTGATGAACTCAAGTTCTATCGTCGGCTTCGTTTCCTAGGCTACTTTTGATTTTCATTGAGTATAACCATGCACCAATTGATTTCTACTATCTTTGATTTTTAGGTAATAGGTTGTAACACCTCATTGGATCCTTAAAATCATCGCAATGCGTCAATAATTTGTTTTTTGAAAACTATGACTGTCTTTAAGGCGACCATATAAGATGTAATCAACCTTTTTCAAATCTTCAATACACCTACAATTAAGGGCACACATGATAAGGCGTAAGTCATCCTTCCAGCCATTGACAATCTCAATGGCTTTTTCAAGTGGGTAGTGTTCGACCAGTTCCAAGGCTGTGCGCGATATACCGACAGCCTTGGCTCCTAAAACTAACGCCTTAATCATATCCAGGGGATGACGGACACCTCCAGAAGCTAAAATCTCTACCTTATCCATCAGAGGTTGGGCATTGAGAAGCACTTGTACCGTGGTCTGTCCCCAGTCATTAAGATAAGAGCGATTACAGCCACGTTGATTTTCGATATAGGCAAAACTAGTCCCTCCGCGTCCCGAGATATCAAAAGTTTTTATACCCAAATTGGCTGCTTGCTCAATAGTTTTGACATCCATACCAAACCCAACCTCTTTTAAAATGACTGGGATAGAAATTTGATTCGCATAATCTGCAAGGTTTTTTTTCCAACTTCGGAATTCCCGTTCACCTTCAGGCATCAGGAGTTCCTGCATCAGATTGATATGAAGCTGTAAAAAGATAGGAGACATCTCCTCTACCGTTCTCAGACCAGCCTGAATTGGCTTATCAATTCCGATATTGGTCGCCAATTGCAAGTTTGGGTAATCTTTGCGATGAGGGTATGTCGTATTTTCCTGTTTTTTTAGTGCGGCACTGTAAGACCCCGTCACCATGACGAGCCCCGTTGCTTGAGCAAGCTGGGCTAACTTTTGATTGACCGCACCGCCTTTTTCCGATCCGCCTGTCATAGCGTTAATGTAAAAAGGAAAGTCAAAATCTCGACCAGCGAAATGGGTCGTCAAATCAATCTCTGCCAAGTCGTAATCTGGTAAAGAGTGCTGGATAAGCTCTATATCATCAAAACTATTATATGGCGCTTGGTATTTAAGCGCGTATTTGATGTGGTCATCTTTTCGGTTGGTCATTTAGATACCTCAATCCAAAAGCGTTTCGTTCGGCTGCCATCCTCAGAGTTATGATAGGTATTTTCGTAAATACCACCGTTAGCTAAAATCGTCTTTTCAGAACCGATATTTGTCTCATCGCAAGTCAGAAGAACCCTGTCAATGCCTAGTTTACCAGCTTCTATCAAAGCTAAACTCAGTTGCTCTTTAGCATACCCCTTTCGACGCTCATGAGGGTGAATAGAGTAGCCAATGTGCCCCATGGTATTGAAAACATGTGGTAAAGTCAGATTGTGCCTAATATTACAGATGCCTACCATTTTATTATCCGACTCACGGATACAGAGAAAAGCACTTGAAGGCACACGATTTTCAGGAATATCAATTCCTTTACGAAACTGCTCAACATGCCTCAACCAATCTTTTAGACTATCAAAATTGATAAGTCCTGCATTTCCATGCATATGCTCGCCCGACTTCTCAAATGCTGCTTTATAGACTGCAATTTCTGACAGATAGGCTTCCGATGGTTGAACTAAAATTAATGTACTCATAATGTCTCCTTGTGTAATAGTTCAATTCCTGCATTTTCCCACGCCTCAATCAGCTTTTGACTATCCTTAGCATCAAAAGATAGGGCAATACCGCAGTCTCCACCGCCAGAGCCAGAAGACTTAGCAACGATATCCAGACCTTGGCTAGCTAACTTGAGGTTTAGCAAGGTTTGATTGTAAATAGCAGGATTTAGCTTAAGCAACAAATCAGAAATTCGTTCAATATGTTCCTTAATAGAGACTTTATCTCCCGTTTCTAACCCCAATTTTAAGGACAGCACACTAGCTTGTGTATTTTTCAAAAAATCCGCAGTGATGGAGGACTTTACACGGTCAATCATGTCTTTTGAGATAGAAGGCTGCTTGGTCCATCCTACCAAAAAGTCACAGGCAATCGCTGGTTTCACTACTTCAATCTGATAACCCCAATCTTTTGCCAACACCGTCTGTATCTCTTCGTTAACAATCCAGTCACGCACCTGCTGTCTGTCAAAGGACGTAAAGGCCACCAAGTCATCGTAGGCAATGCAGGCAATATCTCCCATAGAACCATTATCTCCACGCTTGATAAGGGTGTAGGAGGCTAATTTAAACAAAGTGTCAGCTGACAAATCAAGGGCATAAAAAGCTGATAAGGCTTTCAAGGTCAGCACAGTTACGCTACCGCTGGAGCCAATGCCAAACTTTTTCCCATCTCTTTCCATTTTCCCGGTGATGGTGAGGGAAAAAGGTCGCAGCTCTGCTATGGTCACTCCTAAATAAGCCGCTAAGCTAGTCACCGTCTCTTGAATGAGGGCATAATTATGGTCTGGCGTCATGTCTGCCACATAATCAAACATGTCAGAGGACAGTGAAATGGTGCCTGCCGTTACTATTTCTGCTGTCATCTGAATAGGAATATTCTTGAGCAAGGCCGTCTGCCCTGGTGTTAGCACAGCATATTCCCCAGCAATATACAGCTTCCCACTAGTCTGCACTTTAATAGTCATCGGGTAATTCCTTTGTTCGTGAGGCGATAACGCGGTAACCTTCTTGTTCAAAAAGCTGGCTCAGACGCTCCAAGTCTTCTTCTCGACAAAGAACTTTAACATTTGGACCTGCATCCATAGTGAAATAGCAAAGTTCTCCTTTTTGTCGAAGTTCTCTTACAAACGCCATCGCTTTGTAAGAGTCATCGGTCAAGTATGAGAACCCTGGCTGTGCCGCCTTAGTAGTTGCATGCATGGCAAGGGCGTTACTCTCGGTCAATTGACCAACCTTTTCAAAATCATTTTCTTTGAGATAAGCCAACATGGCGCTATAATCTCTTTCAGATTGAGCAATCCACTCTTTAAAATTTGTCGAGGTTTCGGCACAGAGCTTCATTCCATCACGACTAGAAATTGGTTTTTTACGATCATTCAAGACCAACATGAGCATAGCAAGCTTCAACTTCGTCTCAACCTTGTACACTTCCCCGCTGTCTTTGTCCCAAGCTGCAACGGGTCCAAAAAAAGAGCGCGACGAAGAACCAGAAGCAAATTTGGCTTTTTGTGCCAGTTCCGACTGACTCAATCCTGTTTCAAAAAGTAGATTACAAGCTTTGACAAGGGCTGACAGACCACTAGAGCTAGAAGACAGCCCTGCAGCTGTTGGCATGGTATTCGTTGTTTCTATTTTGACATAGTGAAACTTGTTTGAACGATAATCATCCACAATAGCTGAGACTTTGGCATGCTCTTTGGCGTCTTGCAAGACACCATTGATGTAAAATTCATCATGCTTTGCAGTTTCAGGTAAAAAACTAACTGTGGTTGTGGTAAACATATTTTCTAAGGTCAAAGAAATGCTGCTAGTCGCAGGAATCATTTTAATAGGATCAGCCTTACCCCAATATTTGATAATTGCAATGTTTGCATAAGATTTAACGCTTACAGTTTTTGAATCCACGTGTTAACTGCTCCTTCCTTTCTTAGTCTATCAGTGATTTTGTGAGCTTGATTTTCCGTTTCTGCCAGAGCAATCATGCAGCCCCCTAGTCCACCACCACTCATCTTGGCACCTAAGGCTCCTTCTTCAAGGGCACTGGTTACTAAGTGATCAGATTTTTCAAGGCTGACACCAATTTTTTGCAAAAATGCATGCGCAGCTGTCATTGACTGTCCAAGTCCCTGACAATCTTTTGCGATAATCTGCTGTTCCGCTTGTTCGGTCAACAGCCCCAATTGGGAGAGGAATGGAAGATTGTCGATTTCTGATGCAGCTACTTTATCCACTGCCTCTCTTGTATTGCCATGAACTCCTGTATCTGCAATCACCAAATACGCATTCAAATTCAAATCAATTGCTTCAAACCCGACGTTACGAATGAACTTGATTGCTTCGTCACTCAAACACGTTTTGGCATCCAAACCACTCGGATTAGTATGGGCAATGATTTCTGCTTGGTTAACTAATACTTCTAGCAACTCATCAGAAACACTTTGCTGAAAATAATCAAATACCGCTCGAATAGCAGCGATCGAAACTGCTGCAGAAGAGCCCATGCCACGTTTTTGAGGAACTTCTGACCTGATATCATAGGAAATAGCAACTTGAGTCTTGCCCAAATAGTCCAAAGCGGCATAAATAGCAGTGGACAGGGTGTCGTCAAAATCAAAAATAATGCTATGATCTGATGGGTAAATGTAACACTCCACCTCAATTGTTTTCAAGGGAATTGCAATAGCTGGATAGCCATACACTACCGAATGTTCTCCCATCAGAATAATTTTACTATGCGCCTTACCAACGCCGATTTTCTTTGTCATATCTTATCTCTTAATTACTTTTAGTCCTCATACTATTCTACCATCAACACGTAAAAAAAGCGACTTTCATATGAAAAATCACTTCATTGCACAAAGAAAATATCCCTCACCAAACAATATTAATAATCAAATGTTACCATCTTCCCACACAGAAATTCACTAGCAAACCATCTTGAGTCAGTGACTCAATTTTTCAAATCCAAATTTGGGGTGTCTTGGATAAAACTGGTCAACCAAAACACTTTGATAATCCTCTAGAATAGTCCTCATTTTATCAGAAACAGCTGATGTTCTAGCCAATTGACTTAAAGTCACCTCTGTAACCTCTCTAACTCTCAAACATAGAGAACAATTATAGCAAGATTAACTCCAAAAACAGCCCCAAATGGGCTGTGATGATGTGTTAAACTGAGAAATCTGCAAATTTCAATAACTAATAAATAGACAACTGTTACTTTATCGGCACCGGTGGAATGAGACATTCAAGAGTCATTATCAAATAATCGGATCCATACTTAATTCTGGTATGATTCGTGTCAAAAATTGCTTTGTTCTTTCTTCTTTTGGGCGCGTAAAGAAGTTTTTTGGCTCGCCTTCTTCAATGATATGTCCACCTTCCATAAAGATAACATGGTTTGCTACATCTCGCGCAAAGCTCATCTCGTGTGTGACAACCACCATGGTCACGCCTTCTCGTGCTAATTCTTTCATGACAGATAACACATCTCCAATCAATTCTGGATCAAGCGCAGAGGTCGGCTCGTCAAAAAGGATAACATCTGGCTTAACTGCGATAGCACGGGCAATTCCAATCCTTTGCTGCTGACCTCCAGAAAGTTGACTTGGATAAGCATCTCTTTTATCAGATAAGCCCACTTTTTCTAAGGCTTTTTCGGCAATCACCAAGGCCTCTGCCTTTGGAATTTTTCTCGCAATAACAAGTCCTTCCAAAATATTTTCTAGAGCTGTTTTATTGGCAAAAAGATTATAATTCTGGAAAACAAAAGCTGTTTTCTGACGAATTTCCAGAACATCCTTACGGCTGATTTTAGACAAGTCATAAGACTTTTCATCCAATATCAGTTGTCCCGAATCTGCTTTTTCCAAATAATTGAGAGAACGTAAAAATGTTGTCTTACCTGAGCCAGAGGGACCAAGGATAACCACAACATCTCCCTGATTGACCTTCAAACTAACACCATCCAAAACTTTTTTATCGCCAAACGATTTTTCAATATTTTTTACTTCTAACATATTAACTCCTATGCAAATTTTACACGCTTTTCAAGACTTCTAAATATATACTGGATAATACCACAAATTAAAATATAGATGATAAAGATAACAAAGTAAGACTCAAAATACTGATAACCGTAGGCAGCCTCCACTTTAGCGATTGCCGTAATATCTTTAACTGTCATCACAAAAACCAAAGATGTTCCCTTAACCAGATTGATTACCAAGTTACAAAGATTGGGAAGAGCTGAGCGCAATGCCTGTGGAAAAATAATCCTAAGATAGGCCTGCGTATTGCTTAATCCGATAGCCTGCGCCGCTTCCAATTGTCCCTTGTCTACGGTTAAAATAGCAGAGCGAATAATCTCAGAGAGGCTTCCTGTTGTCATCAAACTAAAAATGATAAAGGCATAAAAGATTGGATTGATCTCGAAAACATTGATACCAGTCCCTTTTAATAAGCTATTTAAAACACTCGGAAAAAGGCTATAAAAAAATAAAATCAATAAAATAGGTGGTGTTGATCGGATAAAAGCTAAATAAATTATTGAAAATCCTGTAACCCCCTTTACCTTGTACAACCGTCCCAAAGCTAGAAAAAGTGACGGAAAGAAACTTAGCAAAATAGCAACAATCATTATACCCAATGTTACTGGAACACCTGATAAAGCCTTAATGAGAGTAGAAATAATAAAATTAAAATTCATAAGTTCCTCCTACCGTTTTCCTGCATCTAAAGACTTTTCAAGAAGCTGACTTCCAACTGACAGTAACAAAGCAAGCCCCCAATAAATAACAGCAACAGCTGTATAAGTTTCTAAAGAATAGTTTCCAAGATTTCGTCCAATTAAAAGATTTCCAGCACCCATCACATCGACTAACCCAATAGTATAAGCCAAGGCCGTATCTTTCAACAAATTCAAAATGGCGTTACTAATATTAGGCAAGGCTATGCGAAAAGCTTGAGGGAAAAGTATTCTCCAAAAAGTTTGTAGTTCTGTTAATCCAATACTTAATCCTGCTTCCATCTGACCTACTGGGACAGCTTCATAGGCGGATTTGAAAACCTCTGAAATGCTGGCTGCAAATAATAATGTCATAGCTGTTACTACAAAAATCGTCCGTGACCAACCATTAACATCTAAACCAAGCCACCATTCTAAAAATTCTGGCAATCCATAAAAAACCATAAAAAGAAGTACAATCGGAGGTGTACATCTCAAGACAAAGACATATCCCCTTGATAAGGATGCTAACACCTCATCACCATAAAGCTGTCCCCAAGCCAAGAGAGCTCCAAGTAGACTTCCTAGACTAGTCGTTAGCAATAGTATCCACAGCGTTAATGGTAGAGCAGATAGAATATCTGGAAGAAATTTAAAAACATAAGATAGGTCATAAGAAACCATGAACACCTCCAAAGTATTAATCAAAAAGGAAAGAACTCCTCAGGATTCAGAGTCTTCCCTTCAGCTCTTTACATTTAATCCGTTACATATGAGAAAACATCTTCTCCAAAATACTTCTTAGAAAGTTTAGAAATTGTTCCATCGTCTTGAAGTTCTTGGATTGCTTTGTCATAGGCTTTCGCAAAATCCTCGTTGGTAGCATTTTTATGAATAAGTGGATAAGTTTCGATTCCTTTATAAGGGAACCAAGTCAACTTTTCAGCGTATTGATGATAGGCGCCATCCTCCTTGGTTACTGCATTTTCAAAAGATAATTTGATATCAAAGTAGGCATCGTAACGTCCCTCTAATACCCAAGCATAAGCATCTGCCACATTGAAACTTTCCGCTTCAGTTAGAGCGATTGGGTTTGAGGCTTTCTTATTATACTCTTGAATAACATTGTATTGAGCATTTTGGGGAGAAATAGGCACTAATTTCCCGCCAGCTGCTGCAAAAGAATCAATATCTTTAAATTTGCTTGCATCATCTTTACGAATGGTAAAGCCAATGATGCTTGCCCCAATAGCATTTTTAGGAATGATAAATTTTTCTGCACGCTCAGCAGTGTACCATGCTCCTTTTGTTCCAATGTCATACTTGCCCGATTCAAGTCCAATCAACAAGTCTTCATCACTGGTTCCAGTATATTCAAATTGGTACTTATTTAATTTTTTATCAATAGCTTTCAAAACAGCAACTTCAAAGCCATCACTTTCACCTTTTTCATTGACAAAATCATAAGGAGCATAACTTTGTGTGTGTGCAACCTTTAGCGTAATGACCTTATCGGAACTGCCTGATGCTGAATTAGTATCACTGTCTGACTTACCTGTTAGTTGTCGTCCAATGACAGTTGCTGCAACAACCGCGACGAGTACTCCACTAGCAATAATCCATTTTTTCTTACTCATAATATTTCCCCCTGCTTCCTATGCTTGAGCTACTGCTTCACGTACCCATTCAATACGCTCTGAACTGATATCGCTTGGAATAGTACAATCTGCGCCAATGATAATCCCTCGTTTGCCATTGTCGGTAATTAAACGCTTCGCTTCTGCTTGAACTTCTTCTTTACTTCCAGTATAAAGTAAACTATGTTCAGTATTTTCAAATCCACCTAAAACAGTCTTTCCACCAAATAACTTTTGACCTTCTTTTAGTGAAATCCCCTCAGGTTCGACGGCCCAATTGACAACTTGTACAGGGTAATTTTTAAAGACAGTAACATCGTTACTTGCCCCTTTGTAGCCACAAATGTGAAGAATGGTTTGCCCCTGAACTCTATTGGCTGCTTCCAAGACGATTAAATCGCTCTCTGAAACATAATCAATATAATCTTGACGTTTAATCCCTGTGGCTTGGATATTTTGGGCACTATAATAAATACCGTCTGCACCTGCTTCTGTAATGACTTTCTTTACAAGTTGCGCAATATCATAAGCAATGACATCCAAAACGTGTTTTAAAGTTTCTGGATCTTCTCGTAGAAATTCTGCAACACGTTCGTCTCCATAAGCAACTTTATTTGAGATTTGCCATTTTAAATGTGTCAATGGAGCAAAAATATTATAAACTGAAACGATATCTTCTCTAAAATTAGCACGAACTTGCTTGACCAGCTCAACTTGTTGGTCAAACCAAGGGTGATCTTCACCGATTGACTGGATGCCTGCCAAATCTTTAATAGAACTAATACCTTCTTTGATCAATGGATTTGGATAAGCAAAAAAACCATCACTCATGATTTTGACAAAATCAGGTTTAACATCATCAACAAATTTCTTATGACCTGCAACATTTTTAGCGAAAATTTCTGGATTATTAAATCCTCTCAACAATTCATCTTCTTCCGCAAAATGGTACCAAAAACCAACAGGCACTCGATCAACCTCTTCGCCTCGAAAGGCTTTTAAAACTAATTCCCTTTTTGTTGTCATCGTAATACTTCCTTTCATTTTTTAACTTTCTCCCATCTTACCACCCCTTTCACTCCTTGCATAATCTTTATTTTTTATGTTTAGCCATAAGAAAAATTTATAATCAGTAAATGTTATTGCTGGCTATAAGTATTTGTTATGGTGAAACTAGACTCTAGTTCACGAAAATATTTAGGTTATCAGATAGCCTTTGAGATATTAATGGTTTCAATATAAGTTGCATCTATTCTTGCAATTTATCAATAAAAAACCAGCACAAGGCCGGTACAATAAGAAAAATGATATGTTGTTCTGAATTATTTTATCGGCAGTTAACATTTTTGCCCTAAAGCTTTCTTCACCTTAATAAAAAGAAACTTTTGAAACAGTTGATGCGTTCTAAATCATCTCTTGATATAGTTTTGACATGACAATTAGGAAAAATGGCGGAAAAAATAGACTCTTGACTTATAAGGACTAAAACCATACAAATTAGAAAAAAAGCAACTAAAAAAATGATTAATTTCATCTTCATGTCATATCTCACTACTAACTTCAGTTTAAAGTAAACTACTTTCAAGATAATTATCATTAAATAATATTTGAGTTTCTTGCTTTACTTTTTTCAGATAATCAATAACACCGTCATCATAAGGTTTAGGGATAACACACGCAGGAGCTAAAATCAGCCCTTTCCCTTGTGTCCCAAAGATAGTCCGATAAATCTGATGATGCAATTCATTAAAATTTGACGCGGTGACATCCCATCTATTAATTCCACCCATGATTACTTTTTGAGAATAAATCTGCCCTTCTCTTGGAGTTGGATAGCTTTCGCCTATATGCCAATTAATTGCCTGAACAGGATAATCTTTGACAACATCAAACATGATTTTATTTCCATGTAAGTGAACAGTATTAAACCAAGCATCTTGAGCTTTTTCTAAAACCTTCAAATCATAAGGGCGACCGTATTCAAGATATTGCTGTGCAGATAGCCTCTCAAAGGTACTGACTTGACTGGCAAAATAGATACCATCTGCACCAATTGATATTGCTTCTGCTACAAATTCTGCAGTAATTTTTGAAATCTTCTCTAGTGCAGACTTAAACAATTGACCACCTTTTTCTTCCTCTGTAATGCTTTCCAAAATTTTTCCTCCACTGATTTTATCAGCAATCGTCAACGGACTAAAAACCGTTATTACGACAGGAACCTCTCCCTGCACTCTTTCTAAAAGCAGCCGTAAATAAGTTAATTCACGCTGCAAAGCTGGAGCATCTTGGAGATTTAGCGTCTTTAATTTTTTCCAATCAGTGTAACTTTCAATTGGGGTGGAGATGATTTCAGCAACTCCTCCACTTTCAATTTTAGAATAATCAATCTTACAACCATAGTCCTCAGTTGCATACATACCATTGTTCATAGTTTTAATAAAATCTAGGTCAAATCTTTTATAGAACTGATAGGTTTCTTCAGCTATTAATTCTGGAATTCGATCAATATCTGGAAAATGTGTCCAAAAAGAAAATGGAATATCCTCTGTTAATTCACCATTTAAAACTTTTTTAATTTTTTCGATTTTACTCATATCTTCACCTATACTCGCTTAATTTTAATCCTATTGAAAATAACCTTAGTAAACCTTCAATACTCAAACAAATAAACCAATAGATCAATCCAGCCACAACAAATGATAATACATAATTTGATGTTAAAGCCGCCACATAGCGAGCACTCGCCATAATATCAACGACTCCAACTAAAAAAGCAACCGATAATGTCCTAACAATCTTTAGAAATGAATTTAACAAAATCGGTATTGCTGTTGGAATCAATTGCGGTATCACAATCCTCCTGAAAACTTGCCCCAGTGTTAAACCAATTGATAATCCGGCTTCTAACTGTGCTTTATCAAAAGATTGATAAATCCCCCTCAAGTTTTCTGATTCAATTGCAATCTGGTATGAACTATAACAGACCAATACAATTACGAATGCGGGAATATCTGGATTTAAGACTTCTTTTCCAGACAGTTTATAGAACCCCTCAACAATTTGGGGTAGCATAGCCTGTGCAATCAATAAATGTACAACAATAGGAACGCCTCGGATATACGAAATGTAAAGATCAATTATCGTATTAAGAAATACAAATTTTTTATTCTTTACAACTGCTAAAACACTTCCCCCTAAAACACCAATAATAAGTATAAGTATTGCTAGAAAAAGTGTGTAGGGAACAACAACAATTATCTTTCTAAATATGTCAATATACCCTGCCATAATCAACCTCAACTCGCTAAGAAACGTCTCGAAGATTGTTCAAGAGATTTAAACAACTGCCCAACCCCCCAAGAAAAAAACCAGTAAATGAGAGCAACAATAAAATAAACTTCCAGCTGGTAAATACCATAAGAATTAGCCACAAATATTTCAGCTTGCCCCATAATATCTGCAAGTCCAATTAAAAATAATAAAGAGGTGTATTTAAATAGATCAATTGAGGCATTTCCTAAACTCGGAAGCATGATTGGATACATCTGTGGCACAATAATCCTTTTAATAATCTGCCCTGTTGTCATTCCAATACTCTTACCTGCTTCAAATTGCTCTATAGGAATCGCTTCATAAGCCGGTCTTATAATTTCAGAAACCGTCACACCTTGATAAATGCTCAAAGCGATGACTGAGAATGCAAATTTACTCCAGTGATTGATGTCAATTCCAAAACGTAATAACAGCAAAGGTAAGCCATAATATACAATGAAAATATGAATGAGACCTGGAACACTTCTGGCAAAGGAAATAAAAACAAAAATAAGTTGCGATAGAAGAGGTATCCTACACTCACGTATCACGACAAGTATGACCGCAAGAACTTGAGAGACCAATGCTGATAAAAGAAAAACAGAGATAACTAAGGGAATTTTTGATAAAAGACTCGGTAAGATTTCTAACATATAATCAATACTCATATTCCCTCCATTAACGATTATTCTTCTGTTATTTTATATTTGAACATATCTTCTCCAAACCACTTTTTAGACAATTTGGACAAGGTTCCTTGAGCCTTTAATTTGTTGACAGCTTTATCAAAAGCCTCTTTAAACTTTTGCTCTTTCTTTGAAATAATAAAATAAGTTGCGTTTACTTGAACAGGTTCATCAGCGGTAACGACATCTAAATTTAATTGCTTAATAATTTTGTCCGCTCCAAAATTTGAAGGCATTACAACTGCATCATATTTGCCATCTGCAAGATTTTGATAACGTTGTGCAAGTTCCCCACTCTCTCCAAGTGGAATAGTAATCTGATTATCTTGATGCTTGTTATTGTAAGTTGTTAGTAGGTTATAAATTCCTCCGTTAGCTGTCACTGGACTTAATTTTTTACCAACAAGATCATCTAAGGTTTGAATATCTTTGTCGTCACTGCGTTTGTAAATTTCAATCGTACTAACTCCTGTATTCTCACTTGGAAAAAGATATTTCTTTTCGCGCTCTGCCGTTTTAAAAAGACCGCCACCAACTAAATCATATTTTCCACTTTCAATACCAACCTCAGCCGCCTCAGCAGATACTGCCTCAATTTTGATATGATAACCTTTGATTACTGAGTTGATTTTTTTAATGACATCTACCTCGTAACCCACTAATTTCCCATTTTTGTTATTATAACTCAGCGGTTGAGTATTTTGTTCCAAAGCTACCGTCAAGGTTTTGCTGTCTGCATCAACCTTGGTTGTCAACAACAATCCGAGTGCTGTAAGAATTAGTAAGTTAAAATATTTTTTCATCTTCAATCCCCCTTCATTTTTTAACTTGCTCTTATCTTACCATCCCTTTCACTCCTTGCATAATCTCTATTTTTTATGTCTAGTGATAAGAAAAATTTATAATTAACAAAACTTATCATCCGTTATAAATAAAAGTTATCACCTCTTAGTTTTTTTGTATCAGGATTTTGCTGATTTTTCAGAAACGTTTCTGTTATAATGACAACAAGTATTTTTGGGGAGGGTCTCTTATGAATTTACAACAGTGTCGTTATGTTGAGGTGGTTGCTAGAGCAGGGTCTTTTAGTCAGGCTGCTAAAGAGCTCTACGTCACCCAACCTAATTTATCCAGTTCTATCAAAGATTTGGAAAATGAACTCGGAGTTCAACTTTTTACACGTTCCAATATGGGAACTAGATTAACTGAAGATGGGCATGATTTTCTCAAATATGCAAAACGAATTATCGGTGAGTTGAATTTACTTGAACAGCGCTATCACAGCACTTTTAAGAAAAGTTTTACAGTAGCCTCCCATCACTACGATTTTCTTTCGATTCCTTTGGCAAAAATGGCTGAGCAATTTGGAGAAGACTATCAGGAATTTCAATTAATTGAGACAACGACTAAACGCATTCTTGAAAACGTGGCAAATTTTGAGGCGGACTTAGGCATTATTTACTTGAATGATGGTAATAAGCATATTTTAGAACGCTCTCTTACTAACCACGACTTGGAATTCACATCTCTTGGTGATTTTCCAACTCGCATTTTTCTGCGTCGCCAGCATCCTCTGGCTAAAAATAGTGAAATCTCCGAAGCTGACTTAGAAGGTTACCAGCAGGTTCGGTTTCGTCAAGAAAAATCTGGTCTCAACTTTGATGAAGATCCTTTGGAAGTTCACCAAGGTCAGCGTATCCTTTATAGTAATGACCGTGGTACTGTCATGAATTTACTTTGCGCTAGCGACGCCTACGCTTCTGGTTTAGGCATCGTTGATAGTTTCATCAAAGAACAGATAGTTCTCATTCCGCTAAAAGACAGTCCTAGCCACACACTTGGCTACGTGACCAATAAAAAGAAAAAAATATCAGATATCAGCTCAGCTTTTATCCAAGAAATCAAAAAAAGCCTTGGTTCACACACTAGGCCTTAACTCTTTTATGGTAAAATGAGGTATGGAGGTATTCCTATGGAATTCAAAACGTTAAATAATGGGGTTCAAATTCCCCGACTTGGCTTTGGTGTCTGGCAAATGTTCAATTTGGTTGAGTGTCAGAAAGCCGTTAAACAGGCTTTGCAAGTTGGCTACCGCCTTATCGATACCGCAGCACTTTACCAAAATGAAGAGGCCGTTGGTCAAGCTGTCAAGACCTCTGGTCTGGCGCGTGAGGACGTTTTCCTGACTAGCAAAGCATGGATCAGTCAGTTGGGTTATGAAGAAACTAAAAAGGCCTTCCATGAAAGCCTAAATAAGTTGAAAACTGATTATTTGGATCTTTACCTCATTCATCAGCCCTTTGGTGATCTATACGGGGCTTGGCGAGCAATGACTGAACTTTACAAAGAAGGTTATGTTCGAGCGATTGGAGTATCAAACTTCTCTACAGGACATTTGACAGATTTTGCCCTTCAAACTGAAGTTGTCCCCGCCCTGAATCAGATTGAACTTCATCCTTACAAGCAGCATCCTCTCATTCAAGCAACCAATGCTCAATTTGGTGTGGCAACTCAAGCATGGAGCCCTTTCAACAGGGGCAACGATGGCATTTTCAAAGATGCCACACTTGAACATATCGCCGAAAAACATGGCAAGTCCATCGCTCAAGTCATTTTACGTTGGCAAATTCAAAGCGACATCTTGACTATCCCAAAATCCATACATCTAGATCGAATGATTGAAAATTTTGACATTTTTGACTTTCAACTAACTGATCACGACATAGCTCAGATACAAGCACTAGACCGTTTCCCCAAAAATTACGGTCCAGACGAAAGCCCAGACCGCATAAAGCACCTTTTGGAGTACCGCTTATAAACGTAAAAGCTGATTACAGTCACAAACAAAATTCAAAAAAACACGTCTGAGATAAACACTAATACTTCCGACAACACAAATCAGCCCTATAAGGGATAGCAATCCACTAACGAAGTTCAAGAAAAAAAGGAATGACTAAAAAGGATTTCATGCTGTTCTAAAGTATTTTTCACGTTTCTTTTTAACTACGCAGCCAGCGTCTATACAGACGTTGGCTGCTATTTCATTATTTAGGACCTCTTTATTTGCATATTCACTATAATTGTTTATTGTAGTTTTTATTAGATTCCACTCAGTATTACTGTAATTTATATATTTACTTCCTATTGTAATAGCTAAAACTTTTTTTCTTTTCGTATTTCACCTCCATTTATTACAATCTCCTCTATGGTATTCCTGCTGATGCTCTTTGCCAGTATTTTCATTTTGTCCCAATGCCCGTCAGTGACCCTGTCCTTGGGACCACAACAGTCAAAGTGGCATAATCTTGACTAGCAATCCACTTATAGTCTTTTCTACCATTCATCAAGCCTATCAAGGTTTTAGAGAAAAAATAATTTTCATACAGTCATCAAATAGGGAAGTGAGCTTACTTTACACTAAAGATTTACATAAAAAGTACATAAAAAGTGTATACAAAAGCAACACCTTATGTTGAAATTTTTTGATAAGGTGTTACAATAATATGGCATAAACAATTTTACTGATTTTTGGTTAAAGTGTAATCGTAAAGTTTGTTATGCATAATGAGGTAATACATTGTCCGAATGAGACGATGTATGGAGGCAATCGTGTGTGGCTTGGTTGAAGTCGTTTGCGATTGTCTTTTTCGTTTCTCATAAAAGTCGGCGATATGGCAAGGATTGGTGTGACTAGCTGAAGCGATATTGTGAATGCACTTGAACAGAATCTTTCTAGCGTAAGGATTCCCACGCTTGGTAATGTGTTCCTTAGCGATGAAGTTTCCAGATTCATAGTGTCTCAGGTCAATGCCGATAAAGGCGTTGATTTGATTGGCAGACTGAAAACGGCGAATATCTCCCAGTTCACCAATAATACTTGTTGCAGTGGTCTCAGCGATACCAGTAATAGAGAGCAGAATGTCATACTCTGGTAAAGGTTGAGCTATTTCCACCATTTCGTCTAAGACTATTTGTCTCTGTTCAGAAAGTCTAAGCAATTCTTTTCCATAGTAACGCACCTCTTCAAGTATTGGAGAGGTTTTCTTAACGGCACAATAAGATTGATTAGCTAGTGCTGTCAGCTTCTCTGCTAAGTAGGCCACACGCTCGTCAGAAATCCGTTTTGAAGTGGACAGACGGATGCTCTTTGAGAGTTCATCCTTGCTTAAGTCAAGCACGAAGTCCTTGCAAGGAAAGGCTATGACCAAGTTCCAGTATTGTTCCCCAGTTGGCGTTGATAAGATAGTCTCCAACTCTGGGAAAGTGACCTGTAAGACCTTGTGTAGACGATTTTTAGCTCGAACGATGTCCTCGGTCAGATTCTGATAGAAACGGCTGAGATCCCGCAAGTCTTGATAGACTTCTTCTTGGACATAAGTCGGTTTACGATTCAGCACAAATTGAGATTGAGCCAGTTTTTCAGCGTCAATTTGATCTGTTTTCCGCACACGCAAGCTATCCAGTTGCTTCTTGGCTTCTAAGGGATTGAGCCGTGTGTAAGCGTAGCCATATTCATCCAGAAAAGCTTGAAGACGACGAGAATAGACGCCTGTTGCTTCAAAGATGATTTCTGGCTTGTGGACGGTTTTCAAATCGCCAAGTAGCCGAGCAAAGCCAATGGCATCATTGGGCATGGTATAGCCATGAACCTTCTCGCCGTTGACTAGAATAGCCACTTCTGAACTTACCTTACTCACGTCAATCCCAAATACTACTCGCATGATATGACCTCTTTGTCTTGAATGATTCCTTGTTTTAGTGATGTCATTTTCAATACGCGACGTCTAGCGTCAAAAGAACCCTCGACTTAACAAGACACCTCTACTTTATCATAAAGAAAAAGTAGTGTGTACTTTCTCCCGTCGGAGATTTCTTCACTACTAATCTTAGTATGTTTAGTTTAGTTTGCTTTTAGTACAAGGCAACGAGCTGCAGGTTGCTAGAACAGCCTCTAGGCTGTTCTAGGCTGGAAATAAGACATGCGAAGCAAGTGACTTTCGTAAAGTACGGCAAAGTGAGTTCAAACAATCCAGTGGAGTGTTTGAAGTTGGAAATAAGGAAACGGAGTTTCCTCTTACGTCGAAATAATCAAAGATAAACTAATTGACTATATTAACCGAACTATAAAATAGTGTCATTCTATTTTGTGCTTTCTTCAAACCCTTCTGAGACAGCTTGAGCAAAGTTTTCTTCAACGATTACTGCACAGTGATCACAAATAGTTGCCTTGTAGCTACGTTCCCTTACCGTTTCGTCAACACGACGGCAACGTTCACAGACATCACCATGTGCATGTTCGACTGTAAAGGCAACATTCTCGAATACCACAGCATTCTCAGGAGCCGGTTGATCCGTAACTGTCAACTGAGAAACAATAATCAATTGAGCAAGATCACTGTCAAGTGTAGCCAAGAGTGTTTTCACTTCTTCACCAGCGTAAATCGTCAAATGTGCTTCTAAGGATTTACCAATGATTTTCGCGTTACGAGCTTCCTCAAGAGCTTTTTGGGCTTGTGTACGCAAGGTCATGAAAGCTTCCCATTCTTCAAGGATTTCTTCTTGATTAGCAAAAGTTTCAGCTTCTGGTAAATCTGTTAATTGAACAAAATCTTCTACTTCATGTTCTAAATATGACCAAATTTCTTCTGCAGTGTGTGGTAAAATAGGAGTCAATAATTTCGTGATTTTCACCAAAATATCATAGAAGACGGTTTGCATTTGACGGCGAGCTACGCTGTCTGCTGCTTCGATGTAAACCACATCTTTGGCAAAATCAAGGTAAAAGGCTGATAAATCAACGGTGATAAAATTCACAACTGCCTTGTAAATGCTGAGGAAGTCATACTTTTCATAGGCTTCACGAATGGTTTTAACCAGACTATTAAACTTGATAGTCATGTATTTGTCAACTGGACGAAGGCTCTCAAAAGCAATGGCATCTGTATTAGGATTAAAATCAGATGTATTGGCAATTAGGAAACGCAAGGTGTTACGAATTTTCCGATAAGTTTCAGACGTTTGTTTCAAGATATCCATAGAAATCCGAACATCGTTACTTGAATCCACACTTGTCACCCAGAGGCGCAAGATTTCTGCACCAAATTGTTTTTCAACATCACTTGGTAAGATAGTATTTCCCAATGATTTAGACATCTTTTCGCCCTTTCCATCCAAGGTAAAACCTTGTGAAAGAACTGCTTTATATGGTGCGTGTCCATTAACCGCCACCGAAGTAATTAAGGATGAGTTGAACCATCCACGATATTGGTCAGAACCTTCAAGATAAAGGTCTGCTGGGTATTCCAAACCTTCACGAGCATTCATAACACCGTTCCAAGATGAACCTGAGTCGAACCACACATCCATGATGTCTGTTTCTTTTTCAAAAATACCGTTTGGTGAGCCTGGGTGAGTGAAACCTTCCGGAAGCAAGTCTTTAGCATCACGTTCCCACCAGATAATTGAGCCTTCTTTTTCAAAAAGATCTGCAACATGATCGGTAACTTCTTTTGTCATGATAGCTGTACCATCTTCAGCATAGAAGATTGGAAGTGGCACTCCCCATGCACGTTGACGAGAAATGACCCAATCACCACGGTCACGAATCATATTATAGAGGCGGGTATGTCCCCAAGATGGGTAAAATGTTGTCTTATCAATTTCATCAAGGATATCCTGACGGAATTTAGATACAGAAGCAAACCATTGCGGAACAGCTCGCCAAATAATTGGTTTCTTAGTTCGCCAGTCAAATGGGTAAGAGTGATTAATAACTTCTTTTGCTAAGAGTAGATCTCCTAATTTTTCAAGAACTGTTGGAACAACCTTATCGTAGAATTGTCCCTCAAAATCTGGACCAGCTAATTCGTTCATAAGACCGCGTTCGTTAACAGTCACATAAACTTCTAAGCCATATTTCATGCCAACATTGTAGTCGTCCTCACCAAATGATGGTGCAGTATGGACAATACCTGTACCAGAATCAGTGGTAACATGGTCACCCAAAATCACTAATTCATCAACAGTCTCATCCCATGGGTGCTCTGTAACGATATACTCCAAATCGCTACCCTTATGACGAGAGATAAGCTCGAAACTTTCCCAACCAAATTTTGTAGCCAAGCTATCTACTAAAACTTCAGCTAACAAAAATTGACGGTCATCTCCAGCAGGCTGAACTAAAACATAATCCATATCTGGACCAACTGTCAGTCCACGTGAAGCTGTAATAGTAAATGGTGTAGTCGTCCAAACAACGATATAAGTTCCATTTGCAAGGATTCCTTTCCCATCTTTTACCCTGTTGGCGTAATATAAAGATGTGGAATCAATGTCATGGTACTCAATTTCAGCTTCAGCTAACGCAGACTCTGAAGACCAAGACCAATAAACTGGTTTAGCACCACGATAGATATAACCTTTGTCAGCCATTGCACCAAAAATGCGAATTTGCGCAGCTTCGTATTCAGGTACCAAAGTAATGTACGGATTTTCCCAATCAGCAGAGACACCTAGACGTTTGAAGTCATTACGCTGTTTATCAACCTGTGAGAGGGCGTAATCGCGACACATTTTTAAATATTCTGCACGATCAAGTTCTTTACGTTTAACACCTTGTTTTGCCAACACTTGCTCGATTGGAAGACCATGTGTGTCCCATCCTGGAACATAAGGTGCACGAAAACCAGACATCGATTTTGAACGAACAATAATATCTTTCGAAATTTTATTTAATGCATGTCCCACATGAATATTTCCATTGGCGTAGGGAGGACCATCATGTAAGTGGAAGGATGGTTTTCCTGCATTTAATTGTTGACGTCTATCGTAGATTTTTGCTTCTTCCCATTCTTTTTGCCATAGTGGTTCCTTGGTCGGAAGACCAGCACGCATCGGAAAAGCAGTTTTCCCTAAGTTCAGCGTTTCTTTTAATTTCATGGTTTCTCCTTAATTTGATGTAAAAATGTATTCAGTACAGACAAGTCTGTCAGTCTGAAAGCTTATAATAATGAGACGGTACTTAATTTTTGCCGTTCAATCATTGCCCAAAAATATAAAAACCACGAACTTTCATAAGGACGAAAGTTCGTGGTACCACCTTAATTTAGGATAACTAATTGTGACATATTAGCCAAAATAGTTATCCCCTCTTGTCATCTGTAAGGTAGATGACCCCTCCTATCTTACTTACTTCAGATAGAAAGATAGAAAATGATCATTTGCATTTAAGAGATTACAAGTCTTACACCATCACTTGCTCGCTGAAAATATTAAATACAAATTCTGTTTTTCTTATTCCTCAATATTTAATTTAAAGGTTTGTGTTTCATTCAAGTTAATTTCTGGATTTTCCTGAGAAACGTTGAAGCTTTGTGTTTCTTCTAAGACCTTATTGCTCTCATCAACCCGTCGTTGTAATTCTTCCATTTCTTCTGGTGAAAATTGACGCGTGGCATCAGTTGACTCTTCATCAACTACTTCTGGAAGTTTTTCATCCAGTACTTTTTCTACAACTTCTCGGAAAGCTGAATCTGAACCTTGAAGATAAGTTGCAGTCGGTTGAAGCAACTCATCCCACTCAGGTGATTTCACCAAACCTAGCTGAGCCTCAATTGAAGCAACCAAACGTTGATGAAAGACACGTGTCTGACGTTTCAAGTCTTCAGTGTCAATTGCTACGCTTTTCGCCTCATCTGCAGCTCCACGTAAAATTTCATTTGCTTTTGATTTTGCTTCATCAAGTAAATGTTGTGCATCGTAATTAGCTTTACTAATCAAATTTGCAGCTTCATTATTAGCTGATGCCTTAACTTTTTCAGCGGTCTCTTGAGCCAAGATAACTGATTGGCTTAAAGATTCCTTCATATCATTGAAATAAGCTAATTTTTCTTCTAAATCTTTGATTTTATTTTCTTGATCGTGCGTACGACGAACTAAATCTTCGTAGTCTTCAACAACGATATCAAGGAATTCATTAACTTCCTCTTCGCTGTAACCTCTAAACTTAGTTGAAAAGGTTTTGTCTTTAATTTCAAGCGCTGTAAGTGCCATCAGTTTCTCCTTATTTATGTGTCATTTTATCTAATGTTAATTTATATTTTCCATTTTTGGAAAATCCATTGTTTGATACGATTGTAAAACGTCCAAATCCACGAATACTAATCCGATCCCCGACTTGGAGCAACTCTGAAATTTTATTTACTTCTTGATAGTTGACTTTGACTTTATCTGCTTCAATAAGTGCACTCGCTTGAGTACGTGAGAGTTTTAAGACAGTTGCGATGATTTTATCTAAACGCATACTTGATACTAAAACATCTATACTTTGAGCAGTATTTTCAGAAACAAGCATTTCTGCAAAATCAATCTCAACCAAGCGAACACTCGCTTTCCCAATTTTTGTAACATTAGTTATAAAATAAGACACCATTTTACTATCAATTAAAAGCTGTGCTCTATTTGGTTGAACTAGAATATCTCCAATAATAGACCGTTTTATGCCAAGTTGATTTATCAAAGTCCCTAGAATTTGACTATGAGTTAAAGAATTAAACTTGGTATTATAAGCAATCTCAACTAAAGTTATTTCAAAATCAGAAAAATCAAAAGTGTAGTAATCAGGTGCAATAATCACCTTCGAATATTCCATTGGATAATAATCGCTAGAAGCCATAACCTGTAAACCGTAAGGATGGCAGAGCGTTCTTGCTATCTCTACTTCCCTAGGATTCAAAAAATCAGTTACTGTAAAAGTGTAGGATGCTTCAACTTTGAGAATGAGATCACGAATTTTTTCCACAAAAGAATATTCAGATGACTTGTAATGTTGGTAAATGTTATCACTGACCATCTTAAAGTAAAACATAAGCCAAAAGGCGAGTTAAAACGTTCAGAACAATTACCACAGCCCAAATAGTGAAATCTAGACCCGCAAATTGAAGATTTAAACGCCTAAAGGGAGCAATCAACGGTTCTACAATAGAGGAAATAAACCGACCTAATGCAGAATCATAGGCTCCTGGGAACCAAGAAAGTAAAGCGTAAATAACCAGCAGATAAGTATAAAGCTGTATGACTTTAAGTAAAATCTCAAGTATCAATATATTCATCAATTATCGTCTCTTCATATCATAGTCAAATCCTAAGTCCTGTCCAGGATGTTGATGGTTTAGTTCCTCAATATCAACGACAACATTTGATGGTGTCAGAAGAAACATTGACGGTCCTACCTTCTGAAGTTTACCATACAAAACCTTACTTGCCCCATCAATAAAATCTAAACAACGACGTGCCTGTGCATCAAGCATGTATTGAAAATCAATTAAAACACATTCATTAACGATCAAAAGATCAACTATCTCTTGTGCATCATCGTACTGACGTGGGTACTTCAAAGCGATGGTCGTTTGTTGTTCAGAAGCTTGGCCAACTCGAAAACTTTCCTGATTAGCACCAACAGGACGTACAGAAGATGGGATAGTATCCTCCATCGGACGACGTGGTGGAACAGGAGCATGTTGCCTTGGAGAAGGTTGCGTTTGCTGTGGACGCTGAGCTGTTCTAGGGGTTTGAGTTTGGTTAGATCTAGTCGTTTGACTAGGGTTTTGAGCGTTTACTGTCGAATTCGACTTTTGAGTGTGGGTTTCAGAATCTGTCCCAGTTGTAGTTTCTTCAACATCACTCACCTCATCTGTATCAAAGTAAGAAATCAATTTTTCAAATGTATCTTTAAAAGCCATTTCTACCTCCTACTCTTTGAAAAATGACGTTCCGATTCTAACGAAAGTAGAACCTTCCCGAATAGCAATTGGAAAATCGCCACTCATTCCCATACTTAATTCTGTCATTGGTGCGTTCGAAAATTCTTTTTTTTGCAACTGATTTCTGAGTTCATTTGCTGTTTTGAAAATAGTGGATAGTTCTTCCTCAGAAGCTCCAAACGGAGCCATTGTCATCAATCCAACAATTTGAACTTTATCAAAAGTTTCCATCTGCTCTAACGCTTCTAAAACTTCTGATGTTTTAAAACCATGCTTACTGGCTTCCTCAGAAATATTAACTTGCAAGAAACATTTTATTGGATGTTCTGCACGTTTTTGAATTTCAGCAGCCAGTTTGACAGAATCGAGAGCGTGGAAATAATCAACTAAATTGATGACTTCCTTAACCTTTCGCCTTTGCAAACTACCTATTAGATGCCAAATTAGTTTTTTGTTTCTCAAAGCATTGTATTTATCAAGAAATTTATCAACACGATTTTCACCAATGTGCTTGATACCAGTTTCCACAAGTTTTTCAGCTGTTTCAGAATCTACATATTTTGTAACCGCAATAACAGTTACAGAATCCTTATCTCGATGAGCAGCCTCGGCTGCTTGCGAAACCTCGTTAAAAATGAGGTCCTTATTTTTTTGAAAATCCATAATTAACGGTTTTTAAAGAATGGAGGGGTTTCAAGTTCATCGTCTTCGTCATCATTTCCAGCGAAAGCTGACATTGTCAATTTGCTATCTAATTCACCCTCTGCAGGTCGAACAATGTTATCGCGACGCAAATCCCAGCCACCAAACGCTGAGCCTTGTTGATTACGCGGAGTTGATGTTGCTTGTGAACTCGTAGGAATATCATGAGTTTCAGTCATATCAAAATTTTGTTGTCTCTCAAAACTTGGCTGTGCATTCTTCTGAGTTGCATATTGTGCGTATTGAGCACCCGCAGCCTGTTGCGCATTAGTTTGAGTGAAAGTACGCTGACTACTAAAACCCGCAACCTGATCTGCACGATCTTTTCGAACACCTGTTGCTACTACAGTGACACGGATTTCATCTTTCATATCCATATCAATTGAAGTTCCGAGCCAGATATTCACACCCTGACCAGCAGCTTGTGCAACGATTGATGAAGCCTCTTCAGCTTCCGTCAAGGTCATATCAAGTCCACCTGTAACATTGACAATAACATCTTCTGCGCCGTCAATTGTGGTTTCAAGGAGCGGTGAGTAGATAGCTTTGCGTGCTGCTTCAACAATACGTTCTTCACCCGTACCGATACCAATACCCATAAGGGCATTCCCTTTATTTGCCATAACTGTTTTTACATCGGCAAAGTCAAGATTGATAAGACCAGGGCTTGTAATCAAGTCTGTAATCCCTTGAACACCTTGGCGAAGAACATTATCTGCTTCGCTCAAAGCCTCAAGTAATGGTGTTTTCTTATCTACAATTTCAAGTAGATTATTATTTGAGATAATAAGTAAAGTATCTACTTGTTCACGTAATTCTGCAATTCCTTCAGCCGCAAAGTTTCCGCGCTTATTTCCTTCAAAGCCAAAAGGACGAGTAACAACAGCAACTGTGAGAGCCCCTAGACTTTTAGCAATACGAGCAATAACAGGAGCAGCTCCAGTACCAGAACCACCGCCCATACCAGCAGTGATAAAGACCATGTCTGCACCAGTCAGTGCCTCTGTCAACACTTCTTCACTTTCCTCAGCTGCTTTACGCCCAACCTCAGGTTGACCTCCTGCACCAAGACCACGAGTTAACTTTGGACCTAATTGGATAACCGTTTCTGCTTTTGAAGAGCTTAAAGCTTGAATATCGGTATTAGCCGCTATGAACTCAACCCCTGCTACTCCTTCGTCAATCATACGATTGATAGCATTACCGCCGCCACCACCGACGCCGATTACTTTAATTACTGCACCTGATACCGATGCCGCATCAAATGAAAATACCATTTTTAATCCTCACTTATTTTTAGTCAAACATACTTCCTAGAATACCACGAACGCGATCACCTAATTTAGCTTTAGGAGCAGACGAGTCTTTGTCCAAGCTTACTGGGGGTGTTTCTGGCTGCATTTGTGCCACTTGTGGTTCTGGAATAACATTGTCCATATATACTGGTGTAGATCGTTCTAATTGTCCACCAAAGTCCACAGGCTTACGGCGTAACAATTCCTCACCTGATACGGCACGTTGAGCAATAAGATCAACTTCTGACATCATTCCAACATACTCGACAATGCTGATTACATTCGCAAACATAGGATTACGAATTCCAACTTGATTTGGAACAAATAATTTCACCTTAGTACCGAATATCTCTTGTGCTAACTCTACAATGCCAGGCATAATAGCTCCACCACCAATGAGAACAATTCCTCCAGGTAAATCAAGCAGGCGCCCACGTTCTAAATCTTGTTTCACACGTTCTAAAATGTGTCTAACACGCGCTGAAATAATCTCTGCCAAATAGTGCTCTGAAACATCTACCGGCAAGTCACTACCGACCACATCAACTTTCACCGTTTCAGATTTACTTGCTTCTGCAAGGTCAGCGCGACCAAAATTGAACTTCAATGCTTCTGCAATTTGCATTGAAGTCTTCAATACTTTCGAAATATCCTTAGTGATGTATTCACCACCTTCTGGGTAGGTATTTGTATATTGAAGCTCTTGTGCACGCATTGAAGCAACGGTCGTTTGACCACCTCCCATGTCAATCACGGTAGCACCAAACTCACGCTCACCTTCATTAAGAACTGATTTAGCCATAGAAAGTGGTAAAATTACAATATTTTCAAGTTCTATTCCTGCTCGTTCAACTGTCTTACGAAGATTATGCAAGATGGTGCTTGGTCCTGTATAAATCAAACCACGCATCTCCAAGCGAATCCCCATCATCCCTCTAGGATCACGAATTCCTTGGAAACCATCAATGATAAATTCCTCAGGTACTAAAGAAATAACCTCACGTTCAGGGGTTATACTCTTTGTCAGAGCTGATTTTACCACGCTGTCAACGTCTTCATCTTTAATTTCTTTAGACTCACTGGGAACAGGAATCATTCCTTGTGTTGGTTCAATTTGTAATAGGTTTGCAGGAAGACCAACATTAACCTTAGTAATGCTGATACCTGCCTTTTCTTCCGCATCTTGTATCGCCACTTTTATTGTATTTGCCGCAGCTTCGATATCAATAATAATCCCATCTTTCACTCCAGTACTTGGGACGTTACTAACACCGATAACACTCATTTCTCCCGAAATAAACTCCGCAACAAGAACTTTAATCGAGCTAGTTCCTATATCTAATCCTGTAAAAAAGCCATTTCTAGCCATTCACTCGACCTCACTATCTTTCCAATCATTTACTATTCTACCCCTGTCAAAAAGACAGAATTATTCAGAAGATATTATACCATAAAAAAACGTAAAATGTTATCATTTTACGTTTTTTGTTATAGAAACTTAATCTAGCTTTTTTCTTAATTCTTAGGAAGTTACTAGCTTATTTAAAAATAATCTAATTAGAATTTTCCTCTCGAAAATCCTTACTTCAAAGTTTACAATTTACTGCGTTACACTTTGTTCAGTAGATTGACCATCTGAACTTTCTTGTGTTGTTGCCACTTCTGTTGCCGTCGTTGTTTGGCTGTCGCCTTCAGTTGATGCTGTTGTTTCTTCTGTCGTTTTTTCATTAGCCTTAGCTTTATCCGCAGCGGCTTCCTCCTCAATCGCAGCAGTCGTCGTATAAATGCCAACTTCCATATCAACAATACTTGTTTCCTGAAGTTTTCCTTTTATTTTTTCGTAATAGGGAAATTTACTATCAAATTCCGATAAAGGAACTCGAACCAAATTACCATCCCGCATAGTGACTAGAAGTAAATCAGGTGTGGAGGCCGAATTTGCCAAACTAACAGTTTGGATTTGATGCAACAAATCTTCTTTAAGACTTGAAAATGATTTGATTAGCTGTTGAATCTGGTTCTCATCCGTTAAATTGATTGTCACAAATTTTTCAGGCAACTCTGAAGCATTCACCGTATCAACGCGTTTTCCATTTTCCAAGATAGGCTGATAGCCTTGATCTGTTTGGGTATAAGCGACAATACTATACTCGTTCACTTTTAAAGTAAAACGATTCGGAAATTGATAGGTTAAGTTCGCTTTTTTAATCCAAACATTGGAAGTCTCAACAGCTTTTTCATAGTTTTTATGATTTAAAATTAAATTGAAAATATAATCTGAGCTCTTGATACCAGAATCAGACAAAATATCGTGTTCCAAAGCATTTTTGAAACCAGAAATCTTAATCGTCTTTTGCTTGCTCCACGGTGATATGAGAAAGAGAGAAACCATTAAAATCAAACTAGCCAAGATAAAAATTGGCAATGCTCTTTTTACTTGCTTACGACGAGGACTTTTAGCTTTGGTTGTCTGTTTCTTCACCTTTTTTGCCGTATCGTTTGCTTCTTTTTGAACTTCATCCCCCTCAGGAGAAAGTGAACTTTCTTTCATTTCAGGACTTTTTTTGGTCACTTGCTTATCAGAGTCATCTTTAACACGTTGTGCTTTACGCTCAATACGTAGCTTTTCTCTCAAGCGCTCTTTTTCAGCTGCTTCTTCCTTTTTTTTCTTCAAAAATTCCAAATTGCGCTGTTGCCACTCGGTCAACACCACATCTTCATTTGAATTTTGGTCTTTCTTTTTTGACATTTAATTCCCTTTTGTAGCCTTGGCAATATCCGCTGTCAGCAAGTTATAAAATTCGTCTTGTGACTTGATTTCTTTAGAATTTGCCATTGCCTGATAATATTCTTCTCTATGTGACAATAGATGTGCTACCTTTTTATTCAATGTATCAAGAGTCAACTCTGGTTCTTGCAACTGACTAGCATAGCCCTTTTTCTCAAAATAAGCTGCATTTTCCAATTGATCCCCGCGACTAGCTTCACGACCAAGTGGCACAATAAGATGGAGCTTACGCATGGCCACCAACTCAAAAATGGTATTTGAACCTCCACGAGTAACCACGACATCTGCTAAATCCATGAGAGGTTGATACAAATCTGTCACATAGTCCACACGATAGAGATTTTGGGTTAAGTTATTGAGAGATTTATCCCCAGAAATGTTGATAACATTGAACTGTTTGGTTACTTCAGGTGTTTTTGTGATAAAGTCATTAAAAACACGGGCACCCGCAGAACCACCAATAAAGAGCAAGGTTGTTAAGTCAGGATTAAAGTGTTCTTTAATCTCATCAATCTCGGTCTGATGACTATGAGAAGAACTACCTACTTTTGTGATGGCTCCAACATGTTTTGCCTTTACCAGACTTTCTGTCTGTTCAAAGGTTGTGTACATGGTCGTAGCAAATTTATAGGCAATTTTATTAGCCAACCCCATAGATAGATCCGACTCATGCACAAAAACTGGAACTCCTAGTGTTTTTGCAGCAATTACCGGAGGAACTGAAACAAATCCTCCTTTTGAGAAAAGCGCTTGAGGCCTAATTTTTGCAATGATAAGCATGGATTGCAAAATCCCACAGCCAACTTTGAAAACGTCCAACATGTTTTGCCATGAGAAATAGCGGCGAAGCTTACCCGTAGCAATCGCATGAAAAGTTACATTAAAGCCAGATTTGCTAATCTGCTCATGTTCAATGCCGTGCTTATCACCAATATAATGAACCTCCCAACCATCTTTTAAAAACTTGGGAATCAAAATGAGGTTAAGGGTCACATGGCCAACGGTACCGCCACCAGTAAAGACGATTTTTTTCTTTGACATCTTATTCTCCCTTGATTTCTTCAAAGGCCGCGATAAATTCATCTCCACGCACTTCAAAATTCTTATACATGTCCCAACTAGCATTAGCAGGACTAAGTAGGACAATATCTCCAGTACTTGCATTTTCAAAAGCCAAGTGTGACGCTTCGGCTACATCTTTGGCATCCACATAAGCTACACCTGCTTTATCTGCTGCTCGATTCACACGAGGTGCAGACTCGCCTAGGATAACCATAAGTTTAAGACCTGCAATATCTGGTACTAATTCATCAAATTCATTACCACGATCAAGCCCACCAGCAATCAAGATCACTTTACTATTATCAAATCCTGACAGAGCTTTTTGTGTCGCTAAAATATTAGTGGATTTTGAGTCATTGTAAAATTTAACTCCTCTAACCTCACCGAGTGCTTGTAGGCGGTGTTTAACACCTCCAAAATGTGACAACGTTTCCTTAATGGCATCATTGGCAATCCCCGATAATTTAGCAACTGCAATAGTGGCTAAAGCATTTTCAATATTATGGCTGCCGGGTACACCAATCTCATCAGCTTTCATGACAGCTTCGCCTTTAAAATAAAGAGTTCCATTTTCTAAATAAGCACCATCAACTCTTTCAAATGTTGAAAATGGCACAACAGTTGCTTGTGTTTTTTGCGCTAGCTCTTTTGATAAATCTTGGTTGAAATTTAGCACCATGAAGTCTGCATCTGTCATATTTTTTTGAATATTCCATTTGGCTGCCACATAATCTTCAAAGGAGCCATGATAATCAATATGCGTTGGCATAAGATTGGTAATAACTGCAATATGAGGATGAAAACTTTCAACCCCCATTAGTTGGAAAGAAGATAATTCCATAACCAAAGTATCTTGGGCGGTCGCCGTTTGCGCTACCTTTGAAGCTGGAAATCCTATATTTCCAGACAAAAGTCCCGACTGACCACCATTATTCAAAACATCAGCAATCATTGTTGTGGTCGTCGTTTTACCATTTGAACCTGTGATTCCGATAATTGGTGCCTCCGAGATGAGGTAAGCCAGTTCAACCTCAGTAATGACAGGAATGCCTTTTTCAAGCGCACGTGCCACCATTGGGTTATCGTAACGAATTCCTGGATTTTTCACCATGAGTTCAAAGTTTTCATCTAAAAGCTCCAAAGGATGGCTACCACAAATGACTTTGATACCATCTTCTAACAAGGCTTGGGCAGATGGGTTTTCATCAAAAGGTTTGCCATCATTGACCGTCACAATAGCTTTCAACTTAGTCAAAAGACGTGCTGCCGCCTCACCAGACTTTGCCAGACCAAGCACCAAAACTTTTTTATTTTCAAATGTTTTTACTGATTTCATTGGGAATTCATCCATCCTATCATTATTATCGTTTATTATTCTACCTTTATTTGTTCGCTTTTTCAAGATTTAGCCCCAAAGACAAGGTTTGCCTTTATACTCTTTGAAAATCAAATTCAGATATTGTTGTCCTGACTTGATGAACTTCAGTTCTATCTACACCTGCGTCGCCTAGTCTGATTTTGATTTTCATTAAGTATTAGAAGTTTAACCATTTCTGTCGTCATTAGAAAAAGGTCAGACAAAACGTCTAACCTCCCTTATTTATTTTTTGGGATGCGCTGGCATCCGCAGAACATCACGAATGGCAAAATAGCCCAATACAATCATACCCAACGCAATGAAAATTTCTGGGGGTGACTGTAAAATCTTGATAAAACTCATACCAGCTAAAACCAAGAGTAAGGCCACCGCACCAACAATACCAATTGCATTCAAAGTATTTTGAACTGTTTTAGGTGCCATAAATAAATAATACAAAACTAACAAAATCGCTACGATTAAATAAAACATGGCATTCCTTTCATGAGAAAAGATAACTAAAGATTAGTCGTCACTCAATTTTTTCTTTTTAGCCGCTTTAGCACGCAGGTTCTTATCAAGAATTTGTTTACGCAAACGAATTGATTCTGGCGTTACTTCCATGTACTCATCATCATTCAAGAATTCAAGTGATTCTTCAAGAGTCAGAATACGTGGTGTCTTAATAACTGCTGTTTGGTCTTTGGTAGCTGAACGGACGTTGGTCATTTGTTTAGCCTTGGTAATATTTACAGTCAAGTCATTATCACGTGAATTTTCACCGATAATCATACCTTCATAAACTTCTGTACCTGGGTTGACAAAGATAGTACCACGTTCTTCGATAGACATGATTGAGTAAGTGGTTGCCTTACCTGCATCAATAGAAACAAGGGCACCACGGTGACGGCCACCGATTTCAGCTTGAACAACTGGCAAGTATTGGTCAAAAGTATGGTTCATGATACCGTAACCACGTGTCATTGATAAAAATTCGGTAGAGTAACCAATAAGTCCACGTGCTGGTACAAGGAAAATCAAACGGGTTTGTCCGTTACCAGTTGCTTGCATATCAAGCATTTCACCCTTGCGTTCTGAAAGGGATTGGATAACAGAACCTTGATATTCTTCAGGAGTATCAATTTGCACGCGTTCAAATGGTTCACATTTGACACCATCAATTTCTTTGATGATAACTTCTGGACGAGACACTTGAAGCTCATAGCCTTCACGACGCATGGTTTCAATCAGGATAGACAAGTGCAATTCTCCACGACCTGAAACAGTCCATTTATCTGGTGAATCAGTTGGATCAACACGCAATGATACGTCTGTTTGCAATTCAGCAAGCAAGCGTTCTTCAACCTTACGGGATGTTACCCATTTACCTTCACGACCTGCAAAAGGTGAGTTGTTGACCAAGAAAGTCATTTGAAGGGTTGGTTCATCAATGTGAAGAATTGGCAATGGTTCTACGCAATCTGTTGGTGTGATTGTTTCTCCAACAAAAATGTCTTCCATACCTGAAACAGCAATCAAATCACCAGCTTTAGCTTCTTGGATTTCCTTACGCTCAAGACCAAAGAAACCAAAGAGTTTAGTTACACGGAAGTTCTTAGTTGTGCCATCAAGTTTTGACAATGTTACTTGGTCACCAACTTTTACAGTACCACGGAAGACACGTCCAATACCAATACGTCCAACAAAGTCGTTGTAGTCAAGAAGAGATACTTGGAATTGAAGCGGCTCATCTGAGTTATCTACAGGCGCTGGGATATGTTCAATGATAGTATCAAAGATTGGAGCCATAGTGTGCTCTTGGTCAGCAGGATCATCAGACAATGATGAGGTTCCATTGATAGCTGAGGCATAAACCACAGGGAATTCCAATTGGTCATCATCGGCCCCAAGTTCAATGAAAAGCTCAAGGACTTCATCAACTACTTCTTCTGGACGAGCTGATGGCTTGTCGATCTTGTTCACCACGACAATTGGTGTCAAATTTTGTTCGAGTGCTTTTTTCAACACGAAACGTGTTTGAGGCATTGTTCCTTCATAGGCATCTACAACAAGAACAACCCCATCAACCATCTTCATAATACGTTCCACTTCACCACCGAAGTCCGCGTGTCCTGGTGTGTCCATGATATTGATACGTGTACCGTTGTATGCAACAGCAGTATTTTTAGCAAGGATAGTAATCCCGCGCTCCTTTTCAAGGTCATTTGAGTCCATAGCACGCTCTTGAAGTTCTTTACGCTCATCAAGGGTGTGTGATTGTTTCAATAGTTCATCAACAAGGGTAGTTTTACCGTGGTCAACGTGGGCAATAATGGCAACGTTGCGGATATCGTCTCTTAATTTAGTCATGATTTCCTCTTTATTTTTATTCTAACTGTAGAATTATACCACATTTTTTGTAAAATAGCAGAGCTGAGATTGCTGTAAACGTTTTTTATTTACCTTTTATTTACCTTTATTTAAAGGATAACCTAAAAATCTAAGAAAATAGGTCTATTCTTCTAAGATACCTTTATTATGAATAAACTCTGATTTTTGCCATTTTTTCACTACTTATGTTTATATAAGAGTAAGATAGACCATAAAAGCACTCATCAACTTTAAGCCGATGAGTGCTTTTCTTATTTGGTCAAATCAATACGTTTCCCCAAATTATCCATAATAAGTGAACCAATAAGCAGCGAAGCCAATTCTCCAACTGCTGTTGTGAACCATGTCAATAGGAATGGTGCGCCAAAGTAGGTGAGTTCAATTGCCACCGTTACCATTGACGCTGCAAAGAAAAATGAGAAGTAAAAAAATGCTTTATTAAACAAGCCATTAAACAGATACTCTTTCTTGTAGCGGTCAAACAAAATCACGCCCAGAGTTACAAAGACGAGGGTGGATCCGCCACCAACCAGAACATCAACCAGACCAAAACTATAAAAATTTGAAATCATACATCCTAAGGTTAAGCCGACAATATACTTGCGATTATAGAAAGCAGTAAAATTCAACATTTCAGAAATACGGAATTGATAGGCACCATAACTGATAGCGTTGAGTGGGGGGGTGATTGTCAACACAATATAAAGCGCAGCAATCAAGGCTACTTGAACAAAATCACGGACAGTAAACTGTTTCATAAAATTTCTCCTTTAAGTGAACATTGTCACCTGTAATATGCTTGGTGAAAGGGAACTAAGCACCAAGGGTTGTTCACAGAGTTTTTATGACTTTGACGATTAAGGAAACTTCGCTTCCTAATTTCCTATTTTCAATAATTTGCTAGATTATCGAAAATCGCTTTACCTTACTCAAGTGCAAAATTATGGTTGCTATCTCGTATTAAAAGGCAAGCTAAAAGACTATAAAAATTCAGAACAACGATATCAGTTTAACATAAAAGATGATATTTTCCAACCAATATAAAAAATAAGTTTGGAACAAAACTAATTCCAAACTTATTTTTTTGTTTTCTCATGATTCTTTCGATTTTGGATAATGGAGAGGACATCACCTCGCCTACTTTCTAACTTTCCTTGGCTTAATTCTTGATAAGTAGCGTTAAAAACAGCACCAAAAATCAAGATATGAGCAAGAAAGATAAACCACAGCATAACTACAAAAATCACGATTGAACCAAAAGTTTTCAAATCCACCATCCGTTCAAAATTTCGAATAATATAATTCCCAAACAAATTATTCAAAAACACAATGACAACAGCTGTAAATATCGTTCCTGGCAAAATATAACGTAGGCGTCTAATACGGACATTAGGAAGAATGAAGTAAAGTACCATCAGACCAATAACGATGGTTAATATTGTAACTGGCTGTGCTAAATTTAAAATAATGTCTGTAATTGTAGCATTTAAATCATACTTACTTCGAATAACTTGTAAAGCAGCTTTTGAAAAAGTTGAAAAAAGCAAAACAAACGTTAAGAGAAAGAGAATAAGTAGACTTGCCAATATCCCCACCAGACGACCTATCACAAAGTCTCGATGCTGAGCGACACCATAAGCCTTATTGATAGCTTTTTGTAGCGATGTTAAGGATTTGCTCATTGTCCACAAGGCGGTCACAGTGGCCACTCCCAAGATGGAACCGGAAGGTTTTGAAAAAATATCAATGGTGATACTAGATACAGACTTGTAAACGTTAGAAGGCAGATTTTGCTTCATAAAAATCAGTAAGTCAGTAATATCAATGTTTAAATAGGGGAAAATATTTGCTGCTATGACAATTAAAGGAAAGGCAGTCAGCAGCAGATAATAGGCGACCGCTATGGCAGATAAATCTACCTCCGCACTGCGATAATGTTTAAGGTAGACTTGTAGAGGTGGCCATTCTAATTTTTCCCAGAGCTTATCTAGCAGTCGCTTACGGTTCATCTTAGTAAGTTCTTTCTTCTCCTTGACTGGTCAGAATAACTGGACCATCTTTAGTAATGACAAATTGATGCTCATATTGACAAGATAGACCGCCATCAAGCGTTTTGTGCGCCCAACCAGTTTTCATATCAGTATCAATTTCCCAAGTACCCGTGTTAATCATTGGCTCAACGGTTAGTACCATCCCTTCACGCAGCCTCAGACCACGTCCTGCTACACCATAGTGAGGAACCATTGGTTCTTCGTGCATGGTTGGACCAACACCGTGTCCGACTAGATCACGAACAACGCCATAACCCCGACTTTCAGCATATTCTTGGATAGCTGCACCAATGTCACCAATACGATTTCCGATAACAGCTTTTTCAATGCCTTTGTAGAGACACTCCTTTGTCACATCCATCAAGTCTTTAACTTCTTGTGAGACATTCCCCACAGCGTAAGCCCAACAAGAGTCTGCTAGGCCACCTGTGTAATTCTCTGTGTATTTCTTAACTTGAGCAACATTGTTGAAATTAAGTTTAGACACATCAAGAATGGCTTTATCCAAAGGCTCACTCAAAACCATGTCAACCTTTAGTAAATCCCCCTCTTTCAGGATATAGTGTCGTGGGAAGGCGTGGGCAACTTCGTCATTAAGACCGCAGCAAGTTGCATAAGGATAGTCCATCACAGCACCGTCAACACCAATTTGCAGAGGAAGAACGTTAGCTTCTTTGCAGCGACGACGTACGTACTCCTCTACCTCCCACATGTCTAATCCTGGTTTGATTAAATCACGTAAACCGATATGAATGCTGGCAAGAAAATCTCCTGCTCTATCCATAGCTTCGATTTCACGCGCTGATTTTAAAGTAATCATGTTTAGTTTTTCTCCTCCAAATAAATCGAAACAAAACTCGTTTCAATTCTCTTTTTTAATATGGTCATTCAATTTAGCGAGCATTACACTTTGAACTCACTGAAATGAAACAAAGCAACCAATAGCATATCCCACTGACCTACAACAAGGTTAAGCCAGCGACCTAGACTATTGATTTTCAAAGAGTATAAGTATGCTACTAGTTAATCTTTGTTGTGACAACAGCTTTAGCAACGATTTGGTCTTCTAAGAACACTTCAAAGTCCAAGGTTGAACTGCGGCGGCTTTCTGTTATAATCCGAGGTTTGATAATCAGACGATCATCAATCTGGACAGCCTGTAAAAAGTATATCATCATTTGTTCAATAATGATATTCTTTTGGTTCTTTTTCGTCAAAACACGCAGAGAAATTTCTTTCAAAAATTCTGTCAAAACACCTTGTGCCAAACTTCCAGCTTGATCAATCATAGCAGGTTCAACGACAAACTGAAAACCATCTTCCTCATTTAAAAGATTGGATAAAATTTGATCACTATAGGTGTAGAGATTGTTGTGTTGAAAATTAGGCATATTTTCCATAGCCTGCCGACGCGTAATGACACCAACAACTGTCATATCATCTAACACAACTGGCAACATGTTTAAGTCTTCAAAAATCATTTTTTGGCTGATATTAGCCAAACTCATTTCAGGTTTAGCAATAATAGGATTTGCCGTCATCACTTGTTTTATGCTGATGTGAGAATCCTGATCAACGACATCACGCATACTAACCAATCCTACTAATTTGTTATCCTCTGTTATGACAGGAAAACGTACATTTTTACTTTGCTTGATGAGATTATGAAAATCTTTAACGATTGCTGTATCACGTAAAAAACCATAGTCATACAAATTTTGATATGCCTGTTCAACTGTTTTTATGTCAGTCTTGATTCGTACATTTGAAAGTGCATGGTTAATCATCGTCGCAACTGTAAAGGTATCATAGTGAGTCACCATAACAGGAATGCCCTGATTGTTAGCCATACGAATAACACGGTCAGATACTGGAAAACCTCCCGTTACCAAGATAGCATTGTGATTTTCCAAAGCCAGTAGTTGAATATTTTCTCGGTCGCCTACAATCAGCAAGCCTCCCTTAACCAAATAACGACTAATATTTTGCCGTGTCATGGCTCCAATAGAGAACTTACTAAATTCATGTCCCAAGCCTGCTTGTCCTGCCAAGACTTCAGAATCACTGATACGAGCAATTTCTGCATAAGTCAGCTTATCAATTCTCACCTTTGTCTTTTGCTCAACACGTATCGTTCCACTACGAGGTCTCGTTTCAACAATTCCTCGATTTTCAGCTTCCTTTATCGCACGGTAGGCGGTCCCGTCACTGACCTTCAAATGATTGGAAATGCTACGCACACTAACACGTTTGCCAACCGCCAGATTTTCTAAATAATTTAAAATTTCCTGATGCTTACTCATAGCGATACTCCTTGGCTTTTAGCCCGTATTCTACATAATCCCGCATTTTTCGATTGTAACGGTCACTTCCCTTAAAACAGCGCTTAAAGACATAGCCTGCTTTTTTTGCTACTCTTTGGCTAGCAAGATTTTCTTTATGAACAATAATGCTGAGTTTTTTTAAGTAAAAGGAATGAAAAGCCAGAAATGTCACTGTTTTCAGACATTCTGTCATGATTCCTCGTCCCCAAAAGTCACGATGAAGAAAATAGCCAATTTCTGCAGTTCTATCTGAAACATTCAAATGTTCAAAACGAATAGCACCAATCATACGACTGCTTGATTTATCCTCAATAGCCCAAATTCCTAAAGGATTTTTCATAAAATAATAAACTAAAAGAAAATCGCTTTCTTCCTGACTGGCCTGATATGGAAAAATAAAAGGTAGATTTTCCCTATTAGAAGAAATTTCAAAAAAATCATCACTATCCACAAAAGAAAACGGCCGTAAAATCATGCGTTCCGTTTCTACTGTCGCATACTGGCTCAATGCTACCCAAATATCCATATGATTATTATAGCACAGATATGCGTTTAACCCAAATTTGTATCATTCTAAATCATGTCTAAAAAAAGCCACGAGAAAAACTCGCAGCCTTTAGAACCTGTATTCACAAGTGAAATGATTTTATATAAGAGATAGTTTTTCGCTAATCAAGGTAGGTTTTTTGAGGGAACACTGACTGTATTTTGAAAAAAACTAACGATGAGTAGCTCAAAAACTAGCCTTAGATGGAAGTACTGAACTGTGAATACAGGTTCTTAAAATTAAATACGACCTTCTTCTTCCAATTTCCCTAAGAAATATGGCATTTGCACACGCCACCATTCCCAGTCATGGGCAACATCATTTCCCCAATAATCAAACCAACCAGGAACCGACTTAGCTGCAAAAGCTTCTTCTAAGCGTTTTGTATCAGCAATATGCGGTCCTTCCCAGGCGCCTTGACCAACTGCAACGATAAAACGATTTTCACGATAACGATCTAAAAACCAAGAATCTTCTTGATTCCAAAGATAATCAATCGGTGAGTTGTAATAGACAACTGGATCCCCATAAAATTCACCTGTAAAGAAACGCGCATCGTACACGCCTGACAAGGCTATTGAAACATCAAAAAGGTCTGGATGGCGAAGGGCAAAATTGACTGTATGAAAAGCCCCCATTGAACACCCTGTCGCTATCATACCACCTTGCCAATTTGATTCATAACGAATTAAAGGCACTAACTCATTCACAATATAGCGGTCATAGGCATCGTGCGCAAGAGCCATATCATGACCATTTTTCCAAGTACTCAGCCATGACTCTCTATCATAGGAATCTGGTGTATAAAATTTAACCAAGCCACGATTGATGAAATCTTGACAGGCTTCAATCATGCCAAAGTCTCCATATTCATTTTGGCTTCCACCAGATGACGGAAAGACGATAATCGGCTTTCCTGCGTGACCATAAACATTAAAGTACATCTCCTGACCAAGCTCTCCTGACCAGTGACTTCTTCTCTCAAAATGCATTCTTTTTTCCTTTACTAATTGTTTCTCAAGACTTTGCCTGTGCGTATTGGACAAGCTCACGCATCTCATCTAGGGTTGTCGTACGGGCTAGGATACCATTCTCACCCATGATTTTAGCAAAGACACCTGGAACAGACTGAATAGAAATGATTTTATCGCCAAATTTTGCCCAAATATCATCAAGACTGTGCACATAATGTTGATTGGCCTTACGTGAAATATAAACCACATTATATGGGCGTAAAATCTCTGCTTCAAACAGATTATCTTTAACAATATTGGCATACTCACGAAAAACATCAAAATCATTAGCATAGTTCCACATGTCAATGGTCAAACCACCTGGTGGACGACAGTTCACTTCCAACGCCATGAGTTCTTTGGTTGCTTTAACGCGGAAAAATTCAAAGTGGAAGAAACGTTCTTTAACAGTAAAAGCTTCAACACAGATTTCGCCTAGTCTAACTAGCTCTTTCGAAATCTCACGCGGCACATAATAGAACATGTCACCATCTTTTTCCACCGTATCAAGAACTGCTTCTGAGTATTCAAGACTCGAATAGAAAACAATATTACCTTCATGATCCGTCAAACCATCAAAGGTCACAATATCGCCATCAATAAATTCTTCCATGATATACTCAACGCCATTAGTCTTATAATCAAAAAATTCTTCCAACTCCTGAGTTGACTTAATTTTGTAAGTATCAGAAGCACCAACACCTGAATTTGGCTTAATAATCACTGGAAAACCAAGTTTTTGAGCCAAAGCACGCGCCTCGTCATCTGTATGAAAAACATCACCAGCCGCCACTTTCAAACCATGGTCACGGAAAATTTCCTTCATTTGACGCTTTGTCTTGATTGATAGCATATCTTCGTTCTTGTAGCCGAAAACATTAAAATCTGTGCGCAACTTAGCATCTAATTCCAACCAGTATTCATTGTGTGACTCAATACGGTCAATTCGTCCGTATTTATGAGCAAAATAAGCTACCGCACGATAGACTTGGTCATAGTCTTCCATATTATCAACTTTATAATACTCCGTTAAATGGCTGCGCAAATTGTCAGATAATTCATGGTATGGTGTATCGGCAATTCCTAATGTATGAAAACCAGCCTCATGCAAACGTACAGCAAAAGTTTCAAAATTAGTCGGAAAATGCGGCGAAATCATTACAAAATTCATTGGTCGCGACATAAAAATTCCTCTTTCCTTCTATGTTTTCTTACAGTTTAGCATAATTTTATTCTTTTTTCTAGTTTAATATTCTGAAAATAGTGATATATTCTGAATATTAAACCTTATTATTTTTTTGATGTCATTTTAGCCATCTTCTTCAAAATCTGGTACACTAAAGATATGGAAATTATTACAATCTTAAATCACGTTGCACGTGAAAACACTTATTTATTAGTTAATGATCAAGCTATCATCGTTATCGATCCTGGAAGCAATGGTGAAGTCATTTTGTCGAAAATAGAGGAGTTAGACAGGCCCGTTGTAGCTATTTTACTCACCCACGCCCACTACGACCACATTATGAGTTTGGATTTGGTGCGTAACCGATTCGAACATCCGCCAGTTTATATTTCTGACAAGGAAGCCGATTGGCTTTACACTCCTGAGATGAACCTATCTGGTCTATCACGCCACGATGACATGGAAAATGTTGTTATGAGTCCTGCTGAGGAAACTTTCCAATATGACCACCTGTATCGTCTGGCTGGATTTGAATTTTCAGTTGTTCAAACTCCCGGACATTCTTGGGGAGGTGTTTCCTTTATTTTCCATTCAGATGACTTCGTCATTACAGGCGATGCCCTCTTTAGAGAAAGTATTGGTCGTACAGATTTGCCAACAAGTAACTTTAACGACCTAATTGTAGGTATTCGCAACAACCTCTTCACTTTACCTAGTCACTATGATGTTTATCCTGGTCACGGTTGGCCAACGACTATCGCTCATGAAAAAAACTTCAACCCCTTCTTTCAGTAACATCAGTTGACACGAACTGCGTCTGCTGTATCTCCCTGACACTTGAAGTTATACTCAATGAAAATCAAAAGTAGCCTAGGAAACGAAGCCGACGATAGAACTTGAGTTCATCAAGGCAAGTTGACAACGGATAATTTTGATTTTCGAAGAGTATTAGTCTGGTGTTGATTTGCATTGAGCATAACCATAATCAAAACCACCCGTGAGAACGGGTGGTTTGCTCTTCGGCTGAAAGCCTCTGCTACCGGCCGAGGCCTAAAGGCCTACCGAATGGTTTCCCTTCAGCACCACCTTTGCTAGCTGACCCGACTAGCGGGTCTCTTTAAGACTACTTTCTTTTATTCTTCTCACCTGTAAACGGATCATATTCCTCGAAAAGACTGAGCTGATCTGCTATCACGTCTTCTTGTAATTGATTACGAATATATTCTTCAATTCGCTTCTGATTTCGCCCAACCGTATCAACATAAAACCCTCGACACCAAAATTTGCGATTCCCATATTTATACTTTAAATTAGCGTGTCGGTCGAATATCATTAAGCTACTTTTACCCTTTAAATATCCCATAAATGAGGAAATACTTAGCTTCGGTGGTATACTCACCAACATGTGAATGTGATCTGGGCATGCTTCTGCTTCATGAATTTCAACACCTTTTCTTTCACATAATAACCGTAAGATTTGACCAATACTTGCTTTGTATTTCCCATAGATTATCTGACGTCTATATTTTGGGGCGAAAACAATATGATACTTACAATTCCATGTAGTATGTGCTAAACTATTATTATCCTGTCTCATCAGAGGTCCTCCTTTTGTATATTAGTTAGTGGTCGGGAAACCTTATCTAATATAACACTTTAGGGGGACTTTTTTGATACATCGCTAAAAGCTTTTCGGAACCACTAGCACAGCTAGTGGTTTTCGTGAGACAAAAAATCCCCCTCTCGTTGTTTGACGAGAAGGGGTTATTATTTTTAGAATTTTAAATAACGTCGCATTGAAAGTACCGATCCTATCGCACCGATAATAATACCGATAATAAAGAGAGAACCGACAATTGCTGGGACGAAGTAACCTGAAGGGTAAAGTGATAACCCTTGTACTTGAAGTTGTAAATTGAACTCATCGTATGCAAAATTGTACAAGAAATACACAATAGCAGCTGGTGCAATAGCACCTAAGAAACCAACCCATGCTCCTTCATAGAAGAATGGTCCACGAATATATGAATTCTTAGCACCTACCAAACGCATAATTTCAATATCACGGCGACGTGACATGATAGTAATACGAATCGTATTAGAAATTAAGAAGATAGCAACAAAAATCAACAAGCCTGTACCAACCAAGCCCCATGTACGGATAATACGAGCAACTTTGAAAAGATTATCCGAATCGGAACCACCATAGTTAACTGATTCAACACCAGCAACCTTACGAATGGCTTTAGCAAGTGATTTTACATGTGAAGGTTGATCTGCCTCTACAATGTAAACATCTTGCAACGGGTTAGAATCTCCATCAAAAAGTTTCCAATCATCGCCATAAGTCTCTTTCAGCTTAGCCAACTGCTCATCCTTACTAGAATAGGTTACAGAAGATACATGGCTTAACTTTTCAATTGCTTTCTTAACTACTTGATAGTTTTCATTAGCAACATCTTCACCAGCTTCGTTTTTTACTGTTTGCACATTATCTGTTGAATTAACATCAAGATAAACATTAATTTGAATGTTCTTCTCAACTCCTGTTGCTAAACGTTCTGTATTCAATAGCACTGCAGCAAAAATACCAAAAAGGGTCAGAGTAATTGCCACCGTACTGACAGAAGCCAAAGTCATCCAAAAATTTCGTTTCAAACTTTTAATGGCTTCCCACTGGTGACGGAAAAAATATCTAATCATCGTAACCGTAGTCCCCTTTCTCTTCATCACGAACAATACGTCCGTCTTCAATTGCAATAACACGGTGTCGAAGAGCATTCACAATTTGGCTATTGTGCGTTGCCATCAACACTGTTGTACCTTGCAAATTGATACGCTCTAGCAATTGCATGATTTCCCACGAAATTTCTGGATCAAGGTTTCCTGTTGGTTCATCAGCAATCAAAAGCTTTGGACTGTTGACAATAGCTCTGGCAATGGCTACACGTTGCTGCTCACCTCCAGACAGTTGTTCTGGAAAAGAGCGCATTTTATGTTTGAGCCCAACCAAATCTAATACCTCAGGAACACGTTTTTTGATATTACGGCGTTTTTCACCGATAACTTCCATGGCATAAGCCACATTTTCAAAAACAGTTTTGCGTGGTAGCAGTTTGTAATCTTGAAATACCACTCCTACTGAACGACGTAAGAGGGGGATTTCACGTTTTTTCAATTTATTCAAATCAAACTCGCCAACATGTAAACTTCCACTTGTAATCTTTTCTTCGCGGTAAAGCAGCTTGATAAAAGTTGATTTACCCGCCCCAGAGGGACCAACTATATAGACAAATTCACCTTGATTTACGGAGACGTTGATATCTCTCAAGGCCGTTGTAGAGCGATGATACTTTTTGGTAACATCCTTCATTTCAATTAAAGCCATAATAAAACTTGTTTGAGCGTCATAAGAGTGGCAAGTCAGTGACTTATCCTCATAGTGCACTCAGCCTTTTTCCTTTCGTTAGTGTTCAGAGAAAAATTCTCTCTGATGAGTTGGAATGTTACTTTCTAATCAATCCAAACGCCATTTAAGATAGGCATCAATAAAACCTTCTATATCCCCATCCATGACTTTGTCCACTTGGGCAACTTCAAAACCTGTGCGGTGGTCTTTAACCATGGTATAAGGAGTGAAAACGTAAGAGCGGATTTGACTGCCCCATGTGATTTCCTTCTTATCTCCTTTGAGAGCATTAACTTCTTCAGCCTTCTTCTCTTGTTCCAATTGATAGAGTTTAGCTTGAAGCATCTTCATAGCGCGATCACGGTTACCGTACTGCGTGCGGTCAACTGTTGAAGCTACGACAATTCCTGTAGGAATATGGGTCAGACGAACACCTGTTGATACCTTATTGACATTTTGTCCACCAGCACCGCCTGAACGGAAGGTATCCATCTTGATATCGTCATCACGAATCTCAACCTCAATGGTATCATCCAACTCTGGCATGACTTCAACAGAAGTAAAAGAAGTGTGGCGACGTTTGGCAGAATCAAATGGCGAGATACGCACCAAACGATGAACTCCCATCTCTGATTTTAAAAGACCATAAGCATTAGGACCTTCAAACGAAAGAGTCACCGACTTAATACCTGCTTCATCTCCTGCTTGATAATCTAATGTTTCCACTTTGAAGCCCTTGGCATTTCCAAAACGAGTGTACATACGAAAGAGCATATCCGCCCAATCCTGTGCCTCAGTGCCACCAGAACCTGGGTGGATTTCCAAGATGGCATTATTGTGGTCATAAGGCTCAGACAAGAGAAGAGTCATCTCATAGCTCGTCATCATCTTATCCAGCTTTTCAAGACTTTCTTCTAAGTCTGCTTGAACGCTATCATCTTCGTCTAGCATTTCCAAATAAAGCTCAGTTTCATCGGAAAGCTCCTGCATATCGTTGAAAGTCTGATAGGTTTGTTTCAAATCATTTAATTCTTGCGATGTTTTCTGGGCCGCAATATTGTCATTCCAGAAATCTGGCTCTGTCATTCGATTTTCAAGGAGGGCAATGTCCTCTTCCAAACGATCTAAGTCAAAGAGACCTCCTGAAGCTAGTCAACTTCTCTTGATTTTCTACTATTTTTTGGCGAATTTCAGCCACTTCCATGAGTTTACTCCTTTTTTCTTAAAATCTAATTAATTGTAACACAAGCTATCTAAAATTGCCATTTTGCACGCACGAGTTCCAACTCTTTTTGGCTTTCTTCCTCTTTGGGACAAAGGCTGCGCATAAAGTCCAGCATAGCTTCATCTGGTTTTTTGACAATCTCACCTAGCGCCCATATGGCTGTTGCGGTATGAATCGGATTGTTATTCTTATCAATGATTTCCATGAGTTTGACAATAGCACTTCTATCATGAGCATTAGCGAGCGCAATAATAGCATTACGTTGCAGAATGTTTTTCCCCCGCCAGCTCCCCGCAATCATGCCAAATGTTTCTTTGAAAGACTTATTGGTCAATTCTAGAAAGGGAATGAGCTCAGGCTCTGCTAATTCAGGGTTAATCTCACTCGCCATCGGGTTGCTTAGGCCTTTATTGTAAGGACAGGAAATCTGACAAATATCACAGCCATAAATGACGGTCTTGATTTTCTTACGAAATTCCATAGCCATCATGCCCTTGTCCTGCGTCTGAAAGGACAAACAACGACGAGCATTCATAGTCCCGTCACCAATCAAGCAGGACGTTGGACAAGCATCTAAGCAACGCTGACAATTTCCACAATCATAGCTAACAGGCTGGTCTGGCTCGATTTCCAAATTGGTAATCAATTCACCTAAATACATGTAAGAGCCGAATTCCTTTGAAATGACTAAACCATTTTTACCAATGAAACCAATACCTGCTCGCTTGGCAACAGCTGTGTCAACCAGAGCACCCGTGTCAACCATGCCTTTATACTCAAAATTTTCCGTTAGTTTTTCAATGCCCTCTGCCAGACGTTTGAGTTTATCCTGAAGAACATAATGATAGTCAAGTCCCCAAGAATTTGGTGTGATTTTCCCACGTTTATACTGGGTTTTGAGCGGCTTAACGGGTAATTTATGCGGATAGGCCACTGCAATGGAAATAATGGTCTTGGCGGATTCCAAAGATAACTTTGGATAAATCCTTTCCTCAATCACCTTGTGTTCAAAGCCAGTTGTCCTATCCTCTTCTACTCCCAAACGCAATGATTTTTCCAAATACTGAAAATCGTCTGCTGTGGTAAAACCAATCTTGGAAATGCCAATTTCCTTAGCTATTTGCTGAATTTCCGCCTTAATATCCATGTTCTTATTTTACGGAAAAATTGTAAAAGTCGCAAGTCGCAATGGTTACAAATGATGTCAAAGATGTCAAAAAGATTGAGAGAGTTTCCCAATCTTTTTTAACAATTATTTCTTTCCTCTTTAACATAGGCTAAAACATCCATCAAATCTTCTACAATTATATCAGCCTGAGACTGATCTATCCCAAAAATCTTATCTCGGATAGCCATTACATCTATTCCCGCTGCTTTGCCTGCTGCTATTCCTTTTTCACTATCTTCAATAATCAAAGTCTCAGCTTTATCAAAGCCCAACTTGTCACAGGCAACGTTGTAAATTTCAGGATTGGGTTTTGCTTGTGTAAAATCACTCCCCGACAGCACTACTGAAAAATATGAAGCAATCCCTGAACTTTCCAAAGCCAACTTAATATCTGACAGTTCTGAATTTGAAGCTAATCCCATCTGAATGTTCATTCGATAAAGCGTTTCCAGAACCTCCTTAACATCTGGAAAAATCAAATCAGCATAAGGTGCCTTATGTTGACTTTTATAGGCGGTATACTCTGCTCGAAGTTCTTTAACATCAAAGTGCAAATCATAATGCGCCAAAAATTTTCGCCAAACTTCTTCAAGCCGACCACCAATAAATTCTTTGGCATCAACATGAGAAATCGAAATACCCTTTTCTGCCAAAAATGTTTCCCTACGTTTCAAATAAAAATTTTCCGTATCAAACAGAACACCGTCCATATCAAAAATAATTGCTTTTATCATGCCTACCTCATTTCTGACTTCTATTTTAGCATAATCCCTGCTGTTAGTCATTCCCTTAAAAAGCCTATATCAGGCTGGATATATTGGGATTGTAGAAATCAGAAAGAGAATACTTTTATGGTATTAAATCACCTTTAAAGTTGATATTTGATAAACTTCGTTTGCATCTTTAATTTTTATGCGTACGCATATGTCTCCAAAAGATTATGCAAAAAGAGCTCCCTTACTTCCACATAATTCAAAAATTCAGTGAATCTTTTAAACATGGAAATGAAGTGAACTCTAGATGAATTTGGACTTTCTCACAAACCCTTTTGTATAGTCTTAAATAGCTTTTTCATCTTGTCCAAGTGCTCGTTGCACAGCTTTGACCACTTCAACAAGAACAAGCATTAACAAACTTCCAATAATAACTGCTCCCCATTGTGTCACTGACAAATGCGAAACATGGAACAGAGTGTTAAAACCTGGAACTACGATTGTCAACATCAAAAGAACGAAGGCAACAGGAATTGACCAGTTAAAGGTTTTATTCTTAAAAGCACCAACAGTAAAGATAGATTGGTAAACAGATTTCACATTGAAAGCATGAATCAATTGAATAAGACCTAGTGTGGCAAAAGCCATTGTCAACGCATCTTCGTGCATCATGTGGGTTTCCGTGTGTTCTGGATAAAGGAGTGCCCATCCATAAACACCAAGAACTAAAAGCGTTTGGAAAATTCCTTGATAAATAATAGCTCCCATAACACCACCATCAAAGAAACTTGACTTACGTCCGCGAGGCTTGTGGGTCATAACACCTGGCTCAGCTGGTTCAACACCAAGAGCAATTGCAGGAAGGGTGTCAGTTACCAAGTTAATCCACAAAAGATGGACAGGCTCAAGTACGTCCCAACCAAAGAGCGTGGCAAAGAAAATAGTAAAGACTTCAGCCATATTAGCAGATAGTAAGTATTGAATCGATTTTTGAATGTTTGAGAAGACTTTACGTCCTTCTTCAACGGCAACAATAATCGTTGCAAAATTATCATCAGCCAAGACCATATCTGAAGCACCCTTAGATACTTCTGTACCAGTAATTCCCATACCAATCCCGATATCAGCTGTCTTAAGAGATGGTGCATCATTAACACCATCACCTGTCATGGCAACTACCTTGCCTTCATTTTGCCAAGCTTTAACAATACGAACCTTATGCTCTGGAGACACGCGCGCATAAACAGAGTATTGTTTAAAGACTTTTTGGAATTCTTCGTCGGACAATTCATTGAGTTCTGCACCCGTAAAGACATGATCTTCACCATCATCTTCGATAATACCAAGACGTTTAGCAATGGCTTCCGCAGTATCCTGATGGTCACCAGTAATCATGATTGGACGAATACCTGCTTCTTTGGCTACTTTAACAGCATCTGCTGCCTCAGGACGTTCGGGGTCAATCATCCCAACCAAACCTGAGAAGATAAGGTCTGCTTCAACAATTTCTGTTTCAAGTGTAGGAACTTCTGACACATATTTATAAGCCATCATTAGGACACGTAGGGCTTGTTTGGCCAGATCTTTATTGATTGCGAGGATCGTTTGTTTATCAGCTTCTGTAATCGAGCGAATATTACCATTCTCTTCAATCTTTGTCACCCGTTTGAGCAACTGATCTGGAGCACCCTTAACGGCAACAAAGTAGCGACCATCAGCCTGTTTATGGATTGTTGACATGAGTTTACGGTCTGAGTCAAATGGCAATTCAGCCACACGAGGTTCCGTTTGCAACGCATCACGGACATCAAAACTATGATCAAAACCAAATTGAACCAAAGCAGTTTCAGTTGGATCACCAATAAGTTTGCCATTGGGGTCAACTTTCGTATCGTTGGCAAAGTTCATAATCCGTAAGGTATTGTTATCAGCAGTAATATCGCTAGCAGAACTTTGCAACTGACCATTCGTGTAAACCTTTTCGACAGTCATTTGATTCATGGTCAAGGTACCAGTTTTATCTGAAGCAATGATTTCTGTCGAACCAAGCGTTTCTACTGCTGGCAATTTTCGTACAATCGAATTACGTTTAGCAAGAGTGGTTGTTCCCATTGAAAGAACGATAGTAACAATGGCCGGAAGACCTTCAGGAATAGCGGCAACAGCAAGTGCAACAGCAACCATTAAGCCTTTCAAAGGCTCCTCGCCTCGAACAAAAACACCTACAATAAAAGTCACAAGAGCAATCGCAACAACCAAATAAGTTAGTACTTTAGACAATTGGTTGAGGTTTTGTTTTAATGGTGTGTCAGTCTCATCTGCATTTGCCAACATATCTGCAATCTTACCAACTTCGGTGTACATTCCTGTATTAGTGATAACTCCTACACCACGCCCGTAAGTAACATTTGAATTTTGATAAGCCATATTGACACGATCACCAATACCAGCATCCGCTGCTACTTCCACAGTCAAATCTTTCTCGACAGGGACAGATTCTCCGGTCAAAGCAGCCTCTTCAATTTTCAAAGAAGCAGCTTCTAAAAGACGCATATCAGCTGGAACAACATCGCCAGCCTCCAACATGACAATATCACCTGGAACTAGGTCCTTCGAATCCACTTCAATAACGTGACCATCACGACGAACACGAGCGATAGGGCTAGACATATTCTTTAAAGCTTCAATAGCAGCCTCAGCCTGACCTTCCTGATAAACACCAAAAGCAGCGTTCAATACGACAACAGCCAAGATTATCAGTGCATCTGTCAACCCTTCCATCCCTTCTGTAATAACAGATAGGGCTGCAGCAACAAGCAAAATGATGATCATCAAATCTTTGAACTGATCAATAAATTTAGCCAATAATCCACGTTTCTCACCTTCATCAAGCTCATTACGCCCGTAAGCAGTTAAACGCTGTTTTGCCTCAGCAGTAGACAATCCCTCTTTAGAAGTCTCTAACTCCTTCAGAACTTCATCCTTAGTTTGCGTATAAAACAACGTCTTACTTTGTTCTTTAGACATTCCGTCTCCTCCTTTTTGATACAAGGGTCTCCCCTTAACTGTCTCCAAGTTTCTTTTAAAATAAAAAGAGACCTGTTCCAAAAACAAGTCTCGCGGTTTAAGATAAGGCCGGAAATCAATGATTTCGTAATGACGACCTTATCACGGAAAAATCCGTCTGCTACTCCCTTGATATAACTGAAATTTTATCAGATTTTCAAATGATTTGCAAGACATTCCTTCAAAACAAGCAATCTTTCTCAAAAAGTCAAGTCGTATTTTATTGCCAACTGAGTTCTAGTTGATACTCTGCAAAAAGCGCTTCAGTCTCTAATTGTCTTAACTGATAGTCAATGGCTATCATCTGTTTTTCAAAATCAGTATAAAATTTCTGAGTAACCGTTACTAATTGTTGGAGTCCTAAAGGTGTAGGTATAGTCACAAGAGCTGGACTATCACGATGAAAACGCATAATAGACTTCGGAAGTGAGTAACGAGTCATGAGCATTTCATTTTTTGAGCATTTAATAATTACTTTTTCATTTTCCTCGTTGGTATAAATAAGGTACAATTGATGATTTTTTTCAGTGACTTCAACAGTATAAACTTGTTTGATAAGCTCTGTCTGATCATCGAGATTGATTCGATTTTTGATGGTAAGTTGCACTTTTTCTCCTTTTCCTATATGGCTTTGCCATTTCTGAGAACCAATAATCGCTATAAGCTATTGTAAATTAAAGTCAGGTATTTGTAAAGAAATCACAAGTAAACAACCATGACATACGCATGAAAAAAGTTCCAATAAATTTCTGAAATACAAAAATTTATTCTGAAAAGTTAAGGTGTCAAAAATAATAGTTACAGAAAGCAATTTTTTCAAGAGCTATTTTTGGAAAAGAAGACAACCATTTTTGAGTAAACTCTCTCGAAATACCTAAAAATTTGAGATTTTTAGGTTTTCAAAAGTTTTTCAACAAATGATTTCCTTCATACATTTGTTCTGAGTAAACAACCTATTTTCAGGCTTTTTCAAGACTTTTTGTTATAATGAAAGCATGAATGAAAAAGTTTTCCGTGACCCCGTTCACAATTATATTAACGTTAACAATCAGGTTATCTACGACCTCATCAACAGTAAAGAGTTTCAACGCCTTCGCCGAATCAAGCAAGTGCCAACAACTGCTAGCACTTTTCATGGTGCTGAACACAGCCGTTTCACCCATTGTTTAGGCGTTTATGAAATTGCCAGACGAGTGACTAATATTTTTGACCGCAAATATCAAGAGTTTTGGAATCCAGATGAGTCTCTGCTTACAATGACAGCAGCCTTACTCCATGATGTCGGTCATGGTGCTTATTCTCACACCTTTGAACGACTTTTCGAGACCGATCACGAAGCCTACACACAGGAAATTATTACTAGCCCAGAAACAGAAATCAACACCATCTTAAAACAAGTATCTCCAGACTTTCCCGATAAAGTGGCCAGCGTCATCAATCACACCTATCCAAATAAACAGGTTGTACAACTAATTTCTAGCCAGATTGACTGTGATCGTATGGACTACCTACTGAGAGATTCCTATTACAGTGGTGTTAGCTATGGACAATTTGATTTGACACGCATTCTTAGAGTCATTCAACCTGTTGGCGACGGAATTGCTTTCAGCTCTAGTGGTATGCATGCTGTAGAAGACTACCTAGTCAGTCGCTATCAGATGTATATGCAAGTTTATTTTCATCCTGCTAGCCGTGCGATGGAAGTACTCTTACAAAATCTTCTCAAACGTGCCAAGTCACTCTATCACCTTGATCAGGGCTTTTTTCAAAGAACCTCACCCAATCTTATTCCTTTTTTTGAAAATAGGGCTGATCTAACTGATTATTTAGCTCTGGACGATGGCGTGATGAATACCTATTTTCAAACATGGATGTCATCAGAAGATAGCATTTTAGCTGACCTCGCAAGTCGGTTCATCAATCGAAAAATATTTAAATCCGTCACTTTCAACCAAGAAGCAGAAACAGAATTACATCACTTATCAGAACTTGTCAAATCTGTCGGTTTTGACCCAGACTACTACACAGGTATTCATGTCAACTTTGATTTGCCATACGATATCTACCGACCTGAAAAGACGAAACCTCGCACCGAAATCAACATGCTACAAAAAGATGGGACAGTTGTAGAATTATCAAGTCTTTCAGCACTTGTACAAACACTAATGGGCACAAACTATGGTGATCGCCGTTTCTATTTTCCAAAAGAAATGTTGATCCTTGATGACCTCTTTTCATCCGACAAAGAAACCTTTATGTCCTACCTATCAAACGAACACTTTAATCCTGAAAATTGATGTAAGATTAACTTTTTAAGATGTTTTGACGGACAGACAAATTAAAAATTTTTATCAACCGCTCTTACGCCAGGCAGATAAAAAAGAAATTTTCTACCTAGAATTGTTAAAAACGCTTCTTAGGTTGTCATATACTCTTTTCATCCATCTATTAAGACTTCTACGACTGAGGACTTCGATTCCTGATTTGCCACTTCAAATCGTTCACTGGACATAGAACTCCCCTAATCTCGTACTAAAAACGACATAGTAGGTTATACTTAGTGGGATTTCAACTCATAGGTATAGGTTAAGCAAATCTCACCACGGCTATTGTTTGCTTGGTCATCTTGTGCAATCTTTTGAAAACCACATTTTTTAAGCAAAGCAATTGACGCGTGATTGTCAGCGATAACCGTTGCTTGAACGGCCTGCGCAGCTATTTTATCAAAAGCCAACTGACAAAGAGCACAAACAACTTCAGTCCCCAAACCTTGCTGCCAATAATCCTTGTTCAAAGTATAACCAATTTCCAAGACTCTTTCTTGAGTTGGGCGCAGACTAGCATTACCAATTAGCTTCCCTTCAGATAACAACTCAATACCATAGCGCCCCAATGGCTGAGATAAATTCCACTTAACCAAGGATAATTCACTCTCAGCCAAATTTTTATGAGGGAAATAGTCAAATTCGAGTACCTCTTCATCAGATGTGTACTCATGGTAGTCGGTCAGATCTTCTATTGTCATAGGTCTCAACTGTAGCCGTTCAGTTTGCAACTGCCTATTTTTTGAAAAATCAATTAAAACCTTATCTTGCCACTTCATCATGCTCCTCCTTTTCTTGTTTTAGTATAGTATAAACCTATTCTTTTGGCAAAACATCCACATTTCTACATCACCCATGACAAATATCAGGATTTTTAGTAAGATAGTAGATAGAAAATTTATGAGATAAATGGAGAAAATCATGTCTATCAAACTAGTTGCTGTTGATATTGACGGCACCCTCATTACAAGTGACCGAAAAATAACACCCGAGGTCTATCAAGCTATTCAAGATGCAAAAGCTCAGGGAGTCAAGATCATCATTGCTACCGGTCGTCCCATTGCTGGGGTACAAAATTTACTTGATGAACTTAATCTCAAAGATGCGGGTGACTATGTGATTACCTTCAATGGCGGTCTAGTACAAGATACCTCAACTGGTGAGGACATTGTCAAAGAAATCATGACCTATGAAGATTATCAGGACATTGAATTTCTCAGCCGTAAGTTAAATGTTCATATGCATGCCATCACCAAGGAAGGAATCTATACTGCCAATCGTAATATCGGCAAGTATACCGTTCATGAGTCAACTCTGGTTAATATGCCAATTTTTTATCGAACACCCGAAGAAATGGCTAACAAGGAAATCGTCAAAATGATGTTCATTGACGATCCAGAGATTCTAGATGCTGCCATTGCAAAGATTCCTCAAGAATTTCATGACAAGTATAATATCGTTAAATCAACACCTTTCTACCTTGAGTTTATGAACAAAAACACAAGCAAGGGGAATGCTATCATTCATCTCGCTGAAAAGATGGGGCTTAGCAAGAATCAGACCATGGCCATCGGTGATGCCGAAAATGACCGCGCCATGCTAGAGGTCGTTGGTAATCCTGTCGTTATGGAAAATGGCACAGCAGAACTCAAGAAAATCGCTAAATATATTACCAAATCAAATGAAGAAAGTGGCGTTGCACACGCTATTAGAGAGTGGGTCTTAAAATAATGTACACATATAAAGTTGGGATTTCAGCCCAAGAACACGATGAATTTGCTAAGTCGAGTTCACAAACTAATTTATTGCAAAGTTCAAATTGGGCAAAAATCAAAGATAATTGGGGCAATGAACGCCTCGGTTTCTATCAAAATGGGAAATTAGTTGCCTCTGCATCAATTTTGATTAAGTCCTTGCCACTTGGATTCACTATGCTCTATATTCCACGTGGACCAATCATGGACTACAATAATAAAGAACTGGTTGACTTTGTGGTTAAATCGCTAAAAAAATATGGTAAAAGTAAACATGCTCTTTTTATTAAGTGTGATCCGGCTCTATTATTGAAACAGTATAAGATTGGTGAAGATGTCGAAGAAAATGCAGAGACGTTGGCAGTTGTTGACAACCTCATCTCTGCAGGAGCTGAGTGGACAGGCAGAACAATGGAAATTGCTGAAAGTATCCAACCACGTTTTCAAGCCAATGTTTACACACAATCCGATATGACCTCTGCTTTCCCAAAACACACGAAACGCCTCATGAAAGATGCTATCAATCGAGGTGTTGTTACTAGCCGAGGAAATATTTCCGACGTGAAGGCTTTTGCTGATGTCGTTGCTCTAACAGAAAATCGTAAAGGCGTTGCTCTCCGAAATGAAGAATACTTCCGAAAAATGATGGAAACCTATGGTGACGATGCTTACCTCCATCTTGCAAAGGTTAATCTTCCAAAACGCTTAGTAGAGTATAAAGAACAGTTAGCACAAATCGAAAAAGATTTAGCTGAGACTGCTGAGCACCAAAAAAAACGCCTAACTAAACTTACCCAACAAAAAACATCTGTTCAAAAATATGTAACAGAATTTGAAGAATTTGTTGGTAAATACCCAGATGAACTCATCATTGCAGGCATCCTATCTGTCTCATTTGGTAATGTTATGGAAATGCTCTACGCTGGTATGAATGATGAATTTAAAAAATTCTACCCGCAATACTCCCTTTATCCTAAAGTTTTCGAAGATGCCTTTGCTGATGGCATTATTTGGGCAAATATGGGAGGAGTTGAAGGCACTCTTGACGATGGATTAACGAAATTTAAATCCAATTTTAACCCAAGTATCGAAGAATACATTGGTGAGTTTAACATCCCAGTCAGCCCTTTTTATAAACTTGGCATGCTAGCCTACAATTGGCGTAAAAAAGTAAGGAGTAACCATTAATGGCATTAGAAATTCTAACACCAGAAAGTTTTCAAACATTTTGTGAAAAAGTCCAAACCAAGTCTTTTATGCAGTCTCTGGAAATGGCTGAGCTTCTTTCAAGGCGTGGTTATAAAGTGACTTATCTAGGTCTTAGACATGGTGGTGACATTCAAGTAGCTGGAGTACTATATAGTCTTCCTATGACTGGTGGACTTCATATGGAAATCAATTCTGGGCCAGCTTCTCTTGACCAAAAATATCTGGGACAATTCTACCAAGAACTCCAAAATTATGCCAAAACAAATGGTGCACTTGAGCTTATTGTTAAGCCATACGACACCTATCAAACCTTTGATAAACAAGGTCGTCCACTCAGCACAGAAAACAAAAAAAATATTCAAATATTAACTCACTTAGGATTCATACATGATGGACTTCAAACCGGTTATCCAAATGGTGAACCAGTTTGGCACTTTATTAAAGACTTAACAAATTTTGAAAAAAATAATCTGGTTTCTAGTTTCAATTCAAATGGAAAACGTCTAATTAAGAAGGGACATAGTTATCCTATAACAATTCGCCCTCTAAAAAGAGAAGAACTGAGTATCTTTAAGGATATTCAAGATGCAACTTCAGAAAGGAGAGGCTATCAAAATAAAGAGTTAGACTACTATCAAGATTTCTACGATTGTTTCAAAAATAATGTCGAATTCCTAGTTGCAACCATCAATTTCAAAGACTACTTGGAACAACTAACTATAGAGAAAAGACTTGTCAGGAAAGAAATAAGTCAATTGGAAAAAAATCCAACTTCTAAGAAAATTCAAACTAAACTCTCTATAGAACGAACAAAACTTTTAAAAATTGAAAAGTTACTTGGTCAGGTGCAAAGCTTCCTAGCAGAGGGTTATACCGGTGACACAGCCATAGCTTCCAACCTAATTATCTACACGAAGCAAGAGTCCATCTACCTTTTTGGAGGATTTTATCCTCAATTTAGCCAATTTAACGCTCCCTATTTACTACAAGAATACGCTATGCAACAAGCTATAAACAAACATATCCCTCTGTACAACTTCCTTGGTATTACTGGGGAATTTGACGGATCAGATGGGGTTCTTCGTTTCAAACAGAACTTCAATGGTTACATTGTCCGCAAAATGGGGACCTTTCGCTACTATCCAAGTCCTATTAAATACAAATTTATTCAAGGAATTAAAAAACTCCTTGGACGTCATTAACCATATCTCTCCTTTATCCAAGGAGAGATTTTTTATAAAGCAAGAATACAAAAAAGCCCTAGCCTAGCTAGGACTCTCCTATTTAATTAAAACTTATTTGACAAAATCAAGCAATGCAAGGAAACTTTCTGGGTCAAGTGATGCACCACCAACGAGGGCACCATCCACATCAGGACAAGCCATGTATGAAGCAACGTTTTCAGGTTTAACTGAACCGCCATATTGCACACGAACTTTGTCAGCTACAGCTTGACCAAAGTCTTTCGCAACTACATCACGAACAACTTTACACATTTTTTGTGCATCGTCTTGGCTAGCTGATTTACCAGTACCGATAGCCCAGATTGGTTCGTATGCGATAACAAGTGATGAAACTTGCTCTTCAGACAATCCTGCAAGTGCTGCTGATACTTGAGCACCTACAAATTCTGCTGCTTTACCAGCTTCGTAAGTTTCAAGCGTTTCACCACAACAAATGATAGGAAGCATACCATTTGCAAAGATTGCTTTTGCTTTTTTATTAATATCTTCATCAGTTTCGTGGAAGTATTCACGACGTTCTGAGTGACCAATAACAACATAGTTAACGCCCATTTCAGACAACACTTTTGGAGAAGTTTCACCAGTGAAGGCACCAGCATCTTCAAAGTAACAGTTTTGTGCAGCAACCTTAAGTTCTGAGTCTTTAGCGAACCAAAGCAAAGCATTTAAATCAACTGCAGGCGCTGCGATAGCAGCTTCTACTAAGTCAGCAGAAGGCAATTTTCCTGCAATGGCCTCAACAAAAGCTTGTGCTTCTTGAGGGTTTTTGTTCATTTTCCAGTTACCTGCGATAAATGGTTTACGTGACATTTCACATACCTCTTCTTTTTTTATTTACACCCTTATTTTATCATACTTTAGCTATCTTTTAAAGATAAAGCAAAGCTTTTCTGAAAATTTCCTAGCTTCAATCCATAAAATTCTACTGTTCTTTATTGAAATAAAATTTACACTATTTCTTTATCAAAAAAAGGCCTCCAACAAGGAGACCTTCACAAATAAAGTGTCTGGCTTTAATTGTTCAATGGGAACTTAATTTGATTAAGCTTCGATTTCTGAAACGATACCTGAACCAACAGTACGTCCACCTTCACGGATAGAGAAAGTAGTACCTTGTTCAACAGCGATTGGGTGAATCAATTCAACATCAATTGTAACGTTATCACCAGGCATTACCATTTCAACACCTGCTGGCAATTCGATTGAACCAGTTACGTCAGTTGTACGGAAGTAGAACTGTGGACGGTAGTTATTGAAGAATGGAGTATGACGTCCACCTTCTTCTTTAGAAAGGATGTAAACTTCACCTTTGAATTTAGTGTGTGGGTTAATTGAACCTGGTTTAGCAATAACTTGACCACGTTCGATTTCATCACGTTGCACACCACGGAGAAGCACACCAACGTTATCACCAGCAAGACCTTCGTCAAGTTGTTTACGGAACATTTCAACACCAGTAACAACTGCTTTACGGATTTCGTCTTTGATACCAACGATTTCGATTTCATCGTTGACACGAACAGTACCGCGGTCGATACGTCCTGATGCAACAGTACCACGTCCAGTGATTGAGAATACGTCTTCGACTGGAAGAAGCAATGGTTTATCAGTATCACGTTGTGGTTCTGGAATGTATTCGTCAACAGTATCCATCAATTCCATAACGATATCTTCATAGTGAGTATCGCCTTCAAGAGCTTTAAGAGCTGAACCTTGGATAACTGGAAGGTCATCACCTGGGAAATCGTATTCTGAAAGAAGGTCACGAATTTCCATTTCAACCAATTCAAGCAATTCTTCGTCATCAACCAAATCAACTTTGTTCATGAAAACGATAAGGTGTTTAACACCAACTTGACGTGAAAGAAGGATGTGTTCACGAGTTTGTGGCATTGGTCCATCTGTAGAAGCTACTACAAGGATAGCTCCGTCCATTTGGGCAGCACCAGTGATCATGTTTTTAACGTAGTCCGCGTGTCCTGGAGCGTCAATGTGAGCATAGTGACGTTTAGCAGTTTCGTACTCAACGTGTGCAGTGTTGATTGTGATACCGCGTTCGCGTTCTTCAGGAGCAGCATCGATAGACGCATAGTCTTTTGGTTGGTTAACTGCTGAAGGCAAACGACGTGCCAATACAGTAGTGATAGCTGCTGTCAAAGTAGTTTTACCGTGGTCAACGTGTCCAATTGTACCAATGTTAACGTGTGGTTTACTACGATCGTATTTTTCTTTTGCCATTTTAGGAAAAGCCTCCAATAAAATATATTTTATAGATAGACAGTAGGCAATACGGTCTAACTTTACCTTACTATTTTAACAAATTATAGCGGAAATGCAAGTATTTTATGCTGAATTCTTTATTTTATAAGTTGATGATATGGTTGTATGGTTACGCTTTGTCCAATGTTTGATGCAAAAATCCATTTAGCGCTTTCAAGTTGTGCAAAATTTTCAGAACGACCGGTTAGAATAACTCCTGAAAACTTAGCAGTTTTTAGTTTTTTATTTTTATTAAGGTATTTTTGAGCATCCTCAGCCAAATTAAATGTCTGTTTTTTCCCGTTTTGATCACTACCATTTTCTGTCATATCTAGATACCCTTTGCTTACTGCTTTCTCTAAATTCTTTCTAAACAAAGAGTAACTGTAATCATTTAGTTGTTCTCCATCATATGTAGAAATCCCCAATTGCTTGTCAGGTGTACGTTCCGCAGTATCAAAATCACTACTACTTCCAATCCAATACCAGTTCACAAGTAGATTCTCTGGAATCATTTTTTGTATTTCTTGGTAAGTGTAGGGTTTATCAAATGTTATTGCCATTTCTATAGCTTGATTAGACATTTGTGCTGCAAGAGAGATGTCGTTTGTAGGAGCGAGGTCATCTTTATTTGTATAATCATGGTTAATATTATAAAACATAGGAGATTTATAGTAACTACTATGCGTATAGGCAGATTTTTTATCAGATGACATCGTTAACCAAACATTAGTATCATACGAGTCTGCAAATCTTATTGAATAATAAGCTTCCATTTTTTCATATGGCACCTCAATACCATCTATATTCTTAAATCGATCTGAATGAAACTGTCCTGTATAGCTTGACGTTGCGTTAAAATACCAATTGTTATAAGAGATATTTGGATAGGCGATTTCTGACATTAGCAGGTATGTGTCTTTGACAGCCTCTCCATGACGGCTCGCAATCTCCGTTAAACACCTAACAATTATTCCTAAACTAGCTAGGGCAACTAGAGTACTCAGGACGACTAGTTTAATTCTATTTTTCACTTTGCTTCTTTGTGCTATTTTTTCAAAATCATTAAAAGTCTTCATAACAATAACCTTCTTTCTCTAAAATCTTTCTAAGTTCCTGACGTCCACGCATAAGATCGACTTTGACCTTGCTTACAGAGACATGAAGAACTTTTGCAATTTCCTTGACGGATAAATCTTGAAAATAATACAAATCAAGAACTATGCGAAATCTATCTGATAGTTTCTCAATAGCTTGATGAAGCGGAAGATAATCAGGGGTTTCAAATTTCAGGTCATTCGCTTCATGGAAGAAATCACGTTGTAAAATATCCAAATATTTCTTATCACGTCTGTAATAATCAATATAAAGACGAATAGCGGCACGATACATCCACGCTCTCATTTTTTCAAAAGGGAGTACAATATCACTTTCCAACATTTTCACCAAAATATCTTGACTAATGTCTTTGGCCTGTTCAGGACTAGCACCCGACTTTCGTAAATAGTAGGAAATCTCATGTGCGAATCCTACTAATTCTTTTTCATAATCATCCAGTTTAATCCTCTTCACCCCTCTCTTTAAAAATGATTACTTCCATTCTTCGCTAATATAACGAACAACCTTGAGTTTGGTTACAATTTTTCATTCAAAAGAAAAAATCTCCAAAGGGAGATTTAGAACTTTTATTCATAGGCGGATTCTTCCGTTTAAGACTAGATTTACACTACTCATCATTTTTCAAAAAACTATCCTGAGTATTTTAAAAACTTCCTTAAATCAAAATATGATTCTCACCTACAAATACAATTTCTTGGATTTAATAAAACTCATCAATGTGAACAATTTTGTCATCGGCAACATCCTCTGGCATCGTCTGAAGTTCTACTTCTGCATCTTTTAATATCCGTTCTCGCTTCTCACTAGCATCAATATTAAGAACAAAACCAATTGCCGCTGATAAAACTAAGAGACTGTTTCCTCCTTGTGAAAGAAACGGAAAAGTAACACCTGTAGAAGGAATTAGACCAGAGATACCGCCAATGTTAACAAAGATTTGCATCAACATCATGCCTCCAACACCCAGAGCAATCATTGAATTAAAGGCATTTTTTGATTTTAAACCAACATTCATGATACGTAGAATAAGGAAAAAAACAAGGGCTAATATCAAACCAGCACCAATCAAGCCGAGTTCCTCAATAACAATAGAAAATACAAAGTCTGTTTGTGCTTCTGGTAAATAGCCGCGTTTTTCAATTGAATTTCCTAGGCCAAGCCCAAACCAACCACCATTGCTCATGGCATAGTAAGAATTCGCTAATTGATGTCCTGAGTCACCAAGGTCATGAAAAGGATTAAAGAAAGCGCTAAAACGTTTAGCAACGTAACCAAAAACAGGAACTTTACCAACATTATCAACACCAATAATCGCAATGCTACCTAAAAAAGCTGCTGACAAGGCTGTAATTGTTGTTAGTATAGCGGAAAACCATCTATAGCCAATCCCACTCAACGAATACATAATCAGTGAGGTTAGTACAATAATAGCAGCATTTCCCAAGTCTGGCTGAATAGCTACCAAACCAATCATAAGAAGGGAATAAACCCGCCAATCCCTCAAATCACTCCAGCTATGGAACCACCAGCGACGCCTTGTCAACGCCTGATAATCATAGATACCAATTTGTTCTTGCTTTCTTGCAAAGGTAAAAGCTAGATACCAAACGATAATAATCTTCAGGTATTCTGCTGGTTGAAAACTAAGTGGTCCCACAACAATCCAACCATGTGCTCCGTTAATCTTTGCAGCAAATAACCTTGCATAGATTAACATTAATATTTCGATTAACATCACAACGGTTAGAACTTTAGAGTTTTTTAAAAAGTTTAATTTTAACTTATAGATAAATACGATAGCTATCAAACTAACAATCCAAAAAGCGCCTTGATTAATGACAGATCTAAATGGATTAAGACCATTTTGGATAAGAGTGGTACTTGTCGTTGAATAAACAACAATCAAACCAATAACCGATAAAATTAAATACGGTATAAGTATAGAATAATTTAGCAGATGCCTCTTGTCAATTTTCATAGTGTCCCCTACATTCGAGATAGTCTCCTAGCATTATACCATCTTTCTAAATTTAAAAAAAGCAAAAGAAAATCTACTGATTGTGGTAAAATTTTAAAAAAATTTCAGGAAAATCTATAAAACGCTTTCATTTTAGGTTCTAAAGGAGTATAATTAAGCTGTAAGGATTTAGATTAGCTAACTTACTGCTAAAAATCTAGTTATACTCTGTAAAAATCAAAAGAGTATGTTCAATCTCACTTGAATTGCGATTCCATTATCGACTTTTGGTTTTCACTGAGCGCCATTTGCTAAGGAGGGTACAAAATGTTACAAAAATATGAACGTATTATGGTTGCCATTGATGGCTCTTATGAATCTGAACTTGCTTTTGAAAAGGGAATTAACATTGCCCTCAGAAACGATGCTGAATTATTATTAGTGCATGTTATTGATACACGTGCACTCCAAAGTGTAGCCACTTTTGACACTTATATCTATGAAAAACTAGAACAAGAAGCAAAAGATGTTCTGTCAGACTACGAAAGTCAAGCCCGTAAACGCGGTTTAGAAAAAATCCGTCAGATAATTGAATTCGGCAACCCAAAAACTCTTCTGGCACACGATATTCCTGATAAGGAAAGTGTTGATTTGATTATGGTGGGTGCAACAGGTCTCAATACGTTTGAACGCCTTCTCATTGGATCGTCTTCTGAATACATCATGCGACATGCGAAGGTTGATTTATTGGTTGTTCGTGATACTGCCAAAACACTTTAAAGCTTTTACTATACTATTCAAAATGAAAAGCAAAAGACAGCCGGATTTTTAGTATCCGGCTGTCTTTTGACGTTTAAATGATTTTTGAATCTGCCGATCAATCTCACGTTTGATGGCTGGTTCTGGAGCAAAGCGCTCCTCCCAATCATCTGGTTTGAGGATTTTATGGCTAATCGGATCAAAATGGGCCTTCCCATCTGGGAATATCTTACCCATATTGGCTTCGTGTACAGTATCAAATAGTGGTTTAGGATCAACTCCCATCAATACGAAAGAACCATATGTAAGGTATAATAAATCTGTCAAGGCATCAACCTGACCAACCAGTGGCGTTTCTGGATGTTCCTTTGATTGAACCTTTTCAGCAGCCTTATCAATCGCAGCATGCAAATTCAAGAGGGCTTGAGTGAAAGTTGCTTTATCTTTTTGACTAGCAGCATATAAAAATTCAACAATTTCTTCAACTTTAAAATCTGAGCGATGTCCTGCCTCAACAACGTCATAAGTCCTTGGAGTCTCCAAAGTTTCACCATCCATGAGGTGATGAAAATCTTTAACTTTGTTGAAGTTTTCATCGCGACTTCTGAATATCTTGTCGCTATCTAAGGAAATCAAACCGTAATGAGCCAGTGCTTTCGAAATGCCATCATTATTATTTGTCGCTGTTGTGTAAATTGCCCTTTCTTTAACAACATCAGCTGCATTTCCCATAGCAACCCCTATTCCAACACCAGAAAGCATTTCCAAGTCATTTTCTGAGTCACCAAAAGCCATAACTTCAGACAAATCAAATCCAAAAATCTTACCAAGGCGTTCAATTCCTTTTATTTTGGATTGACCTTTAGAAATTAAATCTGCTGAGTAGGGGCTACTCCTCGTCACCTTCAATTGAGGGAATCGTTTCTGAATATTGGCAGTCTCATTTTCTGTTGCGACTAAAACAATTTGATAAATTGGCTCCCTAATCATCGTTCTAAAACTATCAAGGCTTTGAGGTTTAAAGCGACGAATCAGATGTTTGAAACTACGTTCAACAGTTTTCGCCATTTTTTTGGGAACAACGCTACTCAATATCTGTCCCACCTGACTGGTACCAATTCCAATAATTCGTGAACCAACCAGACCAGAAGCTGTTCCTAAAGAAATCTCACGACGTTTATCAATGGCGTAACGTACAACCTTATATATTACAGGCTTGGTAAGCTGATTATCATAGAGCACCTGATTACGGGTAAAAATATACTGGCCATTATAGGTAACCGCAAAATCTAACCCTAGATTTTCTAAATAGGGTTGTACAAAAGCCGGTCCGCGCCCCGTTGCCACTCCTACAAATACGCCTTGCTGTTTGAGACTTTGAATAGCTTTTTGTGTAGATTTTTGCACATTTTTTCGATCGTTGACCAGTGTACCGTCAATATCAAAAAAGACTGCCTTTATCGTCAAATCAATTCCTTACTTTCTATTCTTTATGATAAAATAAATTATAACATATTTTTGAAAGAAGTATTAGAATGACAAAGAAAATCCTTGTATTACATACAGGTGGTACAATTTCCATGCAAGCTGATGATTCCGGAAGCGTCAAGCCTTCTACTGACAATCCCATGAATCACGTTGGATTTGAGCTTGATGATGTTGAACTAACTGTTATAGACTTTTTCAATATTCCCAGTCCTCATATCACCCCCTACCACATGATGGCCCTTTACCATAAAATTAGAGAAACTACTGGGCAATACGATGGCGTTGTCATCACGCATGGCACTGACACTTTGGAAGAAACAGCATATTTTTTGGATACTATGGCCATTCCTGATATTCCTATTGTTTTGACAGGGGCAATGCGAAGCTCAAACGAGCTTGGTAGCGATGGCATTTACAATTACCTTTCTGCTCTGCGCGTGGCCATCCATCCAAAAGCTGCTGACAAGGGAGTACTAGTTGTTATGAATGATGAAATTCATGCCGCTAAATATGTCACCAAAACCCACACGACCAATGTTGCAACCTTTAACACCCCAACGCACGGTCCGCTAGGTATCGTTATGAAACATGATATTCTTTTCTTCAAGACAGCCGAACCACGAGTCCGTTTTGACCTCAATCAAATATCAGGTACGGTCCCTATCATCAAGGCTTACGCAGGCATGGGATTAGGTGAAGGAATTATCAGTTTACTGGATCCTGATAAGATTGACGGGGTCGTCATCGAAGCCTTAGGCGCTGGAAATCTCCCGCCCGAAGCCGCTCAGGAATTGGTGCGTTTAATGGCAAAAGGTGTTCCAGTTGTCCTCGTCTCCCGTTGCTTTAACGGCATTGCTGAACCCGTTTATGCTTACGACGGAGGTGGCGTTAAGCTTGCCGAATCTGGTGTTATGTTTGTCAAAGAACTTAATAGCCAAAAAGCTCGACTTAAACTGCTCATCGCACTCAATGCTGGCCTCAAAGGACAAGATTTAAAAGAATACATTGAAGGCTAAAGCACCGCCATTTCCCAAAAGAAGGGTTAAAAATCATGAAACTAACCATCACCGCTACCGACAAACCCAAAGAACAAGAATTCCACTATGAGTTGGAAATCTCAAACAAGCAGGTTATCACAACGACCATCTGCACTACTCTCATCATTTGCTCAGCCATCTGGACCAAAGCATCCTTTAAATCAACTATAGCGGTTAGTCACCTTTGACAAAATACCAAATAAGAGAAAATCAGACACATCCTACTTAAAAAATACTTCACAAGATGCCTCGCAATTGCTCCAGTGAAAAGGAAAGCCCCAAAAGACCGTAACTGATGAATAATACTTACTAATGTTCAGAGAAAAAAATAAGTAAGGTCTTATAAAACTCACGTAAAACGGCAATTGGTAGTCTGGGTTGCTCAAACAGGTCAAGGCAAATAATCTGACCATTATAGTGACAAGTTACATGAGTAGAGCAGCGCTTTGGAATTCAATGTTTTTCGAGTTTACTGATATTAGCAAATTCAACCTTATTCGGATAAAAAAGTCTACCGAGAAGAGCAGACTTTTTCGACTTCAAGAACGAAGGATGACTTTTAGAAAATACTGCAAAGCTAAAAATTTTATAACTCGCTCCAAACTCTTATAATTATCAATCCTCTTGTTTTCACTTTTAAGGTAAGCTGTTACCTGCACTGCGATAAATGTCGTACCACTCTGAACGACTTAAAATCACTTGTTCTGACGTAGCAATTCTAGCAATACGCTCAGGATTCATGGAACCAACGATAGCTTGCATTTTAGCAGGATGACGCAAAATCCAAGCCACAATGATTGCTTCAGAAGATAGGGCATACTGCTTTGCATATTTTTCAATTGTTGCTGTCAACTCTTTATAGTTGGGATTTCCCATAAAAAGGCCGCGTCCTAAGTCAATTTGAAAAGGTGACCAAGCCTGAAGAGTAATATGGTGTAAGCGACAATAATCAATAACACCGTTATCACGGTCAATAGCAGAGCTATTTTTCATATTCACGTTCAAACCAGTATCAATCATCGGCGTATGAGCTGGCGATAACTGCATCTGATTGACAGCCAAAGGTTGATCAAGATAAGCTTGCAAAAGAGCAATTTGGTGAGGATTTTGATTACTGACACCAAAATGTTTCACCTTACCAGCTTTTTTAAGCTGATAAAAAGCCTCTGCCACTTCTTCTGGCTCCACCAAAGTATCTGGGCGATGCAAAACTAGAAAATCGAGGTAATCTGTTCCTAAACGCTCCAAGATACCATCCACCGAGGACAAAATGTGCTCTTTTGAAAAATCAAAATATCCCTGACGGATACCGCATTTGGACTGTAAAAGATATTGCTCTCTGGACAGACCTAGAGTCTTCACAGCCTCACCAAAACGTCTCTCCGACTCTCCTCCGCCATAAATATCAGCATGATCAAAAAAATTTATATCATGATTTAGAGCACTGGCGATGACTTCTTGTGCCGCAGTTGTATCCAGAGCCGCCATTCGCATACATCCAAGAGCGATACGTGACCCCTCAAGTCCCGATTGTCCAATTTTTTGTTTCATAAAAGACTTCCTTTAATTTTCTTAGAACCTGTATTCACAAGCGAAGTGCTTGTAAATAAGAGATAGTTTTTCACTAATCAAGGCAGTTTTTTTTGGGGGGGGAGTACTAATTGTACTTTGAAAAAAACTAACGATGAGTGGCTGAAAAATTAGCCTTAGATAAAGGTGCTGAACTGTGAATACAGATTCTTATTATTGTAACACTATTTGAAACCGTTAACAAGAAAAAGGATACTAACTTACCACAAAGGCATACAAATATATTCTCTGTAACCTGTTCCATCTAACCACTGTTAAAATAAAAATATTTTACTTTTTTGAAGTACCCGACAACCTAAGAAATGAAGCATAGTTAACGAAAATCAAAATAACACAAAAAACTTCGCTAAGATTATATTTCTAGCGAAGCACTTTTTTTAATTAACTGTCATTATTTTATGGACAATTACATATCAATAGGCCTATTCTTTGACATCATTTTGAATGATAATAAAGATAGAGTTGCTGTGCTGTGTTCTGTTTAACAAATGTCTTCTTGTAATTCACTTTGATTTTCATAAGCATGACCCCATTTCTTTTTAGTGATTTTAGTATAAAGGGAAAAACTTAAATATAGCTTTCAAAAAACTTACAAAAATCTTAAGGTAGCTTAGCAACACACTACCATTTAAATTGCTTCAGATTATCATGGATACGCTCAATCTTTTCAGCATCTAAATCGTTTCTGTCCTTACTTTCTGGGTCTAGTGCCTTGAGAGTTTCTGTAAAAACATCCACGAGATATTGATACTGATAAGGACTCAATCGCTTGATTTGGTGATTAATAAAAGCAATAGCTAAATCAAATTTTTCATCAATGACTAATTGATTCAAATAATCATTTCCATTTACTAAACGTCCCTCTTCGTCCTCTGTCATCCCCAAATCAATCTGGATATTTTCCAATTTGAAGACTTTTCCAATCATATTCGCTGTGCCTCGGATTTGACTGAGGAGCCAATCACTGTTAAAAACCATATGCAAGCTCCTTTTCTAATAAATCGAAATACCGGTTCCCTTTCCATTGTAGCATTTTTAGCTTTATAAATAAAGCGTTTTCATTTTTGGTCACGCCGTGCGTATGAAGAAAATGCATGTAGCTGTTTTCCAGCTACATGCATTTTTTCAAAAATATTTTCATGAAATTTATATAGTTGCTTTGATTTATCCTCATTTTCACCTACATTATAACAAAATTTCATGATAAAAATATAACTTTTTATGAAAAATCGTTATCTGAAAGCGAAATTTTCTTCATGCGCTTGTCGTAATTTTTGAGCTTTTTTAAATTTTCAGACTATGAACCAGAAATTTAAAATTTTTAATCAAACTCACTCTTTTCACGTAGATTTCGGACGATAGGTGCCCAACGTTCATTAGTCTTCCAATTTTTGTCAGAGACAATCTCCGCTGCAACACGGCGAGCTTCCTCTAAAATATTGTAATCTTCTACGATGTCTGCCACTTGAAACTCTGGAATACCAGATTGGCGTGTACCAAAAATCTCTCCTGAACCACGCATTTTGAGATCTGCTTCTGCCAATACAAAACCATCGGTGGTCTCGCACATGGCTTTCATCCGCTCCTTGCCACTATCTGTCTTAGGATTGGCAACCAAGATACAATAAGATTGCTTATGACCACGACCCACGCGACCGCGCAGCTGGTGCAGTTGGCTGAGTCCAAAACGGTCCGCATCCATGATAATCATCACAGTGGCATTTGGCACATTAACCCCAACTTCAATCACGGTCGTGGAAACCAGAATTTGGGATTTCTTGTCCTTGAAATCTTGCATGATTTGGTCTTTTTCCTCATTTTTCATGCGACCATGCATGAGGGCAACCGTGGCTTGACCCGCAAAATGGTCAGACAATTCTTGGTGCAGAGCGACAGCATTTTTCAAATCCAAGGCCTCAGACTCCTCAATCAAAGGTGAAATCACATAGATCTGAGCTTCTTTGGTCAGCTCTTTCTTTACCCAATCCAAAACCGTATCCAGCTGCTCATGCCTGACCCAACGCGTGATGATAGGCTTGCGTCCCGCAGGCATCTCGTCAATAATGGACACGTCCATCTCACCGAATGCCGTAATGGCCAAAGTCCGTGGAATAGGTGTTGCAGTCATCATGAGAACATCAGGATTTTCACCCTTTTCACGAAAAATACGACGCTGATTGACCCCAAATCGGTGCTGTTCATCCGTGATAACCAACCCGAGCTTGTGATATTGAACGGCATCCTGAATAAGAGCATGCGTTCCCACAACCATGTCCACAGAGCCATTGGCAATCTGCTCTAAAGCGGTGCGCCTAACTGGTGCTTTCATGCCAGATGTCAAGATAGCAATAGACAAGTCAGGAAAGAGCTGTGACAAACTTTCAAAATGCTGCTCAGCTAGAATTTCCGTGGGCACCATGAGAGCAGATTGAAAGCCAGCCGTGTAAGCAGCATACATGGCCAGACTAGCAATAACAGTCTTCCCAGAGCCCACATCTCCTTGCAAAAGACGGTTCATGTGAGCACCTGAGTGCATATCTGCCAGAATTTCCTCTAAACTGCGCTTCTGAGCAATTGTCAATGGAAATGGTAGAGCTGCAATCTGATCAGCCACTGCATGTTCATCATAAGCGATGACTTGACCATTTGTTTCCGATTTATTTTCTGCCTTTAAAACTTGAAGATTCATTTGGAAGTAAAACAGTTCTTCAAACTTAATACGACGCAAAGCCTGCTTATAGTCTGCCAAATCTCTTGGAAAGTGCATAGCAGCTGTCGCCTGACCGCGACTAAGTAGCCTGTATTTGTCAATCAAGGTCTGTGGTAAATTTTCTGGTAGCCAATCCACTGCGCCAGCATCAAAAGCTGCTTTGATAGCTTTAATCAGAGCAGTCTGTGAGATGCCTTGAGCAACTCGATAAACAGGTTGCATGTCATCTTCCACCTGTGCCAAGATTTTCATCCCCGTCAAAGCAGACTTAGCTGTATCCCATTTACCAAAAATAGCCACATCTTGCCCCAATTCAACCTTATCAGCTAGATAGGGCTGGTTAAAGAAAGACACAGCAATCACTGCCTCCCCTTGCTTGATTTTAAAGGACAGACGATTACGCTTGAAACCATAATATTGAACATTGGCAGGTGTGATAACAGTCCCCGTGACAACTGCCTTCTCACCGTCAGCCAATTCAAAAACCGATTTACTCTTAAAATCCTCATATCGAAAAGGGAAATAAAGCAACAAATCCTCAATGGTATAGATACCCAATTTATAAAATTTTTCAGCAGACTTAGGACCCAGCCCTTTGAGTTCTGCAAGTGATGATTGTAAATTCATAGTTTAATTATAACAAAAAGACGCACCAATAGGCGTCTTTCAGATTTATTTTTGTCCAATAACATATGTCAATTGGCTAGCTTGGGCTGCAGTAAAAGTACGGTACGACACCACACCACGTCCAATAGCATTCGATTCAGAAATGAGAATTGAACCGTCTTCTCTTACCTGCTCAACAATGGCTACGTGACCGTATGTGCCATCAGCGCCTGCCTGACCAGGAGCGAAAGAAACCGCGAAACCAACTTTTGGTTCATGAGTTGTTTCATAACCAGCTTTCAATCGCCAGTCACCACCGTTACCCATGTAAGGGTCAAAACTATAACCAAGTTCCTTAGCGCGGTTGTAAACATACCAAGTACATTCTCCCCAAGCGTAACTTGTTACACTGTAAAGTGTTGTATTAGCTGCAATATCAACATCAAAACCTTCAGGAATACTTGTCAAACTAACAGTGTTGAGTTGACGTAATTCTTCAGGGATTTCAGGTGTTCCTCCATGCTCATCAATCCAACGATCCAAATTCTCCATAATTTGAGCACGTCTTTGACCTGTACCGGATGTATCAGTAAAATAGACCCCTCCATCTATCGCAAAGTTCAGAAGACCTAAAGCAGCTTTTTGAGCTTTTTTATCTTGAACTTGGAAAGTTAGGTTTTTATTTTTGATAATGGTTTCAGTAGCCAACTTACGAATAGCCCTATCATCATTAAAATTCAAAGCAGTTTCAGGAGATAAATCAAAGGCAGCATACCCAAACATATTGGCACCGCGATATGTAGCTATTCCCTGAGTTCCAAGTGAACTTTCAGCCATAGCTATTGCTACAATAGCACGAACGTCCAATCCACTCTTTTTTTCCCACTCTAACAATTTAGTGCCATTGATACGTTGGCTGTCGTAAGCAATTCCTGTAGATTTCAAAAAACCATCTAACTGCTCAGCGGTAATACCATAGCGATGTGACAATAAATTATGACTATAAGCATCCTTACCAGACCAATGCTCAACATAAGTTGTGTACGTTAATATATTGTTATCATCAAGAACAGTGTCCTCGTAGTTATTTGATACAGCATAAAGAGAATTAAACTGTCCAACTATTGGCTGGATGGGTTGCTGAGGCTGTGTTTCTATCGGAGTTTCAGAAGATGCGACTACTTGCTCTGAATTGGTTCCATTAGAGGGAGTACTAAAAGTTTCTACCTTATCTGATTTTGCCTCTTGTGACGAAGAAGGAAGTGTCTCGTTGGTTTCTGATGATGAACTTGGAAGTGTAGTACTTTCAGTCTGCGAAACATCACTAAAATTTTTCGTGATTGACGCCTCAGTAACTTCATCTTTTACATCAGTTGAAATAGAACTTTCTTCATTTGTTATCTCTCGATTAGGATCTAAGACCGTCTCTGTTGTATCTGTACTGGCTGGCAAATTTGTCTGTAAATCATTTGAAGTTGCTGTTTCTGTTGTAGTTTCAGATAACTCTGGGACACTTTCTTGAGTTGAAACAGTTGTACTTTCATCGTTAACCTCTTCAACAGTGGTTGGAGAAGTCGCACTTACAGTTTCGGCTAATACAGGAAAACTCGATATATTTGAAGACAGTAGAATAACTAATAAACCTAGTGCGCTCATCTTATTCTTTGTCATAATTTATCCTTTCTAAGACATATCTATTATCGCTATTATATCACAAAATACTAATTTTTCCTAATATTTCTATTGTATTAGCACTACTCATAATACCTAGGAATACGATCACTCAATAGGCACAAAACTTCGTAGTTGATTGTCTTACGTTTCTGAGCCACATCTGTTGCTGAAATTTCATGATCCCCTTCATGACCAATTAAAACGACCTGTGTCCCCAACGGATAATTCTTAGGTAGTCTAACTGTAATCTGATCCATTGAAACACGCCCTACAATTTCACAAAATTGCCCATCAATTAGAACTGAAAAGCCTTGTAAATCTCTTGTCCAGCCATCTGCATAACCAATCGGAATGGTTCCAATAAATTGTTTTTCTTTAGCTACATAAGTTGCCCCATAACCAACACTTGAACCTGGAGCAATTTCCTTAACATGGACTAAGACAGATTCTAAGCGCAAAGATGGTTTTAAAGGGTAAGGTAAAGCCAGTTCCGTTCCACTTGGATTTAAACCATAAATGACAATTCCTAAGCGAACAGCGTTAAAAATTGTTTCACTATGCCAAATACTAGTAGCTGAGTTACTAGCATGAACTAGGGGAGGTTTATCTGAAAGATTGTTGACTAAATTGGTGAAGAACTGTAACTGTTCATTGAATTTTGTCTGATCAACTTCATCAGCCGTTGCAAAATGCGTAAAAATTCCTTCGACTTCAGCACCAGCCTTTTTTAGACCAGCAATTAGTTTTTCTGCATCATCTAAAGAACGTACACCAATGCGTCCCATGCCAGAATCCACTTTAACATGAGCTTTGAGACCCTTCAACGAAATTCCTTCTGATAAAGCTAATTCTAACCATTCTAAGCTCGCAACTGCTATGCTAATGTTACATTTAACAGCCAAAGGTACTTCGTCAGGCATGACAACCCCTAGTATCAAAATAGCTTCTTCTATATCTGCCTCACGCAGCTCTAAAGCTTCATCAATATTTGAAACACAAAATCCATCAACTAAGGAATGCACATGCTTAGCAACTTTGACAGCCCCATGACCATAGGCATTTGCCTTGACAACTGCAAAGCTTTTTTTCCCTTGTGGAATATGCTTCTGTACTACCTTTATATTTTCTGAAATAGCATTCAAATCAATAATCGCCTTGGTAGGGCGATGAAAACTTGAAATCATCTGATTTCCTCCTTCTTTCAAAAAGAGACTTCGGTTACTCTATTATACTCTTTTAGTCTATCTTTTATGACTTCACTCACTGAGGAAAACTCGTCTCATGCCTCCTCACTCTCATTAATCCACTGGATCATTAGAATTTCTTTTCCCTACCCCGCGATACATTCCATAGATTGCAACGACGTACGGAGGTAAAGACCATTTATTTTTTCAATTAAAGTGAGCTAGATGACTAGGAAGCGTACTATAGTGATTGCTGTTAATTCATTAATGATTTTAACAGTTATAAAGTTTACTAAGTTGCCTCATACTAAAGTCTAGAAGACTACATTTGCTAATGACAGAGATGATTGTTACTTTTCTTCTAAGATAACACTTGCTTGTGCAAAACCGCCACTATGCGAAATGGACAAAAAAACAGTTCCACCAAAAGGAGATTTAGTTACAGAAGGGCGTTTTTTCTCATCAGGCAAAATCTCTATGTCGTGAAAGCCAAGTTTTCCAATACCTGTTCCCACAGCTTTTGAAAAAGCTTCCTTGGCAGCCCAGCGACCCGCTAGAAATTCCATTTGTCGCTTATCGGACTTAAACGACAAAAATATAGCTAGTTCATTATCAGTCAAAACACGTTGGGCAAATTTAGGATTTTTTTGATAAGCTTTTTTTACTTCAGAAATATCCTGTAAATCAATTCCATGTCCTATTATCATAGCTACTCCTCTTATAATGCACAAAAGGAAGAAGCTGAGATTTTTCCCAGCTCCACTCCTTTATCATGTCTTAGTCTTTAACAATAATATCTTCACCAGATGTTTGACTTAATGTAGCATATATTTCATGGATTAATTTTTCGGTTTTATCCCAACCTAAGCATGGATCTGTAATTGATTTTCCAAATACTTCAGGACTATTTTGACGTCCATCTTCCAAATAAGATTCAATCATGAAACCACGAACATAACGACGAATATCTTCACTCCATTCGCGATTTGTCAACGTTTGACGCACAATACGAACTTGCTCCAAATAGTCTTTACCTGAATTATCATGGTTAGTATCTAAAACGATAAAAGGATTCTTCAAGCCCATTTTTTTATAACTAGCTATTGCCTTTACCAAGGTATCGTAGTAATAGTTGGGTTCATTTTCACCATGTTCATTGGTTGCACCACGTAAGATGGCGTGTGCTAAAGGATTACCATCCGTCTCCACCTCTGCATTATGGTAAATGAAATTTTGTGAATTTTGAGCTGCGTAAATGGCATTGAACATGACATTAAGGTTTCCTGAGGTAGGATTTTTCATTCCGGTCGGAGCATCAATTCCAGAAGCGACGAAGCGATGTTCCTGATCTTCAACCGAGCGGGCACCAATCGCGTGATACGATACCAAATCATCTACGAGTGGCAAATTAGCTGGATAGAGCATTTCATCGGCTGTTGTCAACCCCGTTTCAGTAATGACACGGTAGTGTAAATGACGTACAGCAGCAATACCGTTAATCAAATCAGGCAACTTGGAAGTATCTGGTTGATGCATCATACCTTTATAGCCATCACCATTTGTCCGCGGTTTAGCAGTATAAACTCGCATAACCATAAAAATTTTATCATCAACTTCTTTTTGAAGGGCAGACAGACGTCTGGCGTATTCCAGAACAGCCTCTTCATTATCAGATGAGCAAGGACCTATAACCAATAGCAGACGTTGATCATCTCCATTGATAATAGCCTGCAATTCCTGATCTCTTAACTCTTTACGCGTTAAAAATTCGCCTTCAAGTTTAGAAAGTTGCTTAACCTGTGAAATGTTAATACTTTCACTTTTTTGATGTATTCCCATCTTATTCTCCTAAAGTCTTGTAAATTTCACGAATAAGTTCTTCAGTCTTATCCCAACCTAAACAAGGGTCAGTGATAGATTTTCCGTAGACATCAGGCTGATTTTGACGACCGTCTTCTAAATATGACTCAATCATGAAGCCACGAACATATTTCCTAATTTTATCATTCCAGTCTTGATTAATTAAAGTTTGACGGACAATACGAATTTGTTCCAAATAATTCTTACCTGAATTATCGTGGTTGGTATCAATAATGATAAACGGATTTTCCAGTCCCATTTTCTCATACTGTTCAATGCTATCAAGCAAATTATCGTAGTAATAGTTTGGAATATTTTTCCCGTATTCATTAACTGCACCACGCAAAATAGCATGAGCAAGAGGATTTCCTGAAGTCTCAACTTCTTCACCGTTAAACAAGAAATTCTGTGAAGATTGGGCCGCGTAAATCCCATTAAACATGATATTAAGATTTCCTGAAGTAGGATTTTTCATGCCTGTAGGCACATCAATACCTGATGCTACAAAACGGTGTTGCTGATTTTCTACTGAGCGTGCTCCGATGGCAATATAGGATACCAAATCATCAATAAGTGGTAAATTTTCAGGATAGAGCATTTCATCAGCTGTTGTTAAACCTGTTTCTGTAATGACACGATAGTGCAAGTTTCTAACTGCACGAATACCATTAATCAGATTAGGCTCACCCTGTGCATCTGGTTGATGGACAAGACCTTTATAGCCATCACCATTTGTTCGTGGTTTAGCAGTATAGACACGCATAACCATGAAAACACGTTCCTTAACTTCTTCTTGGAGTTTTGCCAAGCGGTTAGCATAATCTAGGACAGCTTCTTCATTATCTGATGAACAAGGTCCAATGACCAAAAGTAAGCGGTCATCTTCACCTTTAATAATAGCTTCTAATTCACGATCACGCGCCTCTTTATTTGCAAGAATACTACCAGTTAAAGTTGATTCTTCTTTAACCTTTTTGAAATCAATTTTATCACCAAGAGCCTTAAATGACATTGTTTTTCCCTTTCAACTTACTGAATATGTAAACCAATAGATTTTAAAAGTACTTTAGACACACTCCTTGTGCGGTCACCGAAAAAAGTATCTAAATCAATCTATTGAAATTTTTAAATTTTTTCTATTATACCATTTTAGAACTCTTTTTCAAGAAATTTTTCAGAATTTTCAGCACAAAGCCACATCTCTAAAACTTTTTACGTCCATGACAGTTTTTAAATTTTTTCCCAGAACCACATGGACAGAGGTCATTACGACCAACATTTTTAAATTCTGTAGTTTCTTGTGTTCCCTCAGAGATAGTCTGAGCTGAGATATTTTTTTCTGCTGTTGTGGTTGCCTTTTGGCTAGCATGTTCACGTTCGCGTTCATGAATTTGTGCTTTCATCATGGTACGAGTCACATCAAATTCAATTGAACCAATCATATCTTGGAACATGCGGAATCCTTCAGACTGATACTCAACAACTGGATTATTTTGAGCGTAGCCTCGAAGTCCTACAGCTTGTCGCAATTGATCAAGAGCATCAATATGATCAGTCCATTTATTGTCAACAACCATCAAAATTAGGACTTTTTGGAATTCCAGTTTAGCATCTTCATCACGCAACTTAGCCATCTGGCTGTCATAGACTGCTAATGCACGGTCGTAAAGTTCAGATTTTATTTCACTAAATTTCAATTCTTCAATGTCCGATAAGGTGATTGATTCTTCTGGAACCAAACTTGTTTTAGCAAAATTTAAAATAGCTTCTAGGGCTTCTTTTCGATCGTTACTACTATGTCCATCAACAGTCCTATTGATAGTTCGTTTAATCATAGCTTTAATTTCAGGGCCAAGATCACGTTCAGCAGTGATAACATCGCGACGCTCCGCATAAATGATTTCACGTTGTTCGCGCATAACATCATCGTATTGGAGGACTTGTTTACGTGTATCGTAGTTGTTACCTTCAACACGTTTTTGAGCGCCTTCAACTTGTTTAGTTAACATACGTGATTTAATAACCACGTCCTCTTCACCATCACTCAAACGTTCCATGAAAACTTTAATGCGATCTGAGCCAAAACGGCGCATCAAATCATCTTCAAGTGAGAGATAAAATTGTGATTCTCCTGGATCACCTTGACGTCCTGAACGTCCGCGTAGCTGATTGTCAATACGACGGCTTTCATGGCGCTCTGTACCAATAACACAGAGTCCGCCGAGTTCACGTACACCCTCGCCCAACTTAATATCAGTACCACGACCAGCCATGTTGGTAGCTATAGTAACAGCTCCGCGCTGTCCAGCGTTCATGATGATTTGAGCTTCCTTAAAGTGGTTTTTAGCATTAAGAACTTCATGCGGAATACCAGCTTCAACCAACTTTTTAGAAATTAAATCAGAAGTTTCAACCGCTACTGTACCAACGAGAACAGGCTGCCCTTTGGCATGGCGTTCTTTCACATCTTCAATTACTGCTCTAAATTTAGCTTCCAATGTTGGGTAAAGAAGGTCAGTGTTATCAATACGAATAACTGGACGATTTGTCGGAATTGGAATAATTCGCATGTTGTAAACTTCACGAAATTCTTCTTCTTCTGTTTTCGCTGTACCCGTCATCCCTGCTAATTTTTTATACATGCGGAACATGTTTTGATAGGTGATGGACGCACTTGTTTTTGACTCTTCTTGGATTCTAACCCCTTCTTTAGCTTCAATAGCCTGATGAAGACCATCTGAGAAGCGGCGTCCTGGCATGGTACGACCAGTAAATTGGTCAACGATGAGAATTTCTCCATCTTCAGAAACCACATAGTCAATGTCCAGAAGCATAATGTAATTTGCACGCAAAGCATTGTCAATGTAGTGAGTCAAAGCAACATTTTCAAGGTCATAAAGATTTTCCAAATGGAAATAATCTTCCGCTTTATCAATACCATAATCAGTCAAACCAATGGTTTTTGTTGGAACATCTATGATATAGTCTGTACTTTCCAACGTTTTCACAAATCGGTCTGCCCTAATATAAAGCTGACTTGTTTCTGAGCTAACTGCCCCTGAAACAATCAGAGGAGTACGTGCCTCATCAATCAAAACAGAGTCAACTTCGTCGACAAGTGCAAAGTTCAGCGGACGTTGCACCATGTCTTCTGCACGAACAACCATATTATCACGAAGGTAATCAAAGCCTACCTCTGAGTTAGTCGAATAGGTGATATCACAATTGTAGGCTTCACGTTTTTCAGCAGGTGATTTTGCGGCAAGGTTAATCCCTACAGAAAGACCAAGCCAGCTATAAACTTCACCCATTTCAGTTGCATCGCGTGTTGAAAGATATTCGTTAACTGTAATAACATGAACCCCTTCTCCAGCAAGTGCATTTAAATAAACAGGCATAGTAGCTGTCAAAGTCTTACCTTCACCAGTACGCATTTCTGGAACATCACCGTTATGGAGAACAATCCCCCCCATAATCTGAACATGATAAGGATAGAGTCCTAAAACACGTTTTGCCGCTTCACGAACAACTGCAAAAGCTTCCGGTAAAAGCTGATCTAAAGTTTCTCCTTTTTGATAACGTTCTTTAAATTCTGGTGTCTTCGCTTGTAGTGCTCCATCAGATAAGGCAGACATCTCATCCGCGTATGCCTCAACTTTTTTAGCAATTTTTTCTAATCTTCTTAATTCGCCTTTGTCATTTTCAATGACAGTTCGTAGAATATTTGCCATCCTAATTCCTTTCGAAAGTCTTATCAGTTCATTTTATCACAAAAATACAGTCAATTCAAGGATTGTATGCAATTCAAAAGAGCCAAAGCAAGCTTTGACTCTCGTATTTCATAATCTTTTATCGAACGTTGTTTGGATGGCTAACAATCATCTCTAAATTGCCATCAAATTCCCATTCTGAAATCGTATGAGGTAAGATTAAATGGCTTCCTTTTTGAAGATTGTACAACTTATTATCAACAAGTAAACTCCCTTGCCCATCAATCACACTAAGCAAAAGATATGGAGCTACTCGGCGCATTTGAACAAGTCCTTCAACCTCCCATTTATAAACTGTAAAAAATTGATTTGAAACTAAACAAGTTGTTCTTAGATGATGAAGCTCCAAGGTTGCCGGAACACTATTTTCAGGCTCTCCGATATTCAAAACATCAATAGATTTTTCAATATGTAATTCACGAAGATTCCCTTGCGCATCTTTACGATCAAAATCATAAACACGATAAGTTGTATCACTAGATTGTTGCGTTTCAAGAATAAGAATTCCTTTGCCAATGGCGTGCATCGTTCCACTTGGTACATAGAAGAAATCACCAGCTTTGACTGGAATTCGCGTTAGCAAATGCTCCCAATCTTTTTCTTCAATCATCTGACGTAGTTCTGCCTTAGACTTAGCATTGTGACCATAAATAATCTCAGCTCCCTCATCTGCAGCAATAACGTACCAACATTCTGTTTTTCCCAATTCTCCCTCATGCTCTAAACCATAGGCATCATCTGGATGGACTTGGACGCTAAGCCAATCGTTAGCATCTAAAATCTTAGTTAGTAGGGGAAAGACTTTCTCTTTTGGATGACCAAACAAAGTCGGTTCATTTCGATAGAGTTCATCGAGCTGACGCCCTTCAAATTGACCATTTGCTACTACCGAAACACCATTGGGATGAGCTGAAATAGCCCAATACTCTCCAGTAGTTTCTGTTGGAATATCATATCCAAAAACCTCTCTCAACTTGGTTCCACCCCAAATTTTATCGTGCATTAGCGATTTCAAAAATAAAGGTTCAGACATTGTTCTCCTCTTTTCTTTTAGTTAAGAATAATCACTAAGAAACCAAATTTCAATCAGGTTTCCTAGTGATTCATGTTAAATATTTTTGACATCCAACAGTGAGTATCCTCTGGTGTCGAAACGATTGCGACTCCGTGAATATTCAATCGGACGTCCATTTTCTAAATAAACAACTTGTTCAACTTCCAAGGTCGGATCATTATCCTTGCAGTTCAAGTATTGCTTATCATAATTATCAGGCTTATCTGCCGTGATGTGTTTATAAGAACCGGCAAATTTTAATCCCAGATGATTGATGAGAAAATCATAAATAGAACTCTTCAAAATGGACTCATCCAATCCTGGTACTAAATCCACAGGCATGTAAGTATGCTCTATAACATAAGGTTGATTATCAAGAAGTCGAAGACGAACAATGCGATACACAGGAGCAGTTGCATCAAGCTGCAATCTTTCTGAAACTTCTTTTTTGGGGAATTCAACCTCAAATTCAATCACTTCGCTGCTCAAGCTGACGGCCCGTTCCTTCAGATCCTTGCTAAGACCATTGTTGTTATTAAGCCGAAACTTAGCATCTTCCTTATCCCAAAATGAAGAATTAAGAACCTTTGTCCCATTTCCCTGTTTCGAAAATACCAACCCTTCAATCGTTAGGATTTCAATTGCTTTTTTAACCGTCATACGACTAACACCAAATTCTTTGGCTAAATCTGACTGAACGGGTAATTTTGTATCTACTGGATAGATCCCTTCGGAAATTCTCTCTCTGATTATTGTGGCTATTTCTTCGTACTTGGGCATGAGCTACTTCCTCGCAACTTTGATTACTTATTACATCATTATAACTCAGGATCTACCTGTCTGTCCAGTACAAGAAGGAATGGATACCAGATGATTCCAACCAGAAGCACATCAATCAGTTGGAGAATACCACCCATAATAGAGTTCGTAGCCATCATACCACTAAAGAATACTGGCACCGTCCATGGAACAGATACCCCTGTTGGCGCTGGAACAATACCTAGAGCCATTACGGAATAATTGAGCGTTGTTACAATTAAAGGAGCTATTAACCAAGGAATCAAAATGGTAGCATTCATCACGATTGGAAGACCAAAAATAACAGGTTCATTCACGTTAAAAATACCAGCTCCGAGTGCTAAACGACCAACATCTCTGTACATTTTTTTCTTTAACACAAAAGCCATGATGATGATAACTGCTAAGGTCATACCAGAACCGCCCAGACCGACAGTGAAGGTTTCCATAAATGCTTTTGAAATGATGTGCGGAACTTCTTTTCCAGCATTGTATGCTTCAAGGTTTTCAAGATTAAGTGTATTCCAGATTGGATCCATAACAGAGTTGACGAGGATTTGACCGTGCAAACCAAAAAACCACAGCAATTGAACAAAGAACAGAGCAATCAAAGTCGCTCCAAGACTAGAACCTAGCCCCACTAAAGGTTTTTGGATAACTTGATAAATAATATCGTGCAGATTAACATTGAAAACACCTGTTACAATAGCATTTATTCCTAAGAAGATTGATAAGGTCAAAGTGCCAGGAATCAATGCTGCAAATGATTTAGCCACTGCTGGTGGTACCGTTTCTGGCATCTTGATTTGCCACCCCTTATTACTAAAGCGACTATACAATTCAGCAGCGATAAAAGCGGTAATCATTCCCAGAAACATTCCTTTAGCTCCTAGACGATCAAGACTAAGAACGTTTGAAACAGTTTCTCCACCATCTGTCTGAGTGTAAAAAGGTGTCAACAAAAGGAAACTAGACAAAGCAACTGCTCCACCAAAGACCCCCTCAACGTTGTAACTTTTTGAAAGATAGTAGCCAATACCAAAAACAACAAAAACTGTCATAATTGACATCGTTGCCAACTGACCATTACCTAACAAGTCATATAAAGTTCCTTTTAGATTATCACTAAAGAATGGCAGATTGTTGATAACAACAATGATAGAACCAAACATAGTGATAGGGAACGCCAACATGAAAGCGTCTCGCAATACTCCCAAATATCTGTTGGAGCCAAGAACATTCGCTAGCGGAAGTAACTTCGCGCTAATTGCATCTAAAAACTTATTCATAAGTTTTACCTACCTTTTTTGTTATTTGTTGATTAAATTATATAATATTATTAAATAAATGTCTATACATTTTATATAAAAAGATTGATTTTTTTAAAAAAAGATATATAATATACCTATAAACAAAAATAAACAAGGAGTATTTTATGTCAAAGTATACTTTTCCGAAAGGATTTTTCTGGGGGACTGCATCAAGCGGGCCTCAAACTGAAGGGCGTTTTGAGGGCGATGAAAAAGGCGATAGCATTTGGGATTACTGGTATGAAAAAGAACCTGAGCGTTTCTTTAATCAAGTAGGACCAGATAAAACCTCTTATAACTACAAACGCTATAAGGAAGATGTCCAATTAATGAAAGCAACTGGACACAATTCGTTTCGTACTTCCATCCAATGGAGCCGCCTAATCCCAAATGGCATCGGTGAAATTAATCCCGAAGCTGTTAAGTTCTACAACGCCTATATTGATGAGCAAATTGCAAACGGTATTGAACCTTTCATAAACCTTTATCATTTTGATATGCCAATGGTTCTGCAAGAAAAAGGAGGCTGGTTAAATCGAGAAACAGTCGATGCTTATGTCACTTTTGCCAAAACCTGTTTTGAACTTTTCGGTGACCGTGTTAAATATTGGTTCACTCATAATGAGCCTGTTGTTCCAGTTGAAGGTGGTTATCTCTACGACTTCCATTATCCAAATGAAAAAAATCTCAAGCACGCTGTTCAAGTTGGTTTCAATGAAACACTCGCTAGCGCACTTGCCATCAAAGCATATCATGAAACACAGGATGGAAAAATCGGTATCATTCTCAACCTGACCCCAAGCTACCCACGAGATGAAAACAATCCTGAAGATGTCAAAGCTGCACAAATTGCCGATGCCTTCTTCAATCGCTCCTTCCTAGATCCAGCTATTCACGGCACATTCCCAGAAGAACTTTTAACAATTGTCAAAGAACTCAACATTATACCTAAACATAGCAACGCAGATCTTGAAAACATTAAAGACAACACAATCGATATCCTCGGTGTTAACTACTATCAACCCCGCCGTATCAAGGCTAAAGAAAATCCTGCATACAAAGATCCTGAAAATCCTATGCCTGAAGATTACTTTGATAATTATGACATGCCAGGTAAAAAAATGAACCCTTACCGTGGTTGGGAAATCTATGAAAAAGGGATCTATGATATCATGATTAATGTCCGTGACAACTATGGTAATATCCCTTGCTATATCTCAGAAAATGGTATGGGGGTCGAAGGTGAAGAGCGTTATATTAACGCAAACGGACAAATTGAAGATGACTACCGTATTGCATTTGTCAAAGATCATCTTCGCTACCTTCATCAAGCTATCCAAGAAGGAGCTAACTGCCTAGGATACCATATGTGGACTTGCATGGACAACTGGTCCTGGACCAACGCCTACAAAAACCGCTACGGCCTCATCGCCGTTGACCTTGATAAGGAAGGCAAACGTACTATTAAAAAATCAGGTTACTTTTTCAAAGAACTTGCTGATCAAAACGGTTTTGAAGACTAAATCAGTTATAAAACGCAAGAAGCTGGACACTTTCGTTCCAGCTTTTTATGTTTTATAAACTTTTGCCTCGCACAATGCAGTAGTTAGGAGATATTTTTCTTCGAAGGTTAAATTCAGACATTCTCGCCTTGATAGACTTGACAAATGGTAGAAAACAGAGTTCTACCGGTAACTGCATCGCCTAGTCTAATTTTGATTTTCAGTAAGCATTAAAACGGAGCTTACGAAGCAAGTGTCAAAAAGGTCTGAGATAGATTATTTCTGTTCAGTTTTTCAACACTGTTTTGATAAGTTCTTCACAGTCACATTTGTCATTCTTTATGATATCGGCTTGATCAATTCCTTGAGGAACAAATCGAAACACAATAAAAGAGGCAGATTCACGATTTCTATTCACCAGTCGATGGATGCTATTTTTCACACGCAGAACATCGCCTTGATTCACTTCTCTTGTTTCTATTTTTTCATTTTCTATTGTCTCTACAGATATTTTTCCGCTAGTAACGACAATCACTTCTTCAATCTGACGATGGCGATGCCAATCTTGAATACTTCCGGCCGGAATTTTGTTTGTATGTACTTCAAATTCTGGGTATAAAAAATAATGAACCTCTGTCCCATTTTCCTTAACGACCGAAAGAGCTTCTTTACTTTGTTTGATTTCAATTTCTTGTGCCATTATTTCCCTCCAAATCAAAAAACTCTATTGAAAGTAAATCAATCAGTAGAGTTTTTTTAATGCGCTAAACTACTTTTTTGTAGAGCTCCAACATCTCTAATGCTACTTCACGAAGGGTCATTGTAGTCATCAGATGATCTTGAGCATGAACCATGATAATTTCCATGTTAATCTCAACACCACCAGCGTAATCTTGCAGCAATTTTGTTTGAGCATGGTGCGCTTCAAGTAATTCTGCATTAGAGGTTTCAAGTTTTTCAGCTGCTAAGTCCAAATCGCCCTCACGCATAGCAGCAAAAGCCTCGTGAACCGTTGTTCTAGCATTACCACTGTTTAGGATAATTCCAAAGGCCGCAAGCTGTAATTCTTCTTTATCCATGGAGCCCCCTTTAAATGCTATCCGTAATCAATTTAGCCATCTTTTCAACCCCCATTGGAATTGGAACATAGGCTTGAGGCGGAACTTGAACAACTGGTTTACCGACTGTCTTACCTAGCTCTGCAAATTGATTGAAATACATTTTTGTTTGAGGACTGATAAGGTAAACATCAAACTGCGCTTCACCAATCACTTTATTGCCTTCGGTCGAGCTGATAGCTTCTACAGTAATATCTTTTCCTTCTTTTTGAAAAAGTTCCGTTGTTTTTTTAGCCATTAGAGATGAAGACATCCCTGATGCACAGATAATTAACGCTTTTGTCATAATAAAAACTCCTTTTTAGTTATTAAATCATTACAAATTTGGGAAGGTGGACATAAACTTACTCACTGCACCGAGCAGGTTGGCATCACTTCTGAAATGACAAATTTCCAACTCAAATGATAAATCAGATGCCCCTGTTTCTTTTTGAATCTGCTGAATTCGCTGAATCAATGCGTCTCTTAGATTTTTTCCAGCAGAGACAGCACCACCTATTGCAACTAACTCAGGATTGAGGACAACGAGGGTATTAAAAATGCCTCTCGCCAAATCATCATAAAATTGATTGACAGCTTCATTAGCAGATACATCTCCCTGTTCAGCCAAATCAAACAGGTCTTTACCAGAAAAAGATTCACCTAGTCCATGTTTTTGAGCGTAACGCTTTGCTACTTGAACTGGGCTAACCGTTTCACTCAAAGTATCCTTGCTTGTCAGTCGCATAAGACCAAATTCTCCAGCAAACAAATCTGGACCTTTTCTCAACTGCCTATCAAGAACAACAGCTCCTCCAACACCCGATCCGATAATAAAGAAAAGAGCATCCTTAACATCCTTTGCCACTCCGAATGTAAGTTCAGCCAAAGCAGCACAGTTAGCATCATTTTCAATACTTACCGGCAAACCAAGAAGAGATTCAAGCGCTTCCAAAATTTTGAAGTGATGGATATAAGGAACCGCACTTAGTCCTTTAACAATACCATTCTCAGAATCCACTGCACCAGGTGAACTGATAGCTACACCTTGCAATGGAAAATCTTTACTAAATTCTTCTTTCAAAGAAAGTAACTGCGCTGTCATTTGTTCCCAGGTTTCTGGTGTTTTAAAAGACGATTTACGGTGTAATTCATCATCTTCATAGACAGCATACTTTACCGCCGTTCCACCAATATCAATTGTCAATATTGCCATAACAGCCTCCTTATCTTTATGTTTTAATTATACCATTCTCTTGATTAAATGTATAGTCTTTTTTATAAAAAATATATATTTTAAAAAGGATTGAAATCATTTCAATCCTTATACAATATAAAAAGCTACAGTGAATGCTAAAACTTATCAAAATAAATCAACAACTATAAATTATAACCAACTCAATCTTATCGTTCAGATATTTTCTTAGCTAAAGCAAAATTACCAAATGTTGCTGAGCCATTTTCAGCAATAGCCGGTGTTACAATATAATCTTCAAGATCTGGCACTGGAAGATATCCGTTCAATAGCGAATCAAATTTTTCCCGAACACGTTTAAGCATATGTGGTTGCGCCATAACACCTCCACCAAACACGATTACTTGTGGTCGATAAAGTAATGTAGCCTGTACTGCGGCTTGTGCAATATAATAAGCCTGAACATCCCAAACATCAGAATTCTTCTCAATCAACTCTCCACGAATCCCCGTACGTGCTTCAAGTGAAGGACCAGCAGCCATCCCCTCTAAACACCCTCTATGGAAAGGACAAACACCTGTAAACTCGCGTGCAACATCATGCGGATGAAGTGAGACATAGGTGTGACCAGCTTCTGTGTGGCCACTTCCACCGATAAACTCACCACGTTGAATAGCACCAGCACCGATACCTGTACCAATAGTATAATAAACCAGACTATCCACACCCTTGCGCACCAAAGTTTCTCCATAAGCAGAACTATTAACATCCGTCGTAAAATAGAACGGAATTTTGAAATCTTTGGCAATTAGACCAACTAGATCAACGTTAGCCCAATTTGGTTTTGGTGTTGATGTAATATAACCATAAGTATCTGAATTTTCATCAATATCAATCGGACCAAATGAACCGATAGCAACTGCTGCTAATTGATCCTCAAAACGTTTAAAGAAAGCAACGGTCTTTTCAACCGTTTCATAAGGCGTTGTCGTAGGAAATTGTACTTTTTCCACCACTTCAAAATTTTCATCACCAACGGCACAGACAAATTTTGTACCTCCGGCTTCCACGCTTCCGTATAGTTTCGTCATAACTTCTCCTTGTTCAGTAATTAGTATATACTTATTATATGTTTTTTCTTAGAATGTTGCAACTTTCTGTTTGAACACATTTTTAGAAAATCACCCTCTAATATCAGCAAAAAGAGGAATAGTTTCCTACTCCTCTGTTGGAGGCTATTTAACCTCTAATAAAGCATCACCTGTTGCAACTTTTCCTGAAGCAATTGAAGCAACATCTGCATAATCAGCTGTATTTGTCACGATAACCATTGTTGTATCATCAAGACCTGCTGCCGCAATTGCTGCACTATCAAATGTTCCAAGGACATCACCTTTTTTAACCTTTTGATCAGCTTTCACTTTTTGATTAAAACCTTTTCCATCCATAGAAACTGTATCAATACCAATGTGGATGAGAATTTCGGCACCGTTATCTGATTTGATACCATAAGCGTGACCTGTTGCAAAAGCAATTTGTACAGTACCATCAACTGGTGAGACTACTGTGTTTCCACTTGGTTTAACAGCAACACCTTTACCCATTGCTTCTGAAGCAAAAACTGGATCATTTACAGAAGTAAGAGCAACTGTTTCACCAGCAAGTGGAGCAAAGATTGTTTCGGATGTTACCTTAACAGCATTGTCAACTGTATCAGAAACAGTTTTTGCTTCAACTGTTTCATTTACCGAAACGCTTGCAACCGCTGCTTCGGCTTCAAAAACACTCGCTGCTTTTGTCTTTCCATAGAAGTAAGTAATTGCAAATGCCGCAGCAAAGCTAATAAGTTCACATACTACATAGAACGGAATAGAGGTTGCATTAATTGACAAGAAGCCAAGGAATCCAGCTGAACCAAGTGAAACCGCAACAACTTTAAGCAATCCTGCCACTGCCGCTGCAATAGCAGAACCAATCAAAGCACAGAAGAACGGGAAGCGATATTTCAAGTTAACCCCAAATAGAGCAGGCTCAGTGATACCAAGAAGTGCCGATACACCTGCAGATGAGGCCAAACCTTTAGTTTTAGAGTTCTTAGTCAAGAACCAAATAGCAAATGTCGCAGCACCTTGTGCAACGTTTGCCATGGAAGCAACTACGAAAATGAAATCTCCATATCCGACACCCTTTTGCCATGCTGAAAGCAATTGTGTCTCAATTGCTGGAAATGATTGATGAAGACCAGTCATAACAATGAGAGAGTATGTGCCACCAAAGATACCCATTCCAATAAATCCAGTTGTATTATACAACCAAACAATAGCATCAGTAATACCATTAGATACAAGTAACATTACTGGACCAATAACAGTAAAGGTTAAGAAACCAGTAATCATCACCGAAAGTAATGGTGTAAAGGTAAAGTCAACAGACGATGGAAGTCTCTTGTGAAAGAACTTTTCCAACACTGATAATAACCATACAGCTGCTAATACTGGAATAACTTGATAGGCGTAATTCGTTTGTGCCACATGATAACCAAAGACATTCCAATACTCACTTGCTCCACCGAGGTCTGGAGTGGTCATAATCATACCAATCGCAGCACCTAGAAATTGGTTTGCTCCAAATCTTTTTGCCGCCGATATACCGACTAAAACTGGTAAGAACATAAATGGCGCAGCTGACATCAATTGAATCATTGCAGAAATTCCCTTAATTGCAGGGTACATCTCTTCAATTGACTTAGGTCCGAATAAACCAGCTGAAGTCAAAAAGTTCCTTAAAGCCATCAACAAACCACCTGCAACCAGAGCAGGAATGATTGGCACAAAAATATCTGATAGTAATTTTATCAATGCCATAATTGGATTGAACTTCTTACCGTTGCTGACAATTTGTTTCAAATCATCAGTTGAAACCTCTGACAGACCTGTTTCTTTAATAAGTTCATCATACACAAAGTTTACATCTCCGGCACCAATAATAACTTGATATTGTCCATCAATTTTGAATGTACCTTTAACATCGGGGTTATCATCCAATGCTTTTTGGTTAACTTTTGTATCGTCCTTCAATACCAGACGAAGCCGTGTCGCACAATGTGCAGCTGCAACAAGATTTTCTTTTCCGACTGCTTTAACAACGTCGGAAGCTACCTTAGCATAATCCATCACAGTAACTCCTTTTTACATTTTTCTTTTCAGTGATCGCTTTTTGAAAGCGTTTCACTTCATTACACTATCTATTCTAACATCTTTTAAAAATATGTCAAGCGTTTTGCATATTTTTTTGATTTTTGCGTTAAATTATTGATTTTTAAGTAGAAAACGTTTACTATATAGATAAAGAGTTTTACACAGAAAAGGAGATCCTTATGAATCTACCAACGGAAGTCCGTTACCGCCCCTACGCAGATTGGAGCGAGGATGAAATCAAACAAATAAATGAAAATGTTGCGCGCTCTCCTTGGCATGCGACCTATCACATTGAGCCAAAAACTGGGCTTTTAAATGACCCAAATGGCTTTTCCTTTTTTAACGGGAAATTTACTTTATTCTTTCAAAACTGGCCTTTTGGTGCAGCCCATGGGTTAAAATCTTGGGTTCACACTGAAAGTACTGATCTTGTTCATTTTAAGGAAACTGGTGCTATTTTACTTCCTGATAATCCTCACGATAGTCATGGGGCTTATTCTGGTTCAGCTTTTGAAATTGATGGTCGCCTTTTCCTCTTTTATACAGGCAATGTTCGAGACGAAAATTGGGTTCGTGATCCTCTTCAAGTAGGCGCTTGGATGGATGCAGATGGAAAAATTAAAAAATTCGATGACGTTCTGATTCAACAACCCAGTGACGTTACAGAACATTTCCGTGATCCTCAGATTTTTGATTACAAGGGACAATTTTATGCCATTATTGGCGCCCAAAGTCTTGACAAAAAGGGATTTATCAAGCTGTATAAAGCGGAAAATAATGATGTTAAAAATTGGAAATTCATCGGAAATCTGGATTTTGGTGGCACAGGTTCAGAGTATATGATTGAATGTCCAAATCTTGTTTTTGTTGATGATAAACCCGTTCTACTCTACAGTCCACAAGGTCTTGATAAATCAGAATTAGATTATCAAAATATTTATCCGAACACCTACAAAATCTGTCAATCGTTTGACAGCACTCACGCCAAACTTATTGGAGCTTCTCAAATTCAAAATCTTGATTACGGTTTTGAAGCCTATGCCACACAAGGTTTCAATGCCCCTGATGGACGGGCTTTAATTGTCAGCTGGATAGGACTACCTGATGTTGATTATCCAACCGATCAATATGATTATCAAGGTGCTATGAGTTTGGTGAAAGAATTATCTCTAAAGAATGGTAGACTGCATCAATACCCCGTTGATGCGATTAAAACTTTACGTACAACATCAGAAACATTTTCAAATAAAGTAAAGACCAACAACACCTACGAACTTGAATTGACTTTCCCAGCTAGTGAAAAATCTGAACTCCTTCTCTTTTCTGACGGAGAAGGAAATGGACTTCGTCTAACAATCGACACTGAAAACGGTCAGATTATCCTTGATAGAAGCCAAGCGGGCATTCAATATGCAACAGATTTTGGTACAACTCGTCAGTGTGACATTGATAAGAAAGAGACAACAGCTAACATTTTTGTTGACAAATCAATCGTTGAAATTTTTATTAACAAAGGAGAAAAAGTATTTACAAGTCGTGTTTTCCCTGAAAACGAACAAAATGGTATCCAAATAATCTCTGGTCAGCCAACCGGTAAATACTTTGAACTGAAGTACTAATGGTCGCCAAATTAACAGACGTTGCAAAACTTGCTGGAGTTAGCCCAACAACTGTTTCACGCGTCATCAATAACAAAGGATACTTGTCTGAAAAGACAATCCATAAAGTAAGAGAAGCCATGAAAACCCTTGGCTACAAGCCCAACAATCTTGCTAGAAGCCTACAAGGAAAATCTGCGCAGCTTATTGGCCTTATCTTTCCTAATATCAGTAATGTCTTCTATTCTGAATTAATTGAGCACCTTGAGATAGAACTCTTTGCTAATGGCTATAAATCCATTATCTGCAATAGTGAAAATAATCCTATAAAAGAAAAAGAATACCTTGAAATGCTAGAAGCTAATCAAGTTGATGGTATCATCTCCTCTAGCCATAACTTAGGTATTGATGATTACGAACGTGTCGAGGCTCCAATTATTGCTTTTGACCGTAATCTTGCCCCTAATATTCCGATAATTTCCTCAGATAACTTTGAAGGTGGAAAATTAGCAGCTAAAACACTACAAAAAAATGGTTGTAAAAAAATTATCATGATTACTGGTAATGACAACACAGATTCACCAACAGGATTACGTCAACTCGGATTTTCTTACCAACTGAATAAACAATCTGAGATTATCAAACTTCCAAATAACCTTTCGACGATTCGACGTGAAATGGAGATTCGTTCTATCTTAGCAACACGTCAGCCTGATGGCATCTTCACATCGGATGATCTGACGGCCATTCTCACAATGAAGGTCGCCAAACAATTGGACATGTCAATTCCTGATGATTTAAAAATTATTGGGTATGACGGCACTAAATTTATTGAAAACTATTTCCCACAACTCACAACCATCCAACAACCTGTACAGGAGATTGCGCGACTAACTGTTGAGGTTCTTATCAAAAAAATCAATGGTGAAAAAACAAGTAAAGACTATGTCTTGCCTATCACTCTACTCCCAGGCGGTAGCATTTAGCTGATGAACCTGTTCAATTATAGATAAAAGTCAGATTTTAGTAACCCTTGATTTTGCACCAACCTTAGAGTGAATGAAAGATTTCCTAGATAGGTTTGGCATGCTAATTTTTCGCATCTTCTTTAAATTTTGAATTTGCTAAGTCTTTGTATCATCTTTATAAAACATAAGCTCCATTTTTTCTGTGTTGCCTAACCTTCCTCAGAAACGATGGAGTTTTTTGTAGTACTATAGTAGAAATCTACGAATAGAAGCACCAAAGAAAAAACTTGTTAGAAGCCGCCCGCAAATGTTGAAATAAAAAGAAATCACCTCATAATACGTCATTACATTTTTCTATCATGACCATCTGAAATTTAACTTGAGGTAAGAGCAAACACTGCACAATATCTCGTATAAGCGCTGACCATACCAGATTAAAACTGAAAAATTTATCTAATATTTTACTAAAGTTGGAAGTAAAAGAGAAATTATAAATGTATTATTTCCTATAATGAGCATTACCAAGAAGAACAAAAAGGAGCCATGCTCGTTAGTTTGTTAAATGATATTTTTAAAAACCAACAGTTCTAGCAAAACTTGTCGTTTTATTCTTATCATAATGTTTTATAATAAGAATAAATAGGAGGTATACACATGCTTGAACAATTAAAACAAACAGCCAATAAATTAGATCGTATGCGTAAAGAACATCTTATCAACCAATCAGGCTCAACTGCTGATGATAGCTTGGATAAGGTACGTTCAGGACAATCTTATCTTTATATGAGCCAAGGCATGGATAGCGAAGTTTTTGAGGTTCGTTTTAAAGAACATGTCTCTGGTAGCGATTTGACCGAAGTCATTCGTTATGCCTTAATGCGTTTTCCATACATTAATACACGTTTGATTGAATTAGACGGTGACTTTTACATCGTACAAAATCCTGTCGCCATGGTTGCACATCCCACAAAAAGCCTTGGAAAGCTTGGCAGTCTGCACACTAATGAACACTTGGTAGAAGTAACTTATCATAAAAACTCTGCTTATTTTGCTTTTCACCATGCCCTTTGCGACGGTCGCGGTGTCAAGCCGTTCATTGAAACAGTCATTTACTACTATTGCCAACGTTCTTATCATTCCAATGCGTCAACCAAAGGCATTCATCTCAAAGATATGCCACTTTTACCAAATGAAACCGCTGATGCTTTCTGGGAGTTTTACGATTATGATGACAGCAAAGACTTTCCAACTTTCTCTCGTGATGCCTATGAAATTCCTGAAAGCAAGCCAAATGATGACATCAACGACTATCGTTTTGAGATTACCATTCCACAAAGCGACTACATGGCAGTTGCAAAAGTTAACAACGCAACACCTGTCATTTTACTAAGCTATGCGATCAGTCAAACCATTGCCAAACTTTTCCCTGATTTTGATAAACCAATCAATGCTAACATTGCCACCGATATGCGTGCAGCACTTGGTTATGAAAACACCTTTAAAAATACTGTCAAATCAATGACTCTACCATACACTAAAGACGATACAAGCAAAACGTTTAAGGAAATTGCAACTAATTATCGTACCTATCTCAATCAACAAAAAGATATTGATTTCTGTAAAAGAGAAGCCAACAATATGGTAATGCTCTTTAATAAACTAGATGAAGCACCATCATTTGAAGAGAAACAAAAGCTATTAGCTTTCATGGAGAACATTCACCTCAACACCTATACCATCAGCTATATTGGTCAATTTATTCTCAACGAAAACGAGCAATATATTGATAGTATTCACCTTTATAGCGCAGGAACAATCGGCCTTTCTATCAATATGATCTGCGCTAGCGATAAATTCACTATCAATGTCGAACAAAACTTTCCAGAAGATACCTACGTCAAAACCTTTCTTGAAACCTTGGCTGAATTGGGTGTAGCAAATGTCCAAGTTTCTGAAAGTATTCCATTTACCACACCAAAGGATGGTTTAAAAAAGCGAAAATAAAAGGACTCAATAATCTCTATAGTCGGGAAATTACGCTTTAGCATTATTGAACCGAATCAAAACCACCCGTGAGAACGGGTGGTTTGCTCTTCGGCTGAAAGCCTCTGCTACCGGCCGAGGCCTAAAGGCCTACCGAATGGTTTCCCTTCAGCACCACCTTTGCTAGCTGACCCGACTAGCGGGTCTCTTTAAGACTACTTTCTTTTATTCTTCTCACCTGTAAACGGATCATATTCCTCGAAAAGACTGAGCTGATCTGCTATCACGTCTTCTTGTAATTGATTACGAATATATTCTTCAATTCGCTTCTGATTTCGCCCAACCGTATCAACATAAAACCCTCGACACCAAAATTTGCGATTCCCATATTTATACTTTAAATTAGCGTGTCGGTCGAATATCATTAAGCTACTTTTACCCTTTAAATATCCCATAAATGAGGAAATACTTAGCTTCGGTGGTATACTCACCAACATGTGAATGTGGTCTGGGCATGCTTCTGCTTCATGAATTTCAACGCCTTTTCTTTCACATAATAACCGTAAGATTTGACCAATACTTGCTTTGTATTTCCCATAGATTATCTGACGTCTATATTTTGGGGCGAAAACAATATGATACTTACAATTCCATGTAGTATGTGCTAAACTATTATTATCCTGTCTCATCAGGGGTCCTCCTTTTGTATATTAGTTAGTGGTCGGGAAACCTTATCTAATATAACACTTTAGGGGGACTTTTTGATACATCGCTAAAAGCTTTTCGGAACCACTAGCACAGCTAGTGGTTTTCGTGAGACAAAATAAACCCCAGAAGCGACCAACACTTCTGGGGTATTTTTAATTGCTATCATTGACATTACTTCGTTAATTTTGAACGAATTGGCTTAGCAAACCATTCACAAACTTTGCCGATGTGTCATCTGAATATTTTTTTGCTATTTCAATAATTTCATTCACAGCGACACGACCTGGCGTTTCATCGAAATAGTTAATTTCATATAGTCCTAGGCGCAATAAATTCTTATCTGTCAGGGTCAGACGTGATAGTGACCATCCAGCTTTTAATTTACTTTCAATAACGCTATCTAACTCTGTTTTATGAGAACATACACCGTTTACCAGATTAAGTAAAAATAATGGAATGTCTAAAACCTGATCTTCAGGTAAATTTTTGTCATACTCATAGGCAAATTGGGTGGCTGTTAAAGCTTCACCACCAAATTCAAGGCTAAAAAGGGCTTGAAAAGCACGTTCACGTAAATCTCTTCTTGAATTAATAAATACCTTAGTCATCCAGAAAATCCTCATCAAATAAGGCTTTCAAATCTGGTTTCGGTGTCTTTTCTGGAACAATGCCCACAACGTGGACATTAACCGCAGTAATGGTTACTTCTGCCATGTCAAAAACAGCTGCTTTAACGGCTTGTTGGATAGCAATAGAAACTGCTGGAACATTTACACCATATTGTAGATAGACATAGATGTCAGCATTAACAGTACCATCTTCATCTGTGCGCAAGTAAACACCTTTACCAAGTGTAGTTTTGCTCAAACCGTCCGCAACCGTTTTATTATGAAGAGAATGAACCCCATCAACTTTGGCAGTTGCAATGCCTGTAATTACTTCCAAAACGCGTGGTGAGATGACGATTTCACCAATATTTTCGTTTGTCATAGCTCTTCCCTCTCTATTTTAGAAATCGCTGATTTTAAGCACGTGAAACGTAAGTACCTTCAGCAGTATTGATAATCAATTTTTGACCCGCTTCAATGAAATCTGGGACGTTAACCACAAGTCCTGTTTCAAGAGTAGCTGGTTTACCTGAACCTGTAACAGTAGCACCTTTGATTGATGGTTGTGTTTCAGTAACAGTTAACTCAACAGTTGTAGGAACTTGAACACCAATAACTTCAGTTCCGTAAAATTGAATTTTTACGTCAGAATTTTCAAGAATATAAAGCAATTCATTTTCAACATTAACAACTGGAATTTCATACTGATCGTAAGTTTCAGTATTCATGAAATATGCTGTATCATCCATTTTGTAAAGGTATTGAGCTGGAACTGTCTCAATGATAGCTTGTTCAAACTTTTCTTCTGGACGATAGCTTGTATCAAAAGTTGAGCCAGTACGAACATCACGCAATTTCATGCGCATGATTGTATTACCTTTACCTGGTTTATGGTGACTAGCTTCAAGAACACGGATCAATTTTCCATCTGCTGTTTCAAAAGTCATACCTGCTTTAAGCTTACTTGCTTCAATCATTCGTTAATTACCTCTTATAAAATATTTATCACTTCATTTTATCATAAAATCCATCGAGTCTCAAATGTTTTATGAGGCTTTTGAAAAATGGCAGAGCTTTTACAAGCTACTTATGTTATCCCCTGATGAAATCATTTTAAAACCTGTATTCACAAGGGAATGCTACCTGTATTTTGAAAAAAACTAACCTTATACTCTTCGAAAATCAAAATTATCCGTTGTCAACTTGCCTTGATGAACTCAAGTTCTATCGTCGGCTTCGTTTCCTAGGCTACTTTTGATTTTCATTGAGTATTAGATGGAAGTGCAAAACTGTGAATACAGGTTCTTAACCCTAAAGCGCAAAAAAACTCACTGCCTATACAGTGAGTCAATTTTATAGAGGTAAGTCTTTTTTAGAAAAAGCCAGACCGCCAACTGCAAAAGTTGTTGCTCCAATTCCACCTAAAATAGCCAATTGCGGTAACCATTTAGTCCCTTCCTCTAGGATATCTTTAATATTAGCAATTGGGCTAATCACAGATTGTCCATAATCAAAACCTATTGATTATCATCCATACCCAGACGCACTTCCGGTACATCGTGTTGTACATATTCAACGCCTTTTTGTTCCATCAGTTCAATGGCAAAAGGGTGAATACGATAGGCATGTTTATAAGTAATTTTTTTAACTCCTGCTTGCAAAAGTGCCTTGGTGCAATTGATACAAGGAAAATGCGTAACGTAGATTTCCGTTCCATTTGTTGAAATGCCTTCTTTGGCACATTGAATCAAAGCATTCATCTCAGCATGAACAGTACGAATACAATGTCCATCTTCCATTTGATGTCCAACTTCATTACAATTATCTGTAGCAGCAACACCGCCATTATAACCTGTGGCAATAATACGATTATCTTTGACTAAAACAGCACCAACAAAAGCACGGTCACAAGTCGAACGTTTGGAAATTAGCTCAGCATTTGCCATAAAATAATCTTGCCAAGAAAGTCTATCAGTCATCTTCTTTCCTCTTTTTTATCATTTCATTTTCAATTTTCGCCAAGTCGCAGTTGTTCCTAAAAGACTCGCAAGAAGGAAAATCATGCCTGCTATTACAACCCCAATAGAACTAGCATTATCAATCACCAAACAAGTCAGCAAAAAGATTAGTATATTACTATAGAACAATCAACTCTTTTGGTGCTAATGTTAAGACCTCACAACCAGTTTCAGTCACAACGAGGTCGTCTTCAATGCGAACGCCGTATTTACCATCCAAATAAATCCCTGGTTCGTCTGTCAATACCATTCCAGCCTCAATAGGCTCATCAGAATAGCCAAAATAAGGAATTTCATGGATATCAAGCCCAATCCCGTGACCAATTCCATGTGTAAAGTGGGCTCCATAACCTGCATCATTGATAACTTGACGTGGTACACGGTCATAGTCAATACGACTCATTCCTGCTTTTGCTGCTTCAATCAGAGCCTTATTGGCACGCAAGGCCACATCATAAATCTCACGCTCTTCATCACTCGTCTGACCGATATGAATTGTTCGCGTCATATCACTAACATAATGATTATAGTAGCACCCAAAATCCATCGTAAGAGTCTCTCCAGATTGGATAATCTTGTCACTTGCCACGCCATGAGGCATAGCAGAGCGTTCACCAGATGCAATGATAAAATCAAAAGAAGCACCTGAAGCACCTAGTTGACGCATGCGAGCATCAAGAAAATTCATAACATCAAGTTCAGATGTTTTTCCTGGTTTGATAAAGTCAAGAACATCAAGAAAAGCACGGTCAGATATGGAACAAGCATGACGAATCGTTTCAATTTCACCAGCATCTTTAATCATACGAATCTTTTCAATAAATTCAGTCATTGGCACTAAAGAACGTCCTGCAAAAACTTTCTCTAATGTTTTAAAGTAGTGATAAGAAACTTGGTCATCAAACCCAATTTTCACTAGCTGATCATCTGCTGTTAACTTAGCAATCTCAGCCAAGGCATCACGTGTTTCAATAATATCAAAACCTTTAACAACGCCCTTAGCAATTAAAGTATAACGCGAATCTGTCAAAAACAAGCGTCGGTTCTTGCTAATAAAAACGGTCGCTTCTGTTCCCGAAAAACCAGTCAAATAATAAATATTTTTCAGATTAGTTACCAAAACTGCATCACAATCAGTCTTAGCCAATGCAGCCTCTAATTTTTGAACTCTATTTTCCATGAAATACTCCTTTGTTTTCTTTCCTTTAAGTTTACCACGATTGCAAAAGATTGGAAAGGGAAAGTAATACTTTGTTTGTACTCGTTTTTCTCTCCTAAGGTTCATTAAATCCACACCTATTACATCAAATCCCATTTGGTCATCTAAATAGGTGTAGCCCTCTCTAGCTGTAACAAGGTAATACGACCCCTTCTGTCTCGTCTTCAATCAAACCTATTTTTTAACTTTGATAATCAAAAAATCTAGCCGATGAAATAAATCCTCGTATTCAGGGTGTAGTTTCAGAATATCGTTATCGGGTAGAGGTTCCATAATTTTTTCAATTTTGAATCCTGCATCAACAAGAGTGTTGATAATTGTCGAGAAAGTACGATGATACTTTTGAACATGTTCAACAAACCAGACAACATCTCGCTCCCCTCTCTTCCATAGTTAGAAATATTCGCATAAAGTTTCATCCCATTATCATTTTTGATCCATCTTTCTCCCTGTGAATGGCTTGTCACTAATGGATGTTCTTGTGAAAAGAGCAAATAGCCTCCATCTGTTAATAAGTGATAGATATCTTTAATTAGTTTCGGATAGGCTTCAACATAGTGAAAAGCCAATGAACTCACTACTATGTCGAATTTTTGATTTAAAGTTGCTAAATCCTCCATAGATAGATGGATATCGTCAATTTTTGGACTATGATTTTCTAATTTAGCCTCTTCTATCATTTTTTGTGATATATCCAAGCCGACTACTTTTTCAGCACCTATTTCTACAAACAGTTTACAGTGTTCACCAAAACCACACCCTAAGTCTAAAATCCTTTTTCCAACCATGTTTGGCAATATAGATAATAAGGCGAGAATTTCAATCAAGTATTAGCATTAACTTCTTTGTCTCTGATTGTCTTGTAACCCTCGAAAAATACTGGATTATCATATATATTTTGTTTAGCCATACTACTTCCTCACTTCTAATTTACTTCCCACTATTATATCAAATTTCTCACTTTGACATGTGAAAACCCTGACACGTATCATGGAATCAGGGTTAAATATCAAATAAAATAAATCTCATGCGGGTCTTGAGAGGCTTTGTGCTGTCTGAGATAGAAACGAATAAAGGTCAGCCAGATGAGAAAGATAACTGCGGTGGTGATGTAAACGACCATATGACTAGAAGCTGCAAAGGCCAAACTTAGGATTAGACCCATCACAAAGAGTACAGCTGTTTTCACGAGGTAGTCTCTTGTCCATTGGTAAGCTGGTTTGTTGTAACTACCGTTTAACAGAACAGCTATTAAGAATAAGAAAACGCCTGTATAGAGGAAACTGACAGCAAACCAGTGATTGACCTCATGCTCTGCCAAAAAACTCAGTGACACGGTCATCATGAGAATACCTGTGAAAATCAGGTAATGACTGTAAATGAGACGCATGCCCAAAGTCTTTTTACTTTCATCGAGGGCATGGTCAAATTCACCAAAATAAAAGAGAAAAAGGAAGACAACTATAAGTAGATAGCAAACTGAATTGATACTAAAAGTTGCTGGCGTGAAGAAATTAGCCACTCCCATAATCATCTCCCCAAAGGTGATAATGACTAGAAGCGAAATTCGCTCCACTAAGTGTGGGAAATTGATAGGCACCTGATTCATCTTCTTACTGAAAAAGAGAGGCATGACAAAGGAAATCAAGATAGCCGAAAAGTAAACCCATATAGCTATATCATAAGGCAGTAGAGCACTGAGAAAGACTCCACCCGTTCGTGTTCCTAGAATATAAAAGAAGCCTTTGATCATCTCCTTATCTTCTGGATTGCTACTTGGCTGTCTGTACTGCACCCAATATTGCAGGAAAAGGGTAAAAGACAGGATACCAAGCACCCAAGCAAAGAAATAAAAGTTACTCTGCCAATGCAAGGTAAACATATTGGACAAAAGCATGAGCAGACCCATATCTGCAAACATGACCATCATGTTAAAGAGAGAATTTCTCCCGTAACGGTTAGTAAACATAGTCTGCAACATCCAAGTATTAACCAAGACGAGTAGACAGATCAAGAAAGTGACAAAGGCAAGCGGTGCTAGCACTCCTCCTTGCAAATGGTGAATGAGACCTGTCGTTTTGGAAATAGCATAAACGAAAACCAAATCATAGAAAAGCTCAGTGAATTCAACCCGCTTATGCTGAATCAGTGATGTCATAACAATTCCTTTCAAAATATGATTTTCCCTAATGTTTGGGAAGACAAAAACTAACACATACTATATCACAAAATTCCCAACAAAAACAAGTAAATACTTAACTACTGCTACATAAGAGTACAGCCTTCACTACAATCAAATCTTTTAAGTTATAATGATATTAATCGACCATTTCAAGATGCTAGGCGAAAATTGAATTGCACTACCGACTTGTCATACTTACCTACTAATTTTTTTGAAAATAAATTCCGCTAATAAAGTTTTATTGATTCACCTCAGCAGATACTATACTTTTAGAGCGATATTCCTCTTCGCCCATCTGAATTTGCAATTTCTTCTGCTGAAAATAAAGGTGACGTTCTACCTGATTGAGAGCAGCCTTGAGAGTCGCAAAGACTAGAATTAATGCAAATTCTTCCTTGGTAGTAACATTTGATAATCTCAGGGTTTTAATCTTCTATCTTCTAAGCGTCCCTATAGTACACTGTAAGGTCACATCAATAGCCTTAATTGCCCAATCGGATAGCCAAATGTCATGGTATCACTACATTATTGACCTTCTTTACTTGAAGTCATGTCTTACACATTTCTTTAGATTTTCATTTATTTGATCATATTTTGAAGTTGCAAAAAAACTATTCTGACACATTGTTATACTTAACAAAAATCAGAAATAGCGTTATAATAGTGTTATGACAAAAGAACTTACCCCAACTCAAGTCGAAGAATTAAAGCAAGCACTTAAAGATAAAAATAATGCTCCGCATCATAGAAAAATCCAGGCACTCATTCTTTATTCTGAATGCCATAATTTAACATCCGTAGCTAAATCAGTAGGTTTTGTCCATCAGACAGTCCGAAACTTATTGAATCGCTATCTAAGTGGTGGCTTAGAAGCCCTCTTAAAGGAAAATCGTGGTGGTCGCCGCCGCTCCTATATGACGCATGAGGAGGAAGAAGATTTCCTTAAAGAGCAAGTCTCTTCTTCTTTGAATGGAGAATTCATTACCGTTAATTCCCTCTTTAAAGCCTATCAAGAGAGAGTTGGGCACAAGACAAGCCGAGAAGGTTTCTATGCTCTCCTGAAACGTCATGGTTGGCGTAAAGTTAGCCCACGTCCCCAACATCCGAAAAAAGCAGACGCCGAAACCATTTTAGCGTCTAAAAATAAAATCTTTATTCAAGGAGAGAGTGAGTAAGCGTTTTATTAATGGAAAAGAATATCAAAAAATCCGCCTTATGTATCAAGATGAGGCGGGTTTTGGGCGTATCAGTAAACTTGGTTTCAAGAATAAAGTATTTAAGACTTTAAATGAGGTAATTGATAAACTTGAAGAGGTTATTCAAACCTTAACTGCTTATCAACTCAAATCAATTGTACATAGAGACTGGACTTCCGCTATTTTTGATTTTAACTGAGTATTAGCATGAAAAATACATATAATCATTTTTCTAGCTACATGCACTTTTCAAAACATTTCCACTAATTTACATCTTAATACAATTCTTCACTCTGGAAGCTGTTATTTCACATTTTTCTACAAAAAAATGAATCTCATATTTGAAAATATACTTTTTCTATGTATTTGTTGTTAGCTTATACTGTCACTCTTTCACATATTCCAAAATATCAGCCGGCTGACAATTCAATATGTCACAAATGGAAATTAGGGTTGTAAAACGGATACCCTTGGCTTTCCCCGTCTTAAGAATAGATAAATTAGCCTGTGTGATATCAATCATTTCTGCCAACTCTTTTGAGGTCATTCCTCGCTCCGCCAAGACCTTGTCCAAATTAACTTTGATGTATCCCATTAGATAAACCCATCTGCATCATCTTTTAGGGCTTTGCCTTTTTTAAAAATAAGAAATCCCGCAAAGGCAACAACCACAATAATAATGCCATAAAAATAATTAGTATGAGAAAAATCAAATAGTGAACTGGCATTCTCAATATTAAAGAAATCAAAAAGAAGATGTGCTCCAACTTGTAAAATGATAGTCATCAAGGTAAGCACTGCAATTCTTACACTACTTTCAGCATTTTCCACAACAAAATAGTTTTTCTCTGCTAGCCGGAGAATAATCTTTCTAAAATAGTAGAACGAGAAGGCGTAGCAAATAAGCACCGCAACAGCAATAAAGCCTACTAAAATAGTGACAGGATAGCTGGGAAGTTGTTCCCACTCCATTAATTCTAACACTTGATCTTGTAGAACAAAAAACATAAATATTCCCAAAACAACCACCGCAGAGCAAAGCAAGAGAAGGTATTGAGCTACTTTTGCTAAGAATGCAATAAATTTAAAAAGAATTGTTGTCATTATTATAACTCCTTCATAAACTACAAAATATCTTTTTTAACCGTTACTGTTGATTCTAATTCTTCGTAAATAACTTTACTATTATTCCACCCCAATCTACAAAGTTAGACATGGAAAAACTTCTATCAAAAACCCCTTTTATATTATCGTTTTACGATAATAATTCTTTATAATTATTGTAAAACAATAATTATAAAATGTCAAGAAATAAAGGAATTAAAAAACTGATTCTCAACAGAAATCAGTTTTTTTTGAAATTTAATTTTATTTCTCCAACTCCTTCAAAGCCTGATAAAAGTCTGGAAAATCCCGTTTTAGGAGGACAAAGTTGCCATCTCGGTTGAGAAAACTGTGTTCTGAGTGGCCTTGGCAGACAAGAATCTGGTCTTGATTTGTCATGGTGTAGTCCAGCGCCAGCCTTGCCCCCTTAACACTAGCCACTTCGATGACAATCGTAATCTCATCTGCAAAAGTCGAGGTTGCCTTATAGCGACAATCCACAGCTGTAACGGGGGAAATGATCCCCTTCGCCTCTATACAGTCATAAGGAAAACCAATATCCCTTAACAAAAAGGAACGTGCTTCTTCCATCCAGCGTACATAATTGGAGTGGTGGGTAATCCCCATGCGATCCGTTTCATAGTATTGAACGCTATGTTTGTATGTTTTCATGAGATTCTCCTAACCAAGGTTAGCAATGGTACAGCCACTACCTCCGGCATTTTGCGGTGCGTAGGCAAAGGATTTGACGTGTTTGTTTCGGCGAAGATAGTTGGTGACACCTTCGCGAATGACACCTGTTCCAATACCGTGAATGATGTCCACTTGTGCCATATTATTGAGCAGGGCTTGGTCAATAAATTCGTCTAGCTCTTGCATAGCTTCTTCGTAACGTTTACCACGGAGGTCCAAACGAGCTCGTGGTCCACCACCTGACTTGGTCTTCTTAATGACATTAACTTGCTTCTTCTTAGGTTTTTGAGTTTCTTCTTGTACCTTGACCAGACTAAATTCGTCCTCTTTCAGGGTCATCTTAATCAAACCAATCTGCGCTTCCCACTTACCATCCTTGAGTTGGCTGATGAGGGTCCCATGTTGACCATAAGCAGCGACAATAATGTCATCCCCAACACGCGGCGCACGAAGCTTCTTAGCTTTTTTGAGTACCTTATTCTTAGACAGGTCAACCTGCGGAGCTAGTTTTTTGAGTTTACTTTTGGCTTCAATGATTTCATGTGGCTTGAGTTCAGCTTTATCATGCAGATGTTTTAGAATGTCATCACTCTCAGCAAGAGCCAAGTCAACAATTTCTTGGGCCTGAGCAATAGCTTTTTCCATTTCCTTGTCACGTTCATGCGAGAATTCATTATAAAGTTTTTTGACTGCACGGTTGAATTTAAGATTTTCCTGCTCTACTTCCTTGATATGCTCAAGTCGTTTACGGGTTTCCAAAGTCTGCTGCTCTAACTGTTCAATGATACGATTAACATCACTGTCCGCATCAGTCATTTGCTCTGCTTCATTGACAATAACCTCTGCCAATCCCAAACGGCGAGCAATCTCAAAGGCGTTAGACCGACCTGGAACCCCCTGCATAAAATGATAAGTAGGGCTCAAAGTTTCAGTATCAAACTCCATGCTGGCATTTTCCACAAAGGCAGTCTCAATCCCGTAAGCTTTAAGTTCCGGATAGTGAGTCGTCGCCATAGTCTTGATTTGCGTCAGTCGTAAGTGTTCTAGGATAGCCATAGCCAAGCTAGCACCCTCTTGCGGATCCGTACCGGCTCCCAGCTCATCAAAAAGAACAAGACTATCGCTGTCTGCCACCTCTAAAATCTCCACAATGTGAGTCATGTGACTTGAAAAGGTTGATAAACTCTGCTCAATGGATTGCTCATCACCAATATCTGCAAAAATAGCATTAAATACAGCAACCTTGCTACCCTTATCTGCCAAAATAGGCATACCAGACTGGGCCATGAGTTGAGCCAATCCCAGCGTTTTCAACATGATGGTCTTACCACCTGTATTTGGACCTGTAATGACAATGGCTGTCAAATCGTTCATGAAGTGTAGGTCATTAGGAACAGGTTTGGTCAGCAGCGGGTGACGAACATTGAGCAACTGAACCGTTTTGTTTGCTGAAAGACTAGGCACCGTAGCCTGATTATCCTGCATGAAGAGATACTTAGCCCGTACAAAATCAAGGTGTCCCAGCAACCAAGCATTATTGCGAATGACATTGGTATGAGGACGGAGCATATCTGACAATTCACGCAGGACACGCGCCATTTCATGTCGTTCATCTGCACGAAGCTGCGTGATTTCTTCGTTGAGCTGAACAACTGCACGTGGTTCAATATAAACCGTACTACCAGACGCTGAAATGTCATGGACAACCCCTGCTACACGGTTACGGTATGTATTTTTGACAGGTAGGACACTTCTACCATTACGACTGGCAATGAGATTTTCTGACAGGTAGTCTCCCTGTTTTTTGAGGACGTCTTGCAGGACCTGACGAACCTGGCTTTCACTGGCAGTAATTTGACGACGGATTTTCTCCAACTCTGGACTGGCAAAATTCTCAATAAAACCACCATCATTAATGGCTTGCAAACTGCCTTGCAAGGTTGGAAAAATCTCCAGTTTTTCAAATAAATCCTTGAGAGCTGTCAGCTGAACGTTTTCCAAGTCTGCATAAAAGCGCTGCATTTCCGCAGAGACTTGCAGGACTTTCTTAATATCAATCATTTCAGGAATATTGACATCCGTTTCTAATTCTAAGCGGCGCAAGGGCTCCGAAATATCATGCAGATTACCCATGCCAAAGGAATGGTGCTCAATGAAAAGCTGTTCCATATCCACCATTTCTGCAAAAGCTCGACGAATCCGCTCACTGTCAGTCATCGGCAGCAATTTGCTTAGTTCCTCCTGCCCTTGTTCAGTTTGGAGATAGGCTGCAAAAAGCTGTTTGACTTTATCAAATTCTAACTGTTCCAAAATCTTAGTATTCATAGGCTCTATTATACCAAAATTTCAGAAATAATGACGGAAATGTCACACGAGAGCAACCTCTCTTTACTTTGAAGAGCAAAAGTTGACACTGTAAAACCTTTGAGGGGATGTCACTTTTATCCAATTAAATTGGCTAACTCAAATTTTCAAATGCTTAAAAACCTTTTAGCCTGATATAAGGCTCAAAAGATCAACGTTAGACAAAAAATAATTGAAATTTCTTTGTCTGTCAACGTAATAAATGACTATAAAGCAATCTAAAATATCATAAACGCTAAACTCGCCAACTACCGAAAACAAAAAAACAAGCTTGGAACAATTAAGTCCCAAGCTCATTTTCGGAGATTATGAAAAATTTTGAAATCAGTTCGTAGAAAACTAATCTCATAAAAATTTAGGATTGAATGTAGTATAGCACATGCATCAATAAAATGCAAAAATTTTGACTCATACAAGTCATTATGCCACCCAAAGCTGGCTTAAAAGTCCCGAAATAATTGGAAAATGGTTAACCAAAAATTTTATGACACCACTAGAAGCCAAGGTATTTTGTACAAAAGACATTGGAACCGTCGCAAGAACACTAAGGCCTAATTCCAGAAAAAGACATGTCACCAAAATCGCTAAAAGACCACTTACAAGATTGGTCTTTCGACTTTCAAAACGATCAAGCGGCGCAAAATGAACAAAAATTCCTAAAAAACGAACCAATAGGTACGATAAAAAAAATAAGATACAAAAAGACACACCAGCATAATAGACCGAACTGAGCTTAAAAACATTAATCGCTGTATAAAAAGACATGGTCACGCCTTCAGCCGGATTTGAGAAGGGTATCCAAAGAGAAATTTTTTCTGCCACTTTCTGATAATAGTTTGAAGCAATAATAAATGAAAACACTGCCCCAACACTATAAAAAACCTGTAAAATGATACCACGATTATAGCCAATGTAAAAACTCCAAGCTAAAGTCAGCAAGATTAAGAATGATAACATACTTACTCCTCACCAGTGTCTGCCCGACTTGCTTTTTCCTGCAAATCACTAATAGCTGTTTGACGCAATTCTTGGACTTCTTTTTCAATTTTTTCAACTTCAAGTTCACGTGTCAGCTGAGTTGATAGAGAGTTGATAGTCATCAAGATGGCGATCGTTTCATTATCAGCTTGAGGGAGCCTTTCTTTGATTGCCTGATATTTTTCTAGAGCAACACGTTCAACCTCTTCCATAAAGAGATTATCTTTATCTGTTGTCAGCGTCAGCACTTTTTCACCAAATGTAAATTTATAGCGATTCTTATTTTTCATACTAGTTACCTCTTTTAGCATTATACCGTAAAATTTAGCTTTCGTAAAATGATGAAAGAAAAACATCTCTAAAAACAGTTAAGACCTCCGTATTTTTTAGTTTTGTGATAAAATAGTGACATGACTGCAATTGTAATGACACTCGGTCAGGGACGAACGACCGACATTCCTCAAGAACTATCCCGCTTTCAAGTAAATAGTAATAATCCTTATGTCAGTTTTGCCGCCAAAACGCGAGAAGCTTCTGTCCTCATCTATACATCTGGCAAGGTCGTCTTTCAGGGGACTGGTGCCTCAGTTTTAGCTAGTCAATTTGGCTATCAGGATATTTTGGAAAATAGCAAAGCTAAAAGTCCAGCTGGGCAAAATCTTGCCTTAATTGGGTCTGATGAGGTAGGGAACGGTTCTTACTTTGGTGGTCTTGCAGTCGTTGCTAGTTTTGTCACTCCAGATGAACATGCTTGGCTAAAAAAACTCGGTGTGGATGATTCCAAAACTCTCAATGATATCAAGATTCAACAACTAGCACCGGTCTTAGAAGAAAAAATTCCCCATAAAGCTCTGCTATTATCCCCACAAAAATACAATCAAGTGGTCGGCAAGGGAAAGCGTCACAATGCTGTCTCAGTCAAGGTTGCTCTCCACAATCAGGCCATCTATCTGCTCTTACAAGAAGTTGCAAGACCTGACAAAATTGTGATTGATGCCTTTACTAGCCAGAAAAATTATGAAAAATATGTTAAGGCTGAAACCAATCACTTTGACAATCCACTGACATTCGAAGAAAAGGCCGAAGGGAAATATCTAGCAGTTGCCGTTAGTTCTATCATTGCGCGGAATCTCTTCTTGGAAAACCTTGATAAACTGAGCCAAGAAACAGGTTTTATCTTACCAAGTGGCGCCGGAAATAAGTCCGATAAAGTTGCCAGTCAGATTTTAGCAGCCTATGGCATGTCTGGCTTGGAGCATACTGCCAAGCTTCACTTTGCAAATACACAAAAGGCACAGGCCTTACTAAAAAAATAAGGAAAGATTAATGAAACATTTTATCAAAGAATGGGGACTTTTTATCCTCTTCATGCTAGCATTTGGCTTATCACGTTGGTTCATTTGGCAACCAGTCAAAGTTGATGGCCACTCTATGGATCCGACATTAGCAAATAGTGAACGTTTAATCGTGATTCGCACAACCTCTATCGACCGTTTTGACATTGTTGTCGCTAGAGAGACTGAAGATGGTCAGACCAAAGACATTGTTAAACGTGTTATAGGTATGCCTGGTGACACTATCTCTTACAAAAACGACATCCTCTATGTTAATGGCAAAAAAGTCAGTGAACCTTATCTAAAAACCTATCAAAAAGCTTTCAAAGACGATAAATTACAAAGCATCTATTCTTATAACAGCTTTTTCCAACAACGCGCACAGACTTCTACTGCTTTCACGACAGATGCTAGCGGAAATGCTGAATTTACAGTAACTGTCCCAGATGGAGAATATTATTTGCTCGGCGATGACCGTATTGTCTCCAAAGACAGTCGCGAGGTAGGTACTTTCGAAAGAACTGCCATTATTGGTGAAGTCAAATTCCGCTTCTGGCCTCTTTCAAGTTTTGGTAGCGTCGAATAATCTAGAGGGCTGGGCTCAGACTCAGCCTTTTCTTTGTAGAGTAGGAAAATCACTATGGAAGTTTATTTTTCAGGAACTATTGACCGTATTATTTTTGAAAATGCCAGTAACTTTTTTAAAATTTTATTGCTAGAAATTGAAGATACTGACTGTGAAGACTTTGATGATTTTGAAATTATCGTTACAGGAACCATTGCAGATGTCATGGAGGGTGAGAATTACACCTTTTGGGGTGAATTGACCCAACACCCTAAATATGGTGAGCAACTCAAAATCAATCGTTATGAGCGCACCAAGCCCAGCTCATCCGGTTTGGTCAAATATTTTTCTAGCGAGCATTTCAAAGGAATTGGTAAGAAAACTGCTGAAAAGATTGTGGCACTTTACGGTGACAACACCATTGATAACATTTTGGAGGATCCTAGTAAGCTAGATAGCATTTCTGGGCTATCCAAAGTCAATAAAGAACGTTTCATTGCCAAACTTAAACTCAACTATGGTACTGAGCAAATTTTAGCCAAACTCGCTGAATATGGTTTAACCAATCGTATCGCTGTTGAGATTTTCAATGCTTATAAAGATGAGGCACTGACCATCATTCAAGAAAATCCCTATCAATTGGTTGAGGATATTCAGGGTGTAGGTTTCAAAATCGCTGACCAATTAGCAGAACAATTAGGCATTGAAGCCGACTCTCCTCAACGTTTTCGCGCTGCTCTCGTTCACAGTCTCCTAGAAACCTCGCTAGAACAGGGTGATACCTATGTAGAAGCTAGAAAATTACTCGAAAATGCTATTGTCTTGCTTGAAGAAGCACGACAAATTGAACTAGAGCCCGCTACTGTAGCGCAAGAATTAAGTAACCTCATCGCCGAAGATAAGGTACAAAATATTGATACAAAGATTTTTGACAACAGTCTTTTTCACGCAGAAGCAGGTATCAAAAAACACCTGACACGCATCTTGGATACCCCGCTGAATACTGATTTTTCAACTGAACAACTCGCTGAAGAAATCACTGAAATTGAAAATAATCTCGGTATCAGCTATGATGACGTTCAAAAATCCGCCATCCAGCAGGCTCTTCAAAGTAAAGTTTTTATTCTGACTGGCGGACCAGGGACAGGGAAGACTACGGTTATCAATGGTCTTATCGCAGCCTATGCTAGTCTTAATCGACTTGATCTCAACAAGGGAGACCTCCCTATCGTTTTAGCAGCACCGACAGGTCGTGCTGCTCGTCGCATGAGCGAATTAACTCACCTCCCAGCAGCCACTATTCACCGCCATCTAGGTCTCAATGGTGACAATGACTACCAAGCCATGGACGATTATCTAGACTGTGACCTGATTATCGTTGATGAATTTTCTATGGTTGATACTTGGCTAGCCAACCAACTCTTTAGTTCCATTTCATCTAACACTCAAGTCATCATAGTGGGTGATAGCGATCAGCTGCCTTCCGTTGGTCCAGGACAAGTCTTAGCAGATTTACTAAAAATAGCTGAGCTGCCTCAAGTAGCGCTTACCAAAATTTTCCGACAATCGGAAGACTCTACCATTGTCACTTTGGCCGCGCAGATGAGACAGGGACAACTACCTCATGATTTTACCCAGAAAAAAGCTGATCGTTCCTATTTTGAAGCTCAAGCTCAACATATCCCGACTATGGTTCAAAAGATTGTCAGTTCTGCCATCAAAAGCGGTATCTCCCCACAAGAAATCCAAATCTTGGCACCTATGTATCGTGGGCAGGCTGGTATCAACAATCTCAATGTCCTCATGCAAGAACTCCTCAATCCTCTAACTGATGGCATAGAATTTCTCTTTAATGACATTAAATTCCGAAAAGGCGATAAAGTTTTACATCTTGTCAATGATGCCGAAGCTAATGTGTTCAATGGTGATATTGGCTACATTACCGACCTTATTCCAGCCAAATATACTGAGTCCAAACAAGATGAAATCTTCATAAACTTTGATGGAACTGAAGTCATCTACCCGCGTAATGATTGGATCAAAATTACACTTGCCTACGCTATGTCTATCCATAAATCACAGGGAAGTGAGTTTCAAGTTGTCATTTTACCCATTACACGTCAGAGTGGTCGTATGTTACAACGCAACCTCATTTACACTGCTATCACACGCTCAAAGAGTAAGCTAGTTATGCTGGGAGAAATCTCAGCCTTCGACTACGCCATTAAAAATGAAGGTGCCAAGCGAAATACCTATCTTGTAGAACGTTTTAGTCCTGACCTCATACCTCTACTGCCAGCTTCCGATTCTTTGAGACTACAAAGACAAACTTCAGACAAGACTGACCCACCCAAAGCAAACAAAGATGTCAGTTGCCAGTCAGACAACCAGTTAAGCCTAAACTTAGATGATGTTAATCTAGAAAATGAAACAATTGAACACCGCCTTACTGAGGAAAATCTTCACATCATTGATCCTATGATTGGTTTAACGCAGACTGATATCAAGCATTTTTTTAAATGATTTTTCTGTCTACTTATTGAAAAAATCATTTAAACATATTTACATTTTCAGTTTTTGTGCTAAAATAATTGTATATTAAATCTAATACAATTATTTTGGAGGTCTTCTATGATTTCTTATGAAAAAGTTAAGCAATCTTTTCGTAGCTTTACCATTTTGAGTATTGTTATCAATGCTATTGTTACGGTTATTTATCTATTGGGTATTGCTGGTATTTTATTACTTATGGCAAATCTAAACAATCCTAAGTTCACAGCCGCCTATACAGATAATCAATTGGCTACTCTAAAACTTTCAATCACACCCTTTGCTATTTTCATGTCTGTTTTATCACTTGCTATTGCTATCTCAATTATTGTTTTCAGTGCCCTAAACTTGTCCAAATTAAAGAAAAATGCAGAGCTTAGCTATATTCCACATTTCTTAGGTATCGGCGTATCGGTTCTTAACATTTTATTTAGTTTTACAGATCAAATTAGCATTTTAACCTTGGTTATCCAAGCTGCTCTTATCGCTATGTATTACTATACCTATTCCCGCGCAAAATTGCTTAATCAGCAACTTGAAGAGGAAGAAGATTAATATCTAAAAACACGAACTGATCTCAATCGGCATTCCACTGATAGAGATTAGCACGTGTTTTTTATACTTCTAGTAAAATATCTTGCTTCCCATTTTCCAGTCCAGTGACCGTCACACCAAGCAAGCGGACACCGGCTGAACTCTCTTCAAGACTATCATAAATCGTCTTAGCAGTTTGATTGATTTTATCAAAATTATCTGTCACATCATCTAAAGTCACACGCTTGGTCAAGGTTGAAAAATTAGCATAGCGTACCTTTAAGACCACTATCCTACCAACCTTTTTATTTCGGCTCAAGGTGTCAGCGACACGTTGAGCATTTTTGGAAATTTCTGCCTTAATGTCATTATCGTCATAGAGTAATTTCGCATAAGTCCTCTCACTGCCGATAGACTTACGCACTCGATTGGGTTTGACTGGTGAATTAGAAATTCCGCGAGCCTTACGATAAAGATCATAACCAAAACGCCCAAAGCGGTCAATCAAGGTCCACTCAGGAACCGCCAATAAGTCTTTTCCAGTAAAAATCCCCATGTCATGCAACTTTTCAACAGAGCGTTTCCCTACGCCATGAAATTTTTCGATGGGGAGTTTTTCTAAAAAAGCTTGCGCTTCTTCTGGCAAAACTAAGGTTAGACCACGCGGCTTTTCAAAATCTGAAGCCAACTTTGCCAAAAATTTATTATAAGAAATACCCGCAGAACACGTTAAATGAACTTCCTCCCAAATATCATACTGAATCATCTTAGCAATCTTAACAGCTGATTTAATGCCTAGCTTATTCTCTGTCACATCCAGATAAGCTTCATCGATAGACATGGGCTCGACCAAGTCAGTATATCGCTTAAAAATCTCACGAATCTGATAACCAATCTCACGATACTTGCGATGATTGCCAGAAATAAAAATAGCTTGAGGACAACGTTCATAGGCTTCCTTGGAGGACATGGCTGAATGCACTCCAAACTTTCTAGCTTCATAATTACAAGTTGACACCACTCCACGTCCACCCGTTTGACGTGGGTCGCTACCAATAATAACAGGTTTCCCCTTGAGTTCTGGATTGTCTCGTTCTTCAACAGACGCAAAAAAGGCATCCATATCGATATGAATGATTTTCCGAGATGTGTCATTTATCAAAGGAAAAATTAACATGATGCCTCCTAAGTGAGTGTCGCCTCATTTGCATTTCATAAAGTAATGCCTGACAGACCCTATTTATATATATTATACCTTTTTTCATCATTTTCATCCAAATTTTCAAATTTATAGGACAGATAAGATATCTTTAAGAAACTGTATTATAAAAGAAATACTATTTTAGAAGTTTTTTCACTTTAGAAAACGCTTCCTGTATGATAAACTATACTTGTAAATGTAACAGATGTGTTGTTACTAGATTTAAGGAGACAAATAAATGGCAACTGTAAAAACTAACACAGATGTTTTCGAAAAAGCCTGGGAAGGCTTCAAAGGAACTGACTGGAAAGAAAAAGCAAGCGTAGCACGTTTTGTACAAGCTAACTACACACCTTATGATGGTGATGAAAGTTTCTTGGCTGGCGTTACTGAACGTTCACTTAAAATTAAAAAAATTGTAGAAGAAACTAAAGCTGGCTATGAAGCTACTCGCTTCCCTTACGATAGCCGTCCTACTTCAATTGCTGGTATCCCTGCTGGCTACATCTCAAAAGAAGATGAATTGATTTACGGTATCCAAAATGATGAATTGTTCAAATTGAACTTCATGCCAAAAGGTGGTATCCGTATGGCTGAAACTGCTATGAAAGAAAACGGTTATGAACCTGACCCAGCAGTTCATGAAATCTTCACAAAATATGTAACAACTGTTAACGATGGTATTTTCCGTGCTTATACGTCTAACATTCGCCGTGCCCGTCACGCACACACTGTAACTGGTCTTCCAGATGCTTACTCACGTGGACGTATCATTGGTGTTTACGCACGTCTTGCTCTTTATGGTGCTGACTATTTGATGCAGGAAAAAGTTAACGACTGGAATGCTATCACTGAAATTGACGAAGAATCAATTCGTCTTCGTGAAGAAGTTAACCTCCAATACCAAGCACTTGGTGAAGTTGTTAAATTGGGTGACCTTTATGGTGTTGATGTACGCCGCCCTGCTATGAACGTTAAAGAAGCTATCCAATGGGTTAACATTGCTTTCATGGCAGTCTGCCGCGTCATCAATGGTGCAGCTACCTCTCTTGGACGTGTGCCAATCGTTCTTGACATCTTTGCAGAACGTGACCTTGCTCGTGGTACATTTACAGAATCAGAAATCCAAGAATTTGTAGACGACTTCGTTATGAAGCTTCGTACAGTGAAGTTTGCTCGTACTAAAGCTTATGACGAACTTTACTCAGGTGACCCAACCTTCATTACAACTTCTATGGCTGGTATGGGTGCTGATGGACGTCACCGTGTTACTAAGATGGACTACCGTTTCTTGAACACACTTGATAATATCGGTAATGCTCCAGAACCAAACTTGACTGTACTTTGGACTGATAAACTGCCTTATTCATTCCGTCGCTACTGTATGAAGATGTCACATAAACATTCTTCTATCCAGTATGAAGGTGTGACAACAATGGCCAAAGATGGTTACGGTGAAATGTCATGTATCTCATGTTGTGTATCACCACTTGACCCAGAAAATGAAGAACAACGTCACAACATCCAATACTTTGGTGCTCGTGTAAACGTCCTTAAAGCTCTTCTTACTGGTCTCAATGGTGGTTACGACGATGTTCACAAAGACTACAAAGTATTTGATATCGAACCTGTCCGTGATGACGTTCTTGACTTTGATACTGTTAAAGCTAACTTCGAAAAATCTCTTGATTGGTTGACTTCAACTTACGTAGATGCTCTTAATATCATTCACTACATGACTGATAAATACAACTACGAAGCTGTTCAAATGGCCTTCTTGCCAACGAAACAACGTGCTAACATGGGATTCGGTATCTGTGGCTTTGCCAACACTGTTGATACTTTGTCAGCTATTAAATACGCTACTGTTAAACCAATTCGTGATGAAGATGGCTACATCTATGATTATGAAACAACTGGTGAATACCCTCGTTGGGGTGAAGATGATCCTCGTTCAAACGAATTGGCTGAATGGTTGATTGAAGCTTATACTACTCGTCTTCGCAGCCACAAACTTTACAAGAACGCTGAAGCAACTGTATCACTTCTTACCATCACATCAAACGTTGCTTACTCTAAACAAACTGGTAACTCTCCAGTTCACAAAGGGGTTTACCTCAACGAAGATGGCACAACAAACCTTTCTAAACTTGAATTCTTCTCACCAGGTGCTAACCCATCTAACAAAGCGCGTGGTGGTTGGTTGCAAAACCTTAACTCACTTGCAAGCCTAGATTTCTCATATGCTGCAGATGGTATCTCACTCACAACTCAAGTTTCTCCACGTGCTCTCGGTAAAACATTTGACGAACAAGTTGACAACTTGGTAACAATCCTTGATGGTTACTTCGAAAACGGTGGTCAACACGTTAACTTGAACGTTATGGACCTTAAAGACGTTTATGACAAGATTATGTCTGGCGAAGATGTTATCGTTCGTATCTCTGGTTACTGTGTCAACACTAAGTACCTCACAAAAGAACAAAAGACTGAATTGACACAACGTGTCTTCCACGAAGTTCTTTCAATGGACGATGCTGCTGAAGCTATCTCAGGCCAAGCCTAAGCCTTAGCTCATACTAGAAAAGAGATTTGCTACTTGGCAAATCTCTTTCTTTTAACTATAATAAAAGACATGATAATCAAACAAACACGCAATACGCTGTCAGATACCTATCTTGACGCACTAAAAATTCGACAAATCGTTTTTGTCAAAGGACAAGGCGTTCCACAATCACTTGAAATTGATGAACATGAAGCACATTGTTTGCATTTTGTTCTTTACGATGACAATGGCAAAGCTGCGGCTACCTGCCGTATTTTACCTAGTAAAGATCTAACTTCTGCAATCCTGCAAAGAATGGCTGTACTATCAGACTATCGTGGACAAAGTCTTGGTAAACAGTTGCTTCAACAAGTAATCTCGTTTTGTCAAGAGCAAAACTTTCAAAAAATAACACTACATGCTCAGCTAACAGCAGAGGGTTTCTATCGCAAGATAGGCTTTCTACCTTGTGGTGACATTTTTGAAGAAGCTGGTATTAAGCATGTTACCATGGAAAAAGGATTAGTCTAATTTTACATCTTAAGACCTAAAGAGAGTATTTTACATTATTTATCGTATTTTAACTGACAGTTCTAATTGTGCTCTAAATTAAATTCAGATTTTGCTTACTTGATTTGATGAATGTCAATTTCCATAAAAACTTTATAACCTACTCTGCTATCCGAAAACTAAAAAGTAGCAAATTCCCATCTGCACATTATTGACAAAAATCTCATTCGATTTCTTTCGAACCTGTAACAACCTTTTTCAGACCGTTGAAGTTAATCTATTTTTGATTTTTATTAATACTCAATGAAAATCAAAAGTAGCCTAGGAAACGAAGCCGACGATAGAACTTGAGTTCATTAAGGCAAGTTGACAACGGATAATTTTGATTTTCGAAGAGTATAAGTATTCGTAAAAATGCTATACTACAGAAACTAAGTAAAACTCCCCAATCTTACTTTAACTAAAAACCAGCTCCTTATAAATAGAGCTGGTTTTATATTACTATCCGTGATGCCTTATTTCTTCCCTCTTAACCTCTTAAATGTTGCTTTAATAGTATCAGCGATGTCACTGCTTTGTTCTTTAAGATGTTCCATACGACGCTTGTTCATATCTTCTTGCACCTTACCGTAAAGATCATCTTGAACTTGACCAGCTAGTTCAACTTCTCGTCCAATTGCCAGAGCATCCCAACGCATAATGTTCACTTTAAATGGAGCAAAGACATGGTTAAGTATAGATTCATCCTCCTCATGAACCAGTGCAATGACAGCTACATCTCCATCAAGCAACTTAGTAGTGACTTCTTCAATCAAACTATTGTCAGTTGAATCTGTCATACTCCCACTTGCTGCACCAGCTAAGGCTCCCAAACCATAGCCAAAAATAACTCCTAGAGGGCCACTTAGAATACCAATAAGTCCACCAACGATACCACCAATGGTAGCATAATCACGAGTAGCATCATCAAAATCAACAGAATCCTTAATTGAAACCTTTCCCGCTTCGTTCTTAACGAGTGCAATCTGTGCAATCTGAGTCCTGTCATCCTGCTTAAAAGACTTTAATTCAGAAAAAGCCTGATAAGCTTCACTTTGAACATCGAAAACCGCAACTAAAACATTTGCCATAAGACCTTCCTCCATTTCCATGAAAAACAGTAACCGTTTTCTTTACTTTCATTATACCACCTTATCATAAAAAAAGCTGAGAAAAAATAAATTTCTCGGCTTTTATTTTATAAAAAATCAGCTAACTTTTCGTAGGTCCTACCATTACGAATGGTCACTTCCTTGTAAAGTGGTGTCTTGATTAGCTCCTTATGATAGGCTGTTTTCAAATATTGGCTTTCGCTGTATTTTCCCCAGAAAATGGCAAAGCTGCCAAAGTGAACCACTTCATCAACTAGGTTCATCTGACAAATCAAATCTTGAGCAAGCTTATGCTGGTCGGTTGAGGTGTAAAAAAGGACATCTTTTCGCGCCAAGTCACTGTGCCACCAAGCAGGAAGTTGGTCATAATCATCTTGATACTCTTTCTGACTAAGCAAACAAAAATGCTGAATGAATGGATAATACTCTGCAAAGAAAGCTTGCAATTTATTGCTAATCAACTCTACGGGCCGCTGGCTGTCAAAAAAGAGATTACCACTATTGATGTAGCTGGTCACCTTATCGAACCCCAGTTCAAACAATTCCTGTTTTAAATCAGCCATGACAACCTTGTTCTTGCCACCAACATTTATCCCTCGTAAAAGCAAAATGTAACGCATCTAGCCCTTCAACTCTTCCTTGATAGCATCACGAATAAGACGACGCCTTTCAATCCATAGTGGCCGATCATCATATTCAAAAGTACGATTAGTCAAAAAAATGGCCGCCAATTGCTCTTTTCTATTGACCATGACAAAAGGACCAGTGTAACCTGTGTGGTCGATCCAATCATCATCTAAATTCCAAGCAATCGAACGCGGTTTAACTTGACTGCCATAATTTTGCCAGAGTTTTTCTGCAAAATCATCACTCAGATAATGCTGACAAAATTTCTCCAAATCGTTTAGGGTTGAAAATAGCCCAGCTGATCCCGCATGAATATCTAATACTCTCGCTTTGGGATCGTGAACATAGCCATCCGATATTCCCTTAACTGTCGGAACTGCTCCTTCAACTGGGCCAAAGCTTGTTTGCTGCATAACAAAAGGCTTGAAAATCTGTTCTTCAAACAGACTAGGCAGGGGTTGCCCAGATAGTCTTTCCAGCATAAAACCAAGCAACAGAAAATTGATATCGGTATATTTAAAATCCTTATCCTCAGTCACTCGAATGTGATTGATAGCCTGTCTAAGTTCTTCTGCATTCATCTCATCACGATTTGGAATATAGGGGTCAATACCGCTAGTATGGGTCAAGAGCTGACGCAATGTCACAGAAGCATCATGAAAATCAGGATAATAAGCTGTCAGAGACTTATCCAGATCTAAAGCTCCGCTATTGACCATAAAAATCACCACAGTACCCACACCCACAACCTTTGAAACAGAGGCTAAGTCGTAAATCAATCCCTTCCCAACTGGCTGAATACCATCAATCGTTCCCAAGTAGTATTCTGACCACTGGGCATTACGGTAAATTGCTAAACTGGCACCGTGATAAAGATTTTCACCAATCTGCTTCCTGATAAGTTCAAGTGTTTTTTGACTCATTTGACAAACCAAATTTCAATCTGGCTAGGGTCTGAAATCACCAGAATATTTTCTTTCTTATCAAGATATATAGCCAAATTTTTGCTGATAAAATAATCTCTAAGTGCTGTCAAGTCATAATCTTTTGGCACTTGACATTCCATAATTTCTAAATCCCAAGTAACATTTGGTTCCACGGCTAAATCCGCCCCTTTAGCCTCAACAAATTCAAGTTTCAAAGGAAATTGACCATCAAAAACAGTTTGATAAAAATTCTTTGATGCCACTAAATCTGAAACATTTAAAACAATGCGCTCAAAATGATAAGCTGATAAGCCCTTGATTTCTGGTTGAACTGGTAGATTAGGGCGAGCAATGCCTTGTAAATCATTGATATCATCCTCAGCATGTAGGAGGAAAAGGTCTCCTTCTGGTGACAAAGTTTCGTAGGCATAACCTTTCTTTCCTTTAAAAACTTGTTGCGCTGTGGCACCATTTGCTAAAAGTGCCGCAATCTCATCAGGATTTTCAGCCTTAACTGAAATACGATTAACCTTCTTTATCCCCTCTACAGCCCTTGTACGCATGGACGGAGATTCTTCAATGATAAAACTAGAGGTTTTATGACCATAATCAGAAAAAATGGCAATCGCATTTTCCTCGCTAACTAACTTAAAGCCAAGACATGTTTCGTAAAATTCAATGTTTCTGTCGCGGTTATTTACTCGTAAAACAGGATGAGCAAATCTAATGTGTTCAAATAATGACATAGTGTCCTCCCTTACAATCTCTTCTATTTTAGAAAAAAACTCACCATTTGACAAGAAATTATGTGCTAACTCTCTGAAAATTTATAAACAAAAAAGAAGGCTTTCGCCTTCAAAGTTAATTCTTAAAGATACAAGTATTTGAACAAAGCCACTGCGGCAAGGGCAGCAAGAATAGGTGCTACAACGGGTACCCAAGCATACCACCATTTTGAATCGCCTTTAGCTTGACCAAGGATTGATTTTGGAAGCAAAGCATGGACGATACGAGGTCCAAGGTCACGCGCTGGGTTAAGTCCAGGACCAGTTGGTCCACCAAGAGAAGCAACAAGTGTCATCACCAAGAAACCAATTCCAATGTGTGCCACTGACAAGCTTCCTCCTGCCATTAGGGAAGCAGATGGATTTTGAGAAAGGAAATCAGACTCAGTTATCGCACCAGCGTATTGTTTCACGGTAGCAAGGATTGCTTCATGACCAAAGTAGTTTTTTGTCAAAGCAAGAGCTCCGAAGAAAAGAACGAATGAACCTGCAAATTCATTTAAGAAACCATTGATGTAAGAAGCTTTATGACTTGCTTTTGTACCATCATCAACAGCTGAAATAGTTGAAAATGAGCCAAGTACATGATTTGGATTTTCTGTTTGGAGATAGTAAGGTTTATAAACCATTACAACAACCAATTGACCAAAAATAGCACCAAGCATTTGTGCAACGATATAAGGTGCAACGTGTTGCCATGGGAAAAGTCCTGATACAGCAAGACCTAGTGTGAAGGCAGGGTTGATATGGTTTCCTGATACGTTACCAAACATAAGCGCAGGCATCATCACACCAAAACCATAACCAAGAGCAATGATAACCCAACCAGAGTTATTTCCCTTAGTACCCTTTAAGTCAACGTTTGCAACGGCACCATTCCCCAAAATAAGCAAGAAGGCTGTTGCGATAAATTCAGTGATGTATTTCACTGTCCATGTAACATCCATGTGTCTTTATTTCCTCCAAAATGATAATAATTTAGACATCTACCATTTTATCAAGTATAATAGACATTGTAAAGATGATAATAATAATTAAAACGTTTACTTTTTAGAAGGGAAAATTTCATGAAATACAATCAATTCTCTTACATTCCTGTCTCCGTAGAGATAGCAGAGCAAGAATTACAGGCCCTGGGCTTTGATGTTGCTAAGGAAAAAACTCCAAAAGAAAATCTGGAAATCTTTGTTCGAAAAATTCATTTTAATTATGCTGATACCGATTATCCTTTGTCAAACCTCATTTCTGATTTTGAAACTAACTTATTAGATTTTTTCCAGTCTAGTCGTAATTTGACTATTGAAGTTTTTAATACTATCGCTCTGCAAATACTAGGTTTTATCCCAAATGTTGATTTTTCAGACATTGCTAAGTTTGTTGAACAGATTAATTTTCCTGTACTTTTTAATGAAACTGAGTTTATCAGAACCCTACATCATTTGTTAGCCACTCGTATGAAAAAAGGTATGACTCTCATTGATGACTTGGTCAGCCGTGGCATGATTCCAATTGACAATGACTATCACTTTTTCAATGGTAAGTCTCTAGCAAGCTTTGATACCAATGACCTCATTCGTGAAGTTGTCTATGTGCAAGCTCCAGTGGACACTGATAACGATGGAGAGTTGGATCTTATCAAAGTCAATATTATCCGCCCTAAGGCAGCGCAAGCTATTCCTACCTTAATGACTGCAAGTCCCTACCATGAAGGTGTGAATGGTCCTGCTAATGATAAAAAACTCCATAAGATGGAAGATCAATTGGCTGTTAAGAAATCTGGTCAAATCTCAATTGAGAGTCAAGACTTTACTCCACTTGAAGTTCCAAGCTGTCATCTTCCTATTACCGAGGCAGAACAAACCTTTAATTATATTGACAGCTATAGTCTCAATGATTACTTTTTAGCTCGTGGTTTTGCCAATATCTACGTTTCTGGTATCGGAACAGCTGATTCAACAGGATTTATGACCAGCGGAGACTATGCACAAGTGGAAAGTTTCAAAGCTGTGATTGATTGGCTCAATGGCAGAGCAGTGGCCTTTTCTAGCCACCGTCGTGATAAACAGGTGTTAGCAACCTGGTCTAATGGTCTCGTCTGTACAACCGGAAAATCTTATCTTGGAACACTCTCAACAGCTCTAGCAACCACAGGTGTTGAAGGCTTGAAAGTTATTATTGCTGAATCTGCTATTTCATCTTGGTATGACTATTACCGTGAAAATGGATTGGTTTGCAGTCCTGGCGGATATCCAGGTGAAGATCTGGATGTACTCACAGAATTGACCTATTCTAAGAACCTATGGGCTGGGGACTATTTACGTAACAACTCCCACTACCAACTTCTTTTAAATGCTCAGTCTGAAGCCCTTGATCGTGAGTCTGGTGATTATAATCAATTTTGGCACGATCGCAATTATTTGCCTTACGCAGACAAGGTAACTGCTACTTGTGTCTATACCCACGGTCTACAAGACTGGAATGTCAAGCCACGTCAGGTTTATAATATCCTCAAAGCGCTGCCATCTTCTGTAGAAGCACATGCATTTCTACATCACGGTGAGCATGTCTATATGCATAACTGGCAATCATTAGATTTCCGCGAAAGTATGAACACTCTCTTGTCTGAGAAGCTACTGGCTCAAAATTATCACCTAGACTTACCAAATGTGCTCTGGCAAGACAATAGTCAAGAACAAACCTGGAGGGCCTTAGAACAATTCGGGACAACCACTTCCGTTAACCTATCTTTGGGGCTAGGCAATCGTATCATTGACAACTATTATGACAAAGAGGACTTCAATCGTTATGGCAATAATTTTAGAACTTTTAAGACTGACCTCTTTGCAGGTAAGGCTAACGCTATCTGTCTAGACATCACTCTTGAACAAGATATTCATCTCAATGGGGAAATGATTCTTCACTTAACTCTCAAATCCAGTGAAAATAAGGGCATACTATCTGCTCAAGTCCTTGATTTTGGCAAAAAGAAACGCTTTACAGATATTCCTGGCTTTGTTGACTACAACGCTATTGATAATGGTCGTAATTTCGCTCGTGAAGCTTTACGTGAATTACCATTCAGAGAAACACCATATCGGGTTGTCTCAAAAGGTGTTCTCAACTTACAAAACCGCACTAGCTTGTTGACTATAGAAGAGGTGCCTACTAATCAGTGGATGACCATTGATTTCAAACTACAACCTAGTCTTTATAAGTTCAGCAAGGGAGATAAGGTTCGCGTGCTTCTGTACACAACAGATTTTGAACACACCATCCGTGACAATTCTAGCTATGATTTGACCATTGATTTAGACAAATCTAGTTTAGAAATTCCTATAGAGAAATAGCGTGGGCATTTGACGCAGAAGCATTCTCTAAGTTCTCAGAGAAAAAACACCTCCTCTTGTTCATAGAATCTAGAGGAGGTGTTTGTGTTTTTATTCTCAACGAAAATCAAAATTGGGATAAGTAACGCAGATTCAGATAGAACTCAGCTTTTTTATAATTTTGGAATGACAGGCTAAAAACTTCCGTTGGAGGTTTTCACTCCTCAAATCAAGTCACAAGCGTCTGCGTTTAATTTTCAAAGAGGTTTATTTGTGAAAGGTCACGGTCATTTTAGTTCCCAAGCCTAGCTGACTTTCCACCTTAATATCGGCATGATGTTGATTGACTGCATGCTTGACAATGGATAGCCCCAGGCCAGTGCCACCCAACTTCTTCGAGCGACTCTTATCAACCCGATAGAAACGCTCAAAAATACGTTCCTGCTCATCTTTGGCAATCCCAACTCCTGTATCTTGTACCGTCAGAACAATCTTGTCCTCATTCGAGGTGATACCGACAGTCACATCTCCCTTATCACGGTTATAGATAATAGCATTATCACAAAGATTATAAATCAAGGAATGAATAAGGGCGTGATTACCAGTAATATAAGCTGGTTCCCCTAATAAATGCAAGTTGATATGACGTTCGTTTGCCTTAGCAGATAGACTTTCTAAGACTTCCTCTGATATCTGATAGAGATTGACGGGTTCCATAGCTAACTCTTCTGACTCATCAAGATGTGACAGTTTAATAATATCTTCTACCAACTGAATCATACGTTGAGACTCACTGTGGATTTTCTCAGCGAATTGTGGAACATCTTTTTGCGCAACAACATCACTAGCCAACATTTCAGAATACCCAGAAATCAGATGCAAAGGTGTTTTCAGTTCATGAGAAACGTTTGCTGTAAATTCACGGCGCAGCTGCTCTGCCTGAAGTTGCTCTGTGACATCAAAGAAAAGAAGCGCTAAACCAGTCACCTTATCCTCAGACTGAATAGGACGCACCATAACTTTGTAATGCGAGTCATCTAATTGCAAAATCCCTTCTTGCTTGCGACCTTGAAGACCTTTTTCAAGCCAATTATTTAGTGATAGGTTACGGATAATTTGTAACATATCTTTGCCCAAACACGTTTGATCAGTCTGTAAAATATCCTGTGCCGCCTGGTTGATACTGATGATGCGACAGTTATTGTCTAACAAAATCATACCTTCTTTAATTTTAGAAATAATGGTATCAAATTCTGACTGACGTTGCTCTATCACAACTTCTCGCTCAGTGACTTCCTTTTGATGTCTGGCAATCCGTCTTAGAAGGGGTGAAATTTCTTCATAGGCATCATTTTCAAGCGGATGATCAAGATCCAGCCGATTCAATGGTCCCACGACACTCTTAGCAATGGAGTGTGAAAGCCATAGAGAGAGGAAGAAGGCCAATACAAGAATAAGAGCTAAAGGCTGGAACATCCGAAACAAAAGCACTAAAATACTATGTCTAGTCACAGATAAGCGAATAACAGTTCCATTATCCAAGCGCTGAGCAGAATAAAGAGACTGAGTGGTTAAAGTTTTCGAGTAGCGAACACTCTCACCGTAACCATCTTTCAAAGCTTCTTTGATTTCTTCTCGATTGGCATGATTGTCCATGGTCTGTGCATCGGACTCATTATCATAGAGAACCTTTCCTTGATTGTCAACCCAAGTGATTCTGACATTTGACATCTTGAGCTCATTAAAATAATCTTGGCCTTCTAGAGAAACCCCTTGAGCAGCTAAGGCTGTCTCCGTCTGCAACTGCTCCTTTTGTACTTGAGTAAAATAACCATAAAGCAAGCCAACAACCATAAATAGGGTCACCAGAAGAACGCCTAGCGTGGCAAAAAAAGTTGAACGAAAGATTTTCTTAATCATCTGTTACCTCCAAACGATAACCAACGCCACGAACTGTCTTAATCAGATGACTAGCATCTCCAAGTTTCATGCGAAGGGTTCCAATATGGACATCAACTGTTCGTGTTTCTCCGATAAAGTGTTCTCCCCAAACTTTATCCAAAAGTTCCTGCCGTGTAAAAACACGGTCAGGATTTAACATCAATAAAGATAACAGTTCAAATTCTTTCAGAGTTAATTCGATTTTTTGCCCATTTTTTCTAACCGTGTAATTTTTTGAATCCAGAGCGAGGTTTTTTATTGTCAAATGAGTTTCCTGCTCCTGATTAGATGTACGTCTGAGGACTGCTTTAATGCGAGAAATCATTTCCATCATACCAAAAGGTTTAACCAAGTAGTCATCTGCGCCCAAATCTAATCCTTTGACTTTATCGAATTCTGTTCCTTTGGCAGTTGTCATGATTACTGGAATATCTTTTGTCATGCCATTTTCGCGTAGGGATTTCAAAATGGTCAATCCATCATCTACAGGCAGCATGATATCTAACAGTATAAGCTTGGGTTGCTCTTCTTCCATGGCTTTCCAAAATAGGAGGGAGTCAGGGAAACCCTGAGCCTCAAACCCTGCTGTTCGTAAAGTATAAAGCATCAGTTCTCGGATATCATCATCGTCTTCAACGCAGTAAATCATGTTTCTTCTCCATTCAGTTCACCAGTGATTGAAAAAATTACCCACTTAGCGACATTGACGGTATGGTCACCAATTCTTTCCAAATATTTGGCAATCATCAAAACATCAATAGTATATTCACCATCATTTCCAAGTTCAGCAATATGGGCAATTAAACTTGCCTTTATTGTATCAAATTCTTTGTCCACTGTGACATCTTTTTGGATAACTTTTAAAGCTAAAGCCTCATCATCATGGACAAAGGCATCCACACTGTCTGTTACCATATTGACAACGTGTTTGACCATTTGCTTGAGATGACGAAACTCAGCTCCTTCATGAACATGACCATCACCAATAATATCGGCAATTTCAGCAGATTGTGCACCAATACGCTTCATATCATAAACCATTTTTAAAGCAGCTGAAATACGTCGCAAATCCTTGGCTACTGGCTGTTGACGAAGCAATAGTTTAAGACATTGTGATTCAATATCTCTTTCCATCTGCTCAATTTTTTGATAGGTTTTACTGACATCATTGACCAGATGCTGATCATTTTCACTGATGGGCATTAAGGATTTTGAAATGATATCTTCACATAAAGACCCCATCAAAATTAAATTGGTATTGAGTGCATGCAGTTGATTTTCAAAGGTTGAGCGTATCATCCGAATCTCCCTGTTATATAATTTTCTGTGCGTTCGTCTTGTGGCATTGAAAATAGTTGGCTTGTTTTGTTATACTCAACAATTTCTCCCAATAGGAAGAAGGCTGTCTTGTCGGAAATCCGCACAGCTTGTTGCATGTTGTGGGTCACCATGACGATAGTATATTTCTTCTTAAGTTCAATAACCAAATCTTCAATTTTTGCTGTTGAAATCGGATCTAAGGCACTTGTTGGTTCGTCCATGAGGAGGACATCAGGTTCAATGGCCAAAGCTCTAGCAATGCAAAGCCGTTGCTGTTGACCACCAGACATTCCAAGAGCAGATTTATTGAGGCGATCTTTGACTTCATCCCAGATAGCGGCTTGTTTTAAGGAACGCTCCACAATTTCATCCAATTGAACTTTATTGTGAATGCCATGAGTTCGAGGCCCAAAGGCAATGTTATCATAAATACTCATCGGAAATGGGTTTGGTTTTTGGAAAACCATACCTACTTTTTTACGAAGGACATTGATATCCAAATCGCGGTAAACATCTTCTTTATCTAATGTGACCTCTCCAGTAATGCGGCAATTTTTCACCAAATCGTTCATTCGGTTAAGACTTTTCAGTAAGGTTGATTTCCCGCATCCTGATGGACCAATGAAAGCTGTAATTTCATTGCTGGCAATTTCCAAATTAATGTTTTTTAAAGCCTTGAAGTCTCCATAGTAGAGATCCAAATTTTTAATTTCTATTTTATTCATCGTTTGTTTTACTTCCTAATCGTCTAGCAATCAAACCCGACACTAGATTAATGATAATAACTAACACTAAGAGAACCACTGCTGTAGCATAGGTTTGATTGACATAAAGTCCCTCTCCTGAGATGGCATACATATGCACAGCCAAAGTCCGTGACGAACTGAAAACACTCTTAGCCACTTCAGCAACCGTACCTGCCGTAAAAATCAAGGCAGCCGATTCTCCAACAATTCGCCCGATCGCTAAAATAATTCCTGAGAAAATTCCCGGCATGGCGCTAGGAAGGACAATTTTAAAAATTGTTCGAAGTTTGCCCGCTCCAAGTGCAAAAGCCCCTTCACGATAAGAGTCTGGTACCGAAAGCAAAGCTTCTTCTGTTGTTCGCATAATCAGAGGCAAAATCATGATACTAAGTGTAACAGCTCCTGACAGCAAGGAAAGTCCCATGTGAGCGAACTTAACAAAGAAAAGGGCACCAAACAGTCCATAGATGATGGAGGGAATCCCAGAGAGCGTTTCGGTTGCAATCCGAATAACACTAACAAAAGGGTTATCCCGGCGCGCATATTCTGCCAAATAAATAGAAGCCCCTATACCAATAGGTACGGCAACACTTAATGCCAATATGGTCATAAAAATCGTATTAATTAAGGCCGGTAACAGAGAGACATTCTCACTATTGTAAGTCCAAGCAAACAAACTCATGTTTAAGTTGGGCAAGCCTTTAACCAGAATGTAACCTACCGTGAAAGCAATACCTACAAAAGTTGACAAAGCAGCCCCATAAACTAAAAAGTACAAAATTAGTGACACCAGATCCCGCCGACGTGACTGCCAATTTTGCTTGAAGCTGCGGTGATTGATATTTTCCATACTTACTCCTCTTTATGTAACAACGAAAAGCTGATGTTAATGATTAGGACAAATATAAAGAGAACAACAGCTGTCCCTATGAGAGCTTCTCTGTGAAGACCACTAGAGTAACCCATCTCCATAACAATATTGGTTGTCATAGTTCTGACTCCTGATGTCAAGGAATCTGGCAAGACAGCTTGGTTACCTGCAACCATGATAACTGCCATAGTTTCTCCGATTGCACGTCCAACCCCTAAAATGACAGCTGCCAAAATTCCTCGCTTCGCTGCTGGCAGTACCGCAAAAAAGATGCTACGCTCATGGGAAGCCCCCAGAGCTAAACCACCTTCATAATAAGACCTAGGAACAGCGCGAATAGCAGCCTCAGAAACACTGATAATAGTTGGTAAAATCATCAAACCAAGCAAGATTGAGGCAGTAAGAACCCCCATGCCAAAGCCACCGATGTTATCACGAACAAAGGGAACTAAAACAACCAAACCAAAGAAACCATAAACAACCGATGGAATTCCTGCCATGAGGTTAATAGCCGCCTTGAGTGGTCTGTAGATGGCTTCAGGACAAAAAGAAGACATAAAAACTGCTGTCAAAACTCCAATGGGGACTCCAATAATAAGAGCCCCTGCTGTCACATAAAGTGAGCCAACAATCATTGGAAAAATACCAAAAAGATTGTTAGCCGGTCTCCATACCGTCCCGAAAAGAAAGTTACCTAAGCCAATTTTGTGAATAGCAGGAATCCCACTCGAAAACAAAAAGAGGCAGATTAGTAGCACGGATAGAACAGAAATGCAGGCGGTAAGGAAAAATACCGCTTGCATCATTTTTTCTTTTGTATGATTCATTCATGACCCCTTAGTCTGAAAGACCGTCCCAGCTTGTTGTCTTACCTGTAAAAATCGTCTTGACTTGTTCGCTTGTTAAGCCATCAACTTTGTTATCTTTATTGACAATAACAGCAATTCCATCCATCGCAATAACTGTTGAGCTGACTCCTTTAGAGGTTTCTTCATCTTTCAAATCACGTGACGCCATTCCAATATCAGCTGTTCCCTCAATAGCATTTGTGATACCAGTTGAGGAGTCACTTTGTTGAATTTCTACTTCAACCTTAGAATTGACTTTGCTATAAGCTTCTTTTAATTTTTCCATAACTGGTGTGACAGAGCTTGATCCTGAAACGACAATCTTGCCAGAATCAACTGAAGATTGATAAGCTTTGGTATTGTCAAGTGGAATGTAACCATTTTCTTCTACGACAGCTTGACCATCAGAACTTAAAATAAAGTTGATAAAATCTTGAGCAGCCTCACTAATCTTATCTTTGGTAACAATGTTAAATGGACGAGAAATCTTGTAGCTTCCGGCTTTAATATTGGCAACACTTGCTTCAGTACCATCAATTTTCAAAACCTTGACGGTATCATCTAAAGAACCTAGCGAAGCATAGCCAATAGCTGACTTATCTCCAGCTACTGTCGTTAGCATAACAGAGGTCGAGTTAGTAACAATGGCCTTGTCCGTTGTCAAATCAACCTTTTCACCATTTTGCTCCTCTTGGACCCCGAAAAGTTCAACAAAGGCGCCGCGCGTCCCTGAACCATCTTCACGGGAAACAACACTGATATTACCAGATGCAGATGAAGAAGCAGACGAAGAACCTCCGTTTGATTTACCACAAGCTGAAAGTCCCACTAGAGCTGTCAAACCAGCTAAAGTCAGTACTGAAAACAATTTACATTTTTTCATGATGTTCTCCTTTAAAATCTTTACAATGACCATTATAGAGAGCAAACATCAAATCTATTACCATACTTTTGTAAAGTTTTTGTAAAATCAGCACCAAACGCTCGCTTTTCTCACACAGTTAAATAGGCAGTTGCTTTAAAAAATGCTATAATAAATGAAGCTTTAAGAAATACCCAAAAGGCAACATAAGGCAACGAAAATTTAACAAGAGGGTCTAAACCCTTGATACGAAAGGAATCTTAAAAATCTTATGATGAATATGCAAAACATGATGCGCCAAGCACAAAAAATGCAAAAACAGCTAGAAAAGAAACAAGCTGAGTTGGCAGAAACAAATTTCACTGGTAAATCAGCTCAAGAGCTCGTTACCGTAACTTTTACAGGTGATAAAAAACTGGTTTCCATTGATTATAAAGAAGCTGTCGTTGATCCTGAGGATGTCGAAACCCTACAAGATATGACTGCACAAGCCATCAATGATGCACTCAGCCAAATTGACGAAGCAACTAAAAAAACAATGGGAGCATTTGCAGGTAAATTACCATTCTAGAAAACAAAAATGGATTGGCAGAGCCAGTCCATTTCTATTTGTCATGATATGGTTTGATTTTCATCGAGTATATTAGTCCAAGGGATCTACAAACCAAATTGTAAATTGAAGAAATTCTTTTTCTTGCTCCAATCGGTAACAAAAACCTTGTTTTTCCAGAATTTGTTTAACCAAGTAAAGTCCTACTCCTGTCCCCCCATCTTCTTTAGCTCTGCTAAAATCTGGACGATAGAACGGAAGAAATAATTTGTCTAGTTCTTCCTTGTCAGGTAAATACTCTGCTTGATTTTCAATTCGTAGATAATGCTCCGTTAAACTTACTCGGATAGCCCCTCCTTCCTTTGTATAGCGAAAGGCATTATCTAAAAGATTCTTTATTGCTTTTACAAAATAAGTTGAATTAAGGCTGACCCATACTGGTTCAAGATTTACGATGAATTGGTAAGAATGGACTTTTGCAAGTGCCTCATAGGGCGTCAAATACTGCTCTATCAGTTCTTTCAAATCAACTCGCTCTTGCTTAACTTTCAAACTGAGATCCAAATTTGTGGCTTCCAAGATGGAACAAACTAACTGTGATTGCTCTTGCAAAATGTCTCGACATTTCTTCAAATAAGTCTCGTGATCTTTAAACTCTCCGACGTTATAAATCATGCCCTCTACAAGACCTAACATACTAGCAATGGGCGTTTTTAACTCGTGGGCAGTTATTCGCAAAAAATCAGCCTGCTCCTCTTCACGCGCCGCCCTTTTTACATTTTCAGCTCTTAATTCTTCAATACTTGTCAGTAATTTAGAATAAAGATAGTTCACATCCTGTGCCAAGATTGCAATTTCATCTTGACCGCTAACTTGACAAGATATTCCCTCTTCCATCAATTGCATTTGCCTTGCCGTCTGCGAGATGGCCTTGATGCGTTTGGTAGAAAGGTGACTGTAAATATAGGCCACCAAAGTTGACAATAATATAATAGCCAACAAAATAAAAGGATAAAATGTCACTAAAACTTGACTAACACCAGACAAAGATTGAAAACCATATTCAGCTTGAACAATGTATTTTTCTCCATCAGAACTCGTGATTAATTTTGACCAACTTCCGATTTGATCAAAATTTCCCTTTTCCAAATAATGCTGACTTTGAGCAATAATTTCCTTGTCGGATGCACTAGGATAAACAGCTTCACCCGATGATGTTAACAAATTAAGTAAAATATTAGGATAACGCTGATCGTACTTCTTAATATTTGAGAGAAGGCTTTCCTTAGATTGCCCATCCAGTTCTTTAACAATCGTGACATAGTCTTTTTTGAGTTCAAGTTGCTTAGCCTGATTATAGTAAATCGGCATGACATAAGCCATAAACCCAAGCAAAATCAAAATCGTTCCCGCAATCAAGCTACTGACAATCAGAAAATTTTTACGAACAATTCCCACACCTATTCCTCCGTAATCTGGTAACCACGTCCAATAACTGTTTTTAAAGGAAGAGAGGGCATTTTTTTCCGTAAATTCTTCATATGATTATCCAAGACACGGCTATCCAACTCTTCATAACCCCAAATAGCCATCATAAGCTGACTTCTACTTACAATTCGTCCCTTCCTATTAACCAAAAAAAGGAGAATATCATATTCTTTCTTGGTTAAATTGACTTCTTGTCCAGAAATCTTAACTGATCCCTCCTCTGGCAAAATGCTAATATCAGCAACTTCAATAGTCTGTCTAATCGTTTGATGCCGTAAAATATTCTCAACCCGCTTCATCAGAATTAGTGGTGAAAATGGTTTAGTCACATAATCGCTGATTAAATGATTAAAACTAATCAACTGAGTATATTCGTCATCCATAGCTGTCAGCATCATGACAGGAACCTGAGAGGTCCTTCTAATTTCTTTAAGTACTTCAATTCCCGTCATTGATGGAATCATTACATCTAAAATTATCAAATCAAAAGTTTCCTTATAAAAGGCTTCCAAAGCAAGTTTCCCATCAAAAATGGAGCATACTTGATGACCTTCTTCCCTCAAAAATTCACAAACAACTTGGTTGATAACACGATCGTCCTCAACAACCATTATTTTCGCCATAAAAACTCCCTACAAAACTTTCTTGTTTTATTATAATCTCCGACAGTTCTCTATGCAAGCTGAGAACCTTTGTTAGTGAAACTCTTTTAAAAAAACAGATAAAAAACAGATGAAATTTAGGTCAAATACCATTATCTTTGTTATAATAAAGCTTGACTTATGTATGGTTATAATCATACAAAAACAACTTTTGGAGGAACACATGCTAATTACAGTTATTGTCTGTCTAATTTTTTTGGCTCGGTTACTTTTTTTAAGATTATCACTAAAAAACGAAGCCAATATCCTGAAAAATGGTGGGAGAGAATACGGTCAAAAAAATACTCAAGTACTAACACTACTACATATTCTCTTTTACCTTTCTTGTTTAGTTGAAGCGATTCTTCGTGGACAAAATTTTGACTGGATCAGTACGATTGGACTGGTATTCCTTGCTTTTTCTATTTGGATGTTGTACTTTGTCACACGTATTCTTAAAGGTATTTGGACAGTAAAATTAATGTTGGTAAAGGATCATAAATTTATTGATCACTGGCTTTTTCGTCTAGTAAAACATCCTAATTATTATTTGAATATTATCCCCGAATTGCTTGGTTTGACTCTGCTTTGTCATTCTTATATTAGCTTTAGTCTTCTCTTTCCTTGCTACCTTGTCCTCCTCTATCGGCGTATTCGTCAGGAAGATGAACTCTTGCGAACCATTATCATTCCTAATGGTATTATTCAAAAATAGAAATTGGTGGTCTCATGAAAGAAAAATTGACATGTCTTAAGTGGTTTGATATTTTAATCCTTACTCTTATCATGTTTGGAGAAGGTATTTACAATTCCACCCTTCAATACATCGCCCTGACAAACCAGACAACAACCCTTGAGGAAAACCTTACCTTTTCTAGTTTCCAAAATTATCAAGCTTTAGTTATTCAGTCAATTTGGCTCTTGCTAGCTTTTCTGTACCTTGTCTTTCGAAACTTTGATTTTTCAGTCTGGACACGTCACATCAAGCTTGAAAAATGGTTAGCTGTAAAGGTTATTAGCTTGTTCTTAATATCAGCACTTGCTATGGATCTTTATTCCTTGATTAGCTACAATTTATCTCCCCTGACACCAAGTTTGTCGCAGATCTTTCCAAAGATTGACCTTTCACTCCTACTTTATTCCTTATTAAACGGTTTTTACGAGGAAATCTTTTTCTTAGGCGTTTGCCTGACCTTCAAACCTCAATATATAAAATGGACTTTTCTATATTCACTAATCATTAGGTGTAGCTTCCACACCTACCAAGGACTGGGAAATGCTCTTGCTCTAGGACTTCTGCTTGGTAGTATTTTCTTCATTTGTTATCAAAAATGGAAACCGCAAAATTTGCTTCCCTTTTTCTTAGCGCATGCTTTAGCAGATATATTCGGACTGACAATCCTGACTTATCTCTTTTACTACTGATAGCAAAATTGAACTAGCTTCTATCTGACAAAAGACTGGGGAAATTTGGAGATAGAGCGACCATCCTGCTGAGCAATAAAATACAGATGAGAGCAACAGTTATCAGGTTAAGTAAATAAAATCATACTCAATGAAAATCAAAAGTAGCCTAGGAAACGAAGCCGACGATAGAACTTGAGTTCATCAAGGCAAGTTGACAACGGATAATTTTGATTTTCGAAGAGTATCAAAATTTTATCATTAGATTGTTTGCTCATGTACTGACCACTTCACAAATAACTTTTTCAGATATATAATAAATAACTATGACATCAGATTGGAGAATTTTATGAAAACTTTTTTGATAAAAAATCGTTCTAACTTTGTTATTTTAGCACTCCTTATACTAAGTATCTCTGGCTTAAACGCTGATATTTCTGAATTGGCAAAAAGTCATGGACACAATAATCTTTATCCGACCTTTTTTCTAGCAACATCACTAACCTTTATCTACATCATTCCTTTTATTTTTCTCACCCTATATTTGAAAAAACGTTTTAACATTCCAAGTCCCGCCTTTTGGATGAGTTGGTTTTTTGGACTTGCCATCCCTGCAAATTTAGGTTCTTTAGGAAACAGTGGTCTCTCCTTCATTCTCTTAAATCTCAACTTGCCAAAAGATTTTATTGATAACTGGGGAGGAGCCCTCACAGCACCTTTCACTGAAGAAATCAGTAAAGGTTTAGTTGTCCTTTTAATCGCACTACTTTTACGACAAATTTCTCTTAAATCAGCGCTAGTTATGGGAATGATTGCTGGAATGGGATTCCAAATTGTCGAAGACCGCTTCTATATTTTCCAAGACCTCTTTCAAAATAATGGCAATGGCTACAGCATGGCTCTTGAACGTATCGCATCAAGTGGTGTTTCCCACTGGGTATTTTCTGGAACTTTTGCACTCGGATTGATCATATTGATGAGTAAAACCACTGCTGTCTCAAAGAAACAGGGAGTATTTTTCCTCTTAGCCCCTGTTGCCATGCACTTTATGTGGAACTCTCCACTTGATTTTTCAAACATTGATACAGTTTATGGTACCATCAACTGGCTAATCTTACTTTATGCTTTTAAAACAGTTGATGCTTTACCGCCAGAAAAGGCTCTTGTTAATCTGTAATGACATCACAAAAAGGTTTCATTTTCTGAAACCTTTTATTTTTTATAAACAGCAATCTTAATGAATTCAAAGAATTTGCACTCACCAGTATGATGTATTGGCCTAGCTAATATTTTCCATAATCAAGATGGTTTTAGGGATACGAACTGTATTTGAAAAAGACAACTGCTGACAGAATATAACCTAGAAAAAGATTCTAACCCCAAAAATTTCCTAAGGCTGCAAAAGGATTGTCACCATGACTTTCTTCTTGCTGAGTGAGATAGGTCTTATTTTCGTCAAATTCCATAAATTTCTCATATACAAGAGCAGTCATGCGAGCATCTTCTAAACTGTTATGGCTTCTTCCAGAAATATCTAAGAATTCAGCAACTGTGTGTAACTGTAAGTTTTTGATACCATTCAAATCTGTGCTACGACGACTGAAGGCCTCATCAAACACATCAACCTTATAAAGCGCGGTCAAATCTAAACCATTTTCAATAAGTAAAGGAAGATCAGACTTATGTGCATTGTAGCCAATCAGAGCTGTCTCACCAACAAAATCCTGAAACTCTGACATAACCTTCTCAATCTTGGGAGCGCCAGCAATTTTCTCTGCTGTAATACCTGTCAGACCATTAATAAATGACTGTAACGGAACGTTGGTATAGACATAGCTATCAAAGCTAGCTGTCTCTACACCAGCTTCAAACTTAACCGCTGATACTTGAATAATATGACTGATGTTATCAACAGTGTTAAACTCTAAATCAAAAGCGATATACTCTTTTAAATTCTCCATTTTTTCTCCTAAAAATTATACTAACCAGATATGTTCTTGCATTCCGTTAGAAATAGCAATAGACCTCGAAAATCAAACTCAGGTCTTGTCGACTTACGTTGATGAGTGTAAAACATCAATAGAATGATACAAGCTGCTACCCAAAAACTAAAAAGTAGCAGAATTCTACCTATATTTTGTTAATTTTGATTAAGTATACCTAGTTGTTACTGTAGGCAGAGATATTGGGACAAAATGTGAATCTTGAAACCTTCATCCTGCCGCCACCTCACCTTACCAACCCGAGACTATCTATCCACCTTCAATTTACCTATAATATTATAGTCTTTAGTTTGCTTTTAGTACTAGGCAACGAGCTGCAGGTTGCTAGAACAGCCTCTAGGCTGTTCTAGGTTGGAAATAAAACATGCGAAGCAAGTCACTTTCGTAAAGTACGGCAAAGTGAGTTCAAACAATCCAGTGGAGTGTTTGAAGTTGGAAATAAGGAACCGGAATTTCCTCTTACGTCGAAGTAATAAAAGATAAACTAATTAACTATAACATCAAAATAACAAAGCCAATTACTGATAGACTGTCCACCAAGTCCAAATTAGGACAAATTTTCATAAGAGGAATCAATAGCGTAACATGTGAAAGTGTTGATAAAAAATCGCCAACAGGTCTTTCTAGAACTTGTTGACGAGCAGGTGTGTAAGGATTATCCCTAACATCTCAAAAATTATTTTCCAAAAAGGCGCGCAAAGAAACCCTTCGGAACTACTGCTTGCACTTCCTCTTCTACTTTTGTTTGGATTTCTTCAACTTCAGCTTTAGCTTCGTTCAACTCAAGTTGCAGACGCTTGCTGTCTTCCATCGCAGCCAAAGTCAATTGTTGTTGCTGGTCAAGCTGCTTGTCCTTTTCAGCAATCTGCACATCTTTAACACGTAACTGCTCATCTTTGGCAGAAATTTGTTCATCTTTAGCTTTGAGTTGTTCATAAAGACGGGTAATTTCAGTGTTTTTTTCATCCACCAAGATTTCCAAAAGTTCACGTTGCTTAACTTCTTCACTAATGGGCTCATCTTCAAAGATGGTCTTCTTATAATGCTCCTCTAACTTAATCAGACCACTGCGTTTGACAACTGTTACACCTTTATCATTCTTCTCAAGATCTTCTTCTGGTAACATTTTGACGCGATTATTGACAGCCTGACGACTAATCCCTAAAATCTCAGCAATCTCACTAACGGTCTTTTCGATTGACATACTTCCCTCTTCCACTTTGAATTTACTTACCAAAATAGTACCATAATAGGCCTTTTCTGTCAATTTTCCTAAGAAACTTAACTACTGAAAAACATAGATTTATGCTACAATAACATCATGACATATTACGATACCATTATTATTGGAGGTGGTCCTGCTGGCATGATGGCAACCATCTCTAGCGCCTACTATGGACAAAAGTCGCTCCTCATCGAAAAAAATAAACGCCTCGGTAAAAAGTTATCTGGCACCGGCGGTGGTCGCTGCAATGTCACCAATAACGGTAGCCTAGATGATCTTTTAGCTGGCATTCCCGGCAACGGCCGATTCCTTTACAGCGTCTTTTCGCAATTTGACAACCATGACATTATTAACTTTTTCGAGGAAAATGGGGTAGCCCTAAAAGTTGAAGACCACGGGCGCGTTTTCCCAGCAACGGATAAATCACAAACTATCATTGGCGCTCTAGAAACTAAAATCCATGAACTTGGTGGCACTGTCTTGACCAATACAGAAGTTGTCTCTGTCAAGAAAATAAATGACCTTTTCCACATAAAATCAGCAGATAAAGCTTTCACCTGTGGAAAACTTATCGTCACCACCGGCGGTAAATCCTATCCATCCACAGGTTCCACAGGCTTTGGATATGACATTGCAAAACATTTTAATCTATCAGTCACTCCGCTTGAATCTGCGGAAAGTCCCCTTTTGACCGATTTTCCACATAAGGCATTGCAAGGTATCTCGCTGGATGACGTTACACTTAGCTACGGCAAACACATTATCACCCACGACTTGCTCTTCACTCATTTTGGTCTATCTGGTCCTGCGGCCTTGCGCCTATCTAGCTTTGTCTCTGGAGGCGAAATAGCAGAGCTGGACTTCCTACCACAAACATCATCTGATGATTTGCACAGCTATTTAAACGAAAACCGTGAAAAATCCATCAAGAACGCTTTGAAGAATCTAGTCCCAGAACGTCTAGCTGACTTCCTAGCTGTGGATTACCCAGAAAAAATTAAGCAGTTATCCCCAACTCAAGAGACTCAACTTGTGGATAAACTCAAAAAAATGCCCATCAAAATCACTGGAAAAATGTCTCTGGCCAAATCTTTCGTTACCAAAGGTGGCATCGATTTGAAAGAAATTAATCCCAAAACTTTGGAAAGTAAAAAAGTCTCTGGGCTTCATTTTGCTGGCGAAGTACTGGACATCAACGCCCATACCGGTGGATTTAATATTACCGCTGCACTCTGTACAGGCTGGGTTGCTGGGAGTGTGCATTATTAGAAATTGAGACTCTTCTTCCCAACTTAACAAGATATCAATTAGATTTTTTCTTCTATGTTAAGACAAATATCCAACATCATATACAAACTCTGATAAACTCTAGTTACTCAAAAAATTGTTTGCTAGTCTGTGAAAATTATAACAGTAATTTATTAACTCAGCTTGGATAATCTCAGGTTTAGCTACTACTTTTCATCTGTTTTATTGTTATTAAGCCTAAATATTATTTAATATCTCCTTTATTCAGCAAGAAAAAATTAACTAGTTAATTTTTTCTTGCTTTTATTCCCTTAAAGTGTTATGATAAGATTGTTAACCAGTTAATTATATTGCAAAGGAGAACTAATGGCTAAAAAATCTAAAATTGCTAGATATGAAAAGCAGTTAAAACTCATCGAACAATATGCTGACCTCCGCCGAGAGCTGAAGGCCAAAGGTGATTATGAGGCACTTCGCAAACTTCCACGGGATTCTAACCCTAATCGCCTTAAAAATCGCGACCGCATTGATGGACGCCCTCACGCTTACATGCGAAAATTCGGTGTTAGTCGTATTAACTTTAGAAATCTCGCTCATAAAGGTCAACTGCCAGGGGTTAAAAAAGCCAGCTGGTAATTATTAACTCTCATTAAAAATAATCTATCAAAAGAAAGACAAGTTTTTATCACAAAAAGAATAGGAATCCCACATGCTGTAAAATAACCACTTGGGATTCCTATTCTTTTTGTCGTTATTTAGTTTATCTTATAAACATAATGACGATTGTCTACGTCCAACAAGGGAAAATCGCTTGGCAGTTCAGGTTTGGAGATTTCTTTGAAGCCAAGATTTTGATAAAATTGCTGAGCTGTAGAAAATACTGAAGTCGTACCGAGATAAATTGCTTTCTTATCATGTTTTTGGCAATAAATTATAAAAGTTTTGATTAATTGACGACCTAGGCCACTTCCACGACAATTTGAAGCTACGAACATCTTTTTGAGAGCAACATTATTATCGGATAGACTGACAAGTCCAATACAGCCGACCACTCGCTTTTTATCATCTAAGACAATCCAGAATTCCCCCTTTTTATCTTGATAAGAAGCCTTAATATTTAACAAATCAGGTTGTTCCTCAATAGAAATAGGCAAATCAAACTCATCTTGTTGAATAGCCGTAATCAAATCAATCACTGCCTGATTGTACTTCTCTTCAAAAGGGATAATAGTCATTAGGCATACCCTCCTTTTTTAAAAAATTGTTAGGTTCTATTATAGTAAATTTTACTGTAAATGCAATAGTTTTTTGATACAAGTTATCCATTAAAAAATCCCCACATTATTTGTGCCATTGGAACCATCGCTGACCCCATTCAGATGGGCTCCAAGCAACACTTTAGATAAATTGAACTCAACCATAATCTTTATATTTATATTATTCAAGTTTGTGAAGAACCTGAAATGTTTCTAGGACAGTTGGCTGATGCCGTTCAGATTGATCGGACAAGATCATTTCAGGCAGTCAAGAAATTGATTAAACTGGGATATTTTGACCTCACAAGTGATATGACCAACTAGAAGATTAAGAGAGTTTTCCCCACGCAAAAAAGCTCTAGATGTTTACCCACAACTGCATTCCTACGGGGACTACCTATTACCCGATTTATCCATGGAAGAAAAACAATTGGATCTACTATTCTCTTACCTAAAATACTCATTTTCATTGAGTGTCACATACAAGAATAACCCATATTACAAATAAGTACAAAAACATACTAAGATTAGTAGTGAGGAAATCTCCGACGGGAGAGAGTACTCACTACTTTTTTCATTCTCAAGATGATAAAGTAGAGGTGTCTTGTTAAGTCGTGGGGCTTTTTGACGCTAGACGTCGCAACAAAAACTGGCAAGACACCTGTTTTAGAAAGAATGTTATCAAAGTATGTGGGACGCCAGACGTCGAGTATTGAAAATGACATCTCTAAAACAAGGAATCATTCAAGACAAAGAGGTAATATCATGCGTGCAGTTTTTGGGATTGATGTGAGTAAAGTAAGTTCAGAAGTGGCCATTCTAGTCAACGGCGAGAAGGTTCATGGCTATACCATGCCCAATGATGCCATTGGCTTTGCTCGGCTACTTGGCGATTTGAAAACCGTCCACAAGCCAGAAATCATCTTTGAAGCAACAGGCGTCTATTCTCGTCGTCTTCAAGCTTTTCTGGATGAACATGGCTACGCTTACACACGGCTCAATCCCTTAGAAGCCAAGAAGCAACTGGATAGCTTGCGTGTGCGGAAAACAGATCAAATTGACGCTGAAAAACTGGCTCAGTCCCAGTTTGTGCTGAATCGTAAACCGACCTATGTCCAAGAAGAAGTCTATCAAGACTTGCGGGATCTCAGCCGTTTCTATCAGAATCTGACTGAGGACATTGTTCGGGCTAAAAATCGTCTACACAAGGTCTTACAGGTCACTTTCCCAGAGTTGGAGACTATCTTATCAACGCCAACTGGGGAACAATACTGGAACTTAGTTACTGCGTTTCCTTGCAAGGACTTCGTGCTTGAGTTAAGCAAGGATGAACTCTCAAAGAGCATCCGTCTGTCCACTTCAAAACGGATTTCTGACGAGCGTGTGGCTTACTTAGCAGAGAAGCTGACAGCACTAGCTAATCAATCTTATTGTGCCGTTAAGAAAACCTCTCCAATGCTGGAAGAGGTGCGTTACTATGCAAAAGAATTGCTTAGACTTTCTGAACAGAGACAGGCAGTCTTAGACCAGATGGTGGAAATAGCTCAACCTTTACCAGAGTATGACATTCTGCTTTCTATTCCTGGTATCGCTGAGACGACTGCAACAAGTATTATTGGTGAACTGGGAGATATTCGCCGTTTTCAGTCTGCCAATCAAATCAATGCCTTTATCGGTATTGACCTAAGACACTATGAATCTGGAAACTTCATCGCTAAGGAACACATTACCAAGCGTGGCAACCCCTACGCTAGAAAGATTCTGTTCAAATGCATTCACAATATCGCTTCAGCTAGTCACACCAATCCTTGCCATATTGCAGACTTTTATGAGAAACGAAAAAGGCAATCGCAAACGACTTCAACCAAGCCACACACGATTGCCTCCATACACCGTCTCATTCGGACAATGTATTACCTCATTACGCATAATAAGCTTTACGATTATACTTCTACCCAAAATCGGTAAAACTGTTTATGCCATATTATTGTAACACCTTATTTCAAAAATCACAAAATAATACTTAACAAAAATCAAAAATAGCGTTATAATAGTATTATGACAAAAGAACTTACCCAAACACAAGTCGAAGAATTAAAGCAAGCCCTTAAAGATAAAAATAATGCTCCGCATCATAGAAAAATTCAAGCCCTTATTCTCTACTCTGAATGCCATAATTTAACATCTGTAGCTAAATCAGTAGGCTTTGTCCATCAGACAGTCCGCAACTTATTAAATCGCTATCTAAGTGGTGGCTTAGAAGCTCTCTTAAAGGAGAATCGTGGTGGTCGCCGCCGCTCCTATATGACGCATGAGGAGGAAGAAGATTTCCTTAAAGAGCAACTCTCTTCCTCTTTGAATGGAGAATTCGTTACCGTTAACACCCTCTTTAAAGCTTATCAAGAGAGAGTTGGGCACAAGACAACCCGAGAAGGTTTCTATGCTCTCCTGAAACGTCATGGTTGGCGTAAAGTTAGCCCACGTCCCCAACATCCGAAAAAAGCAGACGCCGAAACCATTTTAGCGTCTAAAAATAAAATCTTTATTCGAGGAGAGAATGAGTAAGCGCTTTATTGATGGAAAAGAATATCAAAAAATCCGCCTTATGTATCAAGATGAGGCGGGTTTTGGGCGTATCAGTAAACTTGGTTCGTGTTGGTCTCCAAAAGGTTATCGTCCTCACGTAGCAAGTCATCACATTCGTGAATACCGCTATTGTTATGGAGCTGTGGATGCCCATACAGGCGACTCGTTTTTCATCATAGCAGGCGGATGTAATAGTGATTGGATGAATGAATTTTTACGCCAACTATCGGCAGCTTATCCAGAAGATTATATTATTTTAGTCATGGATAATGCCATCTGGCATAAATCTCAGACCTTAAATATTCCTAAGAATATTGAATTTACCTTCATTCCACCCTACACACCTGAAATGAATCCTATTGAGCAAGTCTGGGCTGAGATTCGTAAACTTGGTTTCAAGAATAAAGTATTTAGGACCTTAAATGAGGTAATCGATAAACTTCAAGAGGTTATTCAAACCTTAACCGCTTATCAACTCAAATCAATTGTAGATAGAGACTGGACTTCCGCTATTTTTGATTTTAACTGAGTATAAGGTGTTGGTTTTGTATACACTTTTTATGTAAATCTTTAGTGTAAAGTAAGGTCACTTCCCTATTTTGATGACTGTATGAAAATTATTTTTTCTCTAAAACCTTGATAGACTTGACAAATGGTAGAAAACAAGCCCAACTTTACAGCTGGACTCGTTTAGGAGATTTATGAAAAAGAAAAGTTTTATAATTCCTATTACTAGAATGACTATAGTATAAAGGGGATGCCTTAAAGTAAACTAAACATACTATAAATTTTCGGTATCCCTCAATAGAAATTTTATCAATTCTCATTCTTCTTTCTCCTTAAATATATGTCTTCATTATACCACAAAACCCAGCCTTTTTAGGCTGGGCATTTGTTTAAATAACTCTTTATCTAATGTGGCTAAAATCAGCTTGAAACTAGGAAACGACACCGCAGATAGTGCTTGAATACGGCAAGGTGGTTTGACGAAGTATCAAGTGATGTTAGACCACTAGACCAATTTTTTCATATCTGCGATACGGTCTTCTATCGCATCATATTTATTGTCATCGATTTCGAAATTTTTATTCTTCATTATTAAATTTTTCAAGCAATTCTTCAGCAATAGATTGACTTTCCAACCTCAACAAACTGGCTTGGTCATCCGAATGATAAACAAAAGGCGATAAATTGCCGTACCAAACGATAGTACTATCTAAGATAACTGTGGTCGTACCAATCCTTTCTGGTACAAGCTTCACCTTTACATTGTCACTGTTTACCCCCGTTAGCCACTCGCTTAACTTATGGTATTTGGAGGCATGAATAACCACTTGTTTTCCTCGGAGCAGTCCCAATAGTTCCTGAATCTTATTAGAAGTGAACGAATGCAATTGTAAATAGACTGTTGAACGTGTGTTCCGCAAATCCTCTCTAAATGTCTCTTCGTAGTCCCTACCACTGAATAATACTTGGGTTGGTTCTTTCTCTCCAACCTGATAAGCCATTTTTCGATAAGCTATCTGACGTTTCTGGTACATTCTTTCAAGATAGGGAACGTGTATATCAAGATAGTCAACTATTCTTACCTCAGTTTTGCCTTGATAGGGACGATGAAGCCTCCCTGCATACTGTATGAGATTATTTTTCCAAGACAAAGGAGCGGCCAAAATTAATGTATCCAACTTTGGCATATCAAAACCCTCGCCAATATATTTTCCTGTTGAAACGAGGACAAAGGGACTATTCTCATCTAGCTCACTGATTCTTTTCAGAAGTTCTTTCGTATCCCTTCTTTTACTCGCTCCACTCAGACAAAAAATATTGGTCATTTCTTTTTCAATAAGTAGCTTTTCCAATAGTTCTATATGTTCCCGTCGATTGACCAAGACAAGGATGTTTCGTTTTTCTTGATATAGTTTGAAAATATCTTGCACGATCAAAGTATTGCGATGTAAATCTTTGGCAAGCCAATCATTAAGTGCTGAAAAGTTCGTACTATTCGACTGTTTCAAATCCAATTTCCCAAAAGATGTTAGACGGAGTAGCAACCTCTTTTTAAAATCGTATTGGCCTGATTGGGCAGTATGTAAAATTGGACCAACACGTTGAAAGACAATCGGTTGATGTCCATTTTTACGTTCTGGCGTTGCTGTTAAACCATATAGATATTGACCAGCAAATTGAGCAACTACTTTTTCAAACTGCATGGCTGTCACATGATGACATTCATCCACAATCATCATATCGTAATCCGACAAAAAGTCGGAAATAGTGTCCAATTGGAAGAGAGATTGAATCATAACCACATCCACCAGTTTACTCCTCCATTTTTTAGAAGCACCATATTGCCCAATATGCCCTATCACTTTTACACGCCCTGAAGGAGTATAGCGAATCGCTTCTTCCTCTTTAATCTCTAAAAATTCCCCCAACCTTTCCAACCACTGCTCCATCAGTTGACGATTGTGAACTAAGATAATCGTTCGGCATTTCCTTTGTGCAATCAAGGCTGCCCCCAGAACTGTCTTCCCAAAACCTGTTTCAGCACATAACAAGCCATTCTCACTAGCGAATAAATCTGCCAAAGCAAGCTCCTGCTCAAAACGCAACCTCCCTTTGAAGGAAATCTGAACCGGAGATAAACTGTTACGATTGTCCCTAATAGTTACCATTTCAAAGATTTCCTGTAGCTTAGCAAGTATTCCTCTTGGAAGATGCAAGGCTTCGTTTGTTTCTTCAAATAAATAGATGCGTTCTGGAGTCTGATAGGTTGGTTGTCTGGTCGCTTGTTTTAGATAAAATTCAGGGTTAGGAAAAGATGCCAGCTTTCTCAATAAGTAATTTGTTTTTGAAGAAATAGCCCTCTTCTCAACTTGAATAACGTTTGATAAGCTACAATCTAATACTGTATCATCTACAGTATCCGAAAACTCCTGTCCTAAGAAATCTAGTATTTTCTTCTGGTCAATCTTTTGAACCTGTTGAAGATAGGTCCATTGTTCAGAAAAGGGCTGAAAATGTTTATCAACAAAAACGGTTCTTCCCTTCTTGAAAGCTTCCCCTTGTAAGGGCAGTGCGATAAGATTGCCAAACCCTCCCTTGGGCAGAATATCTTGATTTGGAAACATACGGTCAAATGAAGAAAAGCGAATATCTTTTGACTCCTGCATAGCCAATTCCAGCAGTCTTTTTCCAACATTTCTCGCCTGCTGACAAGTAATTTCTTCCTCGAAGAAAAACCAGAGATGAGCACCATTGCCCGAACGAGAGATTTCGATATGCCCCTCAAAACCATGTTGTTCTGCTGTATCTCTTAGAATGGAGACCTCTTCTCTCCAATTATTTTTATCAAAATCAATCGCCAAAAAGGAACACGTGTCTGATAAACTCATTGGAAAAATGCCAATACTGATTTCGCCACGTAGGTGAGCCAATAATACCTGTTTGGTCAAGGGTTGACAAGTTCTCTTTTCAACAGGAAGTTTTTTCCAACCATAGTTGTAAGAAGGAAAATAGTTGATTTTTCCATTTTCATCAATATAAGATTTCGCATAAACATCTATATGTCCCTTAAATAGGCTGAACAGATGGAGAGTTTTTCATCGGTACTTAGTTGATGTTTTTGTTCTTCAAAGTAATCATACAAATGCTTATCACTTATCAGAAATTGCTGATTGCTATCTTGAAATTGCATTAAATTCAGAATCTTATCGGTAGCATAATAGGGAAAACGAGCAAGATGCTTTGCAACCTTACCCGTTAATTTTTCATAATAATAAGACATGTGAGTTCCTCCAAATTGCCTATTGAGACTATCAACGAAAAGTCAAAAGCCCAAGTATTCACTGGTCTATTTCCGGATTGAAAACTATCCTGTCTTTATTGATATTCATCTATCCCCAACTCCTCGTACATCCTCTCACTTGATAAATCATTCTGACCGTCCAAGAGGAGATTTTCAAAAAAGGCAGTTAAAAAATCTGAGCGTTTATTGACTAACTTAGCATTGTCAAGTACAAGGGCATCTCGAAAGTATTTGGCATGTTTTTGAAAAGGCTCGTTATCAATGTCGAAACCAAGTGAGCGAAGGTATTTGATAAGAAATACAGTGATTGTTCGAGTGTTCCCTTCTAGAAATGGATGGATTTGCCAAATACCTGAAATAAAGGATTGGATATGGGCAACAATGGCTTTTTTATCTAATCCAGCATATGAAAAATCTCTTTCTTGCTGGAAATCATAATCCAAAGTGGCGGCAATCAATGGAAAATCTGAATAAATCACAGTATCCCCCTTTAAAACTGGTTCATTTTTTGTAATGTTAACCATTCGATACTCACCAACTGGAATACTGCTGTCAAAAATATCCTGAAAAAGCTCTTTGTGGATATGTAAGAGGGTGGTTGGTCGGAGACTAAAACCATTTTGGGAGAGCATTTCAACAATTCGGAGAGAGACAATGTCTGCCTCTTGCGTACTGGCATCAGTTGACTGGTGGTATTTCGTAATCTCCTCGTACACCTGCTCATAGGTGTACTCTCCACGAGCTTGCCTATCAGCCAACTCTTCCATATAAACAGACGGAGTCAACCCATCCACTTTTTGAAGACCAAAACCAGTTTCCCAGAGTTCTTGCTTATCTTCATAGGAAAGACTTGGGTTGTCAATATTGTAAGTTGGTTGCATATATCTCCTTTGAACTGTCCAAATAAAAAACTTTATTCTACTATAGACTCCTCTATAACTTTAGTTCTCGGTATTTAGGAATTTTCGAGTATACTCTTGGCAATTTTATTATATATCCAAACAGATTTATTTTTTTATATTTTACTTTTGGACTCATATTTATCCCCCTATATTTATCTTCAATAATTTTTTCAAGTCTATTTGTGCAACTTGCATTTTTTAATAACTCAAAATAATGTTGAGATAATAATATTGAATTTGGGGCAGTATAGTCAATTGAATAGTTAGTAAGTGAGAAAAAAATAATTTTATCTGGATGTTGACCAATATATTTATTGTTGAAAAATTTCTCGAAAATATTATCTACATTTAATTTTGTTTTGGCAATAGTATTTTGTTTACCAGCTTTACTAAGAAGCTTTTTCAAATTCCTGATTTCATTTATTGAATCAACTGGTAACTTATATTTTAGTTCAATAACATGCACTGCATTTGCTATCTTATCATACACAATTAAATCTTCACCGGGACTACCATCCTTATCCGTATCGAATTCGTACCCTTCAAAGTCTTGTTCTCTCAATAGGTTTATTTGGTGTAATTCTAGTTTCTTCTGTTCATTTTGATAGAAGGAAGGTTCTTTTGCTGATAGTAAACGGAGAAGGTTTTTATCTAATCTCTGAGAACTAAATATACTAAACGAGAATAGCAACTTACCTTGTATAGGTATAAAATAAGATAGTATTGGATCACTTACAGGATTTTCAAAATCATATATACAAAAATCAATAATTTGTTCTATTTTTTCATCATTTAAACTAATTAATCCTGATAACTTTTCAATCCACTGGGCCTTACTTAGTTTAAGATATCCAATTTTATTTGCAACTTTTAGTGGATTGGAATATTCAATTTCTATAATACTATCTAATGCTTGACAGAAAATTTTATATTCATTCAATGTAAAATCTCCTATACTAATTTCTACTGTCAAATCAAACATTTTTTCAGTAATACCTTGTAAACTACGAGAGTATTTTAAAGCCTGTTGCTGTTCTTTTGTATGCCAATAACCATTATATATGTCATTTATTAAATATGTTTCTTTGGCAAATTCGAAACGTATAATTCCACTACAATTCACGACTTTTACAATACCATGTTTGCAAAGCTCAAGAAATTTTTTAAATTCAAGATAATTATATATGTTCTCAATTAACAAATTAAGTTCTTTGACATCTATTCGTGGTTGCTCTAGTATTGCACTATTCTGCAAATTTTGGAAAATAAAAGGAAGAGTTTCAAGTAAAATATCTACTTCATACTTCTTTGAAAAATAGTCTGATAATATTACTTTTGAAGTCTCATACCTTGTAACGAGGTATTCTATAGCAAAATCTCTTTGGAGTTTAAAAAAATTATGTCTTAATATTTCTTGTCTTATAGACTTTTCTTTATTTTCTAATTGCGCTAGTAAAGAGTACTTCATAAACTCTCCTTTCTCAAATTATTATACCACAAAACCCAGCCTTTTTAGGCTGGGCATTTTATCGTATTCTACCTACTTAACCAGTTTCTTCATCTCTTCAATCCGTCCTACTGTCGCATCATATTTTGCTTGGTAGTCGGCTTGTTTTTCTTTTTCTTTTTCAACGACTTCTGGTTTGGCGTTGGCGATGAAGCGTTCGTTGCTGAGTTTTTTGCCGACCATATCTAGTTCTTTCTGCCATTTGGCTAGTTCTTTGTCTAGACGAGCCAACTCTTCTTCTACGTTGAGGAGGTCGGCTAGTGGTAAGAAGATTTCAGCACCGGTGATAACGGCTGACATAGCTAATTCTGGCGCAGCAATGCTTGAGCTGATTTCCAACTGTTCTGGATTTGTAAAGCGGCGGATGTAGTTTTCATTTGACTTGAAGAAGGTTTCAAGCTCGCTATCTGCCGTCTTAATCAAGATAGTAATCGGCTTAGATGGAGCAACGTTCACTTCTGCTCTGCTATTTCGCACCGAACGGATCAAGTCCTTAAGGCTTTCCACTCCCTTGTGAGCTTCAGCGTTTTCAAAGGCTGGGTTGACAACTGGGTAAGCTGCCACCACGATAGATCCCTCTGCGTACTGGGCGAAGATTTCTTCCGTCACAAATGGCATGATTGGGTGGAGGAGGCGAAGGATTTGGTCCAGCGTGTAGAGAAGGACTGAGCGGGTCATGACTTTCTCGGCATCGTTATCGCTGTAAAGAACCTCCTTGGTCAGCTCGACATACCAGTTGGCGAACTCTTCCCAGATGAAGTTGTAGAGGATATGACCAGCCACACCGAACTCGAACTTGTCGAAGTTTTCAGTGACCTTGGCAATGGTTTCATTGAGGTTGTGGAGAATCCAGCGGTCCGTCACATTACCAGCCTCGCCAGCTGCGACTTTTGCGACATTGTCACGTGCCGCATCCAAGGTCAAGCTTTCATTGTTCATGAGGATATAGCGGGAAATGTTCCAAATCTTGTTGATGAAGTTCCAAGAAGCGTCCATCTTCTCATAAGAGAAGCGGACATCCTGACCTGGTGCAGAACCGTTTGATAAGAACCAACGAAGCGCGTCAGCACCGTATTTTTCGATAACATCCATTGGGTCAATACCGTTACCAAGTGATTTAGACATTTTACGTCCTTGTTCGTCACGGATAAGACCGTGGATAAGCACGTTTTTAAATGGACGACGTCCTGTGAATTCCAATGATTGGAAAATCATGCGGGATACCCAGAAGAAGATGATATCGTAACCTGTCACAAGGGTTGAAGTCGGGAAGTAACGTTTGAAGTCTTCTGCTTCTGTGTCAGGCCAACCCATTGTTGAAAATGGCCAAAGGGCAGAGCTGAACCAGGTATCTAGGACATCCTCATCCTGTACCCAACCGTCGCCTTCTGGAGCTTCTTCTCCGACGTACATTTCGCCAGATTCGTTATACCATGCTGGAATCTGATGCCCCCACCAAAGCTGACGCGAGATAACCCAATCGTGCACATTTTCCATCCATTGAAGGAAGGTATCGTTGAAACGTGGTGGGTAAAATTCTACCTTATCAGCTGTGTCTTGGTTGGCAATAGCATTTTTGGCTAACTCATCCATCTTAACGAACCACTGGGTGGACAGCCGAGGTTCAACCATAACACCTGTACGTTCTGAGTGACCGACTGAATGGGTCATTTTTTCAATATTGACAAGAGCACCGATTTCCTCTAATTTAGCAACCGTTGCCTTGCGGGCCTCAAAACGATCCATACCAGCAAATTCGCCAGCCAGTTCATTCATGGTGCCATCATCATTCATGACATTAACTTGAGGAAGATTGTGGCGTTGACCAACTAAGAAATCGTTAGGGTCATGGGCAGGTGTGATTTTAACAACCCCTGTTCCAAATTCTGGGTCAGCATGTTCATCTCCAACGATTGGAATAGCTTTGTTAACGATTGGAAGGATAACATTTTGACCAATCAAATCTTTGTAACGGTCATCATTTGGGTTAACCGCAACGGCTACATCACCGAACATTGTCTCTGGACGCGTGGTCGCAACTTCGAGGGCACGTGAACCATCTTCTAACATGTAGTTCATGTGATAGAAAGCACCTTCGACATCTTTGTGGATAACTTCGATATCAGAAAGGGCTGTACGAGCTTTTGGATCCCAGTTGATGATAAATTCTCCGCGGTAAATCCAACCCTTTTTATAGAGTTCTACAAAAACCTTGCGGACCGCTTTTGACAAGCCTTCATCAAGGGTAAAACGTTCCCGCGAATAATCAACAGAAATCCCCATCTTGCCCCATTGTTCCTTGATGGTCGTAGCATATTCATCTTTCCATTCCCAAACTTTATCAAGGAATTTTTCACGACCAAGGTCATAACGTGAGATACCATCTTCAGCAAGACGTGCTTCAACTTTTGCCTGTGTTGCAATCCCCGCATGGTCCATACCAGGAAGCCATAAAGTGTCAAAGCCTTGCATGCGTTTTTGACGGATAATAATATCTTGCAAAGTCGTGTCCCAAGCGTGCCCTAGGTGCAATTTACCAGTGACATTGGGCGGCGGAATCACGATAGAATAAGGCTTCGCCTTCTTGTCGCCCGACGGCTTGAAAACATCAGCCTCAAGCCATTTCTGATAGCGCCCAGCTTCAACTTCGGCTGGATTGTATTTTGGTGAAAGTTCTTTCATTTTAATTTCTCCTTTTGCTTCTTTTTCAGTTCACTCTCTAGCCTATCTCTTTTATTCTTCAGCTCACTCAAGTCATCGTCCGTTATTTGGTAATCAAATTTATGTAGCTGATTCCGTAGATAGTTAATTTCATCGTATAATTTATTTGATTGTTCTGTTATTTCTGGATTTTTAAACTCAATATTTCTTAACTTTGCTAAATACCTCTGTTTTTCCCAGTGTTTTAGAAAAACATAGACTACGCTAGGAATAGCTACTACAATAAGTAAGAAAATATTTTTTTCATTAAAAGGAAATGTTCCTTTCCATATATAAATCATCCGTACTATAGCATACAAATAAGGGATTATATACGCAACAATTATCCATCCCAACCTTTTTTTACTAGAAACAAATGAATCTGCTTTCCAAGAATTTTCTATAAAATCTTGTATTACTAGCAAGAATATTGAACAAAGATCTAAGCATATAAGCCAAGTACTAGAACTGGATGTAAAAGCACCAATCCCTAATATCATTACTGAAATTACACGAATTAAATTATAGCAGATGTCTGGAATTTTATATTTAATCTCTTCCTTTGAACGTTCCCAATCATATTTCAAAAGTAATTCTAAATAGCCAGTTAATTTAATAGTTTCACTTTCTGAGTAGTGAAAATTCTTTAACAAATCCCAAATATGTCCATCGCTCATATAATAATCATCAGTAAATTTATTACTAAAATCAATACCATAAGGATTTATTTGTGTTTTTAATCTACTTATTGCTGACTTTCTATTCCTGCCATCTAGCAAATCAACAATTATTGACTTCATTTCTCTTCGCCACTCAGAACGTTCTTTTGTTATATATTCTAAAGTGTTTCTTTTATTTGATCGAACGAGCCCAATAATCGTACTTATCAGCGTACCAAATCCAATACTTGATATAATTTGTAACCAATTCTCCTGCAGATATTTCAATATCAATTTTCCTCCTACCTATTTCCTTCCCAACTGTTCGATTTTTTCGAACAGTTCAACCTGTACATATTTTGCACAAGTTCCTACCCTTTCTTAAATCTCACACCGTTTTCTTTTAACTTTTTAACCGTAGCGGGGCCGATGCCTGAAATAGCTAAGATTTCTTTTTCGGTGTGCTTTTCCAGAGCCTCCTTGCTCATAATGCCAGCATCGCATAAATATCGGCCTTTATCTATCTGAATCCCTTTCATGCAGGGGGAATTAAAAAATTCTAATCGTTTGCGCGGGGAATCAGGCAGACTGTCCTGATAGTCTTCTGCTAAGGCAAGCATTTGATGGATAACAAAGTTTTTTGTCTCCAAAAAAGTCTGGAGAGGATGCAAGGCAATCTGGAGAGATAAAGCTGAATTAGGGCGATAGACTGAAACTTCATTAGCCATGTCAAGCAGGTGAACCCAATACGGGCTATCAAAAGCATACAGAACTTCGTTATTGATGGCAACTAATTCAGCAAACAAGGCTCTAGCCGCCTCAATGTCCCCGTTTAGCAACTTAGCAATAATCAGGTGCACAAGCACACCATCATCCTGCCAATCTTGGGCTAGCTGCTCTTCATAAAAATCTTCAATTTTCTCTTCTTGATAGAGGGAATTGTAAACACCCATCATCAGATAAATAAAGCCAGGTGGAAATCTATCATCAACAGCAATTTTAGACCGTACAAAATCCACTACTTGACCAGCTAAAGCGACCAGTCCCTCTTGCAAATAATTCTCTATCACAAAAGTGATAACCTTCAAAGGACTGCGCGCTTCCAAACTATACCAAGATTCATAATCAGCTTTCTTCCACTCTTCTAAAGCCACTTGATAAAAATCTTGTAGTTCTTTTAAATAATCAGCTGAAAATTCTGTGCTTCTCAAGATCAAGGATTGAAATCTTGCTTCAAAATGGTCTGGATATTCTGCCAGTAGATTGGTAAGTAAACGGAGCTGTATCTCTTCATCTTCCTCTTCCATCGCTTGGTAAAGGAGCTCATCTGCTTCGTCCATTTTAGTATCTCCAAACTTTAAAATAGAAGCTAATTGTTCTAAAATTTCAGGATTCCTAGTTTGTTCATATTCTTTAAAAAGTCTATTAACTGACTCCTCATCTAATTCAGGTTCAGAAAAAGCTTGTGGGTAATCAGCCTTTTCTGCAAAAGAAGCAAAATCAATAATGTTGTTTTCTTCTTGTTTTTGCTTCTGCTTTAATTCTTTTTTCCGATTTTTCTTTTTAGCCATAATTTTTCCTTTTTGTTCTGAAGTGTCAAATTAAACACACAGCTTCCCCATAATATCCCTCGTAAGGTGTTGTTCATTTGGGACATTTTTTAGCCTATATTAGCTTGTCTTCTCACTCACTTTTCAGCAATCCATAAATCGAATTTGTGCAACGTTTTTCTTGATCGTTTTGATACCTATGAGTATAGGCATTTAGGTAAAACAGATAAAGATAGAACTTTGCTATTTCTAGTTTTCAGATATAGTCTTTTAGTTTGCTTTTAGTACAAGGCAACGAGCTGCAGGTTGCTAGAACAGCCTCTAGGCTGTTCTAGGTTGGAAATAAGACATGCGAAGCAAGTTACTTTCGTAAAGTACGGCAAGGCGAGTTCAAACAATCCAGTGGAGTGTTTGAAGTTGGAAATAAGGAAACGGAGTTTCCTCTTACGTCGAAGTAATAAAAGATAAACTAATTGACTATATCAAACTACAAAGGTTTCAATGGAGTTTACACGTCGTCAAGTCAAGCTAATAAGGTCTAAATTCTATTTTCGAAGAATATTAAGTTTCATTTAAGCATTAATCGATATACTATAACCAATCCTAAAACTTTTCTTTTTCATAAATCTCCTAGGAAGTAGTCAGCTTATATTAACTGGCTACTTCCTTTATTTTTTCCAAAATCAGCTGAGCCGTTTCTTGCGCAGAAAGGTTGGTGTTGTTAATTTTGCAATAATGCTGTAGATTTTCTGGAGCTTGCTTGGGATTAAAATTCGCAAAACTAGCAGTATCAAGAATATCCTTCTCAGACCATTCTAAATTTCGCTTCAAAGGCTTGTGCTGCAAACGATTTTCAGTGCCATTGCGACGAAAACGCTCCTGCAAATCAGTCTCAAGTTCGACAAATAAAACCTCTCTCTCAAATGTGTGAAAAACATCTTGAATTTGTCTTAAAAAATCAACATCATTTGAGTCATCAAAGTCAATCACAACTGTAAAAATTAAAGGTTTATTACTTTGAGCAAATGCTTCAAAAAAATTCATTCTAATTTTTCGAATAAGCTCGGTTGAGATCGGCCCATATTCCATAAAACGCCGAACAAAATCAATGCTATCGTGATTATGAAACAAAGTCATATCAGTCATCTTTTCAACTTCTTGACCAATTGTCATCTTGCCAGATGCCTGTGCACCAATAATAACAAGATTCATCATCTCTCCTCCCACTCACTCTTCAACAGCCCATAAGCCAAATCATCACAGCGATTTCCTTGGGTATCTTTGCGGTCACGGATACGAGCTTCCAAAGTAAAACCTAGTTTTTCGGCCACGCGCTGACTTTGTTTGTTGGAACCATAACAACGAATTTCAACTTTGTGAAGGTTGAGAAGGGTAAAACCAATTTCAATCAAAGCACTGACAGCCTCTGTCATGTATCCTCTGCCCCAAAAATCTGGGTGGAGCATGTAGCCAATTTCAAAGACATCATCTTCATGACGGTGGTTGAAATCGCAAGAGCCGATAATGTGGTCACTCCCCTTGACTGTAATACCATAGCCTGATGGCAGATTTGCTTTTTCAAGATTTTGGTAGTAACGATTTTCAAAATAATCATACTCGTCTTCCAAGGTTGCAATGGGTGGCAGACCAGCTGGGTAAACCACATTTTCTAAGCTGACGTAGTCAAACATGTCTGGTACATCATCTATCGTCCGTTGCCGTAAAACAAGACGGTCAGTCTCAACTTTTGGCAGCTCTTTACCATTATAAGTTTCTAATATTTTCATTGGCTATTACCTCAATTTTTATCCGATCAGGATCTTCTAAATACAGGGCAAAATAATTTTCTCCACCTGCAAATGGATACCTCTCTTCATAAAGCAAGGGGACATCGTGTTCTTGAAGAATTTTCTTCAAACGCTCAACATCCCTTCTGCTGCCTCCGTTAAAAGCCAGATGATTAAGACCTACATGGCAACGGTGATAAGGGAGGGAAGCATACTTTTCAGCCACTTGAACAAAGACAATATAATGCTCATCTTTACGATAACTAAAACCATCTGACCATTCCTGATAGAGCCGATAGCCTAATTTAGGTAAAAGAAGATCATAGAATTCCCTGCTTTTTATCAAATGACTGACATAAATCTCGATATGGTTCACCAAGACTTCCTTTCTAGGATAAGTTATTAAGAAGCCATATTCACAAGCGAAGTGCTTGTAGATAAGAGATAGTTTTTCGCTAATCAAGGCAATTTTTTGAGGAATACTGACTGTATTTTGAAAAAAACTAACAATGAGTAGCTGAAAAACTAGCCTTAGGTGGAAGTGCTGAACTGTGAGTAAAGGTTCTAAGTTCTTGAAGCTAACTTTCTAGACTTACGACTAAAACTTCCAAGTTCATCACTTTCCACTTTGTCCAAATAGCGATAACGTCGCTCCTTCCCATCCCCCATAAAATAAAGTGGATGAAAGTTTCTACTGTTCAAATGACCTTCATCATCTAGTAAATCTCTATCTACCCAACGTTTAACAATCCGTGCTGTAAAATTCACATAGTTATCAAATTCCTGTATAGCTTCAACTTGGCATTCCAATGACAAAGGACAATCAGCTAACAAAGGAGCATCTATCTGATCTGCCTTACTATAGTTCACATCAAGCATTTTCAACTTATCGCGATGTGTAATAAAACCTGCTCGTTCCATCAAGAAAGATTGATTTTCTGTTGGAATATTTAGGGTGAATTCCTTAAAATATTTGATTTGCTCAGTAGCATTATTGCTACTGGACAGACCAATGACAACCATGTCACCTAGACTATAGGAAGAGCTGCTTGTTGTGATATTATAACCAAAGCACTGATCCTTATAGCCTAAGATAAAAATGGGGAAGCCGTAATAGAATTTCTCAGTTTCAAAAGGAAGTTTCATCTTTTGCTCCTTAAATAAAGTAAAAACGTTCTGATAATTTTTCATGCTCGTAAAAGTTTGATAATAGAGCTTACCAGTATCCAAGGCACAGTCACGCTGCATTTGTTTAGCTCTGCAACAAGCTTTTTTGCTTCTTCAGCTGAAAAACCATTGGCATTGTAATAGGCTAAAGTCACGTGTGGCGTAAAAGGATAGGGCAAAGGCATCACGCCATCAACCAGCCTGTACAGGCTCATCAAGTTAACATAGTCGACCTCCCTGTCTGGCACCAAGCCCATCACCAAGCTGGTATCTACCATATTAAAGATAAAAGAGCTTCTCATCTTGATTTTTGGAGAAAACAAAGACCTGACTGCCAGTTGCTGTTTCAACTTCTGGCGATTGCTTTTCAACTCAGGCATTAAACTACTCAGGCGTGAGCCACTTGACAAGTCATGTAGGGTCATGTGGTAACTGGAAACAGGAAAAGACTCTGCAAAACAGGCAGGCACTTCATCATAGAGCTTTTGGACAAGGGCTGCCAGCCAAGTCTTATCTTCCTCTTCCAAGTCAAAGACAACCGTATCGCCGTAAAAATCACAAAAGCTATTATCTGGATGGACTTTTACTGCTACAGAAATACCCGGCAAAAAGTCCGTTTCTGGTAAGGCTTATTCTACCTGCTCAAATTAATTGATCCGTTCTAAAAACTCTGAGAAAGTTTCCATCACTGCTCTCCCTTCAACAAAAAATCGTCCCTGCCTTTCGACAGGGACGAACTTTTTATAAATCCGCGGTACCACCCAACTTCGGGCAAATGTACCCGCAACTTTGTTTATCCAATTTTAGCCTTCAGCAACCAGCCTTAACATTTGTACGGATTTCTCAACCACACCGCTTTCTGTAACAAATGGTCTTTAAGACACCTCTGAATGCTTTTATTTTAACAAAAAATATCTGAGAAAGCAATGTTTGGAAATAGTTCTAAAAGATTTTTTGAAAAAGATAGTCATCCATAAAAATTAACAATAAGCTGTCTCATACCTATAGGAAAATAATTAAACTAGAGGTAGTGGTTAATGTGAGTAGGATGAAGGCACCAACATATCATTTGATTTCTGCGTATAAGTAAATTAAAACCTTGCCGAGGCAAGGTTTTTACTAATTCAATTATATTTCCGACTACGTTCGAAACGCGCTTCTATTTCTTTTTCTTGATTGAGGCTATTTTGATAACTCATTGATAAAATAAGCCCAACACCAATCAAATTTGAAATAAGGGAACTTCCCCCTTGGGAAATGAACGGTAGAGGAATTCCAGTTAATGGTAAAATACCAACAGTTGCACCAATATTTTCAAAAATATGGAAAAGAATCATCATGATAAAACCAGTAGAAATGAAGGTGTAGAAACGATTATTAGACTCAATGGTTACACGAATCATACGGTAAATCAAGAGCAGATATAAACCTAGTACAACTGCCCCACCCACAAAACCAAAATCTTCGGCAATAACGGTGAAAATCATGTCACTTTCCCTGACAGGTACCGATAAATCAAGAACGCTGAACCCTTTACCAAGTAACCCACCACTGCCAATAGAAATCATACCTTGAGTTTGTTGGTAGGCAATCGTCTCTGAAAAGTCAAAAGGATGCAGCCAAGCAGATATCCGATTAATCTGATAAGTATCCATACCCAAATTGAAAAGAAACTCTTTTCCTTGTGGCAGTAAAAAGATAAGCATAAAAATGCCAAAAAGGAGAATCACAAGTCCAATAATAGGTAAAATAATCCACCAAGAAATTCCAGCCAAGAGAACTATTCCAGCCAAGATTGCCGTAAAAACTAAGGCTGTCCCCAAATCTTTTTGTAAACCTAGCAAGAGCATGACAGGGGCCGTGATAAGAGCAAAAAGACCCAATAATTTGAAGTCTTCTCTTAGCGACATTGCCAAACGTCTCTCTTGAAACCAAACCGTCGTTTTAGCCAGCATCAAGATATAAGATATTTTCATAAATTCTGATGGTTGAAAAAGTGTCACGGAACCGATGGTAACCCAGTTTTTAGCCCCAGTAGAAGCGACTAACACCGGACTATAAAAGATTAGGGGAAGAATCATCAGCCCCAAACCAAGCACATACAAAAATGGGGTGATCTTCCAGAGAAATTCCGTCGAGAAAAGCATGACGACCACTGCAATAAGTCCACCTAGAGCCATCCAGATGACTTGTTGAGTCATGATACTACTCACACTGTCTGAGTAATCGTTAGCCGTTGCGATATAAACGGCTACGAGACCAATTAGAAGAAGAAAAAAAGTCGGTAAAATAACGGAATAATCCACACGACTATCAATAGAACGTTTCTTGCTTGTCATAGTACTTCCTTTAATTTTTTACCATCCTTTACTTGTCACCGTAGACTGATATTTGAATTTTGATTTGTATATTAGAACCTGTATTCACAAGTAAAGTGCTTCTATATAGGAGATAGTTTTTCGCTAATCAAGGCAGTTTTTTTGAGGAATACTGACTGTATTTTGAAAAAAACTAACAATGAGTAGCAAAAAACTAGCCTTAGATGAAAGTGCTGAACCGTGAATACAGGTTCTTAGACTGATTCGACAATCAAAGATACAAAAACAGTGCAAGAAAAGTCTTAACACTTAACTCAGGAAATATCAATTTTCTGTTTAGAGACGAAAAGATTCTTTCCAATCTATGCTGGCTAACCCCAGGTTAACTTGGTACTCTAGTATTTTTATAGGCATTTACTGCTTCATTATCTCGCTTTGCCGTACTCCAGTATAGCTTACATCTCACAACCGTATACCAAAATATCATAACAGAGAATTTAAAATCTTGGGAATGTCACAAAGAAATAGAGATTGCTTCCACTGACGCTAGACAAGAAATGTAACAATCAGATTTTATCTTGAACTGAGTATCAACTTACAGGATGGTCTGACAACCATTATACCATGTTTTGAAAAAGTCAGTGGTCAGAAAATGACAAAAATTTTATGTAAACGAAATCAAAAAAATAAAATCTGAGAACATGTCTCAGATTGACAACCTTTATTCGCTTTTATTAATATCTTCTTTTAGTTCATCAAGCTTAAATTTAGCAAAAAGGTATTCCCGATCTTGAACAGGAAAACGTTGATCTAGTTGGTCAACAGGACCAACCTCAACAACACCCTCGGTAATAACAAAATCCATAACATGGCCGCCAAAAGTGTGATCATCTGAGATGAAATGCAAGTGATAACCAGCAACACTAACACCGTGAAACATCTCTGGCGTCCAAATACCAACAATCGTGCCAGTAACGTTTTCTTTGGTGTATTCAGGTTGATGAGTTGCCACATCCGCAAACTTAGTATCTGGGGTTGATTTCGGAATCATTCGGACATGCATTTTTGAAAAGTGTCCCTTAATTTTGATAGAACGAAAAAGATTGACACCATCATAATAAGATTCGATGCGGTCTTCAAGTTCTTTATCGGTCATCTCAAACCGCTGTCTAAAGATTACTTCTGCCTGATGAGGAACCACCGCAGCATAAGGAACTTTGACATCATTTGACACTTCGACCACTTCTGCCTTCCCATCAGATCCCTTGGCTTGGTAGGCTTTACCATCAAGCACAATCAGCTCACCATCAATAGAATCTAAAGTCCCAATGCCTAAATCACCATGCTCTAACAGCTCACCTATCGTTAACGTTCCACCATACAACCCTGCCATCAAGGCACTGAGTGTATTGTACTGAAAAAGTTTAATTGCTTCTGCCATGATTTCCTCATTATCTCTTGGATTCTTATTTCCATTATAACATAGTTTCAAGATTGCTTTCTATGATTTTGTTTGCTAAAGAAATTGAGAAGCTCTTCTTATTCGCTCAAGAAATCTAGCATATTGACATCATCTGGTACCAATTTGAGATAACGCTCTGCTATGTCGCGAGCACGCTCGCGGTAGCCAAATTCACGCAAAATATAAGCATAATCTTGAAGAAATTCTGGATTTTCTTGTAAATCAGATGCCAAATCTTCATAGATCGCCAGAGCGGCCTCTTCATTTTCCAAGGCTTGATGGGCTTTAGCCACATTCCATTTGGTCAATAAATTATCAATATCATCATTTTCCAAGGCAAGAACGTCTTCAAAACGCTCTTCCTCAAGATAGAGATTGGTCAAGCGCATGAGAACTTCCTCATCATCTTCAGCAACTTTCTTAGCCTTGAGCAGATAATTTTCTGCTTGGGTACTATCATGTAATTCGTAGGATAATTGCGAAGCTAAAAGTAAGAGATTAACTGCAAATTCATTCTTCGTTAGGCCTTGCTGTACAAGGCGTAAAGCCTCTTGTATTTTGTGTTCTTCATGTAGTGACAAACCATAAACGTACTCGTATCCAGCAAAATCAGGATTCATGGTATCTAGTTGTTTGAAGTAAAGATTAGCTTTTTGATACTCTTTTTGATCATAAAGAATGGTCGCCAATTCAAAAACAGCTTCATCTTCGTATTCAATCTCAATTGTTTTTTCCAAAAATTCAATAGCCGCTTCAAACTTACCTAAACAAGCATAGGCACGGCCAATACGTTGATAAGTAGAAACTCCTGTCAATTCTAAAATCTCACGATTATCCAATTTAGCATAGGTTTGAATGGCTTGCTCATAATGCTCTAATTCATATTCGATTTCAGCTAAACCAAAGATAATCAATGGATCTTGACTTATTCGGTTAGCTTCCAATAATTTTTCACGCGCAACATCTGTCAATCCCTCCATGTCATACAAATCAGCCATGACAAGAAGAGCAGACAAGTAGTCCTCACTATCTGGTGAGATGGCATCCAAGTACAAGAAAGCTTCCTCAATATCCCCATCTTCTGCAGCAATTTGTGCCAGATTTATGTTTACTTCTGGAAATGCCTCACGTTCCTGCAAGTAGATGCGTTTAGCCTGTGGCAAAAATCCAATAGATTCCAGATATTCTGCCAATTCCAAGAGAACATCGCTTCCATCTTCTTTCAAAGCACGTTCAAAATATTTATTTGCATGAGCTAAATCCTGATTCTGGATTGAGGTCAGCATTTTTTTACTATTTAACATTTTTTGTGTCATCATCTCCTTGCTTAAAATCCTCTTCATAGAGGCCACTTATCACCTTGTACCAATCAAAGATTTCCTTAATGACAACCTTAACAGAAGCATAGATTGGGATAGCCAAGAAAACGCCCCAAACTCCAAACATAGAACCTGCGGTTAACAAAATAAACATAATAGTCACTGGGTGAATACTTAATTTACTTCCTAAAACTAACGGAGATACAAAACGTCCCTCAATGGTCTGTTCAATCATGAAAATAATAAGAACCTTAACCAACATCAATGGTCCCTGAACAGCTCCCATAATGACCACTGGAATCATAGCTAGAAAACTTCCTAAATAAGGAACCATATTCAATATTCCCGCCATAATCCCGAATGTTAAAGCATAGCGTAAACCAACAAGGCTAAACATAATCGAAAACATAAAACCAACTACAATGGCAACAGTCACCTGACCTTGCACATAGCCTGAAAGTTGCTGGTTGATATCTCCTAAAACCCTAGCAGTAGGTTGGCGAAATTTGGGAGGTAACACCTGAACTAAGCCATCCTTCATTTTGCCACTGTCTCGTAAGAAATAAAAAAGGACAAACGGTGAAATAATAATAGCAATCGTTACCCTAGCAATGATACCTGCAAAACTAGACGCCCAATCAAGTGCATTTTTTGAAAAGCTTTCAGCATAAGTCACTGCCTTGGCTGTAATATTAGAAAGCATATCTTGCAACTCAGACTTATAATTATTTAACCAAGGATTTTGTAAAACTTTTGTCGCCTCGTAATTTACTGAACGAACATAACCCGGCAAATTAGAGACGAAAGATAGGATTTGTTCACGAATCATAGGAATAATGCTGGCAATTGCCCAAATCAGCAAAATAACAATGACTGTAAAAACCACAAAAATGGCAGAGACGCGCCCCAAACCACGACGTTCTAAAAAATCAACTAAAGGTTTAATGAGATAATAAAGAAGCGCCGAAATGACAAGAGGCAGCATGATAATACCCAAAAATGATAAAATTGGAGTAAAAATAAAGGAAACTTTAGTCAATAAATAGACGGTTAAAAACACCAAAAAAGTAATCAGAACCGCTACAACTGCCTGATTATCTAAAAACCATTTATAAAACCATGAATCTGAAAATGTCTTCTTTTTTTGAGATTCCATCGAAAAGTCCTCACTATCTAATTATCAAGATAATATCAATTATATCATTTTCAACCAATTTAGGCTTACTGCGACTACATCCCAGTTTTGCTTTTTTGTCCTATCATCCTTGAATCTGCTTTGATACTAAATTTTATTTCCCATTGCACTTTATTGAGTAGGGTTGATATCTCCCTCTATCAGACCAACATTTCTTTTGTACGAGTTGAAGGATACACCAAATTCGCTTATCACATTTCGTATCAACTTCTCAACACCGTTCAATCCTGACTTTTGTTAAAAATAATCAAATAAAGAAACAAATTTTCAGGACAATAAACAGTCATGAATAGACTTAATAGGATTTACCTGGCGAGTATGCTCACCTAACATTTTCTCCATCCAAATCATATCATACCATGTTTGAAATTTATAACCAGATTGGTGAAATTTGCCAACCAAACGAAACCCCAGTGCTTCATGAAATTTTTGACTGCCGTTGGTCAAATAAGGATCCTCGTGATCTGTTGTCGCAATGCAGGCATTTAAATTAAGGACACCCATTTTTTTGAGTCTATTTTCCAGCTGCTCATACAAAAGGCGGCCGATACCAGCACCTCTAGCAGTGTTCGACAGATATACCGTTGCTTCAGCTGACCAAGCATAGGCAGCTCTAGGATGAAAGCTAGAAGCGTAAGCATAGCCTAAGATAGTCCCCTCATCCTCAGCAACTAAGTAAGGATAAAAAGCTGAAATCTTTTGAATACGCCCCTGAAATTCCTCCAAACTGGGTATTTCATATTCAAAAGTGATGGCAGTTTTTTCCACATAGTAGGCGTAAATCTGAAGTAGGTCTGCCGCATCCTCCAAAGCTACCTCTCTAATCCGAATTGACATAATCGTCTCCAATCTCATTTTGAAAAACATGAACAATCTGACCTTGCCATTTTGGTAATTCCTCTTTTAAAAAAGAGGGTTTTAAATTGATAGAAGGCAGCTGAGTAATTTCCACCCATTTGCAAGTTCCCGAAATATCTGGTTCATTCATATGGCTAGGTGTCCCTTCCAGAAGCTGACACAGGTAGTGGAACTCAATGTTATGATATTGCTGATTTCCTTGCTGGAAATGGTTTTCCACAATAAAAGCTAGTTGATCTGACGAGATGGTCACTCCTAATTCTTCCACAACTTCTCTAACCGCAGCCTGATGGCTGCCCTCGCCTAATAAAATTGCACCTCCGGGTACAATATACTGATTTTTTTCTTCACTAAAAACCGTCAGTAACTTACCATTGTTGACAATCAAAGCAGAGCTTCTTACGCCAAAAGTCAGCTGCCCTGCCTGCACCCTAAAATCTTTACTTGTCATAAAAAGTTACCTCTTTGTTCACCAATTTCTGCTCTTTGTCATAGGTAAATTTGGCAGAGAAAAAAGGAACATCTGCTAAAATCCATTTAAAAATTTCATAATCACCTTCCCAAGTCGGCTTGGACAGGACTTGGTCATAAGGAACCCACTCCAGAGTCCCCTCCCTAGACTCCTCATCAGAAATTAAGACTCCTTCAAAATCGGTAACCTTAAAGACGTAGGTATACCAATCTTGATTCGGGGTAAATTCAGGGAAAGTAATGACCCCTTTAAAATCCATTTTCTTAACAGTCAGATGGGTTTCTTCCAGAATTTCTCTTTTGGCACATTCATCTGGCGTCTCACCCGCTTCTATCTTCCCACCAACTGATATCCACTTACCTTCATGAACATCATTTGGCTTTTTATTGCGATGAAGCAAAAGCAACTCCTGACCATTATCAATGTAACAAATCGTTGCTAGCTGTGTCATACCACTCATCCTCTCTATTTTTCCTTCTATTATAGCAAAATTTTGTGATATAATGACTTTATTAGACAAATAAGGAGTCACAAATGATTGAAACGGTTTATTTTGGAACCTATACTCAAAAAACATCAAAGGGTATTTATGCCGCTGATTTTGATACAGAAACAGGACAACTTGATAATCTCAGACTTCTTGCCAAGGAAGGTTCACCAACTTATCTAGCTTTTTCCAGAGATGGCTACCTCTACTCTGTCAGTAAGCAAGAGGGACGAGGAGGTATTGCCAGTTTTAATCCAGATTTCCAGCTTATCAATCAAGTTCTCGAAGAGGGATCTGGGCTTTGCTATGTTTCCGTAGATGATAAACGCCAGTTGATTTATGGCGTCAACTACCATAAGGGACAACTCCTTATTTATAAGCGCCAAAATGATGGTAAGTTAAATCTAGTCAATAAACTGCAATGTCATGGGGCAGGTCCTCATCCAAACCAAGATCGTTCACACCTTCATTTTGCAGATTTAACACCTGACAAGTATCTGGTCACTTGTGACCTAGGAACAGATAGTCTAACTTCTTATGACATCAACGCAGATGGTAAGCTGACTAAAATTGGTAATTATCAAGCTGCACCAGGCGCAGGCTGTCGCCACCTCGTCTTTCATCCCGACTTCAAAATAGCCTACATGATTTGTGAGTTAAACGCTACCATTGAAGTTTTGATTTATGATGGCTATGGTCAGTTTGAACATTACCAGACTATTTCTACTCTCCCCGATGACTATCACGGCTTCAATGCTTGCGCAGCTATTCGCATTAGTTCAGATGGCAAGTTCATCTATGCTAGCAATCGCGGGCATAATTCTATTGCCGTTTTTGAAGTGGCAGGGGATGGTATCCTTGAAACACGCCAAATTATTTCAACTTTTGGCGAGAATCCACGTGATTTTAACCTTTCTCCTGATGGCAAATTTCTTCTAGCTGCTCATCAAGATTCTGACAATGTGACTATCTTTAAACGTGATAAAGCATCAGGAATACTGACCGAAATCAGCAATGACTTTTTAGTTCCTGAAGCCGTCTGTCTTGTTTTTAAAAAATAGCTGATATTTCCAATAATTAGCAAACAAATTGGTTTCAAAAAGTAAATAGTTATGGTTTAATAAAGGAAAAAGAAAAGAGGATTACAATGAACCCAAACGAACTATTTGAACAAATCAAAGAATTGATTGCCCAAAAAGACTTCAAGGCAGCCCAAAATTTCCTTGATAAGAACAAAGATCAACTAGGCGAGTATTTTGACCAAGCCAAAGCCCTTCTCGATGGTGCTGGAGGTATCGATGGTGTCATGAACAAAGTCAAAGGACTTTTTGGTAATAAATAAGACAATCAAAAACTTAGCCTTCCTTGGATTAGCTAAGTTTTTAGTATCCCCCAAAATACAAAAAATAACCTTGCCACCAACGACAAACGTTGATATGACAAGGTTTTTTAATTTTACTTAATAACTTCCTGAGTTTTAGCATAGTTAGCTTCAACAGCTTCTTTTTCAGCCTTCCACCAGTCTTGGTGTTCTGTGTACCAGTTGATGGTTTCTTGAAGCCCCTCTTCAAAATTAGTGAATTGTGGCTCCCAGCCTAATTCTTCACGCAATTTTGTAGAATCAATCGCATAGCGCAAATCGTGTCCTGCACGGTCTGTCACATGGTCATAGGCATCTTTGGGCTGACCCATTTTTTCAAGAATCAACTCAAGCACTTCCTTGTTGTTCTTTTCACCATCAGCACCGATAAGGTACGTTTCTCCAATACGACCCTTAGTCAGGATTGCCCAAACACCGGTTGAATGGTCATTGGTGTGAATCCAGTCACGAACGTTCTTTCCTTCACCATAGAGTTTTGGCTTGATACCTGACAAAATATTGGTGATTTGGCGTGGAATAAATTTCTCAATGTGTTGGTATGGACCGTAGTTATTAGAACAGTTTGAAATCGTTGCTTTGACACCAAAGGAGCGCACCCAAGCCTTAACAATCAAGTCTGAAGCAGCCTTGGTTGATGAGTAAGGTGATGATGGATTGTACTTAGTTTCAGCCGTGAATTTCTCACCTGGTCCTTCACCATGACCTGGCAAATCTTCACGAAGGGGAAGGTCACCATAAACTTCGTCCGTTGACACATGGTGGAAACGGATGTCGTATTTACGCGCCGCTTCAAGTAAAGTGTAAGTTCCGATAAAGTTGGTGTGAATGAATGGGCTTGGGTCATTGAGGGAATTGTCATTGTGACTTTCAGCCGCATAGTGAACGATTGCATCCGCTTTGGCAGCCAATTTGTCAACCAATTCGGCATCCGCAATATCACCAACAACCAACTCAACACGGTCACCAAGGATTTCTTCCAAGTTAGCACGGTTCCCAGCATATGTGAGTTTATCAAGAACGGTCACATGAACATCTGGGTGATTATTATAAACGTAATGCACGAAGTTTGAACCGATGAAACCAGCGCCACCGGTTACGATGATATTTTTATATTCTGTCATTTTTTTCTCCGAAAAGTTTTTTTCTTTTTTGATGCCAGACTACTTCAACATTTCTTTCAAGTAAGCAATCTTAGCAAAATCTTTTTGGTTATTTTTGTCTGCCCGATAGGAATCTTTGGAAGAGGCCAGATAGATTTTCAGATATTGCTCAAGTGTCGGTAAGTAATAATGAACACCATTCGTCTCTAGTTTTTCCAAATCCTCAAGCTCAACACCTGCAAAACTTGGCAGAGAGTGAAGGCCACCAAATTCAACGGAAACACTATTTTTCTGGAACTCATGCTCATGGCGGTCGACCAAGGTATAACCCAACCTTTCCATCATGGCAATCAGCTTATCTGATTGATAGATACGCTCCTCGTCTGGCACTTCCCAGCCTCTGGGATCACTAGGGACATGAATATCTAAATCACGCGCTTGCCAGTCTTGACCTGTTCGTTCTTCTAAACCGACAGATCCCATCAACAACGGTGTAATTCCTATTTGATTAAGCTCTCTTGCAATTTCCAAGAAAATTTCAAACATTACAAATCCTCTTTTTTCAAAGGCTTTACGTCTTTGAGGAGTGGATGATGTTTATCAGCTTCTGAGACTTCTGCTTCTGCCAAATTTTCCCATGTGATGCCCAGAGCTGGGTCAGCGTAGTTGACAAAGGCATATTTTGGCTTGAGTTCAAGCGCCCAGTAGTCGTTGACAAGGTAAGTATAAGCTACTTTGTCAGTCAACACTTGGAAGCCATTAGCTACACCGCGAGGGACAAAGATTCCTTTTGAGGCATCGATAACAGTTTGGTAAGTATTGCCAAAGCTCTCCCCCTCACGAAGATCAACCCAAGAACCAAGAACTTTTCCCTCATCAGCAACTGAGATGTATTTATCCCATGGCTCAGCATGCAGACCGCGAAGCACGTTCTTACGTGAGAAAGAAATGTTATTTTGCAATTTGCCCGCTTCAAAAAAGCTTTCTGGGAATCCTAGCGGCACCATTTTTTCTTTTTGGAAGTTCTCTTTAAACCAGCCACGGTTGTCACCACGAACTGGAATATCAAATTCCAACATGCCTGGAATGCCTTCGACAGGACGGCAAGCAAGTTCTTTTTCAAAAAATTGTTCTGTCATCTTATGCTTCTCCAATCAAACGGAGCAAGTATTGTCCGTATTCATTTTTCTTAAGCGGTTGTGCCAATTCGTACACTTCTTCTTTGGTGATATAGCCCATACGATAAGCGATTTCTTCCAGATTGGCGACTTGTACATTTTGCATGCGTTGAACCGTTTCGATATACTGAGCCGCTTCAAGCAGGCTTTCGTGGGTTCCTGTATCTAACCAAGCAAAACCACGTCCCATCAGTTCAACAGACAAATCACCGCGATCAAGGTAAGCCTTATTGACATCTGTGATTTCAAGCTCGCCACGAGGGCTTGGTTTGATGTTTTTAGCAATTTCTACGACATCATTGTCATAGAAGTAAAGACCAGTTACGGCGTAGTTAGAACGTGGGTGTTCTGGTTTTTCTTCAATAGAGATGGCATTCATGGCTTCGTCAAATTCTACGACACCAAAACGTTCTGGGTCTTTGACTTGATAACCAAAGACTGTTGCCCCTGATTCTTTTGCGGCAGCCTTTTGCAGCATCTTAGACAGACCTGGCCCATGGTAGATGTTGTCTCCAAGGATAAGGGCAACGCTATCATTTCCAATGAAGTCTTCCCCGATAATAAAGGCTTGCGCCAGTCCATCTGGACTTGGTTGTTCCGCATAAGACAGGGAAATGCCAAACTCAGAACCATCTTGAAGCAAGTCCTTAAAGCGAGGCAAATCTTGAGGCGTTGAAATAATCAAGATTTCCTTAATCCCTGCCAACATCAAGGTTGAAAGGGGATAATAAATCATAGGTTTATCATAAACCGGCATGAGTTGCTTAGATGCAGCGCGCGTCAAAGGGTACAAACGTGTCCCCGAGCCACCTGCTAGAATAATACCTTTCATAGTGAGTCTCCTCTTTTAATTCGTCGCTACTATTTTACCATTTTTTGCAGAGGCTGTCACTAATCGCCATTTTCCAACTATCTTTGACCACTGACTAATGTTGAATTTTGAATAAAACTCTAGTGGAAAACACTAATCTTTCAAAAGATTTTACAGTTGTAGCCATTTTACACTAAAAACGAGTTTGGGATCAAAATAATCCCAAACTCGTTACTGCAAATATCTAAGGTTATCACATGTCTATGACGACTGCTTACTAGGCATCTTTTTCGTCACGCTTTTTAGAAGCTGCAAGACCTAGACCACTTACAAGCAAGCTCAATCCTAATAAGTGATAAGGGAGATTTTCTGTATCACCGGTAGTAGGTAGTTGACTGCTTTCTTGAACTGCTTGTTTCGCTACTGGGGCAGAAGAAATATTTTTAGCTACTGTTGCTGCTGTCTGAGTAGCTTGAACTGTTTGCCCGATTCCAATCAGAATGTAGGCATCTTCTGCTAGTACAACTTTTTCTTCTAGCAACTGGCTTGCTACCAAGACGCCTTCCACATAAACGTCACGGTAGGTGCGTACCACGCTGCCTTCTTTACCAGTTGTTACTTCTTGTCTTACTCCTTTTGCTAGATCTGTCGTTTCTTGATAGTGCGTTGTAAACTCAAGAGGAGACGTTTCAGTCCTTTCTTTTGTTGTAAACTTCAATTCTGGTTTTTCTGCTGCTGTTGGCGCGTTATCAGGCACTTCAGTTACGAGTGAACTCAAACGTACAATTGCAGCTGTTAATGGTGCCAAAACAAAGCTATCTGCTGTTTTTGTTACCCCAACTGGATTAGTGATTGCTTCAAGACCAGCTTGAGCTCCATCAACAATAATCTCACCATTTAGGAGCGTTTTGTAAGCATCACTGAGAACGAAGCTACGCTCTTTGCTATCTGCATTCACAAAGACTGCATAACGATCTCCATTTGAAGCAATGGTTTGATAAGCAATGACAACATCCTCTTTAGCAATACCATTTTGACCAGGAAGACTAATTAGAGAAACACTAGTGTCCACATCAGTTTTCGTTGATAATCTAAAGGCATCTGTTGATTTTCTAAGTGCAATCAACCCTTTAGTGTAAGCCTGTGTCGCTACATTTTCAGGATAGGCTTCGGCATCAGTTGCCTTTGTCCAATCAAAATGATTAATAGCATCAGATGAATCATAGGAATCATGAATATAATAAGGGTAGTCAAATGGTGTACCATCTGCGTTGGTCAAGAGGTGAGATTTATTTGGAACCTTGTCATCTGATACAGGGTAACGGTAGGCTTCATCTTTGAACTGCTTGGTCCGACCATATTCCTGTCCAGAATGAATAAATGGTGTTCCTTGTGCTGTAAGAATGAGAAGATTTCCTAAACGTTGACGTTGTAAGATTTCCTTATAATTCTCAGCCTTACTTGGATCTTTCTTGATAGACTGCGCAATGATGTCAAATAGGGTGAGATTGTCATGTGCTGCAATATATTGAATCACATCGCCTGGGTCATCTGCCGTGAAGTTTCCAGGTTGAGCCTTAATGTCATTAAAGATTGATTGAATATCTCTAGCACCTGTTGTGATGAAGGCAGGTTGGCCTTCATTTGGATAACCTGATTTTAGGCTATTTCTAATCTCATCAGAGAAGACCGCAACGGTATCCGTGCTGCTCATCCAATCTTGATCAGCGGCTTTCTCAGGTTGGTTAGCATCCCCTGTATAAGTTCTCCAGCCTTCTCCTAGCATGATAATGTTAGGGTTAAGCTCTTTAGCAGCATTATAAGCTGCCTCAATCGCTGCTGCATCATGATCTCCCATCATATCAAAGCGGAAACCATCAACCTTAAATTCATCAACCAAGTACTTGATAGAATCTACCATGACGCGACGACTCATGTAGTGAGTTGTTCCCAAGCGGCCGCCACCAAAGCTAGATTTAGCAGTGCCATCAGCCTCCATAAAGTGGTAATAATTTGGCTCCAAATCTTCAAATAGTGACGTTTGTGCTGTGTGATTATAGACCACATCTAAAATCACACCCATTCCACGTTTATGAATTTCGTTGACAAGATTTTTAAATTCTTCGATGCGTTTAGCTGGATCAGTCGGATCACTTGAGTACATGCCTGTTAGAGAGAAATAGTTTTGAGGATCGTATCCCCAGTTGTAGTTACTGTTGCTTGATGCGTATTCACTGAGACGCTCTGCATTTTTCAACTCATTGACAAAATAGTAACTCATAACAGGAAGTAATTGAATATGGGTAACACCCAAATCTTGTAAATAGTCTAGACGTTCAGCAAAAGCTGCAAATGTACCAAACTGAGCCTTCAAATCATCTGAAATCGCTTCATCTGATGTAAAATCACGCACATGGGCTTCATAAATTACCGCATCTTCCCGTTGCTTGAAGTTTGGAATATTAGCATAAGTCAAATCACTTGGTCCATACTCGCTAGGATCCACAAAGGCTGCCTTAGCCACCTTATAAGATGGATCGGTATCTGCAAGGTCACTATTCCACTCGGCCAATGATTTAGCATAAGGATCAAGAACCAAAACAGTTGTATCACCGCGCGTGATTTCATAGTGGTAGTAGTAACCACGGTAATCAGATAGACCTAACGCTTTATCTGCTAAATGAACATCCCATTGACCTTTGTCACCCTTAGTCATGGCAACTTTTCCAATCACTTTGCTTTGATTGTCTTTGTCATAAACCACCAAATTAACAGCATCCGCACTTGGAGACCAGAGAGTAGCATCCACTACGCTACCGTTAGCTGTCACACGCGCACCAAGTTCGCCATCATATGCATAGAGGCTATCTTTCAATTGCCAGCTCATCTTAGTGGTAAAGCTATCGCTACCATATTTAAGCGTATAGCCTGCATGTTCTTGGTTAAAGTCACCTTTAATCCGTACTTTTTTACCAGCTTCATCCAAGGTCAATCCAGAAATAGTAACAGCTTGACCATCCTTGTCAGTAATTGTCATTTTCTCTAACAAACTTGCTTCATCTGCCCCTTCAAGGGTTGTAAAGCTAGCTTCTAGCTCTGTTAAACTAATATGTGACACCCCTGTAACACGGACGTTATTGATGAAGTAAGGATTGGTGTAAACTGTTGCATCATCATCTCTTAGGAAAATTTGACTATTTTTGGCTAAATCAGCAAACTTATAGTCATTTGGTTGGATTTTAACAGCATCGCCTTCCTTACTTTCATCAAGAAGAAGGAAACCGATGGAACTTGCAGCATCTGACAACTTCACATCAATATAGCGACCATACTTGCCTTCGTTATCAAAGTTGATACCGTCTGGCCAATCACCCAAAGTGACATCTTGGACATCTCCCCAAATCCAGAGAGCTTTATTATCATAATCACCATCCGTACGCAGATAATTGATACGGATATAACCTTTCTTAAGTGGTTCTGAATAATGCAAATTATAATTTTCATCAAACCAAGCTTCGTTCATCGCTGGACTAATCAACTCAACTAGTTTATCACCTGTGATATTGTCCCCTGCTGTATTATTAATCAACAGACTAATCTTGCTAGGTTTTTCTGTCATTTTGACGTCAAGGTAATAACCATAGTCATCTTGTTTAGCGTTAGCAAAGCTTGTGGCACCAGTTGGCCATGCACCATTATCACTTGATGGGGTTGCTACATCATCCCAAGTCCAAAGACCCAAGCTATCCAAGTTATCTGATGGTAAGGTCTTGAAATGAAGACGAATACTACCTTGGGCAATTGGTTCTTCTTCCTTGACTGGACTCGTAGCAGATATAATATCTCCGTTAGCCACCTTAATTAACATGGTACCGCCATTAGCCAAGGTTGGAACATCTACTTGAACAAACCATTTATCACCATCAGCTTGAGGCTTATAAGTTTTTCCAGAGTAATAATCTGTAAGAGTCGCATTTTCTCCTGATACTTCGATTAGAGCAGGTTTAGACTCATCAGCAACTGAATAAAGAATGTAGGCAGAATCGTCTTTATAGCTACGTTTTGCAAGCACCCATTTGGCAGCATCACTTCCACCAACAATAGTGTGATCCCCACGAGAAAGCAGCTCTGAGTTGGCATTACGGAAGTCAAGGACTTTCTTATAATGCGCTAAGATATCACTGTCTCCCACCTTAGACCAATCAAAATCATAACGATTATCATATTGTGGCCAGTTGTTAGCACCACTTTGACCTAATTCTTCGCCATAGTAGATGACTGGCTGACCTTTGGCAGTTAGGAGAGCTGTCGCTGCTAGCTTTAATTTATTTGTATCACCATTGATACTATACAAGAAACCATCTTCATCATGACTACCCAAGAATTGTCCCAAAGTAGCTGCACTGTTAATGGCCTCACCGCGCGCCGCTAATTCTTTATTGGCTGCAATCAAGTTGCCGTTTACCAAGAGTTTAGCGATATCCTTGAAGCCAAAATCAAGCAATGAATCCATTGTACCTGCTTTAAGGTCACCCTTAGTATCTTTATAATTAGCACCCCAAGATTCGCCAATCAGGTGGAAATCAATATCTTTCTCAGCTAGCTCATTTTTAAAATGTTGCCAAGTGGTATCATCAACGTGTTTAACAGTATCCACGCGGAAAGCATAAATACTGTTGCCCTTAGCTGTGGTTGAACGTTCCAACCATGAGGTTTGCCAGTCAACCAATTGACGACGAACAACATCATCTTCTGTCTTAAAGTCAGGCAATCCAGATAGAGAACCTTGTTGATCATCACCTTCTTTGTTTTCTTCCGGTGTTCTAACCAAACCTTTAAAGGTATTTTCTGTACCATAACCAGCATGGTTGAGAACCACGTCCACGATGATATTAATACCTTTTTCAGCAGCCTTGTCAATCAATTCATGGAAGTCAGCAAGGCTTCCCAAATGAGGATTAAGTTTCTCAAAGTTTGATGCCCAATAACCGTGGTAGGCGTAATATTCTGCGTCCCCAGCGCTACCTGGAATATTTTCTACAATAGGTGTCAACCAGATAGAGGTTACCCCTAATTCCTTAAGGTAATCAAGTTTTTCTGTGACCCCTTTGAAATCACCACCTTGATAAACACCACGCTGATTGGTTGCTTGTGCATAAGGCTGATTGTAAGGATTATCATTGCTAGTATCACCATTCTTGAAGCGGTCTGTCAGCATGAAGTAGATGATTTGCTCATCCCAATCTTTCTCGCCATCTTTCTTCTGGTGCTCTGTAATGGTTACTTTAACTTTAGTTTCATAGTAACCATTATTTGTATCATAAACCCTTACAGGCAGTTCATAATCTCCTGCAGCAACCTCACTACTTGCATTCAAAGTGACTTTGTTTAACTCCGGTGAAATATCAATGATTCCACCACCTATAGCTGTGCTGTCAACCTGAGTTTTGTAAATATCAACATTATCTGGGTTATTTACTGAGATAGATAAAATACCATGTTGATTGTAGTCAAACGCTTTATCAACTTCTGCTGTTAAGCTGATATTGGCTTTCCCAGGTTCCGCTTTGGATAAATCTAATTCCAAGGTTTCTGGGATATAATATGGATTTGTATAAACTGTTGCTTCGTCATTTCTGAGGAAAATTTGGCTATGAACTTGACGATTAGCAAAGCTCATATCTGAACTTTTATTTCCTGGTAGTTCTGGATTATTTTGGTTAACCACTAGGAACCCAATGCGAGATTCCAACGCCTTTGACAAGGGAACATCAACATAGCGTCCATATTGTCCTTCTGCTGTAAAATCAAGCGCACCGTCTGGCCATCCATCGCTAGCTACCGTATCACCCCAAAGCCAAAGACCCCAGCCATCATAGTTGCCATCATCACGCTTGTAGTTAATACGAACAACTTTTTCATCACTAAGAGGTTTGTAGGTATTTAACTTAAAGTCTGGCGCAATCCAAGCCTCATTCATTTGAGGAGCAACAATTTCAATTTTTTGATCCCCTTCAGTAACTTTTTCGCCATCTTTTAGGAGGAGATAACCAATAGAGGCTGGATTTTCAGATTGCTTAACATCTATATAGTAGCCATAATCGTCTTTTTGACTAGCGACGAATGGCTGGGCATCAGTTGGCCATTTATTACCATCAGAAGGAGTTGCAACACCGCCCCAAGTCCAAAGACCGTAGTGATCAATAGCACTATCATCCAAGCCGGCGAAGTGTAAACGAATGTTCCCCTCTTCAATCGGTACTGGGGCTGTTTCCTCAGTAGTTGTTGCTGGAGAAACGGTTGCCGCATTTTCTGTAGAATCAGTTGTTGACTTTTCAACAGAAGCCGCAGCACTTTCTGAAGGTTGCTCTTCAGAAATCGGGGTAGTTGTTGCTGGAGTCGCATCAGCTGTGATACTTTGATTTTCTGTTTGACTATCAGCTGCTAGCGCAGGGGGTTCAGCAGGAGATGAACTACCCGTTTCAGTTGCCACTACTACTTCATCTGTAACAGTTGTAGTTGTTGCCTGACTTGTCTCAGGACTTGCTGTCAAGTCTGTTACTTGAGTAGTCGAGCCACTATCACTTTGAGCTGTTACAACTTGCTCAGACTGAACGGCTGCCTCGTCAGCTCTTACAAGAGAATTAGGCTGACCTAGAGCAAAAAAACTAGCAGCAATAGCTACTGAAGCTACTCCCACTTTAAATTTTCGAATGGAAAAAATTTCTTTTTTCTCAAGCCATGATTTTGAACGTTTCTTAGGCATAATAATCTCCTTTGGATCTTACTTATACTTCAGTATAACTTTTTTTAAAATAAATGCAAGCGGTTGCACAAATGTTACCGGTAACATTTTTATGCCTAGTTCTGACAAATATAACAAAATATAACATTTGAATACACAGATTTCACTGAAAATAACGCTAATTTATACTCAATGAAAATCAAAAGTAGCCTAGGAAACGAAGCCGACGATAGAACTTGAGTTCATCAAGGCAAGTTGACAACGGATAATTTTGATTTTCGAAGAGTATTAATCCTATCTAGAGGGGCAGACAAAGCTTTAACATAGTAAAAACAAAAAGCAAATAAACATCTTCAACCATTAAATACTTTGAAGGGTTATTTGCTTTTTAGGAGATGAACATTTGGACCATAATCTAGTTTTTTCAGCTCACCTTTACTATTAAGTTACTCTGTAGACTTTAAACATAATGAACTAACAAAATTCAAACAAGTACGATCATCGTTCAATAATACGATAATAGATACAGCTGGTCAATTTGTAGATAAGATAATAAATAGCACAAATCAACAAAATGGTTATAACACTGACACTATAAATCAAAGAAGATGAGGTAACACCAAAGACTGCTAACATGCGTTTTAAAAGAACAAGGGAAACTGCGAAATGCAGACTAGCCATCAGAAGTGGCAAGAAAAATACCAAAATAATTTGCGAGTTGATTGTTCGTTGGACAAACTGCTTGCTCATACCAACTTCTTGTAAAATCTTGTAAGTTTTCCTATCTTCATGACCTTCTGAATATTGTTTGTAGTAAATAATAAGTGCCGCTCCTAAAAGGAAGCTGATTCCCAACATAAAACCTGTAAAAAGAAAGCCACCTGTAAAACTGAGCATCATAGCAAGTGTATCCGATTTTTGGACAATGTAACCATTAATGTTTTTATCAGTAAAACCTCCGCCTTTTGAGGTTATATGTTGTACTTGTTTATTAGATAAGTCTGTGAAAACATGATATTCCATCTTTGTTTCTACGCCCATCACTTCATCTACTTGACTGAATTTTTCCATAACCATTTCCAAAACGTTGTCGTTCGCAACCACAAGTAAAGCTGGATTAAACGTAGCATAGAGGTCAGGTAAGAATAACTTTTCAGGTCCTTTTATAGCTTGATAGGTTTCATTTCCTATAGTAAGCTGTCTAAGTTCATTGCTCACCTCCGGCGTGATAAACGTAATCTGATTATCTTTAAGTTGAGCTAACTCATTACCTAGTTTGCGAAAATCATCCTGCGTGACAAGGATAGTATAATAAAATTTTCCCTTTACTGGATTCGTTTGATTAGTAGGATTTAGAGCAAGCGCTTGCCCTCCATCATAGGGCAGTGCTAAAGTTGCAGTCAAGTATCTAATAGCACCATCTGCCTTTGCAGGATATTTTTTCAAAACAGATAATTGAAACGCTTCTTCTCCTTGCGAACGGTTGGCAACCTTGTAAATGATTGAGCTCTTTTTGGGAAACTGTTTATCGACAGAGCTAATGGTACCCGTGTGAAGTGAAACCGTCGTCGCAACTGTTACAAATGCCATAACGGCTAACAAAGTGATGTTAGCCAGACCAACAGCATGCTGTTTCATACGAAAAAGCATCTGCGATGTTGTGATAAAATGCTCAGGCTGATAAAAATAGACTTTATTCCTACGACGTCTTTTCAAATACCAGGCAATAAAGCTAACATAAAAAAGATAGGTTCCCAAAATAACAGGAAGTACCGCTAAAAAGAAGAGATAAATGACTGCTAAACCAGACTTATTACCCGATGAAAGAGACAGGTAATAACCTAATCCCAAAGATAAAAGTGATAAAACAGCTAAAAGTAAATTTCCCTTAGGTTCCTGTTCTCCCTTTTCACTGCTCCTAAAAAGAAGAAGGGGACTCACTTTTCCAATTGTACGCACTGCAATGATTTCTAAAACAGCAAATATACCTGCAAATATCACTGCAGTCAATACAAATGCCATAGGTATTACCACAAAATTAAACTGATTGACCTGTATTAGATTAATAAAAATCAGATATAGTAGATTAGAAAATGCGCCACTGAGAATACTACCTAGACAGATAATGATGATAAAAATCATCCATAGTTCAATACTTGCAATCAGCGACACTCTTTTCTTAGTCATGCCCAATATATTATACAGCCCAAACTCACGCGCCCTTTGTTTCATCAGGAAGTTAAAACTATAAATTTCCATAATCAAGGAGAAAATAGTCATCACGACCACCCCCAGTACCAAAGCTACTATGCCAGAACCCATAGTATTCTTTATAGGACTGAGTATTATCAGAAAAAGGGAAGAAAGCAAGGTGTACAGTACTGTACTTGCCAAGACAAAAGGAGCGAAAATAGATAGCGATTTTCTGATATTTTGATAAGCAAGCTTAAAATAAAACATTACTCACCTCCAGTATTTCTATTGAAACTCATTAACAAAAGTAAAGCCACGGTCTCTCACGCTATGGTATAAAGACGATTCATCTCTTGTGAGAGACCGGCGAGAAAATACCCATGTTCTAATAATTCTTCCGAGGTTTTTGAACGATTATTACGACCATTTTGAGGGGTTAAATTTGATTTTTTTCTAAACATAAAATTTGCCTCTTTTCTTAACTTGATAATTCTATTATAGACTCTTTTTAGACACGCTAACTTACAGTTCCTAACATCATTCTTACAAATTTGTAAGAATAGGATTCTTTGAAAATCACCTCATATGCAAAATGAAGCCGTACCTAAAACCAACATTCAAAGTGGAGTTTTAATTATTCAGTTTGCCTTTCTTGACTTCGTTAGCCAACTTGATGATACTCCATTAAAGATAGTTTCAATGTTCAAAGTACAAAAGTAAAGAGACTAGAACTCTAGCCTCTCTTATTTCATATTTCCCAAAATCACTAAAACGATACTCTCTGGTTTCCAAGAGTTTGCCGAGTTGTTCCTCCAACGACTAAATCTGCCCGATGATAATAGGATTCTTTTGTTTTTCGATGGTCAATTAGGTCTAAAAGGCGTTGTGCACAGATTTCTCCCATTCTTTCAACAGGTTGCTTCATAGTCGTTAATCGTGGCGAAGCAATTTTATCCAAAAAAACACCATCAAATCCAATAATCCCAATCTCTTCAGGTATCTGATAGCCTTTCCCTTCTAAAAAACGCTCTGCTCCCAAGGCAATACGATCAGAAGCACAAATAAAGCAACTGTTTTTGGGTATAGGTAACTCTCGCTTTAAAACTTCTCCCACTTGAGAAGCGCTATTAGCTGAACGAAGAATCTTAGGAGTAACTAACTTGTTAGAAAAAGCATCCAAATACCCCTCTTCTCTCGCCTGTTCAAATCCTTCCTTACTTTCAATTCCTAAAAAAGTCAAATGCTCATACCCCAACTCTGCTGCATAACGGGTAGCATCTCTACTAGCCTTGTAGTTGTCGGAGTCAACGAAAGGAATACCATAGTCATTTTCACCAAAGGCTACCACAGGCTCTGATAACTTTTTTATAAAGGGAACATCTTCTTGCCGCATCCCTGTCACAATATAACCATCACACTGCTTAATGGCCTGTAACTGTGACAAATCCGTTGCCAGCTGTAAAGCATACTGGTGCTTGTTTAATTCTGCAGATATTCCTTTGATTAATTTCATAAAATAGGGATCAACGCGTTCCAAATCTTCTAAAACAAGCACAGCAACCACAAGCGATTTTTTACAAACAAGTGCTTTAGCAACAGGATTAGGCTGATAGTCTAAATCTTCCATAGCTTTGTAGACTAATCTTCTCAATTCTGACGTTACCATCTCTGGATGATTGATAACCCTAGAGACCGTCATTTTTGAAACATTCGCACGCAGAGCAACATCCTTCAAAGTTGGCATATGTTTTCCCTTCTAAAATAAAATTCGCTTTTATGCAAGCGCTTGCTTCAATTGTAACATATCTCTAAAGAAAAGTCAGCAAAAACATTAAGCGTTTTCAAAAATAATGTCTACTTTTTTTCAAACTAATACTCAATGAAAATCAAAAGTAGCCTAGGAAACGAAGCCGACGATAGAACTTGAGTTCATCAAGGCAAGTTGACAACGGATAATTTTGATTTTCGATGAGTATAAAAATAAACTTGCATAAAAACAGACATCAGGTCTGATGATATACAAGTTTTAAATGGGAAAATTATAACAATTTAGAGTAAGTAAAAAGATTAAATTAATTCAAGAAGCATTATCAACTTCACATGTATAGGAAGTACGAAACAAAATATTGCTAAATGCAAAGACTTAAACACCTCTAACAGCGAAATAAATCCCACTTGGTGACGCAAAATTAAAATTAGGAAACGGCTCTGTTTGAACATCACTTGCTGTATCTGTCAATCCAGCAACACGTTCCTGGAGATTTTCAATCTCTTTAGCTTCAAACAAAACGCTTGGCACATGATCAATCACTTGAGGCGATACCTGTTTAATGAATTCTTTGTCATAAACAGTAAAGACTGTGCTACTGTCTTTATGCGGATTCATCTCAAAACTCTCATAGCCCATCATTTCAGTTTCATTTTGAATGCTAAACCCAATGGCAGCCCAAAACTCCTTCTCAGCAATTACATCATCAACATAGAGCATGATACCTGTAGTTTCTGTAAACATCTCTTCCTCCTTAAAATGTAACACTTTCAGACACAAAACCTGGGATATCAGTATTGATCTGCCAAGAAATACCAAACTTATCCACTAGATTAGCATAAGCTGGACTCCAAGGTGTTTCCTGAAGTTCCAAATCAATTCGTTTGGCATCAACAGACAATTTTTGATAAATAGCCTGAGCTTCTTCAACACTATCCAACTGAATACAAGCTGTCATGTTATTCCCCTGGATATAGTCGTAATCTGGACCATTATCAGACAACTGCAGACGAATGCCTCCGATGTTCAAATTAGCATTAAGGACCAAATTTTTATGTTCTTCTGGAGTATCAGGAATGGCTTGTCCAAAAGTTGTACAAGAGATCACTTCTGCATCAAAGACATCTTTGTAAAATGCAACAGCCTCTAAGCCGTTATTATCCGTTACTAAATATAGTTCTAGGGCTTTAACCATGAAAATCCTCTGTTCTTTAAAATACGCTTTATTATACCCAAAAAGTATCAAATCAGCAAAGAATTCGACTTATCATTAGCCTTTTTAACAAACTTATTCGATAATTTTTGCACCTAAGACATTTTGAAAATGGCTGAGCGCCCAGTCATGATTTTCTTTGGTCAAACTAGCAACAGCTGCTGCCGGAATTTCGAGCTTGTAGCCCAGATTATAAGCATCAATAGCCGTATGCAAAACACAAATATCCGTCAATACACCAGTCAAAATAATGGTTGTCACATGCCGTTCACGCAATCTGATGTCAAGATCAGTCCCAGAAAAAGCCGAATAATGACGCTTATCCATCCAGAAGACACGACTATCCGATTTAATATTTTCATAAACCACTCCTAATTTCCCATAAATATTACGTCCCTTGCTTCCCCTGATATTGTGTGGTGGGAATAGCTTGGTTTCAGGATGAAAAACATCCCCTTCGTCATGTCCATCGATAGCAAAGAAAATATAATCACCATTCTCAAAAGCTTCCTGTGTTAGTTGGGCAATTTTATTTTCGATAGCTTGAGCAGGCTTGCCAGCTGTCAGTTTACCATCATCTGCAACAAAATCATAAGTATAATCAATTGAAATCAAAGCTTTTGCCATTAGACATTCTCCTTTTATACAAAAGGGGCTGAAAAGCATATTCAGTCCCAGTTTATGTTTTATTTGTAATCTTTTAATTTATCAAAGATACCTTCATTGATAACTTTAAGATAAGTTCCCTTCATACCAAGTGAACGGCTTTCAATGATTCCTGCTGACTCAAGTTTACGCAGAGCATTAACAATCACTGAACGAGTGATTCCAATACGGTCAGCAATAACAGAGGCAGTCAATCGACCTTCAATCCCACCAAGTTCGTTCAAAATTGCTGCGACAGCCTTCATTTCAGAATATGAAAGTGTGTTAATAGCCATATTAACAGCTGTTTGCTTGCGAATCGTTTCTTCAAGATTTTCAGTCTGGAGGTTAAGTAACTGGATACCAACTACTGTACTGGCAATTTCAACTAGAATCAAATCATCTTCTAAAAATTCCTTGTCATTGCGCCAGATAATTAGTGATCCCAAACGCATACCCCCTCCATAAATAGGTGCGATAGTCGTCAGCCCATCTGGGTAGATGTCTTTAGATTCTACAGGGAAGATTGTCAGATCGTTATCAACAGAAAGGTTAGCTTCTGTATCATAAACACGACTAGCTGCCTTGACATACTCCTCTGACAGTTTCTTTTCCTCAAACATCTTTTCAACTCGGTCTGTATTAGTCTTATACTTGATGGCATACCCTAAAATATTACCACCACCGTTAATAATACATGAATTGCAATCAATAATATCTGCTAACTGAGCGGCCATTGTGTTGTATGGCAAATCAGTATCCAGATTATCTACCGAGCGTTGCAAAATAGATGTAATTTTTCGAGTTTTGTTTAATAAATTCGGCATTTTTCCTTTATCCTTTGAAATTGTTTGCAGTACAATTATATCAAAGCAAAACTGTTTTGGCAAATAATTATCAGAAAATTACTTCTTTTTTTGACAATTATTCATACCTTGAAAAAAGTCAAAACTAAAGCTACCAATCATACAGATAAATATAATAAAACACACTAAGAAAACAGCATTTTGATTGCATATTTCTCTCCAACCCTGATTTATCCTAAAGAGACACAAGAACAAATGAAGTACTTTTATAATAAGAGATGTTTTTTCGCTAACCAAGGCAGGTTTTTGAGGAAATACTGACTATATTTTAAAAAACTAACGATGGCAGCTTAAAGACTAGCCTTGGATGGAAGCGCTGAACTGTGAATACAGGTTCTAAGAGTATAAAAGTAAAAAACCACCTTCACGGTGATTTTTGGGCTGAATTAACGGCGATATTGTCGAAGGACGCGAGTCAATTTTTCTTGAACTTCTGCTAACTCTTCAACACGAGGTAAGTAAACAATACGAAAATGGTCTGGCGTCATCCAGTTAAAGCCTTTTCCAGGTACTAGCATCACTTTTTCTTGCTTCAAAAGCTGTAAGCAAAATTCTTCGTCATCATCAATCTGGTACATATCACGATCAATTTTAGGGAAGATATACAGACCTGCTGTTGGCTTGACTGCTGACAGCCCTGGTACTTCATTCACAGCCTTATGAATAAAATTGCGTTGTTCATAAATACGACCACCCGGTTTTAAAAGTTCATCAACCGACTGATAGCCACCTAAAGAAGTTTGTACAACATGCTGTGCCAAAACATTAGAACAAAGCCGCATATTGGCTAACATATTTAACCCTTCAATGTATCCTTTAACGTTGTGTTTTGGTCCCGAAAGTACCATCCATCCCACGCGGAAACCACAAATACGGTGAGACTTTGATAAACCATTCATGGAAACACAAAAAACATCTGGAGCCAGACTGGCAATGGCGACGTGTTCTTTACCATCCATAACCAGACGGTCATAAATTTCATCAGCGAAAATAATCAAGTCATTCTGACGAGCAATATCGACAATTTCCTCAAGTAGTTCTTTGGGATAAAGGGCACCAGTTGGATTATTAGGATTGATAACAACAATTGCCTTGGTATTTGAAGTAATCTTTGATTTAATGTCATCAATATCTGGGAACCAGCCTGCTTCTTCATCACATAGATAATGCACAGCATTCCCTCCGGCAAGGCTGACACAGGCAGTCCATAAAGGGTAGTCTGGCATCGGTACAAGCACCTCGTCACCATTGTCAAGAAGAGCTTGCAGGGAAATCGAAATCAGCTCAGAAACACCATTTCCAATGTAAATATCATCAATATCAACGTTTGGAAAACCTTTTAGCTGACAGTATTGCATAATAGCCTTACGAGCCGAAAAAATCCCTTTACTATCTGAATAACCTTCGCTGTTACGGGCATTCATAATCAAATCGCGAATGACCTCATCAGGTGCTGTGAAACCAAACTCAGCAGGATTTCCCGTATTAAGGCGAAGAATTTTTTCACCGTTGGCAATCATACGATTGGCTTCGTCCAAGATAGGACCCCGAATATCGTAAGCAACATGTTCTAATTTTGATGATTTGTCGAATGTTTTCATAGATTTTACCTCGTAAGAAGTATTATAACCCTTATTTTTGTAATTTTCAATCGGGACTATAATTCCCAATCAAAATTCTCGACTATTAAAGGCTGAAAATGCGTAGGAAATATTCAAGATAGCTGTCATCTTTTTTAAAGTTTGCTTTCATTTCTTTGACATCAGTTGGATAATCAGTAATAATACCATCACTACTGCTTTGCAGATACCTGGTAATATCTTCTTCAGCATTAATCGTCCAAGCGTAAATTTTCTTTCCTTTTGCATGTGCACTTGCCGCTAGCCACTCATTGTAAGAAAAATCCTCAATAGCATAGAAATCAACTGTTTGATTTGTAAAATCTCCAACTTGCAATGAAATCGTGTACCCAACCGTTAGGTTCTTATCTAGGCGTTTAACTTTTTCAACCGTTGGCAAATCTAATGACATAACTAGATAATCTCTTGAAACTCCTAACTGATTTAACTTATCAACAAAATCTTGCTCGTAATTTCTAGCTTCCTTTCCAGTTGGTTTCAATTCTACTAATAATTTTATACCTAATTCTTTAGCCTTTTTGACATAAGTATCAAAGGAAACAAGGTGAGACTTATGACCATTTTGATGGATTGGAAGACCCACGACTTGCTCAGCCTTCGAATCTGAGATAGCAATATTCTTTCCAGTTAAGCGTTTAAGATTATCATCATGACTAACTACAAATTGCCCATCTTTTGAATAAATCACATCCATCTCAACATAATCTGCTCCTGCTTTCACCGCTGCTTCCAAGGCCTCCAATGAATTTTCAACTCCTTTGCTGACAAGTCCTCTGTGGGCAATAACCTGAATATTTTCTGTTTTTTGACTTGACAGCCCGCTGCTATTATATATAAAGCTGACACCGCCAATAGCTATTAGTAGAGCTACTAAAGCAAACGAACGTCCTTTTTTTGGTTTTTGAGGAGTTAGCTGATCCTGCTCTGCTTTTTCCAAATCTAAAACATGTAGTAAGTAAGATAGAAAGCCTAGTTTGAAAAGAAGGCTAGCTGCAAAAACAGTTCCCCAAACAAAAGATAGGAAAAGTGTCTCTATTAGAAGATCGCTCTTGTTGCTATCTAGCACACTCGCTATACTAATCCCTAAAACAACAAAAACCATCGTGACAATCATCAGAATAAAAAGCACTAAAAGTAGACCTGATAAGGCAAATAATTTTCTTCCTTTTGTCATCTTCCATGATTGTGCCATGCTTTGAGCGAAATGCTGACCTTTATTGGTTACTGTTAAGGGTAAAGTGTAGATGAAACGCAGATTCAAATATCCCAACAAAGCATAAAGTCCATAGTAAATCACACTCCCGCTAGTCGTTTTGACCAACTCCCCTGAGATAAATTTAGGAATATAGAGATTTTCAAGAAGAGCTGAAGATAAAAAAAGTTGCAAAAAAGGAATCGTTAGAATCAAATATACCAAAAAGGCAACGATATGACCTCCTGATAATGATGTGAAAAAATTGCCTATGTCCTCTTTCAGTCTTGAAAATGTGAGTCGTAACTTCTCTTCCTTATAGCGGAGCATTTCCACCAACAATGTAAACTCAAAAAAGACCAAAAATGCCAATGCAAATAGGTACAGAAGAAGCAAGCCCAATGTCATCGGATTGATTAAAAAGGAGCTTAGATTATCAATGGTCAGTCCAGGCAAGTCCGAGCTGACTAGAGCTGCACGAAGTAAGAGAGACAAAACATAGGACCCAAGCGTTGTAATCACTAATTGCAAGATGGTCGCCCGTAAAATGTAGGTGTACTTGTAAGCGTACAAATCTTTAAGAATTGTAACAATTTTATTTTTCATCTTATTTCTATTTTTCCCCTATTCATAAAAATCAAAAGCCAATTTTTGTGACTTTTCTTAGTCAGTGGACGTAGGCTTTCTCTTGTTTAAATTGCATTCCTTTTTGGAAATCAGGCTTCAAATCCAATCTCACTTCACAAAGTCCATACCAACATCTCAGCGCAGAATCAATTAGCAGATTAGCTCGTCTTTTACATTCCAAAACTGAGCCATACACAAATTGAAAACTCCTAATTTATATAGTCTTTAGTTTGCTTTTAGTACAAGGCAACGAGCTGCAGGTTGCTAGAACAGCCTTTAGGCTGTTCTAGGTTGGAAATAAGACATGCGAAGCAAGTCACTTTCGTAAAGTACGGCAGGCGAGTTCAAATACTCCAGCGGAGTGTTTGAAGTTGGAAATAAGGAAACGGAGTTTCCCCTTACGTCGAAGTAATCAAAGACAAACTAATTGACTATACTAATCAAACTCGATGATATCGATTATATATCAGTTTGTTTTTGACAAAGTCCAAAGAAAGAGGAGTGGGAAATTCCCAGCCCCTGCTTTCATTACTTACGTTTTCGTGCAACAAGTTTTATTGGCGTACCTTCAAATCCAAAAGCTGCACGGATTTGATTTTCCAAGAAACGCATGTAAGAGAAGTGCATAAGTTCCTCTTCATTGACAAAGACCACAAAGGTCGGTGGTTTCACCGCAACTTGAGTTGCATAGAAAATTTTGAGGCGACGCCCTTTGTCTGTTGGTGTCGGATTAATAGCAATGGCATCCATGATGACTTCATTGAGGACCGCTGATGGAATACGACGGTTTTGGCTTTCACTAATGCGCTTAATCAACTCAGGAAGTTTATGCAAACGTTGCTTGGTTTCCGCAGAGACAAAGATTATTGGCGCATAACTTAGAAATTGGAAATTATCACGAATATCTGCCTCCCACTGAGTAACTGTATGATTGTCTTTTTCAATCGTATCCCACTTATTAACGACAATGATAATACCTTTACCAGCTTCATGGGCAAAACCTGCAATACGCTTATCATACTCACGAATACCTTCCTCAGCATTGATAACCATGAGCACAACATCCGAACGGTCAATAGCACGCATTGAACGCATGACCGAGTATTTTTCAGTATTTTCATAGACCTTACCAGACTTACGCATCCCAGCCGTATCAATCATGGTGTACTCTTGACCCTCACTGTCAACAAAATTGGTATCAATGGCATCACGTGTCGTTCCAGCAATGGGACTGGCGATTACACGTTCCTCACCAAGCATAGCATTGATAAGACTAGATTTTCCAACATTTGGACGACCAATTAAACTAAATTTTATAATATTAGGATTTTCATCCTCAAGTTCAGTTGGAAGATTTTCAACAATAATATCTAAAACGTCACCTGTTCCAATTCCATGAACAGATGACACTGGGTAAGGATCACCAAGTCCAAGAGAATAGAAATCATAGATATCATTGCGCATTTCTGGATTGTCAACCTTATTGACAACTAAAATAACAGGTTTATTGGTTTTATAAAGGATTCTTGCCACGTACTCATCTGCGTCTGTCACACCTTCCTTACCAGAAACAACAAAAACAATGACATCTGCTTCCGTCATAGCAATATCAGCTTGATGCTTGATTTGCTCCATAAAAGGCGCATCAACATCATCAATACCACCTGTATCAATAATGCTAAACTTGCGATTAAGCCATTCAGCAGTCGTATAAATACGGTCTCGTGTCACACCTTCAACGTCCTCGACAATAGAGATGCGCTCCCCCGCAATTCGGTTAAATAATGTCGATTTTCCAACATTTGGACGACCAACAATGGCAACTGTAGGTAAAGCCATAAAATAAATACCTTCCCCTCATTTAGGGGATTCCTTTCACATGTAACTAAGGTGCAGGAAAAACTCTCTCTGCTAATTTTGGTTAGTAAGCGGTTAAACTCTACTAAACCTTAACACTCATCAAATCAAGGCAACGAGGTCTAATACTCTTCGAAAATCAAAATTATCCGTTGTCAACTTGCCTTGATGAACTCAAGTTCTATCGTCGGCTTCGTTTCCTAGGCTACTTTTGATTTTCATTGAGTCTAAGTTTGACTTCCATCTGATGAAGCATTTTTCTATTGATAGAACATTCGCCTGAAAAAGCCGGCTAGCCACCGCTAGCTCAGCTATCCTAACGTCGATTTTCACCTTGTAAATGCATTTCTCTGGCCAGGAAACGAATGCGCTCCATAACACGTTTAGCCTGCCAAGACTCATCACCTTTACGGCCATCAGCTAACTTAGCTTCTAGATTAGCCATAGAATAATTTGACGTAAAGAATGTTGGCAATTCTTCTAACATGCGGTACTGCAAGATAACTTGAAGTACTTCGTCACGCACCCAAGATGAAAATTGCTCAGCACCGATATCATCTAAAATTAAGACCTGTGCTGTCTTGACCGCATCAATTTCTTCCTTGACACGACCGCCATTTATAGCATTTTTAATATCAATGGTAAAGGATGGGTAGTGCAACATGGTGGTGGTCACACCCTTACGCTCTGACAACTCATGCGCCATAGCAGCCAACATATAAGACTTGCCAACACCCATGTCTCCGTAGAGGTAAAGCCCTTTCTGACCCTGACTCGGATAGTCATTGACAAAATCAACTAAACTGCCAAAACTAGCCAGACGATGGTTGTCATCCAAGAAAATATCCTCAAAAGAAATATGCTTGTAAGATTTAGGCAAATTCATCAAACTGATTCGCCCTTCTACTGCCTGTTTCCGTTGAGCTTCCTTGAGTTCACGCGTCTCTAGGTAAGTCACATCAGCATAACCTTCATTCATGGTTAAAATAGGCTGATAACCCTTGGCAATATAACTCTCATCCCCGTTCTCGAATTTAGCACGTTCATTTCGGAATTGGTTGAACTTAGGCAGACTGAGCTTGATTTGTTCTGGTGTCAGCTGGTGAGCAGCGATAAAATCAGCCACATCTCTATCTGCTAAGATAGCCTGCATCAACTCTTCAGCTACCACACGACCTGAGCGTCCCAAATGATTGAGGGTTTGTCCAATTTTTTCCATCTACTCACTCCTTTCCTAATTTCTCAAGAAGTTGACGTTTTTCAGCTTCCAATTTTGCTAATTCTTCTTGACTAGTTTCATTCTTGTAATTTGGATTGCTCCATTCAGGTACATTCGATTTTTTGATTGGTTTAGCAGCATTTTTTTTCTGTATTTCTGGAGAATGGCGGAGCGCTACAACAGCTGCTTCAGCCGTCCCAATACCGCGGTATGAAAAATCGTTTGCCAAGGTCATCAAGTAAGGCTTAGACAGGTTAGCAGACTTGGTCTTGTTAAAGGTGTAAAGCACCAAAATGTTGATAACCTCATCCAAAAAACTCATCTGCGCCAAATCTTCTAAGAGATTACGCTCTGCTTTTGTCACAACAGCCTTGCGAGAAGATTTGATAACCTTGAGAAAATCAAGAGCCGATAGAGACTTGGCTTGCTGAATAACCACTAATTCACTGTTTGTAAAATCGCCATTGACCTGAGATTGGGACGGCTGCTGCTTTTTAGCCTCCATCCGTTTTAGAGAAATTTTGCGGTTAATGGCTGTTTCATTTGCCAAGCCATACACCTCAAACCAATTCATCTTATACTTATCTGCAAAAGCATAAAGCCCAATAACATCCATTTTTTCGTTTTCCGAAAAGGAAAGACCATCTCGAGTCATCAGACGTTGGAAACTGACCAAATCAAAGGTTGGATCCGTTTTCGACGACTTAGGTTGATTTTGTATTTCGGAATTGAAAACATCGGAAAATGTCTTAGAAATATCACGTGCATTCTCAGGAATGGAAACTTCCAATTCAGATACCGCAATCTCACCAATACGTAGCTCCAAAAGTCTCCGATAAACTGGGTCTGCCAGAAAAGTTTCGTTCCCTAGCGCAGGCTTTATTTTCAATATGTAACTATCCCTAGTCTGATAAAGAACCAATAAGTCCAAAGCCGTTAGCATAACTAAAGCTTCCTCCAAGCGCTTCATCCCAAATTGGAGGTGATTAAGCAACTCACTAAATTTATGAGTATGAGCCCCATTATCAAAAAAAGCAACAAGATATTCATAAACAGCAAGGGCGTCACTCCCCATGATAGGATAATAGAGTTGAATAAGGGTTGTGGAATCGTAAGAAACCCTATTATGCTTTAGAAAAAGAAAATCATCAATTGGATTCATTGGTTACACTACTTTTCTTACTACGGACACGATCAGTGATTTGCTTGAGAAGTTCCTCAATTTCATCAACATCCTTGAAAGATTTGTAAACAGATGCAAAACGAACATAGGTAATTTCATCTAGTTCAGCTAGTTCGTCCATGACCAGATTGCCAATAACTTCACTAGAGACTTCGCTATCATATTGGCTTCTAACAGCTTGCTCAATACGACTAATCGCATTTTCAATATCATTGCTTGAGACTGGACGTTTTTGAGCACTTTGGATAATACCATTGAGGATTTTATCCCGTGAAAATTGCTCCCGCGTACCATCTTTCTTAATCACTAAAAGTGGTAATTCTTCAACTCTTTCGAAGGTTGTAAAGCGGGTGTGACATTTTTCGCATTCGCGGCGTCGTCTAATCGTATTTCCTTCTTCTGCTTGGCGACTATCAACGACACTTGATTTATTAAAACTACATTTTGGACAACGCATGAAAACACCCCTATTCTAACATTTTAATACCTTATTTTACCATATTTTCAATAATAACAAAAGCCAAAGACAATTTCTTATTCTTTTAAGTTTTAAAACATTTATCAAATTAAGTTCGCAAAATAGCGTTTTGATTTTCGCAATTCATGATAATATTTTCATAATAAAAAGGCGTTTTTGCAACACCTTTTGTTAGAGATAAACGTTATATAGCTACTCTCTTAAATTTATTGATTTTTATAAATTATTCCAAGGAACGGTAGCTAATGTCATTTTGCACTATCAACAATCGGAATTTTTAGATGAAATGAAGTCCCAACTCCAAGTTGGCTATCAACCTGAATAGACAAATGATAGGCATTAGCGATTTGCTTTAGAATTGCTAAGCCGATTCCAGCTCCTTCTTGAGTTGATACTTGCATTTTTGAAGTTTCACTCCTATAAAATCGGTCAAAAATATGATCCAAATCTTGTTCCGACATACCTTGCCCATAATCAATAACCGACAAACAAGCAAAATCTTCTTGAACATTTAAGTCAACTTCAATCTTCTTAGAATTTCCAGAATACTTGACTGCATTATCCAATAAAATAATTAAGGCTTGTTCAAAATGCAGGGCATAAATCTTCCCAGTAATCGGTTTTATGTTAGAATCAAAATCAAAAGTAAAGTCCTCTTTCAAGAGTCTAAAATTGGCTAAAATTTTCTCAACGGATTCGCCTAAATCAGTCATTTCATCTTCATGTCCTTCAACAGTTCCTTGAAGGCGAACAGTGTCCAAAGTTTCATTAACCATAATAGCCATCCGTTGCATTTCTTGGGACATGATATTGAGACTTTTTTCCAAAATGGCAGGTTCCTCTTTCCCCCAACGCTGCAACATGCTAATATGTCCTGACAAAACAGCTATAGGGTTTCGCAACTCATGACTAATATCACTAATAAATTGTTGCTGTGTTTGGCGTTCTTGTTCAAGTTGCTTTGACAAATAATCAATGCTTTCTTTTAACTCAGCAATTTGTGATCGATTTCCTTCCTGATCTAACAATTCTTTTGAATTATCCGTACTAAGATTTTTAGCTTTTTGAAATGCCAACACTAATAACGATTGTTTTTTTATAAAACAACAAATCAGTGCGAGCATCAAAAATGATACAATTAGAAAAATTTGAAATCCCTCCTTTCTTACGAGTAAAATCTTTTTATGCTTCAAGCATAATCAAATACTCAGCCTAAAATTGCTTCCCACCATAAAACTTCTCAGTATCCCAATTCCCTTTTCGACTAGCTAATCGTCGAAATTCTAAAACTTATGTGGAAAAGAAATGGACGGATTACGACCATCATCAGGTTACGCACTATTTCTACAAGCTTCAGACCAACTAGGTCGTCATCGAACAGCATAAAACCTGACTATCTCTTTTGAGTTTCTCTTAGATTGAACCTCATTAAAAAAGCTAAATTATTTAACCCAAATCAATAATTGGACAAAAATATTCAGTTTCTTAATATTTTGGATGATTTATTGAAAAACGTAACAGTCATAACTTACACTCAATAAAGGTTGACAATAAATAAATGAATAACTAAAACTATTGATACCGAGGAATCTCAGCCACAGTTTTCAACTTCCCAAGCATTCTGTACGACTTTTAGAGTTAACAAAGAGACAATCATTCTTTAATTGCCCCTGCATTGTTCTTCATTTGGTACTTTTTTAAAACTCAGTTTACGTAAGCGCTACTCTATACCTCAAAATGTTCAAGCCTTTGAGTTCGTCAATTTTGTTAAGTCGTTTTTCAACAAAAAAGTTAAAGCACCTACCTTGCGTTTGTCAAGACATTCTTAATGTTCGCGAACTACATATCCCATACCACGAACTGTTTGAATGTAAGATTCTCTACCTGGAACATCAATTTTCCCACGAAGATAGCGAATATAAACATCAACAACATTTGTTTCGACAGAATCATCGTATTTCCAAACGCTTGCCAACAAATCCTCACGTGTCAAAACATGGTTGACATTGGTTACCAAAGCACTTAGCAAATCAAATTCACGCTTCGTTAAAGAAATTTCTTTACCTTCTCGCACAACCGAGCGATTTTGGGAATTGAGCTTCAAATTTTGATAATCGCCCATCGTAGATGAAGGTTTTTTAGAAGATTCTATATCTTGGCGTCGGAAGATAGCACGAACACGTGCTAGTAATTCCTCAATAGCGAAAGGTTTAATTATATAATCATCTGCACCGCGATCCAAACCAGCGACAATATCCATGACTGAATCACGCGCAGTCATCATCATGACATAAGTCGTTTTTTCGGCTTGAAGACGTCGTGTTATTTCAAATCCGTCCATTTCTGGGAGCAATAAATCTAGCAAAATAAGATCAAAATCTCTATCAAGTGCAACTTCAAGCCCCTCTCGTCCATTTGAGATTACGGTAACCTGATAGCCCTCGTGTTGTAATTCAAGTGATACAAAGCGTGCCAAATTCTTTTCATCTTCGATAACTAGAATTTTTTTACTCATTGTCTCCTCCTTTTAATATTTTTATCATTTTACTCACTACTCATCTGCTTAATTAGCTTTGTAATACGATTTCACTATTTCAAAATCAACATTTAAAACTCATTAAATTAAAAAAGAACTAAAATTTATCGACTTCTTTTCCCTTTTTTGCAGAAATCAAGATAATTTTAACTACCAAGTAAAACAATAGTACTGAAAAAGTATAACAGAAAAGTTTTTACTTGACTAGCTATTTCAAAATTTGTAATCATTTTGTCATTTAACGTATTTTAAATTTTTGAGAACGATTGCGCTCTTCCATTTTCTAATGACTTTTTGTGATACTGTTTACTCTTAATTTCCTAACCTGGCAAGCTTTCTTGCCATTTCCAATAAACAAACTCGCAAGAATCCTTGAATTGTGCATACTGTTTAGAACTTTTTGACACATACAAAATACAAACCCATTACTCAATGAAAATCAAAAGTAGCCTAGGAAACGAAGCCGACGATAGAACTTGAGTTCATCAAGGCAAGTTGACAACGGATAGTTTTGATTTTCGAAGAGTATTAGTTTGATTTTAGAAAAGTATAAATAATAGACTTCCCATAATGAACGTAAAAAAGACTGAGAATACTCCCCTTCCCTGTCTTTTTACTATTCATTTAAATCATTCTTCATCAAATAAACCGTTTAAGGCTGCAAAAGGATTAGTTTGTTCCTTTTTAGCCTCCTTAAGCACCTGAAATTGACTTTCTGTCATAACTGACCAATTCTTACCTGATGGAAACTCATCTGATTTGGCTTCCTCCTCTGTCAAGACACTCAAAGGAATATTTAACAAGATATTATCTAAAATGCTCTCAGTTAAGGAAATACTATTTCCCTCCACAATTAAGACTAACTCCTCATCCACTAAATCTCTCTTATCCACCAAGTCAGCTTCGTCAATAAAAACTTCCGAAATAAAGTCTTGAACCTCTAAAGGAACTGGTTTCATAGAACGACTAGATGGCAAGGTAAGCGTGTAAAGCAACTCATAGTTCAATAAATATAAATCATCATCGTAGGAGATAGTTCCTTTGGCAGTAACATTCTTCAAATCAATGATTTCAGGGTTACGTTCTTTGATTTCTTCAGCCAAATCAAAGCTGTTATTAAACCGAATACCTTCTGGGTGCTTTTTAATTTCTGTTAAAGTAAACATAATTTCTCTTTTCTTTCTCTTGGTTGACTTTATTATAGCAACTTTTAGAGGATTAGCAAAGCAATGTTCTTACATTTGACGCAAACGCTCAATTCTATCTGAGATAGAAGGATGCGTATAAAAGAGTGATCTCAAGCCATCTTCTTTCTTAACTGGATCGTTGATATAAAGAGCAGCACTAGCTTGATCAACGGAAGCTTGCATAGGAGCTGATTGGTCTAGTTTTTCAAGCGCATGAATCATTCCCAAAGGGTTATTAGTTAATTCAACTGAACTAGCATCAGCTAAAAATTCTCGCTGCCGAGAAATAGCTAACTGAACCAGAGTCGCCGCTAAAGGAGCTAAAATCAGTGATAGGATGGAAAATAACAATATTAAAATCCCCATACCATTATCTCGATCATCCGAGCGGCGACGTCCTCCTCCAAACCACATCATCCGACCACCTATACTAGCAATCAGAGTCACTGCACTGGCTAAGGCTACAGCAATGGTTGAAATACGGACATCAAAGTTACGAATATGACTGACTTCATGACCAACAACTGACTCTAATTCCTCACGATTCATAACTTTCAGAAGTCCCGTGGTGGCTGCAATCGCAGCATTTTCAGGACTAGATCCTGTTGCAAAGGCATTAAGAGAATTGTCTTCAACGATAAAAACACGTGGCATGGGAATTTGAGCCACCATAGCCATTTTCTCAACTGTTTCATAGTATTGGGGCGCATCTTCAGGCCTGATTTCACGCGCATTATTCATAGACATAACAACATTTGTTGACTGAAAAATCATACTAGCTGCATAAATAATCCCGATAATCAAAGCTAAAGCTGCACCTAGCTCTAGACTTCTCAGCAGGAGGTAACCAACCGCAGCACCGATAGCTGTCAGCAACAAGAAAAATACAATAATCAAGAGAACAGTTCGCCGCTTGTTACTAGCAATCTGACTTTGTAACATAAAAATACCTCACTTTCACCTCTAGTTAACCTCAATGGCTTATAACGTTAGAGATATTATATCAATTTTTACAACTTTTCAAAAGAAAAGAGGGCTTGTACGCAATGAACATCAAAATTAGGCTTGTTCCAACATTCTAGGAAACCATTGAAGACGGAAAATGAAACAGACGTTGTTCGTTTCAGCAATGTACAAATAGAATGCACCAAAATAAGACAGCAAAGTCTTTCGTTAAATTTTCGAAGAGTATTAACTGTAAAATATGGTAAAATAGAAGATACAGGTCTAAGCATGCACCAATCTTTACCGCATGTTTCAGTACAGATATCGATTAAGGAGACAAGATGACACCTGCTGAATTTTATCAATACTTGGCTGAACAAGGTTTTACGCTCAACGATTTACAAAAAAAACAATTTGAGCGCTACTTTGAGCTACTAATAGAATGGAACAAAAAAATCAATTTGACAGCTATTACCGAGAAAGAAGAGGTCTATCTCAAGCATTTTTACGATTCTTTAGCACCCGTTCTACAAGGTCATATCAAAAACGAACCTGTACGACTGTTGGATATAGGGGCTGGAGCAGGATTCCCCAGCCTACCTATGAAAATTCTCTGTCCTGAGCTTGAGGTCACCATTATTGATTCCCTTAATAAACGCATCAACTTTCTAACCCTATTGGCAGGAGAACTAGGCTTAGATAGAGTTCACTTTTACCATGGCAGAGCTGAAGATTTTGGCCAAGATAAAACTTTCCGCGCCACTTTTGATATCGTGACGGCTCGTGCAGTAGCCCGCATGCAAGTCTTGTCTGAACTAACTATACCTTTTTTAACTATTGGCGGGCGCTTGATTGCCCTCAAGGCTGCTGCAGCAGATGAAGAACTGGCTGATGCAAAAAATGCCTTAGCTCTGCTATTTGCCAAGGTCGTGCTAACATACAACTATCAACTACCAAATGGGGATGGCCGAAACCTCACCATTGTAGAAAAGAAAAAGGAAACCCCAAACAAATATCCGCGTAAAGCAGGGCTCCCCAACAAGAAACCACTTTAACCCTTTCTACTATAATTTTCACAAAAGCGAACAGGTTAGTCAGTAAACCTATTCGCTTCTTTTAATAGTGAAAAATCAGAATACGAATAAAAAGTAGAAGACTGATGTGGAGAGGATAGAAGGCATAAAACCCCCATTTTATCCAATTTGGTGAATAGCCTCGCTGGCCATTGTAGGCTGCCAGAATAGGGATAACTGTCAAAATTCCCAGATTTGACAGCCATTCTACCGCAGCAGTCGCCGTCCATTCTTTAGGAAAAGTCAAATACATCATTAGGAGACAGATTATCCCAAGAACCCACCTGGTATTTTCTGGTTTTCCATGATTTCTATAAAATCCAAAAATGATAGGAATACCAAAAAGATTCCAGTCTGAGGTAATGGAAGCAAGGATAAAGAAAATTAAAATTAGGATTTGTAAGAAATGATTTTTAACCTTTTCACAAGCCATCATCATTAAGACACCCAGCATTAGTGTGAACATGATGTTATTGATGGGATTGAAAAATGACCAGTTAAATTCAAAAAGGTAATGAAAAGGAAAAAGACTAATTAAGCCGAATAAGAAGAGTCGCCCTGCATATTTCCAACGACTTCGAGTATAGAAAAATCCTTCTACTAGTAAGTAAGCCATGATTGGAAAGGTCAAAAGACCTATTGTCAGATAAGTAAATTCCCATAACGGAGGATTCCACACATTCTCAAAAGTATGACCAACATGATTTAAAAACATAGCGATAATAGCGATCACTTTTAAATGAAAAGCATCAATTTTATTCATTAATAAAACTCCTTGTATGTCTAAGTTAATCTTTCTTATTGTACCACAGTCATCATACAACCTCAAGACTAGTCTTTTTAGTGCTTTTTTGCTATCATATTCTTAGCTTTTTGGAATGAAAGGACTTCTATTGTGTACTCTTTTCTAAAATCAGTGTCAGTGACACAACGACTGACATTTAGCTTTATGATTGTCATTATCATAGGAAGCTGCCTATTATCACTTCCTATAACCCACTACTCTAGTGCACCATCGACGACTTTTTTCGATCATTTATTCAACGTTGTGTCTATGGTTTGCGTGACAGGCTTATCGGTTGTTGCTGTTGCAGATGTTTACAACGGTTTAGGTCAGGTTATCGCCATGTGTCTCATGCAAATTGGTGGTCTAGGACTTGTTACCCTAATTGCTATCAGCATGTATGCTGTACGTCGTAGGCGGATAACCGTCACTGACCAGAATCTCTTGCAATCAGCCCTCAGCCGAGAAAATAGTTCCGATTTACGGCATTATCTCTTTAATGTCTATAAATTAACCTTTACTATTGAAGCTATTGCTGCACTGCTATTAATGCTAGACTTTATTCCACGATTCGGTTGGCAGCATGGAATTTTTAATAGTATTTTTCTAGCTATTTCAGCTTTCTGTAATGCTGGTTTTGATAATCTAGGCTCATCAAGCCTTAAAGACTATGCCCTTAATCCATTGATTAATTTTGTCATTGCTTTTTTAATTATTTCTGGAGGCATTGGTTTTGCCGTCTGGATGGATCTCATCCACGCTGTTAAACGTTATTTGACTAATCGCCCTAAACATCTCAGCTCAGCTATTCGTCCTATACGAAACCAAACGCGCTTGGTGCTTTACACAACTGGTCTCCTCCTCTTTTTAGGAACAGTATTAAGTTGGATGACAGAAATTGGGAACACAAAAACCATAGGAACTTATCATCCCTTTCAACAGTTAATGGTGAGTTTTTTTCAAACAGTAACTATGCGGACGGCGGGGTTTGCTACTATTTCTTACCAAGATGCACATCCTGCTACAAACATTCTCTACATGTTGCAAATGATTATCGGTGGTGCTCCTGGAGGAACAGCAGGTGGAGTAAAGGTGACTACCATAGCAATCACTTATCTTCTCTTCAAATCCGAACTGGATGGCCAGTCAGAAGTAACCTTTCGTAATCGTATTATTGCCAATAAAACCATCAAACAGACATTGACTGTGCTGATTTTCTTCTTTGCTGTCTTGATGACTGGTTACGTTTTGCTTCTTGAAGTAGAACCTTCTATCAAGCCATTAGCATTGCTTTTTGAGGCTATCTCTGCTATTGCTACGGTCGGAGTTTCCATGGATGTGACCCCTCAACTGTCAACTGCAGGACGTTTGATTATCATTGCTTTGATGTTTATCGGACGCGTAGGACCAATCACCGTACTGCTCAGCCTTCTTCAAAAAAAAGGGAAAACCATTCAATATGCGCCAATGGATATCACTGTTGGATAAAGACTAGAAAAGGAACAAATTATGACTAAAAAAATTGTTGGTGTACTTGGCTTAGGAATTTTCGGCAGGACCGTTGCTTTTGAATTAAGCCATTTTGATCAGGATGTTATCGCCTTGGACAATGGTGCTGCACATGTCCAAGAAGTTGCCGATTATGTGGCAAAAGCTGCTGTAGGTGATATCACAGACTTTGATTTTTTAAAGGCAGTCGGTATCGATCAATGTGATTCTGTTGTTATCGCAACAGGAAACAATCTTGAATCTTCAGTTTTGGCCGTTATGCACTGTAAAAAGCTAGGAGTTCCAATTATTATTGCTAAAGCTAAAAATGCCACTTATGAAGAAGTTCTTTATGGCATTGGGGCTACAAAAGTTATTACGCCTGAACGTGATTCTGGTAAGGCCGTTGCTGCTAATATGCTACGCCGTCACATTGAAAACATTATCCACCTTGAGGATAATCTAGCCATGATTGAGTTTTCAATACCTGAATCTTGGGTAGGAAAAAACCTTACTCAGCTTGATGTTCGTAAAAAGTATGATATTAATGTCGTTGGACTTCGCAGACCCAATGTGGCAAATCTGGAAACTCATATTGATCCTATGCAAGCATTTGAACCAGAGACAGATGTTGTTGCCATTGCAAGTAATAATACCTTTGAAAAATTTGATTATTTGGGTTATCTCAAATAAAAAACAATACTTAATAAGAATCAGCAATATAATAGATAGAACCTATAGTTATCAAATCATGTTATACTCAATGAAAATCAAAAGTAGCCTAGGAAACGAAGCCGACGATAGAACTTGAGTTCATCAAGGCAAGTTGACAACGGATAATTTTGATTTTCGAAGAGTATTAGTAACGTCTGAACTTGATTGTTAAAGATACAAAGAAGACAATCAGGTGTGGCTACTTATCAGTCATACCTTTTTTCATAGTCTTTTTTCAGGAAAGAGTCATTTTCAAAAAAAGATCTCGTTATGAGATCTTAAAGGATTATATAGTCTTTTAGTACTAGGCAACGAGCTGCAGGTTGCTAGAACAGCCTAGAGGCTGTTCTAGGTTGGAAATAAGGAAACGTAGTTTCCTCTTACGTCGAAGTAATCAAAGATAAACTAAATAACTATAAGTTAAAGAATCTATTATCTTTCACCCTTGTTACGAATAACAAAGCCATTTTTCTTCTCGCTTGATGTGCGGTGTGGACGTTTGTTGTCCTTATTTTCGAAATCCTTGCGATTTTTGTTTGACTTGCGTTTAAAATCACGACGGTCATCACGGTTACGATCACCGCGGTAAGAACCCCGACGACGATCATTATCTCGTCCACGATTACCGCGTCCACCTTTTCCACCAAAGCCATTTCCAGACGGTTTAAATGGTAATGGTTTTTCACGAGCAATTTCTACATCTGGTAATGTCGCTGGATCTTGAACCGTTAAGGTCAAGATATAAAGCGCCAGCTCTTCTGGGCTAAATTCAGCCGCTAGCTTAACAGCATCCCCCTTAAACTTATCAAAGTTTGAACGAATGTTATCATCTGCAAAATCACGTTCAATCTTCTTAAGGGCAACTTTTTTCTTCGCTTGAAAGGCTTCTTCTGCTGTAGCAGGTTTGAGGCCCTTCATACGTTTCTTCGTTAGGTTTTCGATGATAGAGAGATAACCCATTTCATTTGGTGAAACAAAAGTAATGGACTGCCCATGTTTGCCTGCACGACCAGTACGACCAATACGGTGAACATAACTTTCTGGATCTTGTGGGATATCATAATTGTAAACGTGAGTCACGCCTGAAATATCAAGTCCACGCGCAGCCACATCAGTTGCTACTAAAATATCAAGGTTGTCATTCTTAAAGTCACGAAGGACACGAAGACGTTTTCCTTGATCAAGATCTCCATGGATACCTTCAGCACGAAAACCACGAAGTTTTAGACCACGAGTTAGTTCATCAACACGACGCTTGGTACGACCAAAAACGATGGACAATTCAGGTTGATCGACGTCCATCAGGCGTGTCATAGTATCAAATTTATCTTGTTCTTTAACACGAACATAATATTGATCAACTAAATCTGTTGTCAACTCCTTAGCTGCAATTTTCACATGTTCAGGTTCTTTCATGAACTTTATACCAATTTGCTTGATTGGTTCAGGCATAGTTGCTGAAAAGAGCAAGGTTTGACGACTTTCTGGAACACGTGAAATGATAGCTTCAATATCCTCAAGAAAGCCCATATTAAGCATTTCATCTGCTTCATCCAAAATCAGAGTTTCAACATGATCTAATTTTAAAGCCTTACGTTTAATCAAATCAAGCAAACGCCCTGGCGTTCCGACAACAATATGTGCCCCTGAACGAAGAGCCTTGATTTGTTTTTCAATGCTTGAACCACCGTAGACTGAACGAACTTTCACGCCCTTTTCACGACCAAAACGGAAAAGTTCTTCCTGAGATTGAACAGCCAATTCGCGTGTAGGCGCAATAACTAAGGCTTGAATGACATTGCGACTAGTGTCGATTTTGTTGAGGGTAGGCAAACCAAAAGCGGCTGTTTTACCAGTCCCTGTCTGTGCTTGTCCAATAACATCCTTTCCTTCAAGTGCCAAGGGAATAGTCATTTCTTGGATAGGTGAAGGTTCTGTAAAACCGGCAGTAACTACCGCAGCAAGGATGTCATCTGATAAATTAAGTTCTGTAAATTTCAATGTTTCTCTTTTCTAAAAGGCAGTGCGAAGCTGCCTTATAAAACTTATTTTTTTGTCGTTTTAACAACTTATCCATTATAACACAAAGATTGACAAAAAAAAGAAATTTGACTTTTTTTGACCAATAATACGTTTTCATAATTTCTAGAAATGGCTTTGCCTTATAAATAATACTTTTTTGATACTCAATAAAAATCAAATTCCGACCAACTTCAAAAGTCCGTGAAAGAAACTATTTAAGTTTGGAGACAAAGCGAGCTAGGGTCGTATCAATACTTTCTATCTAGGGATAGTTTGGAAAATGAAGTATAGTCAATTAGTTTATCTTTTATTACCTCGACGTAAGGAGGCTGAGCAAAAAGTCCATCCTCGCTTCTCAAAGTTCGTATCAACATCTCAGCGCAGTGGTTGATTGGGTTTAATAGTCCAGTGGACTGTTAAAGGTTGGAGATAAGGTTTGCGAAGCAAATCTCAGCAATTCGTGTTTCACACTCCAAATCTGACCTCTACGACTGATGCGAACAGAGTTCGCTTCATTTCCAAACTCCAAAGGTTCCCCGAACCTTTGGAACTGTACGGGGGTGGGAGTAAAATAGTCCAGTGGACTATTTTGGCTCTATAATTTCTGTAGTGGGTAAAACCACCGTGGAGATTATGGAGCCATTTTGAGTATATACAAAAAGTCCCATATGACCTAGGAACTCACTTAGAACTCCACGGTCACTTGGATTATACAGCCCCTAAATGCCCTTCTTGTAAGGGACAAATGGCTAAATACGATTTCCAAAAAGCCTCCAAAATCCCCTATCTAGAAACTGCTGGCTCCCCTCTACTTATCCGTCTTCGAAAGCGTCGGTTCAAGGTGTAAAGATTGCGGAAAAATGGCTGTCGCTGAAACTCCTCTTGTCAAGAAGAACCACCAAATCTCTGTCGCTGTTAACCAGAAAATCGTCCATTTACTCATCGAAAACCAAGCAATGAAACAAATTCTACACAGGCTATCTATCTCGACGTCATCAGTTTTGAGAAAGCTCAATAAATTTAAGTTTGAAACGGATTGGAACATGCTTCCAGAAGTCATGTCCTGGGATGAGTATACCTTCAAGAAGGGGAAGATGAGCTTTATCGCTCAAGATTTCAACTCCCTAAACGTCATCGCCATCCTCAACGGAAGGTGAGCCTTATCACTGACCTCTGACACGTAAACAACCTGATAAGACACTTCCGCAAGAGCTTCATTTGCTTCTGTATTGACATAGATTTGAGCAGACTCAAAGCGATAATCCAACATGCAGTCTTTATAGACTTGGTTGATAGAATCTTCTTGACGAGCTACTTCTTCCTTAAAAGCAGAATCTGTCATATAGGGATTGATACGGTTGTTGTTCTCGCCCAGCTTTTCCTTGGTATAGTATTGCGTAAGAAATTCCTTGACTAGCTCGTCAGAGAGAACACTCGCCTTTTCCTTTTCTTTCTCTTTAGTCAATAGTTTATGAGCCTCAGTCTGGATTTGTTTCTGCGTGTGACTGGTCACTGAATGAGAACCAATAGCGTAACCCATCATCACCACAAAGCTAGTAACTGCCAGACCACCGAAGCCTATCAAAATCCGAGCCTTCATTTTATTTAACATCATTAGTGCTATCTCCTTTTCATAAGATAGCACCATCATAACAAGATGGACTTGGAAAAGTTATCACAAGAAAAACTACCACTCACTAATGAATGGTAGCTCTTCCTTAATTCGCATAATATGACAAATCAATCTCACCGTCATAAACAAAGTCATCATCCATGTGATGGGCAATTTCGATAACCGTGACTGGCAGATTAAAGAGCAAGTTTCGAATATTCTTGGCATTTTGGGCATCCAGCGGAGCGGTCACTTCATCTGCTAGAAGAACATCTTTTTGTCTAATGAGGTTTCGTGCAATGTCAAGCCGTACCCTTTGACCACCAGAAATATTGTCGCCATTGTTGATTATCTGGTAATCTAAAATATTGTCAAACTCAGCTGCCAAGCCAACTTGCTCCAGTTTTTCCAGCAATAACTCATCTGAAAAATCGTCTCCCAATGTCAAATTAAAGCGAATACTGTCATTAAAAAGATAGGGCGACTGCGCAATGAGACCAATACGATGCTTAAAGTCTGTCGCGACCTGACCATTTTTAGTCACCATCTCGATAGAGCCTTCATCAGGCTGCAATTCTTGTAAGATTAACTTAAAAAGTGTTGACTTCCCAGAACCACTTGGACCTTTAATCAGGTATTTTTTCCCTTTTTCAAAACGGTAAGAAAAAGCTGAAAAGAGCGTTCTACCTGCAAAGGATTTCGTCAATTGGTGACACTCTAAGGCTTCAAACGTGTCCGCAGAAAGAGAATGGGCATCATTTTCAGGAATAGGCTGAGCTAATATCTGATCAAATTTTTCAGAAATAGATTTTGACCCCTTCAGTCTAAAGATATTATCCACAATTGACATCAGGGGCTGTTCTAGACGTGTTGCCGCAATAAACATGATAATCAAATCGGTTGTTCGTAAATCTGTACCTGCTGTCATTAAAGCCAATCCTAAAAAGATTGGCAAAAGTTGCGAAACAAAAAGCATAAGATTTGCTAAAAAGTCAAAGAAAGCTCTTGATATTTCAAAGGATAGACGCTTCTCTTCGTAACGTTCTGACTGTTTTTTTACTGATTTGAGTGTGAGTAAAAGAGCTTTGTTTTGCTTTAAAGTTGCATTGCCCACAACGACATCACTAAGTAACGCCAAAAGATTACGTCTTGCTTCCGTTTGCTGACTCCCTTTTTGCTCTGCCATTTTACTAATGACCTGTTGAACCAATAAATATATAAGGGCACAGACGATAAACAAAAGACCAATCGGTATATTTTTGGACAAAAGATAACTGCTGAGCAAGAGAAAGTTACTCAACCGAGCAACAAGGAGAATACTTGGACTGATGTGATTCCACAAATAATATTCAACATCTTGTGTCAAAAGGGAAATCTTCTCATCATTAGCAATGTTTTGATGACCGAGCATCAAACTCTTGTACAGACGCAGGCGAATATTGCCGCAACCAATGGTCATAATGTAATTGATTAAGAGATTTCCAATAAACATCACTGCATAAAAAATCACATATAAGGTTAGTCCATAAAGCAAAAATCCCCCAATATTCTTACTGCCATTTAAAGAATCTAAGTCAAAAATCTTATTGGTCATCAAGGGCTCAATAAGAAAGACAAAGCTGTTTAAGATACAGGCGATAAGGGTTAAGGTCACTAAAAATTTATTAAAATACTTAAACATCTCATCACCTACAATTCTATCACAGCATCGTAAACGATTGTTTCGTCCACATGGTGAGCTACTTCGATAACGGTCATTGGCAGTGAAAAAATCAGCTCTCTAACGCGATGAGCATTCTCCTTATCAAGTGCCGCCGTCACCTCATCGAGCAATAAAACATCCTTCTGACGCAGTAAAAATCGTGCCAATTCTATGCGAACACGCTGACCACCTGAAACATTACTGCCGTTATTTTCAATGTTGAAGTCTAAGCCCTCGGGTAATTCTTCAAGCAGGTGGACTTGATTTAATACCCTAATCAATGCTTCATGCGAAAAAGTCTGGTTGAGACAGATATTTTCTGCTAAGGTGCCATTAAAAAGAAAGGGTGACTGACTCACCACGCCAATATTAGCTTGGTAAGACTCAAATCGTTGATTGTCATTGGTCACAAGAGCCACTTGTCCAGAATCAACAACCTCACCTTTGATAATGTTTAACAGGGTTGTTTTTCCCCGTCCGCTAGCTCCCTTAATAAGATATTTCTTCCCTTTTTCAAAAGTGTAGGAGAAATCTTTCAAAATAGCCTTTTCCCCATAGGATTTTGTGATATTTTGCAAAATCAGAGCTTTAAAATCAGGAATATAGGGAACTTCTACGTCATCAACACGTTTGTCCATCAGCTCATAGATTTTTGTTCTAATCGAGTTGGCAGCTTGCATACTAAATGTTGCATACATCATATTTTGAAGAGGATTCGATAAGCTATTTGACGCAATAAACATGGCAACAAGTGCTGACACTGGAATATGCCCAAAAACATTTGGCAATAAAAAATAAATTCCAATTGGTAATACACGTCCTAAAAATTGTGTCAAACCATTACAGAAAAAGAGGAAATTAGACAAGTAATAATAATTTCGGCGGGCGGTCTCATAAGTGAGGACTTGATGTTTCAATTTTCCATAGGTCGTGTCAAATGCCTGATGGTGTAACAGCGTGCTTCCGCCATTGACATAGTCCATAATGAGCGCCATGGAACGCTCTCGCTCCTCGCTCTGCTCTTGTCCCAAAGCATCCGCCATTTGACTCAAAAAAACTTGTGGTAACGGGCGTAATAGGGACCCTAAGATAAACAGAAGCGCTAGAACAGGATTTAAGATGATTAAATAGGCTGATACAACCAAGAAAATCATGCCATTTTGGGGCAAACGCATGACCTGAGTCACGTAATTGTCGTAGAAAAATTCTAAATCTTGACTGAGAAAATTTGTCGTCTCATGCTGGTCTATTGACTCGCTAGATAAGAGAAGTGTCCTCGTCAACTTATCTCGCAAGGCTAACATGATGCGTTTACAAGACACATCGTAAACGACATCAGCCCCAAATTCCAGACCATAAAAGAGCAGATAGGTCAATAGTCCTATAACAAACAATTTCCCGAGAGACTCAAAGTCCGTTACCGTATCAATGACAATCATTTTTTGAATAACTAAGGACTGTAAAATACTCGAAAAAGCCCCTAAGATAAAGACCACAATGGCAAAATAACGGAACTTCCCAAGATAGGTTAGTAATTTCATCATAGGCTCCAAATCTAAAAAGTTAGCCAGGAAAGGTTAGCTAACTAGTTAAAAGTTGATAGTAGTTTAGTAATATACCACCGTTATTCTAGAAATGTATCCCAATTTACATATTCAATAACCTAATGTGATATGATAATATTATACTGCTTATTGAATTGCGCAATATCTTAACCACAAATTCCATTAGTACAGCTATCATTTCTTTGTGTTTGGTAAACTTTAGTTGGGTCATATTTTTTATTTTCTTTTACAATCATGGTTAATTCCTCCAAAAAATTTAATTTATATCAAGAATATCGTTATAAGATTTAGTAAGAATAAAGAGTGAAAAATCCTTTTGTATTCGCTCTCTATAGAGACGACACAACCTCTCCCAAGATTTTTCTTGATTTATTCTTGCCAAAGGACAATATCCTGATTTACAAAGTAACACATATGGGCATTGACTACACCTATCGTACTCAATCCCTTTTATCCAATCTTCTCTTTTCTTGTGATTAAGAATACCAGTCAATACACTTCCGAAAATATTTTCTTTACGATATAGAGCTACTGTACAACTTTGGATAACTCCTCTTACATTAAACATATAATGGTGTTTTCTATTAGCATAACAATTGAGACTATTATGCAACATCATTTTAGGAGAATCTATGTAGTATCCAAGAGAAATAGCCTGTTGTGAACAATAATAACTGAAGTCCCCATCTGGTATATCAACGCAATAATCATCCAGCCTATCTCCTTGACCCCAATCCCCAATATTATGATAGGCAAGATTGAACCTACTATCTCCTTTAAATATTAAACCATCGGATTGTAAAAAGTTTTCCATTGATTTAACATTTTCTCTGGAAATATTGAATCTAAGTGTACAATGGTAGTATAACGGACTAGCTACCATCGATTTTAAATTCGTTAAGATTCTCTCATATGAACCTCTACCATTTTTTAATAAGCGTTGATTATCATGAAATTCTTGTTCCCCATCAATAGTTATTTGATAGCTAGTAACTTTACAATTTTTAACTAAATTTTGAAACATACGATTGTTCAATAAGTAACCATTAGTTGTAATACCTGAAAAATACTCAATGTTATATATTGAACATAATTCTAAAAATCTCTCAGATAATCGAACGATTGTTTTATAGCCAAGTAAAGGTTCTCCACCAAACCATTGAACACTAAACCTCTCAAACTTTCCCTCAGATAATAGTTTATCCGCAAATGTTACAATAGCATCTTCTACTTCTGGAGACATTGAAATATTTTCAAATTTTTCATAACAATACTTACATCTAAAGTTGCAATCTCCATGAGTTAGAATTGTAAATTCTAGCAATTTATCATCTTCGTTTTTAATTCTCGCTAGCGTATCTTGTAACTCATTTTCTTCCCGTTGATAATGATATAATATTAAATAATCATAATATTGCATTTTTGTTATTGCATCACATTCAATTTTTCGTAATAATTCATTCGTTATGAAAAAAGAATGGTTATTTTTAGTGTTGTAATATACATTTCCATCTGATAGGGATTTACTTAAAACATAAGGCGACATTTCCATAATGGAACCTCCTTCATCACACTTTAAGTATATCACTCTGAAAAAACTTTAAATTTCTTTCCCATATCTGCATGTTCTATTTTTCAGATAAAACTTTTTCCAAATGTCCTTCATAGAGCTTTGCGATGTGGTGACTTCCTGCTAATTTCATTGCTCCAATACACTTTCTCATTTCAATAATTGCTTTACAATCCTTCTCTTTTTTATATTGATACAGATGTTGTGCATACTGAAACACCAATCGCTCATAAATTTCAGTCTCAGTGAAAAAGCATTGGTTTAATTGTTTTTCAAAATACAGAGCATCCAGAAATTTTTCTCTCTCAACACATGTGATATATCCATTTAATAACATTGATGAGATTAATCGTCTATTATTTGGAATTTCTTTATAGAAATCAGAACGCCTAGACATTTCTCTAGCCAAAACCATAAAAGCATCATGTTTCAGGACATCTAAAGTATTTGAAAAAATCAATAATTCATAATATCCCCAATATTCTACACTAAAAAGATAATCGGTTAAATACGATAAATCATCCCTAGAATAATAAGCTTCTCCTGATAAATCTTGTAAACGAATTTTTAATAAAACGATATTAAGCTTATGAAACTTCTCTTGTTTAGGATTTGACTCCATTTGGGAATAGAGTAATTTTTTCAACCCATCAACATCATGATTAGATATAAAATGCCTAACTTTTGACAAGAGTTCATTCAGTTCATCCCTATGAAAATCATGAATCGCATACATAAATTCGTCAATAGGCATGTTAATCTCATCTAAAATAGCCATAAACTTTGAAATGGTTAAATCCGTCTCTCCCTTTTCAAAACGTGAGAGCTGAGATGTTGATATACCAGCCTTTTCGACATCTTTTAAGCGTAACCCTCTAGATTTTCGAAACTTTTTAAAAATTTCTCCAATTTTTTTCATCATACATCTCCAATAAGCATATATGGGAATAGTTTTTTGTTTTTAGTATTTTAGCATAAAATAGAAAAAAATAAAAGTGAGGTATTTCACATGAAAACACAAAAATTATTGTCTCTATTATTACTGGTTTTTGAAGGCATTATTATTATCGTTGTTGGCTAAGTTTCATTTCTATTGGAATATGATCTAGAAATTTGACTTTATATCTTCCTATCTAAAAGGGCTACCTGGACAGGTAACCCTTTTGTTATTATGCCATCCGACTTCTAATTACTTTCTCCCGTCGGAGATTTCCTCACTACTAATCTTAGTATGTTTAGACTTATTGAGTTTCCCACTCCTTATTTCCAACTTCAAACACTCCACTGGATTGTTTGAACTCACTTTGCCGTACTTTACGAAAGTCACTTGCTTCGCATGTCTTATTCTTATTTCCAACCTAGAACAGCCTAAAGGCTGTTCTAGCAACCTACAGCTCGTTGCCTAGTACTAAAAGCAAACCAAAAGACTATAAAATAGTTTATACAAGCAATATAGAGATATAACTGAAGGTCATCAAATTCACAACAAAAAATAGGTTTGAGGCACGCTCACCTCAAACCTCCAAATTATCTCAAAACTGCGGCTGCTAATGCTTGCTGAATTTCAACCACATTGTCATCACTCTTAAACTGCAATATTTCTGCAGGCTCCATAGCAGAAGATACCCAAATTTTAAGTTCTGCATCAAGATCAAAATGTCCTGAAGTTTCTACAGTAAAACGTGAAATTGAACGATAAGGAATAGATTTGTAAGAAGTTTTCTTGCCCGTCACTCCCTGTTTATCTACCAAAATCAACCGTTTTTCTGTAAAAACAATCAAATCCCGAATCAGCACAAAGGCCAACTCTACCTGCTCACCTGGCACCAAAATATCTTCCAACTGGCGCTCTACCTTGTCGGTATCCTTTTGCGATGCATTTCCAATCAACCCTGAAAAAAGTCCCATATCCTCACTCCTTTTAAAATTTTATATTATTATACCCTAACGTGGCAGAAAATGCAGTGATTCACCGTAACACGCGATAGCTTATCTTAGTCACAACTATAAAGCTAAATAAAATAAGAGAGATAATCAGACTTGGTAACCATAAGCTTTCCACCGTCTTTAAATCCATATTCATTATATGAACAACTTTATTAACTACTCCAAGGATAATAATATTAAATAGAAATGAAACCATACAGATTAGAAAAGTATGTAGGAGACCTTCTATCACCGAAATCCATAACAGATGCCTCTTTGAAACTCCTAAAGTTTCCAATTGTTCCATATCTCTCATATCTTGTTCAGAGTCCAAAATAGTTAGGGAAATGACATTGACTAAAATTAAAATAATAGGAGATAACATATAAGCTACAAAAGAAACCTTAGCTTCTACAATGCTATCAGCCTTATTTCCTACAAAAGCATTTTGAACAAATAACAAAAAACCAGATATTAACGTAACCCCCATCGTCATTGAAGTCTGTAAACCTTTAAAATACATAGGTTTATATAAAATATTCCAACTTGCCAAAACCGAAGCGTAATGATGCCCTAGACACCATTTTAAGCCTATTCTTATTAAATTGGACTGGAGACTAGGACTTATAGCTTGAATAACTAACAAATGAATAATAAGTAGTAATAAAGTTAAACTAGATTTTATTGTAATGTCATAAGTAGTTGAGTTTTTACCCAAAAATATAAAATAAATGCAGATAATCCAAATTGTAACTAATATCGTTGACAATACAAATTTTACTATTTTTGATAACGTTAATTTTTTATCACTAACCTCTTCAAATAGCGCGTTCCTTTTTAAAATTTGCCTTGCATAATAATAGCTTCCTATTCCAGATATAAGTGGGACAGTTATAAAACTCAATAAAAAGGTCTTTATATCAACTGATATAACCAAGTTTGGCAGGTCTTCACTTCCTACAAACTGTTGTAAAAAATGATAGTAGTAAGACGTCAAGGGAATTGCAAATAGATTTCCTATGAGACTGGCAAATAAGGAAGTAATCACCAATTGACCCGCTATTAAAAAGGAGAGTTGAGTTTGGTTTGCACCACTGATTGTCCATAACTTATAGTCTTGCTTAAAAATATCAAGCAAAAAATGAATCAGATTTGATATCAATAAAAACAATGTTACTCCACCAAAAAATATAAACATTTGGAAAAGCTGTGTAGCATTAGTTGATATACTTCGTGCACTATTGATACCTATCAAAGAAATACCAATAATTAAACTAGATACCAGCAAGACTGGAACAGTCCCTAACCACTGTCTTTTACTATAATTAAATTGATAATAGATTAATCTTAGCATTGTAACCTCCTATAATTTTTGATTCAAGTTAGTTTCCAATGCCACATATAAATCTTCAGCTGATGGTTTATAAAATTCCGTATCAATTTCCCCATCTTTTAAAATGAGCGCCCTATCAGTATATGAAGCTAACTCTATATCATGCGTAACCATCACAATACATTTCCCTTGATTGGCTAAATCTCTTAGTAAATCAAAAATAATCTGTCTAGAACTGCTATCCAAAGCTCCTGTCGGTTCATCAGCGAAAATAATATTACTATCAGTCAATATCGCACGTGCAATAGCCACTTTCTGTTTCTCGCCACCAGACAAGGTGCCAACAAAAGAATGAATATCAGCATTGAAATTCATTTGTTCCAAGAGTTTTTCTATCTTCTCTATTTGAATTCTTTTATGAGACAATCTAAATGGTAGTAGAATATTTTCAACTACGGGCAAGGCAGGAACAAGGTTATACGATTGAAAAATAAATGAAATATCCTCACGTCGCAATTTTGCTAACTTATTATTACGTAACTTATATGGGTTAACAGAGTTAATTTCCACGCTTCCAGAGCTTGGTACTAATAAACTAGACATGCATTTTAAAAGTGTTGATTTTCCAGAACCACTGACACCAAGTATACTTATAAATTCTCCATACTCAGCTTTCATAGAAATATTTTTCAAAATAGATAAAGACTGATTATTAGCCAATAAAAAATTCTTCGATAAATTCTTAACTTCTATAGCAATTTTATATGACATTTTACCCCTCCTATTTTAGAAACCGCTCACAACATTATTGTATCATATTTTACATGTCATAACATTTACATATGGGAATAATTATATTATCGGTCAGAGGTTTAACATAACGCATTGCTCTAAATCCAGAATTCTTTTTTCTGTTAGTTGTCAAACATGATATAATGAACTCAGCACTTATGCATTGTAATTGTAAACTAGAAGTTCCACTCATCAAAGCTAGATGAAAAGTAGCAAGACGAGTTTGAAAATAGTTATTTTGAGGATAATTATGAAAAACATTACTAGGTTAGATATCTTAGCTCAGCGCTTTTACAACCAAGGCTTTATCGAGCCCTATCAAGAAATCAATCAGCTTCTTCAAGACTCACTTGGTATTCAAGCTCAGTATCTTAATCACGGTCTTTTTAACATTGCTAATCGGATGAATTTGACCAAGTATGATCGTATTGAGAACAGTATCGCTGACAGCATCTTGGCATGGGGACAGCGCCAGACCTATCATTTTTACGAATTTGAAACGTGGCAGAGCATCTGTCATTTTTTGGCAAGAGAGAAACTTTGGGTGGTTTCATATTTTCAGGATGAAAATCTCAACCTCCTAGAAGAAAGTCAGCAACTCAAAAGCTATCTTAGTCAACCGCAAACCCGTAGCCAATTAGTAGACATTTATGGCAAACGGTGGGCAAAACTCTTTAACTGGAGTGCTCTTTTCCTTTATAATTCTCGTCAGGGTAGTCTATACCAAAAGTGGCTTCCTAAAGACCGCCTCGTTTGCTGGTCCAATCAGAAGTCGGCATCCTCGCCACAATTGTCTAGAAATCTTCTAGAAGCCTATTTTACTTTCTACGGGCCGGCAAGTCTGGCAGATGCTGCTCATTTTTTCGGTATCAGTCAGACATGCCTTGACCATCGTGAATTGCATAATCTTAGGTCTTTTGATTACTTCGGTAGAAGCTATTACTACAAGGTTTGGCAAAACGGTGCAAACATCCCTGAACTCCTCATCTTAGGAAAATTTGATCCACTCCTTGTTTCTTATAAATACAAAGAACTTTTAATTGCTCCCGATGATCAGCCGCTCATTTGGAAAAAAGCAGGGCAAATTTCAGCCTTAATACTGATAAAAGGTCAATTAAGAGCCACTTGGTCTATGTCTGTCAAAGGTTCTGCTATTGACTTTGAAGTCCAAGCTAAGCAAAAAATATCTCAAAAACATCAGGCAAGCATCCGCCGCAATTTCCGAAATTATGCGCGATGGATGGGCAAAAAAATGCGAAAAGTAAACTTTGAGCTGGAGTGAATAATTCTCAAACTGAGGGGCTGTCATGTCAAATTTCAAATAATAGAACCTGTATTCACAGTTCAATACTTCTATACTAAGGCTAGTTTTTTAGCTACTCATCGTTAGTTTTTTTCAAAATACAGTCAGTATTCTCTCAAAAAACTGCCTTGATTAGCGAAAAACGATCTCTTAGATAAAAGCATCTTACTTGTGAATACAGGTTCTAATGTTATGTTTTTGGCAAATCAATGTCTTGATTCCACCAATAAACTATCAGATTATGGTGAACTGTACTCTAATCAATGGAAATGAAAAATCAGACTAGGTGATACTGATAGATAAAATTAAAGTTCACCAAATCAGCGACATCTGAATCTGATTTTCAAAAAAATTAGTCCGTCCAGATGTTTTTAGCAAGATTAAAGGTTGCCCAAGCTTTTGGCCACCCTGCATAGAAGGCAACATGGGTAATAACCGCAGTGATTTCTTCCTTGGTTACCCCATTACTTTTGGCATTTTGTAAATGATACTCTAGAGATGAATCCGTCATGCCCGATGCCATCAAAGCCACAACGGTAATGATACAACGGGTTTTCAAATCAATATCTTGATTGTTCCAATTTTCACCAAATAGGACATCATCATTATAGTGAGCAAAGTCAGGAGCAAAATTTCCTAATTGGTCACGTCCGGCTGTTTGTTTGATTGTCATAAGTTCTCCTTCTTTCTTAAATGAGCCAAGGCTCAATTTCTACTTATAGTCAATAAAATTAAAATCAGATTTGCTCCAACAGCCTGAGACTAGACTATTGAAGGTTGGAAATAAAACAAATACAGCTCGTATTAGCAAGACACTGTTAGAACTGTATTCATCAAATTAAGTTAAGAACGTCAGAAGTTGACTTTCAAAGAATATTAGCTTCTTGATTAGCTTTAGTGTATTGTTCATCACTAACAGCTTCATACCACTCGGCTCTACCTGTAGTGATGGCAACATGGCTAAACCATGAATCTGCGGTTGCTCCATGCCAGTGTTTAACACCATCATGGGTGACAATGACATCACCTTGTTTCAATAATTGCGCAGCTTTGCCTTCTTCTTGATAAAGACCTTGTCCACCTGTAACTAAGAGGATTTGATAACCTCCCACATGAGCATGCCAATGGTTACGGCAGCCAGGCTCAAAAGTGACATTGCCAACTCCAAAATGGCCATCGGGTGCCTGCGCTAACAGATTCAAATAAGATTGACCTGTGAAAACATTAGCATAGGCATCGTTTTTGCTACCAATTGGAAAAATACCTGCTTCTTTTAGTTCTTCAAAATTTGCCATCATAACTCCTCCTTTTAAACTTTATAACGCGACAAAGACTTGATCGTTTCGGGATTATAGTGATTGATAAAGAGACTTTCCCCTTGATCTAAAGTTAAAATTTCTGCCATATCCTCATCACTTAAATTAAAATCAAAAACATCAAAGTTTTGTCTCATGCGTTCTTGATGAACGGTTTTTGGAATGACCACAATACCACGCTGAATAAGATAGCGCAATCCAACCTGAGCAGCACTCTTACCGTATTTAGCACCAATAGTGGTCAAAATAGGATTGGTAAAGAAATCATTTTTACCTTCAGCAAAAGGTCCCCATGATTCCAGCTGAATGCCATATTCATCACTAACTTTCTTCGCTTCAATCTGTTGATTAAACACATGGGTCTCTACTTGATTAACCATAGGAAGGATAGCATTAAAACTTGCCAAATCAACGAGGCGATCTGGATAAAAATTGCTGACTCCGATAGCTCTAATTTTACCAGCCTTGTAATATTCTTCCAGAGCACGCCAAGTTCCATAATAGTCTCCAAAAGGTTGATGAATTAAGACTAAATCAATGTAGTCCATCTGCAATTTGCGCAACGATTCGTCCAGAGAAGCTTTAGCTTTTTCATAGCCTGCGTTCGAAATCCAAACCTTAGTTGTGATAAAGAAGTCTTCGCGTGGTAGACCAGATTTTTGAACAGCCTTGCCGACAGCTTCTTCATTACCATAAGCCTGCGCTGTATCAATTAGGCGATAACCCACCTCGATAGCTTCAGACACCACCCGCTCGCATTCTCCTAAATCTGGTATTTGAAAAACTCCAAAGCCTAAAATTGGCATTTTAACACCATTTGATAAGGTTACTGTTTCCATCATTTTTCCTCACTTTCTGTAAACAATTCCTTTTCACGCTTTTTAATCATGTTTTGGTAGTTGTTAATTTTAAAATCAAGACGTTCCCGTGCTTGATTAAGTTCATCAATTCGTGAAACTAACTCATCGCGTTGCTCGATCAAGAGCGCTAGTCTTGCTTCTTCTGTCCCCTCGCCCTCCACTAGCAGGTTAATATATTCGATTAGAGATTCAACGCTCATGCCTGCTTTTCTAAAGCATCGAACAAATTCTAAAATCCCAATTTCACGCTCCGTAAAATCACGAATACCAGATTGATTACGGGTAATGTGTGGCAGCAAACCAATTCGCTCATAATAGCGGATGGTATCAGCCGATACACCTGTTAATTCACTTACTTTTTTGATATTCATTACATTTCCTTTCCCTATTAGACCACTAATAATCGCTACTGCGTTTATTAGTCGCCTAAGAATTCTAGACTAGCTAGCCAGCTTTTAACATCGGTCAAATGATTAAGAACGTGACCTTTTGGCAGCTTATGCCCAGTCCATTTTTCCATCATTTTTTGTGAATCATAATAACTAGAACCTCCAGAAGTTGCAAAGGAAACTAAATTTTTCCCAGTCAAATCAAGATCATCCAAAACCGTATGAACAATCTTTGGTGGAATCCCCCACCAAATCGGATGACCAATAATAATCGTATCATAACGTGATACATCTGGTAGTTTTCCCTTGTATGCTGGACGGGCTATTTCGGTATTTTGCTCCCGATTTGCTCGACTGTCTGCTATTGTCCAATCCAAATCTGCCCTCGTATAGGGGTGCTCAGCTTCTATTTGATAAATATCTGCATTGATTAAATCTGAAATTGACTGAGCGACATTACGAGTTGTTCCAGTCATCGAAAAATAAATCATGAGTACTTTTTTCAAACCTGTTTCCTCCTTAAGTTATTCTATGTCTAGTATAAACCTTGGAGTTAACTTTAAGTCAAGCGTTTCATTTTCGAAGAGTATAAATAAAGTCTGAAGTTGAGCTAACCTTTCGTTATTTTCAATATCTGAAAACTCCATTTCCCCTATCAGCCCTAGACAATTAGCAATAAAGCAATAAAATGATGAGTTATTTTATTGCTGAACTTAAAATCTTGTGCTCTGATTCTAAGCGAGTAGAACAAGAAAAGCTTCTGGATAAAGATTCCAAAAGCTTTTTTCTATACTATATGGCCAATAAATCTATTGTTAGCATCCCGAAAACAAGGGCAGCCTTACAGCTGAGATTATAGGCAATGATTTTAATTGTATTTTTCATCAGTCTGTACCGTCCTTTCATTTTGATTAGGCTTAGAACCTGTATTCACAGTTCAGCACTTCTATCTAAGGCTAATTTTTCAGCTACTCATCCTTAGTTTTTTCAAAATACAGTCAGTATTCTCTCAAAAAACTGCCTTGATTAGCGAAAAACTATCTCTTATAGTCTTTTAGTTTGCTTTTAGTACAAGGCAACGAGCTGCAGGTTGCTAGAACAGCCTTTAGGCTGTTCTAGGTTGGAAATAAGACATGCAAAGCAAGTGACTTTCGTAAAGTACGGCAAAGCGAGTTCAAACAATCCAGTGGAGTGTTTGAAGTTGGAAATAAGGAAACAGAGTTTCCTCTTACGTCGAAGTAATCAAAGATAAACTAAATGACTATATCTATAAGCGCTTCGTTTGTGAATACAGGTTTTTAGTTTACCACAAAAAACTAAAACTTTCCTCAATAAAGCTCAATGTCAAGTTTGGCGGTGCTATTAACTAAAACAAATCAAGTTAATAATGTCTGAACTTGATTTTCAAAGAGTAATAAATAAATTTCAACAGTCGTAAAATAAGCGCTGTAAATCTAGCTAGATAAAGTAAAACCCAAAAATCAAATGGTTAGAAAATTAGTAATTCTCCCTCTCCTCTAGATTGTTTTTTACTGATTTCCTTACTAGTTTATTGCAACTTAGCTTTCAAATATTGACCTGTATAGGATTCCTTGACTTGGACGACTTCCTCAGGGCTTCCTGTAGCTACAAGAGTACCTCCACCGACACCACCTTCTGGTCCCAAATCAATGATATGGTCTGCTGTCTTAATCACATCTAAATTGTGCTCGATGACAAGCACAGTGTTGCCTTCATCCACAAAACGATTCAGAACTTGCAACAAACGAGCGATGTCATCGGTATGGAGGCCAGTTGTTGGTTCATCAAGAATATATAAACTCTTACCAGTTGAGCGCTTGTGGAGCTCACTGGCTAATTTCATACGCTGTGCTTCACCGCCAGACAAGGTCGTGGCTGGTTGTCCTAGTGTGACGTAACCCAAACCAACATCCTTGATAGTCTGCAATTTACGGGCAATTTTAGGAATCGCTGCAAAGAAATCAACCGCATCATTAACCGTCATGTCAAGAATTTCAGCAATATTTTTTTCCTTGTAATGCACCTCAAGTGTCTCCGAATTATAGCGAGTTCCGTGACAAACCTCACAAGGCACATAGACATCAGGTAGAAAGTGCATTTCAATCTTGATAATACCATCACCTGAGCAAGCTTCACAACGGCCACCCTTAACGTTGAAGGAGAATCGGCCTTTTTTGTAGCCACGAATCTTGGCTTCGTTTGTTTTGGCAAAGAGATCACGAATATCGTCAAAAACGCCAGTATAGGTGGCAGGGTTAGAACGTGGTGTTCGTCCAATAGGACTTTGGTCAATATCGATTAGGCGATCCACATACTCAATCCCCTCAATGCTCCGATATTTCCCAGGTTTGGCGGAATTGCGGTTAAGTTTTTGCGCTACTGCTTTTTTCAAAATACTGTTAATTAAAGTTGACTTACCAGAGCCAGACACACCAGTTACAGCAATAAATTTTCCTAGTGGGAATTTGACATCCAGATTTTGTAAATTATTTTCAGCAGCTCCTTTGATTTCTAAGAAATGGCCGTTACCCTGACGACGCTCACTTGGCACAGGAATGTATTTTTTCCCTGACAAATATTGACCAGTAATAGATTTTCTATTTTTTGCCACTTGTTTTGGCGTTCCTGAGGCAATGATTTCACCACCAAACTGACCCGCTCCTGGTCCCACATCAATGAGCCAGTCTGCCTGCATCATGGTATCTTCATCATGCTCAACAACAATCAAGGTATTGCCTAAATCCCGCATTTTTTTCAGGCTGTCAATCAAACGATCGTTGTCACGCTGATGCAAACCAATGGAGGGTTCGTCCAAGATATAAAGAACACCAGATAAGTTTGATCCAATCTGAGTAGCCAAACGAATCCGCTGACTTTCCCCACCAGAGAGTGTCCCAGCTGAACGTGACAAAGTTAAGTAATTTAGACCCACATTATTGAGAAAGGTCAAGCGATCCCTGATTTCTTTGATAATTGGTGTTGCAATGGTTTTCTCATTTTCGGACAGATGAATCTGACTAAGAAGTTCCAAATGATCGGCAATAGACAAGTCAGAGAGTTCCCCAATATTGAGTCCCTTTTCTCCTCCAACACGGACACAAAGCGCCTGATCGTTGAGGCGGTAGCCGTGACAGGTAGCACATGGCAACTCATTCATGTATCCACGCATGACATTTCGCGTAAAATCGCTATTGGTTTCATGATAGCGGCGGCTAATATTGGTCACAAGTCCTTCAAAGGGCAGATCAATATTGCGTTCACCACCAAAATCATTGACGTAGTGAAAATGAAACTCACGGTCACCTGACCCATAAAGAATCAAGTTTTGTTCCTCTTCGGTCAGGTTTTCAAAAGGTGTATCCATATCAATGTTGAATGCAGTCATGGCCTGCTCTAGCATGGCAGGGTAATAGTTAGACGAAATGGGATTCCAAGGAACTAAAGCTCCTTCACGTAGGGATTTGGTTCGGTCAGGGATTACCAAATCTAAGTCAACTTCCAATTTCACCCCTAAACCATCGCAAGTTGAACAAGAGCCAAAAGGCGCATTAAAAGAAAAAAGACGAGGTTCCAACTCAGGCACAGTGAAGCCACAGACAGGACAGGAATAATGCTCAGAAAAAAGCAGCTCTTTACCATCCATTGTATCAATAATGACGTAGCCATCCCCTAGTCGCAGAGCAGCTTCAACAGAGTCAAAAAGACGTGAGCGAATGCCTTCTTTATTAACGAGACGATCCACCACTATTTCGATATTATGCATCTTTGTCTTGGAGAGTTCGGGCACTTCCGCCACATCAAAAATATCACCATCCACACGCACACGAACATAGCCATCTTTTTGGATTTTATCGATGATGGTCTTGTGCTGCCCTTTTTTACGGCGAATAACTGGTGCCAAAATTTGCATCCGAGTGCGCTCTGGCAACTCCAAGACCTGATCTACAATTTGCTCAACAGAAGAGGCTGTAATTGCCCCGTGACCATTGATACAATACGGTGTTCCTACGCGAGCATATAACAGACGCAAATAATCATTAATTTCTGTCGTTGTCCCTACGGTTGAACGAGGATTTTTACTGGTGGTCTTTTGGTCAATGGAAATAGCTGGGCTGAGGCCATCAATGGAATCCACGTCTGGCTTTTCCATATTTCCCAAAAACATACGGGCATAAGCCGACAAACTTTCAACGTAACGACGTTGACCTTCTGCGTAAATAGTATCAAAAGCCAGTGAAGACTTGCCTGAACCAGACAAGCCCGTTACCACAACCAATTTATCACGTGGAATTTCCACATCAATATTTTTTAAATTATGGGCTCTCGCTCCATGAATAATTAACTTATCTTGCATAATATCAGATACTAAGGCGTAACATTCGATAGAAAGATAGGAACTATTCCGAAAATCTTGATTTTCAAGACCAGTTATCTTTTTTTCTGAGGGTTTAGCCCGAGTTCAATTCCTTTCTAAGGATACAAAGTCCATCAAAAACAATTTAATTTTAGAAAAGCAGAACTGCATGCATTCACACAGACTGATTTATCTAGATCCCAAGTTTTTAGGGCGTGTTCTAATCCGCTCTATGATACGAAGGGCGTTAAACAGGAAGTTAGCATTCCATTCAAATACAGTTTCCTACTCTACATTATTGATAGTCATAGAGTCATTCATATTTCTTATTATAACAAAATTTCTTCCATTCGTTGTCCCAAAAAACTGAGAAATGTAGTATAATAAAACAGTATGCAAAATTGTCCATGAAAGCGACTGTAAACAGACCGCTCTGCCATTTTGTAAAAAAGTTTTCCAGAAGGAGGGACGCTCATGAAACAAATGTTTCTATCAACAGCACTAGAATTCAAAGAAATCGAAACCTTCGAGCCCGGCGCTTGGATTAATCTGGTCAACCCCTCCCAGGAAGAATCAATCATCATTTCAGAACAGTTTAATATTGACATCACTGACTTACGCGCGCCTTTGGACGTTGAAGAAACCTCTCGTATTACGGTTGAAGATGACTATACCCTTATCATTGTAGATGTCCCAACCTACGAAGAAAGAAATAACAAAAGTTATTATGTCACTATTCCTTTAGGAATTATCGTCACAGAGAATGCGGTCATCACAACTTGTTTGCAAGAATTAACGCTCTTTGATAATTTCTACAAACGCCGTGTAAGGAATTTTTATACCTTTATGAAAACACGCTTTGTTTTTCAATTGCTCTACCGCAATGCTGAACTCTTCTTGACAGCTCTTCGGACTATTGACAGACAGAGTGATAAGATTGAAGCTCAACTTGAAAATGCTACAAAAAATGAGCAACTGATTGACATGATGGAGTTGGAAAAATCTATCGTCTATTTGAAAGCTTCTTTGAAGCTCAACGAACGCATTGTCAAAAAATTGTCTTCTAGCACCAGCTCACTCAAGAAATATATTGAAGATGAGGACTTACTGGAAGATACTCTCATTGAAACGCAACAGGCCATCGAAATGGCTGGTATTTATGAAAATGTCCTTAATGCCATGACTGAAACATCAGCTGCTATCATTGGCAATAACCAGAATACCATTATGAAAACCTTGGCACTTATGACTATGGCTTTAGATATTCCGACCGTTATTTTTTCTGCCTACGGTATGAACTTCAAAGATAACACTATGCCTTTCAATGGTTTGCCAAATGCTTTTTGGCTCATTGTTCTCATTGCAACTTTGGGTTCCTCTTTCGTTGTTATTTACTTCATTAGAAAGAAATGGTTCTAACGTATCAGTACATTCTTTTAAATTGCTTTGAGTACAGACAGCCAGTTGTGGACCGTACGGGAGTTTAGCAATTGAACTGTCCAAGTATAAAAGATAAACCAATGGGTTACAGGACATCCCTACAGAGTTTTTATTAGAACCGCCTAAATACCTTAAGTGTTTTAAACTAGATAATTATTAGTGTCAATGTCACTATCTTCAATAATATAAAACAGGAGAAATCGTTATGGATTTACAAAATCTTACCAAAAAAAATCAGGAATTTATCCACATTGCTACCCATCAATTGATACAAGATGGTAAATCAGATGCTGAAATCAAGATAATCTTGGAAGAAGCTCTTCCTAATATTTTAGAAGCACAGAAAAAAGGAATTCCAGCACGGACATTACTTGGAGCACCAACTGTTTGGGCAGCTTCCTTCACTCCAAAAGAAGGGGAGGCTGTTGATACTACCAATTCGTCAAAAAATACCAACCCTTGGTTGATGTGGCTTGATACTTCACTTCTATTTTTTGGCGTAGTTACTTTACTCAATGCTGTTTTGATTTTCTTTAACTCAAAAACGGTCACAACTGGTATCACTTCTATTTTTGCTCTTAGTTTTGCTGGTGGGGGTGCCATGTATGCCACTTACCATATGGTTTATCGTCACATGGGCAAGGATAAGAGCGAACGCCCTCGCTGGTATAAAGTATTTGGTGTCTTGTTACTAGCTATGTTATCTTGGATTTTAATCTACGTTGCCGCTAGCCTGCTCCCTGCTACTCTCAACCCTCAATTACCAGCTCTGGTTCTCCTCATTATTGGAGCAGCTGCCTTTGGACTACGTTATTACCTACAAAAACGCTATAATATTCTCAGCACTATGGCTCCTCAACCACGTTAACTAACACTCAAAAAAATCAAACTAGGTGAGACCGAGCACATGTTATCCCGAATTACGGCAAGGTAAAGACAGCGACGTATCACTTTGATTTTTCGATACCAAAAAGCACCTTTAAGGTCAATGTCATTAAGTTAAGGCCCCTACTCCAATTTTTATTGGATAGGGGCTTTTTCAATAAAGTGATAGTCTAAAATCAAAAAGGAGTTTTCCCATGGTTCAGTCTATTCAAACAATCTTAGAGTCTTTCATCTCACAACTCTCATCCGACAGTTCTTCTTATGTCGTCCAACCAGATAAAGACTTTACTCGTTCTAGAAAATGTTCCTTCCAATTCAGAAAAAGTGTCTAAACTTTCTTGTTCCGTTATCACCGTCTGTGGTGTGGTATCTGATGCCATTTCTGTTGCTGGTATTGTCGTGAGATTGCTGACTCCCACTTCAGTTGTTGATTGATTAACTGCAATAGTATTAGTAGTTGTTTCCTCTGCATAAACTTTTTGTACTCCGAGAATGCAACCTGCTACTAAAACACTTGCTAGAACACTTGTTTTTGTCAATTTTTTTGCCATAGTTTCCTCGTTATATACATTTTTGAGTAGTAATTATTATGTTATTGTATTAGTATAAATTAAATGAATCTTTTGCTGAAAAATAACGTGGTAGCGTATAAAAATCATTTATCAGCTTCCTTTAGCAGAAGTGTACTTGAAAACAGGAGGTGAAACTCTAGTGGGTTTTATATCAATTTAATTTTCGTAGCGTCTAAAATGCCAACTCTTGAACTCAGTCCCTACGAAAGACCATTTTGTGTTGTAACAGTTTTAAACCATTGTCCTGATTTTTTAATTGTTTTGATTTGTGTGTGGATATCAGTTGAGATGAAGCCGTAACGATTTCGATAAGCATTAGTTCATGACCAGCAATCAATCGGTGTCCAAAGATGATAGCCAAAACAATTTGATCCTTCTTCGATACCTTTGTGTAACCACTCCAGATGCTCTTTAATAAAATCAATGCGGTAATCATCTTGAATTTGCCCCGACTCATCTAAGAAGCGTTCTTCCCTTGAGACACCCATCCCATTTTCAGAAATGTACCATGGAATATTCTTATAATTGTCTCGAATATTGATGGCGATGTCATATACTGCTTTCGGGTAAATCTCCCACCCTTTATCAATATTCATGCGGCGCCCTGGCGTCTGGTAATCATCAAAATACCTGGTCGGCAACCAATCACCTACCGAATTTGGTGCAATATCCGGAGCTTTTACGCGATTTGGGTGGTAAAAATTGACACCAAGAAAATCAACTGTATTGCGTTTGAAAATCTCCTTATCCTCTTCTGCCGTCTGCCAAATGACCTTATCTCTCCTTAGAACATCTTCCAATTCCGCAGGGAAGTGACCATGAATTGCTGGCTCAAGAAACATTTTATTATTCCAAAGTTCCGCAAATCGCGCAGCTTCTTGATCAGCTGCTGATTCAGAAGCTGCATAGGTTGGTGTCAAATTTAAAACGATACCAATTCGACCGCCATCTTTGTCTAAACCAAGTGCACGATATTTGGCAATGGCTTTTGCTGATGCAAGATTGAGGTTGTAGGCGACCTGAACTGCTTTTTTACCATCCACAAGATTTGGATAATGAAACTGGTAGAGATACTCGCCATCAACCACCACCATTGGTTCATTGTGAGTCGTCCAATCCTTAACACGGTTACCAAAAAGTCTAAATGCCTGCTCAGCAAAGCCAACAAATAAATCAACCACATGGCGAGATTCCCAACCACCATACTTGTGATAAAGTTCCACTGGTAAGTCAAAATGGTGTAAGGTAATGATAGGTCGAATACCATTTTCAATAAAACAGTCAATTACTTGATTGTAAAAATCAACAGCTGCTGGATTTACCGTATTGGCCTCCAAATCATCAATCAAACGCGACCATTGAATAGAAGTCCGCAAACTATTGAGACCGACTTTTTTCATAAGTGCGATGTCTTCTCTAAAACTATTATAAAAGTTTGAAGCCGTGTCTGGCCCTACCTGATTATAGAAAGCTTCTGGTTCTATTTCATACCAATAGTCAAACATATTATACTTAACAAAAATCAAAAATAGCGTTATAATAGTATTATGACAAAAGAACTTACCCAAACACAAGTCGAAGAATTAAAGCAAGCCCTTAAAGATAAAAATAATGCTCCGCATCATAGAAAAATTCAAGCCCTTATTCTCTACTCTGAATGCCATAATTTAACATCTGTAGCTAAATCAGTAGGCTTTGTCCATCAGACAGTCCGCAACTTATTAAATCGCTATCTAAGTGGTGGCTTAGAAGCTCTCTTAAAGGAGAATCGTGGTGGTCGCCGCCGCTCCTATATGACGCATGAGGAGGAAGAAGATTTCCTTAAAGAGCAACTCTCTTCCTCTTTGAATGGAGAATTCGTTACCGTTAACACCCTCTTTAAAGCTTATCAAGAGAGAGTTGGGCACAAGACAACCCGAGAAGGTTTCTATGCTCTCCTGAAACGTCATGGTTGGCGTAAAGTTAGCCCACGTCCCCAACATCCGAAAAAAGCAGACGCCGAAACCATTTTAGCGTCTAAAAATAAAATCTTTATTCGAGGAGAGAATGAGTAAGCGCTTTATTGATGGAAAAGAATATCAAAAAATCCGCCTTATGTATCAAGATGAGGCGGGTTTTGGGCGTATCAGTAAACTTGGTTCGTGTTGGTCTCCAAAAGGTTATCGTCCTCACGTAGCAAGTCATCACATTCGTGAATACCGCTATTGTTATGGAGCTGTGGATGCCCATACAGGCGACTCGTTTTTCATCATAGCAGGCGGATGTAATAGTGATTGGATGAATGAATTTTTACGCCAACTATCGGCAGCTTATCCAGAAGATTATATTATTTTAGTCATGGATAATGCCATCTGGCATAAATCTCAGACCTTAAATATTCCTAAGAATATTGAATTTACCTTCATTCCACCCTACACACCTGAAATGAATCCTATTGAGCAAGTCTGGGCTGAGATTCGTAAACTTGGTTTCAAGAATAAAGTATTTAGGACCTTAAATGAGGTAATCGATAAACTTCAAGAGGTTATTCAAACCTTAACCGCTTATCAACTCAAATCAATTGTAGATAGAGACTGGACTTCCGCTATTTTTGATTTTAACTGAGTATTAGCATGCTTTTTGGCGAAACGACCTTCACTTTGGGGACCAGATGTAGCGGCTCCTCACCAAAAATTAGTTGGGAATTTTTTCATTAGATTAAATCCTCTCTCCTTTTAAAATTCTAAAAACGAGGTCATTGTATTTGGGAAGGTACTCATGCCCATACTCTGGATAAAACAGCAACTGTTTTGGGGATTGAATGTTATTATAAACAGCGAATTGTGTCTTTGGATGGCAAATATGATCCTCTAATCCCATTCCCCAAAGTACGTCTGCTTTAATAGCTGGTGCAAAATGCTGAATATCAATGTATTCCAGATTATCAAACGCTTCTTCCTCTTTTTCATGCAAGGGATCTCTAAAATGGAACCAATAAGCCAATTCTTCATAGGCTGACTGAGTTACATCAAGGTTGTAAGCTTCTCTAAAATCACTCAAAAAAGGATACTGCACAAATGCTTTTTTGATGTTAGGACAAAGACTGGCACAAACCAAAGCTAAAGCACCTCCTTGAGAAACACCACTTACATATAAATTTTCATGCTCAACATCCGACATGCTTTGAACAATCTTAATCAACTGATAGATGTCTTGGTAAACTTTACGGTAGAAAAGATTTTCTTTCCCACCTTCAATACCACGAATCAGATGACCTTTCAAGGTCCCACCTGATGTTTGCAAGGTATCTTGAGACTGTCCGCCTTGGCCTCTAACATCCATAGCAACAATTCCAAACCCCTCACCAACAAAAGGTAACTTATCAACTAAGTCTCCAGAATTACAATGGTAACCATGAAATTGAAAAATCAAGGGAAATTTCTCAAGCCGTTTTGGTTTCACAAATTGGCAAACAATTTTTGCGTCATCAACTCCCCTAAAGGTCAACTCATAAGCCTCTCCAATTTGTGAGGGAAAATCAATCAATTGCAGGCAGTAATCTGTTCCTAAAGCCTCCACTTCTGCCTTGGCCTCTTCCCAGTAAACATCAAAATCAGTTGGTTTGACCCCTGATCCTTGATAAGTTCCCCACTCTTGAATCGCTAATTCTTTTTTCACTGTCAGACCTCCTTGCTTAATGGAACATCAGAAATAGTCAGTCGCTTCACCACTTCATTTGCAATGAAGGCTGCGCCTGCTAAAGTTGGATGAACGCCATCATCGCCTGTATAATATTGTGCTGAATGAAGAACAGCCTGTTCATTCATAAGTCCATCAAGGGGGACTATTTCTAAACCAAATTCCATAACTAGACGACGAATAATTTGAATCTTAGCATCCAAATCTACTCGCCAATCTTGCCTATCTAATGGATATGGCAGAACAAAGGGTTCCATAACCAAGATTCGTAGTATCCCTGCTGCTTGCAAGTTCGTTAAAAGTTTGCGGTATTCTGCTTCAAAACGTTTCTGCTCAGTCTGACTTCCAAAGGATTCTCGTCCAATATTATGCCAAACATCGTTAATACCAACCATCAGAATGACCATGTCTGGCTTTAAATTCAAGCACTCCTGTATTCGTTCGTTGAGGTTGGCGACTTTGTCACCACCGATACCTCTATTGCTAAAGGTAAAGGCATATTGTGGGTAGTGGTAGGCCAAGTGTCCTGCTACAAAATTAGCATAGCCATGACCTAAACTCGTTGGGTCGGCCTTATCACGTCCCCATTCTGTAATACTATCTCCAAAGAAAACAATATGATCTTCTCTTATTAATTGCATAACTAATCACCATATTTTTCTTAGAACCTGTATTCACAAGCGAAGTGTTTATAGATAAGAGATCGTTTTTCGCTAATCAAGGCAGTTTTTTGAGAGAATACTGACTGTATTTTGAAAAAAACTAACGATGAGTAGCTCAAAAACTAGCCTTAGATAGAAGTGCTGAACTGTGAATACAGGTTCTTCATGTCAAAGACGGGTTCTAAATACGTGAATTCACAGGCTATCAGAATGACTAATCATAAGCTAAATGAGTGTTTCCATAAGTCTAATCCTATTTTGTAAGTCAGAAAACAATTCATTGAGAGAGTTAGCGACTTGCGTACTGACTACATAAGCGGTCTGGCCTTTTTTAGGACAGGGTATTCGCTTTTCTGAAGGATCAATTGTGAGTCAAAACGACTTCTAAATTGAAAGAATCCTGAGTATGCACAGTAATAGAATATTCAAAGGCTACGCCTGTGGATAAATAACCTATCTGTTCTGTAATTGCAACAGGATCTCCCGAAGGAATGTTCAAATAATTTTCTTCTTCTGATGTTGCTTTGCGTACCGAAATTTTACGATGTGCATTGTGAATTTTGAGTCCCAAATCACCAATAATATAGGCGTAAATTGATTCCTCTACATGTTCCAATCTTAAACCAGGAATCACATCCACCGGCATATAGGTACGTTCAATAACCTTTGGAACCCCGTCTATCTGACGAACCCGATAAATGTTATAGATAAAGGTATCTTGACTAATATTTAACTTTTCTGCGATTGACTGACTAGCTGGCTGAATACTAAACTCCAAAACTTGGCTAGTCACTTTTTTGTCAGGATAATAAGCGGTTGTTCCTATCATCTGACTGCTGATTAAGAGGCTCTTCATATCCTCAACAGATAAATCTTTAACAAATGTTCCAGCTCCACGACGTTTGATAATCAACCCCTCGGAGACTAGAATATCTAGCGCCTTCTTAACAGTCATCTTACTGGTATCATAATGAGTACAAAGGTCTTTTTCAAAGGGAAGTTGGTCGTTTGCTTTATAGACGCCTTCTAAAATTTTCTTACGCATGTCATTGGCAATAATCGTATATTTTTGCATCATAAATTCCTCCGATTCTCCCTTCTACTCTACCATATTTTCAGCTAAATTTGCTGCAAATAATAAAGTTTTGATGAAAAATCGCCTGGCATTTCCCGTGACCAATAATCTTGCTCATGTCCAAGAAAATTTTGACCTAGCAACAAACCAATAGACTGCAAATCCTTGCCATATCGACATGAGATTTGCTTCCCATTAGAGACTTGATACATACTGGATTCATTAAGGCCAGTCAATTTGATGCGTTCATAGATAGGATTTGCCTCTGCCAATATTTTGTAATACCCAACCAAAGCCTCACTTCTATCCTAACTAACCACCATCCAAACCACATGATTATCATCTAATATATCTAGGCGATAAAAATCACCGAAAAGAATCAAGTTTTGGTAAGATTTGTATTCTTTTATCTGCTGACGAATAAGAGTCTTTTCTTCTTCACTTAAAGTGAGAGGGTTTAATTCATAACCAAAAACTCCGAAAGTAGCAACATTTTTACGCATGTCTAGTGATGTCACACGCGCTACTTGATGATTAGGGACAGCCGAGACATGACTTCCCATCGTAGACAACGGATAGATTAGTGAGGTCCCTGATTGAATCGTTAACCGTTCTACTGCATCAGTATCATCGCTGGTCCAAATCTGCGGACTGTAGTAGAGCATACCCGCATCAAAGCGCGCTCCGCCGCCTGCACAAGATTCAATGAGAATTTCAGGATAGGCTCTTGTCAGCATATCGTAAAGGCGATAAACTCCTAGAATATAGCGGTGAGCAACCTCTCCTTGTTGCTTAGCCGTTAAAATCGTAGAATAGGCCTCTGAAATATAGCGGTTCATATCTAGTTTAAGATAATCAATTGGTACGGTTTGTATAGTTAATTGAAACAGGAGCAGGACAAAAGTGCCTCAAGAAAAGTATCGTAATTTGGCAATACTTTTCTGAGGTGTTTTTTGATTTGATACTCAGTTAAAATCAAAAATAGCGGAAGTCCAGTCTCTATCTACAATTGATTTGAGTTGATAAGCGGTTAAGGTTTGAATAACCTCTTGAAGTTTATCGATTACCTCATTTAAGGTCCTAAATACTTTATTCTTGAAACCAAGTTTACGAATCTCAGCCCAGACTTGCTCAATAGGATTCATTTCAGGTGTGTAGGGTGGAATGAAGGTAAATTCAATATTCTTAGGAATATTTAAGGTCTGAGATTTATGCCAGATGGCATTATCCATGACTAAAATAATATAATCTTCTGGATAAGCTGCCGATAGTTGGCGTAAAAATTCATTCATCCAATCACTATTACATCCGCCTGCTATGATGAAAAACGAGTCGCCTGTATGGGCATCCACAGCTCCATAACAATAGCGGTATTCACGAATGTGATGACTTGCTACGTGAGGACGATAACCTTTTGGAGACCAACACGAACCAAGTTTACTGATACGCCCAAAACCCGCCTCATCTTGATACATAAGGCGGATTTTTTGATATTCTTTTCCATCAATAAAGCGCTTACTCATTCTCTCCTCGAATAAAGATTTTATTTTTAGACGCTAAAATGGTTTCGGCGTCTGCTTTTTTCGGATGTTGGGGACGTGGGCTAACTTTACGCCAACCATGACGTTTCAGGAGAGCATAGAAACCTTCTCGGGTTGTCTTGTGCCCAACTCTCTCTTGATAAGCTTTAAAGAGGGTGTTAACGGTAACGAATTCTCCATTCAAAGAGGAAGAGAGTTGCTCTTTAAGGAAATCTTCTTCCTCCTCATGCGTCATATAGGAGCGGCGGCGACCACCACGATTCTCCTTTAAGAGAGCTTCTAAGCCACCACTTAGATAGCGATTTAATAAGTTGCGGACTGTCTGATGGACAAAGCCTACTGATTTAGCTACAGATGTTAAATTATGGCATTCAGAGTAGAGAATAAGGGCTTGAATTTTTCTATGATGCGGAGCATTATTTTTATCTTTAAGGGCTTGCTTTAATTCTTCGACTTGTGTTTGGGTAAGTTCTTTTGTCATAATACTATTATAACGCTATTTTTGATTTTTGTTAAGTATGAGCCCATGTTTTCTCAATGGGATTATACTCAGGTGAGTACGGAGGAAGTGGTAAAAGTCTATGCCCCTGCTCCTTGCATAACTCTTTTAGCTTACTCATCCTATGAAACCTTTTATATAAAATATATACTTTTCTTTAAAAGTTCTAAAATGAAGTTAGCCACTTGAAAGTATAAAAAACATCTCAGAGAGATGATATCGTCACCGCAAGAAACATTAGAAGGATTCTAAGACGAAAAACTGGAAAGACAACGCTTTTTCTGTACAGATTTTATAGTCTTTAGTTTGCTTTTAGTACAAGGCAACGAGTTGCAGGTTGCTAGAACAGCCTAAAGGATGTTCTAGGTTGGAAATAAGACATGCGAAGCAAGTCACTTTCGTAAAGTACGGCAGGAGAGTTCAAATACTCCAGTGGAGTGTTTGAAGTTGGAAATAAGGAAACGGAGTTTCCCCTTACGTCGAAGTAGTCAAAGACAAACTAATTGACTATATAAAGTGTTTATTCGTTTTGTCATTGGTATTGGATAGTGATTAACAGTTATCCATTTCATGATTGTCCCTCCAACACTAAAAGTCCAACATTTCCAAATTCACCAAATCGGATTAGTCCTACCTCTTCCATTTCAGCAACTAGCTGATACTCAATGAAAATCAAAAGTAGCCTAGGAAACGAAGCCGACGATAGAACTTGGGTTCATCAAGGTAAGTTGACAACGGATAATTTTGATTTTCGAAGAGTATGAGTTGCTTCCTCAATATCAATTCCCATGATAGCCCTAAGATGACACATCACCATTTGACGCGATTATTTTTCTTCTTTTTGCATGATTTCCTCCTGAAAATAAAAAAAGCGAGAACACTTATTAAAATGTTCTCATATACTTTGATATATCTAACTTTTGTGCCTTCCACAAACAGGCAAGATAAGGACGTTGACTTCAATCTCTTTTTTTGGGGACTTTTTAAAGTCCTCCCAGATCATCTGGAACAAATGCAAAATGTTTGAAAAAACTGTATAAAATCAAGGTTTTTCAGCATTCCTTCTTTTGTAATTTCACAACCGCCTCAACCGGTGTACTATTGTCCAAACTAATTTCTAAGTCTTCCTCAATGATTGGAAGCTTGAAATGAATGGCTTTCACCCAACATCCTGCTTTATTTTTGTCATCATAAATTTCGACTTTTTCAATCAACATCTGACACAATCGCTTCTTGTCGATATCTTCCATGACATCCATAAATGATGCAAAGTTGACCAATATTTTATAAATATTATCTGCGGTCATTTTATCTTTTAGGATTACCTCTCGTTTAGATTCACTTGTCTCAATTAGCATTTCTACATCTGCTAATTTATCATAAATAGTATTTAATCTTATATCTAAATCAATTGACTTTTGCTGAAAATGAGGATCTTCAAAATTTAAGGAGTCAATTTGTTGGATTAAATTCAATTTGGTTGCATTGAGCTGGCGAAAGAGACTCTTATATTGTTCAATTTCACTGTCTATCCTACTTGTATCAACCTGAATATTTATTTTCTCTTGCAGTTTTCGTGCAAAATCAGGTCTTGAAACTAACTTACTAATGATTGATAATACTTCATGGTCTAAATTTCCTGTTTTAAGCTGTTTATTAAATGTGCACTTATGACCATCTACATGTTTTCTATGTTTACAAGCATAGTAGTAATAGTTTTTATAGTATTCATCTTTCTTATTTTTATTTCGCTTGATACTTTTATTTCCATAAAGCCCAGCATTGCATAATGGACATTTTATCAACCCTGAAAGTACATAAATAGAATCGTTCTTACTTGGGTTCTCACGTTTATACTTATGGGCATTAGCTTCTCGTTTTTTCCTCACTTTTTTCCAAGTCTCATCGTCAATAATTGCTTCATGTATTCCGTCTGTTAGTATATAATTTTCAGACTGTGTGACTTTCGTTTCACCAGAAATTTTATCTCGAGTGCTTTCACGCCGTCCAAAAGCAATTTTTCCATTGTAAACTGGATTATCTAAGATTCTTGCAATGCCACTGGATGAAAAATATGGAAGGGTACTATTGTGTCGAATTGGTTTCTTTATATCTAGGTTGGCTAAATGCTTGGCAATAGCTATAGTGCCCATATCACTGTTGGCAAATAAATCAAAAATCATCTTTACGGATTCAGCTTCTTCATGATTTACTTGTAATTGACCATTAACAAGGGAATATCCTACAGGCGCAAATCCACCATTCCATTGACCAGCTCTCGCTTTTTGTCTGCGACCTTCCATAGCTTGAGAAATAATATTTTCTCTTTCCATTTCAGCAACTGCCGACAAGATAGTAATAACTAACTTTCCTGAATCCTTTGAACTATCCAGTCCATCATCAACACAAATCAGATTTACACCATGAGATTCCATAATAGCTAGAGATTTTAAAGTATCCGCAGCATTCCGACCAAAACGTGATAATTTGAATACAAGTACATAGTCCACCTTATCTTTCTCTGCTTCGATATCTGATATCATGGCCATAAATTCCGTTCTACCTAGCATGGTTTTACCAGATTTTCCAGCGTCTTGATAGGTTTTCACAATCTCAATATCAAAAGCATTGGCATATTGATGAATTCTTGTTTCTTGAGCGTCTAATGAAAATCCTTCAACTTGCATATTTGTAGATACCCTTGTATAGATATAGGCTTTCTTTCGCTTCATTTAATTTCTCCTTGAAAAGTTTGACCAAAAAATACCCTTATAATCTTAAGGGTATTTTAACTCTTTTTAGAAAAGAATACAAGCAACTACTCATCAGTGTACAGGTTTTCTTCCTTGATCGTCAAAGTAGAGAAATCAATATTATCTCCATATTTCAGGAGCATTTCTTCCAAAAATCTCACTAGTTCATCCATAGATGACCACCAAGTGAAATTATTTGACTCTGATTCCTCATTACAAAAGGCAGAAGTAGTTGCTTGTAGAAATGTAAATCATGTAAGTTCATGATAAACTCCTTCTATAACTCAACTATATTCTGCCATTTTTTGGAAATTATAAAAAAACCGTTAATGAATTTGATATTAGTTTTAATTCCATGCAAAAATCTTCTTACAGAAGGTAAGAAGATTTTAGTTTTAAAACATTGTTAGATGTGTACTAGAAGTATATATACAGTACGATTAAACACAACTCTTGTCAACATTTTAAAAATTATTATCCACTTAAAAAATTGCCTCATTCATCAACTTCATTTCATAAGGAATTAGCTTTGAACTTATTTGCGAAATATTATCCTTTAGATATTGGATAATATTAGGATAACCAGTTAACTCCTCTGGTAATTTTACTTTCTTGACTGCTGAACAAGGTACCCCATAATCAATTAAGAATTGTAATCTTTCATCAACTTGTTCATTTTCTAATAAAGAAGCAAACACGCTATAGTCCCCGCACTTCATTTTTGATTGGCTAAAAACATATTTTTGAATAGAATCAACAACAGCAAGAAGCTTGGGAATCTCAAAATTTGCATCAGTTCTCTGAAATTTCAGCATATAATCGATAGCCCGATCCAAAGGATCTTTCTTATTTTTTTTAACATAGTAATCGTATTGTTCATAAATCAATTCTTTGAATGATAGATTTATATATTTCAAGGCTGTTACTGCTTTATTTTGACTATAGCCATACTCATCTCTATGCTTCAGGTACTTATATCCTAAAAATAATCAGTTCTATAATAAATTAAAAATCGTGTTGGTAGAAAAATCGTCTACTTCTACCAACACGATTTTACAAAGAGCCAGTACTTACATCTCTTTTTCTCCTGTAAAACTATTGTATCTTGATACTTTAAGGAGTTTCAATCATTCGATCTGTTAACCGTTATTTTTTGGATCTAAACTTAATAACATAGCATTAATGGCGACGATGACTGTTGACACAGACATTAGGATTCCTCCTAATGCAGGGCTTAATGTGATACCAATAGGAGCCAAAATTCCTGCAGCTAGAGGGATAGCTATAAAGTTATAACCAGCTCCCCAAAATAGGTTTTGTTTCATTTTACGAGTTGTTTTGTGTGCTAATTCAATGAATGATTCAATATCTCCTGGATCGGATTGAGTCAATATGACATCAGCTGAATCCAATGCAACTTGAGTTCCAGCACCTACAGCTATACCAACATCTGCTAAGGCAAGAGAAGGAGCATCATTTACACCATCACCTACCATGATAACTTTCTTTCCTTCATCTTTAAGTGTTTTAACTAACTCATATTTGTCTTGTGGAGATTGATTTGATCTATACTCAATCCCTAAAACTTCTGCCGCGCCTTGAGCCGCTTTTTCATTATCACCTGTTGCCATAATTGGTTGAATATTGTTCTTTTTAAGAGCTTTAATTAACTCTTTACTCGTTGGTTTTAATTCGTCCCCTAAAGCTACAGCACCAATGGCATCATCGTTTTCTACTAAGACACTAAGAGTTGCTCCTTTTGGAATATCCATATCAAGATTACGTCCATAGGCTTTTTGACTGATTAATTGGTAACGGTGCCCACCTGCTTTACCCTCTACTCCAGAACCGGAAATCACATCAATCGAATCAAAAGATGCTGGACGTATATCTTGCTGCTCGGCGAACCTTATAATTGATTGAGCAATTGGGTGGCTAGATCCTCCTTCAATACCTGCCAATAAGGCAATGATTTCCTCTTTTGTATATTTGTCATTAAGAAGTTTTACATCTAATACTTTAAATTCACCAGTTGTTAAAGTACCCGTTTTATCTAAAATTATCACATCTGCATCTTGAGCTATTTCTAAGGCTTGGCGGTCTTTTACTAGTAAGCCACGGCTAGCCCCTAAGCTTGTGCTTCGGGCGGTTACCAATGGAATAGCCAGACCCAATGCGTGCGGACAAGCAATAACTAATGTAGTAATAGTAAATATAACTGCCGTTGGGATATCTCCAATAATCATCCACACTACAAAAGCAATTAGCGCGACAATAACAGCAATATAGAAGAGCCACCCTGCAACCTTTTGCGCAATATTTTCTGCCCTGGAAGGCTGACTTTGAGCTTGGCTAATTAAAGTCTGTACTTGAGAGATAAAGGATTGATCACCTGTCTCATTCACTTTAATATAAAGAACCCCTTCTCCATTTGTTGAGCCTCCGATTACTTCATCGCCAGGACCTTTTTTAACTGCTTTTGATTCTCCAGTCAAAAGAGCTTCATTTACACGTGATTCGCCACGCTCGATAGTTCCGTCTGCTGGCACATTTTCTCCGGCTTGAACACGAATTAAATCGCCTACCTGTAAGTCAGCAACTGGACGTATTTCAATTGAATCATCTTCTAACACAACGTGAGCATCTTTTGGTACCAACTTAGCCAATGCTGCTTGTGCGTCTCCTGCTTCTCCAATAGCTTTCATCTCAATCCAGTGACCTAATAACATGATTAATAATAATGAAGCAAATTCAAAGAAAAAGTCCATCACGTGTCCACCCGTTACGTAGGTAATGATAACAGCATAAATACTGTATAAATATGAAACACTTATACCTAAAGAAACTAGAGCCATCATTCCAGGTTCTTTTTGTTTAAATTCGTCAACTGCGCCTTGATAGAATGGACGTCCACCATAAATAATTAATATAGTAGATAAAATAGCTACTACAATATCAGAATATGGAAAAGTAAACTGGAATGGTAGGTCAAACCCAGCCATAGGGGATAAGAGCATAATAATGATTCCTAGTGGCAATGATTTTAAGAAAAGTTCCTTAAAGTTACCGTGATGATGGTGTTCATGCCCTCCGTGATGCCCACTGTGGTCATGCCCACTGTGCCCGCTGTGCCCGCTGTGATCATGCTCAGCATGATGTTCTTGATGTTGATTCTTATGGTCTCCATGTTCTTCCGTGCTTACGTGCTCATGTTTTGAATGATCCATGTCGCCATGATTATGGTGACAGTGGGATAAATGTTTGTTGTTATTGTTCATTTTAAATTCCTCCTTATTCTTAATGATGATGTAAATGACACTCGCATTGTCTTTCTGGACAATTGCAATCCACTTCTTCTACTGCGAAAGATTTTTTTATCTCTAATATTTTTTCTAGTCGATCTATATCATCGAAGCTTAAGACATGATCTTCAATATTATTTATTATTCTACTTTAATTTGTCCCATCATACCTGCTTCTTCATGTTCAAGAATGTGACAGTGGTACATATAACTACCCTTCTTATTAAACTTAACTATAAGTCTTACTTTTTCGTTAGGCTCAATATATACAGTATCTTTCCATCCGCTCTCCTCTGGAGAAGGCGCATTACCGTTTCTTGATAGAATTTGAACCTGGGTGCCATGAATATGGAATGGGTGTCCCATTTCATGCATCATAGATCCTGGGTTTGTAATTTCCCAAATCTCTGTATCTCCAAGCTTCACTGTTTCATCAATTCTATTCATATCAAACTTTTTACCGTTTATTGATACCATGTGACCCATACCTTGAAGCTCAAAACTTCTTATCTTAGTAGCTTGTGCTTCTGACATTCTTTCTATATTCGTTAAAGTGCTAGGTACTTCAGTATCATCTTTCCCATCGCCTTTAACATTAAAGGTCATAATGGCTTCCTTATTACTCATAAGTGATAGCTGCATTCCCTTTTCATACTTTGAAAAGTCCACTATTATCTCTGCTCTTTCCCCAGGTGATAACATAATATTTCTCTTACTAACCGGTTTTTCTAAAAATCCACCATCAGATGCTATTTGATAAAATCCATCTCTATTATCTAACTTCAAATTAAAGTTACTTGCATTAGCACCATTAACTATTCTAAATCTCATCTTGACTCTATTAACCTCTAAATTAGGTTTAATAGCTCCGTTAACTATGATAGTATCCCCTGTTGCTCCATCCATCATATTTGTATTATAAATAAAACTGCCGTCCTTGCCAAAGCTTCTATCTTGAATTACTAAAGGTATATCATTTACTCCATATTCCTTAGGAATATTTAAGCTTTTTGATACTTCATCATCCACATAGAATAGTCCTGCTAAACCTTTATAAACTTGGGTAGCAGTATTTCCTCCAAAGTGCGGATGATACCACAATGTTGCAGCCTGTTGATTTACTGTAAAACTAGGCTCCCAAGTTGTTCCTGGTTCAATTCCTTGATGAGGGCCCCCATCCTTTTCTCCTTCTACCTCTAGTCCATGCCAGTGAACTGTAGTTGCTTCTTTTAGCTTGTTATTTACGTGCACATTTACTTGCTCACCTTTACTTACTCTGATGACAGGGCCTAAGAAACTTCCGTTGTACCCCATAGTTCGTGTCTTGGTATTTGGTAAAAATGAAGTTTCTCTTTCTTGAGGTTCTAAAGTAAAATCCGCAATATTAGGATCTGGATTTTTATCCTCTAATAGTGGTGGTATAGGAAGTGTACTTTTTGTTTTACTTGTTTGAATATCTATATTAACTGCACTCTGGTTTATTTTAAAATAACTAATCATTGGTTCTAAAAGTGTAATATATCCAACTGCAGTTAATACGACTGTAAGTCCAATACCTAATAACATATGTTTATTCTTACTCATTTTTATTCCTCCTTATGTTAATGATGATGTAAATGACACTCGCATTGTCCTTCTGGACAATTGCAAGCCACTTCTTCTACTGCGAAAGATTTTTTTATCTCTAATATTTTCTCTAGTCGATCTATATCATCGAAGCTTAAGACATGATTTTCAATGATGCTTCCTATTACATTTCCAACTTTCTTATTGCAAATACGGTTAAAAATATCTTCTGCATAATCCCTTACGGCTTCTTTCTCTACAATATTGGCAGTGTAAATAAACTTTCTACCTTCTTGCTCTGTATTTAGTACGCCTTTTTCAACTAATCGACCTAAGATCGTTTTGATAGTGGATTCTGTCCAGTCCATTTTTTCTTTCAATACAGAGATGACTATTTTACTAGTTACTCGATCATTTGCCCAAACTACACGCATTACTTCCCATTCAGCATCTGTGATAGAAGTATTAAGTTCTATTGTGCTCATTTTCCTTTCCTCCTTGTCGTTTACAAACGTAAACGAATATGTTCAAAATAAGTCTACTATTGTAAACGAAATGTGTCAAGTCTTTTTATTAAATTCTCACTTTTTGGGGTCAGTCCCTTAAAACTGAAAGTTTTAAAATGAAATTAGCCATCTACCTATACTGTGAGATGAAGGCTACGACTCATTCTGATAAGTCATCGATTTCATTTGATGACAGGTTTGGAGCTGTTAGGCAATAATCATAGCCTTGCTTTAGCCCAAAAAAGACATCCAAGAGATTTCTCTTGAATGTCTGTAAACGCTGATATAATCGTAGGTCGCTTTGCTTTAAATTATACTTTTTTCTTAAACATTTGATACGAGTAGGTATTTCTTGTGAGTAATTTTCATCAAAAAATTTCATATATAATCTCCCTATAATCATGGAAAAGTAGTAAAAATAGTTGTTATCCTAGTTGATTAAAAAAATCTCTGATTTCCTCATCTTTTATAAAATAATATATAATTTTCCCCTCTCTTCTAGTGTCCAAGATGTTTTGATTGGCTAGTTTACGAAGATGGTGGGAGGCAGATGCCATACTGAGATTTAATAAACAGGCTATATCGCAGACACAGAGTTCTTCGACGGCAAGGAGATAAAAGATGATATTTATCTGTTTATTATCGGTAAATTTTGATAAAATGCGAAGTGATTTTTGGACTTTTTCCTTTTCAAGGTAGTTCGTTGCGGTTGTAACATTTTGTTGATTTATAACATCCACTTGACAGATACTATCTTTTTTCATTATTTTTTCTCCTAGCCTAACACAGCCCATAGCATGTCAAAGCTGTTGTTTTCAATAAGGATATACATCCCCAATCCTAAATAGACAACGGCAATAAACCATCTGCTATATTCTTCCAAAGTTTCTCCAACAGAAGGGACTTGTGCTAATTTTTGGGCAGAAAAAACCAAGAGATAAATCATGACTAGAAAAGTAAGTAAAGTCACTATCAAATTCGCTAAATTTAAGGTAGTAAAATATGGGACAAAGACACCAATATTGTCAGCGCCACAACTTGCAAAAGTAATCATAGCGACTAGAAAAATCAGGTTTTTATTGTCTTTTCGCAAACCATCATTTGCAATAGCTTCTCCATCAGAATCTCCTAAAAGCAAAACTTTGAGGCCTAGGAAAATTGGAATCAAACCGAGTAAACCTAAAATCTCTTTACTAGGAATATAATTTAAGACAAATGCAAAAAGCAAACTTAGGAATATTAGACTAACAGAGCCTAGAAATTGTCCTAAATAGATGTTAATGATGTCCTTTCTACTTTTTCTTTTGGCAAAAAATAACATTAGGATAATAAGTAAGTCTACGGCTGTCCCAGAATACAGGATTATTGAAGTAACAATATTTTGAATCATAAAACACCTCATTCAAATATATTTTTGAATGTATTCTAACATTAAACTTTATAGATGTCAACTTAAAATCCACCAATTTATAATTGCATGTCAATATTTGTATTGTGTAGTTTCAGAAATATATTGTAATTCAAATTGTAGAAAATTACATCAAATATTATAATGAAAAAAGAATCCAACAAAAATTGGACTACCTGTCTCCGGTTGAATACCGGAGACGGTAGCCCTAGGGTGTTTTTATTAAATTCTCACTTTTTTGGGGTCAGTCCCACGACCGTTGATTGAGCTTAAAACTATTTCGATTTATGAGCCATTGGAAATCTCGTATGATGAATATATGTCTAATTGCAAACATTAACTAGAGTAATAGCCTAGTTAATAAGCATGGGAGGGAGTTATAAGCTCTCTCTTTTTTGTCTGCGCTGTTCGCGGACAAATCGCACGTTGATTCGTGCGACGGGCGAAGACCATTTTTTGCTGATAATTTTAGCGCAGCTGAAATTATTTTGTTAGCAAAAGATGGGCAAGCAAAAATTGCGTGAAGCAATTTTTTCGGTGCGTAGTTCGCGCCGATTTTTTCGAGGCCACTTTTGTGGGCCGAAAAAGCAGTGAATTTTTTGAACCGTGAGGGTCAAAAAAGGGGTGCAACCCATAGCCCTCGGCAGAGCGTTTGTAGTTTTGATGAACCGTAGGGTTGTCAAAACTACAAAAACGTTACTTTTTGACAAAAAGTAACAAAAACCTCTGTTACTTGCTTCTCAAATTTTTTAATGAAAATCATTGAGTCTAATTTATTTGGCGAGGAATAGCGGAGCGCCTCGCCGTTGTTCGCTATTCGAGCAATCATAACACAAAATTTTAAGATATTGATAATTTAGAAATTAAGATACCAATCTTAAATAATCACTTTTCTACAAAAATAATGGGGTCATTTATCTATCCATTTTTTAAGTCATAATGGGTAACTTTATAAAACCATTATCTGTTAAAGAATGGATTACTTTATTGGTCCGCTATTTTTGAAAATATGGGCTTCTTTAATTAGTCCATTAATTTAGAGAATATGGACTAGTTTATTCAGCCATATATTATACAATTATGGACTACTTTACTTGGCCTTTTATTTTACAAACATGGATTACTTTATTAGCCAATGTTTTTCAATCATGGAGTAATTTATGAATCCATTATTACAGCCAAAATGGTCAACTATACAAAACCATTAATCGCTTAAATATGGATTACTTAAATAGTCAATACATTTTTCTATAATGGACTCGTTAAGGTGTCAATTTCATTCTAATAGTAAGAGATTGGTCTCCATAGATTTCAGTCCTAAAGAATAAAACATCAGTAATTAATTACTTGGTTCAGGGATAGTTCCCAATAAATTCATTCTCAAATTTTTAAAATGAGTTTTTAAGGCATACTGTATTAAAGAAAAATTTTTAAGGAGTATACGTGATGCCAAAATTAACTATTTCATTTAAAACAAATCCGAGAATGACAAACATTCGACATAATAATAGAGATTTAACAGAAAAAGAATGGAAGAGCCCAGAACATTCACATATTCTTAGAGATAAAAGTCATCAAAATATTGTAGTTAAACAATTAGATATTCGAGAGCTATATGAAAAGGAATTTGGACCTTCTTTGCAGGAATACAATGAAAAGCAGATAAGAAATGATCGAAAAATCAAGGATTATTATAAACATGTTGGTAAACTTGATACCTTAGATCAACAAAGAGAGTTTATCATTGGTATTGGATCAAAAGCGGATTGGGATGAATTACCAGAAGGATATAAACTCAACATAGGGATATATTTAGCTAAATATGCACAAGATTTCGAAAAACGTCATCCACATTTCCGTGTTTATAATGCAGTAGTGCATCTGGATGAAAAAGGTGCTCCGCATTTACATTTAAATGTAGTTCCCATCGCAGACGGTTATAAAAATGGTCTCTCTAAACAGCCCAGCTTTTCAAAAGCATTGAAGCAAGAGGGATTTACAGAAAAAGGAAAATTTCAACTTATGGCTTTTCGCAACAACGAAATTAAAGTCCTTGAGACAATGTTGAAAGAAATGGCAGTCGAACGTAAAAAAGTAGGTACGAACAAGATTAAAGACATGCGTGAATATAAAGAAATGATGGCTGAACTTGAGGAGGAAAAAGGAAAGAAACTGAATGAGATTAAAGCTGAAATCACTTCTGAGGTCTCAAAAGTAGAAAAAGAATTTGCAAAAAAGAAAGAGAAGTTGAATACACTTGAAAAAGAGATTGATAGAAAAACACAATCAATTGAACAATATGATAATGTCATCCATTCAAAGCAAGAGTCTGTTAATAAGTTAGATGAAAAGTTTGAAGCTAAAGCTGATAAACTAGAATTACTATTAGCTCAAGAAAAAGCTATAAATGCTATCAACGAACAATTATTAAAGGATATTGGAATTAAAGAGGATAAGAATTACCTATTTACCAAGGACTTTAAAGTAGAGGAACGTGGACTAATTGGAAAAAAAGAAAAATTTGCAGTTGTACCTTTAAAAATTTTTGAAAAAATGTTATACCAAGTAAATACCAAACCTATGAAACAAATTTTAGACGATTTTATTGATAAAGTCTTTAACAATAGTATTGTCAAAGGATTAAAAAAGAAAATTAGCCAATTGACTGGTGAATTGAAAAGAGCTAGAGTACAACTTCAACATGAGAGGTCAGTACGCATTGCTGAACAAAAAGAAGCGGAGAAAAAAATGGATTCGCTATTGAAGGAAGTGCAGCCTGCAATGAACCTATACGAAGATTTTCAAAACTATCTCACTGAAAATGATAAGAAAAAAGTATTTGAACGCATCGAAAAACACAAAAAATTACACCAAAAACAAATAAGTAAAAATCGCAATACAAATGATTATGAACGTTAAAAAGTGCAGATCAATTCTGCACTTTTTAATTTATTTAATTACTCAATCATTCCAAACCAAGTTAACGCATCGATGATAGCTTGTTCTTTTTTGGGTGGACAATTTGGAACTCTTTGATTTTCTTTCTTAGAGTGATTATAGTTCTCTCGCTCAATTATCCCAAGTTTCCTTTTAACTTGAGCAATGTTAAGAGTAGATACTTTTAATTCGAATTTTCTAAAGACATAATCTTTGATTTCTGAATAAGTGGCTTCCTTCTTGACAGAAATATCTTTGAGGTCGTCTTCATTAATTTCAAGATCAATATGATGGTTGATATCTCGTTTGGACAATTTCACAACCGCCTCGGTCCTTGCAGTGTGAGGAAACATATCTACTGATTGGATATAGACTACCTCATAAATCGTCACAAGTTTCACTAAATCTCTTGCCAGTGTTGACACATTACAAGAAACATAGACCATCTTTTCAGGTTGATATTGCAAAATAGTTTCTAACAACTTTTCATCCAAGCCTGTTCGTGGTGGATCCACAATCAAAGCATCCGCACGATAGCCTTCTTTATACCACTTAGGAATGATTTCCTCGGCTTTTCCGGCTTCATAGTAGGTGTTGCTAAATCCCATCTTTTTAGCATTTTTGCATGCATCTTCGATAGCCTCTGGAATAATGTCCATGCCGCGCACGCTTTTGACTCTATCCGCAAAAGCAAAGCCAATGGTCCCAACACCACAATAAGCATCAATAATATCATCGCTCGCCGTCACATCTAAAGCTGCAACCGCTTGACCATATAATACTTCGGTCTGCTGCGGATTGAGCTGATAGAATGCGCGTGGTGACAATGAAAAATTGTAATCCAAGACATTTTCCGAAATCGTCTCTTGTCCCCACAAAATCTCTGTCTTATCACCATAAATCTCACTTGATTTAGAACGATTGACATTAAGAGCAATGGTTTTAATTTGCGGGAACTCAGCAGTCAACTCCTTGATGAGTGCTGTTAGACGAAGGTCACGGCTGGTCACAAAGATTAACTGAACCTGTTCGGTCGCTTGCGCTTTACGAATCATAACTGTCCGTACGCCAGCAATCTTGCGTTCATTGTATATCGGTACCTTGTACGTGTTCAAAAGTTGGCAGATACGGTTGATGATTCTTTGTGTCAGCACATCCTGAACCAAGCAGTCTTCAACACTGACAAGCCTGTGACTACCTTCAGCATAAAGTCCTGCTTTAATTTGGCCACCAAAAGAACGAATTTGGAATTGCAACTTAGCACGATAATGTTCCGGTTGCTCCATGCCCAGAGTATGACGAATCTCATAGCTTTCATAACCTGCTGGCTTAAACTTATTCAAAGCCTGATGGATAATATCGTCCTTAACTTCCAACTGTTTGTCATAACGCAGGTGCATCAGTTGACAACCACCACATTCTTCGTAGATAGAGCAAGATGGCTCAACTCGAAATTTTGACTTTTTATTAATGGTCAATAGCCGAGCAGTCACAAAGTTACGTTTGACGCTGGTGACTTGGCAAAAAACCTCCTCACCCTTCAGCGCACCGGGCACAAAGACCAATGTTTTCTTATAAAAACCAATCCCTTCACCATTGATGCCCATACGTTTGATTTTCAAAGGAATTCTTTGTTTTACTTGTAAATTCATTTCTCGCTAAATATCACTCCAGCTTCTTTTAGTTTTTCCAAAGTAGCTTTGCCAATTTTAGGAATAGTTAACAACTGAGTTTCTGAATAATTGGCAATATCTGCAACCGTTCTGATGCCATAATCTGTCAAGCTCTGCAATTGTGCAGAAGTCAAAATATCAAAGTCTTCTAAAAACTCATCCTCTTCTGCAAAATCATTGTTAAGCCAAGCCTGCACATAGGTAGAGGCAGTCATCAAAAGAGGCAGAACATTGTAGAGAGCTAGATAGAGGCTATCTTCGCTATTGGGTTGGTAACTTTCCAAAGCCCCCGCATCTAAAACACGTAGCATTGGAAATTCATCTTGCAAACAAAATTCAAGAAAACCATCAACCTGACCACATAGCTGGAGTATCAATTCTTCAGCAGTTTCTTGATGACCGTTCAAAATTGCTGCAATTAGCAAAGGAACTTGCATGAGAACATCTTCCTTGTGTTCTTTATGGCTATTAAAAAATGCACTCGCCATCTCATAATTTGACATTAAAACATAGAGTGACATGATTTCATAACGACATCCCAAGGAATCATTAGGATCAGCTTGATAAATCTCTAAAAAATGGGTTAAAGCCTTTTGGTAAAGTCCATTTTGCTTATAAAGCATGGCCAACTCCACCTTTGATTCAAGATAAGGAGGCTGTCCCTCAGCTATCCAAGCTTTTTTGAGAGACATTGACCACTCTTTTTCCAACTCTTCTAACGCACTGATTTCTTTTACAAGTTCGCTCCCTGAGGCTCTGCTATCATAGAGACCATTACCAAAAGCAAACTCATCATATAAATCGTCTATTTCCTCATCGGTCAGATCAGATAAGCTTTCTAGCAAATCAGCTTCAAATTCCTTATTCTGTCGATATTGTTTCAAACTAATTACCTTATCTTTATCCGTCATAGCTACCTCTTTTCTTGGGACAACGTATTTTCTTAACTCTATTCTACCATTTTTGATATAATTAAAACTATGAAAATCGTTAAATTCGAGAAATTACTTGCTCAACTTCCATCTGAAATCAAACCCTATGTATTAGGAAAAACACTTATCGACACCTCTTCTCATTCGGGTGCTCTGGTGATAAAAGTAGGCTCTGAATACTACCTCAAAATTGATCAAAAAGGTGCTTTGAAAGATGAGGCAAAGAATGTCAGTTGGTTCTACCAAGCAGGACTCGGTATTGCTCTTATTGCCTATGTTAGCAGCGATAAAGACTATTTATTAACCGAAGCCGCCTATGGACAATCAGCTTTGGCATTTATGGACCAACCCAAACTTCTCTGTCAAACACTCGCCAATGCACTCAAAAAATTACATCAATATAGTCCAGTTGACTTTCCTATTACGGATCGCCTAGAGCATTATCAAGCAACTGCTGAGCAAAATTACAAAGCTGGAGCTTTTTATGATAAGGCCTTGCTACCTTATTTTGCCATCACAGATCGCGAAGACGCTCACCGACTCATCATAAGCAAAGGACACCTTTTAAGAAATGACGCCTTCATCCACGGTGATGCTTGCTTGCCAAATATCATTTTGAAGGACACTCAAACCTTCTCCTGCTTTATTGATGTGGGCTTAGCTGGTGTGAGCGATCGGCACATTGACCTATTTTGGGTAATTTGGTCACTTCACTACAATCTCGGTACTGATCAATACACAGACTACTTTCTAGATGCCTATGGACGTGAGATGGTTGATTTTGAACGCCTACAACTTGTGGCTGCCTATGAAACTTTTGGATAAAAACTAGAACTATGAAAATCACTAAAATTGAAAAGAAAAAACGACTTTATCTGGTTGAAATTGATAACTCGGATAAACTTTATGTGACTGAGGACACTATCGTTCGCTTTATGCTGACTAAGGGGCTGACCTTGGATGACAAAATGCTCAAAAACATCCAGACCTTTGCCCAATTTTCACACGGAAAAAATTTAGCACTCTATTATATTTCATTTAAACAGCGCACGACCGCTGAGGTTCGACTTTATTTGATAGACCATGATATCAAGTCTGATATTATTGAGGATGTCTTGAAAAATCTTAAAGAGGATAAATGGCTGGACGATGGTAAATACGTTGAAAATTTTATCTCACAAAATCTGAGTTCAGGTGACAAAGGTCCCTATGTTATAAAACAAAAATTGCTCCAAAAAGGTATTCCAGCGCAGCTTATTGATCAGGAAATAGAAAAACAGGATTTCAGTGAGGTCGCAGAAAACGCTGCTAACAAACTTCTGAAAAAGTACCAAACTAAATTACCTGCTAGAACCCTTAAGGATAAAATTATCCAATCTCTAAGTAACAAAGGCTTTTCTTATGCCGAGGCAAAAACTGCTTTTGAAAGCCTCGAGATTGAATCTGATGACGAAAATGAACAAGATTTGCTCCACAAAGAACTTGATAAAGCCTACCGTAAATACAGCAAAAAATATGAAGGTTACGACCTCAAACAACGACTAATTCAAGCCTTAGCCCGAAAAGGGTTCGGTTTTGATGACATTAATAGTGCTCTAAGGGACTATTTATAAGATTTTCGCTCTTAATCAGTGCATTTTTCAGAAAATTATGATAAACTATCTAAGATAAGTTTTAATTGTAGAAAGTTGGTAAGGGCATGAAATTACCTAAGGAAGGCGACTTTATTACAATTCAAAGTTATAAGCATGATGGTAGTTTGCACCGCACGTGGCGCGATACTATGGTACTGAAAACAACTGAAAACGCCCTGATTGGGGTTAACGATCATACACTCGTAACCGAAAGTGATGGGAGACGTTGGGTAACACGTGAACCAGCAATCGTCTATTTTCATAAAAAATACTGGTTTAACATTATTGCAATGATTCGTGATAACGGCGTTTCTTACTACTGCAATCTGGCGAGTCCTTATGTGATGGATGAAGAAGCACTCAAATACATTGACTATGACTTAGATGTCAAAGTTTTCGCTGATGGTGAAAAGCGGTTGCTTGATGTTGATGAATATGAGACACATAAGCGCAAGATGGCCTATTCTGCTGATTTAGACTTTATTCTAAAAGAAAATGTCAAAATCTTGGTTGACTGGATTAACAATGGCAAGGGACCATTTTCACAATCCTATGTCAATATTTGGTACAAACGTTATCTTGAACTGAAGAATCGTTAAAGTTGTCAGCACCCCATTCGGGGTGCTTTCATACTAAGAACCTGTATTCACAGTTCAGCACTTCTATCTAAGGCTAGTTTTTGAGCTACTCATCGTTAATTTTTTCAAGATACAGTCAGCATTCTCTCAAAAAACTGCCTTGATTAGCAAGAAAACTCTCTCTTATCTATAAGCACTTCGCTTGTGAATACAGGTTCTTAGTAGAAAGGAAAATTGCTATGGCATTTGAACACACTAAAGAACGATATGCTAGTTTTGGTGTTGTAACTAGCCTCCCTCATCCAATTATTGACACCTTTTGGGATATTCTTGACAACTATCTCAAGGGAGTTGTGCCATTAGATCGAACCTTGACTTTCCGGTTGGCAAACAAAAAAGACAAACTATCCCTTGAATATTATGATAGAAAACGTCAAATCCACATCGTTTTTGACTATAATACACCTTTTGACCCATTTTTTCCTGAAATCGTCAACATTACTGACAATGCTGGCATTGAAACGATTGTCCTACCACACGAAACAGATTGATACTCCGTGACATTAAAACAACTCAGCTTGATGAAATTTCTTCTACCTACACTATTGCTGTTAAGTCTAATTTCCCATTACTTCTCAGCATTCATTTCACAAATCATAACAACGTGTTAATCTATGGAATCGGTTTTCATTGGGTGCAAAATTATGCTATGAGCCTTATTCAGTCAGGACATTCAAAAAAGAGCCTGACTGACTTTAACCATAAAAAAATACAAAGAAGAGTGAAAACATACAGAGATTGCTAGTCAATTTATGCATGTTTCCACTCTTTTTGTAACTATTCAGTTTACATAATACAAACTGAAAGACTATAATTCTGTTCGGTTTTCAATGGCACGCAACAGCGTGACCTCATCAGCGTATTCAATGTCAGAACCAACAGCTAAACCGCGCGCTAGGCGGGTAACCTTAATACCTGCTGGTTTAAGGACACGAGAAATGTACATGGAGGTCGCTTCCCCATCAGCGGTTGCATTAGTCGCTACAATGACTTCACTCACTTCGCTATCCATAAGTCTGGTAATCAAAGTTTTAAGATTGATGTCATCTGGGCTAACACCATTCATCGGTGAAATAAGTCCATGAAGAACATGGTAAAGTCCATGATATTCTTGAATTTTTTCCATAGCGGAGACATCCTTAGAATCTTCTACTACTAAGATGACGCTTCGATCACGACTCTCATCAGTACAGATATTGCAGGGGTCATCATCCGTAAGGTTACCGCAAATAGAACAGTAAGTTAATTCACGTTTGGCAGCTAAGAGATTTTTAGCAAAGTCATTAACATCTTCATCAGACATGCCAATAGTATAGAAAGCAAGGCGAGTCGCCGTTTTGATGCCAATACCTGGCAACTTTGTAAAGCTTTCAATCAACTTAGCAATCGGAGTAGGATACAGCAAATAATTCTCCTTTCAAGAAACTAGGTAAAAAGTCCGAACTCACTTTTTATTTTTGAAGTTCGTTTCATTTTCAAACTCAAACTATCGCCCAGACAGTTGAGCCCTACAGGTTGGGAGTAGATAAATCAGCACGCTAAAGCATTTTAGCTCATACTCATAAACACAAAAACGATAAGAACCCTTGTTGTTTGTTGTGTTTGTTGTGCTCTCTCCCGTTCTAAACTGTTTTATTGATTAACATAAGATTGCATATAGAGGTCAATAATATCTTTAGCAATCAATTGGTTTGAGTAGTTTTCATCACTTGTTAAATGTGGAATGATGACCGCTACCGCAATCTTAGAATCGCTACTAGTAGAGTAATCATAGGCCAGCACACTTGAATTGACCGTCGTAACAATGTCTCCATTGCTAGCTTTAGCATAGGTTTCCGCCGTACCAGTTTTACCTGCAATGGTAACTGATGAACCACGCATTTTGGTTCCTGTCGCATAACCACTTGAGCTATTGACTACTTGATAAAAACCTTGTTGGAGCACTGCCATGTCGTCCGAAGAGATATTGATTTGATTTAAAACCTTAGTATCTATGGATTTTGACAAGGTTCCCACTCCACCTGAATCATCTGCATCATAAATTCCTTCAACAAGGTGGGGCGCCACTCGATTTCCGCCATTAGCAACTGTTGCAGCATATTGAGCCAACTGTAGAACAGTGTAAGAATCGTACTGACCAAAGGCTTCAGTCAAGACATTGAACGCAGTGTAATCTGATGAAGTCAAACCAATAGACTCACCACTAACATCTAATCCAGTATCTACACCTAGACCATATTCTGCAAAAGTAGCTCTAAGTTTTTCCATAGCTTCCTGCATACCACTTGTCATTAGTACCATGCCTGAGTAATATTCCTGTCCCATCATTTTAAGAGCGATTTGAACCATATAAGTATTTGATGAATATTCTAAGGCTTGTGCTACTGTGATATTGGTTGAATTGCTTCCCGTAAACCAAGATTTAATGGGAGCAGATCCTGCCAAGTTAATTGACTGGTCAGCCAGAACTTGATTTCCTGAGATAACTCCTGACTCCCAACCAGCCGATATGGTCGCAGCCTTAACAACAGATCCTGGAACAAAGACATCCGTTATCGTCCCTAGAGCATCTGGACTAGCCGTTGTCTCTCCTGTTTCATGGGATAGCCCCGCCATAGCCAAAACACCACCAGTTTTAGGATTAAGGGCAACAACATAAGCACCTTCAGAGTAAGTAGCAAAACCAGCATCAAGGTCAGCCTGATAATATTTACTTAGAATACCTTCAACTGCTGTTTGAAAATTAGAATTAATCGTCAACTTGAGATTCTTACCGGATTTCCCTTCAGTTGTCACCTGATCTGAGACAATCTTTCCTTTTTTATCAGTTGTAATTTTACGTATCGTATGAGTTCCTTGAAGATATTCCTCATAGGACTTTTCCAAATAAGAGGTCCCAACACGATCATTCAAGGCGTAGCCCTTTTTAAGATAATCTTCTGCTTCTTCTTTTGGCAAACCTGCTTCCTCGGATGACACAGTTCCGATAATGGAAGCAATGGAGGTATTGACCTTTTCGCGTTCCCAATTTGTGGATACTGAAATTCCAGATAGCTTGGATTGATTAGCCACGATGTAAGCAATTTGGTCTTCAGTTAGATCTGCTGTTTTTAAATTAACCGAATTAAAAACAGATACCGAATTCATTTGATTAAAGAGATAGACCTGCTTTAATTCTTCATCTGAGTAAGCAATTTGATCTTCTGTAACTGCCTCAACCGCATTGGCATAAATGGTGGCTTCTGTCAGTTTATTGCCGTAATTATCATATTTTTTCTTATCTGGTAAATTTTTAACCACTTGTGCATAGACAGATTGGTCAGCTAAATAATAATCTTTCTTAGCCCTAGTTGTCACTTTTGTTTCGGTTAAAGTGACAAGTGTAGATAACTTTTGTGCCAAATCTTTCATGTCTTCAGCTGTTGTCGTATTGCTGCGCGTGAAAACCAACACTTGCTTTATCTCATTAGCTACCAGCACATTACCTGCAGAATCATAGATTTGACCTCGAGGTTGAGACTGTTTCACCGTATAGGTATTGGTAGCAGATAATTTTTTATCATAGAAACTCTTGTCCGCAAGCTGCATCTGTGCCAAACGTAAAACGAGAAAGGTAAAGAGACAGACAATCACAAAAAAGAGAAGGTTAATTCGGCGAGGAATACTGGCCTCCTTCTTGATAATTTTAAATGATTTTTTTGGTTTTTTTGTCACTTTGCTGTCTCCCGTTTTTGAAAAGCTATGCTTTCTATTTTATCACAAAATAAAAAAAAAGAGCGTGACTGACTAAGAAAAGTTTCACCTTTTTTTCTACGTCATCACGTTCAATCTCAAAATCATTTTTTATGCCCGTAAGCCAAATAGTAGAATAAACTTACAAAACCTGCACCACCAATAATATTTCCAAGATAGACTAGGACAAAATTTTGAATAAAGTCCAACCAAGTTGCCTGTCCTTCAAAAATGGCTGCTGGAATGATGAAAGCATTTGCCACACTATGCTGAAATCCCAAAGCAACAAAAGTCATAACAGGAAACCAAGTCCCAAGTAATTTCCCAGTCGCATCTTCAGCCCCATAGCAAAGCCACAAAGCTAGTCCAACAAACCAGTTACAGCCAATACCGGATACAAAGCTTTGTAAAGGACTCGCTGCTAGTTTGGCATGAGCTACTTCAACTGTTTCATCCAAATAAATCCCTGAACTAGTCAAGCCTAAAAAATGACCAAACACAAAGGCAACAAATAAAGCACCCAAAATGTTAAAAAGGGTAATAACTGCCCAGTTAGCTAACAAGTCTTTACCAGATACTTTTTTTCCAAAAAAGGCTGCTGACACTGCCATCATATTACCAGTGATCAACTCACCACCAGCCATCAAAATGACAATCAACCCAATAGGAAAAACACAAGCACCAATAAAGCTAGAAAGTGGTCCCAAAACCTCCATGCCACTTGCAGCTACACGAACATAAAGCAAATAGCCTAGACTAATCATTGCCCCTCCGATAAAGCCCAAAATGGCTCTTGCGAGAAAGGTTTTTTCAATTTTATGCTCTCCAATATGGATTGTTGTCTCTAAAATAGCTTCAGGTGATTTCATGCTTTCCTCCTATTGTTACATTTGTCACAAACATAACCATTATATCAAGAAATAGCAAAATTACAAGCGTTTTCACAGAAATAATTTAAAACTCTCCAAAATCTTTTCAAATATGACATTGGAGAGTTTTTATGATTAAGACGGAATACCAAGAATTTCTTTAATATCTTGGATAGTCATGCTGGCTCTACTTTCATTACCATCAAGAACTGTAGTCACAAGGTTTTTCTTACTTTCCTGAAGATCTAAAATTTTCTCTTCAATAGTCCCTCTTGTAATCAAGCGATAGACTTCAACATTTTCTTTTTGACCAATTCGATGTGCGCGGCTGATAGCTTGCATTTCCACCGCTGGATTCCACCAGAGATCAATCAAAACAACGGTATCCGCTCCCGTCAGGTTGAGCCCCACACCGCCTGCCTTCAGTGAAATGAGAAAAGTATCCTTAGAGCCATTGTTGAAGGCTCGAGTCATCTCTTGACGTTCACTGGCTGGTGTTGACCCTGTAATTTTATAAGAAGTCAATCCCAAATCCGCCAATTCCCGCTCTGCGATGTCCAACATACCACGAAATTGTGAGAAGATTAGAGCTCTGTGGCCATTTTCCTTTATCTGAGTTAAAAGATTACGCAGACTGGCAACCTTGCCACTTTCTCCATCATAATCCATAAATAAACTTGGGGTATCACAAATCTGGCGTAGACGAGTAATGCCCGATAAGATTTCAATCTTATGACGATTAATATCGTCATCCGAAGACTGACGAATACGATCTTGCATTTGACGAAGTTGAGCTAGGTAGATAGCCTTCTGACTATCTGCCAATTCATTAGAGTAAGTCACTTCAATCAAGTCTGGTAATTCAGGCAGGACATCCTCTTTCTTACGCCTCATAATGAAAGGTTTGATGTAGCGAGCAACTTGCTTGGCATCTAGCTTGAGAAAAGCTTTTTTGGCTGGTAAAAGCCCAGGTAGGACGATCTGGAAGATAGACCAAATTTCCAAAAGTTTATTTTCAATAGGGGTACCTGACAAAGCAAAGCAATTTTTAACCTCAAAAGCACGCAGATATTGTGCAATCTTGGTCTGAGTATTTTTCATGACTTGAGCTTCATCCAAAATGAGATAATCAAATTGAGATTGCTGATAGGTTTCAAAGTCTTGTCGGAAGGAAGCATAACTGGTAATAGTAATTTGATGTTTTTGCGCAATAATCTCATCTCTAACAGGCTTAAGGCCATAGGCCACCGCCACATCTAATTGAGGTGCAAACTTCTTAAACTCGTCTTGCCAATTGTAAATAAGGCTGGATGGGGACAAAATCAGAATGCGACTGTCAACCTCAATTTTACTAGATAGAAAAGCAATGGTTTGCAATGTCTTACCAAGTCCCATGTCATCGGCTAAAATACCACCAAAACCATAATTATCAAGCATAGACAACCAACGAACACCAGTGTATTGATAATCGCGAAGTTCAGCCTTGATAGTCATCTCTTCTAATGGAAAGGACTCTGGATGTCGTAAATCGTAGGCTAGCGCTTCAAATTCTTTTGAAAACTGAACCGATGGACTATCTTTAAAAAGTTCTGACAATTGGAAGGCCGCTAAACCATCCAATTGAAGATGGCCTTTGGTCGTTTTTTTAGCTCTGAGACTTTGTAAAACTGAACTAACTTTTAGGGTTTCCTCATCAAATAAAACGAGCTTTCCACTACGACTGACAAAATAAGGATTATTTTTAAAAAGCGCTGTTAAAGCTTCATCAACGTCAACTTCAAAAATTTCAGAGAAGTCAAAAGAAATATCCAAAAGCCCTGCATTAGAGGAAACCCGAACTTGTGGTCGCTCTGATAAACGTAATTCCTCTAGCTCATCTGACAGATAAACTTGTCCCAAACGTCCAAAACGTTCCAAAGTCTGGGTAAAGAAAGAATAAAGTTCCTGAGGTTCAAGCGGTGGACGTGTACTTGAAAAACTAGCTGCAAAACCCTGTTGAGTAATAAATTTAAAAATACGTTCTTCATGCTTGAAATGACTTGCAAAAGGCAGGTTATCCAACTCCGTTTTATTTCTGACAAGAATACCATTGCCATAATCAAAGGTTATATTGAGAAGAATACCTTGATTGAAAGCCAAATCAAAATTAAAACGCACCGTAAAATCACGAATATCAAAACTTTTTGGTGCTTTGACCTGACCAATTTCCTTAAAATCCAAAAGACTGGCTGCCAGTTTGCCCTGATCATCCAAATCAAATTTGACATGTTTCTTCAAATCTGCCTCAATCGGCAAGGTTTTAATGGCAGAGACAATCTTATTTTGCTTGGCATTCAGATGATAAAAAGTATCTTGATGAAGTAAATAGGCATCATTATAAAAGCGATGGACAGATTTTTCGCTAATAATTAATTCAATGAACTGGCGGTGAACCATAACTTCAAAGTCAAAAAGTGCATCGTCACCCTCTAATTCCTTAAAATAAAGATGATGGTAGTCTTGAATATGACCTTCAAAGGTAAACTCATATAATTCCTCAAACAGACGAACACCTTCCTCAAAAAATCCTACTGGCAAGGAAAGATGACGACCTCTATTCGGTAATAGATAATCTAAATCTAGACGATCGTTGTCCGGGATAAGACGCCAGAGAAAATGAATTACTTCTTGGCTGGCTTGATCAAATTGGAGCAGAGATAAGGGTTCGAAGTAATTTTTTCCGATTTGATAACAAGTTTCCTTCCTCACCGTTGATAAAAAAGCTGAAATATCTCGCACAATGTAACTACGATCATCAGGTAAACGATTAATTTTCAGAGTCCATAAATAATCTGACGAGTACGGATTTCTTCCACCAACAACAGATAGACGGTATTTAGTTGTATCATCTTCATTGACAACCAAACCATCCAAAAAGACACTCCCAAAATAATATTGTGACTTCACACTCTTCTGAGAATCTGTTTGGGGCCGTAAATCTCCCACTAACTCACGCCCTTGTTCGTCGTTTTTCAAAAAGCACTCCAATGCTGCAATGTGTTCACAGTAAGGCTTTTTCTTGAAAAAGTCACAGCTACAAAAGACATTATTATCATCATCTAGTGAGTAATCCACTTCATAAGTACCTACACGCGCATGAAGCAGACCTGCATCATCGTTTTCAATCTTTACTTGCCCTTGTTCATAAAGAGCGACACCTTGACTTCGAATACGTCCGGGAATCATTCTTGTCATTGTATTACCACCTTTATCTTATCTCACTATTATAACAAAAATAGCAGAGCTTGGCTGAATAAAATCGTTGAATCACTTACTTCTTGTCAAAATTGTTAAACTTGACATCGTCAAGAAAAATTGAAACACACTATCAATTTCCATGAATAAAGTATTTTTATCTAGCAATATGCCCGGTAACAAAAAGGGTCCTAGCAATATCAATGCTGAACCCTTTTTTATTATTTACAAGCAACTGCATTCGGTCCGCCAATGTTTAAGCTTTACTTTTAACCAGCTACTTAGAACTTGTCCACGCAGAATTAGTAAGAAAGTAGCTAGCTGTAACATGTCTTAAACGAATCATCAGATCCATAATAAGTAAAAGTAATACATTTTACCCACAGTACTAAAACCTTTAGAAGCTACTGTACTTAAAAGGCTTAATTTGAACATTTCAAAAGTTTAAGGGTGATTTGCCGTTTTTCTGGGCTAATGAGATTTTCTAAATGTTTAAAAAGCGCCATGAGCCAGCTAAAAGCGAGAAGAAAGGCAGACATTTCAAAAGCTGTTAAGGAAAGATAGTGAATCCCCTGAAAAGCGAACTCCAATACCACAAGTACCCCACCAATAACGTAAGATGTTAAGATAAAATCCCTACTAACTTTTGGTAATAGCCATCTAATCCCTATAATCAGAGCTAACAAAATGTAGACTAGATAGCCTGCCAGACGTGTATGAATAAGGTGAGACGCGGCATCATTTGAAAAATAACCAACAGCCCCCAAATCTAACCCCAATAATGTTAAAAGAACTCTCAAAATCATCAACCTCTTATTATGACCAAATTTTTGGCTGAGAGCCACAAAAAGATAATCAACCAAAGCAATCAAGATAAGTGCAGATAACATCAGAGTTAGATTAAACTGCCAACTATTCTGAGCCTCTTTAGTTCCCAGAAAACTCAGATTTACTTGCCACCATTGCTTTGAACTATTGGTCGCCATAGATAAGAGTACTCCTGACAACATAATCAGAGTAAAAAGACTGGTCAGCCAGCTTGCTCTTAGCAGCTCTGCTATTCTACTCCAAAAACTACTTACCGTGTAAATCATGATAGCAAATAGCAAAGCAGAAGTATTCAGGTCAAAAGAAGCGCCACGGAAGAGCTGATTCACCAACCAAGAAAATCCCAATAATAAGACCGCTAAAATAATGCTAAAGGCCATGGTGATAACGGGAGACATGCGCCAAAAAAGCCGTGATTTGAGGCCATCTAGAAAAATTCGCCGATTAAGGATAAAGTTGATTGTGAAAAATCCCATACCGAAGAGGACGCCGAAAAGAACTAAAAAGCCCGTAATCGAATAATCTCCCGCTAATAAGACTTGTCTAGTTTGCTGCCAAAGATGAAAACCATAAAAAAAGGCAGTTGCTATCAAAGTTCCCACTAAATAACCCCAGTTAGGAATAGCTCGTACTTGTCGCTCTTCCTCCTTGAGTAAAGTTAATCTTTCTGCATCTAGGGTAACTGTCACACTACCCTTTCCATCCAAATCAAGCTGCTCAATAATTTCAGGACTAAGTTCTAGAGATAACATTTTATTTGTCATTCTTCCTCCTTTTCCAGTTCTTTAATTATAATATGGCAAGACAAAAATGTAAAATCAAGTCATCATCATAGCAACTCCATAAACACGTATTGGTAATCTGGACAAATTGATAATATTTTAGCATTTTCCAACTCTCTTTTACAATTCCAATTTTTCCTTTTTCTACAATCGATGACACCTCCGACTAGTAATCCAAAAAACGAAGCTAGATTTCCTAACTTCGTTTTGTCAACCAACCGTTTTTCTGAGCAATATTGACAGCATCCAGACGATTTTTAGCATTGAGTTTGGTCAGAATAGCAGACATATAGTTGCGGATGGTCCCGTTAGACAAGAAAAGCTGGTTTGCGATTTCTTGATTGGTGAGACCTTGTGACACATGTTCCAGCACCGCCATTTCCTGCTTGCTCAGTGGATTGCTTTGCCCAACCAAGGTCTCCATGAGTTCAGGTGAGTATTCTTTTTTGCCCGAAAGCACTGCATGGATGGTGACCATTAACTCGTCTATTGAGCGATCCTTAAGCACATAGGCATCCACTCCAGCCTTGACAGCCCTTTGAAAATAGCCTGCACGCTTAAAAGTAGTCACAATGATAACTTTGATGTCCTGATGTGCACGAATCCACTCCAACACATCAAGACCTGACTGCTTAGGCATTTCCACATCCAAGATAGCCACGTCCACTTTCTCTATCTGCAAAATGCCGATAGCTTCGGCTCCATCCTTGGCCTGTAAAATCTCGTCAACGTCATCTTCCATGAGTAAGAGCTGGCAGAGTGCATCACGCAGCATAGACTGGTCTTCTGCAATCAATAATTTCATGCTTTCCCTCCTTCTTCCAAGGTCACTTCAATGACTGTAGGGTGCTGGCTGGATAGGATAACTACCTCTCCCTTGACCAGATGTAACCTTTCTCTAACAGAATGCAGCTCATGCCCAGTCAGCTTGGCAAAACCGATACCATCATCCTCTACCCTAACCTTAAGCCCTTCCGAATGCGTTAAACTAATCTGACAGTGATTGGCTTGGGCATGTTTGACGATATTGGTGGTTAATTCCTGTAAAATCATGGTCAGGCTAGATTGGATGACTGGCGATAGGGCATTCAATTCCAGCTGATTGTCCACAGTTAGTTCAATATCCGACAAAGCAAACATATCGGTGATATTATCCAGCTCCTCAGTAACTGTACGGAATTTGAGGTTATTGATAAGCTCACGGACTTCTTTCATGGAATCCTTACTAATCTGATTGAGTTCTTCTAGCTGCTGCTGCACAGCCTCATACTGGCCTTTTTTCATTTGTTTGAGTGCCAACTCTGTCTTCAAACTCATCATGGCAAAGGTATGCCCTAACGTATCGTGCAAATCACGGCCAATCCGATTGCGTTCATTTTCTGCAGTGAGGAGATTAATCTCCTTATTCTTCTGGTAAATTTCCTTTTGAATTTTATCTTCCATGTAATTTTGCCGCTGAAAATAATGCATAGCCACGACAAAAATTGGAATTAGAATAGACATAATCCGACTAGCTAGGTTATCTGCAAATAGCAATCCCATGAACGTTACCGATAATAAGCCAATCATGTAAGATAGCATACGGTAAGACCATAGGTCATCCCCAAATCGCCAGACCAAAAGGTTGCTGAGAAAGAAGAAAAACCATACCATGCTTCCTTCAAGAAAACACATGCCGACAATGTAAGCTAGCATATAGAACCACAAACAAGCAATCGTTTTGGAATACTGGTTGCGAATATGAATAATTAAAATATAAGCTATCATAAAGCAGATAGATGGTCCCAATGTCCACATGGGATAACCAAACCAAATTGTACCCGCTAAGGGAAACACCATGAAGACCATTCCTACATAATAGAGCCCATCCGTCCTTTGAAAAGGTCGAAACATCATTTTACCTCAAGTTTTTTTCCGACTGCCAAAGCAATTGTTAAAACTATGATAGCATATCCCATTAAAATTAGCAGGGACTTTATGGAAAAATCACCCTTGAAGTAAGAAATTAAGAGATTGTTGAGATGATAAGTTGGCGTAAGCTTGGCTAGCTTTTGCATAAAGTCAGGGAAGCTTGACACTGGCATCCAAAGTCCGCCCAAAACTGCCAAACCCATGTAGAAGATATTGGCAACAAGGGAGAGACTTTGGGCTGACTTGATATGAGCAAAAAGAGCGCCAAAAGGCATAAAACAGATTGCTCCTACAAATAAAAGACTTGCGCTGGTAAGCCATTCTCCGGCAGACATATCAACTCCTTTGACAAAGTGTCCTACCGCAAAAACAACCAAAATCGCCAATATAAAATGAACAAGAATAGCCAAAATTTTACTAAGGTAGTACTGCCAAATAGGAATAGGACTGTGTTGGATATTTCTAAGACGGTTGCCATTTCGGTCTTCTTGAAAAGCATAGGGTAAGGAAAAGAAGGCAAAGCTAAGACTAGAAAAAGCTGTCATTTGTATCATATATTGTCGTACCCAATAACTCACTTGTTCCTTGGGCATGCTATCTTCATTAGCCCAAATGCTAGTAAATAACAGAAAAAACGCAAGAGGCATCCCTATTCCCATAATTAAGTTAGATAGGGAACGTTTATTGATGAGGTATTCTTGATGTAAAATAGCTTTAAACGTTTTCATGGTCTTTCTCCTTTGCCATATCAAAGATAGTATTTAGCAGTGTGCGGTTGGTCATTTCAATGTCTTCAATAGGACATTGAGCTGCGGCAAGTGCATTCCAAACTACTTGAGGCTGTTTGGTCGTAAAGGTGAGCGTATCTGTCTTAACAACCAAGTCACCAATTACTTGTTCTTTAACCACTGACAAATAGTCCGCAGGCAGAGTGAAGACTTTTTCCTTTTCTTCAGAACGTAGGAGATAAGGTGTCGTGTCGCGCAGCAATTTTCCTTCATGCAAGACTAAAATTCTGTCCGCTGTATGTTCTACTTCTTCAATATAATGACTAGAATAAATAATGGTCTTGCCTGCTTTTTTCAGCTCAGCAATAATTTCCCAAAAACGCTTTCGTGTACTGGTATCCATACCCGCCGTTGGCTCGTCCAAGATAAGAATATCAGGTTGACCCACCAAGACTTGAACAAAAGCCAAAAGCCGTCTTTGACCGCCAGATAATTTTTCAGCAAATTGATTTTTCTGCTGTTCTGTAAATTGTAGCAAATCATCAATTTCCTTATCAGACAGAGGAGTGGGATAGATTTCCTTTTGAAAGTCTAAAAGCTCTGAAACTTTCATCTTCTGCTCGGTCTGATTTTCCTGAAAAAGAATGCCAACCTTTTCTTTCAGACTTGGATGAGACGCTAACTTCTCGAACACTTCTACTGTCCCTGAAGTTGGGACATAATCCCCCAACAAGCAGTTCATTAAGGTTGTCTTACCAGCACCATTTGGACCAATTAGAGCGAGGCAGTCGCCCTCCTTAACCTCAAATGAAATGTCTTGCAAGATTTGTTTCGATTTAAACTGCTTTGAGAGATTCACAACCTTGATAACTGTGTGTGTCATTTGTCTTGCTCCTTTCTGCCTTGAAAATAGGGAAATGTAACATAAAATACCATCATGTCAATGCCCATAAGTGTGTACACATGCCAAAGCGATACGCCTGCAAAATAATCTGTAGTCAGTGCTAATACTCCAATAAAAAAGGAGATACAGATAAAAGTAACCAATAATGTCAATGATTTCATCTTGTCCTCCTAATCCAACAACTCTTTTAGAAGAGATTTTACCATTCCAATAAGGACAGATAGAGAAATCAATCCCCTATCAAATAGCCCATCGATGAAAAGAAAACTTCCACATTGAATGTTTCAAAAATATCTGTAAAGAGACTCAGACCAGCAAAGACAGAAGCGATAATTCCGTATATCATCACAGAGGTTTTATGTTTCATCAGTTAGAACTCCTTTTCTTTATATTGTAATTCTACCGAAAAAGAGTTACACTTTTTAGCCCAAAATGTCATGACATGATATGACTTTTGTCATGGATTCAAAACCGATAGGTTTTTACACTCACTTTTTCGTGTTTTAGTATTACCTACAGATCTCTCCCCTACATTAAAATGAACTTAAAAACCTGTAAAGAGCGAGGTTTTTGATTTTCATAAAATATAAAATGAAAACACACTTTAAGAATTAAACTTGGCGTTTAATCTTAAAGTGTGTCTTTTTTATTATCAGAGTTTAAGATAAACCTTGCTAATTCTCCATCATGCCCGCTTGGAGTTGGTACATCTTGTAGTATGTACCCTGTTTGGCAAGTAAGTCCTCGTGACTCCCTGACTCGATAATCTTACCCTTGTCCAGAACATAGATACAGTTGGCATCTTGGATGGTTGACAGGCGGTGGGCAATGGCAATGGTCGTTCGCCCTTGACGCATTTTGGCTAGAGAGTTTTGCACGATTTGCTCGGTTTCGGAGTCAATATTAGCTGTCGCTTCATCTAAAATCAGGATTTTAGGCTGAGTAGCAATGGTTCTAGCAAAAGCCAAAAGTTGCCGTTGACCAGTTGAAAAACTTGATCCACGCTCTGATACGGGTGTCTGATATTTCTCAGGCAATTTCTGGATAAACTGATCAGCATCAACAAATTCAGCCGCTGCCTGAACCTCCTCATCTGAGAGTTTTTGATACATGCGAATATTTGAAGCAATAGTCCCGTGATAGAGGAACGGATCTTGCAAAACAAGTCCGATGTTTTGACGCAATTCGTCTTGAGCATACTGACGAATATCTCGACCGTCTAAAAGCACTTGACCAGACTGAAATTCATAGAAGCGCATCAACACATTGATAATGGAAGATTTCCCAGAACCCGTCGCCCCAACAAATGCAATGGTTTCTCCCTTTTTAACCTTGAAAGAAATCTTATCCAAAATCTGCTTTTTGCCATCGTAAGAAAAACTAACGTCTCTAAACTCAATGGTTCCCTCTTGAACTTTCGCACTGCTATTCCCTTGAGAAGGCTCATAGGTCAGCTCATCAATCAGGTCAAAGACACGACCTGCAGAAACCATAGAAGTTTGCAAGGTTGAGAAATTCTGGGTGACCTCAATCAGTGGGTCAAAAAGTCGATTCACATACTGAATAAAGGCATACATAAGACCGGCCGAAATACCAAGCTTCATCCCACGAAAACCAAAGTAAGCCATCAAAATAGCATAAGCCAACAGCTTCAGCAAAGACATGGCTGGACGCAAGAACAGAGAATCAAGCGCCATAGAACGATTAGCATACTGGTAGTGCTCTTGATTGATGATCTCAAATTCATTTTTTAGCCTTTCTTCCTGCCTAAAGGCCTGAACAATACGAATGCCTTCAATACTCTCAGCCAGCTTGGCATTGATATCTGATAATAAAGAGCGTGTTTTGGCAATGACCTGAACAGACTTTTTACGATAGATATTCACCAAAATAAAAATGAAAGGCAGAAAAAGAGCAATCCATCCGGTCAAGCCAGCATTTAGGCGCAGCATGGTTAACAGTGTCACTGAAAAAATGAAAATCGCTGAAATAAAGCTAGATAAAATACCTGAAAACATTTCACTGATAGCTTCAGTATCATTAGTGATGCGGGAAACAATAGAGCCCGCAGGCGTCTTATCAAAATAAGACATACCAAGTTTTTCCATATTAGCAAAGGCATCGCGGCGAATATCTCGAACGATACTGTAGGAAACGCGAGCAAAAAAGAGATTTCCCAGATATTGGATAATTGTTTGAAGGACATACATAAGGTAATAACCTACCAAAATCAGCATAGCTGTCTGATTCATCTGTGTTAAAAAGTGGTCAATAAAATAAGAAGCTACCAGCGGAATCAGGCTCTTGACAATAGTGGTCAGCAGTAAAAGCCCCAGAGCCAGCGCTGTCAGCCATTTATAGGATTTTAGGTAGGACATGAGCCGTTTGAAGACACGCCATTGATTACTGTTATTCTTCATCCTCGTCCTCCATTTCTAACTGCTGTGATTCATAAGTCTCTGCATACCAGCCATTCTGAGTCAGTAAGTCTTCGTGGCGCCCACGTTCAATAATCTGTCCATCCTGCAAAACCAAAATGAGATCTGCATGCACCACTGCCGACAACCGATGTGCCGTGATGATGGTGGTCTTGTCTTGACGCGTTTTCTTGAGATTTTCAATAATGGCATACTCGGTCTTGGCATCCACCGCTGACAGACTATCATCTAAAATCAAAATTTCAGGATCAAGGATCATAGCACGACTCATGGCAAGACGTTGCTTTTGGCCTCCAGATAAACTAACCCCTTTTTCACCAATCAAGGTGTCAAAACCCTCTGGCATAGCCATGATATCATCATAAACTTGTGATAGTTTTGTTGCCTCTACTACTTCGTCCAAGGGCAGTTCGGGATTGCCAAAACGGACATTTTCTAAAATACTAGTGGCAAAGAGAAATTGATCCTGCGGTACATAGCCAATTAGGCTGCGCAGATCAGATAGTTTATAATCCTTAATATCATGACCATTAATCTTAATGGAACCATGATTTAAATCATACTCACGCAACAAGAGTTTCAGCAAAGTTGTTTTTCCAGATCCTGTCTGACCGACCACCCCCAGAGTTTGTCCCTTTTCGAGTCCAAAATGAATTTGAGACAAAGTTGGTTCGTTTTCATACTGAAATGACTTGATGTCATAATCCAAACGACCATTTGTAATACTAGACAGGGGATTCTTAGCTTCCTGTACATCTGATTCCTGCTCCAAAAGCGCATTGATTCGCTCGTAAGATACCGTACCACGCTGCATCATGTTGACAAGAAAACCAACAGCCATCAATGGCCAGACTAGCATATCCAAATAAGTGATGAAGGTAACCAAACTCCCCACAGTAACACTTTCAATCGAAACCATGAATGCCCCCACCAAAAGAGTTAATAGATAGGAAGCACCAACAAAAAGCAAGACTAAGGGATCCCACAAGGTGTCGTATTTCATGGTGACCATGTTTTTTGAAAATGTCATATCATTGGTTTCTTGGAAAGAGTGAAGCTCATCAGCCTGATAGCCAAAAGACTTGGTAACTTTAATCCCTGACACCGATTCCTGAACCTTATTATTCAATTCTGAAAAGGCTGCTTGAGAATCATTAAAAGCCTTGTGCGTCTTTCTACCTAAACGGCTAGTCGCAAGAGCCATAAAGGGCAGAGGTATGATGGCAATCAAAGTCATTTGCCAAGAGATAGTAAAAAACATGGTTGCTAAGGTAACTAAGGCTGTGATAGAAGCATCAACAGCTGACATTACCCCTCCTCCAGCCAGTCGTGTCAAGGCATTGATATCATTGGTAGCATGTGCCATAAGGTCACCTGTCCGATATTTTTGATAAAATGAAGGAGACATTTTTGTAAAATGCTCAAAGAGGCGATAACGAATCAGTTGTCCTAAATGATAAGAAGTTCCCAGAATATACATGCGCCAAATGTAGCGCAGGAGATACATCCCAATAGCTGACAAAACCAACCAGAGTAGGCTCCACAACAAATCAACTTGGCTGAGAGTGCCACTCGTAATGCCATCGATTACATTTCCCATGATTTTTGGTGGAATAAGATTGAGCACAGCAACCAAACTCAGTGCTATAATCCCAATCAAGTAACGACGTTTTTCCAGTTTGAAAAACCACCATAAATTTTTGATAATGGACATAACTATCCCTTTCTGTGATAACATGAGAAAAACCACTCTTGAAAAGAAAGAGGGGTTTCCATTCTACTACTAGTATACTCCTTGAAGCAGACTCCAAGTCAAGCCATCAGCTCACATATTGACAAGTAAAATTTACTCAACTTTAAGAACCTGTATTCACAAGTGAAACGCTTTTATATAAGAGAGCGTTTTTTGCTAATCAAGGCAGTTTTTTGAAAGACTACTGACTATATATTGAAAAAACTAAGGATGAGTAGCTCAAAAACTAGTCTTAGATAGAAGTGCTGAACTGTAAATACAGGTTCTAACTATTTTGACACTTACTTCTGCAAGTATTTTGTCAATACTTTTTTCAACCAATTGTAACAAAGGAAAGCCACAGCTCCACCCAATGTATTGGTCCAGAGATCGTCAATTTCAAAGACGCGGTTAGCATTAAAGAGAAGATCAAGGACAACCTGTGTGCACTCAATGAAGAGACTAAGACAAAAAGCTAGGATTAAAATGCTTTTCCAAGAACGCAGTTTAGGTAAAAGCGCCAACATTCCCAAAAGTAAAGGAAAAAGGAGGAAGATATTCACCAAATTTTGTCCGATAACGACAATCAATTCCAGAGGGGTCCTCAATTCACTCAGACTGACTAGAGTATTAAAAGGTACTAGCAAGACAACCAATCGTCCGAAATATTGGATATTTGGAGTATCAACACCATCTACAGTATGCTGGGGACCAAAGCACATGTAGCAAATGGCTAACACATAAAGCCCTACCAGAGTCCAAGTAACCTTACGCCCAAGCTCTGTTAATTCTGCTTTTTCATTTAGAAAAAGTTGCATTATTTGTTCTCTCCACTGAGCGTTTTTTGTCGGTCACGTTTCATGGTATTTGAACGCAACTGTCCACAAGCCGCATCAATGTCTGTTCCGTGTTCTTGGCGCACTACACAGTTAACACCATTTTTCTTTAGCACATCGTAAAAAGCTGCTACACGCTCTTTCGTGGAACGACTGTATTGGTCATGTTCAGACACAGGGTTGTAAGGAATAAGATTGATGTAAGATAATTTGCGGATATTTTTGGTCAAATCGGCCAGTTCTTGAGCATTCTCTGGATTGTCATTGACACCGTTAAGCATAATATACTCAAAAGTCACACGACGATTGGTCGTTTCAATGTAGTACTCAATAGCTGCAAAGAGTTTTTCTAACGGGAAGGAACGGTTGATTTTCATGATACTTGAACGTAGTTCGTTGTTTGGTGCATGGAGAGAAACTGCCAAGTTAACTTGAACCCCTTCATTAGCGAAGTCACGGATTTTGTGAGCCAAACCTGAGGTTGACACGGTAATATGGCGGGCACCGATAGCAAGACCGTTGTCATCGTTGATAGTGCGTAGGAATTTGAGCACATTCGTGTAGTTGTCAAAAGGCTCACCAATGCCCATCACAACCACATGACTGACGCGTTCACTATCACCACGATCATCAAGGTATTTTTGTACCAACATAATTTGGGCAGTGATTTCCCCATTATTAAGGTCACGTTGTTTTTTTATCAAGCCGCTAGCGCAGAAGGTACAACCAATGTTACAACCTACCTGAGTTGTCACACAGACAGATAATCCATAGTGCTGGCGCATGAGAACAGTCTCAATCAGCATACCATCTGGTAATTCAAATAAATATTTGATAGTCCCGTCCTTAGACTCCTGCACAATGCGCTGTTTTAAGGGATTGACACAAAAATTCTCATTCAGAACATCAATGAAATCCTTTGAAATGTTAGTCATTTCTTCAAAAGATTGAACACGTTTGCGGTAAAGCCAGTCCCAGATTTGCGTCGCGCGGAATTTTTTTTGGCCATGTGCTATAGCCCAATCAATCAATTCATCACGAGTCAAGCTATAAATAGATGGCTTATAGTTTGGCGTATCTTCAACTTTTTGACGGCTTTCCTTTTTTACTTCTGTACTAGTTTTTGACATGATTTTTCCTTACTTTTTTTCTTTTTTACGAATGACGAAATGCTGTTTAGCAGCTTGAATTTCTCTTTGTTGCTGACGTCTCATCTCGCGTTCATCTCGCGCTTTGTTATCTTTTCGCTTCTGGGTACTGAAATGCTTCTTCGTTTTGCTCGTACTCGTCTTTGTTTCTTCTTTGGCTGGCTTAGCAGAATGTTTGCGTGACGACTTCCGACGTTTCGGCAAACGCTCCTCATCAAAGCTAATTTCCCTAGGCTCTGGATTTTCCAAAATAAAATAAGCACAACCAAAATTACAATACTCTTTGATGTAATCATCAAGGCGAGAAATACGGTTGGATTTTTTAACATCCCTGTTATCTTTGTAAAAACCTTTCAACCTCAATTGTTCATTGCCCCAATCCCCGACGATATAATCATATTTGAGTAGAATTTCAGAATAACGCTGACTAAAGACAGTTGCATTGAAGGCATCTTTGACATTTTCTAAAATCACAAACTCAATTCCATCACTCTTGACATAATTATCAAAAGAAATGAATTGTGGACCTGGAAACTTATTGTAATTATACATTTCAGGAGAGATTTCTTTTCTCATCTGGCTCCTCACTTTAGGTTAATTTTCATCTGTAATATCGCCTCATTGGCGAAATCTACAATTTCTTCTGTAACCTTTTTATTATACACTATTTTTTGATTTTTGTAAGCAATCAAGTCAGGAGAAACAGGACAGACTTTAGGTTATTTTTGTACACGAAGTGAATTAAGAGCCTGTATTCGCAGCTCAGCATTTCTATCTAATACTCTTCGAAAATCAAAATTATCCGTTGTCAACTTGCCTTGATGAACTCAAGTTCTATCGTCGGCTTCGTTTCCTAGGCTACTTTTGATTTTCATTGAGTATAAGACTAGTTTTTCAGCTACTCATCGTTAATTTTTTTCAAAATACAGTCCGTATTTCCTCAAAAAACTGCCTTTATTAGCGAAAAACTATCCTTGATAAAAGCACTTTACTTGTAACTACAGCTTCTAACAACATCACAAAAAAATATAAAAGACTTCAAGCTGTTCCCTGAAGTCTTCATTACGAGCTTTTCCCTCGCTTATAGGTTCTCATTTTCAAAATAAAACTGATAATTTCCTGTACTAACCAAAGCAAAATACAACAGAGTGACCAGAGCAATAACGATAACCATTTCATTTTTGTGGTCTGATAGATACCATTGCCATCAACCGATCGAATGTAGATTAAAAAAGCACCATCTAAATAAATCATGAGCAAGGCGAGTCGCAATCCTATAAGTAAACGTTTTTTCCAAGTCATTCTAACCACCTTTTAGATTACTTCATTTTCACTATATAGATTAACAAGGAAAGCTTAAGAAAAAATTAACCAGAAAGTTATAAAACTTGCCAAAGAAGTTTCTCTGGCAAGTTTTCTTAATTTCCTGTTTTCTTTAAGTAGTCAATAGCCTCTTGAGCAGTCGTGACAGGAACAATTTTCATTTTTGTCCCAATTTTTTTAGCAGCAGCCAGTGCTTCTTGATAGTTTGTTTGAGCATCAGGATTTGCTTTTAGTGTTGCTTCATCCACTGGATTATTTGGAACAAAGAAAATTTCCGCACCAGATTCTGCCGCCGAAACCACTTTGAGTCCTGCACCACCGATATCTCCAACAGAACCATCTGCCTCAATCGTCCCTGTCCCAGCAATAATGCGACCCTTACGCAAATCAGTACCTACCAACTGGTCATAAATATCAAGGGTAAACATCAATCCTGCACTTGGACCACCCACGCCTTCTGTTGAAAAATCAATATTGACATCCGAATCAACCTCAGTATGATCTACTAGACCAATTCCGATACCATTTTTACCATTTTCTAGCTTGATGATTTTACCTTGAGCTTCTTTTTTCTTATCATCAGAGGTATATTGAACAGTCACTTTAGAGCCTAATTTCAAACTAGACACATATGCTATCAGTTCTTTTGAACTGCTGAAAGTCTTATCATTAACTCCAGTTACCGTATCAGCAATGTGTAAACTATCCTTAAAAGTAGAATCCTCGCTGATACTTAGGACATACACACCCTTGTAATCTAATTTTGCTTTTTCTCCAGCCAATTGCAAAGCTTGATAGGTTGCCGTATTTTGAGAACTTTGCATATAATAATCATTAATGCGTAGATAGTCTTCGTCACTAGTTCCACCGGTCATCTCTTCAGCACTAATAATTTCAGTAAAAGGCGTAGCCCAAGCATAAATAATCTGAGCAAGGGTAGCACGGCTGACAGTCACTGCTACAAAATTATAAGAACCTTTTTCCTTATCCTCATCTTTGCCAACGGTTAACACACTGCGAATATCATAAGCTCCCCCAGGCGATTCCATATAATATGGTAAAGGGACAAAAAGGCTAAAAATGATAAAAACAACCAAGAGCGACAAGAGCCACCATTTAAAGCGATTTAAAAAGTGACCGATTTTTTTTAAAGGATGTTTTTTAATTGTCTTTGTTTCCAAATGTTTCCTCCACTTCTTTGACGACACTTTCAGGAACATACTTACTGATATCAGTCTTAAAATAAATAAGTTCGCGAACATGTGTTGAACTAACATACTTCCATTCTAACATGGTCATTAGGTAAACCGTCTCTAACTCGGGTGCTAATTCATGATTGTAAAAATCAAGACGAGCTTCCAAGTCAATATCCTCTGAACCGCGTAAGCCTCGAACCAGATGCGTCGCCCCAACTTGCTTAGCGACAGTAACCGCTAAAACATCATGCGCTGTTATAATCTGGACATTTTCCAAATCTGCCAAAGCCTCAGTCAACATCCGCTGACGCTGCTCAATGCTAAAAAGACCTTTTTTATCCTTATTGTAAAAAATTCCAACATATAGCATATCGAAAAGGCAACTAGCACGCTTGATGATATCCACATGCCCATTGGTCACCGGATCAAAGGATCCCGCAAAAAGTCCAATTGTCATACTTTGACCTTCTCTCTAGCCAGTCCAAGATAAACTAGCGCAGCAAATAGCGGAACCAGAGGTGTTCCAGAACTCCCCTTACCAAGCCAATTGAGCACAGCTAATATTGCGAAAAGACCCGATACCACCAAATAACCCTTGTTCCAAGTTACTGTCATAGCTGGTACATCTTCACCAGACTCCACTTTGAGACGACGCTTGCTAGCAACAACACGAGCCGCACCTAGTTTAACGATGGCCGTTAGTAACACTAAAATCAACAAAAACCAATCACTATTACTTAACATAAACTGTCACCTTGCTAATTCCATAGACCTTCTGTTTCCAGATTCCAACGCTGGCAATCTCTTCAGGTAAGTCCACCGACTTATCTGTTTCACAGACAATCATCACATGATCCGAGAGGAGCCCACGCGCATCTAGCATCTCAATAGTTTTAACGATTTCTTCCTTGGCATAGGGTGGGTCTAACAGCACCAAGTCAAACTGACCCAAAAGCTGATCTAGCGCACGGTTGGCCTCCATCTTAAGAAGCTTAAACTGTCTCTCGCTTTTGGTCATCTTGATATTTTCTTGGATAATAGCTTGCGCACGCCGGTCACGCTCGACCAATACAGCTTCATCCATACCTCGTGAAATAGCCTCAATAGCTAGGCTACCGCTGCCAGAATACAAATCTAACACACGTCCCCCATCAAAGAATGGACCAATCATATTATAAATGGCCCCCTTAACCTTATCAGTTGTCGGACGCGTCGTCCTTCCCTCTAGCGTCTTCAGAGGACGCCCACCAAATTTACCTGCTACAACTCTCATAAAGACTATTATAGCAGAAATTAGAGAAGCTGGAAATGAAACATCATTTTTTCCGAAACAAACTCATGAAAAAAGTACCCAATCATAAACGGATGAGAGACAATGAAAATGATGAAAAGGCAACACTTTTCTGTTCAAACTCATCAAAGACATTAAACGAAGGACTTTTGACCACTAATACTCTTCGAAAATCAAAATTATCCGTTGTCAACTTGCCTTGATGAACTCAAGTTCTATCGTCGGCTTCGTTTCCTAGGCTACTTTTGATTTTCATTGAGTATAAAACTTAAAAAAAGATTTCCCCCGCTTTAAACATAACAAAAGAGAAGACAAAATTCGTCTTCCCTCGCACTTAGTTATAAGTCACCCACTACAGTTGACAACGAGCCTAATTACTTCGCTATTTTTTGGAATACAGTTCAAATCCGAGCAAGGACTTTTTTGAACTCTAGAAAACTATAAAAATAGTCCAGAAATCTCTGATTTCTTCTATTGTGCTACCATCACTCGTAGCTCTTGATCAATTTTCTCAGCTGTCTTACGCCCCTCACGGATCCCCCAAATAACAAGACTTGGTCCACGGCGTGCATCTCCAGCTACAAAAACTTGATTATTATTAGTTGAGTAATCATCATAAACACTTTGAACTCCAAATTGTTCAAATAATGATGTTTCAGCTCCAGTGAAGCCCATAGCAAGAAGAACAAGATCAGCCTTGATAACTTCTTCTGTTCCTTCAATCGGCTTAAACCCTGGACCAACTTTAACAGTTTTAGCAGCAATAACTTGCCCTCGATCAGCACCAATAAACTCAGTTGTTGAGGTTGCATAAGCTGTCAGTTCTGTATCTTGAACATAGTCGGCTTCTTCTTGACCATAACCTGTACGCTTAACCATAGGATATTGTGGCCAAGGGTTAGTTGGCAATCGTTTTGCTGGTGGTTCTGGAGTGATTTCCAATTGCTTGACACTAGCCGCTCCCAAACGGACAGCAGTTCCGATACAGTCATTACCAGTATCTCCGCCACCGATAACAAGAACGTGCTTACCTTCCAAGGTGCGACCAAGTTTTTTATTGCCTGAAGCAAGAACATTTTTTGTTGTCTCTGTTAAGAAATCAACAGCGAAACGAACACCACTAAGGTGACGACCCGGAACTTCCAAATCACGAGGCACACTAGCACCAGTTGCTAAAATCACACGATCATATTGCTCCAAAAGTTCGTCAGCAGTAATATCGCGACCAATTTCAGTATTTGCAACAAAGTTAACTCCCAACTTAGACATGACATCAATACGACGTTGAACAATCTCCTTATCCAATTTCATATTTGGGATACCGTACATGAGAAGACCACCAAATCGGTCACTACGCTCATAAACAGTCACACTATGACCAAGTTTATTAAGTCTCCATGCTGCCGATAAGCCAGCCGGACCTGAACCAACCACAGCAATTTTAAAGCCTGTACGCTGAGAAGGACGACCCGATTCTTCGACCCAACCATTTTCAAAAGCAGTATCAATGATAAAACGTTCATTGTCATGAATGGTAACACCTGAGCCATTTAATCCTTCTGTACACCCTTTTTCACATGGTGCAGGACAGACACGACCTGTCATCTCAGGAAGTGGGTTGGTACGGCTCAATCGCTCAAAGGCACGCTTGAAGTCTCCTTTGTAAACCAAATCATTCCACTCAGGAATCAGGTTGTCGTTAGGACATCCTGATACTGCTCGGCCTCCACCATAAAAGGCACCTGAATGGCAGAAAGGAATTCCACAAGCCATACAACGTGCAGCTTGCTTTTGACGTTCCTCTTCTGATAGTGGTGTTTGTAATTCTTCAAAGTCCAAAATGCGCTCGGCAACAGGACGGTAAGGATTGTCCTTACGTTCATATTTCAAAAATCCAAATGGGTCTGCCATCTTATTTTCCTCCTGTTACTGTTGCGAGAAGCTCTTCTTTCTCGGCAGCTGTTTCCGCACCACCTGTAGCAATCTCAAAGGTACGTAGTTCAAGTTCATCACCTTCAAGACCACGATTGGCGAGAGCATGTTCAATATTGTTGATTTCATGGAATTCAGTTGGGTAAACCTTGATAAACTTACCAACTTCATTAGCCCAATTATCCAAAAGACGCTTAGCCTTGGCACTGCCTGTATATTCGTAATGTTTTTGAATCATATCAACAAGAACATCATCACCACGTGTCTCACCGACTTTGTAAAGGTCAACCATTTCAGTGTTAACTTTTTCAGCAAAATCACCATTAACATCATAGACGTAGGCAACACCACCAGACATACCAGCCGCAAAGTTTCGTCCTGTTGTTCCAAGGATAACCGCAACACCACCAGTCATGTATTCACAACCATGTGCACCAACACCTTCAACCACAACCTTGGCACCAGAGTTACGTACACAGAAACGCTCGCCCGCACGGCCAGCAAAATAAGCTTCACCATTGACGGCACCAAATAGTGATACGTTTCCAACAATTGGAGAATTTTCAATATCATAACCAGCATCATGTGGTGGTTTTACGATGAGACGGCCACCAGACATGGACTTGGCAATATAGTCATTAGCTTCTCCAATGAGAGTTAATTCCATCCCTTGTGTAATAAAGCTTGCAAATGATTGACCAGCAATACCAGTGTATTCATACTTGATGAGTCCTGGTTCAACAGTGTCATTACCATAACGTTCTGCCATCCAGCCAGCCATACGGGCACCAACAGCACGTTGCACATTATTGATACTTTCCTTGATAGTCACGCTAGTTTCACTGTCAATAGCTGCCGCTGAAAAACCATCTAATTCCTTCCACTGACGTGGGTCAGCAAACGGATCCTCTGTCTTGCGTTCAATTGGATAGGCTGTACCCAAAATACGAGAGAAATCTAGTGACTTCGCCTTTCCTTTTGGAATGAATTTAGCCTTGAGGATTTCAGAATGTCCAACCATTTCATCTACAGAGCGGAAACCAAGTTTTGCCATATATTCGCGCAGTTCTTCTGCCATAAAGAACATCATATTGATGACATGTTCAGGCTTACCAGCAAAATGCTTCCGCAAGTCAGGATTTTGAGTCGCAACACCAACTGGACAAGTGTTGAGCGAGCAAACTCGCATCATAACACAACCTACTGATACAAGAGCCAAACTAGCAAACGAATATTCTTCAGCTCCAAGAAGTGCCGCTACCGCTACATCACGGCCTGTCATAAGTTTACCATCTGTTTCAAGTGTCATACGTTGACGAAGACGGTTGAGTGACAGCGTTTGATGTGCTTCAGCCAGCCCCATTTCCCAAGGGAGACCAGCATCGCGAACAGAGTTACGAGGCGAAGCCCCTGTACCACCATCATATCCAGAGATAACAACCTTGTCAGCGCCAGCTTTCACACAACCCGTTGCAATGGTACCAACTCCTGTACTTGATACCAGTTTAACATTAATTTTAGCATAAGGATTGATAGCTTTAAGGTCATAAATCAATTGTGCCAAATCTTCAATTGAATAAATATCATGGTGCGGTGGTGGGGAAATCAAGCGAACACCAGGCGTTGCACCACGGATTTCAGCAACCCAAGGGAAGACTTTTTGACCCGGAAGCTGACCGCCTTCACCAGGTTTTGCACCCTGGGCTAACTTAATTTGTAGTTCTTCAGCAGACATGAGGTATTCAGCATTGACACCAAAACGTCCAGATGCTACCTGTTTGATTTTAGAATTGAGATTACGACCATCTGGTTGAACTTTGAAACGATTTCGGTTTTCGCCACCTTCTCCAGAGTTGGATTTAGCACCGATACGGTTCATGGCTTCTGCAATAGTTTCATGTGCCTCTTTAGATAGAGAACCAAAACTCATGGCACCAACCTTAAAGCGTTTAACTATGCTTTCAGCTGGTTCAACTTCTGAAAGGTCAACTCTAGGACGATTCGAATGGAATTCCCAAATAGAACGAAGCGTCGTTGGATGTTCAAGTGCTTCTTTATCCAACTCAGTAGTATAAGTCTTGAAGAGATCATAATCCCCCCTACGAACTGCTTGTTGGAAATTATAAATAGTCTGTGGATTGAAGAGGTGATATTCACCATCTGCTTTAAATTGGTAACTACCACCACTCTGAAGATAGTCGTCACGTCTTGCACCAAAGGCGTCCTCAATACGTTGCAAGTATTCTGCTTCGATTTGGTCAAGTGACAAACCACCAATACGAGTCACCGTTCCTGTAAAGTATTGGTTCACAACAGCATCAGACAGACCAACGGCTTCAAATAATTGGGCTCCCTTATAACCAAGAATGGTTGATATTCCCATACGACTCATGACTTTTACGATGCCTTTTTCTGCTGCTTTACGATAGTTTTCATATGCTGCTTCATCCTTGCCATAGTCTGCAAGTGTCGCATACGCACCGTAAGGATGGATAGCCGCTGCACCATAACCAACCAAGGTCGCAAAGTGGTGAACTTCAGTTGCTTCAGCTGTATCAACAACAATTGAGAACTGGCTGGCTTTTCCTTTGACAACCATGTAGTTATTCAAGCCCGATACAGCTAACAGGATTGGAATAGCAGATTGACCTTCCTTGACACCACGGTCCGATAAAATAATGATTTTGCTACCCTTATCTACTGCTTTTTCTGCTGCTTTGAAAAGATTTTCCAAAGCACGTTGCAAACGATTTTGGCTAGGTTCAACTAAATTATAAACTGTTGATAAGGTAGTTGAACTATAGCGGGCATCAGTCAGCTGAGCTAATTTGGCAAAATCCTGACTAGAGAGTACTGGGCTATCAATTTTGACCTTAACACAATTATCCGCACCATCTACAGTAAAATTCCCATCTCCACCCAAATACACACTAGTGGATACTACGATTTTTTCACGAATAGCATCAATTGGCGGGTTCGTTACTTGGGCAAACTGTTGTTTGAAGAAAGTAAAGAGGGACTGATTTTTATTTGACAAAACAGCCAATGGACTGTCAAATCCCATAGAAATAACGGGTTCCTCTCCTTTTTCGGCCATAGGAAGAATAACCGTACGAATCACTTCCTCGGTGTAACCGTATGTTTTCCACAAGGTTGTGATATTATCTACTTCTTCTTTAACTTCTACTGCTTCAAAATCATTGAGATGAGCAATATTTTCTTCAACCCATTCTTTATAAGGATATTGAGCTGAATAATAATCCTTAACTTCCTCATTTTTCATGAGTTTGCCAGAAGTCGTATCAATCAACAACATATTACCAGGACCAAGCACACCTTTTTCAACAACACGACTTGGTTCTAAGTCAACAACACCTGATTCAGATGAACAAATCAAAAAGTTATCCTTAGTTAATGAATAACGACTAGGTCGGAGACCATTACGGTCAAGACGAGCACCAACCATGTCTCCATCTGTGAAAACAAGAGCGGCTGGTCCATCCCAAGGAGCCACGAAACTTGAAGCATATTCATAGAAAGCTTTCAACTCGTCAGAAAGACCGGATTGTTCTCCCCAAGCTTCTGGCACCATCATCAATAAACTTTGTGGAATATCACGTCCGTGGCGATAAAGGTATTCCAAGCAGTTTTCTAGTTTAGCTGAATCAGAATTTTCTTCATTGTAAACTTCAATTTGATGGCTGTGCATCCAATTTTCAGCACCACGTAGGGTATTAATCTCACCATTATGAGCTAAGAAACGAAATGGTTGCGCACGATCCCAAGATGGAAAAGTATTTGTTGAGAAGCGTGAGTGCGTCAGAGCAATATGTGATTTGAATAACTCATCTGTCAAATCAGGATAAAAAAGCCCAACTTGAAACGCATGCAACATTCCCTTATAAACAATCGTTTTACTAGACAAAGAACAAATGAAAAATTCATCCGCTGAAAAACTCTTCTCTAGTTGACGACGCAAACGGAAGAGTTTATCTTCAAACGCTCGCCCAGCTTTAGTATCTGAAGGTTTACTAATAAACAATTGAACAAAACTAGGCATAATTTCTTGTGCAGCAGGACCGCAATTATCATAATTAAAAGGAACATCTCGCGTAAACAGAACACGATAACCTGCATTTTTAATTTCAGATTTAACAGCAGCTAAAAGACTGCTTTTTGCCTCAATATCTTGTGGAAGATAAAGCTGTGCAACAGCATAGTCTCCTTTTGATGGCAAAACCAGTCCGGCTTCGGTAGCCTTTGCTTGGAAAAATTCATCTGGCATAGCCAACAACATTCCTGCTCCGTCACCAGTATCAGGTTCTGCGCCTGTCCCACCACGATGATTCATCCGCGTTAACATGGTAAGAGCATAGTCAATCAGAGTATGACTAGGCTCACCATCAAGCTGTGCAACAAATCCCATTCCACAGGCATCTGATTCAAATGATGGTTCCCAGAGAGTCGTCTGCTGAGCCTTCAAAGCATCTTCATTCATAGCTTTTTCTCCTCAATTTATAGAATAAATAGTCAAATTATTCAGAATTTTCATTTTGTATTATATCACAAGTTTCTTATTTAGAATAGTTATTATTATATATTTTTCGTTTTACTGAATAAAAATTAAAAGAGGTTGGGACAAAATGTACCCAACTTCTTGTAATTTTGTAATTTTACTTGCGAGGCACAGTGGTTACGGAGATTCTATCAACTTTAGTCAATCTAAGATTTCCCCTGAATGATTCATTAGCATTAGGTACCAATGAAAATCTGCTGATTGGCGAGGATAGGCTCAAGTCCGACCTCACCTCTCAGAGTTTGTGTCAACATCAACACAAAGGTTACTCAACCGTTCTACTCTCAAGGTTAAATTTTTTAGTAGAGGTTGAGGTAGTTATCAATTTCCCATTGTGAAACAAAGGCAGCATAACTTGACCATTCAATCTTCTTAGCTTCAACAAAGTTAGTAAAGATGTGTTCACCAAGTGCAGACTTAACAACTTCATCTTCTTGAAGAGCTTTAACCGCATTGTGAAGTGTTGAAGGAAGGTCTTTAATACCTGCAGCCTTACGTTCATCTTCTGTCATGACATAAATATTTGTTTCGACTGGAGCAGGCGCTTCAATTTTATTTTCAACACCATCAAGACCTGCTTCCAAAAGAACGGCAAGAGCAAGATAAGGATTAGCTGTTGGATCAACTGAGCGAAGTTCAAGGCGTGTCCCCATACCACGTGAAGCAGGAACGCGGATAAGTGGTGAACGGTTACGTCCAGCCCAAGCAATGTAAACTGGCGCTTCATAACCAGGAACCAAACGCTTGTATGAGTTTACAGTTGGATTCATGATTGCGGTATAGTTGTAAGCGTGTTTCATCAAACCGCCAAGGAAATCATAGGCAGTTTCTGACAATTGCATTCCTCGTGGGTCTTCTGGGTCAAAGAAAGCATTTTTACCATCTTTATCAAAAAGAGACATATTACAGTGCATACCTGAACCGTTAATACCGAATTTAGGTTTAGCCATAAATGTCGCATAAAGACCATGTTTACGAGCAATAGTCTTAACAACCAGTTTGAAGATTTGGATATTATCACAAGCTTTCAAAACATTAGCGTACTTAAAGTCGATTTCATGTTGACCTACTGCTACCTCGTGGTGACTAGCTTCAACTTCAAATCCCATTTGGGTCAAAACATTGACGATTTCACGACGTGTATTATCAGCCAAATCTGTAGGAGCAAGGTCAAAGTAACCACCTTGGTCGTTCACTTCAAGTGTAGGTTCACCTTTTTCATCCATTTTGAAAAGGAAGAATTCAGGTTCTGGACCAAGGTTGAATGATTTGAAACCAACTTCTTCCATATGATGCAATGCACGTTTTAGATTACCACGTGGATCTCCTGCAAAAGGTTCACCTTCAGCAGTATAAACATCACAAATCAAACCAGCAACAGCACCGTTTTCTCCACCCCAAGGAAAAACGGTCCAAGTATCAAGATCTGGGTACAAGAACATATCTGATTCATTGATGCGAACAAATCCTTCAATTGATGAGCCATCAAACATAGCTTTGTTTGATAAAACTTTTTCAAGTTGTTCATCAGTTGCTGGAATTTCAACATTTTTCAATGTTCCTGCGATGTCTGTAAACATCAAACGTAAGAAGGTAACATTTTTTTCTTTAATATCTTTTTTGATATCAACAGCAGTAAGTGTCATGGTGTTCTCCTTTGTTAACAAAAATGCCAATACACATGTAAAATGTGCAGAAATTGATATTTTTTATAGGTTAAATCTTTGATTTGTGATGAATTTTCTTTAAATCCATGAACATTATTCAAATAATTCAACTTATCTAGATTCATTATAATCTTATCAGAATATTTTGTCAAGTCTAAATGTTATAAAATATAACATCGTTTTCAAAAAAATAAAAGAACCAAGAAAACTTGATTCTTTTAAATAAGTATGCTTACAAAATGTTATCAAACGTTTCACGAACTTCTTTTGGCCAAACACTAGATTGTACTTCACCAATATGCTTCTTACGAAGCAAGAACATTGCCATACGAGATTGACCGATACCACCACCGATGGTAAGTGGGAATAGACCATTAAGAAGAGCCTTATGCCATTCTAATTGTAAACGATCTTCGTCACCTGTAATCTTGACTTGGCGTTTAAGCGCCTCCTCATCGACACGAATACCCATAGATGATAATTCAAACGCTGAACCAAGCGCTTCGTTCCAAACGATAATATCACCATTTAAACCATGATATCCATTTTCAGATTCTGAAGTCCAGTCATCATAGTCAGGTGCACGTCCATCGTGGCGTTGACCATCTGGCAAGATGCCACCAATACCAATGAGGAAAATAGCTCTAAATTCTTTAGCAGCAGCATTTTCACGTTCTTTTGGTGTCAAATCTGGATATTTTTCAACCAATTCTTCAGTGTGAATAAATGTAATCTTTTTAGGCAAAACAGCTTCAATATCAAAGCGTGCTTCAACTGCTAATTCTGTCAATCGAATAGCTTTATAAACTTGTTCAACTGTTTCTTTCAAATAAGTAATATCACGACGACCATTAGGAATTACTTTCTCCCAATCCCATTGATCCACATAAATAGAGTGGATGGGATCCAAATCCTCTTCGTCTGGTCGGAGAGCTTTCATGTGTACGAAAAGCCCTTCTCCTTCATTGAAGCCAAAACGTGCCAAAGTGTGACGTTTCCACTTAGCAAGTGAATGAACAACTTCAAATTCAGCATCTGGAATGCGTTTAACGTGCACTGAAACAGGATTTTCGATACCACTCAAATTATCTTGCATACCATCCCCGACCTGACTAAGAATAGGTCCTTGCACTTCAACAATTTCAAGTTTGTCAATCAAATATTGTGTAAAAGTATTCTTGACAAAAGAAATCTCCTGTTGCTGATGAATAAAGCTTTTCTTCATGTTTGCTCCTCCTTTAAAAATTAAGATAGGGCTATTATATACCTTTCAAAAGCAAAAGAAAACCCCTTTTTCAAAATTTTTGCAATTTTTCTGCCAATTTCGAACTCTTTATGTTATATAATCTAACATTTGTCCCGGTTTTTATAAATCTCTTTTGTTCTGGTCTTTCCACATAGCCCAATTCTTTATAAAATGCATGAGCGCCCCTTCTAGATATACCTGAATTAACACGGATACCTGAGATATTGGATCGCTGGGCCAACTTTTCTAATTTCGACAAAAGAGCTACTCCAAAACCTTTCCCTTGATAATCTTGAGATACAGCTAGCGCTATTAGATTCCATAAAGGCTTAAAATACAGTGTTTCATAGAGCTGAGCATGCACATAACCAATCAGTTGACCATTTTCTTCAGCTACCAAAATGGTGTGATTAGAGTCCTGTAAAAGTTTCTCAAGCTGAGCCTTGGTTGCTGACATATCACTATCATAGCCCAAACTATCACGGTTAATGACATAGAGAGCTTGGGTATCTGATAAACGAGCTGATCTAATCATTTAGGGTTTCCTCAACTTTCTCAATGAGTTCTTTGGTCATGCGACGCGGTCCACGAATATTACTGACACCCAGTTCTTTGAGAACGGATGCCGGAAATTTGCCATCATCAAACTGTCGAATAAGCTCAATGCGCATGAGTCTCTTGATGTCTGGATGGTTGCGGTAGCCGTTATTGTCCGTATCGGCTTCTAAGACTCGGCAGAGATAGCGGAGCATCCGACTAGGTGCAGTGATGTAAATGCCCACATAGTCTCCCTTCTTGATGGAGGCTTTTTGAGTCCAGTCAATAATTTTATTTTCCGTAAACTCTGCATCAATGTCATAATACTTAGGATTAGCAGGAATCAGCCAGAAATTTGGCCCTTGGCTGCGACCTAGTAGATTAGGAGCAGCTAGACTACGACTTTGGGTAACTAATTCCCAAAGTTCTTCATCTGATAAACTATCGTCAAGCACTACCGAAACCCAGCTCTTCTTGGACATGTGGTAACTAGGAAAAATGCCGTCTTTACTGAGTAAATTTGCTATTTCAGTTGGCTCAACCTTGAGATTAACCACTTCAACTTCCTGCTCTGCTATTGCCCCCGAAAATCCTAACTTTTCCAACTTAAGTGGAAAAATCAAGGCATACCACTTACCACCAACACGGTAAGAAGCAAACTGAGGAGACTTGACAAAAGGATAATCAACAACGTCACCCCACTCACTTTCAATCATAGTAGCTAGGCGATTCGTTTGGTCATTAATAAATGGCAGAGTTTGACAACAATTGCTAGCCACACGCTCCAAAACGTCTAGATAAGCCTCACGTACTTGGCCGACAAAGCTACCACTAGCACGCTCAACATGAAGAGCCAGATACTCTTCATTTAGTTCCAAATCTATGACCTTACTAGCTATTTGCCCGTCAAATGTGACCTGTATCCGCACTTCAAAATCACCATTTAAAATACTTTCGCGGAACTCATAACCATTTGTCGATTTGACAAAACCAAAAGGTAACAGTTTTTCAAAACAAATTCGTTTTTTTGCAAATATAGAAGAACTCAAGTCACCCCCTCCTTTCTCTTATAGCCATTATAACAAAAAAGGAAGCCAGAATAGATTTCTTAACTTCCTTTTCTTTTTTAAACAAGATGGTACTCTTTCAAGAGTTTTTCAATATCGGTACCTTCTGTCTTACGAAGGGCTTGTTTCAGGATAAATTTTTCGACAAAGTTCAACTTCATATCAGTGATAGCCTTGCCATCACGCAGTGCAACTGTCGCATGAAGCAAGTCACGCACATCATAGGTGCTGCCCCAAACTTCCGGCACACCACGGTCAATGTCTAATAACGTGTAAACAGCTTCCATCCCCGTACGAATAGAGTATTCTGTAGTAAAAATGGTATCACGCTGTGTTTCAGCAAATTGTCCTAAAAAGGCAAAGTTAAAAGCGCCATCTGGCACAACATTTGGGCGGTCTCCTTTTTCACGTGGCATAAAGAAGGCTGTTATGTAAGGCATCATACAAGGAACAGTTTTGGCACTGTGACGCGACAAATTATCAATGTCTGATACGGGCACTCCCATATGATAAAGCCATTCGGCACAAATTTCCTGACCAGTGCAATCGCGCATTGGTTTTTTGATATAGTCGCCTTCCTTGTCGGAAAAGAGACCATAAACCCAAACCACTAATTCATTCTTAGCTTGATTTCTGAATTGTGGTTGGCGGTTAACCGTCCAGCTCATCAGCCAACTTGAATCCTTAACAGTGACAATTCCGCCTGTAACAACCTTACCTGAAAATGGATCACGCTTACAAATTTTTTGAATATAAGCTGGTATCTTATCATCAATCGTCGTTACTGTGGCACTCATCCAGTTAGATTGTTCAGGGTCATAACAGAATTTGTCCGGATGACCAAAACTAGCATCTTGTGCCGCAATCTTCCGCCACATATCCCAGCCGCCGCCTGGACGAATTTCCTTATTAAAGCTAGCAGGCTTATCTTGGCTGCCGTAACTTGAATTTTCAACACAGCCGCCATTGGTGATAAAGACCAAATCATTTTCAGTCAGGTCAATGCTATCTTCTTGCCCATCACGAATAACTTCAATCTTTTTAGCGACTTTCTTATCTTTTTGACAGTCAAAGAGGACATTGACCACCTTGGTATTGTAATGGAAAATAACTCCAAAAGATTCCAGATACTTGACCATCGGCAAAATCATAGATTCGTATTGGTTGTAGCGGGTAAAACGCAGAGCAGTAAAGTCAGGCAAACCACTGATATGATGAATAAAGCGTTTGATATAAAGTTTCATTTCCAAAGCAGAATGCCAATTTTCAAAAGCAAACATGGTCCGCCAATAAAGCCAGAAATTAGAGTCAAAAACTTCATCATCAAAAACTTCATTAATCCGTTTGTTATAAAGATCTTCATCAGGTGTGAAGAAGAGTTTCATAATTTCCATAGCTGCCTTGTCAGACAAGCCAAACTTCTTATCTGTATGAGCATCTTGACCTTGTTTTTCAGTCGCACGGCAGAGCGAATAGTTAGGGTCTGCTTTATTGAGCCAGTAATATTCACCCAAGACACTGACACCATCCGTTTCAATGGAAGGAATAGAGCGGAAAAGATCCCACATGCATTCAAAATGATTGTCCATCTCACGGCCGCCCCGCATGACATAACCAATATCACTGTATCGATAACCATCACAGGCCCCGCCAGGAATCGGATCCTTTTCTAAGATATGAACTTGTTTGCCTGACATTTGCCCATCACGGACAAGAAAGCATGCTGCTGAAAGAGCAGCTAAGCCAGAGCCTATGATATAGGCTGATTTGTGATCAACACCAGCTGGCTTTTGAGGACGAGCAAAAGCTTCATAATTACCACTAGAATAATACATTTTGAATACCTCTCATCTTTTTTACTTATCTCTATTGTAAAAGCCTCCCCGCCTAAGAACAATAAACAAAAAAGCTTAAATGATAATTTTTTTATCATTTAAGCATATTTGATAAAAAGCAGAGCTATCGCCCTTTAGTATCATAATGTTGCAGAGCAGCTACGATATTACCATGCACTAAGATGGCCAGACGATTAACCAAGTCTTGAGGGTCTTCTCTCATGTCCTTTTTAATCCAATCCAACATGAGCCCGACTAAGGCATACTTGTAAAAGTCTGCTATAAAGTCCATATCTTCAGTGCTGACGCGTAAACCAACTGCCTTTTCCTCAACCACATCAATCATGAGCTGATAGGTCAACTGATAGAGATAGGTTTCAATCTGCTCCCGACTCACCGAGTGATAAACATTGAGGATAAAAGGCTTATTTTCCCTGACTGCTTTAAAAATATCCAGCAGCCCTTCCTCCCAGCTATCATAATGCCGATTTTCACCAAGAGCCTTTTGCGCGTCTTCCTCACAAGACCACTCCACCAAATCATAAATGTCCTTGAAGTGATAATAAAAAGTCATCCGACTAATCCCACAGTCATCCGTAATATCCTGAATGGTGATCTTGGGTAAAGGCTTTTGCAGCAACAAGTTCTTCAGAGACGCTTCCAAAGCTTTTTTCGTTATTTGTGCCATAGTTTCCTCTTTCAATACCTTTATTATACCAAAAAGTAAAGCCAAGCATAGTATTAGACTTGATTATAAGATGTAACTTTTATAATGCTAAGGAGCTATTCCATTTATCTGTTGATTAATACTCTTCGAAAATCAAAATTATCCGTTGTCAACTTGCCTTGATGAACTCAAGTTCTATCGTCGGCTTCGTTTCCTAGACTACTTTTGATTTTCATTGAGTATAAAAGTGCCATCTACTTGTAAAAGACCAATCATACCAATGTTGCCGATTGAATTTACTAAAATACTTCCTTTCGGTATATTCCTTGAAACATTCCAACCTAATTCAGTTAAACTTTCGCTTGCAAAAATCAAATTTTTTCCTGTAATAAATCAGTTGGTTTGAAGAATGGATAATTGCCATTGTAATACTCTTCATATTTTTCGAAGGTGTATTACCCGTGACTACTTCTCCAATATTTTGTATAGATGGGTACACCAATTGATTGGAACCTTCCCATAATAGGCGTTGTCATCAGTTAAAACGGGTTCAATTTCGACTAAGCCTTTCTTCTTGAGTTTCCCTTCCTCAAAGAGCCGTTGCTTTTCTGCACGAATTTTTTTCCAATAAAACTGAAGCGGGTTCATCATTGGGGTCTTGTGGGACCAACTTTCCTTGCATAGCCACATCCAGAACTTTTTGTCGGAGTTGTTCTGATAATTGTTGAAGCTCTACTTGGTTTTGATTGATAATATCTAGAAGATTGAAATAGTGTTGGATTTGGTTAGCGATTCGTAGTTGTTCAGAAATTGGTGGGATAGGGAATAGAAAATCTTCTAAAAATATTTTGGGAATCCTTTGTTGTCCAACAACACCAGTAAAATTATCACACTTAAACTTACATTTTCTTATTATTAGTAATGTATTCGCAGAGTTTATGTCTTTAAACGGCAACCATCCAAAGAAAATACTAGATTACAAATTTTGAGAAAAATTATTGACATAAGGATGAAAATAGGTTAAACTACTAAATGGTTCTGTGTGAACTGACCTAAGACAGCAGGGGAGCGGTGCTCATAAGATTCCTGCCGAGGCACAAAACGTCATTATGAAATAACGTCTTTGTACTTTCGTGTCTAGGTTTAGGTGCGATTTTTTTGTGCCTAGCCCAAAAATAAAAACGGAGGTAAAACTAATGAGTGAAGCAATTATTGCTAAAAAAGCTGAACAAGTTGAGCTCGTTGCTGAAAAAATGAAGGCAGCTGCAAGTATCGTCGTTGTTGATTCACGTGGTCTTACAGTTGAGCAAGATACAAATCTTCGTCGTTCACTTCGTGAAAGCGGTGTTGAGTTCAAAGTTATCAAAAACTCAATCTTGACTCGTGCAGCTGAAAAAGCAGGTCTTGACGATTTGAAAGAATTATTTGTAGGCCCATCTGCAGTAGCATTTTCTAACGAAGATGTTATCGCACCAGCAAAAGTTCTTAGTGACTTTGCAAAAGATGCAGAAGCTCTTGAAATTAAAGGTGGTTCAGTAGACGGTAAATTCACTTCTGTTGAAGAAATTAACGCTCTTGCTAAATTGCCAAACAAAGAAGGTATGCTTTCTATGCTCCTTTCTGTACTTCAAGCGCCAGTTCGCAACGTTGCATATGCTGTCAAAGCTGTTGCAGAAAGCAAAGAAGAAGGCGCAGCTTAATGCGTCAGCCCGTAGCAGCTTAATGCTATCTTATTTAAACCTAATTTAAAACATATTTGGAGGAAATTACAATGGCATTGAACATTGAAAACATTATTGCTGAAATTAAAGAAGCTTCAATCCTTGAATTGAACGACCTTGTAAAAGCTATCGAAGAAGAATTTGGTGTAACTGCAGCTGCTCCTGTAGCTGTAGCTGGTGCAGCAGGCGGAGAAGAAGCTGCTGCTAAAGATTCATTCGACGTTGAATTGACTGCAGCTGGCGACAAAAAAGTTGGCGTTATCAAAGTTGTTCGTGAAATCACAGGTCTTGGTCTTAAAGAAGCTAAAGCTCTTGTTGATGGTGCACCAGAAGTTATCAAAGAAGGTGCATCTGCAGCTGAAGCTGAAGAAATCAAAGCTAAACTTGAAGAAGCTGGAGCTTCTGTTACTCTTAAATAATAGAGCGACTACTCAATTAGCCTAAAAACATTCTGAAACCGCTATTCTTAGGAATAGCGGTTTTTATTTTTGTCGGCAGATTTCAACAAGTCCAAGTTAGCCATCGTTTACACTTCTCAAAGTAATCTCCTTATTACTGAGTTTAACATTAAAGACATCTACCTTATTCACTACTATTAGCTTATGATAATTTACATCAAACCGATTCTTAATTATTTTTTAAAATTTTCTCATTTTGTATTGACCTTCACTGACCAAAGGTGTATAATATCATCAGAAGATGGTTAGGAAAACCAATACAATCACCTTAAATACGACCTCTCTACCCATTTGTATAGACTAAGGTGTTTGTTCTTCAACGACATATAAATCAGATTATAATACTACTTGTGATCTATTTTTAGAAAAAGAGGTAACTAATTATGGCTAACAACAACTTTTATGGAAGAGATCCTTTTGGAAATATGGACGACATTTTCAACCAACTCATGGGAAATATGGGAGGCTACAATTCCGAAAACAAACGTTATTTGATTAACGGACGTGAAGTCACCCCTGAAGAATTTGCTCAATATCGTCAAACTGGTAAATTACCAGGTAATCCAGATATGCAACAAGCATCTGCTGCTACTGCTCCTAAAGAAGATGGTATTTTGGCAAAACTTGGTACCAACTTGACCGAACAAGCACGCCAAAATGAACTTGACCCAGTCATTGGACGCAACAAAGAAATCCAAGAAACTGCTGAAATCTTATCACGCCGTACGAAGAACAATCCTGTTCTTGTCGGTGATGCAGGAGTTGGTAAAACTGCTGTGGTTGAAGGTTTGGCACAAGCTATTGTCAATGGCGACGTGCCTGCGACGATTAAAAATAAAGAAATCATTTCAATTGATATTTCAGGGCTTGAAGCGGGTACGCAATACCGCGGTAGCTTTGAAGAAAATATTCAAAATTTGGTTAAGGAAGTCAAAGATGCAGGTAATATCATCCTCTTCTTTGATGAAATTCATCAAATTTTAGGTGCTGGCTCAACCGGTGGTGACTCTGGTTCCAAAGGCTTGGCTGACATTCTTAAACCTGCCCTTTCGCGTGGTGAATTAACTGTGATTGGTGCGACTACACAAGACGAATATCGTAACACCATTTTGAAAAATGCTGCGCTAGCACGTCGTTTCAATGAAGTTAAGGTTAATGCACCATCTGCACAGGACAGTTTTAATATCCTCATGGGTATTCGTGATTTGTACGAAAAGCACCACAACGTCATTTTGCCGGATGATGTCTTGAAAGCAGCTGTTGATTTCTCTATCCAATATATTCCACAACGTAGCTTGCCAGACAAGGCTATTGATTTAATTGACATGACTGCTGCTCACTTAGCAGCTCAAAATAAGGTCACTGACATTAAGACTTTGGAAAAGGAAATTGCTGATCAAAAAGCTAAACAAGAGGCCGCTGCTGCTAAAGAGGATTACGAGACTGCACTCAATGCCAAAGTACGGATTGAAGAACTACAAAAACAAATTGATAACCACACAGAGGGTCAAAAAGTAACTGCTACGGTCAATGACGTGGCAGAATCCGTTGAACGTTTAACTGGTGTGCCTGTTTCCAATATGGGCGCAAGCGACATTGAGCGTTTGAAAGAAATGGCTAGTCGTTTAAAGGGTAAAGTCATCGGTCAAAACGAAGCTGTTGAAGCAGTGTCACGCGCCATCCGTCGTAACCGTGCTGGTTTTGATGAGGGTAACCGCCCAATCGGTAGCTTTCTTTTCGTGGGTCCAACAGGAGTTGGTAAGACCGAATTGGCTAAACAATTAGCACTTGATATGTTTGGTTCCAAAGATTCTATCATTCGTCTGGATATGTCGGAATACAGCGACCGCACTGCCGTTTCTAAATTAATTGGTACTACCGCTGGTTATGTTGGCTACGATGATAATAACAATACTCTTACAGAACGTGTTCGCCGCAACCCTTACTCTATCGTGCTTTTAGATGAAATTGAAAAGGCAGACCCACAAGTCATCACCCTCCTTCTTCAAGTTTTGGATGATGGTCGTCTAACCGATGGTCAAGGTAACACGATTAACTTCAAAAATACGGTTATCATTGCTACATCTAATGCTGGATTTGGTAACGAAGCTTTAACTGGTCAAGATGATAAGGATAAGAAAATCATGGATCGTATCGCTCCTTACTTCCGTCCAGAATTTCTCAATCGTTTCAACGGTATCATCGAATTCTCTCATTTGACTAAGGAAGACTTGAATGAAATTGTCGACCTGATGTTAGATGAAGTCAGCAAGACAATTGCTAAGAAAGGTATTGATCTTGAAGTCACAGACGCTGCCAAAGCTCACTTGATTGAACTAGGGTATGATGAAGCGATGGGGGTTCGTCCACTGCGTCGTGTTATCGAACAAGAAATTCGCGATAAAATCACTGACTTCTATCTTGATCACACAGATGTTAAACATCTTAAAGCTGATATTACAGACAATGTCATGGTTATTTCTGAAAAGCAAAATTAATATATACACAGTAGAATTGATGCTTATCAGAACTTGACAACAAAACAATTTCCCTTAATGATACAAAAAAACTGATTCTCAGATGAGTATCAGTTTTTTTAGATTTTAATTATTGCTACACAAATTGGTATAAAGGGATAAAAAGGTGACACCACTGACATATCATTTTGATTTTCTAAAACCATCAAATGATGTCAACTCTAATCACTTGTCCCCTTCTTAGTTGAAGCGATAAGATTTGCTTAGCACTGCTATTTTTCTACCTAGAACACCAGACGTAAGACCGCTACAGTTGCAACTCCTATGAGAACTGCCAACATGACATTTTTGCTTTTTGCAACAACTAGAAATGTTGGAGCTACTGCCACCAGTTCAATCCACTTAATTTGAGGGAGATGCCCTTTTTCAACTGTAAAAATACTAGATAAAATCAAAGCGAAAATAATGGTTATTGGTAGATAACCTAAAAATTTAATAACCTTTGGAGGTAATTCAGCAAAGCGCACAAGTATATAAGGAAAGACCCTTGGAATCCATGTAACCAACATCGATATGACAATGGCCGCTATAACATATGAACTAATCATCAAGCAAAACCCCCACAAAGCATCCTAAGAGCGTCGCAACCAACACCGCTAAAGCACTCGATATGATGACACTAAGTAAAATATAAGAAAGAAAAACTGTCACTAAAATCCAAGTAATTTTCTGCCATTTAACCCGCCGAACCATACCTTCCAACTGACTAGAGAATATAGCCACAAACATAGCGATTAATGCAAAATCTATCCCAAAGGAATCTGGATTAGGAATGAGACCTCCTAAAACACAACCAATTATAGAAGCAGTTGCCCATGTGAAATAGCCTGCAAAATTATTCCCATACATCCAGATGACTGAAATATCTTTATGACGAATATGCTCCCCTAGTAAAATACCATAACTTTCGTCTGTCATGAAACTTCCAATCAGTAACTGCTGTCCTATGCTTGCCTTTGGAAAAATCGTTGAGGTATGCAAATTCATCAAAAAATGCCTCAGGTTGATTAAAAAAATGGTAAGTCCAATAGAAGGTAACGAAGCCTTTGCCAAAATAAGACCACAAAGAGCAAATTGACCAGAACCAGAATAAACAATAATGCTCATCAAACCAATTTCCAGCGGTGTCAGACCAGACTTTGCTCCCACAATTCCCAAAGCCATTCCTATCGATATATATCCAAAAACCGTTGGTGTAGCTGCCTTGGCACCATCCCAAAATCCTTTTTCCTGCATAGTTCCTCCTTGAATTACCAGAATTTTCCTATATTATAACATAATTTTAGTACTGACTACCACTCATTTAAATAGGAGATTCTTTTGTTGTTTTTCTAAATGATGGAGTAACAATCCAAAAATTTACCCACTTATTATGTACTGACGCCCTAGATTAGTTGGCGATTAAAGAAACTTTTTTAATAGCGGAAACAATAATAAACAAGTAACTATGAAATGTTGATAGCTAGTAATCATTTTTCCACTGTTTCAAATGCCAAACTTGGCTTGGCATTTAAGTCAAGGCTGGCAAAGTGTTTTTTTTCATATTCAATTGCAGCTGCAAGTGCAATCATCCCCGCATTGTCTCCACAGAGCCGCAAAGGAGGAATAACGACAGTAGTCTCTGTGATTTCTTCTGCCAATCGTTCACGTAAACCACGATTAGCAGCCACACCTCCAGCTACAACTAATGTCTTAACAGCATAACTTTTAAGTGCCTTTTTAGTTTTGGACATAAGAATATCTAGCACAGCTGCTTGAAAAGAGGCACACAAATCTTCTTTGACAAGTTTTTTACCTTTTTGTTGGGCATTGTGGCTCAGGTTAATAAAAGCTGATTTGAGTCCAGAAAATGAAAATTCCAGATTATCCTCTTTCATCATAGCACGAGGAAAATCATAGACGTCCCGTCCCTTATGTGCTAACTCATCAATTTCTCGGCCTGCTGGATAGGTCAATCCCATGACACGACCAACCTTATCATAAGCTTCGCCGACTGCGTCATCACGAGTCTCTCCCACAATTTTATAATTGCCAGGTTCAGAGACATAAACTAATTCTGTATGACCTCCGGATACTAAAAGCGCTAAAAGTGGATACTCCAACTCCTGAACTTGGCGTGCAGCCATTAAATGGCCAGCCATGTGATTGACAGGAATCAAAGGAAGTTGATTTGCCCAAGCAAAAGCCTTTACAGCAGCCATTCCCACTAAAAGTGCACCAACCAAACCAGGGCCATAAGTTACCGCCACAGCATCTAGTTGACTTGCTTCAATCCCTGCTTCCAGCAAAGCATCTTCAATACAAAGTGTAATAACCTCAACATGATGACGACTAGCTACCTCAGGAACAACTCCTCCAAAGCGTTTATGACTCTCCACTTGGCTAGCAATAATATTACTCAGCAGTTCTTTGTCATTCTTTAAAACAGCGACACTTGTTTCATCACATGAACTTTCCACTGCCAATATATATCTGTCCTTCATTTACTCAATTCCCTCACGTTTCATGATAATGGCATCTTCAACTGGATCATGGTAGTAATTTTTCCGATGTCCGATTGCATTAAAGCCATTTTTTTGGTACAAGGCTTGTGCAGCATTGTTGGATGCTCTCACCTCAAGAAAAATCGGAAAATCAACCTCATTGAGGAAAGCCATGAGCTGCGCTCCCAGACCTTGTCCCTGATAGCTTTTTTTTACCGCTATATTCGTGATTTCCAACTCTCCTACTAACTGCTGTACCGATATAAAACCAACAACTTGCGTCTCAACTTCTACAAAAAAATAATCAACGTTGCTTTGCTGCATGTCTGCTAAAATCTGTTTTTCTGACCAAGGTGATTTGGCATAAACATCTGACAAAATATCATAGACAGCTACAACATTTTCTTCCAATGTCCGCATATCATACCCGTTTAACATAGTCAGCCTGTGAATCTTCATGATGGTCTTTCAACCAATTTTCTTCAGCCTCAACTCGTTTAAGATAGTTTGGAACAAAGGCATTCACATCTACTGCAGGTAAAGTTTGACCTAGTTTGCCAATTTCGTATGCTGATGGTAATGTTTGGATAACTGTTGCCTGCGGAAGGTGTTCTTCAATTTGAGTTCGAAAACTTTCCACTTCTCCAACAAAGGTCACTTTTTCTTGGAGTTTCAAACTTTCTAGAACATCCGTAAGAGCTAAATGTCTATCTTGTACAACCGCTCTGCCATTGTCATAAAAACCAGCATAAACATTATTGCGTCTAGCATCTATAATAGGAACGACCAATCCGGATTTTTTAGCAGGTGCTGCGAGAGCATAGAGACTTGATACTCCGACCAAATCAATCTTGAGGCTGTAAGCAAGAGTCTTGGCTGTTGCTACTGCGATGCGGAGACCTGTATAAGAACCTGGACCCTGAGCAACCACAATGCGCTGCAAATCACTAGGCTGCATATCCACTGAGTGCATTAAAAAATCAATAGTGGGCATGAGGCTGATACTATGATTCTTTTTTATATTAAGCGTAACTTCTGCTAATAATTCTTCTCCATCTAAGATTGCAAGTGACAATGGCTTACATGAAGTATCAAAGGCTAAAACTTTCATCTTGTTTCCTTCTGACTTGAAATTTCTTTTCCAATTATAACATAAAAATACATCCGATACATGACTGATGTTCAATAAGACTCTAGAGTTAGACGAAAAAAGGTTTCTATGGTATAATTGAAATAATTGTAACGAATCAAAGTAAAATCTATTACTCATAAAATTTCATAAACGATGGCCGATTGAAATACGTTTAATCTGGCAGACTTTTTGTAGTTATGATTTTACTTGTCATAAAGAAAGGAATCCTATGATTTACAAAGTTTTTTATCAAGAAACAAAAACACGTAGCCCACGTCGTGAACAGACAAAAGCGCTCTATCTCGACATTGATGCCACTGATGAACTTGAGGGACGCATTAAGGCGCGTAAACTCGTTGAAGAAAAGACTGCCTACAACATTGAGTTTATTGAACTCCTCTCAGACAAACACCTCGAATATGAAAAAGAATCAGGTGTTTTCGCCCTAACGGAGTTATAATATGAGCAATATCAATCTTAAACCTGAAGAAGTTGGGGTTTATGCGATTGGTGGCCTTGGTGAAATCGGAAAAAATACCTATGGAATTGAATACAAAGATGAAATCATCATAGTTGATGCCGGTATCAAATTTCCAGAAGATGATTTATTAGGTATTGACTATGTTATCCCTGACTATTCTTACATCGTTGAAAATCTTGACCGCGTGAAAGCTTTGGTTATTACTCACGGACACGAAGATCATATCGGCGGTATCCCATTTCTTCTGAAACAAGCCAATGTTCCCATCTATGCAGGACCACTTGCTCTTGCTCTAATCAAAGGCAAACTGGAAGAACACGGCCTCTTACGTGAAGCTAAGCTATATGAAATCAATGCTAATACCGAGCTGACCTTCAAGAACCTCAGTGTTACTTTCTTCCGTACAACTCACTCTATTCCAGAACCCTTGGGAATTGTTATCCATACTCCTCAAGGTAAAGTTGTCTGCACAGGAGACTTCAAATTTGACTGGACCCCTGTTGGCGAGCCAGCTGACATTCATCGCATGGCTGCTCTGGGAGAAGAAGGTGTTCTTTGCTTACTCTCAGACTCAACCAATGCCGAAGTCCCAACTTTTACAAATTCCGAAAAAGTTGTCGGTCAGTCTATTATGAAGATTATCGAAGGTATTCACGGACGTATTATCTTTGCTTCTTTCGCTTCCAATATCTTCCGCCTTCAACAGGCTGCTGAGGCTGCTGTTAAGACAGGCCGTAAGATTGCTGTTTTTGGACGTTCCATGGAAAAAGCCATCGTTAATGGAGTTGAACTCGGTTATATCAAGGTTCCAAAAGGCACCTTTATTGATGCCAATGAATTGAAAAATTACCATGCGAGCGAAATTTTGATTATGTGTACTGGCTCTCAAGGAGAGTCAATGGCTGCCTTAGCTCGTATTGCTAACGGGACTCACCGTCAAGTTACCCTACAGCCCGGTGACACGGTTATCTTTTCATCAAGTCCAATTCCAGGTAATACAACCAGTGTCAACAAACTTATCAACACCATTCAAGAAGCTGGTGTTGAGGTTATTCATGGTAAGGTTAATAATATCCATACTTCTGGACACGGTGGTCAACAAGAACAAAAACTGATGCTTCGCCTCATGAAACCAAAATTCTTCATGCCTGTCCATGGGGAATACCGTATGCAAAAAGTCCACGCTGGTTTGGCTGTTGATACTGGTGTTCCTAAAGAAAATATCTTTATCATGGAAAATGGTGATGTTCTTGCGCTCACTAAGGATACCGCTCGTCGCGCTGGTCATTTCAATGCCCAAGATATCTACGTTGATGGCAATGGTATTGGTGACATAGGTGCCGCTGTCCTCCGAGATCGTCGTGATCTATCTGAAGATGGTGTCGTCTTAGCTGTAGCAACTGTTGACTTTGAGTCACAGATGATTTTGGCAGGACCTGACATCCTCAGTCGTGGTTTCATCTATATGCGTGAATCTGGAGATTTAATTCGTGAAAGCCAACGCATTCTTTTCAACGCTATTCGAATCGCCCTGAAAAACAAAGATGCCAGCATTCAAACAGTTAATGGTGCTATAGTCAACGCTTTGCGTCCTTTCCTCTACGAAAAGACAGAGCGAGAACCTATCATTATCCCAATGATACTGACCCCTGATAAATAAAAAAAGCAGGAGATAAGTTTTCTTATCTCACTGCTTTTTTATACTCAAAGCTGACTATTTTTATTGACTGCTAGCAAATCTTTGAGTGAAATGAGGAGTACGGCTGCAAAAATGAAAATCATTCCTAGAATATCAATGACGTAAAAAACTTCTTTCATCAAGAGAACTGTCAAAAGTACCGAAGCTATGGGCTCAACTGCAGCTAAAAGACTGCCTTTTACTGGACCAACAATACTAGTGCCTTTCAGAAAGGCTGTGTAAGCAAACACGGTCCCAACGCCTATCATCCCAACATAAGCTAAAAGATTATTTCCAATTCCTAAAGCAATATCGTACCGCCAAGCCTGTGTAAAAATTGGGAAAACAATTCCTCCCATGAGCATACCTAGACCAATAACTAAAATACTTCCCCACTCATGAATCAGTTTGACTGGAATGATGATGTAAGCCACGTAAGTAACCGCTGAAAAGAGCCCCCAAAATAAACCAACCGGAGTGATAGCTAAATTACCTAACTGACCATGAGTAGCTATGATAAAAGTTCCCAAAACAGCTAGGATAATAGATAGCAATTCAACCATTGTCGGCGCTGTGCGATTTTTCAAACAAACTAAAACCAAAATTAAGATAGGGGTCACATACTGCAAGACCGTTGCCGTTCCAGCATTAGTATGCTGAATAGCTTGCAAATAGGCAAACTGATTGAGAACTAGCCCAAACAGGCTAAACAAGAATGTTCCTAGAAGAAGAGATCTATTTGTCAAAGCTTTTTGCAATTGGTTAGGCTGTTTAATTACGAGAATAGTAAGTAAGATGAGCCCTGATATCAATAGCCTAAGACTAGCAAGGAGATTGATATGGACTCCATGTGCCATTAAATATTGTCCGCTAACTCCTGAAATTCCCCAAGCACAGCCCGCAATAATGACCAAGAGACTGCCTTTTAAATTTTTTGACATTTCGTTAAACTCCTTTTGTAAACTCCTTTCATTTTATCATACAAAATTTGCTTTGGAGAAAAAATCTTCATATTCTTTTTTCCAGAATAGTTGGAGCAATAATTTATATCAATCCAAGAAGCAAATGGACAACCAAACCTATTACTTTCAAAAGCATTTCTATAAGTAAATCCTAAAAAGTTTTTGCGTACCAATCAGTTTAACGGTTCTCCACAAGTAACTAGCTCTATCATTTCGTTGCCAAAATTGAGACGTCTATCACTAACATTAACTGGGGATGAGGCCTCTCTCTCAAAAGGAGACATAACTACTCAAAAAGGCTCTACAATTTCTGAAGTTAATTTTCCAACTTTAGAAATTATAGAGTCTTTCATTAAAACAATTCACTGTATGCCACACAAATTACTGCTAAGGATATTTAGTCGTTTTCTTTCAACTTCGCCAACTCTTGTGCTAAAAGTTTTAAGGCAACTTGCGGATTGGCTTGTCCTTTTGTTGCTTTCATAAGAAATCCTGTGAAGGCTTTGTCAGCATTACGTTTGCCAGACTTGAAGTCAGAGACAGCCGCTTCATTATCTGCAAAGACTTGGTGAATAATTGGAATAAGCACATCAGGATCTGAGATTTGTACCAGACCAGCCTTTTCGACAAATTCACGGGCACCCCCACCATTTTTGGCCAAATGAACAAAAACTTTTTTAGCAATTTTAGAGGAGATGGTACCGTCTTCGATAATGGCAATCATTTCAACCAAGTTTTCTGGTGTCAGCTGGATTTGATCCAAGGTCTTGCTCTCAGCATTTAAGAACTGTGCCACTTCTCCCTGCAACCAGTTAGAAACCTGTTTAGCATCACCTCCAAGGGCAACTGCTTTTTCAAAGAAATCAGACGTTACTTTTGTTGATGTCAACTGACCAGCATCATAGGCTGACAACCCAAGTTCTGAAATATAGCGGGCACGGCGGTCTTTCGGAAATTCTGGTAAACTAGTACGAACTTCTTCAATCCATTCATCAGACACTTCAAACAATGGCAAATCTGGCTCTGGGAAGTAACGGTAGTCAGCAGCGCCTTCCTTGACACGCATCAAAATAGTAGCCTTGTTTGCTTCATCATAGCGGCGAGTTTCTTGACGAATTTGCCCACCAGCACGCAGAATCTTTTCTTGACGTGTCACTTCATATTCAAGCCCTTTGCGGACATTTGAGAAAGAATTGAGATTTTTCAGTTCTGTCTTAACACCAAATGCTTCTTGACCGTACGGACGAAGGGAAATGTTGGCATCAACACGCATAGACCCCTCTTCCATCTTGACATCAGAGATGCCTGTGTACTGGATGACTTCCTTAAGTGCGGTTAAGTAAGCATAGGCTTCTTCGGGACTGCGCATGTCAGCTTCAGATACGATTTCAATCAAAGGTACCCCTTGACGATTGAGGTCAACGTAAGAATAACCGTCGGTTCCGTGCGTATTTTTCCCAGCATCTTCTTCCAAATGAGCGCGTTCAATGCCAATTTTCTTAGTTGAACCATCTTCCAGTTCAATTTCAATCCAGCCATCGTAGCCAATAGGCTCATCAAATTGTGAAATTTGGTAGGCTTTTGGATTATCAGGATAGAAATAATTCTTTCGGTCAAAGTGCATGTGCTGATGGATGTCCATATTAAGTGCCAACGCAGCTTTGATTCCCGCATCAATAACACCTTTGTTCATGACTGGTAGAACACCTGGAAAAGACCAATCAATAACGTTAGTATTAGCATTTTGATCATTACCGAAATGGGCTGATGTTGGTGAGAAAATTTTGGAATTAGTGTTCAACTCAACGTGAACTTCAAGTCCGATAATTGTTTCAAAGTTCATTATTTGTCACCTCCAAAAATCACTGGTTGTCGTTTGTGATAGTCTGTTGTTGCTTCGAAGGCAGCAGCAGCTTGATAAATGGTCTCCTCACTGTATTTTGGACCAATCAACTGCAAACCAACAGGCAAACCTTGAGCAAAGCCGGCAGGAATGGAAATCCCTGGCAAACCTGCCAAATTTACTGGGATGGTCAAGATATCTGCCAGATACATGGCAACAGGGTCATGATTTAAAGAGTCCAAGTCATAAGCAACACTAGGGGCGGTTGGTCCTAAGATTAAATCGTAATCCGCAAAAACATTTTCGAAGTCTTGAATAATCAGAGTACGCACAGCACCAGCCTTTTTGAAATAAGCATCGTAGTAACCCGATGACAAGCTGAAGGTTCCTAGCATGATACGACGTTTGACTTCATCACCAAATCCTTCGCTACGGGTATTAACATAGATGTCTTCAAGATTGCTGAAGTTTTCCGTACGGTAACCATAGCGGATACCATCAAAACGCTGTAAGTTTGAAGAAGCTTCAGATGAAGCGATAATATAGTAAACTGCCACACCGTACTTGCTATGTGGAAGACTAACTTCTTCCACTGTTGCTCCTAGTTTTTCAAAATGTTTCGCAGCATTAAGGATGGTTTCTTTCACCTCAGGGTCAATTCCTTCGCCCAGATATTCTTTCGGAAGTGCGATTTTCATCCCTTTGATGTCTTGACCAATTTTAGAAGTAAAATCAGCTACTTCGTTAATTGCTGATGTAGAATCTTTAGCATCATATCCTGAAATAACATTTAAAAGCTGTGCATTTTCCTTAACAGTTGGGGCAAATGGACCGATTTGATCTAATGAAGAACCAAAGGCAATCAGCCCAAAACGTGAAACTGTCCCATAGGTTGGTTTCAGCCCAACAACGCCATTAAAAGCAGCTGGCTGGCGAATTGAACCACCTGTATCTGACCCCAAGGAAAGACGTACTTGACCAGAGGCAACTGCTGTTGCAGAACCTCCTGATGAACCACCCGGAACTTTATTTTGATCCCAAGCATTCTTGGTTCTCTTAAAATATGATGTTTCGGTTGACCCACCCATGGCAAATTCATCCATGTTAGTCTTTCCGATAACAATCATATCCTTTCCATAAAGTTTTTCAACGGCCGTCGCATCAAAAATTGGTTCATAATTATAGAGCATTTTTGAAGCTGCTGTGGTCAAGATACCCTTGGTTGAGATATTGTCTTTGACAGCTAAAGGAATACCAGACATGACATTATCAACGTCAATGCCCTTTTCATCAATCGCTTTTGCCTGTGCCAGCGCAGCTTCTTCTGAAATCGTGATAAACGAGTCAACAGCGGTTTCGCGTTTTTTGATGTCTTCAAGTGTCAACTTAGTTAGCTCAGTTGCTGAGATTTCTTTCTTGACAAGGAGATCATGCAACTCGTCAATTGATTTTGTATTGAATGACATTAGGCATCTCCTCCATCTTCTAAGATAGCTGGTACTTTGATGTAATAGTTTTCAGCTTGTGGTACATTTTTGAACAATTCATCTCGATTTGTGCCTTTTTCAGCCACATCATTACGCATTACTGTCTTACGATCAGCCATGGTTGTGGTAATAGGCACACCGTTTGTATCAACTTCATTCAATAGTTCTACCATATCAACAATTTTTGACAAAGTGGTCGCAAATTCTACTGTTTCTTCGTCTGAAAATGCTAATTTAGATAGACTCGCCACATGGCGGACTTCTTCTTCAGAAATTTTCATCGCATTTCTCCATTATTTTTACATAGTCTTACCAATTATACCATAAACTGTGTTGCTCTGCTATTTTATACTTAGTTCAAATTACCTCAAATTAAAATCTGACTTTTACTATGGTGACAAGTTGCCAATAAAAGAATTGAATTTATCTCATACAGGTTAAGGACAAGAAATATGGCATCAATGAGAGCTTTTAAAAACTTCCAGATTTCTCTTATCTTAACTAAGAATACCACTTAATACTTTGTCATAGATAGACAAACATCCAAACACAGCAACATTAGGGTTATCCCAGTAATTTTTTCTTACTACTAAAGGCTTGAAAAATGAGATTGTGAGATACTATAACTAACTCTTTCGTTTGATTGTTCAGAAATTATCCCAGAAAACTAAAGAGTCTGCTTGCCAACACTGCTTCACGGTATTAATAAAATAAACCATGAGATATCTCTTCGATTTTATTGTGTCACTTTGTAAAAAATAAAAGACCCTATCCAATTAATATTGGTATAGAATCTTTAACTTGATGTCATTGCTCAATAGAGCAAAACTAGTCTGATTAGGCTACTTGGTCAAGCAGTGATTGCAATTTCTTGAATTGCTCATCCGTCAAGTAAGTTTTGTAACTATTAATAAGTTCTTGGAGTTCTTCTTTTGAGTACAGCGATGTACTTTCTTTAATAGAATTATAGATACCTTCAAACTGTTCATCTGACATTTTGTAGTTTTGTTCAACAAGCTTGCCAAGTTCCTCCTGAGATAAAATAGCATTACTATTTGGAACTTTAATGTCCTTATAGGTAGATTTTTTATAAGTCATTGTCAAATGAATAGAGTCAATTCCGAGATTAAGGGCTTTTGCATAAACCAACTTAATATCAGCATTCCCACTGCCATCTTTATCTAGAGTCATAGTAATCTTGGAGTCATCAGAAACCGATGCTTTAGCTAAATCAATGTAAGTTTTCAGTTCCTCATCTTTCTTAGCTTGAGCTGAGTAGACCTTCAGTAACTCATCAAATGATAGCGTGGCTGTTACCTTATCGCCATCTTTTTTGAATTTTTTGTCCGATAATTTTTCTATCCAAGAATAATCTTGCTCTTTAGAAAGTTCACTTAATTTAGGGAAAGATTCGTTTGAAAACTCAGCCAAATCAATGTATTTACCCTCAAAATTTTTACTATCTAACCCATAGAAAGTAGTGATGGCATCTGCATTGAGATAGGCCGTATCCTTAACGTAAAAAAGATTAAATTTTGGGAATGCTGCATTTATTTTAGATAAATCAGTTGAAATGCTCATTTTTTCATTTTTCAAATCTTGCTGTACTTGAAAATTCAGCGAAGCACCTTTAAACATACTCATATCAATACTTTCTGAATTATCAGAAGTACTTGTCTGAATATCCTTAATCTTAACGCTAAATTGATAAGCTGACTTGTCTTGGTCAGCATTCTGCTTTATCCGAGAGATAAACTCCTCTTTCGGACTCTTAGAGCAAGCCACAATCAAAAATAAGACTGGAAGCAAAAGTAAAATCCTAATTTTTTTCATTTTAAAGTCTCCTTTTGTAACCGTTTCCTCTATTATACCCTTTTTGCTTCTCATTTTCAATGAATATTCACAAAATATCACGACAAACGCATGAAAACTTTCTTTGATAAAAAAGAAAGTTCATCAAGATCTTTTTGAAGACTGCAACCAAAAGATTGATTGCCTGAATAGATAAAAAAGTTAGAACCTACATTCACAAGCAAAGTACTCATAGATAAGAGATAGTTTTTCGCTAATCAAGGTAGTTTTTGAGAGAATACTGACTGTATTTTGAAAAAAACTAACAATAAGTCGCTCAAAAACTAGCCTTAGATAGAAGTGCTGAACTGTGAATACAGGTTCTTAGTTGTCATACCAAAAATATATCCCTGAATGAGAATAAAAATTGTTCAGTACATTATCGGTTGATTTAGTAGTTTTATGTGTGCTTTATTTAATCTTGCTCAATTTTTCTTCTTGTAGTAGAATCCCAGTGATTCTATCACGAAAACAATTGTTTTGGATAACAAACTTACTTATTATCCAAAAAAACTAACTGATGTACAAGATAACACCCAGTTAGAATAAAATCAGAATTTTTCTGACCTAGTGTGAGTACAAGTTCAATCTCAAGAAAAATTGAAATACAAGATTTCAACTGTAGTAACAAAGTGGTGAAACAATTATTTTACGATAATCAACCCTAACTAATTGGGGTGTAAAGAATATTTTTCGGACATTCAGAATAATTAAAAAGAAAATGTGGAAGTCAAATCCACATTTTCTAAAAGTCTCATTCTGCTAATGATCAGCGAGGCGTTTTCTAAGTTCCTCCATGCCAACTATAACAAAAGGACAAAGTAACAGATAACACCAATGCCACAGACCAAGACTAGCAGTATTAAAAAGTTCATGGAAGAAAGGCAAGTAAACCAGCATCAAAAAGACGAGTAGTTCGACCGCCAAACCAATATCAATCAATGAATTTGAGAAAAGCCTCAATTGCCGAATGGATTGGTCAGAAGTGCGGCTGTTCATAACCATGCCAATCTGGCAAAAGATGATAGCTCCCAAAGTCATAGTTGTAGCTTCACGATAGAGTTGTCCTGAGGCAACCAGATGAGAGAGATTTCCATTATGCAAATAATAAGTGACGAAGAAGGCTCCCATAGCAAGAGCAGACTCAATCAAACCATACCAGAGGAAGGCTTTGATAAGCAGAGATTTACTGAGAAGTCTATCCGTTAATTTTCGAGGCGGATGGTGCATAACATCAGGTTCCGGAGGCTCTACGCCCAAACCGAGGGCAGGAATCATGTCCGTCCCTAGGTCAACTGCCAAAATCTGCATAACGGTCAGAGGAAGGGGAACAAAGCCCTTTGAAAGGAGGAAAAAGGCGGATGGCACAGCTTCCGGAGTATTGGAATTAAAAATATAGGTCAGAAATTTTTTGATGTTGTGATAAACGGCTCTCCCTTCTTCCACCGCATGGACGATAGAAGCAAAGTGATCATCGGTCAAAATCATGTCAGCCGATTCTTTGGCTACGTCTGTCCCAGTGATTCCCATCGCAATACCTATATCTGCTTTTTTGAGAGCAGGAGCGTCATTGACACCGTCACCAGTTACTGCAACTACTTCTCCCAGTTCTTGCAGAGCTGTCACGACACGATATTTTTGTTCAGGAGCTACGCGGGCAAAGACAATTTCACCTTTGAGTGCCTCTTTGAGCTGACTGTCAGATAAAGTTTCCAGTTCAAGTCCTGTCACCACACGTGCGTCATCTCCACGGACAATACCAATTTTCTTGGCAATGCTGAGCGCTGTCAAACCATAGTCTCCTGTCACCATGATAATACGAATACTAGCTAGGTGACATTTTTCGATAGCTTCGCGAACACCTTCTCGAGGCGGATCACTCATGGCAACTAAACCAAGAAAGACCATATCCATTTCCAGATACTCTTGTGTCCAAGAAGTCTCATCTGTCAGAGCTTCCCTTTCCAGTGGACGATAAGCAATAGCCAAGACACGTAACCCATCTTGCGCAAAATTGTCATTGGCTGATAAGATTTGCTGACGGACACTATCAGTCATTGTGTGAAGGCCAGATCCATCCCTATAAAAGTGGCAAAGTTCTACTATTTCCTTGGGGGCTCCTTTGGTGATAGAAAGATGCTGGCTGCCATCAATAGTCTCACTCAATTCATGCACAGTAGTCATGCGTTTTCGGACAGAGTCAAAGGGCAGTTCTTTGAGGCGAGGAGCCCAAGTATGGTTATTATGAAGGGTAATTCCAGCTTTTTCTGCCAAAACATTTAGACAAGCCTCAGTTGGATCGCCTAAAACGGTGTAAGTAGCATGGTCTTGGTCAGGTGGCAAAACTTGAGCATTGCTGCAAAGATGGGCAAAGCGAACCAAGTATTCGAGAGATTTGTCGTCCACAAGCGAAGCTTTTTTACCATCTACCTTGCGGATGTCACCTTCTGTGGCATAACCGAGACCAGTAACATCGTACTGGTCTGAGACTTGCCAAAGGTGGTTGACAGTCATCTCGTTTTGAGTTAAAGTTCCTGTCTTATCCGAGCATATGACAGAAGTGGCTCCCAAAGTTTCAACCGAAGACAGTTTTTTGACCAGAGCATTATCCTTTGCCATGCGTTGCACCGCCATTGCCAATGAAAGGGTAACGGTAGGAAGTAACCCTTCTGGGATAAAGGCAACAATCATGCCTAAGGCGAAAATAAAAGCTTGAGCAAGAGGCTGATGGACAAAAAAACTTGCTGCAAAAAAGAAAACAACTCCAACCGTGATGGCGATGATTGAAATTTGCTTGGTCAAATGATCCAATTCCTTTTGCAGAGGGCTTTTATCATCAACCATAGTTTGCGTCAGGTGGGCAATTTGTCCAAATTGTGTCTCCATACCGATGGCTGAGACAATCATTTTGGCAGATCCAGAAGATACAGTAGTTCCTGCAAAAACCATATTGTCACGCTCCAGAAGACTTTTATCAAGAACTTCATCAGCCTGATTAGTCTTATAAACGGGGTTTGATTCCCCAGTTAAGGCAGACTGATTGACTTGCAAGTCTGTCGCAAAAACCACACGCCCATCTGCCGAAATTCGGTCCCCCTCTTCAATAAGAACCAAATCTCCTGGTACCAACTCTTCGGCAAGGATTTTTTCTTCCTGACCTTCGCGGACAACACGGGCATAAGAAGGCAGCATCTTTTTTAGAGCTTCTGTTGCTTGGCTAGCACGATACTCTTGGACAAAGCTGAAAATACCATTAACAATATTAACAAACCAAATGGCAATTCCTAATTCTATGCTGTGGGATAGCAAGGCTACAGCACCACCAACCCAAAGTAATATAGCCATCAAACTCGTAAAATTTTTAACAAAGGTCAGCACGATAGGTTCTTTTGATGCTTCTTTAAGTCTATTTGGTCCATAGATTTGCTGACGATTGCTGACTTCCTCTTTGGTAAGTCCAGAAGCTCGGCTAGAGGCGGCTTGATAAACGTCGTCTGCTGCATAAGTTTCAAGGCTCTTTTGAGAAGTCCGAGAATAATTATGACTACTCATATGATTTCCTCAATTCTAATACTCAATGAAAATCAAAAGTAGCCTAGGAAACGAAGCCGACGATAGAACTTGAGTTCATCAAGGCAAGTTGACAACGGATAATTTTGATTTTCGAAGAGTATAAATCAATATTTCAGAGACAATATAGCCTACATTGAAAAAGATGAAAACGTTTTTCTATACTGTCATTATACTCCTTTTTAAGCAAAGTGAACAAAAAAAAGTCTGATTGTCACAGACATTTTCTGAAAAATAAAAGGATGATAAATTATTGGCACAAGTTGTTTTTTCTCTTTAAAGTCTATACCAAATGGAATGATTTATAGTCTATTAGTACTAGGCAACGAGCTGCAGGTTGCTAGAACAGCCTAGGGGCTGTTCTAGGTTGGAAGTAAGACATGCGAAGCAAGTCACTTTCGTAAAGTACGGCAAAGCGAGTTCAAACAATCCAGTGGAGTGTTTGAAGTTGGAAATAAGGAAACGGAGTTTCTCTTATATCGAAGTAATCAAAGATAAACTAATTGACTATAAAAGCTCTAGCTCACTTTTCAGAGATAGTCTTACAATTTCAGTATAGCAATATTATCCATTCACCGTCTCTTCACACCTACTTTTAATCTTCAATAAGCCCTAAAATTTAAGAACCATCATTTACTTAAGTTGAGAACTCTTCTTTGAAAATTTACGAGTATAAAGCGGGCAATAGGACCAACTACGAGAAGATTCAAGGGTAAGGCAAATACGAAATTAGTTATCCAGGTACGGCCATAAATCCCATAAGAAATCGGAATACGGTTGAACAGCAACCCATAAAGCGACATACAACTTACCATAAAAAGAACCATCATCCCGGAAACAGCAATAATTCTCACCCACTTTTTCCCTTGATAATCAATGCGTTCTAGAATTGCAAAAGCCAGTTTTTTTGCAATTGGTCCTGCAAGCACAATATCAAGAAAAAGTGCAACTATAAAACCTGGAAGATAACTTGACGCTAGGTGTCCCCACGAGAAATGTCCAGCTACAATCAAATTCCAGGTAGTCATCCCAAGCACCATCATCACACACATCAGACCGGTAAAAAAGAGTGATTCTTTGAAATTACGAGGCATAAAAATTCTCCATTTTCTTTATTTTTATGTCTTCTGATTTTTTAAATCATACAACTGGAGTTATTTTAACATAAATATTTTTTTCTTGTAAGTCAAATTTTTAATCTTCACCTAAAATCTGTTCCATACAAGTCTCACGTGGTGTCATCCCTTGGTTTTGGTAGAATCGAAGAGCACCTAGGTTATCATTCCAAACATTGAGCGTTAGGGCATAGCATCCAATTCTTTTGGCATAATCAATTGCAAAGCGATAAAGTTGTTCTCCGATTTTTTGGCCGCGCGTTTCTTGGTCAACACACAAATCATCAATAAAAAGGGTTTTGTGAACAACAGATGGTGCTTTACTCTCTTGAATCATGGTAAACAGATGCCCCAGAACCCGTCCTTCGCAATCTTCATAGACGAAGATTGGGCGTTGGTCATCTTGGATAAGTTCCTCCAATTCAGTTTCCGTATACTTACTCCCTTCTGCTTCAAAAAGATCTGGTCGTGCCTGATGATGCACATAGAGAACTTGTCTCAAAAGCTCTTGTAGTGCTGGGATATCTCTTACTTCTGCTCGTCTGATTGTCATTTTTTCTCCTTTTCTTTTGGGTGATGGCTAGCGCTGGCCATCCCATTCTGCATAAAATTCTCTCAAAAAATTTTCTAAATACTGGTGGCGCTGCTCTGCCATTTTCCGACCAAAATCAGTATTCATCAAGTCCTTGAGTTTAAGCAATTTTTCATAAAAATGCATGATAGCCGTATCTTGACCATTCCGATACTCATCAGGAGTTAGCCGCTCCCGCGGTTGCTTGGCTGGATCGTGGATAAGCCGCCCCTTACTACCAGAATAAGCCATGCAGCGAGCAATACCTATAGCCCCGATGGCATCCAATCTATCCGCATCCTGAACAATTTTCCCTTCCAAGGACACCATAGGTTGACCGCCACCACCTTTGAAGGACATAGTGGTAATGATTTGAATAATGTCAGATATCATCACCTCCGTCAAGCCTTGATTAGCTAACCAAAGCTGTAAATTAGCCAGTTCTACTTCTGGCTGGTCTGTTAGCTTATCATCTGCCATATCATGAAGTAGCGCAGCCATTTCACAAAGAAAGACATCTGCCTTTTCTTCCATGGCAATCGTACGGGCGGTGTTTCGTACCCTAACAATATGCCACCAATCATGACCGCTGGAGTCACCTTCTAAGCGGCTACGAACCAGTTGCTCCGCTTTTTCTAAAATCATTTTCTTGTTAATCATGATGTTATTATAGCATAGATTCTGTTAGTAAAATGATGAAAACCTAGAGTTGATACGGACTTGTTTAAAAAGTTATTTATTGCCAATTCGATTTGTAAAATCTTACAACTACCTTACAAAACTGTAAGGGCAGTTTTCCTTCACTTTGATAAACTATGGTTAGGAGGATAAGACAATGAAATCTTTAAAAATTTTAAATACAAATCAGCTCAAGTATATCGCCCTAGTTTTTATGGCTATGGATTCTGCTTTCTTTGCTTTTCCTGGTCTACCAAGTTGGATCCATCTCATCACGCGCTTTGTGGCACCGCTCTTCGCCTACCTAACGATTGAAGGTTTTTTTCACACTAGAAATCGCAAGAGGTACCTGCTTCGTCTATGGAGCGCAGCTATTCTCATGCAGCTAGGTGACTTCTTATCTATTTTCTTACTCGGACAGGAACATGCCATCAGAGATAACATTTTTCTGACCTTGGCTGTCGGTTACAGTGTCATCTATTTTTGGCAAAAGTCTAGAGATGAGGATAACCAAAAATCCGCTAACATCATTCTGGGGACTCTGATTTTTTTGATTGGTATTGTCTTATCGCTTGTTGGTTTCCCCTTAGGTCAACATCTTATCTTAACGCTAGAAGGTGGTATTCCAATCCTCTTTCTCATGCTGATCTTCTGGGCTTTTTATGGTAAACCTAAAAAGCAAGTCACTATCTTTTGTTTGTGGAGCATTCTCCTTTTTATCGGTTGGGGACCAGATCTCAACATTAGTTATTACAAAAGTTTTGACAACTGGTTTGACATGTTTTGCTACAATAGCGATGCCCTAAGTTTTCTCTTTTTACCATTTCTTCTGTTATACAATGGTCAAAAAGGCAGCAACAAGCCCATTCACAAATGGTTTTTCTACATCTTCTATCCAGCCCATCTCTGGTTACTGCATTTGCTAGCTCTCTTTTTATAATACCCTTCAAAAAAACTCAAACATTGTTGACTTCATCTGATGACAACAATTCATCTGCACCCGCATTCACTGGTCTGAGTTTGATTTTAATGAGTATAAATGGAAAAGACCCCACCACAATAGGTGAGGTCTTAAACATATTAGAACCTGTATTCACAGCTCAACACTTTCATCTAAGGCTAGTTTTTCAGCTACTCATCGTTAGTTTTTTTAAATACAGTCAGTATTCTTCAAAAAACATTGGTTAGCGAAAAAATATCTCTTAAATAAAAGCGCTTCACTTGTGAATACAGGTTCTTAGATTTTAAAGTACGCTTGCTCTTTATTTAACTTTACCGTTCCAATAGTCAAAACCATCTTTAAGAACATAGATTGTTTTGTATCCCGCCTTTTTAAGTGACAACACCACACGTGGAAGCGATGTACTCCTACTGCTATCATAAAGAAGGACTGGTTTGTCCTTACGAAGAGCAGACATGCTCTGATTAAATTGACTCGCTGGAAGATTTCGCGCTCCCAAGATATGCTTCATTCGGTAAGCGCTTTGTTCACGAATGTCAATGAGCTGACCACCGTGAATCAATTCAGCAAAGGCAGCATTGTCAATAAATTTAGCAGCTTTCCTAACTTGATAATATCGCCATGCGGTCCAACCTAGAAAAGCAACAAGTGTAAGGAGAAGAATAATCGTCACCAAACTGATATTTCCCATAACTACTCCTAATCTACAAACTGACTGGCAAGACTAGCTGCTCCAATAATTCCAGCATCATTTCCTAATTCTGCAATTTTAATTTTTGTCGATTGACGCACCTGTGGAAAGGCATATTTAACAAAATGTTTTTCAATGCGGCCACGCAAAAATTCTCCTGCTGCAGAAACACCACCACCAATAACGACAGAGTCTGGATTTAGGATGTTTGAAATGTTTGCAGTCGCTAAGCCAAGATAAAAGGCAACTTTTTCCACAACTGAATCTGCAAATTTATCACCACTTGCCGCAGCTTCAAAGATGTCCTTACTTGTCACAGCTTCACCATTATCAATAGCTAGCTTTATGCTAGAAGTTCCTTCATAGGCTTCAGCTAGATGACGAGCAACGCGAACAACACCTGTCGCCGAAGCAACTGTCTCTAAACAACCTTCATTACCACAAGTACAAGCAAAACCGTTCTCAGGCTCTACATTGATATGCCCAATTTCACCGCCTGCACCAGCAACTCCATGGATAAGATTACCGTCTGCAATTACACCACCGCCAACACCAGTGCCAAGAGTCACAAAGACCACGTCAGGATTGTTGGCACCTGCGCCAACCCAACGCTCACCAAGAGCCGCAACGTTAGCATCATTATCAATAGCAAACGGAATCCCAAGCTCTTCTTCAATAACTGAGCCAACTTCCTCTGTGTGTGCCCAGTTGAGGTTGAAGGCCCCTGTGACTGTCTTTTTATCGCGGTCAACCGCACCCGGTGAACCCATTCCGATACCTACAAAATCATCCTTGGTTAAACCATAAAGTTCCAAGCGATGTTTAAGCGAAGCAACAATATCTGGCACGATGTGCTTGCCGTCTTCGAGAATATTAGTCTCAATTGCCCATTTTTCCTGGACTTGACCGTCAAGGGATAAAATCCCAAATTTTACAGTTGTTCCGCCAAGGTCGATACCAATCAATTTTTTAGCCATCTTATTTTTCCTTTTCCATTTCCAATCTGTGTTCTCGTCGCAAAATCAATTCAGCTGTAATATAATCATCCTTGTCAATCAAACCATTGTCATAAAGTTTTTCCAGTTCAATTTTCATGACTTCGATGTCATAAAGGCGCTTGCCAATATAAATAATAATGCCAAATTGCTTAAGCAACTGTTGCACATCATATAATGTTTTCATATAAAAATTTTAGCAAAAATCAACCATTTATGCAATCGTTTTCTGCATTTTCAAGACCACTTTTTCAACCTAACCGATACTGACGAATAATATCTAAGAAAGTTCCAAAATTGACATGTTAGGAAAATCTTACACTCAATGACAATCAGACCGTTGAAGCTAGTCATACTTTCACTGGTATAGTAGGCCCGAGGTGATTATAAACTAAAAGACTAGAAAACCTCCTTTGGATCCCGCTACTAGCTAGGTTCAAAGGAGGACTGTTTAATTTTTAAGGCTCAACTCAGCACTAGAACAAGGTTATACTGATTGAAAACTTATTTTTAGCGAATACCTGGTTTTTGACCACGTTCTGCTTGTAGCATCCAGATAGTTTTTTCAGCATCTGCCTGCGCTGCAGTGAAAATGTCATTGCTAGGGGCATCTCCCTCTTCATCAGTGACATCAAGACCAACTTGATAGAGATTTGACAAATAGGTATAGACCTCTACCAAGCGTTCTAAGTGTTGATCCATTGTTTTATCAAAATTGCCGACCGTTTCTTCTAATTTAGAATATTGGTCAAATTCTTGCAAAGTTGAATAAGGTGCACCACCAATGGTAATCAAGCGTTCACTCATTTCATCTAAGTGTGCATTGAGTCCATCCATAAGCTCATCCATTTTGGGATGAAGGTAGAAGAACCCAGTACCACGCATATACCAGTGAACTTGGTGGACAATAGAAGCCGCTTTTGACAAATCTGCCACTGCTTGATTAAGTACAGCCTTCGTCTTTTCATTTTTAGCAACTTTTTTAGAAGAAGCATTATGAGTTAGAGAAACAAAACTATTTTCAACAATTGTTTTTGACATGTGATGTCTCCTTTCAAACGTAAAGTGAGAGTTCTTATTTAGAATGATTATCATTCTTACACCCTCATTTTAGGTCTATTTTTACTAAAAATCAAACATTTTGCTTGGAACTTTCGAATAAATAGGTATGGCAAATTTACTTATTTTTTTCTTTGGAACCAGTTTTGGATCTTTTATTGGTTTGGTTGTGGATAGATTTCCCGAAAAATCTATCCTTTATCCACAAAGTCATTGCGATTCCTGTGGAAACTGTCTGCAAGTCAGAGATTTAATCCCCATCTTCTCACAACTTATCAACAAGTCGCGCTGTCGGTGGTGTAATCAGAAGATTCCTTGGCGCTACATCGCTCTTGAGACCATTTTGGGCATCGTTTTCTATCTAGCTTGGTGCGGGCAATTCAGTGGCAGCCAAGTTTTCATTATTTGCCTTAGCTTGACACTCAGTCTCTATGATTGGCAAAACCAATCCTTTCCTCTCCTCGTCTGGCTCATTCCAAGTTTAGTGGCACTACCATTTACTGGGATTAACAGCCTAGCTCTGTGCTTCTTATTATTCGGAGTCATGGCAGAGCTGGTTGACTTGAAAATCGGCAGCGGAGATTTTTACTATCTGGCAACCCTTTCTCTATTCCTTAGCTTTCAAGAGATCCTTTGGGTGGTTCAGTTAGCCTCCCTGTCAGCTATTCTAGCCTGCTTTTTTATCCAAACTAAACGCCTACCTTTTGTACCATTTTTATTTTTTGGCTATTTAGTGATTAGCATTATTTGTTTTTAACTATGCCTAACTAAATTTTTAAATATTCTTAACAAATAATCTATTTTCTGCTATAATACTTCTTGTCAGAAAGAAGTATTTATATGAAACAAAGAAAAATATCTCTTAGCGAAGTTAATCAAAGTGTCAACGTCCCTAAAAATGCAGGTTTTTTCAAAACCCTCAGTGCTTTTTTAGGCCCCGGAGCTTTAGTGGCCGTTGGTTATATGGATCCAGGGAATTGGATTACCAGTGTCGTTGGTGGCGCAAGTTATAAATACCTTTTATTGTCCGTCATCCTCATTTCTTCCCTCATTGCCATGCAGTTACAGCAAATGGCTGGAAAATTAGGTATTGTTACTCGTCAAGATTTGGCTCAAACAACAGCTGCCCACCTTCCTAAATGGCTACGTTATTTACTCTTTGTGGTTATCGAGTTAGCCCTCATGGCAACTGACTTAGCTGAAGTCATTGGCTCTGGGATCGCTCTTCACCTACTCTTTGGATGGCCACTACTTTTCTCCATTCTCATTACCATTTTAGATGTCTTTTTACTCCTGTCGTTGATGAAGTTAGGTTTCCGTAAAATTGAAGCTGTGGTATCAACCCTGATCTTAACCATTCTAGGGATTTTCATTTATCTGGTTCTCCTCTCCAAACCTAGCCTCTCTGGGATTTTACATGGCTACCTTCCCAACTCAGCTATCTTTGATTTGCGACAGACGGCTGCCAACAGCCGACTGACACTGGCTTTGGGGATTATCGGAGCAACCGTTATGCCACACAATCTCTACCTACATTCCTCTATTTCACAGACACGAAAAGTCAATTACAAGGACCCTGATTCAGTTACAGAAGCCGTACGCTTTATGACTTGGGATTCCAATCTTCAATTGAGTCTGGCCTTTATCGTCAACTCCTTACTCCTCATCTTGGGAGCCTCCCTCTTCTACGGACACGCTAGTGATATCAGTGCTTTTTCACAGATGTACAATGCGCTACGCGACTCATCCATTGCTGGTAGTGTTGCCAGTGGGCTGCTATCAACCTTATTTGCTGTGGCTTTGCTAGCCAGCGGGCAAAATTCAACCATTACAGGAACACTGACTGGACAAATTGTTATGGAAGGATTTCTTCATTTCAAGCTACCACAATGGCTTATTCGTCTGGTCACACGACTCTTAGCATTGTTGCCGGTCATCATTGCTGCAGTGCTCTATGGTAGTAAGGAAACCATTTTAGATCAACTTATTGTTTATTCACAAGTTTTCTTATCACTTGCCTTACCGTTTTCAATCTTCCCTCTAGTTTACTTCACTTCAAATCCTAAAATCATGGGAAAATTTGTCAATGCCCGTTGGAACAGCTTCCTTGGCTATCTGATTGCTATCATTTTGACTCTACTCAATTTCAAACTCATCTACGATTTAATCCTATAAAAAGCTGAATTGAACTGAATCTTTCGTTAGATCTTACGTCTAACCATAGGAACAGTTCAATATCAGCTTTTTATTTTTTCTCAAATTGAGAGCCAAATGCAACAAAGTCTGTCACTTCTTGAATTTTACCATCGTGAAGCCCTTGGACAATTTTCGTACCTACGATAACTCCATCAGAAACAGCATTAAACCGCTCGATATCTTCTTCTGTGGAAACGCCAAATCCTGTCAAAACAGGGATATCAGCATGGACAGTCAAGTTGGCTAAATGCTTGTCTAAATCATCTCGATAATTTCCTGTCTTACCAGTAACCCCATTGATGGCAACTGCATAGACAAATCCTTCTGCCCCATCAATCAAGAGTTTTTGACGGTCAAGTCCCGTTGTCAGACTAACAAGTGGCACAAGTGCAATATCGCTTCCTTCCAAGAAAGGCTTAATCATATCTTCATGTTCATGTGGTAAGTCAGGAATAATCAAGCCTTTGACAGAAGTGTCCACTAAATCTTTGATGAATGTTTCAATACCATATTGATAGACGGGATTGATGTAGGTCATGATGATAAGGGGAACTTTTGTTTTTTGCTCCTGCAATTTTTGGACTATAGCTGCCAGATTGACACCTTTAGCTAGACTGCGCTGTCCTGCCAACTCTATCACAGGACCATCGGCAACTGGATCTGACCATGGAATACCGACTTCAATGGCGGAAGCTCCGCTATTTTCCAACAAAGTAATAATCTCAAAAAGCCCATCTAACCCCTTAGCATGGTCGCCAGCCATGATATAAGGGACGAAAATCCCACGCTTACTATTCTTAATTGTTTGCAAATGTTTTGTTAATGTCTTTGTCATATCTTACTTCCCTTCCGCTTCAAAACGCTCTTTGACCTGCATAACATCCTTATCACCGCGTCCAGATAAACAAACGATAAGAGATTGGTCTGGTGTCATTTTCGCTGCTACCTTTTGTGCTAGGGCAATGGCATGGCTTGACTCCAGAGCTGGGATAATGCCTTCCAAACGTGAGAGGAGTTTAAAACCTTCAAGCGCTTCTTCATCGGTGATAGAATCATAAGTCGCACGACCAATCTCATTGAAATAACAATGTTCAGGCCCTACACCAGGATAATCTAATCCTGCCGAAATTGAGAAAGCTTCCATAATTTGACCATGTTCATCTTGTAAGACCTCCATCAAGGCACCATGGAGGATACCTGGACACCCCTTAGCAAAAGTTGCCGCATGCTTATCAGTATTGAGTCCCAGACCAGAAGCTTCTGCACCATACATGGCAACAGAGTCATCATTGACAAAGGGGTAGAACATACCGATAGCATTTGAACCGCCACCAATACATGCCATGACCGCATCTGGTAAGACTTTGCCAGTCATCTCCGTAAATTGACGTTTAGATTCTTTACCGATGACCGATTGAAAATCTCGGACAATTTCTGGAAAAGGTGCTGGGCCAAGAGCAGATCCCATGATATAGTGGGTGTCATCAATACCCGCCACCCAAGCACGCAAGGCTGCATTGACCGCGTCCTTGAGTACGCGTGAACCATCTGTCACACTATGTACCTTAGCACCTAAAAGCTCCATGCGAAAGACGTTGAGCGCCTGACGTTTAACGTCTTCTTCACCCATATAAATGGTACACTCCATGTCAAAGAGAGCGGCTGCGGTGGCTGTTGCTACACCGTGTTGACCCGCACCTGTTTCAGCAATGATTTTCTTCTTACCCATGCGCTTGGCCAGTAACACTTGACCAAGGGCGTTATTAATTTTATGAGCACCAGTGTGGTTCAAATCTTCACGTTTGAGGTAAATTTGGGCACCACCGATATACTTGCTCAGCTGCTTTGCATGGTACAGTGGGGTTTCGCGTCCGACATAATATTTGAGCAGCTCATCCAATTCCGCTTGGAAAGTTGGATCTGCCTTAGCCTCACGATAGGCTTTATCCAACTCAATCACTGCTGTCATCAGCGTTTCTGGGACAAACTGTCCACCAAATTGTCCATAAAATCCATGTTGGTTTGGTTCTTGATAGGTCATTTTTTCACTCTTTCTATAAATTGTCTAATCTTGTCTAAGTCCTTGATACCGTTGGTTTCCACCCCTGACGAAACATCCACCGCATAGGGCTGAAAAAGAGCTTGCGCTTCTGTCACATTTTCTGCTGTCAAACCGCCTGCGATAAAGAAGGGTTTTCTAATCTCCTTCTCCGCCAATAAGTGCCAGTCAAAAGCCTGACCAGAGCCAGCTGTTGGAGCATCAAAGAGCAGGAAATCCGCTGCGCTGTCAAGCTGGGGTTCATCATCTCTGATTTGGATGGCTCGAATGACAGGAACAGAGATTTTAGACAAGTCTTTTTCAGGAAAGTCTCCATGAATTTGTACTATATCCAATGGAACTTTAGCAATTGCCTCTTCTAATTCCGAAAGGCTAGGTGATACAAATACTCCAACGATTTTTGTAGCCTCAGGAACTACTTTCGCAAGTTCATTAGCTCGCGCCAAACTCACCTGTCGCCTGCTTGGAGCAAAAACAAAACCAATGTAGTCTGCTCTGCTATTAACTGCCATCTCTACCGCTTCTAGCGTTGACAGACCACAAATTTTAACCCTTGTCAATCTGCAACTCCTTTATTTTCTCAGCAACATTATCAGCCGTCATTAGGGCTGTCCCGACTAAAATACCATTAAAGTAAGGCGCCACCAAAGCCGCATCCTCAGCTGTAAATAGGGCTGATTCAGAAATGTAGGCAGGCTTGCCTTTAAAATATGTGGAAAGTTCCAAGCTAGTATTGATATCTGTCTCAAATGTCACAAGATTACGGTTATTAACACCGATAATATTCGCACCAATACGATGAGCGACCTCTAGCTCGGGCAGGTTGTGAGTCTCAACCAAAACTTCTAAACCAAGTCCTGTTGCAAAGTCATAAAGCTCCTTGAGATGCTTTTCTGATAAGGCCGCCACAATCAGCAAAATTACCGTTGCTCCAGCATTTCGACTACGAACAATCTGCTTTTCATCAATAATAAAATCCTTGGCTAAGGTCGGAATTGACACTTGTGAGGAGATTTGTCGTAGATAATCAATATCACCTTTAAAGAACAATTCATCTGTCAAAACAGAAATCATCGCAGCACCATTTGCCTCATAGGTTTTGGCCTGAGTGACGATATCTATATCCAAATTGATGTCCCCCAAACTCGGACTAGCTTTTTTTACCTCAGCAATTAGTTGCAGTTTATTGGGGTGAGTTTTTAGGAAATCATAAAATTTATAAGTCTGACGAAGTGACTTCAACTCCTCCATCGGCAAGCCAGCCACTTCTTTTTCTTTCTGTTCTAAGATTGTGGGGAGAAAACTTTTGCTCATATCTGTACCTCCTGCAAGTGTCTGAGTTTAGCTAGAGCTGACCCATCTGCTAGTAGCTTGCGAGCTAGTGCCACACCTTCTTTGATGGTGTTAGTCTTACCGTTGGCAAAAAATCCTAGTCCAGCATTTAGAACCGTTGTTTCAAGGTAAGGGCTAGCTTGATTTTGGAGAACGCTAAGTAAAATATCCGCATTTTCCCTGGCATCACCTCCAACAATATCTGCTAACTCTACCTTTGGCATGTCTAAGTCCTCATAGGTAAAGTTATGCTGACTAATTTGACCATCTTCTAATAGTGTATAGGTATTGGTACCATAAAGCGCAGCTTCGTCCATGTTGTCTGGTCCAGTGATGATAATAGCTCGTTTACGTCCTAATTTTTTCATGGTTTGAGCAGCCATTTCTTGCAAGTCTTTGCGGTAAAGCCCCATCAGTTGCGACTCCAAATCCAAAGGATTGGCCAAAGGACCGACAATATTCATGACTGTTGGAATCCCTAGAGCTTTTCTTGCCGGACCAATATAGCGCATGGCTGGGTGCATGGTTTGGGCGAAGATAAAGGCGAGACCAACTTCATCAAGTGCTCTTGATAGGGTTTTCGGGGCAGCGGAAACATTGATACCCAGCGCCTCTAAGACGTCTGCTGAACCTGATTTTGAAGAAACAGAACGATTGCCTGCCTTTGCCATGCGAATCCCACCTGCCGCTAAGATAAAACAAGCTGTTGTTGAAATATTAAAACTAAAGGATTGATCCCCTCCCGTCCCACAATTGCACATAGCATCCTCAAAAGAATCAGGTAAAAGGGTAGCGTGCTTTTTAAGAGCTCGAACAATACCAGTAATTTCAGCAGCAGTCTCCCCTTTAGTCTTAAGTCCTATAAGAAAAGCAGCAATTTGACTTTCTGATACTTCATTTTTCAAGATTTTATCAAAAAGAGCTTCCACTTGTTCTTCTGATAAGTCTTGTCGATTTGAGATTTGTGTAAAAATTTCTTTCATTGACGTCTTCCTTTCATGATGTAAAAAATGTTTCCTCTGTTTCGCGTTATTAGAACCTGTATTCACAAACGAAGTGCTTATAGATAAGAGATCACTTTTCGCTAATCAAGGCAGTTTTTTGAGAGAATACTGACTGTATATTGAAAAAAAACTAACGATGAGTGGCTCAAAAACTAGCCTTAGATAGAAATGCTGAACTGTAGATACAGGTTCTTACTTAAACTCAGATTTTTATGAATTCTCTTCGAAAATCAACCTCGAACGGTGTTGACCTGATTTGATGAACTCTAGTTCTGTCTTCACCTACGTCACCTAGTCTGATTTTGATTTTCATTGAGTCTAAGCATTATGTTTGACTAAATTTACAAAATTCTCAATCATTTTCAATCCATCTGGACTACCGATACTTTCTGGATGGTACTGCAAGCCATAGATGGGGAAATGTTTATGCTGAATAGCCATGATTTCTTGATCGTCTGTGGTAATAGCAGTAACCTCAAAGTCTGCTGGTATTTTTTCCACAACAATGGAATGGTAACGCATAATGGGAACTTCCTTGTCAATCCCTTCAAAGAGAGGAGATGGTGTTTCAAGAGAGATAAAACTCTGTTTGCCATGCATGACATTTTTAGCGAGCCCTAGTTTTCCACCAAAACTTTCAGCAATAGCTTGGTGTCCCAAACAAACTCCCAAGATGGGTTTACGGCCAGCAAAGTCCTTGATCATGCTTTCCATCTTGCCTGCGTCTGCTGGCCAGCCTGGGCCTGGTGAAAATACTAAACCGTCTGCTCTTTCGGCCTCCTCATACAGAGCATCAGCATCATTTCGCAAAACCTTGACCTCTGTAAATGTTCCTAAATATTGTGCCAAATTGTAAGTGAAAGAATCATAATTATCAATCAGTAAAATCATCGTGTATCTCCTATTCTCGTCATAGCTTTGGCTTTGTTGATGGTTTCGTAAAATTCATTTTCAGGTAAGCTATCATAAACAATGCCAGCACCTGCCTGCACATAGGCTTTTTGATTTTTCAAAATCATAGTGCGAATAGCAATGGCAAAATCCATATCCCCAGTCGCAGATAAGTAACCAATGGCACCCGCATAGATGCCGCGCTTTTCCTGCTCTAATTCATAAATGCGACGCATGGCACGGATTTTAGGAGCACCTGATACAGTACCCGCTGGCAGAGTTGACTTAAGCGCATCAACAGCCGATAAGGCCGACAAGAGTTCTCCTTTGACCACACTGGTCAGGTGCATTACATATCGAAAATATTCAACTTCCATGTACTTACTTACCTTGACAGTGCCATTTCTAGCAACTTTTCCTAAATCATTACGTCCCAAGTCAACTAACATGCGATGCTCCGCCGTTTCCTTGATGTCTGAAACCAAATCCTTAGCCAGAGCTACATCTTCTTCCTCGCTGTCACCACGAGGTCTCGTGCCTGCAATTGGATTGGTGGTTACTACTCGATTTTTTACCGAAACAAGACTCTCCGGACTGGCACCAATGACCTGATAATCCCCAAAATCATAAAAATAAAGGTAATTGGAGGGATTAGTGATGCGTAAATTGCGATAATAATCTAAAGGATCACCTTCAAAATCAGCTGAAAAGCGCTGGCTGATGACACATTGGAACATATCACCTTCACGAATCAGCTTTTTTGCTTTGACTACCATTTCAGTGAAGGCCTCTTTTTCGATATGATTGGAAAATTGCAAAGCATGAAGTTCCTGCGGTGTAAATTCATTGGAAGCCTGCGTCTGTAAGTCTGTGATAACTTGACCAAGAGCTTGGCGCACCGTATCATTATCACGACCAGAGTAGATGTTATCCTCTATGACGTAAATTTTTTCCTTCTTATGATCGAAAATCAAGTAAGATTCATAAACAAAGAAGTGCATATCTGGTGTTCCAATAGTATCTACTGGAATATCTCCGATATTTTCATAAAGACTGATCATGTCATAGCCGACAAAACCAATGGCACCACCAGCAAAGGGGAGTTCTGAGCTAATGCCCTTTATCGTTATTTGATTCAAATAATCCAAGGGATCTTGCTCCACAGCTTTGCCATTTTCATAAAGAACTCCTTCTTTAAAGATAATTTCAAAGACAGGATTGTAAGCCACGATGGAAAAACGGGCATTTTCTTTCTCACGTGGAATAGACTCCAAGATGATCTTGTGCTCACCTTGCACACGCATATAAGCCAGAATAGGTGTCAAGGTGTCTGCTGGTAAAATTTTTCTCATAGAAGTTTCCTTTCATCAATTGTCTTTATTAATTGTCATTTCAAGCTCGGTGAAGGCTTCAATCATTGAACGCCAAATTTTCTCAGCCACATCTGGAGACAAATGGGCTTTAGCAGCCTCCTATCGCCGACTAGCAAGAACTTGTGATACCCTGTCAGCTACCTGAACAACTCGGATATCGTTCTTATTTTTAACCGCCCAGCTTGTTCAACTAAACGCTGACGCTTGGCCAAAAGAAGAATTAAGAACCTGTATTCACAAGTAACGTGCTTTTATATAAGAGATCGTTTTTCGCTAATCAAGGCAGTTTTTTGAGGAATACTGACTGTATTTTGAAAAAAAACTAACGATGAGTAGCTCAAAAACTAGCCTTAGATAGAAGTGCTGAACTGCGAATACAGGTTCTAATCCTTGGTCTATTTGATCAATCGCATGACGAATCTCCGTTATATTTTTCATACAGTCACTCTCCAAATAAAAACAAAATCCCCACACAGAAAAAAACTCTGTGCGAGGGCGTTAGTTAATCTAGCGCGGTGCCACCTCATTTGACGAAAACTAGCTCTCGTCATCTCAACCTCCTCCAATAAGGAGTTGCACAGTAAGGGGTGCCACCCTGAGGACTATTGTTTATCCCCAATCCCTCTTTCAGCCCAATGTTCATCAAAGTCAGATACTTGTTTCCATCGCCCACAAGCTTTCTGAAATCCACCTTAGACTACTTTTCTGAAAGGTTTAATCATTTTTCGATTCTAAATAATCTGCGATTGACGCTACATCCTTATCGCCACGACCCGAAATATTGACAATAATAATTTGATCTTTTCCCATTTTAGGAGCACGCTTGACAGCCTCAGCAATGGCATGAGAACTCTCTATAGCTGGTATAATCCCTTCTGTTTTTGAGAGCAATAGCAGAGCTTGTACTGCTTCATCGTCTGTAGCTGGGACATATTCTACACGCCCTGAACTTCTCAAGAAAGCATGCTCTGGGCCAACTCCTGGATAATCAAGACCCGCAGAAATTGAATAAACAGGAGCAATGCTACCATCATCTGCAAAAAGAGCATAAGTCTTCATTCCATCAACAATTCCTACAGTTCCTTTGGTCATTGTCGCAGCATGCTTATCCGTGTCAATCCCATGCCCAGCAGCCTCAACACCAATCAAAGTAACTTCTTTATCTGCAACATACTGTGAAAAGGCACCAATCGCATTTGAGCCTCCACCGACACAGGCAATTACCGCATCTGGCAGACGTCCCTCTTTTTCTAAAATTTGATGACGTGACTCTTCACTGATAACCTTCTGAAATTCATGAACAATAGTTGGATAAGGGTGAGGACCAACAGCTGAACCCAAAACATAGAAAACATCCAAGTCTGACATCCATGCTTCAAAGGCTGCATCGACAGCTTCTTTAAGAGTTGCCGTCCCCGCAGTCACTGCATGAACTTTTGCCCCCATCATCTCCATACGGAAAACGTTTAGGCGTTGGCGTTTAACATCTTCTGCTCCCATGTAAACATCACAGGCCATACCAAATTTCGCTGCTGCAGCTGCAGTGGCTACACCGTGCTGACCCGCACCTGTCTCAGCAATAACCTTGGTTTTGCCCATACGTTTAGCTAAGAGAATTTGACCTAGAACATTATTTAGTTTGTGAGAACCCAAGTGATTCAAATCTTCACGTTTGAGATAGATTTTCGCCCCACCCAAATGTTTGGTCAAACTTTCCGCATAATAAAGTGGTGTTTCTCGACCTGAGTAGTCTTTTAAATAATAATGATATTCGTTCAAAAATTCTGGATCATCCTTATACCGATTGAAAACATCTTCCAGTTCGTCCAATAAATGTTGAATGGGTTCAGGTACAAAACTACCTCCAAATTCACCAAAATAACCTTTTTTACTGATTTGTTCTGCCATTTTATATCTCCTTTTCGTTTTTCTCTTTAGTTAACATTTTAGTTCGCTTTTAGTTATGAACAGAAAATTTTGTGGTAAACCATAGCACCAACTCCTATTTAATGCTACAAAACAAACTAAAGACTATATCTGAAATCCTTATAATTTAGAAAAACAGTCGCCATCGTTTAAACATTAACATTCCTCCAAAGAAGCAAAAAGCCCTGCACAGAAAAAAGCTCTGTGCGAGGGCGTTAGTTAGTCTAGCGCGGTGCCACCTCATTTAACGAGAATTAGCTCTCGTCATCTCATCCTCCTCAAACAAGGAGTTGCATGGTAAGGACTGCCGCCCTGAAAACATTATAGTCTCACTTTTAAAGAGTTACTTCCCATAAGACTTTGACATCAAAAAACCTCACACAGAAAAAACTGTGTGAGGGCGTTTTAAGTTGCCTAACGCGGTGCCACCTCATTTAACGAGAACTATCTCTCGTCATCTCATCCTCCTCAAACAAGGAGTCGCACGATAAGGGGTGCCTACCTGAAAAATATGTTTTATCTTCACTCTTTACTATCAGCCCAATTTCACAATCGCCCGCTACCTGCTCACAATAACCGCAGGCTCCCTGAAAACTTCTTACTGCTACTTTTCTGATTTGAGATTATTATAGCTGGATTTTTAGAGTCTGTCAATATTTTTTTGAAATTTTCTAAAAATAATAACACTTAATGACAATCAAAATCAGACAAATTTTAACAGATTTGGCAAGTCTATTATGGGTAAGACATAAAACGAACTTAGAGGCTGGACAAAAAGCCCAGCAGCACTTCTCAAGGTTTGTTCAACATTTCAGCGCAGTGGTTGATTGGGTTTAACAGTCCAGTGGACTGTTAAAGGTTGGAGATAAGGTTTGCGAAGCAAATCTCAGCAATTCGTGTTTTACACTCCAAATTTGACCTCTACGACTGATGCGAACAGAGTTCGCTTCATTTCCAACCTCAAAAGATTCCCCTAACCTTTGGAGCTGTGCGGGGCGGGAGTGAAACAGTCTGGGAATAGACTGTTTCAGCTCAACAACTTGAAACGAGAAATTGTTGACGAACTCTCTTTTCTACCATTTGTCAAGCCTATCAAGGTTTTAGAGAAAAAATAATTTTCATACAGTCATCAAAATAGGGAAGTGACCTTACTTTACACTAAAGATTTACATAAAAAGTGTATACAAAATCAACACCTTATTTTGTGATTTTTGAAATAAGGTGTTACAATAATATGGCATAAACAGTTTTACCGATTTTGGGTTAAAGTGTAATCGTAAAGTTTGTTATGCATAATGAGGTAATACATTGTCCGGATGAGACGATGTATGGAGGCAATCGTGTGTGGCTTGGTTGAAGTCGTTTGCGATTGCCTTTTTCGTTTCTCATAAAAGTCTGCAATATGGCAAGGATTGGTGTGACTAGCTGAAGCGATATTGTGAATGCATTTGAACAGAATCTTTCTAGCGTAGGGGTTGCCACGCTTGGTAATGTGTTCCTTAGCGATGAAGTTTCCAGATTCATAGTGTCTCAGGTCAATACCGATAAAGGCATTGATTTGATTGGCAGACTGAAAACGGCGAATATCTCCCAGTTCACCAATAATACTTGTTGCAGTCGTCTCAGCGATACCAGGAATAGAAAGCAGAATGTCATACTCTGGTAAAGGTTGAGCTAGTTCCACCATTTCGTCTAAGATTGCTTGTCTCTGTTCAGAAAGTCTAAGCAATTCTTTTGCATAGTAACGGACCTCTTCCATGATTGGAGAGGTTTTCTTGACGGCACAATAAGATTGATTAGCTAGTGCTGTCAGCTTCTCTGCTAAGTAGGCCACACGCTCGTCAGAAATCCGTTTTGAAGTGGACAGACGGATGCTCTTTGAGAGTTCATCCTTGCTTAACTCAAGCACGAAGTCCTTGCAAGGAAACGCAGTAACTAAGTTCCAGTATTGTTCCCCAGTTGGTGTTGACAAGATAGTTTCCAATTCAGGAAAAGTGACCTGTAAGACCTTGTGCAGACGGTTTTTAGCTCGAACGATGTCCTCAGTTAAGTTCTGATAGAACCGACTTGAATCTCGCAGATCTTGATAGACTTCTTCTTGGACATAGGTCGGTTTACGATTCAATACAAACTGAGACTGAGCCAGTTTTTCGGCGTCAATTTGATCTGTTTTTCGCACACGCAAGCTATCCAGTTGCTTCTTGGCTTCTAAGGGATTGAGTCGCGTATAAGCGTAGCTATGTTCATCCAGAAAAGCTTGAAGACGACGAGAATAGACGCCTGTTGCTTCAAAGATGATTTCTGGCTTGTGGACAGTTTTCAAATCGCCAAGTAGCCGAGAAAATCCAATGGCATCATTGGCCATGGTATAGCCATGAACCTTCTCGCCGTTGACTAGAATAGCCACTTCTGAACTTACCTTACTCACGTCAATTCCCAATACTACTCGCATGATATTACCTCTTTGTCTTGAATGATTCCTTGTTTTAGTGATGTCATTTTCAATACTCGACGTCTGGCGTCCCACATACTTTGATAACATTCTTTCTAAAACAGGTGTCTTGCCAGTTTTTGTTGCGACGTCTAGCGTCAAAAAGCCCCACGACTTAACAAGACACCTCTACTTTATCATCTTGAGAATGAAAAAAGTAGTGAGTACTCTCTCCCGTCAGAGATTTCCTCACTACTAATCTTAGTATGTTTTTACCTGTTGAGTTCTTTCCCGCTCCCACCATAAAACTCTACGTCTTCTTAGTTTTCGGGGAACAGGCTGTTAAGTTCACCACTGATAATTTCTTGAAGAGGAAAGGTAACACTGATACTTTGTCTGTACAATCAAAACCACCCGTGAGAACGGGTGGTTTGCTCTTCGGCTGAAAGCCTCTGCTACCGGCCGAGGCCTAAAGGCCTACCGAATGGTTTCCCTTCAGCACCACCTTTGCTAGCTGACCCGACTAGCGGGTCTCTTTAAGACTACTTTCTTTTATTCTTCTCACCTGTAAACGGATCATATTCCTCGAAAAGACTGAGCTGATCTGCTATCACGTCTTCTTGTAATTGATTACGAATATATTCTTCAATTCGCTTCTGATTTCGCCCAACCGTATCAACATAAAACCCTCGACACCAAAATTTGCGATTCCCATATTTATACTTTAAATTAGCGTGTCGGTCGAATATCATTAAGCTACTTTTACCCTTTAAATATCCCATAAATGAGGAAATACTTAGCTTCGGTGGTATACTCACCAACATGTGAATGTGATCTGGGCATGCTTCTGCTTCATGAATTTCAACACCTTTTCTTTCACATAATAACCGTAAGATTTGACCAATACTTGCTTTGTATTTCCCATAGATTATCTGACGTCTATATTTTGGGGCGAAAACAATATGATACTTACAATTCCATGTAGTATGTGCTAAACTATTATTATCCTGTCTCATCAGAGGTACTCCTTTTGTATATTAGTTAGTGGTCGGGAAACCTTATCTAATATAACACTTTAGGGGGACTTTTTTGATACATCGCTAAAAGCTTTTCGGAACCACTAGCACAGCTAGTGGTTTTCGTGAGACAAAAAAAAAGGCTGGAATCATCCAGCCTCTTAAATAGTTTTCGTTAATAAGTCTGCCTAGATAGAATCAGCCTGAATTGCGAAGTCCTGTAGCAATTCCGTTGATAGTGGTATGAATGAGTTTTTCGTAGTCCTCATTTACCCCATCATGGCGTAGACGTTTAATCAGCTCAATCTGAATGTAGTTTAAGACGTTGAAGTAAGGAAGACGGAAATCAAGACTAGCACGAAGAGATGGATTTTCCTCCAACAACTCCTTGTGATTTTCAATAGCTAGAATGACTTCTTTAGTCAGTTTCCATTCCTCAAAAATAATCTTGAACACATCACGAACTTCTTGACTTTCAGCCAACTGTGCGTATTGGTAGGCGATGCTCATGTTAGATTTTGACAAGACCATATCAACATTTGACAAGAGCGAATTGAAGAATGGCCATTTTTCATACATGTGTTGTAATTTGGCCAAGTTACCTTCTGCGGCATCAATATAATGCTTGAAGGCTGAGCCAACACCATACCATCCAGGGAACATGATACGGTTTTGTGACCATGAGAACACCCAAGGAATAGCACGCAGTCCTGAAATTTCAGTAATCGTTTTACGAGCTGCTGGACGTGAGCCAATGTTCAGACTGGAAACTTCCTTGATAGGACTAGCCTCAAAGAAATAATCGTAGAAATGAGGATTTCCAAAGACAAGATCACGGTAAATGACATTTGAGTCAGCTACAATGTCATCCATAGTCGCACGGAAATCATCAATCTCATTTGGATCAGTAATCATTCGCGTCACCATACGGTCAATAGTTGCTGAAATCAGCATCTCAAGATTGTAATAGGCCACATCCTTGTTACCGTATTTATTTTCAATGATTTCACCTTGCTCAGTCAGACGAATGCGGTCTTTGATAGAACCAAAAGGTTGTGAAGTAATGGCTTCATAAGAAGGTCCACCACCGCGTCCAACAGTACCACCACGGCCGTGGAAGAAGGTTATTTTCACTCCATGTTCCAAACCGATTTGTGTCAGTTCATTTTGAGCTTTGTAAAGTGTCCAACCTGAAGCGAGATAGCCGCCATCCTTGTTTGAATCAGAATATCCAAGCATGATTTCTTGATAATTGTGATTTGTAGCCACCCATTTCTTGACGATATCGTAGTCAAGGTACTGAGTCATAATACCACGTGAATTATCCAAATCTTCAATGGTTTCAAAAAGCGGTACAATCTGAATACGAGCCTTTTCCTTGTCAATCAAGCCGACTTCTTTTAGCATGATGGCAAGTTCAAACATATCTGACACACTCTCCGTATGTGAGATAATGTGCTGTTTAATCACTTCTTCGCCCAATTTGTCTTTGAGCTCACGCGCCACTTGATAAATAGCCAATTCTTTTTGCAAGAGTTCTGACTTTTCAACATTTGTTGAGGAAAGTGTCCGCGGATCTTCTTCCAATTCTTTGAGAAGGACAGCACATTTTTCTTCTTCGGAGAGAGAACTGTAGTCATCAACAATATTTGCAGACTTAAGCAATTCAGCCACACAAGCTTCTTGTACGCTAGAATCTTGACGCATATCAATACTTGCAAGATAGAAACCAAAGACTTCAACGGCCTGAATCAATTCGCTCAAATCACCTGTTAGAAGGGCATCATCGCCATTGTCCAAGAGAGATTTCTTGATGAGTAGGAGATCTTCTTTGAATTCTTGAGCTGTGGCATAGCGTGGTAAATCTTCCTCGCTAAATTCAGAAGCCACCTCTGACACTTTGTTCTGAACATAACGTGCAACCACACCTGCATTGTTTGCACCCGTGTTAACATCTGCAAAGACCTCATTGCCATCAATGCGAGAGGCCAAGCTAGAACCACCCACTTTGAGACCGATCAAGGTTTGGATGAGTTTGGACTGGATGTAATGGAAAGCCTTACGATAAGGTTCGTTTTCACGGTAGATAGATTTGTCACTAGATTGGGCAGCCAAATATTCAACTTCTGGGCTGATATTTGTTAAAGTCGTTGACAATGAGAAAGTACGGTAAAGCCCTGACAACTTTTCAATGTAATAGTTAATAATGACTTCACTTTGAACAGTGGCAGAAAGGCGAAGAGTCTCAGCAGTTACATAAGGATTTCCGTCACGGTCTCCTCCAATCCACATGCCCATCGTAATAGGTGTCGGATTGTCTAGTTCAAGTCCCTTATCGGCAGCCAATTTTTTATATTCGGCTGTCAATTTTGTAATGGCCTGAATCAATGAAGAGTTGTAATACTCCATGACGTTAGTGATTTCATTTTTTACTTTGAGTTTCTTCTCACGAATAATATCCGTTTGCATGATGATCTCAATGTAACGGCGCAAATCTGTGTGCCATTTTTCTTCATTGACTACACCCGCACGCACATCACGATATTTACGAAGAAGGTCATGAATTTTATTCGTCAATTCAAGAACGGTCTTACGCTGAACTTGTGTTGGGTGAGCTGTCAAAACAGGAACGACATTCACATGTTCTAAAATCTCCTTGGCATTTTCCTGCTCTGCCACCATATCAATGGTTAGGGACATTTTTCCTAGATAATCAGCCTTGGTATTGTTTTGATAGTTAATCTCATAAGCCAAGTCAACATCTTCTGAAATGTTAATCAAAAGTGGCAAAATTGAGAAATAACGAGAAACAATAACCATTTCTTCATTAGTTAATTGAGAAATCAAGTCATTTAACTGAACATCATCTTCCTTAGCAGAGAGGTCAATAATTTTTTCGATTTTAGCAAAAGAAGCATCGCCAACCATTTGGCGAGTGATTTCTTCTAGCATTTTCTTCAAAATACTGACTTCTTCAGTGATGATAGCCTGATTATTGCTGCTTTCTAACTTTTTGACGGTCACACAATCACTCCTTCATTAAGAGACCAAGCTTTTGCCATCATTCAAAAATGATGTGCTTTAGCTTTTAACAAGTTATTTTACTAAACAATGATAACGATTTAGCCAAAAAAAGCTTTAAATTCCGTATCATTTTTAGCTTACCCTTCTATCATACCACTTTTTCCCGAAAAAGTAACCCGAAACAAGGAATATTGTCTAGTATTTTATAAATTTTCTGATTTTTTCTTTGTTTTTTCAAATTTAGCTTAGCATACCCTGCTTTTTTACCTCTACTTATTTTTTTGATATACTGATATTATGACATTGACTAGGCAGCAAGCCTAGCAAGCAAAGGAGACTATATATGGAATTAAAAAAACGCTCTGAATTTCCTGAAAATGAACTTTGGGATCTAAGTGCCCTCTACAAAGATCGCCAAGATTTCTTACTGGCTATGGAAAAAACTTTAGCCGACATTGATGTTTTCAAGCGAAATTATGAAAACAACTTGAACAGTGTGGAAGAGTTTACAGCTGCTCTGATGGAAATTGAGCAGATTTATATTGAGATGAGTCACATCAACAACTATGCTTTCATGCCACAGACCACCGATTTCAGCAATGAAGAATTTGCCCAGATTGCTCAGGCTGGTGGTGATTTCTTTACCAAGGCTAGTGTGGCGCTCAGCTTTTTTGATACAGCCTTAGCCACTGCGGATACGGCTGTTCTTGATGCTTTGGAGAAAAATCCTTACTTTAGCTCTGCCATTCGTCAGGCTAAAATCCGAAAAGAACACTTTATCAGCCCTGATGTTGAAAAAGCTTTAACTAATCTTGGTGAGGTTCTAGGAGCACCTTATGATATCTACACCAAGATGAGAGCTGGTGATTTTGCCATGGAAGATTTTGAGGTGGATGGAAAGACTTATAAGAACTCTTTTGTAACCTATGAAAATTTCTATCAAAATCATGACGATGCCGCTATACGTGAGAAGGCTTTTCGTTCATTCTCAGCTGGTTTGCGTAAACATCAAAATACTGCTGCAGCTGCTTATCTGGCTAAGGTTAAGTCTGAGAAAATTCTCGCTGACATGGGCGGCTACGACAACGTTTTTGATTATCTTCTAGCGGATCAAGAAGTTGATCGTGCCATGTTTGACCGTCAAATTGACCTGATTATGACAGAGTTTGCCCCTGTTGCTCAACGCTATCTCAAACACGTTGCCAAGGTCAATGGCCTTGACAAGATGACTTTTGCCGATTGGAAATTGGACTTAGATGGTGAGCTAAATCCTGATGTCACCATTGATGATGCTTATGATTTGGTCATGAAATCAGTGGAACCTCTGGGACAAGAATACAGCCAAGAGGTCGCTCGCTACCAAAGCGAGCGCTGGGTGGACTTTGCTGCGAATGCCAACAAGGACTCTGGTGGCTACGCTGCCGATCCTTATAAGGTTCACCCTTATGTCCTCATGAGTTGGACTGGTCGCATGTCTGATGTTTATACCCTTATTCACGAAATTGGTCACTCGGGCCAATTCATCTTCTCGGACAATCATCAGTCTTATTTCAACGCTCACATGTCCACCTACTATGTGGAAGCTCCATCAACCTTTAACGAATTGCTACTCAGCGATTATTTGGAGCGTCAGCTGGATGACCCTCGTCAAAAGCGCTTCGCTCTTGCCCACCGCTTGACTGATACCTATTTCCACAACTTCATCACTCATCTGTTAGAAGCTGCCTTCCAACGCCGAGTTTATACTTTGATTGAGGAGGGTAAAACCTTCGGTGCTGAGCAATTGAACAATATCATGAAAGAAGTTTTAAGCCAATTCTGGGGTGATGCGGTGGAAATCGATGACGATGCTGCTTTGACTTGGATGCGTCAAGCCCACTACTACATGGGACTTTACAGCTACACCTACTCTGCTGGTCTGGTCATCTCAACGGCTGGCTACCTCAACCTCAAAAATAATCCTAATGGTGCTAGCGACTGGCTCAACTTCCTCAAATCTGGTGGCAGCCGCACACCACTAGACACCGCCCTTCTCATCGGTGCTGATATTTCTACGGACAAACCGCTGCGCGACACTATCCAATTCCTAAGCGACACCGTTGACCAAATTATTGCTTACACAAAGGAGCTTGAAAATGCCTAATCTTTATGATTTTACTGTCAAGGCTCAAGATGGCAGTGATAGCCCGCTTAGCCAATACGCTGGCAAGGTTGTGCTCGTTGTTAATACGGCAACAGGTTGCGGCTTGACACCGCAGTATGAGGGGCTACAAAAACTTTACGATACCTACAAAGACCAAGGTTTTGTCATCTTAGACTTTCCTTGTAACCAGTTTGCTGGTCAAGCACCTGGTAGCGCAGAGGAAATCAATACCTTTTGCAGCCTCAATTACCAGACAACTTTCCCACGTTTTGCCAAAATCAAGGTCAATGGCAAGGAAGCTGACCCTCTCTATGACTGGCTCAAGTCAGAAAAAAGCGGTCTGCTAGGCAAACGTATCGAATGGAACTTTGCCAAATTTCTCATCGACCGTGAGGGCAATGTGGTGCAGCGCTTCTCCTCTAAGTCCGAACCAGAAAAGATGGTGGTGGACATTGAAGCTCTACTCTAAAAGTATAGTCATTTAGTTTATCTTTGATTACTTCGTTAACTCGCTTTGCCGTACTTCAGTACAGCCTGCAGCTCGTTGCCTTGTACTAAAAGCAAACTAAAAGACTATAAAAGAACTCTGAGACAAAATCTCAGGGTTCTTTTGGTTTTAAAGGCTACATCATTGTAACTTATACTCAATGAAAATCAAAAGTAGCCTAGGAAACGAAGCCGACGATAGAACTTGAGTTCATCAAGGCAAGTTGACAACGGATAATTTTGATTTTCGAAGAGTATTAGCTAAGAAATCCTCCAACTCTGCCTGGGCTTCTGGTGTGGTACCGACTAGTTGACCAAGCATTTCTTCAAGTTTCGCTGTGGTTTCAGCGATTTCCTTATCTGTCTCAGCTAGCTTGTCCGCAAGCTCTGTCAGTGGAATGACAGGCTCTTCCTCAAAGGTATCCACATAGCGAGGAATGTTGAGGTTGTAGTCATTTTCAACAATCTCTTCAAAACTTGCCAGATAAGCAAACTTATCCACCGTTTGACGGTCACGGTAGGTTGCTAAGATTTTGGCAATGTGGTCATCTGTCATGACGTTTTGATTTTTGCCTTTGTCAAATTCTTTTGAGGCATCAATGAAGAAAACATCTTTGCTCACACGATTTTTCTTGAGAATGATAATAGTCGTTGGGATGCTCGTATTGTAGAAAATGTTGGCTGGCAAACCAATGATGGTATCAATGGCACCTTCTTCGAGGAGGTGTTTTCTGATTTTCTGCTCGGCATTGCCACGGAAAAGAACGCCATGCGGCAGGACAATAGCCATAACGCCTGAATGCTTGAGATGGTAGAAACCATGTAGCAAAAAAGCGAAGTCAGCCTTGGATTTTGGTGCTAGGACACCGTATGGGGCAAATCTAGCATCTTGCAAGAAGCCCGGGCTTGCTGCCCACTTTTGTGAGTAAGGTGGGTTCATGACAACCCCATCAAAGTCTGTCGGCTCTGTGTTTGGCCAGTCTTCGTCAAGGGTATCTCCATTACGTAGGTGGTGGTTTTCTGTCGCTACCCCGTGTAGGATCATGTTCATGCGCGCCAGATTATAGGTAGAGGTTTTGTTGTCCTGACCAAAATAAGACACGGTTGAGGCTTGGTGGCTATAGCGCTTAGCATTGAGCAAGAGTGACCCCGAACCCATAGTTGGATCGTAAAGGGTAAAACCTTTTTGATTTTCTCGCCCGCTAAAGACAATCTGGGTCATGAGGTGAGAGACGGCTTGTGGGGTGTAGAATTCTCCCGCTTTCTTACCAGAGTCACTGGCAAACTGACCAATCAGGTACTCGTAAGCATCACCCAAAATGTCCCCATTGTGCCCTGCCAAGTCAAGGTCGTTTAAGGCGAGGATGACTTGCGCAATGGCTTTATTTTGCTTTTGTGGAGTGGTGCCTAGTTTTTTCGAGTAGAGGTCAATGTCTTCAAAGAGGTTTTCAAAGGCTTCATTGCTCTGCTCAATGTCACGAAAGCCCTGTGCCAAGTCTTCCAGTTGGAAGCTTTCTTGGTGAATGCTATCGACAAGACTGGCAAAGGTGAGCGTTGGGTCAATGACATAACCAAGTTCATCTTCCAGGACGTCTATCAGGTCTTCTTTGACATCTGGATCAGCGTAGTTTTCGGTATAAACCGTCAGTGCTTGGGATAGGCTATCAAAAGGTTCATCGAGGTTATCACAGACAGCCATCAAGAGCTTGTCTGAGAGGTATTTGTAAAAGATCAATCCCAAAAGGTAGGATTTGTAGTCGTTGGCATCCATGCTGGCACGCAGGATATCGGCAGCGTTCCAAAGGGATTGAAAGAGGCTAGTGGAATTATCTGTTTGTGTCATGTGCTTTCTCTTTCTAGCTTTAGTGTGTCGTTTTTGACACTCGGTGAGCATCTCATCAAGGGCGTGCTTCATTGAGTGTCAAGGGGTTGTCAATTATTGGTCAAGGTCGTCCTTGGCCTCTTGGGGCTTTTTAGTTGGGGTGACCTTGTAGCGGTTACGGATAGTGTTGAGTTGGTCTCTAAGATCTGCAAGCCCTGTCTTTTCTGGGTAAGCATAGGCATTGATGGCGGTAAAGTCCACTAGGAACTCATAGATTTCCTGCATCTCGGCACGAAGTGCTTTGCTGTTGCTTTTGACCACGGTCTTTTGCTCTTGCAGCCGTTCAACATAATAGTGGGCAAAGACTGACTGTGTCCGACGCAATTCGTCATAGTGGGGGTAGAGATGGAGGGTGGTCAATGCTGCTTGGTACTCCTCTTTGGCTAGTTGACCGAGGAGATGGCTGATGGCCTCCGTCTCTTTTTCATAACTGGCTGTAGCGACCTGCTTATAGTTTTTGAGCAAGTCACTTAGACGCTGGTAAGCTGCCGCAGTCTCTGGGACACTCACACGGGAAAAGGCACGCACTAAGCTAGTCAAGGTCATAAAGGCTGCATCACGCCCCTTATCAGCCTCCTCTAGCTTGTCACTGACCTGACTGGCACGAGAGCGGTGCAATCCTGCCTGAAAGTCTTGCAAAAGAGGTTTGAGGGCTTCATTTTTGGACACGTAAAGCAGGTCTTTATTCTTTTTGACGAAGCTGTCAATAGCAGAGCTGCTCTCTGTCATCAACTGAGAAAAGCTGGCGTGGTCCAATTTACTTAATTCAAGGCTTGTGATCTTATATTTTTTCATAATCATCTTCTTTCTTTTTTGTTTTTTTGAGCTTACATTTACTGGCTATTAGAAAAGCTAGCCAAATCATCTATCTGAGGGTCTAGGGAGATGAGACAATTTCCCGACAAGTTAGCTGAGAACTTAGACAGTTCAGAAAAGTTCCCGACAAACTACCTGAGAACTTAGACAGTCCAGAAAAGTTTCTGACAAACTGCCTGAGGGCTCAGGTAGGCTAGAAGAATTCCCGACGAACTGCCTGAGAACTTAGGCAATCCAGAAATGTTCCCGACGGACTTCTAGACATGGGTAAGGCGTGATAACTCCTCATACCTCACGAGACAAAAAACTTACGCAAGAGAGTCTTTTTCATCTCTTTCAAGCTAGCCAACTTGTCCTCCACCTGATCCATCTCTTGATCGAGGGTTTGGAAGAAAGTGCCAATGGCTTCTTGTTCGGGGAGGGAGGGGAATCATATATTGTAGAACATCTTTATTAGAAATATTAGCTTGGGCAGCTCCTTGAGAAGCTAATCGCATTTCATTTTCGAATTTTTCAGTTCTGAGAATAGAAAAAATAAATTCAAAGTTTGCTGTTGTCGTTAACTTTCCAACTCGCTGGTTAAGAACACCTTTTGATTCAGTCATTTTAGAAACCCTACCTACATTTCCAGTTAATGATATTAAAATATCACCTTTTTTTAACACATATTGCATTTCATTTGGGTTAATATCAATCCTATTTCCTTTTTTGTCATCAATAAAGTATTCACCTGTTACGTTTGCAATAGTTACAACTAAGTATTCACCAGTTAAACTATAACTATCTGATTTCCAAGCATTACCTCCCTGAATAGTACACACTTCCCCCAACTTCACTTCTTTCCAGTCGTCTTCAAAGCCTTGGAAGCGGAGGGCTGGTTTGGTTTGTCCCTTGGCTGGAAAGAGGAGTTTGAGATAGGTCTTCTTCTGCTCCTTGAGCGTGTCCAACTTACGCTGATGAAGGGTGATTTGTTGGTCGAGGGTGGAGAAGAAGGTGCCGATGGCTTTTTGTTCGGGGAGGGTGGGGAAAAAGGCACTAAATTCTAAAACTTGATCTTTTGCAAGATTTGTTTGTCCAACCCCATTATCAAACTTAAGAAAATATGAGTTTCTATTCAATAATTCATTCAAAAAACTTGCACTTTCTTTAGGAGTTATGGCAGCTATCCTCTGATTTAATGTATACTTCTGATCTACATCAACCAAGAACGTCTTTGACAGAGCTTTACCGTTTGGAATATCACTCAGTACAAAGGCGATTTCGTTTTTATAAAGTGGCTCTAATTGTCGACTTGAAAATTTTTCGACTACTCCTCCTGTAGAAACAAACTTTGAATTTATTACTACGTAATCTCCTTCTGCAACTATCGATTGTTCATGTGCTTTACCATTTCTATATTTTGCCACCTCTCCCAACTTCCGCAGTTCCCAAGCGTCAGTGTAGCCTTGGAAACGATAGGCTGGGATATTATTGTTTGTTTTCATTTAATCTCCTTTTAGTCTTTTAACACCAAATCCATATATTTGTGGACTTTTCCATTTATCAAAACATCAATATTATTTGTCCAGATGTCATAGATTGGTTCATTACCAATATTTTCGAAAGTTAGACTTCTCAGACATGACAGCTCCTTACTGTCAAAAAGACTTGATAGCTTAGAGTTGCTGAAATTTAGATTGACTAATTTCAACTCTTTCACCTCGGGATGTATTGTCAAATTTTGCAAAGTCTCTCCGCCACCATACAAGGTGATAGAATCTGCATTTTTGAACTCAACTAATAGGTTGGAGCTATTATAAGGTAAATCTATTGTAGAAGCATTTTGAATCCAGTGATAGACCATAGGCTTTATACAACAATCTTCATTTCTTGATATATGTATCTGTCGTAACTTTTGACTAATCCCTTCTGAATTTGCTTCAATAATAAACTGAGTAGTAGGCACAGTTTCAAAACGATTACCCACACAGGTAAATGTTTCTAAAGATGGAAGTTTGCACAAATCCAACGTGTTTTCATCAGCAACTTGGATTTTATTATTCTCTAAAACAAGGTGTTTGCAGGTATTTCCTGCTAACAAATCTTTTAAGAATGTAAAACTAAATGTACAGTTTCTTATGGTTATACTTGAAGCATACTTGAAAATCTCTCGTAATTCCTCTCTAAGTAATTTACCGTCGATACTGGTTGAAATATCTTCTAATACTTAACAAAAATCAAAAATAGCGTTATAATAGTATTATGACAAAAGAACTTACCCAAACACAAGTCGAAGAATTAAAGCAAGCCCTTAAAGATAAAAATAATGCTCCGCATCATAGAAAAATTCAAGCCCTTATTCTCTACTCTGAATGCCATAATTTAACATCTGTAGCTAAATCAGTAGGCTTTGTCCATCAGACAGTCCGCAACTTATTAAATCGCTATCTAAGTGGTGGCTTAGAAGCTCTCTTAAAGGAGAATCGTGGTGGTCGCCGCCGCTCCTATATGACGCATGAGGAGGAAGAAGATTTCCTTAAAGAGCAACTCTCTTCCTCTTTGAATGGAGAATTCGTTACCGTTAACACCCTCTTTAAAGCTTATCAAGAGAGAGTTGGGCACAAGACAACCCGAGAAGGTTTCTATGCTCTCCTGAAACGTCATGGTTGGCGTAAAGTTAGCCCACGTCCCCAACATCCGAAAAAAGCAGACGCCGAAACCATTTTAGCGTCTAAAAATAAAATCTTTATTCGAGGAGAGAATGAGTAAGCGCTTTATTGATGGAAAAGAATATCAAAAAATCCGCCTTATGTATCAAGATGAGGCGGGTTTTGGGCGTATCAGTAAACTTGGTTCGTGTTGGTCTCCAAAAGGTTATCGTCCTCACGTAGCAAGTCATCACATTCGTGAATACCGCTATTGTTATGGAGCTGTGGATGCCCATACAGGCGACTCGTTTTTCATCATAGCAGGCGGATGTAATAGTGATTGGATGAATGAATTTTTACGCCAACTATCGGCAGCTTATCCAGAAGATTATATTATTTTAGTCATGGATAATGCCATCTGGCATAAATCTCAGACCTTAAATATTCCTAAGAATATTGAATTTACCTTCATTCCACCCTACACACCTGAAATGAATCCTATTGAGCAAGTCTGGGCTGAGATTCGTAAACTTGGTTTCAAGAATAAAGTATTTAGGACCTTAAATGAGGTAATCGATAAACTTCAAGAGGTTATTCAAACCTTAACCGCTTATCAACTCAAATCAATTGTAGATAGAGACTGGACTTCCGCTATTTTTGATTTTAACTGAGTATAAAACGATAGGTATTTTCAACTTAGAACCAGAAGATATTTTAGGGATATAGTGTGAAAATTGTTTCAACTCTTCTTCAGAAGTTACCCAAATTTGTTTGATTCGTTTAAAAACAAAACTATCAAAGGGAATCATAAACTTTTTAAACACAGCATTTATTTCCAAGTTTCCATTTGTCCGATAGATCGGCATTGGAAAATCATATACTTTTTTGAAATGTTCTATGCTATTCCGAGTTAGTCCCAAATCCTCACGGTCAAGATAATAATTCAAAGCCGCCTTATTATCTCGTTCTATTGACTGATTAAAACTTAACACCTTCTTGCTGTCTACCAAAATATCAAGCATTGGAACTAATTGGAATTTCTCCATCAGATACGCATCAAATATTTCATACAATTTTTGAAACTTGGGGATGAAATCCTCTTCATAGTAGAAAAGATAAACCTTACTCGCTTTTTTAATAAATGGCTTTAAGAATACCAAATCACTTCCCACAATAGAATGACCAAGTAGATAAAGTTCTATGGTCTGATTAAAGTTAGCTCCTCTCTGAGTCTGCCATATCAATCTTTCTCTTTGGGCATGAAGTTGAGCATCTCTCTTAATTCTGATTGCTTTATCGTTCATCACTGAACCAGGTACATTTAAAGGAATATTCTCATCAATAAAATTTCCACCAAAAATAATGTTGCGATTTTTTAAATTTCCATGAAGATGTAATATCTCCATTGTATCTACATTCTGAGATTCTGTTATTTCTGCTTCAAATAATTCTTGTATACTATTTGTATAATTGAAGCTAAGCACTTGAGCATTTTTAAATAGAGACTGGTATAAAGGATTAACAATCTTTTTCGTTTCTTTAAAGCGACGACTCCATTTTTGGTACTCTAGATTAAGATAATCATAAAACTCCTGCTCCAGTTCCAGTAAATTTTGGTTCAAACGTTGCATCTCATACTCAGATTTCAATCTCTCAGTAGATGATTGATGGGTACGATTCAGCTCTTTTACTCTTTCTTCAAAAAGAGTTTCAAAATCTGACCAGTTTTGACCGCCTCCAGAATATTCCTTTATAAATAATTGATTGTGTTGGTATGTTTCCCTATTATCAAATAGTTTCTGTTGTTGTTGAATATACTCCACAAAATCCCCATAGGAACTTTTAATCCCCAAGTTCAAGTCAAAGCCGTTCCCAACGATGACGTATTTTTGCACTTCTTCAGTCACTCTACCTACCTCCTTTCAAGGGTAGGATGTCTTCTGCGATCATGCTCAGGTAGTCCTCTTTGAGGGCTTTTTCTACCATTTGTCAAGCCTATCAAGGTTTTAGAGAAAAAATAATTTTCATACAGTCATCAAAATAGGGAAGTGACCTTACTTTACACTAAAGATTTACATAAAAAGTGTATACAAAATCAACACCTTATTTTGTGATTTTTGAAATAAGGTGTTACAATAATATGGCATAAACAGTTTTACCGATTTTGGGTTAAAGTGTAATCGTAAAGTTTGTTATGCATAATGAGGTAATACATTGTCCGGATGAGACGATGTATGGAGGCAATCGTGTGTGGCTTGGTTGAAGTCGTTTGCGATTGCCTTTTTCGTTTCTCATAAAAGTCTGCAATATGGCAAGGATTGGTGTGACTAGCTGAAGCGATATTGTGAATGCATTTGAACAGAATCTTTCTAGCGTAGGGGTTGCCACGCTTGGTAATGTGTTCCTTAGCGATGAAGTTTCCAGATTCATAGTGTCTCAGGTCAATACCGATAAAGGCATTGATTTGATTGGCAGACTGAAAACGGCGAATATCTCCCAGTTCACCAATAATACTTGTTGCAGTCGTCTCAGCGATACCAGGAATAGAAAGCAGAATGTCATACTCTGGTAAAGGTTGAGCTAGTTCCACCATTTCGTCTAAGATTGCTTGTCTCTGTTCAGAAAGTCTAAGCAATTCTTTTGCATAGTAACGGACCTCTTCCATGATTGGAGAGGTTTTCTTGACGGCACAATAAGATTGATTAGCTAGTGCTGTCAGCTTCTCTGCTAAGTAGGCCACACGCTCGTCAGAAATCCGTTTTGAAGTGGACAGACGGATGCTCTTTGAGAGTTCATCCTTGCTTAACTCAAGCACGAAGTCCTTGCAAGGAAACGCAGTAACTAAGTTCCAGTATTGTTCCCCAGTTGGTGTTGACAAGATAGTTTCCAATTCAGGAAAAGTGACCTGTAAGACCTTGTGCAGACGGTTTTTAGCTCGAACGATGTCCTCAGTTAAGTTCTGATAGAACCGACTTGAATCTCGCAGATCTTGATAGACTTCTTCTTGGACATAGGTCGGTTTACGATTCAATACAAACTGAGACTGAGCCAGTTTTTCGGCGTCAATTTGATCTGTTTTTCGCACACGCAAGCTATCCAGTTGCTTCTTGGCTTCTAAGGGATTGAGTCGCGTATAAGCGTAGCTATGTTCATCCAGAAAAGCTTGAAGACGACGAGAATAGACGCCTGTTGCTTCAAAGATGATTTCTGGCTTGTGGACGGTTTTCAAATCGCCAAGTAGCCGAGCAAAGCCAATGGCATCATTGGGCATGGTATAGCCATGAACCTTCTCGCCGTTGACTAGAATGGCCACTTCTGAACTTACTTTACTCACATCAATCCCAAAAACTGCACGCATGATATTACCTCTTTGTCTTGAATGATTCCTTGTTTTAGAGATGTCATTTTCAATACTCGACGTCTAGCGTCCCACATACTTTGATAACATTCTTTCTAAAACAGGTGTCTTGCCAGTTTTTGTTGCGACGTCTAGCGTCAAAAAGCCCCACGACTTAACAAGACACCTCTACTTTATCATCTTGAGAATGAAAAAAGTAGTGAGTACTCTCTCCCGTCGGAGATTTCCTCACTACTAATCTTAGTATGTTTTTGTACTTGAGTTTGTTGAGGGCTTGGTCGCCTTGGGCGTCTTTGTAGGCTTGATAGTCTTGGGAGTCGGTGATGGCTTTTTCTCCGATTTGCTTGTCTTTTCCTTGACGGTAATTGTCCACGACAAATTGGAGTTCGTCTTCGCCCACATGCCAGTAGCTAGCTTTTTCATGAACCTTGTCTTGGATAGTTTGGTCGATGATGTCGTCCAATTTCTGGGCGACTGATTGGCCTTGGTAGCTGGCAGCGTTGGCTTGGATATCTTTCCACATGTTTGCGATGAGTTGGGAGAGTTTTGGATTGGTCTTGTCCAGATCGGCGATATAGTTATCCACCATCTCTTTTTCGCGTTCTGGGATAGTGGTCTGACGGCGCTCGATAAGAGATTGGATGAGAGAGAGGATGTAGTGGTAGTTGATCTCATCAGTCCGGATGGATTCTAACTCGTAGGTGATGTCTAAGATCTGACTCTCATCATCGGGGTCAGCCTTGCGACGCTCCTTGATTTCCTCGATAACATTTTGATAATGCCCTGAGTAGTCTTCGATATCTTCGAGGCTAAGGCCAATTTCTGACAGGAGACTGTCTTGGTCATAGTCTGTATAGACTTGCACCGAGGCAAAGAGTTTGTCAAATTCTTGGAAAGCTTTGGCAAAGTCTTTTAACTCTCGGTCTGTCGCCACATCAAGGTCTGGGGTCTGGTCAGGACTTGGGGCAATCTCCAAAAGTCTGTGAACTTTTTCAAGAAATCTTGCCTTTTCCTGTTCCCAGTCAGGAGCTAGGACACTATTTTCCCCTCCATTTGAATAGAGGCTCAAGGCTTGGTCAACCTTTTCCTTGAAGAGTTGCGGGCTTTGGAATGTGACGACTTGACCAAACTTCTTATAGTCGTCAAAAAGACGGTTGGTTCTTGAGAAAGCCTGAATCAAGTGCTGCGGTTTCATGGGTTGACGGTCTATGAATAGCGTTGACAAGCAAGGCGCATCAAAGCCTGTTAGTAACCTATCTACGACGATAACCATGTCCAATTGTTCTTCACGAAAGGCATAGCGGTCATTCTTTCGAGCCAAGCGGTCGTTGAGGTCGGCATTGTAGGCCTTGATATTGGCCATGCTAAAGTGTGTCCCAAACATCACATTGTAGTCATTGAGACTATCTTGCATTTCTTCTTGATTGGTGAAAGAGCCATCGGCATTTTCAGTGATGGAGTAGGTGATGGCTATTTTGGGAAAGTCGGGTAGGACTTTTTTGACATCTTCTGAGATGGTGAGAGGTGTCTCTCCATTTTTGACCGCCTTAATCAGGCGGTAATAGGCTTGCGCTTGGGCGATACTGCTGACGGTCAAGAGCGCATCGTAGGTCTTACCGACACCATTATCAATCCCTAGTTTACGCTTGGAGTGATTGAAGATACTGTCCAAGACCTTGAGCATATGCCTCTCATCTGTATAAGCTTCCTCTGGTATGCTGTCTTCTGCTAAGTGGGGCATAGTGGTCTTGTACTCCACCTGAAAGCCTAAGACAGCCTTATCATGGATGGCTTCCTTGACAGTGTATTGGTGCAGGCAGTCGCCGTACTGTTCTTGAGTTGTTTGCGGCAAGTCACCTTTTTGTTCACGTTTATTTTCTTCAAAGATGGGAGTTCCTGTAAAGCCATACCAGAGCGAATTGACAAAGAACTGACTCAGCTGGCGTTGGCGTTCTGGGGTGACAGCCCGATGACACTCATCTACGACAAAGGTGAGATTGAGGTGCTTGATCCGATGAAACTGCTTGGCATGACGACCTTCGTCAAACTGGCGAATCATGGCATTGATTTTTTGGATAGTGGTAACCACCACTCGCCGTTCATCTGAAAAGAGATTTTTCACCAAATGTCTGGTATCATCCGTCTCGTCAATATCGACCATATCATTTTCGGCATAAGAGAGAAAGGAGGATGTGGTCTGCTGATCCAAGTCCGTGCGGTCAATGACGAAGATGGTCTTGTCAATAGACGGAATCTGCAAGAGGTTACGTGAGACTTTATAAGAGGTTAGGGTCTTACCCGAACCAGTGGTGTGCCAGATGTAGCCAGACTGGCGGTTACGACTGGCTTCTCGTATAGCCTCGATAGCATGCACCTGATACGGACGGAGTAATATCAAGGCTTTTTTATCGTCATCAATCACTGAGTATTGCATAATCATCTCATGCGCTCGGGGAATAGAGAGGACAGAGCGAGCAAAGTCAAAGAGATGGGGCTGTGGGGTATTGTCCTTATCCACCCACTTGGTCAAAAACTGCTCATTCAGTTTTGATTCTTTGGTTGCTGCGATATAGCGGGTGTCATTGACATTTGAGACGACAAACATCTGTAGGCTAGAGTAGATACCGTGAAATTGACCTTCTTTTTCATACTTTTGGATTTGTCGAAAGGCATCTTTGAAAGGATGGGAGCGTGATTTGAGTTCGATTTGAATCATGGGGAGGCCGTTGATGAGTAGAGTCACATCGCCACGGCGTTGACGAAGCCCCTTTCCTCCTGTAACGATCTGATTGACCACTTCATAGGAGGACTTGCCACCAGCCACATTGGAGCGCCAGAGGACTTCCAGTCGAATAGTACCCAAACTAGCATCTTCTCGCTGCACCTGAACTTTGGCAATTCCATTTTCACCTGAAATCCATTTAGCCGCTTCGTAAAAATTGACAAAATTAAGTTGGTTCTTAATTTGGTACTTCTCATTGTCTGTCAATGGGTGGTCTGCCAAGAGACGGACATTGTTTTCTGCCAATTTGGCAAAGAAATTGTCCCACAAATCTTCAATGTTACGGATATCTGGGCGATAGGTCCACTGGCTCTCCCCACGGGTCAACTGAGTGATGAGGTCTTTTTCGATTTGCAGCTCTTTGGTCGTCTCTTCTTGGGACTGATAATCAGCAGTGACCATCCTCATACTGACCTCAAAATCGTGGAGATCGTCTTCGTTGATTTGACGGACAAGCCCAAGCAGGTGTTTGTCAATGGCTTCTAGTTTCAAGTGGGCATCTGCCAGACGTTGTTGGGCATTATGGTAGTGATCAGGATTTTTCACAATGGCAAGATAGCCTTGCAAGAGGTCGTCAGCTTTGGTAAATTCGCTGCTACAACGTGCCACAAACTCCTCACTATTTTCCATATCAAAGCTGACCTCTAACAGTCGGGTTTGATAGCTTTTGAGGTGTTGGCAGATGTCAAGCAAGTCAGGCGCTTCTGTCCTGATCTGTTGCAGATCAATGGTCATTTGAGAGAGGGCTTCAGTCATGGTCAAGCACCTCCCTTTTTGGAGTAAGCCAAAAAACCTGACAGAAAACTGGCAGGTTACTTAAGTGATTCGATTTTAAGTTGCTTAGACGCGAAGCGCTAATATATATATATATACGGCCGCAAGGGTTTGCAGGATTTCCATACGTTCATTATCTCCTTTTTAATTAAGTTTATTTTACTATTTTTTTAATCAAATGACCACCCTTTTGCCGTATCTAATGACACTGATAACCTCAGTAAATTCTTTTACACCCACAAGAATCCAAGAGCTCCCTTTCCTGACATCCCACTACCAATCACTTACTGAAATATCACCACATCGCTGACTCATTCCAGTACAACCGAACAGCCCTACTCATGCGCTCCAGCAGTCCAGAAAGAATCGCGACAGACCGACTTTGAACTCTGGCTACCCAGATAAAATCACAACAAACTGACTACGCTCTAAGGCGGTTCAGAAAGAATCACGACAGACTGACTTTGAACTCTGGCTATCCAGAAAAAATCGCGACAGACTGACTGCGCTTTATGGCGGTTCAGAAAAAAGCACGACAGACCGACTTTGAACTCTGGCAGTCCAGAAATAATCACGACAGACCGACTTTGAACTCTGGCAGCCCAGAAAGAATTGCGAAAAACCGACTGCGCTCTAGAGCGGTTCAGAAATAATCACGACAGACTGCTCGTGAACGCAGGCGGTTCGGAAATAATTGCGACAAACTGACTATGCTCTAGGGCAGCCCAGATAAAATCACGACAGACTGACTTTGAACTCTGGCTATACAGAAAAAATCACGACAGACTGACTATGTACTCTGGCAGTTCAGAAATAATCGCGAAAAACTACCTACGCTCTAAGGCGGTTCAGAAAGAATCACGACAGACTACCTACACTCTAGGGCTATCCAGAAAAAAGCACGATAGACCACCTACGCTCTAGGGCAGTCCAGAAAAAATCACGACAGACTGACTGCACTCTAGGGCAGTTCAGAAAGAATTGCGAAAAACCACCTGCGCTCTAAGGCGGTTCGGAAATAATCGCGACAGACTGACTTTGAACTCTGGCAGTCCAGAAATAATCACGACAGACCGACTTTGAACTCTGGCAGCCCAGAAAGAATTGCGAAAAACCGACTGCGCTCTAGAGCGGTTCAGAAATAATCACGACAGACTGACTGCGCTCTAGGGCCACTCAGAAATAATCACGACAGACTGCTCGTGAACGCAGGCGGTTCACTTCGCTTGGTCCAGATGAAACTTTTCCATCAAAAAACAAGCTGATCGCAGAAGCTTTGTGTTCGTGGGGCAGCTTGTTGGGTGTCGTGTTTATCTATCCTTTATAGACTGACTGGTAGAACTCAATCTTGTCACCGTCTTTGACTTTGATTTTGTTGGCAGTTTTTGGAGCGAGTTCGTCATTGACGTCAAACATCCAGTAGAGACCTTTTTCCTCATCTTGGGCGACACCGTCAATGACCGTGATGAAGCCTTTAGATTCTTTGACCTTATAGTTGGCCTTGAGGACATCCATGACCGTATCTCCCTTTTGAAAGCTGACTTTTTCGTCAGTCGTGTTATCACCCTCTTTGACAATGAGGCGTACGGTTCCCGCACTAGATGACTGGGAAGTCTTGGTCGAATCAGCTGTGCTATTGCCGCAGGCCGTCAGAAAAAGGACAGATAAGAGTAGGGTAAGCAGGCTAAGTGTTTTTTTCATGTGAAAATCTCCTTATGATGGGGAATAGTAGGGGGTAAAAGAGCAATGTTGAGAGGGCATGGGCTAGGTTGAAGCTAGCGCCTGCTAAGACATAAGTCCACCAGGGCATGCCATAGAGCAGAGCATAGCAGCTGTCGATGATGACACCATAGGCCACACCCATCAGTCCTGCAAAGACAGACTGACTGAGCAATTCGCTGATACCTAGGGTAGCCAAAAATTTGGACAAGGGGCAAAGCAACCACCGCCAAAGCAAAAGGACCAGCGCAAAGGCCAAAATCTGCCAGAACACCCAAGGACCAAAGCCCAAGAGAAAGGACGATACCAGCATGGTCACCGCCATGATGAGCAGACTCTCCCTCAGGGAGACGAGCAGACCCCAAAGCAAAAAGATAGCGGTAATGGGCTGCACATTGGGTAGGCTGGCAAAGGCATAGCGTAAAACCACACAAAGGGCGGACAGCAAAGCTATGCGTGTCACTTGTTGCAAGGAAAGTATCGGAGTTTTAGTCATATTACCAGTCTAGTGAAAATTTTCCTACCTGTCAAGCAGGCTAAGGTAGCTTTCTGACTAAGGATAGTTTACTTATGAATTGAATGTCAGTCTTACGTTAACACTCCTCAGACCTTCTTGTCTTGAGTTTCAGCCTGTTTACTTAAAACAAAAGAGGAACAGAGTCCCAGCTGCATCTTGCCGATACAAACTGTGATCATCTGATTTTCATTGAGTATGACTTGTCAGGGTGAGTTTGATTTTTCATTGAGCATAACAACAAAAAACCGGAAAAAACTTCCGGCTTCTTGCTATCTTATCATGATACTCAATGAAAATCAAAAGTAGCCTAGGAAACGAAGCCGACGATAGAACTTGAGTTCATCAAGGCAAGTTGACAACGGATAATTTTGATTTTCGAAGAGTATGAGAATGTGCTCTTATCCCCACACCTCATCAATCACTTCTTTCACCAAGGCCAATTTCTTCCATTGGTCTGCTTCTGTCAGGATATTGCCTTCTTCGGTAGAAGCAAATCCGCACTGGGTAGAAAGCCAGAGTTGATCCAAAGGCAAGATTTTTTCTGCTTGACGGATGCGGTCAATAACTGCCTGCTTATCTTCCAAAGTTCCTTCTTTTGAAGTAATAAGACCAAGAACCGCAACTTTGCCATCTGTGATTTCAGCTAAAGGTTCAAAGCCGCCTGAGCGGTCATTATCAAATTCCAAGAAATATTCAGTCACCACTTCTTTTCCAAAAAGTTCTTTAGCGATCGGATCGTAGCCACCTGACGCTGCCCATGTTGAGTGGTAATTCCCACGGCAGACATGTGTATTGACCAAAAGTCCTTCTGGGACATTTTCATAAACGTCATTGTTGAGGGTCAAGAAAAGATGACCGAGTTCTGTACGAACTTCTTCTGCCGTCTTGCCTGTGAGAGCGCCCCAAGCTGCCAAGAAATTGTTATCAACCAAGGTACCCCAAGTACAGTCATCCACTTGCAAGGTTTTAAGCCCTGCCGCAACCAAGTCAGCAATAACTTGAAGGTAAGCTGCCTTGATGTCAGCACGCAGTTCTTCAAAGTCAGGGTAGATGCTATTGAGTTTTTCAACGTGCTCAGCATCACGAATCAATTCAAAGTAAAATTGTGCTGGCGCTGGAATGGTATATTTTGCTTCTACTGGTGCACCTGTCTCATCAACGTAGACCTTCAAGAATTGGTATGCTTCCACAAATGGATGCTTGTCACCAGTAATCTTGCCAGCAATCAAGGCAGAGTCAGCTTTGGTCGTTTCATCATGGAAGTGATAGCCTTCTGCTGCTTGGACATGATCGATACCACCAAATCCCCAGAAGAAATCCAAATGCCAGTAAGCACGGCGGAACTCTCCGTCCGTAACCTTTTCAAGACCAGCAGCGATTTGTTTATCAACCAAATCTTTGATAGCTTGATCTTCAACAGATTTCAGTTCTTGAGCTGTTACTGTACCAGCTTCAAAACCTGCACGCGCCGCCACCAACTCAGCCGGTCGCAAGAAACTGCCAACATGTTCAAAATATTTTTTCGTCATTATTATTACCTCATTTATTAGTATAATCTCAGTTTAACAGAGTTTGCTATAAGTGTAAAATATATATTTCTTATGCTTTTCCATAGTTATAAACTATAAGAGCTCGTATTCACAGTTCAGCACTTTCATCAAAGGCTAGTTTCAAGCCATCAAAAAAAAGCCGAGCAATGCCCGACTTCTTCAATTTAAGCCCACACTTTATCAGTGATGGTTTTAATCAGTTGGAGTTTGTTCCACTCATCTTGTTCAGTCAAGATATTGCCTTCTTCGGTGGAAGCAAAGCCACACTGGGTTGAAATACCAAGATTTTCAAGTGGTACAATGGCCGCCGCTTCCTGTATGCGAGAAATGATTTGGTCAATATCTTCCAATTCTGGCTTTTTAGAGGTAATGACACCCAGTACCAACTCAACATTTGGACGATTGTTCCAAATATCCGCAAGTGGGGCAAAATCTCCCGAACGCTCATCGTCGTATTCTAGGAAGAAAATGTCATAGTTAAGCTGTCCCAGATATTTAGCGATGGTGTGATAGCCGCCTTCAAAAAGATAAGTAGATTGGAAATTACCGCGGCAGATGTGCGTTGCCACTGTCAAATCCTCTGGTAGACCTTCCAAAATTTTATTGATTACATAGACATCATCTTGAGCAATTTGTTCAAATTCTGAACGAAGCTCAGGATTGTTTTTATTGTCTTCTAGCTGTTGGATTAAATAAGCCCAAGTAGTGTCATCTAATTGTACGTAACGTGCTCCCAAGTCATAGAAATGCTTGATCGTATCTTGATAAGCCTGTGCCAAGCCATCCAAGAAATCTGTCCAGCTGTCATAGTAATCAGCGTAAAGATCACTGCGATGGTCACGTTTGATAATCAAAGATGGACTAGGAATGGTGACCTTAGGCGTTACACCTTCTGGTGTGATAGACTTAAGGTAAGCAAAATCACGGTAAAAAGGATGATTAGGATTCTCAGCCAACTTGCCCACAATGCGTACATTGGTCGTACGGGTCTTGGCTCCGTGGAACTTATAAGAGTCCTCTTGCAGATATTGTTCCAATCCCGTCAAATTCCAAAGGAAATCCAAATGCCACCAAGAACGACCAAACTCACCATCAGAAACAACTTGAAGACCATTTTCGACTTCATGGTCCACCAATTCCTTAACCAATTTGTCTTGAATAGCTAACAGTTCTTCATGAGAAATTTTTCCTTCTTCAAACTGCTCACGCGCTGCTTTTAATGCTTGTGGGCGAAGATAAGAGCCGACATGATCGAAATGAAAATGTGTTTTTGTCATAATACGTACCTCTTTTGATTTGTTTCCACCATTTTACACTTATATCCTATAGCTGTAAAATATATATTTCCTATGAATTGCCATAGTTTTAGCTTATATCTCGGTAAAAAAGTATAATGTCACGGCACAGCCCCCAAAAATACGACATAAAAATACACTTCTGTTGAAATCTAGTAAACTAGAAATTCATTGGCTCCATAAGACTGTAGTGAGTAAATTTCACAGCGGTAATGATAGGGTCGATATTAAGCATAATACTGTTGGTTGCAGGAGTTTTGACAATTTTAAGAACCTATTATTCTCTCTTTGAACATACAAAAAGAGAAGACACAATTCGTCTCCTCTCATGCTTATACTCAATGAAAATCAAAAGTAGCCTAGGAAACGAAGCCGACGATAGAACTTGAGTTCATCAAGGCAAGTTGACAACGGATATTTTTGATTTTCGAAGAGTATTAATGATCTACCAACCACCACAAGTGACAAAAAGTCGAATTTTGTTAAAGATATAGTCAACGGCTGACTTACAAAAAAATGAATGAAACGATAAAAAATAGTTTTACACCGTCATCATTCATTTTTATTTATTGTGTTTTAAAAATCACTGTCACATCAGAAAACGCGGGCAAGACTGCTCTTGCTCCTTGCAGATTTAATCACACTTCTCTAACTCACCTGTCCAAGCGGCTGTCCCGCCATTGATGTTAGTGACATCATAACCCTGAGCATCTAAGAAAAGACAGGCTTGAGAAGAACGTCCGCCAAGGTGACAGATGATATGGTAGGGAGTCTCAAAGTCTAATTCAGTATAGCGGTTAGCTAACTCACTTAAAGGCAGATTAATAGCTCCAGGCACATGTCCCGCTGCAAACTCGTCCGCTTTGCGAACATCTACCACATGAAATGCCTTATCCTCCAAATCTACTGTAACATCAGCTATATCGACAACTTTAATCATTTATTTTCTTCCTTTAAAAAATCTTTAATAACCAAAGCAATGGTTTCTGGGTACTCACGATAGAGGTCATGACCAGATTTTGGTGAGAGTTGGTAACTAACATAACCTGGATTGACCTTTTCTGGCACTCTTCGTTTTTTCGCTGACAAGTCTGCTCGTATGGCTGAAAGAATGGCCAAAGTCTCAATTGCAATCAGACTCTAGGAGACTGAACTCACTTCTGCTGCTAATTTCAATAAACCAAGCATGCTTTCTGGCTAATAGTCAAGGACATACTTTCTTTTTTCTTGTTCCCAGTAATAGGCATGCCAAATAATTGCTGCCAAGACCGTCTAGAAAATAAAGGGAGATCATTTTTTATCGCCTTTTTTAAGATATCTGATGACCAGAAGTACCAGATTGGCGAGCAAGAGAAGCCCCCAAATACCCGCTATAAGTAGCCTGTCATTTTTGATGTTGATAAAAACGCCAGCACTATAAAGCAGGATAAAAAAGACAGTCATCAGGTCAGAAGTAGAAGTAAAGGGAGATTTTTTCATCGTTTTCCTTTCATGTATCACAGGGTTAAAACCATTTCTAAGCAGGGTAGTTGCGATCCCCATATCTCTAAGTACCTAGCTGGACGAAAGCCAACCTTTTCATAAAAAGCTCGGGTTTGAGCATAGGACGAGCTTGGATGAACTGCCGACAGGGTCTTGACCAGCAAGTAGGTTTTAGCATGCTGGCGAGCATAGCTTTTCAGTTTTTCTAGCATAGCAGAGCCGACACCCTGACCTTGATAGGATTTCAAAACACCCGTGCAGTCAATTTCAAAGGCTGTCTCAGTTTCTATCAAACTGATAAAACCGATAGCTGTTTCCTCTGCTTCTGCTAGAAGACAAAGTTCATCACCCGCCGCATCAACATAAGCCTGAGTAGACTCTGGAATACCAAACCACTCTGGCAAGTCTGCCAAAATAACTTTTGCAGCTTGGCTATTTTGTGGTGAGGGTTGTGAGATAGTAATATTCATGTTTGATTTTTGTGTGTCAGTTTAGTGCAATATCTAAGCCAAGCACCTATTATTTCTTCTTATCATCGTCATCCATGCTAAGAACGCTGAGAAAGGCTTCCTGCGGAACTTCAACAGAACCAATAGCCTTCATACGCTTCTTACCAGCCTTTTGCTTTTCAAGGAGTTTACGCTTACGAGACACGTCACCACCATAACACTTGGCCAGCACATTTTTGCGAAGAGCTTTGATATCAGAACGTGCCACAATTTTTTGACCAATAGCTGCTTGGATTGGCACTTCAAATTGCTGACGTGGAATGATTTTCTTCAATTTCTCCACGATAAGTTTTCCACGTTCATAGGCAAATTCTTTGTGAACAATAAAGCTGAGCGCATCTACCTTGTCACCGTTGAGTAGGATATCCATTTTCACTAATTGTGAGCGGCGGTATTCAGAGATTTCATAGTCAAAGCTAGCATAACCACGCGTTGATGATTTCAATTTATCAAAGAAATCAAAAACAATCTCTGCCAGCGGAATTTGGTAGATAACATTGACTCGATTATCATCGATATAATCCATTGTGACGAAATCACCACGCTTACGTTGTGCCAAGTCCATTACAGCCCCAACATAATCCTGTGGAACCATTATCTGTGCCTTGACATAAGGTTCTTCGATACTGTCAACCTTTGTTGGGTCAGGGAATTCAGAGGGATTAGACACTTCCATCATATCACCATCAGTTGTATTAACGTGGTAAACCACAGATGGAGCTGTCATGATAAGGTCAATATTGAACTCACGCTCCAAACGCTCTTGAATGACGTCCATGTGAAGCAGACCCAAGAAACCACAACGGAAACCAAATCCTAGGGCTTGAGATGTTTCAGGCTCAAATTGAAGACTGGCATCGTTAAGCTGTAATTTGTCTAGGGCTTCACGGAGGTCATTATATTTGTTAGACTCAATTGGATAAAGTCCAGCAAAAACCATTGGATTCATTTGCTTATAACCAGCTAAAGGCTCTGTCGCTGGATTGTCAGCTAAAGTAATGGTATCACCAACACGAGTGTCTGCGACGGTTTTGATAGAAGCGGCAATATAACCAACATCACCTGTTGCCAAAAATTCACGACCTACAGCTTTAGGAGTGAAAATTCCCACTTCAGTGACATCAAAAGTTTTGCCATTTGACATCATTTGGATAGTGTCACCGGGCTTGACAACTCCATTAACAATACGGACTTGTAGAATAACCCCACGGTAAGCATCGTAAACAGAATCAAAAATGAGGGCTTGCAGGGGAGCTTTTACATCACCTGTCGGTGCTGGTACTTTTTCAACGATTTGTTCAAGGATATCTTCAATACCAATACCAGCTTTGGCAGAAGCCAAGACAGCTTCTGAGGCATCTAGACCAATGACATCTTCAATCTCTTGTCGGACGCGTTCTGGATCTGCGGCAGGTAAGTCAATTTTATTGATGACTGGCAAAATCTCCAAATCATTATCTAGTGCTAAATAGACATTTGCTAAGGTCTGTGCTTCAATACCTTGTGCAGCATCTACAACTAAAATTGCTCCTTCACAAGCTGCCAGAGAACGAGAGACTTCATAGGTGAAGTCAACGTGCCCTGGGGTGTCAATAAGATGGAAAATATAAGTTTCACCATCTTTAGCCTTGTAATTTAGCTGTACCGCATTTAGCTTAATAGTGATACCACGTTCACGCTCTAGATCCATGCTATCCAGCAACTGCGCTTGCATTTCACGGCTAGAAACCGTTTCTGTCTGCTCTAAAATACGGTCGGCTAAGGTTGATTTCCCATGGTCAATATGAGCAATAATGGAGAAATTACGAATTTTCTCCTGTCGTTTTTTCAATTCTTCAATATTCATTACTAATTCCTATACTATTTTGTACTCAATAAACATCAAACCAGCTATAACTATCTTGAAGATAGTTGTAGGTTGAATATTCAACAGACATCGCTCGTAGTAGTAAATATGCAAATAAAACTACGGTTCATCAAATCGACGATGTCCGAATTTGATTTTAGAAGAGCATCAGTCATTCTAATCTATTATATCAAAAAGAAGCTATCTGTGCGCACTTGACAAGAAATTTTGATTAGAGGGCATTTCTATATAGCTTTGTTATTCAAAAAAAGAAGCTGAAATAAGATCAACTTCCTTAGTTTCAATTTTTAAAATAAGAAGATATAGCAGTTGGGTACATTATAATTCATGAAAAAACAATTTTCACCCCAAAATTAAGCTATACAACTTTAATAATTACTTATCACCAAACCACAATGCAATCTCACGCTGAGCTGCTTCTTTGGAATCAGAACCATGAACCACATTTTTGATATTACCATCAACAGCTCCCATGGCAAAATTTCCTCGAATGGTACCGGGTAGCGCATCGACAGGGTTGGTTGCACCCATCATAATTCGCCAACTCTTAACAACTTTTGGCCCTGAAATCACCCCAATCAACACTGGACCACTAAGCATGTAAGATAAAATATCTGGGAAAAAAGGTTTATCCACAAGATGACTGTAGTGCTGACGTAAAATTTCCTCTGTTGCCACCCTCAACTCTAAACGCTCAATAGTAAAGCCTCGACGTTCTATCAAATTCAGAATTTCACCAATCAAGCGGCGTTCTACACCATCTGGCTTAATCATAAAAAAGGTATTCTCCATATCTGCCTCCATTATGTAGTCATTTCTTTCATTTTAGCATAAAAACGTTTTCTATGCTCATCTTTTAACTAAAAAAATCCAGCCGAAACTGGATTTTTAATCGTCATTGTGACACTATTACTGCATTAGTTTGAGTGCCAGATGTCTTCGTTGTATTGAGCAATTGTACGGTCTGATGAGAAGAATCCTGCTTTAGCAATGTTCTTAACAACCTTAGTCATCCAAGCATCACGGTCCTCATAATCTGAAAGCATTTGTTCTTTGACTGCAATATATTCTTTCAAATCAATGAGGGTCATGAACCAGTCTTTGTTAATCAACTCGTTGTAAAGACGTTCTAAGCGTTCTGCTTTACCAAGCGCTACCAACTCATCGCTAACGATGAAGTCAACAGCTTCTTTGATAACTTCGTCACCATTATAGTAATCAGCTGAAACATAGCCTGCCTTGTCATAAAGATCAATAATTGTATCTGAATCTTTACCAAATGTGTAGATATTTTCCATACCAGCAAGTTCTGCAATTTCAACATTGGCACCGTCCATTGTACCAAGTGTCAGAGCACCATTAAGCATGAATTTCATGTTACCAGTACCTGAAGCTTCTTTTGAAGCAAGAGAGATTTGTTCAGAGATATCTGTCGCAGGAATAAGGTGTTCAGCAACAGTTACGTTGTAGTTTTCAACAAGGTGAACATTAAGGTATGGTGCTACTTCTGGATCGTTGTTGATCAGTTCAGACAAGCTGAGGATAAGGTGAATAATATCTTGTGCAATGGTATAGGCTGGAGCTGCTTTACCACCGAAGATAACAGTTACTTTGCGTTTTGGCAAGTTTCCACGTTTAATTTCCAAGTATTTATGGATAACATACAAAGCGTTCATTTGTTGACGTTTGTACTCGTGGAAACGTTTGATTTGAGTATCAATGATAGAGTTTTCATCAAGCTCAATACCTTTGTTATCTTTGAGGTAACGTTTAAGAGACAATTTATTATTGTATTTGATCTCAGCCAACTTAGCATGAACGTCTTTGTCATCAGCAAAAGCAAGTAGTTTTTCAAGCTTAGTTGCGTCAGTCAGATACTCATCACCAATCAATTCCTTGATGTAGTCAGCCAAATCTTGGTTAGCAAATTCAAGCCAACGACGGAAAGTAATACCGTTTGTCTTGTTATTGAATTTTTCAGGATAAAGGTCGTAGAATGCTTTCAATTCACTGTTTTTAAGGATTTCTGTGTGAAGTGCAGCAACCCCATTAACTGAAGTTGAGAAATGAATATCCATATGTGCCATATGAACACGACCTGATTCATCAATGATTTGAACAGCTGAGTCAGCATATTTCGCACGAACAAGTTCATCTAATTTTTCAATGATTGTTACCAAATGAGGCACTACTTCGTTGAGGTAGTCAAGAGGCCATTTTTCAAGTGCTTCTGCCAAGATTGTGTGGTTTGTGTAACCAACCATCTTGCTAACGATTGAAACAGCTTCATCAAAGTCAATACCATGTTTTTCTGTCAAAAGACGGATAAGTTCAGGAATAACCATTGATGGGTGAGTATCGTTGATTTGAACATAAGCATAGTCAGCTAAGTCGTGCAAGTCTGAACCACGTTCGATAGCTTCGTCAATCAAAAGTTGAGCAGCATTTGACACCATGAAATATTGTTGGTAAATACGAAGTAATTCACCGTTTTTATCAGAATCATCTGGGTAAAGGAAGAGTGTCAAGTTCTTTTTGATTTCAGTCTTATCAAATGAAATTCCGTCTTTAATCAAGCCGTAATCAAGACCATCAATATCGAAAAGATTCAAGTAATTTTTAGTGTCTTTTTTGTATCCAAGAACATCAATACGATCCAAACGAGATTTCAAGGTAAAATCTTTGAATGGCACATCGTATGAAATGTCTGTTGGAACCAACCAAGAATCATTTTCAATCCAGTAGTTAGCTTCAGCTTCTTGTTGGTTGTTTTTGAAAACTTGTTTGAAAAGTCCGCAGTGGTAATTAAGACCAACACCTTCACCGTTGATTCCAAGGCTAGAGATAGAATCAATGAAACATGATGCCAAGCGTCCAAGTCCACCGTTACCAAGAGATGGTTCTGGTTCAACATCTTCAACTTCTGCAATTGATTTACCAGCAGCAGCCAATTCTTCTTTCACATCTTTGTAAATGCCAAGGTTGATCAAGTTATTTGACAAAAGTTTACCGATCAAAAATTCAGCTGAGATATAGTAAACTTTACGTTTAGCAGTATTTTTAGCTTTAGAGGCAGCAGCTTCCTTAACAAAATCCAACAAAAGATAGTAGATTTCTTCATTGCTGAGATTTGCAAGATTTTTGTTTTGTGTTTCAAGATAAGTTGTAAATGTAGTCATGAGTTTTCCTTTTTATAAAATATCTATTTTAGTTTATGATAATAACAATAATGTCTTGATGTTTTCTTAAGCGACAAAATAATATTATTTATCTTGTGCTTTAAATGTATTTTTACGAGCGTAGAGAGAAGTGATTTCCTTCAAGAAAGCTTTCCTATCAGCTGTCAAATCAGTTGACAACATCCGCCATTGCCAGTTTCCACCAACTGTATTTGGCATATTCATCCGTGTTTCTGCAGGCTTATCTAACAAATCTTGCATGCAGACAATCGTCACATCACTAACGCTAGCAAACAGAGCACGGAGCATTGCTTCTGAAATTGGTTCATTTTCTTGACGGCGAATGTAGGCATTAGCAAATGCTTGTTGTTCTTCAGTCAAGTTTTCGTACCAACCATTGATAACTTCGTTATCATGAGTTCCTGCATAAGCCACTGAATCAGCGATATAATTATGTGGGATATCAATACTCTTTCCTTCGGTATCGTAGAAACCAAATTCTAAGATTTTCATTCCAGGAAAAGCTGTGTCAGCTAAAAGTTGCTCTGCTTTTTCATCAATATAGCCGAGATTTTCAGCAATAATTGGTAGTTCACCAAGTTCTGCTTTCACGGCATCAAATAAGGCTTTTCCAGGACCAGGTTGCCACTTACCATTTTTAGCCGTATCATCTCCACCAGGAATTTCCCAGAAATCAGAGAAGCCTTTAAAGTGGTCAATACGAAGCAAATCATAAATCTTAAATCCTTCACGAATACGGTAAACCCACCATGCAAAATTACTTGCTGCATGAGTCTTCCAATCATATATTGGATTTCCCCAAAGTTGACCATCCTCTGAGAAGCCATCTGGCGGACAACCAGCAATAAATTTAGGCTTCTTAGCTGCATCTAATTTGAAAAGTTCTGGCATAGTCCAAACTTCCACACTATCAGCAGAAACATAGATTGGCATATCACCGATTATTTCAATGCCGTGAGCATTAGCATAATCCTTAAGTGCTAACCATTGGTCAAAGAAGAAATATTGCGTTACTTTATGGTAGGCAATGACATCTTTGAGTTCCTTACGGTAGGCTGCAAGAACTTTGCTATCACGATTGATTAAAGCTTTGTCATCCCAGTCTTGTAAGGCTTTATTATCAAAGTGTTCTTTGAATGCCATAAACTCGGCAAAATCAGTCAACCAGTCTGCTTCTTTTTCAAACTTAGCAAGTGCTTTCTTGCCTTCTGCTGACGCTAGGAAATTAGCAACAGCTTTTTCCAAAATCGGGCGACGGCGCTCATAAATCAACGCATAATCAACAGCTTCTGGGTTATCTCCAAAGGTCAAGTAGTCAAAATCCGATTTTTTAAGGTAACCAGCTTTAACCAGTAAATCAAAGTCTATCAAATGAGTGTTCCCAGCCACAGCTGAAAAAGATTGGTAGGGAGAATCACCATAACTCGTTGTTGTTAACGGTAAGATTTGCCAGTAACTTTGGTCAGTTTCAACTAGGAAATCGACAAAATCATAGGCAGATTTACCAAATGTTCCTACGCCAAATTGCCCTGGAAGGGAAGTGATGTGCATAAGGACACCGCTCGCGCGTTTTTCCATATCCTGCTCCTCTCGTCTTTCTTAGTTTTAGGATAATGCAAGTATAACGCAAACGTTTGCGTTTGTCAAGGATTTTCCTAAAAAACTTCGATAATCTACTTATCGAAGTCCTATTGAAAGTTCTATAAACGTTGATATCACTTGATTTGACTGAATTTTGTTAAATTACGGACACTTTCTCTTTCTTTAAAAATGAAAGGCACAATAACAGATTCTCGATGAACCTCCGCTGGGGTTTTTATTTTCTCCAAAAGATGTCGCAGACTTGTCTGACCAAGACTAGAAATATTAACATCAAAAGTTGTCAAGTAAGGGTGAATCAATTTTGAATATATGGAGTTGTTAAAGGTAATAATAGAAATATCATCTGGTACAGATAGGTTGTAGAATGATAAAAATTGCATTAACCGAATAGCTACGATATCACCAATTACGATAAGAGCCGTCGGTTTTTCTTTATGGATCGTTTCTATCAATTCCTCTAAGACCTGGGGATCATTACGATCAAAAAGTAAAGCTTCGTGACTCCTGATTCCTAGTTTTGTTGTCCCTCGAACATATCCAAAATAACGTTCCATAGCAACTTCTGATGTTTTATCATCTGTAACAAAAAGAATTTTCTTGTGCCCCTTTTCATAAAGATGAGTTACTGCTGTTTTCCCCATGAGCTGATTATCATTATTGACATAGGTGATATCATTTTCAAAGCCTTCAGGAGCCCCCACTACCACAAAAGGTAGATTATTTGCTAGTAAGTATCTCCGAACAGGATCGTTGGCATCTGAATATAAAATAATAAAGCCATCCACTCTTTTCTGACGGTGCATAAGCTTAACTTGTTCTTCAACTTCTCCCATTGATTCGCCCGTTGCAATAGAAACAGTAAAGTCATTTGCTCTTGCTTCATTCGTAATCGTTGTTAAAATCCTCATAAAGAATGGTTCGCTTAAGCGGTCTGGGGTTACCAACGGAGGGAAAACAAGTCCTATATTATAAGTTAGTCCGCTCGCTAACATCTGTGCTGCTGCGTTGGGAACATAGCCAAGTTCCTGCATTGCCTTGCGAACACGTTCTTTTGTCTTTTGTGAAATTGATGTATTGTTTTTTAGAACACGACTAACTGTAGATGGATTAACACCAGCTTTAGCCGCCACGTCTTTTATTGTAACCATCCCAACCTCCTCTTTTTCTAGTATATATAATCTGTATTTTTCAGCTCTCAAAAAAACGATTCACATAACTTTCTTCTATATAAGTGACGAATTATTATGTCCAAAAATAATAGAGCTGTTAACCTAAAAACGGTTCCTTTATTTTAAGAATACACTTTTAAAAGAGATAATGCAATCGTTTTCCGAAAAAACGTGCATTTTTATGCCACAACACTAAAAAATTTCTGTCCTATGGAATTTTTTTTGAAATTTTTTTAAAAAAATACTTGACAAAAACTGCAAACGGTTGCATAATATACTTGTAAATAATAAAACATTCTCTAGGAGGAGAAAAACAATGAAGAAGAACACTTGGAAAAAAGTCGTCACTAGTGGTGTAGCACTTGCATCAATCGCAACTCTCGCTGCCTGCTCATCTAATGGTTCAAAAGAATCAACTTCATCTGATAAAGTATCACTCAAACTTTGGGTGCCTACTGATGCTAAAGAATCATATGAAGCAACAGTAAAAGCTTTCGAAAAAGCTGAAGGCGTATCTGTTAAGATTGTTGAATCTAACGACTCAAAAGCTCAAGAAAACGTGAAGAAAGACCCAGAAAAGGCTGCAGACGTCTTCTCACTTCCACACGATCAACTTGGTCAATTGGTTGAATCAGGAGTTATCCAAGAAATCCCTGAAAAATACGCTACAGAAGTAGCTGACAACAACGTTGAAAACGCTGTTGCAGGGGCACAATACAAAGGTAAAACTTATGCCTTCCCATTTGGTGTAGAATCTCAAGTTCTTTTCTACAACAAATCTAAACTTTCTGCAGATGATGTAAAATCATACGAAACAATCACATCAAAAGCAACTTTTGGAGCTTCATTGAAAGAAGTTAATGCTTATGCAACTGCTCCATTGATGCTTTCAGTCGGTAATACACTCTTTGGTGAAGATGGTGAAACTGTTGACGGTACAAACTGGGGTAACGATAAAGGTGTTGCAGTAATGCAATGGTTGGCTGACCAAAAAGACAACAAAGGCTTCGTGAACGTTACTGATGCTGAAGCTGTTTCTAAATTTGGTGATGGTACTGTTGCTGCTATCGAAACTGGTCCATGGAACTACTCTGCTGCTGAAGAAGCTGTTGGTAAAGATAACCTTGGAATCGCTGTTTATCCAACAGTAACTATTGGTGGCGACACTGTTCAACAAAAAGCCTTCATGGGTGTTAAACTTTATGCCGTTAACCAAGCACCTGCTAAAGGTGATGCTAAACGTATTGCTGCTTCATACAAACTTGCAGCTTACCTAACTAACGCTGAAAGTCAAGAAAACCAATTCAAGACTCGTAACATCATTCCATCAAACAAGGAAGTTCAATCATCTGACGCCGTTACTTCTAATGAATTGGCTAAGGCTGTATCTAGCATGACTGGTTCTGCAGACTACACAACTGTTATGCCAAAACTTAACCAAATGGCTACTTTCTGGACTGAATCTGCTTCTCTCCTTAGCGGACCTTATTCAGGTAAGATTGCTCCTGCTGACTTCCTAGCTAAGCTTCAACAATTTGACAAAGACTTGGCAGCTACTAAATAAGTTTTTTAAGCAGAATGTTAGTGATCACGTAAAGGGGATCCCCTTTACGTGATTTGTTAATTATTGGTTTCTTGCTGCTATTTTGTTAGCGGTATCTATCTACTACTTGGGAGGTTCATTATGAATAACTCTGTCTATTTTGATAAAGTTTCTGTAAAAGAAGCTCTAAAAAAAGGTGGACTTGACGTTAAACTATCAGCACTCATTATGGGATTTGCAAATCTCGCCAACAAACAATTCATTAAAGGATTTCTCTTCCTCATTAGTGAAATTCTTTTCCTAATATCATTTGTCTTACAGGTTATTCCAGGATTTAGCGGTTTGATTACTTTAGGGACTCAGGCCCAAGGAAAACAAACTGTTGAGATTGACGGAGTTAAGTTCACCAAGGCCGTTGACGGAGATAACTCTATGCTCCTCTTAATCTTCGGTTTGGCATCAGTAATCTTCTGTCTTGTCTTTGCTTATATCTACTGGTGCAACCTAAAAAGTGCACGTAATATCTATGTTTTAAAATCTGAAGGTAAGAAAATACCAACTTTCATGGAAGATTTCCATACTTTGGCTGACGGTCGTTTCCATATGACTCTCATGTCAATTCCAATGATTGGTGTGCTTCTCTTCACTATCTTGCCTTTGGTTTACATGATCTGTCTAGCCTTTACTAGCTACGATCATAACCACCTACCACCAAAATCACTTTTTGATTGGGTTGGTCTTTCAAACTTCGGAAACGTTCTTAGCGGACGTATGGCTGGTACCTTCTTCCCTGTCCTATCTTGGACTCTGATTTGGGCAGTAGCTGCTACAGCAACTAACTTCTTCTTCGGTATCGTTTTGGCCTTGATTATCAATACCAAAGGTCTGAAGTTGAAAAAAATGTGGCGTACTATCTTCGTCATCACAATCGCCGTTCCTCAGTTCATCTCTCTTCTCATCATGAGAAATCTTTTGACTGATGGTGGCCCACTAAATTCACTCTTAATCAACATTGGTTTAGTTTCAGCTAAAAATCCGTTACCATTTTTGACAGATCCAGTTTGGGCAAAATTCTCTATCATCGTTGTTAATATGTGGGTTGGTATTCCATTCACCATGCTTTTGGCAACTTCTATCATTATGAATTTACCTCAGGAACAATTGGAAGCTGCTGAGATTGATGGTGCAAATAAATTCCAAATTTTCCGCAACATCACTTTCCCACAAATCCTTTTGATTATGATGCCAAACTTAATTCAACAGTTTATCGGTAATATTAACAACTTTAACGTTATCTACTTGTTGACAGGTGGTAACCCAACTAATCCTGATTTCTATCAAGCAGGATCTACTGACCTCTTGGTAACTTGGCTCTATAAACTGACCGTTTCTGCCGCTGACTATAACTTGGCTTCAGTTGTCGGTATCTTAATCTTTGCTATCTCAGCAATCTTTAGCTTGCTGGCCTATACAAGAACCAACTCTTATAAGGAAGGAGCTGCTAAATAATGAAAAACAAACGTCGAATTAATTTAACACTGACATATATCCTATTGATTATTTTATCTATCGTCTGGCTCTTTCCAATTGTTTGGGTTGTCCTGACCAGCTTCCGTAGTGAAACTGGAGCTTATGTTCCTTATATCATTCCAAAATCGTTTACTCTGGACAACTATGTTAAACTCTTTAATAATTCTTCATTCCCATTTGCTCAGTGGTTCTGGAATACTCTTATTGTAGCTACAGCGACAACGATTATTTCAACTTTTATCACCGTTGCAATGGCCTACTCACTTAGTCGTATCAAATTCAAACATCGCAATGGTTTCTTGAAATTGGCACTTGTGCTTAACATGTTCCCTGGCTTCATGTCAATGATCGCCGTTTATTATATTTTGAAAGCCTTCAATTTGACACAAACCCTCTTCGCCTTGGTACTGGTATACTCTGCAGGTGCTGCACTTGGTTTCTACATTGCTAAAGGATTCTTTGACACCATTCCTTACTCTCTTGATGAGTCAGCTATGATTGATGGAGCGACACGTAAAGATATCTTCTTCAAGATTACCTTACCACTGTCAAAACCAATCATTGTCTATACTGCTTTAACAGCCTTTATCGGTCCTTGGATTGACTTTATCTTTGCCAAAGTAATCCTTGGCGATGCTACTAGCAAATATACCGTTGCAATCGGACTTTTTGCCATGTTGGAACAAGATACCATCAATGAATGGTTCCGTTCTTTCGCAGCTGCATCAGTTCTCATCGCTATCCCAATCACACTTCTCTTCATCTACATGCAAAAATACTATGTTGAGGGTGTTACTAGCGGTTCTGTTAAATAGTTATCACATTATGATAAGACCTGAAAAGGTAGTGCTTTTGTGGCACTACCTTTTTGGTTACAGCGATACTAATACTCAATGAAAATCAAAAGTAGCCTAGGAAACGAAGCCGACGATAGAACTTGAGTTCATCAAGGCAAGTTGACAACGGATAATTTTGATTTTCGAAGAGTATAAATACTTGAAAGATCTTCTAATGATAGCCTTTCATTTTTTCTTTCATTAATAGGAAGCTTGTTCCCTTGTTTCGACTCTATAATATCCGTGGTGGGTGACAAAGACCCCTTATTCCAACTTCAAATATTTGAACACGCTTTGCCATACACTTGCTATCGCAAGCTTCATCTCCAACTTTCAACATAATCACTGCCCTAATCATTCGACTTGACCTTCGCTCATTTTATTTTCCTCTCCCCAGACTTGTGGAATTATCACTAAAAACAATGACTTATTTCTATCAAAAAAAAGAGAGAGACTGTCCACTGTTTCTACAAGTCTCTAGAACGAAAGAAATTTAACTTTCTTTTATAGAAAACTATCATCCTCAGCAAAAGTTATTCGAAAGTAAGAACCTGTATTCACAAGCGAAGTGCTTATAGATAAGAAATAGTTTTTCGCTAATCAAGGCAGTTTTTTGAGAGAATACTGACTGTATTTTGAAAAAAAACTAACGATGAATAGCTCAAAAACTAGCCTTAGATAGAAGTGCTGAACTGTGAATACAGGTTCTAATATGAGATCAATAACTGATACTCAATGAAAATCAAAAGTAGCCTAGGAAACGAAGCCGACGATAGAACTTGAGTTCATCAAGGCAAGTTGACAACGGATAATTTTGATTTCCGAAGAGTATGATTTGATAGCTTACAAAAATGGTACAGTCATCACTGAGAGCACCACTTTCACAGTTGAACAAACTATCTACTCAACACATAATCGGTTCGCTGTTCCCTGCTATCATCGTCACTACTTTCCTTGGTGAAGTCAATAATAATTTGCTCATCGGTATCATTATAGGATAAACGGTTGATGGTGAAACCATCCTCAGATTGTTCAGTGAGACTTATTAGCTTATCTGCATTATCAGACTCTAATAAATCAGTTAAACTGTATGCTTTAATCTTATCTACTTCCATTTGCAACAGGATCTTTTTGATTAGCTTCTTATTGATTGCTAATTTACCTGAATAGGATAGTCGTTCAATATCAAAATAATCTCCTTCAAAGCTGTCAACCTCAATGTCTGGATAAGTAATAGTGATAGTATCTGGATTTCCTTGGGCACTCCAGCTATCTTCGTCATCAATACTTGTCCATGTGTATGACAGCTTCTCTGCTAACTCGTGACATAGCTGACTTGTCTTTACGCGAATCGCATCCTCAACGTTATGCTGCCGTGCTGACGACTGTATTCTACTTACAGAGGTAATGCTACAATAGGCAGTAGCAGGAAATAGAGCCAGCAAAGCAATAACGTAAAGAACTTTTGTAATTCCGCTGGAAAGTCCAATCTTTTTTACCAAATATCTAAAAAATATAATAAATAAGATTGAAAAAAAGGCCAAAACAAACAAAATTGACAAAACAAGCAGAAAAACTTTAACACCCGCCACCAGAGAACTAATCAGTTTCAATAGCCACTTAAGAATATATCCAGCTAGCCCTAGGACAAACAGAATGAATAATATTCCCCATAAAGGATTTTCTTCATAAAAGTAAAAACTTCCATCTGAACGTACCCGCCCTTTATACATTTTTTTCATAAATGCTCCTAAAATGATATTGATATCCTATTGTTAATAAACTCCCCTAATTAGCTAGCACATCATAGATATGACTAACTTGAATAAGAACAGGGTCATTGAACAAACACAACTTTTAGCTACTTTGGAGTCTATCAATTGCTCAGTTAAGTCTGACATAGTTATAGAAAAATTCTTCAGATACTAGAAGATCTTCGTCAAATAGCTGTAACAAAAATCTTTTCAAGAATTATGATTGATACTTCCACCTGTAGTTTCTAGGATTAGGTTTTAAATTCTAACTAAAAACATTCAAGCTTTTCTTGGTAAGTAAATTACCAAAATTCACGGATAAAATCATTTTCGAGACGCTTACTATAAAACATCTCTGACAATTTTTCTTCATCGAAAACACGCAGCAAGTTTTTTAGGTCATAAGCAAGTTCAATATTATCCAAATCATTACGTGAGACCCACTTAACCTCACCCTCTTCAGAAGAACGCAGTTCACCAGAAAAGTCATTGGTGCGGTAGAGAAATACCAAATATCGAATACCGTCCACTGTATGCCAGTGCTTCATTCCAACTAACTTGGGATTACGAATGGTCAGTCCTGTTTCTTCATAAACTTCTCGCACCACTGCTTGATGCAGACTTTCTTTTTCTTCAATATGACCACCAGGTAAAGCTGCTCCTGACCAAGTGTACCTTTTGGGATCACGAATTTGCATAACAATATTTCCTTTTTTATCTTCAATCAAGCACATGTTCGTTAAGATGACTTGAGATGTACGAGGCATGGTTTCTCCTTTTACTTTTACCTTCAGTTCAATTAAAGTCTCATCCTTATTATGTATAGTATAACAAAATGCTAATTTAAAAGCTTTCTCTATTTATCCAGATACAAGCCTTTAGCGACACTTTGGTCTACCAAATCCAAAACAAGCTCCCAAAGTTCTGCCGATTCTTCCTTGATAAAGGCCTTCTTGGCCAAGACCTGTGACTTGGTCAAGCTAGCTGGATTTTCATTTTCAGGAGCAATAAGTAGGTGATTCATCAGTGGTGCTAGAGCATCCAGACAACGAGCATAACGCGCTTCAGGTGTGTCCGCCTTGGTCTCAAATTCAAGCCAGAGTTCTCGGTAGCTATCAGCCTGATCAGGAGGGAGAAGAGCCAACGTTTTCTTGACAGACTCCCACTCACGTTCAAAGGAAGTCAACTTGCCAACCTCATCGTAAACCCATGTATCACCTGCACCGATTTCTCCGATTTCATGCAGCAAAAGCATGGTCATAACCTTTTCAAGATCTACTTCCTCTGGAAAATGCTGGCGCAAGACAGGTGCCATAAGAGCTAGTTGCCAAGAATGCTCTGCAGAATTCTCAAAACGCCCATCTAAGGTCTGATTCCGTCGAGTGACCATCTTGAGTTTCTCAAGTTCATTAAAAAAAGCTAATTGTTGATAAAGTGGTGACATGACGACCTCCTAGACACTTTTAGTTATTATAACATAAACTATAGAGGATACGAAGAAGAATGGTACGCATAAAAAACACTCTACCATTATGAAAATAGCAGAGCAGTTAAGATGACTAACTCGTGAACTGACAGATTTCCTTGACTTGGCCCTGTTCATCAGTAGCAATCACCTTTATAGCAGTAATCTTTCCTCTTGTCATTTCTAAATTGTTCAAGCAATGAGCGTAAACTTGAGTCAGCTTATCTTCATCAATACGATTGGCAAGGGGTAAATGTGGAATCCAGACTTCAGGAACATACTGTGAATCAACTGCGACCAATTGCCCCAGCAAATCATGAATGTGCTTATGCATCTTAGCTAATCATGGTGTCTTTGTTGGACCCAGAAAAACAATAGAACTTCCCCAAAAAGAGCCGATAGCTTGAAAAGAAAGCTCCAAAGGTAAGGTTAAATTGAGTTTATCACCCAAACTTTCTAGCACTTCTTCAACAGCAATCGTCTCAAAATCTGCTAGAGTAATATGTGGCTCCCTGTCCCTGACTTGGTAAGCATAATCAGACAAAGACATATCTTTCAATTCTTGCCACAAGTTTCTTATTTTCTGATTGGTAGTTTCATCTAAAGTAGCAATGATAGCGTACATTGTTTCGCTCTTCCTTTCTATATTTGATAATAGTTTCATTATAACAAAAAGCCACCATAGAAAGCGGCTTTTCTAGTAGAATTCTCCTTATTTTACTTGTTTTAAGTAAGCCCTTGGATAGACCTGACTCTCACTATCCTTTAGTTATACATCACCCACTATAGTTGACAATAACCCCCTTTGACAAGCTCATACTAAAAGCATTTCCCATTTCCCGTAGAGAACTATTTCCTTTATTTTAATTCCGATGGGTATAGACGACCGCTACTAATCTTAGAAGATTCAAGAGACTGCCTGCAATAATTATGACTTTCTCACTAAAATATTTGCTGAATAAATCATGAGATAAGCTCAGATTAACCATCAGCCAAAACAACACTAGCCAGCTCAGGCTAATTCTATTTTTTAACAAAACTTTTTATCATTATTTTAGAATTGACAGTCACTCCTTTACATAGTGTTGCTATAATCATAAATTTTTCCCATAAGATATTACCAGTGGATGTGAGTGTTCATTCTTGATTTGTCTATCTTCTCTTCAATTAAATTCTTTCTGGTAGATTATTGAGATACATGAAAATGGCATCATCACTGTTTTCTAACACTTGCATGGTTTCTTTAATGGGTTCTGCATAAACTTCACTATAATCTATTTCATCATACTCTGGTCTAATCTGGAAAGCTAACATTTCTTGGTCCAAAGAAAACTCCGCATGAACCGTTTCTTTATTACCTCTAGCATCCAAACGAATCCATTTATCAAGAGCCTTGAGATAAACGGCGTTTAAAGCGTGAATGCAATAACCGCTGTCTGGAGTATCTCCCAGCGTCAAACGTTGGTAGCAAATACCTGCTGGAATACCTTCAAGTCGCAAAAGAGCTGCGAGAAGATTTGGCATAGCAAATTCCAATGCCTTCTTTAAGCGTTTGTGAAGCCGTAACAGTCACACGTTTATCCTTAACATCCCAAGAGTGCTTAATTTCATCTCTAACAAAATGAAAAGCATTGCGTATAAAATCAATGTCATCTTCTGATGCATTATATAAATCCCTTGCCTTTTGTCTCACAACTTCATCGTTACCATCAATATAGTGTGACAATTTCAAATAGTCTTCTCTATCATTCACTAATGTAAGCATGCATCCTCTCCCTCTAATCCATGGCCTTTAGTTCAATCACCATATCCCTAATTTGGGCAGCCAGTTCAAAATCAAGCAGTTCGGCGGCTTCCTGCATTTGTTTTTGAAGTTTTTTGATAGCCTCCTGACGTTCAGATTTTGTCATAGCACTATAATCAACAGCGTCTTCTGCTACATCGGTATCATTTGACTTAGTAATCGCAATAAGATCTCGGATTTCTTTTTTAATGGTTTGTGGAACAATGCCGTGTTTCTCATTGTAAGCCATTTGCAGGCTCCGCCGACGTGCTGTTTCATCCATAGCCTTCTGCATAGACTCGGTAATCTTATCAGCGTACATGATAACATGCCCGTTACTATTTCGCGCGGCCCGCCCAATAGTCTGGATAAGACCACGTTCGTTACGGAGGAAACCTTCCTTATCCGCATCAAGGATAGCCACCAAGCTGACCTCTGGGACGTCAATTCCTTCGCGCAGCAGGTTAATCCCAATCAAGACATCAAAAACTCCCAAACGCAGGTCACGAATGATCTCTGTCCGCTCTAAAGTTTTAATATCTGAGTGCATATACTTAACCTTAACCCCCATTTCTTTGAGGTAGTCTGTCAAATCTTCTGCCATTTTCTTGGTTAACGTAGTGACAAAGACACGCTCACCCTTTTCAGCGCGGCTATTGATTTCACCCAAGAGATCGTCCATTTGCCCCATAGTCGGACGGACTTCCACTTCGGGATCCAAGAGACCTGTCGGGCGAATAATCTGCTCGATAACGGTATCGGTCTGCTCCATTTCATAATCACCAGGCGTTGCAGAAACATAGACAATCTGATGCACATGACTTTCAAATTCTTCTCGGCGCAAGGGACGGTTATCCAGAGCACTTGGAAGGCGGAAACCATAATTTACTAGCATTTCCTTACGTGAGCGGTCTCCATTGTACATGCCCTTAATCTGCCCCATAGTCATATGGCTTTCATCAATCATGATGAGAAAGTCTTCTGGGAAAAAGTCCAGAAGAGTGTATGGTGGCTCTCCCTTTGCTCGTCCATCCATATGACGCGAGTAATTTTCAACACCACTGGTGTAGCCCATCTCGCGCAGCATCTCCACATCATACTCCGTCCTTTGGCGAATGCGCTGCGCTTCTATCAGTTTGCCTTCTGCTTCAAAAAGTTTGACCTGCTTTTCCATCTCTTCGAGAATATTAGAAATAGCTTCCTCCATATGCTCCTCGTTGGTCATAAAGTGGGTGGCTGGGAAAATAGCCAAATGATCCACTTCACCGAGAACACGTCCAGTCAAGCTTTCGATTTCTCGAATACGATCAATCTCATCACCGAAAAATTCCACACGAAAGGCATGTTCATCACGAGAAGCTGGGAAAATTTCCACTACATCACCACGTACACGGAAACGCCCACGCTGGAAGTCAATATCATTGCGCTCAAACTGAATGTCCACCAAGTCATTTAAGAGCTGGTCGCGAGAAATCTCCTGACCGGGACGTAAGCTAACAACGCTGTCGGCGTATTCCTTAGGTGAACCCAAACCATAAATACAAGAAACAGATGCCACAACAATGACATCATTACGCTCCAGCAGAGCAGAAGTCGCTGAGTGACGGAGTTTATCAATCTCATCATTGACCGAGCTGTCTTTTTCAATATAGGTATCAGATGAGGGCACATAAGCTTCTGGCTGGTAGTAATCATAGTAAGACACAAAATATTCTACGGCATTGTCTGGAAAGAACTCCTTAAATTCCCCATAAAGCTGACCAGCCAAGGTCTTGTTGTGGGCAATGACCAAGGTCGGTTTATTAACTTTCTGAATGACTTGACTCATGGTGTAGGTCTTACCTGTACCTGTTGCTCCTTTGAGAATCTGTGCCTTTTCGCCTCCTTCAATATTGTCCACCAAAGCTTCAATGGCTTGGGGTTGATCTCCTGAAGGTTGGTATTTAGAAACTAATTTGAAATGATTATTATTTTTTCTATCTATCATGGTTTACCTCGTTTCTACTATTTTATCATATCATCAAAAAAGACTGAGTTTTAAGACTCAATCTTTTACAACTTCTTTTTCTTTGTATAATAGCAGAGCTAGAATAATGCTAGCAACAAGTAAGACCAAACTCGTCAGCAAACTACCTTCCGTTCCAAATCGGCCACCCGAAACCCAGTCTGCTGCGCCAGCTTTATTGACAAAATGGAAGAGTGACTTTCCTGCACCTGTCCCACTAACTGCTACACCAAAGACGTTACCTTGGGTGAAATTCCAAGCCCCATGAAGACCTGCTACACCCCAGAGGTTATCCGTCTTTAGCATATAAAGTGCCATGAAGACACCTGATAAAATAATTCCCATGATTGAAAAGACCGTAACATGAGAATTTGACAAATGCATGAAACCAAATAAACTGCTCGAAATCCCAATCGCTACCGCTAGATTACTCCGCTTGTTGATTATTGGCAAGAGCCAACCGCGGGTTAATAACTCTTCTGTACCGCCTTGAACAAACCAAAACGGGATAATTGATAAAACATAGACAACTGTTGACCACGAAAAATCCACGCTTTGTAACCTTACCCCACCAAATAGATAGGTCAAGGCAAAAGCAAGGGTGAAAATTCCCATACCTACACCCCAACCCTTGAGGATTTCCAAAAACCAACCTTGCTTAAAAAAACCTAAACTGGTAATTGAGCGTTCTTCATACCATTTAACCCAAGCAAATTGACTTAATGCCACAAAGCTAAACAAGCCTAGCTGAAAATAAATTGAACCAAGCAAAGTACTAGCCATCTCAGGTTTGAGGAATGCCACCGGCATAAGTAACAAACCAAACGTTGCTCCTCCCACAAGTTGCCCAAAAAGGAAAAATAAGACAACCATACTACAGACGATTAAAATGGTAAACCATGCTGGTAAGGACTCGTAACGGTAAGTATGATTTTCTAACATTCGTTTCTTAAACATTTGTATATTCTCCTTGTAACTTCGTAATAGTACAATTATACCACAAATATTTTAGTGATTCAATCAACTCACAATTATCATAATGTTACGTTTTCTTACATGAAAATTCTTAATATTTGCTTAATTTGCTGTTTTTTGTTATAATTCTAACTAATTATTTAAAAAGGAGACTTACATGAAGAACAGACTTAAAGCTCTTATGCTAGTAATGTTATCAGTAATCTTTGTATTTGGCGCCAAAGCATCAGCCGATACAATTGATATCGTTTCAGATACTGCATATGCGCCATTTGAATTTAAAGATTCTGACCAAGTATATAAAGGAATTGACGTTGACATCATCAATGAAGTTGCTAAACGCGCAGGTTGGGACATTAATATGACCTTCCCTGGCTTTGATGCCGCAGTTAACGCTGTCCAATCTGGACAAGCTGATGCCCTCATGGCAGGAACGACTATTACAGAAGATCGTAAAAAAGTAATGACTTTTTCCGATCCTTATTTTGATACTACCATCGTTGTTTATACACGTAGTGATGCTAAAATTTCAAAATATAGTCAACTGAAAGGGAAAACTGTAGGGGTCAAAAATGGTACAGCTGCTCAAACGTTCCTTGAAAAAAATAAGGACAAGTACGGTTATGCCATTAAAGCATTTGACACAAGTGACCTGATGAATAACAGCCTTGACAGCGGTGCGATTGATGCCGCCATGGATGACGAACCTGTTGTTCAATACGCCATTAACCAAGGAAAATCCTATGCCATTAATATGGATGGTGAAGCAGTGGGCAGTTTCGGCTTTGCGGTTAAAAAAGGCAGTGGCTATGAATACCTAATCCCACAGTTTAACGAGGCCTTTGCTGCCATGAAAAAAGACGGAACTTATGCAGCTATCATGAGCAAGTGGCTTGGCAGTGACACGACGGCTTCTGAATCAACTGGAGACGCTGACGCTAAAACCACACCTGTCAAATCAAGTTACAAGATTGTCATGGACTCTTCATTTGCACCATTTGAATATCAAAATGATGCTGGTAAATACGTTGGGATTGACGTTGAACTCATTAAAGCTATCGCCAAACAACAAGGCTTTACAGTGGAATTGAGCAATCCCGGTTTCGATGCTGCTCTAAATGCAGTTCAAGCTGGACAAGCTGATGCCGTTTTGGCTGGTATGTCAATCACTGATGCTCGTAAAGAAATTTTTGATTTTTCGGATTCTTACTACACCTCAAATATCTTACTTGCCGTTAAAAAGGGAAGTTCCGTGACAAACTATAGTGACCTTAAAGGGGCCACTGTCGGTGCAAAAAATGGCACTGCTTCTTATACTTTCTTAGAAAAGAATGCTGACAAGTATGGCTACACTTTAAAAGCTTTTGACGAAGCCTCTTCCATGTATGATAGCTTGAATTCTGGATCCATTGATGCTCTCATGGACGATGAAGCTGTACTACGCTATGCTATTACCCAAGGTCGTAATTTTGAAACACCTATTGATGGTGAACCTTCTGGTGAATATGGATTTGCTGTTAAAAAAGGAACAAACCCTGAACTCATCCAAATGTTCAATAATGGTCTTGCGGCCCTTAAAAAATCTGGAAAATACGATAAAATCATCGCTAAATACCTCGGTACAGAAGAAAAGACATCAACAAAAACGGTTGACGAAACGACTATTTTTGGCTTAATTTCAAACAACTACAAACAATTACTTTCAGGTCTGGGAACAACCCTCAGCCTGACCCTGATTTCTTTTGCCATTGCTACTATTATCGGTATCATCTTTGGTATGATGGCCGTCAGTCCAAGTAATGTCCTTCGTACAATCGCAGCTATCTTCGTGGATGTGGTACGCGGTATTCCACTTATGATTGTAGCAGCCTTCATTTTCTGGGGAATCCCAAACCTTATTGAATCCATCACAGGTCATCAAAGCCCAATCAATGATTTTATGGCTGCCACAATTGCACTTTCGCTTAACGGCGGAGCTTATATTGCTGAAATCGTTCGTGGTGGTATTGAAGCTGTTCCATCAGGACAAATGGAAGCCAGTCGAAGTTTAGGCATTCCCTACAATACAACCATGCGTAAGGTTATCTTGCCACAGGCTGTAAAATTGATGCTTCCAAGCTTTATCAATCAGTTTGTCATCTCACTCAAAGATACGACTATCGTGTCGGCTATCGGACTTGTCGAACTTTTCCAAACAGGTAAAATCATCATCGCTCGCAACTATCAATCCTTCCGTATGTATGCTATCTTGGCAATCATCTACCTTGTGATGATTACTATTTTGACACGTCTCGCAAAACGATTAGAAAAGAGGCTTAAATAATGGCAGAATTAAAAATTGATGTCCAAGACTTACACAAATCTTATGGACAAAATGAAGTTTTAAAAGGTATTGACGCCAAATTCTACGAAGGTGATGTCGTTTGTATCATCGGTCCTTCAGGTTCTGGTAAATCAACCTTCCTTCGTACTCTCAACTTACTTGAAACAATCACAAGTGGAAAAGTCGTTGTTGACGGTTATGAACTTTCAGATAAAAGTACCAATGTTGACAAAGCACGTGAAAATATCGGAATGGTATTTCAGCACTTCAACCTTTTCCCACACATGACTGTTCTTGAAAATATTACCTTTGCTCCCATTGAACTGGGCAAGGAAAGCAAGGAAGAGGCTGAAAAGCACGCCTTAGAATTATTGGAAAAAGTTGGCTTATCTGACAAAGCTACCGCTAAACCTGACAGTTTGTCTGGTGGTCAAAAGCAACGTGTCGCTATCGCACGAAGCTTGGCCATGAATCCTGACATCATGCTCTTTGATGAACCTACATCAGCACTTGACCCTGAAATGGTCGGAGACGTTCTCAACGTTATGAAAGACTTGGCTGAACAGGGCATGACCATGCTGATTGTTACCCACGAAATGGGATTTGCTCGCAAGGTTGCCAACCGCGTCATCTTCACCGATGGCGGACAATTCCTCGAAGATGGCACACCAGAACAAATCTTCGACAATCCACAACACCCACGTCTCAAAGATTTCTTGAATAAAGTCTTGAATGTGTAAAAACATAAAAAGGAATCGCAAACAAGCGGTTCCTTTTATAATGTTATCAGCATCGCTCATTTTCTTAAAAATATGTAGTATCTATTCTGAGAAGTTGCTAGCCGCTCAAAAATCTTGAGCTTATCTCCAGTCGAAAATTTTTTCATGAAGACTATAAAGTTCTCATCTTCTTTCCTCAATTTCTAAAAGACAAACTACCAAGGGGCAATCCAGAAAGAAAACCGTTTCATAGGCTTCAAAATATCTAGCTTAAACTAATTGTAATTACCATTTATAATCTATTAAGGAGTCCATTCAACAAATATTTCGGGGGGGGGGGATACCACTTTTATCTTCTTTCCAATTAACAATCCAAGGTAACGAATAGTAATTTCGTTTTATCTGCTAATTTTTTGAAAAAGTCGGTCTGCTACTCTCTGAATATCCAATAACAACCATCTCTTCATTAGTAACTTCTTAAATTTTTATATTGTAGCATTTTCTTTGACTTTTTGAAAACGTTTTGTTAGACTATATACGAATAAATCTCGGAGGTACAAGGAGCCATGAAAAACTAAAAAACTAATTGTTGATATTCCTTATCAAGTTATGTTTTTTAGTGTGCTTTCTTGCTCTGCCTTTAAGGAACAAATGTAAGTCTTTTTAGCTACACCAATATCACTTTTCCTGTGACTTGGTGTCGAACTTACTGCTTAACAGATTCCCGCTCACTTTCAACTCTCTACTTGGTAAGGTAGAGAGTTTTTATTATTTGAAAGGAATTTTTATATGCTAAAAATTGACCACTTAACCATCAATCATCAAAAAGATTTACAGACGCTCATCAAGGACCTATCACTCGTTGTTAATCATGGTGACAAGCTAGCCATCATCGGTGAAGAAGGTACTGGCAAATCTACTCTCATCAAAGCTATTGTCTCACCTGAACATCTTGCCAATTATGCCATCCTTGATGGTAAGATTCACAATCAGTTCGTCAACACTGCTTACCTGCCCCAAGATTTACCAACAGAGGATTTGGAAAAAACTGTCAGCAAGTTTCTTTTTCAAGATTTGGATTACAACCAGTTTGACTTTAATCTTTTTTATAAAATGGCAGACCTACTGCAGATGAGTAGCCAGCGACTAGACAGTAATCAGCAACTCATGAGAAGTCTATCTGGCGGTGAAAAAATCAAATGTCAGTTACTCAAATTACTGGCAACGGATCCTGATTTACTGATTTTGGATGAGCCATCCAGCGATTTGGATCTAGGCAGTCTAAAATGGTTAGAGAGATTTATCCATGAGACGGATAAGACCATTATCTTCATCTCCCACGACGAAGCTCTGCTAGAACACACAGCTACTGCTATTCTCCACCTTGAACTACTAAAAAAGCGTCAGGAACCCCGCGCTAGCTATTTCCAAGGAGACTATAATTCATACAAGACCTGGCGTCAGGTAACCTTCAACAAACAGATGCAAGTAGCACAAAAAGAACGCGAGGAGCATGCCAAGAAAATGGCGCGACATCATCGCATCCATCAGAGTGTGGAGCATACCGTTCGAAATACGCATGACGCTACCGCTGGCCGACTTATTGCTAAGAAAATGAAAAATGTCCTGTCGCAGGAAAAGCGCTACGCCAAGGAAGCTGAGAATTTTCACGAAATCCCACAAGATATGGATGCTATCAATCTCTTTTTCTCTCATATCAAGCCTTTGCCAGCTAGCAAAGTCCTACTTCGCTGGGAGCAACATCCTTTGCCAACAGGTCAGGTGATTGCGTTAGAGGTTCGGGGGCAGGATAAGCTGGTTATCACGGGGCAAAATGGTATCGGCAAGACTCGCCTGCTAAAAGAACTTATCGCTGAGTTGGACACAAAGTCAGATCTTTCTGTCGGCTACATGCCGCAACACTACGAAGACCTGCTGGATGACAGGCAGTCCGCCCTACAATTTCTCACAGCAGTCAGCAGTGAGGAGAAAGCCCGGATGCTGTTGGCTAGCTTACAATTCACTCGCGAAGAAATTACTCACTCTGTCAGCCATCTTTCCGGTGGACAAAAAGCAAAACTCTTTCTAGCTAGGATGGTTTTAGCAGGAAATAATGTCCTTATTTTAGATGAGCCAACACGTCACTTTTCACCGACCAGTCAACCAATTATTCGTCAGTTGTTGGCAGATTTTCCTGGATGTTTAATTTCAGTCTCTCATGATCGGTTATTTATCAAGGAGGTAGCCAAGAAATCGTATGAGCTAGATCACGTTACTCTAAAAGAACTCGCTTAAACAAAAATCGGAGCAGACTCACTGCCCCGATTTTATTCTATTTTAGACTTTTCTTTGGCTAATCGCTCACGCTCAAGCCGTAATTTTCGCTTTGGATTCAACGCGTTAAAGAGTTCTTCTAATTTTTCAGCATTCCAAACATCGGCAGCTGAAACAAAATTTCCATCCTTATCCTTGAATGATATCGGCTTATCTCCCATAAAATACCTCACTTACTTGAATGATTAAAGAAATTGAAGATAACGTACTTATGTTCCACTATCTTATCGATACATTGTTCAAAAACTTATGATGTGAGAAAAGTAATTATGATTTAATCACCTTTTAAGCGAATAAACTAGAGGTTGAGACAACGAAATCGAACTTCTCCTAAATTCATGACTTCTGTTCACTCTCTATGATTTAGTTGTTGACTTTAGGCGCAACTAAACCTTTGAAGTTAATCCACAAATTCAAAAACGAAGTTACCGATACGAACAAGGTCTCCATCCTTGGCACCGCGCTCACGAAGTGCTTCATCAACTCCCATACCACGTAATTGACGTGCAAATTTCATGACAGACTCATCACGCTCCATATTAGTCATGATAAAGAGTTTTTCAAGTTTTTCACCAGATAGAACCCAAGTCGCATCATCATCACGACTAATTTCAAACGGACGTTCATCAGCCTCAAAGCCATAATAAACCTCTTCTTGTTCCATGTCATCCTCAGTGTAAAGAAGAAATTCATCTGTCTGTTCAAGTAATTCTGCAGTTGCTTCCAGAAGATTTTCCAAACCTTGATGAGTCAGAGATGAAATTGGGAAAATCATTGGCAATTCGTCAAATTCATCATATTCAGCAGCCAATTTTTCTTTGAAGACCTTCAGATTTTCCTCAGCTTCCGGCATATCCATCTTGTTGGCTACGATAATTTGGGGACGCTCTAGGAGACGAAGATTATAAGTTTCTAGCTCCTTATTGATTTGACAATAATCTTCATAAGGATCACGTCCTTCGCTAGCTGACATATCGATAACATGTAAGATCACACGAGTACGCTCAATATGTCGAAGGAATTGCGTTCCTAGTCCTATACCTTGGCTGGCTCCCTCAATCAATCCTGGGAGATCAGCCATGGCAAAGCTATCCCCAGACTTCGTACGTACCATCCCAAGATTGGGCACGATTGTGGTGAAGTGGTAAGCACCAATTTTTGGTTTTGCAGCCGAAACCACGCTGAGAAGAGTCGATTTCCCGACAGATGGAAAGCCAACTAGCCCTACATCTGCCAAAATTTTCAATTCTAATTCCAACTCACGTTCTTCACCGGGTTCGCCATTTTCAGCGATTTCTGGCGCAGGATTACGAGGGGTTGCAAAACGGATATTCCCTCGGCCACCACGACCACCATGAGCCACAATAAATTCCTGACCGTTTTCTACAAGGTCTGTAATGACCTTACCAGTTTCTGCATCACGGACAGTTGTCCCTTGAGGCACGCGCACAATCAAGTCATCTGACCCGCGTCCGTGCATACCCTTAGTCATGCCTTTTTCACCATCTTTTGCCTTAAAACGTCGGTTATAACGAAAGTCCATGAGGGTGCGAAGCCCTTCATCTACTTTAAAGACAACCGAGCCTCCCTTGCCGCCATCGCCACCCCAAGGACCGCCATTTGGCACATATTTTTCTCGGCGAAAGGCCACCATACCATCACCACCACGACCAGCCTTAACGCTAATCTTGGCAGTATCTAAAAACATACTCATACTTTTTTCCTACTTTTTATAAAATGACTCGCACTCATTTGCAAGCATAAAAAAACGCTTAGCAGCGTCTTACAGGATGGACGCAATCGCTGTCGCAATCAATCCACCAACGGTTACAAGAACCATCAAAATAACAACAAACAAAGTCAATTTTTCAAATGCTGTTTTTTTACGTGGTCCATTTTCTCCAAAAGCCACAGTCCACACCTCTTTTACTGAATTTTGCTAGTTCTATCTTAACATGATTTTGCTAATAAAGCAAACACTAGCCATTTGAATTCAATTGAAACGTTTTCAGCTTTCTTGTGATTTTTATTGAAATATGCTAGAGTAAGTCAGTAAGAAAAAATAAAGGAGAATTTTATGGTATTACCAAACTTTGAAGAAAATTTAAAAAAATATGCCAACTTACTCATTGCAAAAGGGGTAAATATCCAAAAAGGACACACCCTTATTATTACGATTGCCGTCGAGCATAGCCACTTGGCACGCCTATTGACTAAGACTGCCTATGCTTACGGCGCTGCCGAGGTTGTAGTAGATTATGTGGATGACCAGATTACCTTAGAAAAATTGCTCCACGCAGACGAAGATCGAATAACTTCTGTTGCTGATTACATTGTTGCAAAATCTGATCATTTTTTAACTAAAAAAGCCAGTCGGCTAGTCGTTCGCTCAGCAGACCCAAATGTTTTTGCAAGTGTAAACCCAGATCGTCTGGCCGCAGCCACACGTGCTACTGCTATTGCACTTGACGCTCAATGGACAGCCACTCAGGCCAATCAGATTAGCTGGACTCTAGCAGCTGCCACAAGTCCCGAATGGGCAGCTATGGTATTTCCAGAGCTAAGTACTCCCGAAGAACAAATTGATGCTCTTTGGAATGCCATCTTCAAAATGAACCGTATCTACGAGGAAGATCCAATCAAGGCTTGGGATGAACATCAAAAACGTCTGACATCAAAGGCTGATATTCTTAACAAGTTTCAGTTTGATGCTCTTCACTACATCGCACCTGGAACAGATTTAACGCTTGGTATGCCTAAAAATCATGTTTGGGAGGCAGCAGGTAGTATCAATGCTCAAGGTGAACTCTTCATTGCAAATATGCCAACTGAGGAAGTCTTTTCCGCTCCTGATTATCGTCGTGCTGATGGCTATGTAACTTCCACCAAACCATTAAGCTACGCTGGTGTGGTGATTGAAGATATGACCTTCACCTTCCAAAACGGTAAAATCATTGAGGTGACAGCCAAAAAAGGAGAAGAAACGATCAAACGCCTTATTGAGGAAAATGATGGTGCCCGTTCACTTGGAGAAGTTGCTCTTGTTCCCCACAAGACACCTATCTCACTTTCTGGCTTGACATTCTTCAACACACTTTTCGATGAAAACGCTTCTAATCATCTAGCAATCGGGCAAGCCTATGCTTTTAACATCGAAAAAGGAACTGAAATGACTTCAGAAGAGTTAGATGCAGCTGGGCTCAATCGTTCAACTACTCACGTGGATTTTATGATTGGTTCAGACAAAATGGATATTGATGGTATCACAGCAGATGGCAAAACCGTCCCTATCTTCCGAGGCGGGGAATGGGCTATTTAAAAAGCTGACTTATTGAGAATAAAATAGTCAACTTCTTACACTTTTATCATTATGCACACTGACAGCCCGCCCCCCACTTATGCTAATCCAATGTTATTGGCTTTATTGGGTGAAATTCTATTCTACCTCAATCAGCGCCACTGATTCTGGAGTTAAGCTTTCACACAATCTCTAAACTTTTTTAGTCATTCAGTGTGCTGTGAGATTTTATCCACCAGTCTAGGTAAAGACCAACGGAGGTGAGTAATAGAATAAATGAAGTTCGTGTTATTTGCTGCGGGGAGCTTGAACATTTCGAAGGATTGTTGCCTTTAAGAAATGAAGCTTATGATAGTTTGTCACTTCCATTAAATGCTCAAATTATTTGAAGTTCCCTCATTAGGCGAAGTCATAAATGTAAGCTAAATAGCTATAAATAAAGATTGTAAATAAGAACCTGTATTCACAAGTGAAGCGCTAATCATGACTACAGGTTCTAAGTTTTACCTTGGTAAATAAACTCCTCGTATTGAAAATTGAATATAGACTTCTAACACTATTGCAGTTGCTAAAGAAATGAAATTTCTTTATCCGTTGTAGCAGATAAAGAAACTAAGTGGTAACAACATATATTTACTTCTGTTTGACCCTGCTTTTTACAAATCAACGTTGAAGACCACCAGACGTTCCAATTCCTCAGAAGTCAGATGACGCCACTGTCCCAAGGACAAGTTTTTCTCCAAAGCCAGCGGCCCCATGCCTAATCTCTGTAAATCTACTACCTTCTTACCACATGCTGCCACCATTCGCTTGATTTGATGAAACTTCCCTTCCTTAATCGTAATTTGCACTATAGTCGTCTGAGTAAGATTGTCAATCTCTTTTATGACCAGTTGCGCTGGCTGACAGGTAAAATCCTCTAAAATAATTCCCTTTTCAAAAGCCTCAACATCCTCGTCAGTCATGATGCCTTCGACCTTAGCCTGATAAAGCTTATCTATATGACGTTTGGGCGATAGCATAGCATGTGCCAAAGGTCCATTATTAGTCAATAAAAGCAGACCATGTGTATCAATATCCAGACGACCAACAGGAAACACTGCCTTGTCCCAGGCTTTTTTATCCAGCAAATCAAGAACCGTTTGATGATGATTGTCTTCAGTCGCCGAAATAACCCCCTTAGGCTTGTTGAGAAGATAATAAACATATTTTTCGTAAGTCAAAGCTTGACCTTGACAAGTGATTTTATCCGTAATTTCATTAATATGACGCTTGGCAGAGCTTTCCACAACATCATTGACTTTAACCATTTTCTTCTTTAAAAGCTGCTTTACCTCTGTACGCGAACCTACTCCAGCTTCTACTAAAAATTTATCTAAACGCATGATGACTCCTTTTTCTCCATTATAGCATGAACCCCTAAGATACAAACAGCAAAAAACCGCCTCAGTGCGGTTTTTGCTGTTTATCCTAAAAAAGTAGATAACCTAACGGTGACTTCCAACATTGATACGATTAAGAGCGCGGCGAAGAGCAACTTGAGCACGACGGACTTCGTCAATATCATGTGTCGTCTGAGCGGCTTGTAATTTACGTTCGGCACGCAACTTCGCACGTTCTGCACGGCTGACATCAATATCTCGTTCGCGTTCAGCAGAGTCCGCAACAATTGTAACAAAATTATCACGAACTTCTATTATCCCTCCATTTATAGCAACCCAGTCCACATGATTTTCATCATCAATACGACGAATTTTCATTTCATGAACAATAAGTGGCGCAATGATATTGACGTGATCGGGGAGAATTCCCATGTCCCCATCAAGAGTTCTAATAGAAATGTATGTGGCATGATGGTCGTAGCGAACACCATCAGGTGTGACAACTTGAACAGTCATATATTTCATGACATCACCTCATTAGTAGCCCATTTTTTGCGCTTTAGCAACAACATCTTCAATAGGGCCAACATTACGGAAGGCGTCTTCAGGAAGATTGTCATATTTTCCTTCAAGAATTTCTTTAAAGCCACGAACAGTTTCTGCAACTGGTACATACGAACCTGGTTGACCAGTAAATTGTTCTGCAACATTAAAGTTTTGTGACAAGAAGAATTGGATACGACGAGCACGACCTACCAGAGTCTTTTCCTCGTCTGACAATTCATCCATACCCAAGATAGCAATGATGTCTTGCAATTCGCGGTAACGTTGAAGAACACGTTGGACTTCTGTTGCTACTGCATAATGCTCCTCACCAACAATTTCTGGAGAAAGAGCACGTGAACTTGAAGCTAATGGGTCAACAGCTGGGTAAATCCCCATTTGAGTCAGTTTACGTTCAAGGTTAGTTGTTGAATCCAAGTGAGCGAAAGCTGTTGCTGGCGCTGGGTCAGTGTAGTCATCAGCTGGTACATAAATCGCTTGGATAGAAGTGACAGAACCTTTTTTAGTTGATGTAATACGCTCTTGTAATTGCCCCATTTCAGTCGCAAGAGTAGGTTGATAACCAACGGCTGAAGGCATACGACCAAGAAGGGCTGATACTTCGGAACCCGCTTGAGTGAAACGGAAAATATTATCAATGAAGAGAAGCACATCTTGTCCTTCCACATCACGGAAGTACTCGGCAATGGTCAAACCAGTCAAAGCAACACGCATACGTGCTCCAGGTGGCTCATTCATTTGACCAAAGACCATGGCTGTTTTTTCAATAACGCCAGATTCTTTCATTTCCCAGTAAAGGTCATTTCCTTCACGTGTACGTTCCCCAACACCAGTAAACACTGAAATACCACCGTGTTCTTGTGCAATGTTGTGAATCAATTCTTGAATAAGGACGGTTTTACCAACTCCGGCACCACCGAAAAGTCCAACTTTACCACCCTTTAGATAAGGTGCAAGAAGGTCAATAACTTTAATACCTGTTTCAAGAATTTCCGATGCTGTTGATAATTCATCAAAAGATGGTGCTTTTTTATGGATTGGTTGTCGTTCAGCATCTTCAGCAAATGGTTCTTCCAAATCAATGGTATCGCCAAGTACATTGAAAACGCGTCCCAAAGTTTCTTTACCGACTGGTACACTAATTGCACGGCCAGTATCAAAAACTTCTAACCCACGTGTAAGCCCATCAGTTGATTCCATTGCGATTGTACGCACAAGTCCGTCACCAAGTTCAAGAGCAACTTCGAGAACGATTTTTTGCGCTTTATCGCCATTTTTATAAACAATCAACGCATTATTTATCTCAGGAAGTTTGTCGCCTGCTGCAAATGCAACGTCAACGACTGGTCCAACAACCTGAGCAATTTTACCTGAGCTCATCTATTTCTCCTTTTTAGATTTCTAGATATATTCCTTTTTATGAGTTGAATGTCTCACTTTTCTTATTCCAACGCATTTGCACCCGCAACAATCTCTGTGATTTCTTGCGTAATGGCTGCTTGGCGTGCACGGTTATATTGAATAGTCAACTCGTTAATAACATTTTTAGCGTTATCTGTAGCAGTCTGCATAGCTGTCATTCCAGCAGCATGCTCTGCCGTTTTAGCATCAACGATAGCCCCGTAAATCATACTTTCTGTATATTGAGGCAAGAGTTGTTCTAAAATAGCTTCACGATTTGGTTCCAATTCAAAATTAGCTGATGCCGGAGCTTCAGATTCTTCAACATCCAAGTCTCCTATTGGCAACATCTGCTGCACACGTACTTGACTCGTTAAACTATTGACATGGTGATTATAACACACATAAAGTTCGTCAAAGAGTTCACTTTTATACATTTCAACAGATTGGGAAATAATTTGTCCAACTTGCTCAAAAGATGGGTGATCTTCAAGCCCTCGGAGTTCAAAAGAAACGTTCATACCACGAGCTTTGAAAAAGTCTGAACCCACACCACCGATAGATATAATAGCGTAGTCATCCTCATTGTGATATTCTTCAATGATGTCCATCATAGCCTTGAGAATTTTAGAATTATAACCACCAACAAGACCCTTATCAGATGTGATAACGATATAACCTGTTTTTTTGACAGGACGCGTCGCCAACATTGGATTGTTGGAACCGTGGACTAAGTCTGAATGCAAGAGATCCGTTGTAATCTGACGGATTTTAGTTGCATAGACTTGAAAATCTTTAGCAGCTTGTTCTGACTTGGTCAGTTTACTAGCAGAAACCATATGCATAGCACCAGTAATATGGCTGGTTTTTTGCGTTGAAACAATTTTGGCTTTAATTTCACTAAGAGAGCCTGCCATAATAAACCCTCCTATCAGTTAAAATTCGCTTGATCTTTAAAGGCTTGGATTGCAGCATCCAACACTGCTTCTTCTGGAAGATCTTTAGTAGTACGAATCGTTTCAAAGATTGATTCATAGTGAACTTCAAAATAATCATACAAAGCTTCTTCAAAGGCCAAAATATCATTAACTGGAACATCGTCCAAGAAACCATGTGTCAATGCATAAAGAATGACAACTTGCTTTTCAACAGCAAGTGGTTTATGGAGTGGTTGCTTCAATACTTCGACTGTGCGACGACCGCGATTTAATTTCGCTTGAGTTGCAGCATCAAGGTCAGAACCAAATTGCGTAAAAGCTTCAAGTTCACGGTAAGAAGCCAAGTCAAGACGAAGGGTACCGGCAACTTTCTTCATAGCCTTAATCTGGGCAGACCCACCAACACGCGACACTGACGAACCCGCATCAATGGCTGGACGAATACCAGAATTGAAGAGATTTTCTTGCAAGAAAATTTGTCCATCAGTAATTGAAATCACGTTTGTTGCAATATAGGCTGAGATGTCACCAGCTTGCGTTTCGATAAATGGAAGGGCTGTAATTGAGCCACCACCCAGAGCATCTGAAACCTTAGCTGAACGTTCAAGTAAACGACTGTGAAGATAGAAAACATCCCCCGGATAAGCTTCACGACCTGGTGGACGACGAAGAAGCAAGGATAATTCACGGTAAGCTACAGCTTGTTTTGACAAATCATCGTAAACAATCAAAACATGTTTGCCATTGTACATAAACTCTTCTGCCATTGCAACACCAGCATAAGGTGCGATATACAGCAGTGGTGATGGTTGTGATGCCGAGGCTGTTACAACGATTGTATAATCAAGTGCTCCATATTTACGAAGCGTTTCAACCTGTGTACGAACGGTTGATTCTTTTTGACCAATAGCCACATAGATACAAATCATATCTTGACCTTTTTGATTCAAGATAGCATCAATCGCAACTGATGTTTTACCTGTTTGACGGTCACCGATAATCAATTCACGTTGGCCACGTCCAATTGGAACCAAGGCATCAATAGCCTTTAAACCTGTTTGGAGAGGTTCAGAAACTGATTTACGTTGCATAACACCTGGTGCAGGCGTTTCAACTGGGCGAGTCGCTGTTGTTACAATCTCTCCAAGTCCATCTACTGGCTGACCAAGCGGATTGACAACACGACCGATAAGAGATTCACCAACTGGCACTTCCATGATTTTACCAGTACGTTTAACCTCATCACCTTCACGAATAGCTGAAAAATCCCCAAGGATAATGATACCAACATCGTTTGACTCAAGGTTTTGTGCCATACCGTAAGCACCATTTGAAAACTCAAGAAGTTCCCCACTCATGGCATTATCAAGTCCTCGAGCACGCGCAATACCGTCACCCACATAGGTAACGACACCAGTTTCTGTGACGTCAAAATTTGGCTGGAAGTTTTCAATTTGCTTTTTAATTAAAGCGCTAATTTCTTGTGCATTAATTGCCAAAAGTCACACCACTTTCTATTTTAAATTCATTTTTACTTGTTGCAATTGACGACGAATACTTGCGTCAATCACCTTATTATTAACATTTATGACAAAACCACCAATGATAGACTGATCAATCTTCTCAATCAAACGTCCCGCTTTGACATCGAATTTACGAGCAACAGTCTCACGAATACGTGTCTTTTGTTCATCAGATAAAGGCACTGCTGTTGTTACAACAATATCGTACTCATTTGTGATACGCCCGATTTCTACCAAAGCTCCGCGCAAGATTGCTTGAAGATAGACTTCGCGCTCATTTTGCAAAATTACCTCAAGAAAATTGTTTAGATAAACTGAACTAGACTCTTGAAGTAACCTAACCAATGTCGCTTTTTCTTCTCGTGGAATAGCCAAACTAGCTAAAGTTTTACTTAATTCCGTGTGTTCAAAAACATTGAGTATTGCTAGAATATCGCTTTGAACACTTGGGATACAGTTTTTCTCTGAAGCTACTTCTACGAGACTTTTTGCATATTGCTCAATTAGAGCCTGTTCCTTATTTGTCATCAGGCATCTCCTAGTTTGTCAAGATAACTGTTAATCAAGCCACTTTGCGCTTCCTTATCAAGGTTAGCTGTCATGATTTTTTCAGCTAAAAGGATTGTCAAGTCAGCAACCTCTTCCTTAACACTAGAAAGAGCTTCTGCTTTACTTTGTTCAATATCTTGACTTGCTTTTTCTTTTAAACGAGTCGCTTCATCGCGAGCCTCTGCGACAATCTGTTCACTCTTATGATTTCCTGCCTCTTTGGCTTCTTCTACGATTTGACCAGCTTCCGCTTTAGCTTGTGACAATTCAACTTCACGCTTTTGTGCCAAAGTTTCTGCTTCTTGACGTGCATTTTCTGCACCATCAATATCATTTGCAATCTTTTCTTCACGTGCTGCAAATATTCCTGTAATTTGCTCCCAGGCAAATAGTTTGACAAGAACAAGCAAAAGAAGAAAAGAGCCTGTCACGATAATAATATTACCAAGACTTGTAGCATTAATCAAAGTTGACATAATATGCTTTCTCCTTTCCTTTATTCTTCTTCATGATTCACTTTTTTACCAATGTAGGTTGACGATAACATGACAAATACATATGCCTGAATAGCTGAAATAAAGACTGAGAATCCCGTCCAAAGGACATTCAATATGAACGCCACCGGCCAAGCAATTGGGCTATAATGCGCAAAGCTAGTCAATAAACTCAGAACAATTTCACCAGCAAAAATATTACCATACAGACGTAACGTCAGCGAAATAACATTAGTAAATTCTTCAAGAAGGTTCATCGGCAGCATAACTGGTGTTGGCGACAAATATTCTTTTAGATATTTTTTGATACCATTTTTACGAATACCTTCAAAATGAACAATAATGGCGATTAACAAAGCTAAACCAAAATTATAAGCCACATTCGAAGTTGGAGAAGACCATAAGTTATAATCCCCAATTTCAAGTTTTGTTACTAAGCCAATATTATTTGCAATTAGTAAGAAGAAGAATAAGCCAAAGAAGAGGAGACTGTAATTACCAGTATAGCGTCCAAGATTGGGTTTAATAATTCCCTGAACAAACTCATATATCCACTCTAAAACATTCTGCTTACCTTTTGGTTTTAGCTGCATCTTGCGACTTGACCAAAATATAATTAGAAATGTCAAAAGTACAGTTAAGAGGGACATAGCGAGAATGGTTAGGTCGAATTTCACCCCTAAAAATTCCATTGTAGGATTTACAGAAGTTTCCAACTCTACCCCCTCCTTCTTTTTTATAAATTCTTAATCGTTTTATCCGACAAAGAAAGTTGACGCAAGTAGAACGAAGAAAGTACCTTCAATAAAGGCTACCCCCATAATCATAAGTGTTTGTAACTTACTGTACATTTCTGGTTGTCGTGCAGCAGATTTTGCAATATTAGCCACCAAAATCCCTTCACCAAGGCTAACGCCTAGAACGGCAATACCGAGTGCCAAGATCTTTAAATTCAACATAATGAATTCTCCTTTAAAAAATTTTTACCTTGCTATTTTAGTCCTATTTTTCAATAAAGTCAACGAATTTCCCCATTTTGAGTGCGCTTTCTTAAATTTTCTTTAACCTTTATAGACCATGATGTTAGATTTTATAACATTGTTTTCTGAAAATTACCCAAACTACAAAAAGAGCAGATAAGTTGTCTCTTAACCTGCCCTCTTTACAATCTCTTAGACGTTATTTCTTTAGACGCCAGATTTCTTCAGCGTATTCTGTGATGGTATCATCAGAAGTGAATTTGTCTGAATTGGCAATATTTCGCAGAGACATGCGAGACCATGTTTCACGGTCACGGTAAAGCGCATCGATGCGTTCTTGTGCTTCAACGTAGGCTGGGAAGTCTTCGAGCAAGAAATACTCATCATTGTGAGTGATGAGAGCTTCGTAAATTTCCACGCCTTCATTTTGGATGTTTGGAATAGTACCATCAACAAAACTATCCACCACACGCTTGATGACTGGGTTGTTTTCATAAACACCACGTGAATAATAATCATGAGCAGCATAATGACGATAAACATCATCTTTATCCATACCGAAAATAACAATGTTATCATCACCAACTTCATCCTTGATTTCAATATTAGCGCCGTCCAAGGTTGCCAAAGTAATAGCACCTGTCATCATAAACTTCATGTTAGATGTTCCTGATGCTTCTTTGGATGCTAATGAGATTTGCTCAGATACATTAGCTGCTGGAATAATGATTTCAGCAAGGCTGACACGATAATTTTCCAAGAAGACAACTTTTAGTTTGCCTTGAATGCTTTCATCATTGTTTACAAGATTTGCCAATTCATTGATAATCTTGATAACAGATTTGGCAAAGTGGTACCCAGGTGCTGCTTTAGCTCCAAAGATGAAGACGCGAGGCACCACATCTTTATCAGGATTGTCCTTCAAATCGTTATAGAGCTTGATGATGTGCATCACATTGAGCAATTGACGTTTATAGGCATGAAGACGTTTGACTTGCACGTCAAAGATAGCTTCTGTTGATACTTCAACACCTGTTGATTCCTTGATGAAGGCTGCAAGACGTGCTTTAGCATCTTGCTTGACTTGGTAAAAACTATTAAGTACCGCACTATCATCAACAAAGTCATTCAACTTACGAAGTTCATGGATATTTTTACGCCATTGTGTCCCAATGGTTTGATCAATAGCATGTGATAATTCTGGAGCCGCGATTTGTGTCCAACGACGTTGCACGATACCATTTGTCTTGTTATTGAATTTTTCTGGGTAAAGGGTGTAGAAATCGTGGAGTGTATCTTCTTTGAGGAGTTCTGTGTGAAGCTTGGCAACACCATTGACAGAGTGACCACCGATAATGGCAAGATTAGCCATATGAATTTGGTTGTCTTTCACGATACGAGTATTTTCGATAATCGCTGGATCAATGCCTTTTTGCGCCATTTCAATAACGAATCGGTTGTCAATTTCAAGGACAATTTGGTAAACGCGTGGCAAAACTTTTTTGAATAACTCGGCATCCCATTTTTCAAGAGCTTCTGAAAGAATGGTGTGATTCGTGTAGGACATAGTTTTCACAGTTGCATTCCATGCTTCTTCCCAGTTAAGGCCGTACTCATCAACCAATAGGCGCATAAACTCTGCTGGTGCCACCGCAGGGTGAGTATCGTTGATATGGACAGATACTTTTTCATGGATATTTTCAAGTGGCAGACCTTGTTTGAGGTAAGTTTTGATAATGGTTTGCAAACCAGCGCTTGTCATAAAGTATTCTTGAACAAGTCGAAGCTGCTTACCTTCATAATTAGAATCATCTGGGTAGAGGGTCGAAGTGATGTCACGAACGCTACGAAGTGCATCAATCGTTGGATAATCCAATTCATACTCTTCTGGAATTTCAACATCCCAAAGGCGAAGATTGTTAATTACTCCATTTTCAAAACCAATTTGTGGCACATCGTAAGGTACGGCACGGAGTACTTGCGCGCCCTCATAAACTGGTACTAATTTCCCTTCTTCAGCTTTGAGATAGACATTTCCAAATAATTTGACATCTACGATGTCATGGTCTTTACGCACCTCCCAGACATTCCCAATAGAACCGAACCACGAATCAGGCAATTCAACCTGATAACCATCTACGATTCGTTGTTTGAAAAGTCCGTATTTATAGCGGAGCCCATTCCCAAAGCCTGGATAACCGGTTGTTGCAAGCGAGTCCATAAAGGCAGCAGCCAGCCGTCCAAGCCCACCATTACCTAGAGCCATGTCATGCTCTGCTGTTTTAACTGCTTCAAAGTCAACATTTAGGTCTGCAAACCCTTCCTTAACCAGATCCAAAATCCCTAAATTCAAAAGATTCGTTTCCAACATACGTCCTGGTAAGAATTCAATCGAGAAATAGTAAGCAATTTTTTGTTGCTTGTCAGATAAATTGTGATTACGGTCAATCCATGTCTTGGTATAGTACTTACGAACTAATTTTGCTAAAGTTGTAAAAAGTTCCGATGGTGTTGCAGCAGGCACTTTTACCAGTTGCTCTTGGTGAAGTGTATCTTTGAAATCACGTATAAATTGTTCTTTTGTAAGTTGCATAAAAGTCCTTTCTTTTATTCATATTCAATATAGCTGCACTGGACAGACACATTTTATTTTGATAAATGCTTAGCCTTCAACGTAGAGCCGAACTCCTTTTCGTACAAGAATCAAGACAGACAATCATAATAGCTTCTCACACTGCTTTAGATCAAAGCTATAAAATAACGCTACTACTAACTGAGACAAATTGAAAATCTAGTTTTATAATCAATTAGTTTATCTTTGATTACTTCAACGTAAGAGGAAACTCCGTTTCCTTATCTCCAACTTCAAACACTCCACTGGATTGTTTGAACTCACTTTGCCGTACTTTACGAAAGTGACTTGCTTCGCATGTCTTATTTCCAACCTAGAACAGCCTAGAGGCTGTTCTAGCAACCTGCGGCTCGTTGCCCAGTACTAAAACAAACTAAAAAACTATAGGTCTCACTGAATACGAGGCTAAAAATTTAATTGATACTCAATGAAAATCAAAAGTAGCCTAGGAAACGAAGCCGACGATAGAACTTGAGTTCATCAAGGCAAGTTGACAACGGATAATTTTGATTTTCGAAGAGTATGAGCGATTAAACATCAAGATGTGTCTTCTATCTTGGTTCTCGAGAAATGTCAAACAAAGAAACTCTGCGAGAAAGAAGCTAGCGTCATTAATCACGATACCGCTAACTGCACCCACGGCACAACAAGTTCTTCCCGATTAAAGGTCACACTTGTTCTTCTAGTCACAAAGTTCCTTGTCACAATTAATTTTTCATCATTTTAGACCTTTATAGAGATGTTCATAAGCGAGACTAGCCGTATCCCATGAAAAATCTTTTGTCATGGCATTATGTTGTAACTCTCGCCAATCTTCTTTATGATGATAGTAAACATCTAATGCAAAGGCTAGAGTCGTCGTTAACCAGTAGCCTGAGAAATTATTAAAGGTGAAACCTGTTCCCGTTTTATCAAAACGATTGTAAGGAATTACTGTATCACGCAGGCCACCCACTTCATGTACCAACGGCAACGTTCCGTAGCGCATAGCCATCATTTGTGATAAGCCACATGGTTCAAAGGCTGAAGGCATAAGGAAGAGGTCACATGCTGCATAAATTTGCTGAGCTAATTCAAGGTCAAAAGTAATGTTAGCAGATAATTTTTCAGGATAATTACGTCCAAACCAAGCAAAAGCATTTTCATAATCTGCATAACCTGTTCCCAGAACGACAACTTGCAGGTCATTTTGTAAAATGTTGTTTAATTCATTGACCACGAGATCAAAACCTTTTTGGTCCGTTAGGCGAGACACAATACCAATCAAAGGCACATCATCACGCACAGGCAGACCAACGCGCTCTTGAAGCGCAGCTTTATCTTTGGCCTTGCCCGAAAGGTCGTCAGCAGAGAAGTGTGCTAACAAATAAGGATCTGTTTCAGGATTGAGAAGCTCTGTATCAATTCCATTGACAATCCCTGATAACTTACCTGACTCCATACGCATAATCTGGTCAAGACCTTTACCAAACTGAGGCGTCTTGATCTCTTCGGCATAAGAAGGCGATACAGTCGTTACACGATCTGCATAAAGTACCGCTGCTTTCATCCAGTTAAGACAGTCATTCCAGCGCAAAGTTCCATCAGCATAACGCTCAAAACCTACACCGAACAAATCCCAAAGCATTCCCGGATCGAATTGACCTTGAAATTCAATATTATGAATAGTAAAGACCGTTTTAATATCCTTGTAAGCATTTATCCAGTGATATTTTTCTTTTAACAAGAAAGGAATCATTCCAGTGTGATAATCATGTACATGAAGAATATCAGGAATAAAGTCAATTTTCTCCATCAATTCAAGCGCAGCTATTTGGAAGAAGGCAAAGCGCTCGCCATCATCCCAATCTCCATAAACATGCCCACGGAAAAAATAATCATGATTGTCGATAAAATAAAAGGTCACTCCATCACGTACGATACGTTTGACACCGACGTAAACGCGGCGCCAACCAAGATAAGTGTAGAAATACAGGACATCTTCAATTTCCCCACTAAATTTAGCATCTACAACATCATAATAGGGTAAGACAACTGCTACTTCATTTCCGTTTTTAACAAGTGACTTAGGCAATGCTCCAATAACATCACCTAAGCCGCCTGTTTTGGCAAAAGGGGCTCCTTCTGCCGCAACAAACATTATTTTCATCCAACAATATCCTCAACAATTTCACTAGCCTTGGCGATAACAACTGGTTTTTCCTGAGTTCCACGAATAGTGACACCCGCAGCGATGGTAACACCTTTATCAACGATGGCGTTCTCAACAATTGCACCTTCTCCAATTTTTACTTTAGGGAAAATCACACTGTTCACAACTCGTGAATTCTTGTCAATCTGGCAGTTACGTGAAACAATAGAATGTTCAACATTACCTTTTACGATACTACCTGAAGCAAACTGAGCGTTTTTAACAGTAGAAGTAACATCAAAATAAGTGGATTCTTCATTTTTAACTTTGGTATAAACCTTTTGATTTGAATAAAGTAATGAATAGAATTTTTGTGTATCTAGCATATCCATGTTAGCATCGTAGTACGATTTTACCGACGAGATATTAGCAAGATAGCCTGTATATTCAAAAGCTAGAGCGTTGGAGGTAATAGTCAAATCACGTAGTAAGAAGCGCAATTTGCGTGGTTCTGCTACCTCAGCCTCTTTCTCCATCTGCTCAATCAACCAAGGAGTATTAACAACATAAATACCAGCTGACATCTTTTCAAAATCTTCTCCAGTGAGACCATCTCTACGACCAGTTACTGTATCACTATCATCTATTTCTAAAATATCATTTGCCGCAGATACATCAGATTTTGGCATTTTTTTATAAACAACTGTGATGTTACGCTTATTGGCATTATGAAGGTGAATAACTTGCGCTAAATCAATGTTACAAAGAATATCACAAGACATGTAGATGGTTTGGTCTGAACCAGAACGTTTGAGATAAGTTAAAATTTGATCGTAATAATCTTTATCAGCAGTTTCTTCACCGATACTTGCATTGTAAAAGCCAAGGAAATAGTGGCTAAGCAAAGTATTCAGCCCCCATTCACGTCCTGAACGAATATGGTCAAAAATGGAACGGACATTTTGCCCACGGAAAATACCGTAAACACTACGCACACCTGCATTTGCCAGATTAGAAAGTTGGAAGTCAATCAGACGATATTTACCATCAAATGGCAAACTAGCTAATGGTCGTTCAGCTGTTAATCCTTCCATTTCATGAAAGCCAATTGTGCTTCCAAGAATCGCAGAATATTTATCAATCTTCATTTGGTACCCCCACTACTTCATTATAACCAATAACTTGAACTTCATCCGTTCCGTCAATAACAACGCCTTCAGCAATCTTAGCACCTTCACCAACAATGGCACGGGTTATTTTTGCACCTTCACCGATAATGGCGCCACTCATGATAAAGGAATCTTTAATTTCAGCACCTTCTTTTACCTGAACATTAGTTGATAGGATGGAATGTTCAACTTTTCCAGATACAAAACAGCCATCCACAACCAATGAATCTTTGACATCGGCAGTTTCAGTAATAAAGTTTGGTGGCGCAATCAAATTCTTGGAGTAGATTTTCCATGAGCGATCACGACTATGAAGATCATTGTCTTCACCAATATATTCCATATTGGCTTCCCAAAGTGATTCAATGGTACCTACATCTTTCCAGTAACCTTGGAAGTTGTAAGTATAAACACGTTCACCCGATTCAAGATAGGCCGGAATGACATTCGAACCAAAGTCCGACATATCAACATTATTCTTTTCTGCATCTACCAACATGGTACGAAGACGTTGCCAATTGAAGATATAAATCCCCATGGATGCCTTAGTTGATTTTGGCTCAGCTGGTTTTTCTTCAAACTCGACAATTCGGTCATTTGAATCGGTATTCATAATACCAAAGCGACTGGCTTCTTTGAGAGGAACATCAATAACGGCAACTGTCAAGCTAGCATAATTATCTTTATGGGTTTGGAGCATATCATCATAATCCATCTTGTAAATATGATCGCCTGACAAAATCAAAACATATTCTGGATTGATACTATCAATGTAATCAATATTTTGATAGATGGCATGGCTAGTACCTTGGAACCAACGATTTCCTTCAGTCGCTGAATAAGGCTGAAGAATGGTAGCTCCCGCGTTAATACCATCAAGTCCCCATGATGATCCGTTTCCAATGTGGCTGTTTAAAGCTAGGGGTTGGTACTGTGTAATAACACCTACATTGTTAATGCCTGAATTTGCACAATTTGAAAGTGCAAAATCAATGATACGATAGCGTCCTCCAAATTGAACCGCAGGTTTTGCAATGCTTTGTGTCAATTTTCCAAGACGAGTTCCTTGTCCTCCGGCGAGGATCAGAGCTAACATTTCATTCTTCATGTAGTTTTCCTTTCTTAGGTTTATTTTTTCAAACGACGTTTAATTTTCCAGATACTTGCTCCAAGTGCTGGAAGGGTAAAAGTGAGCGTGTTTTGATAGTGTTTCCAAAGTCCAGTCTGCGTCCGAACATTTGGATTACCTTCTTTCCAAACGCCACCAAAAGCCTCTAACTCCGTATTAAGAACTTCTTCGTAGATGCCCGCAACCGGTACACCGATAGTAAAATCTCTACGTTCAACCGGCGTCATGTTAAAGATACAAATCAACATATCTCCCTTGTCATTCTTACGAATGAAAGATAGGACAGATTCCGCAGTATTATCGGCATCAATAATCTCAAGTCCTTCATAGGAATCATCAATCTGCCATAGAGCTTTATGCTCCTTATAAAATTGATTGAGATGGCTGGTGAAACCTTGCATTTTTAAGTTGAGTTTATCTTCTTCATCAAGATTTCCCCATTCTAACTCATGATCATACTTCCATTCCAAAAACTGACCAAATTCCGACCCCATAAAGAGTAATTTTTTACCCGGATGACAAATCTGGTAAGTATAAAGGGTACGTAATCCCGCAAACTGGTTATAGCGGTCTCCCCACATTTTGTGCATCATGCTTTTTTTGCCGTGAACAACTTCATCATGTGAAAATGGTAAGATAAAGTTTTCATTAAATACATACATGAAGCTAAAAGTGACCAAGTTAAAGTCATATTGACGATAAATAGGATCTTCTGCAAAGAATCTGAGGATATCGTTCATCCAGCCCATGTTCCATTTATAGTCAAAACCACAGCCATCCTCACTAAGCGGTTTGGTAATTGGTGTTGCAGCTGTTGATTCCTCAGCAATCATCATAACGTCTGGGTGATGATACTTGACAATCCCATTAAGACGGCGAAGGAAATTATAGCCTTCAATATTACGATTTCCCCCAAATTGATTTGGCGACCATGGTCCATCATCGTAGTCTAGATAAAGCATATTGCTGACAGCATCAACACGGATACCATCAATATGATAAAACTCAATCCAAAACAAGGCACTTGAAATCAAGAAAGACTGCACTTGATTTTTACCAAGGTCAAAGTTCAATGCTCCCCAACGGTAATTATGGGCGCGATGATGATCTTGATATTCATAAGTTGGCGTCCCATCAAAATAAGCTAGGGCATCGTCATTTTGTGTAAAATGTCCTGGAACCCAGTCAACGATAACACCAATATTGTTCTGATGACAAGCTTCTACGAAATCTTGAAAATCTTCCGGTGTCCCGTAAGTGTGCTCGAAGGCAAAATACCCCATCAACTGGTAGCCCCAACTCATCCCCAAGGGATGCGCCATCAACGGCATGAACTCCACATGGGTATAATTCATTTTCACTAGGTAAGGAATCAATTCCTCTTTTAACTCTTTAAACTGATAAGGTTTTCCAGTTTCATCCTTTTTCCATGAATTGGCATGGACTTCGTAAATATTAACCGGACGTTGTTTGAAACCGAAGCGTTTACGGCGTCCCATCCAAAGACCATCTTTCCACTTTTTATCCTCAAGGCTCTTGACAACAGCCGCAGTCCCTGGGCGTTCCTCCAAGTAGAGCGCTACTGGTTCCATTTTTTCAACAACTTGACCACCTTTTCGTGTCACTAAATACTTGTAAAGTTGTCCTTCCTTGGGTAAGTCCGTAAAAACTTCCCAAACTCCCGCTTCATTTTTAGTCATTTGAAGCGGTTCATTGCGCCACTCTGTAAAGTCACCAATCAGCTGAACAAGTTCTGCATTTGGTGCCCAAACTCTAAAAACATAGCCATCTTTATCCTCTTGGTGATCACAATGCACCCCAAAATACTGTTGAATATGGAAATTTTCCCCTATTCCAAAAGTGTAAAGCGCTTCTTTATTATCCATCAAATCCCCCCTCTAAACCACTATCCTGATTGCCCTTATCAGTAAAATTTCACACAATATGTGTTCTAATCACCCATACTATAACAATACAGATAAAATAAATCTCACTAGCTATGTCTAAGTAACAAAAGATAAACCGAACAAATATTATTGAAAATTTAGCTCCTTAGAGCACCCCAGAGTGTGTTAAAAAATAAAAAATGACAAAATAATATTGAAAGAAAATCAAAATTATCATGTCACTTTTACACTATTTCGATTTTCAATTAATATATGTCTCGAAAAAACAAAAATAACCCGAGAAACCTCAGGTTATTCCGTGATATCAAGGATCGCCGCTGTCAAATTATCAAGCATTAATTCATTTTTTCGAAAACTCTCATCATTTGTTATTATTATATCATTAAATTGTTTAGTTTGCAAGCGTTTTCCAGAAGTGTTGAAAATGACTTTGTATTTCCTTTCGTCTTCAACAATGAAGCTAATAAAACCAGTCCCAGAAACAGCACTATTAACATAAACATGGTCACGCACATCTTTAAATGTCTGGTATGAAAAATATGGAGTTTGAGTTTTCATTTGAATAACTTTTTTAACAAACTCAATCGTTGATTTATGGTAGGTCACATGACGCCAATTTACTTGATTGACATTATCAGGTGCGTTGTAAGAATTCATTGCACGTTCCTTGTCTGCATCAGTCAGTTGTCCATCTTGACCCGTTGGATAAAGTTTTGTTCTTAAAAATTCCTGTCCCAACTGCATAAAGCTCATCCCTTGCATTAAAAGATTCATTGCTGTTGCCAACTCAACTCGACGAATATGTTCCTCAACACTATCAGTAGGATGTAACTCTAAAAGAAGATCATTAAGATTGTAATTATCATGAGCTTCAACATAATTCAATACTTGATTTGGAGCCAAATAATTAACAAGTTCATCACTTCCAAGAATAGCCTTAGCAACCTTATCCTCCGAGGAGGCACCCGATACAAAACCTCGCTTAAAGTCACCATAAACTTCCGCACCTTTAACCGCATTACGTTGATCATCGTTAAAGAAACCAATGTTTGGCATTTGCTGTGCGTTATCTTTTTTAGCTTTATCCTCTGGCATCAGACCAATACCCATGTCCCAACCCTCACCGTAAAGAAGGATGTTAGGGTCAATCTTGTCTAACTCTTTCCGAATGGCATTCATCGTTTCAACATCATGAAGCCCCATTAAGTCAAAACGAAAACCATCCAAATTGTAATTTTGAGCCCAGTAAAGAATAGAATCAATCATGTATTTTCGATACATTTCTTTCTCACTAGCCATCTCATTGCCACAACCAGAGCCGTTTTGGAAAGAACCATCAGAATTCATACGATAATAATAATCTGGAACCGCTAATTGAAAAGCCGAATCTTGTGAAGAATAGGTGTGATTGTAAACCACATCCATAATCACCCCAATCCCTGCATCATGATAGGCTTGAACAAGTTGTTTTAATTCTAAAATACGAGTTGCAGGCTCATGAGGTTTACTTGTAAAACTCGCCTCAGGAACATTATAGTTTTCTGGATCATAGCCCCAATTATAAGCATAATTTCCATCAGCATCAAAGGTTTGATGATGATCAAAAATGGGTTGCAACTGAATGTGAGTAACTCCTAAGTCTTTTACATAATCAAAACCAGTCTTATCCCCAAACTGATTACGCGTTCCTGTTTCAATGGCACCAAGAAATTTTCCGCGATTTTTAGGATTGACTCCAGATGTTTCCGATTGTGAAAAGTCACGAATATGCATCTCATAAATGACTGCTTGATTTGGGTTAGATAACCGCCAAGTAGCTTCTTTTCCATGCTTGATACTAAAACCTTCTGGAATAAGATGTTCAGGAGCAATGACAATTGAGCGGCGCCCATTTGCTGTTGTCGCAATAGAATAGGGATCTCTGGTATCCCTAAAGGTTCGTTTACGATAATATATGCGGTAACAGTAAGCCTGATAATTCATATTTCCCTGTATGGTTTCAAACCAGACCCCATGTGTATTCTTCCTGTGGTCTGAATGATTCACTTCGTTTCCTCGTACCATAGGAAAAACTCGCTCCACACTGGCTTTTTCATCTGTTGAGTTGTAAAGTACTAACTCTACTTTTTCTGCAGTTGGTGCCCAGAGTCTAAATTCTGTAAACCTTTCAGAATACTTAGCTCCCAACCAACCATCAAAGCCCCATTTTTGATCAAAAACTTTACTATTAGTTCCCATATCAAATGCATGAGGTTGTCTCCGACCGTAGGAATGGCTTGCAACTGCTGCTTGACGAGAATAGTAAACGGTACTATCACCATCAACTAACCAAACTTCTGTTTTAGAACCACCATTTTCACGATTGATGCGGTAGTCAACAGTCTTATAACTCCAATCTCGATTCTTAACAATTACGTAGATATGACTCAAAAAATAAGGTGCTGGTTCAGTTAAAGTCGCTACTGCTCCAAAGCTATCATAACGCGAAAAGCGGGCATCTCTTCCCAAGTGACCGTCACGCCATTGCCATAAACTTCGGTCGAAATAACTACCTTGACGGCTATGGTAGTGCACGATTACAGTGTTTTCCATATTATTTTACTCCTCTATTTCAGGTTTGAGTTCTTCCACTTCGTGGGCAAATTTCTGAGCGATAGCTTCTAGTGCCAATTCTTCCTGACTCCATACCAGAGCATCGTCTGAAATTTCATCTGTATTGGCGAAGAAAGTGATATGATTTTTCAAATTCTTGAGAGTAATCGGAGCATCTCCACCATATTCGCCATCCAAATTAATCATCATGCGCTTATCAGATTTTGGTTCAATTTCAATATAGCTAGTTTTAATGTACTCAACACGTCTGTCGTTGATGTGTTTGCCTCCGTCTAGAACCAAGCGAATCAAATGCAAAATCTCAATCAGATTAGCTGTCTTGACCAAAATCAAGGTAAATTTCCCATCATCTAGCTTAGCATCCGGTGCAATTTGTTCAAATCCGCCCACAGAATTAGTGAGGGCAGTAAAAATCATCGAAACGTCACCCTCAAAAACACCATTATCATGCGTAATTCTAACAGGAACCTTACTGACTTGCGGTAATAACTCAACTCCCTTGACCAAATAAGCCAAGTAACCAAACATGGTTTTCAACTGACTTGGGACACTGTAGGTCAACTCAGTGAAGGAACCAGCCGCAGCAATGTTGATAAAATAAGTATCTTCGTAAGCTTGACCAATGTCCATTTTAATCAGTTGGTTTTTACCAATCAACTTGGCCGCTTCAACGGGATTGCCACGCGGAACTTTCAATGCCCGTGCATAATCATTAGTCGTTCCAGTCGGAATAATAGCCATTTTAGGCCGCTTCTTCAGGGGTGCTATCCCATTAACAACTTCATTAATCGTTCCATCCCCTCCAGCTGCAATAACCAAGTCAAAGCCTGCAAGGGCAGCGCGTTCAGCTTCTTTTTGGGCAGAATCTTTTTCTGGAGTGGTCTGAAAAGCAGATGTTTCATAGCCAAAACCTTCCAAAACATTCAAAACTTCTGCAACATTTTTCTTCATGATTTCTTGTCCAGATGTCGGATTGTAAATCAAGCGCGCACGTTTTTGTTTCTTAACCATAAGATTTCCTCTTATAAACTTTCTAACCAAGCTTCATCACGAATATCAACACCAAGTGCTTGAGCCTTTTCAAGTTTAGAGCCCGCATCACTTCCTGCAATTACCAAATCTGTCTTTTTAGACACAGAATTTGTCACTTTAGCACCTAAATTTTGCAACTTTTCTTTAGCCTCATTTCGAGTTAAACGTTCTAGTTTTCCAGTAAGAACTACCGTTAAGCCTGATAATTGGGCATCAGCCTGTGGCCTTTGACCTTTGAAGGATAAATTCAGACCAACCTGACTTAGCTCCTCTAAAAGCTTTTCTGCCTCTTCCTTATCAAAATAGCTGCGCAGAGATTTGGCAACCGTATCCCCTAAACCATCTATAGCAGAAATGGTTTCCACATCTGCTTGAGCCAAACTCTTGAGATCACCGAATGTTTCAAGCAACTGGCGACTAACCTTGGCACCAATGTGACGAATCCCCAGACCAAATAAAAGTTTTTCTGCTGAATTCTCTTTAGATTGTTGAATGGCTTGATAAAATTTCTCCGCCGATTTTTCCTTTACCCCATCAAGCAACAGAAAATCTGCAACTGATAATTGATATAAATCCGCAACATCATGAACCAAATTAGCTTTGAATAATTTTTCAATAACTGATGGTCCTAAGCCAGCAATGTTCATGGCATCACGACTGGCAAAATGTGACAATCGCTCCAAAATTTGAGCTGGGCAAAGCGGATTGATGCAACGTAAGGCTACTTCATCATCGTAATGAATCAAAGTGCTATCACAGGATGGACAAGTTTTAGGAATAGGCATAATTTCTTGCTTATCCCGCTTGCTTTCAACCACATGTAACACAGCAGGAATGATATCACCAGCTTTATAGACAATCACAGTGTCACCAATGCGAATATCCTTATCAGCAATATAATCCACATTATGCAACGTAGCCCGACTAACAGTCGTTCCCGCTAGCTGAACTGGACTCAAGTTTGCTGTTGGTGTCACTACTCCTGTTCGACCGACAGTCCAATCAACAGAAAGAATCTTTGTTTCCTTTTCCTCTGCTGGAAACTTATAAGCAATAGCCCAGCGAGGTGCTTTTACGGTAAATCCTAGTTCTTCCTGCATAGCTAAGCTATTAACCTTGATAACAACACCATCTATGTCATATGGTAGGTGATCACGTTCTTCAGCAATCTCCTGAATAAATCGCCAGATGTCATCTATTGATTCTGTCACAATACGGCGAGGATTCACAGAAAAACCAAATTCAGCAAGTTCTCTTAAGACATCATCTTGTGTACGACGTGTTGTTGGACTTGCTTCTTGATAAAGAAACGTTGCTAGTCCTCTTTTGGCAACGACCGAAGTATCTAACTGTCGCAACGTTCCTGCAGCAGCATTTCTTGGATTGGCAAATTCAGCCTGCCCATTATCACGACGCTCCTGATTGATTTTATCAAAAGAGAGTCGTGGCAAGTAGGCTTCTCCACGAACCGTTATTGTCAAAGGTTCAGATAATCGCTGCGGAATATCTTTAATCCGTTTTAGATTCTCAGTAATGTTTTCACCAATATTGCCATCACCTCGAGTCGCACCAACCTGAAGATCTCCATTAACATAAACTAAAGAAACCGAGAGCCCATCAATCTTTAGTTCGGCCATATAGGTTGCCTCTGGAAAAGTACGCTTCACTCGATTATCAAAGTCTTCTAATTCTCCACGTGAAAAAGCATCCTGCAAACTGTAAAGCGGAGTTTCATGTTGGTATTTTTCAAATCCATCTAAAACAACACCTCCGACAGCCTGAGTTGGACTATCTGGGAGAATAAACTCTGGATGTTCATTCTCTAGCTCAACCAACTCTCGATAAAGCTTGTCGTACTCAGCATCTGTCACTGTAGGACTGTCTTGGGTGTAGTATTCGGTTCTGTATTGATTCAGTAAATGAACCAGTTCTTTGATACGTTTTTCCATATGTTTCATTTTACCACATTTCCAACTCTCTGACAGTTCAGAAACGCTCTAAAATACATTTTTTAAAAAATCATCTCTGCTTATATCTGTTAAAAAACTCCCTTGCAAATTCGTACTCAGTAGTAACCTAACACCAAGCATTCGAAAGCAGGTAGCAATTGAACATTAGAGCGACTTTCACAACTTAGTTAACCTTATTATGTCAGTATTTCTTGTGCTTCATCGCCTAGTTCGTTTTTGATTTTCTTTGGTAAACAGTCTTCTCATTCTTAAAAGGTGCAAAAGAAAAAGCTGGATGACAAATCAAACCTATGAGAAATAGTGATTTATCATCTCAGCTTCTTTTTAATTATAGACTATTTTTGTAACCAAGCGTCAGCCATATTTCCCAAAAGTTGGCCAACATAGTAGGCAAATAAGGCCGCCGTTAGACCAACTATTAGAGTACGCAGAAGTTCTTTTCCCTTATTTCTGTTTGTTATGTGTGCTTTAACCAATCCCAAAAGCGCTAAGGCAAAAGAAACCAAGACACAGGCAATGGTGAACGTATTATCTTGAAAAGCACTGAAAATATTGAACAAGAGATAAGATAATAAGGGAATCAGACCAAAAAAATTGAATGAAATAAAGGTCGCGGCAGCATTTTTAACCGCCTTTCTCTTGTCCACATGCTCCTCAGTTGTCGAACTGAGGTAATCACCAACTGCCATGGAAAAACCATCAGCCAGTAAGTTAGAAAATCCTAAAACGATAATGGGGGCTACGCCAAGATTGCCACCAACCGACCCTGCCACTACAGCAAAAGTTGTCACAATGCCATCCATTCCGCCATAAACTATGGACTTTGCATAATCGTTGACTGCCATTTGAAACCAACTTTCTATCTTTTTAGTTTAACCTTTTAGAACCTGTATTCACAAGCGAAGTGCTTATAGATAAGAAATCGTTTTTCGCTAATCAAGGCAGTTTTTTTGAGGAGATACTGACTGTATTTGGAAAAAAACTAGCCTTAGATAAAAGTACTGAACTGTGAATATAGGTTCTTAATTCAAAATAAAGATTTGCAAACTCTACTGGACTGCAGCAAGAGAAGATAAACTAAAAGAGTATAAAATTGAGATAGCTATCCTTCTTATGACTATTGTATCATTTATTTAGAATGATTACAATTAAGTAATTCAAAGATGACGGCAAGCAGTTATCGTGATATAATAGGAAGGCTAAAAAGAGAGTTAACGAGGAATATAATGAATACTGAAGATTTTAATTTTCATTTACCAGAGGAACTCATTGCACAGACACCTCTGGAAAAACGTGATAGTTCGAAATTATTAGTCATTGACAAAGACAATCACAGCATGATAGACACCCATTTTGACCATATTATTGATCAACTGAATCCGGGTGATGCTTTAGTTATGAACAACACGCGTGTCCTTCCTGCCCGTCTTTACGGTGAAAAACCTGATACTCATGGACATGTTGAATTGCTTTTACTTAAAAATACCGAAGGCGATCAATGGGAAGTTTTAGCAAAACCTGCCAAACGTCTTCGTATCGGTGCTCAAATTTCTTTTGGAGATGGCCGACTAACAGCAACGGTAAAAAAAGAATTAGACCACGGAGGTCGAATTGTCGAATTTGCCTATGACGGTATCTTCCTAGAAGTTCTTGAAAGCCTTGGCGAAATGCCATTACCACCTTATATTCACGAAAAGCTTGAAGACCGCGAGCGTTACCAGACCGTCTATGCCAAGGAAAATGGCTCTGCTGCGGCTCCTACAGCTGGTTTACATTTTACAGAAGAATTATTAGAAAAAATTGAAGCTAAAGGGGTCAAATTAGTTTACCTCACTCTTCATGTTGGTTTAGGCACTTTCCGCCCTGTTTCAGTTGATAATGTTGATGAACATGAGATGCACTCTGAGTTTTATAACTTATCCGAAGATGCAGCCCAAACTCTGCGTGAAGTCAAAGCAGCAGGTAAACGTGTGGTGGCTGTAGGAACAACTTCCATTCGAACACTTGAAACTATCGGTTCAAAGTTTGATGGTCACATCAAAGCTGACAGCGGTTGGACCAACATTTTCATCAAGCCAGGATATCACTTTAAAGTTGTCGATGCTTTCTCAACAAACTTCCACCTCCCTAAATCTACCTTAGTGATGTTAGTTTCTGCCTTCGCTGGCCGTGAATTTGTTCTTGATGCTTATAAACACGCAGTCGATGAACATTATCGCTTTTTCAGTTTTGGTGACGCTATGTTTGTCAAATAACGGAAAGCCTCTCCTTATCAGACCGATAGGGAGACTTTGTTTTACTGATATTCTGTGAAAAGTATATTGATAATTTATCAAGGCAACTTTGCTTTCGTTAAGTGTTACGATGACACAAGTGAACTACAATAACGTAGTCTGATACATTGAACACTTGCAATTAGCATTTTATGTTAAAATAATACTCTTCGAAAATCAAAATTATCCGTTGTCAACTTGCCTTGATGAACTCAAGTTCTATCGTCGGCTTCGTTTCCTAGGCTACTTTTGATTTTCATTGAGTATAAAGTCAACATTCAAAGAGAAAGGGTACAGATGAAAGGAAAGATTTTAAGAATTTACCTTACCATTTTTATGTTAAGTATTTTGGGTTTTACTGCCTATCGGCACGAAGAAAAACAAGCCCAATCTGAAAAAATTTATCATGCCTATCAAGATCTCTATGAATCATTAACCGCTGAAAATGAGGAGTATCACTCCTTACCACTTTTAGAGAAGTGGCAGCTCCGTCCTGCTTTATTAAAGCAATTTAAAGAATTGGTACAAAAAGGATGGTCTAAGACAGTCATTAAAGAAATCTATATCAAGAAATTGAGTTTTTTAGATGAGCGTTCAAATCCTAATTTAAAATCCTTTCAAAGTCAATTTTTAGAAGCTCAAAAGGTTGGCAGTCCTCTCTTTAGAGATATGTGGCATAGTCAAGTTAAACTTGATTCCACCCAAAACGCGAAAAAAAGTCTCGCTTTCCTCACTCATTTCATCAATTTACCTAAAGAACTTAGTGGTAATACCAATGAGACCAGAGCCCTTCTAAGGCATTTTGATGCAAACCTCTCACCAACCGATGCTTTCTGGACCGAACTAGCCTCTCTGGTACAGATAGCCTTTCCAGACGACACCTTCTCACAAACGGACACTTTTTCCAAACAAATCCATCAACTTCGCTACGTTATCTCTGCCCAGCAAGCCAACTGGGTTCGTCAACACTACCGTACCAAAACAGACAGCGATGCAGATGCCTTAGCCAAATATTTAACAAAACTACCTGAGCAAGATTACAGTCTGACCGAGTCTTCCCGCTATCATAATAAGGTTGCCATTGAAACCAACACTTCGGGCAGAAAAGTCCCCAAGTATAGTGACAATGTCAAGCAAAGCAATTTCAAGGTGCTTATCCACTTTCACTCTGAGTTTATCCTATCAGAATCTGGACAATTTCTTAATGAGATTGATACACAAACTCGGACAAAAAATAGTATCGTCAATAGTGCTAGCTTTAACTATGCCAATCAAAATGACAATCGCCATCGTCAACTAGACATCACTCCCATCAACGACAACGAACCAAAATTCGCCTTAAAAGCAATGATAGATGGCAATTCTCTCTTTGTTGAGCCAAGTAAAAAACAACAGCGAGACAAGCACAACAAAATTTTCAGCCGTAAAGGAAAATCTTCTAAACAATTAACCAAAGAAGCAGCTCAAAAATTTCAAAACCTCATCAAAAGCTACCAAATCGCCTTCTCCAAAACAACAAAAATGCAGTAATCTTGAGGTTACTGCATTCTCTTTTATAGTCTTTTAGTACTAGTCAACGAGCTGCAGGTTGCTAGAACAGCCTCTAGGCTGTTCTAGGTTGGAAATAAGACATGCGAAGCAAGTGACTTTCGTAAAGTACGGCAAAGTGAGTTCAAACAATCCAGTGGAGTGTTTGAAGTTGGAAATAAGGAAACAGAGTTTCCTCTTACGTCGAAGTAATAAAAGATAAACTAATTGACTATACTACTTTAGGCTAGACCATTTTCATTAACCCGATGCCACTCATTGATAACATAGGTCAGAGCTGCTAGTTGCATATAGCCATAGCCATTGATTTCATCTGATTCCTCGGTAGTTCCTCCAAGATAACGAGTGTAAATAGCAATCAAGTAAGGACTTTCTTCAAAAACCATAGCATCAACATTAAGCGCCTCACGCACATAGCCCGGCTTTTGAACGATACGAATATCTGAAAGGTAGGTTTCATAATATTGTCCAGTAAAGGATTGATCCATGAAGTTAATAATATCAGCATATTTCTCTTGATGATTGTAAAGATACTCCAAAACCTGAATGTAGTAATCCGTTGTCGTCTTATTGTCCTCTTGACGAATGGTCTTGACCTCTCCTTTTGATTGTCCATATTTACCAAACATAGTGTAAGCGGCATCCATACCACCAAGTCGTTCAGCCAAAGCATATGCAGGAGTATTCTCCGAATAAACTAAGGAATACTCTTGCATATCTGGGATTGACATTGCGCCATTAAATTGTCCCACATAGGCATCATGTTCTGGTCTATACTCATAATCTGTCTGAGTAATGTCAAACCGCTCAGTCAAAGACAGCTTTCCCTCATCGACAGCATCTACAACAAGCATATTCAGTGGCAATTTATAGGTACTTCCCGCTGTCATAGGCTGAGTATCATTCATCGAAAATTGATGACCTGTCTTAGGATTCTTATAAGTAAAAGCTACTTGAGACACGTCAATTCCACACTCTGTTAAATAATTTTGGACCACCTCAACTAGACTCAAATGTGCATAATCATAATATAATCCTAGCGAGCTCATTCGTTCCAAATCAGCCTCCATGACGGCTTGCTTATCCACGTCGCTCTTTTTTAACTCTGGTTTATTCGCTGCTTCTTGTTTTGACATTCCTTCCGTTGAAGCTTTCAAAAACGATTGCTTCGTCGAAACGTCAGCTTTTGCTTGTTTTTTCAACTCCTGACTATTTTTGATAAATAGCAGAGCAGCCAATAAAAGTGCCAAAACAGAGAAGCATACCCCTATACATAAGTGTTCTTTCTTTTTCAAATCATTTCTCCCTGCTATCTATTTTATAACATTATTAGAAAAATTCAAGAAAAAATAGTATAGATAATAAATGATTAATAGCAAAAATCTATAATTCCTCATAATATGGATACATTGAAATATTAAAAATTTGATTGATTAACATCCTAATTCTAAAATATTGTTATCATCCATAGCTATAAATTACGTTCTTTCTCATTGTTTTCTAAACAATTATTTTTATCTTAGCAAACTTTTTACACACAAAAAAAAATAGTCCTAGTGCTCTAGTCCTAATCTATCGTTCCATTAGCTGTTTCTAATCAAGTAAAATCAAAAAGAGCAGAAAGTCCTGCTCAATATCTTATTTTGCTGCGGCATAGAGTTCCGCAACTTTATCCCAGTTGATAATTTCAAAGAATGCTTTGATGTAGTTAGGGCGTACATTGCGATAGTTGAGATAATAGGCATGTTCCCAAACATCAAGAGCCAATATTGGTTTTAAACCTTGTGAAATTGGCGTGTCTTGGTTAGCTGTTGAAAGTACTTCAAGTTTGCCTTCTTTATTAACAACAAGCCAAGCCCAACCAGAACCGAAGCGAGTTGTCGCTGCTGCTGTGAAAGCATCTTTGAAGGCAGTAAATGAACCGAAAGCTTCGTTGATAGCTGCTTCAACTTCTGCTGTGACTTCTTTCTTTTCAGGTGAAAGGAGTTCCCAGAAGAGAGCGTGATTAAGATGTCCGCCACCGTTGTTGATAAGAGCTTGACGAATGTCAGCAGGAATTTGTTCAACATTTGCCAAAAGAGCTTCAAGGTCTTCACCGATTTCTGGATGCTTTTCAAGAGCAGCGTTAGCATTTGCCACGTAAGTTGCGTGGTGTTTATCATGATGCAATGTCATCGTTTCTGCATCGATATATGGTTCAAGCGCATCATATGCGTATGGAAGGTCTGGTAAAGTGATTGCCATGAGAGGTTCCTCGTTTCTTTTATTTTTCTTTATTCTACCGTAAAATAGCAGAGCTTTCAAAGAATTTGACTGAAAATAAAAGTGAGCTTAGCTTCTTTCATGTGCAATCTTAAGCAGGGCAATATCAAAAAGATAATCCTTATCAAACTTACCTTGTTTAATGGCATAGTCCGTCTCAATCAAGGTCACGACAGCCTTTTTCAAAAAAGGCAATGATAAGGTTCTAGAATCTCGCAAGGCAAACTTAACCTGATAAGGATTGACCCGCCTTCCCAGATAATCAGAGAGCTCCATTACAATTTGCTGCTCAGATTTACCTTGGCTAGCCAAGTTTTTCACTTGCAAAAAGGTACGAAATTGCCCCAGCATAATAGCAATAAGTTTAATTTCATCCTCGCCTTGCAGACGCAGATCACGCACCAATTCACGCGCACCATCAATCTTTCCTGACAATACAAACTGGGTCAGGTCAAAAATATTATCTTGCAATGTCTTGGGAATAGCTTCGCTGATATCCTGAGAGGTAATATGACCGTCTTTCTTATAGGACTTAAGAAAGGCAATATTGGTCAGGGTATCACTGAAATCAAAATTAGACTTAATCAGCAATTCCTCAAAGGCACCCGTTTCAAAAACCAATCCCTCTTGATGGGCATATTTTTGAAAATACGTTTTCAACTCCGCTTCTTTTAGCTGCCTCGCTTCAAAAACCTTGGCATCACGCTTAAGAAGTTTGACCAGACGACGTTTGCCATCTAATTTGCCAGGAACACAGATGATAAGCCTAGTTGTCTCCACAGGATTTTCCAGATAAGCTTCAAAACGCTTGAGCTCTTTCTCATCCAAAAAAGATTTTTTATCCGTTGTAATGTCAAGCAAATTATCAAAAATCACAACTTTACTATCAGAAAAGAAAGGGAGGCTTTCCAAATCCATCTCAGCCTCCTGATAGGAAGTCTCCGCCATATCAAAGTAAGAATACGTTAAGTCATCCTTGTCAAACCCTATTTTTTTTAAAAGACGTTCTTTCAACTGAGCATACTGCCCCATATCTTCACCAGCTAGCACTGTTAATGGTGAAAGATTATTTTTGTTAATTTTATCAATTTCTTCAATAGTAATCATACTGCTATTATAACATACCTCTTACAGCAGTTTATAAGAAAAGGAGAAAAAGGCCTTGAGTCAAAGTTTCTTTGTATATTTCCCTTAGGTGGTAAGTGGACAGTAGCGACTTCCATCAAAATTCCATACTTAAGTCAAATCTTCCAAATGCCTGAAACCAAGCAGATTCAGGTGTTTTTATCGTATAAAAAACCTTAGTTTAGCGCTCACTTCGCTCGTAAAAACTAATCGTTACTTTTTCTAGTAGAGCCTCCTAGCTAATTTACTGCTAAAACAATTTGTCCACATGATAAGGACTTTTGTCTTTGTCACACCATACGCATGAAAAAATGCATGTATCCATTTTTTAGCTACATGCACTTTTTAGTTTTTCATAAAATTGATATTCTGACAAAGGTAATTCCTCATTTACAATGCCATTTATTCTCATTAAGCTTATCGCATATCCTGACAGCTTGACCTTGAAAAGTTGAAATTTAAAAGAGTAATAATAAAATACCTGAGTTTACAGTTGATGTACCAAAAATTTAAATAAATGTTGACTGCTACGACTTTCCAAAATCAATTCTGGATGCCATTGAATACCCAAAATTGGTGTTCCATGTTTACTTTCGTATGCCTCAATAGTGCCATCTCGCGGATCACGTGCTGTCGCTACTAAGCTAGGTGCTAGTTCTTTCACACTTTGACGATGGATGGAATTGATTCGACTACCAGACTCCACCAAGCGGCTTACCCGACTATTAGGCTTGACTTCTACCTCATGAGCAGTACCTTGGAATTTGCTCTGCCAATGATTGTCAATATTTTGATTGAGCGTACCGCCTAAAGCAACATTAAGCAACTGCATGCCCCGGCAGACAGCAAAGATAGGTTTTCCTTGTGCTAGTGCTTCCCTAACCAGAGCTAGTTCAAACTCATCACGCTCAAGGCAATAATCATCACAATCAACTTCCTTTTCCTCACCATAAAAGCGGGGGTCAACATTTTGACCACCTGATAGGATAAGCTTATCAACCATATTCACATAGACTTTTGCTAAATCAGGAGTTCCAACAGGGATAACGATAGGAACACCTCCAGCTTCCTTAACTCCTTCTGAAAGCTGGCGTGAAACTGCATCAAAATGAATGCCTGACATAGCTGGCATTTCCTTCACATTTCCTGTAATTCCAACAATAATAGGCTTCATCACTGCTTCTCACTTTCTCTTATTTTTATCCCAATTCAGAATATGTCTATTGTAAACTTTTTTTAGCATTTTTTCCAATAGCAATTTTTTATCACGAAGATAAAATGGCTCTATCACCTTAGGTGACATTGCAGAGGTTCAAAATGTTATCGTCAGTTATGACTTCAACGATTGGAAAAACCAGCCCCCGCTTATAACAATTCACTTAATTACTGAGTTCACTTTACTACTTCAGCATAGCCCATAGCTTTCTGAAACGTGATGAACTGCTCTAACAGCCACAAGAGCTACTGGGTAACCCCATACTAAAAACAGTCGATAGCTACTATTTCAGTCCGCTACTATAACGTTTTTTCCATAATTCTTGTAACTGCTGACAAATCTTTTCAAGCTGCTTTAATTGATTAACTTGATGAATGCCATAACCAATCTGATAAGGGGAGACCACAAAACGAGGAGCAATGTGGCAGTAAATGCTGTCTTCAAACTGGTAAAAGAAAAGATTATAGGACTTACACCGACCACCCAGAAAAATAGTCAAAATGTAATCTGAAATGAATTGAACCCCATCAGCTAGTTGGTCTAATTGTGATAAACTGGACACCTTGATGTTAAATTCAGTGAAATCAATCATAGGCTTAGTAGATACAGTGATTTCAGGTTGCTCATTTGTCTCTTGAGTAACTAGTAAGCCCTGAAAATCTTGAATCCTAATTTTTTCCTGACCATCAATATTATCCAATCCAACAATTTGTAGGTGGGGGTGCCTAAGGCTACCTCCAGATAAAGGACCAAAATTACGGTACATAATGACACTGCGAAAACGCCCGCTGGACTGTAAGCTCTGCCATTTTTCAAATGCAAACGAAAAGAGCTGATGATTTTTTTCTAAAGAATAGTTGGAAATATCACCGAGATGATTATAAGACTCAATAATAAGAGTCTGATAGGTTGCCTCCAAGGTCGGGTATTTATTCTCTACCCAAATCATATCTTGACGTTGATCCAAAATTTTGCCTAGATTATCTTGAATACAGAACGGGCAGGTGTCCTTGTTGCTAGGCTTTTGCTCTGCTATATTAGGGTTGAATATTAGTTGTCTATCTGTCATGCTCCTATTATACGACCACATCACAAAATGTCAATAAAGAAAACGCTTGACTAGTGTCAAACGTTCTCCGAAAATTTTTAAATTTGGTAGGCTATTAATAGATATGTTCTTAGTTTATTGCAGCAAGGACAGCTTCAGCTTGTTTTGTAAGCTGTTCAAGAACTTCCTCAGTTGCCACAAACTTGCCATCTGCCCATGCGGAATCATTTACTTTTGATGTTGTGATTTCATCAACAAAAGTTGTACGGATAAACGGTAACAAATTACGGTAGATTTCGGCTGCTTGTTCATGCCCACCATTAGCAACAAGAGAAACCGTTGTTACTTTTTCGTTAATAGCTGACACACCAGTTGTATCTGAAAGGTCAACCGCACGACTCAGCCAGTCAAGCAAGTTTTTCACTGAACCTGGGATTGAAAAGTTATAAACTGGTGAGAAAATCCAGATTGCATCTGCTGCCGCTACGGCATCACGTACAGCTTGAACCTCTGGCAATACCGGAGTTTCAAGATCTTGGCTGAACATCGGAACATTTTTCCAGTCAAGGTAAGAAACGTTTGCTTTACCCTCAAGAGCTTTCTCAGCGTTTTGCGCTAATTGGTGATTAAATGATCCTTCACGAAGTGATCCAACGATAAATAAGATATTTTTCATGTCTTTTTCCTCTTTTTGAAATAAATTTTTTAAAGTGTCTAAGATTGTCATCTCGGCTCCTTTTAACTACTAATTAGTAGTTTTTATTACTATGTAGTAATTATAACCCTAAGAAAATCTTTTGTAAAGTTTTTTGCTCACAAAAGATTAATTTTTTACCCCCCACTTGTCAAGTCAAGTGCAACAAGTTCATTGATAACTAGAGTTCCAGAGGTTAAGCTGTTTGGGCTAGCCCAAACAAAATATTTGCGGTTTTATACTTGTGAATTCGTCTAGGTCTGTCATTGATAGCAGAGACGTAGTGATTGAGTTCTTCTGTCGTTAGTGAGTTAAGAGAGACACCTTTTGGGAGAAACTCTCTCAAGAGACCATTGAAATTTTCATTTGTTCCTCTTTCATGAGAAGCATAAGGATGGGCAAAATAGACTTCCACACCTTTTAAGTCTGACAAGTTACTGAACTCTGAGCCGTTGTCCGATGTGATAGAGCGAATAGGGTACTGTGATAGTAAGCTCTTAACAGCCCTATTGATGGTTTCTGCTTGTTTATTAGCCAGTTTTACAGCGATGGCAAATCGTGTTTGACGCTCTACTAGGGTCATGACAACAGCTTCCCCTCTGGTCTTCTTGCCAAGCATGAGATCAATCTCCCAATGCCCAAATTCAGAACGGTCATTGATACACTCTGGACGTTCTTCAATGGATTTTCCTAAGATTATCTTCGTGGCCTTAGGCGTTACTTTAGACCGTTTTCGGATGCTTACCATCTTAGGTAAATCAATCGGTTTAACCCTCAACAGTCCGTCTTTGATGTAACGATACACTGTCTTGGTGGAAGGGATAACTTCCAGTGGATGTTTTTCTCGGTAAGTTTGAACAAAGCTATCGACACTGTGACAGCGAGGTTTCGTTTTCAGGGCTTTCTCAAGTTCCTTGAAGAAGGTCTGGGAGCAGTACGATAGTTTATGATAGGCACTTTTTCGACGATTGGTTTCATAAACACGTTGACCACTATCTGGAAAGTAAACCGTTGAGTAGATTCGTTTCCCGTTCTTATCTTGAACCTGAGAAACACTTCCTCGTTTGATTTCACGACTGATGGTTGAGCGATGACGCCCAAGCAGACGAGCAATCTCAGAGGGGTTTTTGCCCATCTTGAGATAGGCGCTGATTTCTCCGCGTTCAGAGGCTGAAAGGTGTGAATATAACGATTTTTTGGTAGAATGATTAGTGGACATGTTCATCTGCTTTCTATACTGAGTTGGGGAATTCTAGTATATCAGACGAGCATGTCTTTTTTGTTGCACTTCATTTTACAACGCGGGTTAATTTTTTACCTAGGAATTTTTAAATTTTTTAAGAAGCTCAATCAATTGTTCTTGTTCTTCTTCTGTTAAAACAGAAAAAGTCTCTTCAACAGCTACAATATGAGCTGGCAAGGCCTTCTGAATTAAGTCACGCCCAGCCTCAGTCAAAGTCACCAGATAGGCACGTTTATCTGTAGGACAGGTCGTGCGAGTTACCCAACCGTTTTTTTCCATATTTTTAATAACAACTGTCATATTACCAGAAGTTGCCAACATGCTATCAATGAGCTCTCCAATTTTCATCGCTCCCCCCTTGGCAAATAACACATCCAGCACACCGAATTGTGTAGGTGTCAATCCAAATTCCCTAAAAGACTCCGAAACCTTTGCATCAATAGTTCGAAAAGCCTTGCGCATGACTACCATAGACTTAACTGCTGCATTTTTGAATTGAGTCATAATATTTCCTTTCTTTCGAACTCGTTGATTTAATTTTAACACTAGTTAGTAGTTTTGACAAATTTTAGGGAATAAAACACAACGCTTTAAGGGAGTTATTGAAAAAACATTTATTATATCACGAATAAATAAATGAAGTGCTATCGAAACTAGACTACCCCAATCTGTATTGCCTATCGTGTCATTCCAAATAATAGTTGCACCCTCCTGCATATAGCGCTTATAGATGACATTATCACTAAATGTATTCCCGTTTTCTATATCACTGTCTGTTGCCCTAGCACTTATTAAAGCTATCGAAGGAACAACTACTGTGTTACTTCCACTTTGGTGGTATAAACAAAAGAAAAGAGAGAACAATCTCGTTCTCCCTTTCACGTCATCTCAAACACTTATGATTAAGCGTTTTTAGATCTGCGATAGTATACCACTGCTGCTACAAGAACAATAACTCCTAAAACAGTCGCTACAAGTCCACCTTTTTCACCTGTCGATGGAAGACCTGGTTTTTTAGGTTTGCTAGTAGTAGTTGTTTCTGGTTGGTTTGGTTTCTCACCTGTAGTAGTTGTTGTGGTTGGCTCTTCTGAAGTAGTCGTGGTGGTTGGCTCTTCTGAAGTAGTTGTGGTTGTTGCTTCTTCTGAAGTAGTCGTGGTTGTTGGCTCTTCTGAAGTAGTTGTGGTAGTTGCTTCTTCTGAAGTAGTTGTGGTTGTTGTTGCTTCTTCTGAAGTAGTCGTGGTGGTTGGCTCTTCTGAAGTAGTTGTTGTTGTTGCTTCTTCTGAAGTAGTCGTGGTTGTTGGCTCTTCTGAAGTAGTTGTGGTTGTTGCTTCTTCTGAAGTAGTCGTGGTTGTTGGCTCTTCTGAAGTAGTCGTGGTGGTTGGCTCTTCTGAAGTAGTTGTGGTTGTTGTTGCTTCTTCTGAAGTAGTTGTTGTGGTTGGCTCTTCTGAAGTAGTCGTGGTGGTTGGCTCTTCTGAAGTAGTTGTGGTTGTTGTTGCTTCTTCTGAAGTAGTTGTGGTTGTTGTTGCTTCTTCTGAAGTAGTTGTTGGGGTTGGCTCTTCTGAAGTAGTTGTGGTAGTCGTAGTCGTTTCTTCAGTTGTAGTTGTTGTGGTTGGCTCTTCGTAATTATTCTCAAACGACTTTTTATCATCCTTATAAGAAACTGTCGCTACAAGATTACCTTTGCCATCATCTTCAACTTTCACTGTAACGGTCAATTTAGATTTATCGTAGGTAATAGTTGAATCTATTCCTTCAACTTCTTCAATAGTATAATTGTAAGTTCCTGCTTTCTTATATTCGATGACATCAAAGACAACTTTACCATCAGCAGTATTCTTAGCAGTTTTTACATTTCCATCTTCATCAGTTAATGTAAATTCAAACTCATCTGCTTGAAGTCCTGTTGGACGATTTCCAGTAAGCAATTTAGTAACTTCAATTTGTGCAGTAGTAGGTTGTACACTATAAATATTTGTTACACTAAGGTCATCGGTTTGTTTTGCACTATAACCATCAACTGTTGTAATAACATTACCATCCTTATCAACCTCTTTAACGCTGTATGTATATTTCACACCGTTTGAATCAGTAGCAGGAAGTTCTGTCCACTCTACACTAGTTTCATCATCAGTTGTAGAAATTTCTTTCAATTCAGTACCCGATACTTCTTCAGTTGTTCCTTCCAAAGTACGATATAGTTTGAAGTAAACCGTTGGACGAGAATCCTTTTTACCGCCATCCCAAACTTTTTTAGCTGTTACTGTCGTTTTAGGAACTTCATAAGTGTTTGTTACAGCTGTCTGGTCTGCGTTGTAAGAAACAGTGTACTCCTTATCCTGACCAAGTTGAATTTTATCTCCTTCGTTCAAAGGAAGGCTTGTACTATCCTCAAGTTCACGTACAGAGTAGACTAATTCAGTCACACCATCGGTATCGTACTTAGGCAATTGATTTGCCCAAACATAGGTATAGATACCATTGCTTTCAGTTACTTCTGGTCTATAGGTTGCACCGACTGGTTTTGCTGCAGAGATGTCTTCACCAGCTTTACGTACATAAAGACCAAGGCTAACTTGCTTGTGATCCGCAGTTTGTCCACCAGACCAAGTTTTTGTTGCTTGAAAATCAACTGTTTCTCGCTTATTAGAGATGCTCACTGGTACAGCTTCGCCAGTCATTTCAACTTCAAATTCATCACTACTTAAAACATAACCTGCTTTAGGAGTCTTTTCTTTGACAATGTATTTCCCGTTAGAAAGCACTGGTGAAATGGCAATACCATTCTCATCTGTTTTTACGGTATAGACTTCTGAAGGATTGTCTTTGTTGATGATATCAAATTCAACATCACTCAGTTTTACAGTAGCATCAGCTTCATCGTATTTAGTGATTTTAATCTTACCTGCAAGGTCAACAGAGACCGATGCTCCTACTTGTTGAAGAGCTTTAACACTTATGGATTGTGTTGTTTCTGTGCGTTCTTTTCCGTCCCATGATTTCCAATTTGGGCGCGCTTCGCCATTAATAGTGATTCCGCTTGAGTTGACAACTTGTGTATCATCACCTGGATTTGTCGTCTTGTAAGCTAATCTAAAAGCTTTTGTCCCTGTATTGGTAGGTAAAAGAAGTTCAAAACTTGTTCCACCATTTTTTAAACTTAAAAGTGCATAGTTATCAGAGTCAGCCTTATAAACTGCAGAATCAGTCGTGATTTTATACTCTTTTAACCAGCTGACAACATCTGCCTTTGAAGTGTCTGTCGTTTCATAAGTTACTTCTCTGAGTTCAAAACTATCTTCAATGTAGGTTGACAGAGAACCTGCACTTGTATCAATAGAGTCTCCAACTTTGACGACTTTACCTGTCAGGTCTTCACCACCACGGTTTACACGTACCCACCAGTTGATATCTTTAGAAGTTCCGGTAGACCAGCCACCCTTGTAGACAACTTCACCTTCAACCGAAACTGCATCAGCGTCGTTATATGGTTTAAAGGTAATGGTCTGAGTTCCACCAGGTAAAATGTAGGTAACAGTATTTTCGACTCCCGTAATGACTGCATTTGATGAGGCATTAAAGTCCCCCTTGACATTTTGCTTGTCTTCAACTTTATCATTGAAGGTGAAAGTCAAAACACCAGTAGCATTATCTGCCACAACCTTACCAAGGACTTCTCCGCTATTAGTATCCTTTAGATCAAACTCTGATTGTACAAGGGTTAAACCATCTGGAACCTTAATTGTGAAGTAATCACCACCCTTGATATCTCCAGCTCCCAATGTCGGAAATGAAAACTCTCCTGTATACAGGACTTCTTTGGTCATACTTCCCTTGCCATGCCAAAAGACATCTGACGCTTCTCCGGTCGAACTGTCTTTAATTTTGACATTGGATAAAACTACCTTATCGGTGATATCCGCAGCCTTTACTTCGTTTGCTGAAACAAATATTGAAAAGGCTATGAACGGAAGCATTAGTAGACCTAACACTTTCTTTAAGTTTTTCATAAAAATCAATTTTTCCTTTCTGAATTATTAAGCCAACAGTGAAATAGTGCATCCATCATTTGTAATAAGCAACACTCCTTTCAAAAAGTGAAAACGCCATCAGTTTGAGTGTTTTTTCTCTACTCCATAAGCTTACTTCACAGTATACTCCATTGTTTATAATTTGAGGCTGAGTTTGTTGACAATCAGATTCATTTTGCTGTGTGTTTAACATATTTTATTGTATCATATCCCCGTCTTATCGAATATACCAATACTATTCTACCCCCCCCCCCCGATCCATTTGTCAAGCGCTTTTGAGCACTTTTTTAGGAAAAATCATTGTATTTAACCTGTCAAATAGGGGGGAATAAAGCCATCAGTTTGCAGTTTTTTTCTCAAAAGCAACTCAGTTGCTAGAACAGGTTAAAGACATTTAAAAGAAATCATCAAAGAGGCTAAGCTGATTGTCTTCTGGCATATTACCTAGAATGCCCATTTCGTCCATTTTATCAACAAGAGTTGCGGAAACTCCGCCTCGTTTACGGAGTTCCATCTTAGAGAGAAATTCCCCTGCTTCACGCGCTGCGACAATTTGTTTTGCAACGTTTTCACCAAGGCCATCCATAGCCACAAATGGGGGCACTAACGTATCACCGTCAATGAAGAACTCAGTTGCCTTGCTGCGGTAGAGATCAAGTTTCCCAAATTTAAAGCCTCGTTCCAACATTTCATTGACAATCTCCAGTGTTGTGAAGAGGTCATTTTCAACGTTGCTAGCCTCGTTGCGCTGCCTTTTTTCCATAATATCCTTCATACGAGCCTTGACAGCATCCAAACCCGCACTCATGGTTTTGAGTTCAAAGGCTTTCGCACGGATTGAGAAATAAGCACAATAATAATAAAGTGGGTGGTGTACCTTAAAGTAGGCAACGCGTAACGCCATGAGTACATAAGCTGCCGCATGGGCTTTAGGGAACATGTACTTGATTTTTCCACAAGATTCAATGTACCAGTCGGGCACATTATTTTCTCGCATAGCCTGAATGTAGCCGTTGCGCTCCTCATCAGAGATTTTTAGCCAAGCTCCTTTACGCACACGCTCCATGATGGTAAAGGCCATTTTAGGCTCAAGACCTGCGTGCATGAGGTAAACCATAATATCATCACGACAACCAATAACGGTTTTCAAGGTGGCAATGCCTTCTTTAATCAAATCTTGGGCATTTCCCAGCCAAACGTCCGTACCATGTGAAAGTCCAGACAGTTGCAGAAGCTCAGCAAAGGTCGTTGGATGAGTCTCTTCAACCATTCCGCGAACGAAGTTGGTTCCAAACTCAGGAATTCCCAACATCCCAGTAGGTGTTCCAATCTGTTCGGGCGTCACTCCCAACACTTCTGTCCCTGAGAACAAAGCCATGACATCTGGGTCATCAGCTGGAATATCTTTGGGATCAATACCTGACAAATCTTGCAGCTTACGAATCATAGTTGGATCATCATGCCCAAGAACATCGAGCTTCAAGACATTTTCATCAATATCGTGAAAGTTAAAGTGAGTGGTCTGCCATTCAGCTGTATTATCATCGGCTGGATATTGAACAGGAGTAAAGTCATAGACGTCCATGTAATTAGGAATAACAACAATCCCCCCTGGGTGCTGCCCCGTCGTTCGCTTGACTCCAGCAGCTCCCATGGCTAGACGCTCTACTTCTGCATCTTGATAGAATTTTCCGTAATCGCGTTCATAGCCTTTCACAAAACCAAAAGCGGTTTTTTCTGCAACGGTACCTACGGTACCAGCACGAAAAGCGTATTGTTCCCCAAAAATATCACGCACATCCAAGTGGGCTGAGGGTTGGTCATCCCCTGAGAAGTTCAAGTCAATATCAGGTACCTTATCTCCATCAAAACCAAGGAAAGTCTCAAATGGAATGTCCTGACCATCTTTCTTGTAGCGCGTGCCACACTTGGGGCAAAACTTGTCTGGCAAATCATAACCTGAACCAACCGAACCATCTGTGATAAATTCACTGTGCTGACAAGAGGGGCAGACATAGTGGGGCGATAAAGGATTAACCTCTGTAATTCCAATCATGGTCGCTACGAAACTTGAACCAACCGAACCACGTGAACCTACCAAGTACCCACGCGCATTGGAGCGGTGTACCAGCATTTGTGACGCTAAATAAATCACGGCGAAACCATTACCCAAAATAGAAGTCAGCTCCTTTTCAATCCGCAAATCAACAAGGTCAGGCAGAGGATTTCCGTAGATCTCAAAAGCCTTCTGATAAGTCATCTCAGCGACCTTTTCTTCAGATTTATCAATAAACGGTGTGTAAAGGTCTTTCTTGACCACTTCAACCTCTTCAATACGGTCAGCAAAGTCTTGAGTATTGGTCACAACGATTTCGTAAGCCAGTTCCTCACCCAAAAAAGCAAATTCGTCCAGCATTTCATTAGTCGTGCGGAAATGTGCCTTAGGAAGTGGGGCAGGCTGAGCATTTTCACCACGTCCAATAGGGCGATTAATCATGGCACCTTGACCAAGGCTTCGCACAATGATTTCACGGTAAATTTCTTGCTCTGGTTCCAAATAGTGTACATTACCAGTCGCAAGTACTGGTTTGTCTAACCTACGTCCAACCTCAATCAAATCACGAATGACCTGGCGAATACCTTCCTCATCCTTGATGGTTCCTTGAGCCAATAACGGAGCATATATGGCAGGAGGCATGACTTCAATGAAATCATAGTATTTGGCAACTTCTACCGCTGCTGGGACACCTGACGATAGTACAGCATCAAAAACTTCACCATCTGAGCAGGCTGTCCCCAAAAGTAGGCCCTCACGGTACTTATCCAAGATTGTTCTTGGGATACGTGCCACTCCTTCGAAGTACTTGACATTAGACAGGCTAACTAATTTGAATATATTTTTCAATCCTGTCTGGTTTTGCACATAGATGGTGGCATGTTTGACACGCGCTTTTTTGTAAGAATCTTCTGCTACCAGCTTGGTGTTGAGTTCGTTCAGATTAGTCAGGTTGCGATTTTCACGCGCTTCTTTTAAGAAGATAAAGAGCAGGCGACCTGTCGCTTCAGCATCATAGTTGGCCATGTGGTGATGGTCAAGCGAAACCTGGAAACGTTTTGTCAAGGGACCAAGACCATGACGTTTGTATTCAGGATAGAGGTTACGGGCAAATTCCAAGGTATCAATAACAGGCTGAGTAATTAAAGGTAAACCATGACGCTCATAGTTTGCATTCATGAAACCAACGTCAAAGGTGGCATTGTGGGCAACTAGCACTGTGTCTTGACAAAACGCTTGAAATTCTTGTAAAACCTGTAAAATCGGCTTAGAGCCACGTACATGATTGTCTGTAATCCCTGTCAACTCTGTCGTAAAAGCAGATAAAGGATAACCTGGATCGATGAATTCGTCAAACTGCTCAACAATGTTTCCCTTGTACATTTTAGAAGCTGCAATTTGAATCAGGTCATTATTAACAGCAGAAAGTCCTGTTGTTTCAACGTCAAAGACCACATAAGTTGCTTCGTTGAGATCCATGTCAATAGGATTATAAGCGATTGGAACCTTATCTTCTACAATATTTGCTTCTAAACCAAAAATAGGTTTTATACCTTTTTTACGAGCAGCATGATATCCATGTGGAAAGCTCTGCACATTGCCATGGTCAGTGATAGCTACCGCCTTATGCCCCCACTTAGCAGCTGTTGCAACCAGATCCTCTACTGTTGGCAAGGCATCCATTGTAGACATGTTGGTGTGAGCATGAAATTCGACCCGTTTTTGTCCCTCTGGCATGAGGTCCTTGCGTTCATGATGGACAATTTCTTTCACATCTTGAACATTCATCGTCAGAGCTTTGGTGAATTGATTATTTTCAATATTTCCACGTACCCGTAACCAAGCACCCTTGGAAATCATATCATACTTTTTAAGCTCATCGTCGTCCTTAGCCCACTTTTGCATAGCAAAACTAGATGTGTAGTCAGTCATCTTAAAATTGATAATATGACGACCTGTTCGCGTTGTCTTACGTTCGACATTGAAAACCATACCTTCAAAAACAATGCGATTTTCTTCAGTAGTAATTTCAACCATCGGTGTAATTTCTGCCTTCTCAAAACCTGCTTGACGCTGTTTTGCACGTTCCTTAAAGTCAAATTGTGGCTTAGGTGCTATTTCTTCTGCTGGTGGCATAGATGCCTCTAGAGACTTAACAGCTTCCATATTTTCCTGCACCGCTTTCTCCACCAAAGCCTCACGAGAAGTCTCAAATTCCGACTTAAGCTCTTGCGTCATAACCTCATCTGACACCATGTCAAAGGTCACTTTACCAAAACCGAAGTGTTCAAATTGCTTCTCAAGATGAGGAAGGTGATTTTTACGAAAATGCTCATTATTGACAAATGCTGGCGCTGAAATGGCAATTTTTTGACCATCATAAGATACCTTCAGTTTACTAAAGGAAGCTTTAAAACTGGCGCTGTTACAAAGTGGTAGTTCAAAAGCTTCACGATAGTAAGCAGAAATCAATTCATCAGAAAAATCAATATGTTCAGCTTTAATATCAAAGGTTGCCTTAATATCAGCTTTTTCAAAAGTGTTCACCAAGCGCATCTGCAACTCACGGTAATAGTCAATAGGTAAAATCTCTGCAAAAGAAAAATGAAACTCCCATAAGCGTGATATTGAATGAACCTTAACCTCAATAATATCAGCAGATGAAAAAGCACTTGAATTCTTTATCTCAAGTGGCATTTCTATCTGGTCCATGAGTTTCTTAAACAAGTCTGACATAAATTAAGTTACCTCTTTGTACTCAAATAATCTGGTGGTCCCTGGTTTTTAAAGAACTCTAAAGTCCGTAATAGGTTATACTCTCCAAAAATCATCCCATCTGGTCAAGTCGTCTTGGTGGCTTGTATTATTCTGTGAAAATTTAGCAAAAAATGAAAAGTGTCATCTATCTAGTACTCATTTTTCACTGAAAGCTAAACCATTTTAACTTTCAGTGAATAAAAGCTTCAGAGTTCAATAAACTACCCTATGATTTTCAACAAGTCGTATTTTAATCTAGTGATGATTACTATTTATTTTACCATAAGCTAAGCTATTTTTCGAGACAAAAGAGCACCTCGCTATCTAGCAAGGTACTCTTTTCACTGAGCAAAACTACTCGTCTTCCTCTATAAACTCATCTTCTTCGTCATCTTCTTCGTTGATATCCACTTCTTCGTCAAAGTCATCATCAGGAATGATTTCACTTAATTCAGAATCATAAGATTCAACTTCTGATTTTTCATCGTCCGGATCTTCATCATCATATTCTAGATCAGTTCCTTTACGATCAAAATCTTCATCTTCTGGATCATCATCACTATAATCAATGGCGTCCTCATCTCCATCCATGAAGGCATTGACGCGTTTGTTTTTACGTTTTGGCGCTCCTTCTTCATCCTCCTCAAGAGTGATGATTTCTTCATCGATTTCATCAATAGCATACCAAGAGCGAAGTCCCCATTTGTTTTCACCAAGTGGGATAAAACTTCCATCAGTATTTAAATCTGCGTAGAAAAATGGCAGAGCTTCACGAATGTCTGCATCAGATTTTTCCAGATAAATCTGAATTTCATTCACAAGATCACTGAAATACATCTCATGATCACGACCACGCTCTTCCAAAATGGCACGGGCAACCTCTATCAATGAAAGTTCACTTTTTTCTTGTCCAGCAAATACTTCTAATTCCAAGACAGTTCTCCTTATCCTATTCGGCCAGGGCAAAATGCCCACAATAGTCCGATTGTCTATAAATATCGTTCCTTACTATTTTACGCTAAAATCCAGCATTCGTCAAAAGATTTATAGAAAAAGTCAGGTTTCAGAGCGAGACCTGACTTTAAAATTATTTTCTGTTAGTCATACCAGTATAGTTTGGTTGATTAGAAAATTATTTTTATTTAACTTTAGCTGTACCTGTGATTGCTTCAACTGCTTTTTTCATAGCAATATCATGTTTGAGCATGTCAGCTGAAAGAAGAGAACGGACTTGTTGAACTTCCATATTATACTCAGAAGCAAGTTCGTTAATTTCTTTTTCGATTTCTTCTTCGCTCGCTTCAAAACCTTCTGCTTTAGCGATTGCTTCGATGACAAGGTTAGTTTTCACGCGTTTGTCAGCATCAGCTTCATATTGTGCATGAAGATCTTCCTCAGTAGTACCTGTCAATTGGAAGTACATTTCTGGTGAAATACCTTGACGTTGCATGTTGCCCATAAATTCGTTCATAGCACGGTGAACTTCGTCATGTACCATTTCTTCTGGCAATTCAACGATTTCAGCATTAGCAACTGCCAATTCAAGTGCAGCACCTTCTACAGCATCATCGTATGCAATTTCTTTAGCTGCTTCAAGTTCTTTACGGTATTTTGCTTTCAATTCGTCAAGAGTTTCAACTTCTTCGTCAATGTCTTTAGCTAATTCGTCATCAAGAGCTGGAACTTCTTTAGCTTTAACTTCGTGAACAGTTGTTACGAATTTAGCATCCTTACCAGCAAGGTCTTCTGCCTGATAATTTTCTGGGAATGTTACGTTAACTTCCACAGTATCGCCGGCTTTTGAACCAACCAACTGTTCTTCAAAACCAGGAATGAATTGACCTGAACCAAGTTCAAGAGAGAAGTTATCACCTTTACCACCGTCAAATTCTACACCATCAACTGACCCTACGAAGTCAATAACAACAGTGTCACCTTCTGCAGCTGCGTCTTCCTTAATAACCAACTCTGCAAGATTGTTACGTTCACGCTCAACCTTAGCATCCACTTCTTCATCGGTAACTTCCTTGGTAACTTCAACTGATACCTCAAGGTTTTTGTAGTCACCAAGTTTTACTTCAGGTTTTGTAACAACTTCAGCAGTCAAAGCCCATTCTTGACCTTTTTCCATAGAAACAACGTCAATTTTTGGTTGTGCAACAACATCAAGACTAAGCTCTGCAACAGCAGCTTCATAAGCGTCTGGCAAGATAGCGTTTAAAGCATCTTCGTAAAGCGCTTCTTCCCCATATTTTTGATTAAATACAGCACGTGGCATGTGTCCTTTGCGGAAACCTGGAGCATTCAAATCTTTCTTAATTTTATTGAACGCTTGATCAAGAGCTGGTTTGATTTTATCTTGAGCAATTGTGAATGTAATCACGCCACGATTTGTAGCTTTGTTTTCAAATGATACAGACATGAAGTCATTTCTCCTCTTAAAATTTTATATACAGTTTAGTTTACCATATTTCAAGGTCTTTTAAAAGTTTTTTATGTAAAAAAACATTCTGTTTTACCATCTTTCTGAAAAATACTTGCTTGATGGACTGATTTTTAATAAACTATTTCTATGAAAATTATTACAAAATATATTGAGCAATTACAGATTGAACAAATTGCCGTTGAACTTCTATCTAAAGTTGTTTCTCTGATACTACTCCTTATCTTTTTTACTCTGGTCAAGCGATTATTAGACTATCTTTTTGATAAAACCATTATCAAGTCTATCAAACTTTATCGTCAATCCGAAGCACGCCAGAAAACCATTGCCAAATTGCTCCATAACATCATGAATTATACCCTTTATTTCTTCTTGATTTACTGGATTTTAAGCATTCTGGGTGTTCCAATTTCTAGCCTTTTAGCTGGTGCCGGTTTAGCTGGTGTTGCCATTGGACTTGGTGCACAAGGTTTCTTGACAGATGTCGTCAATGGTTTTTTTATCCTTTTAGAAAATCAATTTGAAGTTGGAGATTCTGTCGTTATCGGTCTGGTTGAGGGGAATATTTCTAGTGTTGGCATTAGAACAACACAAGTACGTGGCTTTGATGGTACTTTACATTTCATTCCAAACCGTAATATCACAGTCGTTAGTAATAAATCTCGCGGAGATATGCGTGCTCAAATTGATATTCCTATTTACGCACATACTGATCTTGATAAAATGATGGTGGTCATAAAAACAGTGAACAAAGACCATTTAGAAGATTTTCCAGAAATTGTAGGTAGCCCAAACGTGCTTGGTCCACAAACCCTAAAAACAGGTCAATTGGTTTTTCGTATTGATATTTTTGTGCAAAATGGCAACCAAAGTAAAGTCTATTCCCAATTTTATCAGCTTTATCAAGAAGCACTTATTTCAAGTGGTATCCATTTACCAACAATCAATACAAACCCAATAACAAAGCTCTGATGATAAACCAGAGCTTTTTTCGTATCTTAAGAACCTGTATTCTGCAAGGGACATTTCCCATCAGCAACTAATTTCTAAATTTAATTATAGATATCAGAATTTACGGATGGGATCAGCGGCATAAGTCGCACGGACACCACCAATTAATTTTGGTCGGCTAGCTAGAGCAGTGACGTGCGCTCCTCCAAGCTGACGTTGAATGGGAACCAGCGGTACTTGAACACGTTTGATATGCATGCCAATGCTAGTATCACCGATATCCAGACCCGCCTGCGCCACAATTTCTTCAACCTCAACAGGGTCTTTCATGTATTTAAAAGCGGCAACTTGACCACTACCACCAGCATGTAAGTTAGGAAGGACGTTAACAATCTCTAAATCTTTTTCCTCGGCTAAGTCTCGCTCAACAGCTAGAGCACGATTGAGATGCTCACACCCCTGCACCGCTAGATAAATACCTCGATTACTCAACTCATCCAGAATAGTCTTAACAATTACTTCACCAATTTCTGTGCTACTATTTTTTCCAATCAGGCCGCCGGCGACCTCACTACTGGAGAGACCTAGAACAAAAATCTGTCCTTTTTTAATAGCAGAGCGTTCAATGATATCGACAAGAATAGCACGTGTCTGTGTTTCTAATGATTGTAAGTCCATCTTATCTCCTTTCAAAGCGTTTAAAGGCTAGATAGCTCAAATAACCGACTAACATGCCGTAAAAATTCTGTAGGACATTTCCCAAAATACCCGCCAGAGAGCCACCTAAACCATAGCCTAGCAATAGCGATCCAATAAAATACCAACCAACCATAACTATCGAAGCCAGCACCAGACCTAAAAATCGCTTACCGCCAATCCAACCAGCAAAGTACCCTTGTGCTCCATGAGCAATCAGACTGTGAAACATCCACTGGGGATAACCCGCCAACAAATCAATGAGAAAGCCTGCCAAGCCACCGACAATAGCTCCTTGACGACTTCCCAAATAAAAGGCCGTAAAATAAATTCCCGCATCAAGCAAGGTCAAAAAGCCTGTTGGCGTTGGTACCATCACAAAACGCCCCAAAATAACACTGAGAGCTGTTAAAACGGCTAATTGGCTTATTTCACGTACATTACTTTTCTTCATAATTTTGCTTAACCCCATAACGATCTGAATGTAAAATGGCTTGGTAGACAAAATCTTTAGAAATGCTAACCGCCTCAGAAACTTCTTTCCCCAGAACTAATTGACTAGCAATGCTAGACGCAAAGGTACAACCAGCCCCGACATTATTTTGTTTTAGTACAGGATACTCTAAGATATTGAATTCACTACCATCATAAAAAACGTCTACAGCTTTTTCTTGGCTAAGGCGATTGCCACCTTTGATAACCACGTTCTTTGCTCCCAATTCATGTAGGTAACGAGCAGCCTCTTTCATTTCATCCAAGTTTTGGATTGGTTTTTGAATTAAAAGCTCCGCCTCAACCAAGTTTGGTGTGATAATAGTAACATAAGGGAAGAATTTCAAGAGTTCCTTTCGCAAGGCTGATACTTCCACATCATGACTTTCTTTACACACTAAGACAGGATCAAGTACCACCGGAATGTCGGTGTGGGCTTTTACAAAGTCTAAGGCTAGCTCTGCAATGTCCACATTTGGCAAAAGCCCAATCTTAATACCTGCAAAAGGGACATCCTTGAGGCTTTCAAGTTGATGACTAAAAATAACGTTATCTGTTGCAAAAACTTCAAATCCCTTGTCCGTTATAGCAGTTAAACAAGTCACAGCTACAAAACCATGCAGATGATTGGTATTATAGGTTGCTAAATCTGCATAAAGTCCACCACCGCTAAAAACATCATTCCCAGAAATTGCCAAAATGTACTTACTTGTCATAAATTATCTCCTTTAAATAGAGCCCATTGCCCGATGCCGTAGGACCAGCTAGATTTCGATTTTTACTCTCAAGAACTGTTCGGATTTGGCTTACTGGCATACGACCGTTGCCAATTTTCAAGAGAGTTCCCACCATGTTTCTGACTTGTTTATAAAGAAACCCATTCCCTGTGAATGTAAATACCAAAAAACCTGTTTTAGCATCGCGTTCTACCGTTGCCCGCGTGATAGTGCGAACCTTATTTTCAACAGAAGATCCAGAAGCTGTAAATCCCGTAAAATCATGAGTCCCAATCAGGTCTTCAATCGCCTCTTGCATACTCATCAAATCCAAAGGATAAGGATAAGAGGTCGCATAGTTTCGCATCATAGGATTCTTGGGGCGACCGCTATCCACTAAAAATTCATAAGTTTTGTAGTGTTTGGTGTAGCGTGCATGAAAATCTTCCGTAACTTCCTCAACGCTCACCACATCAATATCCTCAGGGAGCTGACTGTCCAGAGCAAAGCGCAGACGTTCTGGATCACGCGGCTTGGACAAATCAAAATGAATGACCTGCCCATAAGCATGAACACCCGAATCTGTCCGACCTGCACCCTGAATTTGGACCGCTTCACCGCTGTTAAGCCTTTGCAAAGTTTTTTCAATTTCTTCCTGAACCGAGCGCACCTTAGTTTGACGCTGAAAACCAGCAAATAAGGTACCATCGTAGGAAATCGTTACTTTATATCTTGTCATAGGTTTATTTTAGCATTTCTTGAAAAGTTAGACTATCCTATTTATAACTTTCTGTCCCCAGACAATTCATTATACGTAAACACTTTACAGAAATAGTTTAAAAGAATATACTGGCAATAACAAAGAAATCGTAAAAAAAGAACATCACCTTTCAAATTCCTTTATTTCTTGAATCCAAAATTTTGACAGGCTTTAGAGATTGAAAAGAAAGCATTTATTTACAGTATTAAAAGCAAACCAGATACGAACAGCTACATTTCTCACCTACGGAATATTTAGGCTATAAAATGCTCTTAGTAAAATATCATTAAAGGAGGTTAAAATGATTAACATCAGTATTTATTTCATTATTTTATTAACATTGATTATCTTGACTGGGCTTATCATTATAACTAAATGCCACCAAAATATGAGTAAGCTTGCCATAATCCTGATTAGTCTCTTGCTCCTAATTTTATCTATCCCAGTTATATATGCCATTCTTTTTCTAATCTTTATTGGTTTTAACAGTCCATAAATTATTTTAGACAAAACAAAAGAGCCAGATGGCTCTCAGAATAATGTATACAAACCTACTTTTAACTGAAATAGAAGGGAGCAACAAAACGATATTTACCGTCGTGGTGAAAGTGGCTGAATAGCAGTAAAATCAGCCACTCGGAAGTTTTGAGACTTTAGACTCAAAACTTAGGCATGGAATTCCGTAGGAAGTCGCTACCGACAGCACCATCTAAGGGAAGTATCAAAAACGACTTTTTCTTCTATCTAAAAAGAGCCAGATGGCTCTTTTATTATTCTCCTTCAAAAGCATCTTTCATTTTATCAAAGAAGCCTTTTTTCTTTGGAGTTACAGCCTTGTCACCACCCGCAGCAGCAAAAACTCGAAGCGCCTCTTTCTGAGCATCATTTAGCTTAGTCGGTGTGACGATATTAACAGTTACATGCTGATCGCCCTGACCGCCACCACGGAGTTTAGGAGCCCCTTTGCCCTTAAGACGGAAGGTCTTACCTGTTTGCGTCCCAGCTGGAATGTTCATTTCAACAGGGCCGTGTACGGTCGGAATATCAACTGTATCTCCAAGAGCTGCCTGAACAAAGCTAATATCCATATTGTAATAAATGGTTGATCCATTACGTTCAAATTTAGTGCTTGGCAAAACATTTATGACGACGAAAAGATCGCCATAAGGGCCGCCGTTGAAACCAGCTTCTCCTTGACCTTGCAAGCGAATTTGTTGACCAGTTTCAACCCCTGCCGGAATTTTGACAGAGACTTTGTGTTTTTCCTTTTCATGACCTGTGCCATGACAAGTTGTACAAGGGTTCTTAATTTCTTTACCAGTTCCGTGACAAACATCACAAGTCACTTGACGACGCATCATACCAAGTGGTGTTTGTGTATCCACGTTGATAACTCCTTGACCATGACAGCGGCTACATGTCACAGGACTTGTACCGGGTTTAGCACCTGAACCATGACAGGTAGTACATTCTGCTTCACGGTTATAGGTGACTTCTTTTTCAGCACCAAAAATAGCCTCTTCAAAACTCAGATTAACACGGTATTGAAGGTCATCACCTTGACGTGGCGCATTGGGGTTACGCATACTTCCGCCACCACCAAAGAAGCTTGAGAAGATATCTTCAAAGCCACCGAATCCTGCTCCACCATCAAAACCACCAAAACCACCTGCTCCACCTCCGAAGCTACCATTAGCTCCAGCAGGCCCATATTGGTCATAAGCCGCACGTTTTTGTTCATCACCTAACGTTTCATAAGCCTCCTGAACATCCTTATACTTCTGTTCAGCACCAGGTTCTTTGTTAATGTCCGGGTGGTACTTTTTCGACATTCTTCGATAAGCTTTTTTAATCTCATCTTGCGAAGCGTCTTTAGAAACACCCAAACGATCGTAAAATTCTGTATTGTTCATAATGTAAGATATTAAGCCGTTAAGCGACTCAAAGAAAAATAGGAAACTGTACGACGATGCTTCGCATCTAGGTAAAGTTTATCTTTTTTCACAGAGTCGTAGGCGTATTCACTTGTACCAATTTAGTCATGCAAGAATACTACCTATTAACGACCGTGTTCAGTTACGAACACTTTCCTTTCTGTAAAAGTTAAGCAAAGTGAAAATAGGAAATCGGCAGAAAATCCTGATTTTCTAGATGATTTATCTTTTTCACACAGCTTTTAGGGCGGGTTCAATTCCTTTCGTTAAATAATAGACGAAACTCAGAAAGTAGCCCGTATTCAATTACGAACACTTTCCTTTCTATGAAGATATTAAGTCGTTAATCAACTCAAAGAAAAATAAGGAGTAAGAGGTCCAGTGGACACTTTCAGCCCTGTCGCACAAAAACAACGAGCGACAGGTATTCCTCAAAAAGTCTATCCCCAGACTTTTTGACTTTTCCACAGAGTCGTAGGCATATCACTTCTGTAAAAGTTAGAAGGGCATTTACCCAAAAACAGAGGCTGGGTTGCAACCTCTGCGTTTAGAATTATATTTCAAGCTTTCGAGTTTTAACCTTAACGTAAAATAACCTAATAGACCCACTTATTTTTCAGTAAACTCACCATCAACAACGTCATCACCATTGTTTGATGAATCAGTTGATTGTGCACTTTCAGAACCTGCTTGGGCTTGTTGAGTTGCTGCGGCTTGTTCATACATTTTAACAGCAAGTGCTTGTGCTTTTTCGTTAAGAGCTTCAAGTTTTGCCTTCATATCATCAAGGTTGTTAGCCTCTTGAGCAGCTTTCAACTCATCAAGAGCTGCTTGTGCTGCGTCACGTTCTGTGTCAAAGCCTTTACCTTCAGTTTCTTTGATAGTTTTTTCTGTGGCAAAGATAGCTTGGTCGACTTCGTTACGAAGGTCAACTTCTTCTTTACGTTTAGCATCAGCTTCTGCGTTAGCTTCTGCATCTTTCATCATTTTTTCAATTTCTTCATCAGTCAAACCAGAGTTAGATTGAATAACGATGTGTTGTTCTTTTTGAGTGCCAAGGTCTTTAGCTTTAACAGATACGATACCGTTTTTATCAATGTCAAATGTTACTTCGATTTGTGGGATACCACGAGGTGCAGCTGGAATATCAGTCAATTGGAAACGACCAAGAGTTTTGTTGTCAGCAGCCATTGGACGTTCACCTTGAAGAACGTGGATATCTACGGCTGGTTGGTTATCAGCAGCAGTTGAGAAGACTTGTGATTTAGACGTTGGGATAGTTGTGTTGCGATCGATAAGTTTTGTGAAGACACCACCCATTGTTTCGATACCAAGTGACAATGGAGTAACATCAAGAAGAACGACGTCTTTCACATCACCGGTGATGACACCACCTTGGATAGCCGCACCCATAGCAACAACTTCATCAGGGTTTACAGATTTGTTTGGCTCTTTACCAGTTTCGACTTTGACAGCTTCAACAACGGCTGGAATACGTGTTGAACCACCAACCAAGATAACTTCATCAATTTCTGACAAGCTTAAGCCAGCGTCTGAAAGTGCTTGGCGAACTGGTGTTTTTGTGCGTTCAACAAGATCACGAGTTAAGTCATCAAATTTTGCACGAGACAGGCTCATTTCTAAGTGAAGAGGTCCAGCAGCACCAGCAGTAATAAATGGTAGGCTGATTTGTGTTTGAGTCACACCAGACAAATCTTTCTTAGCTTTTTCAGCCGCATCTTTCAAACGTTGAAGAGCCATCTTATCTGTTGATAAGTCGATACCATTTTCTTTTTTGAATTCAGCAACTAAGAAATCAATAATCTTTTGGTCAAAGTCATCTCCGCCCAGCTTGTTGTCACCAGCTGTTGCCAATACATCAAAGACACCGTCACCAAGTTCCAAAATAGAGACGTCAAAGGTACCACCACCAAGGTCAAATACCAAGATTTTTTCATCTTTGTCAGTTTTATCAAGACCATAAGCAAGGGCTGCTGCAGTTGGTTCGTTAACGATACGCTCTACTTCAAGACCAGCGATTTTACCAGCATCTTTTGTTGCTTGACGTTGAGCATCGTTGAAGTATGCAGGAACTGTGATGACTGCTTTGGTCACTTTTTCACCAAGGTAGTCTTCAGCGTAGCCTTTAAGATATTGAAGGATCATCGCTGAGATTTCTTGTGGTGTGTATTCTTTACCGTTTGCTGAAACTTTTTCAGACGTTCCCATTTTTGATTTGATCGAGATGATGGTATCTGGGTTAGTGACTGCTTGACGTTTTGCTGCATCACCAACGATGATTTCACCATTTTTGAAAGAAACAACAGATGGAGTTGTGCGGTTTCCTTCTGGGTTTGCAATGATTTTGCTTTCTGTTCCTTCAAGAACTGCAACTGCTGAGTTTGTTGTTCCTAAGTCAATACCGATAATTTTACTCATGTGTTTTACCTCTTATTTTAGTTTTCTTTTTATTCATTCATAGTTTACCGTCATTGCAGACGAGGTTTTTCCATAGTTTTCGAGTAACTCTTGTCGCTTTAGCGACCTTAGAGTTACCGACACAAGGTTTGCCCAAGAGCTAGGAGCCTCTCGACGAAACGATTGGTTGCAAACGACTGTGCATGACATTTCGGTCAAGTTTTTGTTTAGTTATAAACCACCACCATTGCTGGCCTCAGCAAACGTTCGTGCAGCTTGTAACCCTTTTGGAGGACCTGTGCAATCGTATCTGCTGGATGATCATCATCAGCTGGCAAAGTTTGAACTGCCATGTGGAGATTGTGATCGAAACTTTCTACTTCAACTTCTTCAATACCTTCATCCTTGAGTGCTCGAACTAAGCTTTCTTGAACCATTTCAAGACCTTTTCTGACGTCTTCTGTCAAGCCTTCAACAGCAAGAGCACGCTCCAAGTTATCTAAACTTGGAAGGATAGCTTTAGCCAAGTCTTGTGAGCGGTATTTTTGCAATTGCTGACGCTCTTCATTGGCACGGCGTTGGATATTTTGCATTTCAGCGTGAGCACGAAGATATTTGTTTTCAAAATCTTCTGCTCGAGCCAAGGCCTCTTCTAATTCTTTGTTTTCAGAAACTTCTTCAACAGTTTCCTCAACAACCTCTTTCGCTTCGGTTACTGGAACTTCTTCCTGAAGATCTTCGTTTTTTACTTCTTCCGACACCTTGTGCCTCCTTGTCTTTTTCTTGATAAATTTCTTTAGCATGGTCGCCTCAATTCACCTCATAATGGTTACTGTTGAGGTAGCGGTAATAATCTCCGAGTTTCATAGCAAGTACCCGACCAATGACATTAACCAGACTGACACTCCTGCGATAATCCATATCAATTGGACCAATCAAGCTGAGAAGCCCAAATCCTCGATAAGGAATAAGGAATTTGTGCGTTAAAACTGTCAGATTCGCCAATGCAGCTTCCTTGCTATCAGCAACCTGAACAGTTGCCATCTCATCTTCTTTCAATGAAGAACGTAAAGCTAAGGCAACGCTTTGCTCATTGTCCAAAAACTGATAGGTTAAAAGATTCGCATATTCCAGAGATTGAACCTTCCCAGAAACAAAAACCGTTTCCTTAAAGAGCTCTGCAAAGATATAATCAAAAAGATTCAGCACATTATCCATCGTGGTGAAATACTTCTGCACAATTTGGGGGATTTCTGTCCGAAGCTTATAATGAATATCCATAACCGATCGTCCCAAAAAACGTTCATCAACAATTTCCTTTAGCGTGAGCAAGTCACGTGTCAAGAAATTTTTAGGAATTGCAAACTGAATAGTTGCTGGCCGTGACTCATCAAGAGTCATAACAGCCAGAGCATCGTGGTTAGACAACTGAACAATGTCAAAAGCAGTCAATTTTTGTCTAGCAGGCTCAACATCCAAAATCACCGCCACATAGCCAGTCATATCAGTCAATACTTGACTAGCTTTCTGGAGAATGTCTTCCAACTTGAAAGCTTCAAAATCGAAGGCTTTGATAACTTGATAGATGTCCTGTTCGTCAATGCTATCAAGACTCAAGGAATGTTCAACAAAGTATTTGAAACCTGCTGGACTTGGCATACGACCACTAGAAGTGTGGGCCTTCTCTAGTAAACCCAATTTTTCAAGCTTAGCCATATCATTCCGAATGGTGGCACTTGAAGAATCAATGGTTGCCTGAAGAGCTTTGGAGCCAACAGGCTCATGAGTTTGCGTAAACAAGTCCACAATTAAATTCAAAATATCATTTTGACGTGGCGTAATCATGGCCTAGCTCCTTTCATTGAATTAGCACTCTATTACCTTGACTGCTAATTTATGATTTCATTATACTCCTTTAAAAACTTCTGTCAAGGGAAAAACACAAAAAATTAGCACTCTTTTTAATTGAGTGCTAAAAATACATCTAGAGACCTATTTGTCATATCGTTCTAACTTATTATCCTTTATGACTTTACTTAATTTTGTGGCATAATCAGGATCACTAGAAAAGTAATATTCCTGCAAAGCCTTGGCATCATCTACGTATGTTTGACCACTAACTAGCTGCCGATAAAGTTCTTCATCCCAAAAACGACCATTTTTTAAAGCCAACAAATAGTCGTAAATTGACTCACTATAATTGGAATAAATAACAAAATCTTCCGACCTAGTTGCCCACCCTTTGCTACTGTAAATCTTTTGGAGAAGGGTTACCTTTTCCTGCCCATCCGATGCTTTTAAGGAAAATAAATTGTGATATTTCTTAGCTAACAGACTATTTCCATAATTTGTTTCTAGCGCAGCTTGACCTATAATAATAGATGGCTTTACTCCATAGGCCTTCGCAGCTTTTTGAACAATCGGAGCGATAGCCTTGATGAACTGTATTTGAGAAACAGAGGTGGTTTGAATGTCAGACGCCTGTCGTACCGATTGATGTCGAAATAAGGAAATAGTCAGCAATAAAAACAGAAATAGAAAAACTAAAGCAGTCTTTAAAGAAAGACGGGATCTCATTTACCATTCTCCTTCAATACATTTAAGTATTCTTCCAGTGAAAGGTTATGTTCAGTCATGTACTTAGCAGATTCAACTCCTACATATCGGTAATGCCAATCCTCATAGCCAATCCCAGTACTGTCCTGCTTATCTGACTCAAACCTTAAAACAAAACCATACTCTGGAGCTATCGCCTTGATTTGAGAAACGATTTCAGCATTACTCTCATTAAGAGAGTTAACATTACTCATATCAATAGCCAGCCCCGTTTGGTGTTCACTGGCGCCGGGTGGCTGAGAATATGTTTGAACCTTTTCCTCAGCAGCTTCCTGAGTGAGGCTCGGATCATTAGCAATTTCTTGCTGCACATAAGAATTGTACAGTTCTTGCTGATAGGCAACGCTACGATATCCAGAGATAAGTTTTTCATTTGGTTCAATAGCTCGCGCTGCAGCTAGGAAATTCGTTACATTCTCTGCAATCCGTGCATCAACTTGAACTCCTTCAACCTCTGCCAATTCAGGATTCATCTCTTCCTTAATATTATTTCGGTTGACCAAAACCAACTCCCAGTCACTTGATGATACGTCAGGCAAATCTGTCTTTTGATTTTGAGACGATTGCGAACTTGACTTACTAGAAGCAACTGCTGAGGATGTGGATGATGTAGAAGAGGTAGAAGATTGACTCACCTGCTTGACTTGATTATCGTGTGTAAAGAGGTACAAACACATAATAAAGACGACCACTACTAACACTTGTAAAATAAGACCTATAAAACTACGCTTTTTCATTTTCTAATATTTCCTGACCTCTGTGACGGTAAGACATGTCACCTATTTCTTCAATCGTAAATTTACCATCTGCAAAATCTACCACTGAAACACTACCATTGTCTAAACTAATTTTTTCACGATTATTGTCAATCAACCAAAGAAAAGTATTGATTGTCATGCCATGACTGACAATGATAACATTTCCACCACCCTCAGCATCAATCTTTTTAGCGATGGCTGTAAAACCATCCCAAATGCGCTGACTTAAAACTTCCCATGGTTCTGCCCAACCCGCTGTATCTACTTCAACAATACTCTCGGCAAGTTCAGGATAAGTCACCTCATTAATTGACTTCCCACCTTCAAAAGCCTTCGTTCTTGGTAACACACCAAAGAATAGCTCTCCATCATAGCCACCATCCAAACTTCCAAAACACCATTCGCGAATGCGTTTGTCTCTTTGATAAGGAATAGATTCTTGACCACATTCTTTCAGAATGATTCCCATAGTTTGAATTGTCCGACCCGAATCACTTGAAAATGCAGCTTTAAATGTAGTTCCAGCATCTTTCAAACCTAAACCTAACTGACGAATTCCTCGTTCACCCTCATCAGTTAATGGTGTATCACTCCAACCCTGAGCGCGACCAATCGTATTAAACATGGTTTTACCATGACGAGCAATGTATAATCTCGTTTTAGCCATCACAATCCTCCACAGTATTCGTTCGTTATTCAATTATACCAAAAACTCCAATCTTTCAGTAAAAAACACCTGCCACAAAAGCAAGTGTAATGAAATTGTAATCAGTTTTTGAAACTATGAATTGGTGCCGGAATTTGACCCCCTCGTGCAATAAAATCAGCTGAAGAATTCTTATTAACCGACATCACAGGAGCCGTTCCCAGAAGCCCGCCAAATTCAATCATATCGCCTTCTTTACCTTTTGGAATAATACGCACAGCTGTCGTCTTCTGATTGATAACTCCTATCGCAGCCTCATCAGCAATCATAGCCGCAATGGTTTCATAGGGCGTATCTTCAGGAATGGCAATCATATCCAAACCAACCGAACAAATAGCAGTCATGGCTTCTAGTTTTTCAAGATTGAGTGAACCACTCTGTACCGCCGCAATCATTCCTTCATCCTCTGATACAGGGATGAAAGCACCTGACAGGCCACCAACTTGGTTACAAGCCATAACGCCGCCTTTCTTAACTTGATCATTGAGCAGGGCTAGTGCTGCTGTTGTTCCGTGAGTTCCAACAGTTTCCAGCCCCATTTCTTCAAGAACGCGAGCTACAGAGTCTCCGACAGCCGGAGTTGGAGCAAGGGAGAGGTCAACAATACCAAATTTCACACCCAGACGTTCTGAAGCCATTTGCCCAACCAATTGACCAATGCGCGTGATTTTGAAAGCAGTTTTCTTGACAGTTTCAGCAACAACATCAAAACTTTCTCCGCGCACTTTCTCAAGAGCACGTTTCACAACACCTGGACCTGAAACACCGACATTGATGATAACATCCGCCTCACCAACACCATGGAATGCTCCAGCCATAAAAGGATTATCTTCGACAGCATTAGCAAAAACGACCAGCTTAGCCGGGCCCATCTCAGAAGCTTCAGAGGTTTCTTTAATGATGCGCCCCATATCACGAACTGCTGTCATATTAATCCCTGCTTTGGTGGACCCAATATTAACAGAAGAACATACCTTTTCTGTTTCGGCTAAAGCACGTGGAATAGAATTAATAAGAATTTCATCACCTTTTTGATATCCCTTTTGCACCAATGCTGAAAAACCACCAATAAAATCTACACCAATTTCATGAGCAGCCTTATCAAGAGCCTTAGCAATCGGCACATAATCTGTCGCATCCGTTGCAGCCCCAATCAAAGAGATCGGAGTCACCGATACACGTTTGTTAACAATCGGAATTCCTAATTCTGCAGCGATTTCATCCCCTACAGTAACAAGGTTAGACGCTTTGGAGACAATTTTCTGATATATCTTTTCAGCAGCACGATTAATATCCGTGTCAATACAATCAAGAAGTGAGATTCCCATCGTAATCGTACGAATATCAAAATTTTGCTCCTCAATCATCTCAATGGTTTCAGTAACTTGTTTAATATCCATCGCTAGTACCAACTCCCATTCTACAAATTATGCATAGCATCAAAAATAGCAGAGCTTTGAATGTTTATTTTAACATTCAAGCTGTCTCCATAAGCTTCTAGTTCAGAACGCAATTGAGTAAAATCCTTTTTATCATCTGAAGACACCACCATCATCATTGTAAAATACTCATCCAGAACAGTTTGTGAAATGTCATCAATATTCAAGTCAAGTTCAGCAATCTTCGCAGAAACACCTGCAACAATCCCAGTTCTATCCTTACCAACCACAGTAATAATTGCTTTCATAATAAGCCTCCAAAATACGATTTGTTCAATTTTATCATATTTTAAAAAATAAAGCCACATTTTTCAGATTTTTCGGAGTTTTTCCGAACTTTATCTATATCAACATTAAATAATATTCCTTATTTCTTATTTTCTACCAAATCATAGTCATTTAGTATTTTTACTAAGTGTTAGATAATAGCAATATATCAGCAAAACAGGAAAGTGACTTTCATTTTATACATTAGTGGCTTATACTGACCCTAAAAATTTAATACTCTTCGAAAATCAAAATTATCCGTTGTCAACTTGCTTTGATGAACTCGAGTTCTATCGTCGGCTTCGTTTCCTAGGCTACTTTTGATTTTCATTGAGTATAAACATAACATCTTAAGTCAAGGATTACTTTCTGTATTGTACAGAGAACACTACTTCTAAATTTGGTTTGATTCGTTTTTTGTTAAAATAATAAATACAGAAAAGTGTTGCCTTTTCAAGTTAACTTAATATAGTAAAATGAAACACAAACAGTGCATTTTGTGATATAATGTATTTATGGCATATTCATTAGATTTTCGTAAAAAAGTTCTCGCATACTGTGAGAAAACCGGCAGTATTACTGAAGCATCTGTTGTTTTCGATATTTCACGCAACACCATCTATCAATGGCTAAAATTAATGGAGACTACTGGCGACCTTCATCACCAAGTTAAGGGAACCAAACCAAGAAAAATTGATAGAGAAAAATTAAAGAACTATCTTGAAGCTCATCCAGATGCTTTTTTGACTGAAATAGCTTCCGAGTTCGACTGTCATCCAACAGCTATTCATTACGCTCTCAAAGCTATGGGATATACTCGAAAAAAACATACTAAGATTAGTAGTGAAGAAATCTCCGACGGGAGAAAGTACTCACTACTTTTTCTTTATGATAAAGTAGAGGTGTCTTGTTAAGTCGATGCTTCTTTTGACGCTAGACGTCGCAACAAAAACTGGCAAGACACCTGTTTTAGGAAGAATGTTATCAAAGTATGTGGGACGCTAGACGTCGAGTATTGAAAATGACATCTCTAAAACAAGGAATCATTCAAGACAAAGAGGTAATATCATGCGTGCAGTTTTTGGGATTGATGTGAGTAAAGTAAGTTCAGAAGTGGCCATTCTAGTCAACGGCGAGAAGGTTCATGGCTATACCATGCCCAATGATGCCATTGGCTTTGCTCGGCTACTTGGCGATTTGAAAACCGTCCACAAGCCAGAAATCATCTTTGAAGCAACAGGCGTCTATTCTCGTCGTCTTCAAGCTTTTCTGGATGAACATGGCTACGCTTACACACGGCTCAATCCCTTAGAAGCCAAGAAGCAACTGGATAGCTTGCGTGTGCGGAAAACAGATCAAATTGACGCTGAAAAACTGGCTCAGTCCCAGTTTGTGCTGAATCGTAAACCGACCTATGTCCAAGAAGAAGTCTATCAAGACTTGCGGGATCTCAGCCGTTTCTATCAGAATCTGACTGAGGACATTGTTCGGGCTAAAAATCGTCTACACAAGGTCTTACAGGTCACTTTCCCAGAGTTGGAGACTATCTTATCAACGCCAACTGGGGAACAATACTGGAACTTAGTTACTGCGTTTCCTTGCAAGGACTTCGTGCTTGAGTTAAGCAAGGATGAACTCTCAAAGAGCATCCGTCAGTCCACTTCAAAACGGATTTCTGACGAGCGTGTGGCCTACTTAGCAGAGAAGCTGACAGCACTAGCTAATCAATCTTATTGTGCCGTCAAGAAAACCTCTCCAATCATGGAAGAGGTCCGTTACTATGCAAAAGAATTGCTTAGACTTTCTGAACAGAGACAAGCAATCTTAGACGAAATGGTGGAACTAGCTCAACCTTTACCAGAGTATGACATTCTGCTTTCTATTCCTGGTATCGCTGAGACGACTGCAACAAGTATTATTGGTGAACTGGGAGATATTCGCCGTTTTCAGTCTGCCAATCAAATCAATGCCTTTATCGGTATTGACCTGAGACACTATGAATCTGGAAACTTCATCGCTAAGGAACACATTACCAAGCGTGGCAACCCCTACGCTAGAAAGATTCTGTTCAAATGCATTCACAATATCGCTTCAGCTAGTCACACCAATCCTTGCCATATTGCAGACTTTTATGAGAAACGAAAAAGGCAATCGCAAACGACTTCAACCAAGCCACACACGATTGCCTCCATACATCGTCTCATCCGGACAATGTATTACCTCATTATGCATAACAAACTTTACGATTACACTTTAACCCAAAATCGGTAAAACTGTTTATGCCATATTATTGTAACACCTTATTTCAAAAATCACAAAATAAGGTGTTGGTTTTGTATACACTTTTTATGTAAATCTTTAGTGTAAAGTAAGGTCACTTCCCTATTTTGATGACTGTATGAAAATTATTTTTTCTCTAAAACCTTGATAGGCTTGACAAATGGTAGAAAAAGAGCTGTACCTACTATGAACAAGACCCTGAGAAAGTAAATCAGTTCCTTAAAGAATTTAATAACTTAAGTCACCTGACACCTGTTTATATTGACGAGACAGGGTTTGAGACATATTTTCATCGAAAATATGGTCGCTCTTTGAAAGGTCAGTTGATCACGGGTCAGGTCTCTGGAAGAAGATTCCAGCGGATATCTTTAGTCGCAGGTCTTATAAACGGTGAGATTATAGCCCCAATGACCTACAAAGAAACCATGACTAGTGACTTTTTCGAAGCTTGGTTTAAAACATTCTTACTACCCACTTTAGATAGACCATCTGTTATCATTATGGACAATGCAAGGTTTCATAGGATGAGTAAGCTAAAAGGGTTATGCAAGGAGCAGGGGCATAGACTTTTACCACTTCCTCCTTACTCACCTGAGTATAATCCCATTGAGAAAACATGGGCTCAAATCAAAAAACACCTCAGAAAAGTATTGCCAAATTGCGATACTTTTCTTGAGGCACTTTTATCCTGTTCCTGTTTCAATTAACTATAAAAATACAACTTTTTTATGAAAAATCGTTATCTGAAAGCAAAATTTTCTTCATGCGTTTGTCCTGATAAGATTGATAGATAGGTTTGTTTTTGATTCTTATTTCAGGTTGCCCCCCTTAAAATCCTTAAATAAGGGTTCAATTTTCCTCAAAAAAGCCTTTCTTCCCTTAAAACACTCTCCTCGCATCACTCTTTCTAACATCTCCATTTCCCCAGATGTCAGTCCCTTTTCAACTCGTTTTAAAACATCACAATATGCTACATAATCATCTAAAAACATTTCGCTGCCACGAATCACATGCTCAACCTCTCCAATTTCTGTGTAAGCCATCTTATGAAATTGCCTCTTTAAACTCTCTTGCGAACGGATCACGTCTTTAATATGGCTAGAAAATTTAGTTTTAAAATAACGATAAAAAACTAACTCATCTTCTTCTAACAACTTAGGATATTGGCAAATTAAACGGTAAAGGATCAAGCGTCCTTCTTGCTGCCAATCATCCCTTTCCCAATCCCTAACATAATAAAATCGGCGCATCTTCATAACAATAGGTCTCACCTTAATATAAATTTTTTCAAAATTATCCATAATGACTCCTTAAATAATAAGATAAGACCAGTATATCTAAAAAGTTGAAAAACCAACATGACATAAATGTCATGTCAGAATGAAGAAATATTCCCATTTTTTGTACAAAAAAAGGAACGCTGATTTCTCAACGTTCCCACCACATTATCTACTCCGCCAGTAGGACTCGAACCTACGACATCATGATTAACAGTCATGCGCTACTACCAACTGAGCTATGGCGGATAAAAGCTAAGCGACTCCCTTATCTCACAGGGGGCAACCCCCAACTACATCAGGCGTACTAGGGCTTAACTGCTGTGTTCGGCATGGGAACAGGTGTATCTCCTAGGCTATCGTCACTTAACTATCGAATGGTTTGACCACTCAAAATTGAATATCTATACTCTATCAAGAAAACCGTACGCTGTCAATACTGACGTCGTTGAATTTTATGAATTGTATTCGAACTAAAAAGCTAGTGATTTAGACAAATCGCCTTAAAGTCTCAACGACTTCCGCGTTGATTTTCTAAAATCCTACGCTTTTCTTTACGTTCTCATTACTTAGTTTGGATAAGTCCTCGAGCTATTAGTATTAGTCCGCTACACATGTCACCATGCTTCCACTCCTAACCTATCTACCTGATCATCTCTCAGGGCTCTTACTGATATAAAATCATGGGAAATCTCATCTTGAGGTGGGCTTCACACTTAGATGCTTTCAGCGTTTATCCCTTCCCTACATAGCTACCCAGCGATGCCTTTGGCAAGACAACTGGTACACCAGCGGTAAGTCCACTCTGGTCCTCTCGTACTAGGAGCAGATCCTCTCAAATTTCCTACGCCCGCGACGGATAGGGACCGAACTGTCTCACGACGTTCTGAACCCAGCTCGCGTGCCGCTTTAATGGGCGAACAGCCCAACCCTTGGGACCGACTACAGCCCCAGGATGCGACGAGCCGACATCGAGGTGCCAAACCTCCCCGTCGATGTGAACTCTTGGGGGAGATAAGCCTGTTATCCCCAGGGTAGCTTTTATCCGTTGAGCGATGGCCCTTCCATACGGTACCACCGGATCACTAAGCCCGACTTTCGTCCCTGCTCGAGTTGTTGCTCTCGCAGTCAAGCTCCCTTATACCTTTACACTCTACGACTGATTTCCAACCAGTCTGAGGGAACCTTTGGGCGCCTCCGTTACATTTTAGGAGGCGACCGCCCCAGTCAAACTGCCCGTCAGACACTGTCTCCGATAGGGATCACCTATCTAGGTTAGAGTAACCATAACACAAGGGTAGTATCCCAACAACGCCTCAATCGAAACTGGCGTCCCGATGTCCTAGGCTCCTACCTATCCTGTACATGTGGTACAGTTACTCAATATCAAACTGCAGTAAAGCTCCATGGGGTCTTTCCGTCCTGTCGCGGGTAACCTGCATCTTCACAGGTACTAAAATTTCACCGAGTCTCTCGTTGAGACAGTGCCCAAATCATTACGCCTTTCGTGCGGGTCGGAACTTACCCGACAAGGAATTTCGCTACCTTAGGACCGTTATAGTTACGGCCGCCGTTTACTGGGGCTTCAATTCATACCTTCGCTTACGCTAAGCACTCCTCTTAACCTTCCAGCACCGGGCAGGCGTCACCCCCTATACATCATCTTACGATTTAGCAGAGAGCTGTGTTTTTGATAAACAGTTGCTTGGGCCTATTCACTGCGGCTGACTTAAAGTCAGCGCCCCTTCTCCCGAAGTTACGGGGCCATTTTGCCGAGTTCCTTAACGAGAGTTCTCTCGATCACCTGAGGCTACTCGCCTCGACTACCTGTGTCGGTTTGCGGTACGGGTAGAGTATGATACAACGCTAGAAGCTTTTCTCGGCAGTGTGACGTCACTAACTTCGCTACTAAACTTCGCTCCCCATCACAGCTCAATGTTATAGGTATAAGCATTTTACTCATACCACACCTCACTGATTAGACGTGCACTTCCAATCGCACGCTTTAGTTAGCCTACTGCGTCCCTCCATCACTTCATACTCTAGTACAGGAATATCAACCTGTTGGCCATCGGATACACCCTTCGGTCTCTCCTTAGGTCCCGACTAACCCAGGGCGGACGAGCCTTCCCCTGGAAACCTTAGTCTTACGGTGGATGGGATTCTCACCCATCTTTCGCTACTCATACCGGCATTCTCACTTCTATGCGTTCCAGCGCTCCTCACGGTACACCTTCATCACCCATAGAACGCTCTCCTACCATACCTATAAAAGGTATCCACAGCTTCGGTAATATGTTTTAGCCCCGGTACATTTTCGGCGCAGGGTCACTCGACTAGTGAGCTATTACGCACTCTTTGAATGAATAGCTGCTTCTAAGCTAACATCCTAGTTGTCTGTGCAACCCCACATCCTTTTCCACTTAACATATATTTTGGGACCTTAGCTGGTGGTCTGGGCTGTTTCCCTTTCGACTACGGATCTTAGCACTCGCAGTCTGACTGCCGACCATAAATCAATGGCATTCGGAGTTTATCTGAGATTGGTAATCCGGGATGGACCCCTCACCCAAACAGTGCTCTACCTCCATGATTCTTAATGTCGACGCTAGCCCTAAAGCTATTTCGGAGAGAACCAGCTATCTCCAAGTTCGTTTGGAATTTCTCCGCTACCCACAAGTCATCCAAGCACTTTTCAACGTGCCCTGGTTCGGTCCTCCAGTGCGTCTTACCGCACCTTCAACCTGCTCATGGGTAGGTCACATGGTTTCGGGTCTACGTCCACGTACTCATTCGCCCTATTCAGACTCGGTTTCCCTACGGCTCCGTCTCTTCAACTTAACCTCGCACGTAAACGTAACTCGCCGGTTCATTCTACAAAAGGCACGCTCTCACCCATTAACGGGCTCGAACTTGTTGTAGGCACACGGTTTCAGGTTCTATTTCACTCCCCTCCCGGGGTGCTTTTCACCTTTCCCTCACGGTACTGGTTCACTATCGGTCACTAGGGAGTATTTAGGGTTGGGAGATGGTCCTCCCAGATTCCGACGAGATTCCACGTGTCTCGCCGTACTCAGGATACTGCTAGGTATAAAGACTATTTCAAATACGAGGCTATTACTCTCTTTGGCCTACCTTCCCAGGTAGTTCTTCTATACTCTTTAAGTCCATATTGCAGTCCTACAACCCCAGAGAGTAAACTCTCTGGTTTGCCCTCCTGCCTCTTCGCTCGCCGCTACTAAGGCAATCGCTTTTGCTTTCTCTTCCTGCAGCTACTTAGATGTTTCAGTTCACTGCGTCTTCCTTCCTCTACCCTTAACAGGTAGGGATACTAGCCATCAGCTAGTGGGTTCCCCCATTCGGACATCTCTGGATCAGCGCTTACTTACAACTCCCCAAAGCATTTCGTCGTTAGTCACGTCCTTCATCGGCTCCTAGTGCCAAGGCATCCACCGTGCGCCCTTATTAACTTAACCTTATTAAACTAGTTTTTTAAACTAGAAAACTCATTAAATTGTCACAGCGTTTTCGGTTTATTTTCTTGTTACTATTTCATATATTTCTATATGGAATTTGATAGATATTCAATTTTCAATGATCAAACTTGAATCCGTAGATTCAATGGAGCCTAGCGGGATCGAACCGCTGACCTCCTGCGTGCAAAGCAGGCGCTCTCCCAGCTGAGCTAAGGCCCCACAAGACCTCTCAAAACTAAACAAGATCCAACCAAACGTGCTTCCGTTATTTTCCTTAGAAAGGAGGTGATCCAGCCGCACCTTCCGATACGGCTACCTTGTTACGACTTCACCCCAATCATCTATCCCACCTTAGGCGGCTGGCTCCAAAAGGTTACCTCACCGACTTCGGGTGTTACAAACTCTCGTGGTGTGACGGGCGGTGTGTACAAGGCCCGGGAACGTATTCACCGCGGCGTGCTGATCCGCGATTACTAGCGATTCCGACTTCATGTAGGCGAGTTGCAGCCTACAATCCGAACTGAGACTGGCTTTAAGAGATTAGCTTGTCGTCACCGACTTGCGACTCGTTGTACCAGCCATTGTAGCACGTGTGTAGCCCAGGTCATAAGGGGCATGATGATTTGACGTCATCCCCACCTTCCTCCGGTTTATTACCGGCAGTCTCGCTAGAGTGCCCAACTCAATGATGGCAACTAACAATAGGGGTTGCGCTCGTTGCGGGACTTAACCCAACATCTCACGACACGAGCTGACGACAACCATGCACCACCTGTCACCAGTGTTCCGAAGAAAAATCCTATCTCTAGGACGGTCACTGGGATGTCAAGACCTGGTAAGGTTCTTCGCGTTGCTTCGAATTAAACCACATGCTCCACCGCTTGTGCGGGCCCCCGTCAATTCCTTTGAGTTTCAACCTTGCGGTCGTACTCCCCAGGCGGAGTGCTTAATGCGTTAGCTACGGCACTAAGCCCCGGAAAGGGCCTAACACCTAGCACTCATCGTTTACGGCGTGGACTACCAGGGTATCTAATCCTGTTTGCTCCCCACGCTTTCGAGCCTCAGCGTCAGTTACAGACCAGAGAGCCGCTTTCGCCACCGGTGTTCCTCCATATATCTACGCATTTCACCGCTACACATGGAATTCCACTCTCCCCTTCTGCACTCAAGTCCTGCAGTTTCCAAAGCGTACAATGGTTAAGCCACTGCCTTTAACTTCAGACTTACAGAACCGCCTGCGCTCGCTTTACGCCCAATAAATCCGGACAACGCTCGGGACCTACGTATTACCGCGGCTGCTGGCACGTAGTTAGCCGTCCCTTTCTGGTTAGTTACCGTCACTGTGTGAACTTTCCACTCTCACACACGTTCTTCTCTAACAACAGAGCTTTACGATCCGAAAACCTTCTTCACTCACGCGGCGTTGCTCGGTCAGGGTTCCCCCCATTGCCGAAGATTCCCTACTGCTGCCTCCCGTAGGAGTCTGGGCCGTGTCTCAGTCCCAGTGTGGCCGATCACCCTCTCAGGTCGGCTATGTATCGTCGCCTTGGTGAGCCTTTACCTCACCAACTAGCTAATACAACGCAGGTCCATCTCATAGTGAAGCAATTGCCCCTTTCAAGCCTCTAACATGAGTTAAAGACTATTATGCGGTATTAGCTATCGTTTCCAATAGTTATCCCCCGCTATGAGGTAGGTTACCTACGCGTTACTCACCCGTTCGCAACTCATCCATCCGGTGCAAGCACCAGACTTCAGCGTTCTACTTGCATGTATTAGGCACGCCGCCAGCGTTCGTCCTGAGCCAGGATCAAACTCTCATTTAAAAGTTTGAGCTTGCGCTCGTGTCATTGCTGACTTATTGTTTCTTGACAGGTTACTTCCGTAACCCGCACGTTTGGTTCGTCTTCTTGTTCAGTTCTCAAAGGTCTTCGCCTCTCTCGAGACAACTTCTTTATTCTATCAAACTTCTTCTAACTTGTCAACTACTTTTTTTAACTTTTTTTCTTCCGTAGTGACTTCCTGTTTGACAGCTATGTCAGTATAGCAAACTTCTTGTGCTTTTGTCAACTATTTTTTTCCTCCTAAATTCTCAAAGTAAGTTCTAGTCTACCCCCAAAGCTGGAAATTAGACTGAGACAAAAAAATAAGGTAGAACTTACTATGGGACAAGTTGGTAACTGACAATGAAAAACAAACACTTAACTCTCTCTGATCGCAATGATATTCAAATAGGAATTGAACAGCTCAAGCCCTTCTCAGCTATAGCAGCTAAGTTAGGAAAAGACCCGTCCACAATCTCAAAAGAAGTTCGGAGAAATAAGGTGATAAAAGAGAACTCTAGTACAACCAATTGTGATTCTTGCCCTCTATTCAAAAAGGCTCCTTACGTTTGTAATGCCTGTCCAAAAAAGAGAAGCAACTGCGGATACCAGAAACAGTTCTACTACGCCAAAAGAGCTCAGCTTGACTATGAAGCTAAGCTCTCGGAGTCGAGAACAGGCGTTGCCCTAAACAAGGAAGAATTCTATCGTATGGACGAGATCGTCTCTTCAGCCATCCAAAAGGGACAACACCTCAACCACATCATCGCCTCAAACGAACTTTCGGTATCCAGAGCTTCTATCTATCGTTACCTTGAAAAAGGGTATCTGTCCACTAAGCCTATTGATTTCCCCCGTGTCGTGAAATTCAGAAAACGGAGAACCAGAAACCTCCAACCCATTCCTAAAACTTCCAAAGAAGGACGGTCTTACGAGGACTTCCAAGGCTTTCTTACTAAAGAAGGCATCAGCTATTGGTTGGAAGGAAGATTTCCACATGACCTATACAGATGAAAACCCTGCCCAACGTGCAGCAAGTGGCTACTCAGAAAAACTTATGCTGTAGCAGGTGGACCATTTTATCTGGCCGGTCATTCGAAAGGTGGAAATTTAGCCCTCTACGCAGCATGCCAGCATGCTGCAGATCAACAGGATAGAATCCTAGCCATCTATCCCTTTGATGCACCTGGCTTACACAAAAAACTTGGAAGTATCTTGATATACTCCCCTTATATTTATTCGAAAGATTATTACCGTTTAACGCCCTAGTACCAGATGACACGCTCTATGTTTATTGACAATGCGCCAATTGAGAGTTTCTTTGGACACTTTAAGACGGACTGCTATGATTTGAAGAAGTATAAGACCTTTGAGGAGCTAGTATCAGATATCGATGACTATATTTATTTTTATAATCACCAATGTTTTCAAGAACGCAATCAAAACCACCCGTGAGAACGGGTGGTTTGCTCTTCGGCTGAAAGCCTCTGCTACCGGCCGAGGCCTAAAGGCCTACCGAATGGTTTCCCTTCAGCACCACCTTTGCTAGCTGACCCGACTAGCGGGTCTCTTTAAGACTACTTTCTTTTATTCTTCTCACCTGTAAACGGATCATATTCCTCGAAAAGACTGAGCTGATCTGCTATCACGTCTTCTTGTAATTGATTACGAATATATTCTTCAATTCGCTTCTGATTTCGCCCAACCGTATCAACATAAAACCCTCGACACCAAAATTTGCGATTCCCATATTTATACTTTAAATTAGCGTGTCGGTCGAATATCATTAAGCTACTTTTACCCTTTAAATATCCCATAAATGAGGAAATACTTAGCTTCGGTGGTATACTCACCAACATGTGAATGTGATCTGGGCATGCTTCTGCTTCATGAATTTCAACACCTTTTCTTTCACATAATAACCGTAAGATTTGACCAATACTTGCTTTGTATTTCCCATAGATTATCTGACGTCTATATTTTGGGGCGAAAACAATATGATACTTACAATTCCATGTAGTATGTGCTAAACTATTATTATCCTGTCTCATCAGAGGTCCTCCTTTTGTATATTAGTTAGTGGTCGGGAAACCTTATCTAATATAACACTTTAGGGGGACTTTTTTGATACATCGCTAAAAGCTTTTCGGAACCACTAGCACAGCTAGTGGTTTTCGTGAGACAAACAACGGCCTTGCCCCTCTTGAAATGAGGAACAAGGCCGTTGCCTAATCTTTTATTATTTCATTGTCCACTTGACAGGGAGCAGTTCAGATTCAAGCTGATTTTAACAAAAGCCAGCTGAAAGTCTGCGTTTTTTATTATTGGCTAGTTCTTGACCAGCCTCATTGTGAAAACGTTACTATAAAAATGATACTCCAGTTATTAACGCTTCAATATCATTGACTAAGAATTAAAAATTTATCTTTTAAATAATGTACCTATACTTAGCCTATAAGTTTAAAAACGATTGATCAGATCAATGACACCAAAAGCTAACAATTTATCAAAAATATAGATAACTAAGGTAAAGAAGGCCGTATACTCTAAAACCGAGAGAAAATCCTTCCAGCGTTGATTAGGGTCAGGCCATGTCGTGTCCTTTAAAACAGTGAAAATACTTCCTATGAATCTCACTTTAATCTCCTTTACTTATTCTATGATTAGCGCGTTTCTTTGTGCAAGGTATATTTTTTACAGTGTTTACAAAATTTATTAACTTCTAATCGTGTTGTTTTAGGTGTGCTACTAATTGCAATCGAATAGTTACGACTACCACATTCTGCACATGCCAAGCTTGCTTTTTTTTGTGCCATAACGCCTCCGTAAACTTGATTCTACCACATTTACCTGTTTCTAGCAAGTTAAAATCAAAATCTGATTTTTTCTGCTATCTTTTACTAATAATTGATTTAAGGGGTGCTTCCTTTTAATCCTAGGATCACCTTTTGTAACTTTACAAATCATACTCCTAAGCATTTAAAAATCCATATTGAAACTATAATTGCGAATTTTAATCTATACTTGTTCACTAGAGTTCGTTTCAGGTTTGTTATAAGTAATAAGTAAAATGAAAAGTAAACTCTATATTTTCAAGCATATAAATGGATGAAAGTTAGCACATTACGCTCAACTAAAATCAAAATCTGACAATCCAACTTATGTGAAATATCCTCTTTAAAATAGACCAATCTAATCTTTGTACCACTTTTCGAAGCCTCGTTTGCGAATTTTAATCCAGACTTATTCAATAGGGTTCATCACAGGGGGATAAGGCGGAGCAAAGTCAAGCCTATATTAGTTGTTTTTTCAACTGTCTTAGATTTATGTCAAATAGCGTTATCCATAGCCAAAAGGATGTAGTCATTCGGGTGGGCTTGGGATAATTGTCTCAAAAATTCATTCATCCAGTTGGTATTACAGACTCCAGCAATCATAAAGAAGGAGTCGCCGATTCGGATATCAACTGCTCCGTGACAATAGCGATACTCTCTAATATAATAACTATGAACTTGAGGGCGTTCTCTTCCAGGTGTCCAGGACTTGCCTGTTTTACTAATTCGTCCAAATCTTGCTTCATCTGGATACACAACCGTATCTTTTGATAATATATACTATATTTAAAACGATTTCTAACTTTCTTGAATGAAGATTTTATTTTAGGCGCTAAAATAGGCTTGGGTCTGAATTCTTGGGATGTTCTAGTCTAGGAGTCACTTAAGTTGCTTGCTGCTTAAGCTACATTCCCCACCCCTCAAAGAATCTTGTTGATTTTTTGAACCAACCATGACGCTTTAAGGGTGCATGAAAACCTTCGCAAGTCGTTGGACGACCACCCCTTTTTTGATAAGCCTTAAAAACTTTATCTATGGTTACACATTCCCCTGTTAATGAGTTGGTAAAATGCTCTTTAAAAAAACTTCTTCTACTTCAAGGAAAAGTCTGTAAAAATGACAACATTCACGTCTCTTCCCTTAGGAGCAATCTTTTTATCTAACTAACGAATCCGTAGATTTCGTACTATTTGATGGATGAAACCTATGTTTTTGATTTTTTTGTTAGCTATTAGACTATTTCTTTCTAAACGAAAAACATATGTCCGTCCTGAGCATTACGCCCATTGATAACCACTTTTGACAAGTTAATTTTACTATCTATTAATATTTTCAAGCATATAGTACTCCGAAAAAGCAGCTTACATTTTTTTGATTTTTACTAACGTAGAATAGATGATACAATTATCCATTCGAGAAGCATAGGCTCCTCAAAGCCTTCACGAAATCTAGAGCAAGACCACAGAACTCCTTGCCAACGTTTCATTTTCACCTCAGCAATGAAAATTTAGCCTTAGGAAGAACGTTGTGCCTCACTCCTTTATTGTCTTACCTGTCCTTGACCATTAATATAGAACTTTGTAGAAGTTAATGCCTCAAGTCCCATTGGACCTCGAGCATGCATTTTTTGTGTTGAAATACCGATTTCTGCTCCCAGACCAAAAACAAACCCATCTGTAAAACGTGTTGAGGCATTGACATAGACGGCTGCTGCATCAACTTGGTCTTGAAATGATTCAGCGTGTGTAATATTTTGGGTGATAATTGCTTCCGAGTGATGAGTCGTATGCCTATTTATCCAATCAATAGCCCGATCTACGGAAGTGACAAGTTTTACTGACATGATGTAATCAAGAAACTCAGTGTTAAAATCTTCCTCGGTAGCTGGAACTGCATTTTTAAAGAGTTTTAGCGATTCCTGATCAGCTCGAAATTCAATAGGATGTACTTTGGAAATTTCTTCCTCTAATTTTGGAAGAAATTGCTCTGCTATTTTTGCGTGAACTACCAAGGACTCTGCAGAATTGCAGACACTTGGTCGCTGCGTCTTAGCATTAATGACGATGTTAATCGCCATATCTAGATCGGCACTGTCATCAACATAAATATGACAATTTCCTACTCCTGTTTCAATAATTGGGACTTTTGATTTTTCCTTAACTGTTTGGATGAGGCGTGCTCCTCCACGAGGGATAAGGACATCAACATAGTCTACAGCTTGCATCAATTCTTCCGCTACAGTATGACTTGTGTCTTCAATAAGTTGAACGACATCGGCATTGATTCCAGAAGTGGCGAGTACCTTTCTAATAACGGAAACAAGAGCTGTATTGGAATGAATGGCATCTCTGCCACCACGAAGAATAATGGCATTCCCTGTCTTGAAAGCTAGTGAAAAGGCATCAACAGTAACATTTGGCCGACTTTCAAAAATCATAGCGATGACACCTAACGGCACACGCTTTTGCACTATTTTAAGCCCATCCAAATTGGTATAACCACGAACAACTTGACCAATGGGGTCTTGTAAATCAGCAACTTGATTCACTCCTTCCGCAATGCCTTTGATTCTTTCTTCGGTCAAACGTAATCTGTCTAGCATAATATCTGAGATTCCATTTCCCTTGGCTGCCTTCAAATCACGGTCATTCTCTGAAAGAATATAATCAGTTTGAATAATCAAAGCCTGAGCAACTTGTCGAAGAATGTTATTTTTTTCTGAACTTCCCAGTCCAAGCAAGGTTTGACTAGCTGCTTTCGCATTTTTCCCTAAATTATCAATATATGTCATTTGAGCCTCCTATTTTTCTTGGGCAAACCAGGTACCAATCTGGTCACCGCTTAAAACACGAAGTATATCACGAGGTTGGGCACCATTCATCAAAATCATTTGGCTTTGATTTTCAAAAACCATCTGAGCGCTCTTTACTTTACTGAGCATTCCACCCGTTCCAAACTTACTTCCCGCACCTCCTGCTGAGGTGATGATTTCGTCTGTGATTAACGAAACATGACTTCGTAATTTGGCATCATCATAAATATTAGGATTCTTATCAAAAAGTCCATCAATGTCTGACAACATGATAAGTAAATCAGCCTTTGTGATTTTAGCAACGACAGCAGAAAGGCGGTCATTATCGCCAAACTTAGTGATGTGATCCATCTCATCAACACTAATAGCATCATTCTCATTTACGATAGGCACAACTCCTATTGAAAGTAATGATTCAAAAGCATTGGTGACATTAGATAAGCTTTCAGGGTACTCAACAACATCACGTGTGAGCAGGATTTGAGACACTGTTGTTTGGTAGTGTGAAAAGATCTGTGAGTAGAGACTCATCATAGCTACTTGTCCGACACTTGATACTGCTTGTTGTTGGGATATTTCAGCCGGTCGTTTCTCCAAACCTAAAACATCCAGTCCAAATCCCATGGCACCTGATGATACTAAAATTACTTCTTTCCCTGTATTCATCAGGCTAGAGATAACAAAAGCCAGTTGATCAATTTTGGATAAATTAATCTTTCCATTAGGCAAAACAAGGGAACTTGTTCCAATTTTAATTACAATACGTTTTACAGTTTCAAAATTTCGTTTCATAGGTATAATTATACTATAAATACCGTGCGTATGCACGGTATTCTTTTTGATATTAACCAAGTTGTTTCCAGAATATCTTATTCACAAAGAGCTGGGTAAGCCCCAATAACAATACAGAAGCTATTGTCACAGCGCTGTTAACTGCTAGAGGATTTTTCGTTATGATACTGGCGAATATGGCTATAGCAACAACAATACCCCCAAATATGAGATTTCCAAACATAAAAGCCATCATCGTCCACTGACCCGCACCGCGGGTAAACAATTGGGTGACATCTTGCCATTTCAAATCTAACAATTTGTAATCACGGCGATAGACGAACTCTCCTTGCAAGCTTGCCATTAAAATGAACCCTAACACAAAGGACACTACAAGAATTGGATGAAATTTGAGAACTACCAATCCTAGCCCTGCATAAACAAGAACAGGAATAATCACTTGAAGTCCTAGCAAAACAAGAAACTTTTGATGTAAAAATCGTTTGAAATTTAAAGGTAGTGATTTAAAGAATGTATAATTTTCTCTTTCAAGCGAGATCCCTACACCAAGAAAAGAGGTCGGAGTACTACACATACTACCTAAAATCATGCCAACTAGTAAAGCAATGCCAAAGTAGTCTGGGGTAATCATCGTTGAAAAATTACTACCATTAATTGCCATGGGCATAACAAAAGAAACTGCAAAAATGAGTGGCATAAGATAAGTTTGTGTCAAAAGCGTCGCGTTTTGGAGTGTTGATAAATGATGACGAATCAGGACTTTAGATAAGGATGCATCAATAGTTTCTTTAGGCTTTCTAATTCTCCGTGCTTGACTTTTAGCATTGACGTAAAGTGCTTCTTGATAGTAGTTTGGCATGATATATTTGATAATACCCACAATCAACAAAACAAGAACTAGTAATGGTAACCAAAAGTTTAGCAAGGCATTTAAACCCAAAGGTGCTACAACAACATCATGAAATCCTCTAAAATAAGGAACGATTCCTCGGTCAGAGATAACTCCTTCTTCAACCATACGGGTCTGATTGGTTGCATTTAGATAAAAAATGAGACCTACAGCACCAAATGTCGACAAAAACATCAGTGCCGTCGAAATCAATTTACGTTTTGGGCTTCTGACAATAACGCGCCCAATGAGGCTGTTAAGGTAAAGTGCGAGCGTCATAGAGGAGACCAGCAAAATCGCAAAAAGTAAGATAGCCAACGGAATCGCAACAAACGCACCAGCTATTTGCCAATAAGCAATACCAAAGAGAGATAGAAGGGGCATAAGAAAAACAGACCCCATCCCCAAGGAAGAAATAATCTTTGCAACGTAAAGTTCGGATGATTTTACAGGTAAATAGACATAAAGCTTAACATCATTACTCTCATAAAAAATAGTATACATCGCTGTGAAAGCAGATATAGTTGCCATGACAAAGAAAATAGCCACATAAAATGAAAAATATCCTGGATAACGCGCAAAATCCATACCAACAAACATAAACAAGTAGATAACCATAAAGACGGCAATCATAATTGCCTGTTGCTGAAACATGCTCTTGTAGGCTGAAAACTTTTTATTAGGTTTACGTTCTTGCTTCTTCTTTAGCGCTGTCAGTGTTTGAGGATTAGAGTATAAGATGTTAATTTTAACGAGTTCCCAAATAATCTTCCAATTCATCTTATTCACCCCACTTCTTGTGATTTGCGACCAGCCATTTCCAAATAGATTGTTTCTAGGTCTTTTTCTGGGTGGTTTGCTTTAAGCTCATCTAATGTTCCAACAAAAATTAGTTTCCCTTGTTTTAAAATTCCAATTCGATCACACAATTGCTCTGCTACTTGGAGTACATGTGTGGAGAAAATTACTGTATTTCCCGCTTTTGCGTGCTCTTTCATCAATTCCTTCAAGTCAAAAGAAGCCTGAGGATCAAGTCCTGTCAAGGGTTCGTCCAAAATCCAAATATCAGGATTTGAAACCAAAGCACCGATAACGATAACTTTTTGACGCATTCCATGTGAAAAACTATCAATCATTTCCTCTTTCTGAGTAGAAAGATCAAATAGTTTGCTCAACGTCTCAATGCGCTCCTCTGCAAGATTCTTATCAATATCGTAAATTTTTGCAAGAAAGTGCCAATATTCATTGGCGGTCAAATTTAGGAAAATATCTGGTGAATCTGGAACGTAACCAATCTTTTTCTTTATTTCATCACGGTGTTGTGACAAGGCCAAGTCATCCAAATATACTTCTCCATAACTGGCTTCAATAATAGATGTTAAAATACTAATTGTCGTTGTTTTACCAGCTCCGTTATGACCAATCAATCCAAAAATTTCACCATTGTTAATGGTCACATTAAGGTCGCTTAGAGCTTCTTTTTCACCATACAATTTTGATACATGATCAAATTTTATCATCTTAATCCTCCTCGTAAAACTATTCATTTAATCTCACACTTTTGTTCTATCAAAGCAACACAAAAGTTACTATCATTATACCCCTCATTTCTCATTTGTCAAGCGTTTCCAATTCGTTTTTAGCCATTTTTATTCTTTCCTAAATTCTCAAAGTAAGTTCTAGTCTACCCCCAAAGCTGGAAATTAGACTGAGACAAAAAAATAAGGTAGAACTTACTATGGGACAAGTTGGTAACTGACAATGAAAAACAAACACTTAACTCTCTCTGATCGCAATGATATTCAAATAGGAATTGAACAGCTCAAAACCTTTTCGGCTATAGCAGCTAAGTTAGGAAAAGATCCGTCCACAATTTCAAAAGAAGTTCGGAGAAATAGGGTGACAAAAGAGAACTCTAGTGCTTCCAATTGTGAGGCCTGCCCTCTGCTCAAAAAGGCTCCCTACGTTTGTAATGCCTGTCCGAAAAAGAGATTGAACTGTGGATACCAGAAACAGTTCTACTATGCCAAAAGAGCTCAGCTTGATTATGAAGCTAAGCTCTCGGAGTCGAGAACAGGCGTTGCCCTAAACAAAGAAGAATTCTATCGTATGGACGAGATTGTCTCTTCAGCCATACAAAAGGGACAACATCTCAACCACATCATCGCCTCAAACGAACTTTCGGCATCCAGAGCTTCTATCTACCGATACCTTGAAAAAGGATATCTTTCCACAAAGCCTATTGATTTCCCCCGTGTCGTGAAATTCAGAAAACGTCGAACAAGAGATCTTCCTCCCATTCCTAAAACTGCCAAAGAAGGACGGTCCTATGAGGACTTCCAACGCTTTCTCACAAAAGAAGGCATCAGCTATTGGCTGGAAATGGACACCGTTACTGGACGGATTGGAGGAAAAGTTCTTCTAACCTTCAACCTCTCCTTCTGTAACTTTATTTTCGCTCGATTGCTTGATAATAAAACAGCTAATGAGGTCGCTAAACACCTCTACATTATCAAAAACGACCTGCATCAGAAAGAGATAGACTTCTGCGAACTATTCCCTGTCATTCTGACCGACAATGGTGGTGAATTCGCCAGAGTGGACGACATCGAAAGGGATGTTCGCGGAGAATCAAAGCTATTCTTCTGTGACCCCAATCGTTCTGACCAGAAAGGGAGAATTGAGAAGAATCACACACTTATCAGAGATATTCTTCCTAAAGGCAGTTCGTTTGACAACTTGACACAGGAGGACATCAACCTGGTTTGTTCGCATGTCAACAGCGTCAAACGAGCTTCTTTCAACGGAAAATCGGCTTATGAACTCTTTACATTTACCTACGGTGAGGAATTGGCAACACTTTTGGGTATCTCTAAAATTGACCCTGAGAACGTCATTCAATCTCCACGATTACTAAATAATCACTAGTTTTTATCAAAAAAATTAATCAAAAATAGAAAGGAACTTGTCCCATCCCAAATTCCAGATAGCTAGAACTTACTTTGAGACGTCTCAGAGCCAGTAACTTTAGTGTACTCTTTTTTTCAACAATTTCAAGCCAAAAACACCCTTGAAGCCTCATTTTAGTCAAAAACAGAACTTAGTCTGAGACTAAATTCTGTTGGTTTTATGCAGTTTTCTCATAGTAACTTCTGGGAGACTCAGACCTAGAACTTACTTTGAGAATTTACCATTTTTATTCTTTAATGAAATATTTTGAAGCAGCTGACCGAATTCTCTTCTGATAAAAGTTATTATCACTTATATACAATTTAATTCAAAAATGGTCGTATACCCACAAAAGAAATGCAGGGCTTTTTTATCAGAAAATTAAAAACATCTCACTTTTATGTTATAATAGTAAAAAAGTCGAGGAGATACCGTATGAAATTTGAAAAGAAAGAAATGTTAGCACTTGCTGCCAGCTCTGTATTGCTATTGTTTGCAGCGACAATTTTTTTTGTACATGAAAATAAGGCACAGTCAGCTGCCAACAAAAAACTTGATTCATCAAAAGAATCACAGGTAGATATTGCAAAAATTCAGAGTTTATTGACAAGTATTGAAAAAGCACCAAGCGATGCCAGTATCAAGAACATTGATAACTTATTGAAGAAACTCCCAGATTCTGAAAAAAAGCAAGATCTCATCAAACGTTTGGATACTATTAAGATAAACTTAGCCAAAGAAGCCGCAGAAAAAAATGCTATCGCAGAAGCAGAAAACGCAGTTAAGACCTTGGAAGATAATCAAAATCAAGACAATTTGACTGCTGCTCAAGAAGCTATCAATAAAATTGCCAAAGAGGAAAATAAGAAAGCGTTACAAGAACGTCTTGCTGCTGTTAAGGCTAATTTAGAAGCTATTGCAGAAGCAGCACAGGCAAGTGCCAATACAGTAATTCAAGATAACACCTCTCAAACACAACAAAACAATAGCAATAACTATACTTATAGTACACCTAGCGTTGTTGTTCCTAATACAAATTCTTCTGTTCCTTCACAAACACCAGTACCAAGTCAGGAGCCCACACCTAATCCTACGCCTACCTCTGAGCCACAACCATCTGAAACACCTAGTACTTCAACTCCCGAAACAGCACCATCATCAAATACTGAATCTAATGAGAATGTTTCAGCTAACAATTAAAACCACTATGCCCTGGAGGTTATAAAGACTAAGTCCTTATAACCTCTTTACTGTGAAACTATGTTACTTTCTACCATAATAAACTTACGAAAGTATTGAATTATTGAAAAATCCGGTTTATAATGGATGTATTGGAATTTTTTACAAATGCGAAAGGGATTTTAATGAAAACTTCTAAAAGTGAGATTGTCTATCTCATTCTAAGTATCCTAATGGTTGCTTTAGCAGGTAGCGTTTACTTCCTTTTTGGAAATAAAAATAATGCTACAAACTCATCAGTAGCTACTAAACAAGTATCCACTGAACAATCTACTCATTCGGAATCAAAAGAGCTTAGTGCTGCAAAAGCTGCTGTTGAAGCTTTGGAGTCTAATCCTAGCCAAGAAAATCTGACTGCTGCTCAAGAAGCCATCAAATCTGTTAAAGATGACGTTAAAAAGACTGAATTGCAGATTCGCATCGATACGGTCTCAGCTGAGTTAACCAAACAAACAGCTGCAGAAGAGGCTGTTAAGACTGCTGAGGAGACGCAAACTACTGTAAATGTTGCTGCTGCTCAAGAAGCCATTGATGCCTTAACTGATAACTCAAAAAAAGCTGAACTTCAGGTACGACTTGATGCTGTCTCTAAAGCTATTGCTTCTCAAGCTAGCGCAGTTACTAGTTATGACTCTATGAATACTTATTATTCTAATACTTATTCAAATCAAGCACCATCAACTTATACATCCGAAACCATTCAGCAGGAGCAATAATGTCTATTGGACTTATTTTCTCTGCTATCGGTGCTAGCTGTCTTGCCGTCTCGGCTTTTACTAAACACAAAGATAGAATGCTTGTTTGGCAAGTTGCCGATTATATTTTTACAATGATAGCTAATCTCCTCCTTGGAGGCTACACTGGAGCTATTTCTATTAGTGTTTCTATCATTCGCAACTTGTTGATGATTAAGAAATGGTATTCTTGGGCGACTGCAACCTTATTTGTATTTCTCCAACTTAGCTTAGGGGCTTACTTTAATAATCTTGGTTGGGTTGGTTTTTTACCCATTATATCCTCTATTTCTTATACCCTTGCAACGTTTATGACCAATAAAATACAATGGTTACGCTGGGTTATTATTGAAAATATGTTACTTTGGTCTTTCTATGATTGGACTATTAAAGCTTATCCTGCCCTAATAATGGATTTTTTCATTGTTACGACAACACTCATCGCTATCAAAAAAAGTAAAAGGAGCAAGATTTAATCTCGCTCCTTTTGTTTGGTCAATCAAGTCAATAACATTTGCTTTTCAATGGATAACTAGGAAATTTCGTAACCTAATAATACACCACCTTCTTCAGCATAAAAGCTACATAAACCAGATGTTGCAAGGAAAGTAACTTTAGCTTCTGGAAATTTTTCTTGAATTTTCTCTGCCAATTGTTGGCAGATTTTTATATTATTGGCATGTGCAATGACAACACGACCACCTTTATAACCTGCTTTGAGTAATTCTTCAACAGCAATAATTACAGATTTCTTCTGGCCACGCGCCTTTTGAAGAAGTTCAAGTTTTCCTTCACTACTTGCTTCTCCCACCATACGAATATTTAAAAGACCTACAACTTTGCCAACAAGCTTACTAAGGCGCCCATTTTTGACTAGATTATCAACCTTAGAAAGAATAAATAATAGTTTTGTCTTAGACTGATAATCAGTGATGGCCTTCACAACTTCCTCAAAACTCAGTCCCGCTTCAATTAGGTGTATAAGTTCCAAAACAATCAAATCCATTTCTCCTCCTGCTGACAGTGAGTCAATCACGTGAACATTGACAACAGGATTTTCCTCCAAAAGTAGGTTTTTTGCTAGTTGAGCGCTATTTTGGCTACCCGAGAGAGAACCTGTAATAGTCATGGCAATGACATTTTCTGCTCCTTGGTAAGCTTGTAAAAAGGCATCTGGACTGGGACAACTTGAACCTGCTGATGATTTGGTGGCATACAATGTCTCCATCATTTGGTCAATATTTAAACCCTCGTCATCAACAAAAATTTCAGAACCAATTTGAATGGTTAAAGGTACATTTTGAAAAGACACTCCCTCAGGTAAATTTTCTACAGTTTTAAAATCACATCCAGAATCAACAACAATTTTCCATTTCATCTCTACTTCCTCCAGTCTAATTCCTTCTAATGATAAAATTTCAGGACAATTAGTCTATAACTCTGCCTTAAAGCCTGATTTTACGTATTTATTGCTTACTTTATTTGACAAATAAAGCCTTTTCACTTAAAATTATACCATTAAAGACTTTTTTTCTTTTTGAAAAAACGTCCGCTGTCACAACTAAGGAGAATTTGTCATGACTGAAAGGCGGGTTTCAGCTAATTCTATCAGAAACTTAACCCAATTCAATACAGAAAATCGCTCTTTAACACGGGAAGCCATAGAGACTGCTCTGCTATTTTTTATGGAAAGTAAGCAACTTTCTCAGATTACTATCTCAGAATTGGTCAAAAAGGCAGGCGTTTCACGCAATGCTTTTTATCGTAACTACCACTCAAAAGAAGATATTTTGGAAAGCCTCTTGAAACAGACTGTCCGCCAGGTAGGGCGTGGTCTAAAACAATTTGAACTAAAAACACAGACTTATCAAGCTTGGCTTTATCTTTTCCAAGAAGCTCGCAAAGAGGCTCATATCCTTGCTCTAATTTTCAAAAACCATTGCGAAGATTTGTTGAACAAGATTATAGCCAAACGAATTGCCGCCTACCAGCGGTATAAACGCAAATGTCTCATTGCATACAGCAATTCTTTTTGGAGTAGTGCTATCATTTCTGTTCTTCGTAATTGGATTACAGATAACATGCGTATTGCCGAAGAAGATTTGGCTGCCATGGATTTACCTCTATTGCCATTTTAAAACAACAAAGGAACCACAACGGGTTCCTTTTATAATGCATAATCGTAGATAGCCTTGGCAACCCCAGCTTCATCATTGCTGCTAGTCACATATCTACAGCGCTTCTTGATATCCTCTGTTGCATTACCCATAGCCACGCTGTGAGTAGCAAATTCCAGCATTTCAAGGTCGTTAGCCGCATCTCCTAGAGCCATGACTTGATCTGGAGAAAAGCCCAACTTCTCAGAGAGACTTTTAAGGGCACTGGCCTTGGTGTGACCTTTTGGCATCACTTCGAAAATGTAATCTTGGCTGCGCACTACACTGAAATCTTGAGATAACTCTGCCTCTTTGCTATTTTGGAAAGAATCTAATAACGACTCTTCAGCCATGTACATGGCTTGAAAGATAATCTCGGAGCTTTTCTTTACTTCTTCTAGGCTAATTGACTTAGCTTCCGCAAACACTAGGTCAGCATCATATTGAACAAGCATTGGTACTTTATTAGCGACAGCATAATAATTTTCTTCTCCTGTTAAGGTCAAACACACATCTGGATGACTTTGCGTTGCTTGATAAAGGCTTTCCAATTCTTTTGTAGTCACCTGAGCATAGTCCATTAACTCCCAGTTTTTTGTACTATAGATAGTACAACCATTGTTCATAATAATGTATTCTTCCTCAGTCAGACCAAGCTCCTCAAAATAAGGTAAAATTCCAGATTTGGGCCTACCTGTACACAGAACAACTTTGATACCAGCTGCAGCTGCCTTTTGGATAGCAACAATATTTTCTGCTGGTATTTTTTTATTGGAATCAAGAAGCGTTCCGTCCATATCAATTGCAATTAATTTAATCATTTTCGTCTACCTTCCATTTTATTTTAGGCAAATGCCATTGACGCCAATAGCCAATCATCCGTAAGCATGTTAAAACTAGCACCAAGAGATAATAATCTGGATCGTTTTTAGCAATTTTAAAATAAAGTAATAGAGCAGCTAAAATAGACCAGCCAGCGTAAATCTCACTTCGCAGAACACTTGGTTTTCGTCCAGCTAATACATCTCGAACCACACCGCCACCAGCTCCAGTTAAGACAGCAGCAACGATAACTGCACTTAGAGGTTGATGTAACTTTACTGCATAAAGCGTCCCTTGGACACTAAAAGCCGCTAAACCGATAGCATCTGTTAGCACTTCAGCTTTCATCCAACCTTTGCCCACCCATTTTGGGAAAAATATCAGCAAGATCATCGCAGCAAAAGCAAAATGAAAAGCTTGTCCTTGACTCCACAACGCACTGATAGGCAGACCGATGAGAACATTCCGAATAGCACCGCCGCCAAAAGCCGTCACAAATCCTAAAATAAAAATCCCCAGCAGATCAAAGTCTTCCTCCATGGCTACGATGGCTCCTGACAGGGCGAAAGCCACACTGCCAACAATACTTAAAATTTCCCAAACATCTATCGTCATTTGTCACCTAAGCAAAATTTTCCTACTCCATAAGTTTATCATTTTTACAACTAAAAAAACAGGAGGACTCCTGTTTTTTTAGTAAACTTCTTTGCCTAATGTAAACTTTGTCCCTTTGAGGGCACGTTTGAGTGACCATACCCAAGGCTTACCAGTTACGGTAGCTTGTTTTTTGTCCAAGTCAACAACGACTTTTTCAACACCACGTACGGTGGAAAGTTTTTCCGTTACAGTTTTGACGCAACCGTCACATTTCATGCCGGTTATTTCATATGTTTTTTCCATGATAGACTCCTTTTTATTATCATTATTTTTAATTATAGTCTTTTCAACTTAATATCATTTTCTGCACTTTTCCTTAGGTGGTGGGAGGCGGAAGCGACCTCCTATGGACGATAGATACAAGCTTTCGCTTGCTCTATTTCCAACCTTTAACAGTCTTCCAGACTGTTAAAGCCATTCCTTTTCAGCGAGCCTAGGTCTCGCAGACCTCCACCCCTAGAACTTAAATATTCTAGGGGTCATAGCGCAGCGGTTAATTGGTGCTAAAGCACCTATACTATTGTGGTGAGCTACGCTCACTTCATTTCCAACCTCAAAAGGTTCCCCAAACCTTTTGAGCTATGCGGGGGTGAGAGTGAAACAGTCCAGTGAACTGTTTCAGGTCGACATCTAGAAATCGGAAAGTGGAGAGAACCATAGAATTGGGTTTCTGCCCCACTCCCACGGCGGAAAGTGCCTGTTGGTGAGCGGTAAAACTGCCCGTAGTACTCCTTATATTCTGAAAGTAAAAGAGGGATTTCTATTAAACCATCAATCAATTAACTACTACAAATCCAACTTGATGTATTTCAAGCGGAGAGCGTTGAGGACAACCGACACAGAGCTGAATCCCATGGCAAGGCCTGCAATCATTGGATTGAGGAGCGGTCCACCGAAAAGATGGAGGAGCCCCATGGCAACGGGGATAGCCAGAATATTGTAGATGAAAGCCCAGAAGAGATTTTCTTTGATGACACGAATGGTATAGCGACTAATGCTGAGCACCTTGATGACATCAGAAATTTCAGGCTTCATGAGAATAATATCTGCTGACTCGATAGCAATATCTGTCCCCGAACCAACAGCGATACCAATATCGGCAGTCGCTAGAGCAGGGGCATCATTGATACCATCACCAACCATAGCAACGATCTTGCCTTGACTTTGTAGACTTTGGATGGCTTGTGATTTTTGATCTGGTAGCACTTCGCTGATGACAGTCTTGATACCAACTTGGTTGGCAATGGCTTGCGCAGTTTTTGCATTGTCACCAGTCAACATCACCACGTCAATACCCATCTCTTGCAATTTAGCGACAGTAGTCTTGCTGTCTTCCTTGACTAAGTCCGCTACGGTGATAAGTCCCAGTAGATTTGCATTAGCCGAGATGAAAATCGGAGTTTGACCTTGCTCGGTCGCAGCCTGCACCGCTTGCTCAGCTGCGGTCAGGTCAACACCTTGTTCTTCCATGAGTTTGTGGTTCCCGACATAGAGGATTTGCCCTGCTAGGTCAGCTGTTAACCCCAAACCTGTCAAGGAGGTAAAATTCGTCACCTCAACCAATTCCACTTGGTATGCGCTAGCTTTTTCCACAATAGCTTGACTCAGAGGATGTTCTGATAATTTTTCAATAGAAGCCACTTGTGCAAGAAGGTCTTTTGCTGTTCCCTGATAAGCAAAGATGTCAACCACTTGGGGTTTGCCCTGCGTGATAGTCCCCGTTTTGTCAAAGACAATGGTGTCAATATGATGGGCATTTTCGAGGATGTCACCACGCTTATAGAGAATGCCATTTTCAGCGCCACGACCAGTACCAACCATGATAGCTGTCGGTGTTGCAAGCCCAAGAGCACAAGGGCAAGCGATAACCAGCACTGCAATAGCAACAGTCATGGAAAAGACAAAGGTTTGACTCATAACGAAATACCAGAAGAGAGCTGACACAAGGGCGATGGCAATGACCGTCGGAACAAAGACACCCGCAACACGGTCAGCAATCTTGGCAATAGGCGCCTTGATTTGTTGGGCGTCCTCCACCAGCTTGATGATTTGTGCCAAGAGGGTCTCATCGCCAACTTTTTCTGCTTGAATGGTCAGTGCGCCAGCGCCGTTGATAGAGGCGCCGTAAACCTTATCGTCAGCGACCTTTTCCACGGGAATAGATTCACCCGTAAGCATGGACTCGTCAATGGCAGAATGTCCTGATAAGACCACGCCATCTACAGGAATTTTTTCACCAGGTTTGACCAAGATGCGGTCGCCGATAACCACTTCCTCAATAGGGATAGCCTGCTCGACACCGCCACGGATAACGGTAGCCTCCTTGGCGGACAGCTTCATGAGCTTTTGAATAGCATCTGATGTGCGTCCTTTAGACAAGGTTTCAAAATATTTACCCAAAGTTATCAGGGTCAAAATCACAGCAACCGACTCAAAGTAGAGCTCGTGGGCGTGATGGGCGTGTCCCAGCGCAATGTGGTAAATGCCGTAAAGGCTGTAAAGGAAGGCAGCCGACGTTGCCAATGCCACCAGCGCATCCATGTTAGGATGGCCTTTAAAGAGGGTGCGAAAGCCATTGACATAAAAGCGGCGACCAAAATGCATGACAGGCAGGGTCAAGACCAATTGCACCAGCCCATAAATCATAGGGTGGAGCGACATATTGACAATGTCTGGCACCCAAAGTCCCATCATGGAGCCCATTGACAAGTAGAGTAAGGGGAGTGCAAAAACGGCTGACCAGAGGAATTTATGCCACATATTTTGTGTGGCTTCACTCTGGCGTTCGGCCTGACTCTTGGTAGTTGACGGGTCAAAGACCATTGCCCCATACCCCGCGTCAGCGACCGCCTGCTCAATCTGGCTCTCGCTCACCACGTCAGGATTGTAGTCTACCGTCATCTTCTCCGTCGTCAAATTGACCACAGCTGTTTCAACCCCTTGCAACTTTTTGACAGCATTTTCCACATTAATCACACAGGACGCACAAGTCATGCCATCAATGACAAACGTTTCTTCTTTCATACACTCACCTCCAAATGTTCCTTACAGCGACATTGCCCCGGCGTGCAGTTACAGGGCACTTCCTCGACTGCCGATGCTTTTTTGGTCAATAGCAGAGCTTGCAGGGCATCGATATCCGCCATTGTCATAGGGGTGCTGTCCAGCAGGTGCTCTAAGATAGCCCGATGCTTGCGCTGGCAGAATTTAGCGAAAAGCTCATCAGCTTGCTCGTTCTGAGCATCTTCCTCAGTCAAGCACGCGCTATAAATGAAAGACTTACCGCTTTTAACCGTGGTCAGATAACCCTTATCCACTAGGCGTTTGAGCATAGTTTTGACAGTTGACACCGTCCAATCGGTCTTTTGACTAAGCACAGTCAAAATCTCACCGCTGGTGGTCTGCTCCTTGGCCCAAACCACCCGCATGATTTCCCATTCTGCATTTGAAATTGGCATGGCAAACTCCTTTCGTTTACATTTGTAGATTTATTTTATCTCGTTCGTCTACATTTGTCAACAAAAATCTTTGGGTACATTACATTTATTATGAAACTGATAGTCTATTCGTGGTAATCACCTAATCTATATCACAAAACCATGGGGGCGTCCTCATGGTTTTTGCTTTGTTCTAATGTTTTTCACCCCAAATTAGCAATAGTGCAGCCTGAGCTACCTGTACTTTGTGGGGCGTAGCCAAAGGATTTGACATGTTTGTTATGACAGAAGTACTTAGTTACACCTTCGCGAATGCCACCTGTACCAATACGTAGATGATGTCCATCTGGTCCTTATTGAGCAGGACTTAGTCCATAAAGTCATCCAATTTTTGCATAGCTTCTTCCGTAGCGTTTGGCACACAGAACCAAGCGAGTACGTATCACAGAACTCGTCTTAGCTTTTTTAACCACATTTCTTCTTAGGTTTCTGTACTTCTTCTTACACGCGCGCCAAGGTAAACTTATTTTATTTCAATATCATCTTTGAAAATATAGAAAGAGAAAACTGTTCGTAATGAAAAGGAATCACGATAATTTAGATGCTGACAGCTAAGAAAAGATTTGAACTTGCTATTTTTGATTTTCTTTGAGGTTAGATAAGTCTGTAGCTAAACGATACAGGCTACTGTTTAGTTCATCGGAATTATGGGATGAGAGGCAATTCACAACCATACGCTTGTCCCTTGTGAAAACCAAAATAACACTTAGTCAACTTACCTTTCTCAACTTTAATTTTACTCATACATTTCGCATTTAGTTAATTTCTTTGAATGGGAATTTGTTGCTGACCTTGTTATTCCTTATTTTCTTTCGTTGAAACATTTTTATCCCATTTGACAGTGTGATGGGTATCTCGATATTTCTTAGGAGTAATGCCTACCGTCTCTTTAAATTGTTGAATAAAATGGCTTTGGGAGGAAAAGGACAGGTGATTAGCAATTTCAATCATGGAATAGTCACTAAATTTTAGCAAATCTTTGGCAACTTCCATTTTCTTACCCCTAACATAAGAACTTACCGAAACGCCAACCTCTTTTTTAAACAAACGTGATAGATAACTTGGGGAAACTCCGTATTCCATAGCCATCTGTTCAACGGTAATACGCTCTTTGATGTGGCAATAAATGTAATCCTTACAAGCTGCAACGTGTTTAGAAGTTACATCCTTTTGAATACTTCGCCTCATTTTTTCGGTATAATCAATAACCATCTCATCATGTAAATTTTGAACCTCTTGAACAGTGTGGATGTCATCTAACTTTTGAATATAAAAATCACTAAGACGAAATGCTTGTTCAAGTTCCATGCCGTTTTGTCCACACATGCGTGTGATAAGAGCCGTTGTGATGACAAAATGGTATTTCAAATTTGTCACCGGATTTCGTGAAAGCTGACCAACACCGTCTTTTTCTGTAAAACGCTCTTGTTCACAATTTTTTCGGACAGCTTCAACATCTCCAGTAGAAACTGCTTGATAAAACAAGAACTCTTCAGTTAATGGTCGGTGTTCCATCTCATCAGCACTATCACTAGCAGCAAACAACTTCCATTCGTTTTGGTAGTTCATCAGTTCCTCCAAATATTAAACGTAATCGGTAGCTAGCTACTTTGATCAAAGCAATATTCCACCAAAGGAATTCAAAAAAGAGAGCAATACCGTAATCCATTATATCATATTAATAATTGACCATGTGCCAATTCTTTTAAAGGTAACTGTACTGCTGTCATTTCCTTTAAAAATATAGTTCTTATCCAAGAAATCTTATCAAAAAACAGAACGTATTAAAAGAATAAAACAATTGCCATTCATCAACCTGCAAGGTCAATCCACCAACTTTGTGCTAAACTATCAACATCATGATAGACTTCAACATTCGCATTGCTATCTTTACTAGCATAAGAAACATTTAACAGCAACCCTGTCTGTCGATTAGCAATCTTATAAAGGTTATCGCCAGTCGGCATAATCTCCCATTCTTGACTTGGATGATATTGGTACTCCCACCGACATACATTACCACCATCTTTTGCTGTCTTATCTTGAGTAGCTATCCAGTCATAATAGGCATACAATGTTGTCTATTATTCTAATCTCTGTGTTGCCTAAAGGACATCTTTAATCTTTAATGTTTCTTTTTTACCTCATAGGACATCCAATCGTAATAAGCATATAGCGGCGTTTGACCATCATAGGTATCTAGCCAATCATCAACGCCAATTCCTGGCCAAGCATTCATCATGACTTTTCCTGGTGTTTCCGGTATATTCTCGGTCGCTGTATAAACAGCTTTACCATCTACATACCAAGTAATGCTATCTCTTTGCCAATCAAATCCGTAGGTATGAAAATCCTCTGATGCATCAAATCCAAGTTCAAATAAATACTCATGTTCTCCTTCACCATCCGTGAAATAGTTAAACTGAACTTTAGTTGTATCCTTTCCTAAAAATTCAATATCAATTTCATCCCATTTCGTTCCATCACTTGGTCCAGTATAAGTGAAAAAAGAACTGACAACACCTGGATTTTTAATAGCTTTCATGGAAACTTGATAGAACCCATAATGATAATAGTCTCTGGTGCGCCATTCACCTCCTGTATAACCTCCTTGTCCATCACTGTCGATTTTTAAGGACATGAGCTCATCCTTAAAAGTGACATTTTCTGGTTTCCAAATACAGTTGAACATATCTCCATTTGAACCTGTTCTAAGTTCCATAAAGCTATCATCATAAGATTCAAACTTTGTCCCAAATTGGGGATTCGTATTTTTCATTACAACAGTTTTCCATCCTTATCTAAATTAGATTTATTGACCTTTCATTAGTTCCAAAAGGAGCTATCCTTTTCTTCTTTTTGGTTTGAAAATAGCAGCTCCAACTAGAAGAAAACTACCAGCTAGAGAAGCCACTAGACCTGATTTTTCACCAGTATTCGGTAATTTTTGATTATCGTTTTTAGCAATCTTTGCAACACTAGTTTTTTGTACTTCTTTTTCTGCTACAGGAATCTCAGTTTTGTTCGTTTTCTCTATGCAATCTTTCTTAGTTGGTACTTCAACAATATCGTCTTTAGCTGGTTCTTTGTCAATAGTTGGTATTTCAACGTCATCATCCTCAGTTGGTTCTTCCGTTGGAAGTGGTTTGGAAGTAGCTTTCTCGTAACTCATCCAGTCATAATAAGCAACAAGGGGTGTTGTTCCGTCATAGGGTTCCAACCAATCATCAACACCTTTACCTGGCCAAGCATTCATCATGATTTTACCTGGAGTCACTGGAATATTTTCAGTTGCTGTATAAACGGCTACTCCATCGACATACCAAGTAATCTTATCTTTTTGCCAATCAAAAGCATAGGTGTGAAAGTCCTCTGCAGCATCAAATCCTAAATCATGGATATATTCATGTCCTCCCTGACCATTTGTGTAGTAGTTAAATTGAACTTTACTTGTATCTTTACCAAGAAATTCAATATCAATTTCATCCCAAGGGTTATCATCGCTTGGACCTGTATAAGTGAAGAAGGAACTCACTGTACCAGGTTTTTTAATTGGCTTCATGTTAACTGTGTAAATTCCATAGTGGAAAAATTCTTGGGTACGCAATTCCCCTGAAATATATTCAACTGGTGCACTTGTATCTGTTCCGTTATCAATGGTAAGCGTCATGATACCGTTATTAACTTTGACATTTTCTGGTTTCCAGACAGCTCCAAAAGGATTACCATTCCACCAGTCAGCTTTAGCCATAGTGGCTTCATCAAATTTATCAAATTCAGTTCTAAATTCAGTTGGCAAAGTTTTTTCTGCTGTATCTGCTGGTGCAGTTTCCTCCACAGGTGCTTCTGCAACTACAGGCAAATCTGCAGGTGCTTCTGCAGTTACAGTTGCTCCGGCATCCTCAACAACTGTCGTAGCAGCTTCTGTACTAGTAGTATTTTGAACAACATCGCTTGCTGAAGAAACGTCAGCAGTTGTATCAACAGGATTAGTTTCTGTGACTGTAGGAGTAAGCTGAGTTGTGTCCGCTTGTATTGAAACTGTCACATCATCTTCGGCTGAAACAGTTGCCAAACCAACATGTAAGCTACATAGCGCCGCAGCATAACATACATATTTTAGAACATGTTTTTTTGTCATAAAAAATCTCCATTTTCATATTTTTTAATAATTAAATTTAAACTAGCAAATTGAAATATCAATAAACTAGGAGAGGGAATTATACTAGTGTAGTTAAATATAGCGAGATCAATCTGGTCTCAATACACCCTATACATCTCACGCTTCCTAGTAACATACGACTTTCAATAATCGCTCTGCTATTTTCAATACATTTCACTTAGAAACGCTTTAATATGATGTCAATCAAAAAGATATTAAACCAGCAGCTCTCATCAGAGCTTAGAAATTGCTGGAAAAATATCAATTTAAAGTTATAAAGGTAGGGGCTAATCCTATTCTTTGACACCACCAAGAGTCACACCCGCAATAATGTATTTAGAGAGGAAGAGATAAACGATGATAATTGGAACGATGGCTACCAAAATCATGGTGTAGATTTTACCCATGTCAAAACTCATGTAGTCCGCGCCACGGAGAGTGGCAATTAGAATTGGCACAGTCATCTTATCTTTGGATTGAATGACCAAAGCTGGAATAAAGTAATTATTCCATGAGCCAACAAAGGTAAATATAGCTTGAACCGCAATAGCTGGTTTCATGATAGGAAGAACAATGGTGTTGAAAGTGCGAAATTCATTAGAGCCATCAATTCGTGCAGCTTCTACTAAGGAAAGTGGTAAGGAAGCTTGCAAGTAGCTATACATAAAATAGAAAACAGCTGGTGACGCAATGCTTGGAATAATCAGTGGTAACAAACTATCGTACATTCCCATATTAGTTATCAAACGAAGAAATCCCATAGAAGTTACTTGAGTTGGCATCACTAAAATTGCCAAAATAAAGGTGAATGCAATTTTCTTTAATTTAAAATTGTAAACATACAGTCCATATGCTGTCAAAGCTGAAAAGTAGGTACAAATAGCTGCCGTAAAGCCTGAAACTATCAAACTATTTAAAATACCTCGGAACATAGGGAAACTACCATCATTGGCAACTTTTGAAAGATTGCTAAAAAGGGAATTCCCTGGCAAAGCTGAAAATCCTTTTTGCAGTTCAGCATGTGAGTGTGTTGCATTGATAAATAGAATGTAGAAAAAGAAGAGACACATGAAAGAGAGAACTATCAATACGAAATGTGCCACAATAGTGCGTAACCGATTTTGTGCTTTTGTTGACATCATACCACCTCATTATGCCTTTCTAGCCTTCATTTTGCGTTTCGTTGCCTTAAGTTCATTATTAGTCATCCTATAAACAAACCAACAAAGAAAAGCACTGACAACGAATAGGTAAACCGACAAAGCACCCGCCATACCATAGTTTTTACTCTTCAGGTGATTATTCAAGAACATGATGAGTGTTGTAGAGGTTCGGTCTGGTGCTCCTTGTCCATTGGTCAAAATTTGCGGAACATCAAACATTTGTAGTCCACCGATAATAGATGTAATTAAAGTATAGGCAAGAATTGGACGAATCATCGGAAGAGTAATATAGAAGAAACGTTGACGACTATTACACCCATCAATTTCAGCAGCCTCAAAAATATCTGGACTAATTCCCATAATAGCTGCCATGAGCATGATAGTTGTATTTCCGAACCACATCAGAAAGTTCATTACACCAACCAGTGAACGCGTACCAAAAGCCGTTCCCATGAAATCAATTGGCTCTTTAATCCAACCAAGAGAGCTTAAAATAGAATTGATTGGACCATTAGTTGAGAAAAGGGTAAAAAAGAGCATGGCAAAGGCTGAGGCCATAATCAAGTTAGGAAGATAGATAACTACCTTGAAAAATTGTTTACCGCGGATTTTCAAACGTGCATCTACAAACCAATTAGCCAAAAGAAGAGCAATTGTAATCTGAGGAACAAAACCAATCAACCATAAAATCATAGTGTTTCCTGCATATTTCAACATATCTGACTTCAATAAGCTGATGTAATTTTCCAAGCCAACAAATGTTGGTCCGATTTCTCTAATCCCTGAACGGTAATATTCGTAAAAACTGTAACGAACCGTATCAACCAACGGAATAAAAGAGAAAATAAAGAAACTTAGGAAGAAGGGCAGTATGAAAATATAACCCCATTTACCATAATCAATACGTTTGCGTTTTTGTTTCATCTTTCTTACTCCTTTAGTTATCCGCAGTGCTAATTAACACCGCGGATACTATTTTCTATTTTGGCCATTTAATTTCTGTGATTTCTGGATAACGTTCTTTTATGGCTGTTTCAAAGTTGGATTTTGCCTTGTCAAAGCTTACTTTACCTTGGAGATAGTCGTTAAATGAATTTTGGAAGATTTCGACACAACCTTGGTCATAAGCTGATAATGGCGCGATTTTAATTCTTTCTGCAACTGGTGAGAAGTATTCAAAGGCATTTTGTCCGCCAAGGAAATCTGATTTAAAGCTGTCATCTTTAGCTGCTTCTTCCATACCAGATTTAGTATTTGTGAAATCTTGGTAATCTTTAGAAATTTTCAACAGATTTTTCTTATTACCAGTTAAGGCTAATATAATGTCTTTGACATGTTTGGGATTATCTGTTCCTTCAGCACCATGAATGTAAGAACCGCCCCAGTTATATTCTTGTGGTGGATTTGTGACAGCCCAAGCTCCCTCAGCACCATCCCAATTTGGTTTCAAGGTAAAATCAATTCCCCAAGCTGGGAAAAGAAAAGCAAAGACATTTGATTTAGATCCCATAGCCTTGTTCCAATCATCCGTCCATTGACCTTTGACGGTCTTATTAAAGTAACCTGCATCAAGCCATTCTTTAGAATCTTTAACCCAGTTCATTACTTCTGGACCAACATTAATAGTTGTTTCACCAGCTTTAACCCAAGGAGTTTTGATACTATTTCCATATAGGCGGAAAGTGTCTGCATAAGAAGCAAATGTTAAGTAGCCTTTATCTTGCAATTCCTTAGACGTAGCTTTTAGGGTATCCCAGCTTTTTACTTTTTCACCAATAGCTTCTGGATCATCTGTTCCAAAAACAGCTTTGGCGATATCACGGCGGTAAACAAGGACACCTGGACAAGTTTGCCATGTTGCCCCACGTTGAACACCATCTTCATCAGAAGCGGTTACTTTTGTAAAATCATACTGATCAGCCAAATCTTTCTTCGGATTGATTCCTAAATCTTTCAAAGGCATCGCTGCATTAGCTTCCTTGGAAGAGTATTTGTTGACGTAATCCGTTTCAGATAAGAAAATATCAACCTTGTCATCTGCAGAAGCTGAATCTTGTTTTAGCAGAGCCTCATCAAGTTTTTGTTGATAGACACCATCCTGGTTAGGATTAACAATCCAATGAATTTCTGTTCCATCTTTCAAGGTTGTCACTGTTCCATCTTTTGAAGTTTCTTTGACTTCTGGATAAACTGCTTCTACACGTTGACGAAATTCATCATTCCAAGAATAGATGTTGATAACTTTTCCTTCTTTAGCAGATGTTCCTGCTGAAGAACTGCTTTTTGAAGAGCACCCAACCATTGTTCCAGCAGCAAGAGCAATTGCTATTAAAGCGCTTACTTTTTTGTTCATAAAAATTCTCCTTTAATTTTCTGAGGATCTTCCTCATGTATTTTGTACTTGAATTATAACTTGAATGCTAGGTGGGTTATATTATATTTTTTCAAAAAATATCAGATTTTTGACCTCATTTCATTTTTTTCTTTTTTCAATTTTTATTTCTTTCAAGGTATTTATATAGAACATTTTTATCTCAAAATATCTATTTAGTGCTATAAAACATTAATATAATAGCATTTAAAGGTTTTAATTGCTTTAAGTCCAGACAAATTCAACGAAACTATTTTAAAATTCCATTTTATTGTTTTTTGACTTGATGTCAGATTTTTGATATTTTTCGCTTTTTTTTTATTTTTAAAAGAAAGCCTTTTCTTTAAAATAAAGCACGTAAGATAACTTAGACCTTGTATTCACAGTTCAGCACTTCCATCTAAGACCAGTTTTTAAACTACTCATCGTTAGTTTTTTCAAAATACAGTCAGCATTCCCTAAAAAAACTACCTTGATTAGCTTAAAAACTATCTCTTATAAAAAGCACTTTACTTGTGAATACAGGTTCTTAAAATAAGGAGACTAAGATGGAGCATTTGACATTTACTAATAAAAATGGTGATTTCACTATCGATCATCCTGAAAATATCAATTCTTTGTACTTTCCTCTTGCTTCAGAAGTTGGACTAAAAAGTGCCATTAGTCCAAATTTAGGAGGAGATGCAAAAATTGATCAAGAATCCTTCCTGATAGAACCAGTTAGTATTGATAATTTACACAATAACCGTTCTACTCGAAACTTTTGGATAAAAAATCAGTTTGGCCAAGTTGCCTCGTTAACGGGGGCCTCTGCTAGACAGGAAGCACAGAAATTCAGTGATGAACAAGAAGAAAGTCGCATAAGTGCAGGTTTCATGTGGCAAAAATTGGAGCGTCAATTAAAAAAACCACAGCTGACAGCAACCCTTACTTCCTTTATTCCACACAACGAAAATGTTGAAATTATGCAAATAGACATTATTAATAAATCTGAGGTGGAACAAACCCTAACCCCTTATGCTGCTATTCCAATTTTTGGACGGAGCGCAGACAATATTAGAGATCATCGTAATGTAACCTCTATGCTACACCGTATCAAGACAAATCAATTTGGTGTTGAAGTTTGTCCAACAATGTCCTTTGACGAACGTGGCCATCGTCTTAATAATAAAATTTATTATGTTTTTGGTTTTGACGACAAAGAAAAAAGACCACAGACCTTCTATCCTACCGTTGAAAGTTTTATCGGTGAAGCTGGAAACTTTACCCACCCTGCTGCTGTTTTTAAAGATTCAACAGGTTTCGATTCACAAACAAGTATTGATGGTCGTGAAGCTATGGGAGCCTTTCGCTTTGATTCCTTTACATTGGATGTTGGTCAAAGTAAATCTTTTATTATCCTTATGGGAATTGAAGAGGAAGAAAAAGCCATACACAATATGGCGAAGAAATATAGTAAACTCTCTCAAGTTCGGTCTAGTTTAGTAGAAACACAAAACTATTGGTTAGATAAAGTTAGCGTTGGATTCCATACTAAGGACATCAATTTTGATAATTACATGAAATGGGTTTGTTTTCAGCCTTATTTACGCCGCATTTTCGGTTGCTCCTTCCTTCCACATCATGATTATGGTCGTGGAGGCCGAGGCTGGCGTGATTTGTGGCAAGATTGCCTCTCACTTCTGCTCATGGAGCCTAAGGCTGTTAGAAGTATGATTATAAATAATTACAAAGGAGTTCGTCTTGATGGCACCAATGCTACTATCATTGGCCAAGGGGAGGGAGAATTTTTGGCCGATCGTAATGGTATCAGTCGTGTTTGGATGGATCATGCACTTTGGCCACTCATCACAACAAAACTTTACATTGACCAAACTGGTGATATCAATATTCTAACCAAAGAAGTCTCCTACTTCAAAGATTCTCATGTTAAACGTGGAACAGCAATTGACAATCTCTGGACTGAGACCTATGGTAATGAACAGCGAACTGCAACTAATGATCTTTATACTGGTTCTATCTTAGAACATCTACTTATCCAACATTTAACAGCTTTCTACGAAGTCGGCCAACACAATGTCTATCGCCTCCGTGGAGCTGATTGGAATGATGCCCTTGATATGGCCGATGAGAATGGCGAAAGTGTTGCCTTTACTGCAGCCTACTCTGGTAATCTTATGGAATTGGCTTCACTCGTTCGTTTACTAGAGAGTAGAACTAATATAAAATCCATAGAAATCTTGGAAGAAATTGGATTGCTTCTGAAAAGTGATTCGGATATTTACGATAAAATTAATCGTAAACATCACATTTTAGATGCCTATACTAATCAATGTCAACACAATACCAATGGTCACAAAATAAAATTAAGCCTATCAGAAATTGCGCTCAACCTTATTCAAAAAGCAACTTGGTTACGTCAACATTTACAACAAAACGAATGGTTAGATGTCAATGAAGCAGAAGGCTGGTACAATAGCTACTACGACAACAGCGGCAAAGCAACCGATGGCTACTATAACGGCCAAATTCATATGATGCTAACCGGACAAGTCTTTACCATCATGAATTATGTAGCTACTGATGAACAAATTCGTAAAATGACTGCTAGTGCTGACCACTATCTCTATCGCCCAGAAATCGGTGGTTATCGCTTAAATACAGATTTCAAAGAAATTAAGAGTGATTTAGGACGTATGTTTGGCTTTGCTTATGGCGAAAAAGAAAATGGGGCTGTTTTTTCACATATGACTGTTATGTATGCGAATGCTCTTTACCGTCGCGGTTTTGCCAAGGAAGGCTGGAAAGCACTTAAATCCTTAGCTGACACTGCTTTAAAATTTGAGACTAGCCGCATCTATCCAGGAATACCTGAATATTTTCGCTCAGATGGTCGAGGTGTTTACCACTACTTGACAGGAGCAGCTAGCTGGTACATGTTGACCATGGTCACTGAAGTATTTGGACTTCAAGGAAAATCAGGTGACTTAGTACTCTATCCTAAGCTCTTAGCAGAACAATTTGATGAAAAGGGCATAGCTTCTATCACCGCACCATTTGACAATAAGACTTTTCATATCACTTATGAAAATCGTAAGCACAAAGATTTTGGTGACTATGTGATAACAAAAGCCAATTGTGACGGTCAGAACTTAGACATTACAGATGATGCCTTTGTCCTCATCTCTAAGACACAATTAGACCAACTAGATGATGCAGAGCACCGTATTACTATTGTTTTGAATTAAGAACCTGTATTCACAGTTCAGCACTTCTATCTAAGGCTAGTTTTTGAGCTACTCATCGTTAGTTTTTTCAAAATACAGTCAGTATTCTCTCAAAAAACTGCCTTGATTAGCTAAAAATTACCTCTTATCTATAAACACTTCGCTTGTGAGTACGGGCTCTAAAATACTTTTTAGGTTATTCCTCACAAGGAAAATTTGCAACAGTTTTAAAAATCTTATAGTTACCTAGAGTCAAATTCTAACCCTATTATGCTTCGAAAATTTAAAATCAGGTCTTTTAGCCTTGATTTAATGAACTTCAATTCGTATTTGTAAGTTATTAATATGAACAACGTTTACTTTATTCCAACCTTCAACTGCCCTCTCCTAGACTGTTAAAGCTAGTCTGATTTTGATTTTCGTTAAGTATAAGTGATAACTGTAAGGCAAAAAGTTAAATCTAGTTTCACATACCATCCCAAAAGGGATTATAGTAAAACAATAATTGTTAAGGAGAATTTCATGAAGTACGGATATTTTGACGATGTCAATCGTGAATATGTAATCAACAAACCTGATACACCAAGACCCTGGGTTAATTACCTTGGTTCACCAGAATATGGTGCCATCATTTCCAATAATGCTGGTGGCTATAGTTTTGCTAAATCTGGTGCAAATGGGCGTATCCTACGTTATATCTTTAATCATTTTGATCAACCCGGCCGCTATATTTACTTGCGTGATGACGACAGCCAAGACTTCTGGTCTGCCTCTTGGCAGCCTGTTGGAAAGAACTTAAAAAATTATCATAGCGAGTGTCATCATGGTATGGGATATACGAAAATGATCGCTGATTATGCAGACATTCATTCAGAAGTCACCTATTATGTTCCAAAGGGGCAAAGCTATGAAGTTTGGGCGCTTACAGTGACTAACAACTCTAACTGTACCCGTCACCTAACTCTGACTGGTTACGCTGAATTTACCAACCACCCTAACTACGAGCAAGATCAAGTTAACTTGCAATATTCACTATTTATCACGCGCACTCTTTTTCAGCACAATCATCTTATTCAACAACTCCATGGGAATTTAGATGCTTTAGAATCTGATGAAGAAGTTGATGAAAAAACTGTCACAGAACGTTTCTTTGGTTTGGCTGGACAGGAAGTTTCTTCTTTTTGCGGTGATAAAAAGGCCTTTCTCGGATCCTATAATAGCTATGACAAACCTATCGGAGTCACCTCTGGTGATCTTGGAAATATCCCAAGTTATAATGAAAATGCCTGCGGTGCACTAGCAAGTAAAGTTACTCTTAAACCCAAGGAAAGTAAAACACTGGTCTTTATTCTTGGTGAAAAGTCATCTCTTGAAGCGCAGGCTATTCTCCGAAACTATAACGTTCCTAAAGCAACTGTTGATACTGAAGTCAATGATCTTCGATTAGAATGGGAAGATCGTCTAATCAATCTGCAAGTAAAAACACCAAGCCCTGAGTTCAACACCATGATTAACACTTGGAACGCCTACAACTGCTACATGACTTTTATCTGGTCACGTGCAGCTTCACTTATTTACTGTGGTTTACGCAATGGCTATGGCTACCGTGATACAGTGCAGGACATCCAAGGCATCATCCATCTCAAGCCCGAAATGGCTGCTGAAAAAATACGCTTTATGCTCTCTGCACAGGTGGATAACGGTGGCGGATTGCCATTGGTTAAATTCAATCACAATCCAGGGCATGAGGACACGCCAGACGATGCCTCTTATGTCCAAGAAACGGGGCATCCAGCCTATCGCGCTGATGATGCTCTCTGGCTTTTCCCAACGGTTTACAAATATGTGGCTGAGACGGGAAATCTTGCCTTTCTGGATGAGGTCATTCCCTATGCAAACAAAGGGCAAGCTACAGTTTACGAGCACTTAAAGGCAGCCATTACCTTCTCTCTCAACAATCTAGGCCCACATGGGATGCCCGCAGGTCTTTATGCTGACTGGAACGACTGCCTACGCTTGGGAGCACAAGGTGAGTCATCATTTGTTGCTCTGCAATTTTACTACGCCTTGACTATCCTCAAAAATTTAGCAATTGCTAAAGGTGATACTAACTACATAACTTTTCTTGATACTGAGCTGGAGAATATGGCTACAAAAATTCAAGAACTTTGTTGGGATAATGACCGTTTTGTACGTGGATTTACTGAAACAGGCGAACGCATTGGTGAGGCTTGTGCTCCGGAAGCCAATATGTGGCTCAATCCACAAAGCTGGGCTATCATTAGTGGACTAGCCAGTGATAGACAGGCTGACTTAGCCATGAACAATGTCTTCAATCGCCTCAATACGAAATATGGTGCTATTCTCATGGATCCCCCGTACCACAAACATGCCTTTGATGGCGCACTTGCAGTTATTTATAATCAAGGTAATAAGGAAAATGCCGGCATCTTCTCACAATCACAAGGTTGGCTTATCTTAGCCGAAGCCCTACGCGGTCAAGGTGAGCGTGCCTTCACTTATTTTATGGAAAATGCTCCGGCTGCACAAAATGATCGTGCTGACATCCGTCAGTTAGAACCTTACTGTTATGGGCAGTTTACTGAGGGACCTGCCAGCCCACACTTTGGTCATTCACACGTTCACTGGTTGACAGGAACAGCTTCAACTGTTATGGTAGGCTGTGTTGAAGGTATTCTGGGGTTGCGTCCTGACCTCAAGGGACTTAAACTCAGCCCCGCCATCCCCAAAGATTGGGATAGCTTCTCTATGAACAAGACCTTCCGTGGCAAGCAATTGCACATTACCGTTCAAAACCCAAACCACAAAGAATCAGGCTTTAGCAAACTCTTCCTAAACGGACAAGAGTTAGATAGTCCCTATCTGCCAGAGCAACTCTTATCAGAAGAAAATGATGTCATACTTATTTTGTAACTTGAATTATCAAATTAAGTTTACAGCTTTCCCATAAAATATCTCATAAGATTTCCTTGCGTAAAATGTTCGTTCGAATCCATTTTACTAGAAAATCTTATGAGTTTTTATTATACATTTATAATGTAAATCCAAGATAAGGAACATCTTTAAAGAAGATTTAGTGATTTATCAGCAATTGCTTGTCTGCTAGTGACTCGTATTGTTGCAGGCATCTAAGCGTTTAAGCATCAGCACGCTTTCTGTTTTAGAGCCTTTTTGAGCAAAGGACTTGCTAGATAAGGCTCCTTATGCTAATTTTGTACCAGAATACAAAAACTATTCCCGTTTTGTCATGAACTGCTCAGACGGGAATAGTTTCTTTAATTGGTTAAAGACTTAACTTAATGACATTGGGTGTTTTCTGGGTCACTTTTTTAAAAACATGTCGAAGATGAGACTCGGAGCCGTGAGCCAAATAAGCCAGTTCTTTCAATGTCAGATTTTCGGCATATTGCTCTTGTAAAATCGTGTCAATTTCCTCCACCCAAAGCGTGTCATCTACGGGCTTTCCGTTGGGCTGACACCTTTTGCAAGGCCTAAAACCATCTTTTTCAGGTTCTGTAAAATCGTAATATCCCGTAATATTTTCTCGTTTTGGTGGACGTGAGGGACAGGAAGGGCGACAAAATATTTTTGTGGTTTTGACAGCATAGCGAAATTGGTCGTCATAGGAAGGATTATTTTCGATGATGGCCTTCCATTCGGTATCGGTAATCATGTTGCCTGACCTCCTTCAAGTTTTAAGAGGGCTATTTTCCGTTCAATACCACCAGCGTAGCCTGTCAGTTCTCCCTTGCTTCCCAAGACACGGTGGCAGGGAATGAGTAAGGAAATTGGATTGTGTCCTACAGCACCTCCAACTGCTCGGGCAGAACTCCTTTCTTTTCCCTCCAATTGGGCGACTTGCTCTGCTATTGCTTTATAAGTAGTGGTTTGCCCGTAAGGGATTTGCACCAGTATTTCAAGTACTTTTCTGCGAAAGTCCGTGACTTCAGGAGCCAGTATCTCCAAGTTTACCTTTGGGTTTTCTCCAGCAAAATACCGCTGTAACCAGTCTTTGACCTCTAGGATAGCTTTATTTTCACCTTTTGGAATGGCTTGAAGGTCATAGTCAGCCCCCAGATATTTTTGATTGTGAAACCAAACTCCTTTGATAGTATGGGCATCTGCCAGTATAATCAGCTTGCCCATTGGGGATACATAATTGTTTTGAATCAGCATAATCTCTCCTCCTCTTAATAAAGTAAACGCCAAATGTAGAAAGTAGCGTAGCTAGACCAAGTTCCCCATTCTTGCTTTAAATGGTGCAAGGTGTCAGTGTTTGGCTTATCTGGTAATTGCTTGATTAGCTTGATACCATTTCAGAGGCCTATATCGGCCATTGGGAAAGCATCTCCCATGCGCAAACAACGCATGAGGACATGGTTGGCTGTCCAAGGACCAATTCCCCTTAATTTGACCATAGCCTTTTCGGCACTCTCAGCGGTTTGAAATGTTTGATAATAGGATTTTGAAATATCGCCAATCACTATTTTTTGTGAAATATCAATGAGGTATTCAGCTTTCCGTAGTGTCATACTTAGACTGACTAACTGTTCATACTCTTCGAAAATCAAAAATATCCGTTGTCAACTTGCCTTGATGAACTCAAGTTCTATCGTCGGCTTCGTTTCCTAGGCTACTTTTGATTTTCATTGGATATCAATGGTCGTTTGAGCCAATTTTTTGGGATCTGGATAAATCCAATAGTTTTCTCCATCAAAAGAAATGGCTTTTCCAAAAGTCTCGGTGAATCGTCGTTTTAAGGTGTAAGTGTAGGCAAGATTGATTTGCTGTCCTAATATTCCCCAAGTAATCGCTTCATAGAACTCAGGCATGCCGACCATTCTTAGTCCATAAAAATCATTGACAAGCTGGTTCAGAATGGAATCAGAAGATGCCAATTTGTAGAATTCCACTAAAGACCTGGCTAAATCAAACCAGTCCGACACAAACTGCGAGATGTGTTCTTGACTGCTACTGGTCCAACTTATCTGATTCAAAATTCTGATTTGAAGCCGCTTTAGAGAATCGCTATCGGCTATTTCACAAAGATAGATTTGCTTGTCGATTAAAAAGGCACGCCGCACCCTATCCTCTACCACTTTGTACATGATTTCATTATTTTCACAAGTCAAATAGCCTAAAATAGCTTCCCACGAAAAGATAGTTGGTACTGAAAGAGGCAGTATTTGCTCGGGCATTACGGTACTTCCTCGAGTTTTCTTGATTCTATTATAACAGAAACAAGAACGGGAAAAATAACACAATCTGTCTTTTTTATCACTGAATGTCTCAACTACCTGATATTTTAGAACCCGTATTCACAAGCGAAGTGCTGAACTGTGAATACAGGTTCTTATACTCAATGAAAATCAAAAGTAGCCTAGGAAACAAAGTCGACGATAGAACTTGAGTTCATCAAGGCAAGTTGATAACGGATAATTTTGATTTTCGAAGAGTATTAAATAGGCTATCAGGTCTGGCCTTAGAAAGTGCATTTTGTTAAACTATCCATAGAAAGAATAAAGAGGAGCCTTATGAAACTCACCATTACCAAACAATATCAAGAATTTTTAAAGAGTATTGGTCTTGACTTCCAAACCTTACTGGATGTTGCCCAGCTTCCTGATGGCACCTGGAAGGAAGAAATGAGCCTGTCAACGCTGGATTACTACCGCCTACTGTTGGCATTTGACAAGATTTTGACTGATGAGCAAATTTTGGCCATGAGCCGTCTTCAGAATATCCAGATGTTCATGCCGCCATTTTTTGCTGCCCTTTCCTCAAAAAATGGCCTAGCGGCTATTGAACATTTTGCCAAATACAAAAAAATCATTGGCCCCGTTATCGTTGGTGTGGAACAATTTGACGATTTTGTACGCGTCAGCTACCGCTATGATTATACCGGACTTGAACTGCCGCGCTTTGCTGTTCTCAATGAGCAACATCTCCTTTTGGACATGATCCGTACAGGGACAGGTCAGGCGATTAAGCCGGTTCGTCTAGGAACACCTTATGTCTATGGTCAGGAAGCTTTAGAGGCTTTTGACTGTCATGTTGAGCAGATGGAGGGAAATGAGCTTATTTTCCGGAAATCAGATTTGGAGCTGCCCTTTATCACTGCCAATAATATCATGCTGGATTATCTCGAACCCCAGCTCAAAGAGCGTCTGGCTGAAGCCATCTCTAGTGAGAGCTTTACAGGCATTGTTCAGCAAAAACTTTATCAGGCGATTCCTGGTGGAGAATTCTCGGTTGAGGATATCGCCATGTCCTTGGGCATTAGCAGCCGTACCCTGCAGCGGAACCTAAATGCCGAAGGTACCAAATTTAACCAAGAACTTCAAAATGTACAGAAACTTCTGGCCCTCAGCTACCTCGAAAAATCTGACATTTCGACGGATGAAGCGGCCTATTTAGTGGGCTATGCAGAAGTTTCTTCCTTCTCAAGAGCCTTTAAAAAATGGACGGGGAAGACCATCAGCCAATATCGCAAACTAAACCAGAAAAAATCCGTTGATTCAGCCCTTTAGCTTGCTGTTAGTTCAAGATAGAAGGGTAGGTGAGCTATACAAAAAAGAATAGCTAAGCTCAATTATTCAATTTGGAAATATAGTCTTTTAGTTTGCTTTTAGTACTAGACAACGAGCTGCAGGCAGTACTGGAGTACGGCAAGGCGAGTTAACGAAGTAATAAAAGATAAACTAATTGACTATATCAGCAACTTCTCCCTCTATTAGCGATACTAAGCGACGCAAATAGAGCTACACTTCCAAATTGATCCAACATCTCATTTTGATTTTTAGAATATGAATGAATTTAGATAAACAAATACCCCTCCAAGAGAATGTTCCAACTGACTGGAAATTTCTTAGTGGGGGTAATTTTTTAAATTGGAAAAATTAAGCTCAGACTCCAAAATTTTACTTTGTCATCTTAAAGTTTTCAGGTTCACCATCATATTTTGCCCAAGCTTTCGTTAGAAATTGGTCATTAATGGTGTAATTGGGGAGCGTTTTTTGCTTGCTAAGGAAAGGATTAACCGCCTTATCAAGAGCTAGCCAACCATTCCATCCCATGTGGATGGTATCTTGCATGAAATAAGATTTATTACCATCTTTTGAAAAATCAGCAATGTTGGTAAAGCCTTGGCTTTGTAACTGATATTTAATCTTAGCGACAGCCTTTTGATACATGTCCTGATCAAGACCTGTAAAAGCTACCCACTTACTATTCACTGGAGGAATGACAAAAAGAACGTTCGTCTGACTCCTAGCAAATTGATTAAGAACTAATTGAAGGTCATTATATTCGGGGGATTTGATGTAATTAAAATTTTTTTGTGAACCTTCCAACCTTTTAAGCTGATGAGATATTCGAATGTTATAAAATTGATTTTCAATGCCAAAGTCATTATTTGTAGTGGCAGCTTTGCCATCTTGGATGGCGATATCTCCCAATTTTTTATAAGAAATTGGTTTAGGGAGATCATTTACCTGTGACAAAACCTTATTTTTAAAATTGTTAGTTATAGAAAAATGACTAAAGAAAGCATCTTCTTTCTGATAAATCAAGTCTTTCCACTCTAACAATTTTAGATCACTACTACTAAGTTTTTCTCCTCGAGCAACTTTTTCCACCATGGGTTTGAGAGCGCAATCAGGATACATTTTCAAAAAACGCTTGGCAGCATAACGGTCATAAGTGCTCCCAGTCTGAGTTTGCAAAAAATCCACTAACTGCCCTATACTAAAGTAATTTTGAAAAGCGCCAGCATTGGCTCCTTTTGCCACAAACCACTGAGGGGAAATCACATAGACTGCCTTCTTATGGTCAAGTTCTTTGCCAATTTGCTGAATCCCAAAGAAATGAGTCAAAGACGCTGCTCCTTTTTGTCCTAAGAGATAAGGGATATAAGGTCGTTTATAAGCCTCTGCCAAGACCGAAGGATGCATTTTATCCATACGTGACCACTCACTAGATCCAAAAAATGGGACAAAGCGATGATTAGGATCTGTCAATGCACGTGTTTTCTTATACTTACTTTTAAAATTTGACTTAGTCAGAGCCACTGCATCTTCCTTTTCAGCCGGCAAAGAATAGTTCATTGTAGTGGGGTAAAACCCAATAAGGCCAAATACTAATAGCAGAGCACAAAAGACAGGTCCTAAAATGTGCCAGAGGCGTTTAAGCATGACGAAGCTCCTCTATCCCTGCAATAATTTTGTTAGCAGTGTTCCAATCATTACGACCGAATTCTGAAACTGGAATGTTGATATCAAAATGCCCTTCCAATTCAACAATTAACTCAACCGTACCCATACTGTCAAGTACGCCGGCATCGTACAAATCCTCATCCATCATATCAGAGACATCTTCCATAAAAAGATCATCAAAAATTGCTAATACTTCTGCTGTTACATCCATTATTATAAACTCCTTTAATTAAGATACAAAGGGCACTCAGAAAGCGTGATGAAAATAGACGGTAAGTCCAAAATCTTCGATTTTGTAGACGCACCCCCGTCAAGACGACTAGACCTTTCACAAACAATGTCAAAGAAAGGTCGGACATCTACGACGTTAAGGAAAATGAAATAAATCTTATTTCGATAATCCCTTTTTCACGACGCTTTTAGCCCATGTTCAGTTATTAAGATACAAAAGGGCTTCAGAAACACAAAGTCATGATAGGAGATGTACGAAGAGACCTAAAAACTCTAGACTCCCTATCTTTTTGATGTAGCGTTTAGCCCATATTACGTTAACATGTGTCGTTTCAGCTTTTAAAGAATGTTAGTCACCTAAACAAAAACTCTGTAAACACACTAAGGTTTCATCGGTTTTGGAACCCATAATTGATCTAAAAAGCCTGAAAAGAGCAAGAAGGACAACATGACCACGTTAAACGTGATAAAAATCCCCAAGGCTTTGGTCCATCTATTGTCTGGCAGTGGCGCTTGTCCTTTGTTTTTGCGTTCTTTATTGATTTTTTTCTTCTTACGTAACCACCAGTCATTGATGACTAAGCCAATACCGTGGAAGAGACCGTAGGCAATGTAATACCATGTCACGCCATGCCAAAATCCCATTATCAACATATTAACAATATAGGCAACACTGGAAGTGACATTACGGTTTTTAAAGACCTTATGTTTTACCAAAACCTTCACCAAACGCATGAAAACAAAGTCTCGGAACCAAAACGATAGACTCATATGCCAACGATTCCAAAATTCTTTCAAATCACGAGATTTAAACGGTTGATTGAAGTTAGCAGGACTTCTAATTCCCATCAAATTTGAAATAGCCAGCGCAAACATGCTGTAACCTGCAAAATCAAAGAAAAGATCCAAACCATAAACATACATGATGCCTAAGGTTGGTAAATTGAAAATACCACCTAGCTGCAAAGCAATTTCTCTAAGAGGCGGCATAAGTACTTGCCCTAAAATGTAGGCCAAAATAAACTTATACAGAAAGCCTAGCATCATGTAACGAACGGCTTGTTCTAACATGTCTAATAAATCATCTCGCTCAGGTATTTTCTCATAGTCGTCATTAAATCGTTTAAAACGATCAATGGGACCACTAGAAAATGTCGGCATAAAAAGTAAGAACCGTAAAAATTGCCAGAGAGTAAAATCTGTTAGCGTACCATCACGCATTTCCATAATCATACCAACTGAACGAAATGTCAGATAAGAAATCCCTAAGAAACCAAACAGTGAAGCATGAGTGTTGGCTTCCATAAGTGGATTGATTTTCACAACAGCCAGCGGTAAGATTGCTAAAAAGACCCAGAAATAAAAGACCCACTTATTATCACGCGCCTTGCGATAAAACTTATAACTGTAAACCAGAACAATCTGCCAGACCACGTAAGCTAGAAGCGAAACCAATTGATTAAGGTGTTTACCCGTCAGCATGAGAACAATAAAAGCGAGACTAACTAGAGCTTCATAAACTGGAAAACGTTTTTTGAAAAAGAGACCTATAAAAATAGGTAAAACCGCTATTATCAAGTAGACAAAATATTGAGGATTACCATAAGCCTCTAAGTGAGGCAGATGATGGAGAAAATCAATCATCGTGAATTCACCTCATTCATAAGCCCCTTAATATCAATCTTTCCATTTGGCGTCAATGGCAAACTATCACGGTACAAAAACTTTGATGGCATCATGTAGTCCATCATGATGTCTTTCAATTCTTCTTTGATAGCCTTGGTGATGTCTATTTCTCTATCAAATTGCGATGCAACACCTTCTTTAAGTACAACGTAGGCTAGGAGGTTTTGTACCTTATGATCTTTGTTATAGCGTGGCACAGCGACAGCTGATTTGATATAGTGTGATTTATTTAAATTTTGAGAAACATCCTCAAGTTCAATACGATAGCCATTAAATTTAATTTGAAAATCCATGCGTCCGCCATAGAGAAGCAACCCCTCATCTGACATTGAACCCAAATCACCAGTATGATAGGCAGGTAGACCATCTATCTCGAAAAAAGCTTCCGCTGTTTTTTCAGGATTATTGAGGTATCCTTTTGAAACCGCTGGTCCAGCAATAATAATTTCACCTTGCTGACCATTGGCCAACTTATTACCATCTTCATCAACGATAAAAGTTGGTGAATCGGCCTTCGTATAGCCAATTGGAAGACGTCTGCAGTTTTCTAACATCTCATCTGTGATAGCTACCGCTGATAAGGCTACGGTTGCCTCTGTAGGCCCATAGGCATTGACGATTCTGGCATTTGGAAAACGTTGGCGAAGTTTCTGAGCAGTTTTCACCGTCAATTCCTCTCCATCAAAATAAAAATGTGTCAATTGAGGTAGAGTTTCAGCATTAAAATCATTGGATAACATGGCCATATCTACAAAAGATGGTGTTGAGGTCCAAACTTCTATCGGTAGTTGATTGATAGTTTTAAAAAGCTGCTTGAAATCAGTGGTTAATTCTTTTGGCAGGGCATATAGTGTCCCACCCTTAGCCAAGGTTGGTGCCCAATACATGACCGATAAATCAAAAGAATAAGGTGGCTGCGCTAACATTTGTGGACGCTCTGGAACTGAGAAGGCTTCTGCTTCTATCATCCAATTCGTGAAACTCAACAAGTTATCATGCGAGATTTGAACGCCTTTAGGTTTACCAGTTGTTCCAGATGTAAAGATGATGTAATAATTATCATCTCCCTTCACAGAGTGACTAAGTTGATAGGTCGCCTTTTGTGCAAAAATATCTTGAAGCTGAGCCAAATCAAGTATTGGAACTTCCCTTGCATCTATCGGAAAGTCCCCCACGGCGATAATAAGGCTCGGCTCGGCTATCTCAACAATAGACTCAATACGCTCCAGGGCCGAGTGCTGATCCACTGGAATATAAGCATGACCAGCTTTTGTTAAGGCCACAAAAGTCGCTAGCATCTCGTATTCTTGACCTCCAAAAACGAGCACTGGTGATTTTGGAGCTACCTTTAGAAAATCAATATAGGCCGCAAGTGAATCCGAGTCTGCTTTCAAATCTCCGTAAGTATGAACCTCTCCTAAAATATTATAAACTGGAAAATCTCCCTGAGTTTGAGCTAGTTGCTCAATCGTTTCAATCATATCCTGTAACATGAATACAAACCTTTCTAGAATTCATTATAGATAAAACTACCCTGACCGTGACCAAGATAACTGAAAAAGTAGATTAGAACTAGAAATATAAAAAAGTAAAACACGGTTTTTAATATAAATTGACCCACATCTTTCATTGTAAACTCCTTATTTAATTGGTAGATGAACAGTAAAAATCATGTTCCCATGGTCTTGAATAGCAGTAATTTCCCCTTTGTGCTTGGTGACAATGGCTTTGGCAATCGCCAAACCAAGTCCAAAGCTTGAAAAGCTATGATGAGAACCCTCTACTTGGTAAAATCGTTCAAACAAAGAATCCATAACTTCTTGGGAATAACTTGGACTAGGGTTAGATACCTGTAAAACTGCTTTCTTTTTTTCCTGTGTCAAACTAATCCGTATCGTACTTTGATCCAAAGAATATTTGATGGCATTGTCAAGAAGGATAGTGATTAGCTGCTTTAGTTGGGAATCTTGACCTAATACTCGAATATCTTCGACAATATCTGACTCAATCAATTTGCCCTCTTCATAAGCTAAACTTTCATAATTCAAGGTCAGTTCTTCACAGATTTCTGATAAATTGACATCGCTAAAATTGATGTCACCTTGTTTCTCATCTAACTTTGAGAGGCCTAGTAAGTCTTGTACTAAATTTTCCATCCGCTTGGTTTCTGAAAGAATGTGTTCTAGATAACGATTTGGCTTGATTTTATTTTGCAAAACCTGAGCATTGGCACGAATGGAAGCAATGGGGGTTTTTAACTCATGACTAGCATCTGACACAAATTGCTTTTCTCGGTTGATGGCTGCTTGAGCCGGTTGAGTGATAAAACGTGATAGATAGATACTAACACCTGTCAGAAGTAGAAAACCAAATACCGTAAAAACAATCGTCAGAAAAACTTGTCCGTAAGAAACCGAATAACTTTCCAAATCAATGAAAACCAGTTGCCAAGAGCCATCTTTCTTTTCTTTTAAAGAATAGATGATATCCCGCCATTTCCAACCTTTTTTCCCTTTTTTCAATAAGGACTGGCTAATTGTTTTTACTTCCTTATTAGTTAAATCTGTGTCGTTTACATCAATGGTAATATGACTCTCAGCATCAATCCTAACAAGGGCAAGGGCTTCTCCAGAACCATTATTAAGATAGCCATTATTTGCCACCATCTGCACGATGCGGTGAGTATCATATTCATCCCAGTATCTATCATAGCGGTTGCTTATGATAAATAATATCATGATCATTCCAGCCAGCATAGACATTGTGATAATGACAAATTTTCGCCGTAAATTATTTAGCACTAGCCTTCCTCCTCGATAGAGTAACCGACTCCTTTAGTAGTCTTGATAGCAATATTCGCCTTTAAAAAGCGGAGCTTCTTTCGTAAAAAGGAAATAAACACTTCTAGTTGATTATAGTCTGATTCGTCCAAAGGTCCCCACACTTTCATAATCAGTTGATTTTTGGGAATAATCTGTTTGGGGTTGCGAAGGAAAGTTTCCATGAGCAGAAATTCTTTATTAGATAGTTTGACGCTATGATCGCCAGATGTCAATTCACGCGTATCTGAATTTAAAATAAGATTCCCCATTTTAAAATGATTAAGCTTAGTAACTGAAGATTGGCGAGTTCTTACCCGAATTCGTGCAAGTAATTCTTCGGCTTCAAATGGTTTTGTCATATAATCGTCAGCTCCTAAATCTAGACCAGCGACACGATCCTCCAGCTGAGACTTAGCGGTCAGAAAAATAATTGGAACTTCCATTCCCAAGTGGCGCACTCGCTTCAAAATTGTTACACCATCTACTTTTGGTAGCATGATATCCAACAAGATTAAATCATAAAGCCCTGTTAAAATGTAATCCAACCCTGATTCACCATCAAAAGCCAGATCTACCTCATAATGATTGCTCTCTAAAATTGCCTGAATCGCTTCTGCAATACCACACTCATCCTCAACAACCAAAATGCGCATAAATGCCCTCCTATCATAAACCAGTATTAGTATAATCGTTCAAAATTGAAATAACCTTGAAATTTTTAAGAAATCTTTCAAGGTGGTATCCCTTCGTTTTTTTACCTCCTTAAAACAGCGCTCTTAATTATAACAAAATCACAAAACAAAGACATTTTTTAGCCGTACCATCTTTAACCAAGCTAAAAATCAAAACTTAAGTTGTCTCAAGGCAATAACTAAAACTTCATGAAGTGTACATGTGAAAAAATGCCCTTAAAGAGTTACAGAAAAAATACCTTCATTACGGACTGACAAAAATCACTGGGCTCCTTCTGACAGGCGCTTCTTTTGAATTTATCAGTATTGTCCTATTTATCTATTTGGCGCACTCGCTTTATCACCACCAAATTGGTATTCCTGAGGTGGTGGCAAGTTTGGGTTATATCACTGCCTTTTCAGAACCAATTCAGGAAATCCTGTACGACCTGCAAATGTTGGAATCTGTCAAACCTGTACTTAAAAGTTTTCAGGATATTGTACAGCACCAGCCTGCAGTTCAAAATCCCTTGCTTTCATTTGACAGAATTACTTTGGAAAATATCTCCAAACAGCTCGGGGATTTAACCTTAACTATCCCTTACGCCAGTATTAGCAAGGGTGACAAGATTGCCCTTATTGGTGAGAATGGTTCTGGCAAGAGCAGCCTGCTTAACATTTTAAATGGAACGGACGAAGATTTTCAAGGGCAAATTTTTATTGACGGTCAAGCTACCAAACAGCTCTGGGGGAGATTTGGCTTGATTTTACAACTAGAGCATACCTTTATCTCTAGTTACAAAAACAATGTGACAGTTTTTGAAGCCTTTGATGCAACGTTTAGTGACTCTCTATTTGAAAATACACCTCCCCAGTCCTTATCTGGTGGTCAACAGCAGAGGATGTACCTCAATCGAGAGAAAAACCGCAAAAGTCCTTTAATTATTATGGACGAGCCTTTTTCTGCACTGGATGCTCTTCAGTTTGAATCGGAATTAAAAAAGGTTCTGGCTTTGCCAAGTTCAGTCATTATCACCTTGCACCGACAAAATCAAGCTTTGAAATACTTTGACCAAATCTGGGAAATCAAAGACGGAGAGCTTACTATCGTAAAAAGCTAATGCCATGTATTCACGGTTCAACACTTCCACCTAAGGTTAGTTTTTAAGTTGCTCATCGTTGGTTTTTTTCAAAATACAGTCAGTATTCCCTCAAAAAACTTGCCTTGATTAGCGAAAAACTATTTCTTAGATAAAAGCACCTCGCTTGTGGATACAGGCTCTTAGTCTGCGAAAAATAAGATCTTGCCTTACAAAATTAATTTTAGGGACCGTGTTATTTTATCTATTTTAAGGAGAAATTAATCAGAAAAACTTGTGCTTTTTCGAGGTAAACATCAACACTTTGTACGATAAAGAAAACAACTCTGTAATATCTTTCCTCTAAAGGTATTGTGGAGTTGTTTTAATCTGTGAAAAAGGTCAAGTATCATCAAAATAGGTTCTCTTATACTCTTCGAAAATCAAAATTATCCGTTGTCAACTTGCCTTGATGAACTCAAGTTCTATCGTCGGCTTCGTTTCCTAGGCTACTTTTGATTTTCATTGAGTATTACAACTCCTTAAAACAGTTTTAATCAATTCAAAAGATAAATAAGACAACGTTTTGTCTGACAACATCAAATTCCAAACTTAAAGTGACAAATAACTTTATCAAACTCATTAAGCACAGTACTTTTGGCTTCAGGAAGATGAAAATAAAAAAAAAAAAAAAACGGTTTTTGATTGCTTTGGATATAAAGAAAGAGAGGATGCCTTCACCCTCTCTAGGTATTAGTTTTCCATCAATCCACTAGTTGATAAAAAGTCTATTTAACTTTCATGATACGTACCAGATTGGCACGTTCAGCTTCTTCTAATTTGAGTTCAATATAGTGTATGGTTTCTTCCAACTGGGGAATGGTAGAATATTCCAATCCGTTTACGCGACGGCGGGTTTTCTCGATTTCATCAGCCATAAGCTGACAAGATTTTTCAACCTCTGCCAAGCGCAGTAATTTTTCCACCAAACCCTCCATAGCTAAGAGGGTAGCATCCATCTCACTATTGGAAGCAAGATAACTATACACCACGTCCCCGTTGTCATCACCATAGGGATTGTCGATGTGGCTATGCATCTTGGGAACATTAACGCTCATGACGTTTTCTGTTTCGATGAAAAGTTGAACTTCCTTGGTCGGAACCAAAAACATTTCTTCAATCATGGCATTATTTTCCAATGATTTAGCCATGACAAAGTCCTGCATATTACTCACCAATGCCGCTTCAACTTCTTTACGAAGGTTATTATTTTCACGAATAAGATCAACAAAACGACGCATGAGTTCATCTCGCTTATCCTTGAGCAACTTGTGACCACGAGTTGCGGTTTTGAGACGATTTTTGAGATTGCTCAATTCCATACGCGTGGGTTTGACATTTAATCGTGCCATAGGCTACTCCTCCTCATGGCTACTCAGCATCTGCTTGTTTCTGAGGCAGATAGTGATCGAGCATATCGTCCTTAATACGCTTGAGTTCCGTACGCGGTAGGATAGAGAGCAATTCCCAGCCCAGATTAAGCGTCTCCTCAATGTTGCGATTAGTTTGGAAACCTTGATTGATGTACTCTTCTTCAAAACGTTTGGTGAATTTCACATACAATTTATCTGTTTCTGACAGGGCGGACTCCCCCAGTACAACAGCCAATTCAGCCGCTTGTTTGCCTTGAGCATAAGCCGCGAAAAGCTGATTCATGGTTGCCGCATGGTCGCCACGCGTCTTGCCCTCACCAGAACCCTTGTCTTTTAAACGTGATAGTGAAGGAAGCACATTAATTGGCGGACGGTAGCCTGAGTTGTAAAGTTCATGGGATAGAATAATTTGACCTTCAGTGATGTAGCCTGTCAAATCAGGGATTGGGTGGGTAATGTCATCTTCTGGCATGGTCAAGATTGGAATTTGGGTGACAGAACCCTTCTTCCCTACCAAACGACCTGCACGCTCGTAAAGGGTTGATAGGTTGGTGTAAAGATAACCTGGGTAGCCACGGCGGCCTGGCACTTCACGGCGAGCTGCTGACACTTCACGAAGAGCCTCACAATAATTGGTCATATCTGTCATGATAACTAGCACGTGCATGTCTTTTTCGTAGGCAAGATATTCGGCTGTCGTCAGTGCAATACGTGGTGTCGCAATACGTTCAATAGCAGGGTCGTTTGCCAAATTGATAAAGAGAACCGAGCGATCAATGGCACCCGTTTGACGAAGGTCATTCATGAAAAATTCTGCTTCTTCAAAGGTAATCCCCATCGCTGCAAAGACAACGGCAAAATTTTCATCCGAATTTAAGACTGTTGCCTGACGGGCAATCTGCGCCGCTAATTCATTGTGAGGCAGACCTGAACCTGAAAACACTGGCAATTTTTGCCCTCGAACCAGTGTATTCAAATGGTCAATCGCTGAAATTCCTGTCTGAATGAATTCGTCAGGATAGTCACGCGCCACTGGGTTAATAGCCTGACCATCAATATCTAGGTATTTTTCAGGAATGAGTTCTGGTCCACCATCGATTGGTTTTCCCATCCCATTGAAAATACGCCCAACCATATCTTCTGACACTGGCAATTCTAGCGGATGCCCTGTAAAACGAACCTTTGCTTTTTCTAGATTAATCCCAGAAGATCCTTCAAAGAGCTGTACCATGGCTTTGTCTTCGTGGACTTCTAATACCTGCCCCTGACGGACTTCGCCATTATGCAGTTTGATTTCCACCAATTCATTAAAATGAATCCCTTCAACTTGATCCACAATCATCAGAGGGCCTACAACTTCGCTGACTGTTCGATATTCTTTGAGAACACTCATCTTAGATACCTCCCTTTGCTAATACTTGGTGAATATCTTCTTTAACTTGACCTGCTAATGCCTTGATTTGGTCCAGATTGTCTTCTGAAATGTATTTACTGCGAGCCATGCGGTCACGGACTTGGCTAGTACCTTCCATGATTTCAGTGAAGTAGGCGCCTAGTCTGAGTGCCTCTTCCGCCTCATCAGCAAAATTAAGAATATTGCTGAGCATAGCTTCTTGTTTACCAAAGGAAGTAAAGGTATCCACAGAGTCAAAGGCATTTTGCTGCAAATAATCTTCACGGATTTGTTTGGCAACTTCCATGGTCAAGCGGTCTTGTTCCGACAGCGAATCAATCCCAACCAGACGCACAATTTCTTCCAAACTGGATTCACGTTGTAAGATATTCATAGCACGGGTCACCTTAGTAGCCCAACCAGTATTTTGAACCTTATCGATATACTTACCAATCTCATCCTTGTAAAGTGAATAAGATGTCAGCCAGTTAATAGCAGGGAAATGGCGGCGTTGAGCAAGCGGTGCATCCAACCCCCAGAAAACCTTAACAATACGCAAAGTATTTTGAGTAACTGGCTCAGAAATATCTCCTCCTGGAGGGGACACAGCACCGATAGCGGTAATAGTTCCTTCACGTCCTTCACTACCAAGCACACGGGCACGACCAGCTCGCTCGTAGTATTCGGCAATACGGGAACCAAGATAAGCTGGGTAACCTTCGTCACCTGGCATCTCTTCCAAACGCCCTGACATTTCCCGCAAAGCTTCTGCCCAACGTGAGGTAGAGTCAGCCATTATGGCTACAGAATAGCCCATATCACGGAAATATTCTGCAATAGTAATCCCAGTATAAATAGAGGCTTCCCGCGCAGCCACGGGCATGTTGGACGTATTGGCAATCAAAACAGTCCGTTCCATAATTGACTGACCGGTATTTGGATCAATCAATTCTGGAAACTCATTTAGAACATCAGTCATCTCATTCCCACGCTCGCCACATCCAACGTAGATAACGATGTCCACATTGGCAAATTTAGCAATTTGGTGCTGCACAACGGTCTTCCCTGCTCCAAACGGTCCAGGGACAGCGGCGGCTCCCCCTTTTGTCACAGGGAAAAAGGTATCAATAACACGTTGTCCTGTGATAAGAGGTTCTTCTGGAATCAGACGTTGGGCAACAGGACGGCCTTTACGAACAGGCCATTTTTGCATGAGAGTCCCTTTGTAAATGGCCCCGTCAGCTTGTTCAATCTCATAAACCGTATCTGTCACAGTAAAGTCACCTGCTACAATAGACCGTACTTTCCCAGATATCTTATTTGGTACCATGATACGGTGCTCAACGACAAGCGTTTCTTGAACAGTTCCTAGAATATCCCCAGCTGACACCTCAGCTCCCACCTCAACCGTTGGCGTAAAGTTCCATTTAGCATCACGATCAAGACTGGGAAGTTCTACCCCGCGAATAAGAAAATCACTTTTTGTAGTTTGTTTAAAACGATCAAGCGGACGTTGAATACCATCAAACATTTCTGAAATTAGTCCGGGTCCAAGCTCAACAGACAAAGGACTTCCCGTTGTCACGACTGGTTCACCTGGACCAATACCTGAGGTTTCTTCGTAAACCTGAATAGAGGCTTTATCTTGGCGCATCTCTATGATTTCACCAATCAAGCCTAAGTTACCAACACGACAAATATCCTGAATATTGGCCTCTTGCATGCCTGATGCCACTACCAACGGCCCCGACACTTTAATAATTTTTCCTTGGCTCAAGATTTTTCCTCCTGAAATAAGATTTAGCAGTCAAGAAGTGGCTTACCACCTCTCCTCTTCTTAGGAGGCTGCTTCTTTTGTATAAATGATAATTGAATAGAATAGAGACTGTACTCTCAACCTATGGCTCTAAAAACTAATAAGCGACAAGATACACTGAGGTTTATAGAGTTGAAAACAGAGCTCAGCTTTTATGGTAAGTCAAAACTAACCTTCTTATCTAACAGCTTTTAGAACTAAAGTATGTTCTGTCCAACAGCTTTCTCGACATTATCTTGCACACGCTTAATTCCCAAGCCACTTGCTCCCTTATGAGTTGGAATGAGGATTACTGCAGGGGTTACCTGACTATCGTAATAAGCAATGGTCTCAGGGATATGCGTTGCAATATCCTCAGTCAAATAGATGATGCCATAGTCTGACTTAGCTAATTTTCTTAGGGTATTAATCGCATCCTGATTATTGTTAACTGGAAAAGTGTTAAAACCAATCATGCGAAAAGGCAGAATAGCATCGCGATTCCCAACGACACCAATTTTATATTTTTTACTGTCCATAAACTGGTCTCATCCTTTCTTTGACAGCTTCTAACGGCAAGTCATTGCAAATAGCTGACAAGAGCAGGCGCAGATTTTTCACTTCCAATTCACGACCAAGCAAGTAACGTGCCAAAACTAGAGGACCTTGAATCTCAAAGCGCGCCTGCTCAAGCAAATTGAACTGCAGTACATCATACAAATACTCCAAGTCCACTGCCGTAATACTACCTTGACGCATTTTTTCTTCATAATCTTTGAGATCAACCTTAAAACCATCTGGATTGACCTGATTAAACCAGACCGTTAGTTCTTGATTTTCAACCAAGGTGATGTAATCTTTCGGCGCTAGGTTGCCATCTTCGGATAAGAGTTGAAGCATAAAACTCTGCGGTTTCTTTTGGTCAAGAGCCCGCTTAACTGTAATTACGTTATAAAACTCAATCATCAGTTGAACAGCTTGGCTAAAGACTGAACTGTCAAACTGCTCTGCCATTTTTTTTAAGTGCTTAAAATAAGCTAAATCAGTTCCTACTTCTAGGACGCGAATATCCCTATAATCCTCATATTCAGACCAGATATCTCGTAGTTCCTCAACCATAAAGTTTGGGAAAAATTCTGAATGCAGAGTTGAAACCAAATGACTCAGTGCTTCTAAAGGCTGCTCTCCTATGGGTAACAAAAGTTGTGAAAAATCCTGTTTGCTGGCTTTTGCCTTAAACAAAACCTTGATGTTATGGTAGACATAGCGCAAGGAAAACATGGAAACAATGGCTTTGTCTGGCGTTTCTTCAAAAGCCCACTGGTATTCTGCCGCTAACGTCTTGATTAAGACCTGCTCAATGGCATCTAAATCCTCCAAGTCCTCTGCTGACAGGGGGTAAGGCGTTGATTGCAAAAGCAAGGCTAGCACCTCTCTGTCCTCAGCTTGAAGAAGCTTTTGAAAAAACTCTTCCGTCAAAAGACTGTTTTCCTTAACCGCAATGGTGGTGTTAATCTGAGAGAATAGTGTTGAATCCATCAGTCACCTCCCTAATGTTCTTTGAAAATATCAGCAGCAATGTGTGAACTTTCTTCTTTGTAAATAGAGTCAACGAGGGTGTCGTAAAGGTAGGTGTCATCCACTTTCCCATTTGAAATAACAAAGCCAGCTTGATCGGGAAGTGCTAGCGTTTCAAAACTAACCATTGGAAACTCTGTGCGTAATTGACTGAGGACTTCAGTGGCTAGCTTATCAGCAGTAATTTGCCCAAAGATGACCTTAATCTCTTCATCCTTATATTTTTTTAAAACCGATTGGAGAAAGGTCAGTTCATTAGCTAAACTCCAAGAGGCCATCTGCTCCTGAGCCGCTGTGAAAAGTTCCTTTAAAATGTTTTGTTTAGACACCAAGGTTGATTGTCGCTCTTGATTACGAATTTGCTGTGCTTCAACTTGGAAACGCTGATTAATTTCTTTTAATCGACTTTGGCGCTCTGCTTCTTTATCAAGTAACAGTTGTGCCTTACGATTTTCAAAATCTTTCTCCAATTGAGTCTTAGCTGCCTCTAACCTGAGCTGTCCTTCTTGGTGAGCCTGTTCGATAATCGATATTTTTAGTTTGCTAACGTCACTCACAAAGAGACCTCCTTTTTCATCTTTAGCTAGGTTTTATAACCTTATACTCAACGAAAACCAAAAGTAAGGATGTTAAGGTAGAATATCACACTCATCACATCAAGCTAACAACATCTAAATTTGATTTTCCCAGAGTATCTTTTCTCTTTTTGAAAGAGAAGCTTATCCCACGCGGAGTGTCAAGATAAAGGAGACAACGAAAGCAAGGATGGCATACGTTTCTACCATGGCTGCTAAAATGGCACCCTTCATGAATTCTTCTGGGCGTTTCGCTAAAATTTGCATCCCCGCAACCGCTACGTTTCCTTGATGTTTAGCTGAGAAGTAACCAACAATAGCAACAGGTAGGGCAACAAAGAAGTAAGCCACTCCTTTTTCAAGCGCAAGGTCTGGTGACAATTGCAACCAAATCAAGATTCCAATAACAAAACCATAAAGTCCTTGAGTCCCTGGCAAGAGTTGCAAGATAAGAGCTGAGGCAAACTTTTCAGGTTGTTCTTTCAAAAGAGCAGCCGCAGCCTGACCAGCTTTACCAACACCGTAAGCTGACCCCATACCACTCAAAGCGACAGCAAAAACAATGCCAAGAGCAGCAAAGAAGGCGCCGCCATGTGTTGAAAAGTAAGATGCTAATGATTCCATTTTTATTCCTCCAAATGAGTTTTTCTAATTTTAACGTATTTTTCAGCTGACTTGAGCGGTTGGAAAGCCTTTCCGCCACCCTCATAGAATTTACCGAAGAATTCCACAAACATCAGACGAGCGCCATGAACATAACCTGACAAGAGGGACAGGAAGATATTGATGGCATGTAGTAGAATGAAAATAACAATACCAATGCTAAAGCGAGCCACTGGTGGGAAAATATTGACGATCAGGTTAAAGGCAGATCCGATACTTGCTCCTGACAATCCTAGGGCCATTAAGCGAGTAAAGCTGACCAAATCACCAACATATCCGCTAATATTGTAAAGATTGTACAAGCCTGTTCCCAAGCCAACCAAACTTTTAGCTTGGAAAATAGAAACAGCAACAATCCCCACAGCATTGGCAATGGCTAAAACTGCTCCAATAGTTCTCAGCACTCCCATACCTGGCATCATTGTCCCCAAAGCAATCAAGAGGATACCAATTAAGATCAGACACCAAGCGAAGCCTGAATTATATGCCTCACCATAATCTTTCATGCGCAAGCGCTGCATACCACCTAACAAGAGACCAACGATAACCGTCACAAAACCGAAGGCTACCGACAGCATCAAAATCGTCATGACATCCGTTGTGGTTGAAATAAGAACAAGTGGCAAGGTAAAGCCAAAGAAAGAGCCGTAAACGATTCCCCATAGCGAAACCGCAACGCCTAAAATATTAAAGAACTTGATAAAACGACGCGTTCCCTTTGATAGATTGAAGCATTTCAGTGCTAGAGCCGTTGCAATAACCATGAAGAGGCCATAGCCCAGATCTGCCACCATCATTCCAAAAAAGGTAAAATAAAATGGCGCTAAAATCGGGGTGGGGTCTTTTTCATAGTATTTTGGTAGGGCATACATCTCCGTAACCAACTCAAATGGTTCAATCAGAGGATGATTTTTCAACTTAATGGGAACTTGATCCCAGTCAGCTTCCTCAACTTCAAATTCTTGAACAAAGACACTGTCGCCAAATTGTTGAGCAATTTCCGCCTTCAAGTCAGCTACCTCTTCTGCTTGAACCCATCCTTCCAAGGCTATTAAGTGCTTGGTACTGGCCAGATTGTATTTGACCTTTTGGCGCGAATAAAGCCCTAGAACGTAATCTGTCTGCACCTGTAAATCTTGTAGTGCTTGTCCAGAATCTTGCAGCTCCGCAATCAGAGATGCTTTCTCTCTTTCAAGCTTTTGACTTTTTTCTTTAAGCTGCGTAATCTTTGTAGCTGGCAGGATAGGCTCATCATAGTCAAACGCTACAAAACCATAGTCTTGCAGAGGAATGTCCTGCTTCGCTTCATAGAAAATTATCACCCCATACTCAAGTTCAGAGTTAAAAACATCCTGACAGGTAATATAGGGATTGTCCTTAAGTTCATGGTAAAACCCATCATCAGCGGTCTTAGGAACGCTGCCGACAATTGCTTTGATAAATTCAAAACGTTCAAGTTCCTTTGGACTGACCTCCAAGTCTCGCCATTTTGACAAACGATCAATCTCTGTTTGACTTTCGGCCAGTTGCCGTTCTAAAAGTTGCACACGAGCAATTTTAGCATTAATCGTTTCCAATAATTTTTCAGCTACATGCCCTTGACCGAAATTCTCTAACTCGTTAAAAGATAGGGTAAAATCTGGTCGACGTAAAGACTTAAGTAAGCCTTCTTTGGATAAATACCTGTTTAACTTTTCAATGGTCATCTCCAAAGATTGCTGCCTCCTAGAAAGGTAGGACAATGCTTCATCTCCAGATAAGAGACCTTTCTTGCTTTCCAAGTGAATTTGAGGTAACTGAACCTGGTTCTGCGCAAAAGCATCTTGCCAATCTGTCAACTGGCTGATTTCTCGAACTTGGACAATCTGTGAAGCCTGTAAAGCCAACAAAACCGCGTCTAAGCTTTCTTTAGGGAATACCAGAGATACCTTTTCCATTTGACTAATAGCCATACTTCTCTACCACCCTATCCACAATTTGCTGAACCAGATCATCTTTTTTATCCGTCAAAACCGACCTGACACTACTCTCATTTTGGGTAATCGTCTTGGCAAGACTTTCTTTTAATTGCGCAATTTCTTGAGCTAACTTTTCTTCTAATGCTGCCACTTCAGCTTGAGTTTCACGATCATAATCTGCTTTGATGACGTCTAAATCCTGATCAGACCGCACTCGCAAGTCTTGAATCTGAGCATCATAATCTGCCAAAACTTGTTTGGCTTCATTTTCAATTCCTTGCATTGTCTCTAAAATGGAATTTGCCACCGCGCCACCTCCTCTCAATAATTACCCTTCTATTTTACCAAAATTCTAATCATTTAGAGTATTCTAAATAAACTTTTTTTATGTATATTTTAAGGGCAAAATAGGTATATTGAGAAAACGAACCACCATCTGGAAAGTGGGATAATGGTATTTTGATAAGGTAATATTTTTACAGATAATAAGTCAAAAATCCCCATTGTTTCTACAATGGAGATTTGACAACCCTAAAAATTCAATTTAACCTTCCCAAACTTTTTCACCATTCAAATAAGTTGCCAGCAAATTCAGGTCTTTATCTAAAACTATGAAGTCAGCAGCGTAACCTTCTTTGATTTGGCCGCAAATATTATCAATACCAACTGAAATGGCTGGGATTAGACTAGCCATTCGAACAGCCTCTTCAGGACTTGCAATCCCCCAAGCTACTACATTTTTAAGACCATCCTTGAGTTTTAGGATAGAACCAGCTAGGTTTCCGCCATCCTTTAGTCTTGCGGTTCCATTTTCCACAGTAACAGGAAACTCACCCAGCATATAATCCCCATCTGGCTGTCCCCCTGCTGCCATACAGTCGGTAATCAGGGCCACATGATTATGATTTTTCTGCTTCATGAGAATATCGCAGGCTACGGGAGAAACGTGATGCCCATCGCAAATTAATTCAGCATAGGTATTCGGGAGGTTGTAAACAGCACCTACCATTCCAGGTTCGCGGTGATTAAGGCCACGCATCCCATTATAGGCATGTACCCAGACAGATGCCCCTGCTTGAACTGCTCTTTTAGCTTCCTCATAGGTTGCATTAGAGTGTCCAAGTGCCACTGTTACCCCTTGTTTGGTCAACTGTGATACAAAATCCGCAACTCCCTCTCGTTCAGGAGCAAGTGCAATTTTTTTAATCAACCCATTTGCCGCATGTTGCCAGTTCGCAAATTCTTCCAAACTTGGATTTTTCATATAAGAGGGATTTTGAGCTCCTTTGTACTTTTCAGTAAAATAAGGACCTTCAAAGTAAATTCCTTGAATTTTCGCTCCTTCTTCAGTCCCTGCCACCTTAGCAACAGCCTTGGAAGCCTCCGTCAATCGCTCTGCCGATGATGTCAACGTTGTTGGCAAAAAGGAAGTCACACCTGTTGACAAGAGTTCTCGGCTCATTGCTAAGATTCCTGCTGGGTCACAGTCCATGACATCATGACCAGCAAAGCCATGAATATGGGTATCCACTAATCCTGGTGCAATTTGGTAGCCTGTGTAATCGAGTACCTCTGCTCTCTCAGGAAGATCGCTCAGCCATTTCCCAAAATGACCATCTGTCACCTCCAAGTATCCACCACTTTTCGTTTCCTGTGGGTAATAAAATTTGCCCGCTTTAATATATTGTGTCATCTCACACCTCCATATTGTCACCTTCATTATACGCTTATTTGATAGAATTGTAAATGGTATATACCAAAAAGGAATTAAAAAAAGAAGCAATAACCTTACGGCCACTGCTCCATTAAATTTTAAAGTGAGTTATAAAGTTTAACTGCATTTTCCACGGTAAAGCCGTATTCTTCAAAGATTCGGTTTCCTGGTGCAGATGCTCCCCATGTATCAATGGTCAAAGTTTTGCCAGCTAATCCAACATACTTGCCCCAACCAAAACTTGAAGCAGCTTCGATAGCCAAGCGTTTTGTGACAGCCGTAGGAAGAATTTCTTCCTTGTAAGTTGCATCTTGTTCGTCAAAGAGATTTTGTGATGGCATAGAAACCACGCGCACATGCACCCCTTGCGTTTCGAGCGCTGCCTGAGTGTCAAGCGCTAATTTCACCTCAGAGCCTGTCGCAATGATGATACCATCAAGGTCGCCTTTAGCTTCTGAAATGATGTAGGCACCTTTATTAACACCATCTTTAGCCAATTGAGCTGTGCCTTCAAGAACAGGTAAGTTTTGGCGCGTCAAAACAAGCATGGTTGGACGATTCGTTTCAGCCAAGGCGCGTTGCCAAGCAGCGTTGGTCTCATTGCCATCAGCGGGGCGAATAACATTGAGATTTGGCATCGAGCGTACACTAGCCAATTGTTCAATTGGTTCGTGAGTAGGACCATCTTCACCAACAGCAACGGAATCATGTGTCATGACGTAAACCGTTGGTAATTGTTGAAGAGCAGCCATACGAACAGCTGGAAGCAGATAATTTGAGAAGACAAAGAAGGTTCCACCATAAACACGTGTGCCTCCGTGAAGCGCAATCCCGTTCATAGCAGCAGCCATAGCAAATTCACGGACACCAAACCAGATGTTACGGCCTGCGTAATTATCTGGTTGGAAGTCTGTTTCAGCCTTCACCATAGTATTATTTGAAGCTGATAAGTCAGCTGAACCTCCCCAGAAATCTGGCAGTTGAGCTGAGATTTGTTGAATAGCTTGTTGGCTAGAAACGCGGCTAGCGACAGCTGTACCAAGTTCATGCGCAGCCAACTCCACTTGTGCAGGCTCATTCGCAAAAGCAGCCTTGTATTCTGCCGCCAACTCTGGGTAAGCTTTTTCGTATTCTGCAAATTTAGTATTCCATGCATTTTCAGCAGCTTCGCCACGGAATTTTATTCCTACTTCAAAACGACGGGCAACTTCTTCTGGAACAGTAAAAGCTGGATAAGCATAGCCAAGTGTTTTCTTAGCATAGTCAATCCCTTCTTGACCAAGTGGTGCTCCGTGAACAGCTGATGTCCCTTGTTTTTCAGCACCAAAGCCAATAATGGTTTTGACTTCGATAATGGTTGGTTTTTCAGTCTCTGCCTTAGCTTCATCAAGAGCAGCAGCAATTGCTTCCAAATCATTACCATCTTTAACTAAAATATGTTGCCAACCATAAGCCTCAAACTTGCCTTTAATATCTTCAGTAAAGGCCATTGAAGTTGGTCCGTCAAGGGAAATGTCATTTGAGTCATAGAGCAAGACCAATTTACCTAGTTTGAGGTGCCCCGCTAAGCTAGCGGCTTCTTGGCTGACACCTTCCATCAAGCAACCATCTCCATTGAGGGCATAAGTGTAGTGATCAACAATATCAAAACCTGGTTTGTTGAATTTAGCTGCTAAATGAGCTTCTGCCATAGCCATCCCAACAGCGTTGGCAATTCCTTGTCCAAGTGGACCAGTTGTCGCTTCAACGCCGTCTGTATGATTAACCTCTGGGTGGCCTGGGGTTTTAGAACCCCATTGACGGAAGTTTTTTAAATCATCCATGCTAACCTTGTAACCAGAAAGGTGTAACAGACTATAAAGAAGAGCGGAGCCATGACCCGCTGACAATACAAAACGGTCACGGTTAGACCAATTGCGACTTGTCTTAGGATTCACGTTCATCACATGATTCCAAAGTACATAAGCCATAGGAGCAGCACCCATAGGAAGCCCTGGGTGACCTGAATTAGCAGCTTGAATAGCCTCAATCGAAAGTGAGCGGACAGTGTTTACTGCCAACTGATCAATAGCATCAAATGTCATGAATAAAACCTTTCTGTAAATGAATGGGTAAAATTAACAATCTTCAATATTTATTATATCACAAAGAAAAGAAGTAGGAAACGGTTGATTCTCTATACTTTCTGCTATTCTCCTACTTTTTTAAAATCATACGGTCCCTTAGTTAAAAAATAGCTTTCAGTAAACTTCCGCCTTTACTACCGTGGAAGTCAGTCTGGTAAGCCAATACTAGTAGGCTAATCAGAGCTATGAGAATCTAAGGCAACAATGAAATGATAAAATTAAGATTGAATGATGTAATTTTCTCTAACATTGAAAACAGACTAAAAGGCTGGAAACTTAATCCCAGCCTTTTATGTTGTCCTAGACTAACATCATTTGTGAAAGATTCCAACACAAATGATGAATTACCTAACTACACTATTACTAATAATCAACTAATAATACTCAATGAAAATCAAAAGTAGCCTAGGAAACGAAGCCGACGATAGAACTTGAGTTCATCAAGGCAAGTTGACAACGGATAATTTTGATTTTCGAAGAGTATAAGTATTAGTTTGTTGAAGATATACTCCCTCTTTTATCCAATCACTTTACTTCAGACATTGTAACAAGATTGTAGGTGATTGTTTGACCATCTGATGTGCTGATAGAAACGAGACCACTGCTAATATCTTTAATCCCATCAAGCGCTATATGATAAGTATTGGCGATTTGATAAAGTTTGTTGCTGAGTTCTTCACCTGTTAAATTGTGAAGTTTGCCCCGTTCTTTCATTTCCAAATCAAATTCATCCTCTTCCGTTTCAACCTCGTCTTCAGAACTGTCTTGATTTTGGTCAGTTTCGCTAGGTTCCACAGAATCTTGTGACTTAGCTGAGTCGGAAGTTTCACTCTTATCTTCTGAAGCAGTTTCACCAGATGCTTCTCCTTTGACATGGTCGCTGGCATTTCCCCAACCATCATCAGATGTTGGACGATCCTCTGGATGTTCAACAAAGTATTTGATTGTAGCCAACAACTGCTCTAAACTATATCCAGATGGCACTTTGATGGTTTTGTCATCAAACCAAGATAAAGCTACGTTGTGATAATGATCTTGATGTGGAATAACCAATCTTCCATTTTGATAAGCAACTGCATATGCGGTATTATATGGCATTACGTCAACAGGAACTACCTTTTCTGGAGAAACACGTTCATAAAGTTCTGCTGCTGTTTCTAGTTTTGGAGAGGCACTAGAAGATGCGGTGTCTTGTGCTTTCTTCTCAGGAGTTTTTGACTCAGTTCCCGCTGTTATTCCTTTTTCCGCGCAGAATGCTTGTGCTGCTTGTCTTTCTTCCTCTGACAAGTCACTTTTCGGGATCCAATGGCTATGACTCATGTGAGGGACAATGTAGGCATCTCCTTCGTCACTCACAATATCTTTAGCATCAAAGATATAACCATCCGAAGTTGTATATTTACCAGAAGCCTTAGCTTTGGCAATTTCATCAGCATTATAAGTGATTTGTGAGTTTGGCTTACCTTTGCGTTCATCCGATCCGAGTTGATCACTCTTAACATCTTTATTTGGTGTATTTTGGACGGTCTTACTTCCCCAACCATATTGTGAACTTGGACGGTCTTCTGGATGTTCAAGATAATACTTGATGGTTGCAAAAAGTTCTTCCAAGCTATAACCACTTGGTGCTTTGAAGGCTTCTGAATCATCAAACCAAGAAATTGCAATGTTATGGTAATGGTTCTTATGAGGAATGACAAGATTTCCATTTTTGACCATCGTAACATAAGCTGTATTATATGGCATTTTTTCAATTGGAATGATTTTTTGTGGTGTTACTCTATCATAGACTTCTTCAGCTGATTCTTTATCTGGAGTAAAGTATGATTTATCGTCTTTTGCTGGAGCCACTAATCCTTTTTTCTTACAAAATGCTTGAGCTGAAGCCTCTTCACTTTTTGAAAGTAGGGTTTTATCTACCCAGTGAACGTAGTCTTTGTAAACAACAATATATTGATCGCCCTCGTCACTAATGATATCTGAAGCATTGAAAATGTAACCATCTTCATAAGAGACATAACGCCCAGCCTTTTTAGCTGCTGCTATTTCTGACGCACTGTAAACTGTCCCTTGCCCCTCTGTCAGATTATCATCCTTTTTAGATTCTAAGGACTGAGATTTCTGATCTTTGGACGGTTCTTCCTTCTTGTCCTTGTCTTTTTCCTTATCAGCCTTAGCTTTAGCTAACAATTCTTGCGCCGCTGCCCATTCTTGCTCTGATAATTCTTTCTTAGAAATCGCGCGCAAGCTTCCTCCTGTGGCCCGTGGAATACTAAATGCTTCTTTCCATACGAATGTGCCTGGATCTAGAACATCCTCTGGGGCAAAGATATAGCCATCTGAATCGGCAAATTTACCCGCAGCTTTAGCAGCATTTACTTCCTCTGCCGAATGGATGATTTGCCAATTCTTCAACTTGCTACGTTCTGATTCTGGAGTGACATTAGTTGCCGTCTCTGTCTTAGTTGAATATTTGGTAACTCCTTTTTTATCGGTGCTTTGAGTTGTTGACTGGGTTGCTTTCGTTGATTCCCCTTGTGCTGCTTTTTCCTTATCTGCCTTAGCTTTGGCTAACAATTCTTGCGCTGCTGCCCATTCTTGCTCTGATAATTCTTTCTTAGAAATCGCGCGCAAGCTTCCTCCTGTGGCCCGTGGAATACTGAATGCTTCTTTCCATACGAATGTCCCTGGATCTAGAACATCCTCTGGGGCAAAGATATAGCCATCTGAATCGGCAAATTTACCTTCTTTCAAAGCCTGTCTAACTTCATCAGCTGAATGAATGATTTGCCAATTCTTCAATTTGCTACGTTCTGATTCTGGAGTGACATTGACAATTGTTCCAATTTCCTTCTTGCTACCATGTCCCTCTGTCCAAATCGCTGGACGATCTTCTGGATGCTGCATGATATACTTCACACTTGCAATTTCTTCCGCAGTTAGCCAAGTATATGGAACAACGTGAATGTGATCAATATGTGGAATAATGAAAGACTCTCCAGTATCATATGTGGCATTTCCAGCATGCATCTTGAGTTGACTTGCTGTCACATAGAGTTTAGGAGCTAATTCATTTTCTTTAGGAGCGACGATGTCATAAATGTATTTTCCATCAGCTGCCGACATCAGCTCTTGCTCAGCAAATGAAATCTTAGTTAAATCTAATTCTTCACGTGCATAGAAATACTCTTTCCCATTATCTTTCATAAGATAACCTGTTTGACCGTTTTGTGTCAGTTTTTTAGAAACTTTCTTATAGTCAAACGCAGGTTTTACCTCATCAGACTGACTTGTCTTTGCGTCACTCTTAGTATCACTCTTAGGTGTTTCCTGTTTCGGCTGAGAAGGGGTTTTTTCTTCCGCTTTCTCTTTTACCCAAGCAGCGACTTGATCCAATTCTCCCTGCTCCAATTCTCCCAATCCAATATAGTGGATATGGTCACCGTGACTGGCTGTCAAACCATTATTGTCAACTGATAGAATAGAAGATTTGCTAAAAACATAGCCATCTGATGTATCGTAAGGCTTGCCATCTAAACCTTTTCCATAGGCAACTATTTTTGTTCCGTTGTAGTTAAGAACAATCTCTTTTGGCTTCTCTACTGGTTTAACAATTGGATCTGTTGTCGGTTTGTTTTCTTCCATTTTTGGCTGTATTGCCGTACCAATTGGGAATTGCTTAGCAAGGGTCGCCTCTAACTCAGACATCCTGTCATAAGGAATAAAGTGGAAGTGATCACCATGCGGAACTACCACTCCTTCTCCTGTACGCTTTGTTATCTGGGCTGGATCAAAAACAAGACCATCTGCTTCCGTATACCTTTCTGATTGTGGACTATGATAGAGTTTATAGAGAAGAGTGGCTAACTCATCAGTTTTTTCAGTTGTCGGATGTGATGGTAATACAGAGACGATACCTTTTTGAACACCAGTCTGTCCTTTGTTAGAAGTGGTTGGTTGACTTGGAGATGGGATAATTGAAGGGAAACTTTGCCCTGTTGAAGCTGTCGGATAGGATACTACAGGTGCTGTTCTGATCGTCCTATCCCCCTGAGATACTCCTCCTGATTGATGAGCAACGACTGTCTCTCCTTTTGTTCCTTTATGTTGCTTGCTGTCCCAATAAGCTTGTGCAGCAGCTAATTCACTAGGAGATAGATCAGCTTTAGGAATAAAGTGAAAGTGATTACCGTGTGGCACTAAGAAACCATCACCCAAGTCATTAATGACATCTGTTGGGCTGAAAACATAACCATCATCTGTTTTATAACGTCCATCAGTATGACTCCCTGACTTACTCTCAGAAGTTGAAGCATTCGCTTTCTTTTGACTTCCGTGTTTATGCGACCCACTCTGCTTTTGAGCAGCCTCTTTCGTTCCTTTTTCTCTCTCAGCTGCAATTTGTTCCTTCGTGCGTATATTTTTATGGTCACTATTTTCCTTCAAATACAAATAATAGTTTCCATCAACTTTGATGATGTACCCATCCTTGACCTCATTAATAACATCTTCCTGTTTAAAGACATAATTTGGGTCTTTCATAACCAGTTCCTCACTGATTAGAGCATCGTAAGGAACTTTTCCGTTGTAGTAATGATAATGGTCTCCATGCGAAGTGACATAACCATCATCTGTAATTTTGACAACAATCTGTTCTGCACTAATGCCTTCTTCCTGACTAATTTGATCAGGTGTTTTATTCTCAGATTGACGAGATGTGGATTTTTTCTTTGATGTCTCCACATATGCTATATTAGACTCCTGGGCCTGACTTGCTTGATATTTTCCTAGCTCATAGGCACAAAAACTGACCGACAGCAAAACAACTGCTACGGCGGAACCAGCTACAATTTTCTTTTTCATAACTTCCCCTATTTATTCAACTCTTGATATAAAATTTCTAAATTTTCTTCAACATTTTCAAGATAAGTTTTCTGATTTTTAGGATCTGACTCCAAAGGACTAAGTGTTTTCAGCTTGGCCCCTGTTGATTTGGCAACAGTTTTTGCCATTTTCTGAGAAACATTTTTTTCAACAAAGACAGTTTTAACCTTATATTGTTTAATGAAATCACGAATTTCTTTCAATTGTCGTGGTGTCGGTTCCTGTTCAGGAGAAATCCCAGAAATGCCAAGTTGGGTTAAACCAAAGCGATTAGCAAGGTAAGAAAAGGCAGTATGTTGTGTAACAAAAACCTTGTTAGAAACATTTTTGAACTTTTTCTGATATTTTTGCGTCAATTGCTTGGCTTCTTCCTTAAAGGATTTTGCATTTTTTTCGTAAATATCCTTGTTCTTTGGATCCAGCTTAATCAAACTTTTCTTGATTCGCTCAACTTCTTTTGAAGCCATTTGCGGATCTGTCCAAGTATGGGGATCATACAAAGTGGCTGGGTCAACACCATCACTTACCTCCATATCCTCAAGACCTTGAACCTTAGATAAAGTCATCCCTTTAGAAGCCTCCAAAACTTTAACTGTTGACTTATTTAAGCTAGGCTCTAAACTTCCAGCCCAAGTTTCAAGAGTATGCGAATGGTAAATGAAAACATCAGCATCATAAATCGCTGCCACATCATTCGCAGAGGGTTCAAAGGAATGAATACCCGCCCCTGATTGAATCATTCTGACATCATTTAAATCACCTGAAACAGCCTTTGTCATGGCATATATGGGATAAAAACTTGTAACAATTCGCAGTCCCTTTTGTGTTGAGGACTTATTCTGGCATCCTGTCAATGTTGTCACTATCAAAGCTAATGTAGCTAGCAGACACCAGTGAGAGAATCGCTTTTTCATGAAAAAACCTCCTTTTACTTAACCGGTTTTTAACCAGTTAAGTAAAATTATAGCACTGCTTTTTTTCTTGTCAAGAAAAAATTAACAATCAATACAACTCTAAAGTATAGTAAAATGAAACAAAAACAGTACATTTTGTGATATAATGTATTTATGGCATATTCATTAGATTTTCGTAAAAAAGTTCTCGCATACTGTGAGAAAACCGGCAGTATTACTGAAGCATCTGTTGTTTTCGATATTTCACGCAACACCATCTATCAATGGCTAAAATTAATGGAGACTACTGGCGAACTTCATCACCAAGTTAAGGGAACCAAACCAAGAAAAATTGATAGAGAAAAATTAAAGAACTATCTTGAAGCTCATCCAGATGCTTTTTTGACTGAAATAGCTTCTGAATTTGGCTGTCATCCAACAGCTATTCATTACGCTCTCAAAGCTATGGGATATACTCGAAAAAAAAGAGCTGTACCTACTATGAACAAGACCCTGAAAAAGTAGATCTGTTCCTTAAAGAGTTTAATAACTTAAGCCACCTGACTCCTGTTTATATTGACGAGACAGGGTTTGAGACCTATTTTCATCGAGAATATGGTCGCTCTTTGAAAGGTCAGTTAATAAAAGGTCGGGTCTCTGGAAGAAGATTCCAGCGGCTATCTTTGGTTGCAGGTCTCATCAATGGTGAGCTTATAGCCCCGATGACATACAAAGATACTATGACTAGTGACTTTTTCGAGGCTTGGTTCAAAACATTCTTACTCCCCACTTTAGATAAACCAGCTGTTATCATTATGGACAATGCAAGGTTTCATAGGATGAGTAAGCTAAAAGAGTTATGCAAGGAGCAGGGGCATAGACTTTTACCACTTCCTCCTTACTCACCTGAGTATAATCCCATTGAGAAAACATGGGCTCAAATCAAAAAACACCTCAGAAAAGTATTGCCAAATTGCGATACTTTTCTTGAGGCACTTTTGTCCTGCTCTTGTTTCAATTAACTATAATTGGAAGTGGGAAAGACATCCACGATGGCTTGCCCAGCCTCAATGAAAATTATTTTTTCTCTAAAACCTTGATAGGCTTGAAAAATGGTAGAAAAACATACTAAGATTAGTAGTGAGGAAATCTCCGACGGGAGAGAGTACTCACTACTTTTTTCATTCTCAAGATGATAAAGTAGAGGTGTCTTGTTAAGTCGTGGGGCTTTTTGACGCTAGACGTCGCAACAAAAACTGGCAAGACACCTGTTTTAGAAAGAATGTTATCAAAGTATGTGGGACGCCAGACGTCGAGTATTGAAAATGACATCTCTAAAACAAGGAATCATTCAAGACAAAGAGGTAATATCATGCGTGCAGTTTTTGGGATTGATGTGAGTAAAGTAAGTTCAGAAGTGGCCATTCTAGTCAACGGCGAGAAGGTTCATGGCTATACCATGCCCAATGATGCCATTGGCTTTGCTCGGCTACTTGGCGATTTGAAAACCGTCCACAAGCCAGAAATCATCTTTGAAGCAACAGGCGTCTATTCTCGTCGTCTTCAAGCTTTTCTGGATGAACATGGCTACGCTTACACACGGCTCAATCCCTTAGAAGCCAAGAAGCAACTGGATAGCTTGCGTGTGCGGAAAACAGATCAAATTGACGCTGAAAAACTGGCTCAGTCCCAGTTTGTGCTGAATCGTAAACCGACCTATGTCCAAGAAGAAGTCTATCAAGACTTGCGGGATCTCAGCCGTTTCTATCAGAATCTGACTGAGGACATTGTTCGGGCTAAAAATCGTCTACACAAGGTCTTACAGGTCACTTTCCCAGAGTTGGAGACTATCTTATCAACGCCAACTGGGGAACAATACTGGAACTTAGTTACTGCGTTTCCTTGCAAGGACTTCGTGCTTGAGTTAAGCAAGGATGAACTCTCAAAGAGCATCCGTCAGTCCACCTCAAAACGTATTTCGGACAAGCGTGTGGCTTACTTAGCAGAGAAGCTGACAGCACTAGCTAATCAATCTTATTGTGCCGTTAAGAAAACCTCTCCAATGCTGGAAGAGGTGCGTTACTATGCAAAAGAATTGCTTAGACTTTCTGAACAGAGACAGGCAGTCTTAGACCAGATGGTGGAAATAGCTCAACCTTTACCAGAGTATGACATTCTGCTTTCTATTCCTGGTATCGCTGAGACGACTGCAACAAGTATTATTGGTGAACTGGGAGATATTCGCCGTTTTCAGTCTGCCAATCAAATCAATGCCTTTATCGGTATTGACCTGAGACACTATGAATCTGGAAACTTCATCGCTAAGGAACACATTACCAAGCGTGGCAACCCCTACGCTAGAAAGATTCTGTTCAAATGCATTCACAATATCGCTTCAGCTAGTCACACCAATCCTTGCCATATTGCAGACTTTTATGAGAAACGAAAAAGGCAATCGCAAACGACTTCAACCAAGCCACACACGATTGCCTCCATACACCGTCTCATTCGGACAATGTATTACCTCATTACGCATAATAAGCTTTACGATTATACTTCTACCCAAAATCGGTAAAACTGTTTATGCCATATTATTGTAACACCTTATTTCAAAAATCACAAAATAAGGTGTTGGTTTTGTATACACTTTTTATGTAAATCTTTAGTGTAAAGTAAGGTCACTTCCCTATTTTGATGACTGTATGAAAATTATTTTTTCTCTAAAACCTTGATAGGCTTGACAAATGGTAGAAAAAAGCCCCCCGAATAGTCAATATTCAAGGGGCATTAAGCTTAGATCTTAGAAACAGTATTCACAGTTCAGCACTTCCATCTAAGGCCAGTTTTTAAGATGCTCATCGTTATTTTCAAAATACAGTCAGTATTCCCTCAAAAAACTGCCTTGATTAGCGAAAAACTATCTCTTATCTAAAAGCACTTCACTTGCGAATACTGGGTCTTATTTTGACAGCGATAAGTTATCCGCCGAATGAATGCGTGCTAATAACTTTGAAAAAAGGAGCTAGCTGTCTTTCTTTTCGTCAAAACTACGAATTTGGATCATCAAGACTACGTCCATGCAGACCTTTTTCACGTTGTAGTTGACGAAGTTTTTCAGGAGTGATGTCATTACCTTCTTCATCAACAATTTTTATTCCTGCAATGTGATGACGAACCGAACGACGATAACCTTCGATATATTCTTCACGGAGTTGGGCTTGTTCAACCTTTTCCTCTGGGGTCAAACCTACCGTTTTTTTCTTTTTAGCAAGCTCGTTAATACGAGCAATTTTTTTAGGTTCCATTTTACAACTCCTTTCTTTGTTTATTATTTGAGATTTACTTGGTATTCAGTTTATTAAAAGCTGCAACAGTCTTAGCCTTGTTGGTCAGGGTTGCGAGAATGACTAAGCGATTATTCTTCACAGCATCATCTTCCACCATGACCATAGTATTGTCAAAGAAGTCATCAATGACTGGACTTAGCGCAAATAGCTGAGCAAGTTTGTCACTGGCTGTTCCTGATAAGACTAAAGCTTCTGCAGCCTGTGCGAGAGCTTTTTCGGCTTCATTTTCAAAGAGTCTGCTGTCCACCTGGCTAGTAACGCCAGCTTTTTCACCAAGATTAAAGACACGAGAAAGGGACTCGACTGCTGGTTTGTAAACATCAGTCTTGCTAGCCTCTACTAAGCTTTCTGCGACAGCAAGCATGTCTGGAACAACAAAAGTCGCACCTGCAAGGACAGCTTCCTTGATATCTTTAGGCGTCTTACCCATCATCTTGTCAACACGCGCCTTGATAAAGTTCATCACATCAGCCTTATGGTCATACGTCAGGCTATCAAAGCTAAGGGCATAGATGTTATCCACCAGTTCATCCATTGGGATATTCCAACCAAAGGCGTCAAGAATACGAACAATCCCTTGAGTGGCACGGCGAAGGGCGTATGGATCGTTTGAACCGCTTGGAATCAAGCCTACTGAGAAGAATGAGAAGAGAGTGTCCAGTTTATCAGCCAAGGCCAAAACCGCACCCACTTTTGTTTCTGGCAAATCACCATCAGCCGAGTTTGGTAAGTAATGTTCGCGGATAGCTGTAGCTACTGCAGCATTTTCACCTGCCAAGAGAGCATATTTTTCACCCATGATTCCTTGCAACTCATCAAATTCTCCGACCATACCTGTCAAGAGGTCAAATTTGTAAATTTGAGCAGCGCGATCAAGGGCGGACGCTTCATCAACAGAAAGTCCAGCCTTGTCTGATAAATATTTGGCGATGATACGGCTGCGGTTCATGTGTTCCGAGAGTGAACCAATCTTTTCATGGAAGGTCACATGGTCTAATTTAGCCACCAAGTCAGAAATCTTAAGTTTTTGGTCTTCACGCCAGAAAAACTCACCATCTTCAAGGCGGGCAACCAGAACCTTTTCATTTCCCTTGATGACATTTTCGATGTGTTCTGCGTTACCATTACGGACCGAGATGAAGTTTGGTTTTAGCTGACCTGCTAAATCACGGACAACGAAATAACGTTGGTGATTTTTCATGGAGGTTACCAGAACTTCTTCTGGCACTTCAAGGTACTTGGTGTCAAAAAAGCCCATGAAAGCTGTTGGGTATTCGACTAGGTTGAGGACTTCATTGAGAAGCTCTGCGTCAATTTCAACGCTAACGTTTTGGTTTTTTTCGATATCCTTGATTTGGTCAACGATGAGCGCTTCACGTTCTTTGGCATCTGCGATAACAAAGACGCTGCGCAAGTCGTCTTCATAACTATCTGCGCTAGCAATTTCCACCTCATGACCGAGAAAACGATGTCCGCGGCTAATGCGGTCAGAATGAATATCCAAAAATTCCATATCTAATGCTTCATCACCAAGGAGTACGGTCAAGGTATGGACAGGGCGGATATACTCAAATGTATTGCTAGCCCAGTGCATACTGACTGGAAAAGTCATGCTTGCAAGAACTTCTGGAATCCCTCCTAGAACTTCACGAGCTGGTTTACCCGCCTCATGCTTAGTCACATAAACGTACTCTTCGCCTTTGATTTCGCGGAATTCGATGTCATCAACCGTCAAACCTTTACCACGGACAAACCCTTGCGCTGCCTTTGTAAAATTGCCATCAGCGTCCAAGGCGATTTTCTTAGAAGGCCCCTTGAAGTCTTCGGTCAAATCTGTTTGTTGGTCTGCAAGTCCAAGTACACGCACAGCTAAACGGCGTGGGGTTGAAAAAGTTTGAATGCCATCAAAAGTCAAACGATTGTCTGTCAAAAAGGCAGCCATTTTGTCCCCCAGTTGTTTTTCACTCGGTGTGACAACGTAGGCTGGTAGTTCTTCAAGTCCTAACTCTACTAATAAGTTTTTTGTCATGTTTTTCTCCAAAAATGATTTTTCTTTGGTACTTTTCTGATGTGATGCGGACAGCAGCAAACCTTCGGTTTCATACCTAACTTTCGAACTTAAAGTCTCGAAAATCCCGACATTCATTAAAAATCAATCACTTAATGAACGTTTCACCACCGCGAAAAGTATCGTTTAGGGCGACCTACTGTCGCTAAATCCTATCACTCATAAATTATCAGCTCACTTTGCTGACACTTAATTGCTCTTCGCACTTTTCAAGCTCAGGTTAAGATAGCCCACTGGGCTACCATTACTCAGCCTCTTCTGCCAATAATTTCGCCCGTGTTGCTTTATCAAGTAATGGATAGCCTAGCTTTTTACGCTCTGCGACGAAAGTTTTGGCAACTACGCGCGCTAAATTCCGAATACGAGCAATATAGCCGGCACGCTCCGTCACCGAAACGGCACCACGCGCATCAAGCAAGTTGAAAGTGTGTGAACATTTGAGTACGTAATCATAAGCTGGGTGAACCAAGCCTTCTTCCAGAGCACGACCTGCTTCTTTTTCAAACTTTTCGAAGTTTTCAAGTAGCATGTCTTGGTCTGAAATTTCAAAAGAGTATTTTGAGTGTTCATATTCGGGCTGGAGGAAGATTTCTCCATATTTGACCCCTGGTGCCCATTCAATATCATAAACAGAATCCACTTCTTGGATATACGATGCCAAACGTTCTAAACCATAAGTTACCTCAGAAGTGACCGGACCTGTTGCTAGACCACCGACCTGTTGGAAATAAGTAAATTGGGTGATTTCCATACCGTCAAGCCAAACTTCCCAACCAAGACCAGCTGATCCAGTTGATGGATTTTCCCAGTTATCTTCAACAAAACGGATGTCGTGTTCCAAGGGATTGATACCCAATTTTTCCAAAGACTCAAGGTAAAGTTCTTGGATATTTGATGGGGAAGGCTTCATTACCACTTGGAATTGGTGGTGTTGGTAAAGACGGTTCGGATTTTCCCCATAACGACCATCCGCAGGACGACGCGAAGGCTCTACATAAGCCGCATTCCATGGCTCAGGACCAATGGCACGCAAGAAAGTGTAGGGACTCATAGTTCCCGCACCTTTTTCATTATCATAAGCCTGCATAAGCATGCAGCCCTTATCATTCCAAAATTGTTGCAAAGTTAAAATAATTTCTTGAAATGTTAATTTTTTTGACATAATTGCCCTTCTTTCTATGTGTATTTGTTTGTTTTGAGATTCCATTCTTAAAAACGCTCAAAGGCTCGAGATAGCCCTTAGCTTATCAGACACTCATCAATCGCTTAACCAACTAAATTGGTCATCTTCAAAAATATGTCGTTTAGGCACAACACTTAAATTCTGGCTAGAATGATCAATCGTTCCCATTTTTAGTGTCATCATATTTGGAAGCGTCTCTTGAAGATGGAAAAGCTGACTGTGGCAGATCTGACAATAAAATCGCTTTTTCCCTGGAGATGAGCTATAGCTCACCAATCGATCATCACCAGCTAAGAGAGTAACATTGTCTTGATGAACTCTTGCATTAACAGAAAAGGCAGAGTCTGTTGCTTTTCGACAAAAAGAACAATGGCACAGTATCAATTCAGTGATGTCTTCCTCCACTCGATAGCTAATCGCCCGACATAAACAACTTCCGTCTAGCATATTCTCACATCCTTGTCATTAATACTGGGGACAATCTCTTCAAAGACTGCTCCAGATTGGATATCTACAGTATTTTCCACCATGCTCAAGGCTTTAAAATAAGCAATCAGCTTGGGGAAATCATATCCTGTAAACTGCTCGTGACCTCGATTGATAGCTTCTAAGGTAAACATTGCTCTCCTTTCTTGATAACAACCTTTCACCCTTTAGTAAAAAACAAAAAGAACCACATTCTCTTCCCTTGTCCGCAGACATAGGGGCGTTGAGAACGCGGTTCCACCCTAATTTATTACTTCATTTATTCGTCATTATTAACTTGGCTAACACCAAGAGAAAGCGCCAGCTTCTTATCTTGTTTCACCTGACTTGCACTCTCTCAGGCTCGCTACAGAAACGCCACAAGACTTTCTTTCTTGACAAGTATTATAGCAGAAATCATCCAACTTGTCTAATAATTTTCGAGGTGAAATTAGTCCTTACAGTTTTTTCAACATATTATCAATATGCTCAATTGATTTTTCACGTCCAAGCAGGAAGATGGTGTCTGGTAACTCTGGACCATGCATTTCACCTGAAACAGCGATACGGATTGGCATGAAGAGGTTTTTTCCTTTGATGCCTGTTTCTTTTTGAACAGCTTTGATTTGTGGGAAGATGTTTTCTGATTTAAACTCTTCATCAGACATAGCTTCCAATTTTGCCTTGAAGGCTTCAAGCACCGTTGGCACGGTTTCACCAGCCATGACTTCGCGCTCTGCCTCGGTCAATTCTGGGAAATCAGCAAAGAAAAGGTCTGTCAATGGTAAGATTTCATCAGCTGATTTTAATTGTGGTTTGTAAAGCTCCACCAATTTTTCAGCTTTATCTGTCAAACGCCCTGCATCTTTCAAGAATGGTTTGCAAAGTGCAAAAACAGTATCAAAATCCGCATTTTTCAGGTATTCATTGCTCATCCAGTCCATTTTCTTTTGGTCAAAGGCAGCTGGAGATTTGCTGAGGCGGTTTTCATCAAAGAGTTTAATGAGTTCGTCACGGCTGAAGATTTCTTCCTCTCCACCCGGGTTCCATCCAAGAAGGGCAATAAAGTTGAAAACTGCTTCCGACAAATAGCCCTTTTTACGGTAGTCTTCGATAAATTGAAGCGTGTTGGTATCACGTTTGGACAATTTTTTCCCTGTCTCAGAGTTGATGATAAGGGTCATGTGACCAAATTCTGGAGCTTCCCAACCAAGTGCTTCATAAACCATAAGCTGTTTTGGTGTGTTGGCAATATGATCATCTCCACGAATAACGTGAGAAATTTGCATATCGTGATCATCAATGACAACGGCAAAGTTGTAAGTTGGGTAACCGTCTTTCTTCTGGATGACCCAATCCCCACCAATGTTGCCACCTTCAAATTCGATGTCACCCTTAACCATATCCGTCCACTTGTAAATACCTGCCTCATTGACTTTCAAGCGAACAGTAGGCACAATACCAGCTGCTTCACGTTCTGCAATATAAGCTGCTTTTTCCTCTTCTGTCATGCCAAGAAATTCATTGATATAACGTGGTGTTTCACCGGCTGCTTCTTGGCGTTCACGTTCCGTTGCCAATTCTTCTTCGGTAACGTATGATTTATAAGCTTTGCCTTCTGCTAAAAGCTGGTCAATGTATTTTTGGTACAAAGGCAAACGTTCTGATTGACGATAGTTTTCATGTGTTTCCGGACTTTCGTCCCAATCCATCCCCAACCAACGCAAGTTTTCGAGCTGAGAACGTTCCCCATCCTCGACATGACGCTTACGGTCAGTATCTTCTATACGGATAATGAAGGTTCCACCGTGATGACGAGCGTAGAGATAGTTGAAGAGCGCAGTACGCGCATTTCCAATGTGTAAAAGTCCCGTTGGACTTGGTGCATAACGCACACGAATGTCTTTAGCCAATGCTTTTCTCCTTGAATACTTAAGTCTATTCGCAGAACCTGTATTCACAGTTCAACCCTTCTATCTAAGGCTAGCTTTTGAGCTACTCATCGTTAGTTTTTTTTAAATACTGTCAGTATTCTCTCAAAACTGCCTTGATTAGCGAAAAACTATCTCTTATCTATAAGCACTTCACCTGTGAATATAAGTTCTTAGTTCTAGCGACTTCAGTCGCCAATCATTCCTATTATAGCATTAAATTTAAAAAAATAAAGCTGACATGTCAGCTTTTATGATAAGTTACCAGTTACCAGTTATCAGCTTTTAGCTTTGGATTCCAAATTTCAAGTTGAAGTTAGCCATTTTGTAAAAACTCTCTAGGAGATTTGTAATCTAGTATTTTCTTTGGATAGTTATTAATCCAATTTTCAATGAATGCGACTTGTTGTTGAGTCGCATTTTTGCTTCCCTTTGGTAACCAACGATGGATGAGTCTATTATGATTTTCATTGGTTCCCCTTTCCCAAGAAGAATACGGGTGAGCATAATAAATATGCTCAGGGTCAAAAACATCTGCTAAGCGACTAAATTCTGTACCATTATCCGCCGTAATAGAATGAATTTGGTAGCCTTTCAGAATCGTGCTCAAGGCCTGATTAACCAACTCAGCCGACTTGTCAGGGATGAGACGAATGATTTGATAACGACTCTTTCTATCGGTTAATGTCAGTAAGCACTCATTTTGAGCTCGTGTCTGAATGACGGTATCAATTTCAAAATCACCGATATTCTCACGCTTATTGATACTCTCTGGACGTTCCTCAATAGACTTTCCAGCAGATTTAAAGTCAGGACTAGCTTGCTTCTTCTTAGCTTTCACTTTTCGGGGATAAAGCATGTCAACCTCGGTTAGGCCTAGATGACCGTTGTGAATCCAATAATAGATGGTTGAAATAGGGACGTTAATACCTTTTGCCTTGACCATCATTTCAGGAGAGTATTTCTGATTCATATAGTGAACAATCTTTAGATGATTGGATTGAAGGCTACATTTTATTATGCTAATTTAATTATTTGATCAAAGTATTTTTCTCTTTCTGAACTAAGGTGATGTGTTACGGTAATATAGGTAATATCAGGATTTTTTAAAAGATTATTTTCAATAAAATCAGAATTAGTCTTATCAAGATTGGCTGTAGCTTCATCCATAATAATAATTTTACTACCTTTTAATAATGCTCTTGCAATACCAATTCTTTGTTTTTGACCTTCTGAAAGTAGATCATTAGATACCTTTTCCTTTAAACGCCCCAGTAAGTCTAGTAAATTTACATCTTTCAAAGCTTTTTTTATTTCATTTTGTGTAATGTCTTGAGACCACAGAGTTAAATTATTTTCAAGTGTGTCATTGTAAATATGTGTAGAATTACTAATATATGCGACTTGAGAAACAATGGAATTTTCATCAATTTCTTTTAACTCTAAATTGTTGTATTTTACATGACCAGTATAATTCTGGAGATTTCCTAAGATAATATTTATCAATGTTGACTTTCCACTTCCAGATTCACCAATAATAGCATATTTTTTATTTTTTATTAAGTTGATATTGAATTTAGAGAAGATTTTCTTATTACCAAAATTGTATTCTAAATCGCAAATATCAATGTTCTCAATATTATTTACTATTTTTTTCTCAGTATTTTTAGAAGAAATCTCAAATTTTAAAAATAAAGGTTTAACAGAATGAATTGCCACTTGTAGTTGATTAAGTGTTGTTAATGAATTAAAAATATTACCTGAAATTTGTCCCACAGAAGATATAGAACCAATTGAAACTTGTCCTAAAGTGATAAGTAAACCTGTCAAGAAAAGAATTGACATTTGTGCAATAATAGAAAATATAGACATGATTATCTCTATCCTAGTACTGTTTTGAGTAAAGTTTACTTTTTGTGTCATATAGTTTCTAATTATTTTTGTGATCTGAATTAATAGAGTAGGTTTTTTATTCGAATAATAAAGTGTTTTGTATCCTGATAATTGATCATTTAATCCAGATACGAGCTCTTCGTTTGCAGTTGAAAAAATTGACATAAAATTTTGCATTTTCGTAGCAAATGGTTTAGGAAGGTATGTAAGACAAATTGTTAATAGTATAGTTAAAACTACAATTCTAATATCATAACTTAAAAGAGCAATAATAGAAAAGAGGGAGGTGAATAATGTAGAAAATAGATTGTATAAATTTGAAAAGCCACTATTTTCGATGATTTGAATATCATTATTTAATATGGAGATATGATCTCCGATAGTTTTGCTTTGGAATGTATGGAAAGGAGAATTAGTTATGTTTTTAATATAATCGGAACGAATTTTTAGAGACATTTCTTGTATTAACTTAGCTTGATGAATAGTAATGATATAAGTAAATACAAGATAGAGAAGGTAGAGTGATATTTCAATTCCCAACCAAATAAGGAAGAGTTTAAAATTACCTGCGACTAATTGATTGGTCATAAATGCTAAGGTAACAGAAGCACCTACAAGAAATGCAGAATTACAAGCAATGAGAAATATATGCAATAAATTTTTAAATTTAAATTGTAAGATGTATTTTTTCATAATTTTTTTCCTTATTTTGTACCTTGCTTATCAAAGAGATAAGAGTTTCAAAAAAATAGAATTGGCCTAACATGCCATGAGAATAGCTATTTTTTATTTCATCACGTATTGGATCAATTAATATAAATTTACCATTTTTTTCTATTGAGTAATCACAAATGTGATTACTGATATTAATACTAGTCTGTAAATAATGCATTTTATCGAAATAGCGATATAACCAGGCATTCGCAAGCCCGAGTCCGGCTAATCCATTATATAGTGATGTACTTTTTGCATAGGGATGTTCTACTCCATTACCTAGCTTTTTAATAAAAGCATCATATTCTGTAGTTTGTTCAGAAATACTAAATTTTATTAATTCAATAATTAAACCTGAGTTTCCATCTACTAGATACGGCGAAAGATAGTCTTCAATAATTAGATAGGGAACATCTTTTTCGTATTTGATGTTATTAGAAATAATAGATTTTACTAGCTTCCTAAATAAATTAGGATTTTTTAGTTTTGAGTTTAAAATGGTTAGTAGACGATATTTTTCTTTGTATTCCAGATTTTTAAAAAAGTTTTCAGATAACATGTCGTCAGATAAATTTTCTTGTGATTCATCTAGTAAAATTCTTGCTAACTGAGAATCTAAATCACTTCCTTGAATATCTTTTACTGTTAATTTTTCAGATGGAGTAAGTCCTAATTGATTTATTGCTAGATAGTTATCTACTTTTTCACACCAAGATTTACCTTCTATAGAAATTGTAGAATTAGTTACCAGAGTATTTAACAGTTGATCTCGTTTATGTATGAGTTTTTCCAAATCCATTCCTAGTTTGATAAAGTTAATAAAAAACATTTGATTGTTCCTTTCTAGCTTAAAGTCTTTCATAAATTTATTTAATAGTTGTGAAGGGAAGTTCATCTCTAAACACATCTTTGTAAATAGCTTTAAAGTCTCTGTTCCAGTTTGATCAAATTTTAAAAGTGAACTTGCATTGGTTAGTAGATTGATGATACAGTACCACAATTTGACTATATCTTTATGTTCAAATTTTGCATATATTGTTTTTGGATAGCAGCTATTTGTAGTTGCTATCAACGGATTTTCATTTTTTAAATATGCTGTTTCGAAGTCAATAAAATAAACTTTGTTTTCTGGTGTTAATATGATATTACTACAAGAGATATCGTCAACAATAACACCATGATCATGAATATATTCTAATGATTTAAATAGTTTTGAAATTATTTGTTGGAGTTTATTATTGAAAGTTGTAATTTCTGAAGGAGTTCGTTTTAGGAGTAAATTAAAGTCTGTTTTTAAAGTGTTAAGTGTTTTACCTTCAATAAATTCCTCTACGAGGTAGTAGTTACCTTCTAAATAAAAATCATCAATGTAATTAGGAGTTACTGAACCTGATAATTTTTTAATTATTTTAGTTTCGTTTTTTAGTAATTCTATAGAAGTGATATCCCTGGTAGCATAGACATATTTTCGAGCTTCTTTTATAATAACTTTTTGGAGTTAGTAATATCGATTGCGATATAGATATTTCCTGCACCAGTTTGATAAAGGATAGATTTCATATCATATCTCTCCTTTAGGATAGTAGAGGTGTCAGTTTTTTCAGGAAAGTATTCTGTTACAAATTTAGGGCAAGAATAGTATGCACCTGGTAAATCTGGATATTCAACACCATTATTATCAAAAAGATAGGGTCTTTGACCGTTTTTTACAGATGCATTCATGAGGCCGTACCTATAAAATATAACCTCTGACTGTTTATAATTTTGGTCTGTTATTATTTGGATGCCAGATTCATATTTTATTTCTTGATATAGGACATCGAGTAGATATAGAAAGGTTTGATCGTTTTCAGGATAGATCGTAATAAACTTTCCAATCTCAATTTGAGAGGTCTTTTTTGAAAAGATAAAAAATAATTTTTCTGTAGAGTTTATAAATTTAAATGGGGTATCGTTCGTTAAACAAATAGTGGTTACAGAATCTAATATTTTTTGGTAATTATCTAATGTTGCTGAAATATGGATCTTCCATCCTTGGTATGGGATAGATTTATTAGTTGAAAATACATAGGTAAAGTTAGAGTTAATAATTAAGTTATCAGGGGATAGACTAGTTGGAAAAATCATGGTATCAATCATAAATTTGCTCCTTAAAAAAACTAGAACTATAAAAAGATAATATCTTTTTATAGTTCTAGTTTACATCGTTTTAAACACCAAAGTTAGATATTGTTATATAGTGGAATTTAGTAGTTCTTCATAGTAAGCTTCGCGAGATACGAGTAGATTGTTCGCTCCTAAAGTTTTGAGAATTTCAAGGCAGTTCTCAATAAGTTTTTTTCCAATTTCTACTTTACCTGATTTAATCCAGAAAGCTCCTAAAAGTATATTATATTCAAGTTTTTCGTGTAAAAAGGTTTCTGGAATACCTATATCTGAAATCATATCTAAATACGACTTTGCTAAATCTAGTTGATTTCTTTCAATAAATTCAGATGTTGCATTTATCAGTATATCAATCCTAATTTTTATATTTGATTCATTATTTCCAAAAAGGGTTGTTTTGTAAATGACTTCTTTGACAAGTACATTGAGAGTTTCTGAAGAAATAGCTGGCATACTATTTCCTAGTATTATCAACTCCCTCTTACCCCATTGTTCAATATCAAAAAGATAGTCCGTGATAATTTTTATCTTATCCACATCTACGGCTTCCCTTGTGATTGTAGATAAAAAGGATTCAATCATGATTGTATTATACAGGAATAGTTTTTTATTGCTATCATGATATTTATTATTTTCTTCTTTTAGGTATTTTTTTAAAGCAAGGATATTATTTTGATAATACGCCTTACTAACACGTTCTAACAGTAGTTCTGTATAAGTCGGTTTTTCTTTTGAGAGAATACCATAGAATTCTTCTATACTAACATCTAGATTTTCTAATAGTAAGAAGAACCTAGATAAAGAAATTTCTGATTCTCCACGCTCAAATTTTGACAAGAAAGATATAGATAAGTAGTCACCAGCAACATCTTTTAAAGCTAATTTTTTTGATAAGCGAATCTTTTTGAATAGTGCGCCCATTTCTGTTGTTTCAATCATAGTACTTCTTTCAATAGGTAAAATTTTAAATTTTAATAGATTATATCAAAAAAATAAAAGAAAGTAAAAAAGGCGTATGTTTAGCGAACATAGCCTTCTTACTTTTAAGATACTACAATAGAGCAATAGATGGTAAGAATAAATTGACTTTGAGTGATGTTTTCTTGAGGAAGTTTGTTAAGCTGTTGTACATTCATGATACTTCTCCTCGTAAGTGTCTCTTTTTTAGTATTGAAAGAACTACAATTTCGTCTCCCAAAAAGATATTATTCATAAGCAGATATTTCCTTTCATCAAATTTGATAAGTTAATTTTAAACTAAATTCCTTTAAAATCAGGGGGAAGTTTCATATTTGATAAATAAGTTATCCCATGAAGAATATAAAAAGTATTATTAAGCTTCTAGAAAAGGGGAGTAATTTTGTCATAAAGGAAATTATTCATAGAAAATTCAATTAAATTTATACTTTAAGATATAAAAAAATGAATATGGTTCCGAAATAGATTTCTAATATATGACACTTCAATAATATAAAGCGGATTTAAGGAGGGGAGTGAAAAGGCAACACTTTTCTGTACAAATTTTATAAAGTGTTTTTGTTAAGTGATTGCTCTTCTAGCCATGGGGGTTGTTTGGTAATTGAGACTATTGCGGATGCGGTGATGATTCCACTAGTGAACATAATCCTTGGTTTTAAGGGTTAGTTCTTCTAGAGAGTGGAAGGTTTCTTGGTTGATAAACTCAAGTTTGAAAGCATGATAGGTACTTTCAGCTACGGCATTATCATAGGGACAAACAGCTTGACTTAGACCGAGCGATGCCAAACGCTTCTAACATCTCATCAATCAGCTGGGTATCAAACTCCTTCCCTCGATCAGAATGAAGCATCTTGACCCTGATAAGAGCGTAAGGAATGCTTTGAAGGGCTTCTTTGACCAAGTCAGCAGTCTTTTGCCAACCAAGAGATAGGTCAATGATTTCACGATTAAAGAGGTCAAGAATCAAGCAAACATAAGCCCAGCGATTGCCAACACGAACATAGGTTAAATCCGTCACAAGGGATTCCAATGGCTTTCGTTGGTTGAATTGTCTAGCCAGTGTTTGGAATGGGGGCTTCATTTTTCCCTTTAGAATGCAGTTTGAAGGCAGTCTTCTGGTAGACGGATACGAGATTCAGCCTCTTCATGATGCGACGAATCCGACGACGAGACAAGTTGACCCCACTCATCTCCAGACACTTCTTGATTTTCCTAGTTCCGTATCTGGACTTACTGTCAAGAAAAATGTGCTTAACCATTTCTTCAAGCTCTGCTTCAGATACGGGCTCTACAGTCTGGTAATAATAACTTGAACGAGGTATATTCAACCAACGACACATGGTCAATAGCACAAATAACACAGTACCTATCAGCTTTACCTATTTCAATGCTCTACCAAGTCTAATTGACATTGAAATCATAATAATAGCCTGCCCCTATACTGCCAACTCATTTTTCTTAACCAGATTATCCAAGGCACAATTATAATAGTGCTACGATGAAGAGCCGGAAGAAAATTCTTGGTATTGCTACGCAACTACTTTCCTGAGCTTCCCTCTGTAAGCATAGACAACCAAGGCAAACCCGATAAACAGGAACATCAAACTAATCACATCAATAGGTAAGACCACAATTAAACCAGCCACAACAAGACGCGTCAGCATGGAACCGATTTGAAAATAAGTATTAACACCACCACTTATCATGGCTAACTTGTCCTCAGGCATACTATTTGCAATCAAGGCAGCAAACTTAGGATTAATAGCTCCAGCTAAAATGGTGATAAGGAAAATCGTTGCATAAACACCATGAATCTCATGGATATAGATAAAAAAGAAGAAAACTGGTACGAGTAACGTTACCAAACGAATAGCTAGCGTCAGATCTAGCTTCTTCAGAACAGTCATGGCAAGAATATTACCCAGAATACCACCAAGGAGGTTGAAAATAGTCAACAGTGCCAAGGTCGTTACCGCATTTCCGATAATAAAGTGCTTATCCTGACTGATAATAACGGGAATGATAATAGTTACAACATTCAGCACACCATTGAGAACAGGAACTACTACCATAGACTGACGCATTTCTGGCAGTTTGAGACATTCACGCAGGGCTAGCTTCATGCTGTTCCACATATCCTTGACCAGATTACCTTTGACTTCTTTTGTAATTTCCAGAGGGCGTTCCACCAATAATTTTTCAAGACTGGGTTTCAAACCCAGCATTATCAAAGCACAAAGGGCAAAAGTTCCTGCATTGACAAAAGCTAACGCTTGATAACTCATAACCGTCACCAAGGCTGCGCCAGCCGATTGAAAACCGATATACAATATAGCAGCTGCGGCCTGACGAAAAGCGTAACTATCTGAGCGATCTTCGTCAGCCACTACCCGTAAACTCAAAGGTGTGTAGAGACCATTTTCGTACTGACCCGCTAAGTCGGACAAAAAATTGATAAAAGCTGCCAGAATAACAATCCACAAACTTGGTTTAAAGCCGATAACAACACCGATTAAGAGATAAATTCCCGTCCGAAAGTAAAGTGTTTTCAAAATCGTCTTAATCTTATCAGTTGTTCGGTCTGCAAAATACCCCATAACAAAACCTGCCAATATAGGCAGCGTTTCTGAGATACTGACAATTGAAATGGCTAACTTGGCATCCGGTAGCTGCAAAACATAAGACATCAGCGCTAGGTAATAGACAACATCCCCAAAATTAGATAGCATATCGTTGACAAAAGTCAGCATGTAAAGTTTGTTTTTCAAAAGCTTTTTCATAATATCTCCTTATATTTTTGGAATTTTCTGATATTTGTTTTTCAATAAAAGAGCAGAAAAACAAGAAAGATTTTACTGCTCTAAAAGGGCACTTAAAGATACATAATTGTTAGGTTTGAAAAGACCATATCGGCGTTAATAACTAAAGTCTTTTCACAATCTAAATGACTAGGTTCCTGATTAACCTTGCTAAAGACTTGGTCTCCTTTGATCGTAACCTTCCAAGTTGATGGCACATAAAGGATTACACTTGAGAATATAGCATTGACTTCATAAGTTGCTGTTTCTCCAACCATATCATTCTCTTCAAAATAAACCGTTGAATTTCCAAAGATGAGATCCATAGACTCTCCAGAAAGAATCCTGCCAGATGTCCGTTCCTCGGAGGCCGTCCATTTTTTTTCAATTCGGATTCGCTCACTTTTATTCCAGTTAATCAGTGATTTGTCCTTAGGCTTAAAAATCAATTGCAGACCGCCAATCACCAACATAGCTACTAAAAATAACAACCAACTTGAAATACTATACCAGTGAAAAATACTATTTAACTGACTCAAAGCTAAAATAAGGCAAGCTAATCCAGCAAACCAGCTTCGTTTCAAGAGACAAACAATAGCACATCCCCCCAAGAAAGTAATCCACAAAATCGTCCAAACTGGAATGTAGGCAAGTCCTAACTGTTCTTGAAAAAGTAGGAAACCAGCCAGCAAAATCAACCCTATTCCCAAAAAAGTTCGTTTCATATTTTACCTCGTTTCTTGTAACTTCTCTTTAAGTAATTGATAATAATGTCGCGACGCGTGCACCTGCTTGTGAGTCTCATAAAAACGAATGGTGCTAGTTCCTGAGAATGATTTATCAAGCGAATAAATGCTACGCGTATTGACAATAGTTGCCTTAGCCACCCTGCAAAAATATGAGGGCAAGTAATCTTCCAGCTCATAGAGTTTGAGTTTCACCTCATAAGCATTATCTCTTGAATGCCCATAGATTTTTGAACCATCCGTTTCAAAAAAGAGAATGTCTTCAATTTTTACGAAATACTCACTGCTTCCTTTATAAAATACCAAAGGTGCTCGACTAAGCTGGGAAAGTGCCTTTTGAATTTGTGCCACTTGTTCATTTAGTTGACTGGTTTTTATGATAACTTCAACATCACTACAAGTATCATCCAAATCAATCCGAATCCTCATCGGCTTCCTCCCTTCATTGCTATAACTATTATAGCAAGCTTTATTCGTAAAACAAGGGCTTTTCAGTAAGTGGTAAGCTTTGGACAGTAAGTCGTACCAAAAAGAACCCAAGATGACTTGAGTTCTAATGTCTAATTTTTAGAAAAGATTTCCTAGCAATGTGCCACCATCATCATCTCCGCCACCAGTCACAATATGATTTCCGATAACTCGTGAGAATGTTTCAATATTAAGACTCTGAACGTAGATTTCACCGTAACCATGGAAAGTGTTGACAATTCCTTCTCCAGTACCGATGGACTGCAAGAAGCCGTTCTCAAGATGAATATCATAATTGAGATCCTTACTCCAAGCAACGACATGGGCATTATCAATAGTAATACTTCCACCGTTCAGTTCGAGTTTCTTGATAGAACCAAAACTATTGGCCAAAAGCGTTCCCTCTCCCTCAGTTGTCATGACAAAGAGTCCTCCTTGTCCACCGAAGAAGGCGCGGCCAACAGACTGACGTTCCATTTTGTACTGTGCTGAACCATCTAAAGCCAGAAAAGCACCATCATTGAGGCGATACTGTTTAGTTCCCAAATCAAGGGCGATAACCTGACCAGGCATTGATGGCGCAAGAGCCAATTTACCATCATCTGCATTTGACACTGCTTGGGTGATAAACATAGACTCGCCAGAAGTAAAAGAGCGACCTATGGCTCCCATCAACTTCCCAAGACCAGAACCACGTCCGTTAAGGCGAGTATTGAGAGTGACACTTGGTGTGTGGTAAACCATGCTTCCTTGTTGGATATAGGCTGTCTCACCAGCTTCTAGGGCAATCTCAACTAAAGGAAATTGCATATTACTATCAATTGTGTACTTCATTCGGTTATCCATAATCGGCTCCTTTTGTATGTTTGTTTCGATACAATTATTTTAACCTTTTCCTAAATAACTGTCAAATGAGAAATGCGCCTTATCTAAACTTTAGAAGCTGTATTCACAGTTCAGCACTTCTATCTAAGGCTAGTTTTTTCAAAATACAGTCAGTATTCTCTCAAAAAACTGCCTTGATTAGCGAAAAATTATCTCTTATCTATAAGCACTTCACTTGTGAATGCAGGTTCTTAGAATCAAAGCAAGGAGTTATCAAGAAATTAAACACATGCTATCTACAGCTTTCATTTTGAGTGAATCTTATAATTTTATCTCACTATAAAACTTACCAGTAAGAATTCGTTCTAAATTTGCTTGATGGGTAGGGATCATATTTTCTGGTAATTGTTCAATAGAAAACCAAGCAAGTTGGGCACATTTTTCGTTTTCTTGAATCGTTGGAATCCTATCAAAGTGGTGAACTGAAAAATAAAAATACAAGTAAGTTCTTTCTGGAAAAACGACTTGTGAGATATGCTTCAAAGTAGGTTCATCCTCAGAAATGCTAATTCCTAATTCTTCACGACACTCTCTGATCAGTGCTTGTGTTGCTGTTTCACCCTTTTCAACATGACCTGACCCAGCAAAATCCCAGTATCCATCTTTATAACCAGTATTTTGCCGCAATTGTAGGAGTACCTTACCATCTTTGTATATCATAGGGAGTACTGCTGAGAACGACTGAAACCGCTCTGCCATTTCTAAATCACCTCCGTCATACGCCCCGTATCAACATCATAGACTGCACCTGAAATGTTAATATCATCTGGTATTAACGGGGACTGGCGCAAAATCGCCATATCCTCCCGTACACTTTCTTCGACATCAGTAAATGGAAGAAAATCGTGACCGTGAACATCTACTCCCAAATCACGTTGGAGTTGATCTGCAAAAGCATCATTGGTAAAAGTCTGCGCACCACAGTCTGTATGATGAAGAACAACAATTTCTCGAGTCCCCAACTGTTGCTGAGAAATCACAAGTGAACGAATCATGTCATCTGTCACGCGCCCACCAGCATTCCGCAAAATATGAGCATCCCCTAAAGCAAGCCCCAATGCCTGAGCAACATGCAATCGAGAATCCATGCAGGTCACGATAGCTACTTGGGTTTTAGGTTTAATTGGCAAATGGGCTGTTCCATGAAGATCCGCATAGGCCTGATTAGTTTTTAAAAATTTTTCAAAATATGACATGAGAGCCTCCTTTACTAGTTAATGGTCTCATTTATAAATTTTATCTATCTTAGCATTTTTAGAGATATTTGTCATGAAGAAGGGTCTGGTTTCATAATTTTTCAAATTATATACAGAAGAATGAGAGGTGGAAGGTCATGCATCAATGACTATTTTCGTCTTTCTTCAACTTTACCTATGAAATACGGATTCTTGTAATGTCAAATGAAAAAGGTTGCCAAATGTAGGACTTTATTTTTGAGATAAATCGGTTGATATGAGTTTTCGCATCCCCGTCCCTATTATCCTAAATTGCAAATGTTCATAGAAATCATCAGCTTCTGAAACCAAGTCAAGTCTGGTTTTTGGGTGATGATGACCAAGTTCGGTCAGTAGAAGACTTGCATATCCCTTATGTCTATGTTTCTTGGAAACTAACAGCTCGCAAAGATAGGTTGTTAACACCCCATCTGTCAGATACCAGACAAAGCCACAAATTTCCCCTTCAACTTCTAGAACGAACCAACAAGATGTTTGTAAGAGCTGTTCAATTTTATCAGGAGTAAAACTCTTCCAACCCTCTGCTTGATAGAGTTGATATAGCTGGACAGAGTCATCTATTTTAGGTTGACGGATAATCAGTTATGAAACACCTTCTTCAAGACCTCCCCAACTGTCGTCACACCGACAACAGTGATATTTGCAGGTACTTCAATACCTTGCAGAGCATTTTTGGGAGCGTAAACCTTGGTAAAACCAAGTTTTGCCGTTTCGTTGATACGTTGCTCAATACGTGTCACACGACGAATTTCGCCTGTCAAACCAATTTCACCGATGAAGGCTTCCTGTGGATTTGTTGGTTTTTCTTTATAGCTTGATGCAATGGCTACCGCTACTGCCAAATCAATCGCTGGCTCATCAAGTTTAACACCACCAGCCGATTTCAAATAAGCATCTTGATTTTGCAAAAGAAGTCCGCAGCGCTTTTCTAAAACAGCCATAATCAGACTGACACGATTAAAATCTAAACCCGTTGTGGTGCGTTTGGCATTTCCAAAAACAGTTGGCGTCACGAGTGCCTGCACCTCAGCCAAAATTGGACGGCTGCCTTCCATGGTAACCACGATAGCTGACCCCGTTGCACCGTCCAAACGTTCTTCTAAGAAAACTTGGCTCGGATTAAGCACTTCAACAAGACCACCAGATTGCATTTCAAAAATGCCGATTTCGTTGGTTGAACCAAAACGATTTTTCACAGCACGTAGAATACGGAAAGTGTGATGACGTTCCCCTTCAAAATAAAGCACCGTATCCACCATATGCTCAAGCATGCGCGGTCCTGCAAGCTGCCCTTCCTTAGTCACGTGACCAACGATAAAGGTTGCAATATTATTTGTCTTGGCCAGTTGCATCAACTCTGCAGTCACTTCACGTACTTGTGATACCGACCCTTGAACCCCAGAAATATCAGGGCTCATAATGGTCTGAATTGAGTCTATAATGAGAAAGTCAGGCTGAATTTGCTCAATCTGTGCGCGAATGGCTTGCATATTGGTTTCAGCATAAAGGTAAAATTCATTGTCAATGTCGCCAAGACGCTCACTACGTAGTTTAATCTGCTCTGCTGATTCTTCCCCAGAAACGTAAAGAACTGTTCCCTTATCTGCAAGTTGAATAGATACCTGCAAAAGAAGCGTTGATTTTCCGATACCTGGGTCACCACCGATAAGCACCAAACTACCTGGCACCACACCGCCACCAAGTACGCGGTTAAATTCATCCATGCCAGTCTTCGTGCGTGAATAATGAATCGAGCTAACATCCTTTAACTTAGTCGGTTTGCTCTTTTCACCCGTCAAACTAACACGCGCATTTTTGACTTCTTGCACCTCAACTTCTTCAACAAAAGACGTCCAAGACGAACAATTCGGACAACGTCCCAAATATTTCGGAGAATGATAACCACACTCCTGACAAACAAATGTTGTTTTTTTCTTAGCGATAACTCGTTACCTCCATTGCGTTTCCCATTTGTCTTCTTTGCCTTTATTTCCCTGTTGAACCAAAGCCGCCTGTACGAACACCGTCTGCTTCATCACCGTCAGCAACCAAGAACGGCATGAAAACACCTTGAACAATGCGTTCGCCAGCTTCAACCACAACAGTCTCATTAGTGATATTTTTCATTTGTGCAAAAATGTGACCTTCATTAGCAGGATTGCCATAATAATCACCGTCAATGACACCTACCGAATTGATCAAAACCAAGCCTTTTTTACGCGGATTTGAAGAACGGTCAAAAAGATAAAGCACCTCACCAGCTTGCATGTAAGCTTTGACACCAGTTGGCACTAATTTAATCTCACCAGCTGCAATTTCTGTTGTTTCCGCAGCTTTCAAATCATAACCTGCAGCGTGTGCTGTTTCTCGCTTTGGTAGCAATGTTTCATCAGTAAATTGTGAAACCAATTCAAATCCTCTAATTTTACTCATTTTGTCTCCTTTTTCTGTATTAAATCATCTTCATATTATAACATAAAAGCTATTCATCAAAAAAACTTTCCTTGCTTGGAAACAAAGAAAGTTTACTTATTACTATTTTTCCTTACACTATTTAATTCCGTAAATGGTAGGGCAAAAAATAGCAAAACCAATATTATTGCTAAAACAGCACTACCGTCAAAAAAGATTGTTGTCAAATGGCAGAGCTTTTCAACAATAGCAAAGCAAGCTGTTAGACTAAGTGTTAAAACAACCGAACTTGTCCGTAACAACGATAATGATTTTCCTTGATGATTATCTGGAGTAACAAGCATTCTTTCTGCTGAAAGCAACCCAAAACACGGTAAACCTGTTCCAAAAATAGCTCCTACCGCTAAACCAAACACTAGAAAATGCTCAACAGTTTGTGCATGACCAACAAGATAGGTAAAATACCCACTACAAGCAATTAAGAGCATTGAAAGAACTTTTCTTACCGATACCTTAGCTAAATAAAGAATCTTATTAAGCACCGCACCACCTGCTACACTAAGCAGAATTCCGATACCAATGATATGAATATGAGTAAATCCCTTATCAATCTGTCCAATTCTAAAAATCAAAAGGCTCATGACAATCTGATTTTTCACCATGAAGAGAAGATTGGCAAGGTAAAGACCTACTTGTTTTAGCCTTACAATCACTTGCAATAATTCTCTTAACGCCAAAATAAAGCTTTCTTGTGTTTCAGAAAGAGGCTGTTCTTTCTTTGTTTCCTTTGGCAAATGAAAAATAAATAGAGCACTAAAAAGGTAACAAATGCTAACAATAATAAAATAAGTGTTAATTTTGAGAAAAGAAATTGTCAAAAAGACAAAAAGATAGCCAACAATAGCAAAGGCTGAATCAACAATATTAATGCTCTGTAAAACCGAAACGGATTTTTCTTTAGTTGTGATAAGGCTGAGATAAACAGGTCTTGAAATCTCATCTAACTCCGAAACAACTATCGAAATCACGTCAATAATGACTATTGAAATCAGAAATAACGGAAGTGAAACCTCGAAAAGAAAAATAGGAATGATAAGTAGCGGTATCAAAACCAAGTCTGATAACAAAATCAACTTCCACGGCGATTTCTTATCGACAATATAACCTGTAAAAAATGCCATAAGCATGCTTAATGTCACGCTGATATTGCTAACTAAACTATTTAAAAATTGACTATCAACATAACGCTGAACAATAAATGATAGCGTTAACCCATAAACGCTACTAGCTACAATCCCAGCAGCTTCAGATAATAGAAAAAACGATGACCTAAATTTTTTCATAACCTCTCCTAAACCCTACGATAGTTCACCCTTCACCAAAACGCCACTTTTTATCAATAAATAAACACCGATGCCGAATGTCATTATATTAATCGAAATTCCTAAAACCGTTATATTTTGATAAAAACTTGGAATTAACAAAAATAAAATACCAAAGATAGCGTATAAACTAGAACTAGCAGTGTAAATTAAAGCGACTTTATTATTGTCATATTCCGCATAAATCATTTTTTCAAATATATTTCCAGATACTCCAATCACAACAAACGCGATAAAAAATAGCAGTAATTTCACCAATGGATCAGGAATAATGAATACAAATAACAAGCATAGTCCAGATATGATATAGTCAATGCAGAAAAAATGCCTAGGACGTATTCTGATATGTGGCGCTAGAAGTGCTCCAAGCAAATCTGCCCCACGTTGCACAGCAAGCACAACACCTAAATACCCAATAGAAATCTTCTCCTGAAGTAAATATAAAGGAACAAGGGTCAACAGTAAATCCGTACCCCCACTCAAAAAAGCCTCGATGAAAATAATAAGCGAAGCAAATTTTGACTCTCTAAATGCCTCTACCGATTCTAATAGACGAAGTTTTTCTTTCTCAGGCTCCTTAGAAAATTGACTTGTAGCCCTAGTGTCAAGTTTAACTCGAAACATAAAATAGATAGCTCCTATAAAAAATGGAATACTAAGTTGCAAAAGGACTAGATACGAAATAAAAGCCAACAAAGAGGAAGCTATAAAATTACTAATAATATCTAGCACATTTGACGTTTTGTATTGAATATCGATAGATTTATCAATCAGCTCGCTATCATTATCCAAAGTTTCAGGAGTAATTTTCATTTGCATGGTATTTAACAACGTTGTCAGCAAATTAAAAATGACATTCAAACTATACATCCAAAAAACATCAAATCGATAGTTAAGACACAAAATAATTCCCACAATAGCAACTAATTGCGATATTTGGAAAATCATTAACCATTTTTTGTCATTCCTTATGCGGTTTAAAAAAGGACCATAGAAAATCGAAGTCACATTAGGAAGCATTCCAAGTAAAGTAAATAAAGATAGCTTCGCAGCGTCTATTTGATACACCTGCACCAAACCAATAGAAAGAGCAATCAGATAAAAACTATCCGCTATGTTTCTCGTTGAACGACTTAAAATTAAATGATAAAAATTACTCGTAAATGTTTTAATTTTCATATCAATTTATACTCAATGAAAATCAAAAGTAGCCTAGGAAACGAAGCCGACGATAGAACTTGAGTTCATCAAGGCAAGTTGACAACGGATAATTTTGATTTTCGAAGAGTATTATCACTCCTACACTTAATGTACTCTATTATACCCCCTAAGTGGCTTATATGTGAAAAGTTGAAAAAAAGAAATTAGCTCAAAACTGAGCTAACTTCTTTACTAATTGTTGATCATAGGTAACATTATTTTTCCTCCTTTTTGAAAAACGTTTGTTCATACTGAAATAATCTTTTAGTCAATAGATCTGCTAGAGGATCTAAATTCAACCTTTTAATATTTTCTATATAGATTTCCACACGTTCTTTCTGAGTTCCTTTATAGAGATAGGAATAAGTAAGCTTCAAAAAATTTAATAATATCATTTCAAATGTGTCAAAAACATCTAGTAAAGATTCTAACTCCGTAGTAAAAAATTGAACATGAGTCAACTGCTTTCTTTCGAACATTTCTGAAATGATATTTAGGTAAGTAAATTTCAATAAATTCCTATAACTTGTCAGTGGTAAATAAACTTTTGAACGAGTGACAAGCTCTTTACCCAAAAATATTAAATCTGTATCGCTAAGAATTGGCATGGTATTACCAAATATGTGAAGATCATAACTTGTCCAATCCTCAATAGAAAACAGATACTCTGCTAAAAACTCACCATCTTCTTTATCAAATACATATTCCCTATCCAATGAATGTATAGCATTTTTTATAACCAAGCTATTCAGTCTATAATAGATAACGTCTTCTTGATTAAGGTACTGTTCTAATAACGCTTCAAGTCCACCTTTATCTTCATTAGTTAACAAGGTCATGATATGTTTCATTAACTCTTCATAATCAGTAAGTCGATAACCATTTAATACATGACCAAACTCAGCAAAGGTTAAATTAATCCCCTCAATGGCACTAATCATTCGGTCGGCCGATAACATCGACTGACCAGATTCAAATTTTGATAACTGTGACTTCGATAATTTCCCTTTAGCGACATCTTTCTGTTTCACTTTTCTAGCTAAACGTAGTGCCTTGTAAAATTCCCCTAACTTTACCTTCGACTCTAATTCCAAATTCTTACCTCTTTCAGTGACAGCATTTATTCTCTAAACTTCTTTTCCATCAAATACAAAGCGTATCTGCGGAAACTCTTGAGCTCCATCTCTGTCTTGCATAAAGGCTTTAGCCTCTTTTTTGATTTGCACGAGGTCAATGGCTTGCGCTTTTGCCGCATAGACGCAGCCGCAGTAACACTGACGGTAGATATCGTATTCCTCGCACATTTCAACTGACCTGCGATAGCCATTATTTTTCTTAAAATCACTCGGCAGATATCTCGTAGTATAAACCTTTTGAACATCAATCCCTACACTATTGATTGTTTGAGAGTTCTTATGAGGACTAATGGTCAAAGCACTGGCAAAATAGTCAAACCCCAGTTCAACAGCTTTCTGAGCAGTCTTGTCCAGACGATAGTCAAAACAGACACGGCAACGGTCACCACCTTCTGGTTCTTCTTCCAAACCACGTACCCTACGAACATATTCGTTAGGATTGTAAGCCGCTTCAAGAAACTGCACCTGATTTCCTGTCTTTTCATTAAAATCCGAAACAAACTTTTGGGTGACGTAAGCCCGGCGATGATACTCCTCTTTGGGGTGAATGTTAGAATTAGCAAAATAAACCGTTAGGTCCGCAAACTGCGTCAGATATTCTAGCGTATAAGTCGAGCAGGGTGCACAGCAAACATGCACAAGGATTTTGGGACGCACATTTTCTTTAGCCCAGGCTTTGGTCATCTGTTGCATGACACGATCATAATTTATCTTTTGATTGGGATTCATCTTGGCAAGAATCTCTTGTAAATCAATCATTTTTATTCTCTTTTCTAGCTAATCTAGGTTTTAATATTAGACTTGTTCGGTAACTACATCATCTGCATTCAAATTTCCAAAATCAAAGAACTATTTGTACCAACAAACTATCTATAAGCCTCCTTGAAAAAGGATTCTGCATATTTAGCAGAACCTGGCGAATTTACTAAAAACTCACTTTATCCTTAACGGAATCACGACTAGTACAATAAATTGATTTGATTTAACACTAATATTCAAATGTCCTTTCAATTTCGTAACCCTATCATAAATACTTTTTATTCCTATACCTTGTCTATCAGGTGATTTTATAGATTTCATACCATCATAATTAATAGCCACATCAGTTTTTTTGATAGGATTAACCACTTTAAAAACTAATTTGTTATTCTTAAAGCGTAATACTATGTCAATTGGAGTCTTTAAGCCATTACGTTCAATTTCTTCTATGGCATTGTCAAGAATATTCCCAAGAATAGCACATGAATCAACAGCTATCAAGCTTAAATCTAAATTATATGGAATTTGTAAGTCTAAGTTATATGGAATATTATCTTTTTTCATCTTAGATATTTTTTGATTTAATATTGCATCAATAGGGATGCACCCTGTAATTTTACGATTAAATACTTCCTGTCCCAATATCTCTTGAGTTATTGTTTTGATGTTCCCACAATCGTTATTATCAGCATAAAAATCTATTGAAGAAATAATATTTTTCAAATCGTGTCTAAGGACGGCTAGTTCCTTTTCTTGCTTTATAACCTCACTAGTTATGTTATTTTCATCAGAAGCTATTTTATTTTTTATAATATTATAGTTTTTTTCACTCATGTAATTATAAAGCACAATTATAACAATATTAATTAACCACAAATAGCTGTCAAATGCAAGAACTTTACCGAGAGATAACGGTACTTTATGTAGTAGCAAGACAATCGAAATAAAAGGAGTGACTGAAAGAATCCCGTATTCTATCTTATTCAGACCTATTAAATTGTCAACTTTGAATCGCTTCAATCCTAATATAAATAGCAGAGTCAGCACCATCATGAAAAATTGAACAAAGAAAATGGCAAGTGTTTTAGTTTGTGGCGCATGGCTAAATAGTAAAACAACAATATCTTCTTGAATCAGTAACCAAAAAATCAGAAATATGAAATGAAATATTTTTTTCATCACATCTCCAGATAAAAAGAAGAAAAGAATCAAAAAAGTGAAGAACAGGGAAAAAATCTTAAAATCAATGAAGGTGTTCTGATTCACAATTATTGATGTTCTACCAATAAAATAGATAACTAAAATAAAGCAATAGAATCTCATTTTAGGTATTCTGACAACAAAAAAATGCTGTAAATAGATCCAAATAATAAAGCTTTGAAATAAAAAAAGAGAGAGGAGACCAGTTGTTTTAAATAAACCAATCATAATCCAAAACTCCTCTCAATAAACTGATTATAGGCTGTAATTACTGCTTTCTTTCGACTTCTACTGATAGCGATACAATCGCCATTTACCATTGTTACTTCATTTCTATTAAAAGATGCAACATAGTCTAGATTAATTATTGTACCACTATTAACTCTAACGAAATGTGTTTGAGGCAACCCTTCTTCAATTGCCGATATCTTCCCATAAAACGACACATTACCACCATCAACTAATTCAAGATGAATTTTTCTACCAAATTCAGAGTACAGGCATACAATATTATCTAAAATCACTTGAAAATGTTCCTTACCTACTTGATAAAATAAGAATTTCTGTTTAGCCGTCAATTCTACAAGAACATCCTTAAGAACAGCTCTCAGTTTCTCAATAGATACAGGTTTTATTAGATAACGAAAAGGAGAGACTTCAAAACTTTCTAAGGCATATTGTTCATAACTTGTAACATAGATTAAGATAAAATTTCTGTCTATTGCCCTCAATAATTTTGCAGTCTCAATACCGTTGATCCCTTCCATTTCAATATCCAAAAATATCAATTGATAGTTATCTGTCTGATCTCTCATTGATTTTACAAGACGATCTCCTTTATAATAACCATCAATATCATGTTGAATATTAACTTCATCAAAATACCTTGAAATCTGATACTCTAGATTACTAACCTGTAAACTATCATCATCACAAATTGCTACTCTATACATTTGTTTCCGTAAATTCCTTTTTGGAATATTATATCACTCATAGTGCTTTCTTTTCAAATCCTTTCATAGTAACAAATAATAATAACATACAAATCAAGAAATAACTCAACACATGGGCTATAGATAATCTAACTGTAAAATGATAATCAGGTACAACAAAAAAGTATCCCGGAATAAATTCAGAAATAATCGTAATATGTGATAAAAGTTGACACAAAAAGTAAACACCTAAACTTACGAATGCAGCTACTATTGCCGAAACGTATAATGACAAGTAAAAGGCTACACTAGCCAATAAAATAATAAAACCTAAATTTACCAAACTAATTATTATTGATTGCATATTTGTAGAATGCAATTCCCAAAAATTTACGTAACCAAACTCACTTCGAGATAAAAAACAAATATAAGTGATTAGTGAGGATAAGCAGTTCAGTACATACAAAAATAAGATTGATAAGATGACAACTATATACTTAGAAATAATTAATATTTTCTTACTAGACACTCGGTTTACTTCTAGTAAAATTTGCCCTCCTTGAATTTCTCCTCCCAAAATAAAAGAAGCAGTGTACAAAATTAATAATAGTGGAATAGTTAATATCAATAAAAAGGTCCACATCGTTGTAATAAAGGTAACTAAATCTAACTTAGCACCAATTTTTACAAAATCCCAATGCAAAAAAGTACCTAATCCGTAAATCAACGACCACAAAGATAACACTGCTAATACAATAAAATTTTTCCGTTTCAGTAATTTATATAGTTCTGCTAAAATAATCGATTGCATTTTGTTACCCCCTAAATAATTCTTCTATAGAATCATTCATTGTGATATCCTTTATTTCACCGTTATATCTGTAAATAAGCTTTAATGTTGAATTCAGTAGCGACATATCTTCTGGTAAAGTTATTTGATTTTCTTTCACATCAACCATATCTCTTAAATCATGTTCCAACTCTGGCACTACATATTCCAAAGTAATAATTATTTGATTTTCTCCCAGTTTAGAATGTGTTTCAATTCTCTTATCATTTATAAATAAAAAATAATCACAAATTTCTTCAATTTCATGTAACTGATGTGATGAGATTAAAATTGTAACACCCTTTTCTCGACGTAACTTTACAATATAATCTAGAAGGACTCTAACTCCTGTAGGATCCAAGCCAACAAATGGTTCATCCAAAATCAAAAATTCAGGATCATCTAATAATGCCAACGCCAAACCCAATCTCTGTTTCATACCAAACGAATAAGATTTTACCAGCTTTTTACTGTTATCTAAACCAACAAATTTTAACAACCTATCAATTCGATCATCTAAATTTTCTTCATTAACAGTTGAAGAATACATAGAGAATAATTTCAAATTATCATATGCAGAGAAGTCTTCAAACAACCTACAATCTAAGAGAAAACCAATTTTATTTAATGCCTTTCTTTTAGTATGATAATTCGAATCACCTTTAAATTGAATATCACCTTCAGTTCGTGATGTGAGACCCAATATCATCTTCATTAGAGTAGTCTTCCCACAGCCATTTTTTCCAATCAAGCCAACTATATCTCCTGAGTGGATATCAAAATTGATATTAGTTAACACCTCTTGTAATCCAAACGATTTACTTAAATGACACGCTCGTAGTATTGTACTCATGAATATTACCTCCGCCATGTGCAGTATGCGTTAAATAATTATAGAAGTTATCACAATTTTCAAGTAATACTTCATATTTTTCCGTTGCAATAATTTCTCCATTTCCCATAAAAATTATAGAGTCAAATTTTTTTAAAAATGACTGTTCCAAATTATGTGAGATCATTATGACAGTTTTTTCTGAATTCAAAAATTTTTCAGCTATTAGTTTCGAGGATTCTTCATCTAAAGCTGACTCAAATTCATCAACTAGTAATATTGGTCTATCCTCTAAAAACGCTCTAGCTATATTGACTTTTCTCAATTCTCCACCAGAAATATTGTCCCCATTTTCCGAAATCATTTGAATCTCTTTACTTTTTTTGTTTAAATTAACGTCTCTAATTACCTCATCAATAGTTTTATCATCATAGCGTTCAAACAATGTAATATTATCTTTCAAAGTACCTTTAAAAGCAATACTATTTTGCGGTACATATGAAATCAATTTGGCGACATCTTCTAAATTACTAGCTTCTCCATCTATAAATACTCGTTCTTCAACATCATTTAGCAAATTTAACATCAAACGTCCAAATGTTGTTTTTCCGCTACCGTTTGGACCAATAATACAATATTTTTTGCCATATTCAATAGATAGATTAACATCACCCAAGAGCTTTTTAGCGCCTCTTGTTACACTGCTAGTAGAAAGCCTTATATTCCCAAAACCTTTTTGATACACTTTTTTATCTAAAACAATAGATTGTTTTGAAAAAATATCTGACATTTCTTTCGTTATATCCTTGCTAGCCAAAATATCAATAACGGAAGAACCTATCTGTTGAATCGGACTAACTATCAAATTTGAAATTTGTGTGACGGCAATCATCTTTCCTAATGTCAATCCTTGATTCAACACTAAAAAGCCACCAAAGCATAAGCAAGAAATAATAATTACATATTGGAAAAAACCACTAATTTGATTATACTCTCCATTTTTTATATTTAGTAATTGGGTATTTTTTTCAAATTTAAATAACTTCTCTTCAAATTTCTCAAAAAATATTCGCTCCTTCTGAAAAGTTTTGACCACCAATATTCCTTGAAACATCTCTTTTATAAAATGTAGGTATTCTCCACTTAGAACTGCATTTTCAGAAACTAAATCATTTAACTTTTTACCAAGTAATAAAGGAATCAGCATAGATACAATCCCTAAAGTAAATACTATTACACAAATCAACGGGCTAATTTGATATAAATAGACAGTGGCAATCATCAACACCAAAATTGCTTGTATCATCGAAAAAATACTATCTAAATAATACTGTTCAATTAACGAAATTTTATAATCAAAGTAATTCATCTTTTCACCCGTAGTTGTTTCAGAAAAATCACAATAACAAAGCGATAAAAAATATTTAGCCAAATTTGATTTTAAATACAGATGAATATTCTTAGTAAGTACTGATTGAATCCATATCACAAAAAGATTCAAGACATAGTTTATTACAAGAAAGACCACAAAGGAAAAAATTGCTAATTTAAACTTTGTAATATCTGATGATTCTAGGGAATCAATAAATTTTTGAATTATTGTAGCGAATGATACTTCAACTAAGCCTAATATAAACGTAGAGATTATAAATACCACTACTTTATTTCTTTCTTCCCTTAAGACTCTCCTCATAGATGTTCTCCCTAGTCAGAAATAATTTCTGCTGCAACTTCATTGTAGTAAGTTTTAAATAATCGACAATATGGATCTACTTTATCTACTACATCAAATTTCAATTTTGAACGAGCTCTACAGCCTCCTCCACATAGGTATCTGAATTGGCATCGTGAACAACCCTCTATTTTATCTACATTCAATAATTTGAACAAACTTGCATTAGCAGATTTCTCTCTCATATTCTTTATTGAGTCGTACTTTATATTTCCTATACAGTACTCATCATACATCAACATATGGCATGGATAAACGTTACCTTGAGTGCCTATGGCAATCATTGATGTACCAGCTCCACAGTAATTCCTAGCTACTAAAGTTTTATCCTCAAAGGCACTATCATTGATTGGTGCATCAGACTCAATCATAAACTTACTGATATTGATTAAATCAGTATCATTTGGAAGATATGACATCAATTCACCTTCAAAACATGCGCTGAGAATACTAAAACTGATTGTTGTTCCTATTTCCTTTGCAAGTTTTACATACTCAAAGAGATTACTTGAATTCAAATGATGAATTGTTGGAATAATATTGACATTATTTCCCGATTCTTTCAACCAAGAAATTGACCTCATAATTTTGTCAAATATTCCTTTATCTCTTAGATATGGTTCACTATCCGAACAGTATGTATCTAATGAAACAGAAACAGTATCTACAAATTTTGATAGTTCTGAAAGTATTTTTTTGTTAAAAATAGTTCCATTAGTTATTAATACTACATTTGGAATTTTAGCAACTGTTTTAGCATATTCCACTATCTGAAGAATATTTCTCCTTAACAAAGGTTCCCCTCCAGAGAATACTAGGTTTCGAATTCTGACATCAGAAAGTTGGTCAATTGCATTTAAAATCTCTTCTGTTGATAGATCTTCACACTTATTTCTTCGCTCATCGAAAGAATAGCAACCTACACAATGCAAATTACACTTATTAGTTAAATGTAAATAGGCAGTTATTGGAGTTTGCTCATTCCTAAATTCTACATCAGAGATGAAATCATTCTCTACAAGATAAGTAAAAAATTCTTTCTCTTCTCCGGTTAAATCATTACAATTTAACTGATTATTTTTTATTCTTTTTAGAAATTCAATTGCTTGATTATCTACCCCAGCAACTATCCCGTTGCTAAAATTAAATAGTAAGTACATTTCATCTATTTTCATTACTGAAATATTGTCATTTAGAAACACGTTTTCCCTCAACTCTTCCTATGAAATAATTTTCAATAATCATTAACAAAAATACAAATAGGCTAATAACTAAAAATGACGTCAAACTCAAGTCTAATGAAATATTGTTACCTACACTAGGATTAATTTTCACTGTATTTTCGACAAGACTATTAAACACTTCCTTTGTCAACAATCGGTGAATTATAACCCAATTCAACAAAAAATGTACAATAGTTGATAATAAATAATATACTGCTCTCCCCTTTTTAAAGTGCCTTAGGAGAAATACGCAACAATTTGAATACAAAATTGAAGGAAGAAGCATCAACAATATATAAAATGTAAACAGATTATAAGTTGAAATAAAATTATAATTGATGAATATTAGAATAAGCAAACAAAATAAAAATATTGAACCCAATTTAATTTTCATAAAAACCTCTATCTAAAAAGTTACTAAAATATTATATAAACTATGAATAATCGTTGAAACTCCAACATTATTAAATTTTATTCTGATAAATGCCAGAAATACCCCTAAAGGAAATCTTATCATTAGATTATCTAAAATAGGTTCCGATATGTGACCTAAAAAGGCAAAGATAAGCGAAGTAATCACTATTGATTCTAAGATGGTATAAGAAGACTCCATCCTATCTAAGATAATCATTCTATATAACATTTCTTCAGAATAACCTACCAAAATAAAATGTAAGATCAGTATAGTTTTCTCGGATACATTAACAAAAGAGCATAGTAAAATACTTATTAAAGCTAATGTAGCTACAATAATATGTTTTGAAAAGTTTACTTTACTTTTAAACAAAACTTTTTCTAAAAATATTGGCTGCACTACCAGGGCTACTATTGTAGGTGCACTTAATAATAGCAACATGCTCTGAGTTTTTAAGCAGACTGAACAAAATAAAATATATAATATCAAACAAATATTAGAAACCATTACTTGAAATAAACACTGTACTAATATCTGAAGTCTTCTGTTTTCTTTCATAACATCTTTAAATAGAAAGTAGGCTAACACAACATTAGCCTACCTAAACGATTAATCACACACAAAAATCTTTGTAACCAGAAATTATTAATTATAATGATGAATGAAATACTTCAACAATCATTATTTTTAGCAATTCCCATCACTACAAACATTTCTCTGTGCTTCTCCGACACTCAAAAAGTAAGCTATACCGTACTCTTAATTTCTTTAATGTAGTGACCAACTGAAACTTGAACTAGTGCTCCTACACTCACACAGCCTGCTTTTTTAGCTTTTTTTGTAGAAAATTTAAGCATGATAGCTTCCTCCTTTGAATTATTTTAACATCTCTGTTGATGACTATAGTATACCTTAAATTATTAAAATTAAATTTCGTTCGTATTATTCTGTTAATTTGAATGTAGTAAATGGTAAAATATTTTGTGTGATAAAATTTTTATTTTATAAGGGTTTTGAGTTTCTCCTCAAAACAAATAAAACCATCAGTCAAAAAGTGTCAGTCTGACCTTCACTGATGATTCTATTTTTACGATAGTGTGTATACACTGTCTGAGCTCGCAAAGACCTTTTTATATTTTATAGATGTTGCCGTATTTGATACGGTGCCGTACGTTGTTCGTACAAATCTGTTATATCATATTCCTTATTTTGAGCGCTAAATAGCAAGTTTTGCTCTGCTATTTCCAAAATCCAAAAGCAAGACAATCAAAGACAAATAAACCTTCCTTATGATATAATGGGGTGAGATGTTTTATTAGACTAGAAAGAGGAAAATTATGATTAAGCAAAAAGTTGCTATTTTGGGTCCTGGTTCTTGGGGAACTGCTCTTGCCCAAGTCCTTAATGACAACGGACACGACGTGATTCTTTGGGGAAATATTCCAGCACAAATTGAAGAATTAAACACGCATCATACCAACTCACATTATTTCAAGGACATCGTCATTGATAGCAACATCAAAGCAACGCTAGATTTAAGAGAAGCCTTAGCAGACGCAGACGCAGTGCTTTTTGTTGTTCCTACCAAAGTGACACGTTTAGTTGCCAAACAAGTTGCTGAAATTCTTGATCACAAGGTTGTGACTATGCATGCCTCAAAAGGTCTGGAGCCTGGTACGCATGAAAGGTTGTCAACTATCTTAGAAGAAGAAATTCCTGCTGAACTAAGATCTGAAGTTGTAGTGGTCTCTGGACCAAGCCATGCAGAAGAAACAATTGTTCGCGATATTACTTTGATTACTGCCGCATCAAAAGATCTGGATGCAGCCAAGTATGTTCAAAAGTTGTTCAGCAACCACTACTTCCGTCTCTACACAAATTCAGATGTGATCGGTGTTGAAACGGCTGGTGCTCTGAAAAATATCATTGCCGTTGGCGCTGGTGCTCTCCATGGCCTCGGATATGGTGACAATGCTAAAGCTGCAGTTATTACGCGTGGTCTGGCTGAAATCACACGTCTCGGTGTCAAACTTGGTGCTGATCCTTTGACTTATAGTGGTTTGTCTGGCGTTGGAGATCTCATTGTCACTGGGACATCTGTTCATTCACGAAATTGGCGAGCTGGTGATGCACTCGGCCGTGGTGAAAAACTGGAAGATATCGAACGCAACATGGGGATGGTTATTGAGGGAATTTCCACAACAAAGGTTGCTTATGAGATTGCACAGGAACTAGGTGTCTATATGCCAATCACAACTGCTATCTACAAGGTTATCTACGAAGGTGCAGACGTTAAAGAAAGCATTATCAATATGATGTCAAATGAATTCCGTTCAGAAAATGAATGGAACTAAACTGTGATTAAATTGAATTCTAAAAAGGAGCTATTTATGAAAAAAGTTAGAAAAGCCGTCATTCCAGCAGCAGGTTTAGGAACACGTTTTTTGCCAGCAACCAAAGCCTTAGCTAAAGAAATGCTGCCAATAGTTGACAAGCCAACCATCCAATTCATCGTCGAAGAAGCCCTTCGTTCGGGTATTGAAGATATCTTAGTTGTAACTGGTAAATCCAAACGCTCCATTGAAGATCACTTTGATTCAAATTTTGAATTGGAATATAACCTCAAAGAAAAAGGCAAGACAGACTTACTCAAGCTTGTTGACGAAACAACTGGAATTCGACTTCACTTTATTCGACAAAGTCATCCACGCGGTCTTGGAGATGCTGTCCTTCAAGCCAAAGCCTTTGTGGGGAATGAACCTTTTGTTGTCATGCTTGGTGACGATCTCATGGATATCACTGATAACAAGGCTGTTCCATTAACCAAACAACTCATGAACGACTTTGAAGTTACTCACGCATCAACCATTGCTGTAATGCCTGTTCCACATGAAGAAGTTTCTGCATATGGCGTTATCGCTCCGCAAGGTGAAGGAGCAAACGGCCTTTACAGCGTTGAAACTTTCGTTGAAAAACCTGCTCCAGAAGAAGCACCAAGTGACCTTGCCATTATCGGTCGCTATCTACTCACCCCTGAAATTTTTGCCATTCTTGAAAATCAAGAACCCGGTGCTGGTAATGAAATTCAGTTAACTGATGCCATTGATACCCTCAATAAAACCCAACGTGTTTTTGCACGTGAGTTTACAGGTAAGCGTTACGATGTTGGAGACAAATTTGGTTTCATGAAAACCTCTATTGACTACGCTCTCCAACATCCCCAAGTCAAAGATGATTTGAAACAATACATCATTGATCTCGGAAAAAAACTGGAAAATACAACGAAAGTTGAATAAATTACCACAAAATACCAATAAAGCTTCCTATCACTTGATTTGATAAGAAGCTTTTTACTATACACAATTCCTTTCCTTAAAAATTATTAGTTATGGGCTTTCAGTTTGCTTTTATACTCAACGAAAACGAAAACGAAAATCAGGCTAGGCGACGCAGAAGTAGGTAGAACTGTCTTCATTAAATCAAGTTGACTACATCTATATTTGAAACATTACTTAGAGTAATGCCATCCCCACAAGGACAAATACCAATAAAATATAGGTCAGTAGAGCAAGCAATCGTTGGTTTGGTTTGAATAGTTGCCGTTCAAAATTGCTTGGTAAGAAACAAGCGCATAGAGCACCACCAATCAAGCCACCAATGTGCCCCGCAAGACTAACATTGGGACTAAAAAGGTTAAAAAGTAAATTAATCAGAATTAAAACTTGATAGGAACGACCAAGTTGTTTTAAGTAAGGGTTGTGACCAAAATAGCCAACAACAGCAATTGAGGCAAAGATACCAAAGAGTGATGTTGAGGCCCCTGCGGCAACAGCATTAGGTGTAAAAGAAAGGGTCAGAACATTTCCCATAATACCAGACAAAATATAAAGAACAAGAAATCTGCGACTTCCCCAAATCTGCTCCGCTATTTGTCCAACAAAATAAAGAGTCAAGGCATTAAAGAAAAAGTGTTCCCAACCAATGTGAACAAAAATCGGTGTCACCAACCGCCAAAGCTGACTAGGATAGGCTTTGACATATGTACCAAACATGCCACCAAAGTCAAAAATAGCCTGTACCGAAGTAGCACGGCCAAAATACAATAATTGCATAGCCAGAAAAATAAGAGTTGTTAAACTAAGCAGGCCTATTGTTACTGGATTTTTTTTAAATTCATTTTTCATTCAACAAATACCTCCTGAATAGCCACATCGTGCTGTTCTGATTGAAAATCAGCGAGTTGAAAGTCATAAATCGTACTAACCGTTTTTCCCGCGTAGTCAGCTAAATAATGATCATAATAACCACCACCGTAACCAACCCTATAACCAGCTTTATTGAAGGCTAAACCTGGCACTTGAATCAAATCAATAGTTGATTTATCAACTGCTAAAGTACTCTTGGGTTCCCACAGCCCAAAAGATGTTTGAATCAAATCTGTCTCATCATAGGCTACAAAAATCATGTGTCCTTGACCAAAGGTTTTTGGAACCAAAATAGTTTTTCCATCTCTAAACGCTGCTTCAATTAACAATTTTGTATTAAATTCAAAATCAAAAGAAAGGTAGGTCGCAATTACCTGACTGGTCTGATAAGCCTGAGACATGAGCAAAGTTTCTGTTAATCTAATGTCTTTTTCAGCCTTACTCTCTCTATTTTGCGACTTCATTCTTGAAATCATTGACTTTCGTAATTTCTTTTTTTCCATATCATTATCATACCAGAAGTAGGACTCTTTGTCTTAATAGAGACATTCTCTAGTCACTTTAAGGTTTCTTTAAGATTTTTTGTGTAGGATACTCTTATCCTAAATAGCGGTCTCTCCCGACCGTTGGGAAAAATAGTTTTCTCTTTTTCCCCTTTTCATAAATCTCCTGAGCATCTGGTGAACACTAGGTGCTCTTCCCTTTATCACAAAATAGGCTGGGGTTATCCCAGCCTATTTTAATTGTTTACACGTGTCTTCAAAAAGGAGCTAATTACTTCAACGGCAAATGGCAAAGCTGCTTCATCTGGACTCATCTTAGGGTGATGAAGAGCGTATGGGGTATCTACACCTAACCAGAACATGACACCTGGAACTTGGTGTAACAAATAACCAAAATCTTCTCCCGTCATTGCAGGTGGACAGTCAATCAGATTGACTGCTGGGCTATTTTCAAAGAAAGCCATCAACTCTTGAGCTAATGTCGGATTATTTTCCACTGGCAAATAACCACCTTGTTTAAGCTGAATATCCACCTCTATGCCAAAGCTAGCAGCCACACCTTGGGCAATCGCTGTCACACGTTTTTGAATGAGTAGGCTCATGTCCTGAGTCAGCGTGCGAATGGTTCCGTGAAGCTTGGCAGTCTCGGCAATGACATTATTGGTTGTTCCAGCATGCATCGAGCCAAAAGTCACAACCCCACCCTGAATAGGGTCAACATTACGGCTGACAATAGTCTGCACTTGTGTAATGAAGTATGAAGCCGCAACCAGAGCATCGTTGGCCTCATGCGGAAATGCGGCATGACCACCCTTCCCTTTAAAAGTAATCAGCACCTCACAAGTACCTGCAAATAAAGTTCCTGTATTGGTAGCAATGTCACCCACCTTAAAATCAGGACGCACATGAAGCCCATAAAATTCGTCGGGTAGCCAGTCACCAAAAGCACCATCCTCATACATGAGCATACCACCAGCTTCATTTTCCTCTGCTGGTTGGAAAAGAAAGAGCAGATTATTCTTGGGTTGTTCTTGAGCCATAACCTCAAGCAGACCAAGTGCTGTTGTCATATGCATATCATGCCCGCAAGCGTGCATTCGTCCTTCGTGAGTGCTAGCAAAATCCAACCCCGTCTGCTCCACAATGGGCAGACCATCAATATCAGTCCGCCAGCCAACTGTCTTTTCTGGAACTGAACCATGCAGAAAGACCAGAATCCCTGTCCGCCAAGTCCTCTGCTCCACAAAGTCTTTCCCAGCAGTAACTTCGGCAATCCGTTCCAAAAGGTAAGCCTGAGTTTTATATTCCTCCAGCCCAATCTCTGGGATTTGATGCAAATCACGTCTGATTTTTATTAAATCTAAAGTCATGCGTATTCCTTTCAAGAAAAGCTTGAGTTGACCTCAAGCTTTCACTATTATAGTCTTTAGTTTACTTTTAGTACTAGGCAACGAGCTGCAGGTTGCTAAAACAGCCTCTAGGCTGTTCTAGGTTGGAAATAAGACATGCGAAGCAAGTCACTTTCGTAAAGTACGGCAAAGTGAGTTCAAACAATCCAGTGGAGTGCTTAAAGTTGGAAATAAGGAAACGGAGTTTCCTTTTACGTCGAAGTAATAAAAGATAAACTAAATGACTATAACAATCAACTTACAAATTGCGCAGAGCATCTTCAAGCGCCGTTTTTTGTTGTGTTTTTTCGTCAATTTCTTTAATGATACGGGCAGGCACACCAGCTACGACCACATTTTCAGGGACATCTTGTGTTACAATAGCTCCCGCGGCAACAACCGCCCCATTACCAACTTGAACACCTTCAATAACAACAGCGTTGGCACCAACTAAAACATTGTCACCGATACGAACAGGCTCAGCTGATGCAGGCTCAATCACTCCCGCAAGAACAGCTCCTGCTCCAATATGGCTGTTTTTACCGACAGTTGCTCGACCGCCAAGAATAGCTCCCATGTCAATCATCGTTCCGGCGCCAATTTCAGCACCAATGTTAATGACAGCCCCCATCATAACTACGGCATTATCCTCAATCGTCACTTGGTCGCGGATGATAGCTCCTGGCTCAATGCGAGCATTGAGATGACGTTTATCAAGCAAGGGCACAGCTGAATTGCGACCGTCTTGCTCTACCACGTAATCTTTGTTTTCAGTCAAGTTTGCCAAAAGTGGCTCAATGTCTTTCCAATCACCAAAGAGAACATTGCCAAGCTTAACGACAGAATTAGGCACTTCCGAAGCTAAAGTCCCTTCAAAAGTCACCTTTACATTGGTTTTCTTTTCGGCATTTCCAATAAAAGCAATAATTTCTTGCGCAGACATTTTTTGTGCAGTCATCTCGTCTTCTCCAATTTCAAAAATAGTTAGTTCCTATTATAACAAATATTCAGAAAATTTCAAAATAATTTGGACTAAAAATAGGGCAAAGAAATCAACCCTAAATTCCAACAAAAGAAGTCATTCACTCTGCTATCTTATCTAATATCTTTAGTGCCTCTTGAGACGACAAGCATACTTGAACCTTCTTTCCATATTGTTTTAAATTCTTCAAGAGCATTGCTCTGTCTCTGTTGAATTGCCTATGCCAACGCAAAAATTGTCCTAAAGCTGCAAAATCAGGAAAAACATGATAAGACTCTTTCCCACTCCTCTGTCTAAACCATCTCACCAGCAGACGTTTCAGTCTAACCCTTGAAGGAACATCTAAAAAGATAATCACATCGGCCTTGTCAAAACTTTCCTGTAGAACCTTGCGTGGAGAACCTTCAACAATCCAATTGTCTTGAGCTAAAATTGCTTGGAACAAAGCATCCCTATCTTCAGCACTTCGTTTATAATCCCCCGAATCATCCCGAACCCAAACAATATCATCCTTTTCATAGTAGGGAATCCGATAATAGTCACTTAATTTCCTAGCTAGAGTCGTCTTCCCAGCACCGACTGAACCAATAATATCAATCTTCATTTTAAACATCCTTACCAGTAAATTAAAAAAATTTTTCCAAAATCTTGAATTTAACGGTCAAAAAGTGGTTAAATGCACAAAAACCCTTGATATCTCAAGGGTTTAAAAAGCTTAAAAAGGAGAGGAGGGGATTTCAGCGTCTAACTTAACAGGAATTAACCGAATCAAAAGCCAATAAAATCAGGCTTTTTGATTTTTTATTTGGTTAAATTTGGCTAATTATTGGGAAATTGGTGGGCGAATGGTGGGCGAATATTCCTTGAGTTATTCAGAAAAAACCTTAGCAAACTATGTCAAAGGTCGGACTGATATTGGCGGCATGTCTTTTGATAAAGTGATAAAGATTACTGCATACTATATTAGTTTAGATAATGGAAGTCCATTATAACCGACATTTTGCCAAAAGTCCGTTATAACGAAAACAAGCTCTAGGAGTTTCCTAAGGGCTTGTTTTATTTGAGTTCAAAAAAGCCCCAGAAATTGCTGGGGGTTAAGCGGTCATCAACACCTCTTCAAAAGAGTTTGTTGTTTCCGGTAATCTTATAAGTTCTTTTACACGTTCAAACCAAGTCTTCTTCTCTTCATCTTTTTTACTCTTAGATATATACGGAGAGTATCCCACAGTTTCAACCATTGCAATATTTTCTAATAACAGTTCTGTAAGAAAAATAATCGATAGTTTATAGTTCACAAAATAAGACAACAAGTATTTGACACCTATTTTTCTATCTTTTTCCTTACGAAACATATTGAAATGTAGTGAAAATAGAACAACTGGCAACGCTCCTACTCCAAGGACACTAAAATGAATATCATTCCTTGCCAAATAAGTATAAGTTTGAACTACCATAGAGAGATACCAAATTATCATAAAAATTATTAAGAAAGTCAGTAGTATCATTTTAATTTCTTCCTTCCCCTTTTGTAAGAAACGTTCGCGATATATTCACGACTTTTTAACTTATAGTGGGTCCTTCTTTTTTCCATATTTTCAAGAAACTCATCATTTGATGCTCTAACTACCCCTCTAGCAATACGTTTATTCTCTAGATCTTGAGGTGTATCAACTGTTCCAGATAAAACCGATAAAACGAGAACACCTAATGTTGCCATAAACGCTATAATAGTTTTCATCATAATCATGATAAAAGTAAAACTATTTGCTGAAAGATTAAGCTTTCCGAAATTATTACCAAATAAAAATACAATAACTATAGAAATAAATTCAATTTTTACAAGTAATGAAGTGATTTTAAAAATTTTTTCTTTGCCTTTATAATCTTTGTCAAGACACGAAATAATGTTATTGGCCATAAAAAGAATAGACGTAGAAGAAAAAGTAGCTAAATCTGATGTAGTGGCAAATGTTAAAAGACATGTACACAAGGAAACCCAGACTAATACTTGTTTTATGAATAAACGGCCAATCAATAACCTTATCCTCTCTTTATCTAATCAATTACATTATCACATATTTTTGTTTTTATTTCAATTTTTTTTTATTTTTTAAACAAAAAACCGCCCAGATTTTCTCTGAGCGGTCATTTTCATCTATTCGCAGACTTGCACGATTTTACATCTGTTGCCATCGATGGCGGAGGTTCCTCATTTCTTTTTTGTTCTGGTCGCCTGCTGTTGAATCCGATGTTATTTTGTTTTAATTGTGTTGGCTACATTGTCAATAGCCGTTTTGAGCACGTTGTTTAATTTTTCGTCATCAAGCTTTTGTGAATCAATCAAACGATTAAAGTCGCCATCGTCTAACGTTAAATGCTTACAACCAGCCTCTTGTAGAGCTGTTACGGTACCAATGTCACCGATACCAAATATAGCACCATTTACACAGCCAATGTAACCTTGTTTTCCTGATTTTGAGCGCATTACGAAATTCATATAATCTTCCTCCTCGTCCTCTGACGTTTGTTCTTTTAGTGTTGATGACGTTGTTTGCTCGTCATCTAGCAATACAATATTTTTATCTAAACCGCCTGCAATACCCACAGACGTAAACTGCCACCAGCGGATGCCTTCCATACTCGGAAACACTGACCAAACAGGGTCTGGTGTTATCTCGTAGTTTGGATAGGCTGCAATCCACAAACTGTTTGGATATTTAGCAATAATCTGCGTATAATCCACATTTGCCAACGTAAACGGCTTATATGAGTAGTAGATAGGCTGATAGCCTGCTGCTTTGCATTTATCCATAAAAGCAAGTACAGCGTTAGTATTAGCCTGTCTGTTTCCGCTTGCGTCATCTTCATAGTCACAGACGAGGTAAGTCACTTTAGCTGGCAAGTTTGCGATAAAAAAGTCAGCTTCCGCCTGAGCTAGTGCCACATTGCCACCAAAACGAGCAAAGTGATAATAGCCAACACAGTTACTCGTCTGGGTCTGTGTGACCCGTACAGGACTTAACCAACCTGTACCCTCACTAACCTTGATAATTGTGTTACGAGTGCCAGCCGCTTGGCAAATCGCCGTTAAATCAGCCGCCTGATAAGCCGACACGTCGATAAAATAATCATTCTTCTTCATGATTATCACTCTTTCAAATCAGCCAGATTCATCAGCACACAGACAAGTCCAGAAAGGGCAACTGTAGAAGCAACTACTTGCCAGTTTACTTCTGAGATAAGAGCTGTTGAGCCAATTACCCCAAGCGCTGCCTGTGCCATCGTCTTAACGACCTTGACTCCTAGTTTTTTGATATAAGTTTTCATTTCTTTCCTCCTAAGGCATCATCTTATAGTCTCTGACCTCATCTTTGAGTTCTGAGACCTGTTCTTTTAAATCTGCAATATCATTGCGTGTCTCACTGGCCAAATTATTGACCGCTGTTGTCAAATGTTCCATATGTCGTTGATTATCACTCGCAATTTGACGATTGGTTTCCATCAGCGCATCGTTAGTCTTTTGAAAATTGTTAATCAAGCGTTTAACATGAGAATTTTGACTGACAGCCATCGAGACAAGCAAAATTGCGAGAATGACAACAACCACCCCCGCAATCTTATCGATTGTCCAAGAGGCCTTGATAGCCTCCCGTACGATATCTTGTCCTGGCATCCAATCACCTGCCTAACTACTTACCTTCAACAGCTGCATCTTCAATTTCAGCTAAAATAGCATCCTCTAATTCATAGCGTTTTGTACGAAATTCAGCTTCTTGTTGACGCATTTCTTTACGATTTTTAGCGTATAAGTCTGCGTTGTACACCGTTTCATAGACAGTTGACACACCTTTTTCATTGACATTCACTGTGTAAGATTTGATGATTTCATCACCGATTTTCAAATTCCCGATAAGTTGTGTTGTTTTAATTGTTTCTAAAGCCATAATTATTCTCCTTTTGTTTTTTCTGGTACAGTTTGGACATCAAGCAGAGCTTCCAGCTCCGTTACTCGTGCTTGTAGTTCGGTGTTTTGCTGAGTAAGTTGCTTTTTAGCGCGGTCAACTTCGTTTAGCTGGATAGCCAGCAAGTTTTTAGCGGTTGACTCATTAGCCAACTGAGCTGTCAATTCGTTGATGGTCAAGCGTAGAGCTTGATTAAGTTGTTCTTCTTGGTTCATTTTTCCTCTTTCCTCCTTTTTTTACCAGATAGAGTAATACCCGCGTTGATATTGTCCGTCATGATCTAAGTTTCTAAAGTTATCAAATATATTATTTAGTATCGCTGCTAAAGACCGTCCTTTAATGTAGATATCATTTATGCCATCAATAGTTTTGCTATCTGTGTTAAAGCCAATAGAACCCAGCCCTTCTTGACCGCTTTGGGTAAAATCAATTCTTTTCCCGTAAAGATTGACGGCCGTTTGAACATTTGTACCAGAGCGCGCATTCCAAAATTGGATGCCGACAGACGTCGAATCCATTTTAACCAAACCGTTTCGATTTGACAGCAAAGCAGTGTACGATCCCTCTACACCATTAATAGTCCCTGACCCATAGACCAAATACTGTAACGGTCGTCCGGTAAATTGATTTCTTATTCCAATCGCCTGCTGGTCCATGTTAATCCATCCTGTTTGCAAATCAAACTTAGTCGCTCCGTTTATGGATGAGAGAGTGCCACCTATAATTTTTTCGGCGCTCATCGTCACGGACTGTACTTGGGTGATGAAGGCATTTTTAGCAAACAGCTGCTTGAGATAAGCTTCATTAGCCATCAGCTTATCAAAAAATGCTTGGTCAAATTTAATCTGTCCACCAGTGATGGCTTGTGCTCCGATAATGTTAGCATTGAGTTTGCCAAAAGTTCCGTCTGCGACAAAAAGCGTTCCGAATTTACCATCAATCGCTTGAATTTCGTCAGCCAAGGTCTTGCCCTTCAAACGTATTTTTGCTGCGTCAAGTAAAAACTGCGAACTTGACAGATTAGCTTGCGACAAGATGTCACCAGCACTATTTAAGGTCTTAAAGGACCAAGAATCTTTTAAGAGCGCTACTTGTGATTCAATTGCCAGCTGCATTGCCGATGTGCCATCTACAAAAGATTGAGGTGGTGTGTCGCCACGAACAATGGACAGCTGACCAAAGGCAACTGTGCCGTTCTTACGTAACCAAACATGCAAAGCGTAGTCATCAGTTACTAAACTAGTATTGTTAACCGTAAATGTGCCCGTGAAGATTTGATTGCTGCCTGCTTTTGTTGGCATTATCGTAAAGTTGGCCAGAATCGTACCACCATTTTTGATTTCAAATCCTATAATGTCATCTGGCAAGGCATCAACCCACAAGTTAACACGATAGGATAACTTTTCTCCTGCCACAAATTTTTGACTGTGCAAAGGCATTTGAAATCCTTTCCAGCCTCTCGATGTTAGACCACTCTGCGTGATACGCAGCAACTTAAAAGCAGATACACCAGTCAAAACAAGATTGGAATTTGGTTCTCTTTCTCGGTATTTGCTATAGTTTGTCGGATCATATACCAGGTTACCGCTTGCAGTCAAATCAGCCACACGATTAACCAGACCTTGCGATGTCTGCAAAACTTGGCTGATTGAGAGGCCTTGCTCAGCGATAGTTTGCGTATGACTACGTACAGTGTCTTTAACCTCGTTAAAGGCCGTGACAGTGGTTAAGTCCTCAGGTGCTAGTGACCAGTCCGCAAATGTACTTTTTGTCAATCTCGCTTTCGTGATAGTACATGTCGCTATAGTATTGTCGTGTCTAATTTTAATTCTATCAGTTACAAGCCATGCAGCATTAGATATAGTGAGTTTACCAGCGAATTTTCCTTTTTCAGTTGTGATAACATCACCGATTCTTGCTAAATATCCAGTCGTGGAATTGTAAAGCTCGACCCTAAAGTTACCAAATGTAGTTTTGTTTGTTGTTGTATAATCAAACGCGACATATAGAGTGTCGTTAAGGGTAAAACCTAAATTCGACAGAGTATCCGATAGTTGATACATGTCGTTAACGACATAACCGCTTGTTTTATTGATTGCCAGCTGTCTTTGCTTGTCTGTCGCTAGAAGATAGTTACGAGTTCCAATATTCGTCGGTATTTTACTTTCAACCTGACTAATCGTCTGCGTCAGTGTATCTGCTGACCGTGTAACCATCTGTTGCACCTGACTAGCTGTCTGATAGCCTTTGCTATCAACTAGCGAGTTAATCTCAGTGCGTGTCAGCCGTTCGGCGATTTGGCCAGCTTGAGCTTGGATGGTAGTCTCTGCTGCGTAAATACGACCTGATAACTTATCGTAATCTGATTTTGACACTTTAGCAGCTATCTGATTAGCCACATCATCAACCTTGACATCTACTGACTTGATTTGGTCAGTCAGAGCGGTTTTGCTGAGCTCAACCAAACGATTAGCTTCTGCGATGGCGTCAGACTTAGCCCGACTACTGATGTTTTTAGCTTCTGTGGCTAAATTTACACTAGCACTAGCTTTGGCCAAGACATCAGCAATCTGCTTATCCTGTGCCTGCTTGTCAAGTTGGTATTGCTGGTTAGATTTGGTCATCTCGCCAACTATCTCCTGCTTGATACCATCCGAATAGACCTCCGCACTAGCTTTCGCTTGCTCGATGTCGTCGTTAATTGCTTCAACACGCTTGTCAAATTCAGCATCAAAGGCCTGATTAGCATTTTTGACAGCTCGATCAACAGCAATTTCCTGAGCCTTTGCACTTGCTCCCAAAATAGCTTCAGCAGCATTAGACACACCACTAGATACACCCGAGCCACCAACACCAGGTTTGTTATCAAACGTGATAGAGATATACTCTTCCGTCAAAGCGTTGTATTCATAAGCGATAGCCTTCTTGTAGAGGTCTACATTGTGCTTCCTGCTCTTGATGTTGACCGTATCGCCCAAATGGATAACTTGACCATCAAGCTCATAGGCCTCAATCTCAATGGCATCGGATATCTTATCAATACCCTCGTTCTTAAACTTAGCTTCAGCCCATTTTCTCAGCTCATCCACTGTCTTAGCATTATTATTCTCATAATCTTTTTCGTTGATGTATGGATAATTTCCGATAAGTGGGCTATCAACGGTCACTCTGATGGTGACTTCATCTTTTGCTCCATCTGGCTTAAAAGTTGAGCTAGCATGGATTCTTGTCACAACTCCTTGTGAGTTCTTGGTCCGTTGATAAGACTTGAGGCTCTTGTGGGTTGTGATAACGACACCTCGGTCTGTTCCACGGTTGCGCTTAATGGACAGTGCAAAGTTGTCACGGATCAGCTCACCCTCCCACGTTCCAACGATGCTGTGCTTACCGTCCAGAAGGACAGAGTACAGGGTTTCTGTTTCAGTCGTGTTAAAGGTCCGACTATCCATGATATCGCTAGTAAAGCTAAAATCACCTAGCCCAGTCTTAGCATTCTGCACCATTTGAGATAATGCCACACCACAGCTAAGTTGTGAAATGCTGACAGGTTTGATAGACCGCTGCATAATATCGTCAGTGATATGGTAAGCAGTAATATCCAGACTATCATCATTCTCAACAGGCTTCTTGATGCGAAAAAGTTGTGAACCAAGAATAGGAGTTGGAGCTTTTATCAGCATATCTTCTTTGATAAGCTGATAGATGCCAGAATCTGTGATAGGATAGCGGACAGTCAAAGTAAAGTCACCATTTGTTTCTTCTTTGACAATAGCAGAGCTCGCTTCATGCAATGGGATACCGTTCCATTTAACTGTCTTGACATCTTTATCAAGTAAATAAAGCAACTACGCCCACCCCCAAACTGTTTCGAATGTCAAAGATTGAATGCCAGCACCTAAAACAACACCCACATTTTGACCTTTAGCTGTATCAATTGTGATGAAATCCCCAGACCACTTGATAAGCTTACCAGTAACCGTCTTAAAGCTAGGATTGTCAGGATCATTGATCATCACAAGCGATTCTGAGAGTTTTTCAAGCTTGATGACTTGGTTATCTATCGTAAACGATGTCTCAGATGCACTCTGACCAACCACCGTAATTTTTGGAAAAGCAAGAGCTGACCCTTGAACCTTCAAAACCCCACTAGCGTTCAATGTCTTGGTGTCAATGTCCTTGAAAAACTTGGTTGGATGACAAATAAAGGTAACATCAACAACCCAAGCACCAAAGTCATCTTTTCCAATCTCAAAACTATTGACCTTATAGCACCAAAGTCTAATAGTTGGTTCCTGTTCATTTTCCAACCAAAACTTTTCACGGTTCAAAAGAGCAGAAAAGCGATAAATTTCTTCGTCACTTGGCTCAATTAAAGTGATATGATAAGACTTTTCAATCAGTCCACGATGTCTGTTCGTTTGCACAACTGCACCACTAATTCCATCATGCTCTAATAAAACTGTTTTGGAGGTAGAGACAATGACATTTGGTCTAGTTTCAACCAAAATTTCACAATCGAAAGACGACGTTTTCACATTGTCAATAATCAATTCGTTAATTGTTGTCATGCAAATCATCCTTTCAAATTAGTTTTACGTTGCAGTTCTTCAGCGATGCGATTTCCGACCATATCAGCAAGTTTGCCTAAGTCTGCCTCTTCCCTGACTGTCACATTAGAAAAGTTAACATTGATGTTATTATCAGTATTCATTGTATTAGCAATACTTTGACCTATGGCCCCCAGCGTTGACTTATTCAACGGTAAGATAGCTTCAGCGCCAGCTTCACCGCCAACCATTGCACGGTTCCCGTTCAGCCCAAATAGTGTAGGTTTTGTCATGATACCACCCTTAGCGTACCAATCAATCCCAATGCTAGGAACGCCGTCATCCAACCAATCCAAAGGGTTAGCAGAACCACTCACACGAAAGTGAGGCAGTGGAATATGAGGCCACTTAATATTAAAATCAAATAGGCTTTTTATTGCATTGATTCCGTTTGAGACTGCATTTTTCGCTCCGTCAATAGCATTTGCAATACTATTCTTGATACCATTCCATATATTTGAAACAGTACTTGATATACCATTAAGAACATTGCTGACAGTGCCAGAAATCCCATGCCATGTATTCGAAATAAACTGACTAATTCCTGACAAGATGTTTGAGATAATTGATTGGATGCCATTAAAGACACTTGAAGTTGTTTGCTTGATAGTCTCCCAAGCTCCCGACCAATCACCAGTAATCATTTGCATGACAGCTGTGATAATGCCAAGTACCAAATTGATAGCTGTTTCAACAGTCGTCTTGATGACCTCCCAAACAGTTGAGATAATGAGTTTGATATTTTCCCATGCTGCCTGAAGATAAGGCTGTAAAACTTCCATTACGGTTGTAATGACAGCTAAGATAGCATTCCAGACAGTCTCAATAGTCTGTTGTATTAAAGCCTGATTCTCAGTAAACCAAGTCGACACGGTCCCCCATATTGACATAATAAAATCAGAAATACTTTGAAATATACCTTGAATAAAAGGGGCGACCGCTCCCCATATACCTTGAAACCACTCGGCAATACTACCCCAGTTCGTAATTGCCAGCACAATAGCTGTAATAGCAGCAATCGCTCCCGCTATCGCTGCCACAACAATTCCGATAGGGGCTCCAATTGCTCCTATTGCTATTACTAGTGGTGCAATTGCTCCAACTAAAGTCATTACTGCTGCGGTGACAATACCAAAAATAACAATAGCCTGTTGCATACTGCCATCAAGACTAGTAAACCAATTGACAGCAGACTCAAGCAGACCCATCAAAGGTTCTAAAGCTGGAATTAACGTCTCTAAGAGTTTACCGCCAATCTCAGCAAGTCCTTCTTTGGCTTGATTAGCATATTTTGTCAGATTATCAATTGGATCAAGCGTCTCGTCAAAAGTTGTTGATACAGTACCAGATGATTCTTTAGCAGCATTGGCCAAATCATCAAGACTAAAAGCACCACGTTTAATCGCATCTACCATACGAGGCGCCGCCTTAGAACCAAAAACATCAGATGCAAGACTTAAAGCTTCTGTTTCTGATGTGGAATTTTGGATAGCAGTGACCGTCTCTTTTAAACCTTGCTCAAGACTTTTACCATCTTTAGCATAGTTTACAGCAGCTTTAGACAAACTTGACAAAGCAGCAGATGAGTCAACACCGCTCTTCTCAAATTTTCCAATCAGAGCAGCACCTTCCTCAAATGACAGTCCAAGCGCTTTGATTTGAGGTGCACCAGAAACGGCCTTACTCATGATGTCATCTACAGACTGACCAGTATTTTGAGAAACCTTAGTCACATTGTCTAAAACCATGCCCAGATCATCAGCAGATAACCCGTAGGCCTCAATAGCCTGTTTAGCTGAAACAGCAGAGCTTGAAATGTCTGTGTTGTTAATTTGTGCATACTTGATTAGCAATTCCGAACTTGACCTCAGCTTGTCTCCTGTTAGTCCAAACTGAGTATTCAATTCCCCAACAGCATCTGCTGATTCCTGAAACGTAGTAGCAGGCATGCTTGTAGCAATACCTTTGCTGATTTCTTGTAGTTCGGCTAAGGCTGTACCTGTTAACCCTGTTTTGGTCGTGATGGTATCCATAGCCTCGTCAAGCTCTGACCAGGCATCCACAGTCGACTTCCCAGCGTCAATCATCTTCTGACCTAACTCACCAGCCTTCTCAGCAGCCTCCATCATGACATCAGCTTTCAGGTATTCTGTGGCTTCGCTGATACTACCACCAGCAGTTTTACTAGATTCTCCAAGATTGTCCATTGCTCGGTCAATCTTCATGACTTCGACCTCTGCTTGACCGATTTCGTTTTGAAGTTGCTTCCATTCAGCCGTGCCGATATTCTCGTCACCAAGTGCTGCTTGCTTTCGCTTAAGCTCTTGGACTTTATCGCTAGCCAATTCGGATTGTTGAGCCAACAGCCTCATCTTTTGTTCGGCTAGTTCGACATTGTCAGGGTCAAGCGCTAGCTTTTGATTAACGATATCAAGTTCTTTTGCGACATCATCAAGCTGTTTGTTAAGATTGTAGATAGATTTTGCATCTCCAACTTCATCAATATGACCCTTTGTAGCTGTGATAGCTTTATTGACAGACTGCATCTGCCCCTCAACTTTAGCAATTTCAAGTTGAAGCTTATTCCATTGAGCTGATCCAACCTCTGACTGACCTAAATCTTGCTGTTGTTTCTTTAACTCAGCAAGCTTCATAGCTCCTACACGAGCTTGCTCTTGCAAATTTAGCAGTTTCCTGTTGAGCAATTCAACATTATCTGGATCCATTTTCAACTGCCGATTGATATTGGTAAAATCCTTTTTGAGACTAGACAGAGCACTGTTAATCCCTTTGACAGATTTGTCAAATTCAACCGTATTAGCACCAAACTTGACATATAGACCTTCAAATGTTTCTGCCATATTATCTCCTCCTTTCTATCTAATCTCCCATTACACTAAGCAACTCAGCATTAGATAGCTGTTTCTTTTCCTCTTTGCCAGAAGACATCTGAGCAAACAGGCTCATCAAGTAATTAAAATGTTGCTGTTCTGCCCAATGAACGTCTATCCTAAATTCAAAAATAAGCTGATAAATCTTTTCAGAAGTTATTACTTCGCTTGAGGCTTTTTTCGATCTTGAGGCACCGTTCCTTTAAACTTGTTCAATTCAGCAATCAACTCAGTGAAGAACTGAACATTAAGTAAGTCGCCAAACCATGGGGCCATTTCTGCATTTTCAGCAGTGATTTGATTTTGCGCTAAACGACCATTTTCAACTTCACCATACAGACATGGAATAGCATTAACCATAAAATCCATAAAATCAGGTTGAAGCAGTAATGGAATTAGTTTAATCTGATCTTCTTTGGACAGATCGTCACTAGTTTTTAATCCAATTTCCAGTAAGGCATTGACATAAGCGTCAACAGCTTTCTTGTTATCGTCAAAAAAATTGCGACCTGTTCGTTCTGCATACAATTTGAAAGCTGGAAGAGAATAAAGAAAGCGCACCTTTTCAGTACGCTCTACTTCTTCTTCATAGCTATCAAATGTAATAAAAGATAGCTCTTTAGTAATCATGTTATCCTCCTGGAGTTACGCTAGTCGCCTTTCCAAGCGCTTCATTGATAAAGTCAATAAGCTTTGTAGGTGACGACTTGGCAAATAATTTTTCAAACTTAGTACGAACGGCACCTTGCGCATTATCACGCCAAGCAATTTCAGAGACAGGTTTGTTTTCAGAATCTAAGATAAAGTTGTTAGGCGATGCCGTACATGGTATTTCGATATTTTTTGGAGTAACTGAGCTTTCATCAGTAGCAGTTCCTGCCTTTGGAGCAGATGCTTTGACGTTAGTCCAAATATGGAATTCTTCTACCTCTCCACCAAATTCATCTGTGACAGTTTCAGCATAGCCCCAAATGAAATTAGCATTGATACCAGTATCGATTAAGGCTGGTGGCACTGCTGATGTCAACTTTTTACCTAAATGATCAATCATAAACTGTTTTGGGATTTGATAAGTAGTGATTGACCCTTCTGTTGATTTTTTACCTTGCAAGCGTACATGTTCAACATTATCAGCGTAGTAAGCGTTAGATTCTTGGGAGGTTTCAAACGACGTGCTAATCATACCTGTAAATGGGTATGGAGTTTGAAGGTCAAGTTCCCCCTTACTATTCTTTGCAATTTTAGCAAAGAACCCCGTAGCATTACCATGAGTAACTTCCCGTGTATCATATTGATAAGTCATTGCTGACTCCTTTCTTATTGTGGTTTAATCTTGATAGATTTTAGTTCATTGAGGTACTCCTCTTTATTTTTTAGATAGGCTGGTCTGATGTGTTCTTGCGGTGCAACAAAACCACCATTCTTTGTAGCATGTCCTAACTCCAAAAGATGAGTTAGACTCTTATCTCTGCCTACATTATGGACAACAGCAGTGTCTTCGATGATATCATTTACCCATCCCTCAGCATACTCACCACCATGCGGTCTTCGTGGACTAGCATCCTTTATATCGTTGCAAGTTTTTTCTCCGTATTTTTCAACAAGAGACTGTACTTGACTCTTGATATCAATTCTAAGTACATTGACGCGTACCATACTACCATTTCCCACTTGTCAACACCTCGAATCTAAAAGTAGTTAGCAAATAGTCTGTATCTGGTTGCTTGAGATTGATTTGATTTGGCTCACACATAAAATGAGACAGCATCAAATCCTCAATGCTGTCCAATTTCTTTTTATGATAATGACTAACCTGCACAGTGACTTTCCGCATATGCACCTTGTCGTCAGCAAATAGTGTGCTGCTTGGAATCAAACGATAGTATAAGATGACATTATCAGGTGAGCTTCGCTCCTCACGTTCAGCATAGAAGACTTCCGATTTGACACTGTTGGTTTCTAAAATTCTTTGAATATCTTGTCTTGTGAAAAACTTTCTGGCCATTACTTCAATTCTCCAAGTTCAATGACAGTGAAGTGTCCCTCATCTGACTCAGTTCCAATATTTACTTTGTAATCTTTTCCTTTGTACTTCACATAGTCCAGATTATCAGTCACATAGTTAGCGCGGACAATGAGCCTCGCTGTCAAAACTTGACCATCGGCAAGAGCCTTGTCTAGTCGTCTCTGATAGATTTTCTCTTGCTCAGCCTTGACCTTTTTTTCAACAATTTGATTTTCAAAGACACCCTTTTCAACTTCGACACGCTTGTTGTAACAAAGAATAATGGCAACTCTGGATGACTTCATGTCTTTCCTACATAAATAGCCTTGAGCTGATATAAAATATTGGTCAGCTCGCTATCTATCCATTCCATCGTAGTCTTTGAACCAGTCATCAGTGACTTGTCAAAGCGTTGCACACATCGCAGATGGAGCCAGTCAAGAATACTTTCCTGATCTTCATCTTCAATATCAGCCCATGCTTTCAGCTCAGTATCAGTTGAAACTTTGCTTACTGGTATGCCATTTCTCTGCAAATAAGAGATACCACTGTTAATGTAACGCAGAAGTTGACCGTCAAAGATATCTTCTTCAACGTCAACCTCTACCATTTCCTTGATTATGTTAAGGATTGTCATTGTGACTCCCCTTTCTATCTATTTTAGCCTGCTGCTGAAGTAAACTTAACAGCTGACTTGTATTGACCCAAGCGACCGCCCATTACGCTTGCAAGCTCGATATGACGACGGTTTACAGTAACGTCATAATCTTCAAATTTATCAGCAGCCACATCATCACCAACCAATTTGTAAGCCTTGTCCGCCACTGCAATGATAGGATTAGTTGCATCATCCATCCAGTCATACACATAAACTCGGAAGCCAGAGATGATATTTCCGGTCGTTGCGATTGGAGCGAATGGTTGAGGGTCAAGATAGCGACCTTCTGGATCTTTAGCAGTCTTGAGCTTACGAGCAATTGCTTTTGAAGTGATAAGAATTGGTGTAGCTGTTGCTGCCATTTTATCAATACCAGCGACAAGCGTCTCAAGAGCTGTTTGAGTTAATGAAGCTGCCTTCAAGTCAATTTCTTGAGTGTCAAATAATTCAGAGAGTGTTTCTTCGGCGATTGATTTAATTTCTGTGATTTTATCATCAGCGTTTGGAGCTTTACCATCTCCAATAACAATAGCACGTTCGACAGCGCGGATGAAACCTTGAGCAAGTTCTTTCATGACATAATCAAAGTAAGCACCAGTTGTGTCTTTTTTCAAATCTGCATATTCAAAAGCGTACTTGATATAGACAGTGGCTGAATTGATAGTAAAGTCAGTGAAAGAAAATTCTTCATCTTTCTTCGTCTTACCAGCTTTTTGACCTTTAGCAGCAGATACTTGAGATTGCAACGCCACACGCACTGAGTATCGTGGGTCTTTTGTAACGTGATTTAGAATACCGTCGTAGTTGACAAACGCATCTTCGATAGCAATAAGCACTGGCTCTGGTAAAATCTTATCAAGACCGGTCACTCCTTTTTCAACAAGGTTAGCTTCCCAAGCCTTGCGAGCAGCATTAGAACTTCCTTCGTTATCCATCAAGATACGGACAAAGTCAAGAGCAGCAGCTTTGGTTTTTAAATAATCCATAGTCGATTTACCTTTCTGTTTAGACTTGATGACGTGAGCAGCTTTGCTGAGTTCTTCTTCAGTTTCTTCAATGTCAGAATCTAAACCAGCAATAGTTTCCTTGAGTGATGTTGCTTGAGTGGCCAGATTTTCAGCTTCGGTTTTCAATTGCTCCAAAACATCATCTTCAATAGTTGCAGCTTTCAGTTTTACCTCAACTGCTGACTTTTTAAGTTTTACTTCTGACAGTTCATCAACTGCTTTTTGACGAGCTTCCAACAGCTCTACAAGTGATTTTTTCATCTTGTCTCCTTTTCAAATTTCTGCAAGTTTATTCATGATTTCTTGCTTCATGTTCGCTTGAGCGATACGTTTATCAACTTCTGACATATCAAAATTTTTGACATTGTCTACAGTTGCTTGAGGGTTGGCTGGCACGGTCACAACAGAGATTTCAAAGATTTCAACTTCCTTGAAAATCCATCCACCGTAAGGTTGCTTAGCGTCAACAGGCTCATAATCTTTGATAAAGAACCCAATGCTTAGACTATCCAACGCACCCATTTTCATGAGGTCATAAGTTTTCTTAGCCTCTGGATCACTAAGATTAAATGTTGAACGTGTTCGCAAGCCTTTTTCATCCACAGACAATTCATGTTTACCAATAACACAATTACGGTCATGGTTGAGACACATCGGGACAACAGCCTTGGTTTTCAGTGTCTTATCGAAGCATCCTTTAGCCATGACGTCCCCATCTCTATCAACATTGCCGTAGGTAGAAGCGTAAGCCTCAAAATGAAAGTCAGCTGACTCATCCTCAACTGACTTCACGACAAAGGTTTTTAGTTTTTCCATTACTTACCTCCTTTCGTGAAAGATATGCCAACCTCCCACCCCTATTGATTATTCAGTTGACTCACTGCCAATCTGCACAGCGTTCAAGTTGGTTTCAAAGACTTCACCACCCTCGTAACCTGGTAAACCAAGATAGGTTTCACGGAACTCATTTGAGTTCATTAAGCCAGCATATTTGGACTTGAAGCCACCTTCAACCAAATCCTTAAATGAAATCATGTCAGCCATATCAAAGAAGACCAGTAGCTTGTTCCCCTGAGTCCGTGCTGTCTTTGTGAAATATTTCCTGTTAATCTCTTCCGAAAAGACACGCTGATAGAGTTTCATCACACTAGAATAGTAAGCCCTGTATTGCTCTTCTGAATAATCACAAGTAAAGAGTTTCTCATTGATACCATGAGCATGATATAGCTGAGATTTAAGAAACTCTAACTCTTCTTTGGAAGCAGTTGAGTAGTCCTTGCTTAGTTCCTCAAATTCTTCACCTTGCTCAAGATAACCGATGCCACCTTTATGAGCAGCATTCAAAATAGAATCAACACGCTCTTCAGCTAGCTTTTTCAACTGATTATCTGCTGCCTTAGTTGGAAGTTTCAAGAACCCTCTTAGACTTTGATTTCCTTCACTCAACTTCTCAGACAAAGCATTCAAGTTGATGTCAATCAATTCTGTAATCTGATTAAGCTGAGCAGTAACATTGAGCTTGGGATTTTCAAAGACCCACACATCAGTCAAAGGCAATTCAACAGAAACATCATCAAGCATAAGCTCCACGCTCTCAGAAGTCCAAGTAACTGTTTTCTTAGCGAGCCAAATCTCAATCATCCGTCCATTCTCCCACCGAGGGACAACAACAGCGACACCATCACGCAACATAGCCCTTGTGACATTTGACCAAAAGACAATAGGAATTTCCATAGGGTTAGGAGAAACTGACAAGACATTTGCTAAGTCACTATTCTCATACCATTCCATCTTATCCACACCGCCCTGATTACGAGTAATCTTGACATGCTTAAATCTCATCTGAGCCGTATCCGTTGAAATCTTATTGTAGATGTTATCCAGATAAATCGAATTTCGCCGCCAATAAGAGATATTTCGTTGAAGATAGGTTCTAGTAGCTTTCCGATTATTCGGACGGAAAATCCTAGCCAAAACCTCCCTCAGATTGTTTAAATACCTATTCATTATTCACCTCAATCAAAATAATAACTCAAGTCCTCCTTGCAATTCTCGTAACAAATAAACGCATCAAGCTGACTAGCAAAGACGTCAATCTTTTCTTTTGCCTTTTCTTTATTTGGAAATACGTTGTTATTCGCATCTATCTTGACACGAACATTGGCATGATTCCAAGTTGCCACAGGATCATCAAAGATGATTTTACCCATCTTAGCCTTTTCCTTATAAACCTTTAGAGGATTTGACAAGCTCTTGACTGTCTGTGGAATGTCGTGACAGATATCACCGTAGTAGTCATTAAATAAGCGGATAAGCTCTTTAGCATTCCAGCGGTCATATCCAACAGCAACTGGTAAAATTCTATTCTCGCTCATGAACTGTCTTAATTCTTCAAAGATATAGGCTTGGTCATTGTAGTCCAGTTCATGAACATGAAGCTGGCCACTAAGTTCCCACTCAGCGTATTTGTCCCTCAGTTCTTTTGGAAGACCTTCAATCGTATGACGTGGCATGAATTTCTTGTTCAAATACTGACGTTCTTCTCCACGTACCACCATAAATGAGACAGAACAGATATCATTGACATCAGATAAGTCAACGCCAAGAACGCATCGAGCACTCCGCTCATCATTTCCAACAAATAAACTCTTATCAAACTTATCTGTCCAACCCCTGCATTCTTCATTACTGAAGTATGCTAAGTAATTGTTAACAGGAAGATTGAAAGTCTTGGCCATCAACTCTGCTTGCTGTGCTGGGTCATTTTTGCTCATCTCAATATCACGAGCTATAGTTTCTTTCTCTGTCGTGATACCAAGTAAAGGCATAGCTTTCTGCCACATATCGGGGTCATGAATCTCAGACACATCATCCAACTGATAAATCCAGGGCATGACAGAATCATTGATTATCTTGTCATCAAGGATATCTACCCAGATGTTGTAATACTTATCAAAGAGCTTGTCACGCTTCGTCCCATTGGTGGAAATGTACCAGGTTATCCAATTCTTGCGCTTACGGCTAGAGCCATCATTCACAACCTTAATAAAGTCATCATCGTAAGTGTGCACCTCATCAAAGATATTGTAGTGAGCATTAGTACCGTCAAGACTTTCATAATCAGAAGTCTTGATTGACATAAGGCTGTTAGTTGTTTCATACAAGATACCTTGCTTGGTTGACCGTAGGATGTCAGCCTCACGCATGTAATGTAGCAAGCTTTCTTCGTTCGACAACATGGCTCTTGAAGCATTAAATAAATAGCCAGCCTGTTCACGACTGTAAGCCAGAAGCTGAATATCAGCACCCCACTCACCATCAATGATTTGACCAACCTCCCCAATAGCAGAACCAAGAGTAGTCTTACCAGTCCCACGAGGCACAATAATAGGCACCTCATGAATGAGACGCCTTTCTTCGTAGTCAGTATATTCCTCCAAGGTGTCGGGATTGGTCTTAGTAACCTCAACTGTGTGATAAAATCCCCATGTTGTTTCAAGCCAAACCTTTTGAGGCAAAGCCAAACGCAACTTGCCAGCAAGACCTTTGGTATTGCTGCATTCCTCTTCAATAAACTCAATCCGCTTGTCAGCTTCCTCTTGTTTGAAGATGTATTGCTCTTTGTAGCGCTCAACACGTCTAATTGATTTCATTGTGAGCTTACAAACACGAATCTTACCAGAATAGATGAGCTGAGCATACTTATCAAAATATCTCATCTCAACCATAACGTGCCAACTTCTCCTGAATCAATTCTTTGAGACTATCACCTTGCGGGCTCTGTTTTTCAATCGTTGACATGATTTGCATGTTTAACTTTTGGTACTTTTCCATACCGTCAAGCAGATACTTATCAGGTAACTCACCAGCATTGATAACCTTATTGATTTCAAGCTGGAAATTTTCAATCACTTTTTGATTATGATTGTACTGAGTCTTGAGATTTTTAAGAGCCACAGAGTCATTATCGCTGATGTCCAGTGTTTTTTCCTTTGGAATCAGCTTGAAAGTCTTACGAGATAGCTCAACACGTTCCTGTCTTGTGTACTTTTGCCGTTGATTTGCAAGCTTTTCCAACTCTTTGAACTGACTTTTGGTGATATTTGACCTAGTTTCTTCAAATATGCCCAGCTTTTTTCGATACCTGGTAAGGGTAGCACGACTTATTCCTAGCTTTTCTAAAACTTCATTGATTTTCAAAATCATACTCCTTTCTTGTATCAATTTTCGTCATTTTTGGGGGAGAGGTGCACAAGAGGATTGACACCGTTATTATTTTGGCGCTGTCAAAATTCAAAATGGGGGGTGTCCACAAAATTTCAAAAATAAAAAAATCAAAAATAAATTTATATTCCGATTGTCTAAATTTAAATTTATTTTACTTTGAAAAGTTTTTGTGTTGTGACATTCAAGACAAAGTAGCTGACAGTTCTCTTCGTTGAGAGTAATAGATTCATCTTGATAATTAGTTTCGTCAATCTCTATGATGTGGTCAACAATACTCTTACCGTGAATCAAACGTCCACACATGTCACAACGCATACGCTTAGCTTTTCTGATTTTATTTCTCAGAGTTCTCCAAGGTTTCGAGTTGTAGAATTTAATCTGCCAAGCTCTGAACCAGTCAGAGTGTTTAGGGTTTCTATAACTCATGGTAATTTCTTAACCTAGTCTTAGAAATTGATTCACCTTCTCTGATAGCAAAGGCTACAAATTCAAAAGGATAATTTGATTTGTTGTCTTGACTCTTTGCTAAATCATCAAGCCAATGCTTAGAAGGACTAGGATTTGAATTGATTGTGATTTTTAAAGAATTATCAATCTCATTTATCATCATGAAAGCTCCTTAACAAAAACAGAGAACATGCCTAGACTTGCTCTCTGTTTTTTTCTCATGCTACCAATATATCAGATTGTTTTTGTCAATAATACCTCTTTTTTTGACAAGATTGTTTTCTGTTGGTCAAATTGTGTAAAATAACCATGCTGAACTATCTATATCTTATATTTTATCTAATTTTGTTTCACCTTAAAAAACCAATATAGACAAGGCTTCAAGCATACTCCAAAATATAAACTAGAAACTTCCTCGTTATGGATAGTTGAAAAAATCAAAAAAATATTAGAGGCTAAAATTACTCATCTTAGTATCAAGTTCGTCTTGTCTTACACAGATATAAATTAGCGTAACTGCTGGACTTGAATGATTGAACAATGACATCAAGTCAGCAACGTTCTTGTACTTCTTGTAGTAATGATAGCCAAATGTTTTTCGCATAGTATGAGTGCCGACATTATCAATGCCTAAGTCTTCAGCTGCTGTTTTCAAAAACCAATATACTGTCTTGTAACTGAGAGCTTTATTCTTGCCAATTCTACTTTGGAATAGATACTCATGCAGCGCTCTATCTTTTACGAATTCCCTTAATTCATTTTTGAGTGGCCTTGTCATCTTGATACTCTTATATTTTCCAGTCTTCTGTTCTCTAATTTTAATATGCCAGCCTTGAACATCTTTAACCTTCAATTTCAGAATATCCCCAACACGAAAGCCTGTGTTGATTCCTAAAAGAAATAGCATGTAATACTTTTCATTCCAAGATGATAGGTAATCTTTCATTGCTTGAATGTCATCTTTATCTCTTAATGGTTCGACAATATTCATCGCTCTGCTCCTTTCGTAAAAAAATAAAGCACCAAGGATTTCTCGGTGCTTAGCGACACTATCAATCTATCAGATTGTTGCTGTCAATTCTATATATTTTTTTGACAAGTTACATGAAGAGTAGTTTCGCTAGTGTATCCAGAATAACTTCTCGTCTTCTGTAAATCTGCTTGCTATGCCTGTACAGATATCCAGTTTCTCCACTCTCCATGATGTGCCAAACCTGAATCCAATCATATCTAGTATGTTCTCCCCAGCGTAGATGGAAAATTTTTTTATCATCAGGTTCAAGTACCTTTAGTAATTCTGATATAGCATTTTGGAACTCTTCCAATTTCAGAATCATTGGATCGCTGGCATAAGCAACAGCTAGATTTTCAGAAGTGTTAGTTGAAGTTCCACTGCGACTAGCTCCCGAATCATCGATATCTGGCATGGTCAGGTTTTTGACCGCATAGACTCTTTCCAGCTCATGACGGCGCTGACCAATAAGTTTATCAATTTTTTGATACTTAGCCTCAAGCTCAAACTCAAGGAAATCACGTCTTGTCTTACTTGCTGTTTTCTTTGTCAAATTGTTCTCCCCATTTTTTCCATTGTTCAGCTGCACTAGCAAAGGCTAATGATAAGTTCATAAATACATTACTAAGAGCAGTACCAACCGACTTAAAAGCTTGTCGGATCTGTTCAGGATTTTGCAGTAGCTGTTCCAGCTCTTGTTGCTTTTTTAATTCAGCTTGCTTAGCTTTCTTCTTCTTGATTCTTTTGTTCATATTGCTTCCAATTCTCCATCACTCCAACGCCACCCATCTGAATTGTGGGTATTTCTTTGCTTCTTCTTTGGTGCATTTGTAAGCTAAATCTGCGACTTCAACTATGTTATCCGAACAATCCAAGCACCACTCTTCATCCTCGGCTTTTATCAAATAAAAGAATTCGAATCGTCTCGGCTCTGGCACATCGACCAGTAGCACACCTAGTTTTTCAGTCATTGTCTGCCTCCATCGACAAAGCTATAACTTGCCTCGCTTCACCATTGAAAACCATGAGTGTTGTGCCATTTTTTAATTTTTTGATATCATTTTTAGTCAACTTGACCGTGTGCACATCGTACTCATTATCTTTAAAACGTATTTTAGCTACTTCTCTATTTGTCATTGGTTTCCTCCTTAAATTGAAAATCAATAACTCTAATGTGAGTAGGATTTATTACAGCGTTCCCAACGATAACCGCATGCCCGTTGTTCAATTGGGAAATCACCTTTTCTCGGATTTTCATTGCTTCATCATCGGATTTAACTGTTAGTACTGTTTTTGATTTATCTGTCCAAGCTGTAATTATACACATTTCTACCCCTCCATCAATTCCGGATTTTTGTAGATGTTGCCGATGATTTCGATTTCAGTTTCTATATCAACGAACCCACTTTTATAATTCCATAATGGGTCATAAGTGTCTTTTTCATCGACTATAACAAAAGAAAAATCCTTGAAGCAGACAACACCTACATATTCGCACTCATCTTTTTCTGTTACTATGTAACACTTAACTACATCCCCCTCAAAAATCTCCACACCATTTTTATCCAACAGCCCTGTGGATTGCATGAGATACTTTTCATCAATACTCCAACCTCTCATTTTATCTACAGATATCTTGCCAGGATCATTTGCGTAAACGTTGCCATTCCAAATGATGAGTTGAGCATTAGTAAACATCTCCATATTGTGAACATCCCAAGCTCTAAATTTCGGTATCATTTTCTGCCTCCTTCGTAAAATAGCCAACTAGCCCCTAATCCAAACATCATCTTCTGAGCAAGCGTCATCTCGTGGATAGTATTCGGGACAAACGAATAAAATATCAGCATAAATCCAAAAGACCTTAATAATTGTTTCATCACTCCACCTCCACAGGCTCATAGCTAATTTTGACTAAAATCCCATTGCCATCGTCTTTGGTAATTTTAGCTCTCAAAAAATTACCATCGCTATCAGTTAGCATTTTCAGAACATCGGCTACTGTCATATTCAAAAATTTATCTGGTGTCATTTTCTACCTCCACATCGCTGGCAACCATAGTATCAACAAGATTACCAATCCAATCAAAGTATCATCACTTATCATTCAACAACCTCCCGAACAACCTGAATTGATACGCTCTTTGAACTGTTCCAGTTCTTCTGTAACCTCAGACAATACCCGTTTTTCTTGCCTGACATCCTTTTCAGAAGCACCATCACGATTGATATAATGCTGTAACGCATGCTTCATGATGTGTAGCTTGACATATTCACTTGCCATTTTTATCCTCCTTTGGATTGCCATAAATCAAATATACAGCGATTTCCATTTGTGCCATACCAATAGCAAAATTGACCCAGTCATCAAATTCTTTGGATTTGGGCAACCAATCTTTAGTCGCTCCCCAATCGTAATCTTTGGGTTTCTCATCAGCAAAAATGCACTCAAGAGCTCCTAGAAAGCTCATGCCATCCTCAGTCATTTCCCAGAAGTAGTCAGCTCTTTTCTTAACCGCTTCTGGCAAGCTGTGTTGTGGTTGTACAACCTTACCATCTTTTATTTTCCAACCGTAAACACCATCAAATTTTTGCTTAATATCATCAAACATTTATTCTCCACCTTCCAAGTATTCAGGAATCTCATCCCCTACCTTAACAGCCTCATACTGTTCCTTCGTAACCAAGAACTTACCATAAGCACCCACAGTCACGGTATAGTGACCACTGATAACTTGCTTGTCAGTAATCTTACCACCCATCGCAGCGCCAGCATTGTCAACATTATAAATAACAACAGGCTTTCGTGCCTCAAGCTTATCTACCTGCTTGGTCATTTCCATGGCATGGTCTTTTGCTTGTACAACTATAATCAGCAAGACGATAGCAGCAAGAATCGGCATTTTGTTAGCGTAGTGGATAAACAGTTCATATTCAAGGTAACAGACCAGAAGAACTGTTACTACGGTCACAACGATAATCACATCATAACTACTCATTGTTCGTCACCGTCACTGGAATAACACTTTCTGGCATATATTCCACTTCGTATTTATACTTACTTACTTTTGTTCCATCGGTCACATCCTCAACAACGTACATGTTATTCTTAGTCATATTGACCAAATGCTTTTTATACTTACCCTTACCAACCTCAGCAATAATAACAAGTTTATTTGACTTGCCAGTATCAACTGAGATTAAGCCTGTAACAGTAAATTCCACCTTATCCGTACGCGTATTGATAACCGTCACACGCCTGCGAACATTGAAGTTATCAGCTTCCTTGCTGATGTTTTCTGATACTTTGTCAGATTCAGTACATGCTGCAAGTGATAACAGCGCTCCAAAAAATACAATTCCTGCAATTAGTTTCTTTTTCATTTTAAATCCTCCTCCTTAACGAACACTCCATTAATCATTTTGCCTTTTCGATCTTTGATTTTGTCGTATGCGATCTGCAAGCAATCAGTTAGTGTAGTGTCGCTGTATAAAGCAATGTACTGCATTGTTCTATTGATTCCTAACAACTCAACTCCAACACTGATTTTTTCAGTGTTTTTGTTCTCAATATGCAATAGGATTTTACCAGCCATATTGCCAATATGTTTTACCAATTCTAGCAAAAGGAGTTCTCGGTTGGCGGCCTCAGGTTTGTTTCCCCTATTCAATTGCAGCAGTAGTCCAATAATTACTACCCGCATATCGCCAAGAGCATCCTTAATAAGCTCAGGCTTATCCTTAGCAATCCCCTCAAACAGCTCACCACTTTCCTCCATCAGCTTTTCGAACTGTTTAACAGGATTTGCCTCGTGTAAATTACGGTCAACGAACCATTGGTCAACTTTTTCTTCTAGTGTTTTAGTCATTTGATAATACCTTTCCTGTTATTGTTTTTAAATTTTTTGTAATTTTATCAGCCATTTTTTCATCAATAAGAAACTCTTCAACTAACTCATTAATCTCCGAAATAGCAAACTGCATCGCATCTCGATAGCCTTTCTTGTAATCTAGACTTTTAGTCATTTTCTGTCCTCTCTATTAAGTAATAGCAATCCTTAGCACCGTAATCAATTCTGATACACTCACCACTCATACTTTTGCAAAAACGTGGATTATTGATAGCAGAATACACAGCTTGATGTGCTTTAAGAGCCTTGACAGCAGCATGTATGTGCACAAACTTTCCAAGACTACACTTTCTATGCCCGTTATAGACAAAATATAGTTCTAGCACTGCTCACCCCTCCAAATAATCAAATATCGTCATCTGCTCCACTTCCTCAGAAAAGACTGGTTTGAAATGTACTCAACATTTCAGCCTTTGCCTTCCTGTAAAAGTCTTTCTTAATCTCAAAGCCATAAGCTTTGCGATTCATCTCAATAGCAGCTCTAAGCGTACTCCCGCTTCCTGCCACAGGGTCAATCACCACATCACCTTCATCCGTAAAGATTTCAATTAACCTTTTTAGTACAGGAATAGGTTTCTGCGTTGGGTGGATGGTTGGGTAAGAGCTATCTTTTTCCCAAGGAGCATGATTGAGTACCATTGCCCCGTTATTATTAAACTTATGCAACTTATCACGATACAACACTGTAGCTTCTTCAACTGCTCCAACAATCTTCATGTTAGCTTTTAGCACTTGAGGACTTGATTTCTTCGTAAAATACAATGGATAGGCCTTATTAAAACCATGCTTTTTACCACATTCAATCACCATACCCCTTTGTTGCCATGCGTGGAAAACAATCATAGCTGGTGCTTTACCTTTTTCCTTTGGCTCTTTTCTCAGAAGTCGGCTGCAAAAATCAAAGAAATTGTTAATTTTAAAATCGTTGTCCGTGTCAAAGAATGATTTACCTGCTAACTTACTCTCCCCGTTGCTGTTGTCACCATCCTTGTACCAACGTGGATCACTAGCATAAGCATTATTACCGAGATTGTAAGGAATGTCTGCGATAATCAACTGAGCCCGTGGAATTTGATAACGCTTCGCATTTTCAAAGTGGTCATTATACAACTCACAAACTACCTTATCACTAATCATCTCTCCCCCTCACCCACTCAATCGCAGCCTGAAACTTCTCGTACTGACTATAGCACCACGCATCATAGTCATTTACAGAACCATCATCTGAAATAGACCGATAATACGAATCACGCTGATCAGTCAGCAAAGCTATCACATCTTCTTTATCCATCAAAATACAACCTTTCCGCCACATTCTGCCCAGTTCTGCCACTCAACCAGTTTCAATTTCAAGCATTCTAATGGCAAATCAAGCAACATCCGCCTAACCTTGCTGTCAATCTTCCAGTAACACTCTTCAAAACCAGTTATCAACTGCTCTTTTTCTTCCACAACAATCACCTCTTACTCACGCTGTTATCAGGCCAAATCAAAATCTGTTTATTCTGCGTTGACCCCTTAAAAATCCTATCAACCAAAGCCGCATCATAAATCTGCAAAAGTTGTTGACGACTAAAATTCGTATTGATAACAGTTGTCTGCCGCTGATCTAAAATATTAAACAACACACCCTGCACCCAATCACTTGCAGGCTTAATTTGTGTACTCATACAGGATTCTTTACCCAAATCATCAAGAAAAAGATAATTAACCCGTGTCAGTAAATCAATCGCATACTCCTCAGTAAAACCACCGCCACCGTTGAAAGAGCTCTTGATTTTAGAAAATAGCCGAGCTGTTGGCATAAAAAGAATGGATTTCGGCTTTCCTGCCTTTTTAAAAGAATCATTCAAAGCATCCGCCATCGCAACAGACAAATGAGATTTACCAACACCAGGAACGCCCATAAGCACAGTATTTCCAGAATTTCCATCGTAGTAAGAGCGACAAATCCGCTTAGCAAAGTTCAAAGCCTTCACATCAAACTCAGTGACAGTATCATAAGAATTAAAATTAGCCTTCTTCAAATCCTCTGAAATGATACTTTCCTTCCTAAAGACACTAAAAGTCTGTGCAAGCTTAGCATTAACCAAGCTCTGCTGTAATAGGTCATCTTCTTTCTTTCTGATAGACTCTTTCTGACATTCAGGACAAAACTCCTGAACCACAGGTCCCTCAACAGACGGACGACTAATTCGCCACAAATGAATATCATGAATCTCACAAATCTCATCACTCAGCTGTTTGCTCATAAATTCGCTATACTTGCGAGCAATACTATCAACCTTTTCCATCAGTTCCAATCCTCCATCCCAGCAAACTTAGCAGCATTAGGATCAACAGGTTGGTTAGTCGTCTGACGTCTGTCTTCCTGCTGTTGCTGTTCCACCGTCAAAATGCCTTTAGCTTTCCAATTTTCCAAAATGCTAAACGTATAAGACGGGTTATCAATGCCTTGGTCGGTTGTCTTTATGACAGCTAACTTCACCAAATCAAGATCCATGTGGTCAAGTCCAACATATTCAAGCAGCTGCGTGATATGCCTGTCTCTTACTTTCAATCCCTCACTTTTTAAGAAGCTACCAAAATCCTTATCAGTAGTAGTAGTATTTATTGATATATTAGTATTGATATTATCAGTATTGATTCCCTTAACTTTTTTAAGGTCTTGACCTAAAGTTTCTTTAGTTCCGTGCTTAACTTTCTTTAGCTCCTGACCTAAAGTTTCTTTAGTTCCAAACAAATACAAGCGATTAGGCTTGTTAATACCTTGCCTAACTTCCTTTAAAAGCCCAAAGTCAGCTAGTTCTTTCTTGGCTTTGATGATAGAGGGTTCAGAACAACTCAGCTCTTGCATAAATTGTTCATTGGTAAAATACATATAAATTTTACCGTCTTCATCATGCCACTTATTTTTGACAGATAACCCCCGCCTATCAAATAGCAACATATACATCATTTTGGCTTTATCCCCCAACCGACTGTATGGCTCATTTAATAGCCATTGCGGAAACTGGTAAAAGGAATTACGCTTAACTTCATCTATGCGCATTTTTCTTACCTCCTCTTAAAGTTCAGTCTGCGATTTAGCTTCATTTTTTGTGAGATATTCATAAGCTTTACTATAGGCATCCAAATAAAGATAAACAATGTCAGAGATGTGACGACCAGCATGCTCTAAAATGACATAATATTCATCATGTTCCTGACTTAAAAACTCTCTAACACTATCTGAAACATGACGAAAGCCATAACTACCATCAAAATATTCAAAGAGTTCATCAAAGTAATATTGCTCATCATCATCCAAAGCTTCGTATGGTTTCTGATAAAAAAAGCTATTAAGTACCTCCTTCTTAGCTTCTTCACAGTCATAAGCAAATAGAGACCTTCGTGATGTTTGTACTTTTTCTATGAAGTAGCCTGGATTGTTTGTGTAATCTTGATAAAATTCCTTCCAGTCGCCCATATTGTCAAAATTGACAGCCACCAACTCCCCAAAATCTCCAGTAATCGCCAAAGATGAGTGCTTTTTATCAAAAAAATACCGTAAACTATGCCATCTGCCCTGCTCAGGATCATAAAAATCAATAATTGTTGCTGTCTCTAACTCAATTTTCTCAGCAATATGATTGCTAAATAACTTAAAATCTCGCATTATTTACCTCTCTTTACCGTAACAACATAAAACCAAACAACCCTAAAGACATCAGCAAGATTATCAAAATCTCCAGACTTGATAAAGTTTCTAACAGACTTCCTCACCTGCCACACCATCTCAGACCGATAATCCAGATGGTAACTGACAGGATACTCAGTCCATCCTGTCATATCCACTTTGTCCGTTGAGCTGAATAACTCGCCCATACCGCTCCAGATATGCTGGAGCTTCATTCTCAGCAATGTTTTCATGCGTCACCTCACTCTCCACTGTATCGCGACCAAAATAGGCCAGTAAGCAAAGAATAGCTATAAATACGATTGCAGTAATAGGATTTTCCATTTTCAACCTCACACTACCGTTCTTTGCCAATTTTTGTGATACCACTCGATAACTTCATCCCGAGGATATTTCTCACGAGCATTTTTAATCCGTGGGAAATCCTTATGACAGTTAAAGCGTGCATCAAATGTTCCAGTATCTTTAGTACCTAATAACATTTCAGCACATTGAGACTTATTGAGTTCCATCGGATATCGCCGTTTTTCGTCCATGACAACGTGCATGACCTTCAACGCTCTATCCATAAGACCAGCTTCAAACTGGTCAAACATTTGAATCATTAAATCATTCATGATATAATCCTCTTGTATTATTTATTACAGAGCCTGATTGCCGTCAGGCTTTTTTGCATTACATTTCATAAGCATTTAACTCCATGATTTTCATTTTGGTGTTAGTGCTTGGTTCCCAAGTCATCCAGTAAGACAATGCTGCATCCGTGAATTTCTTTGGTAACATGTCATATCTGCTGATATTGAAATGTTCTTTGAAATCAATCTCAGCTTCTCTAAATATAGATTGAGCAAATGGCTTATCAGCATAAGCTTGACTATCCATACCACCAAGCCAAGCCACTACTCTAGCCTTTCTCTTTTTCAAAAGAGCCTGCGCTGTGCTAGGATGAATCGGTTGTTCATTTTTGAGATAATCAACATCTTGAGCCAATGCCAACTGCTGCTCTTTCAGTTTCTTCTGACCAGTAAATAGAGCGATAAAAGCTTCATCAGACAAATTCTCTGGCACATAAGCTCCCTGTTGACGAATCTGTGGCAATACCTCACTAGTCACCCAACGTTTGAATTCTTTTGCCTGTGGCAACTTACTGGATAAGATAAGTGAGTAAAGACCAGATTCATTGATGATAATTGTGTTTTGGATACGACCCAAACTATCGGTGAGTCCGTGTTTCACGGAGTCATCCTCATCAACATGTCAAGAAATTGCATCAAGTGGTTTTTGATAACCTAAAATATCAGCCACATCTTTCCCAACAAACCAAGGCTCATTGTTAATGGTTACAGTACGGACTTCCTGCCCGTGAAAAACAAAAATTTCGTTCATAAAATTCCTTTCTAATTTGATATAATAAAAATAAAATGCTTGTGAGGTAACAATGAAATTCATCTATTTAGGACTTATTCTTTATGCAATCCTGTATATTTATCAAATAATAAATGGATTAAGAAAGATACAAATGACACATGAGTTGATTGATACTTTCAACAAAGCATTTGAAAGTAAAGATATTTCTGAATGGAGACATCAATTAGTTCCATTAATGCCAAAATTAAAATACCTCAATCCTTCGTATCCAATAGATGCCCTCAGCTACGATAAAGATGATTATTATTTTCACGATGCTGTAAAAACAATCTACTCACAACTTTTCACTATTCAAGATTACTTACTGTTTGATAAATGGAAAATTTTTAATCCATTGACTCCTCTGAAAGATGTTTTCCTCATACCAAGTAAGATTATCAGATTTTTAGGACTAGACCTAAACAGTATTGTTTCTGCCATCGTAAGCACCATTACGTGGATAGTCATTTATCATGATAAAATTTCAACATTGATAACTAGTTTAAAACCTATCTTTGAGGAATTTTTCAAAAATAATTAATAGCATTACTGTCTCAAATAGGACACAGACAGCTACCTCGAAACCTAATAAACACCAGTTGGCAGCAAATAACGACAACGATAAAAACATTAAGTCTCTTAAAAATATCTTCACACCATTCCCCTCCTTATCTCTCCAAGTGCTAAAATAGTCTCCCACACATCTAGCCCCTCAAGGCTATCTATCATCAGCTGGCTCAGTTGATGATTTTTCTTTTGCCAGTTGGCGATTAGCTTCTTACTCATATTTTTCAAAACTTTCCCAACTCTCAGAAATTCTGAGTTTCTTGTTTACTTTCAGCTTGAGATCATCGCCAGCCATGACCATCTTTCAGTAAACGACTGACCATGGCTGGCGAAACACCTAGCACAATCGCAAAATCAGACCGAGACCAACCACGTTTATGTAGTCGCTTGTTTACCAAATCAATCCATTTTTGATGTTGTTGGCTCATATTTTCCCTTTCTATTTTTGGTATAATTGACTTATCATCACGTAAAGGAGGATAAGTCAATGAAGTCTTTTGACGATTTTGTATCAACTCTCACAGCTCAAAAAGTAACTGAACTGGTAGGTAAAGCAAATCAAACAGCTGCTTCTATTGCCAACTCTGTGCCTGAGCAACAGAAGGAAACGCTCATTGCTGTCACAGCCTACACTACTTCTCTTGAGCTGTTGAAAGAGTATCATGAATGGCTGAACCAATAGCCTGGACGTTTCTTGAGGTTAGTGGTAAAACGCTAGCCTCTTTAATTTCATCTCCCAATACAATCTTGTGTTGGGACTTTTCATTGTCAATATAGGCACTTGCCATTTTTCTAACTCGACTTGCAACCATCTCGCAAATCGTGACTGTCTCGACTGGGAGATCTGGATACTTATCAAAATGAAACGTACGAGTTTCCAATTCGGACAAGTTATCACACTCCTTCAAAAGTTCCAGAAATGCCGATTCAGCAATGGTATCAATAAGTTTGACAGTTGTTTCAATGACAGGTAAAAAATTTGTTGTGAGTTTTTCCATCCCCTTATCCTTTCTATAGTTGATTAAGACCACTTTTCGTGGTCTTTTTAGGTAAAAAAATATCATTGATATTATGTTTTAAAATATCAGCAATTATGAACATTTCTGTTGACTTAAAATCTGTATATCCTAGCTCCTTTGAACGATATGAAACCTCAGAAATATTCAATTTCTCAGCCATCTGCTTTTGTGTCAGATTGGCTTTTTTTCTCAATTCATATAATTTAATCTGCAATAAATCCACCTCTTTCTAAAATATTTGACGTCATGACTAGCCGAGGAATCGAACCACGAAAAAAGACCAACCTAGCCACCTGCTCCTTGTGCTATAATAAAATGTACCACCATCTCTACAGAAAGGAGCAAGGATATGGATAAAAAACAAGCCATTAAAGAACCCAAGATGAAGAATAGTCAGACAAGCCAGACGGCTCAGACAACTGATAAGGTTCGTTTCCCTCAACCTTCTAAAAATAAATGATTTTGATTTTCTTGTCAAAATTAAGATAAACGTCACTTTGAATATCATTTTCATCTAAATAAGTCATTAGTTCTGCTTCCGTTCTAGGCCTTTCATCGTTATGGCCAACAAACGAAGCAAGAATTAGTGATTTTTCTTCATAGTTACCGTTTATAGCCTTAATAACACCACTTGCGATAATATTACCAGAGAAATCAATGACAAATCGATTCGGCTTATCTTCCTTAAACATCATGTCCCACAAGTGCATATCAACTTGCTGTGCTAAGCCATGCTTTCCCCTTAGCCAATTGCTAAAGTTATAGGCCATATCAAGAAAGCAATGAGCTGAAATAGTGAAAATGATAGCAGAAATAATTGCTCCTACAATAGACCAAAGCATGCTGTCACAAAAGTGTCTAAAAACAAGATAAATGAGATAATCAAAAGATGACATCAAGCCAATCAGAAATTTTCGATCTGACTCTCCACCAATATCCCTATCTCGAATTCTAACAAACAGCCAATAATTCAAATACCCAAAACCACCAACAGCAACAATAGATTGAATAACTTCTTCCATCACTTCACCACCAACCAAATAACTAATCCTATAAATCCGATAACCAAGACAGCTGGTAACAAACCACCTTCAAACTTGACGGTAGTTTTCACTTTGCCATCTTTACTGACTTTAGTACCTTCCAAGTCTCCAAATAAAACTTTTTTCCAGTCCATCATGTTTCCTCTCTTTTCTTGCAGAGATAGAGCCAATGTGCTAAACTATACCTATCCCCTCAAGGGGGAGGAGGCTTTCGCCTCCCTACTCAATCAAGCTACCGCTTGATTAAGTATTTGAGTTTAAGCTTGAACCAAAAGATGTGTAGCTCGAATTCTACTTCTTTGTGTTCAGGCTTTTTGTTTAGCCTTGACTGCATCAGCTCTACCTCCTTTCTCGGTCATTTCCTTGACCTTGATTATATTATAGACCACGTTTCGTGGTTTGTCAATATTTTTTTTTTTGAAAAAATAAAAAAAGTTTTCTTTCCGTGGTTTTTATGTTATTATTTAATTGCAAGAAGGAGGTGATGAAATGGACAAAGAAGAAATTGCTGTCTTCATAGGTGAAAAAATTAAATATTATCGGAAATTAAATAATTGGACTCAAGAAGAATTAGGTAGAAAAATTGGAATAGGAAAAAACGCTGTTGGTAATTATGAACGTGGCTTTCGTTCCCCTAAAAAAGATACTGTATTTGCTTTAGCTAATGCTTTTGATATTTCTATAGACGATTTATTTCCACCTATAGATAAAAACTCCACCTCCACAGAAGCCCCTAAAACCGTTTCTGACGAAGTTTTGAGATTGGACAGGGATTTATACAAAGATAACCACAAAAGCTGGATAAACTACGGAAATAAGCTCCTAGATAAACAAAATACAGTAACATACAGTAAGAATACAGTAAACAAACCACAAGCCACCTACTACACCTACAACTACTACGACCAACCCGCTTCAGCTGGTACAGGTCAGTATCTAAACGATGTACAAGTTGAACAGCTTGAATTGCCAGTAGATATAGACGCTGACTTTGTAGTCCCCATCTACGGAGACTCCATGGAACCCGAATACCACTCAGGCGACTACGTCTTTGTAAAACTATCTGTAGACCTCTCAAATGGTGATATTGGCGTATTTGAGTATTACGGCGATGCTTATATTAAAGAATTAGTAATTGATGATTCTGGGGCATACCTACATAGTTTAAACTCTAAATACGACGACATACCAGTTGATGCCGATAGCGACTTTAGAATTATCGGTGAAGTTGTTGGAAGATATTCAGAAAAATAAAACAATGCAATATAGGAGAATATTATGAAGAAAGTTACATTAGGCACAATCACACTACTATCTATCTTGACTTTGGCAGCTTGCTCATCAAACAAAGAAAGTACAACGACATCTAGTAAGGAAAAAACTGAACAATCATCTTCGACTACTCAGTCAAAAACCAAGGTAGATAATAGCAAATATAATGATACTATCAAAGAAATTAAAGAAAAACTTGACCCAGATAACACTGGCGGTGTAACAGTTGAAATTGAAAATAACGTTACCGATTCTGAATATCCTGATGGTCATAATATCATCCGAGTGTTGCTGACAGGAGAGTCACAAAAAGCAGCTAAAGAAGCTCTGGATGCTGTCTATTCGAACACTGCAACGACAGACCAAAGCAACACTATTACTCTATTTAGAATGACAATTTCTGAATTAGCTAAAAATTTACCAGACGATACAACAACTATTGATTTTGGTTACGAACAATCTGCTGATCAATACGACTTAATCGCTAAATCTTCAAAAACAAAAGACGTTATCCCCGTAGGTGACCTAATTGTAGAATAAAAAAAGCCCTACGCTCGACAGTTTGGCGACAGAGAGCGTAAGGCAAATCATATATAGTAAAAACCTGCTTTTCAGTAGGCCTCTTTACTATACCCATTTTATCAGAAAGTGAGGTAAAAAACAACATGGCATCATTTAGAAAACGTGGAGACGCTTGGGAATATAGGATAATCTATCAAGATATAAATGGAAAGCGACGTGAGAAATCAAAAGGAGGGTTTAGAACCAAAGTCCTTGCAAAAGCATCAGCCCAACAAGCTGAGCTGGAATTAAGTACAGTTTCAAGCGAACTTCTAGATATTACTGTACTTGATTATAATGAACGATGGGCAGAAATATACAAAAAACCACACGTCACAGCTAAAACATGGAAAACCTATACTAAAAACTTCAAACACATCAAACGCTTTTTTGGCGAGAAGAAGCTCAAAAATATCAATCACACCCTCTATCAACAAATTTTAAATGAATTTGGAGAGACAGTCGCACAATCAACGCTTGAAAAATTCCACTATCAAATCAAAGGAGCCTGTAAAATGGCTATCCGAGATGGTATCATTAGAGACAACTTCGCTGAAGGCGCCATTGTCAAAGCGCAGAAGTCTGGTAAAGCAGAGGCTGAAAAATTTATGGAGGAAGATGACTATCTAAACTACCTAAACTTTGCGAAAGCAAGAATCAGGCACGCCTCCTACCTGACAACCTACATTATTGGGGTAACTGGTCTGCGTTTCGCTGAAGCTCAAGGGCTTACCTGGAACGACATCAATTTTGAAAATGGCTATGTTGACGTCAATAAGACATTTGATTACTCGATTTCTCAGAACTTCGGACCAACTAAGAACGAACAATCCATTCGACAAGTTCCTATTGATCAAAACAGTCTAAAAATACTCAAAAACTATAAAGAAAATTACTATCAAGAAAACAAGCTAGGTCGTATCTGCTTCGGTACGTCAAATAACGCCTCAAATAAAGCCATTAAGAGAGCGACTGGTGAAAATTACACCAACCACTCTTTAAGACACACATACGCCTCCTATTTGATATATAAAGGGGTAGATTTAATATCTGTCTCTAAACTCCTTGGACACGAGAATTTAAACATTACTCTGAAAACATACGCCCACCAAATCGAAAAATTGAAACAAAAAAATGACCAAAAGGTCAAAGAGATTTTTAACAAAATATAAAATCGGTGGGCAAATGGTGGGCAAACACCCTTAAAACCTTGTTACATCAAGGGGATAAAAGGAGAGGAGGGGATTCGAACCCCCGAGCCCCGTTAAGGACTACACGCTTTCCAAGCGTGCGCACTCGGCCACTATGCGACCTCTCCAAGATAAAAGTTGGCAAACCAACTTTTCCATTATAACATGCTTTTTCAAAGTTGACCACTAAAATGTTGCTTCAACTCGATAGATAACTTGCCCTTTATTTGAAAATTTTTCTTCGTACTCGGTCATGACATTTCCTTCAAAATCACTGGCGTGCAAATCTAGCCAGACCTGTTTAAGAGCCATACCATACTGAGAAAAACTGACCAAACTGTATTCAAATAAGCCACGATTATCTGTTTTAAAGTGAATCTCACCATGTTCAGGTAATATTTTTTTATATGTGTCCAAAAAAGATTTATAGGTCAAGCGGCGTTTTTCATGCTTTTTCTTTGGCCAAGGATCTGAAAAATTCAGATACAGGAGGTCTACTTCGCCATCAGTAAAATAATTAGTCAGGGCTGAACCATCAACCAAAAGCAGCCTGATGTTAGGCGCTTGACTTTCTAGAACCTTATCCAAGGCATAGCTAAGCACTGACACTTGGATATCAATTCCGATGTAGTTGATATTTGGATTTTTCAAAGCCATCCCTGTGATGAAAGCACCTTTTCCAGAACCAACTTCAATATGGATAGGATTGTCATTACCAAAAATGTCATGCCAACGTCCCTTAGCTTCTTCAGGATTTAAAATGACATAGTGTGGGTTATTTTCTAGGTGCTCCTCGGCACCCTTACGTTTTCTAACTCGCATTATTTCTTTCTAACGATTTCTCTAAATTTACGCAAACCATAGATTTCTTGATTGACGTGTTCCATATCACGTTTATCAAAACAATTCAAAATTTGGGAAAGGTAAGAAAATTGACCATACCAGGCAATTTTTTCTCGCACTTTCTCATTGTCCTTATAACCATAATAAGCCAACCACTCATGCCATCGGGAGTAGGGAATATAGTGGCTCAACAAATAAGCCACATCATACATGCGGTCAGTTAAGCGTACCGAATCCCAGTCCACCAAATAAATCATACCACTGGTTGTAATCACCCAATTGCTATGCTTAATATCTCCGTGCACAATGGTAGCAACCTCAGAACGAAAAGGCGGCAAACTGCGTTTAAGTTCCTTTACAATGGATTGGAGATAGGTATTTTCTCGAATTTGTAAAGGTGCGTTATTTTCCCAAGCAAGCAGTAAATCGTAAGGATTTTCAATCTTGTAATTGAGTTGCAAGAGTTGGTTAACTAATGGTTTTGAAGTGTGCAAACGTTGCAAAATATGGGCAACTTGCTTACTACCCATATCTTCACGCGTCAAAATACGACCATCTAGCCATTCCTGTGCGCTCATAGTATCTCCATTACCCAAGCGCTTCGACCACAAAAGTTGCGGAGCAATTTGTTCCTTGGCAAGGGCTGGCAAAATGGGAGTTGTGTTGACTTTGACAAAGATACGCTCACCACTTGTATAAGTTCCTATATAAGCCTTGCCGCTTTTTCCTCTTAAGGGGGTCAGTGTGAAATCTTGTTCGGATGCTGTCACCTCGCCACCCTCCTTTTCTCAATGAATCATTTAGTCTATTTTACTTGTTTTACAGAGCTTAGTCAATCATCGTCTTTATTTTGTAAGGAAGATACAATTTTGTAATAATTAAAATGGCCACAATCAAAATGACCCCAGCCTGCCATGACAAGGTCAAAAATAGTTGAAACACAGCCAGCAAGTAAAGCAACTTTTCCAAAAAAGACTGTAAATTTTTGGCTTTAGTTTCTCCAGAGATTGGATAAAGTTTTACCAAATACTGGTAATCAAAATGATGATAGAGCGCTAGCAATTGAAAAATCAAAAGATAATCAAAAGTCAGTGTTAAACCTATCGCAATGAGACGGTTAGACACAAAAATCAAAGCCAGAACACTTAGCAGAAATAGACGCAAGGTTAGAGCTAGATAATCTGAACTCCGTAAAAAGGCACGAAGGTAGAGATTGGACCACAGTTTGGCAGAATTTTTTTTGACAATAGCTAAGAAACCATCCAAATACGATCGCCTTTTAACACTACTTGAGATACCTTTCACATTGGTGAAAAGTGAATAAAATTTGAGAATAGACTGTTTGCGCCTCATTTCGTAGGCAATAGCCCTATCCCAAGCTAGACGCCCATCATCAAAAAATACTCTCGATTTAGCTTGCATAATAAAGTATTTGACAATTAACAAAATCCCTACCGCAATGATAAAACCTATAACCGATAAACCTAATTGAAAGAAAATTGGAGCTAACAGCACAAGAACAACTGTCTGCAACATTCCCCAAATCACAAAAGAACGAACCTTAGCTCGACCAATCCAAACTGTAAGTTCTGCTTCTTTGGTCAAGAGAAACTGTTTGTCAGCCGGTTCCAAGTAAGAAGCAATTTGCCCCACACTCAGCAGCACAGCTATTGTCACCACTAAAATAACAATAATCGGAAAATGATTACTTGGAAAGTTTTTCAATAGACTACTATATTGAAACATGAGAAATCCCATGAAAAAAACCAAAACCAGCACAAAATGATCATTAAGGACATAGCGTAAATATTTTAGGCATTGATTAATAAAAGCAGAGCGACGTTTTTGAAAAAGCTTTGTCATATTAAACCTCTTTCGTCAAAGCCATATAGATATCGTTGAGACTAGCCGTGCTGTCAGCAAATGTTTTCTGTAATTCTTCCAAAGTCCCAACTGCCCGCACCTGACCTTGATGTAAAATCACAAAACGATCACACATTTTCTCTGCAGAATCCAAAACATGGGTTGACATCAAGATTGACTTGCCTTTAGCCTTCTCCTCAGCTAATAAATCTGTCAAATCTGCAATCGCCAAAGGATCCAAGCCGAGAAAAGGCTCATCAATGATAAATAAACTAGGATCAACAATAAAGGCACAAATAATCATAACCTTCTGCTTCATTCCCTTAGAGAAATTGATAGGAAACCACTCCAACTTATCGGATAGACGGAAGATTTGTAATAACTTTTCAGCACGCACTAAGGCCTCATCTACAGGAATATCATAGGCCATCGCCACTGTTTCGATATGCTCACGCAGAGTTAATTCTTCATAAAGACTTGGTGTCTCAGGAATGAAACCTATCTTTTTGCGATAGTCAGCCTGATTTTGAGAAAGGCTCAGCCCATCTATGCTAATCTGACCTTGATAAGGCTGCAATAGACCAATGATTTCATTGATAGTCGTTGATTTTCCAGCACCATTAAGCCCAATCAAACCGACCAATTCTCCATCAGCCACCTCAAAGGAAATATTTTTTAAAACAGGGATATTAACATAACCACCTGTTACATTTTCAATTTTTAACATAAGTATCTCACCATTTTTTTGATATAATAATTATAACAAAATCAAAGAATTATAGGTGCTTCAAATGGAAAATTGTATTTTTTGTAATATTATTGCTGGTGAAATCCCATCATGTAAAGTTTACGAAGACGACCAAGTTTTAGCTTTCTTAGATATTTCACAAACCACAAAAGGTCATACCTTACTGGTTCCAAAAGAGCATGTCCGTAATGTTCTTGAAATGTCAGAAGATACTGCTGCTACACTTTTTGCTCGCTTACCAAAGCTCGCCCGTGCCCTCAAAAAAGCAACTGGGGCGCCAGCCATGAATATCATCAATAACAATGAAGAATTAGCTGGCCAAACAGTCTTTCACGCCCACATCCACCTCGTGCCACGCTACCATGACAATGATGGCATTGAGATAAAATACACCACACATGAGCCTGATTTTGAAGTCCTTGGAAAAATGGCAGAGCAGATCTCTCGCGAGGTTCAATCATGAAATTAAAATCTTTTATCACACTTAGTCTCTTAGGCTATGCTGGCTATCAAGCATATAGATATCGCGATCAGATTACTGAAACTATCCAAGATTTTTTAGAACGCAAAGACAATATTAGCTCTGATCTAGACAATATCAGACGCAACCTAGACATTATTAACCAAGAAAAAAATAACATCCAACAAATCAGTCAGGACTTATCTTATAAGTTTAGGGTTTTTGGTAAAGAAACTCAAGCACATCTTGATGAAATCAACCGTATCACATCAAAATATAAACAAGTCAAGTAAAATATGATACATCTTATACTCATTTAAAATCAAAATTAGCTATCTACTAATCAAATTGAATATAGAGAATTTCAATTTTGAAGTTTTCGAAAAGAGAATGGCTAGTCAAAATCTATGATTTCCAATCTGAACTTAGATATTGATTATAGATTACTTTTCGTCTATACTTGGGGGGAAACACAATGTGGTATTTACACATCCACTTTGTGTGAGATAAACTATGTGCCTTTTGTGCCATATTTTGCTCCTTTCGCTTTACATTAGGCTTGAACACCTTTATTGTATCGCGTTTGGAGTTTTTTTGGTATAACCAGCGATGCGCACCCGCATAGCGGGTGGTTTATTTGTTTCGCACCTGCGGAGCGAAACGGACTGAAAGTCACATAAAACAAAAAAATTGAGCAAACTGTTTTGTTGCAGTTTGCTCAATTTTTTTCTGTCTGATTTTTATTTATTATTGATAGCCATAAGTTTGATAAGTCTGATCTGTATAGCCTTGATCATAAGTCTGATTGTAACTATCTGTTCCAGAGTAGGTAGCATCAGCAGCTCCAGTATCATATCCTCCATAATCGCCATAGAGATTTTCATATAAAACAGCTGTTGTTTTCAATTCTTCACTCTTGGTCAAATCAAGTTCTGACTTAATTGTATTTTGAATTTCTAGCAAATGCTCTGATGTCACGAGCTGATAAGAAGTTCCGTTTATCATCGCATCCTCACCTTTTAACTGGTAGGTTTCAATTTTTTTCAAAGCATCTTGGTAGCCTAAAAGATTAGGAATTGTTTTGGACGATATTTCAATATTAGTCTGCATGTTTTTGCTGACAGCTGATAAAATTTTTCGGTAAGAACTGATACTATCCAAAGCAAGTATTTTTTTCAGCACTTTTTGAATAACTTCGCGCTGACGTTTTTGACGACCGTAGTCCCCTTCTGGATCATCATATCTCATTCGAGCATAGACTAAGGCCTGCTCTCCATTAATATGATGTGTCCCAGGTTCAACCGTTGCTTCATACTCTGGCTCATGTTCTGATATAGAGATAGGGAAGTCGAAAGAATTAGTAACAGTGATTCCATCCACAGCATCAACAAGGTCAACTAAACCTTGCATATTGATTTGCATGTAATAATCGATATCAATATCTAATAAGTTTTGAACCGTCATAATGGCCATTTGAGCTCCGCCTGAAGCATAAGCAGCATTCAGCTTAGCTTCAACACCATTCATATCATTATCTTCAGAACCGGTTAAGTTTATCAAAATGTCACGTTCCAAACTTGTCATAGTCGTTTTTTGGGTTTTAGGATTGACTGTTACCAAAATCATGGAATCGCTATTGCCTTCCCATTTTGATTTTCGCTCAGATGAACCTGTGTCAACTCCCATCAAAAGGATAGAAAAAGGTTTAGTCTGTTGAATAGCCTGACTGTCAGTATCCGATGTCTTATAATTCTTAAAGGTTTTTGACAACTCGCTTGTTGAAAAATTATAGGCATTTGTGACATAAACTCCAATTGCAACTACAGTTGTTAGTAAAATCGCCCCAAGCATGAGAACTATTTTTTTTCCAATTTTCATTATTCTAAATCAATCTATCAGTTTCCCCATTAGGCAAACATCTAGAAACTCTCCATCCTTTGTTTTTACTCCACGTTTTTTTAAACCTTCAATTTCAAAACCAAATTTTTGATAGATATGAATAGCCCTTTTATTGCGTTTTTGAACAGTAAGTTCTAAGCGACGAATAGTGTTACTGTGTTCAGCCCAATCTAAGGCTGCCTCCATGAGCATCTGTCCCAAACCATAGCCCCAATAATCTTTTGAAACTGCTAAAAAGACTTCACCAATATGACTTACTTGCGAAGAAGATTCCGCGGAAACATTTAACACACCAACAATTTCTTGACCAATACGTGCCACCAAACAAATCTGATTGTCAGATAACTGGCGATCTTGGATAAACTGAGCAAGAGCCCTCTCAGTCATAAGTGACTTGTCATCATTGCTCGTCAAAAAATCTGTTTCCGTTTCAACCTGTTTGATAAGGTTAAGCAAACCAGAAGCATCCTCAGCTTCTGCTTCGTAAACTAGCACTTCCCGCTCAGCCATTTTGCAAATCCTCTAAAAGCTCCTGACTGCGTGTGCCATGTGCATCGAACCTCACCTTACGACCATCAATGTCTCGCTCTATAAAGACCTCCAAATAGTCATCTAGCAAGTCTGAACTAAGCAGTTCCCCCCACTCAATCACAGTTACACCTGCGCCATACAGGAAATCATCCAAATCAATAGAATCTGGATCGTCACCAATACGATAAACATCCAAGTGATACAGTGGTAATCGCCCCTCATATTCACGAACAATGGTATAGGTTGGGCTCTTAATCATTTGTGAGATTCCTAGGCTTTTGGCAATTCCCTTAGTTAAGGTTGTCTTGCCAGCACCAAGGTCACCCGTTAAAACCAGAACATCACCTGCTATCAGTTTTTTGCCGATTTGCTCACCAATGGCAATCAGCTCTAACTCATTTCGACTATAATACATGGCAACATTATACCAAAAAATATCTCACCTTCCAAGCAAGACCCGAAAGTCATCAGATTAAAATTATTAAAAAAACTGGGAAAACCCAGTTTTAATGCTATCAATCTTATAAAATTGCTAGACTGATAAAGTTTAAAATAAACAAGATATCCAAAATCCAAAGAATTGCATGCACATCTTTTGCTTGACCCTTGACAATTTTAACAACAGTATAAGTCAAGAAACCTGCTGCAATACCGTAGGTAATGCTATAAGTGAAGCCCATAAAAATCGAAGTAAAGAATGCTGGAACAGCTTCTGCCATATCGTCCCATGTGATATTCTTAAGATTTGAAAGCATCATCACACCAACAATGATAAGAATCGGTGCAGTTGCTTGCGTTGGCACAATGGAAACTAGCGGGCTAAAGAAACTTGAAATGGCAAAGAGTACCGCAACAACCAAGGCTGTCAGACCAGTGCGTCCTCCCGCACCAATACCAGCAGCTGATTCAACATAAGTTGTTACATTTGAAGTTCCTGCCACAGCTCCGACTGTAGTAGCAATCAAATCGGAATACAAAGCCTTATCCAAAGCCTTAGACTCATGGTTGTCACCTGTTGTTGCAATGATACCAACCTTTTCACCAGTACCAATCAAGGTTCCAATAGTATCAAAAATATCTGTCAAAGAGAAAGCAAGGATTGCCATCAATACACCAGGAATACGTGACACATCTGCAAAAAGCGAACCTAGACCTTGGCTACCGAGTGCTACACCAAAAATGGATTTCAAATCACCAAATGAAGCAAATAAGTTTGTAGCTGCCCAGTTAACACTTCCAAGATCTACAACTCCCATGAAAATACCAATAACAGTCGTTGCTGCAATTGAAAGGATGACGCCACCACGAATCCCCTTAATAATAAAGACGATAGTAATCAAGAGACCGATTAAAGCAAGGATAACTCCTGGGTTATTAAATGCTACCAAGCCGGGTGTTGCAGAAGAATTGGCAGTAATTGAAGCCAAACCTTTCGCTGCACCTTTACCAGCTACCGTATAAGTTCCTGGGTCAACCGAAAATTTCAAGAAACCTGCATTTTTAATGCCAACATAAGCAAGAAAAATTCCAATACCAGCTGAGATCGCTGATTTCAATGTTGCTGGGATAGATTCAATGATCATTTTCCGAACTTTTGTAACTGTGATAATCAATGAAATCACACCACAAATGAACACCATGGCCAAAGCTTCTTGCCAAGTGTAACCTAAAGCAAAAACAACCGTATAAGTAAAGAAAGCATTCAATCCCATTCCCGGCGCTTGAGCATACGGTAGATTTGCATAAAAGGCCATCATTAAGGTCCCTACAACAGCACCAATAATCGTAGCTAAGAAAACACCTTGAGCAGGCATCCCAGTTTGAGCGAGCATTGATGGATTAACAAACAGGATGTATGACATTGCAAAGAAGGTGGTCAAACCTGCTGTGACTTCTGTACGAACATCTGTACCATGCTCTTTCAATTTAAAAAACTTTTCCATGAAAGTTTAAGTCTCCTTACGACATTAAATTATTCGGATTTGTATTATTTCCCGAACGACTTAACCATTTTATCAAAACATCGTTCACTTTTCAAGAGACTTATTTTGAATTTTATTGTCTAAAAAGACTAGGCAAAGCACCTGAATAAAAGTAAATCCTAACACAAAATGCAAGGCATCCCAGCTAACAACCTCTACAAGTTCATGAATAACAGTCATCGGACGAGTTGCAATATCCCAAGAATTCAATCTAGCATAGCGTCCGATATGAATGGCAAAACTTGACACAAAAGATAATCCACCAATGAAGAGGAGTCTGAGAATATAAGAATTTAAGCGCAGTACCCCCGTTATCAAATTAAAACTTTCAATCCCACAAAGCACTCCAAATAGAATACTCGAAACATATAAAAGGTACAAGATAAGACTCTGTTTGTCCCAAAGAACAGTACTCGTGAAATGCATATGAACAATATCTGTCAACATATAGAAAGTATTTGGATAAAAAAAGAGCCACATACCTCCAGCTAATACTCGTAACAGTTTCTTTTTGATCACTACCGTAATAACAGCAAAATCTAAGGCAATTAGCGCTAAAACCATATTCCAAATCAAATCTGGACCAGATAAATTGTAATAGCGAATACCAAAAGCTATGACTAAAAAAAAGAGATGGATAAGACTTAACTTTTTGAACATCAGTTTTCCTCCTCACTAATTGACACTTATTATAACAAAAATTTCTTAAGCTTTCCTGATTAAAGAATGCGCAAGTCGCTTCTTAAAAAGGTCCTCATCTATCTACAACAATAAAAACATACTAAGATTAGTAGTGAGGAAATCTCTGACGGGAGGAAGTACTCACTACTTTTTTCATTCTCAAGATGATAAAGTAGAGGTGTCTTGTTAAGTCGATGCTTCTTTTGACGCTAGACGTCGCAACAAAAACTGGCAAGACACCTGTTTTAGGAAGAATGTTATCAAAGTATGTGGGACGCTAGACGTCGAGTATTGAAAATGACATCTCTAAAACAAGGAATCATTCAAGACAAAGAGGTAATATCATGCGTGCAGTTTTTGGGATTGATGTGAGTAAAGTAAGTTCAGAAGTGGCCATTCTAGTCAACGGCGAGAAGGTTCATGGCTATACCATGCCCAATGATGCCATTGGCTTTGCTCGGCTACTTGGCGATTTGAAAACCGTCCACAAGCCAGAAATCATCTTTGAAGCAACAGGCGTCTATTCTCGTCGTCTTCAAGCTTTTCTGGATGAACATGGCTACGCTTACACACGGCTCAATCCCTTAGAAGCCAAGAAGCAACTGGATAGCTTGCGTGTGCGGAAAACAGATCAAATTGACGCTGAAAAACTGGCTCAGTCCCAGTTTGTGCTGAATCGTAAACCGACCTATGTCCAAGAAGAAGTCTATCAAGATCTGCGAGATTCAAGTCGGTTCTATCAGAACTTAACTGAGGACATCGTTCGAGCTAAAAACCGTCTGCACAAGGTCTTACAGGTCACTTTTCCTGAATTGGAAACTATCTTGTCAACACCAACTGGGGAACAATACTGGAACTTAGTTACTGCGTTTCCTTGCAAGGACTTCGTGCTTGAGTTAAGCAAGGATGAACTCTCAAAGAGCATCCGTCTGTCCACTTCAAAACGGATTTCTGACGAGCGTGTGGCCTACTTAGCAGAGAAGCTGACAGCACTAGCTAATCAATCTTATTGTGCCGTTAAGAAAACCTCTCCAATGCTGGAAGAGGTGCGTTACTATGCAAAAGAATTGCTTAGACTTTCTGAACAGAGACAGGCAGTCTTAGACCAGATGGTGGAAATAGCTCAACCTTTACCAGAGTATGACATTCTGCTTTCTATTCCTGGTATCGCTGAGACGACTGCAACAAGTATTATTGGTGAACTGGGAGATATTCGCCGTTTTCAGTCTGCCAATCAAATCAATGCCTTTATCGGTATTGACCTAAGACACTATGAATCTGGAAACTTCATCGCTAAGGAATACATTACCAAGCGTGGCAATCCCTACGCTAGAAAGATTCTGTTCAAGTGCATTCACAATATCGCTTCAGCTAGTCACACTAATCCTTGCCATATTGCAGACTTTTATGAGAAACGAAAAAGACAATCGCAAACGACTTCAACCAAGCCACACACGATTGCCTCTATACATCGTCTCATTCGGACAATGTATTACCTCATAACGCATAACAAACTTTACGATTATACTTCAACCCAAAATCAGTAAAATTGTTTATGCCATATTATTGTAACACCTTATTTCAAAAATCACAAAATAAGGTGTTGGTTTTGTATACACTTTTTATGTAAATCTTTAGTGTAAAGTAAGGTCACTTCCCTATTTTGATGACTGTATGAAAATTATTTTTTCTCTAAAACCTTGATAGGCTTGACAAATGGTAGAAAAAGAAATTCTCAAACGAAGAGAATTTCCGTATAAGAATAGTTATATTACAATTCTATTCATCCCCCAACAACAATAGAAGCATCACCTGAATAGTTGTCATACCAAAGATAAAGGGAACATTAGCAAGCGAGATGCTCGAAACTAGTTCGTCGGTGAAATTAATCGGACTGGCCAGTAAATCACCACGACTCAAGGTGGTTACACGCCCGACATGTAAAATAAAAGTGGCTATCAAAGCGATAATTGGCATCAAAACCATCTGAACATAAATATTCAACTTAAAACTCTTCATAATCAAATGAACGCTCAGAGTTCCGGCAACCAAAGCAAAGACCAAACTTCCCAAATAAGCCATGAAAGGTCTCATTGCAGCATCAGTCCATATAGCTTCGCCGCCCCAAGAAACCTCAGCAACACTTAACAAACTCGCAACAGTTGAAGGATAGAAAAAACACCAAACTGGCAAAGCAAGCACCTTAAATAAATTGTTTTTCGAGTAATAAGCCAAAAAGCCCATCTCTAAAGTCACTAAGGCAAAAATCGTATTTTTCATAATGCCATCAACAGACGGATTGTATTGCCAAATGCTAAAAAGAATTATCAAAACAAATAGGTGACTAAAAATAATTTTGTGCATTTCAACTAAAAACCTCTCCACATTCTCAGATTTCATTATATCATACTATTTCGTATAAAGATAAGCCAGTCATTCAAAAATTAGTAATAGGATAATTCTAAAATGACGTTAGCCACTTAGGGTATGAAAAAACATCTCAGAGAGATGTAATATAGTCACCACAACGAGATGCGCTAAATTGGAAGAATGGTTAGCACAAGGTTTCACAGGCCCAAAAGACTGATTCAACTACCTAAACTTAAAGGAACAATATGAAGATGAAAACCTTGATTATAGCTTTTCAAAACGAGAGATCATCATTATCACTCGTGAGGATGGCTTCCCAAATCTTGATGAAGCACTAAAAAATTATCTTGACCTTGTTGCCCAACTAGATGATCTGGACAAGGAACAAGCTAATTACTACCGTAAGCATTTGGTTTAGAAAGTGGTGTAAGGTATGATGGAACAGATAGTGCAAACTTTTTTGACTATCGCCGTTTTATTATTTGCTATCAGCTTTTAAAGGCTGTTTCAGGGGAGAATAAATCTAGTTTTTCATTTTGAGTCACTAGATTTTTAGATTATCCTACACCGATAACAATAATCCCTTCTAAAACAACAAGAAGAAAAGGCAATAAATGGTGGTTTTTCATGTGAAATACCTCACTTTTATTTTTTCCCTATTTTATGCTAAAATGTTATAAAATAAAAAATATTCCCATATATGCGTAACAGAGGAGAAAAATGAAAAAATTTGGAGAAGTTTTTAAAAAGTTTCGAGAATCTAGAGGACTGCGCTTAAAAGATGTCGCAAAGGCTGGTATATCAACCTCCCAGCTATCTCGATTTGAAAAAGGAGAGACAGATTTAACCATTTCTAAGTTCATGCTTATCTTAGATGAAATCAACATGCCGATTGAAGAATTTATGTATGCTGTTCATGATTTTCATCGTGATGAATTAAATGAACTCTTATCAAAGGTTCGCCATTTTGTATCTAATCATGATATTGAGGGATTGAAAAGATTACTCTATTCCCAAATGGAGTCAGATCCTAAGCAGGAGAAATTTCATAAACTTAATATCGTTTTATTAAAAATTCGTTTACAAGATTTATCAGGAGAATCTTATTATTCTAGTGATGATTTATCTTATCTAACCGATTATCTTTTTAGTGTTGAATATTGGGGATACTATGAATTATTGATTTATTCAAATACTTTAGATGTCCTAAAACATGATGTTTTCATGGTTTTGGCTAGAGAGATGTCTAGGCGCTCTGACTTTTACAAAGAGATTCCAAAGAATAGACGATTGATTTCAACGATGCTATTAAATGGATATATCACATGTGTTGAAAGAGAAAAATTTATGGATGCCTTATATTTTGAAAAACAGTTAAACCAATGCTTTTTTATCGAAACAGAAGTATATGAACGCTTGGTATTCCAATACGCACAATATCTCTATCGTTACAAAAAGGAGAAGGATTGTAAAGCAATTATTGCAATGAGAAAATGTATTGCAGCTATGAAATTAGTAGAAAGTAATCACTTAGCACAGACTTATGAAGGACATTTAAAAAAAGTTTTAGAAGAAAATAGCTAGTCGGCATATACGGGAAAGAAATTTAACTGCTAGGAGTAAGTGATACAATTATGAAGAGGATAACTTCATGAAAAATGATAAGTAAAATGAAGCAATAGCGCTTGACTTGTCAATCAATAAAATTAATTTGTCACATGGTGTTCTTTATTATGCCAATTCAAAATCTCACAGGCACTAAATAAAATTAAGGGGGAAAGATTTCCCCCTTAATTTTACAAATTTTATTTGTAGCAGGATAATTAATAAATAGACGAACGTCTTTGGTTGACTAACTGGAATAAATTATCTGTAAAAATGAAATTCACCTAAAAAAGGTAATCACTCCTCTTTATGTAAGATTCAAAATTACGGTAAATTGTAATCAAAAATGCCGGCACTACTGGATAGTAAACATAAAGATTGTAAACTTTTTAATAATTGTGGTGGAGGTTGCTATGCCATGGCATTTGTTTCGAAACTAGAATATGATAAGAGGTGTATCATACATGCGAATAAGTAAAAATTGGTTTATTAGGTTTGAGCCTAATTTTCAAACGGAACAAAATACAATTTTATTTAATAAATTAAGCGGAGAATTATTTGAAGTAACAGAAGTTTATTATGATTTTATTGATTCTTTAAGAATTGGAACTGATTTTCAAAAACTTCTCTTAAGAAAATATAACGTCAACAAAAGAAGATATGTTTGAGATTGAAAATACGATTTTAAAAAATCTAATATTACTAGGAGTAGTTATTAATGAGTGAGGTTGGAGTATATAACATCAAAAAAAGTTTTCATGGTAAAGTCGTACTGAGTATCCCAAGTTTTGAAGTGCAGAAAGGAGAAATTGTTTCTATAGTAGGTGCTAATGGTGCAGGTAAATCTACTTTGATAAAGATTATCTCGGGCCTAATGCTGCAAGATTCAGGTGATGTTGTTGTTTTTGGAAATAGCAATACCTCAGCAGCAATTCATAAGGATGTCAAATTTGTTTTAGAAAGCGGTAGGGGGTACTATGAGTATTTAACTTCAGATCAAAACATTGATTATTTTTTACACTTGAATAAGATTTCACGGAGTCACATTAAGAAGGATTTAGAAAATTTATTTGAAATACTTGACTTTAATGCCTACACCAATATATTGGTATCCGAACTGTCACAAGGAACGAGACAAAAATTATCTCTAATTATCGCTCTACTTTGCAAGCCAAAAGTTTTGTGTCTGGATGAGCCTACAAATGGTTTAGATATTGTTGCAAAAAAACAGTTTGCAAAATTATTACAAACCCTCTGTCAAGAAAAAGAAACCATAGTTCTGATGACTACACATGACATATATTTTGCAAAAGAGATCTCAACGAGAGTTTGTGTGATGAATAAAGGTGAGATAAATCAAGAAGGTAGTTTCTCAGAAATTTTTGGAAAAAACAATAAGTGGATTAAATATAGAATTGGTATTCCATACTTTGAGAAAGATTCTTTTGATAAGTTATTTCCTGAATTATCTTATCATGTAGACAATGAGAGATTAATTGTTGAAGTGAAAGACAGTCATGTGAAAAATCAAATCTTCAATCATTTTGATATTATATTTTTTGAAGAAGTTGAAGAAAGTATTGAAGAAATATTGTATGAGGTTATTCATCATGATTAAAGAAATAAGAAGGGAATTGAACCGACAGCTGCAAGAGATGATGCAGTTTAAATTTAATTTATTCTTTGCAAATTTTGGAATCTTAATAATGGTTTCAGCTTATCTCCAATACTTTCAAAATGTACAGAGTAAGTATTTGTTATTATGTTTACTATTTACCTGGTACTTTACAAGTCATGCTATTACACATCCAACATTTTTTATTGAAGATGACCTTTATGATAGAACTTTGATCAGTGTGATTCAGAGCAGTAAGAGTATTTTTCATGTATTAATGTTTAAAATCACAGTTCAGATTTTAGTAGATTTTGTTAAAGCAATTCCAATCTTTATCGTTTTATCCATGATTAATCAAATTAATTTTCCAGATGATGTCTTAAAATTAGTTGGGAGCCTCACTGCATGTATGCTAACGATTATTAGTATGTATGGTTTTGGATTCTGCTTATCAAGTCTCTGTTTTATTTTTAATCGTACATCTAGCATCACATCGTTAATTTCTTACTTTATGCTATATTTTACTGGTATACTAGCGCCTCTAAGTGGCTCATTGAGGATTATAGGAAACCTCTTTCCTTATTATACCTTGAGAAATGTTATCATTTCTCCATCGTATCAGAGTGTATTTTTGATAATCATTTATTGTGCCATCTATTGGTTAGTTGGAGCTTTACTATTCCCCACTTTATTGAAAATAGCTAAAAAAAGAGGGAGTCTTTTCCATGTTTAGTGAATTGAGAAGATATTTTAATTATAAAGTTCGATATCTGTTTGATAGTATTTGTGAAGTCATTTATTCCTTGATTTTTATTACGGGTATCATTGTTATTTTCAATAGTGATAAACCAATAAATCTAATTAATTTTTTTATTTATTATTCAATGACTAATGTAATATTACTTGCTAATAAGGAGTTGGAATATGAAATTAGAACGAATCAATATACAAATATCAAAGCAACAAGATGTACACCGATGATGATTTATTTTACCCGTTCAATCACATATTTTATCTGGACAACACTCATTTTTTCGATTTCAATCATTTTATCTTACCCATTTTTTAAAGACAAATTTGTTATCCCTTCCGTAGATACGGTAGGTCTGATTTTAATTACAGTACTTAATTGTATTTTATTTTTGGTGATTTATTTCCTGATAATTAAGTTAACTGAGCGTTTTAAACGAGTATCCGTTTTATTAAATTTGCTTAATACAATTACATTATTTTATTCAGGACTAGTATTTCCAACTTCATTTACTAGCTATGCAGATTTATTGGATATCTTCTTGAATTAAATTCAAGATTAATATGATATACTCAAAGTGTATTTTCATATAGTTTTATTCAAAGTTGGGTGAATTACTATATGTCTAATTCATTTGTCAAATTATTACTCTCTTAGTTGTTTGCAAATTTAGCAGATATTTTCTTTAGATCTAAATTGTCAAATTAAGGTTAGGCTTTTCATAATTTAAATTTTTGATATACAAAGTTTTGAAGATTATTACTAAACACGCACACACGTTGTTTCGAACGAGGAATCCCATAACTATTCAACTTTTCTTGAATTATTTTTCCATAGTTTTTAACCTCACATGAATCTAATTCAATTACTGATGCGACTACTTTTTTTAACTCTCTTAAATCTTTATCGTTAAAAGCCTCTAACTCCAAATAGGTACCAATCGGATCTGGAAATGTATCAAAACAAAAAGACTTTTCACCTTTTGTATAGATTGTTCTCTTTTTTTGTGAAAGCATTCTACATTTAGTAAAACCAATACTGTATAAATAATCAATGATTTCTACAATATTATCAATGATAGTATTTTTTAACAATACTAATTCCGATAATTCAATTGAAAATTCTGAATTAATTATCCTTTGAATTTCTTTAAAAGATTTCTTATCTTTACTACAGCTTTCATACTCAATCTCTATATTATCCTGTAAATCGTGTCTCTTTCCCTTCAACTTTAAAGTTAATAAATATCTTTTAGGTTTAACTAATCGATATCTCAAAACAATCCCCTTTGATTTAAATTCAAAATTTGCTAAATCTGGAACAAAATCAGTTTCAAGAAAGCTCCCCCGTATCTTAAATCCTGCTTCCTCAATGACTCTTTTACAATTCTCAAAAGTTTTTGAATCTAAGACCTCATATTTTAACTCTAATTCATTTTTATATAAACTTTGTTGATCAGTTGACATCAAATATCTCCCTCCTAAAAGTCTAACTTTTTTAATAACTGCATTAACAAGCTCCTTATATTTCAACTTCATCTCCTGAATAGTTGTTGTTTCTATGATGTTATAGAAGTCATCAAAATAAAATGTGTCATTTTACAAAATTTTAGAAAGCCTTTAAAAAATTCAAAAGCAGGTTGATACAATATATTGTAAAATCAAGACACATTTACTACTGTTGGCCAGCACGGTACTTTTTTAATTTTCATAAACGTTTTTTTACTATTTACCCTTACAGAGTACAACTCTCCTGACTGTTTGTCAATTGAATATATAGAATTTTCCGAAAAATATGGAGTAGTCTAATCTCCACTTAAACTTATCATAGTCAGTCCTTGCATTTCAACTTATTTTCTGTCATAATCCTTAATATGAGAAAAAAACTAATCGCTATTGATTTAGATGGTACCCTATTACACAATGATAATACCATTTCAGATTATACTGTTGATGTCATTCAACGTGTCAAAGATAAAGGCCATTTTGTCGTTATCGCGACCGGTCGCCCTTTTACCATGGCAGCTGACCATTATAAGCGTCTCCGCCTAAATACGCCCTTGATTAGCTTCAACGGCGCTCTCACGCATATTCCTGACAAAAAATGGGACCGTGAACAAAGTGTTACCATTGACAAAAGCTACCTTATAGACGTTTTAAAACAAAGAGAAAGTTTCGAAGCAGACTTTATTGCCAGTGAATATCGGAAAAAGTTTTTTATTACTATGGACAATCCGCAGAGCATCAATCCTGAATTGTTTGGTGTTGAAGAAATCACGAATAAAATGCAATTAGATGCTTCAAAAATCACCAAAAATCCAAATGCCCTCCTCATGCAAACAAGGCATGAAAACAAGTATGCTCTTGCTGATGAGATGCGCCGCCACTTCAAATATGAAATGGAAATTGATTCTTGGGGTGGACCAATGAATATCCTTGAATTTTCACCGAAAGGTATCAATAAAGCCTACGCCCTGAGCTACTTACTTAAAGAACTCAATAAATCCAAAGAGGACCTGATTGCTTTTGGCGATGAACACAACGATACCGAAATGCTATCTCTGGCAAAATCTGGTTATGCCATGAAAAACGCTAGTGAAGTACTTTTACCATACGCCGATGAGCAACTTGACTATACAAATGAAGATGATGGTGTGGCTCGAAAATTAGAAGAACTTTTGCTATAAACGAACATTATTAACCTACTTTGATTAAAAAGTAGGTTTTTGTGTCATATTTTCTGCTATTTTGACACATTTTCAATCATTTTCGATTGGAAATTTATGCTAGAATTTGCAAGTTTTTTCTTTTTTGTCATATCTTTGTAAAAATAGGGGTTGATTTTTAGGTGAAAACGTTTTACAATAGTATCGTTCTCTAATTCACTAAAATGAAAAAGAATAGCCGCTCTTAGCGGAAGGAGATTATTCTTTTTTCTTTTAATGAAAAATATAAATAAGGAGGAAGAACAAGAATGGCTATCGGTATTATTATTGCCAGTCATGGTAAATTTGCTGAAGGTATCCATCAATCTGGTTCTATGATCTTTGGTGAGCAGGAGAAAGTTCAAGTTGTAACTTTCATGCCAAATGAAGGTCCAGACGATTTGTATGAACACTTCAACAATGCTATCGCACAATTTGATGCTGATGATGAAATCCTTGTACTTGCTGACCTTTGGTCTGGTTCACCATTTAACCAAGCAAGTCGCGTGATGGGAGAAAATCCTGATCGCAAAATGGCTATCATTACCGGTCTCAATTTGCCAATGCTTATTCAAGCCTACACTGAGCGTCTAATGGATGCTACTGCTGGGGTTGATAAGGTTGCTGCAAACATTATTAAGGAATCTAAGGATGGTGTTAAAGCCCTTCCCGAAGAACTTAATCCAGTGGAAGTTGCAGCGGTTCCAGCTAAAACTAGCGCTCCAAAAGGAGCTATTCCAAAAGGGACTGTCATTGGAGATGGTAAGATCAAAATTAACCTTGCACGTATTGATACGCGTCTTCTTCACGGACAAGTTGCTACAGCATGGACTCCAGCTTCAAAAGCTGACCGCATTATTGTTGCATCAGATGCCGTGGCAAAAGATGATCTACGTAAAGGTTTAATCAAACAAGCGGCACCTTCTGGGGTTAATGCTAATGTTGTTCCGATTGATAAATTGATTGAAGTAGCAAAAGATACCCGCTTTGGTGAAACGCATGCGCTTATCTTGTTCGAAACTGTCCAAGATGCCCTTCGTGCTATTGAAGGCGGTGTGCCGATTAAAGAACTCAATGTTGGTTCTATGGCTCACTCAACAGGTAAGACAATGGTTAACAACGTTTTGTCAATGGACAAGGACGACGTTGCTGCCTTTGAAAAATTACGTGACCTAGGCGTAAGCTTTGATGTTCGCAAAGTGCCAAACGATTCTAAGAAAGACTTGTTTGACCTTATTCAAAAAGCAAACGTTCAATAATTCACTCAAACTGCAGTGCTCACATCTTGTTAAATCAGTTGAGAGTACTCATGAAAACTCAATAGAAAAGGAATAAAACCATGTCAGATATTTCAATTATTTCTGCTATCTTGGTTGTAGTTGTTGCCTTCTTTGCTGGTCTTGAAGGTATCCTTGACCAATTCCAATTCCATCAACCACTTGTGGCTTGTACACTTATCGGTCTTGTGACTGGTAATCTTGAAGCAGGCGTTATGCTTGGTGGATCACTTCAAATGATTGCCCTTGCTTGGGCTAACATCGGTGCTGCTGTTGCTCCTGACGCTGCACTCGCTTCTGTAGCTGCAGCTATCATCATGGTAAAGAGCGGTAACTTCTCAACTGAAGGTATAGCCGTTGCAACAGCAACAGCTATCCCACTAGCTGTCGCTGGACTCTTCCTCACAATGATCGTTCGTACAATCTCAGTTGCCCTTGTCCACACAGCTGACAGCGCTGCTAAAGAAGGGAACATTGCTGCAGTTGAACGTGCCCACTTGTTTGCCCTTGTCCTTCAAGGTCTTCGTATCGCTGTTCCTGCTGCTATGCTAATCGCTGTTCCTGCCTCTGCTGTTAAAGACATCCTTGGCTTGATGCCAGACTGGTTGAACGGTGGTATGGCTGTCGGTGGTGGTATGGTTGTAGCCGTAGGTTATGCCATGGTTATCAATATGATGGCAACTCGTGAAGTTTGGCCTTTCTTCGCTCTAGGATTTGCATTTGCTGCTATCAGCCAATTGACACTTATCGCACTTGGTGTTATCGGTGTTGCGATCGCCCTTATCTACCTTAACCTTTCTAAACAAGGTGGTAACGGTGGAGGAGCTGCCTCAGGTTCTGGCGATCCAATCGGCGATATCCTTGAAGACTACTAGAAAGGGGAACAATCATGGCTGAAAAAATTCAATTATCAAAATCAGATCGTCAAAAAGTTTGGTGGCGTTCACAATTCTTGCAAGGTTCATGGAACTATGAACGTATGCAAAACTTGGGTTGGGCTTATGCACTGATTCCTGCTATTAAAAAACTTTATACTTCTAAAGAAGACCAAGCTGCTGCTCTTGAACGCCACTTGGAATTCTTCAATACCCACCCATACGTTGCTGCCCCAATCATGGGGGTAACTCTTGCTCTTGAAGAAGAAAAAGCAAACGGTACTGAAATCGATGACGCTGCTATCCAAGGGGTTAAAATTGGTATGATGGGACCTCTTGCTGGTATCGGAGACCCTGTCTTCTGGTTCACCGTTCGTCCTATCTTAGGAGCTCTTGGTGCATCATTGGCAACAACAGGTAATATCGTTGGTCCATTAATCTTCTTCTTTGGTTGGAACATTATTCGTATGGCCTTCTTGTGGTACACACAAGAATTTGGTTACAAAGCTGGTTCTGAAATCACAAAAGACATGTCAGGTGGTATCCTGAAAGACATCACAAAAGGAGCTTCAATCCTTGGTATGTTCATTCTTGCTGTTCTGGTTGAACGTTGGGTATCTATCAGCTTTACTGTTAATCTTCCTGGTAAACAATTATCAGAAGGAGCCTACATTGAATTTCCAAAAGGAAATGTAACTGGTGCTGAGTTGAAAGGGATTCTTGGAGAGGCACTTAGCGGTTTGAGTTTGGATAAGGTTCAATCACAAACACTCCAAGGACAGTTGAACAGCTTGATTCCTGGATTGATGGGACTTCTCTTGACTTTCCTTTGCATGTGGCTACTTAAGAAGAAAGTTTCACCAATCACAATTATTATTGCTTTGTTTATCGTTGGTATCGCTGCTCGTTTCTTCGGTATCATGTAATCAAATCATTCAATTCATAAAAGGGGTTTGGAACAATTTAGTTCTGAACTCTCTTTTGTTTAACTAAAAATTTGAGGTCAAATGATGTTTTTAAAAATCTTTATCACTCTGACCGACTTTTGCTTTACAACCTTCAATTATGGTATAATACAATAAAAAACAGCAAAGTGAGAAATTATGGCTCAATCTCTTAATAAATCAGTTGAACTTCAAACAACAGGTGTTTCCTATCTAGCTATTGGAGGTAAAGTTGGAAAATTCCTTATAGGTGAAACTGCTCTAGAATTTTATCCAGACGTTAATGTTGAACAATTTATTCAGATTCCATGGACTTCTATTAATCACATTGGTGCTAATGTTACACGTAAGAATAAAGTCAGCCGTCATTTTGAAATCTTTACAGATCAGGGGAAGTTTCTCTTTGCCTCTAAAGATTCTGGTAAAATTCTTAAAATTGCACGAAGTTATCTTGGCAATGATAAGGTCGTAAAACTCCCAACTCTAATTCAAACCATTATTTCAAAATTAAAGTCTTTTAAGCGCAAGTAACCTATCTATTGGCTAAATATTTGCTCTTTAAGCTACTGCATATCAGCATAGCAAAAATATCATTTACTTTTTCTCAGTTTTCCTATATAATAAAGTTATCGGATAAGTAAGATTGGACGTTTTCCAGAAAGTCTGCGGTTGCTGTGAGCAGGTAATCGAACAATCCCAAATTCTACCGTGGTAAAATTTAAAAGTAATTAAGTGCACAGAATGTGAAGCTGGATGGAACCGCGCGTGAGCGCTCCAGCAAAATCATTTCTGTGTTTTTTTCTTACTGGGGAGGTTTTCCATGATTAAAATTATTGTTCATGCTTTTATAGATAAGTCCGAGGCGGTGGTTGAGGTTGTTTTTGCCTCTAAGGACGAAACTATTATCCGTGATAAAATGGCTATCTTTCAGAAACAATTCCCAAAAGACTACTTAGCCATTTATGATTTACCACTTGACACGGACCTTACTAATCTTACTCATTACCCATCTGTAGCGATTAGTAAAGATGACTTTAATTAAACCAATCACAATCATTACTTACAAAATCAAACCATTTGGAGGAAATTATGTTAGATATTAAACGTATTCGAAACGATTTTGATACTATAGCTGCTACTTTAGCTAATCGAGGTGTCAATCAAGAAACACTTCATGAATTAAAAGAATTGGATGAAAAACGCCGAACACTTTTAATTAAGTCAGAAGAAGCTAAAGCAGAACGCAACATCGCATCGGCTGCTATTGCTCAAGCTAAGCGCAACAAAGAAGATGCTTCTGAACAGATTGCGGCTATGCAGACATTATCAGCAAGCATCAAAGCTACTGATGCTGAATTGACTGAAACTGATGAGAAACTCAATGAAATCATCGTTCGCCTACCAAATACACCACATAGCTCTGTTCCTGTCGGGGCCGATGAAGACGAGAATGTTGAGGTCCGCCGTTGGGGAGCACCACGTCACTTCGACTTTGACATCAAAGCTCACTGGAACCTCGGAGAAGATTTGGATATTCTTGATTGGGAACGCGGTGCCAAAGTCACTGGTTCACGGTTCCTTTTCTACAAAGGATTAGGCGCCCGCCTAGAACGTGCTCTCTACAATTTTATGTTAGACGAGCATGCCAAGGAAGGTTACACTGAAATTATTCCTCCTTACATGGTAAACCACGATTCAATGTTTGGTACCGGTCAATATCCAAAATTCAAAGAAGATACTTTTGAGTTAGCGGACAGTGACTTTGTCCTCATTCCAACTGCTGAAGTCCCTGTGACTAACTATTATCGTGGTGAAATCCTTGATGGCAAAGATTTACCTATCTATTTCACAGCTATGAGTCCTTCCTTCCGTTCTGAAGCTGGCTCTGCTGGTCGTGACACTCGAGGGCTTATTCGTCTTCACCAATTCCATAAGGTTGAAATGGTGAAATTCTCTAAGCCAGAAAATTCCTATGACGAATTAGAAAAAATGACAGCAAATGCTGAGAATATCCTTCAAAAATTAAACCTACCATACCGTGTCATTACCTTGTGTACTGGAGATATGGGCTTCTCAGCCGCTAAAACTTACGATTTAGAAGTTTGGATTCCAGCACAAAACACTTACCGTGAAATCTCTTCATGTTCAAATACTGAAGATTTCCAAGCACGTCGTGCCCAAATTCGTTACCGCGACGAAGCAGATGGCAAAGTCAAACTGCTTCATACTCTTAACGGTTCTGGTCTTGCTGTAGGACGCACTGTGGCTGCTATTCTTGAAAATTATCAAAATGAAGATGGTTCTGTAACAATTCCAGAAGTTCTTCGTCCATATATAGGCGGTGTTGATATCATCTCACCCAAATAAACTATATCTTAATACTAAAAATCCCAAATCTAAAGCTATTGATGACTTCTGATTTGGGATTTTTGTCTGCTCTCAGTAACTTAAGAACAGCAGGTATATTACATTTATACTCCCGAAAAATCAAAAGCACACTAGACAACGATGTCAGAATTTGATTTTTGAAGAGTAGTATTACTTAAAAGTCTTACAAAAAAAGCCCAAATCGGGCTAATTTTAATATTTTCTAAAGCGTCGATAACGGTTTTCCAGTAAAGTTTCGATGGGTTGCTGACGAAGTTGAGCTAGTTCCTCAATCAAATTTTTCTTTAACATTTCTACAATTTCACTTGAAAAATAACCATGCTCTGGAATAACCTTGTCAACCACTTCCATTTGGAGTAATTCATTGGCTGTAATCTTCATCAATTCAGCAGCCTCTGTTGCCCGTGAACCATCTTTCCACAAAATAGAGGCAAAACCCTCTGGGCTTAGAATTGCATACATGGTATGTTCGAGCATCCAAACCTGATCTGCCACAGCTAAAGCTAAAGCACCTCCTGAGCCCCCTTCACCAATAATAACGGCGATAATAGGCACCTTAAGATCGCTCATTTCCATCAAATTACGAGCAATAGCCTCTCCCTGACCACGTTCCTCAGCACCTACACCTGGGTAGGCGCCTGCGGTATTGATAAAGGTAATAATAGGACGACCAAATTTTTCAGCTTGCTTCATCAGTCGAAGGGCTTTACGATACCCTTCTGGATTTGGCTGACCAAAATTACGATGCAAATTATCTTGCAGATTTTTTCCTTTTTGGATACCTACAATGGTAACAGGTTGACCGTCCAAACGTGCTAAACCGCCAACAATAGCCCCATCATCCGCAAACTGACGATCTCCATGTAGTTCCATAAAATCTTCAAAAATCAATTTGGCATAGTCGAGCGTTGTCAAACGACTTTGTTCTCTGGCCTCTTTCAAAATTCTTGAAACATCACTCATCTAGCACCTCCATGGAATTTTACCAAGTCAGCTATCACGTCAGCCAATTCTGTTCGTTTGACAATGGCATCAACAAAACCGTGATCCAACAAAAATTCTGCCCTTTGAAAATCTTCTGGCAAATCTTCACGAACAGTTGTTTCAATAACTCGACGGCCTGCAAAACCGATCAAAGCTTGAGGTTCAGCTAAGATAATATCTCCTTCCATGGCAAAACTTGCCGTAACCCCACCAGTCGTTGGATCGGTAAGAACTGTCAAATAAAAGAGTCCTGCATTAGAGTGCCGCTTAACTGCCGCAGAAATCTTAGCCATTTGCATAAGACTCATGATTCCTTCTTGCATCCGAGCACCACCTGACGCTGTAAAAATAACAACTGGTAACTTCTCTGCAATAGCTAATTCAAATAAACGGGTCAATTTTTCACCAACCACTGTCCCCATTGAGGCCATGATAAAATTCGAATCCATAATTGCCAGAGCAACCTTTTGTCCCCTTATCAAAGCTTTACCCGTAAGCACAGCCTCATCAAGGCCAGTTTTCTCCCGTGCAAGAGCTAATTTTTCAGCGTATTGTGGAAATTTTAAAGGATCTTTAGTTTCAAGGCCTGTAAACAATTCATCGAAACTTCCTTCATCAACTGTAATAGCTAAACGCTCCTGAGCAGAAATACGAAAATTATAAGAACAAGCAGGACAAATCTTAGCAACACCTAAATCTTTCTGATAGATCATATGCTTACATGATGGGCATTTGGCAAATAATTCATCAGGAACTTCTGGAGCCTCACGTTCAACCGTTTTTTTAAGTGAACGATTAGGATTGATACGAATATATTTATCTTTTTTTCCAAATAAAGCCATAATCCCTCCTAATCACCTGACTTGTAATAGTTTGGTAGGAAGTCCTCCATCAAGAAGGAAGTATCATAGTCCCCTGCAATAACTCTTGGATTAGCAATTAAATCCAATTGAAAGTCTGTATTAGTGGTTACTCCTTCAATCTCCAACTCATAAAGTGCCCTCTGCATTTTCATGAGAGCCTCAAAACGATTTTCCCCATGAACGATAATCTTAGCAATCATACTGTCGTAATAAGGAGGAATCGTATATCCAGTGTAAACTGCCGAATCAACACGGAGTCCAACGCCACCGCTTGGAAGGTATAGTTCTTTAATAGTTCCAGGGCTTGGAGCAAAATTAAACTTAGGATTTTCAGCATTGATACGACATTCTATGGCATGCCCTCTGATTTCAACTTCATCTTGTGTGATTGGTAAAGGTTCTCCAGCAGCAATCCGAATTTGTTCTTTTACAATATCAATGCCTGTAACAAATTCAGTCACCGGATGCTCAACCTGAACACGCGTATTCATTTCCATAAAATAAAATTCACGTGTAGACTCATCAAGCAAAAATTCGATTGTTCCAGCATTTTCATAAGCAACCGCCTTAGCTGCACGGACTGCCGCATCACCAATCTTTGTACGAAGAGTCTTACCAATGGCAATAGATGGACTTTCTTCCAAAACCTTTTGATTATTCCGTTGCAAGGAACAGTCACGTTCCCCAAGATGAATCACATTGCCAAATGAATCGCCCAGAATCTGCACTTCAATATGTCGAGCTGGATAAATAACTTTTTCAATATACATGGCCCCATTTCCGAAAGCTGCTTTAGCTTCCTGTGAAGCTGATTCAAAAGCAGGGCCCAATTCAGCAGAGGAGTTAACCTTCCTAATTCCCTTACCACCGCCTCCAGCCGAAGCCTTAAGCATGACAGGATAGCCAAGTTTATCAGCAATCGTCAGAGCTTCCTTGCTAGTGTAAACCTCACCGTCAGAGCCCGGAATCACTGGAACATTTGCCTTAATCATTTCAGCGCGTGCATTAATCTTGTCACCCATCTTATCCATAACAGCTGCACTTGGCCCTATAAATTTGATGCGCATTTCTTCACACATCGTGGCAAATTTGGAATTTTCACTTAAAAAGCCAAAACCAGGGTGAATGGCTTCCGCACCTGTGACAATAGCAGCAGACAAGACTGAATTCATATTCAGGTATGAGTCAGTTGAGCGTGCTGGTCCAATACAAATAGCTTCATCCGCTAAAATCGTATGGAGAGAGTCTCTATCAGCCTCTGAATAGACGGCAACTGTTGAGATTCCCAACTCACGCGCCGCACGAATAATACGCACCGCAATTTCACCACGATTGGCAATCAATAATTTTTTAAACATGTGGATGCATTTCTCCCTCTATTCGAGTAACCTATCAGTTGCCAATAGCAAAAGTAAGTGTCCCTGACGCTGCTAATTTACCATCCACTTCAGCTTTGGCTTCAACAACAGCAATGGTTCCGCGACGTTTGATAAATTTAGCGGTCATGACCAATTGATCTCCTGGAATCACTTGCTTTTTGAATTTCACCTTATCCATTCCTGCGTAAAAAACAAGTTTCCCCTTATTTTCTGGTTTTGATAATTCCAGAACACCCGCTGTCTGAGCCAAAGCTTCCATAATGAGAACTCCTGGCATAACAGGATAGTCAGGAAAATGCCCATTAAAAAATGGTTCATTGATGGTTACATTTTTAATGGCAGTTATTTCATCTTCAGAAATCTCCAGTACTCGATCAACCAAAAGCATGGGATAACGATGAGGAAGAGCATCTCTAATTTCTTTAATATCAATCATTTAATGCGCACCAATCCTTGTCCAAATTCAACCACTTCTTCATTAGTAACGAGAATTTCAGTCACAATTCCATCACGAGGAGCTGGAATCTCATTCATCACTTTCATCGCCTCAATAATCAAAAGAGTTTGACCTTTTTTAACCGAGTCACCTACTGAAACAAAAGCTGGTTTGTCAGGGCTTGAAGCAAGGTAGGCAACTCCTACAAGCGGACTAGGGACTTCCTCGCCTTCAGCAACAGCGGGAGTCTCTTCCTTGGAAATAGCTTGCGCTGCCTCTGGATCCTCCTCTTGAGTTGTTGCCACTACTGGTGTAGCTACAAACGTTGGAGTAGACACAGGAGGAAGCGGCGCTTGCGCTTGTACCAACTGATGGTCGTTTTTAGAAAAAGCTAATTCCCCATCTACTGTCTTAAATGAAAATTCTTTCAGGCTTGAAGCATCAAACTGCGCCATCAATTCTTTAACTTCACTAATATTCAACATTATTCCTCCCAGCGTTTAAAGGCAAGAACGGAATTATGACCACCAAATCCAAAAGTATTGGAAATAGCATATTGAAGGTCTGCCCCTTGACCTTGTCCGAAAATAACATTAGCCTCAATATCGTCGGAAAGCTCCTTTGTTCCCGCTGTCATTGGAATAAAACTATGACGGATGGCCTCAATGGTTGCAATAGCTTCTACAGCTCCTGCCGCCCCCAAAAGATGCCCAGTGAAGGACTTGGTTGAAGAAACTGGAACATCTTTACCAAATACAGTAACGATAGCTTGACTTTCTCCTTTTTCATTGGCCTGAGTAGAGGTTCCGTGAGCATTGACGTAATCAACATCACTAGCTTGGATACCTGCTTCCTGAATAGCCAATTTTATAGCCTTAGCCGCACCAGAACCATCTGGTGTTGGGGTGGTTTGGTGGTAGGCATCACAATTGCTACCATAACCCACAACTTCAGCTAAGATAGTCGCTCCGCGATTTTGAGCATGTTCAAGGCTCTCTAAGACAAGCACACCAGCACCCTCGCCCATGACAAAACCATTTCTATCCTTATCAAAAGGAATAGCTGCACGTTTAGGATCTTCTGTTGTTGACAAAGCGGTTAGTGCGTTGAAACCACCAATACCAATCTCATTAATAGTGGACTCCGAACCACCTGCCAAAATCACATCGTGGAAACCAAACTTGATTTCACGAAAAGCTTCTCCAATAGCATCATTCGAGGAAGCACAAGCAGTTGTAATTGACTTACATACTCCTTGGGCACCAATTTTAAGGGCAATATTCCCAGCGGCCATATTTGACAATGCTTTTGGAATAAACATAGGCTGGATACGTCGGATTCCTTTTTCATGCATACGAATGATTTGCTCTTGCATTTCCTGCAAACCGCCAATACCAGATGATACGATTACACCAACACGGTCACGATTTTCGGTTTCCATGTCTAGCCCAGCATTTTCTAAAGCTTCCAAGGTTGCATAAATTGCATAGATAGAGTACATATCCATACGATTTTTATCTTTACGAACAAAGTATTTATCAAAAGGAAAATCTTTAACCTCGCCAGCATTGTGCACTGGGATATCTGAAGTATCAAATTTGGTAATCGGACCAATGCCAATTCTACCATCATAGAGGCTGTTCCAAAATTCTTCCGGGGTATTTCCAATTGGTGATGTCACACCGTAACCCGTTACTACAACTCTATTCAATGTCATCTTTTTCTCCTTATTTACAGGGAACTGTCTAAAACTCTCCTCTTACTGCATGGTCATGCCGCCATCAATAGCAACAACTTGACCAGTTAGGTATTCTTGCTGTGCCAAAAATGATGCAAGTTGAGCAACTTCATCGGCTTTCCCAACACGTTTCATAGGAATTTGAGCAAGCATTGCTTCTTTCATTTTTTCAGGAATAACATCAGTCATATCCGACTCGATAAACCCTGGAGCAATAGCATTCACCCTTACACCACGCGCAGCAACTTCTCTTGCAACAGACTTTGTAAAGCCAATCAAACCAGCTTTTGAAGCTGCATAATTGGCCTGTCCGATATTACCTGTTAAGCCAACGACACTAGATATATTAATGATAGCACCTTGACGTGCTTTTGTCATCGGTTTCAAGACTGATTGTGTCATATTAAAAGCGCCAGTCAAATTAATTTTCAAAACAGTTTCAAAATCTTCTTCTGTCATTTTTAACATGAGCTTATCTCTAGTAATTCCAGCGTTATTGACTAGAACATCAATTGACCCAAGATGGGCAACAGCCTCATCCACCATACGTTTTGCATCCGCATAGTTTGAGACATCTCCAGAAACAGCAATTACTTTAACTCCATAATCATCAAAACTATTGATGAGGTCTTGCGAAATAGCTGAGCGACCGTTTAGTACAACATTGGCTCCCAATTTTGCAAATTGATGTGCGATTGCTAGACCAATCCCTCTGCTTGATCCGGTAATAAACACGTTTTTAGATGTAATTTCCAAATTAAACCTCCTATTTTTGTAGCAAATCAGTCAGACTAGCCAAATCCTCAACCGTAGTTGTTGGAATTGTTTTGTCAATTTTTTTCATAAAACCACTGAGTACTTTGCCAGGGCCAATCTCAATCACTTCGGTCAGCCCTAGTTTTTTCATTGTTTCAATAGATTCGTAAAAACGAACTGGCTCCATAACCTGTCGAGCAAGTAGACTCTTAACTTCAGACTCTGTCATGACCTTAGCTTCAGTATTTCCAATTAGAGGAATATTAAATGGTCTAAAGACAATCTTTTCTAACTCCACAGCTAACTTTTCACTAGCTGGTTGCAAAAGAGCCGTATGAAAGGGACCTGAAACTTTAAGCGGAATAAGACGTTTAGCACCGGCTTCTTTTAGAAATTCAAGCGCTTGACCAACTGCTTCAACTTCACCACCAATTACAATTTGTCCAGGAGTATTATAGTTTGCCGGTGTCACAATTCCCTTTTCAGAAGCTTTCCGGCAAGCCTCCTCAATGACGGAAGCATCCATATTCATAACTGCAACCATCTTGCCTGTTCCAGCAGGAGCCGCAGTTTCCATAAATTCTCCTCGCTTAGCGACCAAAGCAACTGCATCTTCAAACGCCAAAGCCCCTGAAGCAACCAAGGCAGAATACTCACCCAAGGACAGGCCAGCAACTAAGTCAGCATTGTAGCCTCTTTCTAAGAGCAAACGATAAATAGCAATAGAAGTCGTTAAGATTGCTGGCTGTGTGTATCGTGTTTGATTGAGTTTTTCCTCATCATGATCAATCAGATGCCGCAAATTATATCCCAAGATACGACTGGCGGTATCAAAAGTTTCTCTGATAATAGGAAAAGCTTCGTAGAGATCACTTGCCATCCCAAGTTTTTGAGCACCTTGCCCGGCAAATAAAAACGCTGTTTTTGTCATTTAAATGTAATCCTCCAACTTGTGATAAGAGAGACTAATGGCAATTAGGCATCAACATCTTCCCAGCGAGCAGCTTCTTTTTTGATTACCCTAGCAGCACCATAGTAAATATCTTTTAGAATATCTTCGCAGCTTTCTTCTTCCTTAACCAAACCCGCAATTTGGCCAGCCATGACTGAACCATTAACGACATCGCCATCAATAACTGCATTGCGAAGAGCACCTGCACCAAGCTCTTCAATTTCTTCTGCCGATTTTTTACCAGCTAAAAAATCTTTTTCCGCTTGTCCATAGGCAGAAGAGAGTTTATTTTTAATTGCTCGAACTGGATGACCAACAACTGAAGCAGAGACGACAGTGTCAATATCCTTTGCTTTCAAAATTTTATCTTTAAAATTCTGGTGAGCATTTGACTCTTTGGCTACAACAAAACGTGTCCCAACTTGGACAGCCTCTGCCCCCAACATAAAGACCGCAGCAGCGCCTGCACCATCTGCTACACCACCTGCACCAATGACCGGAATGTCAACAGCGTCTACAACTTGACGCACAAGGGTCATCGTGGTCAGTTTACCAATGTGTCCGCCTGCTTCCATTCCTTCTGCAATGACTGCATCAGCACCCAATTTTTGCATCCGTTTTGCTAATGCTACCGAGGGAACAACGGGAATAACAGTAATACCAGCTTCATGGAATCGCTCCATATATTTACCAGGATTTCCTGCTCCAGTCGTTACAACTTTAACCCCCTCTTCAATGACCAAGTCAACAATATCATCTGCAAAAGGAGACAAAAGCATGATATTCACACCAAAAGGTTTATCAGTAATTGATTTCACTTTATCAATATTTGCTTTAACTACCTCTTTGGGTGCATTTCCTCCGCCAATGATGCCTAGACCGCCAGCATTTGATACTGCCCCAGCTAAGTCACCATCCGCAACCCATGCCATTCCCCCTTGAAAAATGGGGTATTTTATATTCAATAATTCTGTAATACGTGTTTTCATTTTTAAAACTTCCTAAGCCTTAACACCGACGATAATTTGATTATCAAACTATCAAAATAAGAAGAGGGAGCGGCGTAGTTTGACAACTGTCAATGCTTCACCGCCCCTAACTTTAAAGAGTGCCTTATTTTGTTTTTTCCTCAACGTAAGCAACCAAGTCACCTACAGTATTAAGTCCTTCTTCTGTTTCGATTTGAATATCAAAAGCATCTTCGATTTCTGAGATGACTTGGAAAACGTCAAGTGAGTCAGCGTCAAGATCATCAAAAGTTGTTTCCAATTGTACTTCTTCTGCGTCCTTACCAAGTTCTTCAACGATAATTTCTTGTACTTTTTCAAATACTGCCATGATTAATTTCTCCTTAAGATATAAAAATTTTTATAAATGTGCATTCGCACAGTGTATAACTAGATTTTAACAATAAGAGTTCCCCATGTCAAACCTCCACCGAATCCGGAAAGAAGAATTGTCTGAGAACCATCCATTTTCAACATTCCCTTATCAACACATTCTGATAAAAGAATAGGGATACTGGCCGCACTAGTATTGCCATATTCCATCATGTTGGCTGGGAATTTTTCCCGCGAAATACCAATCTTTTTAGCCATTTTATCCAAGATACGATTATTTGCCTGATGTAATAAAAGATAATCTAGGTCATCATTTGAAAAGTTGATATCTGTAATCAACTGTTTGATATTGGCGGATACCTCACGAACAGCAAAATCAAAGATTGCACGACCATCCATTTTTATATACGGATCATTCTCTGACTTTTGTGAAAATGGTGAAGATAGACCAATTTTACCAGAAGTTAAACTTTCTCCCCGACTTCCATCAGAATGAAGTGATTCAGCCAAAAAGTGACGCTTATCACTTGCTTCTATCAGCACACCACCTGCACCATCCCCAAACAGAACGGCCGTTGAGCGATCAGACCAATCAACAGCTTTAGAAAAAGTCTCCGCACCAATGACCAAACCTTTGTGATAAAGGCCAGACTGTATCAATTTATCTGCCGTCGCTAAAGCAAAAATAAATCCACTGCAGGCTGCTGTTAAATCAAAAGCGAAAGCATTAGCAGCACCAATTTGCGCTTGAACCCTTGTGGCTGTAGATGGCATCATAGAATCTGGCGTAATTGTTGCAACGATAATAAAGTCAATTTCACTGGCTTGAACAGAGGATTTGAACAGCAACTGCGCTGCAACATGACTAGCTAAATCACTAGTAGTCTCATTTTCACTAATATGACGATTTTTTATTCCCGTCCGAGAAGCAATCCAGTCATCAGAAGTGTCCATTATTGTAGCTAAGTCATCATTAGACACAACTTGCTTAGGCGCATAATGAGCAACGTGGCTAATTCTTGAATATACCATCAGACTAACTCCTCAAGAAATTTATGGAGATTACTCAGTCCACGTTGTAGTACTTCAACATCTTCTTCGGGCATTCCTTCAACAATATGATTAACCATAGATTTATGAAATCTTCCGTGCAAACGATTTAATAATCTTCCCTTTTTTGTCAAGGCCAAATGAACAACACGTCGATCAACATTAGATCTTGAACGTTCTATATAGCCCTTTGCCTCAAGTTTATTCAAACTAGTGGTGACTGTCCCCAATGTCAACATCAGCTCACGTGCAATATCCGTTGGAGTAACATTTTCTGAATTACCAATAATTTCAATAGTGTGCATCTCTTTTATAGAAACATCATTGAATTGACTTGTCCTCAAACTCATCTCCTCAATAACTATAACACGATTGAAAATATCAACAAGATATTCATTGATTTTATCGTAATCCACGAGGTCACCTCCCACAAATAAACTTTGACAGTCAAAGTATATCAAACATCAAACTATTTTGCAAGGATTTTTCAGAAAAACAAGCTTTATTTCCCAGTAAATTTTGGACGACGACGTTCCCCGTAAGCACGCACACCTTCCTTAAAATCTTCTTTAAAAGCTAGTTCCCTCTGTAATGCTAGTTCAACTTGTGTATAATTTTCCCATGATTCAAACGATGATGTCCAAATCATTTCTTTAATCGCTCGATAAGAGTTGATTGAACCACGTAATAGTTTTTTAACAAGCTGATTCGTAGTTTTTTCAAGTTTTTCAGAGTCACATAAACGATACACAATACCATATTCATGTGCTTTTTCTGCAGTCAAGCCTTCACCTGTCATTGCTAATTGGGCGGCTCGTGTCACACCAATAGCACGTGTCATGAGAAGCAAACCTCCTGCATCTGGTGCCAAACCAACTCCAACAAAAGCCTGAATGAACTTTGCTTTTACAGATGCAATAACAAAATCAGCGGCAACTGCCATATTAGCAGCAGCACCAGCAACTGCTCCATCTATACTCATAATAACTGGCTTTGGCAATTTTTTTAGAGCAAAAGAAATCTGATTAACGAGCTCTGCAATTTTAACCAGAGATTGTACATCATCCTCCTCAACAGCCCTTTGCATCTCTGCCAAATCACCTCCAACAGAAAAAATTGATCCATTAGCCTTAATGATAAGTACCTTGGTAGTCGCATTTTCTGCGACTATACGGATTGCTTCCAACACTTCCTCACACATTGGAATATTGAATCCATTAGATACTTGTGGGCGATTGAATGTCAACGTTGCAACATCTTTATCATTATCAAAAATAACATTATTAAACATCACAATTCCTCAACACTTTCATTGGTTTGATAATAAAGTATTTTGATTATCAAATTATTTTGATAACATCTTAACATAAAAATCCCACAAATAGCAAGAAAAAAATTAAAATAATTCAACTTTTTAAACAGTGACCATTTTGAAAACATAGAAATATTCTAAGAAAAAAGGAAAAACTACTGACAAATTTTCTGAATTTTGCTATAATTTTATGTAAAATCTACCTTTTGGAGAAAATATGAAAGTTATCAAATTTGGTGGAAGCTCCTTGGCTTCTGCAAAACAGTTGACTAAAGTTTTAAACATCGTTAAATCCGATTCTAATCGTCGCTTTGTGGTCGTTTCAGCTCCAGGAAAACGTGATGCTAATGACATAAAAGTTACAGATGCTCTGATTAAATATTACAATGCCTACACCTCTGGACAGGATGTAACAGAGGTCCAAAATTGGATTATCGAGCGATACCAATCGATTGTTAATGAGCTTAATCTTGGATCAACAATCATGAAAAAAATATCCGATGCAATTAAACATCTAGCTAGTGAGCCGATTGAAGGAAATGATTTCTTATATGATACTTTTCTAGCTGCTGGTGAAGATAACAATGCCAAACTCATTGCGGAATATTTTTCAAAAAACGGCGTTCCTGCGCGCTATATTCATCCAAAACAAGCTGGTATCATAGTGACTAGCGAGCCTGGAAATGCCCGAATTCTTCCGTCAAGTTATGATAAATTGGAAAATCTCCGAGATTATCAAGAAGTACTTGTCATTCCTGGATTCTTTGGAACCACTGTAGATAATCAAATTTGCACCTTCTCTCGCGGTGGTTCTGATATTACAGGCTCCATTGTCGCTGCTGGAGTGAAAGCTGATTTGTATGAAAATTTCACAGATGTAGATGGTATTTTTGCAGCTCATCCTGGTGTTGTTCACAAACCTCACTCAATCCCTGAATTAACTTACAAAGAGATGCGCGAATTAGCCTATGCAGGATTTTCTGTTCTTCACGACGAAGCTCTCATTCCAGCTTACCGTGGAAAAATTCCACTTGTTATTAAAAATACAAATAATCCTAGCCATCCTGGCACAAAAATTGTATTAGCCCATGAAGGTATGGAAGTCCCTGTTGTTGGGATAGCGGGTGATGATAACTTTGTTAGTATTAACATCTCAAAATATCTTATGAATAGAGAAGTCGGGTTTGGTCGCAAAGTTTTGCAAATCCTTGAAGATCTCAACATTCGTTGGGAACATATGCCTACTGGTATTGATGACATGTCTATTGTTTTACGCGAAAGAGAGTTAACACCCATTAAAGAGCAAGAAATCATCACACAATTAACTCGTAAGCTTGAAGTCGATGAAGTAAATATTCAACGTGGCCTATCAATCATCATGATAGTTGGTGAAAACATGAAAAGTCATATCGGGGTAACTGCATCTGCAACAAAGGCTCTTTCCGATCAACATATAAATCTTGCTATGATTTCGCAGGGATCAAGTGAAGTATCAGTTATGTTTGTTATTGAAACAGCCAAAGAAAAAGAAGCTGTTCGCGCCCTTTACAAAGCATTCTTCGGACTAACAAAAAAATCATAACCTCCATCAAATAGATGTTTTGTACAGAGATAGAAGTCAAAATTCCCAGCCAGCGCTTAAAACGCTGGCTTTCACTTTGTTCAAGCTACTCTGCATCTGACCTGCCACTAGTCACTTTTGTTTTACAACTCGCCATCCATAAAGGAAGCCTCATATTCCTCCAAAAGTTATGATTCCAAATTGGTGGACCTATTAACTATAGTCATTTTCTACCGTTTGTCAAACCTATCAAGGTTTTAGAGAAAAAACAATTTTCATCCTAAATTCTCAAAGTAAGTTCTAGTCTAACACCAAAGCTGGAAATTAGACTGAGACAAAAAAATAAGGTAGAACTTACTATGGGACAAGTTGGTAACCGACAATGAAAAACAAACACTTAACTCTCTCTGATCGCAATGATATTCAAATAGGAATTGAACAACTTAAGCCCTTCTCAGCTATAGCTGCTAAGCTAGGAAAAGATCCGTCCACAATCTCAAAAGAAGTTCGCAGAAATCGAGTGGTTAAAGAAAATTCTGTGACATCTAATTGCGAGGCCTGCCCTCTACTCAAAAAGGCTCCTTACGTTTGTAATGCCTGTCCAAAAAAGAGATTGAACTGTGGATACCAGAAACAGTTCTACTACGCCAAAAGAGCTCAGCTTGATTATGAAGCTAAGCTCTCAGACTCTAGAACAGGTGTTGCCCTAAACAAGGAAGAATTCTATGAAATGGACGCTATTGTCTCTTCTGCCATCCAAAAGGGACAACACCTCAATCACATCATCGCCTCCAACGAACTTTCGGCATCCAGAGCTTCTATCTACCGATACCTTGAAAAAGGATACCTCTCATCAAAACCTATTGATTTCCCTCGTGTTGTGAAATTCAGAAAACGCTGAACAAGAGAGCTTCCTCCTATTCCTAAAAAAGCGAAAGAAGGACGGTCCTACGAGGACTTCCAACGCTTTCTCACAGAGAAAGGCGTCAGCTATTGGCTGGAAATGGACACCGTTACTGGACGGATGGGCGGAAAGGTACTTCTCACCTTTAACCTCTCTTTCTGCAACTTTATCTTCGCTCGATTACTTGACAACAAAACGGCCAATGAAGTCGCTAAACACCTCTACGTTATCAAGAACAACCTGCATCAGAAGGAGATGAACTTCTGCGAAATATTTCCTGTCATTCTGACCGACAATGGTGGTGAATTCGCCAGAGTAGACGACATCGAAATGGATGTTCGTGGTGAATCAAAGCTCTTCTTCTGTGACCCCAATCGTTCTGACCAGAAAGGGAGAATTGAGAAGAATCATACACTTATTAGAGACATTCTTCCTAAAGGAAGTTCTTTTGACATCCTGACACAGGATGACATCAATCTGGTTTGTTCGCATGTCAACAGCGTCAAACGAGCTTCTTTCAACGGAAAATCAGCTTATGAACTCTTTACATTTACCTACGGTGAGGAATTGGCAACACTTCTGGGTATCTCTAAAATTGACCCTGAGAACGTCATCCAATCCCCTCGATTACTAGATAAATAATCGCTAGTTTTTATTAAAAAAATTTCAAAATAGAAAGGAACTTGTCCCATCCCAAATTCCAGATAGCTAGAACTTACTTTGAGACGCCTCAGAGCCAGTAACTTTAGTGTACCCTTTTTTTCAACATTTTCAAGCCCAAAACACCCTTGAATCTGCATTTTAGGCAAAAACAGAACTTAGTCTGAGACTAAATCCTGTTGGTTTTATGCAGTTTTCTCAGAGTATAGCAAAATGAAACACAAATAGTACATAATGTGATATAATGTTTTTATGGCATATTCATTAGATTTTCGTAAAAAAGTTCTCGCCTATTGTAAACGAACAGGTAGTATCACAGAAGCATCAGATGTTTTCCAAATCTCACGAAATACCATTTATGGCTGGTTAAAACTAAAAGAGAAAACAGGGAACCTAAACCATCAAGCAAAAGGAACAAAACCAAGAAAAGTTGATAGAGATAGACTCAAAAACTATCTTAATGACCATCCGGATGCTTATTTGACTGAAATAGCGTCTGAATTTGACTGTCATCCAACGGCGATTCACTATGCTCTCAAAGCTATGGGATATACTCGAAAAAGAACCATACCTCCTATGAACAAGATCCAGAAAAAGTAGCTTTATTTCTTAAACATTTTAATCGTTTAAAGCACTTAACACCTGTTTATATTGATGAAACAGGATTCGATACTTATTTTTATCGAGAATATGGTCGCTCATTAAGAGGACAATTGATAAAAGGTAAAGTATTTGGAAAAAGGTATCAGAGGATTTCTTTGGTTGCAGGGCTGATAAATGGTGAGCTAATCGCTCCGACGACTTATGAAGAAACAATGACGAGTGACTTTTTTGAAGCCTGGTTTCAGAAATTTCTGCTGCCAACATTAAGCACACCATCAGTTATTATTATGGATAACGCAAGATTCCATAGGATGAGTAAGCTAAGAGATTTATGCGAGGAGCAGGGACATAAACTTTTATCACTTCCTCCATACTCACCTGAGTATAATCCTATTGAGAAAACATGGGCTCATATCAAAAAACACCTCAGAAAAGCATTGCCAAATTGCGATACTTTTCTTGAGGCTCTTTTGTCCTATCCCTATTTCAATTAACTATAGTTTGAATTAGCCAAGTAAGCGAAATCATAATTATTCTGTCCTTCAACTGCTAATCTTAAAATTCTTTATTTTCTTATGATACAATACTAGTAAGTCACCTTTCATAATTAATTGGAGGAACTTTATAGTAATTGTTGTACCTCAATTAACTTAATAACATTGATAGATAGGTTTGTTTTTGATTCTTACTTCAGGTTGCCCCCCTTAAAATCCTTAAATAAGGGTTCAATTTTCCTCAAAAAAGCCTTTCTTCCCTTAAAACACTCTCCTCGCATCACTCTTTCTAACATCTCCATTTCCCCAGATGTCAGTCCCTTTTCAACTCGTTTTAAAACATCACAATATGCTACATAATCATCTAAAAACATTTCGCTGCCACGAATCACATGCTCAACCTCTCCAATTTCAACGTTCCCACCACATTATCTACTCCGCCAGTAGGACTCGAACCTACGACATCATGATTAACAGTCATGCGCTACTACCAACTGAGCTATGGCGGATAAAAGCTAAGCGACTCCCTTATCTCACAGGGGGCAACCCCCAACTACATCAGGCGTACTAGGGCTTAACTGCTGTGTTCGGCATGGGAACAGGTGTATCTCCTAGGCTATCGTCACTTAACTATCGAATGGTTTGACCACTCAAAATTGAATATCTATACTCTATCAAGAAAACCGTACGCTGTCAATACTGACGTCGTTGAATTTTATGAATTGTATTCGAACTAAAAAGCTAGTGATTTAGACAAATCGCCTTAAAGTCTCAACGACTTCCGCGTTGATTTTCTAAAATCCTACGCTTTTCTTTACGTTCTCATTACTTAGTTTGGATAAGTCCTCGAGCTATTAGTATTAGTCCGCTACACATGTCACCATGCTTCCACTCCTAACCTATCTACCTGATCATCTCTCAGGGCTCTTACTGATATAAAATCATGGGAAATCTCATCTTGAGGTGGGCTTCACACTTAGATGCTTTCAGCGTTTATCCCTTCCCTACATAGCTACCCAGCGATGCCTTTGGCAAGACAACTGGTACACCAGCGGTAAGTCCACTCTGGTCCTCTCGTACTAGGAGCAGATCCTCTCAAATTTCCTACGCCCGCGACGGATAGGGACCGAACTGTCTCACGACGTTCTGAACCCAGCTCGCGTGCCGCTTTAATGGGCGAACAGCCCAACCCTTGGGACCGACTACAGCCCCAGGATGCGACGAGCCGACATCGAGGTGCCAAACCTCCCCGTCGATGTGAACTCTTGGGGGAGATAAGCCTGTTATCCCCAGGGTAGCTTTTATCCGTTGAGCGATGGCCCTTCCATACGGTACCACCGGATCACTAAGCCCGACTTTCGTCCCTGCTCGAGTTGTTGCTCTCGCAGTCAAGCTCCCTTATACCTTTACACTCTACGACTGATTTCCAACCAGTCTGAGGGAACCTTTGGGCGCCTCCGTTACATTTTAGGAGGCGACCGCCCCAGTCAAACTGCCCGTCAGACACTGTCTCCGATAGGGATCACCTATCTAGGTTAGAGTAACCATAACACAAGGGTAGTATCCCAACAACGCCTCAATCGAAACTGGCGTCCCGATGTCCTAGGCTCCTACCTATCCTGTACATGTGGTACAGTTACTCAATATCAAACTGCAGTAAAGCTCCATGGGGTCTTTCCGTCCTGTCGCGGGTAACCTGCATCTTCACAGGTACTAAAATTTCACCGAGTCTCTCGTTGAGACAGTGCCCAAATCATTACGCCTTTCGTGCGGGTCGGAACTTACCCGACAAGGAATTTCGCTACCTTAGGACCGTTATAGTTACGGCCGCCGTTTACTGGGGCTTCAATTCATACCTTCGCTTACGCTAAGCACTCCTCTTAACCTTCCAGCACCGGGCAGGCGTCACCCCCTATACATCATCTTACGATTTAGCAGAGAGCTGTGTTTTTGATAAACAGTTGCTTGGGCCTATTCACTGCGGCTGACTTAAAGTCAGCGCCCCTTCTCCCGAAGTTACGGGGCCATTTTGCCGAGTTCCTTAACGAGAGTTCTCTCGATCACCTGAGGCTACTCGCCTCGACTACCTGTGTCGGTTTGCGGTACGGGTAGAGTATGATACAACGCTAGAAGCTTTTCTCGGCAGTGTGACGTCACTAACTTCGCTACTAAACTTCGCTCCCCATCACAGCTCAATGTTATAGGTATAAGCATTTTACTCATACCACACCTCACTGATTAGACGTGCACTTCCAATCGCACGCTTTAGTTAGCCTACTGCGTCCCTCCATCACTTCATACTCTAGTACAGGAATATCAACCTGTTGGCCATCGGATACACCCTTCGGTCTCTCCTTAGGTCCCGACTAACCCAGGGCGGACGAGCCTTCCCCTGGAAACCTTAGTCTTACGGTGGATGGGATTCTCACCCATCTTTCGCTACTCATACCGGCATTCTCACTTCTATGCGTTCCAGCGCTCCTCACGGTACACCTTCATCACCCATAGAACGCTCTCCTACCATACCTATAAAAGGTATCCACAGCTTCGGTAATATGTTTTAGCCCCGGTACATTTTCGGCGCAGGGTCACTCGACTAGTGAGCTATTACGCACTCTTTGAATGAATAGCTGCTTCTAAGCTAACATCCTAGTTGTCTGTGCAACCCCACATCCTTTTCCACTTAACATATATTTTGGGACCTTAGCTGGTGGTCTGGGCTGTTTCCCTTTCGACTACGGATCTTAGCACTCGCAGTCTGACTGCCGACCATAAATCAATGGCATTCGGAGTTTATCTGAGATTGGTAATCCGGGATGGACCCCTCACCCAAACAGTGCTCTACCTCCATGATTCTTAATGTCGACGCTAGCCCTAAAGCTATTTCGGAGAGAACCAGCTATCTCCAAGTTCGTTTGGAATTTCTCCGCTACCCACAAGTCATCCAAGCACTTTTCAACGTGCCCTGGTTCGGTCCTCCAGTGCGTCTTACCGCACCTTCAACCTGCTCATGGGTAGGTCACATGGTTTCGGGTCTACGTCCACGTACTCATTCGCCCTATTCAGACTCGGTTTCCCTACGGCTCCGTCTCTTCAACTTAACCTCGCACGTAAACGTAACTCGCCGGTTCATTCTACAAAAGGCACGCTCTCACCCATTAACGGGCTCGAACTTGTTGTAGGCACACGGTTTCAGGTTCTATTTCACTCCCCTCCCGGGGTGCTTTTCACCTTTCCCTCACGGTACTGGTTCACTATCGGTCACTAGGGAGTATTTAGGGTTGGGAGATGGTCCTCCCAGATTCCGACGAGATTCCACGTGTCTCGCCGTACTCAGGATACTGCTAGGTATAAAGACTATTTCAAATACGAGGCTATTACTCTCTTTGGCCTACCTTCCCAGGTAGTTCTTCTATACTCTTTAAGTCCATATTGCAGTCCTACAACCCCAGAGAGTAAACTCTCTGGTTTGCCCTCCTGCCTCTTCGCTCGCCGCTACTAAGGCAATCGCTTTTGCTTTCTCTTCCTGCAGCTACTTAGATGTTTCAGTTCACTGCGTCTTCCTTCCTCTACCCTTAACAGGTAGGGATACTAGCCATCAGCTAGTGGGTTCCCCCATTCGGACATCTCTGGATCAGCGCTTACTTACAACTCCCCAAAGCATTTCGTCGTTAGTCACGTCCTTCATCGGCTCCTAGTGCCAAGGCATCCACCGTGCGCCCTTATTAACTTAACCTTATTAAACTAGTTTTTTAAACTAGAAAACTCATTAAATTGTCACAGCGTTTTCGGTTTATTTTCTTGTTACTATTTCATATATTTCTATATGGAATTTGATAGATATTCAATTTTCAATGATCAAACTTGAATCCGTAGATTCAATGGAGCCTAGCGGGATCGAACCGCTGACCTCCTGCGTGCAAAGCAGGCGCTCTCCCAGCTGAGCTAAGGCCCCACAAGACCTCTCAAAACTAAACAAGATCCAACCAAACGTGCTTCCGTTATTTTCCTTAGAAAGGAGGTGATCCAGCCGCACCTTCCGATACGGCTACCTTGTTACGACTTCACCCCAATCATCTATCCCACCTTAGGCGGCTGGCTCCAAAAGGTTACCTCACCGACTTCGGGTGTTACAAACTCTCGTGGTGTGACGGGCGGTGTGTACAAGGCCCGGGAACGTATTCACCGCGGCGTGCTGATCCGCGATTACTAGCGATTCCGACTTCATGTAGGCGAGTTGCAGCCTACAATCCGAACTGAGACTGGCTTTAAGAGATTAGCTTGTCGTCACCGACTTGCGACTCGTTGTACCAGCCATTGTAGCACGTGTGTAGCCCAGGTCATAAGGGGCATGATGATTTGACGTCATCCCCACCTTCCTCCGGTTTATTACCGGCAGTCTCGCTAGAGTGCCCAACTCAATGATGGCAACTAACAATAGGGGTTGCGCTCGTTGCGGGACTTAACCCAACATCTCACGACACGAGCTGACGACAACCATGCACCACCTGTCACCAGTGTTCCGAAGAAAAATCCTATCTCTAGGACGGTCACTGGGATGTCAAGACCTGGTAAGGTTCTTCGCGTTGCTTCGAATTAAACCACATGCTCCACCGCTTGTGCGGGCCCCCGTCAATTCCTTTGAGTTTCAACCTTGCGGTCGTACTCCCCAGGCGGAGTGCTTAATGCGTTAGCTACGGCACTAAGCCCCGGAAAGGGCCTAACACCTAGCACTCATCGTTTACGGCGTGGACTACCAGGGTATCTAATCCTGTTTGCTCCCCACGCTTTCGAGCCTCAGCGTCAGTTACAGACCAGAGAGCCGCTTTCGCCACCGGTGTTCCTCCATATATCTACGCATTTCACCGCTACACATGGAATTCCACTCTCCCCTTCTGCACTCAAGTCCTGCAGTTTCCAAAGCGTACAATGGTTAAGCCACTGCCTTTAACTTCAGACTTACAGAACCGCCTGCGCTCGCTTTACGCCCAATAAATCCGGACAACGCTCGGGACCTACGTATTACCGCGGCTGCTGGCACGTAGTTAGCCGTCCCTTTCTGGTTAGTTACCGTCACTGTGTGAACTTTCCACTCTCACACACGTTCTTCTCTAACAACAGAGCTTTACGATCCGAAAACCTTCTTCACTCACGCGGCGTTGCTCGGTCAGGGTTCCCCCCATTGCCGAAGATTCCCTACTGCTGCCTCCCGTAGGAGTCTGGGCCGTGTCTCAGTCCCAGTGTGGCCGATCACCCTCTCAGGTCGGCTATGTATCGTCGCCTTGGTGAGCCTTTACCTCACCAACTAGCTAATACAACGCAGGTCCATCTCATAGTGAAGCAATTGCCCCTTTCAAGCCTCTAACATGAGTTAAAGACTATTATGCGGTATTAGCTATCGTTTCCAATAGTTATCCCCCGCTATGAGGTAGGTTACCTACGCGTTACTCACCCGTTCGCAACTCATCCATCCGGTGCAAGCACCAGACTTCAGCGTTCTACTTGCATGTATTAGGCACGCCGCCAGCGTTCGTCCTGAGCCAGGATCAAACTCTCATTTAAAAGTTTGAGCTTGCGCTCGTGTCATTGCTGACTTATTGTTTCTTGACAGGTTACTTCCGTAACCCGCACGTTTGATTCGTCTTCTTGTTCAGTTCTCAAAGGTCTTCGCCTCTCTCGAGACAACTTCTTTATTCTATCAAACTTCTTCTAACTTGTCAACTACTTTTTTTAACTTTTTTTCTTCCGTAGTGACTTCCTGTTTGACAGCTATGTCAGTATAGCAAACTTCTTGTGCTTTTGTCAACTATTTTACCCCGTACGCATGAAAACTTTCTTCTCTCCTTTTGTACCTGGAAATAACTGCTTTAAACTTGATATCTACCTTTGTACAAGCACCTTATCCGCGATTTCCAAATAATTGTGGCAAATAATCCTCCAAATGGACAGAAATATAGCGGTGTTTGCGGCGGTAACTCAATTTTTCCTTAGGGAATGTCATAGTTTGTAAAAGATGAAGACAAACTTTACGAATAGCGTTCAAATTAAAGGTCGCTCGTTTATCTAAGGTTTGGTTCTTATCTTCTCGGTAGACCTCATCTAACAACCAATGGAGGCTCTCAACCGACCAATGACCACGAACTACCTGTGAAAAAGTCTGCACATCACCCTTGAAACTGAGGATAAAGTAACGAACTTCTTCCGTGATGATACCGTCTTTATCAATGGTATTCTTAGTCATCCCAATCCCACGAAGGTTCTGCCATTTTGGGTGTCGTTGGCTCAGCCATTTTACATCTTGAGAAACCCAGTAATCCCTCCCCTCAATCTGACTGCGTGCCTTTTCGATGGTCTGATAATGACAGCCTTTCTCTGTCAACTTAGATAATAATTTGGCATCACTAAAATAAAGGTCAATATCCTCATGGAGAGTACCTTGATTTCCTTTGACTGCCAAACAATAATCTCCTTTGCCCCTTATAATCACATCCGCAATGTCTGTCTGAGTTCCCATGGCATCAATCGTGACAACACTCTTACGAAGGTCTAGCTGACGTAAGAGGCGAGGAATGGCTGTAATTTCATTGCTTTTATCCTCAACAGCTACCTGTCCAAGGCTAATCCGATTAACACCGTCATAAGCAGTGACAATATGAGTAGGAGATTGGTGTTTTCCTCGGTTCCCCCGAATCGTTTTTCCGTCAACGGCAATCAATTTGGAAAAATCAGTTGTTTCTGAAGAGGTTTCGAAGGACAGCTGACACTCAAGCCAACGTACCAGATTAGTCCATCACTTTCCACGTCTCAATCCCTGCCATTTACAAGCAAAACACAAAAAGAGAATAGTAGATAGGAGGTAGGAGGTAGCGGATTTTCCATGCTTGACGGCTATCGTACTCTTTTTGTGTTCTTCTATGGATAAAAGAAAATCAATCATTGTAGTCCACCTCTATTCTAGCGTACTACTTTGATTGATTTTTGTTTATGGTTGCCGTTTGCTAAAAACAAAACTTTCTTCATGCGTTTGTCGTATTTACTTTACTGACTAAACCAGTTTGAAACCCCATTCCAAACATCTTTTACGGTTTCACCGGCTTTATCTAGAAATTCGCCCAGAGAATCACTAGCTGTTTGAGCAGATTCTTGTACTTTGTCTAGAATCTTATTGGTATCAATGCCTGAGGAAGTTTCAGTTTCGCTGGAATCCGCACTGTAGGTTAAGTCATACCCATTTTGACGATAAGCATTAGTGACTGTGAACTGAGTACCTGCTGTGTATGGCAAAACGGAGCTTGCCACAGCGCTAAAAATAGTTGAAGCAGTTCCTGAACTAGCATCAGTCAAATAATGATTTTCATCCGTTGAATCGTAACCCAACCACTGTGCAATGACCACATCAGGGGTATAGCCTATAACCCACTGGTCACTGGTTAAATCAGCATTAAAATTCGCCTCCACTGTACCTGTTTTACCGGCCATAGTGTAGCCGTAAGCATTAGCATTAATTCCTGAACCATTAGAAAAAGTTCCCAACATCATACTCGTCATTTTGTCAGCCACAGATTGACTTATAACACGGGTATTTTTCTCTTTAAAAGAAGCGATGGTTTCTCCGCTGGCATTTTCAATCCGTCTAATAAGATGAGCTGTTGGCATAATTCCTTTATTAGCAAAAGTGGAGTAAGCTTGTGCCATTTCTAACGGATTCGTTGTTATGCCACCACCAAGAGCAATACTTAATTCGTTTTTAACATTTTCCATGCTAAGCCCAAATTTCTTACCATAACTTATTCCCTTACTGATACCCATCTCATTTAGCAAATACACTGCTGGAATATTATAAGAGTTGGCTAAAGCTTGATACATAGGAACATCTTCTGTCTCAATTCCTCCATAATTACTTGGTGCATAACCGTTATAATCCCTAACAGTGTTTGGCAATAGCGTAGTAATGTCATAGCCTGAGGCCACCGCAGGCGAATAAACAACCAACGGTTTGATAGTTGATCCTGGACTCCGTGAAGCTTGGGTTGCATAGTTAAAGCTACGAAATGGCGATGCGGTTGAACTTACTCGCCCAACTAAACCTTGAACAGCTCCCGTTGCTGGATCCATAGCAACACTTGCTCCCTGGGCACTTTGTCCATCGTAATCAGAAACAGGGAAATTGTAAGTATTGTCAAAAACTGCCTGCATATTGGCTTGGTAATTTTGGTCTAGTTCTGTGTAAATTTTATAACCGTTATTAACAATATCATCTTCAGAAATGCCATAGGTTTTCTCGGCTTCTTGAATAACTGCATCAAAATAAGAGGCGTACTGATAGTCATCTGAGCTACCCGTGTAAGCATCGTTTAATTGACTGGTAATATCTACCTGTGACGCTGCATCAGCTTCTTGTTGAGTAATTTTTTTAGCATCCACCATTGCTTTTAAAACAGTATTGCGGCGATTAGTTGCATTTTCTACAGAATAATAGGGATTATAGATTTCTGGTCCTTTAAGCATACCTGCTAAAGTAGCTGACTCCTCAATTGTTAGATCAGCTGCGTGAACGCCAAAATATTTAAGACTAGCATCTTCAATGCCCCAGACCGAGTTCCCAAAATAAGCATTATTAAGGTACATAGTCAAAATCTCATTTTTGCTGTACTTTTTCGTCAATTCTAGTGCTAAAAAGAATTCCTTAGCCTTACGTGTCACTGTTTGTTCTTGACTTAGATAGGCATTTTTAGCCAATTGTTGAGTAATCGTTGACCCTCCGCCAAATTTCCCCATAGTAAATACGGCCAACAAAAAACGAGAATAGTTAATTCCAGAATTTTCATAAAATGTGCGATCCTCAGTCGCGACAACTGCTTTTTCCATATAATCACTGACTGCATCCAGTTCAACATAAGTACCTTTTTGTCCAGACAAGGAACCAACTTGCTGATCCGATTTATCATAGATTACAGTTGTTGCCTTGAGGGCATCTTGTAAATCAGAAACATTGGTTGACTTAGCAATGTAAAAAAGATAGGATCCTATTGTCAGTACACCAACACTGGCTAAAAGAAGTAAAATCTTTCCGATACGATAGCGACGCCAAAATCTGCGAATTGGATTTTTAGGAGAAGGGACAAAACGTTCTACTTTTTTTAACCACTTCGGGCGATTTTTTGCCTGCTCATGATGACCTTTGCTTCGTTGGTAGCGCCTTGATTGGATTGGCTCCAAATCTTCATTCAGTGAGTCATCATTGCTTTTCTTTTCTACATTTTTGGCTCTTTGTCTTAAAATCTTAAATTTATCTCTAAGAAAATCAAATACTTTCATGCTTTCATTATAACAATTTCTCTTAAAATCTTCATAAAATAAAAGTTACACAGTAAAGTAGAACGTTTTCAAATAAATTATGTTATAATGAGAGTAAAAATAATCAATCAGGGAGAATTCCTATATGAATAAAGAATTTGAGGCTTTCAAAAAAACCTTATCACGAGAAAGCTTGAAAGCTATTTACGATGAAACTAGAATTGAAATTGCTCCTGAAGAATTTGAAGGTACAGAAGCCTTTTCAATTGCCATCGCATCCCAAATGGCAGTCAATCTTTTAGAGAAGTATCAAGATTGGTTAAAAGAGGAAAGATAAACAAATATCTCCAATACCACTAAAAAGCTTTTAAAACCTTTTTAGTTCGGTATACAACACAAAACAACTCAACGACTTTGGGTCAGGAGTTGTTTTTTCTATTCCCGCTGAAGTTTGGTATAATAATCCTATGACATTTCGTATTAACCTAAACAACCCCTATGACACAGCAACGGTCAAAATGCTTTTAGAAGAACATTTTCTGATTCCACGAAAAATTCGTCATTTTTTGCGCACCAAAAAACACGTTTTTATCAACGGTCAAAACGTCAATTGGCAGACTTTAGTTCACAAGGGTGACTGTATTGAATTGATATTTGACGAAGAAGATTATCCCGAGAAGTCTATTCCTTTTGGAAATGCTACACTAGTGGACTGTCTCTATCAGGACGAACACCTTATTGTGGTTAACAAGCCCGAAGGCATGAAAACACACGGCAATGAACCCAATGAAATCGCTCTGCTCAATCATGTCTCAGCCTTTGTTGGTCAGACTTGCTATGTGATTCACCGATTGGATTTAGAAACGAGCGGGGCAGTCATGTTCGCCAAGAACCCTTTTGTTCTCCCCATTCTTAATCGTCTTTTAGAAAGAAAAGATATTACCCGTCAATATTGGGCACTGACTGAAGGAATTTTTACACCAAAACATCAAGTTTTCCGCGACAAAATTGGTCGTGATCGCCACGATCGTAGAAAACGCATTGTTGATCAAAAAAATGGTCAGACCGCTTTAACCGCCGTTGACTGTCTCAAGACCTTTTCAAAAACCAGTCTGGTCAACTGTCAGTTGGCAACTGGACGCACTCATCAAATCCGCGTCCACCTTTCCCATCATGGCTTTGCTATCATCGGCGATCCTCTTTACAGTCAGGTCAAAGCTCCTAGACTTATGCTCCATGCTCACATGCTCAGTTTTACCCACCCTTTTACTCTTGAAAAAGTTATGGTTACAGCTCCATCTCAAACTTTTGAATCACATTTAAAAAAAATGAAAACAACTCCTTGATATGGGAGTTATTTTCATTCTTTCAAAGTTATTGTTTCGTTAGCGTTATACCTTCTAGTGGATGGCTATAATCAAACTCTTGATTTGTTCCCGTTTGCCAAATGACTGGAGTAATCGTATCACCATTTATTTTGACACCATAGGCATATTTAACACCAACGCCGCCAATTCCTCCAGTTACAAATGCCGAAACATCGGTACCGTCATCGTAGAGATAACGATAAAGACCATTATTCTTTTCTTCAAGTTTGGTCACCTTTGCCGTATGAGTTGTATCTGTCAACTTGTCATCAATATAATCAATGGTCGTACTCACACTGCCGTCTGCTTTGAAGGACATAGAAACCAGGGCACCATCATGTTTGCCCGACCAGCTTCCCAATAACTTTTCTGGGAAAACACTGATTGCTTTGACTTGATTATCTTCCTTAACTACTGTAATAGCCTTCTGACCAGACTGTGATATAAGATAGTTTTGACCAGACTTTTTGAGGGTCAACTGTCCAGATAAGTCCTGAATGATATCACCTTGGGTATTGTTGACAATGTCCGTTGATTTATCATAATAAAAATCATAACGAACTGAAAAATCTATTACATAGGAATCCTTGCCAACTTGTGTCATTGCATTTAGCAAAATGCTAGGAATCGTGAGACTAGTAGCTGTACGCTTATCTGTCTGCATTTTAGAGGCAATACTTTCTTTCAGTCCCTTGTAAAAGGCATTCGCTGAGCCACTTTCAAAAACACTAGATAGCCCGCTTGGATCTTGACCTTGATTGAGGTAGGCAATGAGCTGATCAAAAGCAGACACAAGAATTTTACCTGCGGATTCTTCCGTTAACAAGCCTTCCGCATTGAGTTCAACAGTTGCTCCATCAGCAATATCAGACAAAGTCTTTTTATTAGAGTTCATGTCACCATCTGAATAAGTTTTCTTGACATAGACCTGCGCCGAATTGGTCAGCGGATAATCAGCTACCTCACAGCGTCCATCAGATAGGGTGGCTACTCGTGTATCATCAAAATACAAGTCTCCGTCAAGCAGATTACTAGTCACCGTAAAACTCTTGAAAGTCACCGTCAAATCCAAAATCGTATTCTTTCCATCGAAAACCTTACTTAGTTCAAGTTTTTTATTTTTATAAAGGCCTGAAATGCTAGCTATGTAGTCCGCCACAGGTAGACGATCAACGGTAACATTGTAGTCATCCGAGTCAGATGTGGACACTTTCTTCCCATTAAGCAAAATATCGACCTTATCAACGTTGGTTTTGATATTCAAGCTCAAGGGTTTGAGAGCAATCTTATAATCAGGAAATATCAACCAACGATTACCAACACGTTTGACAAAACGTTCAGCAGATGCATTGGCCGCCTGTAACTCCTTGGTCAATTGCTTCGCTTCTGAGTGATTTAACGCTGTAAAGTTTGTGTACTTGGCTTCATCGCTCGTCACCTGCTCCCCTGTATCCGACCAAACCAAATAACCCTTAATATTTTCAAAAGTATTACCCGAAGCCTGATAGGCTGCCACATAACGCTCAATCGCATAGAATTTGGAATAATAAAAGCTACCCCAAATGACAAAAATCAACAAAAGTAAACTCAGAACGGCTGTAGGTACCCAAAACTTTTTTTGTTTCATTGTTTTCTTTAACTTTTCCATAGCTCTCTCCCTTCCTAATCAATTGATAAATCGTTTACATTTTCATTATATCAAAAAGTCAAGTCTAGACCAAATACTATCAGAAAGAGACTATAAGAATCTATGATTAATTTTTTCACCATTTTGAACCTTTAGCAAGAAATCAAACCCAGCCCTTACAACAATAAAAACCCACTCTATTGAGCAGGTTAGTAAATTTTTCTTGTTTTAGAAGCCACCCATCATACTTGGGTCCATAGCTGGAGCAGCTGGGGCTGCTGGTTCTGGCTTGTTGGCCACGACCGCTTCAGTTGTTAGAATAAGGCTAGCAACTGAGGCTGCATTTTGCAAAGCGGAGCGAGTTACCTTAACTGGGTCAATAATACCAGCCTCTACCATATCTACCCATTCACCGTTGGCAGCATTGAAACCTGTTCCGACAGGGCTATTTTTAAGTTTCTCAATGATAACAGAGCCCTCATAACCAGCGTTGAGAGCAATTTGACGAACAGGTTCTTCCAAAGCACGTTGAACAATATTACGTCCTGTCGCCTCATCACCAGTCACATCAAGCTCAGCAACCTTACCAATGACATTGACTAAGGCTGTCCCACCACCAGCAACAATGCCTTCTTCAACAGCTGCGCGCGTTGCGTTTAGAGCATCTTCAATGCGAAGTTTCATTTCTTTCAATTCAGTTTCAGTAGCGGCACCAACTTTGATAACGGCCACACCGCCAGCCAATTTAGCTAAACGTTCTTGGAGTTTTTCACGGTCAAATTCTGATGTTGTCGTTTCAATTTGAGATTTAATCAAAGCCACGCGGTTGGCAATTGCATCGGCTTCACCCGCTCCTTCAACAATCACAGTGTTATCCTTATCAACAGTAACTTTAGCAGCTTGGCCAAGCGCCGCCATTGTGGCATCTTTCAATTCAAGGCCAAGATCTTCTGTGATGACTGTTGCCCCTGTTAAAATAGCAATGTCTTCAAGCATGGCTTTACGGCGATCACCAAATCCTGGAGCTTTAACAGCTACAACATTGAAAGTACCTCGAATTTTGTTAAGAACAAGCGTTGGCAAGGCTTCACCATCAACATCATCAGCGATAATCAGAAGCGGACGGCTTGTTTTAAGAACTTCTTCTAATAGTGGCAAGACTTCTTGAATATTTGAGATTTTCTTGTCTGTAATCAGGATAAATGGATTGTCAAGGTCAGCAACCATTTTTTCATTATCCGTAACCATGTACTGTGACAAATATCCGCGGTCAAACTGCATACCTTCTACCACATCAAGTTCTGTTTCCATACCACGTGATTCTTCAATAGTAATAACACCGTCATTACCGACTTTTTCCATGGCTTCTGAAATGTAATCACCAACTTTTTCAGAGCGTGATGATACCGCAGCAACTTGAGCAATGGCTTCTTTGTTAGCAACCGGTTGAGCGATAGCTTTCAATTCGTCGACCGCTGCCGCAACTGCTGCTTCAATCCCACGACGTATTCCAATAGGGTTAGCTCCAGCAGTCACATTTTTTAGACCTTCACGCACAATGGCTTGAGTCAAGACAGTAGCTGTTGTCGTTCCATCACCAGCAATATCGTTGGTTTTTGAAGCCACTTCGCTAACTAATTTTGCTCCCATATTTTCGAAATGGTCTTCCAATTCGATTTCTTTGGCAATGGTAACCCCGTCATTGGTAATTAGTGGTGAGCCAAATGACTTTTCCAAAACAACGTTGCGTCCTTTAGGGCCCAAGGTTACTTTGACGGTATCCGCCAAAATATCAACTCCACGCACCATAGCTGCGCGTGCATCTGATGAAAATTTAATATCTTTAGACATGTTTATTCCTTTCTTTGTGAACTTCTTCTAAGCTCTAGAATGTAATAAGTTTTCCATTTTATTTGCCTTGTTACAGACACCAGTCTAGTCTTAGCAAATCAGGATCAATTTATAGAAACCAATTCCCAAAAACTCTGTTTAGTCAACAAAGCTAAAAATATTTTTTAGGCTTTTGCTCACGTCTTCTAGCACTTCTTTAATCTACAATAGCCAAAATGTCGCTTTCACGAATAATGGTAACTTTAGCCTCGCCATCTTTGACATCAAGACCTGATCCGTTTTCAACCAAAACAGTGTCACCGACTGCGACGCTTGGAGCTACCAAATCACCTGTCAAGGTTCGAATACCTTGACCAACAGCTAGGACTTGGGCAACTTTTGTGGCTTCATGGCTGTTTCCGGCTAACACAAAACCACCACTTGTTTTTTCTTCTGTTTCTTTAAATGTCACGACAACACGGTCGCCTAATGGTTTTAATGACATCTTGATTCCTCCATTATATTCTTTTGAAATAGCAGCGCTGTTAACTCACTACCTGCATTAGCACTCTTTAACGTTGAGTGCTAATGTTTTACAAAGACTATTCTATCACTTGGTCAGAAATAGTCAAGAAAAAAACTCTACCAAGCGGTAAAGTTTTATTTTTTATCCTAACACCAGAGCATCATCATTTAGCACTTGTCCACTATTTTTATGGAAGAGGTCCATAAGCTGCGCAACAGTGAGATTTCTCTTTTCTTCGCCTTTGACGTCCACGACAATTTTCCCGTGATAGAGCATAACCAGACGATTACCGTATTCAATGGCGTGTTCCATGTTGTGGGTAATCATAAGGGTGGTGAGTTTTTGTTCTTCAACTACTTTCTTGGTCAAGCCCATGACCATGTCACTGGTTTTAGGATCAAGGGCTGCTGTATGCTCATCAAGTAAGAGTATTTTGGGACGAACCAAGGTCGCCATAGCTAGAGTTAAAGCTTGGCGCTGACCACCTGAAAGAAAATTAGCATCTGTTTTCATGCGCCCTTCTAGTCCTAAGCCCAGCTCGGTCAAGGATTCTTTGAAAATCTGACGTTCTGACTCAGTGATTGATTTTTTGAAAATGCTGCGCTTCTTACCACGTCGGTAAGCAATCGCCATATTTTCCTCAATAGAAAGATTGGTAGCCGTTCCCATGCGGGGATCCTGAAAAACACGACTGATATCTTTTGAGCGTACATCAACAGAGAAGTTCTTGATTGACTGTCCTTCTAAGATAATATCTCCCTCATCAATTTTCAGAACACCTGCGATTGAGTTCATGAGGGTTGACTTCCCAGCACCGTTCCCACCAATGACGGAGATAAAATCACCTTGCTCAATTTCCAAATTCAAACCGCACAAAACATGGTTCTCATTAACTGTTCCTTTTTCAAAGGTTTTATGAATGTTTGATAATGTCAGCAAAGCCACTACTTGTCACCTCTCATACTTAGATTTTTAGATGGTTTGATATTTAGGAAATTACGAATTTCTGGGATATATAGAATCACAGCAAGTAGGATAGCTGATACCAATTTAATCATTTGTGCATCCACATTCATAGCTAAGATGATAACAATGATAAGGCGATAAAGTACAGCACCCAGGACAATAGATAAAAGACGTTTGCCTAATGGTAGGTATTTGATAATCACTTCCGCCAAGATAATTGAGGCAAGTCCGATAACAATGGTTCCAACCCCCATATTAAGGTCTGCATAGCCATTATTTTGGGCCAAAAGAGCTCCTGAAAGTGCAATTAAACCGTTGGATAGCATATAGCCTAAAATTTTCATCCGATCCACTTTAATCCCATTGGCTTCTCCCATCTCTAAATTATCTCCCGTTGCGCGGAGTGCAAGACCCAACTGTGTATTAAGCAAAACTATTAAAGATAGGACAACTAAGGCTACGAAAACAGCACCAATAACAAGCACTGCACTTGTCTTAGTCAGACCGCTATCTGTCAATAAGGTGACCAGAGTTGTTTCTCCTGAAAGAGACACGTTAGATCGTCCAAGAATGAGCAAATTGACCGAGTAAAGCCCCGTTAGGGTGATGATACCAGTCAATAGTGCTGGAATTTTCATCTTAGTATGCATAAAGCCTGAAACCACTCCAGCTAACATGCCACCTGCCATACCACCCAAGGTGGCCACAATAGGATGGTATCCATTGACAATCAAGAGAGCACATACCGCTGCTCCCATAGGAAAAGAGCCTTCTGCTGACAGGTCCGCAATGTCCAAAATACGAAACGTTAAAAATACACCAATGGCCATAATCGACCATAACAAGCCTTGTGAAATGCTTGATAATACAATATCTATCATTTATTTCCTCTAAACTGTAAATTAGTTATCTCTTTTATTCTTCCTTAATTCCGCTAACATCAATTCCTAATGTTTTCGCCATATCTTCGTTAACAACAACTTTCAAAGCCTTCGGGTACTCCGCAGCCACTTGATTTGGTTCTTTACCCTTTAAGATTTTGACTGCTAGATCCGCTGTTTGGCGACCAAGTTCTTCATAATCAGCCCCGTAAGAGAAAAGCACACCTTTTTCAACAACGTCTGCAGAACCCCCCACAACTGGAATCTTCATTTCTTTAGACAGGTCGGTAATGAGAGTGATAGAACTTACGATGGTATTGTCCGTTGGGATAAAGAGCACTTCTGTTTGATTCATCAAACTTTTAGCAGTATCTTGAACATCATTGGTTGAGGAGATCCCCTTTACCAATGTTTCAATGCCAGCCTTTTTGAAGGCTTTCTTAGCTTCCTCCACCTGAACTTCTGAATTACGTTCACTGGTAGTGTACATAATTCCAACCTTCTTCACATCTGGCATAACTTTTTGGAGTAATTCAACCTGCTTGTCAATTGGTGACATATCACTAGTTCCTGTGGCATTACCTCCAGGTTTTTCCATAGATTTAACCAACTTTGCAGATACTGGATCTGTTACTGCCGTAAATAGAATCGGAACATCACTTGAAGCCGCAACCAAACTCTGCGCAGCTGGGGTTGCAATACCAAGAACCAAATCATTATCTTTGACCAAGCTTTCAGAAATGGTCTGTAAATTAGATTGATCACCTTGGGCGTTCTCATAATCAATTACGATATTATCGCCATCTTTGTAGCCTAATTTTTTTAACTCAGCTACAAACCCTTTGCGTGCAGCTGTCAGGGACTCATGCTCTACATATTGTAAAATTCCAATATGTTTGGCATCGCTTGAAGCTGTACTGTCTTTTTTTGACGCACAGCCAATCAAAAGTAAACTAGCGGCACCTAAAATTAGGGCACTTTTCAATAATTTTTTCATAGTAGTCTCCTCTTCTACTTTTAAATTCATTTCCTTAACGAAATAAAACCGACTAGACTTCTGAAAATCTAGCCGGTTTACTTACTGCATTTATCTAAATACATTTACAGTCTCGCCCCTTAGATTTTCCTATCATCTAATCGGCTATCCAACAGTAAAATGCTTCAGCTTCATAGATACAAACAGCTCTGACGTTTGCATCCTAGTGGCTACAAACGTCTATCTAAAGAAACTAAAGTAATAGTAACGATTCAATTTTTGACGACTTGCTGGCGCTTGCATTAGCATACCACTATCTCCTTCGTTTTCGGTTACTTTAACTATACTCTTATTTTTATACCTTGTCAAGATTGTTTGTGAAATTTCTGAAAATTTTGAAACAAAGAAACACCTGACATTGAAAGGTTAACTGTCAGGTGTTTGAGTTTAGTTTTTAGAGAGGTGGAGTTTAGTTTCAAAATCATCAATTACTTTTGTGACATTCTTTTTCCCCTTGTAAATACCATAGCCAAAGAGAAGCATACCTAAAATGCCAAGAACAATTAGAACAAGTCCAAGGATAAAAGCCATTTGTCTGTTAGATTTGAAGAAGTAGGTTAGCACAACGCCGACACTTGCTACGATGAAGAATAAACTGAACCATCTCCCAAGATTATCGATCATATGCTTTTGATATTTTATTTCAGTTTCATATCCCCGAATAAGTTCTTGTTCTGTCATTTCTTTTTCCTCTTTAAATTTAGTAAGACAAACCTGGGTTGAAGAAGCCAACAAGTACACCAACAAGGGCAATAACTACCAAAAGAAGCATTACTTTGATTGGAGAAATGTTTTTCTTAGCCATTAACCACCAACAAAAGACGATAAAGGCTGCTGTCAAAAGCCCTGGATAAACGGCATCCAATTTATCTTGGAGAACTAAGTAAGGATGTTTAGCACTACCTAATTGGAAGGATGTTTTTACTGAAACCCAAGTTGCAGCAACACCGCCGACAACCATACCACCGACGATTGAGACAGCTTTACGGATAGCTTGACCTTGTGCACCAACAAGGAATTCAACAGCCTTGTCACCCAATTCATAACCCTTGAAGTAGGCAAATTTCATACCAAAGTAAGCCAAGAGGTTCCAGACGATGATGTAGAAGATAGCACCGATTGGTGAACCACCAGTTGACAAACCAAGAGCGATACCCAAAATAACTGGAATCAAAGTACCAACAACGAGAGAGTCACCAATACCAGCAACAGGTCCCATCAAACCTGCACGAAGACCATTGATGGTTTCGTCATCGACTTCTTCTGATCCATTAGCACGCGCTTCTTCAAGACCTGCTGTGATACCAACAATCAGAGCACCAAGTTGAGGTTCTGTATTGAAGAAAGCTGTATAAGTCTGCATCGAACGTGCTTGGTCTTCTTTTTTATCGTACAATTCTTCCACAATTGGCAACATTGATGTCAGGTAACCAAAAGTTTGCATGTGTTCTTGAGAAAAGCAAGTCAAGTTACCATAGTACCAATGATGGAAAGATTTCATTAGGGTTTTCTTTGTAATTTTCTTTTGTGCCATCTTAGATATCCTCCTCATCATCGTCATCAAAATCGTCACCAGCTGCAACAGCCGTAGCTCTCACATTTTTAGCCATTTCAAGTTCATAGAACAATACTGCAAAGATCAATGAGATTACTGCACATGACACGAGGTTCAAACCAAGTGAAGCAGCCAAAGTGAAACCAACAAAGAATGGGATAAAGTCAGTTACTTTATCAACAATTTGCTTCAACAGGATTGCAATCCCTACACATGGAAGCAAAGCACCTACCGTGAAGAGGGTTTTCATTGGGATACCATCCATTGGGAGGGCATCTTTCATAGCAGTAACAGCAGTTGCACCGAGTTTACACATAATTAGCGTCGGAATGAATGAGAAAACGATGTGAGAAACCCATGGATAGAGCCAGTCAACTTTGTAAAGTTGTTTGAAGTTTCCTTTTTCAACAGCTTTCCAGCCGATATGTTGCCAAACAAGGTTCATTGTTGCAGTACCGTAGAAAAGAACAGTACCAACAGTACCAACAAGAGTCCCCATTGATTTAGCCAAGTTAGCAGCATCAGCTGAACCAGCTGAGAGACCTTGTGAATGAATAGCAACCATTGCAAGAGGAATACCGATATAAGATACGGCACGAACGTCTGCTGAAACAGTACCTCCTGGTGTTACAAGAGCAATGTAAACTAATTGCATGGCAACCCCACAGATGATACCCGTTTTAACATCACCTAAGATAAGACCACAGACCAAACCACCAACTAAGGGACGACCCAATGTGTAGTTACCAATCGAGGTACCACCAAGACCAGGCATTGAAGATAAACAAGCAAATAAGCCTAGCAAGGCTGCTTGAAGCCAAGAAATTGTCATAATACATCTCCTATACTAAGATACAAAGAGCGTTAATAAATCCGTATAAAAATAGAAAACTGATGACGTATCATTGGGATACAAGGAAGTTTATCTTTTTTACTAGGATTTTAGCTCGTGTTCAATTACTAAGATACAAAGAACATTAAATCTTTACTAACGATAAAGATTAATAACCAAATTTAGATTTGAAGTCCGACCAGTAACCAATTGAGACATCTGGCAGAAGTTGGAATTTCACTTTGTAGCCAGCTTTTTCGATGGCTTCAATAGCATCTGCTTCTTCCTGAGTAATGGATTGATTGTTCCCAAGTTTAACAGCTCCTGGACGGTCATTAGCTGGACCGACGATAATTTCCTTGACATCACTTGGTACAAAACCTTGATCAACCAAGAGTTTCTTCATGTCAATTGGATTTTTTGTGATAACGAAGTAACGGGTATCTGAATCCAAAACTTTTTGTGATTTTTGACCAAAAGCGTCAACTGACCAGACAAAAGTTTTCTTATCAGAAGCACCTTTGTAAGCCTGTGTCAAAACTTTGTTCTTAGCTGCCGCATCATTGACAGCAATAAGACCATCACATGGGTATTCCTTTGCCCAGCGCGTAACGGTTTGACCGTGAATCATACGATCGTCAATACGTACAAATGAAACTACCATTATATATCTCCTTTTTTGTAAAATAGCAGAGCGTTAGCCCTATTAAATATCGTCATCTTCATCGTCAGCATCATCTGATGTGACCTTAAATTCTTGAAGAGCAGCTTGTGCTTCTGGTAATACAGCAGCTACAAAGTCAGCTCCTTCTAAGGCATCCTTCATCACAACAGATGTTAAAGCCATTGGTAAGTTCATACCTCCCAGAACAACTGCTGTGTCCAATTTGCCGAGTTCTTCGAGAACACCACATGCTGTTGTTAGTGGACTTCCGCCAACGATGTCTGCCAAAACAACAACGCTGTCATCTTCTTTCAATGGTGCCATCGCAGCCTTGAAATCAATCGCAAAATCATCAACCGATTTCCCATTTTGCAAGCCAACTGCAATGACTTGGTCCATCTTGTCGCCAGCAAACATGGCAAGAGAAGTTTTCAACCCTTCTGCAAAGCCGCCATGGCTGACCAGTACTAAATACTTCATGCTCTGTCCTCCTTTATTCACACTTATTGTAAAACATTTGGAAACGCTTTATAATTGTAAAATGTCACCTTGATAGAAGGATAAATGTCATCTAAAATGTGACAAATGTCAACTTTGAACAAAAAAGACAAGCAACTGAAAGAAAAATCCAGAAGCTTGTCTTTTGTAAAAGATGATGACAGAACAGTGGTAGTTTTGAAAATCTATCAAAACGAGAAGAATAAAGAAGGATTACAATTTGAGAAGATAAGTCCCCTGAAATCAAAAGTCCAGATAACCTTCAACAACTTCCCTGTTTCGTCTTATTTTTATTTCAATTGATCTTCAATTTGGTGTTGAATATCCGCTAAATCACTATCTATCGTCTTATTTTTCAAAGACTGGGTAATGAGGTAGTCCACCTTTTCCAAGACGGAATTATATTTTTTAAATTTCGGTTGGATATTGGCATTTGTCATCATGGAATCTAAGGTATCTGCACTCAAGGCTGTTGAGCCAAAATCATCATTTTTCAAAATATCCTTAGTCTCAGTATTTTTCATGATTTTCTTGAGCACAGAAGTTCCCTGTGAAGTTTCAAAAAGCATTTGTTGAGTAGCTTCATTATCTGTCAGGAGCTTAAGAAATTCCCACGACAATTTGGCATTTTGGGTTTTGACCGAAATGCCATAAAGAGAGGTGCTGACTTGAGTGGCATTGATACTTGACTTAGCCGCTGGCATTTGTACGCAAGTCCAAGCAAAAGAAGAATATTTGGCCACATGATAAGGATAAGGTTTGTAGGTACGATACTGAGCTAAAGTCATGGGCAAGAAAGCCACCCTACCCTCATCGAAATCTTCTGTGCTAACTTGGTAATTTCCAGTTAAGGCATTCAACTTGCTCCAAACTCCCAAGGCAGACTTGACCTTCTCCGTGTTCAAGTAGGTCTTGGTCCCATATTCATCAAAAAGTTGTACACCATAGGCCGCTAAAGCTTGTTGCCAAGTGTATCCTGTCAAACCGTATTGATCAAGTATTCCATCACCATTGGTATCCTTGGTTACTTGTTGGCAAATATCGTAAAATTCAGCCAGAGTCCAACCCGAACTTGGAATTGTAATACCTTCTTTTTCTAACAAATCCTTATTGATACACATCATGGTTGGATTACTTTCATAAGGAAGGGCGTATTGAACATTTCCATAGCGTCCTGCTTGATAAGCAGAGTTGTAAAAATCAGATACCTTTAAGTCGGACTGAATAAAACTGTCTAATTTTTTAAGAGAGCCCGTTGAAGCCAAAAGATTAAAGTCATTTTCAGGTAAGATGAAAATGTCAGGTTGTTCACCATTAATGATAGCGTCTGAAAGCCAAGTAGAATAATCATCCTTGGAAATGCCGCTCTCATAGGTTACTGTGACATTAGGGTGCTTCTTTTCAAACTCAGCAATCACCTGGTCAATAACTTGATAATCGTTACCATTTGGAACTCCCCAGCTGCTTCCCGAATAAATTCCTAAGTGCAGTTCAATCTTTTTTACCTTTTGATGATAGATCAAGAAGGCAGATAAAACAACAACTAAACAAACAAGAAGGATAATGAGTCTTTTCTTCGTCCAAATTTTCAACATCTTAATCATGACCATCACCGAAATCTTGGGTTGTCACACCAGTTTGCACTGCCCAGATTGCTAGCTGAGTACGGTCTCTCAGGCTCAGTTTGGATAAAATGTTTGACAGATAATTTCTAACAGTTCCTTCAGACAAAAAGAGCTTGCTAGCGATTTCCTTGTTAGACAAGCCAAATCCGATTTGCTGTATAATCCGCCACTCAACCTTGGATAAATCATCAACGTTATTTTCTTCTACCTGAATGGCAAAATTTGACTGAGCCATACGGGAGAAAATTTTAAAGACCTTAGTCGCAATATCAGGGTTGATCATGGCACCACCACTGCTAACCGTAATGATAGCCTGATGGAGTTCATCGGTTGACACTCCTTTAAGCATATATCCCGAAGCTCCGTATTTTAGGGCGCTAAAGATAAAATCGTCATCATCAAAGGTGGTTAGGATGATAATTTTAATATCTGGATATTGTTCTTTTACTTGCTTTGTGCAGAGAACACCATCCATCTTTGGCATGCGGATATCCATTAAAATAACATCAGGATGACAATTTTTTAAGGCCTCAATAACTTCTAGCCCATCACCAACAGCAGCAACCACTTCAATATCATCGTGAGCAGACAGGACAATTTGTAAGGACTCTCGAATTAGAGCTTGATCGTCTGCTATCAACACTTTTATCATTCTTCTTCCCCCTTAGCTTTTGGAATAGAAACTACTGTTTTAAATCCATGATCATTGTAAAATTCAGCTTTTCCTCCAATAATAGATAGACGTTCGCGCATTTGAGTCAGCCCATAGCCATAATGCAAGTCGTCAAAACCAATCCCATCATCCTGAATAATCAAGCGATAACAGGAATCACTGACCATCTTGATTGTGACCTGCCTTGCATGACCATGGCGAAGCGAATTGGTAATGGATTCCTGAATCACGCGGAAAATAATGTCTTCCTTTGTGGCGTCCAAATCAACATCTCCCCAATCATAGGCAAAGGAAATGGTTAGACGTGATAATTCTTGATAATCAGCTACCATTTTTTCCAAAGCATCTTTCAGACTTCTTCCTTCCAGAGCACCTGGGCGCAATTTTTCCAGCGACCGCCTAACATCACGGATACCTTCACGCACTACATTAGAGATATTCTTGAGTTGCTCTTTGGCTCGGTTAGGATCTAAATCAACCAATACCATGACTGCATCAATTCCTGCCGAAATCCCTGTCAGAGCGTGTCCCAAGGTATCATGGATTTCTCTTGCGATACGCTTTCGCTCTCTATCCTCAGCAATCTTTTCAGTTACTGCAATATAATTATTCATTTCTCGGTTAGCTTGTGCTGCCATCCGTAACTCTTCCTCAATCTTATGGTTCTCAGAAACAGAATACATGGTATAAGTAATAAGAGAGCTGATAAAAACAACGATATTTAAGGATGCCAAAAGATTTTTAACAAAAAGGGTCACAAAACGAATTGACTCTGGAAAGAAATCTAAATAAGTATCCAAGGAAGGGATTTCAACAACCAAGGATAAAATATCATAATTGGAAATCAACAATGCGCCGAAACTGAGAATAATGAAAGCTAGCCAGCTACGTCGCTGTTGCAAGGTGTAAAAATCTGTGTAGCTGTAAAAAATATCTATAAATACCAGCAAAATTAATCCATTATAGGATGACTGTAAAGCAATGAAAGTAGTCAACAGGAGAAAAATCTCTAATACCAGTAGCCAGTCCATCAACGATTGCCGCTCACGAGACAAACCGTTCTTAATTTGCATAACCAATAAAAGCAAGGCAAATGAACCAATAGAAGTCCAAAAAACGACAATCGGTTGTGTTGGTAGGGCTGTCAGATTTTCCAACAATGAGTGACTAAGACCTTTTTCAGTGATGTATTTGGTTGCAAAAAGATATAGCGAAGCATTGTAAACAACGGCTACAAAATTGATTAAAAGGAGTACCTGACGCAGATAGCGAATTGTTTTTAAATGAGCCATCATTGCCACCCCGTTACATCATAATCGCTGATATTTTCCTTGGTAATCAAGCTTACTGGGATGGTGATAAGCCTATCCACTTTTTTACCTTCTAAAAGTTGATAGGTGGTCGTAATAGCTTTTTCCCCCATCGCGATTGGAGATTGTGCAACCGTGGCTTCAACGTCATTAGTCGTATTTAGGAAATTTTTCATGTCTGGCGAGCCATCCACGCCATAAATGTAGATTTTTCGGGAAAGGTTCTTTTCTTTGATGGCTGCTAGTGCTCCTAAAGCGCTTTGATCGTTGAGAGCCATGACCACATCAAAATAAGTTTCTCTTTCAATAACCCCTTCAACTACTGGCATAGCTCTTTCCGTCTGACCAAAAGACTCTCGTCGCGCGACAATGCGATAGGCATCATGTCCAGAGATAGTGTCCATAAACCCCTTAATCCTATCAACAGCTGATAAGGTTTCCGAATGCTCCAGCAATAAAATATCAGCTTGAGAAACTGTTGACATCATCTGTTGTGCATCGAGAACCCCAGCATTGTAATTATCAGAGACAACTGTCGTATCTGCAACTGAATCATCCTCTAATTGGCTATCAACAACAATTATCTTGATTCCTTTTTTATGGGCTTTCTTTAAAACAGATACAATTTGCTTACTAGTACTATCCACAGGATTAATGATGATGGCATCCACTTTTTTACTGATAAATGTTTCCACTTGTTGGTATTGTTTCTCCACACTCAAGGCTGGATCTCTAGTGTAAAGAATATCCCCTTTGCTGTCTGCAACCTTCTCAACCTCCGCATTAACGACCTTGTAAAAAGCATTGTTCATAGTCATATAAGTTACACCAATCTTACGTTGGTTGGGAGACAAAACCAGATTACGATAATTTACATAAATCCCAAAAACTAATAATAAACCTAATATCAAGGCTATTAACGACTTGGTCTTTTCTTTTTTGAACATAGCCTCTCCTTAAAGATAGGTAAAAAGCACTTGGGCAATACCATCATGATTATGGTCAGAAGTAACGTGACCAATAGCTTCTTGAACTTCCTTGGGGCCATTGCTCATCACGTAGCCCTTACCCACTGTTTCTAGCATGTCCAAATCATTAAAATTATCTCCAAAAGCAATGGTGTCAGAGAGCTCTACCTTCATATAGTCAGCCAAAACCTTAACAGCTTGCCCTTTCTTTATCCCCGGTGCCATGATTTCAATAAAATAAGGCGCTGATTTGGCAATAGACAAGTCTGGATATAACTTCTTTAGGGATAACTCAAGCGGAGCAATCAAATCTGGCTCTCCCATCAAGAGGACTTTGTGAACAGCAGGCAAGAACTGGAGTTGTGATAAGTCCGCTTCATGTGAGCGTACCCCTACAATATCTTCCTCCCGTTTAACCCAAACATTGTCACGATCCATGGCATACCAATCGTGATAGCTGTAAACATTCCACGCAATCTCAGGATAATTTTGGCTAATAAAGCGACAGATTTTCAAAGCCGTCTCTGTCCCCATCGGATTTGAGGTAACAGTCTCTTCCTTGTCCGTCTGCACCAGAGCTCCGTTGTATGAAATAATAGGAGTTTTAATGCCGATACTGTTGACAATGGGCTTGATCCCCTCTGGCATCCGTGCTGATACTGGCACAAAAACTATCCCTTGCTTCACCGCTTGACGGATAGCCGCTTGAGTTTTGGGAGTTACCTGAAATTCACTGTTAATTAAAGTTCCATCAATATCACTGAAAATCATTTTAATACTCATCGTCTGCACTCCTTTACCCCTACAACTATTAAAAAATAATTAGCTTTTTTATCATTATAACACGTTTTTAGGGACAATAAAATCCCTACAAAAATGACCTGTAGGGATTTAGTGCCTTGATGAGTTTCGAGATAGTTGAAAAATTAGCAGATTAACTTCTCCCTGTCCTTTCCAATTTTCTCTAGATTCTCCGACTTGCTGGAAACCATTTTTGATGAGAACTCTTTGAGAAGCCTTATTTTCAGGCATGACGAATGCTTTAATTGTCTCAATATGACGTTCTCCTACAAGAAAATGGCAGAGCAAGTAGAGTGCTTGACTGGTTAAACCTTGATTCCAGTAATCATGGTTGGTACGATAGCCAATAGTGACTGAATCTGATCGTTTTTTATAGTCAAAAACTTCTAAAACGCTAATCAATTTTTCTTGATAAACCACTCCAAGAAACAAGCGCCTTTTCTTAATAAAGTCTCGTTGAAAATGATCAATACGCTTACGCAAAGTATCCTTATTTTGAGTTGATGTATTTGGGGTAAACTGAAAATGAAGCGGATTGGAATAGATTTCCCATAAATCCTCAAAATCACTGTCTTGAATGGCGCGCAACTGTAAAAAAGAGGTCTGGATGGAAGGAAAATTATCAAATAAGCTACTCTTGTTATTCATAGCAATAGTTTACTATGAAATCGTTGATTTCTCAAGATATCTATAAAATACCATATCCTTAGCATTACGATAAGAGTACCTCAGCAAAAGCCTTACCTGCCTTTCTAGACACTGGGTTCTGAAACCTCCATCAGTATTTTAAAAGGGCAACTCTTCCTCCTCTAAAACCAAATCTGCTAAGTCACCTGCTGTATTATTTTCACGCATAGCACGTTGAGCACGGCTTTCCAAAAGTTGGAAAGAATGTGCTAAAACTTCAGTGATATAGTGCGTTTTGCCATCTTTTTCATATTTGCGAGTACGCAATTCGCCATCTAAAGAAATAAGACTACCTTTGCTGCCATAAGAGGCTAGTGTTTCTGCCAGACGCCCCCAGACGACTACATTGACGAAGTCTGCTTCTCGCTCGCCATTTTGACTCTTAAATCTGCGATTGACTGCCACTGTCACGCGCGTGACTGATTTGTCGTTTGGTGTCTTGACCATCTCTGGTGTAGCTGTGAGACGTTTGATGATAATCACTTTATTGTACATTGATGTACCTCCTTACCTCTACTATTCGCAAGGTTTCTAAAAAAATGCTAAAATAAGAAAAAATATTTGGAGGTTTTTATGACAATTGATTTAAAGGCTTATCAAGAAATGCTGGCGCAGCCATGGGGCAAAATAATGTATGAATTGATTTTTGCACAGCTATCTCATGTCCAAAATCAAAATGTACTAGACTTTGGTGCAGGTTTTGGTATCACCGCGCAGCAGTTGTCCCAAAACAATACCGTTACTGCTATTGAGCCAAATTCTGATTTGCTTTTCGCTGACAACACACAAAATTTCACCAAAATCCAAGGCAGTCTAGATGCCCTCAAAAAGTTACCAGATCACAGTTTTGATATCATCATCTGCCACAACGTTCTTGAATATGTGCCTAAAAACCAACACGCAGAATACCTCGCTCAATTTGAGCGTCTGCTAAAATCTGGAGGCGAGTTATCATTGATTAAACATCATTCTATCGGTAAGGTCTTGCATAGTGTGGTTTTTAATAATGACATAGCATCCGCTTTAGATACTCTGGCTGGAAAAGATAGTTACCAAAGTGCAGCCTTCACAAAAGGAGATACATACACATTGGAAGAGCTCGCTGAAAATACCAAACTAACCATTGAAAACTACCAAGGCATCCGAACTCTCTATGCCCTCCAACCCAATCATTTCAAAACCCAGGAAGGTTGGATAGAAAATCTGACCAAATTTGAACTCGCTGTTGCCAATCAGAAACCTTATAAAGATATAGCTTTCTTCCATCATGTGACCTTACGAAAAAAATATTAGTACAATATCCAATGAAAACAAAAAGCACAGAAAGATTTTGTAACGGACCTTATCAAGTCGAAATCTTTCTGCCTTTTTAATTAGAATAGAAACTCTCAATAACCTCAGATTCTTCGAAAATCAAAACTCTATCCATCAACTCATCTTGGTAAATTCCAGCTATATCTACAATTCATTTTCGCATCTTTTTTGATTTTTGCTGAGTGTCATTTTAATCTGCAGTCTGTGTTTCTCCAGAATCGCTAGTTGACTTGTCTGTAGATGGAGTAGGAACTGGAGCCCCTGTGTACCAAGCACCGTTGCTGATACCAACGTTGACAGTATAGTTTAGGGGTAACCATGTTTCTTTGGCACTTTGTTTGACAACAGTTCCTTTTGGCTGATCTGAATTTACATAATAACTGCTAAAGTAAATTTCAGCCCCCTTGGATCGAAACTCTTCATAGAAATATTGTTGGAGTTCCCCTTCATTTTTACCTGTCAAATCACGAATATAAGGAGTTCCTGCTGAATAGACGACCTCAACATTACGGTTATCTTTTTCAGTCAATTCTGTACCAGCCGGTTGAGATTGTGAGATCAATTGTCCATAAGGTTTGTCCCCATAAACCTGACGAACAATCACTGTTAATCCCGAAACGGAGCTGGCTTGGCCCATCGTAATCTGTGAAAAATCGGGAACTGTCACACCTTTTCCTGCTGAAACCGTAATTTCCATTTTAGACTTTTTGGCTACTTTTTCATTAGCCACTACTGACTGCCCCATAACCAAGCCTGTTGCAATTGTTGAACTGGCTTTTTCAACATAAGTAACTTCAATACCGTTTGTCTTTGCCCAACTCTCAACCTCAGACTTTTGTTTCCCATTAAAATCTGGCACCGAGATATTGGCCTCTAAAACTTCGGCACCACGTGAATAGGTTAATGTAGCCTTTGTGCCACGTGTATATTCGCTAGCAGGAACAGAGTTAGTAATATCAAGTTTGATAAACTCGCCTTTCTTAATTGTCTCGTTAAATTCCTGACTGACCTTTAGATTTTCAGCTTTATTCTTTTCAACCCACTTAACCGCCTGACTATATGTCATCTTGGAAAAATCTGGCAATTTCAAAACTTCTTCAGGATCTGCACCAAGAGAGCTGACAACGCCTAACTGACTCCCCTTGGCAATTTTCTTACCTGCCTTAGTTTTTTGGGAAATAATGAAATTTGCGTCATATTTTGTGCTATATCTTTGAGTCAAATCAATAGTCACTTGATGCTGATTTCCCCACTCTCTAACTTCAGTTATACTTTTTCCAACAAAATTTGGCAAAGTAACATGGGTAAAGTGATAAGCAGAAAAAGCAATAACCAATATAGCAAGAGACGCACTAGCTACAAGAATTACCAACTTACGTTTCTTTTTCTTTTGATAAGTTGGATCAATCTCAACCTCTTCGTGAAAATCATCCCGACGCTTCTTTGCCCTATCATACCGAACAGGTGCTTCTTCTGGTGTCTCAAGGTTAACTGATTGACTGGATAAACCATTCTCATCTGTATCAACTGCTGATATCACAGTTGGAATTTGATGAGCCTCATCTTCTGAAGAAGCTGACACGACCGAATTTTTTTCAAGCTCTTTGCTTTCGTTTTCTGGATTTTTCTGATCTGTCTCGAGTAATTCCGTGTACTTATCACCTGAGAATTTTGATAAAAAATCACTCATATGCTTTCAACTTTCCCTTCCTTAAATAGTAAGTTTTATCAGATAAGGCGGCAATTTCCTGCGAGTGGGTTACCACAACAACACATTTTTCATGCTCATGAGCTAATTTCTTGAAGATTTCAACAATCTCACCTTCCATCTCCTCATCTAAGTTTCCAGTAGGCTCATCAGCTAAAATAACATCCACATTTGTAGCCAAAGAGCGCGCAATAGCGACACGCTGCTGTTCCCCACCTGATAGCTGATTGACCAAACGATCTGCCTTGGTTTTGACAATCCCAATATAATCAAGCAAATTGTAAGCAACTTCTTTTTGATTGGCTGGTATTTCATTTTCTGTAATAGCCATAGGAACCATGACATTTTCTACCGCAGTCATATAAGGAATAAGATTATAATGCTGAAAGACTATTCCAACATTATTACGACGAAAGGTTTCATAGCCAATCTCCTTGAGATCCTTACCATTATAAAAAACTTGCCCTTCTTTAGGAATTTCTAAAGCACTCAACAAAGATAGTAAGGTTGTCTTGCCCGAACCTGATTGTCCTAAAATCGTATAAAATTTTCCCTTTTCAAAACTGATATCTGTATTTTTCAAAATATAGCGACGATTTTCCCCATCTTGATAAAAATAAGATAAATTTTTCGCTTCTAAAATTGGCATACCAATCTCCTTTCAATCATCAGAGCTACATCATAATCCGCTTAGGGTTAAGGCGAACAATATAGGTCGTTGGTACAATAGTGGCTACCAAAACTGTTCCAAGTCCGATGACATACATCAAAACGACATAACTTGGTGTCAAGCGAACATCATACTCTTCTACCACATCGTCAATTGTTGTCGAATCATTGAGTTCATCTAAGCCAACGTAAGACACTCCATTATCATTTTTTTGCTGCTCAATCTGACTTTGGATAAGAGTATTTGAGAGACCTTTGGCCAAGACATTCCCTGAAACGACCGAGAGGCTCAGAGCCACAAGTGCTATGATAAAGACTTCTACCAAAGCCTGTAAAACAACTTTTACCTTTGCCTCACCGAGAGAAAGATAGATGCCAAGCTCATGTTTTCGATCACGCAAGAAAAGAAGTACAACCAGAGTAATGACCATAACACTAGCACTAACAGCTGCAATAAGAACATAACCTGCTATTTTTGACATAGACTTAACTGGTCCAGCAATGTTATCATAATTATCTGATGACGCATAAGCGATATAGTGTTTTGGTAACAGGGCTTGCGCTTCCTGTTTGAATTTTTCAAGATCTTCAGGATTTTTCAAGACGTAGAGAGGTTCACCGATACCAATGCTTTCACTCAATTCTTCCTCAGATACCTCAGAGGTGTTTGCTTCCGCCTGTTCACGCCTTGTTTCCTCAACTATCTTATTTGGCACATAAATCTGATTGATTGCCGTTTGCTCTTGGTAGGCTTGATTCCACCGATCAGCATCACTGGACTTATCCGTTTTACCAACTTTCTTTTGTGTGGATTTATTTTGATAAATCCCAACAATTTCAAGAGGATAGTCCGTTTGACTTTTCTTTTCATTTTTCTCATAATCTACAATATAGTTAGTAAAGGTTGCTGTATCTCCAACACTCAAATGGTTAAGATCAGCTAATTCCTTGGAAATCAAGGTCACAGCTTTACCCTTTGTCACTTCCTCTTCTGTAAACGCTCGTCCTTCTACCATCGTAATCTTTCCTTCTTCAAGAGGCAAAAGTTTGGAAGATTGAACACCTCTAAGACCAAAGGCATAATAGCTAGCAATCTCATCATTGCCCATTCCTCCATTATCTTCAATCATCGAGGAAACATAAGATTTGAGACCGGAAGAGCCGATATTTCCCATCAAAACATAGTCATAATACTTGACATAAGGAAGCTCACCAACCGCCGTGATTGTTTTCATCTTTAGATTTTCAATATTTTCATAATCACCATCTTTCATATTCTCATAATCCAGACGAAGGGTTACTGTCGCTCCCATTTTGTTCTTGATGGTCTTTTCAACATTCTGCGTCGCTTGCTGAATAGACACTGCACCAGCAATCACGTTGCTGAGTATAAAAATAATAATAAACAGCAAGAGGGATTTTCCCTTACGACGAGTAACACTTAACCAAGCACGTTTGAGATAATTCATAACTTCTCCTTTCATTTGTAGGTAATAGAAGGTAGCACTGTGCAAATTACCTACAACACCCCTAAAACTCTTCTGCTGAAATTATATCTAGTACTGAATCAGCTTGCACAGCTAAAAAATAATGATCTAAAAACTTTTAAAACCGCAGATGTAAGCGCTTATAGTTTTATATTATCATATTGATACAAGATTTTCAATTTTTATACCAATCTTCTGTAATCATTAATTTTCCAAAGATAAACATATCTCTTCAAAAATCATTCGCATATTATAGCTTTTTAGCGCGAGACGGCTGATTGCGGTTTATCACCCAGTCTGATTTTCTTTGAGCATTAATCTGAGTCTCTGATTACAGCCAGCAGCCCAATGTTCTTTATATTAATAAAACGAACAAAGTTTCAAAAGGTTACAAAAAAACACCTCCGAAAAGATGTTTTTTACTCAATACTTATGCCCAATGTTTTTCTGGGTTAAAAGCTTCACCAACAATAGCGCTATCGTTTAGCTCAATGATACCTCGTACCTGTGGAGCATTTGGCAATTCAAGCTCACGAGCAGAGCAAAGCATTCCAAAACTATCTTGACCGCGCAGCTTGCCTGGAAAAATTAAGCTACCACTTGGCATCATAGCGCCTGGCAAGGCCGCAACAGTTTTCAGACCAAGAGCCGCATTGGGAGCCCCACAGACAATCTGAACTCGCTCATCATCGTTGATTGCCACTTGACAAATATGCAAATGATCACTGTCTGGATGGTCAATCATTTCCACAATTTGTGCAACGACAAATTTAGGGGTAGCATCATTTTCTAAAACCGGCTCAAAACCTTCTTTGACCAACTCATCATTCAACCGTGCAACATTTTCGTCCGTCAGAAAAACTTGACCATTTCCATCAAGCTCAATCAGACTTGAAACCTCAAAAATATTCCAAGCCAGAGTCTCTCCGTTGTCATCACGATAAACACGTGCAACATTCCCACGACGTTCAACACTACGTTTGACATCTTCAGTGTCTTGAAAGATAACCAATAAAACGTCTCCAATATGTTCTCTATTATATGCAAAAATCATCTTTTTTCCTTTCCTATACAAAATCATTCGTTTTTCTCGAAATAAAGCTCCAATTTCAAAATTCCCTTAACTTTGTCTAAGCAGACAGAACACTTCAAGTTCTCCATGCCCGACATTCATCCCTGAGTATTATAGCTTCTAAGCTTACTTGGTATTACAGATTAGCCAAAAAGCTGTTAATTTCTGCCTTGCTCTTGCGCAGTTTATTAACTAGACGGCCGATTTCTTTACCATTTTCCACAACGACAAAGCTTGGAATACCAAAAATATTCCAACGTTGGGCAACTTCTATAAAGTCATCGCGGTCAACCCGAATAAAGTGAAAATCTGGATTTTCAGCCTCAATATTTGGCAAAGCTGGGTAAATGAACTGACAGTCTGGGCAACAATCTGCCGTAAAAAAGAAAACAAATTTCCCTTCTTTTTCAAGAAATTCTGCCAATTCTTCATAACTTTTTGGAATAATCATCATTCAGCCTCCCGATAATCGATTTCACCCTGTCGGTATTCAAAATAGAAAGTGACGTCATCATCAAAGACAACTCCACCCTTGACACAATCTATCGTAGACTCAAAATCATTGATGTAAAGCACCGCAATTGTCCCAAAAGTATCAAAAAAACGGCGGACTTCAGCCAAAATACGCTGACGTCTTTTCTCATCGAGCTGCTTTTTGACAACAACCCCTGTCACAAACAGGCCTCCCAGCCCTAAAAGACCTGACAGTAGGGCAACATTCTTTTTCTTCATGCCTACTATTGTAACATAAAAAATGCTTCTAGGTTCTGACTTTACTCTAAATTTTCATAACGAAAAATGATAGTTTCCCCCACAGATAATAAAGTTCTCCTTTGAAAAATGGTTTTTATTTTTAACCGAAAGTGCTAAAATAAAGGGGATAGAAATGAGGTATTTATGACTGAATTGTTTGATAAAATTAAAACTGTAACTGAATTAGATGGTATCGCAGGCTATGAGCATAACATACGTAACTACCTGCGTCAAAAAATCACTCCTTTAGTGGATGAGGTAGAAACTGATGGACTTGGTGGTATTTTTGGTATTAAGCATAGTCTAGCTGATCATGCTCCTCGTATCATGGTTGCCGCCCATATGGACGAAGTTGGTTTCATGGTCAGTGATATCAAGTCTGACGGCACCTTGCGCGTGGTTGGTATTGGCGGATGGAATCCCCTCGTTGTTAGTTCACAACGCTTTACGCTTTACACACGCGACAATAGTGCAATTCCAGTTATTTCTGGCTCAGTCCCACCTCATTTCCTACGTGGAAACAATGGCAGTGCTTCCTTACCGAAAGTGGAAGATATTGTCTTTGATGGTGGCTTTAGCAATAAGGAAGAAGCTGAGAGCTTTGGCGTGCGCCCTGGTGACATCATTGTGCCACAATCAGAAGCTATCTTGACCGCTAACCAAAAGAATATCATCTCTAAAGCTTGGGATAATCGCTACGGTGTCCTCATGGTAACAGAACTCCTAGAAAATCTGAAAGATAAACAACTGAACAATACCCTCATCGCAGGCGCTAATGTCCAAGAAGAAGTCGGCTTGCGTGGTGCTCATGTATCAACCACCAAGTTCGAACCAGAAATCTTTTTAGCCGTTGATTGCTCTCCCGCTGGAGATGTCTATGGAGGGCAAGGAAATATTGGTGATGGTACTTTGATTCGCTTCTACGATCCCGGTCATGTTATGCTTAAAGACATGCGCGACTTTTTGCTCACAACTGCCGAAGAAGCTGGTGTCAAATATCAGTATTATTGCGCTAAAGGAGGTACGGATGCTGGTGCAGCTCATCTCAAAAACGGCGGAGTACCTTCAACAACGATCGGAGTATGCGCACGCTACATTCACTCCCATCAAACACTTTACGCGATGGATGACTTTCTTCAAGCACAAGCCTTCCTCCAAGCTATTGTTAAAAAGCTTGACCGCTCAACTGTAGATTTAATTAAGGGGTACTAAAATGAAAATTGGATTCATTGGTGTTGGAAAAATGGCTAGCGCTATTATCAACGGTCTCAACAGTACCTCGCACGATATCACCATTTCAGGATCATCTCTAGCGCGCTCTCGGGAAATAGCAGAGCAGTTAGAGGTAACGGCAGCAGCATCACATCAAGAACTCATTGACCAAGCAGATTTGGTTATTCTCGGCATAAAACCACAGATGTTTGACACTGTTTTAGCTGACTTGGCCTTTCATCAACCAATCATGAGCATGGCAGCTGGTATGACCTTAGAACGTCTGGCAAAACTAACCAGTCCAGAGTTACCGCTCATTCGCATCATGCCAAATCTCAACGCTCAAATCCTCAAAAGTACAACTGCTATCTGTACCAATGAGAATGTGTCAGCGCAGCTATTGACAACAGCAAAAGAAATCACAGATAGCTTTGGTTCAACGTTTGAGATTGCTGAAAAAGATTTCGACACCTTCACTGCTTTAGCAGGTTCAAGCCCTGCCTATATCGCTCTCTTCATCGAGGCACTAGCAAAAGCAGGTGTCAAATATGGCCTCCCTAAAGCAGAATCTTTAAATATTGCTACGCAAACTGTACTGGCAACTGCTGAAACCATTCTAACAGGAACAGACAGTCCACACGATTTGATTGACAAGGTTTGTAGCCCTGGTGGCACAACCATTGCTGGTCTTCTTGATCTTGAAAAAACAGGACTAACTGCTAGTGTCATCTCTAGTATTGACACAACCATTAACAAAGCAAAAAACCTTTGAGCAGACTCAAAGGTAAACAGATACTTGATGGTATCTGTTTTTTTATACTCAATGAAAATTAAAAGTAGCCTAGGAAACGAAGCCGACGATAGAACTTGAGTTCATCAAGGCAAGTTGACAACGGATAATTTTGATTTTCGAAGAGTATTAATTCATTAACATCATCAGCAAGTACATTAAGGCAATTGCAAAACCGTTATTGAGAAAATGAATCATCATGGTATATTCAAGCTTCTCTGTTTTACGGTAAACCCAGCCTAGAACAAGCCCCATTCCACCATATATAATCCAAGCACCGATACTTGTTGGAAGATGGGCAAGGCCAAAGAGAAAACTACTAATCAGTAGACCAGGGATGGATTGTCTGTCAAACACACGACCCATGATAAAACCGCGAAAGACTGTCTCTTCCACGATTGGTGCCACAATCACTGTTAGTAAAACCATAACGAGTGGATGCATGCCCGCATTTTCAATAGCCGCCTGATTACTCGTGCTTTCTAGACCTTCTAAGACAAGCGTGATTCCTCCAAGAATCTTAACCAGATAGAGTACAAGAAAACCTAACAGAATATACAACCAAGCTCTGCCATTTGCCAAAGCTTTGAACCCTTCAAGGAGATTTGCTCGTTTAGCAATATAAAGAGTTAATCCGCTAATGATAAGAAGCACCGCAGACAGCAAAAGAACTTGCCAAAGCTGACTGACACCAATAAAAAATATTGGCAATTGCTCCACAAGAAAAATCAAAAAAGCACATCCAAAATACAAACAGCGTTTTAAAATAGAATTATTTTTCATAAAAATATCCCTTTCTTATAACAGTTTTGAAAATATCACTTGTAAGATGACAAAGCCCAACACTAAAACATAAAGCAATGCCACTAGCAAAATCGGATAAGACAACGTAATCCCTGTAAATGCAAATAGGGCAATCAAGGCAAATAGAAAGAAAAACAGAAAAACGAGTGTGGCTACCGCTGTCACCATTAAAATCCTACTATTGCGCTCATCATATGCTTCAATATACATTTTATGCAAACGTTTTGGATACCTAACAATCAACATAAAATAGATTCCCAAGACCAGTAAGCTGATTGTCATACCGGTCATCAGTCCTAGACCAAAGCTACTAAATTTAGCAAAATAAGTGATAACTAATCCAAACAGCCCCAAAACGATGCTGGTAATACCAATATTCTTGAGATAATTTTTATAGGCTTCTTCTGAACGTCTCTTGCCAAAAGTCTGAATCATTTTTAATAACATCATTCTTTCTCCTTTCGTTGCTGCTTAATCATCCGAGTGAAAAAGACCAAGCCCAGACCATTTAACAAGATGCTAGCTCCAATCAACAAACCAGATATAAAAGCAAATTCACGAATAACCAATCCAGACACTAAACAACTCTGACCTGAACAAACCAAAGCAACACATTGAGCAAACCCATTTTTTTCTGACATAATATCTCACCTCACTCTTCTTCAAACAGAAAAACCTCTTCAATTGTTTTTCCAAAATACTTAGCTATCTTATAAGCTAATTCCAACGATGCATTATAACGACCTTTTTCAAGGGAAATAATAGTCTGTCGCGTCACATTCAACTCATCTGCCAATTCCGCCTGACTAACCTTGTTAACCTTACGCAATTCCTGAATTTTTGTTTTCATTACACTCCTTTCATTTTTTGGAAAAATTACACTTGACAGTATTTGCTATACCACTTATCAAAAATATGCTTATTACAGGATAGAAGGGTATAAGCTATCGTAATAATCAGAACAAGCAGTCATACCCTGAAAACAAAGCCAACCGTAACATTTAAAGTAAAGTTTTCTTTACATTTTTAGTATAGTATGCTTTACATTTTTAGTATAGTATGCTTTACATTTTTTGTCAAGCTAATTTTACATTTTTTATAAAATTTTCTTCACTTTTAATATTAGGCTTACTCGATAACAAAAAAGTAGGATAGTTACCAAGCAAGTCTATAGAAAAACAAAAAAGCTGACCGAATACGCAGCCAGCTTTTCTGGTCTTATCAAATTTTTTTGATAACTTATTTAGTTTTAAGGCGTTCTACATCACGCGCAATGACAAGTTCTTCATCGGTTGGAATAACAAAAACTTTCACCTTAGACCCTGAAGTGGTGATAGCACCTTCAACTCCAAAAACATTCTTTTCTGGATCAACATCAATCCCAAACCAAGTCAAGTCAGCAAGGACCGCTTGACGGAATGGTACAGAATTTTCACCGATACCTGCTGTAAAGACAATGGCATCAACTCCATTCAAAACAGCAATATATTGTCCAATATACTTTTTCACACGATCAACATACATGTCAAACGCTAATGTGCATTTGGCATCACCCGCATCTCTGCCTTCAATGATGTCACGCATATCACTTGATTTTTCAGAAATTCCAAATAATCCAGACTCACGATTGAAGATATTACGAATCTTTTCAGCATCAGCCAACTCTGGTTCGCGATCAATCAAGAATGGAATGATAGCTGGATCAAGATCTCCAGAACGCGTTCCCATCATAATACCACCCAGCGGTGTCAAGCCCATTGAGGTATCAATAGATTTACCACCTTTAACTGCTGTAATAGAAGCTCCGTTACCAATGTGGCAAGTGATAATTTTTGTATCTTCAACAGGCTTATCTAGCAATTTAGCTGCTTCTTGAGCAACGTACTGGTGGCTTGTTCCGTGTGCACCATACTTGCGAACTTGATAGTCGTCATAATAACGGTTGGCAATCGGGTAACGATAGGCTACTGCGGGCATTGTTGTATGAAAGGCGGTATCAAAAACAGCAACATTTGTTACGTTTGGTAAGACTTCTTGGAAGGCACGCATAGCAGCAACATGGGCTGGATTATGCAAGGGTGCCAGAGCACTAAGTTCTTCAATTTCTTGGATTTCTTTTTCACCAATCACTGTTGATTCTTTGAAGATTTCACCACCAGCCACTACACGGTGCCCAACGCCAGTAATCTCATCATAATTTGCAATAATATTTAGGCGTAAAAGATCTTCTAAAAGAATCTTAACAGCGACAGTATGGTTTGGAATGTCTGTTGTTTCAGACTCTGATTGACCATTAAACTTAACTGTGGAAATACCATCTGTAAGACCAATACGTTCAATCAAACCTTTGGCAATAACTTCCTCCTCTGGCATTTTATAAAGTTGCCATTTTAAGCTGGAACTTCCTGCGTTAATAGAAATAGTTTTTGACATAATTCACCTCTAAAGCGTTTTCAGAATGTAACCCTATTTTACCATAAATTGTCATAAATTCATATTATCTCTTTTCCAATTTTGAAAATTTTCAATAAAGGTTGTTAACACATTTCGATTTTGCAAGTCAGAGAGGGGATAAACAAAGGTTTCAGGTGTCACATTTGATTGCTTTTGCAAAATAAATATTGACTTAGCATTCGCACTATTGCCAAAAATCGTCTCAGGAAGTGTTATCACTGCAATAACATCAGCATAACCTTTGAGCCAAGACTTAAGTAAATCACTTTGCTGGCTAGTCAGTAATGATACTGGTGCTAAGAATATGGCAACGCCATTTTTTTTGAGGTATTTGAGTGATTGTTCCATCAGTAGATGGTGGGCGTAGGTATGCCCTTCAGCACTCGCCACCTGATAGCGCTTAGCAATGTCATCATTGGGATAAAAACCTATCGGCAAATCACTAATAATAACATCACTTTCCTTTAAAATATGCGGACGAACAGCATCTTCTTGTAAGAATTGAGCATTTGACCCCATGATTTCCGCAATACTGGCAGATAAGTCAATCAAGAGGTCATCAACTTCAATCCCCAAATAATCTAATTCCTTGGAACTGTTATTGAGCAGGGTTTGCGCCAAATTCCCCGTACCACTACCTATTTCAAGTACATCAAGCTTATCTGACTTGGTTAAATTTTCCACAAGGTACAAGATGATAAAACCAATCGCATCAGGTGTAAATTGGTGATTAGCTTGCAGTTTTTCCGTTTGCGAAGCCTTGATAAAAATAAATTGAAAAGCGCGTCGCCATTCTTCTTTGGACAAATGGAGCTGGCGCAACCTGTCATTATTAGCTGTAACTTGCTCACTGGCTCCTTTTGCTCCCAGATAAAAAGAATTTTGTTCAATTAGAGCATCGTAAATATGCGTTTTTAAATCATTTTCAATTAACTGGATATTCTCTAAAATCAGCTCGTAAGCTGCTTCAATATTTTCAAAATTCATGATTTCCTCCGCTTCCTATCATATCAAAAAACACATTAAATGAAAAGAAAGCCCTACTTCTCTGTAGAACTTTCCCTCTTCTCTTCAGGTAACTTGGCTGGTGCTTTTTGCTGGAAACGATAACTGTATTTATCTCCCTGTTCCAGATGAATACTCACCTGCAATTGCTCCTTTTCTTGCTTATATCTAGCAAGTCCCTCCTTAAAAACTAGCTCGCCCGAATCATCTTTTGCTAATTCTTTTGTTACTTCAGCCATAAGGTAAGCTCGACTAGCAGATAACTGACTCTGCTGTTGACGCTCCATCGCTACTACACGATTCAAGTAAAACTGTAAAAGTAACACAAAGATGGCAGACATGAACAGAGCATAGAGCAAAATCCCAGCCTTAGACTGCCTCTTCAAAAGCATAAATTAGACTCCTCTCTAGGCCATTTTTAAACGTCAGATTAATTTGAATCATGTTTTCTTTTTGGGAGATTGCAGAGCTTTTCAGCCCATACAGCATGGGTTGATAACCACGGCCATCAGCGTTTGTTTTTCTAAAATCATCTGCCTTAGACTGCCCAAAAGCCAAGGTTTGCCCCGATTTTGTTACATACAGTTTATTGTTTTCAACCTTATCCAAATGGCTAGTCTCTAACTCAGATCGCAGTTGCTGAGAAAAAAGCAACCAATTGCCATTATCATTATCAGATAAATAATGAACATTAGCTGAAACTGACTTGGTCAGACCTTGGTAGACCAGCATGGAACCTGATAGGACAAAAAGGGCCACTAGACACTCAAGTAAACTAAAGGCGGCTAGCTTAATTTTTTGACACCTGCAAAACAATTCTGCCATTTTCATTAATCGAAATTCCTTCCTTGTTTCTCTCAACATGAACATTAACACCATTTAATGTCAAATCTTCCTGATCAGTCTGTACAGCCATAGCAGCAACATTGAGAACTTCTTGTTGATGAAGACTTTCTGCCACCCGCTGACGATTTTTATCAACCTCTCCTAAAACTAGACTAACAATCAAGGCTAGAATGCCCAGAGATAAAAGACTTTCAAGGAGAATGTAGGCTTTTACTGATTTTTTTATAATTACCACTCCCTAGATACAATTGATAAACCACCTCTTTTTCAGATGTTTTAAATGTTACTTTACTCAAAGAGGAATTACCCCCTGCTTGATCAAATTTAACAGTCTGTTGTCCTGAGAAATCCACAGTCTTAGGCAAATGAAGTTCTCCTATACCATTAGAAACTTTTTCAGAAGACAAGTCTAAACTCATACTTTTCTGTTTGGTAATACTTAATTTTTGGGTATCGCGGTAGAAATTTTCAAACGAGAGGAAAAACAAGGTTTCCTCTACCTTCTGAAAAGTTCTCGATACCGTTCCTGAAAGACAAAGCAGTAAAAAGCAGGTCACGCCTAAGGTTAAAAGACTTTCCAACAAGGTGAAGGCCTTAGTTTGATACTTGACGACTTGGAGCATCTTTTGGAGGATTGGCATAATAATCATTGTAAGCCTTTTGTTGTTTAGCAGTGATACTACCATCTGACACTAGCTTGCTCAACGTTGCAGTAGAATCATTATTGAGCTCATAAAGCTCCGCTTGACTTTCTACCACTTTAACTACTGCTGCATTGCCTTTTTCGTTGATAGCATCTTTTTGCTTGGTCAAATTAGGTACAAAAAGCAACATGAGAACGCTGATGATAAGAAGGACGACCAACATTTCTACCAGAGTGAAAGCGGGTGCAGCCTTTTTCTGTAATTTTCTCCATAATAATTTCATTTAAAATGTTCCTCCCATATTTTGGTACATCGGCAAAAGCATTGCCGCATAAATCATAACAATCACTAAAGCAACAAATACAAAAACCAATGGCTGTATCAGTTGTGTTGCCTGAGTTAGTTTATTAAAAAAGCTTTCCCAGCATTCCTCAGCATAAACATCAAGTTCACTACCCAATTTTGACTTCACTTCACCATACTCGATGATAAGTCCCAGTTCTTTGTTGAAAAAAGAATAATCTAAAACCTTCTGATGAAACTCTCTGCCAGATAGTAGCCCAATTTCCATGTCTTCGCCAATTTCTTGAAATAGCCGAGCTTTTTGAGTCTGCATTAGCTGAACAATTTGTGCCAGCTCAATACCTTGCCCGATAAGGTTCCCCCACTCACGCGCATAATAAGCTGTCAGGTAAAGACGGACATACACCCCAAAAACTGGCAAACAACTCATATAGCTCATTAAACGGATACGCGATAATCTCCTACTGTAAAGGTAAATAGCAAGGATCGTAACTACTAATAAAGCAAAACTCCCTAGAAAAATCAGCGGAAAATGATTGATTATCTTGGTTGCAAAATTTCCACCTTGCAACTGCGGCAGCAGATAATTTTTTAATCCCAGCATAATCAAAATCAGAAATGTCAACAGAATTAGGGGATAAGTTGCCACTTCAATCACTTTTTTTCTAACCTTAAAAACCTCAATCAAATAGCTTTCTATTTTTTGCAAACTTTTTCTGGTGTTACCATGAACATCGGCCAAGGCCAGCTGGGTGACTACAGTGTCTGAGAAGCCCAATTTTGCTAACATTTCAGCCATTCCAAGCCCACTCAATAAACTTTCCTGCATACAGTCTGTGTACTCGTCGGCCAAGAGCTGACTACGTCTCAGAAAATCAACCATTTCTGTCAAATTAAAACCACTTTCCATCAAGTTGTTGAAAAGCTGAAGTAGTTTACGTTGCTTCTTAAGCGGTAATTTTTTCGATTTTTGCCTGCGCAGCACTGATATGTCCGTCATGAGCAAGGCTTTCAATTTGCCCATTCCACTTGTCTGCGATATGGTTTTGGAAGTCTTTACATGCAAAGTCAATCACACCTCCTCCCCCAATCAAACGCTGGTAGGCAATTAAGCGCAAGCTATTGTCCAGCTCTTCCCGGCTGACACCAAGCTCTAGCAGACGGGCATAAACTCCTTGAATACTCTTAGCGTGAATGGTTGAGAAAACCATAGCTCCCGTCAGACTGGCTCGAATGACCGCCCGTGCTGTTTCGCTATCTCGGATTTCCCCGATGATAAGAATATCAGGACGGTGTCGCAGAGATAGCTTTATCAGATTGTCATAAGTCATACCAATGCTATCGTTTAATTGTAGTTGCAACATATTATCCTGCTTAATCTCAACTGGATCTTCAATGGTAATAATTTGCTTGTCTGGAAATTTCTCCGCAATCAGCTGGTACATGAGAGTGGTTTTACCACTCCCAACTGGACCCGAAAAAAGGTAAAGTCCTCGACCACCAATCGCTTCCATAATATTGTGCATGCCATTAAACCAATATTTCAAATCATGACGACCCGAGTAGAGCAAGCGAATGACCAAACTCTCACGCCCACGATAATCTCCCACACTGGAAAGTCTGAGCGAAATCTCCTCTTCATCTGAAAATGGGTAATCACAGGATCCCAGTTGACTACGTCGTTTCTCTCCGACATTCATCCCAGATACAAACTTAAAATGACTAATCAAACTCATCATTTGCTCTGTGTCATAATCGTTGATAAAGCGGCGTTCATCTCCAATCCTCATATAAAGCTCATAATTCTCAGATAGAGGTATCATATAAATATCCTGGGCATTGAGTGCCACAGCCTCACTGATAATCTTTTTTGCCATGTCTTGAACCATAATAACCTCCTCACCATAACTATTCGCAGGTAAAGAAAAAAACTCTGCAAAAATACAAAGTTTTTATTTCTTATCGAAATCTGTTTAAGTCGTTCTAATGTTTTACGGCACAGTTTGAGGGGCGGGTAGGGTGGTCGTTGGAACTCTCAAAAGTCGGCAATTCATAAGTCACTGCAAGTTCCTCACCATCTTTTAACAAGAGTAGAGAATAGTATTGCTGTAAATAGTCATCGCACTCCTCACACCACCGTTGCTCCTTTTTATCCCAAAAGGCAGCCAGAAGATTTTTACGACTTTGATAGCTCGGCAAACAATTTTTCAAAAATTGCCACTCCGCTTCATAAACCAACAAAGCATCCTCAAAACACTCGAAACTTAGTTCCGCAATGATATCATCTTGCCAATTTTCAAGAAACCACCAAGGTTCCCAGTCCCCATACATTTTTATCACTTGATACATATCTTCTTTCCTCGTGCCATTATTATATACAAAATTTTGTATTTTTAAAAAAAATATGCTTATTAATAATGATTATCATTAAAAGTATTTTTCAAAAATGAAAAAAACCAATAATTATTGGGAGATTCTACTGTTAATCAAGAGGCTCGTATACCTTTTCTATTAATTTTTCTCTTTTACGGTAATATTCAATGACTGGATACTGTAAAATAATTTCTTTTAAAACTCTTATAGCAACCTCTTCATTGGGAAAGGCTAGTTCAACTCTATTTTTAGACTCGTCGATTTCTCGAAAATAGCTTTTCAAATGAACAAACTTGTTTATCTCGTTAACAATTGGACTGACAAGGTAATAAACTACTTCCAAACCATTATCCACGAAAGAATTAACTGTCCCTTCTTTAATAATTTTTCCATCATCAAGAAGATAAATATAATCCGATACACGCTCCAATTCATCAATATTGTGCGAGGTTAATAAAACGGCAGCATTACGCTCCTTTAGTCTTTTTACAATATCAAGCATAACTAATGCCGATGGAACATCTACACCTGAAGTTGGTTCATCAAAAATATAAGCATCATAATCACCAATCGCACACTGGACAAAGGATAATTTTTTCTTCATTCCAAAAGAGTAACCACTGATTTTAGTTTTTATTTTTGGGGTTAAACCTAATTTATCTGCCATAGCTAAGGCTTCTGAAAGTTTGGTCTTCTTCATCTTAGACATAAAAGATAAAAATTCTAATCCTGTCCAAGAACTATATATGTTATCTGCATCTGGCATCACAGATAAACTGTTCTTACTAATCCTCCCTGAGTCCAAATGATAGTACCCTACTATGAGATTAATCAAAGTTGATTTCCCTGCACCATTTCTCCCGATAAGAGAAGTAATTTCCCCATTATTCAGCTTTAGATTAACATTTTTTATCACAATATTATTCTTAAAAGATTTCCTTACTTCTTCACACTCAATCATCTTTAAATCTCCTTTTTATTAAAAATTTTGATTCCAATCCAAATACATAAAATAGACAGTAAATAAAGTACTGTAATTTCCCAAGTTTTTGAAAGGTAATAGTAAGGAAAAATCCAGCGAATTATCTTAAAAATAAACCACTTTTTTAATAAAGAAAGACTATAAAGTAATGGAAAAAGGATACTTATCAATAGGCTAATAAGATTAGAAAGTCTTTGAGAGGAAACTATAGTAGATACTAGTATAACAAGACTCTGAATATAAAGATAGAACCCCAAAATTGCCAAAAATGAGTATATTGGAAAAGATAAAGTCCGATGCGTAAGAAAAAGCATCACCAACGAAATAACGGTTAAAATTAAAAAGTAACAAACAGTTGCCAAGTATTTCTCTAAATAAATACGTTCTCTAGACAGGTATGGAGTCAAATATCTCATCGTTTGACTCTCTACTTCTTCGGCAATCAAACCCGAAAAGAGCACTGACGAGAATAAATAACCTAATAAGGCGTAAATAGCTAAAAGTACATCCACTAGCACCGAGGGGCCATCCTCACTGAAAAGTGTATCTAATGTTGTTCCATATTTTCCAACTAAATAGGCACTTAAAATATAAAACGCAATAACCACTAGCGATTTCTTTGAAAAAAGTTCATTTCTTAAAGTTGAAGAGAATAAAGTCATCTATAAAAACTCCCTTATGATAATGTTGCTAATATGGAATATAATTTTGTTAATGCAAGTAATATCACTGTAGAAAATGTAATACTTATCAGCATATTGTTAGCTGTTATAATTTTAGCTGATATCTTTTTTTCTATATTTAGGGATACTATTCTATTAGATGTATAAAATGCTATTATCGTTACAATGAAGCTTACTAAATAATCAATTTGTTTAGATGAAATACAAGCAATTAAAACTACTGGTATAAAAACCAAAGAGAGTTTTATAGATTGCTTTAAAGCGTAGTGTCTCAGTAAATATAGCTGACGTCCATTATAGAAAAAATAGATTTTGCCTTTTTGAGCTGACAGATATTCAAAGTAGGATAAGTATAAAAAACTGAACAATGTTGTAACTAGAGTTACCTTAAAATCAATTGACCTTTCAGAAAGATATCCCAATATAGCCAAAAAATAAATAAAAATCAAGTCATACCGTATCCGATTTCTTTTGATAAACAAGAAAAATCTATCTTTCATTTTTCTTCACTTCCTTTAGCACCAAGATATTCATCAAGAGTAATACTCCAAAAATAATGAATAATAATGATTGGTTAACACTCCATAAAATATCTTGCGTAGAAAATGGGAGAAGCTTTTTTGCCCACAACATTAGCAAAGCACAAGCTAAAAATTTGATTCCTGTTTTCAAAATTCCAGAAAATGTCGAATAATACCTTTTGCAGGTAGAAGTCACTAATGTTAAGAACAATAAAATAATCATTGCCAGTAAAAAATAGGTAATATTTTTAGATGTTAGTATCATCGGAAATAATACATACAGGCTAAAAACAAGAGCAAATATCATTTTTTTATATTTATTATAAGTTTTTACAGATTTCAAACTGATTGTAGGAAAAAATGCTTTCGTTTGAGAAATTTTTTCATACAATTTCTCATTGGGCAAACTGGTATCAGTTAAATCCAAAATAATTAAGATAACAATTAGTATTGGGAATATTTTTTCATAGTGACCAATAGCTAAAAAACACATTTTAAAACCAATTAACAACGCTAAAATTACTAAAATGAGACTCAGTAGATTAAATAGCCCATAAATTTGAAATTTTTTTCTGACTAGTTTAATCTCTAATAATAGATTTCTATTCAAATAGCTCACGCTCCAATACTTTAATGTCTCCCGTGTTTTTAAATACTTTTTTTACTCGACCGTCTTCTAAATAAATAAAATCATCGCACAAATCACTCAAAGTATCCAAAATATGTGATGAAATCACTATAGTTGATGTTCTTTTTAGCTTGACTAGTAATTGTTTTAATTGGTAGATGTATTTAATGTCAATACTATTGAAGGGTTCATCTAAAATAATAAGCTTATAATCTCGTGTAAAAACATTGATGAGAGATAGTTTCTTTCTCATCCCTTGTGAAAGTTCCCCAATGAGAACTTCTTCCTTGCCAACCAATGACAATGCTTCAATCAATTCTTGATTGGATTTATGACTGTTAGAATACTCTCTAATGATATCAACAAACTCTTCAACGGTCATATACTCAAAAGGTTCAAGTTCAGATGGTATAAATAAAATCTCATCTACATTAATTCCTTCAACTTCATAAGCAATATTGGCATCCAAGAACTCTGAAAGCAAATTCATTAGTGTCGTTTTCCCAGATCCATTTTCTCCAATTAGACCAATGATATGATTATCTTCAAAAAGAACATTACGAACATCCAATTCAAATTTAGGAAACTTATGCCTGATTATATTAACTTTCAAAATTAACACCTCTATATATCCAAATAAAAGCAGGGAGGAGACTTATTGAACCTCCCTACCCTTTGAGGTATCTAAAAATACCTCTTTAAAATAGTTTCTAACCCCAAATAGAGCGAATAACGTCCCATACCGTATCACCAAGGCTAAGAAGCCATCCTTTATTAGCCCAAGCCCATTTTACAGCTTTTGTTCCATATTTAGCAACGTATTGAATAATTTTTGCCCACATATTTAAATTCCTTCTTTCTTTATCTTTATCTTCATAATAATAACCATAATTAGCTAGCATATCTATAGTCATCACCTGAAGATTTATATAAATAGTTTTCTGAACTATTTACACAAGTAATATACCACCTAAATTATACTTTTTTAAATATTCGCAAATTTGAATTTTTTTTGTTATTTTTTTTCATATTAGCGAATATTAAAAAAATTTCCAATCTGATTATATAATAAAACAAAACTAATGAAGGAGAAGTATAATCAGATGTTCTTAAAATTTGTGGGCTTCATTTTTATCATACCTGGACTTTAATTATATCTATAACATTGGGGCTAGAAAAAACTTAGTCATTTCACAAAGTTCAATTAAACAATATATCTAAATCTAAAATAGTCTATCCCCATACAAGTTAAGTGAGGCGATTAGTATCGATTATTTACACTTCATATCCCTCTCAACCACTACGATATGCAATAAAATTACATAAAGAAATTAGCTGACAGTCCCCCTTACCTTACCTTACCTAACATATCATTGTAAAAAACTACTTTGATAACATTTGTTCTAGACTAATCTCCAGCAAACTAGCGGTAGTAGGACTTCCCACCTCTTCGACCATCTTTATATAATTTCGTATATCCTCAATGGTAATCGAACCGTCGTCAAAATATGTTAGCATTTTTCTCATAAAATTAAGAACTACCTCTGCAAACATATCTTGATAAGTAATTAATGTATCCAGCTTTTCTATAAAGTAGGAAGCATAATAAAATTGTTTACGCTCTATAAGAGTTAAAATAAGATTAATAATAATGATTTCTACACTCTTTTTATGATGTGGAATAGATGAATAAAACTTGTCTCGTTCTACAAAAGCCTTTCCTAAGAAAATAAGGTCTTCATCAGATAAAATATTAAGTGTATTGCCATAAAGATACACCTCATACTCTGTCCATTCTTCAATACTGAATAAGTAATTCGTTAGAAATTCCCGTTCCTCAGATGATATAGGCATATTTTTATCTAAAGAAAAGATGCTACTTTTTATTACAATCTGTTGTAAACGTTCATAAATCTCACAGCAATTGGAGCGGGATTCTGAAAGTAATAATTTTAAACCAGTTACATCCTTTTTACTATGTAATACTTGAATTTTATTAGCTATCTGATGAAAATCATCCTCTTTGTATTGGTTTAAAGCATGACCAAATTCGGATAGACTCATATGAATACCTGAAATAGCAATTAATAACTTATCTGCAGCCAACATACTTTGACCGTTTTCAAATTTAGACAATTGTGATACCGATAGGTTTTCTCTTGCAACATCTTTCAACTTTAATCCTCGTGCAATTCTAAGGTCACGAAATAATTCGCCTAATGTTAATAAATCCCTATCCCCCATAATTAATCCTTTCTAGCTCTAATTTAAATTTTTATATTATTATAGCAAATATTTTTAATCCTGTGATATCTTCAATTATTAGTTATGACAAAAAGCCTGAGATAACTCTCAGACTTTTTTACGTTATTAGTCAGCTTCGGTAGCTTGTACTTCTTCGGAAGTTTCTTCTGCTACTGGTGTGTTTTCTTCTGTACCATCAAGTGGATCATTGATTGCTTGTGGTTCAAGGTTACGGTAACGTGCCATACCTGTACCAGCTGGGATAATCTTACCGATGATAACATTTTCTTTAAGACCAAGAAGATGATCCTTCTTACCACGGATAGCCGCATCTGTCAGAACTCGAGTTGTTTCTTGGAAGGAAGCCGCTGACAAGAATGAATTAGTTTCAAGAGAGGCCTTAGTAATACCCATAAGGACTGGACGTGATGTTGCAGGAATACCACCAGCGATGACGATATCCTTGTTGGCATCAGTGAAATCGGTGATGTCCATAAGAGTCCCTGGAAGAAGATCGGTATCACCTGGATCCATAACTCGGACTTTACGAAGCATTTGACGAACCATAACTTCGACGTGCTTGTCACCGATTTCTACCCCTTGGCTACGATAAACTTTTTGAACTTCAGCAAGGAGGTAAGTTTCAACTGACAAAGTGTCACGCACTTCAAGGAGACGTTTCGGTTGAATAGAACCTTCAGTCAATGGCGCACCGCGATGAACTTCATCCCCAACTTGTACTTTCATACGTGCAGTAAATGGAACTACGTATTCACCTGTACCAGTTTTACCTTCTACGAAAACCTTCTTGGTACGAGTTGTAGCATCTTCTTCTATTTCGATAACTGTTCCCTTGACTTCAGTGATAACAGCTTCCCCTTTAGGATTACGAGCTTCAAAAATCTCTTGAATACGAGGAAGACCTTGTGTAATGTCGGTATTTGAGGCTACACCACCCGTGTGGAAGGTACGCATGGTCAACTGTGTACCAGGCTCACCGATAGATTGAGCAGCAATCGTTCCAACTGCTTCACCAACTTCAACAGCATCTCCAGTAGCAAGATTAATACCATAACAGTGACGACAAACACCATGACGGGTATTACATGTGAAGACAGATCGGATAGTCACTTCTTCTACCCCGGCTTTGACAATTTCAGCAGCCATATCCTCCGTAATCAAGGTATCAGGACCAACGATAACCTCACCAGTTTCTGGGTGTTTAACAGATTTCTTAGTGTAACGCCCAATAAGACGTTCTTCAAGAGTTTCGGTTACTTCTTTACCATCTGTAATAGCTGTGATGACAAGACCACGGTCGGTTCCACAGTCATCTTCACGAATGATAACATCTTGAGCCACGTCAACCAGACGACGGGTCAAGTAACCTGAGTCGGCAGTCTTCAAAGCGGTATCCGTCATACCTTTACGCGCACCGTGAGTTGAGAAGAACATTTCCAAAACGCTCAAACCTTCACGGAAGTTAGACAAGATAGGCAGTTCCATGATACGTCCATTAGGAGCAGCCATCAAACCACGCATACCGGCAAGCTGTGAGAAGTTTGAGATGTTACCACGCGCTCCAGAGTCCATCATCATAACGATTGGGTTCTTAGGATCTTGTGTTTCAATCAGACGTTTTTCAAGTTCTTCCTTAGCTTCACGCCATGTTGTTGTTACAGCAACGTAACGATCGTCGTCTGTCATCAAACCACGACGGAAGGCTTTGTTGATTTGCTCAACTTTCTCGTGAGCCGCTTCAATAATCTCTGCTTTGTTATCAATGACTGGAATATCGGCGATCCCTACAGTCAAACCAGCAAGTGTTGAATGGTAGTACCCAAGGTCTTTCAAGCGGTCAAGGAAAGCTGATGTTTCAGTTGTACGGAAACGTTTAAAGGTTTCAGCAATGATATTACCAAGATTTTTCTTCTTGAATGGGATATTAATATCCAAACTATCAATAACGGTTTGAATATCTTGTCCTGGTGCCAAGAAGTATTTATCCGGTGTTTTTTCAGTCAAGTTAGCATTATTTGGCTCTTGGAGATATGGTAGGTCATCTGGCATGATATCGTTGAAGAGAATCTTACCAACAGTTGTGACCATAATTTTATGACGTTGTTCATCTGTCCATGGTTTGTTTGGCATGCTGTCAACGGCAATACCAACACGTGAATGCAAGTGAACGTATCCATTGCGGTAAGCCATAACAGCTTCATCACGGTCTTTGAAAATCATACCTTCACCTTCACGTCCAGCATCTTCCATAGTTAAGTAGTAGTTACCAAGAACCATGTCCTGCGATGGGGTTACGACTGGCTTACCATCTTTAGGATTAAGGATGTGTTCGGCAGCGAGCATCAAAAGACGTGCTTCAGCTTGCGCTTCTTCAGAAAGTGGCACGTGGATGGCCATTTGGTCTCCGTCAAAGTCGGCATTGTAGGCTTCACAGACAAGTGGGTGAAGACGAAGCGCCTTACCATCAATCAAAACAGGTTCAAAGGCTTGGATACCCAAACGGTGAAGAGTCGGTGCTCGGTTAAGAAGAACTGGGTGTTCTTTGATGACTTCTTCCAGAATATCCCAGATACGTTCGTCTCCACGTTCAACCATACGTTTAGCTGCTTTGACATTACCAGCAAAATCACGTGCAACGATTTCGCGCATCACAAATGGTTTAAAGAGTTCAATTGCCATCTCACGTGGCACACCACATTGATACATTTTCAATGTTGGGCCAACGGCAATAACGGAACGGCCTGAGAAGTCAACACGTTTCCCGAGCAAGTTTTGACGGAAACGTCCTTGTTTACCTTTCAGCATGTGACTGAGCGATTTAAGCGGACGACTACCTGGTCCTGTGATAGGACGGCCACGACGACCGTTATCAATTAAAGCATCTACTGCTTCTTGAAGCATCCGTTTTTCATTTTGCACGATGATACCTGGGGCATTCAATTCAAGCAAGCGCGCCAAACGGTTGTTACGGTTGATAACACGGCGGTAAAGGTCATTCAAGTCAGAGGCGGCGAAACGTCCACCGTCCAATTGAACCATTGGACGAAGATCTGGTGGGATGACTGGCAAGATGTTCAGAACCATCCATTCTGGTTTGTTACCAGATTTGTAAAAGGCATCCAGCACATCCAAACGACGAACAGCTTTCACACGTTTTTGACCAGTTGCAGATTTTAATTCCTCTTTAAGCTCTGCGATTTCAGCTTCAAGATCCACACGTTTGAGCAAGTCTTGAATAGCTTCTGCACCCATTTTAGCCACAAATGAACCGTAACCATATTCTTGTAATTTTTCACGGTATTCGCGCTCTGTCAAGAGAGATTTTGGCTCAAGCGGTGTGTCCATTGGGTCGATAACCACGTAAGCTGCGAAGTAAATAACTTCTTCAAGGGCACGTGGGCTCATATCAAGGGTAAGTCCCATACGCGATGGGATACCTTTGAAGTACCAAATGTGCGATACTGGCGCTTTCAATTCAATGTGACCCATGCGTTCACGACGAACTTTAGCACGAGTTACTTCAACCCCACAACGGTCACAAACAATCCCTTTGTAACGGATACGTTTATATTTGCCGCAGGCGCATTCCCAGTCTTTTGTCGGACCAAAAATGACTTCGTCAAAGAGTCCTTCACGTTCTGGTTTGAGCGTACGATAGTTGATTGTTTCAGGTTTTTTAACTTCACCATAAGACCAAGAACGGACTTTGCTTGGTGAGGCTAATGTGATTTGCATACTTTTAAAACGATTTACGTCAACCACTAGTTTTACCTTTCTTTGATTTAGCAATAGCATTCCACAAGGAACGCGCTCTTTTTATCTTTCCAACTTAGGAACAGATACTCTCAAGGCAAACCGCATTTGTTAGTGTTTGCCTTGCTTTCAGAGCTCTTATCTTTACTTTGTCTTAGTCTTCTTCGACAACTTCAGCTGCTGTTTCAGCAGCGGCAGCCACCGCTGCTGCACGTTCCTCTTCTTCTTGTTTTTGGCGGGCTTTTTCAAGTTCCTCGACGTGCATCACGTCATCATCTTCACCCTCATCAAGATCACGAAGTTCAACTTCTTGATCATCTTCATCAAGGACACGCATATCAAGTCCAAGGGATTGCAACTCTTTCACAAGAACGCGGAAGGATTCTGGCACTCCTGGTTTTGGAATTGGTTTTCCTTTGGTAATCGCTTCATAAGCTTTCAAACGACCATTAACATCATCTGATTTGTAAGTCAAGATTTCTTGAAGAACGTTTGAAGCACCGTAAGCTTCCAAAGCCCACACTTCCATTTCACCAAAACGTTGTCCACCAAATTGTGCTTTACCACCAAGTGGCTGTTGGGTAACCAGTGAGTAAGGACCAACAGAACGCGCATGAAGTTTATCATCAACCATGTGGTGAAGTTTGATCATGTACATGACCCCAACGGATACACGGTTATCAAATGGTTCACCGGTACGACCATCATAAAGGACTGTCTTAGCATCTGAGTCCATACCAGCTTCTTGAACGGTTGACCAAAGGTCATCTGAAGTTGCTCCGTCAAAGACTGGCGTCGCAATGTGGATACCCAAGTTACGCGCAGCCATACCAAGGTGGAGCTCCATAACTTGTCCGATATTCATACGAGATGGCACCCCAAGTGGGTTCAGCATGATATCAACTGGTGTCCCGTCTGGAAGGTAAGGCATGTCCTCAACAGGAACGATACGAGAAACAACCCCTTTGTTTCCGTGACGACCGGCCATTTTATCTCCGACCTTAATCTTACGTTTTTGGGCAATGTACACACGAACAAGCATGTTAACACCCGATTGCAATTCATCACCATTAGCACGTGTAAAGATCTTCACATCACGAACGATACCATCACCACCGTGAGGTACGCGGAGCGATGTATCACGCACTTCACGTGACTTGTCACCAAAGATGGCATGCAAGAGACGTTCTTCCGCAGAAAGGTCTTTTTCACCCTTAGGTGTTACCTTACCAACAAGGATATCGCCTTCTTTAACTTCAGCACCAATACGGATGATACCCATTTCATCAAGATCTTTAAGGGCTTCCTCACCAACGTTTGGAATTTCACGGGTGATTTCTTCAGGGCCAAGCTTTGTATCACGTGTTTCTGATTCGAATTCTTCCAAATGGACAGATGTGTAAACATCCTCTTTAACAAGACGCTCAGACATGATAACGGCATCCTCAAAGTTGTAACCTTCCCATGTCATGTAAGCGACAATTGGATTTTGACCGAGAGCCATTTCACCATTTTCCATAGAAGGCCCATCAGCAATGAAATCACCTTTTTCAACAAGGTCTCCAACCTTAACCAAAGTACGTTGGTTATAGGCAGTTCCTGAGTTTGAGCGACGGAATTTTGTGATGTGGTAAACATCTAGTGAGCCATCTTCGCGGCGAACTTCAACTTTTTCTGCATCTGAGAATACAACACGTCCATCGTGTTGGGCGATAACCGCAGCACCTGAGTCATGAGCAGCTTGATATTCCATACCTGTACCGACATAAGGCGCATGTGGATCAATCAATGGAACAGCCTGACGTTGCATGTTGGCACCCATAAGGGCACGGTTGGAGTCGTCATTTTCCAAGAACGGAATACATGCAGTTGCTACCGCAACTACCTGTTTAGGTGATACGTCCACATAATCAACAATACTTGCAGGAAATTCTTGGTTATTCCCTTGATGACGTCCCATGACAATTTCGTTAGCGAATTTGCCATCTTCAGTTAATGGTGAATTTGCTTGAGCCACAGTGTACTCATCTTCTTCATCAGCTGTTAACCAAACAATCTCATTTGTGACAACACCTGTTGCACGGTCAACCTTACGGTATGGTGTTTGGATGAATCCATACTTGTTCAAATGACCATAAGAAGACAAGTTGTTAATCAAACCGATATTAGGTCCTTCAGGGGTTTCGATAGGACACATACGACCATAGTGAGTGTAGTGAACGTCACGCACTTCGTAACCAGCGCGATCGCGGGTCAAACCGCCAGGTCCCAAGGCTGACAAACGACGTTTGTGAGACAACTCAGAAAGTGGGTTGTGCTGGTCCATGAACTGTGACAACTGAGATGAACCAAAGAATTCTTTAACCGCTGCTGTCACTGGACGAATGTTAATAATACCTGTTGGTGTCAATACTTCATTATCTTGAACTGACATACGTTCACGAACATTACGTTCCATACGGGCAAGACCAATACGGAACTGGTTTGCAAGCAATTCACCAACGGCACGAATACGACGGTTTCCAAGGTGGTCAATGTCGTCAACCTTACCAATTCCTTCGGCCAAATTGAGGAAATAAGACATCTCAGCCAAAATATCAGCTGGAGTAAGCGCACGCACCTTGTCGTGTGGGTTAGCATTACCAACGATTGTAACAACGCGATCTGGATCCGTTGGAGCCACAACCTTAAATTTTTGAAGAACAAGAGGTTCTGTTACAACTGCATAATCATTTGGTGTGTAAACAAATTTGTTAAGGTCTCCGTCAATGTAGTCAGCGATGGAATCAATCACATCACGAGTCATGACCGTACCAGCTTCAACAAGGATTTCACCGGTCTCTCCATCAACTAAATTTTCTGCAATCGTTTGGTTCAAAAGACGCGTTTTAAGATTAAGTTTCTTGTTAATTTTATAACGACCAACAGCTGCTAAATCATAACGTTTTGGATCAAAGAAACGAGCTATCAACAAGCTGCGTGAACTGTCAGCCGTTTTGGGTTCACCTGGACGAAGGCGTTCGTAAATTTCTTTGAGTGCTTCATCCGTACGTGAATCTGCAGGATTTTTGTGAATATCTTTTTCGATAGTATTGCGAACCAATTCGCTCTCTCCAAAAATATCCAAAATCTCATCATCTCCAGAGAAGCCTAGAGCACGAACTAGAGTTGTAAATGGGATTTTACGCGTACGGTCAATACGTGTATAGGCGATGTCTTTTGAATCAGATTCTAATTCTAACCATGCCCCGCGGTTAGGGATAACCGTTGAACCATATCCAATCTTACCGTTTTTATCCACTTTATCATTAAAGTAAACACCTGGAGAACGCACCAACTGAGAAACAATGATACGTTCACCACCATTGATGATGAAAGTTCCCATTTCAGTCATGATTGGAAAATCACCAAAGAATACTTCCTGAGTTTTGATTTCTCCAGTTTCTTTGTTTACTAAACGGAAAGTGACAAAGATTGGCGCAGAGTATGAAGCATCATGGATTCGTGCTTCTTCTAAAGTGTACTTAGGCTCCTTTAGTTCATAACCAACAAACTCCAATTCCATAGTATCTGTAAAGTTAGTGATTGGAAGTACATCTTCAAAAACTTCTTTTAAACCATTATCCAAGAAGTCCTTGAAAGAGTCTGTTTGAATTTCAATCAAATTTGGTAAATCAAGAACTTCTTTAATTCTTGAAAAGCTACGACGGGTACGATGTTTCCCGTATTGAACGTCATGTCCTGCCAAAATATTAACTCCTTCTATGTGTTTGGACTTGCTAAGCAAGTCAAGCAACAAAAATCGCTCGTCTATGTGTGAATTTTTAGAAACTTTAAATATAAGTTACATTTCTTATGTTTCCTAAAAATAGGCACAAAAAGAGCAGCTAAATCGGACTTTAAAGTTTGATTTAACTGCTGTAAACCTTGGTTGGACAATATTTCAACCAAAGAAGACGACAAATATCTAAGATATTATACCTTATTTTTCTCAAAAAAGCAAATTTATTTCTTATTACCTAAACTTGACCAAGCCTTAGCATAATCGCTATCCGTACCTCCGATAGCAAATTTATAGGTCATGGTGCCTGGACCGCCCTGAGCCCAGTAACTAACGGTTGTTTCACCTCCAACAGTTATACTACGACCATTAACTGTCACGGTTCCTGCCTGTAATCCAGTCGATTTCAAAACTGTTGCCTTGATGACGCTAGAATCCAAACTGAACTTGTCAGAATTTCCAAAAATATTTGGAGAAGCTTGATCAATAGCATTGACGAGATTAGCCATGTAATTGGCGTTATTATTGTAACCCGTTAAAGCGGCCATTGAATGGTTGTCATCATGTCCGGCCCAGCCCCCCAAAGTTACCTTAGGAGTAGCCAACATCAGCCAAACGTCTGACGTTGAGTTGGTGGTCCCTGTTTTACCAATCCAATCCGCATTTGCCAAACTAGCATTCAAACCTGCTAGACGTGATTTAAAGGTTGTCGTTTTGCCAGAACTAATTGGGCCTCTCAAAAGGTCTTGTAAAATAGTGGCGGTTGCCTTAGAGAAAACACGAACAGGTTTAGACTCGTGTTGATAGACAACAGTTCCATCACCAGCGGTGATTTTTTCTATAAGATACTGTTCTTGATAGTTTCCGTTATTTGCTACCATCTGGTAAGCATTAGTCTGAGTAGCAACAGAAACTTCAACACCACCTCCCAATGGCAAACTTTCAATATTGTAATTGTCAATATTATAGCCCATCTTATTCATGTAATCTTCAACATCAACACCTTGATTCAGCAACTTTTGATACGTCCAATAGGCTGGAATATTCCAAGAAACATTCAGCGCTTCCTGAAGGTTAATCATTCCTGTACCTTCTTCGTCTCCGTGCATGATTTTTTCACCACTTGAGAAGGTCGTCGGGTAATTGGACAAGACACTGGCACTCCCCATTATTCCCTGATCAATTGCTATTCCGTAAGGCAAGATTGGTTTAATACTTGACCCTGGTGAGCGTTTGGTATCAAAAGCGTGATTATTCTGATTACTAAGGTAATCCCTACCTCCGATAAAACCAAGAACTGCACCTGTAGCGTTATCCATTAGAACATTCCCCATCTGAACAGTTCCTGTTCCATCATCTAGTAAAGCACCAAACTGAGCAGCAGCGGATTGCATTGCATCATTAACAGCTCTATCAATCGTGGAAGTTACCGTGTAGCCACCTTGCTGTAATTCGCTCAAAGCACGCTTTTTATAGCTTTCTTTGGTTGCATCATTTTTCAAATCTTGTTCTGAAACTTGATCGCGTTGAATCAAGTAGTCATACATAACATCCTGAGCAGCCGATAATACCGTATAGTAGAGAAAATCGTGGGAAGTGGTTGAAGCGGCTTCTGGCTGTTTAAAATCTTGAACAACATTATAAGACTTATATTCCTCATACTCCGCCTTTGTTAAATAGCCTGCGCGGTACATATTGTAGAGTACATCCTTCTGACGTTTCAGACCATAAGCCATATCTTCCTCAGATTTCAATTGACCATCTGACATGTACGGAGAATAAACAATTGGACTTTGTGGCAGTCCTGCCAAGAAAGCAGCTTGAGGAACTGTTAAATCCTTGGCTCTCACTCCAAAAATTCCCTGCGCTGCCTCTTCAATCCCTGCAATATTTTGTCCCTTATTATTACGCCCAAATGGCGAAACATTAAGGTAGTCTGTCAAAATCTCATCCTTGCTCATATAACGTTCTAAGGCCAATGCGTAGATAATCTCCTTAGATTTACGTTTAAAGGTAGGATCATCTCCCAGAACTTGCTGTTTCAGCAATTGCTGTGTCAAAGTCGAACCACCACTTGATTCTCCAAACCCGAGCACTGAAGCTAACGTAGCACGAAAAACTGCCTTGGGAACCACTCCTTTGTGATGCTCAAAATTTTCATCTTCTGTGGCAATAATAGCATGTTTGATATTATCAGAAATATCTGTGCTCGCAACAGGTGTCCTCAACAAATCTGAATCTATTTGTCCGATGGCAGAACCATCAGAGTAAGCCAACTGAGAAATACGAGTCAGAGAACTCACTTGACTAACCAAGCTGTCTTTACTCGGTACTTTGACCGTATCAATTTGACTTGCCAGATAGCCAAAGGCCATACCTGTTCCCAACATCACAAAGAGCAAAATGATGACATAAGCAAAATCAATCATCAGCTTCAGAGTCCGTAAAAAAACGGCTCCAACGTCCAATACCGTCAAAGTATGCTTTTCGCTTTTTTTCTTATTTTTCTTTCCTTTGAACATTAAAATACCTCACCTCTCATTATACCAAATTTTCAACAAGCTTGCATAGTAGCACTGATTTTTGATATAATAGCCTGTAAATCAATAAAGATAAAGGAGAAAGCTCATGAATATTTTCGAAGAACTCAAAGCACGTGGCTTGGTCTTTCAAACGACTGATGAAGAAGCCCTAGTAAAAGCATTAACAGAAGGGCAAGTATCCTATTATTCTGGCTACGACCCAACTGCCGACAGCCTGCATTTGGGGCATTTGGTACCAATCCTCGTCTGCCGTCACTTGCAATTAGCAGGGCACAAACCTTACGCTCTAGTTGGTGGAGCTACTGGTCTGATCGGTGATCCCTCTTTCAAAGACGCAGAGCGCAGCCTTCAAACCAAAGAAACGGTAGAGGGATGGGTTACTAAAATCCAAGGTCAACTCTCTCGTTTCCTTGATTTTGAAAATGGTGACAATAAAGCCGAAATGGTTAACAACTACGACTGGTTTGGAACTATTAGCTTTATCGACTTCTTACGCGATGTCGGAAAATACTTTACCGTTAACTACATGATGAGTAAAGACTCTGTCAAAAAACGTATCGAGACAGGAATTTCTTACACCGAATTCGCCTACCAAATCATGCAAGGCTATGATTTTTACGAACTCAACCGTACTCATAATGTTACCCTTCAAATCGGTGGTTCTGACCAATGGGGCAACATGACAGCAGGTACTGAATTGCTTCGCCGTAAAGCAGATAAAACAGGACATGTCATGACTGTTCCACTCATCACAGACTCAACTGGAAAGAAATTTGGTAAATCAGAAGGTAACGCCGTTTGGTTAGATTCCGACAAGACGTCACCATATGAAATGTACCAGTTCTGGCTCAATGTCATGGACGATGATGCTGTCCGTTTCTTGAAAATCTTTACCTTCCTATCCCTTGATGAGATTGCAGAGATTGAGGAACAATTTAACGCTGCCCGTCATGAACGTTTAGCCCAAAAAATCTTGGCCAAAGAAGTTGTGACACTTGTACACGGTGAGGATGCTTATAAGCAAGCTCTCAACATTACAGAGCAACTATTTGCAGGAAATATCAAAAACCTCTCTGCTAAGGAACTTAAACAAGGTCTTAGCAACGTGCCAAACTACGCCGTACAAGCTGACGATAACCTTAATATCGTCGACATCTTAGTGACTGCTGGCATTAGTCCATCTAAGCGCCAAGCTCGAGAAGATGTCCAAAACGGTGCCATCTACATCAATGGAGAACGTGTACAAGATCTAGATTATAGCCTTTCTGATAGTGACAAGATTGACAACGAATTAACGGTTATCCGCCGTGGGAAGAAAAAATATTCTGTATTGAAATTTGATTAACGTTAGAGGGTATTATACCCCCTAAAACCTTGATTTTACTAGGTTTTTGAAAAATCGTATTTCTTTAGATTTCCTTATATTTCCCTCAAAGGTGAACATAAAGGTGAACAAATTTTACATAGAAAAAAGGTTATCAAATCAACGTTTGACAACCTAAAAAAATCTCAAAAGTCCACAAATTTTAATGAGTTCAGCAGGCAAGAACTAGCGTAGTCATCAGCTACGCTTTTTTTGATTGCTGGTAAGTGTATTATACCATGTTTTTACAAAATCGCTTGCTGTTCGCATTATACACTCTTTGAAACTAGCCAAAACGTAACGCTTTTTGTTAGGATTAACCCCATTTTGTTAGGATTGTGTTACCATTTGGGGAACTTACAACCCTCTAAAAACTTAATAATACCAATGGTTTTAGCTGTTTTTACCCCCTTTAGAATTTTTGGCGTGAGAAAAAATGTACAATGACGGCGTGAAGGTCGGACGTGTACCCATGGTAGGTTAGTACCCCCGCATTCACAAAGGCCTCTAGCTCCGTTTCTAAAGGCCTAATTATTCCCTGGTTTATTTATCGGACAAGCTCAAACACGCACTAAAACAAGGTTAATTTTCTTTCTCTGCATGAGTTAACAAGCTAACTAATTCGGCTTGTCCTTGTCTCAAATATCTAAAAAATGTCGTCTTACTTATTCCCATTATCTCACTAGCTTCAATATCTAACTTATGTTGAACATAGTAAAGGTTTAAGGCTAAGCGATATTTCGGGATCTCTAGCTTGTCAATTATGCTGACAAGCTCCAGGCGGTCCTGGGTTAGTCTGTCAATTCTACTTGTTATATCTTCCTTAAGTGTTAGCTGGGCAACTAACTGATTTTCCGTACTGTTTACCCTGCTAGTCTGTACCCTGGCCTGCGTTAGTGTTGTCTGCTTGAATAGTCCAGTTTCCAAGTATTGAAGCTCCAGGTAAAGCTGACTGATCTCTTTGTCAATCCACCTAATACCCTCTAGCCTCTGCTTTAACTCCTCTATGGTCATTGTTGCCCCTCCTATGGTAAAATAAGCTTGTTGAAACTTCTTACCCTGCGTGTGTCTCGTGGGGCTTTTTTATGCCTAAAATTCTGTAACTGTATGCGCGTTTTCTCGGGGTTCGCTCGTGGTTCAATCACGCGCCACCGTGTCTGAAACACTATCTCTTTTAGACTGCCAAAAAATGCCGAATACCTCCCCTGAAACACCTTTTTTTACTTATCCAACCTAGCCTAAACCTAATTATTTCATTCCTCTAACTTTAAGAATTATATAGCGTTCGGATATTCGTCGTTTTGAAAAATCAAAAAACGTTCCATATTTTTGCACCCTTTTAACCCTGTGAATGCTTGATAGTACTAGCTTTTTAGCTCCCAACCGTTCCGTCATTATTTGTTTTGTAAAGCGAACATTTGTAGTATTTGTTCGTTTTGGAAATTGCCAAAATACTTCACCTAGATAATCCTCTCAGCCAATAGCTATCCCCTTTTCTAACATAGTTCAAAAACCTTTGATAATGTTTATAATATCTATCACGCTTCATTCTCTTTGGACGACTAGGAAAACCATCAAACACATATCCGCCACGTTCAGGGGTCCACCCTGGTTGGACCTTCCTAGCCTCCCTTAGTGCACGTTCCCAATAATACTGACAATCTGTCTTACTGCGGTTTAGTGTCTGTTTATGGATCTGCTGACACGTCCCACAACTAAAATACAGATACCGCTTATATAGTTTCCTGCAACGCCTACCACAATCAGGGCAAAGAAAAAAATACCTATAACCGCCTTTTGTCCCTGGTATTCTGGCCAATTCAAAGCTCTCTCTACCCATAACAATAAAAAGGTTATCTAAGTCAATGGTCAAGGGATAATCATCTAATTCAGCCTTACCTTGGGTTATCCCTTTCTTTTTCATAGCTCTGGTAAATGTCTCTATACACAATACTTCCATCCAAAAAATACCTCTATACTGTAAAAGCCCAAAACTATTGGTTTAAGTGCCATTATTCTTCATTTTCAGAAATCAATGCCCGTAATTCCTCTACAGTTAAATCTTCAAATGGATTGTGAGGCGATACAGACACATTGCCATCATGTTCTAGTTTTGTCTTGGTTTTAAATTCATCATCTTTCCGCTCTAAGTACCATTTGGAAATAGCCACGTCTCCACCCTCTATGGCGTTAGATATGTTCAACTTTGCGCGTGTTTTCAGTCGTTGCTTCAGTAGCTCTTTTCGGTCAGAAAACTGTGGATTTTTCTTGCAATAATCGTATAGTGTCGGCTTCGAGATATTCGCATATAAGCAGGCTTCCTCATCACTTAGCCCCCTCAGAAAAGCCTCTTCCAGTTTCTTAATTGTTCCCTGTGTCATTTTCGTAGGTCTGCCACCTTTATTTTTAGCCATGCTGCTATTTTCCTTTCTTTGCTGATATAGCACAAAAAGAGGCGGGGCCTCTCTGTTCAATCTTTGGCTAGTAACCCACTGATTGCCATATCTCGGATAAACTGGCTTTCTATCTCTGCCGGTAGCTCTAACAAATCTAGTAACTCACCTAGTGCTTGTTTGTCTGTACTTGAGATAAGTTTCTTAATAATCTTTTGGAACTGTCCTTCAAGGTATTCGCAAAAATTCAAGCGTTGGGCTTGAGTTGGTTCAACTGGTGTAGGAGTAGTAGCAACCATCATGAAACAGGCTTCAGCAATCTGTGAGAATAGTTTTGCACGCGCTTCTGGGTGTTTGTAAAGTTCGTAGGCGTTGATATTAGTATCCTCATTTCTCAACATATTTCCAATCTCAAGCAACTTTGGAATGTCACCAACTTCCACGGGTGTTTTGTCGGCCATGAAGTTGGCTCGGTGCTGATTTAACTCTTCCAGTTCCTTATCTGCTTTGTCAAATAAATCTTGTTCGGTCATTTTGGGTATCTCCATTATTTGTATAGGACTAATAGCCCTGTGTCTGTGCATAGATTTTCATAGTCGCCACTAGTTGCCTCTGTATATTTCACGTCAATAACTTCAATGTTTGCCATAAAGTCGTTAACCTGGTTCTCAAATTCCTCCAGGCTCTGCTTATGTTTCTGATAAAATAGCTTGATTTTCAATTTTTTTAGCTCCTTTTCTTTAATTTGTTACCTTCTTTAGTGTTTTTGTTACCTTCTAGGTAACATAGCTCCGCCTTACTGCCACAAGGGGTTAGACCGCTTTGTTACCATGTTGACCTTCTTTCTAACTCCTTACCCTTATATATAAATACTACTTTTTTCCTATATAGAGAGTTAAAAAGAAGGTAACAAGGTCAACATAACAGCTATAAAGCTATATATATCAAGGGTCTAGGTGCGTTACCTTCTTTCTAAACAAGGTAACAAGAAGGGCAACAATTTTTGTAAAATCCTAGTAACTGCAAGGGTTTAGGCCATCAAAAGAAGGTCAACATTATTCTTTTTTCTACCATTTGTCAAGCCTATCAAGGTTTTAGAGAAAAAATAATTTTCATACAGTCATCAAAATAGGGAAGTGACCTTACTTTACACTAAAGATTTACATAAAAAGTGTATACAAAACCAACACCTTATTTTGTGATTTTTGAAATAAGGTGTTACAATAATATGGCATAAACAGTTTTACCGATTTTGGGTTAAAGTGTAATCGTAAAGTTTGTTATGCATAATGAGGTAATACATTGTCCGGATGAGACGATGTATGGAGGCAATCGTGTGTGGCTTGGTTGAAGTCGTTTGCGATTGCCTTTTTCGTTTCTCATAAAAGTCTGCAATATGGCAAGGATTGGTGTGACTAGCTGAAGCGATATTGTGAATGCATTTGAACAGAATCTTTCTAGCGTAGGGGTTGCCACGCTTGGTAATGTGTTCCTTAGCGATGAAGTTTCCAGATTCATAGTGTCTCAGGTCAATACCGATAAAGGCATTGATTTGATTGGCAGACTGAAAACGGCGAATATCTCCCAGTTCACCAATAATACTTGTTGCAGTCGTCTCAGCGATACCAGGAATAGAAAGCAGAATGTCATACTCTGGTAAAGGTTGAGCTAGTTCCACCATTTCGTCTAAGATTGCTTGTCTCTGTTCAGAAAGTCTAAGCAATTCTTTTGCATAGTAACGGACCTCTTCCATGATTGGAGAGGTTTTCTTGACGGCACAATAAGATTGATTAGCTAGTGCTGTCAGCTTCTCTGCTAAGTAGGCCACACGCTCGTCAGAAATCCGTTTTGAAGTGGACAGACGGATGCTCTTTGAGAGTTCATCCTTGCTTAACTCAAGCACGAAGTCCTTGCAAGGAAACGCAGTAACTAAGTTCCAGTATTGTTCCCCAGTTGGCGTTGATAAGATAGTCTCCAACTCTGGGAAAGTGACCTGTAAGACCTTGTGTAGACGATTTTTAGCCCGAACAATGTCCTCAGTCAGATTCTGATAGAAACGGCTGAGATCCCGCAAGTCTTGATAGACTTCTTCTTGGACATAGGTCGGTTTACGATTCAGCACAAACTGGGACTGAGCCAGTTTTTCAGCGTCAATTTGATCTGTTTTCCGCACACGCAAGCTATCCAGTTGCTTCTTGGCTTCTAAGGGATTGAGCCGTGTGTAAGCGTAGCCATGTTCATCCAGAAAAGCTTGAAGACGACGAGAATAGACGCCTGTTGCTTCAAAGATGATTTCTGGCTTGTGGACGGTTTTCAAATCGCCAAGTAGCCGAGCAAAGCCAATGGCATCATTGGGCATGGTATAGCCATGAACCTTCTCGCCGTTGACTAGAATGGCCACTTCTGAACTTACTTTACTCACATCAATCCCAAAAACTGCACGCATGATATTACCTCTTTGTCTTGAATGATTCCTTGTTTTAGAGATGTCATTTTCAATACTCGACGTCTAGCGTCCCACATACTTTGATAACATTCTTCCTAAAACAGGTGTCTTGCCAGTTTTTGTTGCGACGTCTAGCGTCAAAAGAAGCATCGACTTAACAAGACACCTCTACTTTATCATAAAGAAAAAGTAGTGAGTACTTTCTCCCGTCGGAGATTTCTTCACTACTAATCTTAGTATGTTTTTGTTATAGCGTGATTTACTCTCCCCAGTTTTGGCCTCTCAAACTCCAACGGATCCAGTTTGTCATAATCTTCAACCTTAACACGCGCTTTTTTTAGTTGGTACTTATTTGGCGTTAACTGCTGTAAGTGCCTGATTGTCTCCTTACCAGCACCGTAAACATTTGGCTTAGGTATTCCCATATCTTCGGCATAATGCTTCAAGGATCTTGTAGCGATAAAAACGGGTACTACGTCCAGCTCGTGCCAACCTCTTTCCATGTACTCATGTTTTACCCAAGATAACAAGTAATCATTATCTTCCTGGTATTCCTCTAACAGGCCTTTGACTGCCTGCGGTTCGATAAAATGGGTAAATGGTTTCTGGTTGATAGCTTTATAAAGGGCGTACTCTAATACCTCTTTATTGGCCAAAAAATCATTTTTTATCCAGGGCTTTTCTTTCTCACCGTTAAAGTCAGCATTGAAGGGGACAATCATAATACGCCTATACCAGCCCTTTGTCTTATTTCCACCGTTGGGGATATAGTTTCCTGAAAAGATATTAAAGAGTTTGAAGGTCGCTTCAAAAGCTGGGCGCCCCTTTGGATTGACTAGCACGGTGTCCCCACTGGTAATACTCATTAGGTCAGACGGATTTTTTAAGTATTCATTAGGTGCCTCGTCTCCAATATTGCAAACTTTACCTACTAGCGTTTCCAGGTTATGCTTTTCAGCAAACTGAGCGGGCTTCAATGCTGATACGTTACTTTCTCCTATCAGGTTGATAAGGAACCGCTGAAATGTCCCTTTTCCGTTGTTACCGTCCCCGTAAAAGATAGCAAACTTGTTCCGTGTATGGTTGGGGTTGATAGCCTCCAGGATAATCTGCCAAAACAATATTACAAGCTCACTATCATTACAAGCGATTGAGTTTAACCAATCGTCAAATGTCTTCCCCTCCCTATCGGTCGGGACCCGCTTAGGCGCGTGGTATGCCGTGTTAATCTTACTTGTAATCACATATTTAGGACTGAAAGGAAGTAGCTCCTTAGTCTTTAAGTCAATAATGCCATTCTGTACGGGGATAAGATAGGCGCTCTCCAGCGGTTTCTTTATCCTTGTCAATGTTCTAACCATTAGCTTAATCTGGGGCCATTCCCTAGGCTTAATCCTCACGTCAAATGTCTTGCAAAATCGGTTAAATAAGTCATTACTAGCCGTATATATACCCTCATCTAAATCATATATATAGAGTAGGCTATAATCAGGTACGTTGCTTTTGCTGATAAAAGTAAAGGTGATAATTTCGCTTAGCATTTTGGCAACTGTAAAAACCTGGGGCATGGCCACCTTTTCGGTAACGTCCCCTGTACTTTCGTTTATTTTGGTTTCCGTGTGTTCTTCCCGCCATTGTTCCCCAGCTTGAAAGATACGGTTTTCCAATTCCTTCATTGTCCTGGGCGGTTGCTCCTGCTCACGCGCCTCTAAGATTTCACTTTCCAGGCTTTTCAATTCTTCCTTTTCTATGGTTCTATCCTCTCTTTCTAAATTCTGCTCTTGCTATACTTTCAAAAGTCCTATCTAGCTCCCTCTCTGGTAGGGGGGTAGCTGTCACGCTGTTTGCTATCTTTGTTAATTCGTAAGCTGTTTCTATATCACAATCCACCCACTTATTAAAGAGTAACCCCACAAAGCGCGTGAGTGCCACGTTACGCCCTCCCTCGTCTCCAAAGCCATTAAAAAGCGTATCTATGACCCTCATAGTGATAGACCGCTGACCGCTTGGCCGTGGTGTGTACGTCTGCGGTTTTACTCCCTTTTGAGTTGTCGGGCTTGTACTTTGTACGGGATAATCTATCCCACGGTTAACATAACGCTGATAGTTTTCTGGGTCTCTAGTTGTAACGGGTAAGCCTTGGAGTTGCGACCAAGTAAGGCTAGCCATGTCAAAAGGTAGCCCGACCTTATCCGCTATCTCATTAACTACCTGTTTATAGCTTTCTTCGTCCATATTGCCACTAGGCTTCACGACAAGCCTAAAACGCTGTTTTTCGGCTGTGTACTTAATAGTTGGATAAATAATATAGCTGTACTCCCAGAGTGTCTCAGAAATGATTTTAGGGAAGTCTATGCCTGTTTCTATCTCATCATAATCAAGGAAAATCAAATCACGATAAACAAGGCTAGTATTATTACGCTTATAACTTCCATTAGTATCTGGTTTCACTTTACCACTCAAACAGTAGGGGGCTTGTGTGCGTTTATATTCCTCAAGATTAGCCCCTTCTGGTACTTTTATGGGCTTAAAACGGGCGATATATTCAAACGGTTCTAGCTTGTCAAACGGATAAACCAGATTATTCTGAAAACCTCTGGCTTCGTAAATCATGTCACTTCCTCCGTTTCTTTTTCAATTTCTTCAATCGCTGCTGTTCCTTATTCTGTTCGACGCTCGGACGTTGGTCTTTGTAAACTTTTTCATTATGGTAATGTCCGCCACCTTGTGCGGGGTGTATGCTATATCTACCCATTGTCTACCCCCAAAAATATCAGAATATCACTCACTTTATAAAAGACTTTGCGTGTGTCCTCGATAGGAGGGGAGTAGCGCTGTAACCCAGCACGTTCCCAACGTTGCAAAGTTTTATAATCTACGTCCAACTCTTCTTTGAGTTGTTTGGGTGTCATCAGCCCTGTCAAACGTGTTTTGGGCTTCAGATAATCTTTTAGAAAGCCATCTATTAGTTTTAATACTCCACGTTTTAGGCTGTTTTCACTCTCTTTGCTTAAACTAAACATTCATATCAGCCCCTTTCAGTAACTCCTTATAGCTATCAAGGTCAGCATTTAACAAAACACTTAGGCGCTTTTGTTCTTCCTGTACTTGATTATAAAAAGCTTTAGCGCCGTCTAATAGCTCAGCCTTATCTGCTGGGATAAAGTAACCACGATTAAAGCCATGTCTTACGCCAATGATAGGAACGCCGTAGCGCGTGATTAAACGGCTGATTATACTTTGTACTGTCCTTTCTTCTAACTTCAAAACAAGGGCGATTTCTGCCCCTGTGGTGGGCTTGTCAGCTCCTACCTTGATAAGACTAAGGACACGTCTATAATTCTCTGGTAGCGGTGGTAGTGTCATTCTATTTCCTCTCTTTCCTTGCTGATTAGAATAATCTGACCTTTTTCCCACATATCAGAAAAATCTGTTAGGGTTTCTAATACTCGTTCTAGCTGATTTCGTTCCTCGATACTGTAACAATCAAATTTATCTTCTAGGGAAAAATCTAGCATAGTTTGGAAAGCCTCATTTAACCACTGACCAAAGTTTTCAGCGCGTGATTTTGCTAGGTCAAAATTTTTGTTTGCTGTCATGTCTACACCTCTCTAATTGTAATAACGCCCCTGTGATTGAATATAAGCCCCATAGCGTGTTTGATATGGTTCGGGAGTAGTTTTCTTCTCATCATCATTTTTAGGCTCTAAATCAAGCTTAAAATAGCTCCTATGCTGCAATAATTTGACAAGCAGCAGAAGTAGTAACGCAAACAAGATTATCATCTCTGTTGGTGTTAGGTTGAGTTCGGTCATGTTATGCCTCTTTCTTTGATAATTTGTGTATTTGTTCAATGTCTGACAACGCCATGTTTAAGTACCACATAGGATTATCGAAATCTACACGATTTTCATACCCACCTTTTAAGAGTAAAATACGTGCTTTTTCAATACGTGCAACAAGCCCATTTAGATTGTTTTCGATAGGAGATAGGTCCCCATACGATACACGCGCGACGTCCTCATGAAAATGGTTCATCATAATATCAGTGAGATAGTGCAATGTCCATCCTGTTTCATGATCTAATTGATATATTTTGCTAATAACTGTTTCTAATTCCACAGCTATGGCATTTTTCACCGGACTATATTCTTTGTTTTCAATTTCAAAAGCTACCATGGTTTTTATATTTTTTTCTTTCATTCTGTCTTACCTCGTTTTTGTAATTTTTTCTGTGTAATTGCTGTGCTGGCGCACATGCTTTAGGCTGTTTTCTTATACGATTTATTTTGACTACTTCAAACGCTGGGCGATTGCCCAAAAGTTGGCGAACATTTGAAATAGTGTGCTAGTTTTAAGGGGTAGCGCCCTCTGTATGGTCATAATGTTCTAGATGTGGTATAATCTAGCTATAAATCTTTACTAAAACCCTTTTAATAACAGCTTGCCTGCTTGTTAATTTTGTTTTAGTGTTTGGTTAAAGGCTTGGAAGTTTGGTCGCTCTCAAAGCCTTTTTTGTTTGCTCTCACGCACCTAAATGATGTCATCTTCATTCTTGATAACTTCTAGACGCTTTTTGAGTTTGATTGTTTTTTCAGTGGGTTAACCAGTGCTAGAATGATATTGTTGACCCGCTGCAAGCCTTCATGAACTTCTACAAGCGTGTTAGCGTTGGCTTGTAGCTCGTTTAGCTTATTTTTAATATAGGCTAAGTCGTCTGTTTGCATGGGTGTCACTGGTTGCGTGTGCTCTTTGTTTATTAACTCCCCGTTCATGTAATAGCCATTCAATCTGATTTCTTTCAGAACGTTCTTGACCACTTTCTTAAATTCTTTGGCTTTTGGTTTACGTGATTGGAATAGCACTTCATACAAACCGAACTCGGTTAACATGTTTACTTCCCTTTTTTGACCTGCCCTAGTTATTACATAGGTTAGCTTTTCATCTTCATCAACCCTTTTTAATAGATCAGTTGTGTTTTGTACTTCAATCATTTTAGCGACTTCAACAGCAATAAAAAGCGGGTTATCTTTATCGCCATAAATTTCAAAAGACTTACTACCGAATTGTTGAGTAGTGATAACTTTGGTAGTTGGTTTTTTAATCTTTCCTTTTGACCAATCATAAAAATCTTCAAACGGGTCTACTGTTGTGCGTTGTGTTTCCTGTGATGTAGTTGGTGTCATTGGTTGGTTCTCCTTTTTGTAATTTAAAATAAAGCGGTTCAGTTTATCCTTAGTAGCCTGTTGGGGTTTTCGCTCCCCTCTCCTGATAGCTTGGATAGTCTCTTCAGCCATTCCAACCATACGAGCAACCTGCGCCCCGCTCAGTCTGTAAGTGGTACAAAAATCATCTAAGTAACTGCTGTAATTCCTCCGCATTGTTTACTCCTTTTCTTTACTTTTGCATACCTATGGTTAAAAAAATATGTCTTCTAGTGTGATGTCAGGGAACAACGGCAGAAGTAGCTGCTTAAACTTTATCTTTTCATCATCACTGAAAGAGTTCTTACCGACTTCTTTGTTATGATAACTTTGTTTTGTCATTCCCAGCTTTTGACCAAGTTGTTCCTGTGTTAAACCCAACATATTTCGATAGCCTCGAATCTTGTTTTTTCTAGTCACTCAATCACCTCCTTTACTTTTGCATACTCACACTATAACACCTTTTTAAAAACAAATCAATACTTTTATTTACTTTTAAAAAAAAAAAGTTTATTATGTAATTATTAGGAGGTGTTTCCGTTATGAATAATAATATTCAAGTTGGGGAAAGAATTAAGCAAATTCGCCTTTCATTAGGTGAATCCATGGAGAAGTTCGGAGAACGCTTTGAAACTTCCAAAGGGACCGTTAATAACTGGGAAAAAGGTAGAAATTTACCCAATAAAGAAAACCTTAAAAAAATATCTGAACTTGGTCAAATAACTGTAAATGAACTTTTATACGGAAATGTCGATAATCTCATTGAGTCTATTTTGTTGAATTTTGACTTCTATGACTTTGCTGATGAAAATAAGAAAAAACGTGTCTTTGAACTCGTAAAAAAAGAGGTAAGAGACAACCCACACCTACTTACCCCGGATTTTAACGATGAACTTATAGAAAAAGTTTCAGATATTGTTGTAGATATTATCAATGGATTGGACGGGACGAATGAATCTGCATTAAGAATGAGTTATGAAGCGTTTAGTTTCTCGCAAATTGAGGATATGTTTTACAAGACTGTAACCACTAGCGAAACAGAAATTAGGTACAATTACAGTTTAATGATGTACCAAAAGCATTACAAAACTAAAAAAATATTACGCGACGGCATGGATGAACAACTTTATAAAAAGTTGGAATTTGTTCATAAACAAGCAGAAATTGAAGTCACTAAAGTAGCAAGGGAACTCGGCTACAAACTTTATAACATTGATGAATCAAAAGAGGAAACAAAAAAACAAGTATTTGATTTGATTGATAAAATTCAATCTATCGTTCCAAAAATGCTTCGAACTAAAAAAATTAAAAAAAATATCGATGTATGGGTGCATAACAATTTAAAGGAATTGATAGAATCGCCTGAAATTCTTTCTGATTTGATAACCACTGGAACATTAAAAGAAATATCACTAGGAACGGTTGAACCAAAGTATCTAGATATGACCCAATTTCATGAACCTGATGTAGACTAACCCACGCGCTAAGAACCAAAGGAAGAGTTAGAAAATGAAAGAAATTATTTACTTAAATACTAAATTAGTCAACTCATTATTAGCACAAACAAATGCAGGACTTGTAACTAAATTAATAAATGAAAATTCAGAATCAGATTCAAATACTGAATCAGGAAGTCAAACTACGACAACTTCAGGATCCACTGGTTTTGCTATGGGAGTTAAAGGAGAAGTTTCTCATTCCGAAAGTGACACTGATAGTTACAGTGTAGTATTTTCGAAATCAAATAAAAATCTCATCGAATCTGCGTTAGATGATTACTCATTAGACGTATTATTGGACAGTTTAGAGGATAAAATTAAGTCTGAAAATTACAATATTGGGGAAATTGTTCTAGTATGCGATACAATCCAATCTTATAATTTTAAGACCTTGATACATGGAATTGAGCTCAAAGGAATATCAAGTCAATTGGAGGGCTACGCTGAATTCCAAGAAAATCGTGCAAAATTCGACAAATTAAAAGAATCAGAAAAACATCTTGATAAACATAAATTATTATCTACTAAGGTAACATCTTCGGGCTGGAATAATTTCCATAATGCTAAAATTATGGCAGAGTACATGGATTCTCTGTTTCCAAATATGACGCTAATAAAAATCGCAGATACACTAAGTATCTGCGAAAATGAGATGATTCGACTAAATCCTGCAATTATGAACTTTAATAATATTGGTGAACGTGAAGCCAAGGTTTTAGGTATTATTTCTAGCAAATTTTTCGAAAAAGTCCCTGAAGACTTCTCAAAAGCAACGCAATCCGATGGATTATACAGAAACGCCCCAAGTATGTTTAGTAATATTATTCTTGGAAGTAATGATATTATTGATAAAAACGATTTTGTTGTGAGGCCTATCGCTATATATTTTGAAAACTAGAAAAAGCGATTGTATTTATTTTCAAAGTTTTTAGATTTTTCTGCAAGTGACTTTCTACCTTGCATTATTTCCTGATGGACTTCACTTTTTTTGAGGACATACTTGCTGTCCATTTCTGATTGCTTAAAAATCACTCTTTTAGAAATGCTTTTAATTTCAGAAATAGTTTTCAACATATAATGCACCTCCTTTATATATCTATTTTACTACTGACTAACGAATAAAGCAACAGCGCGGGCAATGCTGCTGGAATGTTAGAAAAAGCTAGCATTTTAAAATGCCAACATTTGCCGACAATTCACTTATAAAAAATATCAGGTCTTGTCAGGTTCTCCAAAAAAATATTTAAGGTTTTATTAGGTTTTGCGCGTGGTATCAAGCCTAGTTACCTTTACAAAATCTATACATACCTTAAGAAATCCTTACCAGTTTTTAGCTTATCTAATCAAACACCATATAAAGCCCGTAGCGACGTTTTAAGGCTTAACTATATAAATTATCGTCTTACTCAAAACAAACGAAAATAGAAGCCTTCTCGTAACCCCTGGCATGATATAAACCTAAAACATTATAAAACCCTTTTAATAACAGCTTGCCTGCTGATGGAAAGGTTTATGATCATGAAAATAACTGAAGTAACAAAAAAAGACGGTAGCATTATCTACCGCGCAAATATCTATCTGGGTACAGATGCCATTACTGGCAAGAAAGTAAAAACCAGTGTGACGGGTAGGACAAAAACGGAGGTTAAACAGAAAGCAAAAGAGGCGAAAAATAAATTTTCAACAAATCCAACACGCCTAATAGTTCAAACTGATATAAAGAATTTTAACGAACTAACAGAATCATGGTTAGAAACGTATAGGTTAACCGTCAAGGCTCAAACCTTAGTGAATACCAAGACGATTCTGAAAGTGCATATTTTACCAACGTTCGGCAGATTGAAGTTGGAAAAAATCAGCCCTATCTTCATACAAACTTTTATCAATCGGTTGTCTATGACCTTTGTTAATTTTAAGGTTGTTCACTCCATTATCAGACGTATTTTACAACATGGTGTACTATTGGAATTGTTACCACATAATCCAGCAAGGGAAACTATTTTCCCAAAACGCCAACAGCCCGAAAAGCAAGCAATAAAATACATTGATAACCAAGATTTAAAAAAACTACTTGATCATATGGAACAGCTAGCCCCTCAGAAATTTCTGTATTACTATGATAAAGTGCTGTATAACTTCTTTATCGCCACTGGCTGCCGTTTCGGCGAGGCTATCGCCCTGGAATGGTCTGATATTGACTTTGAAAACTTAACCATCAGCATTTCAAAAACGTATAACCGACAACTAGACATAGTTAGCACCCCGAAAACCAAGGCGGGTACTCGTGTAATCAGCATAGACAAAAAAACTTCCCTCATGCTGAAACAATACCGAAACCGTCAGCGGTTGCAATTCTTGGCTATTGGCGGAAAACCGCCCAAAGTTGTTTTTGCTTCCACTACGCTCTTATACGCTAGTTCAGACGTGAGGAGCAAAGCCCTGAGAAACCGCTGTAAAGAAATAGGTATCCAGCCTTTTAACTTTCACGCTTTCCGCCATACTCACGCTAGTTTGCTACTAAACGCTGGTATCAGCTACAAGGAACTCCAGCACCGTCTGGGACATTCTAAAATCTCAATGACTTTAGACACATATGGACATCTATCCAAAGACAAGGAAAAAGAGTCAGTTGTTTACTTTGAAAAAGCCATAAATAGCCTATAGGGTGAACAAAAAGGTGAACAAATTAGAAAATAAACCACCGAAAAAACGCTCAAACCCTTGTCAAATAAAGGTTTTTACACAAAAGTAAGACAATATATTCTGTCTTGACCTACTAGGAGAACGACATGCAGAAGGTGAAAGAAAAGACAGAAAAACAAAAGGATTGGAATAACTACTTTGAACAAATGGCACAAGAGGCCAGCCTCCTTCATCCCGAGTTAGAGAAGCTATCTGCCAAGGAACGGCAAAAGGCTCTAGAACAAGTCTATCACGATGATGAAATACGTCGTGCCAGACGCTTAAAAGAACATATAGAGGTCTTCTCTGATGCCGTTATCGGAGTGATTATCACCATGATGTTATTAGAAATTCCGCTACCAAGCGATACCATTGATTTACATCATTTTTTGACAGGTATCCTTATCTTCTTTGTATCCTTTTTCATCGTGGCGGATTTTTGGTATGATAACCACAAGATTCTTGGGCAGATTGAACATGCAACCAGCAAAATCTTAATTGTTCAATTCAATTTTATGGCAACACTTGCTCTCATTCCCCTCTTTACAAGATGGATGATGGAAGGTATTACAACAAGTGCAGTTGTTGGATATGGTATTGTCACGATTGCAGTTAATCTTTGCCAGTCAATCTTAAATTATTTTGTCATACAAGAAAAGTTTTCTGGAACGACTTACACGCGCAAATTTGCCTCTGTCGCCCATTTACGTCAACTACTAACGGTTGCTATTTTCAACCTTACAGTTATTATATTTGCCTACTTTAACCCAACAGTTGCCTTTTATTTCTATATCTTAAGGCCAATAGTCTCCTTCTTAGGAGCTGCTTTCTTTGAAAAGAAACACCAAGAACGGTGGCGAAAAAATAAGAACACTTCACTGATAATTTAATGAGGCTAGGCAAGACATCCATGACAGTTATTGCCCCATCTTCTCTTGAATTAATGATAGTTCCTACTACAAAAAAGATTGGACTTAAACCAATCTCCTCAATTCTATATTAGATACAGGTAACAAACACTCTTAAAAGGGTGTTTGTTTGTCATTTGTCCAAATTATGATGCCTTGATCAAGCGATTAACCAAACTAACCAAAACAAATAAGGCAATAAATATCATTGTAATAGTTGCACTAGCAGGTGTTTCCCAATAATACGAAATAACAATTCCTGCTACCATACCAACAAATCCAATGATAATTCCTAGGAAAATAACCGACTTGAAGTTCTTTCCAATTCTCATCGCAATACTGGCTGGTAAAACCATAATCGTAGATACCAACAAAGCGCCTGCTGCAGGAATAGTCAAAGCAATTGCAATACCAGTAACAATGTTAAACAAAATCGACATCAGCCGAACAGGTAAGCCGTCAACAAAAGCAGTATCCTCATCAAAAGTCAAAATGTACATCGGACGAATAAACAAGAGTGTCAACACCAAGATAATGGCCGCAATGACAAAAAGTGCAACAACCTGATCCTGACTAATCGTAATAATCGAACCAAAGAGATATTGTTCCAAACTCATACTGCCAGCATTATCCGACTTGCTCATAATAATCAACGAAACTGCCAAACCAAGCGACATTAAGATGGCTGTGGAAATTTCCATGTAATGCTTGTAAACCGTCCTCAAATACTCCAGTACAACAGCCGCAAGCGTGACAACCACGATAGTTGACCAAGTCGTTGAAATTCCTAGTAAAATTCCAAAAGCTACTCCAGCCAAAGAAACGTGGCTCAAGGTATCACTCATCAAACTCTGACGCCGTAAAATTAGGAAAATCCCTAAAATCGGTGCAAAAATACTAATAGCAACCACCGCCAAAACAGCACGTTGCATAAAATCATATGCAAAAATCTCAGTAAGCATGGCTGTCCCCTTTCTGGTCATTCTCATGAATATTGAAACAACGCCAAGGTAAATCTTGATTGCGTACCAAATGAATATTTCGGTCCGCATATGCCTTGACCTCCTCAGGATCATGCGTAATCATAAGGACTGACTTCCCATGTTTATGAGCACTATGGTGCATCAACTCATAAAAAGTTGCCGTTGTTCCAGCATCCATACCAGTCGTAGGTTCGTCCAAAACAAAAATATCAGGATCAGAAGCAAACATACGTGCAATCACCGCGCGTTGTTTTTGACCTCCTGACAAGCTACCGATACGCTTATGGCGATTCTCCCACATCCCTACCGCTTCTAAACTAACCTTAACATGTTCATCGTCATGCTTATTTAAACGACGAAACCAGCCATTACGCGGATAACGACCCGACTTAACAAATTCATAAACCGTTGAAGGGAAACCTGCATTAAAACTAGCAATTTGTTGAGGCAAATAAGCCAAACGTAGTTTCTTTCCATCCTTGTTGGTCTTAGAGATAGTGACTGTACCAACCTTTGGTGTCAATATTCCTAGTGTTGCTTTAATCAGAGTTGACTTTGCAGCACCATTTTCACCTGTTAGAGTTACAAACTCTCCACTGTCTAAATAATAATTGATTCCTTCCAGAACAGGATCAGTATCATACTGGAAGGTCAAATTTTCCACCGTAATATACCTCATGCTTCTCCTTCTAATTCGTTAGAAAAAAGCTCCAAAAAACGACTAACCACAAGCTGCTCATCTTCAGAAAACTGACTAATCAACTTACTATAAACATCCAAAGTCTTATCGTGATGATGCGTGTGTTCATGAGCAATCGGCTGCGCTAACTCTGTCAACTCAAAATAAGTCACACGCGCATCCACCGCGTCTTTCTTAGCAGCCAGCATTTCCTGAGCCAGCAAACTCTTAATAGCCTTAGTAATCGCTGCTTGGCTGACATTTAACTTTTTAGCCAAGTCAGAATTAGTTAAACGTTCTTGTGATAAGAGCATCAAAATATGCTCCTGAGTGTTGGTCAGTTTAACACCACTCTCACAGGATCCAAAAAGTAGTTCGTGCTGATTTTCCGCCTTCAACAAAATCTGATTAACCAAAGCATCAATTTGTTTCTCTAGTTGTTTCATACGTTCACCTCTATTTATTAACCAGTTAATTATATCAAAAAGTAAAAAAAGAATCAAATATCTCTGACTCTTATATCGTCCTCACCTTATAAACTTCCTTACAGAAACCTCGCATGCCATTAACAACTCGGTCTGCTCGTTTCTCGCTCGGACAAAGGGCAAAAACTGTTGGTCCACTTCCCGACATCAGAGCCACGTCAGCTCCACATTTCATCATTTTATCTTTTATTTTTTGGATAAATGGCTTGCGCGAAATGGTGACGTCCTCCAACGAATTTCCCATGTGCTCGATCATAGCTTTATAATCCTCAGCCAAAATAGCAGCTTTTAAAGCTTCAATATCCACACGAGAAATAGTGTTACAGTCAATCTCTGAAAAAATAGTTCTTGTTGAAATTCCAAAGTCAGGTTTAACCAAGACTACCCAAGATGATAAATGGGTATTCAAACATTGAACAACCTCCCCTTTACCAGTAATCAAGGCACAGCCAGCATCCAAACAATAAGGGACATCACTGCCAATAGCAAAACCAATCTCTATCATCTCATCCTTAGAAAGATTGAGCTCCCAAAGCTTGTTCAGAGCTCGAATTGTCGCAGCTGCATCCGTAGAACCTCCACCTAGGCCAGCGCAAATAGGAATAGATTTTTCTAAAACAATCTTGACACCCTTTTTAATCCCATAACGCTCCTTTATCAGGGAGGCCGCTTTAAAAACATCATTTCTGGCATTTAAAGGCATCTTATGGTTGTTAGATTCCATGATAATACCATCAGTTTCAAGATCAGAAACTGTTACATAGTCATTCAAATCCACACTAATCATAATCATAGACAATTCATGATAGCCATCTTCATGTTTACCGATAATATCTAATCCCAAATTGATTTTTGCTGGTGCTCTTTCAATAATACTAGTCATAGCCCTTCCTTTAATTGCTAGTTACTAGTATTATAACAGAAAAACTTAAAAGAACTCAAAAGTTTACTTTAAAAACAACAAGATAAGGCCGAGAAAACTCCTCGACCTTATCTTAACTAACTTCAAAAGCGCAACAAATCATTTTTTATGACTTGCAGTTTTTTTAGCAAAAAAACGTTTATAAATTGCCCAAAACAGCAATAAGATAAATAAAAGTAAGGTGCCAATCACTGGTGATACTAAGAGCGGCTCAACTTGTGAAGCTTCTGAAGTGACACGCGCTGTCTTAGCTTTATTAGCAATACGATGACCACGTACCAAGAGCCTATGAGAATTGACTCCGTAAGGTGTACAAGTAACCAAGGTCACATAATCTTGATTTGGGTCAATCGCTAGCGCCGACACGTCATCAGGCGTTACGGTCAAAATCTGGTCGACCTCATAAGTCAGCGTCTCATCCATAACCTGAATGAGGAAGGTATCTCCCTCCACCAGCTGGTCAATATCCGTAAAAAGCTTGGCCGATGGCAAGCCACGGTGTCCAGAGATTACGGCATGCGTGCCCTGACCACCAACTGGCAAAGACGTTCCAGGGATATGCCCAATAGCCACCTGCAAGATAGCATCGTCCGTCCCGTGATAGATAGGCATTGTAGTGTTGAGCTTGGGGATTTCTACATAGGCCATAATACCAGCATCTGTGACATTCAAGACTTTATTATAGGCAGACTTCTGCTCAGCTGACAAATTCAAATCAGGGATAACTCCTTGCGGCAAGGACTGATTATAAGCACGCGCAGCATCCAACATCTTGTCTGTCTCTTCTTGGGACATGTCCTCAACTTTCTCGACATAACCCGCAACAGCTTTTGACTGGTGGAAAGAATTCCAATAATCACTCACCGTTGGGTACAGCAGTAGGGACAGCCCAATTAGCAATATAAAGACTAATAAAAAAGTGGTCCAATTTTGTTTTAGTTTATCTATCATTAATAGAGCTCTCCTTACTGTTGTCAAAAGAAAGAGGTAGCCAAGGCTACCCCTCACCTTATAACAACAGAAATTTTTCTGTTAAGCTTGATTAAGCTTCCATACGTTTTTTAGTAATAAGAAGGATACCAGCACCAAGAACTAAGATAGCACCAGCAATGTAAAGCATTGTAGTACCAACACTACCAGTTGAAGGAAGGATTGAACCTTTTTTATTTTCTACTTTAGTAGTTAAAGCATCTTCGTTAGCTGTATCGCGAGTAAATTCGATTTCACCTGAAGCGGCAACACCTGTAAGGTTAGTCAATTTAGGAGCATCAGATTCTGTATCATGTTTTGCTTCTACAGTGAAAGTGATATCTTTAATTGTGTTGTAACCAGCAGGTGTCTTGATTTCTTTAAGAACATAGTCACCATCGTCAAGACCCTTGAATGAGAATTGAGTTCCAGCATCGTTCTTCACAACAGCCACTTCCTTAAGTGAACCATCTTTCATTTTTTTAGAAAGTGTGAATTCAGCACCAGTCAATGGTTGGTTGTCTTGGTCAACTTTGTTTACAACTGTTTTGTATGTAAAGACGATTACAGTATCTTTTGGAGTTTTACCAGTTTCAGTTGGTGGTGTTGGAGGAGTAGTTGGTGGTGTTGTTGGAGGAGTTCCAGGTGTTTGGTTACCGTCACCTGAGTTATTAGGGTTGTTAGAGTAGATCAATTCAACTGTATTAGGGTTACCAGCTGAACCGATAACAGCATTTTCATTAAGAGTTGCAGTGTATTCTACAACAATTTTAGAATTTTTATCAACAGTAGCAGCACCGTCAACAGCGATTTGTTTCAAATCTTTAATAGCAAATGAAGAACCATTTTCTGCTGCGTAGAAGTACTTAGTTACTTCTGTACGTTCTGTACCATTTACCACATAAACTTTAGCATCTTTGTTATAAGTCAAACCAGCTGAAAGTTCATCAGAGAAGTTCAAGTAGTATGAGTTATAAGAATCGTAGTTTTCTGGCAATGTAGCAGTCAATTGGAATGGTACTTTATCATTGATGTCATGGTCAGCTGAATCTTGCCAATCTGAAGTATCACCAGTTGTGTCGTTAGTATCTATAACTTTTTTCTCTACAGTTGGAGTACCAACCTTAGGAGTCATGTCAGTATCTTTGATAACTTTAAGAACATAAGCTGATGTAGCATCATTTTTATCTTTGATGAGGTAGTAACCAGCTGCAAGACCAGTAATAGAAGCTGAACCTGTGCCTGCTGGTGTACCTGTCAGGTAACCATTGATTTTAGTAGCAAAGTTTTTAGCATCTGTTGAATTATCAGCTGCTTTTGACAATGTTTCAGCTACTGTACCTGCATCTCCAAGTTTAGATTTACCTGCATCAGAAACGTTAGCACCCCATTGAATATTACCAAGTTGTCCATCAGAACCAAGACTACCAGTAAAGATTTGATAAGCTTCATAGGTATGACCTGATACCGGTTCGTTGATAGTTAAAGTATAACCATCAGCCAAGGCTTTACCACCTGTGAAGGCAGCAAAGACTGCGACGATTGTCGCCAAGATTAATTTTAATCTCTTCATTTCTTTCTCCTTTTAAAAATATCAAGTTTGATAACAGTTCAGTCCTGAACGTTACCGCCAACTGCCCGAAGGCTTAGGACAGTAATGCCTAGCAGTAAGCATCACCGCCTTTCTTATAACTTATTAGAAACATCATAGGAGACCTCCTCCTTGATAGGTTCTATAAAGTTTAAGGCTTAATAATAAAATTCCCAAAGCTACTAGGATAATACCCCAGAGATAGACAGGCTCTAACCCAATCCCTCCCGTTTTTGGAAGATTATAGGCTTTTTGAGCTTTGTTGGCAAGTGTGATGTCTCCTGAAGCAACTGCGTTGTCTTTGGTTACCTCATAAGACACGTCATACCCTTCTATTGGGTCCTCTGTTACATAGTATCTATAGTAGGTGATAGCACCTGTTGAGTCTTTGGTCTGGGTTGGTACATTATCTAAAGACATGGTCCAGATATCTGAGCCCGATGGAGTCATCTGATAACGACCATAACGAGATTCAGAAAGAATCTTCCCAGCATCATCTACCTTAACCTGTATGAGGTTAACATTGATAGATCCTGAGGAACGTGTTGTCTGCTGACCATTAGCATCTAACCACTTCTTGTTAATAGTAATTGTGGTTGAGGACGGAAGTGGATCGTTTTCGACGTATTCATTGGCAGACCGTTGTGATAAATCTATCACCTCTTCTCCCAAAGGAGGAGGATTTTTAGTCATTCCTGTTTCAGAATATTGGAAGTAATATTTTTTCGGCGATTCTGAGAGTCGGTAGCCACTAGGTGCCGTGGTTTCCATGATATAGTAGACGGTATCGTAGTCGAGTGCAGCAATATTTTCACTGGTATTTCGTCCATCACGGAAGATTGCTAAGGTTCCTTTGGCACCTGTCGTGTAGCTGGCCATCTTCTTATTGGTACCGTACTCATAAACTGTGAAAACCGCACCAGGTAAGGTGTATCCATAGTTTCCTGTCATTACTTTTGTAATGTTGTAGGCTGTTTCAAAACTGACAGAAGCCGTCTGAATTCTTGTAGTGGTTGCTGTAGAGTCTGAGCTATTGCCAGCATCACTATCAGCGAGTTCGTATATCCTAGCTGAATTGGACACATTGATAGCTATATTTTGCCTTGGGTCAGTTACTTTATTGGCAGAAAATTGATAGCTGTACTTAAAGGTGTAGGCCTGACCATCTGGAACAATGACCTTGAGGACAATTTGATTTTCCCCTGTACCATCACTCTTTGTCCGTATGGTGTAGGTTGTCCATGAATATTGGCTCTTGTCTACAACTTGGTTGTTCGAGTCAACCAAAGTAATAGAATCCGCTAAAAGCTGATAAGCAATTCCAGTATTGACATCTCCAGTGTATTTAAAGACATCAATGATTGTTAGACTGTCACTATTTGTCACTAAATCCTGTGCTTTAGGGTTAATAGTCAAACTATAGTCAACTGTTTTCTTGTCATTGTCCCAAACACCGTCTTTTGAAATCTTTTTAGATGGTTCAACTGTGATGTTCTGAGTGTGTCCATCCGAACCTGACTCTTCTCCATTTATAGTAACCGAGGCATTGTTGGTCAGTGGATAGGTAGCACTCTGACTGACTGGAACCTCTCCCTTGTAGCGGAAGGTATAAACAAAATAGAAATATGTTTTACCTTGAATCACCGAACTTAGGTTTTGACCATTTAGTGCTGTTGCTGTCGTGACAATTTGCCCATTAGAATTTACTTTTCCTGAAATGGTCAAATAATTACTCATATCCCACGTATTTTTCTTAGAAATTGCTCCATTCGCTAGCGCGGCAGTTTCTCTGTAATCAATATTTCCGTACTCAACAGATACCAACTCCAGACCTGCTGGAGGTGTGTCCGTTACGGTCAGGGTTGTATCGGTGTTACTGAGCTCCACTTTGACCGCCCATTTAATATAGGCCGTGCCATTATCGACAGCACTCTCCGCAATGGTATGGCTGGTCGTACTGGAGTTGAAATCATTTGCCGAACCGTTCCAAGAAATCGTATTACCATCCATCTTGGTCAATTTCCCTGACAAGGATTTATAGTCATAGCTCTGACTACTAGTATGGCTTCCTGAAACAACTGTATTAGTAAATTTCTTGGTGCTTGTGGCATCTATGGTGGACTGGTAGGCCAGATTGAGATTCACACTGCTCGTAAAGTCTTTCAAGAGGGTGATTCGAATCTTGTAATACTTGTTTCCAACTAATGTTAGGCTTTGGTCGATATAATTTGAATTCCAATCTCCTATTGTCGCAGCTTCGAGGGTGAAATTTCCAGCTCCGAAAATCTTGGTCAGATTGTTGTATAAGCTGGTTATCTGATTCTTGGTAAAGTAATGGTTTTGAATGTCGCCACCATCCTTACCATTCAGTGTGTCTGTAAAGACTGTCCCTGCAGGCAAGACTTGACTTTTCGGCATGGTAATCGCCAAATTCCAGTTTAAGAGTTGGATTAATTCATTGTCTGTCCCTTCAACTGTGGTAAGGGTCTTATCAATGTCTCCCGAGTTGATTGGTACTTCCGCTGTTGCTGGCAATCTATTTCCATTTGGTGAAGTTAGAACAGCCGTGTTACCAATGCTGTTTCCTGCCCAGGTCATCTTATCACTACTCACCCTTGTTTTATAGACGAATTCATAGGTCTTGTTATTGGTTGTGCTCCCTGAGAGAGCATTAAAGGTGATGACATTGCCATTTCGTGTCCAACCTTCTCCGCTAGTCGGTAAATTCAAGGATTCACTGAACATCGGATCAGTCAGGGTTGCACCTGCAATATTGACTTGACTCGTATTCACCCTTAGGGTCCAAGTGATCAGCCCTGTTGCATCATCATAAGTTCCTGATTTAGCAGATTGGTAGTTCCCGACGGTTGTATTATTGTTGGTACTACTATTGGGGATGTTTGGGGTCGTGGTTGTCGCCTGGTTGTTTATCCACGTTCCTGACCCAGCCGTATAATTACTGATACGGTAGGTATAGGTCACTAGATACCTCTGATTTGCCGCTAATTGAGGCAGGGTCATCTCAAAGGACTTTTTGTCTGACGAAATGTTAGGAGTAACTGAAATGGATGTGTCATTCGTGTATCCTGTCTGTCGGATTACAGAATCAATGGTCAGGGAATCAACTGTTACCCCTGATGCACTAAGAATATCGCTCAGTTTAATACTGTCATTCGTACCATTATTTGACTTCACCTCTATTTGATATTTGACAATCGCAACATTCCCCTCATAGGTTATAGAGTTGACCCATTTCGATACCGAAACATCCTTTTGAAGCGGTTGGCTAGTTGAGGTGCTGGTGCTCGTTGACGTCGAGGTGCTGGTTGATGTACTGGTACTTGTTGGCGTCGTATCTGGAATAGTATCAATAGAGGATGACGGAATGGTCAAAGCAGTATTGTCTCCAAAAATAAAATTGTAATTATTATTCAAATCCCTATTTGCGGTTGTTGAAGTCATAAAGTAATTTAAGCTTACAGCACCTTTGGCATCCGCAGTAAGGCTATTGAAGTAATCTTTATCAAATTCAAAGACGAGATAGGCATTGCCACTGCTATCCTTCTTGAAACTATAGGTAAATTGCTTAATCCCATCTTTATAGATTGGATAAGGCGTATCAAACTGTAACTCTGATATATCAATCCCTGTGTTCGTTGGTAACTTCAAGGCATAGTTCAAGGTTTGAGCCAAGTTAGTCTGATTGATTGAAAAATCTATTTTAATTGTGGAATCCAGTATTTTGGTTGCTTCTTTGTAGGTAGATCGTCCTTGTGCTGTAATTTTCGGCGAGAAGATATCAATACTTTGATAGGTGATATTTCCCAAGGTATAGGTTGAAAAACTATCCGATTTGAAGGATACTTCTGTCACATTTTCGGACTTGTCCTGATCAATCACTGTCGCGGTTTCAGGCGTTAAATCTTCCACCTGATCCATATTGTTATTGATAAAGTGATAAAGTCTCCAACCTTCTTGTATCTCAGATGAAGCTAGGGCATTTTTAAAGTTGATAGATACGGACACTTCTTTTGAAGGTTCGATCTCCACTCCATCCGCATTAATAAAGGAAATATCGTAGGAATAGGACTCTATCAAGCTTTGCTTGTTTTCCTTCAAGACATCATTGAGTTTGTCTTCAATTTTTCTGGTATCCGCAATAGGTGTAACTCGTAGTAAAACTGGCTCATTGAAAGTTTCAGCTTCATAAGAAACCTTCACAATGACGTTGTCCGTCTCCACTTCAAACTGACCAGCTTGATTGCCTGTCGGTTGTGGGGCGCTTTCTTGAATTGTGCTGCTCTGTTGTGTTTCCACTTCTTGAGCGGTTGAAAAAGTAGTTACCGCATCTTGAGTTGGTTGGGTTGATTCTACAGTTTCTGTTACAGAAGCTTCTTTTTCTTGTTGAACTACTGAGCTACTTGAACTTGATGATAACGTTAACGCAGGCAAAACCAATGCATATGTAGTACAGAAAACGACTACCACAGAAAGTACCAAACCAATACGCGTCCAAACACTTTCTCGAATACGCTGCTTGACAAGAACAGCTACTTTTTCAAATAATGTCTTCATAGAACTCCTTTCCAAATCAAACTAGTCTTATCTGACCCATTCTATACGGTTTAGAGGCCAAATACGAAACGTCAAACGTCCAACTAACTGTTCTTCTCCAACAGTCCCAACAGCCGTGTTTCGCGAGTCAATAGAGACACTTCGATGATCTCCCATAACAAAGATTTTACCATCAGGCACCTGATAAGGAAGTTTGATATTAGTTTCCCCATAATCCTTTTCATTTTCATCAAGATAAGGTTCTTTGATCCGTTTCCCATCGACACTAACATTGCCTTTTTTATCAATATCAACCCACTGACCAGATGTTGCAATAACTCGTTTCACAAGAACTTTATTATTGTAATAAAAAGCAACAACATCTCCCCTGCTTAGCTTTTTTGCATTTACAGAAACAACTAAATCCCCTGATTGTAGAGTCGGCGTCATAGAATTTCCATAAATCTGTAAAACAGGCAACCAGATAGTTGCAATCAAGACAGCTACTGCCGCTACAGTCACCAAGGTAAATACAGTACTTTTTAAGGTATTAAAATACTTATTACGATACTTAGTCTTCTCTAGAAAAACAGACAGTTCATCAGAATTTGGTAAATCTGACCAATGATATCTTTTTATACTCAGTTAAAATCAAAAATAGCGGAAGTCCAGTCTCTATCTACAATTGATTTGAGTTGATAAGCGGTTAAGGTTTGAATAACCTCTTGAAGTTTATCGATTACCTCATTTAAGGTCCTAAATACTTTATTCTTGAAACCAAGTTTACGAATCTCAGCCCAGACTTGCTCAATAGGATTCATTTCAGGTGTGTAGGGTGGAATGAAGGTAAATTCAATATTCTTAGGAATATTTAAGGTCTGAGATTTATGCCAGATGGCATTATCCATGACTAAAATAATATAATCTTCTGGATAAGCTGCCGATAGTTGGCGTAAAAATTCATTCATCCAATCACTATTACATCCGCCTGCTATGATGAAAAACGAGTCGCCTGTATGGGCATCCACAGCTCCATAACAATAGCGGTATTCACGAATGTGATGACTTGCTACGTGAGGACGATAACCTTTTGGAGACCAACACGAACCAAGTTTACTGATACGCCCAAAACCCGCCTCATCTTGATACATAAGGCGGATTTTTTGATATTCTTTTCCATCAATAAAGCGCTTACTCATTCTCTCCTCGAATAAAGATTTTATTTTTAGACGCTAAAATGGTTTCGGCGTCTGCTTTTTTCGGATGTTGGGGACGTGGGCTAACTTTACGCCAACCATGACGTTTCAGGAGAGCATAGAAACCTTCTCGGGTTGTCTTGTGCCCAACTCTCTCTTGATAAGCTTTAAAGAGGGTGTTAACGGTAACGAATTCTCCATTCAAAGAGGAAGAGAGTTGCTCTTTAAGGAAATCTTCTTCCTCCTCATGCGTCATATAGGAGCGGCGGCGACCACCACGATTCTCCTTTAAGAGAGCTTCTAAGCCACCACTTAGATAGCGATTTAATAAGTTGCGGACTGTCTGATGGACAAAGCCTACTGATTTAGCTACAGATGTTAAATTATGGCATTCAGAGTAGAGAATAAGGGCTTGAATTTTTCTATGATGCGGAGCATTATTTTTATCTTTAAGGGCTTGCTTTAATTCTTCGACTTGTGTTTGGGTAAGTTCTTTTGTCATAATACTATTATAACGCTATTTTTGATTTTTGTTAAGTATTAAATTTTTACTCATAAAATTATCGGCTCCAAAGCTAACTCAATTATCTAAATCAGCCTTATCAGCTAAACGACCCACGTTTTCGAGATATTGATCTGCCGCAGCTTGAGCTGATTCAAAAACTTTATTGAGCTTTAATGCAGCTTCCGCAATCGACCCTGCTTCCGCCATGAGAATTTCTCTGTTTTTCAACTTTTCTTCTAATTCAATAACTCTTTCTTGTAAGGACTCAATTTCCTGAGCCTGGGAAAGCAATAATTCCATTAAATCGATTCGACGCAATCGTCTTAACTGTTTTTCATCCATTTTTATCTCTATAACAAAATCCTTATAATACAATTTAATACAAAATTTTAGACTTAAAAAGTCTACCGTATTTTTATCAAAATAACAAATAATTTGCTCATGTCTTTATCTTCTAAAATCATTATACCCCCCCCCCCCGATTCCTATTGTCAAGCGGTTTTAGAGGCTTTTTAATAAAAAAGATAATTTCATTTTTCATTAAATTATCGGTCAAAATAATTAATCAAAAACTCATAAAATGTTATCGCTTTCATTTTTGAACTTTTTTCATCAGATAATACACCCTTGATACTTATCAAAGTATAATGATTTAATAGAAAGTGCCTTTATTTTAGCAAACCAGATTTCCTTAATTCACTTTCAAAACTCCTAATAAAGAGAGTTTTAATAAAATAGTCTAATTTTACTAAATATAAAGATATAAAATTAATATTTTATAGATATATACTTTTGTACATATCCTATCATCGGCTTATAGAAATGTATATACTTTTTAGAAAAAATTAATTTTTTTATTTAAAAACAAAGAGATTAAAACAACTTATACTGTCCCCATTCTTTTAATTATTTCATGAGCTTCCTATCGGGCTATATCAAAAAGCATACGCTATTAGGATCTGTATTAAGTGAAAGTGAAGGTCAAAATCAGATCAAATGATACTTATCTATAAAACTATCTCCATCAAATAAAGAACACCTTCCCTTGATTTTAAAGACACAGCCCTACTTACTACCCCACTAAAATTAAGAAGAGGGATTCTAAAAATGGAATCATAAACCTACCCACTCCATCTCTGTAGTTTTACTTTCAATACTGGATATTAGCCTTTCCACATACACTGACAAAATTCAACTAAAAACAGTTTATACTCAATGAAAATCAAAATTATCCGTTGTCAACTTGCCTTGATGAACTCAAGTTCTATCGTCGGTTTCGTTTCCTAGGCTACTTTTGATTTTCATTGAGTATTAGTTGCACCGTCAAGCATCAAAAACCACCATAACGTAACAAACCCTCCTGTTATAATATAAAAAAAAGCAGTAAGTCCTCTCTATTACTAGAGATTTCCTACTACTAATCTTGGTATATTCAGTTTACCTATTGTTCCTAAATAGCTCCTTTAACTTTCTCACGTACAGACCCAAACTCGCTACTCGTTCAAAAAATAACCTAAGTAACTATATACGCATTTAAAAGATTTCAAAATAAATTCTCAATATTTAATCTCAACAAAAAATCAAAAATAGCAAGTTCAATTTTTTTATTAGCCGTCAGCACTTAAATTATCGTGGTCCATTTATAAATTGTGTATTATTACTAACAGTTTTCTCTTTGTAAACTTTCAAAACTGAAATATCCGATATCCATTTGACTAGCAAATTGTTATTTTTGATTTTCATTAAGTATTAGACGCTAAAATAGTCTAGGTGTCTACTTTCATGGGATGTTCTGGTCGAGGAGTTACTTTTGTTATTTATTGCGTAAGCTTTATCTCCCACCTCAAAGAATCTCTTGATTCTTTGACCCAACCAACTATGGCGTTTCAATAAGGCATAGAACTCTTCGCGTGTTGTCTGTTTTCCAACACACTCTTGATAGGCCTCGTGAAGCTCTGCAATTATGATGAGTTGTCCTGAGGCACTGCTAGTAAACTGTTATTGTAAAAAGCTTTTTTCTTCCTCATATATTAAATAAGAACGGTGACGGCCGCCTCGCGTATCTTGGAGAAGTGAAGAAAGATCTTCATGTTCATGCTTCTTCACCAAACGCCAGATGGTGTCCTGAGAGAAACCAATGCTCTCAGGAATAGTTTTGCAAGTCATCTTTTGAGAGCGGAAATACACAACTTGAATCCGTTTGTGATAGGGAACTAACGTTTTATCTTTTAGAGCTGATTTGAATCTTCTTATTTGGGATTGTGTAAAGTTCATATTATTATAATTCAGGTTTTGATTTTTGTTAATTATTAGCTTATCTCTTAAAAAACGCCTGCTTACGAAGTGCTTCTAAAAATAGAGGCATTTCGTAAACAAGCGTTAATCATTACCAATATGATGAGTGTTACCGCTGAGATAAACTCAGCGGTAGACCAGAGCTAGACTAAGGATATCTAAATAGATAAAACCCATCATCATAACACTCAACAAAATTGATAAAAATTATACTAATTCAATAATTGCCATTGGAGCAGCATCTCCACGGCGTGGTTCTGTTTTAAGGATACGAGTGTATCCGCCGTTACGTTCAGCATAACGAGGTGCGATGTCATCAAAAAGTTTTTGAAGAGCAGTTTGTGATGTATATTTATCAGTTGCTTCATCATAGTTTTCTGATGCAATTTCATTACGTACAAAAGCTGCTGCTTGACGGCGAGCATGAAGATCACCACGTTTACCTAGAGTAATCATTTTTTCAACTGTTTTACGGATTTCTTTAGCACGAGCTTCAGTTGTTACAATGGATTCGTTAATTAAAAGATCTGTTGTCAAATCACGAAGCATTGCTTTACGTTGTGAGCTAGTACGTCCTAGTTTACGGTAAGCCATTTTGTCCTCCTATTTTATTTATCGTTTTTTAAGCCGAGACCAAGATCAGCAAGTTTAACTTTAACTTCTTCAAGACTCTTGCGTCCAAGGTTCCGAACTTTCATCATTTCAGGCTCAGTTTTCTCTGTCAAATCAAACACAGTGTTAATACCTGCACGTTTAAGACAGTTATATGAGCGTACTGACAAATCAAGTTCTTCGATAGTTCGGTCAAGCACCTTTTCATCGTTCACTTTTTCAACTTCCTTCATCACATCCGTTGCTTTAGCAACATCCGTTAAATCAGTAAAGAGATTCAAGTGTTCAATCAAAACACGAGCTGATAGACCTATTGCATCTTCAGGAATGATTGTGCCATTTGTCATGATTTCAATAGTCAACTTATCAAAGCCATCATTGCTACCTACACGAGCTGGCTCAACTTGATAGTTAACTTTTTTCACTGGTGTGTAAATAGAATCCACAGCCAATGTCCCCACTGGAGCATCATCTTTTTTATTACCTTCTGCTGGAACATAACCTCGGTTAGTATTGACAGTCATTGTAGCTTTAAGACTGTGGCCTTCAGCAATGGTGAAAAGATAATGATTTGGGTTCACGATCTCAATGTCGCTATCCGTTAAGATATCACCAGCAGTGATTTCTGCAGGACCTTCAACGTCAAGTTCGATAATCTTTTCGTCTTCGACGTATGATTTTACAGCAAGCCCCTTAATATTAAGGATGATTTGCATCACATCTTCGCGTACACCTGGGATAGTATCAAATTCGTGGAGTACTCCATCAATTTTAATTGATGTTACTGCAGCACCCGGAAGTGATGACAAAAGTACACGACGAAGAGAGTTACCTAGAGTTGTACCATAACCACGTTCAAGCGGTTCGATGACAAATCTGCCGTAATCTTTATTTTCATCAATTTTTGTTATTATTGGTTTTTCAAACTCAATCATTTATATACTCCCTCGAAACGAATCTTGTGTACTATTGACAATAATGATTACACACGACGACGTTTTGGAGGACGAGCACCATTATGTGGTACAGGAGTAACGTCACGAATAGCAGTCACTTCAAGACCAGCAGCAGCAAGAGCACGAATAGCAGACTCACGACCTGAACCAGGTCCTTTTACAGTCACTTCAACTGTTTTAAGACCATGATCTTGCGCAGATTTTGCAGCAGCTTCAGCAGCCATTTGAGCAGCAAATGGTGTAGATTTACGAGAACCTTTAAAACCAAGAGCACCTGCTGATGACCAAGCAATAGCATTACCGTGCACATCTGTAATCATAACAATAGTGTTATTAAATGTAGCGTGAATATGAGCAACACCAGATTCGATGTTCTTTTTCACACGACGTTTACGTGTTGGTTTAGCCAATTTTTTAACCTCCTATATTATTTTTTCTTACCAGCAATCGCAACAGCTTTACCTTTACGAGTACGGGCGTTGTTTTTAGTGTTTTGTCCACGGACAGGAAGTCCACGACGATGACGAATTCCACGGTATGAACCGATTTCCATCAAACGTTTGATGTTCAAGTTAACTTCACGACGAAGGTCACCTTCAACTTTAATTGCATCTACTTCACGACGGATAGCATCTTCTTGATCTGATGTCAAATCTTTAACACGGATATCTTCTGAGATCCCAGCTGCAGCTAAGATTTTCTTAGATGTTGCAAGACCGATACCGTACACATAAGTAAGTGAAATTACTACACGTTTATCGTTTGGAATATCAACTCCAGCAATACGAGCCATTTTTTCTCCTTTCTATTTTTATCCTTGACGTTGTTTGTGTTTTGGATTTGTTGGACAAATAACCATAACACGACCGTTACGACGAATAACTTTACAGTATTCGCAAATTGGTTTAACCGATGGTCTTACCTTCATGTTTTAATCCCTCCAATTATTTCGATTATTTAAAGCGGTATGTGATGCGCCCACGTGTCAAATCATATGGACTCATTTCAACAGTTACACGATCTCCAACCAAAATACGGATGTAGTTTTTACGGATTTTTCCTGAAACAGTCGCCAAAATTTGGTGTCCATTTTCCAATTCAACAGTAAACATTGCATTTGGCATTGTCTCAACGACTTTGCCTTCAATTTCAATCACATCTTCTTTTGCCACGCAAAAGTACCCCCTAAAAATTCGATTTGATATCCTCTGAGTACAGAGGTAACAATTATAAGCCAGACTATTCTAGTATATCATGAGTTGTTAGCTTACGCAAGTAGAAATTACTAAATTATTTCAATGTTACGATAGCTTTTTCGACATCTGCAAAAACGTCAGCAATTTCTTGATTACCTTCAATATCTGTAACAAGCCCAGCTTTACGATAATGTTCAAGAATTGGTTCGCCTTGAGCAATATTAACTTCTAAGCGACGTTGAACCGACTCAGGTTTGTCATCTTCACGTTGGTAGTAATCTTCTTCATTATAATCAACTGGTGGATTGAAAACTTTGTGGAAAGATTCACCTGTTTTACGATTAATGATACGACCACTTAAACGTTCCAACAAACACGATGGATCCACATCAATATTAATAACGCCATCAAGCTTTATTCCAAGATTCGCAAGTGTTTCATCCAAAGCATAAGCTTGTTCAATCGTCCGTGGGTAACCATCAAGTAAGAAGCCTTTTTCAGCAATGTCTTTTTGAGAAAGGCGTTCTTTAACAATACCATTAGTCACTTCATCCGGTACTAAATCACCTCTGTCTATATATGATTTAGCAAGCAGCCCCATCTCAGTTTGATTCGCCATTGCAGCACGAAACATATCCCCAGTTGAGATATGTGCAACACCAAATTTTTCAACAATTTTTGTGGCTTGAGTACCTTTACCAGCACCTGGTAAACCCATGATTAAAAGATTCATGATTGTCTCCTTATTTTGTTTTTAAATCAGCCAAGCAAACATACGACCTGCTAAACTGATTTAAAAACAAAAGAGAAGGACAGGGAGATCTCCCCGATCCTCAATTTTGTTTTAAGATATTGTAGGGTTTCTTACTCTGCTGTGTTCATAAAACCTACATACTGTCTCTTCAAGAGATAACCTTCAAGTTGTTTCATACCTTCAATTCCTGTTGAAATCAAGATAAGAAGACTAGTTCCTCCCAATGCAATACTTGAAGATAAGTTTAGCATCTGCTGTGCTGCAATTGGTGTTAACGAAATAAATGCTAAGAATACTGAACCAATCGTCGCCAATTTCTTCAATGTTGAAGACATATACTCTTCTGTTTCACGTCCAGGTCTAACTCTTGGAATATAGGACGCACTCTTTTGTAAGTTTTCAGCTGTTTTTTCCGGATTAACTTGAACAAAAGTATAAAAGAACGAGAAGAGAATAATTAGTACTGCGTATATTAGCATACCGGTCGGTGTTTGATAATTTAGTACATTCTGCAAAGTCGTTAACCAAGGAATATCTTTCCCATGTTGAAAGAATGGAATAATCGTACTTGGAATAGTTGTAATCGAGCTGGCAAAAATAACGGGAATGACACCAGCAGGATTAACTTTTAAAGGTAAATAAGAACTTGTTGGAGCTCCTTGAGCAAGCTTGGTATATTGAATTGGAATTTTATACTCTGCTTGTTGAACGAACGTTGTAAAGAATACAATCGCCAAAACAGCAAAGATAAGGATTGCAACATAGATATATGATGACATCATATCGGTCGCACGGACATTGACAAAGAAATCTTGATAAATGGTCGAAATAGCACTTGGAATTGATGAAATGATACCTGCAAAGATAATCATTGATACACCGTTACCAAACCCTTTGTCTGTAATCTGCTCACCCAACCAGGTCACAATCATACTACCTGTTGTCAGTAAAGCACCTATCAACATATATGTTTTAATATCTGGATTTTTAACCAAAGCTACTGATGACAATGTGTTAAAGCCTGCAGTAATACCAATTGACTGAATAAAGGCCAAGGCAAGCGAAATATAGCGAGTTGCTTGATTAAGCTTTCTACGACCGACTTCCCCCTGCTTACCCCACTCAACAAATTTAGGTAAAATATCCATTTGCAATAGTTGAACCACAATAGAAGCTGTAATGTACGGGCTAACTCCCATTGAGAAAACTGAGAAGTTTCTCATAGCGTTACCTGAAACCAAGTTCAACATATTTAAAAAAGGTAAATCACTGAGTTGTTCCAAGCTTTTGGCATTGATACCTGGAACAGTAATATGAGTTCCAATTCGAAATACGAGAATGATGAATAATGTATAGAAAATTTTATTTCTAACATGTTTCACCTTCAAAGCATCTTTTAGTAATTTAAAGAACATCTAGGGTCCCCCTCATTAGATGACTTCTACAGAACCACCTTTAGCCACGATAGCTGCTTCAGCAGATTTTGAGAATTTTGCTGCTTTAACAGTCAATTTCTTAGTTAGTTCACCATTACCAAGAATTTTAACACCTGATTTTTCAGCGCGAACAATTCCAGCTTCTTTAAGAACAACTGGAGTTACCTCTGCACCATCTTCAAAAATATTCAATTGTTCAAGATTTACAAGTGCATATTCCTTAGCGTTGATGTTCAAGAAACCACGTTTTGGCATACGACGGAACAATGGAGTTTGTCCACCTTCAAAACCAAGACGAACACCGCCGCCTGAACGAGCCTTTTGACCTTTTTGACCACGACCAGACGTTTTACCGTTGCCTGATGATGTCCCACGACCTACACGGTTACGAACTTTACGTGAACCTGCAGCAGGGTGTAATTCATGAAGTTTCATTATAGTTTTCTCCTTATTTGTAAAATGCTAGCGCCTCTATGAGGGGAAAGGACTCCCCATAGAAACTCGCCTATACCTCTATTCACTTTAAGTCGCAAGAGAAAAGCTCTGCGACCTAAATGTCATTATAAATGTTAATTACTTAACATCTTCTACAGTAACCAAGTGAGATACTGCATTAACCATACCACGAATAGCTGGGGTGTCTTCTTTGACAACTGAGCTATTCAACTTACCAAGTCCAAGGGCAACAACTGTTTTACGTTGTGCAGGAATGCGACCGATTGGAGACTTAGTCAAAGTAATTTTAATTTGAGCCATGATAATCCCCTTTCTTATGCCAAATCAGAAACTGAGATGCCACGAAGAGCAGCAACGTCTTCTGCACGTTTAAGTTGTTTCAAACCTTCAACTGTAGCACGAACGATGTTGATTGGAGTGTTTGAACCAAGTGATTTAGATGTAACATCTGCAACACCGGCTAATTCGATGACGGCACGAACTGCACCACCAGCGGCAACTCCCGAACCTTCTGCAGCAGGTTTCAACAATACTTTAGCTCCACCAAATTCTGAATGAACTTCGTGTGGAATTGTTGTACCAACCATTGGTACTGCGATCAGATTCTTTTTAGCAGCTTCAACTGCTTTACGAATAGCTTCTGGTACTTCTTGAGCTTTACCAGTACCAAAACCAACGTTACCATTGCGGTCACCAACAACTACCAAAGCTGCAAAACGAAGACGACGTCCACCTTTAACAACTTTAGTAACACGGTTAATCGCAACAACGCGTTCTTCAAGTTCAACTGCGTTATCTTTAAAAGCCATTTCTTAGTGTCCTCCTATTAGAATTTCAATCCGTTTTCACGAGCTGCATCAGCCAAAGCTTTAACACGTCCGTGATAGAGATATCCACCGCGGTCAAAGACCACTTCAGAAATACCTTTAGCTACTGCGCGTTCAGCAACAAGTTTGCCGACAACAACGGCTTGTTCTGTTTTAGTTCCTTTAGAAACTTCTTTATCAAGAGTTGATGCACTTGCGAGCGTTACACCCGCTACGTCATCAATCACTTGAGCGTAGATGCCTGTATTAGAACGGAATACGTTCAAACGTGGGCGTTCTGCAGTTCCAGAGAGTTTACCGCGTACGCGACGATGGCGTTTTTGGCGGATTTTGTTTTTATCTGGTTTCGAAATCACAATTTTCACCTCTTAATTAATTATATCCTTGCCAAATGGACAAGTTTGGGTAGAAATAGCGAGTACCTGTGAATTAATATTTCACAGAGCAAGCTCAAACTATTATTTACCTGTTTTACCTTCTTTACGGCGTACATATTCACCAACGTAGCGGATACCTTTACCTTTATACGGTTCTGGAGCACGAAGACTACGGATGTAAGCTGCAGTTTGACCAACAACTTCTTTGTTGATACCTGCAACCTCGATTGAAGTTGGGTTAGCTACTGTAAAAGTGATACCTTCTGGAGCTTCAACTTCATCTTGGTGAGATTTACCAACTGAAAGAACAAGCTTAGTACCTTGCAATTGTGCACGGTAACCAACACCTTTCATTTCAAGTGCTTTTTTGAAACCTTCAGAAACACCAACAACCATGTTGTTCAAGTTAGCACGAGTCGTACCATGAATTGTTTTCATTTCTTTTGAGTCGTTTGGACGATGAAGTGAAACTTCATTGCCTTCAACTTTGATTTCAATGTTTTTGTTAAACTCACGAGTGAGTTCGCCCTTAGGTCCTTTTACAGTAACAACGTTATCGTTATTAGTAATTTCAACACCAGAAGGCAACGTAATTACTTTATTACCAATACGTGACATAATATTTATTTCTCCTGTTAAATTATCAAGCCGTCAAGCGACTAGTTTTCACGGGGTGAACAAGATAAAAAGCCGTTAAGCAACTCGAAGAAAAATAAGCGGTAAGTCCGAAATCCTTGATTTCGTAGACGCACCCTCGTCAGAACGACTAGGACCTTCCTGACCGAAGAGCAAAGAAAGTTCAGACGTTTACGACGCATAAAGTGAACATTTCTGAAACTGCTTTTCACTTTTTTTCAAAGAGTTGTAGGCGTATTCAATTAGTGAATCTTGTTCTAATTTGGTTTCATGATACTAAATAATCAGAAAATCTGATTTGAAGCCGAGCTGTGACCTGTGTGAAAAAGATAAATCAAACTAGAATGCAAGTATTCTTTGTTTGATTTCCTATTTTCACTTGGTTCACTACGCTCTTGGTATCATCTAATTACCAAACGTAAGCAATAACTTCTCCACCAACGTTCTTTTGACGTGCTTCTTTGTCAGTCAAAAGACCTTCTGATGTTGAAATGATTGCGATTCCAAGTCCGTTAAGAACTTTAGGGATATCTTCACGTTTTGAGTAAACACGAAGACCTGGTTTTGAAACACGTTTCAAGTTAGTGATAACACGTTCACCGTTTTGGCCATATTTCAAGAATACACGGATAATGCCTTGTTTGTCATCTTCAATAATTTCAACGTTTTTCACAAAACCTTCGCGTTTAAGGATTTCAGCAATCCCTTTTTTGATGTTTGATGCAGGTACTTCAAGTACTTCGTGTTTTGCTTGGTTAGCGTTACGAATACGTGTCAGAAAGTCTGCGATTGGGTCGGTCATAACCATTTTAAATTTCTCCTCTTACTAGTAGTTTGCAAGTTGCACTTGCTAGTTAATGTCGCCCAAGTGGGCTGGTTGTATGCTTCTCAGACGAAAAGCTAATTTGAACTCGCCCTATGAACTGTGCAAAATAGATAAATCGACTCATTTGCAAGCAAGCATCCTCGATTTTCTAATTTTGCTTTGTTCACCACGGGCTTAGTATCATAATTTTTGAGCACGGACTAAAATCCTAGTGAAAAAGATAGGCTTTCTCAAAGTCTAATGACTTCTGCGACAGCCTCCTATTTTCATACGGATTTTTACGTCCTTTGCATCATCATTTTACCAAGAAGCTTTGGTAACGCCTGGGATTTGTCCTTTGTATGCTAATTCACGGAAGCAAACACGGCAAAGTTTAAATTTGCGGTAAACTGAATGTGGACGACCACATTTTTCGCAACGTGTGTAAGCTTGCGTAGAGAACTTCGCTGGGCGTTTGTTCTTAGCAATCATAGATTTTTTAGCCAATTGATTTACCTCCTAAATTATTTTGCAAAAGGCATTCCAAGGCCTTTAAGCAATTCACGTCCTTCTTCGTCAGTGTTAGCAGTAGTAACGATAACAATATCAAGACCACGTACTTTATCAACATCGTCGAAATTAATTTCTGGGAAGATCAATTGTTCTTTCACACCAAGTGTGTAGTTACCACGTCCGTCAAAAGATTTTGTTGGAACACCATGGAAGTCACGCACACGTGGAAGTGAAACAGTAACCAATTTATCCAAAAATTCGTACATGCGTTCACCGCGAAGGGTTACTTTTGCTCCGATCGCTACACCTTCACGAAGACGGAAGCCAGCGATTGATTTCTTAGCTTTAGTAATAAGTGGTTTTTGACCTGAGATAAGTGCTAACTCAGCAGCAGCTTTTTCAAGATTTTTAGCGTTTGATACAGCATCACCGACACCCATGTTAAGAACAATTTTCTCAACTTTTGGCACAGCCATTACTGAAGAATAGTTAAATTTTTCAGTCAACGCAGGAACAACTTCATTAGTATATTTTTCTTTTAAGCGATTTGCCATTATGCTTCTCCTTTCCTTCGTGATTAATCAAGCACTTCGCCTGATTTTTTGTTGTAACGAACTTTCTTGCCATCTACAACTTTGTAACCAACACGGCCCGCAACGCCATTTTTGTCAAGTACTTGGACGTTTGACACATGGATTGGTGCTTCTTTTTCTACAATAGCACCTTGAGGGTTTTCATTGTTTGGTTTTTGGTGCTTTTTGACAATTGCAACACCTTCAACAATTACTTTGTTAACTTTTGGAAGAGCTTTAAGAACTACAGCTTCAACACCTTTGTCCTTACCAGCAATAACGCGAACTTTGTCGCCTTTTTTTACAAACATGTGAGTATTTCTCCTATTTTTTCTTACGCCCAAATGGGCACCCTGACAAACGTCAGGGGACTAAGTTTGCTTTTTTATAATTATAAATTAAAGTACTTCTGGTGCAAGTGAAACAATCTTCATGAAGCCACCGTCACGTAATTCACGTGCAACAGGACCGAAGATACGAGTTCCGCGAGGATTTTTGTCTTCACGGATGATTACCGCAGCGTTATCGTCAAATTTGATGTATGAACCGTCTGCACGACGAGCACCAGTTTTTGTACGAACAACAACAGCCTTAACCACGTCACCTTTTTTAACCGCTCCACCAGGAGTAGCTTGTTTTACAGATGCAACGATGATGTCACCGATATTAGCGAATTTACGTCCTGAACCACCAAGAACTTTGATGGTGAGAATTTCACGGGCACCGCTATTATCAGCAACTTTCAAGCGAGTTTCTTGTTGAATCATTCCAATTTTCTCCTTTTAGTTTGTTTAGATAATAACAGCTTCTTCCACAACTTCTACAAGACGGAAGCGTTTTGTAGCTGAGAGTGGACGAGTTTCCATGATACGTACGATATCGCCTTCTTTGGCAACATTATTTTCATCATGTGCTTTGTATTTTTTTGAATAGTTGATACGTTTACCATAGACTGGGTGGTTACGCTTTGTTTCAACTACAACAGTGATTGTTTTATCCATCTTGTCAGATACGACACGTCCAACAAGGGTTTTACGTTGATTACGTTCCATTATTAGAATTTCTCCTTTCCCAATCTATTATTTGTTTTCTGATTGCACAGTTTTAACACGTGCAATTTGCTTTTTCACTTCGTTCAAACGCGCAGTTTGATCAAGTTGACCTGTTGCTGCTTGGAAACGAAGTTCAAAAAGTTCTTTCTTAAGTTCGTTTTCTTTCTTAGCAAGTTCTTCTTGAGAAAGTCCACGAAGCTCTTTAACAAAATCTTTAATTTCTTGAAGTTTCATGTGCTCTCCTTATTCTGCTTCACGTTTTACGAATTTACATTTAACTGGTAATTTGTGGCTCGCAAGACGAAGTGCTTCACGTGCAACTTCTTCAGATACACCAGCAATTTCAAACATAACTTTTCCACGTTTAACTGGTGCTACCCAACCTTCAGGCGCCCCTTTACCAGAACCCATACGTACACCGATAGCTTTAGCAGTGTATGATTTGTGTGGGAAGATTTTAATCCAAACTTTACCGCCACGTTTCATGTAACGCGTCATCGCAATACGGGCAGCTTCGATTTGACGGTTTGTAATCCAGTGGCTAGTAGTGGCCTGAAGACCGTATTCACCAAATGCGACTTCCTTACCACCTTTAGCTTCACCGCGCATTTTTCCACGGAATTCGCGACGGTGTTTAACACGTTTAGGTACTAACATCTGTTATTTGCCTCCTTTAGTGTTTTTGCGAGCTGGAAGAACTTCACCACGATAAATCCAAACTTTAACTCCAAGTTTACCGTATGTAGTATCAGCTTCTTCCCAAGCATAATCGATATCTGCACGAAGTGTGTGAAGTGGAACTGTTCCTTCTGAATAACCTTCAGCACGAGCGATATCTGCACCGTTCAAACGACCAGATACTTGAGTTTTGATTCCTTTAGCACCTGCACGCATTGTACGTTGGATAGCTTGTTTTTGAGCGCGACGGAAAGCAACACGTTGCTCAAGTTGACGAGCAATGTTTTCACCAACAAGATGAGCATCAAGATCAGGTTGTTTGATTTCGATGATATTGATGTGAACTTGTTTTCCAGTCAACTTATTAAGTTGAGCGCGAAGAGCGTCAACATTAGCTCCACCTTTACCGATAACCATACCTGGTTTAGCAGTGTGAAGTGAAACAATTACTTTATTTACTGCACGTTCAATTTCGATAGTTGAAACCGAAGCGTCAGCCAATTCTTTATTGATGAATTTACGGATTGCAAGATCTTCATGAAGGTAATCCGCGTATTCTTTTTCAGCATACCATTTCGCATCCCAGTCACGGATGATTCCGACACGCATACCAATTGGATGTACTTTTTGACCCACGATTTTACCTCCTTATTTTTCTGCAACTACTACAGTAATATGTGTAGTACGTTTGTTGATTGGTGAAGCTGAACCTTTTGCGCGAGGACGGAAACGTTTCATTGTTGGTCCTTCGTTAGCGAATGTTTCAGATACTACCAAATTAACTTTTTCCAACCCAAAGTTGTTTTCAGCATTTGCAATAGCTGAGTTAAGAACTTTTTCAACTTCTGTAGCAGCTTTAGTTGGAGTGAATTTCAAGATTGCGATTGCATCAGCAACTTTCTTACCACGGATAAGATCAAGCACAAGACGTGTTTTACGAGGTGAAACACGCACTGTACGAGCCATTGCTTTAGCTGAAGTAATTTCTGCCATTGTGTCCTCCTCCTATTAACGACGTGTTTTCTTATCGTCTGCAGCGTGACCTTTGTAAGTACGTGTTGGCGCAAATTCACCAAGTTTGTGACCTACCATGTCCTCTTGAATGTAAACCGGCACGTGTTTACGTCCATCATAAACTGCAATTGTATATCCGATGAAACTTGGGAAAATCGTTGAACGACGTGACCAAGTTTTAATTACTTTTTTCTTTTCGTCATTTGCTTGAGCTTCAACTTTTTTCATCAAATGCTCATCGACGAAAGGTCCTTTTTTAAGACTACGTCCCATTGTGTAGTTTTCTCCTTTAAATATAGTACCACAGCGGCTTGGGAGCTGGGAGAATAACCCAACTTACCCTACCGAGCTGGCGGATTTATCATAACCGACCGGCGCAGTGGTTGACAGTCAAATAACGGCATTTTTCAACTTGCTATTTTCCTCGTCAACTGTGCGGGGGTCTCGCTACGAAGTTTTAACAACCTTCTGCTCGGCCGCCTATTTTTCGTTACGGCGACGAACAATAAGTTTGTCAGATTTAGCTTTTTTGTTACGAGTTTTAAGACCAAGCGCAGGTTTACCCCAAGGAGTAGACGGTGCTTTACGTCCAACTGGCGCCTTACCTTCACCACCACCGTGTGGGTGATCGTTAGGGTTCATTACAGAACCACGAACAGTAGGACGAATACCCATCCAACGGCTACGACCAGCTTTACCCAAGTTAACAAGTGATTGTTGTTCATTACCAACAGTACCAACCGTTGCACGACAAGTTCCAAGAATCATGCGAACTTCGCCTGATTGAAGACGAACAAGAACATATTTACCTTCTTGACCAAGCACTTGAGCAGATGTTCCCGCAGCACGAATCAATTCAGCACCTTTCCCAGGTTGCAATTCAATGTTGTGGATAACTGTACCAACCGGAATGTTTGCAAGCGGAAGCGCATTACCTACTTTGATATCCGCATCAGGACCTGAAACGATGCGTTGTCCTACTTCAAGACCTTTTGGTGCAAGAATGTAAGCTTTAACTCCATCAGTGTAGTGTACAAGAGCAATATTAGCTGTACGGTTTGGATCATACTCAATAGTTTTAACAACTGCTTCAACACCGTCTTTATTACGTTTGAAGTCAATCAAACGGTAATGACGTTTGTGCCCGCCACCTTGGTGACGTACAGTGATACGACCATTGTTGTTACGACCAGCTTTGTTTTTCAATGAAACAAGCAATGATTTCTCAGGAGTGCTTGTTGTGATTTCAGCAAAGTCCAAAGAAGTCATATTACGACGGCCATTTGTCGTTGGTTTATAAACTTTAATACCCACGTTAATTCCTCCTTTGATTATTCAGCTTCGGCTGCAAACAACTCGATTGCTTTAGAATCAGCTGTAAGAGTGATGATAGCTTTTTTAGTTTTGCTTGTGAAACCTGTGTAACGTCCTACGCGTTTAGCTTTAGGTTTAACTGTTACAGTGTTCACGTTCGCAACTTTAACTCCGTCAAACGCTGCTTCAATAGCTTGTTTGATCAAAAGTTTGTGTGCACGAGTGTCAACTTCAAATGTGTATTTCCCTGCTTCGAGGTCGTACATAGATTTTTCAGTAATAACTGGTTTTTTGATTACGTCGTACAAATTCATTATGCAAGAACCTCCTCAATTGTAGAGATTGCTTCTTTAGTAACAAGAAGTTTGTCTGCGTTCACGATGTCAAGAACACTTGCAGTAGTTGCAGTTGCAACCGTTACGTTTGGAAGGTTACGTGCAGAAAGCGCTGCAAATTCATTTCCTTCTTCAAGGATTACAAGTACTTTTGAATCAACGTTAAGTGCTGAAAGTACGTTTGCAAATTCAGCAGTTTTTGGAGCTGCAAATGAAAGGCTTTCTACAGCTACAAATTTATCTTCAGCAACTTTTGCTGAGTAAACAGATTTCAAAGCAAGGCGACGAACTTTTTGTGGAAGTTTGTATCCATATGAACGCGGAGTAGGTCCGAAGACAACACCACCACCACGCCATTGTGGTGAGCGGATAGAACCTTGACGCGCACGTCCAGTTCCTTTTTGACGCCATGGTTTACGTCCGCCACCAGATACTGCTGAGCGGTTTTTAACTGCATGAGTCCCTTGGCGAAGGCCAGCACGTTGGCTGATAACGACATCAAATACTACTGATTCGTTTGGTTCGATACCGAAGATAGCGTCGTTTAATTCAACTGAACTAACTTCTTTACCAGTTTGGTCAAATAGTTTTACGTTTGCCATTTTAACTGTTTTCTCCTTTCTTATTATTTAGCAGCTTTGACAGCTGATTTGATAGTGATAAGAGATTTCTTAGCACCAGGTACGTTACCTTTGATTAGGATAACGTTCTTCTCAGGAATAACTTGTACAATTTCAAGATTTTGAATTGTTACACGATTGCCACCCATACGTCCTGCCAAGTGCTTATTTTTGAAAACACGGTTAGGCGCAACAGGTCCCATAGAACCTGGACGACGGTGGTAACGAGAACCGTGAGCCATAGGCCCACGTGATTGACCATGGCGTTTGATAACACCTTGGAAACCTTTACCTTTAGATGTACCAGTTACATCAACAACATCCCCAGCTGCGAAAGTTTCAACTGTAATTTCTTGTCCAACTTCCAAGCCTTCAATGTTTTTGAATTCACGAATGAAGCGCTTAGGAGCAGTGTTAGCTTTTGCTACATGGCCTTTGGCAGGTTTGTTGCTCAATACTTCACGTTTGTCATCAAAACCAACTTGAACTGCTTCGTAACCATCTGTTTCAACAGTTTTCACTTGAAGCACAACGTTTGGAGTCGCTTCGATGACAGTAACAGGGATAAATTCACCGTTTTCAGTGAAGATTTGAGTCATTCCCACTTTTTTCCCTAAGATTCCTTTTGTCATGAGAAAATATTTCCTTTTCTTATTTGTATTTAAAAAGTTTTTTATGAGCGTTTTTCATGCTCAAAAAAGTTTTTAACGAGCGTTTTTTGTGCTCAAAGTAAGATACTGAAGACTCAAACTCAATGTAAAAATAAGAAAACCGACGAAGAAACATTACTTTCTAGAAAGATTTGTCTTTCTCACACAGAGTTCAGCCTGCGTTCAGTTACATCCGAACCTACTTCTTACTTGCTTTTCAAACGATTAAAGTTTGATCTCTACATTAACACCACTTGGCAAGTCAAGCTTCATCAAAGCATCAACCGTTTTTTGTGTTGGGTTAATGATGTCAACAAGACGTTTGTGCGTACGCATTTCAAATTGTTCGCGAGAATCTTTATATTTGTGCGTCGCACGAATAATTGTGTAAAGGCTACGCTCAGTTGGAAGTGGAACTGGTCCAGCAACTGTAGCACCTGTACGTGTCGCAGTTTCAACGATCTTTTCTGCCGCTGTATCCAGTGTACGATGCTCGTAGGCTTTTAAACGGATACGGATTTTTTTGTTTGCCATCTTTTTCTCCTTTTCGTCTATTTAAGATAATAGGCTAGCTCCTCAAGAAAACCAACACGCTATTGCGTGGCAATGCAACCGAGCGTGTCGCAACCTCTTGCATCATAGCTAAAGCTGTTTTTTACAGCACCAGTATATAATACCAGATTTCACAGGCCTTTGCAAGCATTTTTTATATTTTTATTTACCTTTTTTCGTCCCCTAAATTCTCAAAGTAAGTTCTAGTCTACCCCCAAAGCTGGAAATTAGACTGAGACAAAAAAATAAGGTAGAACTTACTATGGGACAAGTTGGTAACTGACAATGAAAAACAAACACTTAACTCTCTCTGATCGCAATGATATTCAAATAGGAATTGAACAGCTCAAGCCCTTCTCAGCTATAGCAGCTAAGTTAGGAAAAGACCCGTCCACAATCTCAAAAGAAGTTCGGAGAAATAGGGTGATAAAAGAGAACTCTAGTACTTCCAATTGTGAGGCCTGCCCTCTACTCAAAAAGACTCCCTATGTGTGTAATGCCTGTCCGAAAAAGAGATTGAACTGTGGATACCAGAAACAGTTCTACTATGCCAAAAGAGCTCAGCTTGATTATGAAGCTAAGCTCTCGGAGTCGAGAACAGGTGTTGCCCTAAACAAGGAAGAATTCTATCACATGGACGCTATTGTCTCTTCTGCCATCCAAAAAGGACAACATCTCAACCACATCATCGCTTCCAACGAACTTTCGGCATCCAGAGCTTCTATCTATCGTTACCTTGAAAAAGGATATCTTTCCACAAAGCCCATTGATTTCCCACGTGTCGTGAAATTCAGAAAACGGAGAACCAGAGATCTTCCTCCTATTCCTAAAAAAGTCAAAGAAGGGCGGTCTTATGAGGACTTCCAACGCTTTCTTACAAAAGAAGGCATCAGCTATTGGCTGGAAATGGACACCGTTACTGGACGGATAGGCGGAAAGGTACTTCTCACCTTTAACCTATCCTTCTGTAACTTTATCTTCGCTCGATTACTTGACAACAAAACGGCCAATGAAGTCGCTAAACACCTCTACGTTATCAAGAATATTCTTGATAAGAAAGAAATCAGCTTCTTTGAGTTGTTTCTCCCAAAGATACAGCGTATTAGTGCTAATCCCAAATAACTGACAGGTTTCTTTTTTGGAATGACCAGCCTCTACATAATTAATAACTCGTTTTCTAAAATCTATTCCGTAACTTTTCATAAGTATAGTATAGCGCATACTACATAGAAACTAAACAACTATAAATGGTGAGCTAATCGCTCCGATGACTTATGAAGAAACAATGACGAGCGACTTTTTTGAAGCCTGGTTTCAGAAATTTCTGCTGCCAACATTAAGCACACCGTCAGTTATTAGACTTGTTCGGTAACTCAAAGGTGGTATACTAAAGCTATGGAAACAACATACGAAAAAGCCTTAAAATTAAACTCAGAGAATTTCAAATTGTTGATAGGTGTTAAAAAAGCGACGTTTCAACTGATGCTTGATTGTCTCACTGACGCTTATCAAGAGCAACACCGGAAAGGAGGACGCCCACGCCGTCTAAGTATGGAAGAGCAGCTCATCATGACCTTGCGCTACTTACGCTATTACCCCACTCAACGCTTGTTGGCATTTGATTTTGGTGTAGGTGTGGCAACTGTCAATGAGACCATTACATGGGTAGAGGACACCCTTCGTTCTTCAGGTCTCTTTGATTTAGACCACTTGGAAGCACCTAGCGCCACTGTTGCCATTGATGTCACTGAAAGTCCTATTCAACGCCCTAAAAAAACCAAAGCAAGAATTATTCTGGTAAAAAGAAAAGACATACCATAAAAACTCAAATCATGCTTGATTTGACTAGCCATCGTGCTTGTCAATTGGCTTTTTCAGATGGCCATACGCATGATTTTACCCTTTTTAAGGAGAGTATTGGCTATAGTTTGCCCCAAAATACTCTTGTTTTCGTAGATTTAGGGTATTTAGGCATCTTGAAATTTCACGAAAATACCTTTATTCCTGCTAAGCGTTCTAAACATCACCTCTTAACCGAAGAGGATAGACGGTTGAATCGAGAGATAGCTAAAATGCGTATTGAAGTTGAGCACTTTAATGCCAAATTTAAAACCTTTCAAATCATGGCACAGACCTATCGTAATCGTAGAAAACGGTTTGAATTAAGAGCTGAGTTGATTTGTGGCATCATCAACCATGAGATGATGTAGTTACCGAACAAGTCTAATATTATGGATAATGCAAGATTCCATAGAATGAGTAGGCTAGAGCACTTATGTGAAGAGTATGGGCATAAACTTTTACCACTCCCTCCATACTCACCTGAGTATAATCCTATTGAGAAAACATGGGCTCATATCAAAAAACACCTCAGAAAAGTATTGCCAAATTGCGATACTTTTCTTGAGGCTCTTTTGTCCTATCCCTATTTCAATTAACTATAACTCAAACAAGAGAAACTACAGGCACAAAACAAAAGACAAGGCTTAGAAACCTTGTCAAATCAACTATACCGGCGGCCGATATTTTGATATTTTAATTAAAATTGATTTGCTGATTTTAAAGCATTTGGATAATCTAGACTACTTAAAAAGTAGCTTATTTTGTTATTTTTGGGGAGAAAAATTGGGGCAGAATTTCTCTAAAAAGTAGAAAAATCATGTATGCCTATACCTATGTTTAATTTATTAATCTCCAGTCATTATCTATTTTATTTTTCGATATTTTCCAAGGTTCATTAATTTTAAAAATAGGTGTCTCATGATAGTTATCCTTTGAATCATAATATGAAATTCTTACTTCATCAAAGTTTTTTCCTTCCATATCTTTTTGTAAGATTGCAAATTCTAAATCAAACCGTTTAATTTCATTTCCAGCTAGCAAAAAGGTATAGGAGCCATTTTCTCCATAAGGCTTGCTTTCACCATCTTCTTCATAATGGCTTAATTGAACAGTCTTACCAATCACCTTTCTATGATTATACAAGACTAGGTTAATATTTCTAATAACTTGTTTAGTTGATTTCATATTGTGAATTTCTATCCATAATGGAACATCAAACATTAAACCTTGGGATGCACTATTTTGGAATCCCCAAGGTTTACCAGTCATTTTATTGTAAACTGATTTAATATAGATTTTTACTTTTCCCTTGTTTGCAAGTATTGAAGTTACAAAAGTTTGTGCAAAAAAACCTATTATTGTAGAAATCAAAGAAATTATAGAACCTAAAATAAGTATTAACACTTCCTGCTGCTGAAATAATTTCCCCATTGTACACCTCACTTCTTCCATTATGTTTTATATAATAACTTTTTATTCCTCTAGTGAAACCATAGAATTTACATCAAAATACTTAGAATACCTGGTATAATAGTTATCCTTTGAGATTAAAGCTATAGTTGGAAACGGGGAAGCTTCACCATGTGGAAATTCACTTGTATAAAAGTATTTATTATTAAATGCCCACATAACAAAGTCAACTTTCGATGTTATAAATAGATTCATAAAATTTTTATCAAAAAATGGATAGTCAAGAAAAGCTTCCTTAGTTGAGATAGGATTAGTTTGAAATTGTTTTCTCGTTATATAAAAAGTAGAATCATCTACAATTAGAAATCCCAATTTTTTGTTAGGATAGTTTTTTCTATATGCTTCAACACTATTTAAATGTTTCTGACAGATTCTCTGAAAATTACTTAAATAAGCTCTATAATTATGATGACTTACTGAATCATCAGGAATAAAATTATCAGATTTGGGATTATACCTTGTATCCCCGTGAGCAATAATTTTTAAGTCATCTGCAAATGTTCCCTCTGGAAACTGTTGAATAAGTCTTTCCACTTCTCTTAATGCTCGAGCATCTGCTTTTCTTTGAGGATTCTCTCTTCCTTTTTTCTTAGCAACTATATCATCAACTTCAAACATTTCTATCATCATATCATTAGTGATAAAATCTGGTCTTGTATCTGTATTATCATTCCAGATTGAATTACAAATTTTATCAGCTAATTTTTGTTCTTTTTTTGATTTTGTATATATAGCTTCACAACTATATATTACTGATTTAAATATATCCCATTCTGATTCATTTGAAAAAAATTTGAACATAATACCGTCTCCATGTTTCTAAAAATCTAGGATAGTTTTTCTCCAATTCACATCAAACTCTTGCGATAAAGAAGAGAAAGATGTGTCGATATTCGTTAATAGAAGGGTGCTATTAACATTGTTACTTAGTAAATCCCTCAGTTCAATATTTTTTAATGGCATAATTTTTACATTTTCTGCAGTTTTTCCAAAGGTTTGAACTTCCCTGCTAGATTTCAGAGGAACACTTGCTACCGCACGCCATATATTTATAGTATTGTCATCAAGTTCATCTGCTACAAACAATGTAGTTACTGGCTTAGGTTCTTCATCTATTGTTAAGTTTGCAGCATGCCGAAGAACAGGTTCCCATTCTCCCCGCTTTTGAGTGTTTCTATCCATTAAGGTTACTTCCAACTGAACAATTTCATCATCGTATACTGCAACTATATCACCGTAGCCGCCACCAGCAAATTTTTCTGGTAAAAAATCAGCTGTCATTGTTAAATTAAAACTGGAATGTAAATCATAATCTTTATCACTCAAGTAGTACCAAGCTAAACCTACTATGTACTCATAAATGGTTGGTACAGATGATTCTACTCCAACCATTTTTTGAATAATCTTATCATTGCTTCTATCCGAGAACAATGGAAGAATTTCTATTATTTTATCTTTTGGAAAAGTTCTATGAACAAATTCTTTAAATTCTATAGATATTTGAGACTGTAAATGTCCTTTTACTTCATCTGCAGTAGATAAAGACAATTCATTTGTAATTTCCCGAACTATAGAAACTACTTGATTTTCGTCATATCCATAAATTTTAGATAAAGTAATATTATTATAGAAGACTGAACCATAACTATTTTCATAAAATTCCATATCCTCTTTAGTACTTGGAACAAAAATATTATTTTGGAGTACATCTAAATTTAAAAATTTTTCCCAAAGATTTCGGTAAGCCAATTCAGCTATACCATTATTGACATGTAAAATTCCTGTTGCCAATGCCACTTTTCTAAAATTTCTGTTGTACTCTCTTACATCTGAATTGCGCTTACTAAATCTAAACTCTGAGTAGTACATCGCATTATTTGTACCATCTGTCAAATATACCTTGTCAGCATTCTCTGTTAGGAACTCTTCAATTCTAGTTTTTCTAGTATTATAAACTGATTCCTTACCACCAAATGCAGTTTTTATAACCTTCCCTTTTGACTTATTTTTCAATAATTCTATTAAGATATCTAAGGATTTTTGCGTTTTATTTTGAACAAATCTGTAATTTTTTAAATAAAACTCATAATATATCTGTGACTGAGTTGAATCTTTCTGACTTGTAAAGTACTTTGAAAAATCCTCATACTGCATGACTCCTTGAAAATCTGGAAATTCGTCATTCCCGGATATTCTATTATTATAAGACAATTGCACCTCTTCAAAGGTGGTTGTTAAAACTCGGTCCAAAAATGTGTCAGGATTTACTGGAAATTTAGGATTTAGTAATTCAATCATTTTAAACAAAACTGAATCTGATATCCTATTATACTTCAACAAAGTATATAATAGTAAATTAAATGGTGAGTAGTACATACTACCATCTTTTGAATATACTCTTAATTTTGAAAGCTGCCGTAATAGAATTAAATTTATTGAGTTGATTGGCAAAAGTTTTTCAAATGTATCGAGTTGACCAACTTTTTCATTAAGATAAGACTTACCTACAGTTGAAATTTTTCTGTTGTTGTATGCAAACCCTATTTTTGTTAAATTACTAGTATAATGTCTCGCTCTTGCTTCAAGATTTTTATCCAAATCCTCTAGAAGTATTTGCCCTTTTGGCAAGCTTTCAAATGTTTCTTCATCTAGAGCCCAAAAAGAATTTGCATATTCACTCTTTTCTAAATATTTATTAAAGCTATCCAATTTGTTTGTGTCTTTAAAAATTTCTGGACTGGATTGGATTGCAAGCATATAAAAAACGAATTGTCCAACACTTTTTGGAAAACTATCCCACTCATAATTTCCACTTTCAAATTCCTCATTTAGTATAGTTAAATATTTTGTATAAGCATCAGTTATATCTTTTCTCCTACCATTCGTATTCCACATATTAAACTTTGAGTCTTCAGCGACTTTCATTCATGTCTCCTCACTATCATTTTTAGTACTTAGATTACTTTTATTATAACATTAAAATAAAAAAGGAAGTACGGGATACTTCCTTACTATTCAATAATTCTTTATTAGAACTTCAATAGTTTCAGATTTCTTAGCTCTTGACTGATAATTACTATTATTATAATTGAATGTCAGCCGTAATGGTGATTTATTTTCATATTTTTTACTCCACTCAATAAGTTCTTTATTGTATTGTCCTTTATGAGCAATTACATTTGACATTGCAAACTTAGCACCAATGCTATCAACTTTATCAAGGTAATCAAACAAATCTAAGTCATCTTTTAAAGTCCAACCATTATTTTCATTATAGGTTGCTGTACTTATTCGGTATGGGGGGTCAGCGTAAATGAAATCACCCTTTTTAATATCCGTAACATTTCGGAAATCTTCTTTTTTAAAGGAGAACTTATGAGAACTTAATATTTTTTGGAATTCAATCAATTTATTTTTCATTTGACTATTGAAATCCCTTTTCCCAACTGGGAGATTATACTCTCCTTTAGAATTAAAGCGTATTTGATTATTGAATCCAAAAACTATTAGCAAATAAAACAAGATATTTTCATCTTGCTTATTTTGATGTTTATTGTAGTCTTCTCGTAAAATTTTATATTTTTCCTTATTATAGGCACTAACGTCTTTCTTATCTCCAATATAATAAGGGGCATACCCAAATTTCTCAGTATTAGACAACCCATATTTATTTATATAAAAATATATTTTTTCTAGTATTTCTTCAATTTTAGATTGGGATAAAAATTCTAAAAAATCTATAACATGATACTCACTATCATTAACAACAATTTCTCCATCTTCTTTAAATAGACTTGAAAAGAATTCATTAGCAACATTAACAGATACTACCCCTCCTCCAGCAAATAAATCAATAAACCGATTGAAAGTATCGGGCTGAGGAAATTGTTGAAATAACTGAGGTAGTAGCTTATGCTTTCCACCCGTATAGTTTAAAGCACTTTTTATGTAATAATTTTTCACTATTATACCTCAATTGACTTCACATAAATACAGTATTTCTTTATGATTCTTAATATGAGATTTACCCGTTGTAAATGGTGCAAAATCTGTTTCAAACTTGCTAACCTTTCCTTTTTTATTTAGAATCGCCATTATTTCTTCTCCTGAAATTTTTGCGTTAGAACGTGAATTTCCCTTCTTTTCCATATTATTATAAGAAACTAAAATATATTTTGAATTGATATTTGAAATTAAATTATTAAATGCTATTGGTGCTTTAGATTTTGTATAATCTGAACTTTTTTCTGAACGATTTACTGCTTTACGAGCTACACCTTCAACTTTAGGCTTTTTCCACTCTGCTACATTTTCTAGGACATGATAAGCATTCTCATATCCTCTAGAATTATATGGAGTATCAATATATACCAAATCAGCCTTAATATGTTTAACTAATTCATTCGCGTCCATATTAAATAATTTATTCCCCGAATTTATTTTAATATTAGGTACTCTAAGAATTAATTCTTGAGTGGAATCCATTTTTTTTCTATATGCATCAAAATGCCCAACAGTATTTGCTACTTTATCCATTGCATATAAAAGTGAAGTCATTATACATGACCTTTCTCTACCATTTAAGTTTGTTAAACAGTCTATTTCTTCTCTGATGGCATCTATTTTTTGTGCATTTTTTATACTAAAATATCTATCACCAAAAACATCTGTGACATACCCTCTTATGCCCTTAAGATTATTTAATCTATCAATTTCATATTCAACTTTTGATAAATCTACATTATCATTTCCAAACCAAGTTACATAACTTACAAAATTACTAAACAAAATATCATTAACAATTATTTGTTTTCCTTGACGATTGAATAAATCTGCAACTACTCCTGTTCCTCCGAAAATATCAGCAATGATATTTACATTTTTAGTATGCTTCTCAACAACTTCATTAATGAAGGGGAGCATTTTTTGTTTACTTCCCAAATATCTTCTATTTTGGATTTCTAGTTTTTTCTCTTGAGAAAGTGTATGACGTTGATTATCGTATTTTGATTTAATCACTTTTTTTATTTGCTGGATATCTTCATTTGACCATAAATATCCTTTTCTATCTCTGAAAGGTTTCTCAATATCTCCTTGTTTAATATAATTATGAAGAGATTGACGTGTAATATTCAATTCTTTCTCAATTTCTACAGTACGCAACATAGGCATCACCTCTTTTTTACATTACGGTAATTATATCATCTTTTTATAAAAGTTCCAAGTTATATTTTTTAATAGTTCATAGTTAGAGATAAAGTACACTCTATATCTTATCTTAAAATTCGATAGTTGTATCTGATTTGTAACATTTTTCTAGTATAATATTATAAGGGAGGTTTGGAAAATGAAAAAAATACTTAGTCTATTACTTTTAGGAATTACTGCTATATTTCTAATATCTTGTTCCAAACAAAATAGTCTTTATGGAAAATATTATGATATCTATGACGGTAAAGCTAAACTTATTTTAGAGTTTAATGAAAATGGTGGGAGATTCTACGAGAATGAAACCCGTGCTATAACGAATATTGATACTAAAAATAATACTTTTACATTTTCTGTTAACGGTCGTGACGTTGTTGTTACCTACGATTTAAAAGAAAATGGCACTTTAAAGTATGATACAGGTAGTTATTTTACTTCAGGTAATGAAAATATTGCATACAAAAAGGATAGTGAAGCCTATAAAAAGGCATTGAAAAAATGACTTAGAGATTTTCTCTAGGTCATTTTCTTGTTATTAAAAGAAGTTTTGCATGTCGTTTAGCTTCTACTTCTGTCACTTGTTTGGGATTCCAAGCATAGCTAATAGATTGCCCCTTATCATACAATCCCCAGATTTTGAACTTTGGATAACATTGTTTTATCAAAGAGGTGAATTGAGTATCTGCTAGCTCTGGTAAGTCAATATCTGAAATGAAATTTGATTGATTTATTAAATAGTTGAACTTATCTAGTGCACTAGGTTCAAATTCATTGTAATCAGAGATGATATAGTCTTTCACTTGGTCAAAGTAACCGATAATATGTTTATTTTTTCTAGTTAGATAATCTTCTACAATTTGTTTTGCAGATAGTCTATTGATGTCTAACTCAAAGTTTAAGAAGTCTGTCAAACGAGTTTTAAGAGCTTGACCAGAAACTTGTAGTGCTACTTCTACCTCTTGAAAAGCCATTTGCTGATAAAAAATCTTAGTTAGAAGCACAATATCAGGCATTAAGAGAAAAGCTGAGTAAAAATTAGCTTCTCTTTCTTGTAAAGAATCATCATGAAAATCAGTGAATACTCGCCCACTGTGATGTAATAAGATGTGTCCTAATTCATGACATTTTGTGAAATTTTGACGATTGATAGAATCGCTATCTTGATATGAAATTGTTAAAACATCGTCATTGATATTAAAACCTGCTATATCTATTCGGATATGATGAGGAATGACAAGTATATTTTTCTTGTTGACTTCATAATTGAAGTAATCCTGAAAAGTATAATAAAGAGGATGTACTTTATTTAATTTCATGAATGGATAAAGTGATTGTTTTACACGATTCCAAACATTAAAGTAAATTCTTTGCACGAAATATCAGTCTTTCTTTTCTTTATTCATAGCTTTAATGGCTTTTTCTCTCTCTAACAGAAATTCTCTCAAATCTTCTTCTAGTATTTTCTTCTCTTCATCAGATAAATTCTTAGAAGTTTTCCGATACAGAACTTCAAAAGTTGATAAGTCAATCTCATCAGAATTTTTGTAGTCAGATTTTCCCATTAAATAATCAATGGATACATTATAAAAATTCGCTAATTTAGTAATAACTGATTGTGTCGGGTTAGCTTTGGCATTTTCCCATTTAGCATAGGCTTGTTGAGAAATTCCAAATTCTTTTGCTACATCGCTTTGCGTTAAATTAGCTTCTAAACGCAAAGCTTTTAAGCGTTCGGGAAACATTTTTGTACCTCTTAAAATATTTTTTTAATTTTTTTTTACAAAAAACTCTTGACAATACAACCTATAAGTTGTATTATATATTTACAACCTGAAGGTTGTTTGAATCTAGTTAATACTAAACCTAAAATTATAAAATAGATAAATCTAATAAAGTATGAAAAAGGTTGATATTAACAAGAAGATTTGAAATAGTCCTTTGAAAATTGAATAAAAAAGTGCGTCAGACAACCTCACTCAAGCTTAGCTGACCAACACACAATAATCATTTAGCAATTATTATTGTACAGGTTTTATCGCAAAAAGTCAAGGAGGTTGGAGTAGATGAACACAAAAATCCTTTGGAGTTATCTCACGCACTCGGCTTTTTGCCCCTCTTGACCGGATAACAAAGGGGAACTGCTGGCGCTGGTGGCGTCGGAAATGCTGACAGGTAAGATACGTTCTGCTGGGGGTAAGCATAGGCGGTTAATTGTCGCTATAGTGAAGTGAGATGACTACAATAACAGAGATTAGTCAAGTACAGCTATAGGGCGGTGATAACAACAATGAGTGTGCGACGATATGAGCACGCCCTAAACAGGACTTCCTGTTTAGAAGAGTAGAAAATTGAAATTCAAAGTCACATCAATCAATAAACTTTAATTTTTTCATCTGTATTTGTAATTTTCTTTTGAAATATGGTATAATAAAGAAAATTACATTGAGAGGTGATAAAATGACACAAGAAGATATTTTATCTGAAGAACAGTGTCAACTACTTGTTGATGCTCTCCTTAAAGGAAACGAAGAATTTTGCGAAGAAATGAAAGCAAAAGAAAAAACAGAGCCGATTTACTCTGCTGCTAAAAATGGACGAGGAAATAAAATTGATAGTCGTCTTATCAAAACTTTTGCGAATCAAACAATCAGCTTCATACAAGATTACAGTATAAAAAAAGCTGGATATAATTGGGACTACGGTGAGTATATTTGTGAAACACCTTTTGGTCGATTCTTATTTGTCATTAAATCTGACAAGGCATTAAAAAGAGCCTTTCCTAAGTCCAATAGTGATGAAAATCTTTCTGAGGATGAGGATAAAAAATATTTTGAAAATTATTTGGGAATTAACCAAAAAATAATTCGTCAAAGCAAAGAGCCTGTTGAAGGTTTATTTGAGATTCCGATTCCTCTTTTTGAAGAAGATAGAAATTCTGAAATCTTGTTAATCCCAGATGAAGTTGCTCATGAGGATATCGATTTCTTTTTTGTTCTGACCTATAAAACATCTGGCGAAGAGATAACAAGTATTGAGCTGACATTTCCTAATCCCGTTTCAAATGACCTACGGTTAGCACAAGACTTATCAAGATACATTCAAACAAGTCAAATTAATAGTAACAATAGTCAAAACCCTATCAATACTACTTCTCCTCAAGAAAAAGATGAGGACATGGAAAACTTTGACGAAGGAGTGATTGAAACGAAGAAAAGTAAGTAAAAAATAAAACGTAAAGGGGGATTCACTCGTGTTTAACGGTGATATATTAAAACAATTACGCCTTTTATATGGCATGACAAGAAAGGAGCTGGCGGCTAAATTAGATATAACTGAACAAGCAGTTTGGCAATTTGAAAAAAATGAAATCTCTCCTAAAACATCAGTTAGACTTAAAATGACCAATTTATTTGGAGTACGTTCAGACTATTTTTCACAAGTAAGTTCCAATTCAAATTTTGACATGACATCCGTAGCTTTCAGAAATGAGGCAGAAAGCACACGAAAAGCCACAGATATACAAGAAGCTTATCTAAATGCGTTGGATTCTCTTACCGTATTTCTTGAAAGTATGGTGATGATTCCTAATCAAAAAATTATAGATTTAGTAAACATTCTTTCTCAAAAAGAACCAGACAAGAATAATCTAGAAGAATTGGCGCTGTTTACTAAAGAGTTTCTAGGTATCTCTGACGATAATAGTGACCTTCTCTATCAATTGGAAAAGTCTGGTATTTATATTTTTGAAAGAAAAATGGCTAACAATGAAGACGCCTATAGTATCTGGTCTAACACAAATAGACCATTTATTATTTTAGGAACTGGGAAGACTGCCGTGAGACGAAATTTTGATTTAGCTCACGAATTAGGACACCTTCTCCTACATCGAAATATTGATTTTAGCACCTTGTCTAGAGATGAGTTTTTAGAGAAGGAATCGGAAGCCAATAACTTTGCTTCTTACCTTTTACTTCCACGAGAAAACTTTATTCAAGACATGGCTAATCTTGTTGGAAAGCGGGTAAGCAATCCCGATAACTATATTGACTTAAAACGGAAGTATACTGTTTCCATACAAGCACTGGAATACCGTGCCTTTAAGTTGGGCTTAGTTAGCCCTTCACAACATGGATATTTTTACAGATTGATTAACAAAAATAATTATAAAACATTTGAAAAACTCGATGACGAAATCATTGTAAAAAGACCATCTAAAGTCAGAAGCATGTTAAACACGATTTTGTTAAATGTCTTGACGTTGGAGAGCCTATCTAGTGCTTTAAAGGTTGATAGCCGTTTCTTAGCTCATCTGTTATCGGTGCAGCCACAATTTTTTGATAAATATAAAAAAACGATTAGCGACGAAGATAAGTTTGATAACATTATCCGTCTGAATGATGTGTCTAGGGGGTCTATTTAAATGCCCAACAATAACAACTATAACCCGAAAATCTTAGACGCCTTGGCTGAAGCTAAACGGATTTCTCGAGATAAAACGGTTGTTTCTTATGGTAGCTTGACAGAGTTGAAGAAAGCTCTTGAAACTTAATAATAATGCTAGTATAGACAGTTCTTAATGGAGCTGTCTTTTTTATTTTCTACTCCTCTAAGCTGATAAAGCTACTTAACGCATTCTAAAAGAAAGTGAGGTAACACTATGACCTATTATGAACAAAGTTTTCAGAGATTATACGAGAACTTTGTTTTTTCTTTGAAAATCTATCCGGATAAGCATTATCAAAAGGTCTTATGTTATCAAGTGCTAGAAAAAATGGATAAGTTGTTTCACGACTACCAAAAACTAGGCTTGCCAACGGTTCAAATAGTCCAATGGAAAAATCACTACAAATTTAAAGTGCAACAGGATTACATCATGAATGGAGGTACAACATGAATTATTTTGAACAACGATTCCAACAAATCTATGAGAAGTTTCTTTTCTCCCTTAAAATTTACCATACTAACCCTGCACACTGTAAAACGTGCTACCGAGACTGTCTGAATGAAATGGACAGTCTTTTTTTACGCCATGATACTCATGACCAGTTTGCTAAACAGCTTTTGAATTGTAAAAAGACTTTTCAATTTAAAGTTAAAAAAGCCTATTTTGGAATGTAAGGAGGACGGTATGACCAGAGTAAGAGCACCTGCCGATTAAAAAGATGAGTTGATTTTTTGACCTAGACAAATCGTAAAACGGTCTAAACAAAATAGAAATTGAGGTAAATATAATGGAAATTACAAAAGTATTCGTTGACCAAAACCAAGTCTTAGGAAATGAGGTCTTTGTCTCAGGTATGGAAGAAGTCCGTGCCAATGATTATAATCCTGTCTCTTACCGTATCTTTGAAATTTCAAGTCGAAAAGAGCCTTCTGCCTTTCTCATTGTAGAAGGTTTTAAAATGTCAGATGTCCCTGAGGGGCGTCAAAAGGTCGTCTTCCCTCGTGGGATTGCTATTGAACGTCGTAACTTCCGTTTTGGAGGCAAACGCAAACATGAAAATGTTATTGTTGCGGAAGAAATGCGTACGGTAAAGTCTAAATAAGAAATAGAATAGGAGAAATACTATGACTGTAAAATTTGCTGCTGATGTGATTGAAACTTTTGATACTGTAAAAACGCTTGGAACTCTAAATTTCCTTGAAGCTATTCCTTTTATGCACTGGGAAGACTATGTGGAAGAAGGAACCGGTGAAGAAAAACGCCGTGAAACAGACGAAGTGGACTATGTAGATGTGAAGCTCTACTCTTCTGCTGTAAACGGGGATATTACCGTAACGGTTCCACCTGAAGCAAAAGTGGCTCAAATGACCGCTGAAAAGAACTACAATGATGAAGTAACACTCGTAGCTCCTACGGCTCGCTTCTGGTCAAATTCAGAAACGATTAACAATCGCCGTATTATCACAAGCGGAGTCAAACTACGGGCTAAAGACGTTGTATTAGTGGGGAAACCTGAACCTAAAAAGGAAGGATAGTAGCCTATGAAACTGTTCACCTATCGGGGAATCCGTGTTCGGAAGTTTCATGAGAAAATTAAACGGCTAACCTTTGCTCTTTTTCTTCTGCCCTTTCTCCTTGGAGGGGGCTTTTTCGCTTACCTGCACCAAGACCAGCTTCAAAGCCAATTTCAACGTGACCCGATAACCTATGGAATTCTTTTTAGTGGAAGTGTATTAGGATTGTTGCTACTAGACGGCTTAGTACAAATGATTTGTTCCCGAAAATTTCTTTTCTTTAGTCGTCTAGATAGTTTACGGATTCTTTCTCACTATTTGCTGGATAATAACTTGTATAAGGTCAAGAAAATCAAATCCAATCATCATACAAGAGAACAGATTCTATTGCCCAAAGTGTATTTGAAACGTGACCGTTTTGGTATCACCGTTTCACTCCACCTTCAAGGTAGCCGATTCCAAGACCGTTTTATCGCTCTTGAAAAGCCTCTTGAAATTATGTTTGACGGAGACTTTATGAATAAGCAATTCACCAAAGGCTACGTTTCTTACACTATTGCCATTGACCAATTTTCAGGTCGCTTATCTATCTTTGATGTTAAGATGACTGAAAAAGGCATTTACTTGATGAAAGATGTCTATTGGGATTTCAATAAACACCCACACTTGCTGATTGGTGGTGGAACGGGGGGCGGTAAAACGGTTCTCTTGATGATTTTGATTTGGGTCTTGGTACAAATTGGTTATGTAGAAATTCTTGACCCGAAGCGCTCTGACTTTGTCGGATTGAAACAGATTCCTGTCTTTAAAGGGCGGGTTTACTGGGATAAACAAGAAATGTTAGCTTGTTTAAAGCGTGCTGAGCAGGAAATGGATAAACGTTATGATTACATGACTAGTCACCCTGACTATCAGGCAGGGAAAAAGTATTATGCTTACGGACTGAAGCCTCGCTTTATTGTCATTGATGAATTGGCAGCCTTAGCGGCTAAACTAGAACGGGATTACCAGTCATCTGGAGACTTTATCGAATACCTAACAGAATTGATTTTAAAAGGTCGCCAAGCTGGAGTCATCATGATTGTTGCTATGCAACGTCCTGACGGAGAATACCTCAAAACGTCTTTACGTGACCAATTTATGAAACGGATTTCTGTTGGTCACTTAGAAGATACTGGTAATAAAATGATGTTTGGGGACGCTAACGCAAATAAAGTTTTCAAAAAGATTGATGAAATTGACGGAGAGGAGATTTTCGGTCGTGGTTATATTGCAAACGGTGGAGAGGTGGCTAGAGAATTTTATTCACCTGTTGTTCCCTTTGAGGAAGGCTTTTCTTTCTTTGAGGAATACAAGAAACTACCCATCTTAGATGACCCATTATTAGAGACACTAGAAACTACGCCCACTTCATCACCTGACTTACCCGTTGAACAAACAGAATCTTCTCTCCTTCCTCTGAATGACTTCGCCAAGGAGTCAAACGTACCAATTTCAACCTTACGAAACCTTGTGAAATACATAGAAGAACAGGACTATACTTTCACAAGAGAGGATAATCGTATTCTGCTAGATGAAGCAGATATTGCTTTGTTGGAGGAAATTGTGATAGAGAAAGAAGAGGCTGACTTGTCTTATAAGCAAGTTGTCCTTCAGCACTTTGAAACACCTTCTGAGCCAGCGTAGGCACGAAGGTCAAGGTCAGGGCAGCGCCCGTCCGACCTGCCCGACCGAGCTGACAAGCGGGCGTTTTGGGGTGTGCCGTAGGCACGCCCCAAAAGGGCTTAACCTCCCAATACTAATAGGGGGGTTAAAACTAACACAAGCCCTTAAAAAGCTGTTCTTATCCCAATGACTAGCCTAGCTAGCATGAACACAAAAAGGAGGTTAAACAAGAGTGATAAGCAATACGGATTTAAAACGTATCAGGCTTGAGTTAGGGTTTACCCAACGCAAAATGGCAATGATGATGGGTTATAGTTACTACAACTACCGAAACATTGAACAAGGTCAACGAAAGATGACCAAGGAATTTGAAAAGGCACTCTTTCACTTTCTGAATCGCAAATCAGAAACCAAACTAGAAAGCACGGTGGATTGGTTAAAAATTCGCTTCAAAACACTTGATTTTAAAGCTGTCATCTCACACGTTTTAAAATTAAGACCAACGGATTTTTTTCACGAAGAAAAAAGCTTATACAGCTATTCAGATATGGTGACTTATGGTTCAATTCGGGTGCTTTATTCCCATTCTGAAAAGAAGGCAGAAGCTGGAACACTGATTGACTTAACAGGAGGGGGTTGTCGTGAGTTTGAATTGTTATTAAAGCAACAAGGACGGGATTGGTTTTCTTTTCTTCATGATGTCTTTCTCTTTGCGGAACAAGAACGAAAAGATAGACCTTTAGAAGATTTTTTAGCCTTCCCCCGCTTTGATATTGCTCTTGATGAATTATACAAAAAGTCAGGCAATCTCGACTTATTTGATATTAAAAATCGGATTTTTGACAATAAAATCATCATGCGCAAACTCCGCACCTTTACCGCTATTGAAGGCTTGAAAAAGGTTGAAAATCACTTTGTCAATCAGGGATTGACCTTAAATTTTGGTAGTCGTCAATCTAGCCTCATGATTCGCTTTTATCAAAAAGATTATGAACAAGCCCTCTTAAAAGATGTTTCTGTTGACTATATCCATGAAGTCTATAATTATAAAAACCGCTATGAGATTGAACTACACGACACCAAGGCGTTTGATATTTTGAAAGAGTGGTATATGCTGGAAACAGACTTGACCAAAATAGGCGCTCGGATTTTAAATAACTATTTTGAAGTGAAAGATTGGAACGGGAACTATGATAGTGAATGGGATAACCTGCTTGGCACACAAGCGGGTTTTAAATTTGTCACACGTCCTCGCCAAATTAACTACGCAAGGACAAAACATTGGGTCACAAAACAAGTCTCTAGTGCTTTGAAATTATTGAAAATCGTTGATATGGTCTATCAGACAGATGAGCTTTCAGAAATCATTTCTGAAGCCTATCTGAGTAACAATCATACGAAACTAGCAGAAGAAATTTGTGAACGAAACGGAGTTGATTTTGATGTTATTGTCGGACAGATATAAACCTATAAATATCCCTGATAAATTCAATCGCCCTCTTCAAACAAAGACCTTCCCAGTCGGTTATGAAGAACTCTACCTATCGTTTTACGATTTTGAACTGGTCAAAGATGTGATTGATTATTGGGGGCTCTTATATTATCCACCTAAGAAAGATTCTGAATTGAAATATGCGGAACAATTTAGAAAACAATCCTTTAAAGATGAAAACCACCAACAAAATGCGATTAAAAAGGCGACTAGGCAAGAAGCTAGACAACCTTTTTTTGAAGAGTTAAAAACAAAACCACTAAAAAAGATGAGTCAAAACGCTCGTTGGGTGGCAGAAATGCTCGTACAGACGGGCTATGCTCAATTGGTACTATAAAAATGAAAGGAAAAATGAAATGGAATATAAAGTTGAATTGAATAGTCTGGACAATTTCAGGGCTTGGTCAGGTGCACGCAATACACTAGCAACTGTCCGTGAACGGGGAGATATGGACAGACTAACCTCACTTGGTGAAGATATTTTTTCAGGAAGTATCCCCACAGAAACAGAAATCAATGATTGGCTTTGGTTTGATTCTGATGATATTTATCGATTTCTTGGCTATCATGATTTGGTAGAAGATGACGTATGAAGGTTGTAAAGAAAATTTACGAGGGAATCTCCTGCTTTCCTGATAAAAATGAATTTTGGAATCTGTACATTGTCTTAATGAAAGAAAAAGATTTTTTTCTGGACGCTTTTGCGAGAAAAACAGATGATAAAGAGGCTCTCCCTCAATACCAACATGCCTATTTTACCCTAGATGGAAACGTCCTTGACCAAAATTGTGCAATGAATACACAGCTTGTCACCTTATTTAGACAAGTCATTTTAGAAAAACAAATAGAATTTTTGGAGGAAATCACAATGACAACACAAAACATACTGGAAAAGAAAATCAGAACTATTTCTTTAGAGTTAGGAGAACTGATGAAATCTCATAATGATAAAGAAGCTTGGACAAAAGCTGGTGAATTAAACGGACTCCTCAAAAAAGAAGAAACTAAGCAAGTCCCAGAAGCGCTTGTTGAAAGTCTCCGCTCTGAACTGCGCGGTTATTATTATGTCAACGGGGAACTCAATAAACTTCATAAACAGCTTTATGCCAAAGGAAATAAATTGATTGAACTTGCCAATCAGTAAGGAGAAATCATGGATAAATTGAAACTTATTTTACGTCAAGCAAAAGCTTATTTGGGACGTTTTTCTAAACGCCCTAAAAAGAAAGGAAAGCCTAAACTAGCCATTGCCAACCAAAAAACAGTCAATCTTGCCGTTCTGTCAGGATTGACTTTTATTTTACTTGTGGGGCTACTAGGAAGCATTCGTGCGATGACTATCTCCAGTAAAGTCACCAATCTTGAAAAAATGATGGCTTCTAAGAAAACTACTTCTTCTACCTCTTCTGCTCCCCAAACAATAGATAATCGCTTGCAATATTATCTGAATGATTTTGTAGAGTGCTACTTCACTATTCCTGCGGATTCAGACGGTCAAACCAAACAAGCTAAGCAATTAAAGAGCTTCTACGGTTCAGAACCTGATATTCAAGCACAAGGTCAAGTCAAAAATCCTAGTCAATTAAGCTGGTCACGCTTGCTAACGGTTACGGATAATGTAGCAACGTATGAAGTGCATTACAAGCAAACGGTAAAAAATGGGGATAAGACAGAAGAAAAAGAATTAGTGACGGGGTTTAATATTCCTTATGCCAAAACAAAAACGGGCTACTATGTGACGGGCTTACCTTGGTTTTCAAGTTTATCGACCAATCAGGCAGTTAAGAAAAGCACCGACACAGAGGTCAAACTCAATCAGTCAGATAGGATTTCAGAGAAAGCAAAGAAGAAACTGGATAAATTTCTCACTGTTTTCTTCACTAACTATACCACTGACCAAGACAACTTGGACTTAGTGGCTCACAATATAGCGGTTGTAAAAAACGCCACTTTTAAAACCTTGGATTTTAGTTACTACAAAGCCACCGATAAAACAGTTATGGCCTATGTTCAAGTAACATTTGAAATTGCAGGCTCGACACATGCTGAAAACTTCACCTTGACCTTATCAGAAAAAGGGAAGTCTTATTATGTGGAGAAAGTCAGCCATACAATCCCTGCTAATTACGCAGATACAAAAGAATAAAAGGAGAGTTTAATCAATGAGTTCATCTAATTTACAAACATGGTTACAAGGAGACGGTTTCTGGTTCATTACCTTTGGAGCGATTATCCTGATCATTTTAGCTTGGAGAAACAGCTCTTGGGGAAAACTATTTACCACGCTTGTTTTCTACGCTGTGATCGCCTCTTTAACAGGAGGCGGACGACAATTACTTCATGTTGTCGGTTGGTTCCTCCGTCTCTTTGGAATTGAAACGGGGTTGTGATATGGAAAAAGAAGAACGATTGTATGATTACGCTAGAGGGATAAACGCTCCCTACTGGATTCAAGAAGTCAAAACACAAAAAGGAAAACGCATTTGGTATTTTGCAACACCCATGCAACTTTCCTTTTTTGTGGTCTTTGCCCTCGTCTTGATTTTAATGTTGACAGTGTTTAGCTCGCTTCTTCTTCCGTTGAACAAATTAACGCATTCCATTTCATGTTATCTTTATTGGTATATCCCTTATAAACTCGCTAAGTTCTATACAGAATATGAACCACAAGGAAAGAAAATGCACGTTTTCTTATGGGATTATATCTGCTACCTTATGGATTTTCGCCTCAACCATAAAGCGATTTATCATGAAGATAGAATAAAAATGATTGATAAAGAAGAAATCGTCTTTGAAAAAACAGATTTATAAAGGAGGTCTAATGGTTTTAAAACTAGTCTATCCGATTCTTAAAACACAGGATAATATAGCTTTAACAACAGATAAAACGGTGATGAGTTTTTATCGTATTCCCAATACTCCCATCACTATTACCGATAAAGCCAAGAAACAAAAACACAAGCTGACAACTGCTCAGCTGATTAAAAAACTGGTTAAAAACAAGTCCTTTGAAGTCTCCTTGATTCCAAAGGACTATTTGCTAGAAGAAAAGATGAAAGACTTTTCTCATGCCTTGTCTCCTGATAGTCAAGCATTGGGGGAAGAACTGTTGCAGTATTCGACAGATAAACTGACACAAGAAATGGAAATTCCCTATCAGTTTGACTGGTTGATTGGTGTCAATCTTTTAAAAGATGACCAGAACACCACCGTTCAGGATATGGCGGTTGAGCGCTTCTCTGAAGTCTCTGAAATGATTGCCAATAGCGTGGGCTTTCAATATGAGATTCCTGAAGATTGGGCGCAAGACTATCTGGTGAGTGAAGCGACCGTCTATCAAACCCTTTCTGCTCTTCGGGCACAACGCTTAACCAATGAAGAGCTCTTTTACTATCAACGCATGCAATACTTGCGCTATATCCCTCATCTAAAGCAAGAAGTCACCGCCAATCGGGCGCTCTTTAATGTGACAGATACGGTCTTACGACCCATGGCAGGGGGCTTTATGAAGTTAGACAGCCCCTATGGCTCTTCTTTTCTCACCATTCTTCCGATTGCTAAAACACCCATTATTTTTAATGGCTTTCATCTGGGGGAATTTACCCAACGCTTTAACTTCCCTGTAGAACTACGGATAAAGGCAGAATTTATCGAAAAGAACTCTTTAAAAGGGCGAATGGCACGTTCTAATATTCGTTATCGCAACATTATGAATGAAGCAGAAAGTACCGATACCGTCCAACAAGATGAAATTATTCTAGGGGCAATGTCTCTCAAAGACTTGATGAAAAAGGTTGGTGGGAAAGAAGAAGTCATTGAATACGGTGCTTATCTCATTATTGTTGCTTCTAGCCTATCCCAATTACGACGTCGCCGTCAGGTAGTCTTAAGTTACTTTGAGGATATGCACGTAGAAGTGAGTGAAGCTAGTCATGATACGCCTTATCTCTTCCAGTCTCTCCTCTATGGTCAACCACTTGAAAATAAGACCAGAACGTGGACACACTATGTCACTCCAAGAGGTTTTGCAGAGCTAATGCCATTTACCAACACAGCTTCAGGAAACCATATTGGCTGGCATATCGGACGGGTGGATAATTGGACAGGACGGTGGGAAAGTATTGAAAAGGCACAAGAAGCGTCTAAAAATATGGTGCTCTTTAATGCGACCGTTGGAAATAAAGAAGGGATTGCAGGAAAACTTACAAAGAATCCGCATATCCTAATTACTGGCGCAACGGGTGAAGGAAAATCTTTTTTGGCAGAACTTATCTTTCTCCTAACCTCTCTTCAAGATGTGAAATCTTTGTATGTTGACCCCAAACGCTCTATCCGAAAACACTTTGAAGCAATTGCTCACCACCCAGACTTTGAAAAACGATTCCCGCTTCTGGCTGAATATATCAAGCAGATAAACTTTGTCACTTTGGATAGTAAGGTGAAATCCAATCATGGGGCTCTTGACCCAATTATCATGCTGGATAAAGATGACGCTGTTTCAGTTTCAAAAAACATGCTCAATTATCTTATTTTCTCCAACAAGCGAATTAAGGTCACAATGAAGCAAATGACCGCTATTTCGAGAGCGATTAACAAAGTGGTCGCTCAAAGACAAGCAGGAGAAACGGTTGGGTTAAAACACGTCCTCAAAGAGCTCACCAATAATCCAGATAGCACTATCTTTGAAGTAGGAGACTATCTAACATCTATTGTAGAAAATTCCATTTTGGAATTGGCTTTTTCAGACGGTAACGTAGAAGGATTGTCTTACGATAAACGGGTGACTGTTTTAGAAGTAGCGGATTTATCCCTACCAGATAAAGACAATCAACAAGATGTCACCCCAGAAGATAAAGAAATCAATTCTACAGCTCTGATGTTTGCTTTAGGAGCTTTCTGTACACGCTTTGGAGAACTCAATCGTTATGAAGATACCATTGAATTTTTTGACGAAGCATGGGTACTGATGAAATCGGCAGAAGGACGAGCCGTTATCCAATCCATGCGCCGTGTTGGACGTTTCTTTAACAACGTCCTCTGCCTGATTACGCAATCCGTTCATGACGCTGAAGGAGATGATGATACCACAGGCTTTGGGACACTCTTTGCCTTTAGAGAAGATAATGAACTTCCCGATATTTTAGAACATGTTGGACTAACGGCTAATGAAGAAAATCTGGAATGGATAAAGAATATGATTTCAGGTCAATGCCTCTATAAAGATGTTTATGGCAATCTCAATATGATTTCCATTTATAACATTTTTGATAGTATTGACCCGCTTCTAAAACCAATGAAAGCTACGGTTTCTTCCAATCTTGAAAATAAATACGCATCTTAAGGAGGTGAGCTTGTGCAAGAAGCATTTGAAAAATTAAAAGGCATGGATATTTTTTCTTTAAAATCCTACATGATGAAAACTGGCTTTGGAGATTTCAGCGGTGTTTGGGTGATGTTCAACGAAATCTTTGTCAACTTCCCCTTTTTTCTCCTCAACCTCATTGTTGGTTTCTTCTCCTTGATGATTCGGATTTTAGAAAATGTCCGACTTTATGACACTTACAAGCAATATGTTTTCAATGGAGCTCAATCCATTTGGCGAGGCTTTACAGGAGCTACTTCTGGTGTGGCTCAGTCGTCATTAGTCTTTCTGATTCTCCTTTGCTTGGCTTTTTATCTCTTTTATCAGTTCCTCATGTCTAAAGGCAATTTCTCTCAAAGATTGCTTCATGTCCTTCTGGTTCTCTTTTTAGGCTTTGGTTGGTTTGGGACAGTTGCTGGAACTTCTGGCGGACTATATCTGCTCAATACAGTAGACAATGTCGCTAGTACTACGATTCATCACATTTCTAATGTCTCCGTCTCCTACGGAAAAAATCAGTCTTTAAAAATAGGGTTTTCCGTAGCTGATTCTTATATCGCAGAAACCTCTTATAAAGCCTATCTCTTTGTCAATACAGGACAAGAAAACGGGAAATACAAAGACCGTCAAACAGGAAAAGAAGAACCGTTTGAGGATTCAAAAGTTCTAGGAAGCTTGGATAAATCAGGCAAGTTTAAAGCAGTTTCTACCGCTGATAAGAATAAATATTTAGAAATAGGAAATGGAGCAGGTGATGATAATGAACATAACCGTTGGGTATCGGCTATTCCTGATTATATCCCTGTCAAGTTTTTCTATATCCTTTTTAAAATGGTAGAAGCGATTGTCATTGCTATTCCTATTGTCTTAATTCAGTTGCTCAATGTCCTTGCACAAGCCCTTGTCCTTATCATGATTCTTCTTTTCCCTATTGCCCTTTTGATTTCCTTTATTCCCAAAATGCAAGATATTCTCTTTGGAGTTTTCAAGGTCATGTTTGGTGGTCTTGCTTTCCCAGCCATTACTAGCCTTTTAACTTTGGCTTTGCTTTACCTTGAAAAAATCATTGAAAACTTAGTAAGTAGTGGCTTTGATAAGGTCATTGGAGATTTTTCTTCCTTATCCACTTTTAGCGCTCTCTTTAAACTAATTGTCTCTGTTTGTGCCAAAGGCACGATTTATTGGTTGCTTTGGAAATACAAAGGAGAATTGATTGAATTGTTGCTCGGCTCACGAGCCAAGATTACGTTTGATGAGATAGATACCAAAGTCAAAGAAACTGTGACAAATGGACAGGAAACTGTGAAGCAGCTGCCGGCAAAAGCCACTAACGCCTTTGAAATGGCTCAAACATCCGGAAACTTTTTCCTTGCAGGAGCAGGATTTGGGGCTGGACTCTTCATGAATGCTAGTAAACAAATGAAAACTCTTTTTTCAAATCCCCATCCGACTTCAGAAAAAACGGAAAGTTCAACGCCTTCAGAAAATGACGAGGAGGAAACACCCGATACTTCTTCCTTTGAAGAAACAGGTGCTCCCGACGAGGTAACAACACCGTTTCAAGAGCCAGATATGCCAAGGGAGACTTTTGAATCCGCTATTCAGGAAGAAGACACAAGCGTTCAACCTTTTGACACAGAGCCTTCTCCGCTAATGGATACAAAGCAAAGCAGAGAACAGATGGAGTTTGAAGAACGCCGTCAAAATCGCCTCTCTTGGAGAGAAAAACATCACATCAATAAACTTGAAAAGGAATTAGAACTGTACAAAGATGATGAAGCACTATACCAAGCGCAAGGTTCAAATGCCTTTATCAAGAACTATCGTAAAACCTTGCCGAAAGACGATAAATTGAAAGCCAATATTAACCGTAAACATCAGATAATAGAGGAATTAGCACGATTGAGAGGAGGAAAGGAATAATGAATATACGCATTTATTCTAAAAGAGGTTTTGAACAGACGGTGAACAATGCGGTTGCTCTTGCCTATGAAAAGAGAAAGCCTTCTATTGACTTTCTCCTTTTATTTTCAGTAAAAGCAACTGAGAAAGAGCAACTGTTGGCAACTATCAAAGAAAATCCTCTCATTTTAACGGCTCAATGGCGATTTGAAACGGTAATGATGACAGTCTATGTGAAAACTTAGGAGGGACGATGAAGAAAAAACTAGTAATTGTTAGTGCTTTAAGTGCTCTGTTTTTACCTTTGTTCTTAGTCGTCATTATCATGGGAGCTTTCGCAGGTAGTGCGTCTTCTAATGGACAAGTCAAAGGACTACAAACGAAACTAACCGCTAAAGAAGTAGCTCAAAAAGCCAATATTTCAGAAGAACGAGCTAATGATGTCATCAAAATTCTCAACTATGAACTCTCACAAGAACAATTTACTATCGCAGGAGCTTCTGGAAGTTTAGCGGTTGCAGAGCGCGAAAGTGGCTTTGACCCTAAAGCCGTCAATACAGGTGGTGGCGTAGCTGGTTATTTCCAATGGTCGGGTTGGTCTTCTACTATCAATGGCAATCGCTGGTCAAAAGCAAAGCAAAAGAAATTAGATTCTGATATTGAACTAGACCTATTATCTACAGAGCTAAACGGCTCTTATAGTAAAGTCAAAACAGAAATGCAAAAAGCGACTGACCCTGAAGAGGCAGCCCTTTACTGGTCAGAACATTATGAAGGGGTCGCTTTATCAGACGGTCAAACCAAAGCTAGTGACCTTAAAAAGAACGCGAGAAAATGGTATAACCTCTTCAAAGACACTTTAACAGGTGATACAACTAATGCCAAAACACGAGACGGTGGAGGCGTAACTTCTGATGGAGTGCCGGCTGGATATAGCCTTACAAAGGCAATCAACACTTCTAACTATACTTCTGCGACTTATCCTTGGGGACAATGTACATGGTTTGTCTATAACCGAGCCGAAGAGGTGGGCGTTCATTTTGACCCTTATATGGGAAATGGTGGGGATTGGAAGCAGAAAGCAGGCTACCAAACCACACATACACCAACTGAACATAGTGCTCTCAGCTTTTCTCCTGGGCAAGCTGGCGCAGACCCAACTTACGGGCACATTGCGTTTGTGGAGCAGGTCAAATCAGACGGGTCTATTCTCATTTCAGAAGCCAACGCCAAGGGACTTGGAGTTGTTTCTTACCGCACATTTGATAAAGCAACGGCTAACCAATTTACTTATGTGATTGGGAAGTGAAAAATAGAAAAGGAAAACGAAAAATGGAAAAACAACTTATTACAAAAAATGACCTTATTAAGCAAGGTTTAAAAGAGGGAACAGCAAGAAAAGTGATTCATGAAGCTAAAATGTTACTTGTAAATCAAGGTTTTAAATTTTACAGCAATAAACGTTTAGGAGCTGTTCCTATTAGTACTGTGGAAGAAATTTTGCATGTAAAGTTTTAAGAAGGAGATTTTATGTATATTCCCCAATTCAATCCGCGAGTTAGAAAAGACCAAAAATCAGGTCTCTTCTTTTTTGAAATTAGAGATAATGAAGGTAAGACTGTTTCATATCAATCAGGATTTAATACTAAACGAGAAGCAGAGAATACGGCTTTAGAAATTCAACAGAAATTAAGACAAGGATATACACTTGATAGACATACTTCCCTTTATGATTGGTTTCAAACATGGTATGATTTAAAAATTCGACCAAAGAAAACATTATCTCAAGAAACAAAGAAAAACTACCAAATTTATGGTGAAACTTTAAAACGGCTTTTTGGTGATAAACCTATTATTGATATTAAATCAAGCCAATATCAAAGGATTATGAATGTTTATGGAGAAACAGTTGGTTATGACTATCTCAGTAGAATAAACTCAGTAATCAGAAAAATCATCAAATTAGCACAATCAGATAAAATTGTAATTGATGATTTTACAAGTAATGTAGAATTATTCGCTGGAAAGGATGGACAAAAAACAGAAGACAAGTACATACATAGTGTTGATGACTATCATAGACTTATAAAATATTTAGAAGCTAATCTAAAATATGAAGAATCCATTGTAAACTATATTCTCTACTCGATAGCAAAAACAGGTATGAGATACGGAGAAATTGTTGGGTTACTAGATAGTGACACAAATTTTGAAGAGTTCTACTTACATACACATAAACGCTATAATACATCAACATGGAAATGGACAAATGCTAAAAACGATTCCTCCAAAAGATATGTACCAATAGATGATAAAACAGTTACTATTCTGTCTAACATGATAAAAGAACGAGAAAGAATGAACTCATTACTACAAATAAAAAACAAAGAGAAATTTCTCTTCTTCCACTATGGTCTAGAACATGGTATTCCTTCAGTAGCTACTGTAAACAAAGCTTTGAAAAAGATACTAAAAGAGCTTGATATAGAACCAATCATAACGACTAAAGGACTTAGACACACTTATGGCTCATATTTACTTCATAATCATATAGATATGGGAGTTGTGGCAAAAATTTTAGGTCATAAAGATATCCAAATGTTGATACAAGTTTATGGTCATACACTTACTGAAAAAATTGATAAGGAGTTTAAAGAGGTTGAACAAATTATGAATAGAATATAAATTTGGGAGAGATTTTGGGAGAGAAAATCAAAAAAATCTCAAAAAAGCCCAGTAGAATAAGCATTCTACTGAGCTAGTACTATACCGGCGGCCGGGGTCGAACCGGCACGTCCTTGCGGACACTGGATTTTGAGTCCAGCGCGTCTGCCAATTCCGCCACGCCGGCATATAGATTAACTGGGGTAGCTGGATTCGAACCAACGCATGAGGGAGTCAAAGTCCCTTGCCTTACCGCTTGGCTATACCCCAAATATCAAGGCGAATGATGGGAATCGAACCCACGAATGCCAGAGCCACAATCTGGTGTGTTAACCACTTCACCACATTCGCCATAATAACACGGGCAGTAGGAATTGAACCCACACTGAAGGTTTTGGAGACCTTAGTTCTACCTTTAAACTATGCCCGTAGTATGGAAGGGGAGGGATTCGAACCCCCGAACCCGAAGGAGCGGATTTACAGTCCGCCGCGTTTAGCCTCTTCGCTACCCTTCCAGAAAAATGGCACGAGACGGAATCGAACCGCCGACACATGGAGCTTCAATCCATTGCTCTACCAACTGAGCTACCGAGCCAACTCTCAAATTAAATTGCGGGAGCAGGATTTGAACCTACGACCTTCGGGTTATGAGCCCGACGAGCTACCTAGCTGCTCCATCCCGCGATAACAATATTAATTCTAAGGAGGATGTGGGATTCGAACCCACGCACGCTTTTACACGCCTGACGGTTTTCAAGACCGTTCCCTTCAGCCAGACTTGGGTAATCCTCCAATTATATAGTCCGTACGGGATTCGAACCCGTGTTACCGCCGTGAAAAGGCGGTGTCTTAACCCCTTGACCAACGGACCATACATATGGGCACAAGTGGACTCGAACCACCGACCTCACGCTTATCAGGCGTGCGCTCTAACCAGCTGAGCTATGCGCCCAAAAATTTTTGGGATAAATTTAATAAATAAATCTAAAGCGGGTGACGAGAATCGAACTCGCGACAACAGCTTGGAAGGCTGTAGTTTTACCACTAAACTACACCCGCTTTCATGGGAGTTAACGGGATCGAACCGCTGACCCTCTGCTTGTAAGGCAGATGCTCTCCCAGCTGAGCTAAACTCCCTATTGCTAAGCGACTCCCTTATCTCACAGGGGGCAACCCCCAACTACATCAGGCGTACTAGGGCTTAACTGCTGTGTTCGGCATGGGAACAGGTGTATCTCCTAGGCTATCGTCACTTAACTATCGAATGGTTTGACCACTCAAAATTGAATATCTATACTCTATCAAGAAAACCGTACGCTGTCAATACTGACGTCGTTGAATTTTATGAATTGTATTCGAACTAAAAAGCTAGTGATTTAGACAAATCGCCTTAAAGTCTCAACGACTTCCGCGTTGATTTTCTAAAATCCTACGCTTTTCTTTACGTTCTCATTACTTAGTTTGGATAAGTCCTCGAGCTATTAGTATTAGTCCGCTACACATGTCACCATGCTTCCACTCCTAACCTATCTACCTGATCATCTCTCAGGGCTCTTACTGATATAAAATCATGGGAAATCTCATCTTGAGGTGGGCTTCACACTTAGATGCTTTCAGCGTTTATCCCTTCCCTACATAGCTACCCAGCGATGCCTTTGGCAAGACAACTGGTACACCAGCGGTAAGTCCACTCTGGTCCTCTCGTACTAGGAGCAGATCCTCTCAAATTTCCTACGCCCGCGACGGATAGGGACCGAACTGTCTCACGACGTTCTGAACCCAGCTCGCGTGCCGCTTTAATGGGCGAACAGCCCAACCCTTGGGACCGACTACAGCCCCAGGATGCGACGAGCCGACATCGAGGTGCCAAACCTCCCCGTCGATGTGAACTCTTGGGGGAGATAAGCCTGTTATCCCCAGGGTAGCTTTTATCCGTTGAGCGATGGCCCTTCCATACGGTACCACCGGATCACTAAGCCCGACTTTCGTCCCTGCTCGAGTTGTTGCTCTCGCAGTCAAGCTCCCTTATACCTTTACACTCTACGACTGATTTCCAACCAGTCTGAGGGAACCTTTGGGCGCCTCCGTTACATTTTAGGAGGCGACCGCCCCAGTCAAACTGCCCGTCAGACACTGTCTCCGATAGGGATCACCTATCTAGGTTAGAGTAACCATAACACAAGGGTAGTATCCCAACAACGCCTCAATCGAAACTGGCGTCCCGATGTCCTAGGCTCCTACCTATCCTGTACATGTGGTACAGTTACTCAATATCAAACTGCAGTAAAGCTCCATGGGGTCTTTCCGTCCTGTCGCGGGTAACCTGCATCTTCACAGGTACTAAAATTTCACCGAGTCTCTCGTTGAGACAGTGCCCAAATCATTACGCCTTTCGTGCGGGTCGGAACTTACCCGACAAGGAATTTCGCTACCTTAGGACCGTTATAGTTACGGCCGCCGTTTACTGGGGCTTCAATTCATACCTTCGCTTACGCTAAGCACTCCTCTTAACCTTCCAGCACCGGGCAGGCGTCACCCCCTATACATCATCTTACGATTTAGCAGAGAGCTGTGTTTTTGATAAACAGTTGCTTGGGCCTATTCACTGCGGCTGACTTAAAGTCAGCGCCCCTTCTCCCGAAGTTACGGGGCCATTTTGCCGAGTTCCTTAACGAGAGTTCTCTCGATCACCTGAGGCTACTCGCCTCGACTACCTGTGTCGGTTTGCGGTACGGGTAGAGTATGATACAACGCTAGAAGCTTTTCTCGGCAGTGTGACGTCACTAACTTCGCTACTAAACTTCGCTCCCCATCACAGCTCAATGTTATAGGTATAAGCATTTTACTCATACCACACCTCACTGATTAGACGTGCACTTCCAATCGCACGCTTTAGTTAGCCTACTGCGTCCCTCCATCACTTCATACTCTAGTACAGGAATATCAACCTGTTGGCCATCGGATACACCCTTCGGTCTCTCCTTAGGTCCCGACTAACCCAGGGCGGACGAGCCTTCCCCTGGAAACCTTAGTCTTACGGTGGATGGGATTCTCACCCATCTTTCGCTACTCATACCGGCATTCTCACTTCTATGCGTTCCAGCGCTCCTCACGGTACACCTTCATCACCCATAGAACGCTCTCCTACCATACCTATAAAAGGTATCCACAGCTTCGGTAATATGTTTTAGCCCCGGTACATTTTCGGCGCAGGGTCACTCGACTAGTGAGCTATTACGCACTCTTTGAATGAATAGCTGCTTCTAAGCTAACATCCTAGTTGTCTGTGCAACCCCACATCCTTTTCCACTTAACATATATTTTGGGACCTTAGCTGGTGGTCTGGGCTGTTTCCCTTTCGACTACGGATCTTAGCACTCGCAGTCTGACTGCCGACCATAAATCAATGGCATTCGGAGTTTATCTGAGATTGGTAATCCGGGATGGACCCCTCACCCAAACAGTGCTCTACCTCCATGATTCTTAATGTCGACGCTAGCCCTAAAGCTATTTCGGAGAGAACCAGCTATCTCCAAGTTCGTTTGGAATTTCTCCGCTACCCACAAGTCATCCAAGCACTTTTCAACGTGCCCTGGTTCGGTCCTCCAGTGCGTCTTACCGCACCTTCAACCTGCTCATGGGTAGGTCACATGGTTTCGGGTCTACGTCCACGTACTCATTCGCCCTATTCAGACTCGGTTTCCCTACGGCTCCGTCTCTTCAACTTAACCTCGCACGTAAACGTAACTCGCCGGTTCATTCTACAAAAGGCACGCTCTCACCCATTAACGGGCTCGAACTTGTTGTAGGCACACGGTTTCAGGTTCTATTTCACTCCCCTCCCGGGGTGCTTTTCACCTTTCCCTCACGGTACTGGTTCACTATCGGTCACTAGGGAGTATTTAGGGTTGGGAGATGGTCCTCCCAGATTCCGACGAGATTCCACGTGTCTCGCCGTACTCAGGATACTGCTAGGTATAAAGACTATTTCAAATACGAGGCTATTACTCTCTTTGGCCTACCTTCCCAGGTAGTTCTTCTATACTCTTTAAGTCCATATTGCAGTCCTACAACCCCAGAGAGTAAACTCTCTGGTTTGCCCTCCTGCCTCTTCGCTCGCCGCTACTAAGGCAATCGCTTTTGCTTTCTCTTCCTGCAGCTACTTAGATGTTTCAGTTCACTGCGTCTTCCTTCCTCTACCCTTAACAGGTAGGGATACTAGCCATCAGCTAGTGGGTTCCCCCATTCGGACATCTCTGGATCAGCGCTTACTTACAACTCCCCAAAGCATTTCGTCGTTAGTCACGTCCTTCATCGGCTCCTAGTGCCAAGGCATCCACCGTGCGCCCTTATTAACTTAACCTTATTAAACTAGTTTTTTAAACTAGAAAACTCATTAAATTGTCACAGCGTTTTCGGTTTATTTTCTTGTTACTATTTCATATATTTCTATATGGAATTTGATAGATATTCAATTTTCAATGATCAAACTTGAATCCGTAGATTCAATGGAGCCTAGCGGGATCGAACCGCTGACCTCCTGCGTGCAAAGCAGGCGCTCTCCCAGCTGAGCTAAGGCCCCACAAGACCTCTCAAAACTAAACAAGATCCAACCAAACGTGCTTCCGTTATTTTCCTTAGAAAGGAGGTGATCCAGCCGCACCTTCCGATACGGCTACCTTGTTACGACTTCACCCCAATCATCTATCCCACCTTAGGCGGCTGGCTCCAAAAGGTTACCTCACCGACTTCGGGTGTTACAAACTCTCGTGGTGTGACGGGCGGTGTGTACAAGGCCCGGGAACGTATTCACCGCGGCGTGCTGATCCGCGATTACTAGCGATTCCGACTTCATGTAGGCGAGTTGCAGCCTACAATCCGAACTGAGACTGGCTTTAAGAGATTAGCTTGTCGTCACCGACTTGCGACTCGTTGTACCAGCCATTGTAGCACGTGTGTAGCCCAGGTCATAAGGGGCATGATGATTTGACGTCATCCCCACCTTCCTCCGGTTTATTACCGGCAGTCTCGCTAGAGTGCCCAACTCAATGATGGCAACTAACAATAGGGGTTGCGCTCGTTGCGGGACTTAACCCAACATCTCACGACACGAGCTGACGACAACCATGCACCACCTGTCACCAGTGTTCCGAAGAAAAATCCTATCTCTAGGACGGTCACTGGGATGTCAAGACCTGGTAAGGTTCTTCGCGTTGCTTCGAATTAAACCACATGCTCCACCGCTTGTGCGGGCCCCCGTCAATTCCTTTGAGTTTCAACCTTGCGGTCGTACTCCCCAGGCGGAGTGCTTAATGCGTTAGCTACGGCACTAAGCCCCGGAAAGGGCCTAACACCTAGCACTCATCGTTTACGGCGTGGACTACCAGGGTATCTAATCCTGTTTGCTCCCCACGCTTTCGAGCCTCAGCGTCAGTTACAGACCAGAGAGCCGCTTTCGCCACCGGTGTTCCTCCATATATCTACGCATTTCACCGCTACACATGGAATTCCACTCTCCCCTTCTGCACTCAAGTCCTGCAGTTTCCAAAGCGTACAATGGTTAAGCCACTGCCTTTAACTTCAGACTTACAGAACCGCCTGCGCTCGCTTTACGCCCAATAAATCCGGACAACGCTCGGGACCTACGTATTACCGCGGCTGCTGGCACGTAGTTAGCCGTCCCTTTCTGGTTAGTTACCGTCACTGTGTGAACTTTCCACTCTCACACACGTTCTTCTCTAACAACAGAGCTTTACGATCCGAAAACCTTCTTCACTCACGCGGCGTTGCTCGGTCAGGGTTCCCCCCATTGCCGAAGATTCCCTACTGCTGCCTCCCGTAGGAGTCTGGGCCGTGTCTCAGTCCCAGTGTGGCCGATCACCCTCTCAGGTCGGCTATGTATCGTCGCCTTGGTGAGCCTTTACCTCACCAACTAGCTAATACAACGCAGGTCCATCTCATAGTGAAGCAATTGCCCCTTTCAAGCCTCTAACATGAGTTAAAGACTATTATGCGGTATTAGCTATCGTTTCCAATAGTTATCCCCCGCTATGAGGTAGGTTACCTACGCGTTACTCACCCGTTCGCAACTCATCCATCCGGTGCAAGCACCAGACTTCAGCGTTCTACTTGCATGTATTAGGCACGCCGCCAGCGTTCGTCCTGAGCCAGGATCAAACTCTCATTTAAAAGTTTGAGCTTGCGCTCGTGTCATTGCTGACTTATTGTTTCTTGACAGGTTACTTCCGTAACCCGCACGTTTGGTTCGTCTTCTTGTTCAGTTCTCAAAGGTCTTCGCCTCTCTCGAGACAACTTCTTTATTCTATCAAACTTCTTCTAACTTGTCAACTACTTTTTTTAACTTTTTTTCTTCCGTAGTGACTTCCTGTTTGACAGCTATGTCAGTATAGCAAACTTCTTGTGCTTTTGTCAACTATTTTTTTCCTCCTAAATTCTCAAAGTAAGTTCCTAAATTCTCAAAGTAAGTTCTAGTCTAACACCAAAACTGGAAATTAGACTGAGACTAAATCCTGTTGGTTTTATGCAGTTTTCTCAGATTAACTTCTGGAAGGACGGGAACTAGAAATTAGCTTCCTCGCGCACCACTTTCCCGAACTGAGGCTGGGCAAAAACTAGCCAGTAAATAAAAAACACAGATAGATTCAAGCTGATTTTGATGAAATCCAGCCGAACTGTCTGTATTTTTCTTTTTGTTTCTATTATCTTGGACTAATTTCTTCGCCAATTTCGTGAGATTCATGCTCATTAGGAGGAATCCTATCTCAGTTTCAACCACCTTTTGACCTCTGACATGCACTCTGCGCACGCCAAAAAACACCCTTCATCCTACCAAATACAGGTTCGACATCCACCTTGCGTTTGGCATAAATGCGAGCTCCCTCTTTACTTGTCAATTCCTCTTTGACTAAGTTCTTGAAATAGTTCTACGTAGGATTATACTGAATTTGTTTGAGGTTTCCTTTCTCTGTCCGTGCTAACTGGTCCAATTCCTCGCTAGCTTGTACAGGATCAGCTTCGTAAATCTTAATATCTTTCTCAAATCCATTCTGCTCCGTTCTTCGTGAATAATTCTTAAACGAGTAGACAACCCCATCTGGTTTTATCCACTGGTCAGAATCTTCTAAGTAGGTCCAGTTATCAGGATTGGCATCACTCTTCTTATAGCTTTTCTTCTGCTCTTTCTGATATGTTCCGTAGGGGATCAGAGGTGTTTTCTCTAGGTCATCAAGGATAAAGCTGTAATTTTCTTCACTACCATAACCTGCATCCGCGACAATGTGTTGAAAGAGTTCTAAGGTTTGGATGGATTGAAGAAAAGGTTTGAGTGTACGAGTGTCAGTTGGATTCGGATACAATCCGTAAGCCAAGGCAAACTGGTTGTTTGTACCAAGTTGAAAGTTGTAACCAGGCTTGAACTGGCCATTCCTCATACTCGCTCTTTTATTTCAAGGCTCGTGAAGAAACAGTCTCTCCCCAGACTGTTTCTTTCCTCTTTCATCCGCATAAATGTCGCATCAGGATCTGTTTTAGAATAGGAATTTCGCTCTTGTAGAATCTGTTTATCTCGTTCGTACTTCTGTTTCCTTACTTAGTATTTCAGATTAGCATGCTTGTCAAAAATCACAAGACTACTTTTTCCCTTTAAATAATCCATAAAACCTACTTAGTTTTGGGGGAACGCTTATTGACATGTGAATATGATTCGAGCAAGCATTCGCTTCATGGATTGTCAATCCCTTTCGCTCACACAAATCTCGAACAATCTTGCCGATACTCGGCTTGTATTTGCCATAGATGATTTGACGACGATATTTGGGAGCAAAAACAATATGATATTTACAATTCCAACGTGTATGTGATAAACTTTTATTATCCTTTCCCATAAGAGACCTCCTTTATGATAAGATTGGGCGGCGGGGAAACCACTTCTATTTTATCGTTTTAGGAGGCTTTTTCTACCATTTGTCAAGTCTATCAAGGCTTTAAGCAAAAAAATAAAGCATGACAGTAGCTATTTTGAGGCTGCTACCTTATTTTTGTCACTAATTTTAGATATAAAAGGGCATGACGAAACGACACGACAAACGCATGAAGAAAATTTTGTTTTTAGCAAATGGCAACCATAAACAAAAATCAATCAAAGTAGTAAACCAGAATTAAGGAGAACTACAATGATTGATTTTCTTTTATCCATAGAATAGCACAAAGAAGAGTATGATAGCCGTCAAGCATGGAAAATCCGCTATCCCTTATCTACTATTCTCTTTCTAGTGTTCTCTTGTCAATTAGCAGGGATTGAAACGTGGAAAAAGATGGACTAATCTGGTACGTTGGCTGGAGTGTCAGCTGTCCTTCGAAACCTCTTCAGAAACAACTGATTTTTCCAAATTGATTGCCGTTGACGGAAAAACGATTCGGGGGAACCGAGGAAAACACCAATCTCCTACTCATATTGTCACTGCTTATGACGGTGTTAATCGGATTAGCCTTGGACAGGTAGCTGTTGAGGATAAAAGCAATGAAATTACAGCCATTCCTCGCCTCTTACGTCAGCTAGACCTTCGTAAGAGTGTTGTCACGATTGATGCCATGGGAACTCAGACAGACATTGCGGATGTGATTATAAGGGGCAAAGGAGATTATTGTTTGGCAGTCAAAGGAAATCAAGGTACTCTCCATGAGGATATTGACCTTTATTTTAGTGATGCCAAATTATTATCTAAGTTGACAGAGAAAGGCTGTCATTATCAGACCATCGAAAAGGCACGCAGTCAGATTGAGGGGAGGGATTACTGGGTTTCTCAAGATGTAAAATGGCTGAGCCAACGACACCCAAAATGGCAGAACCTTCGTGGGATTGGGATGACTAAGAATACCATTGATAAAGACGGTATCATCACGGAAGAAGTTCGTTACTTTATCCTCAGTTTCAAGGGTGATGTGCAGACTTTTTCACAGGTAGTTCGTGGTCATTGGTCGGTTGAGAGCCTGCATTGGTTGTTAGATGTGGTTTACCGAGAAGATAAGAACCAAACCTTAGATAAACGAGTAGCTTTCAATCTGAACGCTATTCGTAAGGTCTGTCTTCATCTTTTACAAACTATGACATTTCCTAAGGAAAAGCTGAGCTATCGCCGCAAACACCGCTATATTTCTGTCCATTTGGAGGATTATTTGCCACAATTATTTGGAAATCAAGGATAAAGATGAAGATACAAAATCGATATTAGGACTAAAGTAGTTGCATTAGGTGCAAAAGGAGAGAAGAATGTTTTCATGCGCACGGTGTGCTTCGCACCTTGATATACTTGACAAATGGTAGAAAAGAGCCCTAAAAAACTCATAGAGTTCAAACTCGTGTAAACTGTAAGTAACCACACTAAACAGAACACAGGAGAAACCTATGAGCTACTCATCATATTACCACAACAGAGCGCATTAAGATAGATACTTATCTAGAATTAGGTCTCAAACCAATCCAAATAGCAAGAAAATTAGGAGTTCACAAATCAACACTTTCAAGAGAATTAACGCGTTGTAATGGTACTTACTCTGTACCATACGCACAAAAAACACTATGAGCGACTGGCTAAGCAGAAGGGAAGAAAATCTAGTTGGACTTCTGAGTTAATACAGGAAATTGAAGAACGACTGAAGTCTTCCTGGTCCCCAGAACAAATTTGTGGCCGCTATCAGCTTAAACATAAGCCCCTGGTGTCCTTTAAAACCATTTATAACTGGCTTTATATAGGGGGTGACTGATTATGATTTGTCTGCTTTAAGACGTAAAGGGAAAAGCTGAAATCCTCAAGAAACACGTGGAAAATTTACCATTGGTATCTCCATTTCTAAACGCCCTAGAGAAGTTAAAACAAAAGAGACCGTTGGTCACTGTCGTCTCCTCTCGTGGAAAAAGTAAAGGGTGTTTGGCGACTTTTATCGATCGAAGACACGCTTGTACTTAGGCATTTAAGATACCTGATTGCACTTCAAAATCTATGTTCTCAGCCATCCAAGTGCTATGTCACAGCATACCGAAAAAATTTCTGAGGACCTTTACATCTGACAGAGAAACGGAATTTGCTTGTTATCCCTTGGCAGAAGATCTTAACATTAACTTTTACTTTGCGGATGCCTATTCCTCTTGGCAAAGAGAGAGTAATGATACTCAACCAAAATCAAAAATAACAAACTTATAACTATCATCACAAATCATACCCTTTTACCGTGACAAAAGATTCCATCAATCGTGTAATTGTTCATTTTTAAATATATCCAATCACTTCCAGGTAGCTATTTCTGATTTTTAATCAGTATGAAAATGCTAAAGGACTATCGCGATAATATTTCCAATTTTAATAAGGGGGGCAGCGAGGCGTATCTTCATATACACAATTTTGCACAACCTTAAGTGTTAAAAGTTCTTGCCAACTCTCATGTATTTTATATATAGAAATCCCCAGCGAAAAAAGTTATCCACTAGAGTTGCTAACCAAACACCCGATAACCCTAGATTAAGCGTAACGCCTAACACATATCCCAAAAGAATTCGAACAAACCACATACCAAAGCTTGTTGCATAAAAAGGCATTTTAGAATTGCCCAGTCCTTGCCATACTGCCGTGAAAATCAAAGTTCCCGCTGTCGCTGGCCCACCAATAAATGAATAGAATAGAACAACGAGACTAGCCTGTCGTGCTCCGCTATTTTCTGTAAAGAAACTAGTCCAGTAATCTCCAAACAAAAAGGTTAGCAAGCCAACTATAATCATGAGGCAGGCTGAAATAAGATATGATTCTCGCACAATCTTTTTCAATTCATAATAATCACCACTTCCCAAGTAGTGTGCCACAAGAATAACTGTTGCAGTTGCCATCCCCAGACCAGGCATATAATTAAACTGAGTCAAGCTCTCCCCAATCGCGTTCCCAGCTACAGTCTCTGTCCCAAATTGAACAACAATAGCAATGATAACTACATCACCAGCTCTCATCATAAGCCGCTCACCAGCCGCTGGTAGAGAAAGCGTGAGCAAATTCTTATCTAAACTAAGAGTCAAATTCTCAAGAATTTTCTTTACAGGAAGCTGACTACCTAGTAATGCAATACCTATAAAGCGCGAAAGTACCGTAGCACTAGCAACTCCAACAATTCCCCAGTCAAAGACAAAGACAGCTAAGGCCGATAAAAGCGCATTAACGAGATTAATTAAGAAGCTGACATACATTGGTAGGCGTGTTTTCCCTTGTGCTCGCAAAAATGAAGCTAAAGTAGTCAACAAACCAAGACTGACTATCAGCCCACCAACAATTTTAAGATACAAGCCTCCAGAATCAGCTACAGCTTTTTCCATCCCGAACAGGGCTAGTAGATTTTTCCCGAAGAAAACTGTGACAATGCCCAATATAAAACTTATTATTATAGTGACAAGCAAGCCCTGAACTTGATAATAAAACTGCTTCGAGATATTCTTTTCACCACGACTCTTAGCAATAAGACTAGATATAGCAGCCCCTAATGCAATAAAAAGCGCTTGATAAATGCTGATGATATTATTGGCTACCGAAACCCCTGATACTGCAATCAGGCTGATTTGAGATACAATATAGCTGTCAACAAGGCCCATGAGCATTTGAAGAAGATTTTCTACCATAGCAGGTAGAGCAATATTTAAAAGTGTTCTCTTATTGTTCATATAACCTTTCAAATTGAATCAACGAAATGAAGAAAAGTATGATTTCTCTGACTGTCCCTTCTAAACGAAAGGAAGGCTTGGAAACTTTAGTATTCCAAGCCCTCTTTTTCAGATGTGTCAAAGACGAGGTTCTATCAACCTCTAACAAAAATTAAAATCAGAGACCCAAGTACTCTTCCACAGCTTTTTGCATATCAACAGTAGCAACAACCGTTTTGTGGCGAACTATGGCTCTATCCAACCCATCAACCGCAGCAGGAATAGTTACACCAGAAAGTTGGTGCAATGCTTCAACAGCTTTAAAATCATCACCACTGTCTTTACCTGTGATGGCAGACACAGCTACACGCGGGAATTTGTATGGACTCGCTGTCGAGGCTATGACTGTTGGTGTTTTATCTCCTGTCTTAGCTGCGTAGCTCTGATAAACCCTAGATGCAACAGCCGTGTGGGGATCTTCAACATAGCTACACTCATCATAAACTCGCTTGATTTCGGTTGCCGTTTCTTCTTCGGTTGCAAATCCTGCGGCAAATAGATTTAAAATATCTTGGTTAACATCACCAAGCGTGTACTCACCTGTTGTTGTAAGATTATCCATAAGTTGCTTGGTTTTAGCTGCGTTATTTCCTGAAAGATGGAAGATCAGACGCTCCAAGTTCGAAGACACAAGAATATCCATGGATGGGCTTGTGGTAACCTTGAAAGATCGCTTTTTATCATAGGTTCCTGTTGTAAAGAAATCTGTCAGAACATTATTTTCATTAGAGGCACAGATAAGTTTGTTGACTGGAACTCCAATTTGTTTCGCATAGTACGCAGCTAGGATATTTCCAAAATTTCCTGTTGGCACGGTGAAGTTAACCTTATCACCATTTTGAATATCGCCAGATTTAACTAGCTGAGCATAAGCATAAACGTAATAGACTACTTGAGGCACTAGGCGACCAATATTCATTGAGTTTGCAGAAGAAAACTGAGTTTTGTGCGCCAGCAATTTATCGCGCAAATCAGTATCATTAAACATACGTTTCACATCTGTCTGAGCATCATCAAAGTTTCCATCGATAGCTACAACGTGGGTATTGGCGCCAATTTGTGTTGTCATTTGTAGCTCTTGGATTTTTGAGACACCGTCTTTTGGATAGAAGACAATGATTTCTGTTCCCGGAACATCAGCAAAACCAGCCATAGCAGCTTTTCCTGTATCACCCGATGTAGCCGTTAAAATCACAATCTTATTATCAACACCTTGTTTCTTCGCTGATGTTGTCAATAGATAAGGCAAGATGGATAGTGCCATGTCTTTAAAGGCAATCGTTGACCCATGAAAAAGTTCTAGATTGTATTGATTACCCAACTTTACCAAAGGAGCAATGGTTGGCGTATCAAATTTGGTATCATAAGCATTGCTAATGCAGTAGTCGAGTTCCTCTTCTGTAAAATCATCCAAAAAGGCTGAGAGAACCAACTTGGCCACTTCCTGGTAAGAAGCACTTTTGAGTCTATCAAAGTCAAGTGCCACTTGCGGCGTTGTTAAAGGAGTGAACAGTCCTCCATCTGCCGCTAAACCTTGCAAGATCGCCTGGCTAGCTGTTACTCGATTGTTTTCGTCACGGGTTGATTGGTAAACAAGCGTCATGATAAATCCTCTTTATTTAGATAGTCTTTTTAGCATTATACCATAATTATCAGAAAATTTGAGAATTTTCTCAATAAATTTCTATTCTTATGATTGGGTTGTCGCTAATACTTTGTGCTTTTGGTTTTATGGAAATAGCCTTTTGTGTCAGAGGAGCCCTATTTTTCAAGCCTATTAGCTAGTAACAGCCCTTAGAAGAAGATAACACTTTCTTGAAACAAACAGCTATCACACTTCACTTTTAATCCCTCACAAAATTCCTTGTCCTAAACTCTGATACAAAAACGCCATTCCTAGGAATAGCGCCAATACCTTTAATTTCCCCAACGTGGATCCATTCCTGCAATGAAAATCCAAACAATTGCTAACACTTCATAAAAGCGCTCAGCCATCTCCTTACCCCCTTTGTTTGTTACATCTTATGTCACATTTATTATAGCGCTTAGCCTGAACAATGTAAAGGTTTTCTTGGGATTTTTTTCAAATAATTAATGACATATAGTGTTATAAAAAAGCCAAGACCTCAGGTCTCAGCTTTTTTAGGGAGAATTATAACTGAAAACTTATTTACGACGTCCTGGACGTTCTGCGTAACCATAGTAAGCATCCGCCATGATTTCTTCCATGTCAGCTACCATTGGCAAGCGTGGGTTAGCAGGTGAACATTGATCTTCATAAGCAAGAAGAGCAATTTCATGCAAGCTATCTTTCCAAACTTTTTCATCAATACCTTGATCTTTGAAGTTCATCTTAATACCAACAGCTACTCCAAGATCGTAAACAGCCTTAGCATAAGCTTCAACGGCTTCTTCTGGAGTTGAACATGGCAATCCTAACATACGAGCGATGTCTTGGAATTTTTCATCTGCTTTCCAATAGTTATATTTAGGCCATGTTGTTGTTTTAGATGGACGAGTTCCGTTGTAGCGGATAACATATGGAAGCAAGATAGCATTTGTACGACCGTGGATAGTGTGGTGTACCCCACCAATCTTATGGGCCATAGAGTGGCTCATACCGAGAAAGGCGTTGGCAAAGGCCATACCTGCCATTGTAGAAGCATTATGCATTTTTTCGCGTGCTTCAGGATCTGCTGTTTTAACAGATTTTTCAAGGTATTTGAAGACCAATTTGATGGTTTGAAGAGCAAGACCATCAGTGTAGTCGTTGGCAAAGTTCGAAGTATAAGCTTCTGTTGCGTGAGTCAGAACATCCATACCTGTATCAGCTGCGATAAAGGCAGGAACTGATTCAACCAAAGCTGGGTCAACAATAGCAATTGTTGGAGTCAAGGCATAGTCAGCCAATGGATATTTACGGTTATTAGCTTTATCAGAGATTACAGCAAATGGTGTTACTTCTGATCCTGTACCAGATGTTGTTGGGATACCAATATATTTCGCTTTCTTACCAAGAGATGGGAATTTGAAGGCACGTTTACGGATATCCATGAATTTTTGGACAAGGTCGCTGAAGTCAACTTCTGGTTGTTCGTAGAACATCCACATACCTTTGGCTGCATCCATTGGTGACCCTCCACCAAGTGCAATAATGGTATCTGGCTCAAATTGACGCATTACTTCTGTACCACGACGGATTGTTGTGATGTCTGGATCTGGCTCAACATCTGAGAACACTTGGATAGTTACTTTGTTAGCACGAAGGTTCAGTTGATCAATAATGCGTTGTACAAAACCAAGTTTTTCGATAGATTTATCTGTAACAATCATAACACGGTTAATATCTTCACAAGTTTGAAGGTATTGAATTGAGTTACGTTCGAAGTAGATTTTTGAAGGAACTTTAAACCATTGCATATTATTTCTACGTTTCCCTACTTTCTTGATATTAAGAAGGTTGATAGCAGATACGTTATCACCAACTGAGTTGCGTCCGTATGAACCACATCCAAGTGTCAATGATGGAATGAAAGCATTATAAACATCACCGATACCACCAAATGTTGATGGTGAGTTCCAGATGATACGCATTGCTTTCATTTCAGTACCGAAACGTTTTGCAAGAGCTTCGTCTTTTGTATGGATAGCAGCTGAGTGTCCAAGACCATTGAATTCAACCATTTGACGTGCTTTGTTCAAACCGTCTTCAGTGTCTTCTGCTTTAAGAACAGCGATAACTGGAGAAAGTTTTTCACGAGTCAATGGTTCTTTTTCACCAACTTCTGCACATTCAGCAGCCAAAATATTAGTTCCTTCTGGAACTTTGAAACCTGCTTGTTCTGCAATCCATGCAGCTGGTTTACCAACGATATCAGCATTCAATTTACCTTCTGCACAGTTTTTGCTATTTGCTTTTACACCAAAGCAGTATTCTTCAAGAAGAGCCTTTTCTTTCTTGTTAACAAAGTAAGTTTTATATGATTTGAACTCTTCAACAAAGTCATCATAGATTTCTTTATCAATGATAACAGCTTGTTCAGAGGCACAGACCATACCATTATCAAATGATTTAGACATCACAATGTCATGAGCAGCTTGACGAATATCAGCTGATTTTTCAACATAAGCAGGAACGTTACCAGCACCTACCCCAAGAGCTGGTTTACCACATGAATAAGCGGCACGAACCATAGCATTACCACCAGTCGCAAGGATAGTCGCAATACCATCGTGGTTCATCAAAGCGTTTGTTGCTTGAATAGAAGGCTCTGTAATCCATTGGATACAGTTTTCAGGCGCTCCAGCTTTAACCGCAGCATCATAAACAATTTTAGCCGCATGCGCTGATGATTCTTGAGCTGATGGGTGGAAACCGAAAACAATTGGATTACGAGTTTTGAGAGCAATCAATGATTTAAAGATTGCAGTTGAAGTTGGGTTAGTTGTTGGAGTTACCCCACAGATAACACCGACTGGTTCAGCAATTTTAGTCAATCCTGTAATCGGATCATCTTCAATGACACCAACTGTCTTAACGCCACGCATATTGTTAACAACATGTTCGCAGGCAAAAAGATTTTTAGTTGCTTTATCTTCAAAGACACCCCGACCGGTTTCTTCAACCGCATGTGCTGCCAAGATTCCGTGTGCATCAAGAGCTGCTACAGAAGCTTTTGCCACGATATAATCCACTTGTTCCTGATTAAGTTTACGGAACTCTTCAAGAGCAACAAGACCTTTTTGAACAAGTTCATCAACGTGTGCTTGAGCTTGAGCAAGTTTTTCTTCTGGTGTAACAGTTTTTTCAGCCATATTTTTCTCCTTTAGAAACACCTTGTTAAATGTTTCACAATTTTTATTACATGTTCATTATATCACAATATTTTTTTTTGTAAACCATTTCACATAAAATTTGTGAATTTTTTTTCAAACTTTTTGCCTACCATTCTACATACCTTTAAAGCCTTTTCCTGATACTCAAAGAAAATCAAAATTATAATGGACGACGCCAACACAGATAAAGCTTAAAGTCATCTAATCAATAATGTCTGAGTTTGATTTTCAATATTAAAAAGCCCACCTTTCAGTGAACTTTTATAACGCTAAGACTCACCCTTAGCTGAGCGTTTAGCTGCTTTTTGAATAGCTTTCTGGATAGTTTTAACATATAAATCTGCCCCCGTGCTGTCACTATCACTATAGTGTACGCCATCTGTTTCAGACCAGATGGCTGGATTTTCAACAGCAACCTTGTACCAATCTGCGACAGTAACATAAGAATATGTTTTAGCCAAACTCAGCTCATAATCTCTAACCTCAGCTACCGCAGCATCGTTTCCAGCATTGTACGGAGTAACAAGAACCAAGCGATAACCGTCAGGCAAAGCATCAATAAATTGCTGTAAGTCGTCTTGATAGTTCCCCAAAGAATTGACACCTACCGCCAAAACAGTGGTTTTAGATAGAGTGTTTGAATCAATTTGGTTTTTAAAAATGTTAAAAGCTTCACTAAAATTACGGCTGACTGCAGCGTCCAACTGAACTTCTGGTAAAAGACTCGCAAAAGCTGACGATGATCTTAGGGCAACTGAATCTCCTATCACACTGACATTGCTTAAAGCTGAGGCGTCCCCAGCTGCTAAAGTATGGGTACGATTCATATTATTCTGGGCTTGTTGAAGAGAATCAACTAATAGATTGGTTTCAAATTTACCAACTTTAGGAGCAATAGCAGCGGTTGCTATCGTGATAATGGTTAACACCCCAGCCGTCCCAAAAAGCCATTTTTTATATGGACTGAGATCTAATTGTAAACCAAATAGATTTGGCTTTTTCCCAACAATGTAGGGTTCAATCACATAATAGGACAAGCTAGCAAAGACAAGAGAAAAAATAGTTGTTGTTAAAGCTGCAAGCCAGTTGTTAGCTAACTGACCAAAGATGATGTAAAAAGGCCAATGAAAAAGATAAATACCATAGGAAATATCTGCTAAAAACGTGATTATCTTGGGTTCGCGAACATTTGAAGTTTGTTCATGTAAAACACGCGCTGCATAAATCATGACACTAGCAAAGAGACTCGCTAGTATGAACCCAAATAAATAAGTAAATTGATGATTAAAATCAAGCAAAAAGGTCAGGAGCAAAAGGAGAGCAAAACTTGTTGCCATGACTGTAATCACACGCTTTCTTGGCCAAAGAACAATATTTTTCTCAAATCGTTTGGTAGTCTCGTTGATACCTGACATAGTCGCAAACATCGCGCCTAGGAAAAAAGGAAAACTGTGAGAGAGTGTTGAGAAATAAATCATCGAAATATTTTCAACAAAAAAACTTCTGATAAACATAGACAAAAAGCTGACAAGAAACAAGCCTGTTGAAAGAACAAAAACTAACCCCCGAAACTGTTTAGAACCTACATTCCTTTTTGTCAAAATCCAAAGTAAAACTCCCCAAATGAGATAAAAATGTACCTCAATAGCCAAACTCCAAGTGTGAACAAATAAATGCGGGATAAACTGGCTTTCATAATTGCCACCAGTTATCATCTCATAGAAATTTGTCGTAAATCCTAAAACTGATGCAATTTGTTGACCAATGCTTGCACGAAAGTCATCACGCACCAAAAGCGTAAACGGCATAACAATCAGTATCATCAAGACTACCGGCGGCACAATTCTATAAAAACGTCGCTTAAGAAATCCTAGCAAATCAATTTTTTCGCTTTTTGCATATTCATCAATCAAAAGCGCTGTTATCAGGTACCCAGAAAAAGTGAAGAAAATATCAACACCAATAAATCCCCCTGAAAAAGTATTTTGAAAGAAGTGATAGAGTAGAACTAGCAAAAGTCCTGTTACACGTACCAGTGAAAACCATTTTATTCTCATTTTTGATAAATCCCTTGTTTAAAGGTTCCTTTATAAACCTTTTTATCTTGTGCTACTAGTGTCCCTTGCCCATCAGCTTGACCATTTTTAAAGTCTCCTTTATATGACCAACCTGTGCTTGAAGTGAAAGTACCTTGTCCGTCAAAGACACCATTGACAAATTGACCTTCATAAACATCACCATTTTCATAAGTCAGCTTCCCTTTGCCGTTCATACGGTGGTTAACGACATAACCTGTATAAACAAGCTTTCCGTGGTTATAACGGAGGGTTGCTTTAGACTTCTGGTTTACGGTTAAGACCGACAGTCCGCAACATAGTATCACCAGTACAGCAAGTAACTCTATGCGTCCTCGTGTTAAGTTTATTTTTTTCATTTTCTTTTTCCTTATTTTCATGACAGTAGTTGCGCTAGCCATTTTTCACAGCCAGTTTTGACCAAATCATAGGTCTCTTCAAAATCACCAGTGAACCACGGATCTGGGACGCCATCTTTCCTAAAAATAACTATCTTATCATCATATTTTCCTTGAGAGAGACGTTGCAAATCCGCAACATTTTCATCGTCCATACCGATAATCAAGTCAAAAACTTCTAAATCTTTCAAGCTAATTTGCTGAGAACGTTTTTGACGATCAAAAGCAATGGCATGTCTTTTGAAAATTCTCTGCGTGCCTGGATGAATAGGGTTCCCATGTTCCCAATTCGATGTTGCCCGACTTTCGACGCGAATATCGTACCCTTTTGCAAGATCTTTCATGACAAACTCAGCCATGGGACTACGGCAGATATTCCCCAGACAAACAAAAACGACTTGCTTCATCACAATCTCCTAATTCAAAATGATAATCTTACTCTCATTATAACAAAATTTAATCGTATGTTACATTCAAATTAATCAAAGATTTCAAAGGGATGCGTTTTTATATCAAAAAGCTAGAACAAACATGCCTAGCTCCTTATATTTTATAGTTTTTATTACGTCATTAACTCGCATCACCGTACTGCAGTAGTGCCAACAGCTTATTGTCTACTAAAAGCAAACCGAAAGACTATAGCGTTGATTTGTAAAATCAGAATTTAACCTCTACTCACTGGATAAAATAACGTTTAACTCTTGTCTGACAAAGGGTAACCTAGGTGTTCATAAGCTTTGGCAGTTGCTACCCGACCGGTTCTTGTTCGCATGATAAATCCTTTTTGAATAAGGTATGGCTCATACATGTCCTCAACTGTATCACGTTCTTCAGCAATATTGACAGACAGAGTGCCTAGACCAACAGGGCCGCCATTATACATCTCAATCATGGTTCGAAGGATTTTTTGGTCAACATAATCCAAGCCCTGATGATCAACATCCAGCATATTGAGAGCCTTATCAGTAATATCCGCAGTGATGACGCCATCTCCCATAATCTGAGCATAGTCACGGACACGCTTGAGTAGTCTATTAGCAATTCGCGGAGTCCCTCGGCTACGTTGTGCTAATTCTAGCGCAGCTTCATGGACGATTTCCATCTCAAAAATCGCTGCGGTTCGCTCAACAATCTCTGTTAAATCTTCCACTTCGTAGTATTCCATATGACCCGTAATTCCAAAACGCGCCCGCAAAGGATTAGACAACATGCCTGCTCGTGTCGTGGCTCCAATGAGTGTGAAAGGTGGTAAATCAAGGTGAACACTACGACTAGTGTCACTTGCCCCTATCATAATGTCAATGTAAAAGTCCTCCATGGCTGAATACAGCACTTCTTCAACAGCCATCGGCATACGGTGAATTTCATCAATAAAAAGGACATCTCCTGGTTCAAGATCGTTCAAAATAGCAACTAAGTCACCTGCTTTTTCAATTGCAGGTCCAGAGGTTTGCTTTAGATTTACTCCTAATTCATTGGCGATAACAAAAGCCATCGTCGTCTTACCGAGCCCTGGGGGCCCAAAAAGTAAAACATGATCTAGCGACTCATCGCGTAGCTTAGCAGCCTCAATAAAAATCTTAAGTTGATCTTTAACCTTGTCCTGTCCAATGTATTCTTTTAAAAACTGAGGACGAAGCGTACGTTCAACAAATTCTTCATCACCCATTACATCATTATCTAAAATTCTAGTCATAAAAATATTATACAAAAAAATAGCCTAAAAGACTACTTTTGCTATAATGAACTCATAACTGTGTTCAGTACTTCCATCTAAGGATAGTTTTTCAGCTACTCATCGTTAATTTTTTTCAAAATACAGTCAGTATCCCCTTGAAAAACTGCCTTGATTAGCGAAAAACGATCTCTTATATAAAAGCACTTTACTTGTGAATACAGGTTCTAAAATTGACATATGTGACTCCTTTTTTGTTATGGTATAAAAAGTTTAATGTTTTGCATATTTACATAGTAGTAAATCAAAGATTCCACCAAAAGAAATCTCCTAGTAAGCTAGCATTCTTAGCAAAAATAGCTGTCGCAAGAACTAGATAAAGTCGATATTGTTTCCAATTTTTCATAATTTTGGGTCCTCCAAATTTTTATTATTTACATTTTTTAGTATATCTTTTATTACCAAAAAGCAACATGACATTTTTGTCATGTTGCACAATCTTTTTGCCATTCTTCTTGTAATTTTGTCTCTAAATATTCATCTTCCATTATATTAGAAAAAAGCAACGCTTTGCTATAACAAGCTTCTGCTCGTTTCTTATCTTTTAATAGTTGTAAACTTAGTTTCCATTCAATCATATTCAAAATAGGAGATTTTTGAAAGTCTTGAATCTTAGACATGATACGCTCACAAATTTTTATAAGCATCTCAATTTTTTCAATATTAGCAATTTCCAGATAGACCCCACAAGCATGTATAAGTAAATTATTTAAAACAAATAATGTTTCTATATTGAAGTTGTCTCTCTGTTCAATTAAATTATTAACAAGTTTATTGAAGTCTTTAAGACTAGCAGACTCCCCTTTTTTAATTTCCGATATAATGCTCATAAAATAAATGTCTATAACAACTAAATCATTTAAACTATAATTATTTTTTTTAGTTATTTGTTCAAAATAATCGTCTATAATACCTAAACCAAAGGAAATATTATTACTCATATGTATATCAAGCTTTGCTTGCAGACAATCAATAACCAATTGCTCATACTCTGGAAGAGTGTCATAAAATACTTCTGAAACTTCATCAAGTTGTTCCTCACGTGTTTTAATTCTTTCAGGTTCCGCGTACAAAGGAGTCCTCAAAATCAGATACTTTAGTTCTTTATATCGCTTTGGAAGCTCTAAACTTTTTTCATCTGTCAACTCTCCAAGTTGAACTCCTAATCGACTTGCAATGAACTGTGCTTTTGATAAATTAGGTAGGGAACCCGTCTCAATTCTGGCTAATTGTCTAACTGAGAGTTCGGTTTCATCTCCGCAAAATTCTTCTCGCGTAATTTCTCTTTGCTCTCTTAGATACCTAACTTTTTCTCCAAATTGGTTTATCATTCAAAAATTCTCCTGATTATTCTTAAGTTATACTAAATTTGGTGACACTTCATACTATTCTTCCATTAGCTTTTTGTCGCTTCGCTATAAACTGAGCTTTCGACAAGGTCGGTAGCGATCCAGTTTCTATTCTTGCTAATTGCCTAACCGACAATTCGGTTTCATCTCCACAAAAATCTTCTCTCACAATTCCTTTTGATTCTCTTAACTGTCGAACCTTAATCCCAAAATCACTGATACAAATTAAAGAGTTTGAAACAAAAATGTCATGTTGCCTCGCTAATTTATTTTGGATACTAATTTTCTCCATTCTTCTTCTAACTTATTTACAAGATAGTCACCGTTTATTACTCCAGCGAATAAAATAGCCTGTTTATAACATTCTTCAGCTTGTTTAAAATCATTCAAGCCAAACCAACAATATTCCCATTTTAGCATATAATAAATGGGCATTTTTTGAAAATCCTGAATTTTTGTCATTATCTGATGGCTTATCAGTAATATCCTATCCAGATCATCATATCGCTGTAATCGAACTGATACATCTGCACAAACAAGCAAGATGCTATTCAACAAATATAAATCCTCTATAGGTAAAGTTTGTGATTGATTGATAAGACTAGTTTTTATTTTTTCATAAAATATCTCATCAAAAATTGTATTATCAAAATTGGAAACAACCGAACAAAGGAGAAAAAGTTCTATCAAAACTAGGTCATTTAATTTATATAACTTTCTCTTTTTTAACTGATTAAAATAATCTTTGATTACTTCTGTTCCAAAATCAACATTACCAGTTTGATATACTTCAAATTTGGATTGAATAAAAGTAACCATCAGTTTTTCTTCCTCTGGTAGTTTATCATAATAATCCTCATAAATTTCATCAAACTGTTCTTCACGAATTTTGAGTTTCTCTGAATCCATATATGTTGGTGTTCGTAAAATCAAGTATTTCAATTCTTTATAACGATCTGGAAGTTCTAAGCTCTCCCCATCTGTCAATTCTCCAAGACTAACACCCAGTCGCTTCGCTATAAACTGAGCTTTCGACAAGGTCGGTAGCGATCCAGTTTCTATTCTTGCTAGCTGCCGAACTGAAAGTTCAGTTTCATCTCCGCAAAACTCTTCTCTCGCAATTCCTTTTGATTCTCTTAACTGTCGGACCTTAACTCCAAAATCACTAAGCATAATCATCCCCTCTCTGACAGAGTTTTAAGTTTTATTTAAATAATTGTAACATACATTTTCATTTTCTGAAAGAAACATTGCTATAATTTTCAAACAATTCAAAATTAAATCACTTATACAAAAAAATTCTAGAGTTAAATAAATTGCAAAATGGTTAGGATCTGTGCCTAACTTTAAGTCTGCATTTCAAACTCTAGAATTTTTAGTTTATGCTAATTAATCTCCAAGCCCAATGCGCTCAAAGATTTCATTGACACGCTTGGTATAGTAGGCTGGGTTGAAGATTTCGTCGATTTCGTCTTGGCTCAGGCGGGAAGTGACTTCTGGGTCTGCTTCCAGCAGCGGTTTGAAGTCTACTTGATTGTCCCAAGACTGCGCCGTTTTAGGCTGAACAAGGTCGTAAGCCTCTTCGCGGGTCATGCCTTTTTCAATCAAGGTCAGCATAGCACGCTGGCTGAAGATCAATCCAAAGGTAGAGCCCATGTTGCGCTTCATATTTTCTGGGAAGACCGTCAGATTCTTGACGATATTGCCAAAGCGGTTGAGCATGTAGTCAATGAGAATGGTCGTATCAGGCGTGATAATGCGCTCCGCTGATGAGTGGGAAATATCACGCTCGTGCCAGAGGGACACATTTTCATAGGCTGTCACCATGTGACCGCGGATGACGCGAGCAAGACCCGTCATGTTCTCAGAGCCGATGGGATTGCGCTTGTGAGGCATGGCCGAGCTACCCTTTTGACCTTTGGCAAAGAACTCTTCCACCTCACGCTGTTCAGATTTTTGCAGACCGCGGATTTCTGTTGCCATACGTTCAATGGATGTGGCAATGCTGGCTAGCACTGCAAAGTATTCTGCATGAAGGTCACGTGGCAAGACTTGGGTTGAAATCTCCTGCGGGCGAATACCAAGTTTTTCACACACATAAGCTTCAACAAATGGTGGAATATTAGCGAAGTTACCAACAGCACCAGAGATTTTCCCAGCTTCCACACCAGCGGCAGCATGTTCAAAACGCTCGATATTCCGCTTCATTTCACTGTACCAAGTCGCAAGTTTGAGACCAAAAGTCGTTGGCTCCGCATGGACACCGTGGGTACGCCCCATCATGATTGTAAACTTGTGCTCCTTAGCCTTATCAGCGATGATATTGAGGAAATTATCCAAATCCTTGCGAATAATGTCATTAGCCTGCTTGTAGAGGTAGCCATAAGCCGTATCCACCACATCCGTTGAAGTCAGCCCAAAATGCACCCACTTGCGCTCCTCACCCAGCGTCTCAGAAACCGCACGGGTAAAGGCCACCACATCGTGGCGCGTTTGCTGTTCAATCTCCAAAATGCGGTCAATATCAAAATCCGCCTTCTCGCGAATCTTGGCCACATCCTCCTTAGGAATCTCCCCCAGCTCAGCCCAAGCCTCATCAGCCAAAATTTCCACTTCCAACCAAGCACGGTACTTGTTTTCCTCGCTCCAAATGTTCGCCATCTCAGGGCGTGAATAACGTGTAATCATGTTTAAGATACCAAGGGCGACAAGAAAGCGACTGAATTTTAGGAAACCAACGACGGACGCTTGCGTCCTAGGCGGTTTATCTAAATTCCGAGCTTTCCGCCCGGGTTCAGTTGTGCTAACTTGTAACCCATTCCTTTCTGTTTTACAATTTTTTAATATGGAATTAAGAGTACCCGTATTCAGTTTAGAGAATACGGCTACCCTTGTTCCTTTCTATATTTTTATTTTTTATTCTTTCCCGAAAAATGATTGGCTATTGCTGATCCTCCAATAGAGACTAGCGCCGTTGCAATTATTGCAGCATTTTTCTTCAAAAATTTTACAGGTTTATTTAACGTTTTACCAATTTGATGAACTTGTTTTTTATCCATGTTGTTCTCCATTCAATAATTCTTCGCCAGTAAATTCAATAGTGATTACATCATCTTCCAATAACTCTGTTGTTCCAATTTGAGCAATGAATTCACTGGGGTCAATACACCATTTCATTTGACGTTGATACTCCTCGCTGCCTAAATCTTGCAATTCCACTAGTTTTGATACATACTCGTGGTGATTTTCTACTAAAGATTTTACAGGCGAATAAATTGTATCAAGTAAATTATCATTACCTGTAATCAAATAGGTTTTAGCAAGTAAATCACTAGCTTTTACGATATGAGAAAATTGGTCATTTAATTCAGAAAAACTATTTGAAATATCATCATTGAATTTGTCATCCCATAATGATTTGAAAAATAATCTTAATTTTGATTTTGGTATTGATAAACCCTTGGAAATTTCACCTTCAAATTCCTTAATAAGAGACTCTCTTCCTTCATTCAACTGGCTTATTGAATTTAATAGCAAAAATTGTTTCTGCGGATTATCATCAGACATTTGCAAAGCTTGATTTATCGTGCTTTCTGCACCTAAAATTTTTGCCCGTCTGTCATCTTTTTGTCCCTGCTTAATTTCCAAACTAAGTTGTTTAACCTCGGAAAGAAGAATTTCTAACTCACTAATTTTTTGAGCATTTGCTAGCTGGTTCACATTAGACATGATATTCTGTAAAGCTTCAGGATTATCTAATACGATTTTTTCCAGTCTAGCTTTAGAGACAATATCGTTATTTGTTCCTTTAGTCACAAAATTAGGTAGTAAAGATTTCCTATCCATTGTCTTTTGAAAATCAATCTCTCCATTTTGAAATTTTTTCAACTGCTCCTGAGTAAATTTAACAACATACATTTCCTCAGGATTGATATTTTGTTTAATTTCATTATAGGAATTAACAATGGTCGAGAAATAATTACCGATTTGTTCAAAACTTCTTCTTTTATTTTGAGATAATTCAACATCAAGTGAAGTATTCCCCACTTCCTTTGTCTTGGCAAGCTTATCATTTTTTATGGCTAATTCGCCCATGCATCCCCCTGTAAAAAATCAATTTTATCACTAACCACCATCACACGCCCCATTTTGCAGTTTTGTTTTTACTGTCTAACTTCCAGCGCTTTTTCTAAATCTTGGAAATATTGCTTTTGCTGCTTTCTTAAATAAAGCCAGACAAATGGTGACAGGAGAGCGTTTTTAACAGTGACATCTTCTGTAAAATCCAGAACTGTTTACCCATCATGATAATCAAAGCGTCCTAGCCAAGTGCCTTGGAGATTTTTGTTTTCAAACTCAAGTTCCCAGAGCTTGTACAAATCGACTTTGGTCACCTTAAAATTTGTCTGAATGCCATTTTGGGTATATTCAATAAAATGGTTCTCGTCTATCTTTTCAAAATGACCAAGATCACTTCTCCAAGTTTGATTGGATAAGTCAGTGACAAGTTCCCATACTTTATCAATAGGATAGGAAAAACTTGCTTTCCTATTAGATTTTACCATAAGTTCACTCCTATTTTAACGACTAATTTGATACTAAATTAGCATAAACGCAGCACATAGGCCTGAAAAGATATTATAAGATCACATTTACTAACTTTCTTAAATCCCAGCCAACTTAGAAAATGAGCGTTTTTTCTATCTTTGCTAAGCCAATAGATAAAGGGAAGTGCAGCAAACAATACTATTTCTAAAAGGCTGCTGACTATTTTTGAGATGAAAAGTTCCATTTTTTAATCTCCTGATACCTATCACCTCAGCATCTGCTGTCAATTTTGATTTACTCATTCACCGCTAATTGCGCGGCTTTTTGAGCATGGATAGCGGTTGTATCATAGAGGGGTAGGTCTGTGTCTGCTTGTTTGACCAAGAGACCAATCTCTGTACAGCCTAGGATAACGGCTTCTGCGCCAGCATTTTTCAAATCATCAATGATAGCAAGGTAGGTTTGCTTGGAGCTGTCTTTGATGTCTCCCAGACACAGCTCATCATAGATGATTCGGTTGACCTCGGCAATGCCAGCTTGGTCTGGAATCAGCACTTCTAATCCCGCTTCAAGCAGTTTGTCCTTGTAAAAATCTTGGGTCATGGTGTACTTGGTGCCCAAGAGACCAACCTTTTGAATGCCATTTTCAAGAAGAGTCTCAGCAGTTGCCTGTGCAATGTGCAGGATAGGGATTGAAATGTTTTCCTGAATCTGCGGAGCAACCTTGTGCATGGTATTGGTGCAGATGACAATGAAGTCCGCACCAGCCTGCTCCAGCTTCTGGGCAATTTTGCTCAGCACTTCCGCACTCTTAGCCCAGTCGCCGCTTGCCTGATAGTGCTCAATCTCTGCAAAGTCAACACTGTAAAGCAGAATTTTGGCCGAATGCAGCCCGCCAAGCTCATTTTTGATTGTCTCGTTGATGAGCTGATAATAGGAAGTCGTACTCTCCCAGCTCATGCCACCGATAAGACCAATTGTTTTCATGTTTGTTCTCCAGTTAAGTTAATTGGGTTTAATAACTCTTTATTTTACTGAACCCCAATATCAGCCCTAATTAGCTGTTCTAATTTCCATCGAATGTTATCCAACCTGTTACACCTTCCATCATTATATTCCAATAATTTACGACCAGCTATAAAGGCGTTATTCAGAAGCACCTCAAATTCAACTAAACAATTTTTAACTTCCTGACTTGAATATATTTCAATAATTTTGTCATTACGTCTAAATTGTTCATATTCATCTTTTGCTATAAAATATTGCTTGCTGATTTTTGTAATCTCCTCTATACACCATTCTCTATTCCAAATTTCTGTTTTAATATCTTCTTCATCTTGATAAGTAAGACCTTCTCGCTTCAATCGCTTTTGATAATCTTCCTTAATCTGAATTTCCAAAATTCTATTCACCGTATCAAAGTTTTCTGAACTAAAGTTAGGTCCATATGATAATAGGTTCATGATATCATTTGGAGTTTTATTTGGAAATAAAGATATTATTCTAAGTAAATTGTTGTAGATCCCTGTTAATTTTTCTTGTTTATTTCTTTTTTCCTCACACTTCCATTGCCGCACCTGCTCCTTTTTGCTATTTAAGAATTTATATAATGCCCATATTCCACCACATACAACTAAAATCGGTCCCAAAATTGTAGCAATATGAGCCCAATTCTCTAATTGATTCGCTTGCCGCATAAAACCTACCAATCCACTCCTTCCCCAAACTCCCTCACTTTATCCGCATCTTCTGCGAACACGGTCACGTGTCCCATTTTGCGGTTGTGTTTGGCTTCTACCTTACCGTAGAGGTGGAGGTGGACGCTAGGATTTTCTGCGACGTAGGCTTGGGCAGCCTCCATGTGCTGGCCGAGGACATTGAGCATGACAGCTGGGGCGTGGAGGCGGATTTGAGGAAGGGGTGCGCCGAGCACGCCTAGGATATGGGTGTCAAATTGCGAGAAGTCGCAGGCTTCGATGGAATAGTGGCCTGAATTGTGAGGGCGCGGTGCGATTTCGTTGACGAGGATGTCATCAGCTGTCGCAAACATTTCCACGCAGAGGGTGCCTGAGAGATGGAGCTTTTTGGCAATTTGCACCGCCATGCTCCTAGCTTTCTCAGCCAGTTGGTCAGAAATACGGGCAGGCACAATGGTCTTGTAAAGAATATTATTGCGGTGGATATTTTCCTGCACAGGAAAGACGGTGTAGTCGGAGCCATTGCCAGACACAAGGACGGAGATTTCCAGGTCGAAATTCACAAACTCTTCCAAAACACACTCGGCAGAGTTGGCTAGCTGACTAGCCTCTACCAAGTCCGCCTCTTCTCGAATGACCTTCTGACCATGTCCGTCATAGCCCCCAGTGGCTGTTTTTAAGACATAGTTTTTGCTGAGGTCCAGTCCTTCTAGGTCTAGGCTAGAAGTGACGACTTTGTAGGGGGCGACTTGCACGCCAGCTTTTTTTGCCAAAAAATCCTTCTCAAAAATACGGTTTTGGGAAATACGAAGGAGGTCTGTCCCTTGAGGGAGCTGACCGTCCTTGATGACCGCGTCCAGTCCGTCGGCATTGACATTCTCAAACTCATAGGTCAGCACGTCGCAGCGTGCAGCCAATTGGCGCAAAGCGTCCACGTCGTCGTAAGGTGCCACAATCATATCAGACACGCGCGAAGCGGGGCAGTCCGCCGTCGGATCCAGTGTCACCACCTTGTGCCCCATGTAAATAGCGGAAATGGCCATCATCTGACCCAGCTGGCCGCCGCCGATAATACCAATTGTTTTAGATGAGTTCATCCGTTGATGCCTCCGCGATTTTTCCTTGTTCTTCTGCGAAATGGGCTAGCGCTGTTGCCAAATCTTGATCTTCAATCGAGAGAATGCGCAGTGCAGTCAGGGCAGCGTTGGTAGCTCCCGCTTCCCCAATGGCCATAGTTGCCACAGGCACGCCACCCGGCATTTGCACAATAGAGTAGAGGGAATCAAGTCCACTAAGAGCACGCGATTTGACAGGCACACCGATAACGGGCAGCGTTGTTTTGGCTGCTACCATCCCCGGTAAGTGCGCTGCACCGCCAGCACCAGCAATGATAACCTTGATGCCGCGGTCACGTGCTTCCTCTGCATGTTTGAACATGAGGTCAGGTGTGCGGTGGGCAGAGACGACTTTTTTCTCATAAGCCACACCGAACTTGTCTAAAACTTCAGCTGTTTTTTGCATGGTGCTCCAATCGGATTTGGAGCCCATGATAATAGAAATAATTGGTTTCATAATAAGATACAAAGGGACGTTTCGGCTTACCGAAAATTTCCGTAGAAAAATAGGAAAATTAACGACAACGCTTGCGTCTAGGCAATTTTATCTTTTTTTCCTAGGTCTTAGTCCCGTGTTCAGTTAGGACTACTAACTAAACATTCCTTTCTTTAGTATTCAGAAGCGATTGTTTTCTTCCTTTTTTGACAATCACCTTAGGTTTGTGGGGTCGTCAGCAACCACTTTCAGTGTCTCATGACTAACTTGAAATCCTAAAGTCTCAACGTTTCCCGCGAGCGTAACTGAAAGTTACGGTCTTTTCACTACGACGCCCATTATCCTTTTTGGCGACCTGCGGTCGCTTGAGCTAGCGCTATATTTTATTTGATTATCTATAAAAATTATTTTTCTTTACCTATGTCTTGGGCATCAATAACCCTATAACCTTGTTTTTGTAATGCTTGTGCAAATAACCCGCTACCCGTAATTTTATTGCCAGTAAAACTACCATCATAAATCTGATTAACACCACAAGATGGACTTCTCGACTGAAGAATCGCAAAGTCAACGTCTTTTTCGACTAAGAGAGAAAGTGTACGCTCAATTCCTTCTTGAAATTCTTTATCATAAAAATTTCCATCAACATCACACACCCTTCCCTCTAAAATTTCTACAGGGGGTCTCGGCACTGGCAGGCCACCAGCAACTTCTGGACAAACTGCTATAACCTCTTTATTTGCAACAAAGTCAATAACAGCCTGATTGTAATTATTGCTCCCATTATATTTGCAATTTTCCCCTAACAGACAGGCGCTAATTAAGACACAGCTTTTTTTATCTTTCAATGGCCTTACTTCCAATATCATGTCGGTAAAAGAGGCCTGTGGTGTTTTGTTTATCAAGCTGGGCATAAATTTTGTCCTGCGCAGCTTTGACGGTATCGGCTGTGGTAACGAGCATATAGACGCGTCCGCCGTTTGACAGCAAGGCTTTGCTATTGCCATCAAACTTAGCCCCTGCATAGTAGGTGATGATATCGCCGTCGGTCTTTTCTGGCAGAGGCAGGCCTTTTTCGTAAGCGAGCGGGTAGCCATCTGAAGCGACCACCACACCGAGGGTCACGCCCGTGTCCAGCCAAGTGATGTCAGGCTCCTTGCCAGCCAAAATGTCCGTGATGTTCTGCGCAAAGTCAGAAGTCAGACGCGGTAGGATAATCTGGGTCTCGGGATCGCCAAAGCGGGAGTTAAACTCAATAACCTTAGGACCATCAGCCGTCAGGATAAGCCCCGCGTAAAGCACGCCCAGATAAGGACGGCCTTCCTTAATCATGCCCTCAAGCACGGGCTTGACAATACTGTCAACCGACTGGTCAATCACACTTTGAGACAGGTGAGGGACAGGAGCGTAGGCCCCCATACCGCCTGTGTTTGGCCCCTTGTCGCCGTCATAGGCACGCTTGTGATCCTGCGCTGCAGGCATCACGTAGAACTTGTCGCCATTGACAAAGGCAAAGAGAGAGAACTCCTCACCATCGAGAAATTCTTCGATAACCACACGCGCACCGGAGTCGCCGAACTTATTGTCCAGCAGCATCTCATGCGCTGCTTCGACCGCCTGCTCCACGGTCTCTGCCACGACCACGCCCTTACCCAGCGCCAAGCCGTCCGCCTTGACCACGATAGGAGCGCCCTGCTTTTCGATATAAGCCTTTGCTTCCTCGAAGTCGGAAAATGTGCCATAGGCTGCTGTCGGAACACCGTATTTGACCATGATTTCCTTAGCAAAATCCTTAGACCACTCCAGCTCCGCTGCTAACTTAGTCGGACCAAAAGCTTTAAGCCCAGCCTGATTAAAATCATCAACGATACCAGCTGCTAAAGCGTCATCAGGACCAATGAAAGACCAAGCAATATCATTTTCCTTGGCAAAATCAATGAGCTTAGATTGTTCGGAAATTCCTATATTAACCAAATCCAACCCATCAAGCGTCATACCATCATTTCCAGAAGCCACAAAGACCTGCTCCACCTGCGGAGACGCCAATAACTTCTTAGCAATCGCATGCTCACGACCGCCAGAACCAACAACCAAAAGTTTCATAAACAAGATACCAAGAGCGAACAGAAAGCAATAGAGTTTTAGGGAATCAGTGCAGTGTGTAGACACACAAGACAACTTCTCTAAATTCCGAGCTTTCCGATCGGGTTCAATTCCTTTCATTTTACGAATTATGTAGGACTATTATAACAAAAAAGTTCGGTTCAATCCACTTGAACATAAACTTTGAATATAATCAAATTCAAACTAAGATAAATGTTTTTCTAATTCCAATAACCGTTCTCGTAATTGCCGTATTTTAAACCTATCAATGCGTTCTAGCTCTACTGAATCAATCTTATCATCAATGGTTTCTACTAATTTTCTTATATCTGGAATCTCTTCATGATGGAAATCCTTTGCATTTGATATATGTAAATATTCCGTATTAATATAACTCATTAGATAGTCTGCCTTACTTCCAATACATAACATATAGGATTCTACATAATCATATTCCAAAATATATTTAAAAATATTAACATCCACGAACGGTGTATTATTGGTTATTTTCTTTACTGCTTGATTATCATCTTTAAAAATAGCATCAAGTAGTTGTAGATTCTTATTTTTTTGATTCTGCTCTTCCGGTTTTTTTATTAATTCACTGATTCTATTTTTTAACTCTACGTCCGTTATTCCAGAAAAGACAATCTCATCTCTCAATGATTCAATCGTACTGCTATTATTGCCTTCATTTTGAATCATTTTAATAAATTCTTCTCTAACAATATCCAATTTATCTGCTTCAATAAATAACAAGTCTAGCTTTTTGAACTGATAAAGAAGATCATACAGTCTTAATAATTCCTTGTAGGAGTAATCATTATTGATTACTTCACATACTGCTTGCTCTTGTAGATCATGGATTTCACTATCCGAAAAACGCCTAAAATTTTGCAATGATTCATAAGCTTGCATTTTTCTATTAGGATAAAAAGTGCTTTCCCAACTATTTACATAGTTATTAGTATTCCACACACCATTGAGAACATACTCATTGAGAACATCTGAATATACTATTAATGCATCAAACAAAGGATTCTTATTATGATATTTTTTGATTATCTTATCCATTATCTTTTCAGAATTGTCATCTCCAAATGTCCAGAAAAATCTTTGAAAGTTATGGCTCTTCAATTCAGGCAAATTACCATCTGACAGTCCTCCCTGTTTATACTCATTGGTTATTACAAATATGTTTAAAAATATTGATTTTTTGATTTCTAAATTTCTCTCTTCTAAAAGTTTATTAATCTCAGAGAACAGTTTAGTTTCTACAAACTCAAAATTATCAACTATACTAAATAAAGTTCTTAAATTAACTTCACCAATATTTCTATAAGATATTGATAAAATATCCAATACCCAGTCTAAATTTTGTTTAATAAAGTCACTTTGACTTTTTGAAGATATTATCTCTTTCAGCCCTCTTTCATCATAGTTAAAATGGATCGTCCTTCCTATGACTTTTTCTTTTATTTTTTTATACTTATCTGAAAAAGAAATCTCCTTTGAGTTTGACACTATAATTACCCTGCATCTTAAAGTTTCAAGTAAACCATTCAAAATGAAGCCAAGAACATCCTGAATTTGAAGTTTTCCGCTGAGCCTTTCTAAATCATCAATAATAACAATAACTTTGTTGCTTGTTTCAGCCAGCTTCTTATCTTTCATATATTCTAAAATATAATCAGACAACAAGCCTACCGAGCTAAAAATCATATTATCTGAAATCCATGGTGAGGTCTTAATTTTTCCTAAGAGCCCATGGGCTTTCTTTATTAAGGGGCTTTCTTCAAGCTCCATAAAGATTTTATATAATAAATCTTTTTTTAACTCTGACAATTTGTCATAGCCGTAAACAGAAAAATAAATAGTTTTATGCTTACTTTTAAATTTTTGTTGCATATTATTTTTTAAATAATAAGTTTTGCCGCTCCCCCAGTCTCCGTCAATTTGAAGAGCGTAACCATCTGTACCATTAATGTAATTTTCAATAGCATTATTAAGATATTCCATATTTTCCCCTATACAAATTTTTCCTCATTATACCAAAAAAGCAAGCCTCTCGGCTCACTTCTTATATTTTTATTTCCTCAAAACACGTTCCCAATTATTGGTAAAACCCAAGTGGTGCAAATGGATACTAGGTTGGTATTTGGTAAACAAGGCTTTTAAACGCGGGATAAAATGGTTATTCCATTTGTCGCTATCAATATAAAGTTGCTTGAGAGCGTATAATTGTGCCATGAAGCGATTTTTAATTTTGGTATTTTCAGCCATAAAAGGCGGAAGCTGACCAGCGGTTATAAAAACTTTCTTTTACTTTGTGTAATCCTCCATGATGTGTTGAATTTTGGGCATGATGCGGTGCATAATGACAAGATTGGCATAAACGACCGCCATCGTTAAAACAAGTGACATGATAAAAACTGGTATTGAGTAAATAACATGCCAATAGTGGGTAATGATGAGAAGCACCAGCGGAATTTGCAGCGTTACCGTAACAACTCCAGGCACATACCCTTTAAACTTAAAACACATCACATAGTGCATGATGAAATGAGAGGTATAAGCCAGTACAAAAGACAGATAAAGTAGGTCATTCTGCGTCATTTGGCAAATAGCTGAAATCAACAGCAAGATGACAAACTCCTCCAAGACACCTGTTGCAAAGGCAGAACCGTTGGTCGTTGCTCCAAAGAAAGGAGTTTTCATTTTCTTCAGCACTTGCTGATGTTTCTTTTTCCACAAGGGAACAAAGATAATTTCTTCAAAATCGTGTAAAATAAATAAAATGGGTAGCATCCAGATATTAAAAAGACTATTCACAATTTGACCTCCTTAAAGTGTAATAAACTATTGTGCCATCTCCAAAGATTCGCTATAGTATAGTTAGTTATCACATGTGATAAGAACAGTATAAAAGAAATATCGAAAAAAACCATAGGATAAACAAAATTGGCACAGGTTGGCTCAAAATGTGACAAAAAGAGGATTATTATGGAATACCAAACACGGCAATGGCTAGAAGAAGCCTTATTTGATTTGTTAGCTACTAAACGTTCTTTACAAAATATCAGCATTGCAGAACTCAGTGAGCATGCTCAAATTTCCAGAAGAACCTTTTATCGTTATTATCATTCTAAAGAACAGGTTCTTACAGATTATTTGGATCGTTTGATTCAAGGTTATATCACTGAACTTCAAAAAAGAAATCTAGGTGGCTTTTCTGACTTGGTCAAAACATTTTTCCATTATTGGTGCAGGTATACCGATACTCTAAAAATCTTACAAGATGCCAATCTGTCACTATTTGTCTTGCAACGATATCATGATATGCTGCCAAATGTTTATGACAGTATCAGATTGCCGTGGCACATAAAAAATGACAATCAAAGACAGATCATATATGACATTCAATACATCAGCGGGGGGCTTTATAGTATGCTTGATGAATGGCTCAAATCTGATTATCAAACGATGACTGCGGATGAACTGGCAGCCCTTGCTTTAGATACTATAAAACGACTGAATTAGCATAAAAACTTAACACACTTGAACAAACCTAACTCCAGCCCACTTCTTATAAATATCTTTCTTGTGTCCGCCGTTAATAGCTATTTCAATCTTAAACGCTGAAAGTGTGACAAAATTGTTAGTAGCCACTGCTATGAAAAAGATACGATCACTGTTTGAGCTTTAGCTCATTACAGTGACGGATGCCGAACTAGTTCGGCGAAAGTTTTGACAATATCCGTTGTAGCGTCAGCTACTTACGGATAACTATGCAAGGTTGTCCCAAGAGTTAGATTTGCAAAATCCTTTCAAACACAGCAAAAGAGCTAGACTTGCATCTAGCTCTTTCTAGGAGATTTATGAAAAAGAAAAGTTTTAGGATAGCTATAGTATATGAGATGATACTTAAATAAATCTAAACTGATGACCAATTTTTCGTTTTCTACCAAGCAAAGGCATTGGTTGGTGCTTGCAAATAGTCTAGCCAGACCTTGTCTTGTAAGCGACAAAGTGTGATGGAGAGACCTGCCATATCCAAACTAGTAATGAGATGACCAGTCTTCGTAAAAACGATTTTTAGCTCATCTAATGCCAAAAATTCTAGAACATCATTAGTAAAAACTTGTTCTTCCAAGGTTGAGCTACCACCAAGATTATTGATCAGTAGAATAAAAGGATCCCCATCATGCCACTTAAGTTTCATTTTTAATTTATTAATCAATTCATTAGCTAGAACCTCAGATGATTCAAAGGGAACCGTACGATAACCTGGTTCACCATGGATCCCAATACCAAACGAAATTTGTCCCTCAGGCAATTCAAACATCGGTTGCTGATTCCAAGGCAGAGTTGCGGGTTTGGTTGCAACCCCTAATGTAGCAACAGACGTTGATACAGATAGCCCAATTTGTTCTAATTCCTCCAAACTAGCTCCACGACGTGCAGCCTCTCCTAAAATTTTATGGAGCAAAATTGTTCCTGCTACCCCTCGATGGCGAATTTGAAAGTTAGAAGTTTCTACGGAAATATCATCATGAGAAACCACATATTTGATAGGAATACCTTGGGCACGCGCCGTATGAATGGCTTGACCAAACTCTCGTAAGTCGGCTTCAAAATTTTTGACAATAACAAAGACCCCGCGTCCTCGATTAATAAACCGAATGACCTCTAGGATATCTGCTGCCTTAGGAGGGGCAAAGAGCGGTCCGCTAATTGCAGTCGTCAACATCCCTTCACCAACATAACCAAAATGGGCTGGCTCATGACCACTGCCACCTCCTGACAAAATGGGTATCTGTTGATCAGATGCTTGACTATTATAAATCGCTGGTAAGTCCTTAATTTGCTTGATATGAGGATGAATACTAACAATAGCTGCAATGCTCTCTTGAACATAATCCATTCCCTGATTGTAAATATGTACCATAATTATACCCTAATCGTCTTTTAAAGCTGTTTGAATATAGTGAATCACAGCTTGACTATCTAGCTGAAAGCTCTGAGTTGAGCTTGTCAAATGATGTTTAATCAAATTGGCCAGGGCCAAGCTATGATAAGTGATAAATAATTTCCGCTCTTCAGCCGTCGCAAACGGCTTATGCCCATAATCATCAATAATCTTACAAATAATCTGCTGGCAGTAGCCTTCAAAATAAGATGAGAAATCATTCTGATCAGCAATCTGAAATAATTTACCATAAAAAGCAGCATTGACTTGAAAAAAATGGAAAAGCTCAGTAATCAGTTGAAAGCCAGAGATATATTCTAGATTATCTGTGATTTGTTCACTTAACTCGGTCTGAAAAATCCATTCTAATAGCTCATACTTATCTAAAAAATGATTGTAGAAAGTTTGCCTGCGAATACCTGCTTCTTCCATAATAATGCTAACGCTAATTTTATCAAAAGATTGCGACACAAAAACTTTCTTAAAAGCCTTAGCAATACGCTTTTTAGTAATAAGTGAGGAGACCATTTTTCCTCCCGTAATAGTATTAGCTGATTCTCTTATGACAAGGAACTTAACAGAGAGTCCACTTTAGTTTTTTCCACTATTGGGTTAGAAATAAGCTAAAGATTATGAGAATCGTATTTTAATTTCTTCTATAAGTTTAACATCTTTTTACAACATTGCAAACCTTCCCAAAGGGGACAGAAGTGATTTTTTGTCCATTCTCAGATATCCATTAAAGTTTTATAATGAAGACGAAAAATAACAAAAGGAGTTAAACTCATGAAAAAAATTATCAACAAACCAACAGACGTACTTCCTGAAATGCTTGATGGACTTGCCTTTATCCACAGCGATTTAGTGCATCGTGTGGAAGGTTTTGACATCATTGCTCGCAACGCTAAAAAAACTGGTAAAGTTGGTGTTATTTCTGGTGGCGGTAGCGGTCACGAACCTTCCCACGCAGGATTTGTCGGTGACGGCATGCTATCTGCGGCTATCTGCGGAGCTGTCTTTACTTCTCCAACTCCCGACCAAGTTTTAGAAGCCATCAAGGAAGCTGATGAAGGGGCCGGAGTTTTTATGGTCATCAAAAACTACTCTGGTGATGTTATGAACTTTGAAATGGCGCAAGATCTAGCTGAAATGGAAGGCATCAATGTGGCTGGCGTTATCGTTGACGATGACATTGCTGTTGAAGATAGTCTTTACACTCAAGGCCGTCGCGGTGTTGCTGGAACTATCCTTGTTCATAAGATTCTTGGGAACATGGCTCGCGCTGGCAAATCCCTTGACGAGATCAAAGCATGCGCTGACGAATTAGTGAAAAATATCCACACTGTAGGACTTGCCCTTAGTGGTGCAACTGTTCCTGAAGTTGGTAAACCAGGATTTGTTCTTGCAGACGATGAAATTGAATTTGGTATTGGTATCCACGGTGAACCAGGCTACCGCAAGGAAAAAATGCAGCCTTCTAAAGACTTGGCTAAAGAATTAGTTGACAAATTGACAGAGTCATTTGATGCTAAAGCAGGAGACAAATTCGGTATCCTCATCAACGGTATGGGAGCTACTCCTCTCATGGAACAATATATCTTTGCTAACGATGTAGCGCAACTATTAGCTGAAAAAGGCCTTGATATTACCTACAAGAAATTGGGTAACTACATGACTTCTATTGATATGACTGGTTTATCATTGACCTTGATTAAGTTGGAAAATGAAGACTGGCGTTCTGCCCTTGAAAGCCCAGTAACAACCATTGCTTGGGGATAGGAGGAGCTTATGAATTTACAAACTGCAAAAGATTGGATGGCTGCTTTCAATGCTAAAATCCAAGAATACAAAGATTATCTATCAGAATTAGACACACCAATCGGTGATGGCGACCACGGTGGCAACATGGCTCGTGGTATGGCTGCTGTCATGGACAATATGGACAGTGAGGATTTTGCTAGCGCAGCAGATGTCTTAAAAATGGTATCCATGCAACTTTTGAGCAAGGTAGGTGGAGCCTCTGGTCCTCTTTACGGCTCTGCTTTTATGGGCATGACCAAGGCGGAAACTGCTGGCGCTGAAATCGCTGATGTGCTAGCTGCTGGCCTAGAAATGATTCAAAAACGCGGCAAGGCAGTAACCAACGAAAAAACCATGGTTGATGTTTGGACTGGTGTTGTCGAAGTAATCAAAAATGGTGATTTATCTGAAGAAGTTATTGATGGTTTGGTGGAAGCAACTAAAGACATGAAAGCAACCAAAGGCCGTGCTTCTTATGTGGGTGAGCGTTCTATCGGTCATATTGACCCAGGTTCCTTCTCATCAGGCTTGCTTTTCAAAGCCCTTCTTGAAGTGGGAGGTGTCTAGATGGCAGATATTGGAATTGTTGTCATTTCTCACTCAAAAAATATTGCTCAAGGTGTCATTGACTTGATTTCCGAAGTGGCTAAAGATGTGTCCATCACTTACGTTGGTGGCACCGAAGATGGCGGTATTGGAACCTCATTTGACCAGGTTCAGGCTGTGGTTGACCAAAATGACAAAGATACTCTACTGGGCTTCTTTGATCTCGGTTCTGCCAAAATGAATTTGGAACTGGTCGCCGATTTTTCAGACAAAAAAATCATTATCAACTCAGTGCCAATTGTCGAAGGCGCTTATACAGCTGCTGCACTTTTACAAGCTGGCTCTGATCTTGACAGCATCAAATCACAATTAGCGGAATTATCAATCAATAAATAAAGGAGATTATCATGACTCAATTTTTTGGTGAATTTATTGGAACCTTCATCTTGGTTCTCCTGGGTGATGGGGTTGTTGCGGGAAATGTCCTCGGTAAGACTAAAGAGGAAGGTACTGGTTGGGTCCCAATCGTATTTGGTTGGGGGATTGCTTGTACAGTAGCTGTTTACGTGTCTGGACTCTTTAGCCCAGCTCATCTTAATCCTGCTGTTACCTTGGCTATGGCTGCTACAAATGCCTTACCTTGGGGACAAGCGTTTATATTCATTCTAGCCCAAATGCTTGGTGCAATGGCTGCTGCTGTCGTCCTATGGCTTCACTACTACCCACACTGGGCTGAAACCAAAGATCAAGGTGCCATTTTAGGTAGCTTCTCAACAGGACCTGCTATCCGCCACGCACCTTCAAACTTCCTTGGCGAAGCCCTTGGTACTGCTATTCTTGTTATAACCATCATGGCAATTGGTCCAAATAAAGTGGCCTCAGGACTTGGTCCAATCATTGTTGGTCTCGTCATTATCGCTATCGGATTCTCACTCGGTCCAACAACAGGTTACGCCATAAACCCAGCTCGTGACTTAGGTCCTCGTATCATGCACAACATTCTCCCAATCGCAAATAAAGGCGATTCAGACTGGCCATACGCATGGATTCCAGTTGCAGGTCCAATCGTAGGTGGCATACTTGGAGCTCTTATTTATAATTTAGCACTTGGCATGCTTTAAGATAACAAAAATCTCAGAAGGTTGCTGTACTGCCCCCAAAAAGTTAGACAAAAAATAATGAGTGAAAGGATTTGGTTCTGTATTGAACAGGACTAAATCCTTTTAGTTTGGCTTTAATGCGCTTGTTGTTGTAGTAAAAAATATAATCTGTGATGGCTTGTTCCAAGTGATCCAGTGACTTGAAAGTCTTCTCGAATCCGTAAAACATCTCTGTTTTCAAGATACCAAAGAAAGACTCCATCATGCCGTTATCCGTGCTGGTTCCTTTGCGAGACATAGACGGACGTATGCCTTTACTGTCAAGAAAACGATGGTAAGCTTCATGCTGGTATTGCCAGCCTTGGTCACTATGGAGGATGGTATTTGGGTAGGCTGCTTCAGGAAAGGCCTTCTCAAGCATAGACTTGACCTGTATGAGGTTGGGTGAGCGGGATAAGGTAAAATCAATAATTTCGCTGTTATAGCCATCCAGAACAGGCGACAGATAGAGTTTCTCAGAGTAGTTTGGCAGAGCGAACTCGGTCACATCGGTATAACACTTCTCAAAAGGCTTCGCCCCCTCGAAGGCTCTGTTAATCAAATTAGGAGCTTTCTTGCCCACATCACCCTTGTAGGACTTGTATTTCTTACGCTTACGGATACGAGCTGATAAGCCTAGCACCTGCATCAGGCGTTGCACCTTTTTATGATTGATAACATAGCCACGGTTGCGCAGCTCCAGGTAAACCCTGCGATAGCCATAATTGCCCTTGTGTTCCTCAAAGATAGCTTGGAGATCAGCTTTTAGTGCTTTGTCTTTGTCCTCTTTCGCCAGCTGTTTGAGCTGGTAATAGTAGGTGGCACGAGCTAACTGAGCTGTTGTTAGAAGAAGATCTAGTCGGAATCCTCCATTGACCATTTCTCTAACTGTTTCTGCTTTTTGCGCGCTAAGGCTTCGTCCCTCAGGCGCAATTCCCTCAACTTTTTTAGATAGGCATTCTCCGTTCTAAGCCGTTCATTTTCTTCCTGGGGTCGCTCCAACTCCGTCATCTCTTCCCAGGTTTTCTTTGGTTTACGCCCCATCTTTGGTGGCCTCCCTCTTGTTTTCTCAAGAATAGTATACCCGTTTTTCTTGTATTGTGCTATCCAGTTTGAAAGAGTTCCTTGATTTGGTAGAGCGTACTCAAGAGCTACTTGGTTGAGAGAGTGACCATCAATCAGAACTTTATCAATCATTTCTTGCTTTAATTCTGGGGAATAGTAGGTATTTTTCCCTTTTTTGACAATGCTTAGGCCATACCTCTCAATCAATCGAATCATATATTTAATGCCAGATTGAGCAATACCGAACTGTTTTGACAAGGAATTGAGGGAATTACCATTTTGCCGTAACTCATAAATTTGGACTTTGTCTTCATAACTTAATTTCATAAAAATAACACCCCAAAAGTTAGATTTTTTCTGTCTAACTTTTGGGGTACGGTTCAATGAAACAAGAAATATTTAGAATTTTAACAAAACCAGGGACGATTATGAGGAATTGTCCCCTTAGGAAATTCATTTACAATTTGTTGACAATATTTAAAAATCTCCTCATTCCTATTTTTTTCTAGATATGAAATCAACTCTTCTGTAGCTTCAAAAAACTTATCATCATAAATATACGGTGGTGGACAGTATGCTTCGCCGTTACCGTCTGAAAGCAAACCCAAACTAATCATACCATCAGAATACCCTAAGTCATAGTAAGCCAAATTAAAATTTCTTTCTTCCAGCCTTTTTTCATAAAAAGTATTATATTGATGAGCTACCTCATTTAAATATCCATGTTTCAAAAAAGAACCATTAGCCTCATTAGCAATACACCTTTGGTAAGCGTGGATTAATCCATCTTGATAGGCAATTGTCAATAATAATTCTGGATACTCGGTTAAAATATCTACAAAATTTTCATGATTAGTTAATTTCATATGCTCCTCTGATAATAGATGATTCCATTCTTTAGCATAATCATAGATACTGTTTTTTACCAAAAAACCTCGAGTAATTAGCTCTTCTTTCAAAGACTGAATAAAGAAAGTTCCATCAGTAATGATGGGGATTATTCTTTTGTCTTTATTTTTCTCCCAATTCTTATCAATTGTGACTAAATAATATTGGTTCGAAAAATCACCTAGTTTTCCTGATAGAACATCAATCAACTCATTCAAATCTTCATCACCAAATGAAAATCCAATGAAAACAACCGTTTTAGTACTAAGAATTGTTTTTAATCTATCACCAATTGGGTCTTCCGATAGTCTCTTATGGCATTTTTGATAATCTTCTTCTGTAGCAACTATTGAACCAACATTTTTTATTGAACCATGAATTTTGAAAACTCGTTTTTCAAATGTATCCCAAAGTGCCACATCTTCATTATAAATAATGGGAAACATGTCACACTCATCTTCAAAATAAGTATCCCAATTCGTTGTGATGACAGTATTTATTTGAGGTATTTGAGCAACTTCTTTATGAAATTCTGTTGCAGAACTATATAACTCTGGAAAATTTTTTACCATCTGAAATCTTTTTTGGATTAGCTGGTACAAACTTTTTCTTCCGTTTCGCAAAGCGCTACAATATTCTGTCATCATTTTCGAAAAAGAAGTATCATCATTGATTTCTTTACCCATACCTAGAAGACTATTTTTAATTTCAGTATAAAAAGTATAAGGCATAACCTTTCTAGTTTCTGTACTTATACCTGCACCACAAAATAAAATTAGGTCATTATCCAATGCTGCATCTATTACATCTTTAGGTAAAGTGAAGTCATTGTGATTTTCACAACAAATACAACCATCAATCTTTTTTCCAGCTTCTTTAGCAAACACCTTTAAATACCTCTTCCCAAAATCTTCTTTATTCTAATTGTTCATTTTCTTAATTATACCAAAAAGCAAGCCATTCAGCCTGCTTCTAAGAAATATCCTTTCTATGCCCCACCGCAAATATTTCAATGACTATTTCATCATCGTAAATATTCGCCGGGATGCGATAGCTTCCTACACGGTAGCGCCATTCTCCAGAATGATTGGCGGTTAATCCCTTGCCATGCTGACGAGGATTTGATGCGCTTGCCAAGTTTTTGTCAATCCAATATAAAATGGTTGACCTCGTGAAAGAATCTAGTTTTTTAAGCTGTTTAACCGCTTTTTTCATGTAAGTTACTCGATAATTCATAGACCAAATTCCTTCATGAGTTCTTCGTGCGAAATCCTCATACCATCGTCTTCTGCCATGGCTTGTCGCAATATTTTCAAATCATATTCATCTTCGATTTTTTCAATCATGGATTGACGAGCAAATTCTGAAATGGTTAGCCCATGTAGTTGGATGTATTTTTTAATCAGTTCACTGTCTTCTTCATTGATACGTAATGTCATTGTTGCCATAGTTTTTACCTCTTGAATACTTTGTATTCTAATTTTATGACTTTTTCCTCCCCTTGTCAATTTCTACTCACTTACATATTCGTAAAAGCAAAAAAAACACCAACTTGAGCTGATGTTTTCTTAGGAGATTTATGAAAAAGAAAAGTTTTAGGAGTCCTATTGCTAGGATGGTTATAGTATAGCTGGACTAGCTTAAGACAGGCTTAAAGAAAACTTGCGGAAAACTTAAAATAAGCACCCTAACGTTTGGGGTGCTTATTGCTATTTTCGAAATTCTTAATGTCTAAAATGACGAACTCCTGTAAATACCATGGTAATACCATATTTGTCTGCCATGTCGATTGATTCTTGGTCACGGACTGAACCACCAGGTTGAATGATTGCTTTCACACCTGCGGCAGCAATTTCTTCAACATTATCTGCAAATGGGAAGAAAGCGTCTGAAGCAAGGACAGCACCGTCAAGACGATCTTTGGCTTGGTCAAGAGCGATACGAACAGAAGCCACACGGTTTGTTTGACCAGGACCAACACCAAGTGTCATGTGGTCATTTGTCACAATGATACCGTTAGATTTTACGTATTTGATAGCTTTCCAAGCAAATTCGAGCGCAGTTTTTTCTTGATCGTTTGGTTGACGTTTTGTCACAACTTTCCAATTAGCTGGATTTTCTTCGACAACATCTTGGTTTTGTACCAAAAGACCTCCCACAACACCGGTGTATTCTTTTTCAGCCTCACTGGCCTCTTGCGCATCAAAAGCCAACTCAAGAAGACGGAGATTTTTCTTTTTATTGGTTAAAATAGCTAGCGCTTCTTCTGTATAACTTGGTGCGATGATGATTTCTAAGAAAATCGGGTGCATCTTTTCAGCCGTCACTGCATCTACTTCTCTGTTGAGAACAACGATGCCTCCGAAAATGGATACAGGGTCAGCCTCATAAGCATAATCCCAAGCTGTCTCAATGTCATCTGCTTGACCGATTCCACATGGGTTCATGTGCTTAAGTGCCACAACCGTTGGACGATCTTTGAAGTCACGGATAATACGAATGGCCGCATCTGCATCACGGATATTGTTGAAGGATAATTCTTTACCGTTCAACTGTTTGGCAGAAGCTATTGAGTAATCTGTTGGCAAAGCTTTTTGATAAAAGTCTGCATCTTGTTGCGGGTTTTCACCGTAGCGCATAGGCTGCTTGAGGTCGTAGGTGATGGTCAGCTTTTCAGGCTTAGTTTCCCCGACTTGTGCCGTAAAGTACTCTGCAATCAAGGCATCGTAAGCTGCGGTATGACGGAAAACTTTCGCTGCTAGGCGTTGACGCGTTTCGTAAGTTGTTTCTCCATTAGCTGACAATTCATCAAGTACTACAGCATAGTCTGCTGGATCAACAACAACAGTCACACTTGCATGGTTTTTGGCTGCAGAGCGAAGCATTGACGGTCCACCAATGTCAATGTTTTCAACCGCATCAGCATAAGTCACATCTGGTTTCAAGATGGTTTCCTTAAAAGGATAAAGGTTTACCACCACCAAATCAATCAAGCCAATTTCATGGTCTTGAGCCGCCTGCAAGTGACTTTCTGTGTCACGACGCGCCAAAAGTCCACCATGGATTTTCGGATGAAGCGTCTTAACACGACCATCCATCATTTCAGGAAAACCTGTCACATCATCAATGGCAATGGTTTTAACCCCAGCAGTATCAAGGGCAACCTTTGTCCCTCCAGTTGAGATAATCTCCCAACCAAGTTTTGTCAATTCTTGGGCAAAGTCAACAATGCCCGCTTTATCAGAAACACTAATTAGTGCACGTTTTGTCATGTATTTTTCCTTTCTTGAAATCTATCATTTCTTTTGCTTATGACTATGGTAAACAGTCAATACGAGTGAAGCAACCGCTAAATCTAACGCCATTCTTCAAAAATGTGTCATAAAGGTTATCACACTATCTGCCAAGCCAATACAAACAGGGTATATGAGAGTTATCAGCATGATTGTTTTCACTACTAGTACCTCTTATCAACATATAAACTGATGAAAAAAGCTAGAATGCTCGCAAGAAAAATAGCGATACTTTCTCGTAAACTTTTATCTAAGAAAAACAGTAGCAATTGGTTGAAAATAGTTGCCAAAATAAGATAAGAGCAAACAAACACAGTCAACCAAACTATTCGACGTTTCATCACTCTGTCCCCTTGAGGTTAATGTTATATCATCATTTAGGAGAATCATTAACCTCCTAAACTAGACTAGACTTTCCTAGTCACTCCCAACTCCTCCAAAACTTCTGGATAAAGCTGATACTCTGCTTCGTGAATACGAGCTTCAAAGCTTTCAATGGTGTCATCTGCCAAGCGTGGCACACGTACTTGTTTGATGACTTTTCCTGTGTCCACACCGCTGTCCACCCAGTGAATCGTGACACCCGACTGGTCCACTCCCGCTTCCCAAGCATCTTCAATACCATGAGCTCCTGGAAATTCAGGTAGGTAGGCTGGGTGGATGTTGATGATACGACCTTCGTAAGCGGCCAATAAGGTCGGTCCTACGATTTTCATGTAACCTGCCAAGCAAACCAAGTCAATGTCATATTCTTCAAGTAAAGCAACGATTGCCTCTTCGTAAGCGACTTTGTTGTCAAACTCCTTGAGTTCAAATGCATGGGCTGTCACACCGAGTTTTTCTGCACGCTCTAAGACATAAGCATCTCGGTGATCTGAAAAGACAAAGTCAACGGGAAATTGCTCTGCAATCACCTGGAAGTTTGAGCCATTGCCAGAAGCAAAAACTGCAATTTTTTTCATTACTTAATCACCACACTTGCATCAGCTTTTTTCACGATGCGACCAAGTTCGTAAACAGGCTCGTCAAGCAAGGCTTTCACACGCTCAACCTTATCAGGACTGACTGCCAACATCAAACCAATACCCATATTAAAGATTTCAAACATCTCTTCATGTTTGATGCTACCATATTTCTCAATAGCCTTAAAAATTGGAAGAACAGGAACTTTATCTTCTTCGATTTCAGCCGCTAAATCATCCGCAAACATACGTGGAACATTTTCAATGAAACCACCGCCAGTGATGTGGGCAATACCGTTAACTAACTCTTCCTTGATGAGTGGAAGCACTGCTTTCACATAGATGCGTGTTGGCTCAAGAAGAACGTCTTTCAACTGTTTACCCTCAAGCTCTGGAAGGACCTCTTCACCCGTATAATCAGCAAAGACGCGACGGACAAGTGAATAACCATTTGAATGAATCCCACTTGAAGCAAGTCCAAGAAGAACATCTCCCTCAGCAACCTTTGAACCATCAATGATTTGTGATTTTTCAGCCACACCTACAGCAAATCCCGCCAAATCATAGTCATCTTCACCGTACATTCCAGGCATTTCAGCAGTTTCACCACCGATAAGAGCTGCGCCAGATTGAACACAACCTTCAGCAACACCTGCAACGACTTGTTCAAGTTTTGCAGGTTCATTTTTACCAGTTGCAATGTAATCTAGGAAGTAAAGTGGTTCCGCACCAGCTGCAATGATATCGTTGACACACATGGCCACACAGTCCTGACCAATGGTGTCGTGCTTATCATATTTGATGGCAAGCATGAGTTTTGTTCCCACACCATCAGTTCCTGAAATCAAAACAGGTTCTTTCACACCAGTTTTTGTAAGGTCGAACATACCACCAAAGCCACCAAGAGCTCCCATAACACCTGCACGCTCAGTACGCGCAACGTGTTTTTTGATACGTGCAACAACTTCATAACCCGCTTCAACATCAACACCAGATTGAGCATAAGCATTTTTTGTCATAATATTTTTCCTTCTCTTTTTTTGTCAAAAAACCATTTTGGAGATTGCGACGTTTTTTCAGTCAAACCATCATTTTAACTGAAAAAACTAGTCAGGTCTTTAGCTTTGGTCCCATAGGACAAAGCGTCCACTGACAAATGCTTTAGCCTTTAGTCAGTGGTAAGACATGGGGCGTAAGCATTTTTATTTTCTGTCATTTTCTTTCCTTTCTTTGGAAATAGCAGAGCTATTAAACGTTTTTCCAAATAAGTTTATTTGAGTGTTCTAAAGTGTCGTTGATTAATTTATTGTAATCATCAACAGCCTTAGAAATTGCATTTTTAACTTCTTCATGTGAAGCATTAACATTGTCATAAGCATAATTGATAGCTCTCGAACAAGGAATAATGACACCTGTTCCTTTGTCATCAAATGCCGATTCAAGCAAAGTAACATCACCACCTTGATACCCAATTCCTGGCATCAAGAACAATGATTTTGGTAATAGTGTTCTAAACTTAGCAACTTCTTCTGGATAAGTTGCACCAATAACCGCACCTAAGTCAGAATAACCATATTTACCAACCTTTGTTCCGTGCTCATTAATATAGTCACAAATAAGTTCTGATACTGTATTATCACCAACAGTTTCCTTATCCTGTAACTCACCAGATGATGGATTACTAGTCTTAACAAGAATAATTGTTCCACAACCAGTTTCTTGCCCTACCTCTACAAATGGGTTCACACCATCACTACCTAAGAAAGGATTTACAGTAACAGCATCAACATAGCAAGATTTTTCCATCCATTCATCACAAGAACCTTTAAAGAAAGCTTTGGCATAAGCTTCAGAAGTTGTCCCAATGTCACCACGTTTAGCATCCGCAATAACCAATAAACCTTTTTCATGAGCATAATCAACAGTATCCCAAAAAGCTTGTAAACCATCCGCACCATATTTTTCAAAATATGCCAATTGAGGTTTAATAGCAGGCACTTTACCGTCAATCAAATCAATAACCAATTTATTGAATGTCAAAATAGCGTATGCAGCCCCCTTTGGAGTTTTACCATATTTTTTTGCAGCTTCTTGTAAAAGATAAGTTGGATATTTATCTAAAATCGGGTCTAAACCGACACAAAGATGTGAGTGAGTTGCTATAACCTTTTCAATATATTTATCTGAAAACATTCGTTCCCCATTTCCTTAAGTAAAAAGCTATTTATTTTCATTAACTTCATGAATATAGAAGCTTGTTTTTTCTTCTAAGCTCTTGAGGTAAGGTTCTTCGTAATCGTAAAGTGGTGTTGGATACTTACCGTCAAAGTAAGCTACACACAAACCACCATTTGGTGCATCTGTATCAAGACCAATTGATTCAATCAAACCGTCAATTGACAAGTAAGTCAAGCTATCCGCACCGATAATCTCACAAACTTCATCTTTAGTGTGGTTAGCTGAAATCAATTCACGGCGATTTTGAATATCAATACCGTAGAAACATGGGTATTTCAATTCTGGACTACCGATTGCCACATGAACTTCTGTTGCACCAGCTTCACGAAGCAAACGAACGATACGGCGTGATGTTGTTCCACGTACGATAGAATCATCAATCATAACTACGCGCTTACCTTTAACAACACCAGATACGGCTGAGAGCTTCATGCGAACACCTTGTTCACGCAACTCTTGTGTCGGTTGAATGAAAGTACGTTGTGTGTACTGATTTTTCACCAAGCCCATTTCATTTGGGAGACCTGATTCTTCAGCAAATCCCATCGCTGCTGAAAGTGATGAATTCGGTACACCAACGACAATATCAGCTTCATGTTGAAATTCCTGTGCCAAACGTTTCCCCATATTTTTACGAGCCGTGTGAACATTGACTCCATAAATATCACTGTCAGGACGTGCAAAATAGATATATTCCATTGAACAGATAGCAAGCTGTGTATCATTTGTGTAAGTGTCATACTGAATGCCATTGTCATCAATGATAACAAGTTCTCCTGGTTTTACATCACGAACCCATTTAGCACCAACCACTTCAAAGGCACACGTTTCGCTTGATACTACCCAAGCACCATTTGCCATTTGCCCAATTGACAACGGACGAAAACCATTTGGGTCAAGCGCAGCAATCAATTTATCTTCTGTCATCAAAAGATAAGCAAAGCCACCTTTGACAGTGTTCAACGCTTCTTTGACTTTACCGATAAACTCAGGATTATGGCTACGGCGAATCAAATGCATTAGAATTTCAGTATCAGATGAGGCATTAAAAATCGCCCCTTGGTCTTCCAATTCTTTTTTCAATGATACTGCATTTGTCAAATTACCATTGTGACAAAGCCCAAATTGCTCGTCTGTAAAGTTGTAAAGAAATGGTTGAATGTTATTAATAGATGCAGAGCCAGCAGTCGCATAGCGAACGTGACCAATAGCTGCAGTCCCTGTTAATTTTTCCAAATCAGCAGGATTTTTAAATACTTCTGAAAGAAGACCAGTATTACGGTGCTGAAGAAGTTTGCCATTATCATTTGCGACGATACCAGCACCTTCTTGACCGCGGTGTTGAAGACTGTGGAGTCCAAAATAAGTCACTTGAGCTGCTTGAGGGTGCCCCCAAATCCCAAAAACACCACATTCCTCATTTAAAGATTTTACTTCGTATGTCATTTTATATACCTTTTGCACTTAAATCCTAAGCTTCAATAAATTTACTTGCCAATTTATAAACTTGACGAATCTCTCTACTTTCTATTTTCCAAGTTTTTAACTCAACGTTCACCAAATCTGGAAATTTTTTGCTAATATCCCTTAAAGCATTCCCTACTGATTTTCTAACATATTCACTTTCATCTTCTTTTAAACTAGCTATTCTTCTAATAGCTTCGTTAGGATTTTCTTTAAAATATGGTCTACTTGTCCATATTCTTAGACCCTCTGTAACAGCTCTTCTCGTATTAGAATTGCTGTTTTTTAACCATTCGTCAATAATAGGAAGTGCTGTTTCATATCCCGTTTTCTTGCAAAATTCATCAAATGCTTTTGCTAACACTTCTTGAACTCTCCAGTTATCATCTTTGGAAACTTCATCTCTCATGAATATTAAAATTTCTTCATCCTTTGATAAATATCCAAAAAGGAATACAGCATACATTCTTACTTGGTAAACATCAGATTGATAAGCTAAACATGCTAATTTCTTGATATATTCATCATCGTTGGACTTATAATCAGTAAGGCTCTTTTTTCTTCCTCTTTAAATCCATGTTCTATGAGCGAAAAATCATTTTCTAGCCTTGCGACATATTGATTCATAATATCCTTTCTGCAAATAGGCCTTGAGCAAACGTCTATTCCCCAGTAAAGTATTTCACTGCACTTTCAAATAATTTTTGGTCTTTATTTCCTGGGATATTTTGGAAGAGACCATTTTCATAACGTTCTGAGTGTCCCATTTTACCAATGATTTGACCGTTCTTGCTTGTAATACCTTCAATCGCATGAACAGAGCCGTTTGGATTATATTTAGAATCCATACTTGGTTTACCGTCAAAATCAACGTATTGGCTGAAGATTTGTCCATTATCACGCAGTTCTGCAAATTCTTCATCTGTTACGACGAATTTACCTTCACCATGTGATACTGGAATAGCATGAACATCACCCACTTCAACACCTGCAAGCCACGGTGAATTCGTATTGGCAATACGTGTTTCAACCATTTTCGCCACGTGCTGGTTAGCATCATTGTAGAAAAGGGTTGGACTTGTTTCAGTCGCATCTTCAAAGTTACCGTATGGAAGCAGACCTGATTTGACAAGCGCTTGGAATCCATTACAAATACCAATGATGAGACCACCTTTTTCAATAAAGCTGTCAATGGCTGCGCGGACTTTTTGGTTCAAGAGGATGTTGACAATGAATTTAGCCGAACCATCTGGTTCATCAGCAGCTGAGAAGCCACCTGCAAAGAAGATAATATTAGCTTTACTGATATTGTCAACCATTGTGTCAACAGATGCTTCAATAGCTGCTTCATCAAGTGTTACAAATGGTACCAAGTTAACTTTTGCACCTGCTTGTTCAAAGGCTTTAGCTGAATCGTACTCTGAGTTTGTACCAGGGAATACTGGGATGTAAACCAATGGTTCAGCAACTTTTTCACTTGCTTTAATCACTGCATCTGAAGCAACTGCTGGAACATCTTCAAGTTTTGTACTCTGTTCAAATTTAGTTGGATAAACATCTTCAAGTTTGCCCTCAAAGGCTGACAAAAGTTTATCTCCTGCAAGGTTGACACCATTGACAGCAAGTGTAAAGTCAGCTGTTGTTTCACCGATTTTGCTAACTTCAGCAATTTCTTCAGTAGATGTAAAGATAAAGCCACCGAGTTGTGCTGTCAAGCTAGTTGTAAGCTCTGCCAATTCTACTTTAGCTCCGATATGGTTACCAAAAGCTGCAAGTGCCAAACTTTCAATCACACCACCATATTTAACAGCTGAAGCTGATGTGATATGGTGTGCTTTTTGAATCGCTTCAAATTTAGCAAAGTTAGCTTTAATCAAATCAAAATCAATCTCTTGTGAAATAGCTTGCCCTGGGATGTAGTAAATGTATTCACCAGCTGTTTTAAATTCTGGCGAAAGAACTTTACGACTATCAGCTGTTGTCACACCAAAAGCAACCAAGGTTGGTGGTACTGTCAATTCTTCAAATGTACCAGACATTGAGTCTTTACCACCGATTGATGGCAAACCAAGTTGTAATTGCGCTTCAATTGACCCAAGAAGGGCTGAGACTGGTTGTCCAAAGCGTTCAGCTTGTTTATCCATACGTTGGAAATATTCTTGATAAGAGAAGCGTGCTTTAGACCAATTCGCACCTGTTGCCACCAAACGCGCTGTTGCTTCGATAACAGCGTAAGCTGCACCATGATATGGTGACCATTCAGCAATATAAGGGTTGAACCCTTGTGCCATAACTGACGCTGTTGTTGTTACACCGTTTTGAACAGGAAGTTTTTGAACTGAACTTTCTGTTGGTGTGATTTGATAACGACCACCAATCGGATGGTTAACCGTTGAACGACCAACAGAGCTATCAAAGATAGTTTGTAAACCTTTTTGACTAGCGTGATTAAGGTCAGAAAGAACATTTACAGTATCAGATTCAAGTGTCGCAGCTGAAGTGGTACGTTGTTCTGGCATGTCAACTTGACTGTCAACAACATTAGCATCAACCACCACGCGCACACCGTTTGTATCAAGGAAACGACGTTCAATATCAACGATTGTTTGACCATTCCAAGTCATAACAAGATTTGGTTTTTCAGTAACTGTGGCAACCACTACCGCGTCAATATTTTCCTTGGCACATTCAGCGATGAAAGCATCCACATCTTTTGGACGAACCACAACAGACATCCGTTCTTGTGATTCAGAAATAGCAATTTCAGTTCCGTTAAGTCCTTGGTATTTCAAAGGAACTTTGTTAAGGTCGATTTCAAGACCATCAGCTAATTCACCAATTGCCACACAGACACCACCAGCACCAAAGTCGTTTGATTTTTTAATGAGGCGAGTCACATGACCATTTCGGAAAAGACGTTGAATTTTACGTTCTTCAATGGCATTCCCTTTTTGAACTTCTGCACCAGCTGTTTCAACAGATTCAACCGTTTGAACTTTAGATGAGCCAGTTGCACCACCGACACCGTCACGACCAGTTTTTCCACCAAGAAGAATAACCACATCACCAGCTTCTGGTTTCTCACGAACAACATTTCCCTTAGGAGCTGCACCGACAACGGCACCGAGTTCCATACGTTTAGCGACGAATCCTGGGTGGAAATATTCTTTAACATAAGTTGTGGCAAGACCGATTTGGTTACCATATGAAGAATAACCATGTGCCGCTGTTTTAGAAATCACTTGTTGTGGCAATTTACCAAGACGTGTTTCTGAAATTGGTCTTGTAATATCACCAGCACCTGAGATACGCATTGCTTGGTAAACATAAGAACGTCCTGACAATGGGTCGCGGATTGCGCCACCAATACAGGTTGCGGCACCACCAAAGGGTTCAATTTCTGTTGGGTGATTGTGTGTTTCATTCTTGAACATCAAAAGCCATGGTTCTTTAACACCGTCCACATCAACTTCAATTTCAACCGAACAGGCGTTAATTTCGTCTGACACTTCCATATCGTCCAAACGACCATTCGCACGTTCATAACGACCAAAGATTGTCGCCATGTCCATCAATGTTTGTGGCTTTTCAGAACGTCCAAGTTCATCACGCATAGCGATGTATTTGTCATACGTTGCCTGCAATTGTTTTTGGAATTTAGACGCTGAGAAATCAATATGTTTAAGCTCAGTTTCAAAAGTTGTGTGACGGCAGTGGTCTGACCAGTAAGTATCCAAAACTTTCAATTCTGTTTCCGTTGGCACGCGCCCAATTGATTTGAAATAGTCTTGGATAAAAACAAGGTCATCAACTTCCATGGCCAAACCTTGCTCAGCTTTATAATCAGCAAATTCAGCCGCTGTATAAGTCTTGAAGAAATCAAGATTTGGAATCGTTTTATCTGATTCTGAGAATGCTTGTGGCGCAATTCCTGTCGTAATATCTTTAAAACGAGAATCTACTGGATTAAGAAGATAATTCTTAACCGCATCAAGTTCAGCAGTATCAATATCCTTGTTAACAAGATAAAGTTGAGCCGTATTAACCGTTACATCGTTATTGCTACCAAGTAAAAGCAAAGCTTCTTGTGAGGACGCTGCACGTTGGTCAAATTGACCTGGAAGTGATTCAATAGCAAAGAAAGCGTAGTTAGCAAGTTCAGCAACCACATCACTCTCAGCCAAAATATTATCCGTTACTTGTTCAGAAAAAATGTGTTTTTCAGCACGTTCGAAAAGCGAATCTGCCAAATCAAAAACATCGTAAACTTGAATAATGCGTAAATCAGTCAAACTTGTTAATTGAAGATTATGTTTGAGTTCTTTAACAAGCGCCTGAGACTTAATGTTAAAATTTGATTTTTTCTCAACGAAAATTCGTTTATTCATTTTTTACCCTTTTTAGAATTTTTCTTTCTACTTGATTAGAAATTACAGTTTTTAGTTAAGCCCTTTGAGTTTGTCAAGGACAACTTCGTAAACATCTGTCAAACTACCTAAATCACGACGGAAAACATCTTTATCCATGTGGTGACCTTCAGCATCCCAAAGACGGCAATTATCTGGTGAAAATTCATCAGCCAGAATGATATTGCCATCTTTATCTTTACCAAATTCCAATTTGAAATCAATCAAATTAAGGCCAATTTGGCTAAACCAATCTTTCAAAAGGTCATTAATACGACGTGTTTCTGCTTTGATATAGGCAATATCTTCATCACTTGCAATACCAAGGAATTTTACGTGTTCATCATTGATAAACGGATCATCCAAATCATCATTTTTGTAGTAAAATTCAACGATTGGAGTATCTAATTTGATTCCTTCTTCAACACCAAAGCGTTTTGAGAATGAACCTGCAGTGACATTACGCAAAACAACTTCAAGTGGAATGATGTCAACTTTTTTATTTAATTGTTCGGTTTCTGATAATTGTTTAACAAAGTGAGTGGCCACACCAGCTTCATTCAATTTCGTAAAAATTAAAGATGAGATTTGATTATTTAGCACGCCTTTACCTTGAATAGTCTCTTTACGAGCGCCATTGAGCATGGTAGCTTGGTCTTTATAAACCGAAATAATCAAATTCTCATCTTCAGATGTGGTATAGATATCTTTGGCTTTTCCTGTATAAATAAGTTGTCGTGACATGATTTTGTTCGCCTTTCAGATTTATTCAACTAAATTCTAACATAAGAAAAAGCAAAGTTCAACATTTTACAGACTTTTTTCTTAAAAGAAAATAAAAACGTCCGTAAAATACGAACGTTTATTTCTGCGATAGACGGCTATACAAATACTCCATTATTTCTTCCATCGTCATCATATCCTCAACATCCTCATCTGGAATATCCAAACCAAATTCATCCTCTAAGCTAATGATAAATTCCATCAAAGAAATTGAATCCACTCCTAAATCATCCTGTAAGGTTGTTGAAGGTTTAATATCTAATTCCGGCTTATGAAGTTGTTCTTTTATGATGATAACAATACGTTCAAAAATAGCTTCTTTTGTCATATTCCCTCCTAATCTACCTTTTTCGGGGTAAATTCATCTACAAGCTGACCCACTACATTCGTCTGAAGCATCGTACGGACCTGTTTAAGAGTATAGTAGACAGATTTTGCATCACTTGATCCGTGACATTTAACTACTGGAGCCTTAAGCCCAAAGAGAACGGCACCTCCTGCACTGGTATAATCTAAAGTATTTTTCAGACGATACAAGCTATCTTTCAAGAATAAGGCACCAAGTTTGGCTATTAGACCACCTTCTTTAATGGAAGTTTTGAGACTACCCATTAAGTTTAAAGCTGTTCCTTCCATTGTCTTAAGTACAGCGTTTCCCGTGAAACCATCAGCAACCACTACATCAGCAACACCATTCATAAGATCACGCGCTTCCACATTCCCCACAAAGTTCAGGGAAGTATCTGCTGCCAATAAAGCATACGTCTCCTTGCGTAGGGGGTCTCCTTTTGTATCTTCTGTACCATTGTTGAGCAGGCCAACACGCGGCTTGTCAATATTGCGCACATTTTTAGCATAAAAAGATCCTAGCACAGCATATTGATGGAGATGAGTAGCTGTATTTTCAGCATTAGCTCCTAAATCCAACATATCGTAGCCCTTACCATCAAGTGTTGGTAGCGTAGACATAAGTCCAGGTCTGTCAACACCTTTTATACGCCCAACAACAAAGAGACCTGCTGCTAACAAAGCACCTGTATTGCCTGCCGAAACAACAGCATCAGCCTGTCCTTCTTTGACAGCTTGAGCACCCAGCACCATGCTAGATTTTTTCTTACGACGAATAGCCTTTGCTGGCTCATCATCAGAGTTAATCTTCTCATCTGTATGGATGATGCTAACACGTTCTGTCGCCGTTAGATACTGCTTAATTTTTGCCTCATCACCATAAAGCTGGATTTCAATATCCTTAAACTCAGAAATCGCACGATTGACCCCCTCCACAATCGCTTGAGGAGCGTGGTCACCTCCCATAGCATCTACTGCAATAATTTTCATATCAAACTTCCTTACTTAATGAATTAATGGCTTTATTATAGCACGATTTCAGCTTTTTTCCTATTATTGAAAATAGCAAAGCAAAACAAATACCCTCTCTAATCACTAGAAAGGGCATAACACCTTAAAATTCCATCTTTTTAAAATACTTCAATGTCAGATAGGCTAATACCGTCGAATAAACCAAAGTAACCAAAATAGATGTTCCTAATGTTGAAAACAGGCTTGCTCCTTCATACAAGGCATTAATGTTACCAGTTGGAAAGAAGCTAGCCAAACCAAATACTGCTAAAATACTTGACCCAAGTGAGTAACCAAAGGCAACTGCCATGGTCGCTCCAACCCCTGAGTACAAAGAAAGGCAGGCAGACAGTAGGACACAGACTAACATATCAAGCATCCCCCCCAGTATGCTTTGAGCAAATGCTGCATTTTCCATCACATACAAGTGATCCCAGAAAGTCAGGGTCGCATAGTCCAAATGACCAATACGTGTGTAGTAATATGGCACCATCACCAATAGGAAGATTCCTGTATAAATAAGGACAATCGTCACCAGACTCAAGACCTTGGCCCAAAAGATGTCCTGACGCTTGATGTCCTTATAGAGAAACATAGTATGACTATCAGCCTCACCCTTGAAGACCGTATAGGTTAGATAGAAAAGGGCAAGGATAGGTAGAGTAAAGGCAATTGAAGACTTAAATAAACTACTAGTCAAAGCTACAAATGAATAAAGATAGCCGTCGCTTACACTAGGCACCATGAAGTTGGAACCTTTTGGTAAAAAGGTTGAAGCCAGAAAAAGGGTCGGAAAGAGGAAGGCAAAGGCAAGGAAAATCTTGGTTTCCTTCCTCTTCCAAACACTGGCAAAAACAGGTTTAAAAATTGCTAACATACTATTCACCTCGACTAAAAATTTCTTTCAAGTGGTTTTCTTTTACATGGAGCTTGCTGATCAAGTTTTGACTAGCTAGGTGGGCAAGGACCGCATTTAGTTCTCCACTGCTTGCCTGAGTAGAAATCTCTAGGATATCCCCATCCAGAGTAATCGCTTCTGTCAGATAGGTAGAGAGAGCTTTCTTATCTGCTCTGCTATTGACCTCTACCAAGACGCTTGGAGCTGACTGCCCAGCAAACTCATCTGCCAACTGACCTTTTTCGATATAGACATAACGCTCACAAAGAGCCTCCAACTCGCCAAGCTGGTGACTGGAAATCAACATAGAGATATTGCGTTCCTGTGACCAAGATTTGAGAATATCAATCAACTGTTGGACACCGACAGGGTCCAAGCCCACAAAAGGCTCATCCAAGATAAGGAAGTCTGGCTCTGCTACCATCGCGATAGCCAAGGCCGTCCGCTGTTTCATACCAAATGAGAACCCTTTTGGTTTACGGTTGCGCGCCTCCCACAAATCTAAGAGCTTGAGAGTCTTTTCAATATTTGGAAACATCTCTGTCCTACCGTGCAAAGTCAGGTAAAACTTCAAATTATCAATAACCGACATCTCTGGATAGAAAACAGGGTCAATCATAATCCCAAAATCTTTGAGCAAGTTATCTGCCGTATGAATATCCACACCATTATAGATAATGCTTCCTGTTGTCGGCTTGAGGGATTTGGCCATCAATTTCATCAAGGTCGATTTCCCAGCTCCGTTTTTACCGATCAGGCCGACGATTTCACCCTTTTTAATCTCCAAACTCACATCTTTTAATGAGTAAAAGTCATTTCCAGCAAATTGTTTTGATAGGTTCTTGATTGTAAGCATTGTTATTCTCTCTTTCTTAGGTATCTTTTAATATTCAATTTTTTCAAAATTCTTGCGTGCCGAACGATAAGCCAATCCAAAATATAGCAGGATCAAACCTAAACTAATAGCAAAGGCAAGTCCAAATGGAAACTGTCCAGCCAGTTTGGTCGCATAGGTCTGTGGGAAAGTATAGCGAAAACCATTTAAAAGTGGAGCGATTTGAGCAAAAAGGTTAAAAAGTACCCCAATCAAGACAGCCATTATGGTTGTTCGCTTGATAGATACTGCCGCTACCAGACTAAGCAAAATCAGATTTAAGCCAATCATCGTCAAGATATAGAGCCAACTATAAGCAGCTTGATGAGCAGGAAGCCAGTGGAAACCATACTGGGGAGCAATGGTAACGACATAAGTCAGGCTAGCGATAAGAACCGTCCCAAAGAAGTAAATCATATAGACAGCAAAGAGACTGAGCAACTTGGCATGAAGAATGCTGGATTTCTTGATATCCTTGTAAAGAAACAGGATTCCTGAACCAATCTCATCACGAAAGACCGACGATACGATAAAACCCATGATTAAGGCAGGTAAGACCAACTGGAATTGCAAATCCAAAGCCGACACGATAAAGGAAAGCCAACTTCTTGTCACATCTATGTTGATTCGAGCTTCTCCTACCCCTGATAAGCTAGATATCAACAAGGGCAAGAAGGCAAAGGCTAAAAGAATATTCACATCACGTCTTTTAAAAACGGATTGAAATACTGAAGGAAACAGATTCATAATTTAACTCCTTAGGACTTGATTTGTTTTACAAGAAGAGTATACCCCTAAAGAGCAATAAAAAATGACCACTCTAATGAATGGTCGTTTATTTGTCATGAACGGTAAATGTTATATTTCAACTGTCTGTGGCACATGTAGTTCTTGACGGAATCGAAAAGCCTGACTAGTCGTCACCAGTCTACAAGACGGATAGTGTGACAAAATTTTCTGCACATTGGCCAAACCAATCCCTCGCCCCTCTCCCTTACTGGATTTTCCATAAGAAAAGATAGATTTTGTTTGAATCCGTACTTCCACTGTACTATTTTCGATGATAAGGATTTTTTCACCTTGGTCTTCAAAATAGGCCACAAGCAGACTCTTCTCAGCTGACAAACTGGCTGCCTCTATGGCATTGTCTAAAAAGATTGATAAGATGGTCACCATATCCAGCAATTCGATTCCTACTGGAGCGGTGCTAACTTCTTCTATCTCAACGGTCAGCTGAATCCCCCGACTTTGAGCTTCCATCAGCTTAGCAGATAAAATACTTTTCATCGCAGTATTATCCAGATGTGCTAGATTTCCAATATCATAGGCATCTTGATAAAATTTCTGGTCTGTCCCTGCTAAAACCGTTTGATAGATAGCCTTGATTTCACTGACATCTTCCTGCTTGATAGCTTCATTCAGACTGACTAGAATATTGGTATAGTCATGTCGAAAACTCCTGATGTCCTTATACAGGCTTTCCACATGCTGACTGTAGTCTTCTAAAGAAGATAATTGAGCGTCCTTTGCTTCCTGCAATTCCTCAGTCAACTGCTCTTTTAACTTGGCATTGAGGAAAAAGAGACTCCCAATAAAGTAAGCAAAATAAATCTTGATAAAATCCAGAACAACTAGGCTATCGCCAATACCAAGCGACACCGAAAAACTCATTTCTCCTACTGACTGTCCAAAAACAAGCAACGTATGCACCACAAGAATATAGAAGAGCATAGAATAAATTAGGTTCTTGAGACTCTTTTTAAACTTAGGATAGGCAAAGACCTTCTTCATGTGCTGAAAATCAATTCCCAGCAAACGGATAAAGGTCCGATAAAAAGGAATAAATAGCAAAAGGACCACTACCACAAAGAGAATATCAAGCCATTCCAGATGTGTCTGCCATAGTTGAAAGGTTGTCCACTTAAACTGGTAAATCCCAAAGGTTCGCTGAAATAAATCAACCAAGACAAAAGGTGCCAAACCGTAGAACAAGGATTGAGACCAAGTCCAAGACCGTTGAAATATCAAAAGATAGACCAGGAAATAAAAAGGTTCGAGGTAAGGAATACTATCTGGAAAAAGGATGAATAATCCCGAAAATAGACCTGAGAAAGCAAGCAATCGCCACCATTTCAAGCTCAGCTGACTCAACTGATTAAAAACTCCAAGCTTGATAAACCAGTCGATGAAGGACACTAGAAAAATGAGAACAATCGCTAGCATTTACCAACCCTCTCTAGCAAACCTTTCAGTTTCATTCGAGAGACCAAGCAAGATTCCTCCTGTTCAAAATAAACCATCCGCTCCACAGCATCCACACGAAGAATATTAGCAGGATTGACCACATAAGCCCGATGGCTCTGGTACAAACGTTCATCCATTTTAGCAATATCTGATACCTTGCCATAAAACTCTGTATGACCTGACTTGGTTGTCAAGACAACCTTATGAGGCGTTGAAGAGGTTTCAAAATACAAAATATCTGAAAACGGCACCTGAATCTGAGAAAACTCACTCTTGAAAACAAAAGCATCATCACTCACAGTCTGACTGATATGACTATAAGCATGTTGGAGAACATCTGCCACCGCTTCCTTAAAGGCAGGCTCATCCAACCCCTTATCAATAAAATCAAGAGCTGACACACGGTATTTATAGGTCAAAGGCATAAATTCCGAATGCGTCGTTACAAAAACAATCACAGCATGCGGATCACGCGCCCTTATCTCCCGTGCAATCTCCATCCCTTTCTTCTCCTCACCTCTAATCTCAATATCTAGGAAAAAGAGTTGATGGTTTCCAGTCTCTGTTACAGCCTCAAGTAACTGCTGAGGTTTACCAAACACTTCTAAGGTCTTGTAGGCAACGTCACTCGTTTTTACAGCTTCCTCAATCACCTGCTCCAACCTAGCTTGTTGCATAAAATCATCTTCCAAGATAAAAATCCGTAACATCTCATCCCCCATTCATGACAAAATAAAGACTGTTCATGACAGCGCCACCCCATTTTCTCTAAAATCTCCTATACTAAGATATATCAAAGAAAGGAAAGGAACCTACATGATTTATATCCTAAAACCATTCTTCTATCCAAATACGATAGAAAGGATTTTAAACCAACTTGGGCGACCATTCCAAGTCAAACACAAGGAAGATTTTCCCGTCACCCATCAAATTAACTACTATTTTATCATAAATACCCCTCAAAACATATTCTGGGATGGACTGAAGATAGCCAAAGCCATTCGCCAGCGAGATAACACTGGACAGCTCATCTTGATTGATGAAGAGCCTGACTACCAAGTCTGCTTCCGAAGCCACCTCTCCTTTCTAGCTGTCCTGACACCACACCAAGCCCAAACAGAATTAAGGGAATATCTACAAAACAGCCCTCTCCACTGAGAAGGCTGTTTTTATTTAGAACCTGTATTCAGCTTTTATATAAGAAATAATTTTTCGCTAATCAAGATAGGTTATTTGAGGGAGTACTGACTGTACTTTGAAAAAAACTAACGATGAGTAGCTGAAAAACTAGTCTTAGATGAAAGTGATGAACTATGAATACAGGTTCTAAATATAGCAAGCAGGGAATTATTGAACCACGACAAATTTTAGTCATTTTGTCGGAAACTGGAAAAAATCTAGTTTTTTCGGTAAACTAACACTAAAAAGACACGAGGTATTTACAGTGACTGAGTCTGCTAAAGTAAAATTACAACAAGCACTTATTCTTCTCTTGGATGAAAAAGAATTTGAACGTATTTCTGTCAGTCAAATTTGTAAAGAAGCTGGTGTCCACCGTTCTACTTTCTACAGTTACTATGACAACCAAATAGATTTGCTAGAGGATGCTTATCAATACCTCACTAGCCTTTTTCAATCTGAATTCAAGCACTATCAAACAAATTATAAGTCAGATGAAAAGGCAGGCTTGGTGGGAGATGCCTATCTTGTTCCATATCTAACCTTTGTAAAAGATTACCAAAAAATCTACCGTATTTATCTCAGTCATGAGCTCGATTTCCAACATAAAGATCGTTTTGACAGTCTTGTCGCTACTATTTTTACTCCCCGATCTCATGCTCACGGTGTTACAGACCCTATACGTATCGCTTACATGGTTAGCTTTTTCATGGCAGGTATCACTCAGATTATTTCCCGCTGGTTGCGTAACGACTGCGCAGAGCCAATTGAAGAAATAGTTGATATTATCCAAACTTGTATTCCTAAGGAGAATAAATGACTACTAACAAGCTGAAAACAAAGCAAGAACCCTTATCGAAATCCAATTTTTTAAAACCATCATGGAAACTAATTGCCCTATTACTGATAATTATTTTTGTTCTTTCTTATTTAGGAACAATGGTCTTTGAAGAAGACAGCATGTTCGCCTATATCACGAACACACTTTCCGGTATTGGAACTGCCTATTTTGTCATCTGTTTTATTTATTGGATTAGCCTCAAAAAATGAAAAGTAGCTTTCTTGCAAAACCCTTGGCTAACCAGTAGCTTGTCTATTTTAACAGGACTTGCTACTAATCTGATTTACTGCTTGGCAATGATTGCTGTTGGTAGTTACAATCACTCTCCTTGGTACTTTACTGTTGCTCTTTACCATGCTATCTTAGCATTGCAAAAATCTTTTCTTGGTTACTCATTCCGTAAACATCGCGAGGATTTATCACGTGCTTGGCGTATCTATCGGTTAGTGGCTTATCTCATTTCTGCTGTTTCGTTTGCCCTGGTGGCAACAATTATTTTAGTCATTAGCCAAAAATATCATCTCAATAGTGGCACTAATTACGCTATTGCTATGGCAGTCTATACTTTTACCATTGCTATCACATCTTTTATCAATACTATCCAATCCCGAAAATTAAAACACCCACTATTAGTCGCAAGTCGATATGTCAGTCTCACTTCTTCCCTTTTTTCTGTTTTTACGCTTCAAACCATTATTCTTCAGACATTTAACACTAAAAATGAGTTAGATTGGACCACAACATCACTTATAACAGGTATTGCCATTTTTCTTATTATCAATGTCCTCGCTTTGCTAATGATTAATCAAGCACAAAAAAATCTTAAAAAATTGAGTTCGTAAGAACTCAAGAGATCAAAAAATTCGTATTTGTATTCCAGCATTCGCACTGAAATATAAACACGAACTCCAATAAATGAATCTGAGCTATTTACTCAGGTTCTTTTTAATTTTTCAAACCAACAGCAACTGGAATAATGCCGATAATTAATACTCAATGAAAATCAAAAGTAGCCTAGGAAACGAAGCCGACGATAGAACTTGAGTTCATCAAGGCAAGTTGACAACGGATAATTTTGATTTTCGAAGAGTCTAAGATAAGACCAATGAAACCAAGGATAACCCCAAGGACAAAATTTCCAGCTGTGACTAGGGCAAATCCTCCACCAAATACTAACAAGGCAAAGACACAGTAAAGAACTTTTGCTGTCAACTTAAGATCTAAGTTTGGTGCTCCTTTTCCTGATAATCGTCTCTGAAGAATCCATGATACGACAACTAAAACAAGCCCTAAAATAGATAAAGGCATTCCCAGTGAGGGCATTCCCCACTCTGGCAGTGTATAAAGGCACATTCCTAAAGCCAAAACAAGCAAACTAACCGTATAAGCAATCAACACAATAAAATCTCTTTTTTTTCATCTTTCATTCTCTTTCTCTAATATAAAATCTGGAAAAGTTAAAAACAAATCTTTTGTTTTATCTTTACTCTTATTTACTTACTTTGATAATATGTAAGCTATTTAACAACGTGTTTGGCATGAGCATCATGCTTGGCTTTTGACCGTTCTTTAGATGCTATTGCTGAAACTTGTAGACGTGCCCTAGCCTCCTCAAGCGTTTCATTATCTTTGGTAAAAAATTTCCCAATAAATTTATCTGATACTTTGGTGAAACTATTTACGGCGGCCGTCTCTGTTACTTTATACCCATTAACAACTGTTTTTTCAACAACTTTATGGGCATTGACAACTTTTTCTGCTATTTTTTCATTTGCTTCTATAAGTGACATCAAGCAAACCTCCTTCTCTTTATGCTATCAGTATAACCAATGCAACCAGAAGTTTGAACGACAAGTTTGGTAAAAAGTGTCGGATTAAACGAAAAAACCTTCACAATAGTAAAGGCTTTCTCACTTCTTCATAATGTCTCCCCATTTTCCCAGATCGTTAATAAATTTTTTACTTTTAAGATGCAAACCAACGTAGTTCTCATACAAATCATCAATAAACTGGCGTAGTTTCTTTTTCATTTCAGGTTTTATGGAAATGCTTTGTAATTCTTCAAAAGAAATATTCTGAAAACGATCCAAAAGATACGGAACATTGGGATCTAAGTGACTACGATGTTGATCTTTTTCATAATGTTGCGGGCAAAGCAAGCCCGAGTACTTATGAGAAAAGTCAAAGGGCAAGCCCACACGGTGACAAAAGACACAGTCATGAAAATTCAGATTGACACCAAATCGTTCCAATAGTTGAATTTCAAAGATATTGGTCAGGATTTCATAATCAAGCCCCTGATCCATTAATTCCAAAGTTTTTCTCAAAAAAACAAAGAGTTGAGGATCCGACACAGCATCTACAAGTGCCGCATCTGCCAAGGCGACGACATAGGAAGCATAAGATAGAGTAAATAAATCTGCATTAATCTTCTTATAAACCTCCACATCCCTATAATCTTCAATATAGGACAGTCCATCATCATTAATTTTCAGAATAAAATCGGCAACTGTCAATGGTTGAATGACCGAAGACAGTTTTGACTTTCCTGCATGTTTCACGAAAAACATTCGCTTTCCAGCTGTTTCTGTAAAAATCTTTACCAATTTATCATCTTCACGATAATTTCGATTATAGAGAATCAGTCCACTTGTTTCTCTAATTTGCATGATCTTCCATAAATGCTTTTAGGCGGTCCATAGCCGTGCTGATAGTTTCCATGCTGGCCGCATAAGACAGACGCACGTAGCCTTCCCCATATTTCCCAAAAGCTACGCCTGGAATGAAAGCGACAGCCTTTTCACGAGCAAAATCCTGACAGAATTTGAACGAATCCTGCTCATATCCTGCTGGAATTTTAGCAAAAATATAGAAAGCACCATCTGGTTTGATAATCTTAAAACCAAGTGCAGACATCTTATCAATAATATAATCACGACGTTTAATATATTCTGCTCTCATTGGTAAAGCATCATCTTTACCAGCTGATAATGCTTCAATTGCAGCAAACTGAGCCATAGTTGCTGCAGCTGTTACCAAATACTGATGACTCTTAATCAGCTGGGCTGTAAAGTTAGCTGGAGCAAAGATTAAACCGATTCGCCAGCCGGTCATAGCATGTGATTTGGATAGTCCATTGATAAGAATAGTCTGTTCTGGTAGATATTCAGCAATGGAGACATGCGGGGCGGGGCTGTAGGTCAACTCAGAGTAAACCTCGTCAGATACCACAAAGACTTCATATTTCTTGAGCACCTCTGCCAAACCCTTAATTTGTTCCCGTGAATAGGTCACACCAGTTGGATTGGTTGGATAATTTAAGAGAACAGCCTTTACCTTATCTCCTTGCTCAATAATAGCTTTTTCCAACATATCAGGGGTCAATACAAAATCATTGGCTGTTGTATCAATTTCCACAATTGACGCACCAACAAGATTGGCAATAGGTTCGTAACCCGGGTAAGCTGGAGCAGGAAGTAAAACAGTATCTCCAGGTTCCAAAATAGCAGTTAAGGTTGCTGATAAAGCTTCAGTTGCACCGATTGTCACTAAAATTTGATTATCGGGATCGTAACTAAGATTGTACTTATCACGAACAAAAGCTGCCGCAGCCTTCCGCAATTCAAGTAGGCCAGCCATCCCAGTATAATGTGACTGATTAGCATCAATAGCTGCTTTTGCCGCTTCCTTAACATGATCAGGAGTCGTAAAATCAGGTTCTCCTAAAGTTAATTTCATAATTCCTGGAACATCAGAAATTGATTGATCAAATTGGCGGATCAAAGAAACTTCGATTTGATCTAAATTTTTATTAAAACGATTGACTAAATTCATATTATCACCTCACAGATTAAGTAACTCTATTATACACAAAATTCTGACAATTACCAGTCCTTTTGTGATTTATCCACATAGGAAATCCGCAAAAACTTATGCACTTGTGGATAAGTTCTTATCCATAACTTCCCAATACTCAACCAAAATCAAAAATAACAAACTTATAACTATCATCACGAATCATACCCTTTTACCGTGACAAAAGATTCCATCAATCGTGTAATTGTTCATTTTTGAATATATCCAATCACTTCCAGGTAGCTATTTCTGATTTTTAATCAGTATCAATCATACCCACCAAACAGATAAGTTAAGATAAGACTTCGTTTTGGATTGATTTATTAATTTTTTACCTTCATAAAACAGATAATATGATGGAGATTTTACAGAGCACTTATAAATGGACTATAAACCTCATCACAAAAAAGGAGCAACCCCGGAGTCGCTCCTTTTCAATATTAACCAATTTTTCCAATTTCAAACAACGGTGACAATGGACGCTTCTCATGAATACGGATAATAGCTTCCGCAATCAAATCAGCGATTGAAATCTGTTCAATCTTATCAATCAAACGCTCTTCAGGAAGATAAATAGTATCCAAAACGATTAATTTTTCAATAGCTGACTTTTGAATATTGTCTAGTGCAGGCCCTGAAAGAACTGGGTGTGTACAGGAAGCATAAACAGCTGTCGCACCCGCTTCTGCCAAAGCATCTGCTGCATGACAAATTGTTCCAGCCGTATCAATCATATCATCAATCAGAATACACTTTTTCCCTTTTACATTACCAATAATATTCATCACCTCGGAAGTGTTCATTTTTGTCACACTACGTCGCTTATCAATAATAGCAATTGGTGTTTGGAGGAATTGTGCCAACTTACGTGCACGTGTAACACCACCATGGTCAGGACTAACAACAACGACATCATCTCCAACTAACCCGTGACGATCAAAATAATCCGCAATCAATGGTGCCCCCATCAAATGATCAACAGGAATATCAAAGAAACCTTGAATTTGTGCCGCATGAAGATCTACTGTCAATAGACGATCAACGCCTGCAACTTCAAGCATATTTGCAACCAATTTAGATGTGATTGGTTCACGTGAACGCGCCTTACGGTCTTGACGAGCGTAGCCGTAGTAAGGCATAACAACACTAATTTTTTCAGCACTGGCACGCTTGAGTGCATCCACCATAATTAAAATTTCCATCAGGTTATCATTAACTGGTGAACTCGTTGATTGCAAAATGAAAACATGATGTCCTCGAATAGACTCTTCAATGTTAACTTGAATCTCACCATCAGAAAACTGACGAACAGTTGATTTACCAAGTTGGATGCCCATTGTATCAGCAACTCTTTGTGCCAATTCTTTGTTTGAAGAGAGGGCAAACAATTTTAAATCAGAATAAGACATGATTTCCTCCAAAGTTTTAATCCTATACCATTTTAACGTTTTTTGAGCATTTTTTCAATGAAAATAAAATGATTTAAACTCAAAACGACGAGGTTTTAGCCTCGTCGTTTGATATTATTGGTAAATAAAGTAATGTGATCCTGATGAATTAACATTAAAAGTACCACGATAATTTCCGATAGACATATTACCAGCATAATTTGATTCCATGACAGTAATATTTGAACCAGATACTGATGTTACATAAGCAACGTGACCATAACCACCACCATCATATGGCCAAACAATAACTGCACCAACAGCGGGAGTTGAGCCTGTTGAATGACCAGCAGCTACAGCACTAGCACCCCATTGATTAGCATTTCCCCAGTTGTTACCAACCCAGCTAGCTAATGACTTGACACCCCAAGTACATTGACCTACAGGATAAGTATTTCCTGAAGTCGAATATGAAACTGTAGTAGCCGCTGTCGTAGTTGATTGAGTCACAGTTGGTGAGCTAGTAGTTGACGAAGCGGTTGACTGTGTTGAGGAAGTATTAGCTTGAGCAGATGATTCTGCTTGCACACTCGGTGCTTGAACCGTTGTTGTTGTTTCAGTAGTAACAGTTTCTTGTGCTTGTACTGCTGCTTGAGCTGCTGCAACTGATTCTGCTTGAGCTTTAGCTTCCGCCTCTGCTTGAGCCTTAGCTGCTGCTTCCGCTGCTGCTGCTTGGCGTGCAGCTTCTTCTGCTGCTGCTTTTTGAGAAACAAGATTTGCTCTCTCTTCTTCCGCAGTAGCCAATTGAGATGCCAATTCTAATTGTGCAACTTGTAATTCTGCTTGCTTAGTTGTTAAAGCAGCTTTATTATCAGCCAAGATTGCTGAGTTTTCAGCGACTGTATTAATTGCTTTTTGATTTTCTGCTTGTTTTTCCTCAATAGAAGCCTTGTCAGCCTTTTGTTGAGCCAACATTTTTTCATTTGCAGAAACAACTTCACGGATAGCCACAACACGGTTAATCGCATCAGATACAGATTTAGAGTTTAAAAGCGTGTTGATATAACTAGTAGCAGTCCCTGATTTTTGAGCACTACGCGCCTGTTTTTTAAGCGAATCATTACGTGCAACAATTTTGCTTGATAATGCTTGAATTTCTTCATTAAGCTTTTGTGACTCAGCTTCCAATTTAGCATTTTCAGCTTCTAATTCCGCTTGCTGATCTTCAAGAGAAGAAACTTGGGTTTGAATAGAAGAAACCTGAGCTTGGGCTGCAGCTTGATCAGCCGTAAGATTTGAAATTACAGCATCTTTAGCAGAGATTTGACTATCAAAATCATCCGCACTAACTTGTGTAGCAACAGTTCCAAGTGTAACACCACTTACCAAAACTGCTGATAAAATTCTTTTTTTCATATATATAAAACGACTCCTTTTCGATAAGACATCTATTATTTTACCAAAAAATTAAACTGTTAACATTACGCAATTATTACAATTCCATTTTGAAAGCGTAAACTACTTTTCTAAAAAGATTTTTTTTAACCCATTTCGCGCTATTAGAAACAAAAATGAGTTAAAAACAAGCGATGGAGCAATTGAAAAAGTAACATAATTCATTAAGTCAAAATTAGTAATATTATAAAAAACAGCTAAAAAATATGTCAGCAAATCAACTAAGAACAATAAAATAATAAAAATGAATAAACTTGGAAAAAAGGATTCTAAAAATACATAGGAAATCTTTCTTGCTAACATAAAAAAGGCAAATAATATCAATAACATGATACCAAAATGGTTAAGATAATAAAAATCATACAAAATTCCTAAAACAAGAAAAATGCTGACGGAAATTATCTTTTTTCTCCCACTAGAATAAAATAAGGCTGCTAATAAAAACAAATGGGAAGTGATGAAAATTTTATTTTCCGTCAAAATACTGGCTAAAAAAGACACTTGACCATCAATCAGCATTAGAAAAAAAAGTAACAAACCTAAGAAAAATTCATTTTTCAACAAACGCATTTAATCACCTACAATTGTTACATACCTAACTGCATCAAAGTTAACTTTTGGTGTCACATAAATTTTCCGATTAAGTGTATCTGATGCGTCATCAACCTTACTAACATTCCCTACTATAACATCACTTACACTTTCTCCATCTAACCCACTTGTTAAAACTTGAGCATTTGCCTCAATCTTTTCAGAAGAATTTACTTGAGAAACAACATATTGACTAGTGGATTTATCAAAAGAGGTTAATAACCCGTAAATGAAAGAGTTACCCGTAGAAATTTTAACTGGAATATTAATTTTTTCGCTAGAAGATAGTAACTCTACATTAGAAGACTGAGAGGAAACAGAGGAAATTTTCCCAATTAATCCTCCATTAGAAGTAACTAACATTCCGCTCTTAACACCATAGCTACTTCCAACACCAACAACTAAACTATCGTACCATGAAACAGGACTTCTTACAATCACTTGTGCGATCAAATTAACAGGATTTGTGAAAGAATCAGAAGTAGAGATTTCAGCCTTTAAAGCTTCATTTTCATCCATTACACGTTGTAACTCTTCTTGTTGATTTTCTAAATCGGATATTTCTGATTTTAACTCTTCGTTCTCTTTATAAGTATCCAACAGCTCCTTTACATCATCACCTACAGAGAGAGCAAAGCGAAAAGGAGTAGAAAGAATATTATCAACTTTGGATATTATTCCACTAACAGGCGAAGAAAGATTCCCCAAGAAAGAAGGATTTCGGAAAAAGAAAAAAATAAGCATTACTCCAAAAATAGAAATCATAACTAAGAAAAAAAGAATACGATAAAATCTCGTTTGCTTCATGTGCCACCCAAACTTTATAAAAAATAGTAGTAAAATTAAAATACTACCTAGCCAAATCAAGAAAAAAGTAAAAATAAAACGAGATATCAAAAGATAATCTCGTTTTCACATAGACGGAGAATAAGGGATTCGAACCCTTGCGCCAGTTACCCGACCTAACGATTTAGCAAACCGTCCTCTTCAGCCTCTTGAGTAATTCTCCACTCTATTTATGGGCACAAGTGGACTCGAACCACCGACCTCACGCTTATCAGGCGTGCGCTCTAACCAGCTGAGCTATGCGCCCAAAATTTTTGGGATAAATTTAATAAATAAATCTAAAGCGGGTGACGAGAATCGAACTCGCGACAACAGCTTGGAAGGCTGTAGTTTTACCACTAAACTACACCCGCATATATAAATGGCGCGAGACGGAATCGAACCGCCGACACATGGAGCTTCAATCCATTGCTCTACCAACTGAGCTACCGAGCCAACTCTCAAATTAAATTGCGGGAGCAGGATTTGAACCTACGACCTTCGGGTTATGAGCCCGACGAGCTACCTAGCTGCTCCATCCCGCGATAACAATATTAATTCTAAGGAGGATGTGGGATTCGAACCCACGCACGCTTTTACACGCCTGACGGTTTTCAAGACCGTTCCCTTCAGCCAGACTTGGGTAATCCTCCAAAATGGACCTTGTAGGAGTCGAACCTACGACCGCTCGGTTATGAGCCGAGTGCTCTAACCAATTGAGCTAAAGGTCCAAAACCAAAATAGAAACTAAAAATAGCGGCGAAGGGGATCGAACCCCCGACCTCCCGGGTATGAACCGGACGCTCTAGCCAGCTGAGCTACACCGCCATTCCACATCGGGAAGACAGGATTCGAACCTGCGACCCCTTGGTCCCAAACCAAGTACTCTACCAAGCTGAGCTACTTCCCGAAAATGCACCCTAGAGGATTCGAACCTCTAACCGCCTGATTCGTAGTCAGGTACTCTATCCAGTTGAGCCAAGGGTGCCTTATATTCAATTTATGCCGAGGACCGGGATCGAACCGGTACGAAGGTCACCCTTCGCAGGATTTTAAGTCCTGTGCGTCTGCCAATTCCGCCACCCCGGCCTCTAAAGCGAACGACGGGATTCGAACCCGCGACCCCCACCTTGGCAAGGTGATGTTCTACCACTGAACTACGTTCGCACTTATTCAATTTATGCCGGCTACATGACTTGAACACGCGACCCTCTGATTACAAATCAGATGCTCTACCAACTGAGCTAAGCCGGCTAACTTCTCTAATGCGGGTTAAGGGACTTGAACCCCCACGCCGTTAAGCGCCAGATCCTAAATCTGGTGCGTCTGCCAATTCCGCCAAACCCGCATCTCTTATGACCCGTGCTGGGCTCGAACCAGCGACCCTTTGATTAAAAGTCAAATGCTCTACCGACTGAGCTAACGAGTCTATCCAATCTTCCGACTGACGGTCCCGACGGGAATCGAACCCGCGATCTTCGCCGTGACAGGGCGACGTGATAACCGCTACACTACGGGACCTTTTAATTATGGGAGTTAACGGGATCGAACCGCTGACCCTCTGCTTGTAAGGCAGATGCTCTCCCAGCTGAGCTAAACTCCCTATTGCTAAGCGACTCCCTTATCTCACAGGGGGCAACCCCCAACTACATCAGGCGTACTAGGGCTTAACTGCTGTGTTCGGCATGGGAACAGGTGTATCTCCTAGGCTATCGTCACTTAACTATCGAATGGTTTGACCACTCAAAATTGAATATCTATACTCTATCAAGAAAACCGTACGCTGTCAATACTGACGTCGTTGAATTTTATGAATTGTATTCGAACTAAAAAGCTAGTGATTTAGACAAATCGCCTTAAAGTCTCAACGACTTCCGCGTTGATTTTCTAAAATCCTACGCTTTTCTTTACGTTCTCATTACTTAGTTTGGATAAGTCCTCGAGCTATTAGTATTAGTCCGCTACACATGTCACCATGCTTCCACTCCTAACCTATCTACCTGATCATCTCTCAGGGCTCTTACTGATATAAAATCATGGGAAATCTCATCTTGAGGTGGGCTTCACACTTAGATGCTTTCAGCGTTTATCCCTTCCCTACATAGCTACCCAGCGATGCCTTTGGCAAGACAACTGGTACACCAGCGGTAAGTCCACTCTGGTCCTCTCGTACTAGGAGCAGATCCTCTCAAATTTCCTACGCCCGCGACGGATAGGGACCGAACTGTCTCACGACGTTCTGAACCCAGCTCGCGTGCCGCTTTAATGGGCGAACAGCCCAACCCTTGGGACCGACTACAGCCCCAGGATGCGACGAGCCGACATCGAGGTGCCAAACCTCCCCGTCGATGTGAACTCTTGGGGGAGATAAGCCTGTTATCCCCAGGGTAGCTTTTATCCGTTGAGCGATGGCCCTTCCATACGGTACCACCGGATCACTAAGCCCGACTTTCGTCCCTGCTCGAGTTGTTGCTCTCGCAGTCAAGCTCCCTTATACCTTTACACTCTACGACTGATTTCCAACCAGTCTGAGGGAACCTTTGGGCGCCTCCGTTACATTTTAGGAGGCGACCGCCCCAGTCAAACTGCCCGTCAGACACTGTCTCCGATAGGGATCACCTATCTAGGTTAGAGTAACCATAACACAAGGGTAGTATCCCAACAACGCCTCAATCGAAACTGGCGTCCCGATGTCCTAGGCTCCTACCTATCCTGTACATGTGGTACAGTTACTCAATATCAAACTGCAGTAAAGCTCCATGGGGTCTTTCCGTCCTGTCGCGGGTAACCTGCATCTTCACAGGTACTAAAATTTCACCGAGTCTCTCGTTGAGACAGTGCCCAAATCATTACGCCTTTCGTGCGGGTCGGAACTTACCCGACAAGGAATTTCGCTACCTTAGGACCGTTATAGTTACGGCCGCCGTTTACTGGGGCTTCAATTCATACCTTCGCTTACGCTAAGCACTCCTCTTAACCTTCCAGCACCGGGCAGGCGTCACCCCCTATACATCATCTTACGATTTAGCAGAGAGCTGTGTTTTTGATAAACAGTTGCTTGGGCCTATTCACTGCGGCTGACTTAAAGTCAGCGCCCCTTCTCCCGAAGTTACGGGGCCATTTTGCCGAGTTCCTTAACGAGAGTTCTCTCGATCACCTGAGGCTACTCGCCTCGACTACCTGTGTCGGTTTGCGGTACGGGTAGAGTATGATACAACGCTAGAAGCTTTTCTCGGCAGTGTGACGTCACTAACTTCGCTACTAAACTTCGCTCCCCATCACAGCTCAATGTTATAGGTATAAGCATTTTACTCATACCACACCTCACTGATTAGACGTGCACTTCCAATCGCACGCTTTAGTTAGCCTACTGCGTCCCTCCATCACTTCATACTCTAGTACAGGAATATCAACCTGTTGGCCATCGGATACACCCTTCGGTCTCTCCTTAGGTCCCGACTAACCCAGGGCGGACGAGCCTTCCCCTGGAAACCTTAGTCTTACGGTGGATGGGATTCTCACCCATCTTTCGCTACTCATACCGGCATTCTCACTTCTATGCGTTCCAGCGCTCCTCACGGTACACCTTCATCACCCATAGAACGCTCTCCTACCATACCTATAAAAGGTATCCACAGCTTCGGTAATATGTTTTAGCCCCGGTACATTTTCGGCGCAGGGTCACTCGACTAGTGAGCTATTACGCACTCTTTGAATGAATAGCTGCTTCTAAGCTAACATCCTAGTTGTCTGTGCAACCCCACATCCTTTTCCACTTAACATATATTTTGGGACCTTAGCTGGTGGTCTGGGCTGTTTCCCTTTCGACTACGGATCTTAGCACTCGCAGTCTGACTGCCGACCATAAATCAATGGCATTCGGAGTTTATCTGAGATTGGTAATCCGGGATGGACCCCTCACCCAAACAGTGCTCTACCTCCATGATTCTTAATGTCGACGCTAGCCCTAAAGCTATTTCGGAGAGAACCAGCTATCTCCAAGTTCGTTTGGAATTTCTCCGCTACCCACAAGTCATCCAAGCACTTTTCAACGTGCCCTGGTTCGGTCCTCCAGTGCGTCTTACCGCACCTTCAACCTGCTCATGGGTAGGTCACATGGTTTCGGGTCTACGTCCACGTACTCATTCGCCCTATTCAGACTCGGTTTCCCTACGGCTCCGTCTCTTCAACTTAACCTCGCACGTAAACGTAACTCGCCGGTTCATTCTACAAAAGGCACGCTCTCACCCATTAACGGGCTCGAACTTGTTGTAGGCACACGGTTTCAGGTTCTATTTCACTCCCCTCCCGGGGTGCTTTTCACCTTTCCCTCACGGTACTGGTTCACTATCGGTCACTAGGGAGTATTTAGGGTTGGGAGATGGTCCTCCCAGATTCCGACGAGATTCCACGTGTCTCGCCGTACTCAGGATACTGCTAGGTATAAAGACTATTTCAAATACGAGGCTATTACTCTCTTTGGCCTACCTTCCCAGGTAGTTCTTCTATACTCTTTAAGTCCATATTGCAGTCCTACAACCCCAGAGAGTAAACTCTCTGGTTTGCCCTCCTGCCTCTTCGCTCGCCGCTACTAAGGCAATCGCTTTTGCTTTCTCTTCCTGCAGCTACTTAGATGTTTCAGTTCACTGCGTCTTCCTTCCTCTACCCTTAACAGGTAGGGATACTAGCCATCAGCTAGTGGGTTCCCCCATTCGGACATCTCTGGATCAGCGCTTACTTACAACTCCCCAAAGCATTTCGTCGTTAGTCACGTCCTTCATCGGCTCCTAGTGCCAAGGCATCCACCGTGCGCCCTTATTAACTTAACCTTATTAAACTAGTTTTTTAAACTAGAAAACTCATTAAATTGTCACAGCGTTTTCGGTTTATTTTCTTGTTACTATTTCATATATTTCTATATGGAATTTGATAGATATTCAATTTTCAATGATCAAACTTGAATCCGTAGATTCAATGGAGCCTAGCGGGATCGAACCGCTGACCTCCTGCGTGCAAAGCAGGCGCTCTCCCAGCTGAGCTAAGGCCCCACAAGACCTCTCAAAACTAAACAAGATCCAACCAAACGTGCTTCCGTTATTTTCCTTAGAAAGGAGGTGATCCAGCCGCACCTTCCGATACGGCTACCTTGTTACGACTTCACCCCAATCATCTATCCCACCTTAGGCGGCTGGCTCCAAAAGGTTACCTCACCGACTTCGGGTGTTACAAACTCTCGTGGTGTGACGGGCGGTGTGTACAAGGCCCGGGAACGTATTCACCGCGGCGTGCTGATCCGCGATTACTAGCGATTCCGACTTCATGTAGGCGAGTTGCAGCCTACAATCCGAACTGAGACTGGCTTTAAGAGATTAGCTTGTCGTCACCGACTTGCGACTCGTTGTACCAGCCATTGTAGCACGTGTGTAGCCCAGGTCATAAGGGGCATGATGATTTGACGTCATCCCCACCTTCCTCCGGTTTATTACCGGCAGTCTCGCTAGAGTGCCCAACTCAATGATGGCAACTAACAATAGGGGTTGCGCTCGTTGCGGGACTTAACCCAACATCTCACGACACGAGCTGACGACAACCATGCACCACCTGTCACCAGTGTTCCGAAGAAAAATCCTATCTCTAGGACGGTCACTGGGATGTCAAGACCTGGTAAGGTTCTTCGCGTTGCTTCGAATTAAACCACATGCTCCACCGCTTGTGCGGGCCCCCGTCAATTCCTTTGAGTTTCAACCTTGCGGTCGTACTCCCCAGGCGGAGTGCTTAATGCGTTAGCTACGGCACTAAGCCCCGGAAAGGGCCTAACACCTAGCACTCATCGTTTACGGCGTGGACTACCAGGGTATCTAATCCTGTTTGCTCCCCACGCTTTCGAGCCTCAGCGTCAGTTACAGACCAGAGAGCCGCTTTCGCCACCGGTGTTCCTCCATATATCTACGCATTTCACCGCTACACATGGAATTCCACTCTCCCCTTCTGCACTCAAGTCCTGCAGTTTCCAAAGCGTACAATGGTTAAGCCACTGCCTTTAACTTCAGACTTACAGAACCGCCTGCGCTCGCTTTACGCCCAATAAATCCGGACAACGCTCGGGACCTACGTATTACCGCGGCTGCTGGCACGTAGTTAGCCGTCCCTTTCTGGTTAGTTACCGTCACTGTGTGAACTTTCCACTCTCACACACGTTCTTCTCTAACAACAGAGCTTTACGATCCGAAAACCTTCTTCACTCACGCGGCGTTGCTCGGTCAGGGTTCCCCCCATTGCCGAAGATTCCCTACTGCTGCCTCCCGTAGGAGTCTGGGCCGTGTCTCAGTCCCAGTGTGGCCGATCACCCTCTCAGGTCGGCTATGTATCGTCGCCTTGGTGAGCCTTTACCTCACCAACTAGCTAATACAACGCAGGTCCATCTCATAGTGAAGCAATTGCCCCTTTCAAGCCTCTAACATGAGTTAAAGACTATTATGCGGTATTAGCTATCGTTTCCAATAGTTATCCCCCGCTATGAGGTAGGTTACCTACGCGTTACTCACCCGTTCGCAACTCATCCATCCGGTGCAAGCACCAGACTTCAGCGTTCTACTTGCATGTATTAGGCACGCCGCCAGCGTTCGTCCTGAGCCAGGATCAAACTCTCATTTAAAAGTTTGAGCTTGCGCTCGTGTCATTGCTGACTTATTGTTTCTTGACAGGTTACTTCCGTAACCCGCACGTTTGGTTCGTCTTCTTGTTCAGTTCTCAAAGGTCTTCGCCTCTCTCGAGACAACTTCTTTATTCTATCAAACTTCTTCTAACTTGTCAACTACTTTTTTTAACTTTTTTTCTTCCGTAGTGACTTCCTGTTTGACAGCTATGTCAGTATAGCAAACTTCTTGTGCTTTTGTCAACTATTTTTTTCCTCCTAAATTCTCAAAGTAAGTTCTAGTCTAACACCAAAACTGGAAATTAGACTGAGACAAAAAAATAAGGTAGAACTTACTATGGGACAAGTTGGTAACTGACAATGAAAAACAAACACTTAACTCTCTCTGATCGCAATGATATTCAAGTAGGAATTGAACAGCTCAAGACATTCTCAGCTATAGCATCTAAGTTAGGAAAAGACCCGTCCACAATCTCAAAAGAAGTTCGCAGAAATCGAGTGGTTAAAGAAAATTCTGTGACATCTAATTGTGAGGCCTGCCCTCTACTCAAAAAGGCTCCTTACGTTTGTAATGCCTGTCCGAAAAAGAGAAGCAATTGCGGATACCAGAAACAGTTCTACTACGCCAGGGGAGAATTGAGAAGAATCACACACTTATCAGAGATATTCTTCCTAAAGGCAGTTCTTTTGACAACTTGACACAGGAAGATATCAACCTAGTTTGTTCGCATGTCAACAGCGTCAAACGGGCGTCTTTCAACGGAAAATCGGCTTATGAACTCTTTACATTTACCTACGGTGAGGAATTGGCAACACTTCTGGGTATCTCTAAAATTGACCCTGAGAACGTCATCCAATCACCACGATTATTAGATAAGTAATCGCTAGTTTTTATCATAAAAACTAATCAAAAATAGAAAGGAACTTGTCCCATCCCAAATTCCAGATAGCTAGAACTTACTTTGAGACATCTCAGAGCCAGTAACTTTAGTGTACCCTTTTTTTCAACATTTTCAAGCCAAAAACACCCTTGAAGCCTCATTTTAGGCAAAAACAGAACTTAGTCTTGCCCAACTCCTTTCAAATATCGGCGTAATGTTGGCTTAGTCAAAGTTTCAGATGAATCGCTCCTTGTCTGGCTTTTGTTACAAGCTGAACTAGGCCTGATATCACAACGCCATTTCTACACCATCTGCCCCCTCTTTCCTTGTGGTCAGTTACTAGAACGAAGTCGTTTCAATCGTCGGTCTAGACAATTGATCTGGCTAGTCCAATTAATCCGAAAAGCTATGAGTGACATGCTTCCATCTGATAGGCTAGCCATTATAGATAGTTTTCCTTTGCCACTTTGCCAACTTGTTCGCAATCACAGAGCTACCATTTTTAAAGGATTAGCCGATATTGGTTACAACGCCTCTAAACATCTTTGGTTCTACGGTTTTAAGGTTCATATGCTGATGACCTTATCTGGTTATATTCTAAATCATGTTGTCATGTCAGCTTCTGTTCAAAATATCAAAGTGGTGGATGGATTGTTGGAAGGTTGCCAGCAATCTGTGATTCTAGCAGATTTAGGATATCTCAGTCAGGAGCTAAAAGACAGCTTGAAACTAAGAGGGTATCACTTATGAACCCCACTGCATCAGAACATGGAAGGAGCTAGCCGGCATAACAATTGGAGATTATTAGCTATGGGACCGGCTATTGAAACGCACTTTTTGAGCTATGCACTCCTGTTTGATATGGAACAAACCTTTGCCAGAGGACTAACGTGACTACAGTAGTTGAGGATGGAACAAATCGTTTTAGCTTATAACCTAAGATATTTTGTGATGAACTAGCACCACGGGTGTAATTCTACTATCTCTCGTGAAATCAAACGAGGGTCTAACGAAAACTTTAATGGTATATTGAGAGCGTTTATCCCAAAAGTAATATCACCGGGAGTACTGACTTTAGGTGATTTGGAAACTTACACATAAGCTATCAATAATAGACCTAGAAAACTACTTAATTACAATTCTGCTAAAAAGCTGTTCGAGCGAGTTTGAACAGTTTGAGAGAACGACATGAGGCTGGGCATTTAGAATTGTGTAATCCAAGTGACCATGGAGCTCTAAATGAATTCCCATATCATACTTATTTAGTGATAATGATATTTTTACCTTTAATTCCGAGAAAATTTGTGATAAGATCTTCACTTTTCTATTTCTAGACTCAGGAATCCGTTCTAATGTGAGTTTTGTCGCTTTTCACCATAGAATGTATGAAACTTTTTTCAAAAGGCTCGGAATCTCAATAGTAGGTTTACCCCCTACACACAAGTAGGGGTTCCCTCTCATACCACCGTACATGCCGTTCGGCACACGGCGAGAGTATATAGAATCCCCCACCCTCAGATATTATAGTCGTTCTATTTGTGCTGTCCTATATTTTCGAACAATAGTCATCATTTACATTTTCTAGCTACCGTCTTTTCAGACTAAAATAAATAGACAACTCCTCTCTGAGTGATAATCATTTATTTGTTCAGTCCTCGATCAGCTTCCATTACAGAAACTTCATCACTACTATGGCTTTGGCTGACTTCTTGTCGTTCGTTGTTACAAGGTTATTACCTCGACAAGACCTCGCGGGATAAGTCATATATCTTTCCTCGTTTACACAAGATATAAAAATATTAGTCAGAATTCAATGATACTCGTGATTTACATACATAGGTTACGACTACCTTTTTGGACTTTAGTGTTTGTCGTCACCTCACAATAGTCAAGATTGGGAATCACTGTTGGGTTCATGAGTAGCGGGTGCTCCCATCTGTTTGGGCAGCGCTCAAAAAAGTGAACATCACTTTAAAAAAAGACCACAACCTATAAGGAACAAGATAGCGAAAAAGTGAGATGCTATCTTGATGGTTTAACCTGCTTTCCTAATACACTGATTGTTTATATTGATGATACTGGCATTGATACTTATCTTTACCATCACAAAGCTGGAGCAGCTCGAGGGGAGAACGGGTACGCCAAGGTCAGTGGACGCAGATTCGAAAGAATTTCTGTAGTAGCAGGTCAAATTGGCTCCCAAATTGTAGCTCCCTTGCTCTATCATGGAACAATGACAGGTGAACTTTTTACCAAATGGTATCAAGAACACCTATTGCCATCTTTAACGGAACCTCATGTCATTATTATGGATAATGCGACTTTTTATCCTAAGAAACAACTGGATGAACTTGCACTGGCTAAGGGGCATTATTTTCTTCCACTTCCCCCTTATTCCCCTGACCTTAACCCAATTGAACGATTCTTGGCTGGCTTGAAAAGAAAGTTGTTGAACTGTTGAGACAATTCGGTTCAGTCGAGTATTGTTTGGAATACTATTTTAAAACTAAATAACTATAATGCACCAATTGACTTTGGATATTTTAAGACAGCGTGCTATGATTTGAAGAAGTATAAAACCTTTGAGGAGCTGGCATCAGATATTGATGCCTACATCTATTTCTACAATCGCTAGCAGTTTCAAGAGCGCAACAACGGCCTTGCCCCTCTTGAAATGAGGAACAAGGCCGTTGCCTAATCTTTTATTATTTCATTATCCACTTGACAAGGAGCAGTTCAGATAAAAAACCAGTTTTTCAGACACAAGCTATATTTGTCAACTATTTTCCAAACTGAATTTGCTCATTTTTATCTGATAAAGTTCCCCATGCTTTCATCTTTACCCAATTATAAATCGTTCTTTATTTTCTCAGAAGTCATTTTTTCTTTGATTTCATCGTAAGAAAGTGCATGTGCTTCTTCTGTATCATTTTCTAACTCATCAGGCATTTTTCCTGTTTCAAAAATTGACTTGATTTGTGCAGCATCAAGTGTTTCGTACTTAAGAAGTGCTTCAGCGATGAGTTTGTGAGCTTCACGGTTACTTTGAATGATATCAGCAGCTTTATTTCTTGCTTCATTAAGTAAATCACGTACCTCATCATCAATCATCTTAGCAGTTTCTTCAGAATAAGTCTTTTCTGGACTAATTTGACCGGCCATCATTGTATGGTTTCCAGCATATTGGACAGGACCTAGTTTTTCACTCATACCATATTCTGTTACCATAGCCCGTGCCATAGCACTTGCTTGTTCAAAATCATTTGAAGCACCTGTCGTTTGAGCATTGAAGATAATTTCTTCAGCTACACGGCCACCCATCAAACCAGCTAGTTGTTCTTTCATATCATCTTTTGAAAGAAGCATTTGATCTTCTTTAGGTAAGGCAATCATATAGCCACCCGCACGACCACGTGGAACAATGGTTACCTTATGAACAACACGAGCATTTGAAAGTATCAAACCAACGATGGTATGACCAGCTTCATGATAAGCGACCATTTGACGTTCTTTTTCAGAAATTGAGCGATCTTTCTTAGATGGTCCTGCAATCACACGATCCTCAGCCTCATCGATATCGGAAGCATCAATAATTTTTTTATTGCGACGAGCGGCAACAAGTGCTGCTTCGTTCAAAACGTTTTCAAGGTCTGCACCAACAAATCCTGGGGTTTGTTGAGCGACTACTTTTAAATCAACGTCATCTGCAAGTGGTTTATTTTTCGCATGGACACGTAAAATAGCTTCACGGCCTTTCACATCAGGGCTACCTACAAGTACTTTACGGTCAAATCGTCCTGGACGAAGAAGAGCTGGGTCAAGGACGTCACTACGGTTTGTTGCTGCGATGACAATAATGCTTTCATTACCCTCAAAACCGTCCATCTCAATCAAAAGTTGGTTAAGGGTTTGCTCGCGTTCATCATTGCCGCCACCCATACCAGCACCACGACGGCGTCCGACAGCATCAATTTCGTCAATAAAGATGATTGCGCGCTCTGCTTTTTTAGCATCCTCAAATAGAGAGCGCACACGACTGGCACCGACACCAACAAACATTTCTACAAAGTCTGAACCTGAGATGGAGAAAAATGGAACTCCTGCTTCACCTGCGACAGCTTTTGCTAAAAGTGTCTTACCAGTCCCTGGAGGCCCCTCAAGAAGAACTCCGGCTGGAATACGAGCACCAAGTGCTTTATATTTTTTCGGATTTTTAAGAAAATCAACAACTTCAACAAGCTCTTGCTTTTCTTCCTCGGCACCAGCAACATCAGAAAAACGAACTTTAACATCGCCTTTATTTTGAGAACGTGCTTTATTTTTTCCGAAACTCATTGCACCACGAGCGCCAGCACCACCTTGATTCATCATCATCATCATGAAAATTGCAAAAATCAATAATGGGAGGAAGCTAACTAGGTAACTAATCCATGTACCACTTGAACTTTCTGGTTTTACTGATACTTTAACATTAGCATCTTCTGCAGCACTCGTAATCTTATCGACGGAGGAGTCACTTGGCAAGATAATGGAAGTAAAACGAGAAACTTTTGTTGTGCTAGAACCTTCTAAAAACGAGAAATTTGAAGTAGTCTCCACGCTTTGAGATTTTTTGTATTCTCCACTAATTTCAATGATACTTCCGCTAGGCTGATACGTGATAGACTTAATGTCTCCAGCTTTGATTTGCTTAACTAACGTAGAGTAATTAATTTGCTGACTTTGTGTATTTGTTCCTCTGAGATAGTATTGGAAGGCTGTAATGAGCGCTACAATGACTAAAATATAAACAAAGGAATTTCGCACAAAGCCGTTATTCTTATTATTTTTCATATAATACTAATCGACTTTCTATTTTGAATAAACTTCTTCTTTTAGAACTCCCACATAGGGCAGATTACGATAATTTTCAGCATAGTCTAAACCAAAACCAACAATAAATTCATTTGGCACATTGTAGCAAACATAATCAGCGTCAATTTCTACAACACGACCTTCTGGTTTATCAAACAAGGTAACAATTTTAACTGATTTTGCTTGACGGTATTTAAACATATCTCTGAGATACTTTAATGTACGTCCTGTATCAATGATATCTTCAACAAAAATAATGTCTCGTCCTTCAACGTTGGTGTCAACATCCTTGAGAATTTTAACTTCTCCGCTGCTGGTGGTTCCTCCTTGATAGCTTGACACAACCATGAAATCAATTTCTACATGCGTATCAATATGCTTCATTAATTCTGCCATAAAAGGAACTGAACCTTTTAAAACACCTACTAAAAGTGGATTTCTGTCTTGATAATCCTTTGTTAACTGCGCACCAAGCTCTTTGGTTTTTGCAATGATTTCTTCTTCTGAGTACAGAATTTTTTGAATGTCTTGTTCTAGCATAGCATCACCTATTCTATTTTTTCAATATACAGTTTAGCTTTCATTATACCATCTTTAGAGGCTTTTCTCAAATAAGTTTTACCATCAACAAGCACAAAAATGATTTTTCCGTCTTGTTCTCCAACAATAGCTTCTTGGCGGGCTTGTGTTGAAATCTTATTATCAATAAACAAACGCCTGAGTTTCTTTGAAAAACTTCCAAAGTCAATTTTATCTCCAGCTTTACGTTGTCTTAATAATATTGGAGCTGTATTTTCTATAAAAATCTCCTGAAAAACCTTAGATAGTTTGTGAAATGAAAATCGATACTGACCATATTTGACTATATTGTCATATTCTAGCACTTTTTCAGTTTTCTCCCTATACGTCTTAGGACTGATTTTTTCAATGCTAAAAACCTCAGCAGTCTTTTTTAAAAAATAACCATTTTTTATAGGGTAATTCAGAGAATCTTTTGTCCGAACAAAATTTAACATCTCTTGAAATTGCTCTCGTGAAAGATGTAAGTCTGGAAAATTTTCCAAATAATTTTGTAATAGCAGTTCCTGAACTGCTGATGACTGTTTTAAAAAGGTTTGGCAGTTGGTCACATCAATCCCTACTGTCAGATCCTGGAAAGCCTGAAAAACTAATTGACTTTCATAAGCAAGGTGATTTAAAGCTAACTTAAATTGGGGATTTTCTTCTTCAAGCATGGGAAAGTAACTATTACGGATGCGATTTCTTAGATAATGGGGAGAAGCATTAGAAGAATCCTCAAAATGAAAGATATCTGGTAATTCTGATTTTGATAGACTTAAAAAAGGTCTAATAAGTTGTCCATTTCCAAAATTCTGAACGGATTTTATACCTCTTAGATGACGCAGGCGACTACCTCGTAACAGGCGCATAAAAACAGTCTCTGCCTGATCATCTGCATGATGTGCTGTAACTAAGGCAGTGTAATTGTAATCCTGCATCACTTGTTTAAAAAATTCATATCGAAAGTCACGCGCAGCCTTCTCTGAAAAAATGCCAGAAAAATTTGAGACATAGATAGGTAATCTATGTTCTTGAGCAAAACGTCTGAGAAAATCCTCTTCCATTTCAGATTCGGGACGCTGTTTATGATTAATATGGGCTATTCCAATCTCAATGTCAAGATTTTCTCGGTATAAATACAAAAAGTGCAGCAGATTCATAGAATCTACTCCACCGGAAACAGCTATTAAAACCTTTTTATGGTGGTCAAAATATGCTTTTTTCTGAATGTCTTTTAATAATTTAGCGTACATGTTATTTTAAGATACTGTAAACATCGTTAGCGATGTTTGTAATGTCCTGGTAAGAAGAGTTATTGGTAAAAATAGATAATATGAAAGGTTTGTTGGTATAAACAATGGCAACATCATGCTTATAATCATAAGCATCACCAATTTTATGAGCAACCTGAACGGTGATATCTTTAGAAATACGTTCGTTATCAAATTCTGTCTCAGAAAGATAATTGATAATTTGTCCATTTTGATAGAAGATAGCCTCCAGTAAATCAGCTGCTTCTTTAGAAGACATTTGACGTTCTTTCATATCAAAGGAGTCACCTAGGATTGATGATATTTCAGTCTCAAAACTCTTATCGTACTGATTAGCGACATAATAGCCCAATATATTAGTTGCTACATTATCTGAATGCTGTGCAACTTCTTTTAATAGGTTATCCACACTATAATCTTTGTTATCTGCTGATTTAACCATTTTGCCACTGCCACCAGGGTCATAGGCTTTAGAAAATTGATTAACTGCATCAATATATTTAAAGCTGTCAGTAGTCTTAATATTAGCTTCTTGAATCTGCTCTTGAGTGTAGTAGAGAGTTGCTAACTTGGCAATGCTTGCTGCATACATTTTTTCATTTTGATTAATTCCTGCAGTTAGTCCAGTATCCAGCTGCTTAACAAAAATACTAAAATCAGACTTGTTATATTTCTGCGACAAGACTTTTTGAACTTTTTCTATACGATTATCATTTTTAGAAAGAAATTCTTCAGAAATCCAACCCTTGCCATTAATTTTATAATAACTACCATGCTCAGTAACCGCATGTTGGCTGACAGTCACCTGACTGTATGCAACTAGATCAGATCTGACAGTCTTACTTCCTAAAACATAGGGGGTGTCATAAAGAATAAACCCGTCTTTTAGCCAATAATTTTCATTAATAGATTCCTGTCTAAGAATCACATCGTCATAAATAGATTGATGACTAGCCTCTAGATATGTTCCATCTGATAATTCAAAAACAGGAATTGATTGAGCGTTAACTTTCAAATCAATAATTTTAAGTGCTTTGTCTGGCAGCAAAATTTTATCTTGAACCGTTAAGTTCTCATCTTTATAAGAAGCTGTCTCCTGATAAAGATTGGGATTTGACGGAATATTTTCAAAGTAGGTAGACTCAGTCACAACATCAGCGGTTAGATGGTATTTATCTATATTAGATAGAACTGGTGTTTTTTCCGTACTAATCACGGAAAAAGGAGACAAAAAAAACGGTATTAGCATGACAGCAAATAGTTTTTTCACAGACTCCTCCTTCCATTAATTTGTATCATTTTGATGATTTTCTTCTCTTAATTTTTGATTTTTCTCAGCTAATTCCTCTAACTTTTCATCTGAATAAGCTAAAAATTTTTCAATCGTTTCTATTAAATGTTCCATTTTATTTTGGTAATAAACTTGGTACAGGGTATATTGTTTCCCCTTGCCGTGCTAAATAATACTTTGCTCGCGCATATTTTTCAACATAATCTTCGTTTTTTAATTGCTCAACTAACAACTTTTCTTGCTGGGTTTCTTTAGTTAAACTTTGATATTCTTTAGTTAATTTGACAACTTCATCTTTGCGTTCTTGCAAATTTCTATAACTGCTGACCAAATTGTAAGCTGGCAAAATAAATAAAAGCATAACGAAAACCAAAACAGTTCCCATAAAACGATTTTTTTTGCGATTTTCTTCTTCTTTGTAACGTTTTTTGAGATTTTCATCAGTGATGTACTGATTATTCAACTGAACAATATTAGGCTTTTTCATCTGTTTCAATCCTTGTTTCACTGACGATTTCATACATCTTAGACGCATCTTCTTTTTTGGTACTGTCTTTTATTTCCAGCACACGAACAGTTAAAAGTTTATTACCAAAACGCACTTCTACTTCGTCATTAATTTTTAAATCAGTTGATGATTTAGCTAAAATACCGTTGACCTTAACACGTCCTTTATCAGCAACTTCTTTAGCTACAGGACGACGCTTGATGATACGTGAGACTTTCAAGTATTTATCTAATCGCATACTTTCTCCCTTCAAAACTGTCAATCACTTTCATTTTATCACTTTTTTTGAAAAATAGCAGAGCTACATAGCATTTGTCAATAGAATGTAATAAAAAGAGAGTCTAAAAACTCTCTTGATTACCAAAATATCAAATCATAGACAACAGTACCTACAAGGAAAATAAGCCACACATCAAGGCAAATATTAAACTAATTGTAAACCAAATTTTACTTAAAACAGTTGATTTAATAAGTCTTTAAAACATCTGCTTAGACAGTCAAAAAAAAAAATACTATCTCAAGTAAATCAGAGTTTTCAGGAAATTTATACAACATTGCTATTGAAGTACAAGGAGTTACAGCAACAAAATAGTTCAGTATTTCCCTTCAGGAATACAAAGGAGACTCCCAACTTAAATAAATTAGGAGTCTCAGGAGATTTATGAAAAAGAAAAGTTTTAGGATGGTTATAGTATATGATTCCTTGCTTAAATTTTTCTTAACAATCAATTTTTTTGTTGACGATTTTTAATTTCTGCAAATCCTTGTCCAAATTTGAGAAGTTCCTCAAGGATTTCATAATTTTTCTTTTGACAAACATTGAAAATAATCTCCATTTTACCTTTATTTTCACTTATTTGCGCCTTCAAATTAGTTTTGGACAAGGCTTCAAAATAATCCTGTGTCAAAAATAAAGCTAACGAGGCTTTTTCAAAACGAACAGTTACCCTATCTTGTTTACGCTCTACTAATTCAACAAATATGGAATCCATATAGTATTTTAAGAGCCCAATTTCAATGAGATAGGCAACTTGATCTGGGTATTCGCCAAAACGATCAATAAGCTCATCTTGTAAATTCTGATAATCTTCTTGTCCTTCAATTGAACGAATACGTTTGTAAATATCGATTTTTTGCCGTTCATCATTTATATAATCATTTGGCAGATAAGCATCAATTTGTAGATTTATTTCTGCATTACTCTTACGACGGACAGTTGATTTTCCCTGCTTCTTAGCAATAGCCTCTTCAAGCAACTGAGAGTACATCTCAAAACCGACTGAATCAATAAATCCGCTCTGTGATGCTCCTAAGATATTTCCTGCTCCACGGATTGACAAATCACGCATGGCAATTTTAAAACCAGAACCAAGCTCTGTAAAGCCTTTTATGGCATCCAGGCGCTTTTCTGAAATCTCTGTCAACACTTTATCTGGACGATACATAAGGTAGGCGTAAGCAATACGATTAGAACGGCCAACACGACCCCTAAGTTGATACAATGTTGACAATCCCATGTGGTCAGCATTCTCAATAAAGAGAGTATTAACATTTGAAATATCTACACCTGTCTCAATGATTGTTGTTGCAACCAATACATCATAAACACCATCAATAAAGTCCATTAGTGTATTTTCAAGCTGAATCTCACTCATCTGACCATGAACAAAGCCAATTGAGGCCTCTGGAACGAGTTCTTGTAATTCAGCCACTTTCTGATCAATAGTGTCAACACGATTGTAAACGTAAAAAATCTGTCCTCCACGATCCATTTCACGTATAATAGCTTCCCGAACTAGCCCAGGGTTTGTTTCGAGAACATATGTTTGAACAGGATAACGATTTGTAGGTGGTGTTTCAATAACAGATAAATCTCGAATTCCTAGCATTGACATATGAAGAGTACGAGGAATTGGAGTTGCTGTTAAAGTCAAAACATCAACCCTCGTCTTTAGCTCTTTAAGCTTCTCCTTGTGTTTAACCCCAAAGCGTTGCTCCTCATCAATAACAATAAGACCCAAATCAGAAAACTCAACATCTTTGGAGAGGAGACGGTGTGTTCCAATAATAATATCAACCTGTCCTTGTTTAAGTTTTTCCAGAGTTTCATTCTGCTCTTTTTTACTACGAAAACGACTAAGTACATCAACATTAACAGGATAGTTATCAAATCGCTCTGCAAAATTAGTATAATGCTGTTGAGCAAGGACTGTTGTTGGTACCAAAACAGCTACTTGTTTATGATCTTTAACCGCTTTGAAAGCAGCTCGCATAGCTACCTCTGTCTTACCAAAACCAACATCGCCAACAAGCAGACGATCCATCGGTTTGTTGTCTTCCATGTCATGCTTGATTTCCATAATAGAACGCAGCTGGTCTTCTGTTTCAACATAAGCAAAATCGTCATCAAATTCACGCTGAAAGTCGTCATCTGGAGAAAAGGCAAATCCCTTCAGTTGACTACGTTCCGCATATAACCTTAGTAAGTCATCTGCTATATCTTCAACTTGTTTTGTAACTTTTTGCTTTGTTTTCTGAAAACGTCCATCATTAAGTTTATTGATTTTAGGCTCTTTTCCATCTGCTGAAACATATTTTGACAGACTCTCAATCTGTTCAACAGGCAAAGAAATCTTAGCTGAATCTTGATACTGGATACTCAAATAATCCCTATGAGTTCCATGAATCTCTATTGTTTCAATACCTAAAAATTTTCCAATTCCATGGACATGGTGAACGACATAGTCACCTTTTGATAACTCATTGTAATCCTTGAGGCGTTCTGCATTACTAATATTAGAGCGACGAATTTTACGCTTAATTTTCTTATGATAAATTTCATGCTCTGTAATCAGAACAACCTTCTCATCAGCAAAATAAAATCCTGTTGCCAGATTTCCAATAATCAGCTGAGCTTCTTTCGGAGTAATATCATTGACATCACTGATAGGTAATTCTAAATCATATTCTTGTAAATTTTCTTGTAAACGTTCTAAACCATGCTGAGAATCTGCTTGCAACAAAATTGTAACATTGGATTTCTGATAACGACGAATTTCATCAATTAGAAGAGGAAATTGATTGAAAAATTCTTGCATTGGATATTGTGTAAAGTTATGTAACTTATCAAATTTAAGATTACCAAGTCCCTTGTGAAAATTTGAAAAGAAAGTTGCTGGTTGATAGTTCTTCAAGTCTTTATAAACATCAGCAAAATAGTCTAAACTTGACACTGCTTTACCTTTTTGTAAATCTTCTGTCAAGAGATTAGCAATTTCTAAATCAAACTTGGCATTACGATCAACAATTTTTTGAAAGTCATCAAAAAACACTGGGATTTTTTTAGGAATATAATCTAATAACGTCCATTTTTTTTCATAAAATAAAGAAGAAAAGCGTCTCACATCTTGATGTTTAAAGTGATTTCTGGTTGCTGATAAGAGTTCTTCCAAATAGCTTTTTGAATCCTTACTAGCTAATTGATAATGATGCTCTAATTTAGATACTGCTCTGTTAAAATCATCGGCAGTCAAAATCATATCATCTGCTGCTGCTAATTCAATATTTTCTAAACTAGTTAGAGACGTTTGACTTTCCACATCAAACTGACGAATACCATCAATTTCATCACCAAAAAATTCAACTCGATAAGGGATCTCCTCTGTAATCTCGTAAATATCTAAAATGTCACCGCGATGACTAAATTCACCTGGACTAGAAACCTGAGACACTTTTTGATAGCCGATGGTTGACAATGTTTTTACTAGAGTGTCAAGTTCATATTCATTACCTACCGACAGCGAAATCTGGCTCTTACTGTATGTCTCTGGGCTGGGAAGTAAGATGCGCATTCCTGTCAAACTAGTAATTAGTACGCCAGTCTGATTTTCATCCATCAGAAAATTTAGACTTGTTAATCTTGAAATAGCTTTATCAAGTGAAGCAAAAATAAACTCTGCCGCTGCTACATCATCTGCAAAAAATTGATAGACTTTTTCCTCACCAATAAGACTAGAGAGATCACTTGCCAATTTCTCTGACTCATTCTGAGTAGGAGTCACCACAACTATCTTTCCATTATTTTCTTGGAATGCTGAAGCGATAGCTACCGCCTTACTCGAACCTGAAAATCCCATAACAAGCTGACGACCAAAACTTGTCAGTTGGGTTTGCCATTCTTTGATAGCTTTATTTTGATTAAATAAATCACTAATATTCATCTTTTTAACCATTAAACTTTCGCATGACTTTTTCAAAATCACTTTCTTGTAAATAAAAATTGACAGCCTTGTCAACCTTATTTAGAGCATTAGAAATTAAAATAGCTTCATCATCCTTAAACTTTCCAAGAACATGATTAATCACTGTCATTCCTGGTGCTGGACGACCAATACCAATTTTAAGACGATTAAATTCTTGACTACCAATATGGGCTATAATGGATTTTATACCATTATGGCCACCTGCAGAACCTTTTTGACGGAAACGTATTTTTCCAACCTCCATATCTAAATCATCATAAATCACTAATAAATCTTCAATAGGAATATTGTAATAAGTTAAAAGTGCTTTAACTGCTAACCCCGAATTATTCATAAAAGTTATTGGTTTTACAAAATAAATTTTTTCTCCATTTAAAAATGTTGAGCCTATTAAAGCTTTAAAATTTTTATCTTCTGTAAAGTTGATGTCAATTTCATTGACAATTTTGTCAACAACCATAAAACCAATATTATGGCGTGTATTTTCATATTTTGAGCCTGGATTTCCCAAACCCACAATCATTTTTACCATTGTATTTTCCTTTCAAAACAGCAAAAGGACTGAAAAAAATTTTTTTCAGTCAAGTTTCAATTGTAATTAACGAGGGTTAAACATTAAAGCGGAACTCCATAATATCACCGTCTTGAACAATATATTCTTTTCCTTCTTCACGTAGACGACCTGCCTCTTTGACTGCTTTTTCAGAGCCATACTTGATAAGATCATCATAGGACATGGTCACCGCACGAATGAATCCACGTTCAAAGTCTGAGTGGATAATTCCAGCTGCTTGAGGAGCCTTGATACCTCGTTTGAAAGTCCAAGCACGTACTTCCTTTTCTCCTGCTGTAAAGTAAGTACCAAGACCAAGCAAATGGTAGGCAGCACGCGTCAACTTGTCCACACCTGATTCTGTCAAACCGAGGGCTTCTAAAAATTCACCCCTGTCCTCGTCATCTAGTTCAGAAATTTCCTCTTCAGCACGCGCTGAGATGACAACAACTTCTGCATTTTCAGTAGCCGCAAATTCTCGAATTTGTTGAACATATTTGATGTTGTCTGGATTGGCAACTTTATCTTCATCAACATTAGCCACATAAAGAACTGGTTTAGTCGTTAAAAGAAAAAGTTGCTTAACGATTTTTTGCTCATCATCTGTAAATTCAACAGTACGAGCTGACTTGCCATCTTCCAAAACTGGTTTAATTTTTTGAAGTACATTAAATTCTGCAAGAGAATCTTTATCTTTTTGAGTACGAGCAATTTTTTCTACACGTGCGTAGCGTTTGTTAATAGACTCAAGGTCTGCCAAAATCAATTCCAAATTGATTGTTTCAATATCTGCTATTGGATCCACAAATTCGGATTCACGTCCTTGTTCACGCATAACATTTTCATCATCAAAGGCACGGACCACATGAACAATAGCATCAACCTCACGGATATTAGCTAAGAATTTGTTTCCAAGCCCCTCACCCTTAGAAGCACCTTTTACGATGCCCGCAATATCGGTAAATTCAAAAGTGGTTGGTACTGTCTTTTTAGGGGTAATGAGCTCTGTCAACTTCTGTAAACGCTCATCTGGAACTTCTACCATGCCGACATTTGGATCAATAGTCGCAAATGGGTAGTTGGCAGCTTCTGCACCTGCCTTTGTAATTGCATTGAATAGGGTTGACTTACCAACGTTTGGTAAACCAACGATACCTGCTGTTAAAGCCATTTTTTTACTCTCCAATTAAAAATTCAATCGTAATTATTATATCAAAAATATAGTAAAAGGAAAAACATTATCTAGAATGAAGGTAGCTAGTTGAAAAGTATGAAAACATCCCATAGCACTTTTTAATCCATATTGAAGAAGCTGTATGAATTTAATAAACTAATATTCACCAAGTATTTAGATCAATTTAGATTTTTCTTCTATACAGTAACTTTTAAGATCCATTGATACTAATATTTTTAACTTTATTTGTGATAGTGATTTTTCATATATTTTTTCATGATTAACAAAATATCTTGATAAGTTTTAATTTGTGTTTGAGGTGATACTTTGAGTCCTTTTTCGGTAAGGTATTTCTGAGCTTGATCAAGATGTTTTTCCTGATAACGATGGCTTGTCACAGCTAAAATGTAAGCAACTAACAAAATAAATATCGGTACAGCAATAAATGGTGCAATATAGATAGGTTTTATTTGTACAGCATCAGAAGTAATTTGAGCATCACCGTCACTATTTTTGATACGATGACCACGTACTAAAAGACGGTGGGTGTTAATTCCATAGGGAGTGCATGTCACCAAGGTAACATAATCTTGCTCAGAATCTATGGTTAGACTGGATAAATCTGTTGGTTCTACGACACGAATTTGGTCAACTTGGTAGGTTAGCGTTTCATTAAGAATGTGAATGGTAAAAATATCTCCTTCACGCAGTTGGTCAAGGTCTGAAAAAAGCTTTGCAGAAGGCAAACCGCGGTGTCCAGACAAAACGCTGTGTGTCCCTTTACCACCGACTGGCAAGGAAGTACCTTCAAGATGTCCGATAGAAGTCTGAAGAACTGACTCATCTGTTCCGTGGAAGATGGATAATTTAACATTGATTTTAGGAATTTCAATGTAGCCCATAATACCATTTTTATTGAAATTTAATTCTGAATTATAGGCAGCCTTATCTTGATCTGAGAAATTCCAGTTGATACCGTGAGTCGCATTATAATTTTTAGCACTTGCTAAAATGCTTGCATAATCTGTTTCTGACATTTTTGAAACACTCTCAGAGTAAGACATGATAGCTTCTGATTGGTGGAAAGAATTCCAATAATCACTGACTGAAGGATAGGCCAATAAAGCAAAACCTAGCAAAAAGACAAGTGGCATGATAACAGATTTCCATCGCTGCTTTACCCGATTTCCCATAGATGAGCTCCTTTCTAAAAAATATCTCTTGTCCCCACACTTCCACAGTTTAGCCATTATCCCTTAAAAAAAAACATTAAACCATAGAAGTCTAGGGACACCTAGACCAAAAAAATATCTTCGGAAATACCGCCATACAACTGTTAGCACTTCCGAAGATGACTTTTTCTTTATTGAATCAGTGAATATTATTCATGCGACGTTTAGAAATCATGTAAACAAACGCAGCAAGTAGGAGGACAGAACCCGCAATATAGAACATTGTTGTACCAAATGAACCTGTTGATGGCAATTCAGCACCTTTCTTATTGACAACGTTTGAAGTATTTGTTGCTGTTGATGAAATACTTACTTCTTTACGTTCTGTTAAAATGTTGTAACCATTAGGAGCCTTGATTTCTTCAAGATAGTACTTTGTATTATCTCCTTTAAGACCTTTGATAACAACTTTACCAGCTTCAATGACTTGACCGTTTTCACCGGCTTCAGCAACACGGTAAGTACCATCTGTATTTTTAACAACTTTAATTTCATTGCCACCGCTTGCTGCATCATAAAGTTTGAATTCAGCACCAGTCAATGTATCAGAACCATCTTCTTTAGATGTTTTGTTCAATGTGAATTGATACGTGTAAACTTTTGGATCTGGATCTGGATTTGGATCTGGGATTGGGATTGGAGTTTCTCCATCTGCTGTTGTGTAAGAAATCTTAGCTGAGTTACTTGCTGTACCATCTTGTGCACCAGCTTTTACAGTGGCTTTATAGGTAACAACGACTTTTGCTGGGGAATTGTAGATAGTTGTCTTACCATCAGCTTTTACCCAAGCAAGTTCAATAGTCATTTTACCGTCTGTACCATAAGTTGGAGTTACTGTGACTTCTTTCTCATCAACAGTCACCTTAACAGTTGATTGATTGATTTCCAAGTCAGAAGGGGTATCGACAATAGTGTACTTAGTGATTAATTTTGAATCAGTACCGCTTGTTGTAACGTAGTTAGTTGCATTGAAGGCAATCTTATAGTCAATCACATCCCCAATCTTAGCAGTTGTTTTTGAGGTTGTTTTATCATTTACTACGATTTTCTTCGCGCCATCATTAGGAATATCTGGATTTGTTGTATTCTTATCTTTGATAGTTGCATTTGGATTTGTACTGTCAACAGTAATAGTTGTTCCAAGTGAAGATTTTACATAGTAGTAGCCATAAGTTAGGTTTGAGAAAACAAGTGTGTTGTCCTCTGCTTTAGAACTCTTCACTTCTGTTCCAAAATCTGCTGCCCAAGTTTTGAAGGCATTGCTTGAAACATCAATGTTGTCCTTAGCAAGAACATTTCCAGATTTATCAACGCTAAAGAAATCATTTCCTGTAAAGTTTTTACCAGTAGGAACCTTGTAAGAAATAGCTCCATTACCATCTACTGTAGCGTCAAACAGTTTGTAGATTGTATAAGTTTGGCCTTGAGCTGCATTATCAATCGTGATGCTTGCTGTACCACCTGCACCGGTGTCTACACTTTGCGCATTAACTTGCCCACCTACGAAAAGAAGAGCCAGCGTTGCAAAAAGAGTAGTTAAAAATTTTGTCATGTTTTTCATGAAATCCTCTTTCTTTTTCCTAAAATAGCGTGTCACTGTTAAGAGGAAGCTAGTAGCTTCTCCTAATAATGAAGAGTTAAGTAAGTTCAATCATAGTTTTCGTTTGTTGTTACCTTTAAGAATTAACTATAGCGACAACTTTCTCAAACACGATAAGTGACTGATGGGAGTTGTTAAGATTGACCACTCCTTTCACGGTTATGGTTCATCCATAAACTGCCAAGCAATGCAATTATCATCAAAGTGATACCAGCTATGATGTAAACGTATTTTCCGCTACCACCTGTACTAGGTAAGGCTTTACCTGCTTCATTGGCAATCTGGATACGATTGCTGTAACCACCAGCTGCCACTGTAAGCTGCGCTTTGGTAGATGAGCTAATAGCTGTGCCATCTTCATCCGACAAAGCAACAGTAAAGGTCTTATTACCAGAGGTGTCTGTAGCCTCTGTCACTGTGAAATACAAGTAACTATCAAGAACGATATAGCCATCTGGTGCTGCTGTTTCCTTGATACGGTAACGACCAGCTGTCAAGCCAACTGGAATATTAACTCCAGCATCAGCTGATGCTATCGCTAATTCCCCAACACCACTGATTGCGGCCCAAGAAATGCCATCCCACTTACTAATTTCAAATTTTCCACCTGCAAGAGCAGACCAATTAGGTGTCGTTTTTTGAAGATTTATGGTTGGAGTGACAGTCAGATCTCCGTTAACAATGGTGATATCATAGTTCTGGACTTTAGTATTAATATCTGCAGTGTAAGTAAAGGTATTGGCTGATGATCCTGGAGCCGTTTGGCTACCTGTCACATCGTAGGTCATTCCTTCACCAAAGACAAAACCTTCATCAGCAGTTGTTTGCGAAGGATTTACTACCTTATTGGTCAAGGCTTGACCATCATAAGCCTTAGTGTCTGACGCAGATGTCAATGTAACCTTACGCGGTTTGATAATCAGGCTACCATCAGATACTTCGAAGTTAACATCAAAATTCGTGTTTTCATTTGAGAAACGATTACTAATGCTTAAATTATAGGTACCAGCATCCTTTTGAGTAATAACCTTATCACTGTCACTGCCGTTGAAAACAATGTCACTTTCCTTATACAGGCTATTGCTAATATTACTTATCTTATAAGTGATTGTTTCTGGAATAGCATTGTAAACTTTCTCAATTTTATCACCATCAATAGTAACAGTTACCTTCAACGGACTTACTGTCAATATACCATCAACGTAAGTCACCTTGTAATAGTCCGTATGATCTTTACCAGCTTCATCAACAATACGAGCCTGTTTAGGTGTAGTTCCACTAATTCCCGCATTTACTTGGCCACCATCATAAACAATTGTGTCAAGTTTATCTCCTGATTTTAGATAGTTACTATAGTCACTAATCAAATCTGAAAGTCCTGAGCTCTTAAGCTCTGTCCCATCATAAATTTTCGACTTATCACTAGCTTTTAGCGTGATATTTTTCTTGTAATAAAGATCAATTGTCAGGTTGCCACCATCACTAATCTTATAGACAACTTTATCCCTAGCTTTGTCACTGTCCTCAGAGTGATCATAAGTGTAACCGTCAACAGTCTTATGGTCAAGAACATAGGTCGATGATTTCTTATGATAGGTTGTCAATGCTTCCTGACCATCAATAGGATTACCATCCATATCAAGATAATTAACAGTAATCGCCTTGGTGTCATAACTAGCATACTTAAAGGTGATGACATTATTCGCTGCATTAGAGGTCAGAACTAGGCTCTGGGTATTTTCTATAGGATAATAATCCGTGCCTAGCATATCTGCGGTAACGCCTGTCTGAGTTTTCATGTGGTCTTTATCAACTTTAGTAGCTGACTCTTTAGCACGAATCACACTACCATCGACTGTTTTGGTGACAGTCGGCGCCACCTCAATAGCTGGATTATCCGCTAAAACATAGCGAATAGTGTAATCTACTTCTGCTGCCTTCGGCGTATAATAGAAAATTATCGTGTTGTTATCATAGTCAAGCTGAATTGTTGAGGTTGTCACCTCAGGTCGATAACCTGTAATAGCCAGAGGTTTTTCAGTAATATTCTGACCAACTGTTAAGCTTGGGCTGGTGATTTCCTTATCAGCAGCCAATCTTGTATCACTACCTTTTTCCAGATACTTAACTGTATAGGTCAATGGTTTCAATTCCCACTTAGCAGTCAGCTTGATATCTGAGGTAATTTTCTTATCCCACTCGAATCGCTTACCATCTGACGTGTACCAGCCAAGGAAATTATAATGGTCTCTTGTTGGATCAGTCGGTGCTGTTGCATACTTGTATTTTTCAACCGTTTGATTAGTTGGTGTTGCACTGCTTGCTCCTGCTGTGTCAAAACTTACCGTGAAAGTCGGTGCAATCCACTTAGCATAGAGCGGTAGGGGGTTAGCTGGCATTTTATTGAAGGTATACTTTTCCGTTAACAAGGAATCAGCATACCAACCGCCCCAAGTATAATCTTCATCGACACCGCTTGGACGCGATGGTTGATAATTGTAGGTTGATGTATTGATATTGCTATCAAAGAGAATATAAGATTTTGTCGCTATATTGTCACTACCATAGAAATAATTGATATTGTAGGCATTACGATCATAATAAAAATTATAAGTACGAGTCCCTGAATCATATGAACTCTTGGATTTATTATATGTGAAACCAGCTATATTTTTTGCACCTAGTTTAGCATCTGAAAAATTGAATTTTTGACTGTAACGAGAAATATCATATTGATTCGGATTATCGGCGTTTTGTAATCGGTAATTGACGCTGTATTTTTTAAGACCACTTTGCCAATATGCAGTAAGAACCTTTTTATGATTACTATCTGCACTTGCAATCATATCATTTGTTACCTCGTAACGCGTAGTTACGTAATATGGCTCATCACTAAAATACCAACCTTTAAAATCGTAGTAATAGTAGTAACCGTAGTAATCGTAGTAATAAATACTATTAACATCAAGGGGCCACTGTGGAGAAATATCCTGTCCCAAAACAACATTGCTGATAGTATATTGTCTACCTGTATACGTGGTACCATTTACAGTCATTGAGCCATTGACACGGCCAGCAGAATTTCCATACGAATCTAAAGCTACTCCATTCAAATCAAACACAAAGGTATAACGGATCAATCTATAGTAGACTTTCAGAACAGAAGTCCCATCCGCAGCAATTTCTATGCTTGATGAAGTATTTTTATCGTTTGCTTTTTCATAACCTTCTTTTATGGTTGTCTGAGCCGGAGGTGTTCCAATAGTTGAATTTGTTGCCTGGACTGTAGTTCCTACTTTTCCTTGAGATGTCCTTTAACTATCATACACATAGGAAGTCGTTCCTGTAGCATTGTCATAGACTTCTTTGTAGTAGGCTATCGTATAATTTACGGTATTGGGTGTCCATTTAGCATATAGCGTTGTGTTTTCTTTAAGGGTGATACTTCCTGTGATAGGATTGCCCGTCAACTCTGGATTATCATACCAACCCGCAAAAGTATAACCTTCTTTTTGAGGTGTGGTTGTCGTTATCGCAAGCTTGCTTCCGTACAGGGCGGATTGAGAATCGATATTTGATCCGCCATTGCTATTATAAGAAAGATTAAAGGTTTTACGTGTATAGTAAACATAAAGTTTTTGACCGCTAGCTTGTTCAATTTTGACAGTATCAGACTTTTCGTAGTCAGCATACTTATAGGTCAAAATCTTTGGAGTCACGGTTGAGCCTAGAATTCCCCTAGCGCGCACTGTTTGGATTTCTGAATAACCTGAACCAGTTAAATCCTTGAGCATGTAAACAAAGTCATACTCAGCCGTGTACGGAACATACTGAATACGCTGACTGATTTTATTATCATCTACGCCATCAGCATTATCTAAAGCTTCTAAGTCATCAGCTTTATACTCTAGGATGGATTGCTCAGGATAATAAATCGCATCAGATGCTAAACTAGTATCTTCCTTATTACTCACTTCTGTTGAAGCAGGCGGGGTAATCTGGTAAGGAGTATCTCTCTTTTCAAGCTGTACAGTTTCCTTATCAATCGTCACATCTTTATTTTGCGAGTTGTTATGGTAGTAGTATTCAACTGTGATGGTGTAGATATTAATGTTGTTGAAGACCGCCTCAACAGTCATGTTTCCTGTAACAGTGGTATTTTCATCAACAGTTTCACCAGTTTCTTTATTAATCCAATGTGAAAAAACATAACCTTCTCTGAAAGGTGATTCTGGAAGAGTTCCTAACTTAGAACCAGAGGCCTTGTCAACCAAGGTTGAGATGGTTTGTTCATTTTCTTCAGAATCTTTGTAAACAAAATTAACAGTATAATAGTCAGCTAAAACTGTTCCGTAGTCAGAAAAGGAATTAGCATCAAAACTAACTTCAGAGACTTGATTATTTTTCTCATCAGTTTGTGCATCAACCAGCTGTACATTGTTATCATCTTCAAAGTGGACGACCTTCATCTGGCTATCTTTGGGCATCTGAACAGCATTGTCTGTCTTAATCTTAACCGACACCGGAGCAGCGGGTTCTACTTCCTGATTGTCATGAACGAATGAAATATCAAAGAAACGCGCATAGGTTAGTTTAGAAACTCCCAATGCTTCCTTGGCTTTCTCATAACGCGACTGGTAGGTCTCCGTTGATGGGACGATTTCAGAAACTTTAAGTTCAACCCCTTGAGGTAGTTGTGCAGTGGCACCAAATGCAGCCGTCACTTCATAATCGCTACCCTTTTCAGTCATGACCGTATCCTCAGTAATCAGAGGCTTTCCATCATTTGTCTCTGTTGTACTTTCTAATGTCTGACTATCTTCTTGACTAGATGGGGCACTTTCTTGACTGCTAGCCAGCGGGGCAGTTAAATCTGACAGTGAGCTGGAAGTTACATTTGATGATGGCGAAGCTACATTAAGTCCTGCTGTTTTATCAGCTGTTTGACTATCCAATGTCAATGCTGGCAAAATTAGAGCATATGTTGTTGCAAATACAACAACTACCGCTATAGCAATCCCAAGCTTTTTATATTTTGAACTCCAAATATGCCAGTTTTCTGTTTTGAAAAACTTACGCACGCATTTTAACCTCCTTCCTTAAATCAATTTTCTCATTAAATCTTATTCTATAACGCCAATCTCTGATAATGGCCAAATCTTAAAGACTAACTTACCCACAATTTGTTCATCAGAAACTGTACCGATTGAGGTATTTCGAGAATCAATCGAAACCTCACGATTATCCCCCATTACAAAGATTCGATCTTCTGGAACTTGGTAGGGAAATTTTATATTGGTTTGCCCGTAGGCCTTGTGTTTCAGATAAGGTTCCTTCAATTTAGTCTGATTGACATAAACCGTTCCGTCATCTTTCATATCAACCCAGTCACCTGCTTCAGCAATCACGCGCTTTACTAAAATATTATTGTTATAGTAGAAAGCAACAATATCTCCTGTCTCAAAATGACTACTCTTAACAGAAACTACGATATCGCCACGATCTAGTGTCCCACGCATAGACTTCCCATAAATTCTAAGGATGGGAAGAAACAGAACAGCTACTAAAACAGCAAAAGCTGCTACGACAATGAGCATGAAAATGGTGCTTCGGATAGTTTCCATAAATCGTTTGCGATATCTCGCCTTTTGGTAAACCTTTTTAATCTCAGCTGTCTGAGGTAAGGAAAATTTTTGCTGTGATTTACCCTTCATCCACTTCTCCCACATTAGCTTTGATATTGGTTAAATAAAGATCAGCTGTTTTTTGAGCTTCTTCAAAAACCTTTGTCAACTGAAGAGAAGCTTGGGCTAAAGAGCCTGCTTCAGCAATTTTAATTCTCTTATCAGCAAGTTCTGCCTCAGCCTGAGCTAACTCTGTTTTCAAGCGGTCAATCTCATCGGCTTGAGCTAGCATAATTTCGTACAATTCAATACGTTTTAATTTTCGTAGCTGCTTTTCTTTCACTCTAATATTTTCCTTTTTTATTTTTAGCTTTTTAGCATAAAATTGGACGCATCTCTATGACTATTGTAACATAAAAGTTTCACTTTTTTTACGAATATACTCACAAAAAAAGAATATTTTAAGAAAGTAACTTACAAATAATTTTCAATCAGGATTTTCATTTTTTGTTTGATACCTTTAGTTGTGTAATCTTTTGTGATTCATACTCAGCATTTATTGAATAGATGCAGTTTGTGGATTAATACTCAATGAAAATCAAAAGTAGCCTAGGAAACGAAGCCGACGATAGAACTTGAGTTCATCAAGGTAAGTTGACAACGGATAATTTTGATTTTCGAAGAGTATAAATCCAACCTAATACAGAGTCCAAATCTATTAATATAGTCTTGATAATCTCGCAGCTTGTTTTTAGTTCTAAGCAAATAGCTGCAGGTAATATGATAAAATGAATAGCAAAGCAATAAAAAAAAAGCAGAACTCATTCACTGAACTCTGCTTTTTTATAATTTTCTTACTCTTCAATTAAAACTTCGATCATGACTATTATAGCAGAAAAGTAGATAAAAATCCTGCCAAATGACAGGATTCAAAAAATTAACCAAACATTTGAATAACTTTCATTGCACCTACAAATAAACCAAATGCAATAATCATGATTGGTATAACAACCCACCAATATTCAGATAAGAATTCCCAACCATTCATTTTTCCTTTTTGTTCCACCACAATTTCCTTCTCAGGCTCTTTTCCCAAAACCAGATAATCTAAACTGACACCAAAGATTTCTGCCAGCTGGACTAGTTTATCAATATCTGGCGTTGCTTCACCATTTTCCCACTTGGAGACAGCCTGACGGGAAATATAGATTTTCTCTGCCAACTCATCTTGAGACAGGTTCTTGGATGTGCGTAAAGTTCGAATTTGTTGTGCTAATTGAGTCATTTTAAATTCCTCCTCTTTTTCTAAGTTTAGTATAACTTAGGTATAAATAGTTTACTAGCAACACTTCAGAAACTCTCGCAACTAACAGTTGCCACCTGTCAACTAAGCTTCAACTGACAGAACCTTCTTCATTTTTCGCTCAAAATCGTATCGACTCATCATAACAACATGATCACAGTTAGTGCATCGAATCTTAATATCTGCTCCTAAGCGTACAACTTCCCAGCAATTTGCTTTTTTCCCTGTAGCTTTTATGGTGCAAGCATGTGGCTTTTTCATTTCAACTAAAGAGCCTAATTCGTACATTTTTTCTCCTTTGCCCATCTGTAAAGAAAATCTCTTATTTTCTATTTTTCAACACACATTTTGTGACATAAACTAGTATTTTAACCTTTACACATTAATGCCAATTGACATCTTATACTCAATGAAAATCCACCCTTGCTCCTTAGATTTAGTGAATGTTACTATCATTGTAAGTCTCAAGGGTGATGTACTTTATTTTTACCTCACTTCTGCTTAAGAATAGGAGGTAAATAAAGGTAGGCATGATTACTCAATTCTGGTTCCTTTATTAATTTGTCCTTACCGGCGTGATGAGTTGAATGAAGTTCTCACTATCATCTCCTGGTACTAAGGTAAATGGACGAACAGGTGAAATAAATCGGATAGTCACTGTTTCACTTTTAAGCGCTTTTAAAGCTTCAATCAGATAAGTCGGATTAAAGCTAATAGTTAGGTCACTGCCAGTTTGACTAAGAGTATCCAGTTCTTCATTAACTTTACCCACTTCAGGAGAATTGACATGAGCAGAAACGGACTTTTCGGTAATTTCAAGCTTAACAGTACCATTTTGGGTTGCATTTGAAATTAAGTGTGCACGCTCCATCGCAGAACGAAGTATAGCTGTCGTAAAAACAACTTCAGTTTCAAAATGATTTGTCAAAAGACGATCCGTATCTGGGTAATTTCCCTCTAAAAGACGAGTATAAAAACTAATATACTCACTTCTAAAAAGAATTTGGCTAGGAGAGAAGAAAACTTCAACTTTTTCAATATCATCTGCAAAAACAGCTGAAAATTCACGTAGAGACTTACTCGGAATAACAACATCAAAATCATTAGAATTATTTTCCAATGTGAGCTTACGTTGACTCATGCGATGAGAATCTGTGGCGACAGCTTTGAATTCATTATGATTACTTAAAACCATGTGAACGCCAGTTAAGATCGGACGACTTTCTTGGAGACTTGCTGCAAAAGCAGTTTCTGAAATAATTGACTTTAGAAGTTTCGTTTCAAGTATCAGTGGACTATCAGTAGCAACTTCTTGCAAACGAGGATAGAGATCAACGTCTTTTCCTTTTAGTGTGATTTCAGATTTGCCACTGGTTAAAACTACTTGATGATGCTCAATTTCTTCAAAATCTAGAGTTAAATCTGGGAGGCTAGAAATAATATTAATAAAGAAATTGGCTTCTAAAAGTATCGCACCTGGTGAGGTTATCAATAGACCAGCATTTTCATTTGTAATAGGAATTGTATTTTCAATAGAGATTTGACCATTGGAACCTGTCAGGACAATAGCTTTATCCATAACAACAATTTTAATCGTTGATAAAATTGGGATAGCATTCTTACTAGCAATAGCACGTTTTGTGGCATTTAAAGCTTGTAAAAATAGTGATTTATTAATTGAAAATTTAATCATGAAAACTCCTTTATTAGTTAATATAAGTATAGTAGTAGTAGTAGGTCTTGTGGATAAAGTGGAAAAGCTGTAAAAAGCGTAGAAAGACAAGGCATAAGAATTGTTCACAAATTGTGGAAAACTTTTATGTTTCTAAGATAGTTATCCACAGAGA